>NZ_JABAGQ010000020.1 GCF_012844225.1 Rhodococcus sp. 105337
CGTCCCTGATCGTGCGCCATCCCACCTTGAAACCGCAGGTCAGCTGGTCTTACTTACGACTTTGCCGAGGCCCTGGGGGCAACGTCACCTCATTTTCGGATTAGGTTGAAGACGATTATTGGTGTGCGGCATCATCCAAAGCTGATGCCGCGCGCCAAGGGGGACGTATAGCAGGCCTGTGAGGACATTTCTTCCGGCAGCTCTATTCCGTTGGATGTTGCCGGGCAGGATGCTATCCTAGTCATGCTAGCGCTCCTGTAGAAGTAACCAAATTTGCCAGCGCCTTTCCTGTGCGCCTGAAATTGTTTACTCCGCGAAATGCCTTCGCTGAATTTCGTTACTGGCCGGATTGATCCTTACTTCCTGCGGTACTGAGCCGGGAGATTTTCATGCCCAATCTACTTCCGCCACAGATTGTCGGTGAGATGTCCACGCTTAACACCTTTGTAGTGGTGGATAACCAGCAGGCCGGAACGACCCTCAGGATCTGGGCAAACGGAACAACTGAGATTGGTACTAAGGTTGACTCGCTCGGCGGCCGCGACCAGGTACCGATTGCCCCCTTATTCCTGCCGCTCGCCGTTGGCACGATGGTCACGGCGACTCAGGAAGACGTCGGCGGCCCACCGAGCGAACCTTCTCCCGAGGCAATGATCATCCAGCCGGTGTCGAGTCCGCTCAATGATGCTCAGCTCCTCGGAACGATCTACACCTGCGTATCTTCGGTCCGGGTGGGTGGTGCGACACCTGGCGCAGAATTTGAAGTGCACCAACGAGGTAGCGGAGGCATTGGATCAGGGGTGATGCTCGGGCAGGGTGAGACCTACAACGGCCTTGCCGAGGTAGAACTCGTCACTGGCGTGACCGACAAAAACCGGGTTGTCCTGAGGCAGATTGCCGGAGGAGATATTTCGGAACACCGGTACCCGATGCCGATCATCGACGTTCCTATGACACCAGACCGCCAACTGCTTCCGCTGACCATTAAAGAGGCGCCCGACTGTGGCTGGTATGTGGATATAGCAGGTACAATAAATGGTGTCGCGACACACGTCTTAAGAGAGCGTGGCGGAACGTCGGTAGAGTTTACCGGGTACGGGCGGGATGAACAGACACGCTTTTGGGTTCCCGAACCATTTCGCGCGGGCGATATCGTGTATGCCGATCATCGAATGGGGAGACGCTGCGAGATTGAATCGAGCGACCCGTCAACCAAGTACGAGGTGCAGCCGCGGCTCATCCACCCCCCGCTGATTGTTCCGCCGGTTTGCCTCGATGCCGAGGAACTGGAGCTACTGAATATTGAGCCCGGAGCTGACTATGCAGTCTATGTGAACTTCAAGACGGCGGCCGGTGATAGGCAACAGCTCGTCGGTCGCGGTACTTTCCCCGTCAAGGACCCCAAACCGTCAATCTATATCAATCGTATTGGTGCCGAGCCGGATCAGCTGCCAGGCACCCTACCCCACCTCACCATCACACAGACGGCGTGCGGCTGGACTAGCCAACCATCCCCAGCAGTGGCAATGGAGCCGCTCGGTGCATCGACGGCGCCGAAATTGCCCGACAGGATCCTTGCGTGTGCTGTCTACATACGGGTCGTGGATGTACGTCCCGGTTCGTGGGTAAGCATTCATTCGACGATGCGCGGCGGGCAATTAGGTGGTAACCCCGCGGAGTTGCTGGCTGGACGCATCGGCCGGGGCAAGGCGCAAACGAGTGAGATCAGCGTATACGTGCCTTACGGCATGATCGAGGGCGACAGTGTATGGGCATGCGCAACGGGCTGTCAGGATACGATCTCGCACTCGGCAGCAACCACTGTCGAAACGGATCGCGGCGTGCTGCAGGCTGCCATTGTGGAGCCGGTCTATCCGCTTGACACGACCGTATTTGTGAGGAATCTGACCGTCGGTGCACGCGTCATCGCTAGGGTCATCGGCCGTGACCACCCCGGGGGGCAGAAGCTTGTCACGTCGGACGCGTGGGCGCCGGAGACTCCCGTATTTGTGGGTCAATTATTCGAGGGTGACACGATTACGGTGTTTCAGAGCCTGTGTCACGCTGACGCCAGCGAGAACCAGAGCAATACGGTGCCGGTCGTTCTTGGAACAATGTCGGCGTCGATCGCTCCATCTACTGTATATGCAAGTGCTACAAGTAACCTCATTGCTACATCGACTGACTCTGCGCGGAATCAGGCATTAGTGACCGGTGATGTCCTGATCAACGGAACCAAGGTCGGTCAAACGAACAAGTCCTTTGCGTGGACCGCAGCCGGCACTGGAACGTCGGCTACTGTCCAGATAACTGCAGCAGGATACAAGCCTTGGTCGGGCTCGATCACGCTGATGCCCAAGCTAATTACTCCTCCTGACCCGATCCAGATCGGATCAGGTTCAAAGTCAGGGGGGTCGCAGCCGGCGAGCTACTCTTACACCTGTGAACCACTCACCAGCGGTGTGAAGTTCAGTGTCACCGGGCAGAACTTCCCTAAGGATGCAGGTACGACGGTCACGATCATGCCGCAGTTTGACGGAATCTTCACGTCGTTCGGGACAACCCATATCTGCGGGATGGACTCTCCGGAAGATGGTTCTCAGACCTTCCCGGTCGACGCGAATGGCAAATTCACTGGAACTGTAATCGTACGCTATGGCTGCCAACCAACGTGTTCAGTCCGGGTAGTGCTTTCATGCAACAAACTTATGCCATCCCAGATTACTGATCCTGGAGGCCCGTACTGCAAGTGCGGCTGATTTAATTTCGGTTGAGTGTGGGAACCCGACTGCTGTTTCACGGCGTCGTATCGCTGTGGTGACACTGCAACACACCTGCTTTACAAAGGGTTTGGATTAGTGGCAGCATTTCTCTTTTTGGACGCTGCCATCTCCGCAAACGCTGCGCCCAGACGAACAACGCGGGATGGAGCTCGAACACCCGAGGCTCCGTGTTACCTGTGCCTGGAGCGAACGTGAGGTGCACCGCCCGACGCGTCACGGCGTCGGATTCGAAGGTTCCCATTGCAAGTAACGGCTGCACGTCGTGGCTGCAGGTGATGAAGACAACATGCTCCGCTCTTCTCACGAATACCGGCCGACCGACGTCGGAATGGACTTGGCGCCAGCTTTGAGTGGGCTCCTTCAAAGAGACGAGCGCGAGCGCACTTTCGCAGGCCGAGAGATCGCCGACGAATGAATGCCGCAAGTTTCCTCGGTTGCAGGAACGGCGAAGGAAATGGTGGAACTGAATCGCGTTGGCGACGCCGTTCGCACCGCGCATCGGAAATTCTTCAACGAACTGTGGAAAAATCGTCGGTAGTTCAGGGTTCAGCACCCCATATGTTACTGGCAGCACACGGGCGATCTTGCCGAGACGTTTTGCATGAGTCATGCGTGCGAGAAGTGACAAATGTTGCGGATTGAGACCGGATAGTTCTGCCGGAGGGGTCGCGAACTTCTGTTTGAAGTAATGGGACGCGCCAATTTCGGTCACCAACGTGCTCTGAAGCTGCAACAGCTCGTCGCGCGCCATCAGTCCGCTTTCACACCAGAGGCTGAATTTGAAATGTCAAACCCAGCTACGACACTTCGGACGTGTTGGCAGTCGGCCACGACCTCGTCGAAAGCGTCGAGTGCGTCATCGCGTTCGACGATGATCGTGTCGGGCATCTGGCGCAGCAGTGTACGGGCAAGCAATTGCAGCACATTGCTGCTGACCGGCCGGTTGTGGCTGTCGATATGTACCAAGCCCTCGCGCATACCCCCCGCGACGTGCACCGCACGCACGATTCCCGGCGGCAACGCATTAATGAAGGCCACCGGATTGAAACCGTGGTTGCTGGCGTTAATGCGAAGGTTCTCCAGGTCGAGAAGCAGAAATGCCCCCGACTCCTGCAACGCGCGTACCAAAAAGGTCACTTCGTCATACTCGTCCTGTGGCCAGGTGAAGTAGTAAGTGATGTTCTCAAGTACGATCGGAACCTGCACATGAGCACGCACGACTGCCAAGTTCTCAGCGAGTACGTCGAGGCTTTCGCGTGTGCGCGGAAGTGGAATCAGCTGCGCAAGATCGCGTCCCGGAACACCGGTAAATGCCAGGTGTTCTGAATACCACGGCGCCTGCACGCGTTCCACGAAGTCGGCCACTGCATCGAGATATGCCTTGTCTGGAAGCACTGCCGTCCCCACGGAAAGCCCGACACCATGGACGACTACCGGCAGCTCGTCAGCTATGGCCAGGATACGCTCGCGAACCCGAGGCGTGCCGTGCAAGTAGTGGTCGACAGTGACTTCGAGGACGTCGAACTCGTGCAACGACCGGCGGATCGCACTTTGCGCTTCCTTACGAAAGCCCGTTCCTACTGCCAGCGCACGGTCGAGCAGATGCGGCCGTGTAACAGGCTCACTTTGCATCGCGAACGCTCCTACTTATCGAACAGCGCACCGAGGTCGAGGTTGTCGCCTTCCAGAACCCGCCTTCCGATCACCATGGGATCGAGCACAACCTCAGCATGCGACTCCGGCAACGCGTAGCAGGAGCACACATAGCTACAAACGCAAGCGCAGGCTGCGACTTCCCGGCGATCGAGGGGCTGAACGGTCCATTCGACGACGACATTGTGCTTACCGGCGAGGTGAGCGATCTGCTTGCCAAGCTCGGTAGGCATCTCGGGTGACAGCCCGGCTGAGCTGCGTTTGTCAACGCCGGACTCGACAATGTTGTTCGTGTCGGGTTTGGTTACTAGTTTGCGTTCCACCTCGCTGAGTAGCTCAGCCTTGGTCTTCTTGGCGTCACTCTTCTTCGTCATCTGGGGTGCTCCTTCGAGCGGTTACGAGGATCCGACTGCACTGACCGGAGGGGCGATAATGATTCCCTCCCGGAGGAGTGTGGACAGCGCACCTTGCGATGCCGTGCTGCTATTTAGGTTGTTCTGCGCGTTAACCCGGCGGAGGAGTTGGTTGATCCCGCTATTTCCATCGATCGACGTCAGCAATTGGTAAATGGTGGAACTCACCCGGATCACACGGTTTCGACTTCGCCCAGGTAGATGCTGGAAGACGTAGTATTTCGGCTTGTGAGGCCAGATTGCAGGAGCTTCTTGGTCGTCCAAAAGAACATGGATCAGTGCATCCATGTCATGATCGAAGGCACGCAATGTCACGTTGCGGGCCGTCATGATGACGCTCTCCGGATCAGCCACAGGTGCGCGGAATAGCAGCGTGTCGGCTGCGTCGATCTTGTCCGGGTCCGGGACTTGATGCAACTCAAATCGCAGCACCTCCCCTGTGTAGGGCGGAAGTGAGGCCGAGAGCGCATGCCAGTGCTCCGCACAGGCACTGCAAAGCCGCAGTGCCTGCAGGTAAGCGTCTCTATCTGGCTCCAGGGCCTCGATCCGCTTAGCAATAGTCCAGAACAGACGTCGGCTGGCCGGAAATGAACGCCAGGCCGACGCATCCTGTTTTGCCAAGATAGGGGCAATCGGCGCGTGACGATGAGGGTCAGTGCGGCGTTGTCGAATCACCAACGCGTGTTCAAGTGTGGCCTCATAGCGCGCAAGGCAGCCTTCAACTCCTTCAGGATTCACGCACCGCCGGCCTTCGTCTCCGAGAGCGGCAAGATCATCTCCTCCCGCAATAGCGCGGTCAAGGACCCCTGCAAGTTCTGCATGATCGCGCGGATCGCGGACGATTAGGATGTTGTGTCCATGTACCAATGCGGGGGCGAAGGACTGTTTGCGCGCGATCTCGGCTGTCGTGATCAGAGGCACGCCAACCATCAGTACCTCCTGAGGAATGCCAGGCGCGTGCGCCGCAATCGGAAACCGGTTCTCAAGGAAGCATGCAGCCGTCAGCGCCCGCAAGAAGCTGGGCACGCGCCAATGCGCAAGGAACGGCAAGTGCCGTGTTTCCGCCTCAATACCAGCACGGACAATCGCCTCTGAGAATCGGGTCATTTCTGTCGGGGACCCGCCACACATGGTTAGGAAGTTGAATCTGCGGCCGCGTTCTTTCAGGTTGCCTAGGGCGCCAACCAGATCATAGCTTCCTTTGGAAATTCCAACCTTTCCGTAAATGCCAATCGTAGGCAGAGCTCGATTGATAGGTGCGAACGGCCCGGTGGCCGGAACGCCCGAGTCGTTGGCGAGCGCGGCGAGCAGTCGATTAATGTCGATTGGCATCACATTTGGATGGAACACTTCCTGCGGTACGGCGAAGCCTGGATCCGGATACAAGTGTTCTGTGGAAACGCCGATGCGTGAAAAGTGTTCTAGGGTCGAAGGACTACCACAGACGAGGTCAGCATTACGCAGTACTTGTTCGTAACATGGACCGAGTTGCGGTTGCTGGAGCAGTCGCCCGACATCGCTGCCAGCGTGGCGCAAAATAAGAGGTCGGTTCGTTAGTGTGGCTGCGAGATAGGCTGCAAGAGCATACGGTTCGAGGTAGATGCCGAGGACGACGTCAGTAGAGGCGGTCTCGATCGCGGTGATGGCCAGCGACGTGAGCTTCGTGACGAAAGGGTTGTGATCGGGGATGTGCTGCGAGCGCGGCCCGTGCGGCTCAGTGCCCCAGATGCGTACGCCCCCCCGTTCGAAGCGTGGTGTCAACCACTCCGTGTCACCCTGGAGTAGCCGAATACGATATCCCGATTCGACCTCTGCGGCGTTCGTGACAACATCCACGCTGTGGCCTTGAGCAGCGAGCCAGCGGGCGATCCAATAGTTACGCGCGCTGACCCCGCCCTGAATCGGGGGGGTACTTGCCGACAATGCAAATCCGCACTGGTAGCAACTCCGTATTGCTCGACGAAACGGGGTCGGAGTCCTGACGGTATTGTCCCGTGAGAGACCTTGTCTCCCCATATCAGACCGAACTTCACCTGCCCGGTCCACATAATGCTCTTCAGGGTGTAGGTTTCGCTGCTGATCACAAGTATAGAGAGTGCAGCAGCGTGTCAAGGGTAATTGGAACAATGAGTAGGGACTGCTCACCGCGGTGCTGGTCATCGACACCGATGGCTTCGGGCACGCGCGGTTGACACCGCGGTTGAGGCGGTGACGGACAGGTTGTTTGCCACCTTCACCGGAACTGGCGGGAATGGGTGCTGTGCCGGTGAATCGCGCGAAGCCGGCTTCGGTGAACCGGCGCACATCGCCGGTCTCGAGAAGTATTTTGGCGGCGGCACGAGCAGCGATCCCACAGGCATCGGTGAGGTGCGAGCCTGTCCGAGTTGCGAGGCCGCACGAAGATGTCAGCAGGTAAGCCGCATGTAAATGTCAGCACGATGAGCAGGATCAATTGGTTGTTCCTGTGGGTAGTGATCGGCAATTAACTCGCTCTACGAAGGACGGGACGATCTTGACCAATCAGGTCTTCCCACCGGCAGGCACGTGGTCAAATCAGCAACGTTGCCTGTCGGTGTGCCCGACACCGGGGGTGCGCCACGAGTTCTGGAAGGCCGAGACGTTGGTCGACGCGAGCACACATGCGCTGCGCCGAGCCGCGGTGGATCGCTTGGTGCAACTGGCCGACCAGAAGTCGCTGTCGCGAGCACATGCCCACATGGTTGCGCAGACGTTGGGGGTCGCCGATCGCACGGTGTGGCGATGGGTGGCCGCACGTCGGCACGGACACACCCCAGCCCCTCGGGACCGGTTCCGGATTGACGACCAGCTGCGGGTGCGGCTGGCGTACTGGCGAGGCAACGCCGCCGCTCTGCACCGGGAGCTGGCCGCCGAAGCCGCCCGCGACGGCCGGCCCGCGCCGAGCATCTCGACGGTGCAGCGGGCCGTCGCGCGGGATCTGACCCCGGGCCAGCGAGCCGGATTGCGTCTGGGCGAGCGGGAACGGCGGAAGTTCGATGAGTTCCTGCAACGACCGGCCGCCTACCGAAACGAGGCATGGGAAGTCGACCACGTGCAAGCGCCGGTCCAGGTGGACGTGGACGGCCGGATCGTCACACCGTGGGTGACCTGGTTCGTCGACGCATGCCACGACGTGATCCTCGGGACCGCGGTGACGCCACAGACCCCGAGTCGCGAGAGCATCCTGGCTGCACTGCGGGTGGCGAGCAGATTCGACGTGACCGGCGGGCAGGAAAGACATCAGAGGCCGGGGGACAGCGCAGGACACGAGCCGTCGGAGAACCGACCGCGGCGGTAGAAGATGGCCAAATCCCAGGCGATCACGACTGTCCTCTCCATCTGACCCGAGTCGGGCCGGGAATGCACCCGGCCACAAGCGGAATCCGCTACTTTAGCGGGCCAAATTAGCGATAATCAGGGCGCACCGACCCGCATAGTGCGGAGAAACCGCAGGTAGGACGTTCGCATTCCTCGGATCGTCCAGTTAATCTGTCCGTCCATCTCGCTAGTCTTTGCTGCATCCCAAATGTCGAGATGCAGCGAAGACTGACAGAACACGCCACTGCAGATTGACGGATCACGGGCGAGGCGGCAGTGCCCGTCAATGCCTGAACACACCCCCTGTGGTGATTCAGTCGGGTCGCTGCCAGGCGAGTGTTCCCGTAGTCGTCGGTGTCCATTCATCATGGAATGTGCCTCGTATCCGAATGGCGGCGACGACATCCGCGACCATGGCGCTGACTGAGAGGCTGCGCAAAAATGTCAGCGGGTAAGCAGCATGGAGATGTCACCAACCGGCGACATTTGCGTTCGACATCTCCCCAGCTCAACCACCGACCCCTGCCCCGGACGCTGCTGACATTCCGTGCGGCCTGCTGCTGACATTGAGTGACGTTTCGCCAGGTCGACCTGCTGGCAATTTCGTGCGGCCTCTCAGCTG
Source organism: Rhodococcus sp. 105337 (assembly GCF_012844225.1). Lineage (GTDB taxonomy): Bacteria > Actinomycetota > Actinomycetes > Mycobacteriales > Mycobacteriaceae > Rhodococcus. The sequence continues at coordinate 8,808 of NZ_JABAGQ010000020.1, forward strand.
AGAATTCCCGTCGGAGTGTCAGTAGCGATTCCCGTTTCGATGTCAGTGGCCGAGTCGGACCTGGGGATGGCAGCATCCGGCCCTGCACTCTCCTCGACCAGGACGGATGCATCAATCTCTTCCTCCGTCACATTCCCCTAAGGTCAACCCCAACGTCCGGACAAGGCTGACATCGAGTGGGAAAACCCGCTGACGCAGATGGGAAAAGCCCATTTCACCGCACTGACGTTGCGGCGGGAAGTCTCACATCCCGGTGGGAAGTCTCACAGAGTCCTCAGAAATTGTAGGTTCTCGCCGGACGGGTCAGTAGGACACTCCTTGGACCTGTGGGTTTCCAAGTCCGTGTCAGTCCGGGTTTCTCACGATCTTGTCGGAATCCCCGGAGTGTGCGCAGCGGTCGGCTTGCCACACCCATCCGGACGGCTCTAGGCCCTGCCCGAGATGTGTAAGGACGTACCGGTCGGGTAATTGTTCGACTACACCAGCGTCGCCCAGTACGCGGAGAATCGGTGCAGCACCAGCGCGGCGACGATCAGGAACCACATCGTCACAGGCACCAGATGGTTACCTGCGGTAGTCAGCACGCTCGTACGGATCGGTCGGCCGAAGGTGCCGGCGCGTAGGTTGTGCAGGGTGACGTACCAGAAGATCGGGATGGTTACGGCCCACACGATCATGCAGTACGGACACAGCGCGCCGATCACATACAGGCTCTGGATGATCAGCCAGTGCACGAAGATCGCGGCGGCGGTGACACCGAGCTGTAGGCCGAGCCAGTACCAGCGGGCGAAGCAGGCCCCGGCGAGCAGTCCGGCGCCGGTGGCCGCGACGACCGCGAATCCGGCAATGCCGAGCAGGGAATTGGGGAACCCGAACACCTGCGCCTGGTCGGTGTCCATCACCGATCCGCAGTTGAGCACGGGGTTGAGGTTGCATGAGGGGATGTAGTTCGAATCCGCTGCCGACGCCAGTTTTTCGATGGTGAGCACGAACGCGGCGAGCGATCCGACGAGCCCGGCCACGAACAGTAGCCATGGCAGCAATCGGCTGAGCCGCCCGGGTTCTGCTGCCGTCTCGGCCGGTGCTGCGGTGTCAGTCGAGGGCGGCGTCGAAGGCATCGGTCAGATCCTGATAGGTCGACGGTTCGAACCGCCGGCCGTCGAAGAAGAACGAGGGGGTGCCCTGCACCCCGAGGGCCTGCCCGTCTGCGAGATCGGCGGCGACGCGGGCGGCGGTCGCCGGATCGGCGTAGGCGGCGTCGAAGGCCGCCAGGTCCAGGCCCAGGTCGGCGGCGAAACTCCGGAACAATGCGTCCTTGGGCACCTGCTGCTCACCCCAGTCGGTCTGCGTTTCATACATGCGCTGATACATCTGTTCGAAGGCGCCCTGCTGAGCGGCCGCTTCGACGGCGCGGGCGGCGCGCTCGGCGTTGAAGTGGCCGGGTAGCGGGAAGTAGCGGACCACGAAGCTGATCCGGTCCCCGTACTCGGCGCGCAGCTGTTCGATCGCCGGATATACCGCCCGACAGGCCTCGCACTCGAAGTCGAGGAACTCCACGAACACCGGGCTGCCCTGTGGGGCGGAGGACAGTCGGTGACTGTCGGGGCGCACCACTGCGGTCACTGCCGCCGACCCACCCGGAGCAGAGGTGGTGTCCGGTTCGGCGGTGGTGCCGGGGGCCGTCAGGATGACCGCTGCCACGGCGGTGAACACGGCTACCAGGGCTGCGGAGATCTTCAGTCCCCGGCTCATGCGGTCGCCGTCGCTGCGCAAGGAGGGAGCTCGGGGGAGGTCGGGCGGAGCGGGAAAGTCACAGCAACATCCTAACGAACATTGATATGAGTTCGCGAAGGGGCTGTCCTGACATATCAATATCCGTTAGAATATCGATATGACCGACGAGACGGTGGATTCCTGCGACCTGCTCTGCCTCGATCTGCCGCATGCGGAGCGCATCCGCGCCGAACTACCGGTACCGGCACGGGTCGAACCGGCCGCGGCCGCGGCCCGAGCCCTGGGCGACCCGACGCGGCTGACAATCGCGGCCGCCCTGCGCGCCGGCGATGAATTGTGTGTGTGCGACATGGCCTGGGTGGTCGGTCAAGCACAGAACCTGGTCTCCCATCACCTGCGCCAGCTCAAGACCGCCGGCCTGGTGAACTCCCGGCGGCAGGGCCGGTTGGTGATGTACACCCTGACCCCGCGCGGGACGGCCCTCGTCGACGCCGTCACAGGCATCCCCGATGCCACTCCTGTCCTGGAGGATGACCATGTCTAACGCGTGCTGCGGACCGGTTCCTGCCTCACCTCCCGAGCCCGGAGCCGAACCGGACCATGGGCTGCAGCGGTGGTGGCAGGTGCGCGAACTGCAGGTCGCGGCCGTGGCCGTGGTCCTGCTGGCCGCTGGCTGGATGATCGGTCGGGCTGGTGCGGATGTCACCGCGACCGTCGTGGAGTTGATTGCGGCCGTCGTCGCCGCCTCGACGTTCGTGCCGGGCGCACTGAAGAATCTGCGGTACCGCCGGATCGGTGTCGGCACCTTGATGACCATCGCCGCGATCGGCGCGGTCGCGCTCGGTGAGATCCCCGAGGCGGCGATGCTCGGCATCCTGTTCTCGATCGCCGAGGGGCTCGAGCACTATGCGGTCACCCGCACCCGCCGGGGGCTGCGGGCACTGTTGTCGCTGGTCCCACCGACGGCCACCGTCCTGCGCGGCGGCGCAGAGCGGTCGGTAGCGCCGGACGAGTTGGTGCTCGGCGACCTCATGCTTGTACGCCCGGGCGAGCGGGCCGCCACCGACGGGGTGATCCGTTCCGGCCGCACCAGCCTGGACCTGTCCGCGATCACCGGCGAATCGGTGCCGGTCGAGGTCGGGCCGGGCGACGATCTGCACGCCGGAGCGATCAACGGTGGCGGTGCCATCGAGGTCGAGGTGACTGCACTCGCATCCGACAGTTCACTGGCCCGGATCGTGCACATCGTCGAGGAGGCCCAGGAACGCAAGGGCTCCGGACAACGCCTCGCCGACACCATCGCCACACCCCTGGTTCCGGCGATCATGATCCTCGCCGCGCTCGTCGCCGCGCTCGGGTCACTGCTCGGTGATCCGATGCTGTGGATCGAACGCGGCCTGGTCGTGCTCGTCGCCGCGTCCCCGTGCGCGCTGGCGATCGCGGTCCCACTGACCGTCGTCGCAGCGATCGGCGCGTCCAGCCGGCACGGAGCCCTGATCAAGGGCGGAGCCGCCCTCGAAGAACTCGGCCGCATCCGGGTCGTCGCCCTCGACAAGACCGGCACCCTGACCCGCAACACCCCCCGCGTCATCGCCGTCGTCACTGCCCCGGGCGTCGACGAGTCCGACGCCCTCACTGCCGCGGCGACCCTCGAAGCCCGCAGCGAACACCCGTTGGCGCAGGCCGTTCTCGACGCCGTCGACGGAATGATCACTCCCGCAGACGAGGTCACCGCGATCCCCGGACACGGTCTGACCGGTGACCTCGCAGGAACCACGCTGCGACTGGGTAAGCCCGGCTGGATCTTCCCGGGCGCTCTGGCCGCGGACGTGTCCCGGCTGCAGGAGGCCGGCGCCACCGTCGTGATGGTCGAGCGGGACGGGGCGGTGATCGCGGCAATCGCGGTCCGCGACGAACTGCGCACCGAAGCTCCCGACGCGGTCGACCAGCTGCGCCGGCTCGGGATCGATGTCGCGATGCTCACCGGCGACAACGAGCGCACCGCGGGTGCTCTCGCCGCCGACGCCGGCATCACCACGGTGCATGCTGAACTGTTGCCCGAGGACAAAGCGAACCTGCTGCCGACCCTGTCCCGGGGCCGGAAAATCGCGATGGTCGGCGACGGCATCAACGACGCCCCCGCGCTGGCCTCCGCCGACCTCGGCATCGCCATGGGCGCTATGGGAACCGATGTCGCCATCGAGACCGCCGAAGTCGCACTGATGGGCGAGGACCTACGCCACCTTCCCCAGGTCCTCGCGCATGCCCGCCGGGCTCGCCGAATCATGCTGCAGAACATCGGATTCTCGCTCGCGATCATCGCGGTGCTGATCCCGTTGGCGGCCACCGGTGTGCTCGGACTCGCCACCGTGGTGTTCATCCACGAGTCCGCCGAGGTCCTCGTCATCGCGAACGCCATCCGCGCCGCCCGCACGAGGCCGATAGCCGGCCTGACCACAGCTTTGGCCGCATCGGGTCCGGTGCATGTGACCATCGCACCCGCCCCGCACACCCTCGACGACGCCTGCTGCCCACCGACACCAGAGCGGGCGCACACAGACAGTGTCGTTCGCTCGTCCACCACCACTTTGGAGTCACTGCCGTTGATCTCACCACTGCCGTTGATCTCACTGGATCTCTCGGTACCGCCTGGTTCGTCCGCGTGCGGATGCTGCTCCGACGAGGTTGCGACGTCCTCGCCCGAGTTCGCGCGCACCGACGGCGACCCTCTCCGGGACTCGGCGGCGACCGGCGGGACTCGCTCGCACCGCCGCACCCGGTCGACCAGAACTCGGCGGTGACGAGCTCGCACCACGATCGCCTCACCGGATGGGTCCGGATCCACAGGCCCCGCCATGACGATGAAGCTGGACATCACCGCCCCCCCGGGCCGGGCCGCCTCCTCACGGCGCCGTGACCCTTCCTTCCCACACTGACGCTCATCCCGACAACTGCACCGCACCTGTTGGGACAACCGAACGGACCATGTCATGAGCCGCATCACCGAGACCGCCCGAAACGTGTATCACCAGGAGATGGCTGCGGCGACAACCGCCCCCACCGCTCAGGCGCGGTGGACTCACCTGGAACGGGCCCACATCGTGTCCCAACCCGATCCGTGGCTGCACACCCGCAACCACGTGGCCATGTTCTCCCTGGCTTTGCACCAACGCGATCGGCGCGAAGCATTCGGCCAGGTGCTGCGGATCATCGTCGCCGCACCGGGTTCTTTGACCGGTCGCTATCCCGAAGGCAACACCGGTCGGGTCGCCGCCGGACTCCTGACTCCGATGCCGATCCCGGCCGACCTGGCTACCACCCTGTTCCGGTGACCCCAGTGGCACTTCCACACTCGTGTTCACGGCGGCCGGACCGGTCAACGCCAGCACCATCTGGCTCACGAACTAATCGCACCAGGAGTAGCGGTGGCCACGGGGTGAGCTGACACGCCGATCATCAAACATCGTCGGCGACACCGGAGGACCGTCCGTGTAGTACCCGTTCGATTGTGTGGCATCAATTGTTTCGAGGAAACGCCGGCACAGTTCGTCGAGAGCTTCGGTTATGAGTACGTCGGTGCCGTAGCGCAACTGTAGGCTCGGCTGAAGGTCGGCGAGGGCAGCGAACTCGATCAGATTCTGCTGGGCGTCACACAACTTCGCCGGGGCAGCTAAGACAACAGCGTCACGCAAATCGTAGCGGCAGAACGGTCTCACACGCCCCAGACGCTGCGGATCGCGAGCATGGCGCTGCGGGCACTGCCAGGGCGGGGCCAGCGCGCTCATCCACGCCGTCCCGGTCCACGGCACCTGCCCGCAACCTTCGCATATCGACCGCAGATACACCTGGTGGCGTACACAGAGCGGCAACAGCGGATTGGCCCAGTCCGCTCGCCACCACGGCTCGGACTCGGCCAGACATCGGGCGCAGAAACGTGCACCTCCCCGGTCGGGCCGGATGCGGCGATGGTGCACCAGATACCGTGCCGCAGCGGCATCGATCGGCCGACCCCACAGGGCGGCGCGCAGGTCACCGGCAGGGACACCCAGGTGAGCGGCGATCCACCGAGCGTGCAGGCTCAGGTGCTCAAGAACGAGGTGGTAGCCGGTCGGGCTCCGCGGCACACGCAAGCCGCGCAGAATCTGGACCGGGGTCAGTTGATAGCGACAACCGACGCGCATCAGCCAGCCCGGCAAATACTCGCCGGGGTGCAGTCCCACGGTGATCGGCCACCGGTCGACTCTGATCGTGGCCATAGTGGTTCCCCGACCACGAACCCGGCCGGGGTGGGACGAGCCGGTCTCAGCCGGTGCGGGCGGCAGATTCGCTGGCATTGTCGACAGTCGCGGTAGCGATCAACTCCGCAGTGACGGCTTCGACGCCGGTGACGATCGCGAGATACGAGACGCGGTCGAGCAGGTTCGTCAACGACGCGATCCGCCCCTGGGTGCGGCGATGCAGCAGCCGGGCATGCTCGCACAACATCCCGGCGCGAGCGTCGGCGAGAACGAGGTGCTCTTCGGCGGTACGCAGCAGCGCGAGCCAGCCGCGCATCCCGGTGTCGGTGTCGATACCGAACGGAGCAACCGGGCAGCGGGTGGCGCGGCGGCTGGTCTGGGCATAGACGGCGTGCTCACCGAACAGGCCTTCGTCGAAGAAGCGTTTAGCGGTCAAGTTCACCCCGACATAGATGAAGGTGGCGGCCATGTCGTTGGCCAAACCCTTGAGATGGTTGGACACTTCGAGGCCGTTGTGGTGCCGGAAGTCGACGAAGTGCAGATCGTCGAGCACGATCAATCGGGTGCCGCAGGAAGTGACACAGTCCACCGCCAAGGCCCCGAGTTTCGAGGTGGAGGCACGGTCCACCGCCGGATGGCCGTAGAAGCGCAGGATCTGCTGGTTGAGGCCTTTGAGGGTGACCCCGGCACTGAGCGGGATGAACGCCACCGGCCACCGTTGATGCCCCTCCGCAGTGAGGGGTCCGTCGCGGCGGAGAACACGGCGGTGGACGTCGCGGGCATAGCGGGTGGCGATCGTGGTCTTGCCGAGGCCGGGCTCGGCGTCGATGACCACCGAACCACGCAGCTTGTCACCATCCCGATACGCCGAGGCCATCACCTGATCGCAGATCCCGTAGGCGGCGGCGAGTTGGCTGGTCTTGATCGTCGGCAGGTTCGCGTTCCACACCATCCGGGCTTCGTTGTAGTCCTCGAGCTCTTCCTCCGACAGTCGGGACATCGCGGGGCGGGAGAGGACCTCGAACGGTTCACGCGGTGGGGCGGTGACGAAGGCGTGCCAGCCCTGTTTGCGGGAAAGCTGGTAGCGGGCGGTGCCATATGTCGCCAGCCAGGTGGCCCAGGGGTTCATTCGTCGAACACCTCGAAGATCTCCTCGTCGGGATGCTCCGCGTAGTACCGGTCGAACACGTCGACGTCGTCGACCACCTCCAACCGAGACGACCGGGCACCGCCGAGGCTGTCGAGTAGCTCGGTAACTCCCGGCACCGACGCAGTGTCGCGTTCGTCGTCGAGATCAGCCTGCTGTCCGACTGAGTCCGCGCCCGGGCGGTGGGCACTCAGGCGACGGGCCAAAGCGCGGTCGCGGCGCGTCTCGACATCGTCGCGGCTCCACGCGAGCAACAGATCCCGTACCGCGGCGGCGGGATCGAGGTGGCGGTGCTCGCGCACGGCGACCCGTTTGGCGTAGTCGGCGGCGTCCTTGCTGAACGGCTGGTTCAAGCAGGCACCGTGCTCCCACACCAACTGATGCCAGCGGTGGGTGTCCGGATCCTGAAACCAGGCGTGCCGAACGTCGTGATTGTCGACGAAGATCGGCCATTTACCGGCGTGCACACCGCCATACGGTGAGCGGGTGGTGCGGTACAGGCTGAGCCCGGGCCCGTCGTAACGCAACCCGTCGACCTCGACTCCGTAGTGCTGGATCGTGCGCCAGCGCACGTCGAGGAACTCGTACGCCAGATCCGGATTCGCCGGCAACAGCAGACCGCCCGATTTGGTGACGCCGATCTCGAACATCTCGCTCGGCGAGAACCCCACCCGCGGCAGTTCCGGCACGCACAGCCCGTCGTGACGAGTGTGGTGATAGACCCGGCCGACCCATTCCCGGATGATCTGCTCGAGTTCGCTGACGTAGTAGAACGCGGCGTCTTCGACGTCTTTGCCGCGCGAGTACACGTCCGGGCCCTTGTACGCGGGTAGGTGCTGCAGCAGTGATTCGCGCAGGGTGCGGAAGAATCGTTCGACGGTGGGTTTGTCGGTGGGCTTGTGTGGGATCGCCGGCTGAACGGTGATGCCCAGGCGGGCGCATACTCCGATCACGTGGGAGGACAGGTACTGCTTGCCGTGATCGACGACGATCGCCTCGGGCAGACATGCCGGTAGATCCCCGACGCGTTGCTGGGAGATCCCGTCCGGGGTCTCGGTGCCGACGAGCAGGTTTCGTGGCACCCCGTGATACGGCCAGAGTTGATCCGCAGTCGGGTACGTGTCGCGGGCGGGAGTGATGCACTGGTACAGCACATTCGCCACGTCCTGGGAACGCGTCGACAGCGGTGTCAGGCGCAGGCCGAGGATGCAGCGGGTGTACAGGTCCATCGCCACGGTCAACTCCACCCCAACCCAGCGCATGGTGACCGGTTCCATCGCGAACACATCCAGGGGCGTGGTGTCGAGCACCACGTACTCCCCCGGACGGGTCGCGCGCAGTCGGCCGAGGACACCGCGGGGCCGGTCCGCCACCGACCGCCGGCCTTTTGCGCTACCGAACGCGTGCCGCCCCTTCGACAATGTCTTCACCCGCCGGTATGCCGTGCTCAGGGAGGGCAGCGGCACCATGTCCGGCCCGAATTCTGCTTCCAGGTCCTTGGCAACGGCATCGATGACCGCGCCGATCGTCGGGGTCGAGACGGTGACGTACCTATCGAGCACCCGCACACATGCTGCGTCCCACCGGTGATCGACACTGGTGGCGTAGCGGCTACGGATCCGACTGTCCGTCAGCCCTGCAATTCCTGCCGCGCGGTATCCGGCGATCCAGCGGTACAGGGTGCGCACAGAGACATGAAGTTCCGCGGCTCTGGTGGCCAACACCGATTCGAGTTCGGCGCCGGAGGTCGCAACCTCGGTCAGGATGCCGCAGACGTGTTCGGCTCGTGTTTCCAGTTCCTGAATCTGGGTTGCGGTCAGCGAGGAGAGCACTACGGCGGCAGGGTCAGCGGAGGCGGTGTCGTCCGGCGGTGAGATCGCTGTTCCTCGTGCCGCGATCTCGGTGACCGTGACACGCTGCATCCGCATTCCGGACCGGAGGGTGACATCGTGTCCCTGCAGCGCCACGATTTCCCATGAGCAGCCGTCGAGCCAGACCTTGATTCCTGCACGTAGTTCGACGATGTTGGTCACGGTGTGCTCCTTACACCGGACACCTGCGACTGTCCGGACAGCGGCACCGTCAGGTCCACCGACCACAGACCGGACCACAGCTTCGCCAGCACCGCGATTCGCGAGCCTGGCCTGTTCACCGATGCGGCGAAATCGTCGATGGTCATCCCGGGCACTGCGACGCTGTCGAGTGCCCTCATCACCGCGGGGTCGATCCACTCGCTACGACGAGCGCCCCCGAGGATTCGGAGATTCGCCAGCACTACGGGGTTTGCACCGGTCCACACTTCATACGACCAGCCCCGACTCGCACACAGTCGTTCGGTCCAGGCGAACACCTGCGCTACTGCGTCGCGACGGGCGAACTCTGCGGGTTTTACGTCGACGACCGTGAATCCGCCGTCTGTGCGTTGGAGCAGCAGATCGGGCGCATGCCGACGCATGGTCCTTCCGTCCGGGCCGCACAGCCACATCGGCTGTGCGGCGATCCGCACCACTTCCGGTGCGTAGTCCGCCAGCCACAATCGGTCCAGTTCGAGTCGGCTCTCGTAGAGGACATGACCACAGTTGGTGGCCGACCAGAACATCCCGGAATAGTGGCGCTGATGGGGGTGACTGCGGATTTTCCGTACCGGCAGACCCAGGATCATCCGATGGGGATCTGCCGCAGCGAGGGTCGTCGCGACAGGAGCGTCTGAGTCCTGCACGTACCTGACCTCAACCTCGCTGGTCCGGGGCACTTTTTCAGGGTCCCGCTACTGACACGAATTTGAGAAATCGACACGCCGCTGACAGCCAACTGACATGAAATCGAGAAACTGACACCGAACCCGAGAACCTACAAAACTGCACAAAAGCCGCAAAACGGTCCCATCGCGTCCAGTCACTCACGGTTTGTGCGGAGTTGGTGCTGCTAATTGGCATTAGCGCACCATCTCACCCGAAACCGCTGCTGAGCGCGTTTTCCGGTGGGAACCTGTCCGAACGGGGCGGTAGGCTCCCGGTTCGTGCCCGACGACCTGCTGATGCGCCACCCGGACCCCTCCGACGTCTCTGTGTCGACCGCTGCGGAGCCCGCTGCACCGTCCGTGCCGGTGTTGCCGGTCGAGACCCTCACGCAGGTCGCCGGGACCGTCTCGCGGTCGCGCTCGGAGTCGACCCGCCGCAACTACGCCGCCGACTGGCAACGCTTCACCGCCTGGTGCCAACGCGAAGGCCACGCCGCGGTGCCGGCGCATCCACTCACCGTCGCCGCCTACCTCCACGACGCCGCCGCCACCGTCACGGAGACAGGGGAGCGGGCCTACTCCCCGAGCACACTGGCCCGGTGGGTCGCCGGCATCGGCTTCCACCACCGCCGCGCCGGGCACCCCGCCCCCGGGGCGGACGAGCTGGTCACCGCGACCCTGTCCGGGATCCGCCGGGACTACGCCGCGGCGGGGCAGCGGCCCCGCACTCCGCGGGCGCCGCTGCTCACCGCCGACATCGTCACCATCGTCGACACAGCACGGGCACGTTGCGAGGGGTGGGCGGACGAGGTCCTCGAACGCCGCGACAGCGCGATCCTGCTGCTCGGCTTCGCGGGGGCGTTTCGCCGCAGCGAACTCGTCGCGCTCACTTGCAGTGACGTGTCCTTGCATCGGCTCGACGGCCTGCACATCAAACTCCGCAGGTCCAAGACCGATCAGGAGGGACGGGGGAGTGTCCGGGCGCTGCCGTTCACGCACAGTCACGCGAGTTGCCCGCCGTGTGCGTGGCTGCGATGGGCGCAGGTCGTCGCCGCCTTCGACACCGGGGGCCGTCCTGCCGTCATCCGCCTGCTGCGCACCGCCGAGCCGTTCGCGGCGCACGTGTGCCGCGGGACCCGCCCCCGCATGGTGCCGTCGTCGCCGTGGTTGCGGGCGATCCGCAAGAACGGCAACCTCTCCGACACACCCCTGTCCGGGGCGGCCGTGCACAAGGCGATCCGCCGCCGCGCCGAACAGGCCGGCTACGACCCCGAGATCGTCCAGCAGCTCGGTGGGCATTCGCTGCGGCCGGGTTCGTCACCCAGGCCTTCCGCAACGGCGCCAGCGCGCACGCGATCATGCGCCAGACCGGGCACACCACCCCCGCCATGCTCGAAACCTACGCCCGCGAACACGCCCCGCTCATCGGCAACGCGGTCACCAACCTCGGGTTGTGAGGCGCGATGCCCAGCATTGACCGAAAAGACTTCCGCCGCAACGATGGTCACGATGCCGACCTCGGCCTACGCATCCCGACCCGCTACCGGCACGACTGGGCACTGTTCACCGACTGGTGCGCGGCCGCCGACCACCGGCCCGTCCCCGCCACCCCGGAAACCCTCGCACTGTTTCTGCACGAGCACCCGGCCGCGGTCGCGACGCAGCGACGCCGGCTCTCTGCGATCAACGCCGTCCACACCGGGCACGGCTACCCCGCTCCGGGGCGGACCGAGACGGTGCGCCGGCGCCTCGACACCACCCGCGCTCAACGCCTCGACCGGTTGTCTCGGCTGCTGCTGGAGCGGGCGGTCGAGCTGCCCAGCACCGGCTGGCCGAGCGGACTGTTCGGCCGCCGCGACGCCCTGCTGCTCGTCCTCGCCGCCACCGGCATGACCTTCACCGACCTCACCCGGCTGCGCCGCCGCGACCTCCACCTCGACGACGACACCCTCCAGGTCACGACCCGGGCCGGCGAACGATTCCGGCTCGCACCGGATCCCGAAACGGGGGACAACCCGGCAGCCGCGATCTATCGGCGGTGGGCGGAGATTCAGGCGTTTCTCGACCAATATCCCGGCACCCATCTGCTGCGCCATCACCTCACCGACCCCGTCGAAATCGTCGCGGATCCGCTCGATGCGGAACAGGGCCGGCAACCGCTGTTGTGTCCGATCGACCGCTGGGGCCACCTCCCACACGGCCAACCCATGACTGCGCAGTCGGTGTCGGCGCTGGTGCAGGCGCACCTGTCTGGTCGTGTCCCGGTGCGGAAAGTGCTGCCCGTTCCCTCAGAGGTCGATACCCATACTTTGGTCGAGCCTGAGATCGTCCTCGATCCCACCTACTACGACCGCGGCACCGCCGCCCGACACCGCGACCACGAAGCTCTCGAGAACCTCACCGATGTCTTCGACGAGATCGAAGGCCGTGCCGATGCACTACTACAGGATCTGATGGGAGTGCTGGAGGGACTGTGAAGGGAGTTTGGTGGAGTCGCCCGCTGGACGTGCACGCATGCAGTGCATTCATGCAGTTGTCGTCGGTCTTGGTTCTCTCCCACGCATTCCCGCAGGAGTGCGCCAGAGCCAGGGGTAGCCGAGCGTCGTCAATCAGGACAAGGCAGAACCGGATCCCGCCGAGCCGGTCGCCACGCCCGCCAACCACAGTGCAATGCACTCCGGCGTAAAGCGCTCCCACTTGCACAAATTGAGGCCGGACGCGGGCGGAGCGGTGTCCGCAGCAGCGGTACCCATCGAACCCATTCCGAGCGCGGCGGTCACCGCGGTCACAACGACAAACTTGCGCAGCATTCAGGTGCCTTTCATAGACGTACGTTCTGTCCAGTCTGTGACATCGGAGAGACGACGGTTTCGTTACCGGGGCTCCGGCACGCACCCAGCGTAGGTGAGGGCGGTTGATCGAGGAGCTGTAAGACCCTCCAGCATTCGTGCGGGATGCCAATCTTCGAGGCCCTCGACTTTCAGGGAGAGTCGGGATTCTCCTCAGCCCAGACAAGGTCCACCTTCATCCCCAGGACATCGGATACAGCGTCCTCCACCACACAAAAGTTACGGGGGTCAGACAATCGTTTGGGACTGCCCCCGGTTTGGTTGACATCTGATCTGTGAGGATCACTCCTCACGATGGAAGGATGTTTCCCATGCCGAA
>NZ_JABAGQ010000021.1 GCF_012844225.1 Rhodococcus sp. 105337
GTGACGAGTTGGCGGGGTTCGTCTCGGGGTTGTTGCCCGCGTATATGGTGCCGTCGGTCTTGATGGTGCTCGATGAGCTTCCGCTCAACAGCAGTGGGAAGCTCGATCGTAAGGCGTTGCCTTCCCCTGTCTTCGAGGCTCGGAAGTTCCGGGCGCCGCAGACACCCGTCGAACAGGTTGTGGCGTCGGTGTTTTCCGAGGTGCTCGGGGTCGAGCGGGTCGGTCTCGATGATGATTTCTTCGCTTTGGGTGGTAACTCGCTGATCGCGACCCAGGTGGTCGCGCGCCTGGGTGCGGCACTCGGTACTCGGGTGCCGGTGCGGGTGCTGTTCGAGGCGTCCACCGTCGGGGAACTGGCGGTGCGGGTGGAGCAGGTGTCCGGTGGGGGTGCCGGGGTTCCGTTGGTTGCGCGGGTGCGTCCGGCACAGATTCCGTTGTCGTTGGCGCAGCAGCGGATGTGGTTCCTCAACCGGTTCGATCCGGATTCCACCGCATACAACATTCCGCTCGCCCTGCGGATGACCGGTGCACTGGACATCAGAGCGCTGCGCGACGCGGTCGCGGATCTGGTCTGCCGGCACGAATCACTGCGCACCGTCTACCCGGAGACGGAGTCCGGTCCGGTTCAGCGCATCCTTTCGGCGGCGCAGGCGTCGGTGGACCTGACCCCGGAAGACGTCACGGCGACAGACCTCGAGACCCGGATGCGCGAGATCGTCTCGGCCGGATTCGACGTGACGACGAACGTGCCCGTGCGTATGCATCTGCTGCGCGTGACCGACGAGGACCATGTGCTGGTGACGGTCGTGCACCACATCAGTGGCGACGGGTCCTCGATGGTGCCGCTGGTGCGTGACGTGATGACGGCGTATTCCGCGCGCACCGCCGGCACCGAGCCGGCATGGGCGCCATTGGAAGTGCAGTACGCGGACTACGCGCTGTGGCAGCGCGAGGTGCTCGGCTCCGAAGACGACCCGGACTCGACCGCCGCGAAGCAGCTCGCCTATTGGCGTGAGTCCCTGGCCGACCTGCCCGACCAGCTGGATCTCCCGCTCGATCGACCGCGGCCGGCACAGCAGAACTTCCGCGGCGACCGTGTGGAGTTCCGCATCGGTGCCGACCTGCACGGTGAGCTACGCGACCTCGCTCGGGCGCAGAATGCCACGGTGTTCATGGCCGTGCATGCCGCGTTCGCGGCGCTGCTCGCCCGGCTGTCGGGTTCCGGTGACATCGCGGTCGGCACACCCATCGCGGGCCGTGACCAGCAGGCAACGGACGACCTTATCGGCATGTTCGTCAACACGCTCGTGCTGCGGCTGCAGGTGGACGGCGGCAACTCCTTCGGTGATCTGCTCGTCGCTGCCCGTGAAACGGATCTGCAGGCCTTCGCGCATGCTGATATACCGTTCGAACGACTGGTCGAGGTCCTCAATCCGGCGCGCTCGACCGCACGGCACCCGCTTTTCCAGGTCGGATTCTCGTTCCAGAACCAGCGCCGCTCGGAACTCGAGTTGCCCGGTCTCGACGTGACGCCGATCGACCTCGAAGGTGGTGTCGCACAGTTCGACATGCATCTGATCGTTACCGACCGTTACCGCGAGGACGGAGCGCCGGACGGGATCGACGCCGTCCTCACCTACGCGACGGATCTGTTCGAGCGGGAGACCGTGGAAGCGGTCGCAGACAGGCTCGTGCAGCTACTCGGTGCGTTCGTCGAGGATCCCGCTGCGCCGGTCGGCGACCACCTTCTGCTTCTCCCGTCCGAGCGCCACGTTCTCGCCGAACGGAACGAGACCACCCACGACACCGGCGCATCCGCCACCCTCGTCGACCTGTTCGACGAGCAGGTCGACACCCGGCGTGAAGCCGTGGCCCTCGACTACGAGGGCAGGCAGTGGACGTACGGCGAGTTCGACTCGTCGGTGAACCGGCTCGCCCGTCATCTGATCTCGCTCGGTGTGGGACCGGAAGATCGTGTCGCACTTGCAGTTCGGCGCTCGCCTGAACTGCTGGTCGGGATGTATGCGATCGCCAAGACCGGCGCCGCGTATGTGCCTGTCGACCCAGCGCAGCCTGCCGAGAGGAACGCGTACATCCTCGACACCGCTGCACCCGCGGCGATCGTCACGACGAGTGCGGACCCGGTCGGACACGGGCAGGTTCGGGTGGTCGAACTCGACCGCGTCGACCTCTCGGATGTCGCGGACACGCAGGTCACCGATGTCGAGCGGACCGCGCCGCTGCGCCCGCACCATACGGCCTACGTGATCTTCACCTCGGGTTCGACGGGCAGGCCGAAGGGTGTTGCCGTTCCGCACGCCGCGATCGTGAACCAGTTGCTGTGGAAGCGCAGCTTCTTCGGACTCGGCTCGGACGATGCCGTGCTCCTCAAGACGGTCGCCACCTTCGACCTGTCGGTGTGGGAGTTCTGGTCGGCGCTCACGTCCGGTGCGCGTCTGGTCGTGGCAACTGCGGACGGTCATCAGGACCCCGACTACCTGCTCGGACTGCTCCGTGACCGCAACGTCACCACGTTGCACACCGTTCCGTCCATGCTGTCGATGCTCATGACCGTGGCGGCGGGCCCGCTTTCCCCGTCGCTGCGTCGCGTCCTCGCGATCGGCGAGGCCCTGCCAGCTCCGGTGGCACAGCAATTCCGCCAGGCGAATTCGGCGGCGCTGTACAACCTGTACGGTCCCACCGAAGCTGCCGTCTCGGTCACCGTTCACGAGGTCGACGATGCCGACACGGTCATCGTCCCGATCGGTGTGCCCGAGTGGAACACCGCCGTCCACGTTCTCGACGGGCGGCTGCGTCCGGTCGCCCCGGGTGTGGCAGGCGAGTTGTACCTCGCGGGCGCCCAACTGGCGCGTGGCTACCACGACCGCCCGGACCTGACGGCCGACAGATTCGTCGCGGATCCGTTCGGCGGCGGACGCATGTACCGCACCGGTGACATCGTGCGATGGAACCGGGACGGCCGACTCGAGTACCTCGACCGCGCCGACTTCCAGGTGAAGATTCGCGGATACCGGATCGAACTCGGTGAGATCGAGGTCGCTCTGCGCGACCTCACGGATGTGCGCGACGTCGCTGTCGTGGTGCGCTCCGACGCCCGGACCGGCGACCGGCTGATCGCCTACGTCGTTCCGGCCGAGGGGCGATTCGACGAGAACGATGTCCGTTCCGCACTTGCCGAACGGCTTCCGTCGTACATGGTGCCGTCGGCGTTCGTGGAACTCGATGCGCTGCCTCTCAACACCAACGGCAAACTCGACCGGGCGGCACTGCCCGATCCCGGCGTCGAGGCAGGCGTGTTCCGCGCACCGACCAATCCGGTCGAGGAAGTCGTCGCGGATACAGTGGCCGAGTTGCTCGGTGTGGAGCGGGCTGGTCTCGACGACGACTTCTTCGCCCTCGGCGGCAATTCCCTGCTCGCGACACAACTCGCGGCACGTCTCGGCGCGGCGCTCGACACGAAGGTGGCCGTGCGCAAGGTGTTCGAGGCACCCACGGTGGGGGCCCTTGCCGCCCATATCCAGCCTTCCGTCGGGGCGGGGGCTCGCGCCCCCCTCGTCGCCGCACCGCGGCCCGAACGTATTCCGTTGTCGTTGGCGCAGCAGCGGATGTGGACCCTGAACCGGGTCGATCCCGACTCCGGTGTCTACAACATCCCGGTTGCCGTTCGCTTGACCGGTGAACTCGACACCGAGGCCCTCCAGAATGCGGTCTCCGACCTGTTCGCGAGGCACGAGGTACTCCGGACCGTTTACCCGGACACCGAGGACGGCCCCGTGCAGGTCGTCCTGCCGGTTGCAAAGGTCGTTCCGGCTCTGACCCCGATCGATGTGACGCCCGGCGAACTCGTCGACCGTCTCACCGAGATCCTCGGCGCCGGATTCGACGTCACCGGTTCGCTGCCTCCGGTGCGGATGGGGGTGTTCCGGATCTCGGCGAGCGAACATGTGCTGGCCGTGGTGGCGCACCACATCGCCGCGGACGGTTACTCGATGCGACCGCTCGTCCGCGACGTGATGCTCGGCTACACCGCCCGTGCCCAGGGCCAAGCCCCGGGCTGGGAGCCACTCGAGGTCCAGTACGCGGACTACACCCTCTGGCAGCAGTCCGTCCTCGGTTCCGAGGACGATCCGGACAGCGAACTGTCACGTCAACTCGATTACTGGG
Source organism: Rhodococcus sp. 105337 (assembly GCF_012844225.1). GTDB lineage: Bacteria > Actinomycetota > Actinomycetes > Mycobacteriales > Mycobacteriaceae > Rhodococcus. The sequence goes on from NZ_JABAGQ010000021.1 coordinate 4,186, forward strand.
CAAGCGAACTCGCGGGCGCACCCGAAGTGCTCGAGCTCCCCACCGACCGTCCACGACCGGCCCGGCAGTCCACCGCGGGTGCATCGATCACCTTCGACGTCGGTGAGGAAATCGCCGTCCGAATCGAGAAGGTCGCGCGGGAACACCACGCCACCGTATTCATGGCGATGCACGCCGCCTTCGCGGTGCTGCTCTCCAGGCTGTCCGGCAGCGACGACATCACCGTGGGCACTCCGACGGCGGGTCGTGGTGAAGAAGCACTCGACGGTCTCGTCGGCATGTTCGTCAACACCATGGTGCTCCGTACCCGCGTCACCGGTTCGTCGACGTTTTCGGACCTGCTGGAACAGGCGAGGGACAAGGATCTCGCCGCGTTCGGCAACGCGGACGTGCCGTTCGAGCAGGTCGTGGAACGTCTCGGCGTGCGTCGGAGCAGTTCCTATACACCGCTGTTCCAGGCGATGCTGACGTTCCAGAACATCGAAACAGGGACGTTCGAACTGCCGGGTCTGGCAGTGACTCCGCTCGGGACGGGCGTCGACCAAGCGAAATTCGATCTGCAGTGCACGATCGTCGAACAGTTCTCGCCGAGTGGTGCGCTTCAGGATCTCGCGGTGACCTTCACCTACGCCACGGCGTTGTTCGACGCGGCAACGGTGGAAACGTTCGGTCGGCGCTTCGTCCGGATCCTCGATGCCGTCGCCACCGACCCTCGCACGGTGCTGCGGTCGATCGACATCCGTTCGAACGAGGAACGTGCGCGTGCCGCGCGGCCGCGGAAGGCGCGAACGGTGGCGGATCTTCCCGCACTCGTGACGGCAGCAGCCACGGTCGCACCCGACACGGTGGCCTTCGCGCACGGTGAACGCGAAGTCACATTCGGTGAGTTCGCGCGACGCCTGGACACGATGACGACGACCACAGGCGGTGCGCTGACCGCGGAAGCGCTCGTATCGGTGGTGCTCAACGGGTTGGTGCCGGGAATGCTGCCCGAACTGGGGGCGGACGGCCTCGCGCAACTCGTGCGTGAGGTGATCGCCTTGGCGGAAGGAGTGATCTCCGCGGATTAGTTCTGCGTCGGTCCGTTCGGGATAATCGAGGATCGGATGTCGTTCGACGCTCGGACAGTACCGTCGGGGTCGCGTGAGCGATACAGCGAGCGCAGGTTATTTCAGGAGGATGGGGTAGATGACGAGTGACGTGGCGGGCAATCCGGCGTTGGCAATCGGCGATCTCCCTCGGGTGCTCGCCGCCGTGGCGGACGCCGAACCCGACCGTGTGGCACTGGTCGACGGAGAGACCCGGCTCACCTACGGCAGCCTGCATCAGGAGATCTCCACCCTCGATGCGGCGATGGGTGGCGCGCTCGGGTTCGACGCGCTTCTCCCCGTCGTGCTGTCGAACCTCGCTCCCGGACTGCTCGGCGGCGCAGGCCTTCCCGCGGTCGTCGAGTCGCTTCTCTCCGACGTCCTGGTGGTGCTGGGAGACGACGCGGTCGCGCCGGCGGTAGCCGACCCGAACACCCTCGTTGCCAAGTTCGATGCGCAGGTGGCGGCGACACCGGACGCGACGGCGCTCCGATTCGAGAACGACACCCTCACCTATCGCGAATTCGACGCGCGTGCAAACCGGCTCGCGCGGCACCTGATCGGCCTCGGTGTGGGCCCCGATGTGCGAGTCGGTCTCGCCGTCCGGCGGTCCTTCGAGTTGCTCGTCGGCATGTACGCGATCGTCAAGGCCGGGGGCGCTTACGTGCCGCTCGACCCCGATCACCCGGCCGATCGGCTCGCGTACGTCCTCGAGATCGCCGAACCGGCAGTGGTCGTCACGACCGCACGCGACGAGGTGGACCTGCCCGCATCGGTCCCCACGGTGGCCGTCGACACGATCGACCTGTCGGGCGTCTCCGACGAACCCGTCCGGCCCGAGGAGCGTACGGGCGCCCTGACCGCCGACCACCTGGCGTACGTCATCTTCACCTCCGGGTCCACCGGCCGGCCCAAGGGCGTGGCGGTCGAACACCGCGCAATCGTCGCGAACATCGCCTGGCGTCAGGCCGAGTACGGAATGCGCGCCGACGACGTGGTCGTGCAGAAGACCCCGTTCACGTTCGACGTCTCGGTGTGGGAGTTCTTCTGGCCGCTACAGGTGGGAGCGTGCCTGACCATCGCAGCGCCCGACGGCCACCGCGATCCGGACTACCTCGCCCGCACCATGATCGATCACGGCGTGACCATCGCTCATTTCGTACCGTCGATGCTCGCGGTGTACCTCGAGGAGCCGGCCGCTGCCGCTGTGACCTCCCTGCGCTACGTCTTCGCGTCCGGTGAGGCGCTGCCCCGGCAGACCGTGGCGCGCTTCCACGAGGTGTCGTCGGCAAGCCTGCACAATCTGTACGGCCCCACCGAAGCCGCCGTCGACGTCACCTACTACGCCACCGCGCCCGGCGACACCGTCGTCCCCATCGGTGCGGCGGTACCCGACACCGGCCTCTACGTCCTCGACGAGGGTCTCCGCCCGGTTCCCGACGGAACCGAAGGCGAGTTGTACCTCGCCGGTATCCAGTTGGCCCGCGGCTACCTGCAACGACCCGATCTGACCTCCGACCGGTTCGTCGCAGATCCCTTCGGGGACCCCGGCGACCGCATGTACCGCACCGGCGACCTCGTGAAGACGAACGCGGACGGGCAACTCGAGTACATCGGCCGCACCGACTTCCAGGTGAAACTCCGCGGACTGCGCATCGAACTCGGAGAAATCGAATCGGCGCTGCTCGACCACCCGGCCGTGCGCCGATCCGTGGTGGTGGTGCACAACGACCCGACACTCGGCGACCACCTCGTCGCCTACCTCGTCACTGACGGCCGCGACATCGACCGCACCGAACTCGCGGACGCGGTGCGGAGGCGTCTGCCCGAGTACATGGTGCCGTCGCTGTACGTCGCACTCGACGCCTTCCCCCTGGGTGCGAGCGGAAAACTCGACCGGAAGTCGTTGCCGGAACCGGACTTCAGCTCACTCCAGCGGAAGTACCGGGCACCGTCCACACCGACCGAACACGCGGTGATGGCGGCCTTCGAACAGGTTCTCGGCGTCGAAGGACTCGGCGTGGACGACGACTTCTTCGATCTCGGCGGCAACTCCCTCAGTGCGACCCGTGTGGTGGCCCGACTCGGTGCCGACCACAACGTCCGTATCGACGTCCGCGGGTTCTTCGACGCGCCGACCGCCGCAGAACTTGCGGTGCTCGTCGACGCCGCCGCGGCTGCCGGCGGCGACACGCGTGCGCCGCTGGTCGCCCAGGTCCGTCCGGATCGGGTGCCGTTGTCGCTGGCGCAGCAGCGGATGTGGTTCCTCAACCGGCTCGATCCCGACTCTGCGGTGAACAACATCGCGCTGGCGATACGGCTCGTGGGACGGGTCGAGGTCGAGGCCCTGTCGTCCGCGGTCTCCGACGTGATCGCCCGGCACGAGTCGCTCCGGACCATCTACCCGGACGACGAGGGTGTCGGCAGTCAGCAGGTGCTGCCGGCCTCGGAATTCGTCGTCGACGTGACGCCCGAACCGATCTCCCCGAACGACGTGGTCGCCCGCGTCACCGACATCGTCTCCGAAGGATTCGACGTCACCCGTCAGGTGCCGTTCCGGGTGCGGGTGCTGCGTGTCTCCGACCAGGAGTACGTGCTGGTGGCGGTGGTCCACCACATCTCCGCCGACGGGTTCTCCGCCGGCCCCCTGACACGGGACGTCATGTCCGCCTATGTGTCCCGGGCCTCGGGTAGTGCTCCGCAGTGGGAACCCCTCGAGGTGCAGTACGCCGATTACGCCCTCTGGCAGCGCGAGGTGCTCGGCAGCGAAGACGACCCGTCGTCGCTCATGGCACAACAACTCGACTATTGGCGCCGGACGCTGGCGGAGCTTCCCGACGAGCTGGAGCTTCCACGGGATCGCCCGCGCCCCGCGGTGGCGAGCAACCGAGGAGCGTCGCACCGGCTCGACGTGGGTCCCGACCTGCGTCGTCGTATCGCAGAGCTCGCGCGCCGGCAGGGCTCGACCGAGTTCATGCTGGTACACGCCGCGTTGGCAGTGCTGCTCGGCCGCTTGTCGGGTACCGAGGACATCGTCGTCGGATCACCTGTCGCCGGTCGCGGGGACGCCGCGCTGGACGATGCGATCGGCATGTTCGTCAACACCCTGGTCCTCAGGACTCCGATCGACACCTCCCGGTCGTTCGACGAGGTGCTCGGCAGCGTGCGCGACGTGGACCTGGAGGCGTTCGCGCACGCGGATGTGCCGTTCGAGCGGTTGGTCGAGGTGCTCGATCCTGCCCGTTCGCAGGCGCGTCATCCGCTCTTCCAGGTGATGCTGACCTTCCAGAACATGCCCGTCACATCCCTCGAGCTCCCCGGCCTGTCGGTCGAGTCACTGGAATTCGACACGGCGATCGCGAAGTTCGATCTGCAGGTGACCGTCACCGATCTGGCCGGGTCGGGTGAGCAGTCGAAGGGTTTCGGTATCGAGTTCACGTATGCCACCGATCTGTTCGATGCCGCAACAGTCGAGGGCTTCGCGGAGCGGTTCGTGCGGATCCTCGAGGCGGTGGTGGCTGATCCGTCGTGTCGGGTGGGGGATATCGATTTGCTGGGCGCCGATGAGCGTATTGCGGTGCTCGAGCGGTGGAACGATACGTCGCATCCGGTGCCGGAGTCGACGTTGCTGGATCGGTTCGATGCGCAGGTCCTTTCGAATCCCGACGCGATTGCGGTGGTGTTCGAGGGCGAGTCGTTGACGTATGCGCAGTTCGATGCGCGGGTCAATCGTCTTGCGCGGTATCTGATCTCGCGGGGTGTGGGTCCGGAGACGATGGTCGGGTTGGCGGTGCGCCGGTCGTTGGATCTGCTGGTGGGGATGTATGCGATTGTGCGGGCCGGTGGCGCGTATGTGCCGATCGATCCGGATCATCCGGCCGATCGGATTCGGCATGTGCTCGATATTGCTGATCCGGTGTGTCTGGTGACGACGGCCCGTGATGGGTTCGAGGTGCCGTCCGGGGTGGATGTCGAGGCGATAGAGATCGATCGGCTGGATCTGGAAGGGTTCTCTGCCGAGCGGATCGGTGACGACGAGCGGCGCAGTGTCCTGCGTCCGGACAACACGGCGTATGTGATTTTCACGTCGGGTTCGACGGGCCGGCCGAAGGGTGTGGCGGTCTCGCACGGGGCGATCGTCAATCGTCTCGAGTGGATGCAGCACGAATACTCGCTCACCGGAGCGGATGTGGTGTTGCAGAAGACGCCGTTTACGTTCGATGTGTCGGTGTGGGAGTTTTTCTGGCCGTTGGGTGTGGGTGCGCGGTTGGTGGTTGCTGCTCCGGACGGTCATCGGGATCCGGTGTATCTGGCGACGGTGATGGCGGAGCGCAGTGTGTCGGTGGCGCATTTTGTGCCGTCGATGTTGGCGGTGTTCGTGGCGGAGGCGTCGGTGGGGGCGGCGTCGTCGTTGCGGTTGGTGTTCGCTTCGGGTGAGGCGTTGCCCGCGTCGGTGGCGGGCCGGTTGATGTCGGTGCTGCCGGGGGTGCGGTTGCACAATTTGTATGGTCCGACCGAGGCCGCGGTGGACGTGACGTTCCACGAGGTCGTCGACGCCGATACCGTGTCGGTTTCGATCGGTGCGCCGGTGTGGAATACGCAGGTGTTTGTGCTCGACAGCCGACTCGCGCCGGTGCCGGTGGGTGTGGCGGGTGAGTTGTATCTGTCGGGTGTGCAGTTGGCTCGTGGGTATGTGGGTCGGCCGGATTTGTCGGCGGAGCGGTTTGTGGCGTCGCCGTTCGGTGTGGGTGAGCGTCTTTATCGCACGGGTGATGTGGTGCGGTGGAACGCCGATGGGGAGTTGGAGTACATCGGTCGTTCCGATTTTCAGGTGAAGTTGCGGGGGTTGCGGATCGAGCTCGGTGAGATCGAGGCGGCGTTGGTGTCGCACGATTCGGTCGCTCAGGCTGCGGTGGTGGTGTCGGCCTCGGATCTCGGGGATCAGTTGGTGGGCTTTGTGGTGCCTGTTGTGGGGGCCACGGTGGATCGCGGCGAGTTGGTGCGGTTTGTTTCGGGGTTGTTGCCGGGGTATATGGTGCCGTCGTTGTTTGTGGTGCTCGATGCGTTTCCGCTCAACAGCAGTGGCAAGCTCGATCGTAAGGCGTTGCCTTCGCCCACTTTCGAGACTCGTGAGTTCCGGGCGCCGCAGACTGCTGTCGAGCAGACTGTGGCGTCGGTGTTCGCCGAGGTGCTCGGTGTCGAGCGTGTCGGTGCGGACGATGATTTCTTTGCGCTGGGTGGTAACTCGTTGATCGCGATGCAGGCGGTCGCGCGCCTGAGTGCCGCACTCGATACGCAGGTGCCGGTGCGGGTGTTGTTCGAAGCCTCGACCGTCGAAGCGCTTGCGGGTCTGCTCGAGTCGTCGTCGTTTGCGGGTCGCGTGCCTCTTGTGGCCGGCACTCGTCCGGCGCAGATTCCGTTGTCGTTGGCGCAGCAGCGGATGTGGTTCCTCAACCGGTTGGATCCGGGGTCGGCGGTCAACAACATTCCGGTGGCGATCAGGTTGTCGGGATCGTTGGATGTCGATGCGTTGCAGGCCGCGGTGTCGGATGTGGTGGCGCGGCACGAGTCGTTGCGGACGGTGTATCCGGAGGTCGACGGGGTCGGTTTCCAGAAGGTGCTCGGTGCCGGCGACGCGGTCGTGGAGGTGCGCGCTCTGGACGTGGCTGCCGAGGATGTTGCGGGGCGGGTCGCCGAGGTTGTGGGTGCCGGTTTCGATGTGACGCAGCAGGTTCCGATCCGGGTGCAGTTGTTGCGTGTTGCGCCGGAAGAGCACATTCTGGTTGTGGTGGTTCATCACATCTCCGGCGATGGGTTCTCTATGGCGCCCCTGACTCGTGATGTGGTCACCGCGTACGCAGCGCGGGCCGCGGGCCGGGAGCCGGGGTGGTCGGCGCTCGAGGTGCAGTACGCGGATTACACGTTGTGGCAGCGTGAGGTTCTCGGCGACGAGTCCGATCCGGAGTCGCTGCTTGCGCGGCAAACCGAGTTCTGGCGCAGTGCTTTGGCGGATCTGCCGGAGGAGTCGACGTTGCCGGGGGATCGGCCTCGTCCGGTGGTGTCGAGTTACCGGGGTGCGTCGCACGGTTTCACGATCGATGGTCGTATTCGTGCGGGTATCACCGAGGTGGCACGCCGCAGTGGTGCAACGGAATTCATGGTCGTCCATGCTGCGTTGGCCGTGTTGCTGTCACGGTTGGGCGCGAGTTCCGATGTTGCGATCGGGACGCCCGTCGCGGGTCGTGGTGAGGCTGCGCTCGATGATCTGGTGGGTATGTTCGTCAACACGCTCGTATTGCGGACGTCGGTTGATGGTGGGGTCCCGTTCGGGGAGTTCCTCGATACCGTTCGGGGGACAGATCTCGATGCGTTCGCGCATGCGGATGTGCCGTTCGAGCGGTTGGTGGAGGTGCTCGATCCTGCGCGTTCGCAGGCGCGTCATCCGTTGTTCCAGGTGATGCTGACTTTCCAGAATTTGGCGGCTGCGGAGCTCGAGCTGCCTGGTCTGAGTGTCTCGGGTGTCGACTTCGATGCGCAGATCGCGAAGTTCGATCTGCAGGTGACGTTGTCGGACGGGTTCGCGGAGGATGGTTCGCCGGACGGCTTCCATGCGGAGTTCACCTATGCCACCGATTTGTTCGATGCTTCGACGGTCGAGGGCTTTGCGGAGCGGTTCGTGCGGATTCTCGAGGCAGTGGTGTCTGATCCGTCGGGTCCGGTAGGGGATATCGATCTGCTGGGCGCTGATGAGCGTGTTGCGGTGCTCGAGCGGTGGAACGATACGTCGCATCCGGTGGCGGAGGCGACGTTGCTGGATCGCTTCGACGCGCAGGTTGCTGCGTCGCCGGATGCGGTCGCGGTGGTGTTCGAAGACGAGTCGTTGACGTATGTGCAGTTCGATGCGCGGGTCAATCAGCTTGCGCGGTATCTGATTTCGCGGGGTGTGGGTCCGGAAACAACCGTCGGGTTGGAGGTGCGCCGGTCGTTGGATCTGTTGGTCGGGATGTATGCGATCGTGCGGGCCGGTGGCGCGTATGTGCCGATCGATCCGGATCAGCCTGCCGAGCGCAACGCCTACATCGTGGAGATGGCGTCGCCGGTGTTGGTGGTGTCGACGTCGCGGGACGGGTTCGACGTTCCGGTGTCGGTGCCGGTGGTGTCGATCGACACTCTCGATCTTGCCGAGGTGTCGGCCGCGCCGGTCTCGGACGAGGAGCGGATTTCGCCGCTGCGACCCTCGAATACCGCATACGTGATTTTCACGTCGGGTTCGACGGGCCGGCCGAAGGGTGTGGCGGTCTCGCACGGGGCGGTCGTCAATCGTCTGGAGTGGATGCAGCACGAATACTCGCTCACCGGAGCGGATGTGGTGTTGCAGAAGACGCCGTTCACGTTCGATGTGTCGGTGTGGGAGTTTTTCTGGCCGTTGGGTGTGGGTGCGCGGTTGGCGGTTGCTGCTCCGGACGGTCATCGGGATCCGGCGTATCTGGCGAAGGTGATGGCCGAGCGTGGTGTGTCGGTGGCGCATTTTGTGCCGTCGATGTTGGCGGTGTTCGTAACCGAGGCCGGGGTCTCGGATCTGTCGGGTCTGCGGTTGGTGTTCGCATCGGGTGAGGCGTTGTCGCCGCCGTTGGCGGCGCGGGCGCGGGCGGTACTTCCGGATGCTGCTGTGCACAATTTGTACGGTCCGACCGAGGCTGCGGTGGATGTGACGTTCCACGAGGTGTCCGATGCCGATGCGGTGTCGGTGCCGATCGGTGTGCCGGTGTGGAATACGCAGGTTTATGTGCTCGACGGTCGACTGGCGCCGGTGCCGGTGGGTGTGGCGGGTGAGTTGTATCTGTCGGGTGTGCAGTTGGCTCGGGGGTATGTGGGTCGGCCGGATTTGTCGGCGGATCGTTTTGTGGCGTCGCCGTTCGGGGCGGGTGAGCGGTTGTATCGCACCGGTGATCTGGTGCGGTGGACAGGCGACGGTGAGTTGGAGTACATCGGTCGTACCGATTTTCAGGTGAAGTTGCGGGGGTTGCGGATCGAGCTCGGTGAGATCGAATCTGCTCTTCTGGGCTTGGACGGCGTCGGTCAGGCCGTGGTGCTGGTGCGTGCGGATGCGCATGCGGGTGAGCAGTTGGTGGCGTATGTGGTGCCGGCTGCGGGTGCGTCGGTGGATTCTGTGGTGTTGTCGCGTCGGTTGGGTGCGGTGTTGCCGGCTTATATGGTGCCGTCGGCGATGGTGGTGCTCGATGAGTTGCCGGTGGGTTCGTCGGGCAAGTTGGACCGTAAGGCGTTGCCTTCCCCTGTCTTCGAAGCTCGGGAGTTCCGGGCCCCGCAGACACCCGTCGAACAGGTTGTGGCGTCGGTGTTTTCCGAGGTATTGGGCGTCGAGCGGGTCGGTCTCGATGATGATTTCTTCGCTTTGGGTGGTAACTCGCTGATTGCGACCCAGGTGGTCGCGCGCCTGGGTGCGGCACT
>NZ_JABAGQ010000022.1 GCF_012844225.1 Rhodococcus sp. 105337
GTCGTGATCCACACCGGCCGATCGAGCTACTTCACACCATCTGACATGCAATTACACGACTTTGCCGGGGCCCTGACATGGAAGGGCTCGCATCCTGCGCGAGCGTCAAGGCCCCTACCATTGGTAGCACCACCCAGCGATAGGAATCGCGGGTATCGAGCACCCCCGGATACGCCCCGTTTCCGTGCATGATTCGGTATCCCTAGGCAAAGTCCTCGACTACGTTCTGCTGATCCCGATGTTCCGCCTCGGATTACGCGCCAGCGGAGCCGACGGACTACGTCTCGACGACATCGCCTGGGCACACCCCCCACCTGAAAGTGCGGGCCAAAGGCGGCAACATCCTCGATCTGCCCATCCCCGGCGATGCCGGTTCTGCTCTGGTGGAGTACCTGCATCGGCGTCCCACTCCGACGCCTCACCGTGAGGTATTCCTCACGAATTATGGCACTCCCGTAACGATGCACCTTCGGATCAAAAGCCTCATGGGCCAGGTCGAAGACTCCGAGCGGAACGATGTAGCTACTATCTATTCGTTGATCACCTCGGTTGGCCGTTAGAGGCGCGGTAGTCGAAGTTCACCAGCACGTCGGAACGGCCGATCGAGCTTCGATTGGGCTCGGGTTCGAGACACGCGGATGCGATCCGGCCGAACCCCGTCCTGCGGTAACCAGCCCGCGTATATATCAGTCTGACCGCGCGTTGCTTATCGAGACGCTCACCACACGGCTGGTGACGAAGCGAAACTTCGCCTCGGGTCCCCTCCCCAGAGGCGCCTCACTCTGGCCTCTGTCAACCCGCAGTAGAGACTTCGTCGGGGGAACGACCACCGATGGTCACACACCAAGAGAGCGAGCGGGAGAACTGCGTCTACGGCGGGATGGGCCGCCTTGGCGGCATGTCGCTCGTCATCTCTGTCGGCATCAGCTCATAGTATGAGAGCTGTGTCAGTCACCGAAACCTCCCCACGTCCGCGACTAGAGTGCCGAGCAACACCGCAAGAAATCGCTGAGGCGATGCGAACCGCACGCGAGTCGTCCGGGTTAACTCAGCACCAATTGGCGGCTCGAATTGGTTCAACGCAGTCGACTGTCGCGCGTTGGGAGACCGGTGAACATGAGGTCACTATGACGACTGTGTCAAGAGTAGCGGAGGCGCTCGGGATCGAGATGCTGGTTCGGTTCGGCGGAGGGGTAGGTACAAAATGACGCGTGTGGTCAACGAGCCCTACCGACGTGAAGTAACGGGTGGTAAGGGCTCGATCTTTTACCGCACGCACAGCTATCACACGAAGGTTCCTCCAGAGGGCGTCATTCCGATGTTGGAGCACTACACCGACCCCGGTGACGTGGTCCTAGATCCATTCTGCGGCTCGGGCATGATCGGCGTAGCATGCCTCCTTGCCGGCAGACGAGGCATCTTGTCAGATCTATCGCCTGCTGCTGTGCACATCGCGACGGGGCACACCACGAAAGCGGACCCTGCCGCGATTAAAGCGGCTTCAACTACGCTACTCAACGAGTTGGCAGATCTGGAACAGGTTCTATACGGAACAACCTGTCGACACTGCGCGGCTTCCGCTCGCATCGAGTACACCGTTTGGTCTGACACACTCGAGTGCCCGTCCTGTTCAGAGCAAATTCTGTTCTGGGACGCAGCACGCCAAAATGACGGAACCCTTTCCAAGACCTTGTGCTGTCCCCGGTGCGCGGCGGAGTTCCGGAAGGCGAAGGCTCGAATCATGGACGGCTCACCGGTCCTGGTGTCGGTAGCCTGCCCGACATGTCGACAACGCGAGCAACGGCCTCTCACGCTCCAGGAGCAGCGGGCTGCAACCCGGTCACGCAGGTCTGACATCACTGACTGGTACCCGACCGCCCCGCTGGATAGTTGGCGAGAAATGTGGCGCGGCCAGCACCGCGATCTGGGAATCGCGACGGCGGCTGACTTCTTTACCGACCGCAACCTACAAGCATTGGCAGCGGTGTGGGAAGGTGCCAATCGGTCAGTTGAACGCTCTGCCATGCGTTTTGCTGTCACGGCGATCGTCAACAGGGCATCCCGTCGGTATCAGTGGAACCCGAAACGGCCCACGAATGTATTGTCAGGGACCCTCTATATTGCCTCGCTTACCTATGAGTTCAATGTTTTCTCGTTGTTGCGGCGGAAGTTCGCTGCTGTCGCCAAGTTGAAGCAGGCCCTGGTTGATGCGCCAGGTTCGTGCACTGTTAATCAATCATCGGCTACAGAACTCACCGGCGTCGAAGACAAATCGGTCGACTATGTCTTCACTGACCCACCGTTTGGCGCCAACATCTATTATTCGGACGCGTCGTTCTTGTGGGAAGCGTGGCTTGATGCCTTTACGGCCACCGATCAGGAAGCGGTGGTATCGACGTCTCTCTCCATCGAGCATGGGCGTAAAACGCTGCAAGACTATGAGAAATTGATGGCGTCGAGCTTCTCCGAGGTTGCACGAATCCTTAAACCTGGCGCTTGGGCGAGCGTGATGTTCCATAACAGCGACGACGCAGTGTGGAGCAGCCTCGAACGGGCTATCGAAAGCGCCGACCTGTCCCTGGAATCTGCGATCGCGTTCGACAAGTCTCAGCCTAGTTTCAAAGGCATCAAGCAAATCACCGACCAGGAACGGGTCTCGAGTTTCGACCTCGTGCTCCACCTGAGGACTGTCGCCGGCAAGAGCGGGCGGCGTGTTGCGAAGAAGGTAGTTGCACCCGTCGAGGAAACGACGTTGGTGGCAGCGATAGGTGAGCTCTTGGCTACTGCCCCGCCGCGGCGCCGGACAACGCCCTACATCCATTCATTCGTCATGCGGTTACTGCTAGAACGAGGTGGGCCATTGACCGGCTGGTCCTACCGTGACGTCGAGGCCTTGCTCGAAGCGCACTTCATCAACAACGCCGGCACCTGGGCCACACAACCACGCGACACGGAGGAAATGGCATGACGGAGCGAGCTATTCCACGAGATTCCGCGGTGGTCGATCCGGCGCTGGACGCTCTCCTGACCGCTGCAGGCGGGCCGGCCCGTCGCGCAATCCCTGCGACAGCGTCTGCGGGCAAGGGCAGCAACGCCTACCAGGTACACACGTACCCCACGAAAGTGCCACCGGCCGCGATCGAACCGTTTATTCTCGCCAGCACCGAACCTGGAGGAGTTGTACTCGACCCGTTCTGCGGCTCCGGAATGACCGGCCTTGCCGCCCTAGGAACTCAGCGGCGAGCGGTACTGTCGGACTTGGCCCCCGGAGCGGTGCATCTAGCGCATAACCACACTCACCCGGTACATCCTGACATCCTCGCGTCGGCGCTCCGGTCCGTCCTGCTGGCGACAGCGTCGGTGGAGTCCCAGCTGTACACATCGTCTTGTCCAACCTGTCAGCGGCAGGACATGCTGAGGCATCTCATCTGGACGGACGTACACGACTGCGCAAACTGTCACTCTCCGATCCGGGTATGGGATCAGACCGATGATACCGGCGGGAGCTCTCGCCGGTTGACTTGTGCAGAATGTGGCCACACACAGACCCGAACCGGGGTCAAAGGAGTGCACAGCGAGCCCGCCGAGAAGGCGGTCGCATGCAGTAGCTGCCGCACGCTCCAGCGAGGTGTACCCGACGACGTGGATCGAGCGCTGCTAGTCGCCATTTCACGTCGTAAGCTGACACATTGGCTGCCGTCGGTCCCCCTCGGCCCGGAACGCGAAATGTACCGGCGCTCAGCACTGCACTTGCGTGACGTCAACAACGTGTCCGATTTCTGGATTCACCGCAGCAAGCTCGCGTTGAGCGAACTGTGGCACCAGATCAACCTCGTGGCCGATACGGCCGCTCGCTCGGCGCTGAAGTTCGCATTCACCAACACGGCATGGCACGCAACGAAGATGCGCCGCTACAACGCATTAGGCGGACAGCGACCACTGACCGGAACGCTGTATATCCCGCAGTTGATCGCCGAAGGAAACGTCTTCGAGATCTTCCGTCACCAGGTCAAACAGGTCAGCCGGTTCTACGCAACACATCCTGGTCTTGAGCACAGCGAAGCGCTGGTACTTGCTCGTCAGTCATCGGCAACCGACCTGTCATGGCTGCCCACCTCAAGCATCGACTACGTCTTCACAGACCCACCCTTCGGCGCCAATCTGTTCTACGGTGACTGCAACGTGGTGTGGGAGGCGTGGCTCGGTGACGTCACTGACCTCACCGACGAGATCGTGGTCAACCGGTCACTACCTGTGGCAGCAGGCGGCAAAACGATCACCGACTACGAGAAACTGCTCGGAGACGCCTTCACCGAGGTGCGTCGAGTCATGTCGCCCACAGCGCGCGCCAGCGTGGTATTCCACAACGCCGACGACAAGGTCTGGTCGGCGCTTCTCTCGGCAACCGATCGAGCGGGTCTCGCCCAAACCGATGTCAGCATCTTGGATAAGGTGCAGCGGTCGATGAAGGGCTATAAGGGACGCAGCGGCGCCGAACTAGTCCCTTTCTACGACCTGGTCATCACCTTTACCGCAGGATCGCGAACTGCTACTCCCGAGCTCAACGGTGCCGGGGCCATCGCTCTGAAATCTGTGCGAGAGCATCTTGAGAATCTACCGACCGGTGCGAACGAGCACCTCAATCAGCAGCGCAGCCTCGAGTACTTGTACTCCTTGGCAGTAGGAGCCGTTATAGCGAATGGTCACCACCCGACGGGTCTATCGTTCCGGTCGATGGAAGGTTTGCTGCGCGAGAATCTCACTAGCGAAGGCGGCCGTTACTACCTCCACTGATCCGTTGACCAGAATTCTGCCCCCGGTGCGGAATTGGGTGGGCTTACTTGATAACGTGAACGCTTGTGAACGCCATAGATGACGTGATCGGGGCCTGGGAGCAGGTCGGTTGGGTGGCAACTCTCCGCGAGGAGGTCAATGGGTCGAGCCCCAATCCGACTCGCGTCGACCTTGTTCGCCGCAAGCAGCGGCTCGCCTTGCTGATTTACGCCTGGAAGGTGACCGGTGAGGGCAGAGGGCGGACAGGAACGAACTATCGGATTCAGACCACGCGAAGCCACGATTCAGATCTCCTCACGGAGCCGGGAAGGCTCACCATTGGCTTCGGAATCGACGCCGAGCGAGGAGTCCTGGCGGTGTTCGATGGGTGGACGAAACGGGCTACGGGCCGCTCTTCGAGCGTGCACATCGAACGCGACACACTCGAAGCCGCCCAGCGCGACGGCTATGCCGAGGCAGGTTACCCGTGGGACAGTCGGGCGGCGACGTGCATAGCTCAACCGGACAACCTGATGCCCTGGATTAGGAAGCAGTACGAAACGCGTACAGCTCCGGTCCATCCTGTCGAGCACTCTATTGATCATGACGCCGCAACCATCGTCGCCGACCTCTGGAACGCGCCTACAGCCAGTTGGCTGCGTCCAGGGGATCGCCTCGTATTAGCTGACTCCGCCGGTGAGTCACTGCTGGACACGGCCTTATGGGCAGTCGAGTCGGTCAACGTCACCATCGTCAATCCTGGCGAACGGTACCCTCGGCGACGAGCCACCTTCGTGTGTCGCCGCACCGGCCGTGTTCGAAACAACGCTGCCGATCTGCTTCGTGGTCTTTCTGGAAGGCGCCCGCGCTCATGAGCTCTGAACCGCTATCCCAATACACCTCGTCGGGCGACGTGGCCCTCTTCGACTTTCGCGACGACTATATCGCTGCACGTACGGTAGCCGGGTTGCACCTGGAATCCGCCGATGTGGCCGCAATCGCGGCCAGAGCGCGGAGGCTGGCGGGCGACCGCCATCTGCTACTTCCGGATGCCGACGCTTTGCTGGAGCGATGTGTTGTGGCGCTGCTGTCGGGGCACTTGGTGCTGCAGGGACCGCCTGGAACAGGGAAGACAACGCTGGCCTATGTGCTCGCTGAGGCATTCAATGCGAGCGCCCATCTGGAGACTGCCACCGCAGATTGGAGCACCTACGACGTCATCGGGGGATTGCACCCCACCTCGCGCATGGGGCTTGAGTCTCTTGAGCCTTGGCTGGGTCATGTGCCTCGGGCTGCAGTGGAGTGCGCAGGAGTCATTGCGCGGCACCAGGACGAAGATGAGAGAAAGAACGAGCCCCGCCAGGCGCACTGGCTGATCATCGACGAGTTCAGCCGCGCCGAGATCGATAAGGCCATCGGTCCCCTCTACACCGTGCTTGGCGGCGGAGGCGACGACACACCACTCCCGCTGTGGTTCGGTGAAGATGAGAAGACCAGCGCCGTGTGGCTACCGAAACGATTCCGAATTATTGCCACGATGAATGACGTCGACACCAACTACGTCTACACGTTCTCGCAAGGCCTCACCCGGCGATTCCAGTTTGTCTATGTCGGTGTTCCCACCAAAGATCAGATCGACGACGAACTACTACAGGCGCGCATCAGCGCTGGCGAATGGTTCAAAGCGACCTACGGTGGGCCCGATTTCGATGTCGCGGCTGACTTCGTCAATGACCCTCGCATTATGGACACTACTACGTTGATCGCTGACTTCTTGAAGGAGATTCGCTACGACAATCCTGACCGCACACGTCCCGGGTGGCCACTTGGCACTGCACAGATTGTCGATGTTTACCGACAACTGGCTCTGCGCCGCACTGACGCCAGTCGTCCGACGAGCCTATTGAATGCGCTCGACTTAGCCTTGGCGGATCGAGTTATACCGCAAGCCGGTAACTTGCTCACGTCACAACTTGAGGCGGCCGAAGCGTGGCTTGCTGGGAAAGCGTTGCCACACACCATCACTGCGCTGCAACATCTGCGGGACGCATCCGCCACTGGGTACTGACGGGTATGAGCGACGGAGTAGCCGCCGAGGAAGTCGGTGGCGGACGATTCACTGCCGCTGGCCGTCGCGCAGCCCTTAACGCCGCGCTACCGCTGCTGGTCACCTACTTCGCCGATGCCGCGACATGGGACCTTGAGGTCACACCGCAGTTGGGAACCAGCACCGACCCCGCACTGGACGATCTCGCCGCCGCCGCACGGCTACGAGCGTCTCTAGCGGCGGCCGACCGATTGCTGGCGATCTTGAGTGGTGTCGCCGCGTTCCCGACTTTCCGCTACACGCAGGTCAGTTCTGAGTCGGTAGGCACCATCCGTGGCCGACTCGACCTTGCCCGTTACAGCCGTCAGCAGGGCCGGGTCAGTGTGCCGAGACGCTACCCGATCCGCCTCGTCGAGCGAGAAACCGCTACTCCCGAGAATGTCCTCGCTGCTTACGCAGCAATGTGGATTCGGAGAGACCTTGCCGCGACGCCCACCGGGCTGGTTCCCCCTCGCGGACCTGAAGCGCGCGAGATGAAACGACTCGACTACGCGCTCAAACGTATTGTGGGCCTGCCTGCTCTCGCTGGAGCTACCGACCCCGCGACGGCGGTGTGGCGCCGCTCCACCCTGCCCGATCTTCTCGACCGAGTTCGCCAACGATTGCAGGCCGGGCGCATCGTCCGCCCAAAGCCCTACCATGATCTGGTCGATTGGATCGACGCAACCCGACAGGGCCAGCCAGTGGCCGAGGTTGGCGATCAAGCGTGGAGCTTCTACGACGACCGCTTCGACACCAAACTATTTGAAATCTGGTGCCTGCAGCATCTTGCTCAGGCCATTACTGCGCTTATCGGCGAACCGATCCACACACCAAGGACACTCGCTGATCGTTCCAAAGGCCCAATGTACGGGTGGCATATCGGTGCTGGCACGCTTAGCTTGCACTTCCAACCGCCCTTGAAGGCGCTCGGATCCGAAGGAATCCGCTGGAGTTATCAGTCGGGTGGTGATCTACGAGGCTTCCCTGATCTCGCTATCACTACGAACACCATTGCCGGCCGCAGGCTTGCACTATTCGATCCGAAACTTCGCCGGCGCCGCGGTGCGCCGACGGAAGAGATCTACAAACTGCTTGGTTACTTCGGGAACCTACGCTACGAGGCCCCCGCCCACGGTGCCATTTTGTATTACAGCCCAGGTCACGCCACCGACTTCGCCTTAACCAGTACCGATGACGGCGAGATACACGCAGTAGGGCTCGATCCCGAGTCCGATGACCAAGCATCATTTCTTGTCGCTGCAAAGGTTGCTCTGCGGGCCGCCGATCTCGGGTCAAGAGCTCTCGCACTGCTGGGGACTCCTACTCAGGGCGATGAGACCGCGCAGGCCGAGCGGGCGGTGGAGATTCGGCAAGCTGTGGCGGTAGAAGCGTTGCAGCGAGCCTCTGCTGCGCTGCCCCCTGCCACGCTGGCACCAACCCGCAAACACACGGCGATGACGCTACGTGCGATCTGGGATTCTCTGGGGGAGGAGACCAAGACGATGATCGTGACGGCCGAGTACTTCGCCAGTGCCGCGCCGGACAACGCCGACCATTCCGGACCACTTCTCGGCCTGGCCGCAGCATTCGAACGTGTGCTGCATGAGAAAATCTTTGTGCCTGCCGCCGCACTTAGTCCAGGAGCGATTGCTCCTGGACAGACGTTAGGCAGCTATCTCCGGACCTTGGACAATGCGGTCCGCGGTCGTCTCGGGGATGCTGAAGCTCGCGCCGTCGCGCGCAAAATCAACTCCACGTCCGGCATCAATCGATCTCTACTTCGTGCACTGATCGGCGATGCCAAGTCCATGAACCGGCAGTATCGAATTCCAGCAGCGCATGCCGACGTCGTCTCGGCGGCTACATGGGCTGATGGACGCGATGCTCTTATCGACCCGCGCCGAGGATTGCTACCACGCCTGATCGGCGCCCTTGGACTGTGATCCTCGGGCCTTTCGGTGAGATGTGAGATGTAGGCCTAATCGAGCAAGTATCACTCGATTCCCGACCTGTTCTTGCGCCGACCGAGATCTTACGCAAGATGAGCGCGGTGGCGTCGGGTCACTGTACTTCCTTATGAAAGTCTTATCTCATGGCGGACCCGAACAAGACTCCGAATCCTCCCTCCCACCACCACATGGCGTGGCCCACGCTGGTCGTCATGAAGCGGCTCGACCGCCCCATCACGAACAAAGAAGCCAATCAGTTGGTGGCCGCCGAGCTCGGCCTCTCCCCCGAGCAGGTCGCGTTGAGACGAGGGAATACCTCGCGGACTGTTCTCGATTACCGGCTCGCTTGGTCTCGCACTCTCCTTCGAGGGATCGGAGCGATCGAAAACGTCGGCCCCGCGCTGTGGGTAATCACAGAGCGCGGACGCCTAGTTACCGAAGAAGATGTCGCAGCCGTGTCGGCCGCCATGCTGCGCGCATTTGTCGAACGACAGGCACAACGTCGTCAGCAATGACCTCTCCCAATTCTGCCATCCTGTGCGGACGCCTCTCGGGTCCTGTACCGAACAATGCCGTTCTATCCCTGTGCCCTACCTGACAAAAGAGCGCCTATCGGCCTGGCGTGCGGTCGGGGGCGACGCCTCGCAGCATCCCTGCGTCAGGGCGGGGAAGTCGCCCATCGCCAAATCCCTGTCGTCAGGTGACGGTGTGGCATGTCCCCTGCGAGTAGGTCCGGGTTGTTCTAGAGTCCTGATTGCCCTGGTGAGGGCGAAGAAGGGACGATAGGGATCATGGCGGGACGCAAACGTCACTCGGCGGAGGACATCGTGCGCAAGCTGCGCCGAGCCGACGAGTTGGCCGCGGAAGGCAAGAACGGTGAGGAAATCGCCGCAGCGCTCGAGGTGTCGGCGGCGACGCTGTACAACTGGCGGCGCCAGTACTCCGGCATGGACGCCGATGCAGCGAAGGAACTCAAGGAACTGCGGGAGCAGAACAGCCGGCTCAAACGATAGTGCCCCGTGGAGTGGTGGACTTCGGATCGGCTCTGCAGTAGACGTAGTGATCAACGAGTCGTGCTGGATAC
>NZ_JABAGQ010000023.1 GCF_012844225.1 Rhodococcus sp. 105337
CAACGGACATCGAACGAAGACCGTGGCCACCACCAGCGGCGATGTCGAGGTCAAGATCCCCAAACTGCGGTCAGGATGGCCTCGGTGTGACCGTCGAGGGCGAGATGCTCACCACCTACCACCTGATGAACCAGACCGTCGAAGGTGGCGCAGCCGATGCCGTCGTCGCGACCGATTGGGATGGAGTTGACCTGATTCCGGCCGACGAGGAGCTCGGCAAGATCGAGTCCGACGGCTCGAACGACCTGGTCTTCCGCCTCGATGTCGCTTTCGAAGGCTTGGACCTGAGTCCCTACGACGTGGTGCTGTTCGACTGTCCACCTAGCCTGGGCAAAGTCCTGTTTGCTGTCCTGATCGCGTGCGACGGGGTCGTGGCGGTCACCGAACCGACGATCGACAGTGTGCACGGCGTCGAACGCCTCGACGAAACCATTCGCACGGTGCGCAAACGCGCCAACCCTCGCCTGAGCTTCGACAAGATCGTCCTCAGCCGTCGACGTGGCACCGCCGAGCACAACTTCCGGGAGACCGAGCTGCGGGAGGGTTACGGCGATCTCGTGGCCCGCACGATCATCCCGGAACTGGCCACGCGTCAGGACGCGCACAGCGCCCGGACCCCGATCCACCAGTTCCGAGGTGGTCGCGCGATTTCCCTGCAAACCGCCTACAGCGATCTGCTTGCCGAACTGTCTCTCACCACCGGAGGTGCATCGTGACCGCACAACGCCAGCCGGCGATCCGCAAGACCCACCCGGCCGAAGAACTGCCCGAACGCCCTGCGCGCATCGAGGCGTCGACCCCGGCATCGACCCCGGCGCCTCCCCCTGCGGCCACGCCGTCGGTGGCCGGCAGAGACACCGATCCGGCGGAGGGTTTGTCGACGACGCACAACACCCGCATCCGTCCGAGCATCAAGGCACGGCTGCGTAGGGGAGTGGACAAGCTTCGTTACGAAACCGGCGATCGAACCATCAGCGAGGCCTCGATCACCGACAAGGCGTTGCAGGAGTACCTCGACAAGCACGGCCTCTGAAAGAGCGCTCTCGACCCCCCAACACTGCGTGCGTTGCATGCCCGCAACGCACGCAGTGCAGATCCCCTCGGTGCGGCTGCAACCGCACGGGGACCGTGGACCAGGACTACCCACCTGTCAGGAAGGACACCCTCCGGTCATGCCCGACGATACAACCGAACCTGCAACCGCGTTGCGAGCCGAGTTGCCGATGAGCCGGTAGATGACACTGGCGTTGGTGACCGTGGCCGCGATGACGCTGTTCATCGCGGCGCTGTCGTTCATCCTGTCCTTCGATGCACTTCGCGCCCTGGCGATCGAGGTCGGTGTGCAACCGGGCCGAGCATGGATGGCACCGGTTGCCATCGACGTTGCACAGGCTGCGGCCACCGCCGGCTACGTCATCTTCCGCATCTCCGACCGCGGCCGATACTCGCTTGCGTACTGCGCGACGTTGGCCGTGGTGACGGTGCTGTTGAGCGTGGTCGGCAACGCCTTCCACGCCTGGCAGACCGCGGAGCGCAACCTCGCCCGAGTTGCAGCAGGGGAGGACCTCGGGTTCGTTCCGCAGGCCCCCTGGATCGGGGCACTGTTTGCGGCGATCTTCCCGCTGCTGTGGTTGGCGTTGTTCCACCTGTTCGTCATGATGATCCACCGCAACCAGCCCGCTGCAGGTGCCCCGGCGCCGATCACCACCGTGGCGCCCGCGTCGGCTCTCGCCGCAACCGAGCGTGACATCGCAGTGCACCGCGAGTCGTGTGCACCCCGAGACGGCGCAACCGTCGACGGCGGCCTCGCAACCGTTCACCGTGCCGTGCACGCACCGTTGCAGGGCGTGCCCGCGGCCGAACCCGGTGATGCACCTGCGTCGGAAACAACCACCTTCGTCTGCAACTCGGTTGTCGAGCCGGTGATGATGGGGCAACCTGCGCGCTCCGTGACGCGCAACGGATATGCGCAGACCCAGGAGGGGTTGCTTCGTTTCCTCGCCGACTCCGAGTTCCACGAAACCGTGCAAGTGGTGGCGTCGATGATGATCGAGTCCCCACAACTGCGGCAGGTCGACGTTGCTCACCGGTTGCAGATCGACAAATCCACCGTCAGCCGGCGGTGGCGGCAGTTCTGCCAGGAGGCCGAGACCGAAGGGTTCCTGGTCCCACCATTGCCGGTAACCGAGACGGCCGATCCGATGAACGAGCACTCGATCATCTAGCCATTGTCCCTGTCGGGACGACCGTTCCGGACTGAAAATGGTGTGGGGGTCCCCCGTCGACGCCGTTTTTCCTATGGTCCCTCGATGCCGTCATCTAGCCGGGCGTGGGAGTCACCCTGTGGGCCCTTCACTGTTGCCGTCGTCATCGAGCACGAGGATCAGATTCAGTTTCACCCTGATGACCCCCACGGGCGACCACCCTTGCTCAATCGGTGCGCGTTAGTGAGGAGAACACGATGCTGATCGAGTCCCACGACTTCCTACTCACGCAGATGCTGGGTCGGATCGATGCCATCGATACCGACATCGCCGCGGTCGACACTGAGATCGAGGTGCAGCTGGACCCTTTCGCGCTGGCGGCGGCACGTCTCGATGAAATCCCGGGGATCGGACCGGTGGCCGCCGCGATCCTTCTCTCCGAGATCGGCGTGGACATGTCCCGGTTCCCCACCACCGGGCACCTGTGTTTGTAGACGACGTTCTCGCCCGAGATCAACTCTTCCGCAGGCAAGTCCAAGGGCAATGGTTTGGCCGGGCACGGCAACCGCTATCTCGCCTGTGCTCTCGGTGAGGCCGCCGTGACTGCCGGGAGAACCGACACATTTCTTGGTGCCCGCTACCGGCGGACCGCCAGACGACGAGGGAGGAGACAGGCCATCGTCGCCGTCGGTCGCTCCATCCTGGTCATCGTCCGCAGCCTGCTTCAGAACCGGATACCCGTTTTCACGATCTCGGTGCCGAACACTTCACCCGCCATGTCAAACCGGACACGAAGAAACGCATCACATCCGTCAACTCAAAGCCCTCGGCTACACCGTCACCCTCACCCCGGCCGCCTGACCCGCACAACACCACGACGATCGTCCCCGGCTCCGCTACGCTCCGCCGGGACAACACCTGTGCCACACCAGGGGCAACGTCAGGGCCCCGGCAAAGTCGTGTAATTGCATGTCAGATGGTGTGAAGTAGCTCGATCGGCCGGTGTGGATCACGAC
>NZ_JABAGQ010000024.1 GCF_012844225.1 Rhodococcus sp. 105337
GGTGATGGCGTGCCTTTTGAAGAATGAGCCTGCGAGTTAGCGGCATGTCGCGAGGTTAACCCGTGTGGGGTAGCCGTAGCGAAAGCGAGTCCGAATAGGGCGTTGCAGTGGCATGTTCTAGACCCGAAGCGGAGTGATCTACCCATGGCCAGGGTGAAGCGACGGTAAGACGTCGTGGAGGCCCGAACCCACTTAGGTTGAAAACTGAGGGGATGAGTTGTGGGTAGGGGTGAAAGGCCAATCAAACTCCGTGATAGCTGGTTCTCCCCGAAATGCATTTAGGTGCAGCGTCGCGTGTTTCTCACCGGAGGTAGAGCTACTGGATGGTCTAGGGGGCCCACAAGCTTACCGAAATCAGCCAAACTCCGAATGCCGGTGAGTGAGAGCGCGGCAGTGAGACTGCGGGGGATAAGCTTCGTAGTCGAGAGGGAAACAGCCCAGATCGCCGGCTAAGGCCCCTAAGCGTGTACTAAGTGGAAAAGGATGTGGGATCGCTGAGACAACCAGGAGGTTGGCTTAGAAGCAGCCACCCTTGAAAGAGTGCGTAATAGCTCACTGGTCAAGTGGTTCTGCGCCGACAATGTAGCGGGGCTCAAGTACACCGCCGAAGCCGCGGCATTCACATAACACCCGCATGTTTCTACGGAAGTGTGTGCAGTGGTGTGGATGGGTAGGGGAGCGTCGTGTGGCCATGGAAGCATCGGGGTGACCTAGGTGTGGAGGCCATGCGAGTGAGAATGCAGGCATGAGTAGCGAAAGACGAGTGAGAAACTCGTCCGCCGAATGACCAAGGGTTCCTGGGCCAGGTTAATCCGCCCAGGGTGAGTCGGGACCTAAGGCGAGGCCGACAGGCGTAGTCGATGGACAACGGGTTGATATTCCCGTACCCGTGTGAACGCGCCCATGATGAATCATCGGTACTAACCGTCCAGAAGGTTCCTTTTTCCCTTCGGGGGATCTGGGATTGGATGCACGGGACCTTCGGTGGTAGTAGTCAAGCGATGGGGTGACGCAGGAAGGTAGTGGGGCCAGTCAGTGGTAATACTGGTGTAAGCCTGTAGGGCGTGACATAGGTAAATCCGTGTCGCATATAGCCTGAGAGGTGATGCGTACCCGTTGAGGGGAATTCCATGATCCTATGCTGCCGAGAAAAGCCTCTAGCGAGCTTTCACACGGCCCGTACCCCAAACCGACACAGGTGGTCAGGTAGAGAATACTAAGGCGATCGAGATAACTGTGGTTAAGGAACTCGGCAAAATGCCCCCGTAACTTCGGGAGAAGGGGGACCATGTCTGGTGATGGAATTTACTTCCTGAGCTGGGTGTGGTCGCAGAGACCAGAGAGAAGCGACTGTTTACTAAAAACACAGGTCCGTGCGAAGTCGTAAGACGATGTATACGGACTGACGCCTGCCCGGTGCTGGAAGGTTAAGAGGACCGGTTAGTCACTTCGGTGGCGAAGCTGAGAATTTAAGCCCCAGTAAACGGCGGTGGTAACTATAACCATCCTAAGGTAGCGAAATTCCTTGTCGGGTAAGTTCCGACCTGCACGAATGGCGTAACGACTTCTCTGCTGTCTCAACCACAGACTCGGCGAAATTGCATTACGAGTAAAGATGCTCGTTACGCGCGGCAGGACGAAAAGACCCCGGGACCTTCACTATAGCTTGGTATTGGTGTTCGGTTCGGTTTGTGTAGGATAGGTGGGAGACTGTGAAGCGGTGACGCCAGTTACTGTGGAGTCGTTGTTGAAATACCACTCTGATCGTATTGGATATCTAACCTCGGACCATGATCTGGTTCAGGGACAGTGCCTGGTGGGTAGTTTAACTGGGGCGGTTGCCTCCCAAAATGTAACGGAGGCGCCCAAAGGTTCCCTCAGCCTGGTTGGCAATCAGGTGTTGAGTGCAAGTGCACAAGGGAGCTTGACTGTGAGACTGACAAGTCGAGCAGGGACGAAAGTCGGGACTAGTGATCCGGCACCGGCATGTGGAAGCGGTGTCGCTCAACGGATAAAAGGTACCCCGGGGATAACAGGCTGATCTTCCCCAAGAGTCCATATCGACGGGATGGTTTGGCACCTCGATGTCGGCTCGTCGCATCCTGGGGCTGGAGTAGGTCCCAAGGGTTGGGCTGTTCGCCCATTAAAGCGGCACGCGAGCTGGGTTTAGAACGTCGTGAGACAGTTCGGTCTCTATCCGCCGCGCGCGTTAGAAACTTGAGGAAGGCTGTCCCTAGTACGAGAGGACCGGGACGGACGAACCTCTGGTGTGCCAGTTGTCCCGCCAGGGGCACTGCTGGTTGGCTACGTTCGGAAGGGATAACCGCTGAAAGCATCTAAGCGGGAAGCCTGTTCCAAGATGAGGTTTCTCACCCCCTCGAGGGGGTAAGGCCCCCGGCAGACCACCGGGTTGATAGGCCAGAACTGGAAGTGCGGTAACGCATGGAGGTGACTGGTACTAATAGGCCGAGGACTTTCTAACGAAGGTGCTACGCGTCCACTGTGCGGTTTCTGAAACAGCACACACATGCACTTCTTTCCCTTTGGGGTGGGGGTGTGTGCGTGGAGTTTCATAGAGTTACGGTGGTTATAGCGTGGGGGAAACGCCCGGTCCCATTCCGAACCCGGAAGCTAAGCCCCATTGCGCCGATGGTACTGCACTCGACAGGGTGTGGGAGAGTAGGACACCGCCGAACACCCGTT
>NZ_JABAGQ010000025.1 GCF_012844225.1 Rhodococcus sp. 105337
AGTATCCAGCACGACTCGTTGATCACTACGTCTACTGCAGAGCCGATCCGAAGTCCACCACTCCACGGGGCACTATCTGCAACCCGGCGCGAAGTGACTGCGGCGTAACCGCTTTCCACCATCAGCTGCTCCGCTGCGTCGAGTAGCACCGAGCGATTCTTCGCGTCCGGTGCGCCTATCCGCCTGGACGACGCCATGCCCACCTCCGTTTCGCTGCGGCGGGTCGCCGGTTCGGGCCATGGTAGCCGCGCAAGGAATGTGTCCTTGACCACATTTACGCTTCCATGCTATCCATGTATCCAGCACTGCTAGGCAGGCGCTCAGCATCGGGCGAGGCTGACGTTGATCGGTACTACCGCAGTTGTGCACGTTCCCGTGCGCACGACGTCAGGAGACCCGATTGAACGACTTCGACTCGAAGGACTTCTTCACCGACCCGTCCTTCATTCCCGATCCACACCCCTACTTCGACCATCTCCGGTCCAGGTGCCCCGTGCAGTTCATCGAACCGCGCGGCGTTGTGGCGGTCACCGGCTTCGACGAATGTCTTGCGGTTCTGCGCGATACGTCGACGTACTCGAACATCAACGCCGCGACCGGCCCTTTTCCCGGTATGCCGTTCGAAGCAGACGGTGATGACATCACCGATCAGATCGAGCAGCACCGGCCCGAGATTCCGCTCAACGAGCACCTCGTCACCATGGACCCGCCGAAGCACACCCGGATCCGCAGGTTGCTCGGCGGTCTGTTCAGCCCGAGGCGACTCGAGGAGAACGAAGAGTTCATGTGGCGGCTCGCCGACCGCCTGATCGACACGTTCCACGGCGCCGGCAAGGTCGAACTGCTCAACGAATACGCGCAACCCTTCGCGCTGTTGACCATCGCAGACCTGCTCGGTGTGCCCGAGGCCGATCACGCCGCATTCGTCGCGCACCTGTCCACCCAAACTCCGGGCGCGATGGCCGAAGACGGCGCACTCGGCGCCAATCCTCTGGAATTTCTCGATTCCAAGTTCTCCCGCTACATCGAGTCCCGACGAGAGGAACCTGCCGGCGACGTCCTGTCGATACTCGCCGAGTCGACGTACTCCGACGGCGAGACCCCCGACGTGGTCGAACTCGTACGCCTCGCCACGTTCCTGTTCGGTGCGGGGCAGGACACCACCGCCCGACTGATCACCGCATCGTTCAGGCTGATCGCCGAAAATCCCGATCTCCAGAAGCAACTTCGCGAAGACCGCAGTCTCATCCCGCAGTTCGTGGAAGAAGCCCTGCGCCTCGAAGGCCCGGTCAAGAGCGACTTCCGGCTCGCGAAGAAGACGACCACACTCGGCGGCGTCGACATTCCCGCGGGCACTCCGGTCATGGTGTCGCTGCCCGCCGGCAACCGCGATCCCCGGCGATTCCCCGAACCTCACGAGCTCCAGCTCGACCGCGCAAACGCCCGCGAACACATCGCTTTCGGACGAGGAGTGCATTCCTGTCCCGGTGGTCCTCTCGCCAGGGTCGAGGCTCGCGTCACCGTCGAACGCCTCCTCGACCGCATGGCGGACATCAAGATCTCCGAGGAGAAGCACGGGCCGGCCGACGATCGTCACTTCACCTATGAGCCGACGTATATCCTCCGCGGGCTGGCTTCGATCCATCTCGAATTCACACCCGTCTAGTTCGGCACCGGGAGGCCGACTCATACGAGCACCGCTGTCACGTAGTCGCCGGGCAGGGAACCGGCCGCTGCCAGCATCCGCTGACCAGGCGAGACAATCGCGGAACGTCCTGCCGTGGCCCGAAAACCTTCCCCGGTCGCACCGGCGAAGCTCGCCATCGCTACATACGCCCCGCATGCCGCACTGATATGGGCGGCGCGCCGTTGCTGTTCCGCCAACTCCCATCGGTGATGCACCACCCCGCACGCGTACACATCGATATCGAGAGCTGCGGTCGCGTGGACGTGTTCTGCTGTGCCGGTGTCCTTGCAGATACCCAGACCGATACGCCACCCGAGGACCTCGATCGCGGACGCGCCGGGCCCCGGTACGAACCACTTGTTCTCGTCACCGTGCAGATGCGTTTTCCGGTAGGCGATCTCGACACCATTACCGTCGATACGCAGGATTGCGATGAAACGCGCACCATTTTCCGTCACCGGTGCACCGACCAGCGCGCAACCATCCGCCGATCGGCAGGCATCGACAAGCAACGCCACGGCGTCCCCATCCACCTCGACGTCCGCAGCGTCCAGGTGATACCCGGTCAAGGACATCTCTGGAAACACCATGAGGTCGGCACGAGCCGACCGGATCAGATCCGCATGTGCCAGTGCCGACGAAACGTGGTCACCGTCGATCACCGCCGGCTGCCCGACAGCCACACGCAGCAACTCGGCCTTCGTCGTCACAACGTGCATCCTGCCCAATGGCCGGACAATGATCAATAAATGCGAAAAAGGGACCCACTTGTGGGTCCCCTCCTACACACACAACACCAGAAAAAAACTGCATACCAAACACTGAAGGCCCCCAACACAGTTGGGGGCCTCCAGCAAACGGGTGTTCGGCGGTGTCCTACTCTCCCACACCCTGTCGAGTGCAGTACCATCGGCG
>NZ_JABAGQ010000026.1 GCF_012844225.1 Rhodococcus sp. 105337
ATTTTCAGGTGAAGTTGCGGGGGTTGCGGATCGAGCTCGGTGAGATCGAGGCGGCGTTGGTGTCGCACGAGTCGATCGCTCAGGCTGCGGTGGTGGTGTCGGTCTCGGATCTCGGGGATCAGCTGGTGGGGTATGTGGTGCCTGTTGTGGGGGCCGCGGTGGATCGTGACGAGTTGGCGGGGTTTGTCTCGGGGTTGTTGCCCGGATATATGGTGCCGTCGGTTCTGATGGTGCTCGATGAGTTTCCGCTCAACAGCAGTGGGAAGCTCGATCGTAAGGCGTTGCCTTCCCCTGTCTTCGAGGCTCGGGAGTTCCGGGCGCCGCAGACCGCCGTCGAACAGGTTGTGGCGTCGACGTTTGCGGACGTGTTGGGTCTCGAGCGGGTCGGTCTCGACGACAACTTCTTCGAGCTCGGCGGTAACTCGTTGGTTGCGACCCAGGTGGTGGCGCGTCTGGGTGCGGCGCTCGATACTCGGGTGCCGGTGCGGGTGTTGTTCGAGGCGTCGACTGTCGGGGAGCTGGCGGTGCGGGTGGAGCAGGTGTCCGGTGGGGGTGCCGGGGTTCCGTTGGTTGCTCGGGTTCGGCCGGAGGAGATTCCGTTGTCGTTGGCGCAGCAGCGGATGTGGTTCCTCAACCAGTTGGATCCGGGGTCCGCGGCGAACAACATTCCGGGGGCGATCAGGTTGTCGGGATCGTTGGATGTCGATGCGTTGCAGGCGGCGGTGTCGGATGTGGTCGCGCGACACGAGTCGTTGCGGACGGTGTATCCGGAGATCGACGGAGTCGGTTTCCAGAAGGTTCTGCCTGTCTCGGGGACCGTCGTCGAGGTGCTTGGGGAGACCGTCGCGGCCGACGAGGTCCCGGCACGTGTCACGGAGATCGCGACTGCCGGTTTCGATGTCACGCAGCAGGTTCCGATCCGAGTGCGGCTGCTGCGAATCACGCCGGAAGAGCATGTGCTGGTGGTGGTGGTTCATCACATCTCCGCTGACGGGTTCTCGATGGGGCCGTTGACCCGGGACGTGGCAACGGCGTACGCAGCGCGGGCCGTGGGCGCGGTCCCGGAGTGGTCGGCGTTGGAAGTCCAGTACGCGGATTACACGCTGTGGCAGCGAGAGGTCCTCGGCGACGAGTCCGATCCGGAGTCGCTGCTCGCGCGGGAAACCGAGTTCTGGCGCACTGCTTTGGCGGATCTGCCGGAGGAGTCGACGTTGCCGTCCGACCGGCCCCGCCCGGCGGTCTCGAGTTACCAGGGTGCCTCGTACAGTTTCACGATCGATCGGCGCGTCCGCGCGGGTATCACCGATCTCGCCCGTCTCAGTGGCGCAACGGAATTCATGGTGGTGCATGCTGCTCTTGCGGTGCTGCTGTCACGGTTGGGTGCCCAGTCCGATATTGCGATCGGCACGCCGATCGCCGGTCGTGGCGACGCCGCGCTCGACGATCTGGTGGGTATGTTCGTCAACACGCTCGTATTGCGGACGTCGGTTGATGGTGGGGTGTCGTTCGGGGAGCTGCTCGATGCCGTACGTGGGGTCGATCTCGAAGCGTTCGCGCACGCGGATGTGCCGTTCGAGCGGTTGGTGGAGGTGCTCGACCCTGCGCGCTCGCAGGCGCGTCATCCGCTGTTCCAGGTGATGCTGACTTTCCAGAATATGACGGACGCGCATCTCGAACTTCCCGGTCTGAGTGTCTCGGGTGTGGACTTCGATGCGCAGATCGCCAAGTTCGATGTGCAGTTGACGTTGTCGGAGGGGTTCGCGGAGGACGGTTTCCGTGCGGAGCTCACGTATGCCACCGATCTGTTCGATGCGGTAACCGTCGAGGGCTTCGCGGAGCGGTTCGTGCGGATCCTCGAAACGGTGGTCGCTGATCCGGCGCTGCGGGTCGGCGATATCGATCTGCTGGGCGCCGATGAGCGTATTGCGGTGCTCGAGCGGTGGAACGATACGGCGCATCCGGTGCCGGAGTCGACGTTGCTGGATCGGTTCGATGCGCAGGTCCTCTCGAATCCCGACGCGATTGCTGTGGTGTTCGAGGGCGGGTCGTTGACATACGGCGAGTTCGATGCGCGGGTCAATCAGCTTGCGCGGTATCTGATCTCGCGGGGTGTGGGTCCGGAGACGACGGTCGGGTTGGCGGTGCGCCGGTCGTTGGATCTGCTGGTGGGGAT
>NZ_JABAGQ010000027.1 GCF_012844225.1 Rhodococcus sp. 105337
CCTCGGCGAGGGAGCGACACGCCGCGGACCTGGCCGGATGCGCTCAGCCGATTCCCACCACTCCCCGGGACTTACCCGCTCAAACGGTTGCTCGCCGATGCCGAGTTGGAGAAGGACGCGCTGCGGGAGATCGCCAAGGGAAAATTCTGAGCCCGACCGCCAAACGCGCCGCGATCACCATGCTCACCGGCACTATGCAGATGTCGGAGCGGTTCGCGTGCAAGGTCGTTGGGCTCTCCCGATCGGTTTACCGGCGGTTGCCGTTGGCGCAGACACCGGACGATCCGGATGCCGATCTGCGCGCAGAGCTGCGCAGATATGCCCGCAAGCATCCGCGGCACGGCTTCCGGCGAGCATGGGCGTGGCTGCGCTACGACCAGGGCATCGAGGTAAACAAGAAGAAGATCCACCGCCTGTGGAAGGAAGAAGGGCTGCAGGTCCGGCGTGCTCCACGCCGCAAACGTGCCGGCCTGTCCTCGGTTCCGATCGTCGACGCGGATGCTCCGAATGTGGTGTGGGCATTGGACTTCCAGTTCGACTCGACCATCGACGGCAAGACGGTGAAGATCGCGTCGATGGTCGACGAACATACCCGGATGTCGTTGTTGAACATCGTGGACCGCTCGATCACCGCCGACCGGTTGATCGAGGGCTTGGAGAAGGCGTTCGCGATGTGGGGTGGGCCGCCGCTGGTGCTGCGGATGGACAATGGGCCTGAGTTTATCTCGGAAGCGCTGCGGGACTTCTGTGCTGGGTCGGTGGGGATGTCCTACATTCCGCCGGGCACGCCGTGGAACAACGGGTTCATCGAGTCGTTCAACAACCGGTTGCGCGATGAGTGTCTCAACCGAAACTACTGGCCCACTCTGCTCGAGGCCCGGGTGGTGATCGAGGACTTCAAGGACGACCACAATCACCGGCACCGTCATTCGGCGCTGGGGTACCGAACTCCTGCCGAGTACGCTGCCGGATGCACTCACCGGCACCAGCCGGTGGCGTGTGAGATCGACTGATCGACTGCAAGTAGGAATCGGCTCTAGAACCGACCGGACCGACTATCGGGGACCTGCCATTCACACAGATCGCGGAACTGGTCCCGGATCTTCTGCACTGCCCGGCCAGGATCGTGCGCCCGATCGTCCAGCAGCGGCTGTAGCAGCGCGTTCGTGATGAAGGCACGTGTCGTCGATACACCGGCGTCGTCGAGGCGCTTGAGGATCTCCGTCATGAAGTAGTCGTGGACCTCGGAAGCATCCGGGATGTCGCTGGCCAGCAGGAGAGCGATCATGTTCTCAAGGTGGCTCAGAGTCTCGCTTTGCGCTGTGGTCGTGTCGACGCCGTGCTTCCACCGTGCCCAGGACTCCACCTTGGCCAAGAGCTCGGTTGCTTCGTCGACATACGCTTTATCCGGTTGCCCGTCACCGAATCCGGGTTCATCGAACGGACCATACTTCTTGGCCAGGTGCTGCCGGAGCGTCCTGCCGTCGTCGACGGTCATCGCGATGAACCGAAGCACGTCCACCGCGGACAACTGGCTCTGCGAGCCGTCGAAGAGGACCCGGAGGCGGTACCGGTAGCCGAGATAGCTTTGGGGCGCTCCGTCGTGGAAGGCATCGAAATATCCGAGCGCCGTTCGTGTTTCGTCCGTGTGGGCGCGGTGGGGTTGATCCTCGGCGATGAGGTCGGCGACCTGGTCGAGCAGATCGGTGGACGTGGTATGCGGGGGATTGTGCACCGTCACTCCTCGGGGTGTCTTCCGTCGAGCTGCGTTCATCGACGCAGGTAGGGGCGCTGAAGTTCGTGTTCTTCCCGGTCGATACATCGTTGACCGGGAAGAACACGCACACGACCGGTGAACGGGTGCCGACGGATCGGGGCTGGGGCTGGGGTAAGTCCCGGGAAGTGGTGGGAATCGGCTGAGCGCATCCGGCCAGGTCCGCGGCGTGTCGCTCCCTCGCCGAGG
>NZ_JABAGQ010000029.1 GCF_012844225.1 Rhodococcus sp. 105337
CGGTGCCGGTGGTGTCGATCGACACTCTCGATCTTGCCGAGGTGTCGGCCGCGCCGGTCTCGGACGAGGAGCGGATTGCGCCGGTGCGGCCGTCGAATACGGCGTATGTGATTTTCACGTCGGGGTCGACGGGGCGGCCGAAGGGTGTGGCGGTGTCGCATTGTTCGGTGGTCAATCAGGTGTCGTGGTTGACAGCCGAGTACGGGTTGTCGCCGGAAGATGTGGTGTTGCAGAAGACGCCGTTCACGTTCGATGTGTCGGTGTGGGAGCTGTTCGGCGGGTTGGCGGCGGGTGCGCGTGTGGTGATCGCGAGCCCTGATGGGCATCGGGATCCGGCGTATCTTGCTGGCGTGATCGGTCGGGAGCGGATTACTGCGACGTCGTTTGTGCCGTCGATGCTTGCGGTGTTCGCTGCTGTCGCCACGCGCGAGGAGTGCGCGTCGCTGCGGCTCGTCCTCGTCGCCGGCGAAGCCTTCCCTGCGCCACTGGCCGATCAATGCGCTGCCCTCGGGCTACCGCAGCTCCATAACCTCTACGGCCCGACCGAGGCGACGGTGCATGTCACGGCGGGGCCGGCCGAGGCGGGTAGTGCGGGTGCGGTTCCGATCGGGACACCTGTGTGGAATACGCAGGTGTTTGTGCTCGACAGCCGACTCGCGCCGGTGCCGGTGGGTGTGGCGGGTGAGTTGTATTTGTCGGGTGTGCAGTTGGCTCGTGGGTATGTGGGTCGGCCGGATTTGTCGGCGGAGCGGTTTGTGGCGTCGCCGTTCGGTGCGGGGGAGCGTCTTTATCGCACGGGTGATCTGGTGCGGTGGAATGCCGATGGTGCGTTGGAGTACATCGGTCGTTCCGATTTTCAGGTGAAGTTGCGGGGGTTGCGGATCGAGCTCGGTGAGATCGAATCTGCTCTTCTGGGCTTGGATGGTGTCGGTCAGGCTGTGGTGCTGGTGCGTTCGGATGCGCATGCGGGTGAGCAGTTGGTGGCGTATGTGGTGCCGGCTGCGGGTGCGTCGGTGGATTCTGTGGTGTTGTTGCGTCGGTTGGGTGCGGTGTTGCCGGGCTATATGGTGCCGTCGGCGATGGTGGTGCTCGATGAGTTCCCGCTCAACAGCAGTGGCAAGCTCGATCGCAAGGCGTTGCCTTCCCCTGTCTTCGAGGCTCGGGAGTTCCGGGCGCCGCAGACAACCGTCGAACAGGTTGTGGCGTCGGTGTTTTCCGAGGTGCTCGGTGTCGAGCGGGTCGGGCTCGATGATGATTTCTTCGCCTTGGGTGGAAACTCACTGATTGCGACCCAGGTGGTCGCGCGCCTGGGCGCGGCACTCGATACCCGGGTGCAGGTGCGGGTGTTGTTCGAGGCGTCCACCGTCGGGGAGCTGGCGGGGCGGCTGGAGCAGCTCTCCGCTGGTGATGCCGGGGTGCCGTTGGTTGCTCGGGTTCGGCCGGCGCAGATTCCGTTGTCGCTGGCGCAGCAGCGGATGTGGTTCCTCAACCGGTTGGATCCGGGGTCGGGGGCGAACAACATTCCGGCCGTAATCAGGTTGTCGGGCTCGTTGGATGTCGATGCGTTGCAGGCGGCCGTGTC
>NZ_JABAGQ010000003.1 GCF_012844225.1 Rhodococcus sp. 105337
GTCGGTGTTGGCGCCGGTGTTGGGGGGTGTGGGTGAGCCGGAGTCGGGTGATGCGTCTACGGACAACCTGATCCGCACGTACCGCCGAATGCGCGACTCGGACTGACATCTCTCCCCGACGCCCGAAACCGTTACGCAGCGCGAGAATCCGGCCACGCGGCCGTGGTGTGTACCCGCCCCCGGCGGTCGACGAGCCGCGCCGCAAGTTCGTACTGCTCGAGCCACGCGATCGCACCGACCTCGCAGTGCAGAGCCGTCTGCGCCGCGGCGTCGGCCCAGACCGCATCGGGCGCGACCACCGTGACGACGCGCCACCGGTCGTCGGCCCGGTCCCCTGCCCTACGCGAGGCGATCGCGGTGCCTGCGGGCAAGTCGATGTCGTTCCGGCCGGGCAACGCCACCTGCCATCCGCCGTCCGGGCGCGCGCCCGCGGTGGCCGCCGTGTCGCCGATACGCACCAGCACGCCGCAGTCGAGCCCCTCCGCGGCGAGTGCCGCCCCGTAGTCGGCGGTATCGGCGCGCGCCGTCTCCTCGAGGTCGAGACCCGCGCCCCACGGCGCGTGAACGGTGTCGCCCTCGATCCGGACGTCGAGGTAGCTGGGCACCGGGTGGACCGGGGGAATCGACTCGGTGTCGAGGCGGTTGTCGACCGGCGTGACGGCACCGTCGGTCATCCGGGCAGCCCGCAGGGCAGACTCGAGCAGCGTGGACAGGCGCGGGCTCACCCGCACGGGGACGCCTTGCCCGAGATTGACGGCGTGCAGTTCTGCATCACCGCGCCGGAGATCACACGCTGCCTCGGACACGTCGATCGTCGAGCGCACGATCTCCTCGGCCTGCCCCAGCGCACGGGGTTCGGTCACCGCGAGCACGACGTGCCGCCCGAACCCCCGCCACCGGCTCGTGTCGATCATGGCGGTCTCCCCTCGTGTGCGGGATTCACCGACCCTTTCCAGTATGCCCGGGGCTCTCCGCGGCAGCCCGTCTCAGATGCGGGTCAAGATCGCCTCGGTGTCCACCCCGATGGGCAACGTACCCATGGCGATCCCCCAGTCGTCGTCGAGCCTGCTCGCGCAGAACGCGTCGGCAACGGCGTGGTGGCCGTGCCGCACGAGCTGGGCGCCCTGCAGAACGAGCGCCATCAGTTCCACGATCCGCCGGGCGCGGTATTCGATGTTCTCCAGGTCTGCGAGTTCCTTGCCCACGCGGGTGATGGCGTGGTCCAACCGCGAATCCGCGCCCTGCGCACGCTGCACCTCGGTGAAGAAGGCCTCGACGGTGTCGGGTTGCTTGACCATGGCGCGCAGCGCATCGAGAGCAGCGACGTTCCCGGAACCCTCCCAGATCGACATCAGCGGTGCTTCGCGGTAGAGCCTCGGCATCCCGGACTCTTCGGCGTAGCCGTTGCCACCGAGGCATTCGAGCGCTTCCGCGGCGTGGGCGGGCGCCCGCTTGCACACCCAGTATTTGGTGACCGCCAGTGCGATCCGCCGCAGCGCCGCTTCCTGCGGGTCGCCCTGCGCGCGGTCGGTCGCGCCGGCGAGCCGCATCATCATGGTGGTCGACGCCTCGGACTCGACGACGAGATCGGCGAGAACGTTGCGCATGAGTGGTTGGTCGACGAGGAGCGCACCGAATGCCGCGCGGTGCCGTGCGTGGTGGACCGCGCGGAGTGTTGCCATCCGCATCCCCGTCGCGGACCCGATCACGCAGTCGAGCCGAGTCATGTTGACCATGTCGATGATCGTGGAGACACCGCGTCCCTCGGGTCCGACGATCCATCCCACGGCGCCCTCGTACTCGATCTCCGACGACGCGTTGGATTTGTTCCCCAGTTTGTCCTTCAGCCGCTGGATCCGGATGCGGTTGCGGGCGCCGTCGGGCAGGACGCGCGGCAGGAGGAAACACGTGGGCCCGGCGCCGGTGTTCGCGAGGGTCAGGAACACGTCGGACATCGCCGCGGACGTGAACCATTTGTGCCCGACGATCGTGTACGTGCCGTCGGCGTTCGGTGTCGCGGTGGTGGTGTTGGCGCGGACGTCGGAGCCGCCCTGCTTCTCGGTCATCGACATCCCGGCGATGAGACCGCGTTTGCTCGCCGGTGTCCGCAGACCGAAGTCGTAGTGCGGCGCCGCCAATAGCGGTTCGTATTCCGCCGCGAGTGCCGGATTGTGGCGGAGCGCCGGAATCGCCGCGTACGTCATCGAAATGGGGCACATGTGGCCGGCGTCGGCCTGACCCCACACGTAGAACTTGGCGGCCCGGGCCACGTGCGCTCCTGGGCGCGGGTCGCGCCACGGCGCACCGTGCAGTCCGTGTTCGACCGCGACCGTCATCAGGTCGTGCCAATGCGGGTGGAACTCGACCTCGTCGATGCGGTTGCCGTACCGGTCGTGGGTGCGCAGGACGGGCGGATATTCGTTGGCGAGCCTGCCCCACTCCTGTGCCCGGGCCCCTCCCGCGAGCGCCCCGAGTTCGTGTACCTCGTCCTCTGCCCAGCTTCCGCCTTCGCGGTGCAGTCCTTCGATCAATGCGCGATCGTCCGCAGCGCTGTAGGGCACGAGGTCGGGCGCCTGGTTGGACACGATGTGCGTCGCGGGAAATGTCATGAGGGCGCTCCTAACGCGCGAAGGGACAATGCCACGAGGGCAGGCACCGTGTCTGCCGACGCCGCACCGGCCCGCAAGGGTCCGGTGAGTACTTCCCCGACCGCTCCGACGAGAGCGGCGGCAGCGAGATCCGGGTCCTGGTCTGCGAATTCGCCGGTGGTGATGCCGTACCGGATCGCGCCGGCGAATGCGGCGGCGAACGCTCTGCGCAGCACCAGTCGCTCGGCGTCCACAGCCGCGTCGACGGGTTCCGCGAGCAGGGCGTAGGCCAGCACGGGATTGCGCAGCGCCCGGAACGCGAAGGTTTCCACGACGGCCGAGATCCGCCCGGCCGCCGATCCCGTCGCGGCCGCCGACACGACGGCCTCGACTTCTCGGCCGCACAGGTCCCGGAAGATCTGCACCATCAGATCCGACTTGTCGGCAAAATGCCGGTAGACGCTGCCGGTCGCGACTCCGGCGCGTTCGGCGACGGCCGCGATCGACATCTCCCGATATCCGCGTTCGGCGACGAGCGCCACCGCTGCGGCCGCAATCGCGTCGCGCTGGTCGTCGAGACGTTGTTGGACCGCGGGAGTCCGCCGGTACGGCATACCAAGAATTGAACCCCGGTTCAAACCTTTGGTCAACAGGCTTTCCGCCCGCGGTCCGGGCTACGGTCTAACGCATGAGTCGATTGAGCGTGGTGGACGAAATGTTCCTGCACCGACACCGCGGTTCCGGGCTTCCGTCGGTGATGCAGGGACTGTGGCGCACCGACGACACCGTGCACGCTCCCCTCCTCATCTCCCTGCACGACGCGTTGTCGCAAGGCCCCCTCGGCCGCCGGGTTGTTCGGCCCCGCATACCCGGCGCCCGCCCCCGATTCGTCGCGAGCACGCACTCGTACCCGCTGCGCTACCCCGCGGAGAAAGTGGCGGACGACGCGATCCTCGAATGGGCCGATGCCCAGACCGAAGTCGACCTCGATCCCGAACACGGACCCGGGTGGTCACTGGTCGCAGCACATCTCGCCGGCGGCGGCACTCTCGTCTCCCTCGTCTGCTCCCACGTACTGACCGACGCGCGGGGACTGATCGATGCTGTGGCCGAGGCTCTCGCCGGTCACGCCGAGCCACCCGACGAGTCCCACACCTCCGACGTCCGCGACGCGCTGCATGTCGTCCGTACGGTCGCGCGCGGTCTCCGGGGCGTGCGCCGTTCCGGTCCGCGTGAAAAACCGCCGGTCCCGCTGTCGGTGCGGTTGCGTCCCCGTACCGCCCTGATCGACGTGCCGAGCGACGAGTGGGACGCCGCTGCCGGCATCGGAGAGGGCACCGCGAATTCGCTGATGCTGGCGATCGCGACCGGGATCGCCCGCCGCGCAGGCATCCCCTTCCCCCTGAAGATCTCCATTCCGGTGGACGATCGCGGTTCCGGCACCACGTCCAACGGGGTATCGATGACAGGTATCACCGTCGACGCGGACGACACGGTGGCGACGATCAGGGCCAAGTCCACGCACGCGTACCGGCAGCCTCGCGAGGGCGC
The DNA here is from genome assembly GCF_012844225.1 of Rhodococcus sp. 105337. Lineage (GTDB taxonomy): Bacteria > Actinomycetota > Actinomycetes > Mycobacteriales > Mycobacteriaceae > Rhodococcus. Next base: position 4,140 of record NZ_JABAGQ010000003.1, read on the forward strand.
GCCGCACGGTATCCCCGCAGAGATCGTGCAACTCGTACCCGACCGTGTCGCGACCCGCCTCGCCAGAGGCGCCGGCGAGCGAGACATGCTGTGCTCCAATATCGGTCGCGTCCCGGCCGTGCTCGATGCGTTCGGTCCGCACCGCACCGCCGGGGTGGCGATGCGCGCCATGCATCCCGGCCTCGGCACGAGGGACGCCACGACCTCGACACGCCTGTCGACCTACCTGTGCAGCCGGGACGATCGATACACGCTCGCGCTCGTCGCCCTCGACGAAGATCGATTCCCCGACACCCGGACGCTGCGCGCGTTCATCGACGCAGAACTCGCCGAGAGAGGTCTGCACGCCACCTACTGGTGACCCGGGTCCCGGTGGCCCGCGTCCTGGTGCCTCGAGTCCCGGCCTCTCCCGAAGTCGGTGTCGAACCAGCGGCCGAGCGACTCGCCGGGCAGGTCGCGCCGACGATACGTGCCGGGGATACGTTCCACGGAGCCGATCCGGTCCATGCGGTAGGTGCGCCACTCGTCTCTGTCGAGATCGAACCCGACGAGATACCAGTGGCCGGCCCGATATACATGGCGATACGGATCCACCGTCCGGACGGACGCTGCATCGTTGCGGTCGCGGTAGCCGAAGCGGACCCGTCCGGACTCCGCGACCGCATCGGCCAGCGCCCCGACCACCTGCACGCTGACGCCGTGCGCGTCGTCGAGCACCTCGGTGGCGAGGTCCATCGCGTGGGCACGTTGCCGCAGCGCCGGCGAGAGTACGTTCTCGAGTTTCGCCAGTGCACTGTCCGCATCGTCCGCCCTGTCCGCGCCGCCCGCACTCTCCGCGCTCGCGAGGCGAGGCGCGATCAGCCGCACTCCGGCGACCAGGATCGCGACCTCGTCGGCGGTGAAGAGCAGCGGCGGGACGGACCGGCCTGCCCTGAGCCGGTACGCACTCGACGGGCCGGGCCGGCTGTCCACCCGATACCCCAGACGGCGCAGCCGCTCGACATCGCGGCGGACCGTACGTGTGCTGACCCCCAGGCGCGCGGCGAGCACGGCTGCCGTCCACTCCCCTCCCCGCTGGAGAACCGACAGGAGTTCAAGCGCGCGTGTCGTCGGGTCGCTCGTCATGAAATCCATGGTGACCGAAATGGCGGACAGGATCGGGCCGTATCTCTCGATACGGTGACGCCGGAGCACTCGACGAGAGGAGATCCATACATGCGTATCGCCGTCACTACTCCCACCGGACACGTCGGCCGCCATCTCGTTCCCATCCTGGTCCGTGCCGGGGTGCGCCCCTTGGTCCTGGCGCGCCGTCCCGAGAAGCTGCCTGCTCGGCTGCGTGCGGAGGTCGACACCGTCGCAGTCGACCAGTTCGATTCGGATGCGGTCGTCGAGGCAACCGCCGGGGTCGACACGATCTACTGGGTGGACCCGCCACCTTCCGGCGACGACCCTCTCGCCGAGTACCGCCGCGCAGCCACGAGTATCGCCCGGGCGGTCACGAAAAACGGCATCGGGCGGGTGGTCTTCCAGAGCAGCGTCGGGGCCGAGAAGCGCTGCGGCGCAGGCGAAATCGACGGCCTGGCCGCCACTGAACTCGCACTGGACGACACGGATGCCGACGTCACGCACCTGCGGTGCGGGTACTTCTTCAGCAACCTGGAGTACCAACTCGACATGATCGCCTCCGGCACCGTGCAGGTGATCGTGCCGGTCGACCATCCGATGCCGTGGGTCGCGCCCCGCGACATCGCCGAGGTCGCGGCCACACGACTGCTCTCGACCGAGTGGAGCGGCCGTCACGTGCAGGCCGTCCACGGGCCGTCCGATCTCACGTGGACACAGGTCGCGGAGATCGTCTCCGCTGCGACGGACCTGCCGCTGCGCGCCGAACAGATCGCCGACGACGAGATGCGCCGGGGGTTACAGGCCGCCGGCCTGTCCGACGCGCAGGTCGACGCGATGACGGGCATGTCCACCGGCCTCCGCGACGGATTCGTTCCGGAACAATCACGCTCGATACGGTCCACGACGCCGACGACCCTGGCGGCGTGGGCGTACGACGTGCTGCGCCCGCAACTGTGACGCCCCTGCGCGGGACTCGCCGATCGTGGTGACTCGTCCCGTACAGTGCCAAGAATGACGTCCGAGACCCTCGTCACATATGCGGACGGCGCTGTTCGCGGTGTCCGAACCGGCGACCTGCTCACGTGGCGCGGCATTCCCTACGCGGCACCACCCGTGGGCGCGCTGCGCCTGCGCGCTCCCCAGCCCATCGAACCCTGGACGGGCGAGCGGGACGCCACGCAGTTCGGCAATGCGGCATCCCAGCACCCGCGAGGAGTCGCCACGGGACGCCGCGGCGTCCGGGTGCGCCCCGCCGAGGACTGTCTCACGCTCAACGTCCTTGCGCCCGCGGGCCGGGTGCACAGTCCGCGGCCGGTGATGGTGTTCATCCACGGCGGCGCATTCACTCTCGGCACCACTGCCCTCTCCCTGTACGGGGGTGAGTCGCTCGTACGGCGCGGCGATGTGGTGTACGTGTCGGTCAACTACCGGCTCGGCGCGCTCGGATATCTCGATTTCCGCGAGTTCTCCGACGGCACCACACAATTCGACTCCAATCTGGGTCTCCGGGACCAGGTCGCGGCCCTCGAGTGGGTGCAGCGCAATATCGCTGCTTTCGGCGGCGATCCGGGCAACGTGACGATCTTCGGTGAATCGGCCGGGGGTACCTCGGTCACGACGCTGCTCGCGACGCCCGCGGCGCGCGGGCTGTTCTCCGGGGCGATCGCGCAGAGTCCCGCCCCGAACCTGGTGAACACCGCCGACAACTCCGCCCGGTGGAGTCGCGTGTTCCTCGAACTGCTCGGCGCCGACTCGGAATCGGCTGTCGCTGCACTCACCGGCGGTTCTCCCGCGGACCTGGGACGCGCGGGTGCGCGTCTGGGCGCCCACACTCTGAGGGACACTCCCGGCCTCCACCCGTTCGGGCCGGTTGTCGACGGCGATGTCGTCCCGATCGCTCCGCTCGATGCGTTCGAGACCGGAGCGGCTCATCCGGTCCCCCTCGTCATCGGCACCAACGACCGGGAAGGCGCTCTGTTCCCGAAGTTCCTCGACGGCCTGCCTACCAGTCCCGACCGCATCGACCGCATGTTCGCTGCGACCGACCCGGACGCGAAGAGCCGGGTGACCGCGGCGTACCCCGGATATCCGGACGAGAAGGCCGCCATCGATCTCGGCGGCGACTTCACGTTCTGGTATCCCGCACTCCAGATCGCACAAGCGCACGCACGCTTCGCACCGACATACATGTACCGGTTCGACTACGCGCCGCGTCTCCTCAAGTGGACCGGGTTCGACGCGACGCACGCGGTCGATCTGCTGGCAGTGTTCGATCAGGCCGACGAGCCGATCGGCCGGATCCTCACCACCGCGGGCGGACGGCGCGGGCTGCGCACCGTCGCGGCATCGGTACAGCGGCAGTGGACACATTTCGCGAGGCACGGCGAACCACTGCCTTCGTGGCCCGCTTATGACGAAATAGACCGCGCGACCATGATTTTCGATGTTCCCCAGCGAGTGGAGGACGATCCGCGCCGAGAGCGGCGGATCGCGTGGGAGGGCTATCGCGGCTACACGAGCGACGCGCCCGCTACTTCACGACCGTGAGAAGAAACGCGACGTCCTCGATGGCCCGGACGCTGTGCCGCGCCGGTGGAATGACGATCAGATCCCCCGCCGACCCTTTCCACAGGTCGTCGCCGGCGACCAGCTGGAGTTGCCCCTGAAGGATCTGCAGGGTCGCCTCGCCGGGGCTGTCGTGCTCACCGAGTTCGTGCCCGGCCAGCAGCGCCACCATGGTCTGCCGCAGATGCTTGGCGTGCCCGCCGAAAACCGTCTGCGAACTACGGCCACTGCTCGACGTCGCCGCCAGTTTCAGCTGCTGCCGGGCCAGCGCGGTCAGGGAGAGCTTGTCCATGTAGCGCAGTATGGCGTACTCACCGACACGACACTCAGCTTCGCGAATACCGGACCCAGCGAAACCTGATCCCCTTCGCCGACGACCGCCACTCTCCGGTCTCGGTCGCCGACCATTCGGGCCCGATCTCCGGAGCCGTCGCGTCCCCGTCGATGTCGAGGTCCACCTCGGTGACCAGCAGACGGGTCGCTCGCGGCATCGCCTGCGCGTAGATCTGGCCGCCACCTATGACCACGACATCGCCGTCGCCCGCGAGCCGGAACGCCTCGTCGAGACCGGATGCGGCGTGAGCACCGTCGGCCGACCATTCCGGGTCGCGGGTGACGACCACGTTGCGGCGGCCCGGGAGCGGCCGGAACTTCGGCGGCAGCGAATCCCACGTGAGACGCCCCATGACCACCGGCTTGCCCATCGTGGCGTCCTTGAAGAACGCCAGGTCTTCCGGGATGTGCCAGGGAATCGTGTTGTCGCGCCCGATGACGCCGTTGCGGGCCTGTGCCCAGATCAGGCTGATCTCACCCATCAGACGGCCACGGGCGCCTTGATCGCCGGATGGTGCCGGTAGCCGACGATCTTCACGTCGTCGAAGGTGTAGTCGAAGAGCGAGTCCCGGCGCTGCAACTGCAAGGTCGGGTACGGGTACGGCGCGCGCGTGAGCTGCTCGGTGACCTGCTCGATGTGATTGGAGTAGATGTGGCAGTCGCCGCCGGTCCAGATGAACTCGCCGGGCTCGAGCCCGACCTGCTGCGCCACCATGTGGGTGAGCAGCGCGTAGCTGGCGATGTTGAACGGCACCCCGAGGAAGAGGTCGGCGCTGCGCTGGTACAGCTGGCAGCTGAGCTTGCCGTCGGCGACGTAGAACTGGAAGAACGCGTGGCACGGCATCAGCGCCATCTTGTCCAGGTCGGCGACGTTCCACGCGGAGACGATCATCCGGCGCGAGTCGGGATTGCTGCGCAGCGTCTCGAGCACCTGCGAGATCTGGTCGATGTGCCGTCCGTCGGGAGTCGGCCACGAACGCCACTGGACCCCGTAGACGGGACCGAGATCGCCGTCCGGCTGCGCCCACTCGTCCCAGATCGTCACGCCGTGGTCGCGGAGCCACTGGACGTTCGAGTCGCCGCGCAGGAACCACAGCAACTCGTAGACGATGGACTTCAGATGCACCTTCTTGGTGGTGACGAGCGGAAAGCCCTCGGAGAGATCGAAGCGCATCTGGTGACCGAACAGGCTCCGCGTGCCCGTCCCGGTACGGTCGTTCTTCTCGGCACCGGTCTCGAGGACGAGTCGCAAGAGATCTTCGTAGGGGGTCGGCACAGTCACGAGGGCAGTCTACGGCGTCGTCCCGACACCGGTTCGTCCGCCGAGCCCCGGTGATCGCGCCCGAGTCGTAGCCTGGGAGCCATGCCCGAGCTGCCCGAGGTGGAAGCACTCGCCGTATTCCTGCGTGAGCATGCTGTCGGATCCGTGGTGGGGCGGATCGACGTGGCCGCGTTGAGCGTGCTGCAGACGGCAGATCCGCCGATCACCGCATTGCAGGGGCGGGACATCACGGGCGCCGCCCGGTACGGCAAGTTCCTCGCCATCGAGTGTTCGGACCTGCAGATGGTCACACACCTCTCCCGCGCGGGGTGGCTGCGGTGGCTCGACGAACCGTCGCAGTCTCCGCCGAAGCTGGGGAAGGGACCGCTGGCTCTGCGGGTCCACCTGTTCGCGCCCGACGCGACGACGCCGGCGTTCGATCTCACGGAAGCGGGCACCAAGAAGCGGCTCGCGGTCTGGGTCGTCGACGACCCGAAGAAGATCCCCGGTGTCGCGCGCCTCGGACCGGACGCCCTCGAGCTCACCGCCGACGAGTTCGCCGCACTGGTCGCCGGGAGTACCTCCCGGCTGAAGACGTTCCTCACCGATCAGTCCGTGCTCGCAGGAATCGGGAATGCCTACTCGGACGAGATCCTCCACGTGGCGCGACTGTCACCGTTCGCCACGGCCGGACGGCTCGACGACGCCTCGGTCTCGGCACTGTACGGCGCGATGCGCTCCGTGCTCGAGGACGCCGTCGCGCGATCCGTCGGGCAGGACGCAGCCCGGCTCAAGGGCGAGAAGCGCTCCGGCATGCGGGTGCACGCCCGCACCGGTCAACCGTGCCCGGTGTGCGGAGACACCGTCCGCGAAGTCTCCTACGCGGAACGTTCCTTCCAGTACTGCCCGACGTGCCAGACGGGCGGGAAGGTGCTCGCCGACCGCCGGCTGTCCAGGCTGCTCAAGTAGCCGTAGGCCGACTCCAGCCGTGTGCCACCGACGCGCGGCACCGCGTGATGTCGTCGCCTGCTCCGACGAACAGCGCCGTGAGCATCGGTACACAGTGTTCGAGCGTGTCCTCGGGCAACGGCCCGTTCGCGACGAGCGACACCAACCCGTGGCCGATCGCCCAACTCTGGATCGCCAGGTCCAGGGGCTCGATTCCGGTGAAGCGGCCTTCGCCCTCGGCCCGGCGCACCGCCCGCACCAGATACTCGAGGGTGGCATCGGCAGCCGAGAGGTCTTCGAGGTCGACGCTCGCGTCGAACATCACCCGGTACAGGTCCGGCTGCTCGAGTGCGTTCCCGAGATACGCCGCGACGAGTGCGGTCAGGTCCCGGACCGGATCGTCCGTGAGCGCCACGGTCGCAAACCTGGCTTCCAGCCTGGTGAAGCCCTCCTGCCGGAGGGCCATCCACAACCCGTCCATGCCGCCGAAGTAGGTGTAGACGGCCATCGTGGAGACGCCGGTGCCCGCCACGAGTGCACGCAGAGTGATCGGTTCACGGGTACGGAGCATGTGGGCCGCCCGTTCGAGAAGCAGTGCGCGCACCGCCGGATCTTTGGACCTCACCATGCCTGAACAATACATAACATTGTGTTGCTATATTAAGCGCCTGCCAGTCCGACCAACCCAGAGGAGTACCGGTGCCCGTCACTTTGATGAACCCCGAAGCGTTGCCCGAGGTCGATCTCTACCGCCAGGTGTCGGTCGCGACCGGCTCGAAGCTCGTGTTCACGGCCGGCCAGGTCTCGGTCGATGCGCAGGGCAACCTGGTAGGCGCCGGCGATATCGCGGCCCAGACCGAGCAGTGCTATCTCAACGTCGCCGCCGCCCTGGCCGAGGCCGGCGCGACATTCGACGACGTCGCGAAACTGACGGTCTACGTCGTCGACTGGTCGCCCGACAAGATGGAACCGTTCGTCGAGGGCGTGGCCCGCGCCGCCGCGCGCCTCGGGATCGACAAGCCGCTCCCGCCCTTCACCGGCATCGGAGTGGCCGCCCTCGCGGGCGAGGGACTTCTTCTCGAAGTCGAGGCCACCGCAGTCGTCGACTGACGCCCGGGCCGCATCTCCGAGGGCCGCCTCGGAGCATGCGGTTACCGTATCCGTGTGACGCCCGCACCCGAAGACGCCGAACACGTGGACACCGAGGCCCTGTCCGGCTATCTGCACTCCCCTTCGGGCTCCCCGCGCGGCGTCGTCGCGCTCACACACGGAGCCGGAGGCAATTGCAACGCGAAGATCCTCCAGCTCATGTGCGCCCGCTTCGCCGCGCACGGTTTCGTGGCGCTGCGGTACGACCTGCCGTTCCGCCGGCGCCGCCCCAAGGGACCGCCGCAGCCGTCGCGTGCCGGCGAGGACCGCGAGGGTATCGCCGCGGTCGCAGCCGCCACCAGGGAATACTCCGACGGGCCGCTGATCCTCGGCGGCGTGTCGTACGGCGGGCGCCAGGTGACCATGCTCGCCGCCGAACGACCCGGGATCGCGGACGGACTGTTGCTCATGTCGTACCCGCTGCACCCGCCGGGAAAGCCCGACAAGCCGCGTACCGAACATCTGCCCGCCCTCACCGCGCCGTCGGTGTTCGTGCACGGGGACCGGGACCCCTTCGGCACGCTCGACGAACTGCGGGACGCCCTCGCGCTCGTCCCGGCTCCGACGACGCTGGTCCCGGTAGAGGGCGCCGCACACGACCTGGGTCGCACGAAAGCAGACCCGTCCGAGATCGCGGTCCGCGCGGTCCTGGCACTTGTGGACGGCGAGGCTCGATGAGCGAGCTCACCGACGGTGTCATCGACACGCTGCTGTCCGAAATGCGCGAGCGCCTGGACGAGACGGTCACCCCCGCGACGCTCCGTGGACTGCTCGAGGCCGTGCTCGTCGTAGGGTCCGGCCTCGAACTCGATTCGATGCTGCAGCGCATCGTCTCGGCAGCGACGTCGCTGCTCGGCGCCCGGTACGGCGCTCTCGGTGTGCGTGCCTCGGACGGCGGACTCTCGGAATTCGTCTACGTGGGCATCGACCCCACGCAGCGGGAGGTCATGGGACACCTCCCCGAGGGTCGCGGCCTTCTCGGTCTGCTCGTCAACGACCCCCGGCCGGTGCGTCTCGCCGACCTGTCCCAGCACCCCGGCTCGATCGGCTTCCCTGCCAACCATCCCCCGATGGGGAGTTTCCTCGGGACTCCGATCATGGTGCGCGGCAAGGTGTTCGGCAGCATCTATCTCACCGAGAAAATCGGCGCACCCGAGTTCACGGAGGAAGACGAGATCCTCCTGAAGGTCCTGGCGACCTCGGCCGGCATGGCCGTCGAGAACGCATGGCTGTTCGAGGGTTCCCTCACCCGTGAGCGGTGGCTCACCGCAATGGCATCGATCAACGCCCGGTTGCTCGTCGGCGGCTCGGTGGACGACACCCTCTCGCTGCTCGTCGGCCAGGTTCGGGAACTCGCCGTGTGTTCCGAGGTGTACGTCGTCCTGGCCGACGGCGTACAGGGCTCGGTCCGGGCGGCGGCCCCCGCGGAGCCCTCCTTGACTTCGACGCGCGTCGACCTCACCGGGTCACCGATCATGCGCGCCCTCAGAACCCGGAAGCCGGTACATAGCCGGACGACATGGCTTCTCCCGTCGGCGGATTCGAGCGGACCGGGGCACGCGGTGGTACTCCCACTCTCCGCCACCTCCGCGATCACCGGTGCGCTCGTCGCGACACGGGCAGCGGGGAGCGAACCGTGGGGTGACGAAGACGTCCTCCGCCTCGAATCGATGGCGAACCTCGCGGCCGTCGCGCTCGAGTTCGCAGAGCAGCAACGCAAACAGCGACTGCTCGATGTGCTCGCCGACCGCGACCGAATCGCACAGGACTTGCACGACAACGTGATTCAGCGGTTGTTCGCGACCGGGATGAGCTTGCAGAGCACCATGGCCTCGGGCGTCGGCAACGACCGGATGGCGGAGGTGGTGCAGCACGCGGTCGAACAACTCGACCGGACCGTCCGCGAGATCCGCACGACCATCTTCGACCTGCACACCACCGGCGCCGCAGCGTCGACGAGCCTGCGGCGGCGACTGCTCGACGTGGTCGGGGATCTGAGCGTCCACTCGGCCGTGTCGCCGAACATCCAGTTCCGGGGCCCGATCGACACCCTCGTGCCCGCCCGCATCCATCCACAAGCGGAAGCGGTGTTGCGGGAAGGGCTGAGCAACGCACTCCGGCACTCCCAGTCCGAGAACATCTCGGTCTCGGTCTCGGCCCTCGAGGACTTCCGGATCGAGATCGTCGACGACGGAACCGGGTTGCCCGCCACCGTGCGGCGCAGCGGTCTGATCAACCTGGAACGCCGCGCCGAGCAGTGCGGCGGGTCGTTCCGCGTCGAATCCAACGAGAGCAGGGGCACGCGGCTGGTCTGGTGCGCCCCGCTCTGACTCCGCCGGACCCCGTCAGGTGTTGTCGTGCCCGCGTTCCTTGCGGAGTTCGGTGGCGAGCACAGCGGCCTGGGTGCGTCGCTGCATTCCGAGCTTCGACAGCAGCCGCGAGACGTAGTTCTTGACGGTCTTCTCTGCGAGGAACAGCCGCTCGGCGATCTCCCGGTTGGTCATGCCCTCACCGATCAGCTCGAAGACCGCGCGCTCCTGCTCGGACAGTTCGGCGAGCGGGTCTGCGTTGCGCGATGCCCGGATACGTTCCATCAGCGCCGCGGTCGCACGGCTGTCGAGCAGCGAACCGCCCTCTCCCACCGTGCGGATCGCGGAGACCAGGTCGGTGCCGAGGATCTGCTTGAGCACGAATCCGGACGCGCCCGCCATGATGGCGTCGAAGAGCGCTTCGTCGTCGGCGTACGACGTGAGCATCAGCGCCCGGAGTTCGGGCATGCGGTTGCGCAGTTCACGGCACAATTCCACCCCGTTCCCGTCGGGCAGTCGCACGTCGAGCACCACGACGTCGGCGTCGCTGCCGGGTACCCGGGCGAGCGCCTCCCCCACCGATGCGGCCTCTCCGACCACGGTGAAGTCGGCGACGCTGCTCAGCAGGTCGACCAGGCCGCGTCTGACGATCTCGTGGTCGTCGACGAGGAATACGCGGGGCATGTCACGCACCTTTCGTTGGGCATCGGTCCCCATTGTCCCAGCCGTCACCCTCGTGACCCGGCTCCGGGCCGTTCGACGGCAGGTCCGGGACCTTCGCCCCACGCGCGACAGGTGTCTCGTGAGCAACGCTACCTATGCGGGCGTGTGTGCCTACACCGCGTCCGGAAACGGTGACCCTGAGCGAGGAGGCGACCGTGTCAGTCGATTTCGAAACCTGGAACGCCGGGGGCACGGACATCATCGCACGGGCCGTGGTCGCGGCCCCGAGCGTTCACGACACCCAGCCGTGGAACCTGTACCTCCCCGGACAGTCGGCCGAACTCGAGGAACGCACCGAATTCGCCGAGCCCGGCGGTGATCCGCTCCGCCCCGACCGGACGATCTCGTGCGGCACAGCCGTCGCGAACCTGGAACTGGCCGTGCGCGTGCTGGGGTACCGGACCCGGACCGCTCTGTTCCCCGATCCCGAGCGCTCTGCGCTGGTCGCACGGGTCGACGCGGTCGAGGCGGCCGCACCGTCGAACTGGGACCTCCGGCTCTACGCCGCAATATCCCACCGGCGCAGCCACCGCGAATCCTTCGCCGGCGTCCCGGTGCCCGCCGAGACCATCGCCGAGGTGATCTCCGCGGCCGCCGAAGTGCCCGGAATCCACGTCATGCTGCTCGCCCCCGACGAGGCGAGCGCCCTGGCCGGCACCCTCACCTATGCGGCCGAAGCCAAGCGCCGTCACCAGCACTACCAGCGCGAAATGTTCTCGTGGACCTCGCACTGGCAACCCGACGGAAACGCCGAGGTGGTCACGACCTGGAACACCGGTCTCGACGAGCGAGGTGCCGCGGGCGCAGCACTGGTCACCACGGGCGTCCCCGACCCGTCCGCACTCTCCGATTCCATCGCGCGAGAAACCGTTCTGCTGTTCGTGCCCGACTCCTCCGAACCGGAAGACCTGGTGCGTGTGGGAATGGCGGCCCAGCGGGCGTGGCTCGCAGCGGTCGACGCACGACTGTCGGCGTCGGTACTCACGCATCCGCTGCGCATCGGGGACTCGGCGTCCCGGCTCGCCGAACTACTCGATCTGCCGGCGCCACCCCAGCTCATCATGCGGATCGGCTTTTGACGTGTGCGACAGGCGATTACAGTGCTATTCGTTAGACCGTGATTCCTTCCGGCACCACGACGCAGACAGGAGGAGACAGTGAGCGCACCCACGGACGACCCGGTTCAGGCCCCCACGACGGAACTTTTCCACGCGGCGCTGGACATGGCACAGGCAGCGAAGGCGGGCAACGTCTCCGGCTGGCTCGCCTCCCGGTACAGCTGTGGCAAGTTCGACGACGTCGCGTTCCTCATGTCTCAGATGCTCGGCGTCCTCATCGAGAACTGCGCCATCGCCCGCGGCGTCCATCCCGCCGACGCCTGGAACGAACTACGCGAGCAGGGCGTCGACGAATTCGGCTGACACCCTGCTCGCGTCATCGCTGTTCTGCGCCGCGCGCTCAGTCCTCGACTTCGGACCGGACGACCATGACCGGGCAGTCCGCGGTCTGGATCAGCGCGTTGCTCGTGGAACCGAGCAGCAGCCCCTTGAAGCCGCCCCGGCCACGAGTTCCCACCACGAGCAACTGTGCCTGTTCGGCGTACTCGCTGAGCACACGCACCGGCCGGTCGCGTGCGACCACCCGCTCCACCACGACGTCCGGATAGCGTTCCCGATATCCCGCGAGCCGTTCCGCCAGGACGATTTCCTCACCGGTCTGGATGCGACTCCAGTGCGGGTCTTCGGGCACCGCGCCGAGCGACGGCTGCACACTCACATCGCTCCACACGTTGACGGCCACGAGGGTCGCGCCACGTGAGGAAGCTTCGACGAACGCCGCCTCGACGGCGGCCCGGCACGACTCCGATCCGTCGACGCCCACCACGACGGGACCTTCGGCCGGCGGGGCGCCGTCGAGGGTGCGGCCGCGGACCACGACCACCGGGGCCACGGCATGGGACGCCACCGCGGTGGACACCGAACCTGCGAGCAGCCCCTTGACCTCCCCGAGCCCGCGGGAGCCCACCACGAGGCGATCGGCCTTCGCCGACACCGCGACCAGGGTGGACGCCACCTTGCCCTCGAGTTGCTCGGTGGTGACCTCGACCCGTCCGGAGTCGTCGACGATCTGCCGGGCCATCATGGCGGCGCTGTCGAGCCGATCGCGCGCCGTCGCCTTCATCTCCTCGTGGAAGCTCTGCGCGAGGTACGGCTCCGAGTAGTAGAACGCGGGAATGTGGACGACGGTGACGATGTGCAACGGCAGCGCTCGCGCCGCAGCGGATCGTGCCGCCCAGATCACCGCATTGGTGGATGCCTCGGATCCGTCGACGGCGACGACGATCGGGTTGGGTTCGCTCATCGGTGGCGGGAACCTTTCTCGGGGTTGTGTCAGCCGCAGATGTGCCGCAGCTGTTCGATCAATCGCACGCGACCGGCAGTGTCGGGCGCGAACGGTGTGACGTTGAGGGTCGTGACGCCCGACTCGGCGAATGCGGCCACCCGTTCGCGCACGAAGCCCTCCGAGCCGATCAGCGACACTGCGCGGATCAGTTCGACGGGTACCGCGGCCGCGGCTTCTTCCTTCTTGCCGGCCAGGTACAGGTCCTGGATGTTTTCGGCTTCCTTCTCGTACCCGTAGCGGACCGCGAGGTCGTTGTAGAAATTCTTGCCCTTGGCGCCCATGCCGCCGACATAGAGAGCGACCATCGGCCGGACCCAGTCGAGCATGTGCTCCACGTCGTCGCCGATGGCGAGCGGAACCTGGGCGTAGATCTGCAGATCTCCGAGGGCCGGGTCGCGCTTGGCCTTGCCCTTGGCGATGGAGTCTCCCCACACGCCGGCGGCTTTCTCCGGGAAGTAGAAGAGCGGCTGCCAGCCCTCTGCGATCTCCGCCGTCATCTCGACGTTCTTGGGTCCGAGCGATGCGATGATGATCGGAATCCGTTCGCGCACAGGCTCGTTGATGAGCTTGAGCGGCTTACCGAGACCGGTGCCCTGATCCGCGGGCAGCGGAATCTGGTAGTACTTGCCCTGGTGCTCGACCTTCTCGCGGCGCCACACCTGGCGGCAGATGTCGACGATCTCGCGGGTGCGGCCGAGCGGCGCGTTGTAGGGGACGCCGTGGAACCCCTCCATCACCTGCGGACCCGACGCGCCGATCCCGAGCACGAAGCGGCCGTCGGAGACGTAGTCGAGGCCCGCCGCCGTCATCGCCGTGAGCGTGGGGGTACGGGTGAACAACTGCAGGATGCCGGACGCAAGTTCCACACGGCTGGTCTTGGCCGCCAGGTAACCGATCTGGCTCACCGCATCGAACGAATAGGCCTCGGGTACGAACACGATGTCGAGCCCGGCCTGTTCGAGGTCAGCGACCTCGGCGGCGGTCTCGGCGAATCCACCGCTGTAGTTCAGTCCCATTCCGATGCGCATGCGCCACCCTCACTCCTGCCGCGCACCCGCGCGGACGTGGTCGTCGATAGTGCAACGCACACTACCGGCGTCACGATGCTCCGGGTCGCACGACCATCACGGGGCAGGCCGCCTCCCGCAGGAGCGTGTTGCTCGTCGAGCCCATCAGGAGGCCGGCGAATCCTCCACGACCACGGCTGCCGACCACCACGAGCTGGGCCTTCTCGCTCCATGCCGTCAGGTGAACGCGCGGACCGTCGACGTAGATCTTGCGGTGCACCGTGACGTCCGGGAATCGGTCGCCGAACCCGGCGAGGCATTCGGACACGAGGGCGTGCTCGCTCTCCTCGAACGCCACCGGATCGAACCAGTGCGGCGACGCTGCGACCTCGCCCGGCCGCATGTCGCTCCAGGCGTGCACCGCGACCAGATCGACCCGGCGCCACGACGCCTCCTCGAAAGCCGCTTCGACGGCCACTTCGCTCAGTGCGCTGCCGTCGAGCCCGACCACGACCGGCCGGTTGTCCGGAACGGGTGGTGCGGCGCCGCGTGCGACGACGACCGGACATGCCGCGTGACCGACGACCGCGACGGGCGTCGATCCCAGGAGCAACTCACCGAGCCGGGTACTGCCGGTCGCGCCGAGCACCACCATCGCAGACCGGCGCGACAGCTCTACCAGCCATTTCGCGCTACCCGTCAGTGCGATCTCGGTCGTGACCCGGACGTCGGGCTCGGTGGCACGAGCGATCTCCTCGGCGTCCGACAGCAGAGCGGTGGCGTCCTCCTCGGCCCATTCGAACACCTGGGAGGGCCGGAAGAACGGAAGCTCCGCCGAGGGCGTCGGCGTGAGCAACGACGCCGGGGCGAAATCGACTGCGTGGACGAGATGGAGCGTGAGGCCGCGCCCCGCCGCAGTCGCCGCCGCCCATCGAACAGCGCGTTCGGACGGAGGGGAACCGTCGACACCCACCGTCACCCGACGGCGGTCGTGGGGTTCTGCGCTCGGAGTCGTCACAAATCGAGGGTAGCCGCAATCGCAGGTCACCGTCGGGGACTTTGGTCCCACCGATTCGAGAAATTAGTCAGGACAACGGATTCCAGCGGCGATGCACATCACAATTTAATTGTCATTTCGGATACCTGTTTATATCGTCCTGGGCATGCAACTCACTCGGTTCACCGATCTCGGACTGCGAGTTGTCACGCATCTGGCCGCCGCCCCGGCGGCAGACCTGCCGAACACCGCTACGGTCGCCGAACAACTCGGACTGTCGTACGCACACACCGTCAAGGTCGTTGCGCGACTCGGGGAGCTCGGCGTCGTCATCACCCGGCGCGGGCGCGGAGGTGGTCTGGCCATCACCGAACTCGGCCGAACCGCCACGATCGGGTGGCTCACGCGCCAGCTCGAGGGTGAAGGCGAGGTCGTGGACTGCGACGGACCGAAACCATGTCCCCTCCGCGGCAATTGCACTCTTCGCGTTGCCCTGCGCACAGCTCGGGAAGCCTTCTACTCCGCGCTCGACACACTCACCGTCGCAGATCTGGCGACCCGCGGGAACACTGCCGAACTGCCTTTTCCCGTGCCCCCGCGAATCTCGCCTCCCACCCACCCATGAGGAGAACCCATGCCGCTCTCGCCCGGATCCGAAGACGTGATCGCAGCGACGCTGCCCGCAGTCGGTGCGGCCATCGGCGACATCACGCCGTTGTTCTACCGGAAGATGTTCGACGCTCACCCCGAACTCGAACGGGATCTGTTCAACCGCGGCAACCAGAAGCAAGGTGAGCAGCAGAAGGCGCTCGCCGGTTCCATCGCGGCGTTCGCGACCCTTCAGCTCGATCCGGACCCGGCGCGCGTCGAGTCGATCCTCTCCCGTATCGCGCACAAGCACGCATCGCTGGGTATCAAGCCCGACGAGTACTGGATCGTCCACAAGCACCTGTTCGAGGCCATCGTGGAAGTTCTCGGCGAGGCCGTCACTCCCGAGGTCGCGGCGGCGTGGGACGAGGTGTACTGGCTGATGGCGAACACCCTGATCGCCCTCGAAGCCGACCTCTATGCCGCCGCAGGCGTCGAGACGGGCGACGTGTGGCGCACCGTGCGTGTCGTCGGCAGGACGCACCAGTCCGCCGACACCGTGTCCTTCACACTGGCATCGAAGGACGGCTCGGTTCTGCCCACTTTCCGCCCGGGACAGTACCTTTCGGTCGGCGTTCGGCTTCCCGACGGCGCGCGCCAGATCCGCCAGTACAGCTTGTCCAACGCTCCGTCGAAGGGCGACTGGCGCATCACGGTCAAGCGCGTCCTCCCGGCCACCGGCGCCGACGGGACAACCCATCCCGCAGGTGAGGTCTCGAACTTCCTGTTCGACAACGTCTTCGAAGGTGACGACCTCGATGTCACGACTCCGTTCGGTGATCTGGTGCTCCCTGAGGACGACAAGCCGATCTTTCTCGCCTCGGCCGGGATCGGGTGCACACCGATGATCGGCATGCTCGACCACCTGGCGGAATCCGGCGACGCACGGCGCATTTCGATCCTCCACGCGGACCGCTCTCCCGCGAGCCACGCGCACCGGCGCGAACTCGAAACACTGGTGGAGCGGATCCCGTCGGCCGACGTGTACCGGTGGTACGAGGACCTCGGCGCACGGCAACCGCTGGAGACCATGCGCGTCGGCCGGGCCGACATTTCCGATCTCCCACTCGATCCGACCACGCGGGCATTCCTGTGCGGCCCGTTGCCGTTCATGCTCTCGCTGCGTGAGGCGCTCATCGCCCGGAACGTGCCGGCCGAGAACATCCGTTACGAGGTGTTCGGTCCGGACAGCTGGAGCCCCGCGTCCTGACGACAGGAGTCGTCGTCGCTCATCCTCCACCCTTGCTCGCCGCATGGCCCGACGCGGAATTCGCCACGCGCGCAACGACCACCGGAAGCCTCGCGCCGGTGCCGAAGTGCGCTGCGCGCCGATGCAGTCGACGCCGTCGTCCGCGTCGCGGTGAGGGTGGAGGATGGTGCAGCGGCTCGGCGTAGAACAACCGTTTGGCGAACTCGATCAGAACCAGGTATCCGACGATCAGCACGACGAGCATGGCGAAGAACCCGAGCGGCAGGCTCGTGAAACCGAGGTCGTCGGCGAACGGGGAGTAGGTCACGCCGATACCCACGGCGAGGACCACCGCGACCGTCACGATCAGGGTGCGGCTCGGCCGGCTGCGGATGAAAGGCGTACGGCGCGTGCGGATCGCGAAGACGATCAGAATCTGGGTGGCCAGCGACTCGACGAACCATCCCGTACGGAACAGTTCCGGTCCGGCATGGAACACCCCGAGCATGAGCCCGAACGTCACGAAGTCGAACAATGAACTCAGCGGGCCGAAGAACAGCATGAACCGGCGGATGAACCCGATGTCCCAATGCGACGGCGCACGCAGTTCCTCCGGGTCGACCCGGTCGCCCGGGAGCGCCAGCTGACTCGAGTCGTAGAGCAGGTTGTTGAGCAGGATCTGGCTGGGCAACATCGGCAGGAAGGTGAGCACAGCCGATGCGGCAGCGGCACTGAACATGTTGCCGAAATTGCTCGACGTGCTCATCAAGACGTATTTGATGGTGTTGGCGAAGGTCCGACGGCCCTCGGTGACGCCGTCGGCGAGCACACCGAGATCCTTTTCCAGAAGAACCACGTCCGCGGCGTCTTTCGCCACATCCGTGCCCGAATCGACGGAGATTCCGACGTCGGCGGCATGGAGCGCGAGCGCGTCGTTGACACCGTCCCCGAGAAACCCGACCGCGCGCCCATGCCCGCGTAGCGCCCGCACCAACCGCGCCTTCTGTTCCGGGGACACCCGTGCGAACACAGTTGCACGCTGGGCGATTTCAGCGAACTGATCGTCGTCGAGACGTCCGAGTTCGGCGCCTGTCACGCTGCCAGCCGAGCCGAGACCCAACTCGGCGCAGACCCGCTCCGCCACCTGGGCGTTGTCGCCGGTCGCGACCTTGACGGTGATGCCCAGTCGAGCAAGCCGGTCCAGCGAGTGTCGTGCCGACTCCTTCGGCTCGTCCGAGAACACGAGGAATCCCGTCAAGTGGAGGTCGTGCTCGTCGTCGGCTCCGACCCGGGTCCGCGACCCGTCGAGATTCTTCGTCGCCACCGCGACGACGCGGCGCCCCTCGTCGAACAGCTGTGCCAGCCGCTCGCGCGCGTCGGCACTCACCTCCACACACCGCGCCAGCACCGATTCGGGTGCGCCCTTGACCACCAGAAATGTCGCGTCGCCGTCCGGACCAGCGGTCAGCGCAGAGGCCATGCGACGACTGTGGTCGAACGGTACGCCGTCGATACGCCGGTACCGGTCGGCCTGCCCGCCGACCTCCCCCGCCGACTCCCACAGTGCCGTGTCCATCGCGTTGGCCGCGATCCGCTGCCCGGGACCGGCGGTTTCCGTCTCGGTCGCGAGCAATCCGTGCAGCACTGTGTGTTCGGCGCTGTTGCCGTCGAGAGGTACGGCTTCGACGAATGCGATCCGCCCGGTGGTGAGGGTGCCGGTCTTGTCCGTGATCAGGAAGTCCACATCGCCGAGGTCTTCGATGCACACGAGTCGCTTGACCAGCACCTTCTGCGCTGCCAAACGGCGGGATCCGGACGCCAGAGCGGTGCTGACCACTGCGGGAAGCAACTGGGGCGTGATACCCACCGCGATCGCGAGCGCGAACAGCAGCGACTCGATGAGCGGGCGGTCGAGCAGCAGATTGATCAGGACGATCAGCGATGTCAGAACCAGTGCGACCTGCAGCAGCAGCACCGAAAAGCTTCGCAGTCCGCGCTGGAAGTCCGTTTCCGGTTCCCTGTCACCGAGTCCGCGAGCGATGCGCCCGAATTCCGCGTTCACTCCTGTCGAGACCACCACGCCCGTGCCGGTCCCCCCGTGGACGATCGTGCCCATGAAAGCGCAATCCGTCAGGTCCGCCGTCGCCGCACCCTCCGGGACGGCATCGGTGGTCTTGACAGCGGGTTCGGATTCTCCGGTGAGCACGCTCTCGTCGCATTCGAGATCGACGACGTCCAGCAGTCGGATGTCGGCCGGCACGACGTCCCCGAGCACCAGGCGCACCACGTCGCCGGGTACGAGTTCGGTGACATCGACCCGCGCGGCCGCGCCGTCCCGCAGAACGACGGTCGTGTGCCGCACGTTCGAGTGCAGCGCAGCGGTCGCACGTTCGGCCCGGTACTCGTTGACGAATCCGAGGCCGACACTGGCGACGAGAATGATCCCGATGACGACGGCGTCGCTCCGATTCCCGAGAAAGAACGACGCGATTGCGGTGACGGCCAGCAGGAGCAGCAGTGCGCTCCGCAACTGTCGCGCGAGGACTGCCCACACCCGCACCCCGTAACTCCGGACGGCGTTCGGTCCGACACTCTCGAGTCGCTCCGCGGCCTCCGTGGCGCTCAGCCCGGACGACGAGGATCCGAGGCGTGACAGCACCTCGGCGACCGGGCTCGCGGCGGCGTCGCCGATCGCCAGGCCGGGAGAACCCGCCTTGTGCTGTGTCCGCTGCGCACCTCCGGCGATCATGTCGCCGGACGGATCGTCCCGGCGTCTGCCACCGTCTCGCCCTCGCAGGCGCATTCGGCCGCAATCGCTGTCGTCTTGTTCGGTGAGGTCGGCATTGATCTCGCTCGTCTCGAAGGCGTGACGTCAAGCGGGGTTCTTCCGCGTCGAGCGGGGTATTTCCGCGTCACCCGTGTGGTTTCGGCGGACAGGCGCACCCGTGATCATCGCAGCGTCCGCGCGGGAATGCTGTCGAATGCTCGTTCTCCGGTCCCCCCGTCAGGAGAGATGATGGCGCGGTGATCGTCGTCGTGGTTGCGCTGATCGTGCTGGTGCTCGTCGCCGCCGTCGTGCGACCGCACGGATTGCCCGAGGTGGCGGTGGCCGGACCCGCTGCGATTCTGTTGACCGTGATCGGGGCGTTGACGCCCGAACAGGCGCTCGATCAGGTGCGGGCACTCCTTCCGACGGTCGGTTTCCTCGCCGCGATCCTGGTTCTGGCGCACGCGACGGACGCTCACGGAGTGTTCCGGTGGATGGCCTCGATGCTGCGGCACAGCGCACGGGGAAGTCCCGTCCGGTTGCTCGTGTGGGTCTTCGCCGCATGTGCCACCACGACCGCGGTACTGAGCGTCGATGCGACGGTAGTTCTGCTCACTCCCGCTGTGCTCGCCGCTGCCTCTCCATGGGCATTTCACGTCGTCCGGCGAGTTATGCGTCTGCGCATCCGGCAAACTCCGCCTCGACCCTCATGCCCGTCGATGCTGCTCGGGGTGAATCTCGGGCCGAACCTCACCTACACCGGCTCGCCGGCGACGATGCTGTGGCGGTGGGTCGTCACCCGCCGCCGACGCGGCACCGCCGGTAGCCGTCCCTGAATCCTTTGCCCCACACAGCACCAACCCTCCAGCCAGGAGACGTGAGATCGGTCGTGTGGTCGGGAGTGTCCGGCGCGGCCGCACGGACCAAAGACCGCTGTCCGGCGCACAATGTGCCGTTTGCCCGGCTACGCTCGCGCCCATGGATACGGGCGTCGACCGAGCACCGAGCCTGCCCCGAGGCGGGAGCCTGCTCGCACTGCTGAGCATCCTGCTCATCGGCTTCGCCGTAGCAGTGTTCCCGTCTTTTCCCGAACCGCTCGATGCCGGTGCTCCGCCCGAGGTCTTCAGCGCCGGACGCGCCGCCACCCATATCGACGCGATCGCCACGACGCCCCGTGTTCCGGGCACGCCCGAGCACACCGCAGCGCGCGACTACCTCGTCGCCACCCTCCAGGAACTCGGATGGCGCACCACGGTTCAGTCCGGCGTCGGATGGACGACGAACGACGATCCACCCGAACAACGCGGCGCCCGGGTCGGGAACATCATCGCGATGGTCCCCGGTTCCGATCCCACCGGAACCGTAGTGCTCGCCGCTCATTACGACACGGTGGTCGGATCACCCGGCGCGGGCGACGACGGGATCGGGGTGAGCACCGCACTGGAAACGGCACGGGCCCTCGGTGTCGGTCCCGCGCCGCGCAACGACATCATGGTGCTGCTCACCGACGGTGAGGAGAACGGACTGCTCGGCTCCCAGGTGTTCACCCGGTCGCGTTCACCCGCACTCGGCCCGACGGTCGTCCTCAACCACGAGGCCCGCGGCAATGCGGGAATCCCGATGACTTTCCGGATGACCTTCCCCAACGGCGCTCTGCTCGACGCACTCACCCGATCGCCGTGGGCGGAGGCGGACTCCCTCACCCAGCTGGCATTCGAGGCGCTCCCCAACGACACCGATTTCAGCAACTTCGCCGACACCGGTTTCTCCGGATTCGACACGGCGATCGCGTCGGGTTCCGCGTACTACCACAGCCCGCTCGACACGACGGACCGACTGAGCCAGGAGTCGCTTCAGCAGATGGGCGAGACCTCCCTGGCCACGGCCCGGGCCCTCGCGGACACGGACCTGCTGACGCTCGACGACGCGGGACACGAAGTCGTCTCGCTCGTGCCCTGGGGGCTGATCCACTATCCCCGGTGGGTGGAAATTGCCGGCGCGGTGCTCCTCGCCGTCGGGGCCGCCGTTCTGGTAGTCGTACGGATCCGCCGCCGCGAAGCGACGATTCGTCAGATCCTCGCCACCGGCGCTGCCGCGCCCGTCGCAGGGATCGCGTCGGCGGGGATCGCCTGGCTCCCGTGGTGGCTCGCTCAGCAGGTGGCGCCCGGCATGGCATCACCTGTTACCGAGGAACCGTACCGTCCCGGACCGTTCCAGCTCGCGGCTGTCGTTGCCGCACTGTGTGTTCTCATTCTCGTCATTGCTGCGCTCCGGCGACGGGTGCCCGGTCCCGCCGTCACCTGCGGGATCTTCGTTGCCATCGCTGTCCTAGCCTTGGCGGGCACGCCCTTTCCCGGGGTCGCATCGGCGCTGGTGCTGCCCGTCCTGCCCACAGTGATCGCCGTGCTCGTCACACTGGCTCTGCCCGCCGAGGCGCTCTGGTGGCGTCTTGCCGTGCTGACGGTCGGCGCGCTCCCCGGAGCGGTGCTGGGCGCCGGTGCGGTTCTCGTGTCGTTCGACGCGGGGTTGGTTGCCGGTGCCTCCGCTGCCGGCGCGTTCGTTCTCATCACGTTCGCGGCGACCGCACCGCTCTGGGAACCGGTCCTGCGGCCGACGAAGGTCTGGTTGTCCGCGGTCACCGCGGTGGTCCTCGTCCTGGTGTGCACCGCGACAGCCGGCTTCGTCAACCGGGACGGGGCGACGGATCAGCGTCAGGAATTCCTCTGGTACGCCCTCGACACCGACAACGGCACAGCGACCTGGGCATCCCCGGACGCACCTCGCTCCGAGTGGAGCGAGGGCTTGCTCTCCGCGTCCGCTTCGCCGCTCCCGGACCTGTTCCCGTGGCGTGGCGACCAATCGCTGTCGCAGGGTCCGGCGCCGGTGTCCGATCTGGCACCGCCCGACGTCGAAGTTCTCGAGGACACGAGTTCGGGTGGGGCGCGAGAACTCCGTCTGCGCCTGTCGTCGCCCAGAGGGGCTCACGCCGTGGGTCTGTGGGTCGACAGCACGACGGCAACGGTGCACGGTGCGACCGTCGACGGTCAGCGAGCCGAGCCGTCCTCCGACTTCGGATTCATGTTCTGGGCGCCGGGCCCGAACGGCACCGAGGTCACACTCACGCTGAGTGTGCTCAGCGATCGGCTCGGTGTCCGGGTGAGCGATCTTTCGGGCGACCTGTCGGTGGTGCCCGGCTACGAGCCGCCGACCGATCGGGTGGTGACGCAACCCGATGTCGTGGTCACCCGCACGCTCGAGATCTGAGCGCCGGACGTTCTGCCTACCGGATCAATCCCACTGGTGAACGGGGTTGCCCTCGAGCATGTTCCCCACGTACTCACCCATCATCCCTCGGAGCGCGGTACGCCGGTCTTCGCCCGACGCTTCCCGCTTGGCGACGTGCTCGCGCTGCCACGCCGCGCCGGTCCTCCGGTTGCCGCACCGGCCCTCGATGATCCCGAGGTACCGATCGCGGGCTTTCGACGAGAGGCCGAACGCCTCGAGCCCCTTGTCGGCCAAGGGCAGCAGACACCGCAGGACGAGTTCGTCGGCACCCACCCAGCCGATCTTCGGCCAGTACAGTCTGGCGTCGAGACCGAACTTCGCGCCGAGGACCAGGTTCTTCTCGGCCGCATCGAAACTCATCTGGCGCCACAGGGGTTCGTCGGCGTCGACGAGCGCGCGGAGGGCGCCGTAGTAGAACGCCGCGTTCGCCATCGTGTCGAGCACCGTCGGCCCGGCGGGCAGCACACGGTTTTCGACGCGCAGGTGCGCATGCCCGTCGCTGATGTCGTACACCGGACGGTTCCAGCGATAGATCGTGCCGTTGTGCATCTGGAGTTCCCGCAGTTCGGGAATCCGGCCGGCATCGAGTTCGGCCATCGGATCCGAATCGCTCACCTCGGGCAGCAGCGCCGTGAAATAGCGGGAGTTCTCCTCGAACAGGTCGAGGGGAGATTCGATCCAGCGCTCACCGAACCACACTCGAGGCCGCACGCCCTGGTTCTTCAACTCGAACGGGCGAGTGTCGGTGGCCTGTGCGAACAACGGGATCCGGCTCTCGTGCCACAGCGACTTGCCTGCGAAGAACGGTGAGTTGGCACCGAGGGCAACCTGGACGCCGGCGAGACACTGCGCCGCATTCCAGTGCGGTGCGAAGTCCTCGGGTGCGACCCGCAGGTGCAACTGCAACGACGTGCACGCGGCTTCGGGGACGACCGAATTCATGTCCTCGCGAAGAGATTCCACTTCGTCGGTCCCCGGAAGCGGTACGCCGTCCAGGTCCAGTTCGAGGTCTTCTCCGCGGGCCGCGAAAATCTGCTCGTTGAGAGCCTCGTAGCGCGGATTGGCGGTGATGCGGTCCCGTCCGAGGTGGTCGAGTTCGAGAGTGGGGAGCATCCCGATCATCACGAGTTGGGCATTGTGCCGGTGCATCCGGTCGGCGGCGCGCCGCAACGAAGACCGGAGAGACTCTTCGAGCTCGAGGGTCGCGTCACCGGTCAGCGGACCCGGCTCGACGTTCATCTCGACGTTGAACTGGCCGAGTTCGGTCTGGAAGACGGCGTGATCGTCGATCGCCTGCAGCACCTCGATGTTCGACATCGCGGGAGCCATGTCGTCCTGGACGAGGTTGAACTCGATCTCCATGCCGAGCTGCGGTTCCGGCGACGAATGCACGTCGACGAACATGTCCTCGCGCAGCATCCGCTCGAGCGCGCCGATGCAGTCGCGCACCTTACGGCGAAATGCCCGCCGGTCGGCGCCGGTGAACGAACGTGCCGAAATCTCGGTGCCCATGGAACCCCCGGTCGCGCCGACGTCTGTCTCGGAACAAGCCTAACGCTCGGACGGCCGCCCGCAGGGATCAGGCGATCAGACGGCGCGGAAGTTGTCCCAGTCCGCGACGACACCGCGGTTGTTGAGCCACGCGTTGGGGTCGACCTTCGTGCCGTCCTGATCCCAGACCTCGAAGTGGAGGTGCGGACCGGTGGACCAGCCGAGGTTGCCGACGGTCGCGATCTGCTGTCCGGCGGCGACACGCTCACCGGGAGAAACCTGGTAGGTGTCGACGTGACCGTAGACGGCGGTGGTGCCGTCGTCGTTGAGCACGCGCACCCACTGTCCGTATCCGGAGGCCGCACCGGCGTCGAGCACGGTGCCGTCGGATGCGGAGGAGATCGGGGTGCCGATCGGCGCGGCGACGTCGATGCCGCCGTGGTGCGCGCCCCAGCGAGCACCGAAATCGGAGGTGAGCGTGCCGGACACAGGCTGCACGGTGCTCGGCTTGATCGGGTTCAGACTGTCCAGCCAGTTGTTTCCACCGGCGAACTGGTCGACGAGCTGCGTGATCTCGGCCGGAAGCTGCGGGGCGTCCTGCGCGGCTTGCGTGGTGACACCGGGGATCGCCGGAACCTCGACACCCGCGGGCAGCAGGCCCTCGGGCAGAGCGAACGGGAGCGTTCCGGTCGTGGGCGCTTCGGTGTGGGCCGGCGCTTCGTGACCGGGATGCGCGGCGGCGGTACCGGCGGTGAACTGGGCGCCGACTGCGAAGAAGGCACCGGTAGCTGCGGCCACGGTCGCGGCCTTCACCGGCGCGGACGTACCGGTGGGCTCCACGCGGTGACGGCCCTTATTGGACGGGGAAAAGGAAAAATCGATATCGAAAGCATTTTCTTCGCGTGCGAGCTGGTGCCGTCCCACAGTCATTTTCCCGTTCGTCGTCCCGATTTCGAGCTGGGCCTCCGGTGGCCCGTCGTTCCTGGCGACCCAAGGTAACAAAACGATATAGGGATGCGCCAGCGTGATCATCTCTTAATCTCAGGGTGCGGGACAACGGCCGATTCGACCCCCACCGGACCGACGCCGAGAGCCGTTCGCTTCGCCCCCGGCACCTGCCGCCCGCTACACTCACAGCGCGCCATGATCCGGTCCGCCGCCTCACGCGCGCGCCCTCGTAGCTCAGGGGATAGAGCACCGCTCTCCTAAAGCGGGTGTCGCAGGTTCGAATCCTGCCGGGGGCACAGAAGAACGATCCGTCGCCCGGTACCGGCTTTCGCGAAGCTCGGACGGGCGACGGATCGCTTCGTACGGTCTTGCCTACTTGAGTGTGCTGCCGGCGTCGACTGTGAGAGTCAGGCCCGTGACATACCGGGATTCGTCCGACGCCAGGAAGAGCACAGCGTTGCTGATGTCTTCGGGTTCCACCCAGCCGATCGGCAGCACGTGCATGAACTGTGCCGCCACCTTCAGGTCGTCCGGTCCCGGATTCTCGAGGTCGGGGCGGAACATCTTCATGGCGCCCTCGTTCATGAACATCGGGGTGTTCACATTGGTGGGGTGCACCGTGTTGACGCGGATGAAGTGTTCACCCAGCTCGACTGCGAACGAGCGCATCAAACCGACGACACCGTGCTTGGCCGCGATGTACGGGCCCGTATTCGGATAGGCCTTGAGCCCGCCCACCGAACTCGTCAGGATGATCGAACCACCCTGCCCGCCCTCGATGATGTGGGGTACGGCTGCCTTCACCGTCTTCCAGACTCCCGACAGGTTGATGTCCTGCATTTCCTGCCAGTCGAACTCGTCGGTCTGGTGAAGCGGGGTTCCGCCCGTTCCGATCCCGGCGTTGGCGACGATGATGTCGAGCCGCCCCAGTTGTGCGACCCCGTCGTCGACGGCGGCCTTGACCGCGTCGAAATCGCGGACGTCGGCTTGCACCGTCACGATCCGCCGGTTCAGGCCCTTGACCGCCTCGACGGTCTCGGCCATGTCCTCCGGAGTGGCCGGTTCGATCAGTGCGTTGTCCCTGATGGGGCCGCAGATGTCCAGGGCGATGATGTCCGCGCCCTCTTGCGCCAATCGCACCGCGTGACTACGTCCCTGACCGCGCGCGGCACCGGTGACGAACGCGACCTTGCCTTCAACTCTTCCCGCCATGAACTCCCTCTCTCATTGCGCCCCGGGTGATGACCCGGCGCGGTAACCGTGGGACTGCTTCAGTCGAATTGTGTTCGGGTATCAGGGATTTCTGGTGTACTCGATGTTCAGCTCGACAAGTCCGCGGAGCAGGAAGGTGGGCTCGTAGAGGAACTTCCGGTCGTCTTCCGGGCCGTGTGCGCTGTCGCTGATGCGGATGTCGCTCATGCGGTCGAGCAACTTGTTGAGCGTGACGTGGCCTTCGATGCGGGCAAGCGGCGCGCCTGCGCACGTGTGCAGGCCCCGCCCGAATGCGATGTGATCGTGCGCGTTCTTGCGATCGAGCCGGAATTCGTTCGGGTTCTCGAACTTTCGCGGATCACGGTTGGCCGCTGCAAGGCTCAGCATGACCACGGTCCCCGCGCGGACCTCGACGTCGCCGATGGTGGTGTTCTTCTTCACCAGGCGGAAGTCGACCTTGGTCGGACTGTCGAATCGCAGCGACTCTTCCATGAAGGGTTTTACGAGGCTGCGATCCTCGCGCAAGATCTTCTGGTATTCCGGTCGTTCGCAGAGCACCCGCAGCGCCGAACTGAGTAGCTTCGTCACCGTTTCCTGGCCGGCGGCGAACAGGAAGGTCGCCGGCCGGACGAGCTCGAGCAGTTCCGGCGTGGTCCCGTCCGGATACGTTGCCGCTGCCAGACCACTGAGAATGTCCCCGCGGGGTTCACGTCGCCGCTCGGCGAGGTAACCGGAGAAGCGGTCGTCGAGGTACTCGAGCGGATTGACCGCGACCGTTCTGTGGTCGAGTGCCCCCACCGGGATACCGGATCGCTCGGCGGCACCGAGTGCGAAACGGAACTCCTCGCGGTCCTCCTCCGGAACTCCCAGAAGATCTGTGATCGCCAGAGTGGCAAACGGTTTGGCGTACTGTCCGAGGAACTCGCAGTGCTCGTCATCGAAGAATTCGTCGAGCACCTGGTCCGCGAGCGACCACAGGTACTCCTCGTTTTCCTTCAGCCGCTTCGGTGTGAGGAGCCGGCCCAGCAACGAGCGTGCACGCGTGTGGTCGGGAGGATCCATCACGACCATGTGTTCCGAGATCGGAAAGAGGTGACGGTGCGCCGCGATCTGGTCCGTGATGTCGTCGCCCTCGGGTTCGAACGGCAACGGCGGAAACGGCCCGCCGATGGCGTTGACCGCGGAGAGCGCCTCGGAGTTCTTGAAGCCCTCGACAACCTCCGGATATCCGGTGACCACCATGACGCCGTAGTTCGGTTCGCGGAACACGGGATTCCGGCTTCGGAGGTGGTCGAAATAGTCGAAGGGGCTTTGCGCCAGGTCGCCGTCGGAGAAGTAGTCGGCTGAGGCGAGATCGGTCATCGGTTCACTGACCTTTCGGTGAACGAGTGGAGGTGGTGGAGGAGTCCTCGCGGATACCGATGGCCTGGCGCGGGCATGCACTCACGGCCGAGTGCGCCTTGGGCCACAAAGCTTCCGGTGGTGTCTCGTTGCACGTCGCGATGTCGTCGTCGGCGAGTTCGAAAATCTCGGGGGCGATCTCGACACACAACGCGTGGGCCTCGCACATATCGCGATCGATGTGCAGGCGCTTCGGTGGTCCCGTCATCGGGCGCTCCAAAGGGTGAAGTCGGGCCCGGACGGCGAGAGCACGCATTCGGCGTGAATGCCGTCCGATGTACGGTGAGTAACGGTGTTACCGGCGTCACGGTAACTCTGTTATCCGAGGACGGCAAGGGAATTGGTAGAAATGGAGAACACCATTTTGCGCGACGGCGAGGACCGACTTCTCGACAGCGTCGTAGAACTGCTCGACGAGGGAGGATTCGAGGCGGTCCAGCTACGCGAGGTGGCCCGCCGCGCACGCATATCGCTGTCGACCGTCTACAAGCACTACGCCACCCGCGACGTCCTCATTCTCGCCGCGATCGAGCGCTGGATGGAGAGCAACCACTCGGCCCTCGTTCCGCAGACCCGGCACGCGGACGAGCCGTTGCACCCGGCCATGATGAGAGTCCTGCGCGCGATCTTCGAGCCGTGGGAGAAGCACCCGCACATGCTTCTCGCCTACTTCCAGGTGAGAGCCGCACCTGGCGGCGAAGGACTGCACATGCGGGGCTTCGATCCGGTCGTCCCTGTAGGCATGGCGGTCCTGTCCGACGTCGACCCCGGCTTCGTCGCCGAACTGAGGTCCATCCTGTCGAGCGTTGTCTACGGTCTGGTCGGACGCTGCCGCGACGGCGACATCGCCATCCACGACATCATGCCCACCATCGACCGGACGGTCTTCTGGCTCACCACCGGGTACGAAGCGACGCTCAGGGGCAGCGAGTCGTGAGCGCGGCGCGGTCTCTCGAACGTCAGGACGGGCCGGCCAGTAGTGCTTGCTCGACCGCCGAGTCCACCCCGTCGAACCAGGGTTCACCGTGGCCCGGCAGAACGGTGCCGGCAGCGGTCTCCGCGAGAGCCGACAGCGACGCCAGAGCCTGAGCGCTGTCGGTCGTCGCGGCGCCCGCGACCACGTGCGGTCCTGTTTTACAGGTGTACGGGTCGAGGGTGACGAGCGCATCGCCCGAGATCACGGTATTCCGGTCCGGGAGGTGGAGGGCACAATGCCCGAATGTATGACCGGGCGTGAAGACCGCTCGAGGCCCACCGGGAACATCGAGCCGAGCGCCGGTCTCGAACGGGGTCGTATCCGGGAGGCCCCGGACCCCCAACGCCCCCGCTGCCGTCATCCGGCCGAGGACCAGGAGTGATTTCGGGTAGCGGAAGGGATAGAGCAGGCGCGGACGCTCCGGCTTGTACCGGTACGGATGCGCGGCGAGATACTGCTCCCGCCGATGTGCCCACACCGGAACCCGCCACGCGCGGTGCGCACGACGCGCCGAACCGACGTGGTCGAAGTGCGCATGCGTCAGCACGATCGCACGCACGTCCTGCGGCGAGCGTCCGATCTCCCGCAGGGCGGATTCGATGTGGCGGAAGGTCGCGGGAAAACCCGTGTCCACCAAGGTGACACCGTCGTCGTCCTCGACCAGATACACGTTGACGTGAGCGTGCTCGATCCTGTGCACGCCGTCGGCCACATTACGTTCGAACATGGGTCCTCCTCGGTCGGACGGGTGTCGTACACGTGCGGGCGTCAGTCCTCGGGATTCTCCTGCGCCCGTTGTCCACGCAGTTGCCGCGCGGCGTCGCCGGCACCCTCCTGATCGAGCGCGCCGAACATCTTGTCCACCTTGGCACCCGGAGCCCGCGGCGGCAGCAACGGTGTCGCGGGATCGGTCACCGCCTGGATCACCACGGGACGATCGGCGGCGAGCGCCGCGCGCCACGCGTCGTCGATGTCCTCGGGCCGCTCGATGCGAATGCCTTCGAGGCCGAGCAGCCGGGCATAGTCGGCATACGGAAACACCGGTACGTCCTGTGAGGCCGGGATGCGGGCGTCTCCCTCCATTTCTCTTTGCTCCCACGACACCTCGGCAAGGTCTCCGTTGTCGAGCACGAGGACGACGAACCTCGGGTCGGCCCAGTTGCGCCAGTGGTGGGCCACCGTCACGAGTTCGGAGTTGCCGCTCATCTGCATTGCACCGTCGCCCGCGAGCGCGATCACGGGTCGATCCGGCCGGGCGAGCTTGGCAGCGAGCCCGTAGGGAAGCGCGGACCCCATCGACGCCAGTGTGCTGGACAGGTGCGCCGGCACGCCCCGGGGCAGCCGCAGCATCCGCGCATACCAGTACACGACCGAACCGACGTCGACAGCGACCTGAGCGTCCGACGGCAGGTGGTCGGACAGCGCGGCGACAACCGCCTGCGGATTGAGCCGCTCCGGCTTCTCGGCGCAGCGCGCCGCCGCGATCTGCCGCCAGTCCTGCACCATGTTCGCGACTTCGTCGCGCCACGGGCGCCGGCTCTGCTCGAGTCGCGGAAGCAATGCCCGCAACGTCTCGGTCGCGTCACCGGGAAGCGCCACCTCGATGGGGTACTTCGCACCGAGATTCCTGGACTCGATATCGATTTGCACGGCCCGGGCCTGCCCGGGCGCGGGGTAGAACTCGGTCCACGGGTCGTTGCTGCCCACGATGAGCAGGGTGTCGCACCCCGCCATCAGGTCGGCGGATGCGGTGGTACCGAGGTGACCCATCACCCCGCAGGCCCACGGCTCGGTCTCGTCCACCACCGGCTTACCGAGCAGCGACGTGGTGACGCCGGCACCGAGTCGCTCTGCCACCTCCGCAATCTCGGCCGCGGCACCGTAAGCGCCCTGACCGACGAGCAACGCCACTTTCTCACCGGCGTTGAGTACGTCCGCGGCCCTGTCGAGATCGGTCTCGGCGGGAATCACGCGTGGCGAAGCGAAGGCGGCGGTGCTGGGAACGAACCCGTGCGCGTGTTCGCGTTCCGGTTCGTCCGCCTGCTGGATGTCGTGCGGCACGATGACACAGGTGGGGCTGGAGGTGGCTCGGGCGGTGCGGAACGCATTGTCGAGCGCGGGCCCGAGCTGCTCGGGACTGTCGATGCTCTGCACGTACTGGGCGCAGACGTCCTTGAACAAGGTGGGCAGTTCCACCTCCTGCTGGTAGCCGCTCCCCTGTGCGGAGGTGACCACCTGGCCGACGATCGCGACCACCGGTTTGCTGTCGAGCTTCGCGTCGTAGAGGCCGGTGAGGAGATGGATTGCGCCGGGACCCTGGGTCGCGAGGCACACCCCCACCTCACCGGTGTATTTGGCGTGGCCGGTGGCCATGAACGCCGCCATCTCCTCATGGCGTGCCGTGACCAACTCGATGTGGTCGGATGCGCGATCGAGCGCGGCGAGGACGGGGTCGATCCCGTCCCCGGCGTACCCGAAGACCCGGCGCACTCCCCAGTCCTTCAGCCGATCAACGATTCCGTCGGCCACATTGGGCATACGCGTCTCCTGTTCTGCGGTCGGGCGAGCGGATCGCGGTTCGGGTTCCCGGTGCAACAGCACCGAAACCTCACCACCCGTCCTGTACGAGAAGCCGAGAAGGCGGAGGCGCGCGGGATTACCGCGGGCTGTACATGATCATCGCAACGCCCACCAGACAGACGAGCGCGCCGGACACATCCCACCGGTCCGGCCGGAATCCGTCCACGACCATGCCCCAGGCCAGGGAACCGGCGACGAACACACCGCCGTACGCCGCGAGAATGCGTCCGAAGTTCGCGTCCGGTTGCAGGGTCGCCACGAATCCGTATGCACCCAGTGCGATCACACCCGCGCCGACCCAGACCCATCCCCGGTGCTCACGCACTCCTTGCCACACGAGCCAGGCGCCGCCGATTTCGAACAGCGCGGCGACAGCGAAGAGCAGCAGGGACTTCAGGATCGTCACGGCGACACCCTAATGCTCGCCGGTACCCGGCGAGTCTCCGCCGTGACCGGAATCAGGGTGCGTCGGTCACAGTTCGTCGATGGAGACCACGCCGTCCTGCAGCGCGCGGGCCAGGAGCGAGGTCTTCGTGGGCGCGGCGCGGCCCACGCGTGCGTACTTCTCGCGAATGCGCACGATGTGAGTGCTCACGGTGGCCGCAGTGACGTACAGGCGCGAGGCGGCCTCGGACTTGGATTCACACACCAGCCACTCGCGAAGGATCTCGATTTCACGGGCCGTCAGTGCCGGCTTCCGGTAGGTCGGGGTCTTGTCGAGCATGCTGGTCATGGCGTATCCCTCTGTAGGCAACGATCGACCGAGCACGATCCCCCGACGAATCCTTCTCGGTCGGGAGAACGCTACAGCGAGATACCGGTCGCCCCCAGCCCCATGTTCTCCTGCCCATGAAACGAGGGGCATCGTCAGTTCCGCGTAGTCGATGGTCCTCCGGTGGACACCAGGGCGCCGAGGGACACCGAGCGGCCCTCACGGTCGAGTTCGATCCGGCGTACCTCGGCGTCGCCTCGCAGCAGCACGGTCACCAGCGCAGTACGTCCCGGCGGAAGAACCCGCACGGTCGCCGATCCGGTCCATACGGTGTCCAGGCAATCCGCCACCGCACGATGCACCCGATGACGCACCGACGCGGGCGTGTCGTCCATTCCCTTGTCGTCGAGCATGACCACTTCCACTCCCCGCAGGCGCGCCGCCTGCGCGGCTTCCACGACCGCGGGATCCTGCAGCGCGGGCGCCCGCAGCATGTCCCGCAGGCGTGCTTCGAGGAGCGCGCACTTCGTTCGGTCCTCGTCCCTGAGTGCCTCTCCGGACGCGAGGAGAGCGAGCATCGGCCGGGCCAGAGCATCGAGCCGGTCGAGTTGCGCGTCGCGTTCCTCGAGAAGGGCGGCGGTGGCGGATTCCCGTGCGACCCGGCGCGTGGACTGCTCTCGAAGGACGTAGATGGAGCGCGCCAGCGGCCGGATCGTGTACGCGAACACCGTGCCCATGAGCACCGGTCCGGCATTGATGACAGACACGCCCAGGGCGTAGGCCGCTCCCGGTCCTTCCGTCGCTCCCCACACCGCCGCGGTGAGGAGCATCAGAATCAACCCGATCCACGCGAGGAGCGTGCGCCCTCGCACACACATGAACACCAGGATCGCTGCGGACATCCCGAAGGTCCACAGGTGCACGGGCTGCTCCGTGGGGCCCGGCGGGACCACCGAGAAGAGAGCACCGCACGACACCGCTCCGGTACACATGAGTGCCAGCGCCGGGCGCAGCGGCAACGGGTCCCCTTCGACCCTCACGAGCACGAAAGCCGCCGCCACGCACACCAGCACCGCAACGGCCATCGGCCAGACGGACTCGACACGGTCGACGTTGTACGCGGCGAGCACGACGCAGGTCACCGCATACAGTCCCGCGAGCGCGCGCGCAGCCGTGCTGTGCATGTGCAGAAGGTCCGAGACGGTCGCATTCGCACCGGTCACGTCGTCTCCTCCCGCCACGACAGGGACACCATGGTTCCGGCCCCGGGCACCGTCCGCACGTCCGCGGTTCCACCGGGAAGCTGGTTCATCCGCGCACGGATACTGACACTGACCCCGAGGCGGTTCTGCGCCACGACGTCCGGGTCGAAACCGCAGCCGTCGTCGACGACACGGACGTCCAGACTGCCCGGCCCGGCGTCGATCACCACCGACCGCGTCGCGTCCGGTCCGGCGTGCCGCACGCTGTTGCGGACGGCTTCCCCGAGCGCCGCAGCGATGACGCGGACCGGTTGCGCCGGAAACAGCGCCTTCTCGTCGCCGGGCGAGATGCACGAGGAGACAGCGACTTCCTCGTCCGCTTCGACGGCAGCGGTGCGCAGTCGGGACACGGCCACGTGCGCGGCCATCATCTCGTCGTCGTCGCCACGGCGTCGGAGATTGTCGAGTTCGGCCAGCGCTCGTGCCGCCTGGGGAACGACGGATTCGTCGGGTGCACGACGGGCCGCCGCGAGCAGCGTCGACATCACCCGATCGTGGACGAGTGCAGCGAACCGTTCACGTTCACGGTTCCGGGCCTCCAGCGCGGCGGTGGCTGCTACTTCGGCGTGGGTCGCGGCAACAGTCTCGTCGAGCGTGCGCCCGGTGCCGAGACCCACCACGGCCGCCGCGAGAAAGACGGTGCAGAAAACGAGTCCGAACGCGACGTCGGGGAGAAGGTTCTGTACGAACGGAGCATCTCGGACGGTGTGATCGGCGCCCTGTGCGAGCAGGATCGCACACACCATGTGCAGGAACGCCCAGGGCGGCCGCCAGGCCACCGCGGCCGCGAACGAGGCGAGTCCGGGGAAAGAACTGAACCACAGGGTGTGGTCCTGCGGGACAACCGATCCGTTCCAGGCGGGGAACCACAGAGCCAGCGCCACAAGGTAGAGGATCGCGTTCGCCGCCGCGAACTGCTTCATGCGGTGAGCACCGCTCCACGACGCGGAGAAACCGAACGCTGCGCTCGACCCGAAGATCAACGTCCCGGCCACCGGAGTCCACCACGCGGCGGTCAGATCCGCCTGCCCGATCACCTCGCCGAAGACCAGCAAGAGATAGCAGACGTATCCGATTGCGATGAACCGCGCGAACATTCGCACGAGGCGATCGGCGGCCGCGGTCCCAGCGCCGGAGATCCGGTCAGCCACGACGACGGGCATCGTGGCGCTCCGGAATCGGCAGCCACCCGTCCTCGATCGCACGCTTGTACAGGTCGGTCTTGGTGGGAGCGGGCCGGCCGGCTTCGGCATACTTCGCCCGAATCCGTTGCAGATAGTCGTTGACGGTTTGCGGGGCGAGCCCGGTCAACCGCGCGACACGATCCAGCTTCTCCCCCGATGCGTACAGTTCGAGCACCTCGAGCTGCCGGGGACTGAGGCCGACATCGCCGAGTTCGGGATCACCGTCGATCGCAGCGGCCCACTCGGTGCTCGCGATCTGCCCACCATTCGCTGCGACCCGGATCGCCGCGACCACCACCGCGGCGGGTTCCGACTTGCGGACCACGCCGAGAACTCCCGCGCGCGCCGCGGACCGCAACAGAAAAGGGTTCTCGGCACCGGTGAAGATGAGGGTTTCGAGTCCTACCGCCCGCAACTGTTCGACATTGTCCTTCGGCGACGACCCGTCGGCCAGCCGCAGGTCCAGCACGGCGAGATCGAGGTCGGTGTGTTGTGCGAGCAGTGCGGCCACTGTCGGAGCCGCACAGACGAGATCGAGATCCGGCTGGTCGGCGAGCATCGCCGCCAGTCCCAGAGCCACCGACTCGTGGTCTTCGACAAGCCCGATCCGGCGGACGGGAGCAGAACTTTCGGCCATGACAGCCCTCCCGATTGCCTGATGTCGTATGCAGAACGAACGGTATCAGCCCGCGTCGGTTCCTTCTCTGCGCACGGACGCCGGGTCGAGATCGTCGCGCAGCCCCTGCCAACTCGTGTGCCGCAGTCGGCCACCGCCCGTCCACCCCTGAAACCGCACTTCACCCACCAGTTCGGGACGTAGCCAGACCGCGTCTCGACTCTCCGCCCGCGGCACCTCGTCGGAGAACGGGCTCGTCTTCCGCACCAGCCTCCGCATCGCGGTCGTCAATTCGGTGAGGGTGTGCTCGTCGAATCCGGTGCCGACCTTTCCCACGTACACGAGACGGTCGTCGTCGTACACCCCGAGCAGCAAAGATCCGAAAGTCGCGGAGCGATTGCCTTTTCCCGGCTGGTAGCCGCCGACGAGAACCGATCGGGTGAGCCAGTTCTTCTCCTTGATCCAGGCGCTCCCCCGCTTTCCCGGCAGATACACCGAGTCGCGACGCTTGGCGATCACACCTTCCCAGCGCGCGTCCCGGCTGCGACGGAGTGCCTCTGCCCCGTCACCGGGCAACTGGTCGGGGACGAGCAGCCCGTCGGTCGCGGCGGCGAGCGCGCCGAGCACCCGGCGCCGGTCGTCGTACGTCTTGCGCAGCAGTGACACCCCGTCCAGGTAGAGCACGTCGAAAACCCGGTACTCCGCTTTCACCCCTTGCTGCAGGCGCGAAAAGCTGGTGACGCCTTGGGGATCGACGGCCACGATCTCACCGTCGAGCACCGCGTCGTGGCCTTCGAGGATCGTCGCCAACTCGGCGAGCGGAGGGTATTCCCCCGTGATGTCGCGTCCCGATCTGCTGTGAAGGCGCAATGTGCCGTCGCAGACCTCGGCAATCGCACGATAACCGTCCCACTTGCCTTCGAAGGCCCAGTGTTCGGCGTCCAAGCCGGCTACCTCGCCGGGAGTCGCGAGCATCGGAGCGATGTCGCGCGGAAACGCGGACGCGCGGGCACCCGACGACTGTTCCTTCATACGGTGTGCCAGCCACTGGTCCTTCTCGGTACGGATCAGTGCGTACCGTCCGTCTATCCGGGTTCCGTGCAGGTGGACGATCACCTCGTCGTCGCGCCACTTCTCGGTCTCGTAGGTGCCGGTGTCCCAGATGGTCATGGTCCCGCCGCCGTATTCGCCCTTCGGGATCGTGCCGTGGAAGGTGAGGTATTCGATCGGGTGGTCCTCGGTGTGGACGGCGAGATGATTGCGACCAGGACTGTCGGGCAGGTTCTTCGGGACGGCCCAGGATGCGAGGACCCCGTCGCGCTCGAGCCTCAGATCGAAGTGCAGTCGCCGGGCATGGTGTTCCTGGATGACGAACCGGTCGCCGGAACCGTCCCCCGCAATACCGCGCGGCACGGGTTCGGGAGTGCGCGACGCGTCGCGTTTGCTCCGGTACGCCTCGAGCGCGTCGGAGGAACCCCGGGTATCGAGTGGCGGATCGAGGCCTTCGAGCAGGTCGCCGTATTCGCCGAGGCGGTCGAGCACCTCGTCGAACCGCAGGTGCCGCAGGTCCGGGTCGTCGAGTTCGTCCCACGCGCGCGGCGCCGCGACCCACGGCTCCTCGCGTCCACGCAGCGAATACGGTGCGACGGTGGTCTTCGCCCCGTTGTTCTGGCTCCAGTCGACGAACACCTTTCCGGGCCGCACCGACTTCGACATCGTGGCGGTCACCAGGTCGGGGTACGCGGACGCGAGGTTGGTCGCGACCTGCTTGGCGACGGTCGAGGCCCCGGAGGTGCTCAGTATCCGATCGAGCGGGACATACAGGTGAATCCCCTTGCTGCCGCTCGTGACCGGATACGCCGTCCAGCCCAGTTCCGCCACGGTGTCGCGGACGTACCGGGCCACGACCGCGCATTCGGGTAGGCCCGCTCCGGGCCCCGGGTCGAGGTCGAACACGATCCGGGTGGCGGGACCGGCGTGGTCGTCGTCGAAGCGCCATTGCGGAACGTGCAGTTCGAGCGCGGCCTGTTGCCCGAGCCAGACGAGGCTCGCAGCCGAATCGAAGAGCGGGTACGTGACCCGGCGTTGCTTGTGGTGCAGCGTGCGGCGGTCGATCCATACCGGGGCGTGCTCGGCGAGGTTCTTCTCGAAGAACGCCGGTTCGTCGACGCCGTTGGGCCAGCGTTTCCGGGTACCGGCCCGGCCCACCACGTGTGGAAGCATCGCGTCGGCGACGGCCTCGTAGTAGGCGATGACGTCGCCCTTCGTCGTGCCGGTCCGCGGATACAGCACTTTGTCGGTATTGGTGAGCGTGATGCGGTGCCCGTCGACCGTGCGTGTCGGCATCACCTCATAATGCCGTGCCCGTGCCCGGATCGGCCGGATTGCGGACGAGTTCAGTCCCGTACGCGCAGATCCACAGGCTGGCCGTCGGAGGGGAACGGCAGGGACGTGAAATTCAGTGGCGCGACGTAGCCGGGGTCGACATCCCAGTCGAAGCGCAGCAGCAGGTGATGCATGATCGCTTTGATCTCGGCGCCGGCGAAGTGCATTCCCAGGCATTTGTGCACACCTCCGCCGAAGGGCTCCCAGGCGTACCGATGCACCTTGTCTTCGCGCCGGTGCTCCGCAAAGCGTTCGGGGTCGAATCGTTCGGGGTCCGGCCAGTACTGCGGCATGTGGTGAGTGAAGTGCGGCGCCACTGCGGCGTACGTTCCCGCGGGCACGAAATGCCCCTGCACCTCGGTGTCGCGCACCGCCCGGCGCGCCATGACCGGCACGGGGGCAACGATACGGAGGCACTCCTTCATGACCAGATCGAGACCGACCAGACCGTCGAGGTCCCCGTAACCGGGTGTCGATGTGCCCAGTGCGAGCGACTCCGCCCGGCACCTCTCCCGCCACTGCGGATGCTGACCGAGGTACTGCATCATCGTGGAGAGGGTGATCGTGGACGTGTCGTGCGCGGCCATGAGCAGGAAGATCATGTGGTCGACGACCTCGTCGTCGCTGAAGCGTTGTCCTGCTTCGGATTCGATGTGGCAGAGCACGGAGAACAGGTCGTCGGTCTCGTGGGTGCGGCGCGCCGGGAGGTACCGGCGGAAGAACTCTTCGAGGAGACGGCGGCCGTCGAGTCCCCGCTTCCACCGCGTGCCGGGGACGGGATAGCGGATCACCGAGGTCGCCGCTTGGACGCAGTCGACGAAAGCCTTCTTGATTGCGTCGATCTCACGCTCGGTACTGCCTTCCGCCCCGCCCATGAAGATGTCCGTGGCGAGATCGAGCGTGAGTGTCTTGAGTTCGGTGTAGGCACGGAACCCGTCGGTGGGCACCCACGTGTCGAGTGCGGCAGCGATGGCCGGGTGGAGGGCGTCGACCGTCTTCTCGAGGCGTGAGCGAGTGAACGCCTGCTGCATGATCCGGCGGTGCCGCAGGTGTTCGTCCGAGTCGAGCAGCATGAGGCCGCCGTGGAAGAAGGGGCCGATCAGCGCCGACCACCCGTCGCTGTTCACAAAGGCCCGATCCTTGTTCTGGAGCACTTCCTGGCACGCGTCGGGACCGAGGACGGCAACCCAGCGCCGGCCGATCATCGTGAACCACGAGACCTCGCCGTAGGTGTCCCACCGCTTCTGCATCATCGTCAGCGGATCGCGGATGTACTCGAGCGCGTGGCCGACGAGGGGCGGACCCGCGTGGCCCGGGATCGGCTGCAACTGCGAGTCGGCGGGTGGAGCGGCCAGGATCTTCGTCACGATGAACCCTCATTCCCGAATTGATCTGACAGGACGCTCTGTCAGATGTTTGTAGTGTGTGTCACACCGATCCCGTCTGTCAAGATCGGGGTATGACATCCCCTACGCCCCGCCGGTATGCGGGCCTGACCGGCGAGCAGCGCGCGGCATCACGGCGCGAGAGCCTGCTCGAGGCAGGGCTGGAGGTGTTTGCGGCCGCCGGGCAGAGCGGCGCCACCATGACCGCCATCTGCGCGCAGGCCAAACTGACCGAGCGCTACTTCTACGAAAGCTTCACCAGCAGAGACGAATTGCTACAGGCGGTGCTGGACCGGATCGCCGACGAGATCCGCGACGCCGGCCTGAGTGCACTGCGGACGAGCACCGGAACGCTCGAGCAGCGCGTGCGCAACGCGATCACGGCGTTCGTCACCATCCTCACCGACGATCCGCGCAAGGGACGGGTCGCGATGATCCAGTCCGCAGCGTTCGAGCCTCTGCGCTCGCATCGACGCGCGGCACTGCGCGGGTTCGCCCAGATGGTCGCGGACGAAGCGACGCTGATGTACGGGGACCGCGCGTGGCCCCCGCACCAGGGCGAGATCAACGGACTGCTGTTCGTCGGCGGCCTGGCCGAACTGGTGACCGCGTGGCTGAACGACGAAATCGCGATTACTCCCGAAGAAATCGTCGACGCGGCGACTCACCAGTTCACGTCCACGGCCCATCGCTGACATAGCCCGGCTCCTGGGGTTGTTGCCCTCCGCCGCGATCGTTCACAAGCGACTCGCGACAGTGCTACGTTGCGCACACGACCGCGGAGGGAGCCGCCGTGTCCACACGTACTGTCGCTCGCCAATGCACCCTGTGCGAAGCGCACTGCGGAATCCTCGTCACCGTCGACGACGACAGGGTCACCCGCATCGAGGGGGATCCCGACGACGTGCTCTCACACGGGTACATCTGCCCGAAGGCCACCGCCCTCGCAGATCTGCACTACGACCCGGACCGGCTGCGTCGCCCGATACGGCGGGTCGGCGACAGCTTCGAAGAGATCGGCTGGGACGAGGCGTTCGCCCTCGCAGGAAACCGGTTGCGCACCATCCAGCGACGGCACGGCCGCGACGCGATCGCGATGTACCTGGGCAACCCCGCGGCACACAGCTCCTCTGTCCTCTACGGGATCGCCCTGCGTATCGCCCTCCTCACCAGGAAGTTCTACTCGGCGTCCTCGATCGATCAATTCCCGCAGGAGTTCGCAGCGTGGAAGATGTTCGGCTCGAACGTATTGATGCCGATCGCAGACGTCGATCGCACCGACCGCCTCCTGATCCTGGGGGCCAACCCCGCGGTGTCCAACGGCTCGGTCACCACCATGCCCGACGCCCGCGGACACATCGCCGCGATCCGTCGCCGCGGCGGCTCGGTGGTCGTCGTCGACCCGCGGCGCACCGAGACCGCGCGGCTCGCGGACGAACACGTCGCGGTATCTCCGGGCGGCGATCCGTACCTGCTGCTCGGAATGCTGCACACGATCTTCGCCGACGGTATCCGCCAGGCCCCCGGCACCGTGCCCCTGGCCGGCACGGAGGAATTGGCCCAGCTGGTCGCGGCCTGCACACCCGACAAGATGGCGCCGCACGCCGGGGTGGACGCGGACACGATCCGACGACTCGCCCGCGACCAGGCTTCGGCACGGTCCGCGGTCGCATACGCCCGCATCGGTGTCTGCCATCAGGTCACCGGCACCCTCACCCACTGGCTGGTGAACACCCTCAACGCCGTGACCGGAAATCTCGACCGGCCGGGCGGCCAGATGTTTTCCTCACCTCCGATCGACGCGGCGCGTCTTCTGCGGCGACTCGGTTCCGGATACGGCATGTGGAGCAACCGCACCGGCGAGCACAAGTCGTTCCGCACGGAACTGCCGGTGGTGGGCTTGGCGGACGAGATTCTCGGTGACGCACAGGATTCCGCCGGTCCGGTACGCGCTCTGGTCACCTACGCCGGAAACCCGGTGCTGTCCACCCCGCACGGCGGCCGTCTCGACGAGGCCCTCGACAGCCTCGACTTCTTCGTCGCGGTCGACATGTACCTCACCGAGACATCCAGGCACGCCGACCTGATCCTTCCGCCGGTATCCCACCTCGAACGGGACGAGTTCGATTTCCTGTTCCCGGTCTTCTCCGTCCGGAACAACGCACGGTTCAGCGCACGGGTGTTCGAACCTGCGGCCGACGCGCTCGAGGACTGGCAGATCATGTCGCGCCTGACCCTCGAGGTACTTCCGCTTCCCTTCCGCAGCTGGTCGGCTCGTCCTTTCCGCGCGCTGCTCGGCCGACTCAGCCCACTACGGCTGAGCGCGTTCGGCGTCCTGGCCGGACCGCACGGAGTCCTGCGTCGCGGGCGTCGAGGATTGACACTCGGGCGGATCCGGCGCGCCCGCGGCGGAATCGACCTCGGGCCGCTGCAACCACGGCTCCGGTCCCTGGTGGCTACGCGGGATCGCCGCGTGCACGTGGCGCCGCCGGAGTTCGTCGAGGAGACACGTCGCCTGCTCACCGACGCCGAGAACGACTCCCGGGAAGAGGAATTCGATCTCCGGCTGATCGGGCGACGCCACCTGCGATCGAACAACTCGTGGTTGCACAACGTTCCGACCATGGTGAAGGGCCGAGACCGGTGCACGGTCCTGATGCATCCCGACGACGCGGCGTCCCGGTCGCTCGTGCACGGTCAGCCGGTGACAGTGCGCTCCCGAATCGGGAGCATCGTGGTGCCCGTCGAGGTCAGCGACGAAATCCGGGCCGGCACGGTCGCCATCCCGCACGGGTGGGGTCACGCTGAGAAGGGTGTCGGCTGGTTCACCGCCGCCGCGCATCCCGGCGCCAACGTCAACCTGCTGCACGACCCGGCGGTCACCGATACGTTCACCGGCAATGCCGCGGTGAATGCGACGATGGTGAGCGTCGCCGCGACGGCTGGTACGTCGTGACGGCTGGTACGTCGTGACGGCGACGAGGCAGCACCACGGCGGGAGCGCCGAAAGAAGGCAGGTGCGGCGCAAAAAAATGCGGCGCAGAAGAATGGCGGGAGCGTGCCCGGTCAGCCGTAGAGTCGCGCGAACGTGTCGAGCGACGCCTGCAGGTCGCCCTGAAGCGCGCGAGCGACTCCCGACCCTATAGGTCCGAACAGCGGCGCTCCCCCGAGGTCGATCTTCATCGTCAGACGAGAGCCTTCGCCGGCGGCGGTGACGGCGAGCCGCATCGAGAACTTCGTCCCGGCCTTGCCCGTCCCGCGGAGCACCACGTGGTGCGGTGCGTCGAGTTCCACGACCGTCCACGTGACGCGGTTGCGCAGGCCCTTGACCGAGACCACCGACTGCAGGGTCGTGCCCGCGGTGAGGGTGTCCGGGAGTTCGCTGCGCCAGCCGTCGTGGATGGTCAGCCACTCGTCGAAGCTCTGCAGCCGGGATGCCTTCTCCCACGCACGGTGCGGGTCCATGGGGAGTTCGGTCGACACCTCGAGTTTTGCCATGAGCGGCAGCCTAGACGACCGGCACTGTGGCGGGCCGTACGCGACCGAAGGCCCGCCCCTTTCGGGGCGGGCCTTCGGATCGTCAGGGCGTGTCGGGCAGAGTCAGTGGGAGACAACCTTCTCCACGCCGACGCCGGTCAGCGAGCGAACTTCCATCTCTGCCTGCTTGTAGGGATCTTCCGGCTTGCCGCGGCCCAGGTACGTGCCGACGATGCCGAGCAGGAAGGCGAGCGGGATGGACACGATGCCGGGGTTCGACAGCGGGAACCAGGAGAAGTCGGCGTCGGGGAACATCGCGGACGGGCTGCCGGACACAGCGGGCGAGAACACGATCAGCACGAGGCAGCTGATCAGACCGCCGTAGATGCTGAACAGCGCACCCGTGGTGTTGAACTTCTTCCAGAACAGCGAGTACAGCAGCGTCGGCAGGTTCGCCGAAGCGGCAACCGCGAAGGCGAGTGCGACCAGGAAGGCGATGTTCTGTCCCATCGCGAGGATGCCGAGAACGATCGAGACCAGGCCGATCACGACAACGGTGATCCGCGAGACGCGCACCTGCTCGTCCTCGGTGGCGTTGCCGCGCTTGATGACACTGGCGTAGATGTCGTGGGCGAACGACGCCGACGCGGTGATGGCCAGGCCCGCGACCACGGCGAGGATCGTGGCGAACGCGACCGCCGAGATCACGGCGAGGAACACCGTGCCACCGAGTTCGAACGCGAGCAGCGGGGCCGCGGCGTTCTCCTTGCCCGGTGCGTTGAGGATGACGTCCGGACCGACCAGGGCGGCAGCACCGTAACCGAGAACCAGCGTGAACAGGTAGAAGCCACCGATGAGCGCGATGGCCCACGTCACGGAGCGACGAGCTTCCTTCGCGGTGGGCACCGTGTAGAAGCGCATCAGCACGTGCGGCAGGCCGGCGGTACCGAGCACCAGAGCGAGGCCGAGCGAGATGAAGTCGATCCGCGACATGTCGCTGATGCCGTACTTCGCACCCGGGGCCAGGACGTCGCGCTGGGCGACAGCCTCGCTCGCGGAACCCGACACCATGGCCTGTGCGTCGGCGAGGAGCTGAGAGAAGTTGCCCCGCACCGCGACCAGCACGAGCACGAACATCACACCTGCACCGGCGATGAGGAGCACCGCCTTGACCATCTGCACGTAGGTCGTGCCCTTCATGCCGCCGATCAGCACGTACACGATCATGAGCACACCGACGACGGCGACGACGACCGCCTGCCCCGTCTTGCCTTCGATGTCGAGCAGGAGCGCAACCAGACCACCTGCACCGGCCATCTGGGCCAGCAGGTAGAACAGCGACACCGCAAGGGTGGACAGCGCCGCGGCCATGCGCACGGGCCGTTGATTGAGCCGGAAGCTCAGCACGTCGGCCATCGTGAAACGGCCGGTGTTGCGCAGGAGTTCGGCGACGAGCAGCAACGCGACGAGCCACGCGACCAGGAAGCCGATCGAGTAGAGGAAGCCGTCGTAGCCGTACACGGCGATGGCACCCGCGATACCCAGGAAGGACGCTGCCGACAGGTAGTCGCCTGCGATGGCGAACCCGTTCTGCGGGCCGGAGAACTGCCCGCCACCGGTGTAGAAGTCGGACGCCGTCTTCGTGGTCCGGCTGGCACGGATGACCAGGCCCATGGTGACGACGACGAACGCGAGGAAGATCGCGATATTGAGGAGCGGGTTACCGATGTCGGTGGTGCCCTGTGCGAGAACGCTCACTGCTGCGGTCCTTCCAGCTCGGTACGGATCGCAGCGGCACGGCCGTCGAGCTGACGACCGGCAAACTTCACGTACACCCCGGTGATGATGAAGGTGGTCAGGAACTGGGCGAGTCCCAGCAGGAGACCGATGTTGACGTTGCCGATGACCTTGGTGGCCATGAAGTCGGTCGCGTAGGTCGCGAGCAGAACGTACAAGGCGTACCAGGCCAG
This sequence comes from Rhodococcus sp. 105337, assembly GCF_012844225.1. GTDB lineage: Bacteria > Actinomycetota > Actinomycetes > Mycobacteriales > Mycobacteriaceae > Rhodococcus. The sequence goes on from NZ_JABAGQ010000003.1 coordinate 48,451, forward strand.
GAAGAACGCCGTCACGGGAAACACGAACCGGCGCAGGCGACTGCGCAGCTCCTGGAACTCAGGGCTTTCCTGCATGTCGACGAACTCTTGCGGCGTCGGAACGCGCCGCTGGGGTACGTCGCTCTCGCTGGGAGGTGCTGTGGTCACTGCCGACTCCTTGGTCGTACGTGTGAGGTGTAGTGCTCACACACGTTAATGAGACGGCGATCACACAAATAGAGGGGTGTGCCGACCGCACGCCGAACTGCTGAGCGATGCGACGAACGGTCGGCTCACTGCGACGAACGGCGGTCGTCGAACGCTCCGAGCTCCCGATCCCGGCCCATGCCCAGTCGCTCGGGCACGTGCATCCGCGAGAACGTGCGGCCCACATCGGCCGGAATCCGCGTCCGCGTAGCAAGACTCACGGTGATCATGGTCAGGAATGCGAGCGGCACGCTCGCCGCGGCCGGGTATTCCGACAGCACCGCCGGCCATCCCTCCGCGGTCGCCGGATCGAACCGCACCACGATCGACATCAGGGCGGCACCACCCGCGACGGCGCCGCCCACCACCATGCCCGCGGCAGCACCGATTGCCGTCAACCCGCGCCACCAGATCCCCAGTACGAGCAGCGGACACAGCGTGGAGGCGGCGATCGCGAAGACCTGCCCCACCGACCGCGACAGGTCCAGGGACGTCACCGACAACGCGAGCACGAGCGGCACGACACCCGCGAGCACCGCCGCGAGCCGGAAGTCACGGACCCGCCCGCGCAACACGTCGGTGGACAGCACCCCCGCCACGCTCACCAGCAGGCCCGACGACGTGGACAGGAACGCCGCGATCGCACCCGAGGCCACGAGCGCCGCGACCAGTTGCCCGCCCCACCCGGACAGCACCGACCCGGGCAGCAGCAGTACCGCGGCGTCGGAGCGGCCGGTGATGAGCAGTTGCGGGACGTACAGCCGGGCGAAGACCCCGAGAACGGTGGGGAACAGATAGAACAGCCCGAGGAGCCCGATCACCGCCAGCGAGGTCATGCGGGCGGCACGTCCGTCGGGGTTGGTGTAGAAGCGGACGAGTACGTGCGGCAACCCCATGGTGCCCAGGAACGTCGCGAGCATCAGTGAGTACACCTGGAACAACGGGTGCGCGCCGCCCGCACCGATCCCGGCGCCGGGTGCGGCCCAGGTGTCGTTGTCCGACGGAGCGCCCGCCACCACGGGGACCGGCGACCCCGCCTCGAGCACCAGCTGGGTTCCGGCCCCGAATTCGTGTTCTCCCGGTGCAAGCTCGATCACGCCGGAGACGGGCACACCGTCCACGTCGCCCCGGGCCGTCACCTCCAGCGGGTCGGCGACCTGCACGATGACGTCGACGGTGATGTCGACGGTGGTGGTTTCGGTGACTGTCGGGGGAACAGGACCGTCCACCGCGCGATCATCACCGACGAAATGCAGGATCAGGACGAGGGCGGGAATGGCGACCGCGGTGAGCTTGAGCCAATACTGGAACGCCTGCACGAACGTGATCGACCGCATCCCGCCACCGACCACGTTCGCGACGACGATGATGCCGACGACTGCGACCCCCACCCAGTCCGGGACGCCGAGAAGAATATTCAGCGTGAGTCCCGCGCCCTGGAACTGCGGCACGAGATAGAGCACGCAGATGGTCGCGACCACCATCATCGACAGGGTGCGCAGCCATCGTTCGCCGAGACGGAACTCCGCGAAATCCGGCACCGTGTAGGCACCGGATCGCCTCAGCGGTGCCGCGACGAACAACAACAGCCCGAGATACCCGGCGGTGAACCCGACCGGATACCAGAGGGCGTCTGCCCCGAACTTCGCGACCAGCCCGGCGACGCCGAGGAAGGACGCGGCGGACAGGTACTCCCCGGAAATGGCGGCGGCGTTCCACCGCGGCCCGACGCTGCGGGACGCGACGAGGAAATCGGAGGTCGTGCGGGCCATACGGACGCCGTAGACACCGATCGCGACGGTGGCGACAGCCGCCGCGACGAGGCCGACGACGGTCGCGACGGGAATCGACTCGGTCATGGCGCGTCAGTCGTCGGTCAGGTCTGTGAAGTCCTGCTCGTTTCGTTCGGCGAGGCGCACATAGACCCACGCGATCCCGAGCAGGACCGGATAACCGACGATGCCGAGCAGAATCCACGGGAGCCGGACGCCCATCAGCGTCACCTCCGACAGTCGCGGCACGAAGTGCAACAGCACGGGAATTGCCCCGAGCAGGCACACCGTTGCCAGGGCGACCCGGATGGCGAGGCCGAGTTGGGCGCGCACCAGGCCGCGCACCATCGCATCGCCGACCTCGGTCTGTTGCTGCACCTCGACCCGCGTGCGGACGATGCGCGCGCCCCGCCGCTGCGCGAGAACCACACGCTGCCGCGGCGGGGGTGACCCGCCTGCCTGGGTGCTCACCGCGACGTCCACGTCTGCATCGGGCCGCGGATGAGGCGGTCCTTGAGTTCACGGGTGTGGCGACGACTGACCGGCAACTCGACCGGTGGCGCGTCACCGTTCCCCTTCACACACACCACGAGGCCGGAGCCGACGCTGCGAATACCGGTGACCAGGGGCAGCGCGACGAGGAAGGACCGATGCACGCGCAGGAAGCCCGCGTCGGCCCATCGGCTCTCGAGGGTCGAGATCGGGATGCGCACGAGATGCGAACCGGTCGCGGTGTGCAACCGGGCATAGTCACCGTCGGCCTCCACCCACTGCACCGACGACCGGGGAACGAGAGTGGTGACCCCACCCAGTTCGACGGGGATCACTTCGTCGCCCGACTGTGGTTCCGGCGCCCGCCCCGCCCCGGACCGGCGCCGCTCGACGATCCGTTGCACCGCCTGAGCGAGGCGCTCCTCCCGAAGGGGCTTGAGCACATAGTCCACGGCACCGAGGTCGAACGCCGACACCGCGCGGTCGTCGTGTGCGGTCACGAACACCACAGCCGGTGGGGTCGCGAAGTTGCGAAGGATGCCGGCGATCTCCAGACCGTCCAGTCCGGGCATGTTGATATCGAGGAACACCGCATCGACCCCACCGTCGCGCAACAACCGCAGCGCCGTCGTCGCGTCGCTCGCGGTATGGACCCGGGCGATCTCGTCCTGAGCGCGCAACAGGTACGCAAGCTCGTCGAGAGCGGGCGGTTCGTCGTCGACGGCCAGTACGGTGAGTGTCTTCTCTGCTTTGTCGTTCACGGCGGACCTATCGTGCCACGTCGGGCACCCGTCAAGGCCGGATACCCGCACGGAACTTGGGTACCCGCATGCTCACTTTCGTACCGGCCCCCGGGGCGGTCTCCACCACCAGCCCGTAGTCGTTGCCGAAAGCGGCCCGGAGCCGGTCGTCGACGTTGGCGAGCCCGACGTGCGCGGACTCCTTGACCCCGCTGCCGTGCTCACTCTCGGCGATCGAGTCCAGCGTTCCGGAACGCAGCAGTTCCGGGTCCATTCCCACCCCGTCGTCCTCCACACTGATGACGCAGTCGGTGCCCTCGTCGGCTGCGGTGATCGTGATGGTGCCGGTGCGGGTGGATGTCCCGGCGATACCGTGCCGGACCGCGTTCTCGACGAGTGGCTGCAACGCGAGGAACGGAAGCGTCACGTTGAGAACCTCGGGTGCGACCTGCAACCGCACCTCGAGCGCATTGCCGAAACGGGCTCGCTCGAGCGTGAGATAGCGATCGATGTTCCGCAGTTCGTCGGCGAGCAGCGTGTACTCCCCCGTCGCGCGGAACGAGTAACGCGTGAAATCTGCGAAATCGAGCAGCAGTTCTCGTGCCCGGTCCGGGTCGGTGCGCACGAACGACGCGACGGTGTTGAGCGCGTTGTAGATGAAATGCGGGCTGATCTGCGCGCGTAAGGCCCGCAGCTCGGCCCGGTCGAGCCGGGCCCTGGAAGCGTCGAGTTCGGCCAGTTCGAGCTGGCTGCACGCATACCGCGCCACCTCCGTGATCGCGCCGAGCAATGCGGGACCGGGAGTCGTCGTCGTCACCACGCCCAGCACACCTGCCACTCCCACGCCTTCGATCACGAGGGGCTGGGCGATCAGTGCGCGCGCGGCGAGGTCCCGGGGGCCCGGAGCCAGGTCACGGTGTCCGACCAGTACCCGCCGCTCCTCCGCGACGGCGCGCGCGGCGGCGTCGTGCATGCGGTCCGCGAGGCTCTCGAACGGGCCGTCCCACGCGAGCAGCGTCCCGTCCGCGTCCACGAGGGCGACGGCCTGCGCTTCCGCGAGCAGCATCCGCAGGTGCACGGCCGCTTCCGTCGCGGACGAGGCGTCGAGCCCCCGTCGCAGGGGACGCGCGGCGAGGGACGCCGTGTGCAGCGTGGAATGCACGGCCCGTTCGGCGGGGGTGGTGACGACCCGGCGGGTCCGCGCCCACACCACGGCCAGTACGGCGACGACCAGAATCGTGACGGCCGCGAACGCGAGCAGAACGGTTCCGGTCACGTTTCGGCGATCCTCGGCGCTACGGCCACGGGGTCGGGCGGTTCGATCATGGTCATACGCTACGACGAGCACCGGCGACGGGCGGGTCGATCACGGCGGGGGCGTCCCGTTTCCCGTTCTGCCGCGACGTTCGACCCGTTCCTCCGCGGCGGCTTCCTCGATGTCCAGACTCTCGAGTTCGGCCCGCAGACTCTCGTCGTCCAACGTGCCGTCGTCTCGTGCCGCGATGAGCGCGGTGCGCTGGGCGCGGAGCACGGCGCGTCGGAACTCGTCGAACAGTGCGCCGGCGTCGACACCGGCCTCGGTGTCGTCCTCGGACTCGACCTGTCGCGCGTCGACGCGGGCCTTGACGGATCGTCGCACGCGTTCGAGGATCCGGCGCACCGCGTCCGGGTCGAACCCGCCCGGCGGATCCTTCTCCAAGCTTGCGATCTCTTCTTTCGCCGCGTTCGCCGTGATGGTGCGGGCCAGTTCGCGTTGCTCGGTGGCGCGAAGGCGTTCGTACGGATCGACGACGTCGAGCCGCCGGATCAGCATCGGCATGGTGGCGCCCTGAATGAGCAGCGTGCCCACCGCCACGACCAGCGCGGCCAGGTGGATGAGCTCCCGTCCCGGGAACGGCTCCCCAGACCCGAGGACCGCCGGCACACCGCCGGCTGCGGCAAGGGTGACGACGCCGCGCATCCCCGCCCACGACACCACGATGTGCTCGCGGTACGTCAGCGGGTCGCGGCCGAGGCGGGTGAACCCGGCCGTGCGCACCGCCCGGCGGCGACCCCAGTTCAGAAAGCCCCAGATCGGGCGGACGAGTATGACCACCGCCAGCACCGCAACGGAATAGAGCAACACCGGCACCACGTCGAGGCCGGTGTCGGCCACTTCGTCCAGGACGAATTTCAGTTGCAGGCCCATGTAAGCGAAGACGAACATTTCGAGCAGGATGTCGACGCTCTCCCACACGAAGCGTTCCTGTAACCGCGTGGTGACCGCGGTGTCGGTGGCCCGGTGCCCGATGTACAGGCCCGCCGCGACCACTGCGAGTACCCCGGACGCGTGGATCTCCTCGGCGACGAGATAAGCCGCGAACGGAAGGACCAGCCCGAGAGCAGTTTCCAGCGGCGAGTCGAACATGCGGCCGCGGACCCAGTGCACCACTGCCGCGAGGACCAGACCCACCGCGACGCCGCCGACGACTCCGTATGCGAAGAACAGCACCGGTGAATCGGCGAACACCGGGGTCCCCGCAACCATGGCGATCGCCACCGCGAACAGCGTCAGTGCGGTCGCATCGTTGACGAGTCCTTCACCGGTGAGGATGGAGATGACGCGTTTGGGCAGTCCGAGTTTCTGCCCCACCGCGACCGCGCTGACCGCGTCGGTGGGCGCAACCACCGCCCCCAGGACCAGCGCGGCACCGAACGTGAGGTCCGGAACCAGCCAGTTCGCGAAGAATGCCACCGCGAACGCCGTCGCCAGCACCGTGACGATCCCGAGTCTGAGGATCGGTGCGAGATAACGCCGGAACGTGGGAACGGAGAACTTCAGCGCCGCCGAGTACAGCAACGGGGGCAGCACGACCCCGAGCAGTACGTCCGGTTCCAGCTCGAGCCGCGGCAGGCCGGGCAGGAACGACGCGATCGCGCCGATGATGACGAGAACCAGTGGGCCCTGCAGGTTTCCCCTGTTCGCCAGTCCTGTGACGGCGATGGCCGCGATGACGACGAGCAGAATCATGGTCCCGTTCACGGGACCGATTCTCCCCCTATGCCGCCCGTGGGGCACACCCTCCGGTCACGTCGTCACTTGGTGCCGAGGGCCTTCTTCACTGCACTCTGCGCGGAATCGACCTGCCCGGCGAACTTGCCGCCGGTCTTGCTGTCCGCGACGTCACCGACCTTGTCGATGGCGCTGTTCACCTTGTCGGGATTCTCGGCCGCGAACTGCTTGCCCTTGTCCACGATGCCCTTGACGCTGTCCATGAATCCCATGCGGGAACCCCTTTGTTCGATGATCGAGCGAACAAAGCGTGACACAGCGAGAGCCGGGGTGATGAACCGGTCACCGCCCCGGCCGGGTCAGGGTGCGGTGCCCGGCGGGGTAGCCGGGCCCGGACCGCCCCCCGGGCGAGGATCGGGCTGTGGACCGGCGGGCGGTGACCCGGGCCGCGGATCCGATGCCGAAGCGTCTGTGGCGGGGTTTTCGGCAGCCGGGTTTCCGGCAGCGGGGTTTTCGCTGCCGAGGTGCTTGCGCGCCGCGTCCTGCGCCTTGCCGATGTGCTGCGAGTATTTTCCGCGGGTCTTGGAGTCGGCGATGTGGCCTGCCTTCTCGATGTACCCGTCGACCTTGTCGGAGTTCTGTGCGGCGTAACCCTTGCCCTTGCCGAGCAGTCCCTTGACGGTGTCCATGAGTCCCATGGCGTGTCCTTCCGTTGGAACTACGACCAGCGTCCCACAGGTCAGGGTGCTCCGGGCAGGTCCTCCCGAGATGCGAACAGACGCCGGCGCTCACCGTGGATGCGACCCGTCACCCACCAGCAGGCCTCGACGAGAAGCACACCGATCGCACCGCAGGTGAACGCGATGGTGGAGTACGCGACGTTCGACGGGTCGAGCGCGAAGAACTCCCGGCAGAACGGCACCGAGAACAGCACGACGTAGCCGAGCACGGCTCCCGCGATCAGTGCGATCTTCCACCATTGGTACGGCCGTGCCACCACGGCCAGCACCCACAGGGCGATCATGATCAGGGTGATGAGCGCGGACGTCCCGGCCTGCACCTTCTGTGCCTCGGTCTGGTCCGGTCCCGCGTAGACGAGGAGGTAGCAGACGAAGGTCGCGACACCGACGATCACGCCCGACGGGATGGCCAGGCGCATCACCCGCGACACGAAACCCGGTCGTGCCCGCTCGTTGTTGGGAGCGAGCGACAGCAGGAACGCCGGGATACCGATGGTGAACCACGCGGCGATCGTCACGTGCCGCGGCAGGAACGGGTACGGCAGCGGATCGAAGTCGAAGATCGGGGCCAGCACCCCCGACGCACCGATGAAGAATGCGAGCAGCACCGAGTACACCGTTTTGGTGAGGAACAGATTCGAGACGCGTTCGATGTTGCCGATGACGCGGCGGCCCTCACCGACGACGTAGGGCAACGTCGCGAACTTGTTGTCGAGCAAGACGATCTGCGCGACGGACCGCGCTGCGGGGCTGCCCGAGCCCATGGCGACTCCGATGTCCGCGTCCTTGAGCGCGAGGACGTCGTTGACCCCGTCTCCGGTCATCGCGACGGTGTGGCCGCGCGACTGCAGCGCACCGACCATGGCGCGTTTCTGGTCGGGACGTACGCGCCCGAAGGTCGTCGATGCTTCGGCGATGTCGGCGAGTTGCTCGCGATCGTCGGGCAGTGTGCGCGCGTCGATCGGGCTGTCGCCGTGCGGCAGGCCGAGTGACGACGCGACCGCTCCCACAGACACGGCGTTGTCGCCGGAGATGACCTTGACGTCGACGTGCTGTTCCGCGAAGTACTCGAGCGTGGCCTTCGCATCGGTCCGCACCCGCTGCTCGAGCACGACCAGGGCGACGGGCGCGACGGTTCCGGGTGCGAGTGCGTCGTCGACGGGCCGGTCGCTGCGGGCCAGCAGCAGCACGCGCAGCCCCTGAGCTCCGAGTTCTTCCGCGCGCCGCGCCGTCGGTGTTCCCGAATCGAGGAGCACGTCGCACGCGCCGAGCAGCCAGTTGCCGTGTGCCCCGTACGACTGGCCGCTCCACTTCTTCGCCGAGGAGAACGGTGCGATCGCCGTGGGCTTGCCCCAATCGGGGCCGTCGGGAAACGCCTCGGCGATCGCGAGCACGCTCGCGTTCGGGCGGGGGTCGTCGCAGGCCAGGGCAGCCAGCGCGGTCCGGGCAGCGTCGAGGTCGGTTCCGCCGGGGCTCTCGACGAGTTCGACGTCGGCGAGCCGCATGCCGTTCTCGGTGAGAGTTCCGGTCTTGTCCGCACACACGATGTCGACCCGTGCCAGTCCCTCGATCGCGGGAAGCTCCTGCACGAGGCACTGGCGGCGGCCCAGCCGGACGACGCCGACCGCGAACGCGATGGAGGTCATGAGGACCAGGCCTTCGGGCACCATCGGCACCAGCGCCGCGACCATGCCGCTCAGCGAGGGTCCGAGGGCTTCACCGCTCGAGAACAGCTGGTTGAAGATGATGAGCAGGCCCGCGGGAATCATCAGGTAGGTGATGAGCTTGAGGATCTTGTTGATGCCCGCGTTCAGCTCCGAGTGGACCAGCGTGAACTTGCTGGCCTCCTCCGCGAGCCGCGCCGCGTACGCGTCCCGTCCGACCTTCGTCGCCCGGTAGGCGCCGGTCCCCGAGGACACGAAGCTGCCCGACATCACCGATGTCCCCGGGTCCTTGTGCACGGCGTCGGATTCACCGGTGAGCAAGGACTCGTCGAGTTCGAGCCCGGCCGACTCCACGACGGTGCCGTCGACGACGAGCTGATCGCCGGGACCGAGTTCGATGATGTCGTCGAGCACGACCTCGCGCGGGGGCAGCTCGCCGCTGCTGCCGTTGCGGCGCACTACCGGCCTGGTCTGGCTGACGATCGCGAGTTTGTCCAGGGTCCGCTTGGCGCGGACTTCCTGGATGATGCCGATGGAACTGTTCGCCACGATGAGCAGGCCGAACATGCCGTCGACGATCGAGCCGGTCGCGAGCACGATCAGCAGCAGGACGCCCAGAATCGCGTTGATCCGCGTGAAGACGTTGGCACGGACGATGTCCTTGACCGAACGGGACGCGCGGTCGGGGACGTCATTGGTCTGCCCGCGGGCGACTCGTTCGGCGACCTGTTCGGTGGCCAGCCCGTGCTCGAGATATGCGGGGTCGTCGGTGAGCGTGTCACTCGTCTCGACTACCGCGGTGGGCTCTTCTCCTGCCATAACCAATGAGCGTATTCCACCGGGCGGCGCCCCTGTTCCCCCGGAGGCTGCGTCAGCCGAGTGGGATCCACCACGGGTCGCGCGCGACGGGGCGGAGAGCGTCGATCCGCTGGCCGGGCATCGGCACGGCAGTCGCGACGCCCACCTCCTGCGCAGCCGGGAGCAGGCGCGCGATCGGCTCGGACCACGAGTGCAGGGCGAGGTTGAACGTCCCCCAGTGCACGGGGACGAGCAGGCTGTCGCGACGCTCGGTGCCGCCGAGGTCGAGGTGCGTGCGCACGGCTTCTTCGGGGTCCATGTGGACGTCGGGCCAGCGCCGGTCGTACGCGCCGACGGGCAGCAATGTCAGGTCGAACGGCCCGTACTTGTCGCCGAGGTCCGCGAAGCGCCGCGTGTAACCGGTGTCGCCGCCGAAGAACGCGCGGCGGGTCGGACCCGCGATCACCCAGGACGACCACAGAGTGATGTCGCGCTGCAGACCGCGGCCGGAGAAGTGCCGGGCCTCGGTGCACGTGATGCGCAGACCGTCGATCTCGACGTGCTGATCCCAGTCGAGTTCGACGATCCGGTTCTCGGCGACCTTCCACCGTCGCAGGTGGGCACCGATCCCCAGGGGCACGACGAACCGGGCCTCGGGCTGCAGGGCGGCGAGGGCTTCGACCGTGACCCGATCGAGGTGGTCGTAGTGGTCGTGCGAGATGACGATCGCGTCGGCGGCGGGCAGCGCCTGCAGTTCGACGGGCACGGGATGCATCCGCTTCGGGCCGACGGTCGGCGACGGGGAGACCCGGTCGCTCCACACCGGATCGCAGAGCACCCGGTAGCCGTCGATCTCGAGGAGGGCACTGGAATGCCCGAACCAGGTGACGGCGAGTTCGGCGGCGTCAACCGGCGCGAGCGACGGTGCGAGGGGCACGTCGCTGCGCGGGGTTCCACGGGAACCGCGGGTGAGCATGTCCTTCAGGAGTCCGCCGCTGTCGTCGGGATCGAGCACGGACGCGGGATCGGTGTTGTGGAACCGCCCGTTGCGATAGTGCGGCGATCCTGCGGCGTAAGGCCGGATGTCGGAGACGGAAGCCCCGATCGAACTCGGCAGGCCCCGTGCAGCACGAGCGAACCAGAGCGCACCTGCGCCGGCGAGCGCGGACGACGCGGCCTGCCGGGCCCTCATCGGCCGCGGAAGATCGGGTCGCGGCCGCCCGCGCGGGCCAGCCTGGCTTCCTGGGCGTCCTCGCTGAGCCACGCAGCAGCCAGTGCTGCCGTCTGCTCGGGTGTGCTGTCGTCGCGGGTGCCGTCGTCGTTGAGGAACAGCTTCTGTGCTTGCAGCGACAGCGGCGCGAGCTTCGCGATCTCCTGCGCCCATGCCTGCGCGGCGGCGAGGTCGCCGATCCTGTTGGCGAGGCCGCGAGCCAGCGCTTCCTCGGCGTCGATGGGTTCGGCGGCGAGCAGGACGGTCCGGGCCGGACCACCGCCGACGAGTGACGCCAGCCGACGCACCGTCCATCGGTCCACCGAGATCCCGAGACGCGCTGCGGGCACCGCGAACCTCGCGCCCGGGGCCACCACTCGCAGGTCCGAGGCCAGCGCGAGCTGGGTGCCCGCTCCGATGGCGGGTCCGTTGATCGCCGCGATCACGGGAACCGGTGCGCTTTCGATCGTCTGCAGCATGTCGCCGAGGTTGTCGAGGAACCCGGCGGCATAGACGTCGCCGGACAGGTCGGCGCCGGCGCAGAAGCTCGTTCCGCGGCCCGTGATCACGACTACCCGGGCATCGTCGCCGACTGCCTGTTCGACCGCATCGCGGATCTCGATGCACAACTGCGAATTGAGCGCGTTCCGGCGTTCTTCGCGCTGCAATTCCAGCGTGACGACGTCACCGTCGCGGTTGATCCCGATCATGTATCTGGCACCCTTCCGTCACTGCCCAACGATCATTCCATTGTGTCGCCCGTACCGCGCGACTCCTGAGCGCGGGGTCGTCCGGGACCACGCATCCTGCCCGCGTCGCGCGGTGCCCGCCCGGCCTCGGCCAGCGCGCGGCGCAGGAGGAATTCGATCTGGGCGTTGGTGCTGCGCAACTCGTCGGCGGCCCAGCGCGCGAGCGCGTCGTGGACCGCCGGGTCGAGCCGCAACAAGACCTTCTTGCGTTCGGGCATGCCGAATTCCCTACTGGTACAGCGATCCCGTGTTGAGAACGGGCTGGGCACTCTGATCGCCACACAGTACGACGAGCAGGTTGGAGACCATCGCGGCCTTGCGGTCCTCGTCGAGCATGACGGTGTGCTCGGCCTCGAGGCGCTCGAGGGCGGTACCGACCATGGAGACGGCGCCGTGCACGATCTGTTCCCGGGCGGCGATCACGGCGCCGGCCTGCTGACGGCGCAGCATCGCCTGTGCGATCTCCGGGGCGTAGGCGAGTTGGTTGATGCGGGTCTCGATCACGCGCACGCCGGCCGACCGGACGCGAGCATGCACCTCGGACGACAGCTTCGTGGTGATCTCGTCGGCGTTCTGCCGCAGCGACATCGCCTCGGGCGCACCGTCATACGGGTAACTCCCGGCGATGTGACGCACCGCGGCCTCGGTCTGGACGGCGACGAACTCCTCGAAGTCGTCCACGTCGAAGACCGCCCGCGCGGTGTCCTCGACCTGCCACACGATCACCGCCGAGATGTCGATGGGGTTGCCGTCCGCATCGTTGACCTTCGCCCTTGCCGTCTCGTGGTTTCGGATGCGCGTGGAGATCTTGCGACGGGAGTTGAGCGGATTCATCCACCGCAGGCCCGGTTCGCGGAGAGTGCCTGCGTACGAGCCCCCGAGCAATTGGAGCACGCGGGCTTCGTTGGGCTCGACGAGAATCAGGCCGGCGAGCGCGACGAGAGCGATGACCGCGATGACGGATCCCACCACGATCAGCGGAACGTTGATCTCGACCGCGGCCCACACGATCAGTGCGGACGCCAGTGCGGCGGCGACGAGTGCGGCGGCAAGTACGGGCCAGCCGTTGGACGAGCGTCCCGGGCGTTCCGACGAGGTGGTGGACTCTGCTGTTTCCATGGGGATCCTTCCGGGCACGAATGCGATGTCAAAGTGATATCACATTTTTGGATCATCGCCGGTGCCGGGTTCACAGGGCACGCCTCCCGATGTCACGGCATGATGGAGGGCAACCATCTGCGGAGAGGCCGGTGATGACGTCCGAAGGCAACACGGAGAACACGACGCCCGTCGACGTCGTCGTGATCGGTGCCGGGCAGGCAGGCCTGTCGGCCGCGTATTACCTGCGGCGGTTCGGGCTCGAACCCGAAACGGGGTTCGTGGTGTTCGACCGGTCGTTCGGCCCCGGCGGCGCGTGGCAGCACCGGTGGCCTTCCCTCACGTTGAACACCGTCAACGGCCTGCACGACCTGCCCGGGTCCGCGTTCTCCGACGCGGTCGACACCGGCTCCGGTGAAGTGCCCGCGTCGTCGGCGGTGCCCGCGTACTACGGCGCCTACGAGAAGGAGTTCGACCTTCCCGTACACCGCCCCGTTCAGGTCACGGTGGTGTGCAACCGGGGCGAACGCCTGCGGGTGGAGACCGATACCGGCGTGTACTCGGCGCGGGGACTCATCAACGCGACCGGCACCTGGGAACACCCGTTCGTCCCGTGGTATCCGGGTGCGGCGCGGTTCCGGGGGCAGCAACTCCACACGAAGGACTACCGCGACGCCGAGCAGTTCCGCGGACGGCACGTGCTCGTCGTGGGCGGGGGAATCTCCGCGGTGCAGTTGCTCGACGAGATCTCGTTCGTCACCACCACCACGTGGGTGACTCGACGCGAACCCGTCTGGCGCGACGAGGAATTCACGCCCGAATTCGGACGGACGGTAATCGCGGCCGTGGAGGACCGGGTGCGCCACGGATTACCTCCCGGTTCGGTCGTCTCCGTGACCGGGCTTCCCGTCACACCCATGATCCGGGCGGCACGCGAACGCGGAGTGCTCGACCGGTTGCCGATGTTCGCCGAAATTACCGAGACCGGTGTCCGCTGGCCCGACGGAACAACCCTCGATGTCGACGTAATCCTGTGGTGCACCGGTTTTCGAAGCTCACTCGACCATCTGGCGCCGCTCGGCCTGCGCAATCCCGGCGGGGGAATCACGATGACGGGACGGCTCGCGACGCAGGTCGCCGCCGACCCCCGAATCCACCTCGTCGGCTACGGCCCGTCCGCGTCCACCATCGGCGCCAACCGCGCCGGGCGGGCTGCGGCACGTGAACTCGTCGACCATCTGACCACCGGAGCTGCGGCGTTGTGAGACGGCGCGGGGGGTCGGTCCTGGTGGTCGCGTTCGCAGCCGCGACCAGCCTTCTCGCCTCCGCGCCCGAAGCCGTCGAGATCGCGCTCCCTCCCCCGCCGCCACCGATCCCGGCGCCGCCGCCCACGCCACTGGCGCCCGACGAACTCGCCGCCCGTACCGTGCCGGTCGTCGTGACCATCGACGCGAGCCGCGGATGGACGGGAACGTCCGGAACGGGAATCGTTCTCACACCCGACGGCACGGTGCTGACCAATCATCACGTGGTCAGCGGAGCGACCGACATCACCGCGGTGAGCGCGGCGACGGGACTGATCTACGACGTCGACGTCATCGGGTACGACAGTGCACGCGACATCGCCGTACTCCAGCTCGGCACCGCGAACGGTCTCCCCGCGGCACCGGTCGCCGACGCTCTGCCACCCGCGGGGACTCCCGTGACCGCATTCGGGAACGCGGACGGCGGCGGCGTCGTGATCGCAGCGCCGGGCACCGTCATCGCGGCCGACCGCAGCGTGATGGTCCGCGACTCCACCGAGGGCTCCCGCAAGCGACTCACCGGAATGCTGCAGACCGACACCCCGATCCGCCCCGGAGACTCGGGCGGTCCGCTCGTCGACCATTACGGCGCGGTGGTCGGAGTCAACACCGCCGGCGCGATCGAACGTGAGCAGCAAGAACCGTCCGAGTCCGCACCGGAGGCGTATGCCGTCCCGATAGCGGAGGCTCTCGCCGTCGTCGAGCAGGTCCGGACCGGGGTCGGCACCGACACCGTGCACGTCGGCCCCACACCACGACTCGGTCTCGGCGTCACCACCGCCCGAGCGGACGGCGCCGACCGCGGGGCCGAAGTGCTGTGGGTGTCGTTCGATACCCCCGCGTATCGCGCCGGCCTCGAAGCCGGCGACGTGGTCGTCTCTTTCGGAGGCGCCACGGTGTCGTCGACGACCGACCTCGAGCAACGGCTACGAACCCGGAAACCGGGCGACACCGTCCGGATCGAATGGCTCGACGGGGACGGCCGTTCTCGTACGGCCGACGTGGTTCTCGAAGACGGCCCCGCCCGCTGATCCGCAGAACGCCGTAGCGTGGGGCGACACCGCACCGGAACCCGGAGGGCACATGCCTCGACTTCTGCACCTCGATTCGTCCGCCGACCTCGATGCCTCGGTCTCGCGCGAACTGACACGGTTGTTCGTCGATACCTGGCGCGCAACCGGTTCCGACCACACGGTGATCGAGCGGGATCTGCACCGATCGCCGCTCCCCCACCTTCCGGACGCCGCGCTGCACTACGCGGCGCGGCTGCGCACCGGTACGGAGTGGCCCGACCCGGCGGCCGAGGGTCTGCAAGCCGAATTGATCGCTGAGCTGACGGGCGCGGACGCGGTGGTGATCGGTGCGCCGATGTACAACTGGTCGATGCCGTCCTCGCTCAAAGCCTGGATCGACTACATCCACGTACTCGGCACCACAGTGCCGTTCGATACTTCGGACGCACCCCTGGCGGGCAAGCCGGCGGTGATCGTGTCGAGCCGAGGAAACACGTACGCTCCCGGAACTCCGGGCGATGGAACCGATTTCGTCATACCTCCCCTCATGCAGGTCCTCGGCACCTCGCTCGGCATGTCGGTATCGGTGGTGACGGCGGAACTCACGCTCGCAGATCGCCTGACACCGCTTGCCCCGTTCGCCGACCTCGCGGCGGAGAGCCTTGCCGCCGCCCGGGACGCAGTGCGCACTCTCGCGACGAGCCTGGCCCGGTGAGGACGAGCAGGACGCCTGGCCCGCACCGGTGAAGTTCCTGGTGGGATGCTCCTACCTCGGCGTGCTCTGCGCACTGTCGATCGGGGTGTGGGTGATTCCTCGACTGGTAGCGACGGGATACCCGCCTGGCACACGTCGAGGGGCATGAGCAGATTCGACGCGCGGTCACGGTGTCGGGGGACACGTCGGCTTCGCCGGATCGCAGATCGACGACGAAGTGTGCGCTCGGCCGTGACCACATCCGGGCCTGTACAGACCCGTGGCGGAAGACGGAATCGTCGCAGCGGGATACTCGACACGTGAGCGCAACACTACGTATCAGCGGCCTGTCCACCTCGAGAGGCGAACGCACGCTGTTCGAAGGCCTCGACCTCACCGTCGCACCGGGTGACGTGATCGGGCTGGTGGGCGCGAACGGCGCCGGCAAATCGACGCTGCTCACGACACTGGCCGGGCTGGGGAACGCGGACGTCACCGGATCGATCGTGCTCAGTCCGCCCGACGCGACCGTCGGATACCTCGCCCAGGAACCCGAGCGCGTCCCCGGTGAGACGATCCTGGATTTCCTCGGCCGTCGCACGGGCGTGACGGACGCCGAGAACATCATGAACGCGGCTGCCGAGGCGCTCGGCGAGTCGGATGTCGACGATTACACCCCGGCACTCGAGCGGTGGCTCGCGCTCGGCGGTGCCGATCTCGCAGAGCGCGCCGAGAAGGTCGTGTCGGATCTGGGGCTCGGGGTCGGGCTCGACGCGCCGATGACCGGACTGTCCGGCGGGCAGGCGGCGCGCGTCGGACTCGCGGCGCTGCTTCTGTCGCGCTACGACGTGCTGCTTCTCGACGAACCCACCAACGATCTCGACCTCGCGGGGCTGGAGCAACTCGAGCGTTTCGTCGCGGAGACACGCACCGCTCTCGTGGTGGTGAGCCACGACCGCGAATTCCTCGCGCGGACCGTGACGGGCATCGTCGAACTCGATCCCGTCCAGCAGCAGATCTCGGTGTACGACGGCGGTTACGAGGCGTACCTCGTCGAGCGCGAGGTGGCACGGCGGCACGCCCGCGAAGAGTACGAGGAATTCGCCGACACCAAGTCGCAACTCGAGGACCGCGCGCAGATGCAGCGCAACTGGCTCGAACACGGAACACGGAATGCTCGGCGGAAGTCGAAGGACAACGACAAGATCGGGAAGAAATTCCGCGCGGAGGCCACCGAGAAGCAGGCCGCAAAAGCGCGTCAGACGCAGCGGCGCATCGAACGCCTCGACGTCGTCGAGGAACCCCGCAAGGAATGGGAACTGCGGATGGAGATCGCGGCGGCACCGCGCAGCGGCACGGTCGTCGCAACGCTCGACGACGCGACGGTGCGACGCGGTGATTTCACCTTCGGTCCGGTGACCACCCAGGTGCAGTGGGGGGACCGGATCATCGTCACGGGCCCGAACGGGGCGGGGAAAACCACACTGCTGCGATTGCTGCTCGGCACCCTCACCCCGGATTCCGGGCGCGCGAGCCTCGGTTCCGGAGTCCAGGTCGGCGAGATCGATCAGGCGCGCGGCCTGTTCGAAGGCGACGAGCCTCTGGTCGAAGCTTTCGGCCGGCAGGTCCCGGAGTGGCCGGACGCCGACGTACGTACCCTGCTCGCCAAGTTCGGGCTCAAGGGGCACCATGTCCTGCGACCTGCGGCGTCGTTGTCGCCGGGCGAGCGGACACGGGCGGGGCTGGCGCTGCTGCAGGCGCGCGGTGTGAACCTGCTCGTGCTCGACGAGCCGACCAACCACCTCGATCTCCCGGCGATCGAGCAACTCGAGCAGGCGGTCGAGAGCTTCGACGGCACTCTCCTGCTGGTGACGCACGATCGCAGAATGCTGGACACGACGCGCAGCACGCGGCGGTGGCGGCTCGAGGACGGACGGCTGAGCGAGGAGTTGCTGTAGATGAGCGGAAGCGTTCGGGTGGACAGCTGGACGTGGTCGGTGCGGCTGTTCAAGACGCGGTCGGCGGCGGCATCGGCGTGCCGCGCCGGGCACGTGAAGGTCGACGGCGTGACAGCGAAGCCGTCGACACCGGTGACGATCGGCACCGAGGTCCGCGTGCGGGCGCACGGGGTCGAAAAGATCGTCGAGGTCACGCAACTCGTCAACAAGCGGGTGGGTGCGCCGATCGCCGCCACCGCCTACATCGATCACAGCCCACCACCGCCGCCGAAGGAGATCCTCGCGGCAATCCCGATCCGTGATCGCGGCGCGGGCCGGCCCACGAAGAAGGATCGCCGCGAACTCGACCGGATCCGCGGTTTCCAGGACGACTGACGGGATCGCCTCGAATGGGGCCGTGGGCTCCGTGCCGGTCATCGGACGGTACTCGACTCCCCCGAAAACCCGGTCCCGTCGTACTCGGGTCGCTACGATCACGGGCAATTCGGCTGCCGGGGGCCGGCGAATCTCGGGTGGCCTCCCCGACAGCCCACGGGGGGGAGGCGGTTTCATCATGGCGTGTCGAATCAGCGAGTTGGTGCTCGACTGCAGGGAACCCGAGGTGCTGGCGCGGTTCTGGTGCGAGGTCCTGGACTTCGTCGTGCTCGATCGTGACGAAGACGGACTGGAGATCGGACCACGCGAAGGATTCGGCGGCGCACAACCGACCATCATCCTGAGTCGGACGGATAAACCCGAGCCCGCAAAACCGCGCCTGCACATCGATGTCAACGCCACCGACCGTGATCAGGACGCAGAACTCGAACGACTGCTCAGCCTCGGTGCACGCCCGGCCGACATCGGACAGACGGGCGACGAGTCGTGGCACGTGCTCGCCGATCCCGAGGGCAACGAGTTCTGCCTTCTGAAGACTCGCCTCGAGCCCCTCTGATGCACGTGCTGACGCCACGACCGCCGGGGCCGTGGCGGGAGGGCGAGTTCCCGGTATTGACAAATCGTTGGGTTTTTACAACACTTTGTTCCATGAGTCCGGTACGCCGTGGGGAAACGCTCCCCATCTTCAACCGCATCCGCGTTCTCCGTGCGGAACGCGGCATGAGCCGAGCCCAACTTGCCGAGCTCATCGACGTGAACCCCCAAACGGTGGGCGCGCTCGAGCGCGGAGACCACTATCCGAGCCTGGATCTCGCTTTCCGGATCTGCGACGTCTTCGGCCTCCCGGTCGAAGCGGTCTTCTCGCGCACCGAGTTCACCCCCTTGTCGACCGAGCTCTACAGAGCCCACACCAAGGAGGCCTGACATGTCCACCGCGTCGCTCATCGACCGGTACGAGGACTACCGCACCCGCCGGTTCCTCACGCACGAGGCCACATTCGCGAAATGGCTGCCGGCATGGCGCACCCGGCACCGTCGCCGCATCCTCGCCGGTGCCGTCGTCGCCCTGATCTCGGCGATGTTCGTCATCTCCGTGGCAACCTACTTCTTCCCTGTCGTCGCCATCGTGTGGCTGGCCGTCGTGTTGGTATTCCTGCCCACGTGGACGTGCCTGCAGATCGTCTCGGGGCGGCAATCCGACGCACCACGGCATGCCCTCGACGAGCGTGAGATCGCCGAACGCAACAGCGCTCGCTCGATCGGCCTCTCGGTGGCGCAGAGCCTGCTCCTGATACCGATCTTCGCGCTCCTGTGGAGCCCGCCGTTCGACTTCATCGATCACAAAGCACTGTGCTACTCGGCGGGTGGATTCGCTCTCGCCGCAATACTTTTCAGTGGATGCCTCCCGGCAGTGCTGCTGGCGTGGACCCGACCCGACGACGACCCGGAGGACCAACTATGACCCTCACCATCGACAATCTCTCGAAACGTTACGGCTCCACGGTCGCCCTCGACGGGGTGAGCTTCGAGGTGCAGCCCGGTGAACTGTTCGGGTTCGTCGGCAGCAACGGTGCCGGCAAGACCACCACCATGCGCATCGCGCTGGGAGTGCTCGCCGCAGACGGCGGAGAAGTCCGGCTTTCGGGCAAGCCCGTCGATCTCGACGTCCGCCGCACAATCGGGTACATGCCCGAGGAACGCGGGCTCTATCCGAAGATGAAGGTCGGTAACCAACTGATCTATCTTGCTCGATTGCACGGGCTTTCGAAGCGCGATGCCACGGCGGCGATGCAGCGCTGGACCGAAAGGCTGGGCATCGCCGAGCGGATCGGTGACACGGTCGATTCACTGTCTCTCGGCAATCAGCAGCGCGTTCAGCTCGCCGCAGCGCTCATACACGATCCCGCCGTCCTCGTTCTCGACGAACCGTTCTCGGGTCTCGATCCGGTCGCCGTCGATGTCATGAGCGAGGTTCTCGTCGAGAAGGCGAACACCGGTGTCCCGGTGATCTTCTCGAGCCACCAGCTCGATCTGGTACAGCGACTGTGCGAGCGCGTCGGCATCATCGTCCATGGACGCATGCGCGTCGTCGGTGCCGTCGACGACTTGCGCGCCGAGGGTGCTTCCCGTCTGGTCGTGCACGCTCCCGACGCCCCCGCCGGCTGGGCCGACGGCCTGCCGGGTGTCTCCGGCTCGGAATACACAGAGGGTCGCACCGTGCTCACCATCGAGCCGGGCACCGACGACCAGCAGATCCTCAAAACTGCGCTGTCCACCGGACCGGTACACGAGTTCTCCTTGCAGCAACCGTCCCTGACCGACCTGTTCCGAGAGGTGGTAGCCGCATGAGCGCCCCACTGAGCAACTCGCACGCGATCGGCCTGGTGGCGCGCCGCGAATTCGTCACCCAGGTACAGAAGAAGAGCTTCGTCATCAGCAACGCGATCGTGCTCGCTGCGATCGTCGTCGGCATCGTCGCGATGTCGATCTTTTCCGGCGGCGAGGACGACCGCCCCACCGTGGGTGTCGTCTCCGGCTACACCCTCGGCACGACGCTCGGTTCCATCGGCGACGCCGTGGGCACGCCGATCGAAGTCTCTACCGTGCCCGACGCCGACGCCGCTCGCGAGCAGGTAGGTGCGGGCAGCCTCGACGTCGCCCTCGTTCCCGGCGGTGACGGTACCGTCACCGCGATCACCGAGTCCGATATCGACGCCGATCTCAAAGCACTCATCGATACCGCGGTCGTGCAGGAAGCCCAATCCGCGGCGCTGTCCACCCGCGGAGTCGACCCCGCGGAGATCGCTGCGGCCGCTGCTCGCGCAACAGTAGTCGTCGAGGCCATCGAACCTCCCGACCCCGAACAGGGCCAGCGGATCATCCTGGCGACCGTTTCGGTGCTCCTGCTGTACTTGCAGATCCTGCTGTTCGGAACGTATGTCGCGATGGGCGTGGTCGAGGAGAAGTCCTCGCGTGTCGTCGAACTCCTGCTCTCCACCCTCCGGCCGCTGCAGCTGCTGTGGGGCAAGATTCTCGGTATCGGTGCCGTCGGCCTGCTCCAGCTCACCGCGTACGGCGTCGTGGGTGTCGGCGCGTCTGTCGCCACCGGGACGCTCACCATCACCGGCACCGCGATCGGTGTGCTGGCCGGCACGCTCGGCTGGTTCATCCTCGGCTTCGCGTTCTTCGCCGTGCTCTACGCCGCAGCGGGGTCGATGGTCTCGCGGCAGGAAGACGTGAACTCCACGTCCGGCCCGTTGATGATCGTCATCATCGCGATGTTTTTCGCGGCGTTCTCTTCGATCGACGATCCGGAAGCCTCGTGGAGCACGACCCTGAGCTGGATCCCGCCGTTCTCGGCAATCCTCATGCCGCTCCGCATCGCGGCAGGTGTCGCGACTCCGGTACAAATCGTCGGCACCGTACTGCTCATGGTCGCCGCAACGGCACTGCTCAGCCTCGTAGCGGCGAAGATCTACCAACGTTCGATCCTGCGTATCGGCCGCACGGTGACGTGGAAGGAAGCACTCGGCCGCTGAGCGCACGGCGGTACACCGAAGCTGGACGAGCGCCCGCCTCGTATAGGTTTGTTCCACAGCATGATCGACAGGTGGAGGCGACGTGGCGGGCACCAAGATCTCGGCGCAGGATTTCATCGACAACGTGGTCGACCCGGGAAGTTTCACCTCGTGGGATACCACCCCGGTAAAGGTCCACGCCGACGAGAAATATCAGGCGGACCTCCGTCGCGCCGCCGAGAAGTCCGGTACCGACGAATCGGTTCTCACCGGAACGGGCACAGTGCACGGTCGCCGCGTGGCGCTGATCGCATGCGAGTTCTCCTTCCTCGCAGGGTCGATCGGCGTCGCGGCGGCCGAGCGGATCGTGACCGCGATCGAACGCGCCACCGCCGAGCGTCTCCCCCTGCTCGCCTCCCCCACCTCGGGAGGCACCCGAATGCAGGAGGGGACGCTCGCGTTCGTACAGATGGTGAAGATTGCCGCTGCCGTCGCAGAGCACAAGGCATCGCACCTGGGTTACCTTGTCTATCTGCGTAATCCGACCACCGGAGGAGTCTTCGCGTCGTGGGGGTCGCTCGGGCACGTCACCGTGGCCGAACCCGGGGCGCTCGTCGGTTTTCTCGGACCCCGCGTCTACCAGGCGCTCTACAACGAACCTTTCCCGGAGGGCGTGCAGACCGCGGAAAATCTCTACCGCAAGGGCGTGATCGACGGAGTCGTTCCGCTCCGCGGCGTCCGGCAACTGGTGCACCGGCTTCTGCGCGTGCTCGTCGAACCGGATCGGCCCGACACCAGCACTTCTCGCGCCGTCACCACCGTCGACGACGTGCCCGGCATCCCGGCCTGGCAGTCGGTCATGCTCAGCCGCAGGCCCGAACGCCCGGGGATCCGTGAATTGCTCCGGCACGCCGCGTCGGCTCAGGTACGACTGTCCGGTACCGGGGAAGGCGAGTCCGATAAGACGGTGTTGTTGTCGCTGGCGCGTTTTCGCGGGGTGTCGTGTGTGATGTTCGGGCAGGACCGCACCGGCCAGTCCGCGTCGAGCACGATGGGACCCGGCGCGCTGCGGGAAGCACGTCGCGCAATGCGGCTCGCCGAAGAACTCCGACTCCCCCTCGTTCTCGTCATCGACACCCTCGGCGCGTCGTTGTCGAAGGAGGCCGAGGAACGCGGACTCGCGCCCGAAATCGCCCGCTGCATATCCGATCTCGTGACCTTGTCGACGCCGACCGTGTCGGTGCTGCTCGGCCAGGGCACAGGCGGGGGTGCGCTCGCGTTGCTGCCCGCCGACCGTGTGCTGTGCGCGCAACACGGGTGGCTCGCTCCGCTGCCACCCGAGGGAGCCAGCGCCATCGTGCACCGCGACACCACCCATGCCCCGCGCATGGCAGAAGCACAGGGAATCCGCGCGCGGGACCTGCTGCGTGACGGGATCGTGGACGGGGTGATTCCCGAACGACCCGACGCGAGCGAGGAACCGGTGGAATTCGTGAAGCGAGTCGGTGCCGCCGTCGCACGCGAGCTCACCGAACTGGCCGGGGAGCCCGCCGACCGGCGGTACAGCCGCCGAATCGGCCGGTATCGCCGGTTGGGTCTTCCGGCGGAGTGAGCCTCGCCGGGCGGATCAGGGACGCACACCCACCCCCGTCGCGACCTCCTCCACACGGCCACGCAGGCTGTCGGCCACCAAAGGCGGGGTCGGCGCTCCGGCACCTTCCCGCAGCCCGGAGACGAACTCCGCGAGCACATCCAGCGGCTCGGCGGACGGCGACCAGCCGAGTTCGGTCCGAGCGCGCGTGCAATCCATCAGTGGTAGCCGAAGGACGGTATCGAGAAGCCCCGGATCGGCCGGCGCGAGATGGGTATGCCAGGCCGCGGCGACGGCAGAGCGAATGATCCCGCGCTTGACCGGCACCACCCGCGCGCCCAGCACTTCCGCGAACGAGTGGGCGTCGACCGGCGGATCCGCCGCGATGTTGAACGCACCCCGGACGGGCCGCAGGACGGCACGCACGTAGGCATCCGCCGCGTCGTCGGAATGCAGGATCTGCATCCGCAGCCCCGGCATGTCCGGAACGACCGGAATCGCAGGCAGCAGCGAGCCCGGTACGAACGGCCCCGCAAAGATCCGTCGCTGCGCTGTGGCAGAGCGTCGCTGGAAGATGAACCCGGGCCGCATCCGGACGAGACGGATCTCCGGATGCTCGAGTTCGAAGGCGTCGTACCACCGCTCGAGATAGGCCTTCTCCCTCGGATACGCCGCGCCCGGCCATCCGTGGGTGGGCCACGTTTCGTCGACGCGCGGTTCCTCGACTCCGGGCTCCGAAGTGGGGCCTGGCGAATAGGCCCCGACAGACGACGCCACCACGATCACGGGCACCTGCGCCTCCGCTGCGGCGGTGAGTGTCCGGATCGTGCCCAGCACGTTGTTCTCCCACGTCGTCTCCGGTTTGTGCGTGGGTTGGAACAGCCAGGCCAGGTGGACGAGCGCGTCGGCGCCGCGCAGCGTCTCCGCGAGATCGTCCGACGCGACATCGACAGGCGCGAAGGTCGATTTGGGGACCGCCCAGTCGGTCGGGCGACGGGCAATGCCCAGGACCGATTCCACGGCGGGTTCCGCCCCGAGGGCGCGAACCACTGCGGTGCCGACGTTGCCGGTCGCGCCGGTGACCACCACGTGCATGCCGGAAGAGCTAGCTTTCGAGTGTTCGGTCATGCTTCCGAGTACCCGGCGGGTGCGACGTAAACCTGCGGCTACCACGCACCGGTGTCACGATTCCGGCGAATGCTCGGACGCATCGCGGATCGGTTCAGCGGTGGCTGCGCCGTAGTTCTTTCAGTCGGCCCCGGACCGGCGTACTGGCCATCCCTCGGAGATTGAGCGGCGGATCGATGGTTGCCAGGACCTCGCCCTCCAGTTGTCCGAGGGTGTCCGGATCTTCCGAGATGATCGCCACGACCCTCAAATGGCGCGTCATCCATTCGGTCAACGCGTGTTCGTCGATGACATCCCTTCCCTGCGCGTGGGCGAGGATCGAGCCGAGGGTGCGCCGGAACGTTGAGAATTCGTGGTTTCCACCGAGGTGCATGCCGACGATGCGCAGCCACAGGGTGTTGGTGGACCGCCTACCGCTCGGCCATCGCGTCGCACCCGCCAGCCCTGCATAGATCAACCCCGGCGCGAGGGGCATGCCGAGGCCGGCGGTGAGGTCTTCGGCCCCTGACCCGTCGACCCACCAGCTGTACAAGCCGGGATTCCTCCATCGCTTCGGATCCTCGGCCAGAAAATCGGCCGGTTTCATGGCCCGAGAGGAATCGAGCAACCCGGTGACAAACGCGGCGGTTTCCGCATGACCATGATCGGGATCCGCGGCCGTCGGGACACCCTCGGCCGTATCGATCTCATCCGAGCGGCGGGCGTACCAACTCAGTCGCCGGCCCATACTCAGTCCCTCCAGCGGGGTGCGCACGGTGACGCCTTTGGCAAGCAGATGCGGTGAAAGTGCTTCGACGTAGGCCGCTCCGGCGTGGATTTCGATGACCCGATTCTGCAGCGGGCCAGCCAGGAGCTCGAGCCGTTCTGTCACCCACCTGCCCCACGCGGAGCGATAGGTCGAAGGCGTGTCAGGGAGGTAGCGCTCGTACGGCGACAGCCATTCGTCAGGTGCGACCAGTCCGTGCTCGGCCGAAAGTATGAACCACGGTAGGCCCGTCCCTTCCGCATACGACCGCTGGCGAGAGAACAACGGCGAGACGTACAGATCCTTCGCTGCGGACGGCGCGTTCTCTTTGGATTTCACACAGGTGACGAGCACCAGGTCCGCCTCGACGGCATTCCGCGGGCGGCCCATCGTCTCGAGGTGGGGAGACAGGCGTGCGTCGGTGGCCCGCACGAAGGTGAGCGCTTCGCCGAGCCGTAGGTCTTCCAGCGTGAAACCAGCCGTCTTCCAGGCATTTACGTGTGAACGGTCGCCCGACCACCACGTCCGGTGTTTCGATGCCGAGGCCGGCAGCTCGCCGACCAGCGAGACGAGTTCGTCCCAACTCAACCGGATCGGCGAGTCGGCGACAGACAACTTCTCGATCAATACATCCCAGTGCGCCACGCCAGATATCTATCACCACACTGTGGCCGGGCCCGTCACGGGGAGGAAAGCGGAATCCGCGGCACAAACACGCCGACCCCTTCATGGCACCCGACGCACCTGGGAGAACTCCGCCACATACCCGACTGCCGGTCTTCTGTGTCATTGTCTGTGCCATGCCGAACGGACGTAACGCCGCCCCCGCTGTTGTAGCCGAGAAGATGTCGCGTACGCGGGATCCTCATGTCGCGGCGTTGAACGGTCTGGCCGACCGTATCGCCGATTCGGTCGGCTTGCCACACGGTCATGTCCCCTATGTCGATCCGGACCAGGGCGGTATCGAGGCGCGGGTGCTGGTGCTGCTCGACAACCCGTCCACCAAAGCCGAGGCGGGCACCGGATCGGGGTTGCTGAGCTTGGACAACAACGACCGGACCGCGCGCAACTGCCGTGAGGCATACGCACGTCACGGGGTGCCGTGGTCGCAAGTCGTCCACTGGAACGTGGTGCCTTTTCCCGTCGAAGGGGAAAAGAACGGCGGTTCGACGGCCGCGGAGCGCGCCCGCGCGGTCCGGTGGACCCGGGAATTCGTGAGTCTGTGTCCGAACCTCGAGCAGGTGTTGCTACTCGGCGCGGCGGCTCGCGATGGTTGGGCGCGGGCGGGCATCGACCGCGATCTCTACGTAGTTCCCGGCAAAGTTCCGCACTGCTCGGCTCGAGGCTTGAACTCGCCCGGAGGCCGCGAGCGGTTCGAGGCAGCGATCGCACAGATCGCCCGTTCCTTGACCTACTGAGTCTGCAACATGCCACCCGGGCACCATCATCGACACAATCCGTGGACACCCGCATCGCCCTCAGATGAGGGCGGCGCGCACGTCGACCGTCGCGCGGAACCATCGCGCGAGGTATTTGTCTCCCAGAAGCTCCGGACAAGACCTGAGATGTTCGACAAACCAACCGGACAAGCCGTCCCACTCGGTGTGGTCGCCGGGTGCGCGAAGTGTCCAGCCGAGTTCGTCGAGGGTCCAGTGCGCTTTCGCGGAGTTGCGCAGCATCGAGGTACTCACCCAGTTCGGTTCGGCGTCGACCCCGCCGCGCGCGACAGGTACAAGGTGGTCGATTGTCGGGAACAGTTCCCAAAATGCGAAGTGCGACTGCGACATCAGCCAATTCTGGTGCGCGGGAAACTCGTCGGGAAATACTCGCGACAACGTGCGGAGAGCACCAGGGTGCACGAGCTTGGTGCCGCTGTAGCGGTCGACGAAACCGTCCCGGTAGAACACCTGCAAGCATTGACGTTCGGTGTAGCGGCGCGGGTTCTTCGCCAGTGCGCTGAAGGGATACTCTCGGCGCAAAATCTGGCGGCCCTGTTCGAGATCACCGGCGTCGATCGCAGCCACGGTGCGAGCGAGTATGTCTGCTTTGTCGCCGGCGCTCTGGGTGTCGCTCGGTACAGGGACAGCGTGTGGGGGCGGAGTCGACACACTTGCGATCCTAGAGCGGTTCACCCGAGAGCCTGCTCGACTCGAACCCGTCCCGCCATCGCAGGTCGGGTCAGTAGGCAGCGTTGGCTCCGTATTCAGCCTGAGCCCTGGTGTACCCCTCGTATTCCAGTTGCTCAACCAGCCCCGACAGGGAAAACGACGTCATGTCGAGGTACTGCTCGGCGCTTCGTTTAGCCTGCCGGTCCCAATCCACGTCCAGGCGGTCCACTGCGTACGTCGCGTCCGCGGTGGAGAAGCCCTCGTATTCGAGTTGGTTGATCAACCCGCTGCGTGAGAAGGGCATCATCTCGATGTACTCCTCGGCGGACCGGACAGCATTGCGCTGGCTGGAGCTGATCTGCGGTGTGACCGGGGCAGGAGCAAGTGCGGGTGCGACTTCAGCCGTAGTGGGTGTCGGTGTCGACGTCCGGTATGTGCTGGAGGGCGGGACGCCCGCAGTACTGCGCGGTGTGGTGGCCGCAGGCGCTGTAGTCGTGCTCGACGCCACGGTCGTGGTCGACGCCGTGGAGGCCTCGGCTGACACGGTCACCGTTTCGGTGATCACGGGCGACGAACCGGTGTCGTCGGCAGAGCAACCCACGACGAGGAAGAAAAGGGCGGGGACGGCCGTAAGGGCGCGGACTCTCATGCCGGGATAACCCGGTTTGCCCTACTTTTCGTTACCGAGAACAAAGACTCGACCCGGGATCGGCAGACCTGGTCCTTTGCTTGGGCGCGGCGAGCGCGGCGACTTTGCGTGCGGTGTCCGGCATGCGGTGTGACCGGAGCGTGCGTGGTAGTTCTCGTTCGTAGGTGCGTTGGATCGAGGCGACCACCCACACAGCGACCAGCCGTCACGGCCGCGGATCGGTGCGGGTCCACCGGCGCCGATCACTGAGCGTGGCCCCGCTACAGCGACGGCACGGGAAGACTCCGTGTTCCCCGAGTTCGGCCAGATAGAGAGCGTCGGTCCACGGCACGTGCGGGAAGCGGGCGAGGCGGGCACGGGAGAGCGGGACTCCGCACAGGGTCTGGTTGGTGCCGGGCGTCCACGCGTGCGTATCGCCACGCGGGTATCTGATCCCGTCGGTGTCGGTCCACCGACTCGACGCCGCGACTGCGGGTGTGGTTCGTTGAGCCATGGGATCCGGATTCCCCGAACGGGCGAGATCACGCCCACCTCCTCCACTGCCCTTCCGTCCACTGCCCTTCCGTCGGCACCCCGCTCGGCGCCCAACCACTGCCGCCCGTCGCACATCGCGTTCGGGGCCGAGGCCGGTCGCATAGGGTGACGCGGTCACCACTGTCAGTGCGAGGGAAGGACACCAGGCGATGAGCTCGTACGAGGAGGCGTTCCACCAGAGCGTCGAGGACCCCGAGGCCTTCTGGCTCGAGGCCGCGAAGGCCGTCGACTGGGACACCGCGCCCACCCGCGCACTGGACGACACGCACGCACCCTCGTACCGGTGGTTCCCGGACGGCACTCTCAACACCAGTGTCAACGCGCTCGACCGGCATGTCGCAGCAGGTGCAGGTGACCGGACCGCGCTGATCTGGGATTCGGCGATGGTTCCGGCGAAGAAGACCTACACGTACGCAGAACTGCTCGACGAGGTCGCCACATTCGCGGGAGTGCTGCGCGACCAGGGCGTCGTGGCCGGCGACCGCGTCATCATCTACATGCCGATGATTCCGGAGGCCGCGATCGCGATGCTCGCGTGCGCCCGCATCGGTGCCGTGCACTCGGTGGTCTTCGGCGGGTTCGCGGCGAAGGAACTCGCGACCCGCATCGACGATGCCCGTCCGGTCGTGCTCGTCACCGCGTCGGGTGGGCTCGAGCCCGGCCGAACCGTCGAGTATCTCCCCATGGTCGAGACGGCTCTCGGGCTGTCGAAGACTCCCCCGCACACTGTGATCGTGAAGGATCGGGAACAGATTCCCGGTTCCGCTGCCGATTACAAGACGTCGTCCGCCGCGTGGTTCGACTGGGACGAACTCGTCGCCGACTCGTCGCCGGCCGAACCGGTCTCGGTCGCCGCCACCGACCCGCTCTACATCCTCTACACCTCCGGAACCACCGGAAAGCCCAAGGGCGTCGTCCGCGACAACGGCGGACACGCGGTCGCGCTGACGTGGTCGATGCGCAACATCTACGACATCGGTGCAGGCGACGTGTGGTGGACCGCGTCCGACGTCGGGTGGGTGGTCGGGCACTCGTACATCGTCTACGGCCCACTGCTCGCCGGCGCCACCACGGTGCTGTACGAGGGCAAGCCGGTAGGCACCCCCGACGCGGGCGCGTTCTGGCGCATCATCGCGGAGAACAACGTCAAAGCGCTGTTCACGGCACCGACCGCGATCCGCGCGGTCCGCAAGGCGGATCCCGACGCCGAGGAACTCGCGAAGTATTCGATCGACTCGCTGGAAACGCTGTTCGCCGCCGGGGAACGCCTCGACCCCGACACCTACGCCTGGGCGACCCGCGTACTCGAGCGACCGGTCGTCGACCACTGGTGGCAGACCGAGACGGGCTGGGCGATCGCCGCGAATCTGCGCGGTCTCGATCCGATGCCGCTCAAGGCGGGTTCTCCGACGGTGCCGGTGCCGGGGTACCGCGTCGAAATCGTCGATGCCCATGGCGAACTCGTGAAGGCGAACACCGAAGGCAACATCGTCGTCCGGCTTCCGCTTCCGCCGGGCACCTTGACCGGTCTGTGGCAGGACGAGGACCGGTACCGCAGGTCGTATCTCGACACGTTCCCCGGCTACTACCTCACCGGCGACTCGGGTTATGTGGACGAGGACGGCTACGTGTTCGTGCTCGGGCGCTCCGACGACGTGATCAACGTTGCCGGGCATCGTCTTTCGACGGGAACGATGGAAGCGGTCGTGGCGTCGCATCCGGCCGTCGCCGAATGCGCGGTGGTGGGCATCCACGACGAGATCAAGGGGCAGCGTCCGTCGGGATACGTCGTCCTCAAGGCCGGTGTGGAAATCGACCCCGAGACCTTGCGACAGGAACTCGTCGCAATGGTGCGCGACCAGATCGGTGCGGTGGCGACGTTCCGGGACGTGACCGTCGTGCAGGCACTGCCGAAAACCCGATCCGGCAAGATCCTCCGAAAGACCATGCGCCAGATCGCCGACCACGAGCAGTACACCGTGCCGTCCACGATCGAAGACCCGGCAGTGCTCGAGGCGCTTCGGGCGCAACTGGGTGGCTGACCCCGCGAGGGTCTAGCGGCGGCGACGCCAGACGACGACCAGCACGACGGCGACGAGAACTGCCCCGGCTGCGGCAATCAGGTCGGGGCGGTTCCGTACCGCTTCGACGCGCTCGTCGGCCGCGTGCTTGACGCGGGTGGGCACGTCCAGCCGGTCGGTCAGTTCGCCTACCGTCGCAGCGAGTTCGGCGCGCTGCTGTTCGATATCGGGCTCGGGTCCGCCCGACCCGTTGGGGGTCGACTCGGTGGGCCCGGTGTTGGAAGAGTCGGGTCGGCTCATTGCATTGCTCCCTTCGCGGCGGCCACGTCGGCCCGAACGCTGTCGACCGCGTGTGCCGGCATCGGCGGCGCGGCATTCTTGGCCTTCGAGGCGCCGACGGCCGCGAGGATGCCCCCGATCACGAGAACCACAACGGCGACGATCAGTGCCGCCAGCCAGGGGTCCACGGCGGTCGCGAGCCCCAGCACACCCGCCGCTATGAGGGTGGCGAGCCCGAGGTAGAGCAGAAGCGCACCGGCCCCGGAGATTCCGGCACCGATACCGATCCTGGTGCCCTTGGACTTCACTTCGTCGAGGGCATGGGTGACTTCGGTGCGCACGAGGGTGGAGACCTGCGCGGTCAGCCGTTCGGTGAGTTCGACAGTGGACAGTTCGGAGGGCTGGGCCGCCACGTGACGCGCACCCCCTCCGGTCGGTTCCGTCATGTTCGTTCCCCTTCCTGGTTGTCGCCGACTTCTCCACGCAGGCGACGCCCGCGTTCGATCAGTTCTTGATGCTTCGCCTGGTTCTTCTCACTCGCACGGGTGTCGCGCGGGGGCAGTTGGAGGGTCTTCTCCGCTTCGATTCCACCTTGCAACTGCCGACCACGTTCGAGTTCCGCATCGAATTCGGCCCCGAACAGCAGTGCCAGGTTGGTGATCCACAACCACAACAGGAAGATCACCGCACCGGCGAGCGAACCGTAGGTCTTGTTGTAACTCCCGAAATTGCTGACGTACACCGCGAACAGCACCGACGCGACGATCCAGACCACGATCGCGATCACAGAACCGACGCTCACCCACCGGAACTTGGGCTGCTTGACGTTGGGTGTGGCGTAGTAGAGCACCGCCACAAGGACGATGACGAGTATCAGCATCACGGGCCACTTCGCGATGTTCCAGACCGTCACCGCTGTCTCGCCCAGGCCGACGACGTCACCGATGGTGCGGGCGATCGGTCCGCTCACCACGAGCATCAGGCCCGTTGCACCGGCGAAGACCAGGACGAGCGCCGTCACCAGCAGCATCTGGGGGCGCAGCTTCCAGATCGGGCGTCCCTCTTCGATCTCGTAGATGCGATTCATGGCGCGGCCGAAGGCCCCCACGTAGCCGGAAGCCGACCAGAGGGCACCGAGAACACCGATGACGAGGGCGAGGCCGGCGGTGGGTGCCTGCACCAACTGTTCGATGGGTCCGCGCAGGGTGTCGACCGCGGAGGACGGTCCCAGATCCTCGACCATCTGGAGCACCGCATCCACGGTGGCCTGGCCCTGCCCGAAGACGCCGAGCAACGAGACCACGACCAGCAACGCAGGAAACAGCGACAGGATGGCGTAGTAGGTCAGCGACGCCGCCAGATCGGTGCACTGATCTCGGCTGAACTCCCGCACGGTCCTCTTGACCACGTATTTCCACGACGGCTTCTCGATGTCCGTCGGAGAGTCGGGCTTGC
The DNA here is from genome assembly GCF_012844225.1 of Rhodococcus sp. 105337. Lineage (GTDB taxonomy): Bacteria > Actinomycetota > Actinomycetes > Mycobacteriales > Mycobacteriaceae > Rhodococcus. The sequence goes on from NZ_JABAGQ010000003.1 coordinate 80,264, forward strand.
GCGCATCGTTCGGTGCCACGGTTGCGCCGGCCGCACCGTCCCCGCCGTGTTGGTCCGTCATGGCACTCGGGTACCGCGTCGTCGCCCGCACCAAACCGTATCGGCACTACGTAAAACGTACGATCGGAGCATGTCCGACACCGATGCAGTCCGCGGCTCCTCCGAGGGGTTCGCCGACATCATGTCCCAGCTCGACTACCCGATGTACATTGTCACGACGCGCGGCGGAGAAGAACGCAGCGGGTGCCTCGTCGGGTTCACGACTCAGACGGGCATCGATCCGGCACGCTTCCTCGTCGCCATCTCGAACAAGAACCACACCTTCCGTGTCGCCCAGGAGGCCGAGTACCTCGCCGTGCATGTCCTCTCCCCCGAGAACCGCGCGATATCGGAGCTTTTCGGGGAGCAGACAGGCGACGAGATCGACAAGTTCTCGCAGTGCGCGTGGAGCGAGGGTCCGCACGGCCTGCCGATCCTCGACGGCGCAGCCGGCTGGTTCGTCGGGCGCGTGCTGGGCAGATTCGATCTCGGCGACCACATGGGGTTCCTGCTCGATCCCGAGGAGGGCGAACTCCGCGAGAAGCTGGACAAGCTGCTGACCTTCCGCGACGTGAGCGACATGGACGCCGGCCACGGCGCGTGACATAGCGGGGAACGAACCGGCGTGATCTGATCGGGTGCATGCACCAACTCGACGACCCCGCCTCCCCCACCGCCGTCGGCGACGATCGGCTCCGGCAGTTGTACGCGTATCCGGAAGGGCTCGAGCGCCCGTGGATGCGCGTCAACTTCGTGTCCTCCCTCGACGGTGCGGTCGCGGTGGAAGGCCGGTCCGGGGCGCTCGGCACCCCGTCGGACAAGAAGGTCTTCGGGCTGCTCAGGGAACTCGCGGACGTGATCCTCGTCGGCGCGGGCACCGTGCGCACCGAAAACTACGGGGGCGCGCGCACCAGCGAGACGCTTCGTGCGCGTCGTGAAGCGGACGGGCTCGACGCCGTGCCTCCCATCGCGGTCGTGACGACGTCCTGCTACTTCCCGTCGGATCTGAGGCTGTTCACCGATACCACGGTGCCTCCGATCGTGTTCACCAGTGCGAGCGCCCCTGTCGCCAACCGCCGCAGGGCGGAGGACGCCGGTGCCGACGTCCGGGTGATCGCCGACGACACCATCGACGGTGCAGCCCTGCTCGCCGCCGTCACGAAGGCCGGATGGACGCGCGTACTGTGCGAAGGAGGTCCGCAATTGTTCGGCAGCATGATCGAAGCCGACATCGTCGACGACCTGTGCCTGACGTTCGCCCCCGTTCTCGCGGCGGGCGCTGCGGGGCGCATCGCCTCGACGCCGACTCCCGTCGTCACCCCCATGCGACGGACCCACCTGGTCGCCGACGACGACGGCACCCTGCTCACCCGATGGATTCGAGACGACAGAGAAGGAGCTTCCCGTGGCCGATGACGACATTGTCGAAGGAACCGATCGTTCCGACGACTTGATCGAACGACTCGCCGACCTCGCGTCCGAGCGCAGTCTGACGGTGGGGTGCGCGGAGTCCCTCACCGCGGGAACGCTGGCGGCGCGCCTCGGCGCCGCGAAAGGCAGTTCGGAGTGGTTTCGCGGCGGCATCGTCGCGTACTCACGCGAAGTGAAACACGGTCTGCTCCGCGTTCCCGAGGGACCGGTCGTGAGCGAGCAAGCTGTCCGGGCCATGGCCGAGTCCACCTCGCGCCTGCTCGAAGCGGAGATCGTGGTTGCCGTGAGCGGGGCGGGCGGACCCGACTCGCAGGACGGGCGCCCGCCGGGCACAGTCTGGTTCGCTACGACCGGGCCGGAGGGAACCCGGTGCGAGGAAAAGCAATTCGAGGGTGACCCCCAAAAAGTGCTCGCCCGGACGGTGCGTCATGCCCTAACGTTGCTCGTCGATCGGGCACAGGCCTGACTGCCGAGACGGGAGCATTCTTGCGCACACTGACCTACTACGTGGCCACCACGCTCGACGGGTTCATCGCCGACCCGTCGGGCGGGTTCGATTTCTTTCCGGTACCCGACGAACTGGTGTCGGTACTCGTCGAGGAGTTCCCGGAAACGATCCCCACCCAGGCGCGTGCGCATCTCGGGATCGACCCGCCGAACAAGAACTTCGACGCGGTGGTCATGGGCAGACGCACGTGGGAGCCGTCCCTCGATGACGGGGTCACGAGTTCGTATCAGCATCTGAAGCAGTACGTCTTCTCCACCACGATGAGCGAAGCACCGGACGACACCGTCACACTCGTCGCCAGCGATCCGCTCGCGTACGTGCGAGAACTGAAGCAGCAGGACGGCGGAGGAATCTGGTTGTGCGGGGGCGGCTCTCTCGCGGGCGCGCTGTTACCCGAGATCGACGAACTCGTCCTGAAGGTCAGTCCGATCGTGGCGGGCAACGGAATACCGTTGTTCCGCGCGGACTTCGCACCGCATCACTTCGATCCCGTCGAGAGTCGCTCGGTCGCGGGCGTCACGATCACTCGTCTCGCTGCCCGTCGCTGACCGTGCCGCCGCCGTGACAGCGACGGCTGTCACGGCGGCACCGGATCAGAGGACGGAGGGGTCGACGTCCAGGGTGGTGCGGTCGAGGCTCGCGAGCAGATCGAACTGCGGCCCCGTCTTCGGAAGTTCGAATCGGAAGAAGTACCGGGCCGCCGCGCGCTTGCCGTCGTAGAACGCGCCGTCCCGCTCGCCCACGGCGAGGAGTTGTTCGAGCCAGATCCACGCGACCACCACATGCCCGACCGCTTCGAGGTAGACGGTCGAGTTTGCGAGCGCGACAGCCGGATCGCCGGTCGACCACAGGGCGGTGGTCGTCTCCCCCACCCGCACGACGGCACGCTGCAACTGCTGCGCGTACTCCGCGGCGTCGCCACCGGCGTCCAGCGCCTTCGTCACGGTCTCGCCGATGGTCTCTCCCAGCACCGCGAGCGCGGCGCCACCTTGCATGATCACCTTGCGGCCGAGGAGGTCCATCCCTTGAATGCCGTGGGTGCCTTCGTGAATCGGGTTGAGGCGATTGTCGCGGTAGTACTGTTCGACATCGAATTCCCGGGTGTACCCGTAACCGCCGAGCACCTGGATCGCAAGACTGTTGGCTTCGAGGCACCACTGCGACGGCCACGACTTGGCAATCGGGGTGAGCAGGTCCAGCAGAAGCCCCGCACGCGACCGGGCTGCCTCGTCAGGTGCGGTCCGCTGTTCGTCGACGAGGGTGGAACAGTACAGGCCGAGCGCCAGCGCACCTTCCACGTAGGACTTCTGCGCCAACAGCATCCGGCGTACGTCGGGGTGTTCGACGAGGGCCACCTGAGGGGAAGCCGGGTCTTTCGCGCCGAGTGGGCGGCCCTGTGTCCGGGTGCGTGCGTAGTCGAGCGACTGGAGGTATCCGGCGTAGCCGAGCGAGGTCGCGAGGAATCCGACCCCGATCCGTGCCTCGTTCATCATGTGGAACATGTAGGACAGGCCCTTGTTCGGCTCCCCGAGAAGATAGCCGACCGCTCCCGCCTCTCCGCCCGGTGTGTACGTGCCTTCGCCGAGGTTCAGCAGTGTGTTCGTGGTGCCGCGATTGCCCATCTTGTGGTTGAGGCCCACCAGGGCGACGTCGTTCCGGTCGCCCAGCGTGCCGTCCGGCTCGACGAGGAACTTGGGAACGATGAACAGCGAGATGCCCTTGACGCCGGCGGGGCCTCCCGGAATCTTGGCGAGCACCAGATGCACGATGTTCTCGGTCAATTCGTGGTCGCCGCCGGAGATCCACATCTTCGTTCCGGTCAGGCGGTAGGTGCCGTCGCCCACTGGCACGGCCTTGGTGGTGATGTCGGCGAGCGACGAGCCTGCCTGCGGCTCGGACAGACACATGGTGCCGAAGAACCGGCCTTCGAGCATGTGCGGCACGAAGGTGGCGATCTGCTCGTCGCTGCCGTGCGCGACGAGCAGGCTTGCATTGGCCGCGGTGAGGAACGGGTACGCGGAGGTGCCTGCATTCGCCGCCTGGAACCACGCCATCGACGCGCGCAGAACCGCGATGGGCAACTGCATGCCGCCGTGCGCTTCGTCGAACCCGCCGGCGATCAGCCCCGCCTTGGAGAAGAGGTCGAGTGCGGCCTTGACCTCCGGGATGATCTCGACGCGGCCGTCCTCGTCCATCCGGGGTTCCTGAGCATCGGCCTTCTTGTTGTGCGTCGCGAAATGCTTCGTAGCGATGTCCGCACTCAGGTCCAGCACCGCGTCGAACGTTTCACGGGAATGCTCCGCGAACCGCGAACGGGTGGTCAGGGACTCGATGTCGAGCCAGTCGTACAGCAAGAAGTCCAGGTCGCGGCGGGACAGCACGGGAGCAGGCATGGAGGGGTCCTTTCGGCGGAGTACCGATCGAGCGCGCACCCAGTAGAGCAATCCGGGCGGGCCGGACGACCGGCGGGGTGGCAGCCGTGGGTGCACGGTACCGCGCGATGCTTGGCGCCGACGCCACGAATACGGGAATACTGCCCTTCATGAGCGGATCCCCTTCTGTGCTGGTCGTCGACGACGACGCGGACGTCCTCGCCTCCCTGCACCGCGGTCTCCGCCTCTCCGGATTCTCGGTGTTGACCGCCGCCGGGGGTGCCGAAGCCCTCGAAGTCGTAGAAGCCGAGCGGCCCGACGTGATGGTGCTCGACATGAACATGCCCGGTCTCGACGGGACAGCCGTCATCACCACCCTGCGCGGTGCGGGGGACGACATCCCGATCTGCGTGCTCAGTGCCCGCGACACCGTCGACGACCGCATCGCCGGGCTCGAATCCGGCGCCGACGACTACCTGACCAAACCGTTCGTCCTCGCCGAACTCGTCGCGCGTATCAAAGCAATGCTGCGCCGCCGCGCACCGGCCGACGATCAGGCGGTGCGGGTCGGCGCCCTGCGCATAGAACCGGCGGGCCGGCGGGTGTTCGTCGACGGCGATCCCGTGGACATGACCAAACGCGAATTCGAGCTGCTCGAGGTCCTGGCCCGCAATGCGGGCATCGTGCTCTCCCGCGAGCGCCTGTTGTCGCTCGTGTGGGGCTACGACTTCACCTCAGACACCAACGTCGTGGACGTGTTCGTCGGCTATCTCCGCCGCAAGCTCGAATCAGGTGGCCGCGCCCGGCTCGTCCACACCGTGCGCGGCGTCGGCTTCGTTCTCCGGGAGCCCTGAGGTGCCCCGCTCGTTCTCGTTGCGCGCACGAGTGGCCACCGCGACCGCGCTGGGCACGACCATCGTCGTGGGGATTCTGGGTGTCATTGTGGCGCTGGCAATTTCGCGCAACAATCTGGCACAACTCGACCGGCGCCTCGACCTCGCCGCCGATGTGCTGGCAGCCAACGCCGCGGCCGCCGAATTGTTCCTGCCGGTATTCGGCGACGGCGGTGCGTTCGCCATGACGATCCGCGCGGAACCCGACGGCGCACTGCGGGCGAGCACGCCCACGGAACTGCCCGTCCTCGAACCCGGCGCGCAGACCGTCACCCTCGACGGGATCGACTACCGCGCGTACACCACCCCCATCGAATCGAATCGCGGTCTGATGTCGGTGGCCGTCCTGCTGGCCGAGGCGCAGGATGTGACCACGGATCAGCACCGGCAGGTATTGATCGCCGGCGCCGTCGCAGTGGCCGCCGCGACCGGTCTCGGCTGGCTGCTCGGCGGTGGCGCGGTGCGTCCGCTCGTCGACCTGACCCGCCGGATCGTCGCCCGCGACCGGGATCTCTCGCCACGCCCGTCCGGAGTCACGGAAGCCGACGAACTCGCGTCGGCGGTGGGCGCGATGCTCGACGACGTGGCACGCGCGCGTGCCGCCACCGACGCCGCGCTGGCCACGGCGCGTGACTTCGCGGCGGCAGCGGCACACGAAATGCGGACGCCCCTTACGGCGATGCGGACGGACATCGAAGTACTCACGACCCTCGACCTCGAGGCGGACGACCGGTCCGAGATACTCACCGACCTCGCGCGCACTCAGGCACGGCTGGAAGCGACCCTCAACGACCTCGAACGCCTCGCCAGAGGCGACCTGTCCACCGACCGCGATTTCGTCGACGTCGATCCCGTCGAGATCTGCGACACCGCTGCCGCGGACGCGATGCGCCGATATCCGGGCCTGACCGTGGACGTCCGCGGGGATGCCGGCCGGACGCTGCGCGGCCTGCCCGCAGGCCTGCGACTCGTGGTGGACAACGCGATCACCAATGCCGTCCGGCACGGCGGCGCATCGCTCGTTCGGATCACCGTCTCGAGGGACGATGCCGCCACCAGCCTGATCGTCGACGACGACGGAGTGGGTGTCCCCGCCGACGAACGCTCGGCAGTGTTCGAACGGTTCCGGCGCGGATCGAATTCCCGCCGGACCGGGTCCGGGCTCGGACTGGCACTGGTCGCGCAGCAGGCAACCCTGCACGGCGGCGACGCACACCTGGACGAGAGTCCGCTCGGGGGAGCACGCCTCGTCGTCCGGTTGCCCCGCACGCGCCCCCGCGATCGATGATCGGTACCGGCGACGTTCCCGGCACCGGCTCGATCGCGAGGGTGCATTGTGTCCGAATTACTCAGTGCGGGAAGGGCTCTCCGGTGTACTCCCGCTCCTCCACGAGCACCAGCCAATTGCCGGAGTTGTCCCGCATCACCGCTTCGATGCCGTACGGCCGTTCGGCCGGTTGCTGAACGAACTCCACCCCCTTGGCAGCGAGCTCACGATACGTCGCGTGACAGTCGTTGGTGGCAAGACCGAATCCGCCCATGGTTCCGGCGTCCAGTGCCCGCCGGATCGCGTCTGCCGTGTCGTCGGCGAGGGGCGGGCCGGGCTTGGCGAGGGTGACCTGCAGTTCGGGATGGTCGGGGTGCAGGATCGATACCCAGCGGAACCCGTCGCCCAGCGTGACGTCGGTGCCTTCGACGAATCCCATCGTGTCGGTGTAGAACTTCTTGGCTGCGTCCTGGTCGGTGACCCAGAGGGTGACCAGAGAAATGTTGGTAATCATGTATTCCAACCTAGGGTCGGCGCCGGTGCCTGCGCTTCTCCGAAATTGCGGCGTTCACGACCGGTCGCTCAGGCCGTGCATGAAGACGTAGCAGCCGGGGATTCGCGGCGCACCGGACTCGGCGAACTTCGCCTGATACACCGACGGTGACGTACCGACCAGTTGCCGGAACTTGGCGCTGAACGAACCGAGGCTGGTGTACCCGACGACGTGGCATATCTCGGTGACCGTCAGGTTGGTCGCCCGCAGCAGGTCCTGGGCTCGCTCGATGCGCCGCTCGGCGAGGTAGGCCCCCGGAGTCCTGCCGTACACCGCGGCGAAACACCGGAGGAAGTGAAACTTGGATACGCCGGCGTTGGCGGCGAGTCCGACGAGGTCGAGCGGCTCCGCATAGTCACGGTCGGCGACGTCGCGGGCGCGGCGCAGGTGCGGAAGGAGTTCCGCCGGCACCCGCACTCGTACTGCCATTACCCCAGTCTGGCAGCGAGAACCGGCGCGTGCTCGTGAATGCGCCCGGATGCATGAGGGCCCGGGTCCGGCATACACCGGACTCGGGCCTTCATGAACGATTTTCTACGGCAGGTCGACCAGGTCGATCACGAACACCAGCGTCTTGCCGCCGAGCGGGTGACCGGAACCGGCCGGACCGTATGCGAGTTCCGGTGGCACGGTCAGCTTGCGGCGACCACCGACCCGCATACCCGGGATGCCCTGCTGCCAGCCTGGGATCAGCCGGCCGAGCGGGAACGCGACGGACTGACCGCGGCTCCACGACGAGTCGAACTCTTCGTTGGTCTCGTACTCGACGCCCTTGTAGTGCACGTCGACGGTTGCGTCGGGCTGCGCCTCGGGACCTTCACCGATGGTGATGTCCTCGACCACGAGTTCGGTGGGCGCGGGGCCTTCCGACTTCTCGATGACCGGCGGTTCGGGCTGGACCTGCACGTCGAGCAGATCGATCACGAACACGAGCGTCTTGCCCGACAACTGGTGGCCCGATCCGGCGGGACCGTAGGCGAGTTCCGGCGGGATCGTCAGCTGACGACGCCCACCGACACGCATGCCGGGGATGCCCTCCTGCCAGCCGGCGATGAGACCGGCGAGCGGGAAGCGGATGGATTCGCCACGGCTCCACGACGAGTCGAACTCCTCGCCCGTGTCGAACTCCACACCGACGTAGTGCACGTCGACGACCGCACCCGGCGTGGCTTCGGGACCGTCACCGATCGTGATGTCCTTGATGACCAGTTCGGTGGGCGCGGGGCCCTCCTGGAACTCGATCTCCGGTTTACTCACAGGTCCTTCTCCCTTGTCGAGTGGCAGTCGTCGCACACGCTCGGACAGATCGGTCAGCGAAGATCGATCCCCTTGTAGTCACGCTCGGTGTGGCCGACGTAGATCTGGCGCGGGCGCCCGATCTTGAGGGTCGGGTCGGAGTGCATCTCGCGCCAGTGCGCGATCCAGCCCGGCAGGCGGCCCAACGCGAACAGCACGGTGAACATGCGGTCCGGGAAGCCCATGGCGCGGTAGATCAAACCGGTGTAGAAGTCGACGTTCGGGTACAGCTTGCGCTCGATGAAGTAGTCGTCGGTGAGCGCGGCCTCTTCGAGCTTCATGGCGATCTCGAGCAGTTCGTCGCCCGCACCGAGCTTCTTGAGGATCGAATCGGCGGTCTTCTTGACGATCGCGGCGCGCGGGTCGTAGTTGCGGTAGACGCGGTGCCCGAAGCCCATGAGCTTCACGCCGTCTTCCTTGTTCTTGACCTTGCGCACGAACTCGTTGACGTCGCCGCCCGAGTTCTTGATCTGCTCGAGCATCTCCAGCACAGCCTGGTTCGCACCGCCGTGCAGCGGGCCCCACAGCGCGTTGATGCCGCCCGAGATGGACGTGAACAGGTTGGCGTCCGACGAGCCGACCAGACGCACCGTCGACGTCGAGCAGTTCTGCTCGTGGTCGGCGTGCAGGATCAGCAGCATGTCGAGAGCCTGCGCGATCTCGGGATCGATCTCGTACGGCTCGGCCGGGAAACCGAACGTCATCCGCAGGAAGTTCTCGACCAGCGACAGCGAGTTGTCGGGGTAGAGGAACGGCTGGCCCACGGACTTCTTGTAGGCGTAGGCGGCGATCGTCGGGAGCTTGGCGAGCAAGCGGATCGTCGACAGCTCGACCTGCTCCGAGTCGTCCGGGTCGAGCGAGTCCGGGTAGTACGCCGAGAGCGCGTTGACGGCGCTCGACACGACGGGCATGGGATGCGCGTTACGCGGGAAGCCGTCGAAGAAGCGCTTGAGGTCCTCGTGCAGCAGCGTGTGCCGGCGGATCTTGTCGGTGAACGTCTCGAGCTGGTCCGACGTGGGCAGCTCGCCGTAGATCAGCAGGTAGCTGACCTCGATGAAGCTGGCCTTCTCGGCCAGCTGCTCGATGGGGTACCCGCGGTAACGCAGGATGCCCTTCTCACCGTCGATGTACGTAATCGCCGACTTGGTGGAGGCAGTGTTGACGAAACCGGGGTCGAGGGTGGTGTACCCGGTCTCCGCAAGGAGCTTGCCCAGCTCGATACCGTCATTGCCTTCCGTTGCTTTGGCGATCGACATCGCGTGCTCGCCACCGGGGTAGCTGAGGGCGGTTGTGGGTTCATTCTCAGCGGGCACGAAGGATCCCTCTCAAGCTCAGACCTACGAGAAACTTCCGAACATTCAGGTAGAACCTAGCCGTAGCGCAGCGCGTGCGCCCAGCCAGGGTCGGTCGAAAGTCCCCGCACAGTGTTTCGTTGATATCGACGTCGGACGTCGGCCCGCACCCTCGGAAACTCCGCCGCAAGGTCGGCGCACGCCGCTTACCTGGGGTAATCGTACGCGATCCGTGTGGTAGCACCATTGCCACCCCGCCTCCTGCCGTACACGGCGCCCGTGCGTCACCCGGAGAAACCCACCGCACCCAGGCCCCAACTGGCGTCCCAGCCCTCCCCCGGCTGCAGGACCACTTCGTCGATACCCAGATTGAACGCATCAGGAGGGCACGTCGCGGGAATCAGTGCGAGCGAACGCTCAGCAGCACCCCCGGACCCGGCCGTCTCGGTGGTTGCGTACAACCACCCGAACTCCGGCACCGTTCGCAGTTCCACACCGCGCCCGTCGGGACCGCAGAGACGGTGACGCACCACACCGTCGGCGTCCTCGTCGAGCGCGCTGAACGGTGTCGCGAGCCGTACACCGGAGAGGGAGCGTGGTGCGGTGAAGTCGTACTCGGTACCGGCGACGGGTTGTGAGTACGCGGTGGGGAGACCGCGTTCGCGGTCGATCGGAACGCGGGTACCCGCCGCCAGGTGCAGACTGCACTCGTCGAGCGGGGTGTCACCGGCCCGCAGATACGGGTGCACTCCGAGTCCGAACGGTGCGTGGAAATCGCCGATGTTGGTCGCGGTGTGGGTGACGACGAGCCCGTACTCACCGAGTTCGTGGGTCGCGGTGAGCAGCAGCCGGTAGGGCCATCCCGTCTGCAATCCGACCTCGAGCACCTGTTCGACACGGGTAGCCGTGTGCGACACGAGGTCCCACTTCTTGTTCCAGGCGAAGCCGTGCACGGCGGTCTTCCGGCGCGGGTCGGTGACCGCCAGTTGGTGTTCGATTCCGTCGAAGAAGAAGTGGCCGTCGCGCACCCCACCCGGCCACGGCGCCAGCACGGCGCCCGCGTACAGCCACGGTTCCTCGGCCGGCCCGCTCTCGACGAGCCGGTAGGGGCCGGACGGATCGTCGTACACCAGTTCACGCACCGCCGCGCCCACCTCGGACACCTCGGCCCGGTAGCCGCCGCCGCGGATCACGTAATGCGCGGGACCGTCTCCCGGCCGGGAATCGGTCGGGTGATCGCGTTGCGAGTGGTGGATCGAGTCGGACATGTACCCAGTCTTGCGGGCGGCGGGCGATCGCACTACCCATTCGGGCGGCTGACCTGTCCGTACCGCCAACCTGCCCCGCAGTCCCGGATCACATACCGGTCGTCATGGCCTCGATCACGGCCGCGGTGGCGGCCACCGTCGGGACGTCGTCGATCGGCACGTCGGGGTCACCGGTGGTGGAATCCGAGAGCACCACCAGCACGAGCGGATCCCCCTGAGGCGACCACACGACCCCGGCGTCGTTGACCGTCCCGTGGTCGCCTCCTCCCGTCTTGTCGGCCGCGGTCCAGCCCGGCGGCAGTGCCGCACGGATGCGCTTGTCGGACGTGAGGCTCCCCCGCATCCACCCCGCGAGGGTGCGTTGTTGCTGCGGCGGCAGCCCCGCACCGAGAAGCAGTTCGTGGCACCCCGCTCCGAGCCCGGCGGCGGTCGTGGTGTCGCGCTCGTCGCCGCGCCCCGCTTCGTTCAGTTCGGGTTCCCACCGGTCGAGGCGAGTCGCCTTGTCGTTGACAGCCCGCGCGAGGGCTGTCACCGTGTCCGGTCCGCCGAGGCGTCGCAACAGGAGGTTCGCGGCGGTGTTGTCGCTTCGGGTCAGCGCGGCCTCGCACAGGTGACCCACGGTCATGACGCGGCCCTGATGTTCGGTCGTCACAGGCGAGTTGACGACGATGTCGGCGGGCTCGACCGCAATGGTCTCGTCGAGGGTGAGCCGGCCGAGGGATTCGAGACGCAGAATTCCGGCCGCTGCGTAGATCTTGAAGGTCGAGCACATCGCGAATCGCTCGTCGCCGCGGTATGAACAGCTCCGACCGTCGATCGGCGAGTGCGCGAACACCCCGAGCCGGACCTTGTGGTCGTTCTCGATCCGGGCGAGACGTGCGTCGAGCGCGGGCAGTTGCAACCGTGTCTCCGGTACGCCCCTCGCGGCCGGGGTCGCATCCGGTGGCATCGTGCTGCCCGATGCGCCGCATGCGGCCAGGATCGGAGCGGCCGACAGGACGACGGCACCGGAGAGAAAGCCTCTGCGGGACAGTGCTGTTCGGTCGACTGCGGGTGGTGTTGCCATGCAGCTACAACAGCATCCGGCCTCTCGCCGATGCCAATACTTTACGGAGGCCGGGGCAAGTCGGAAAAAGTATCACCCCTGGTGACAGCCCTGTACGAGGCCGACACTGGCCGCACTTCCGGTAAAAGCGGGGACGGTGTCGAGGACGCTGGTTGAATGTCGGCCATGGATCTGATCCGTCATCTCCGGTTCTTCGTCGCGGTCGCCGACACAGGACACTTCGGGCGCGCCGCAGCCGAACTGGAGATGACGCAACCTCCACTGTCCCAAGGACTTCGGCGCCTCGAGGAGTACATCGGGACCCCGCTCGTCCACCGCACGCAGCAGGGTGCCGTTCTCACTTCCGCCGGTGCGCACCTGCTTCCCCACGCCCGCTCGCTCCTCGACGACTCCGACCGTTTTCTCACGGAAGCGGTCCGCGTGGCCGGCGCCCGCGCAGTGGTCCGCTGGGGCGCCTGCGTCGCGCTCCCGGACCGGTTGCTCACCGCGTGCGTCGCGGCCTTGTGCGCCGAGACCGATGCGGCGGTGACGACCGAATCGGGGACCACCGTCGACCTGATCGAGGCGGTGCGGTCGGGCAGATGCCATTTCGCCGTCGTCGAACTTCCCACGCTCGTGGACGGCGTGGAGGCCGGGCCCGTCACCAAGATTCCGCGGTGGGTCGTCGTGCCGAAGGACCATCGCAGCGCCCACGCCGAACGGCCTCGGTTCCCGATGCTCTCCGATCTGGCGTTCGCAGCCCCTGCACGAACAGGAAACCCCGGGGCCTTCGACGCCGTGCGTGATCTACTGCGCGAACGCGGTCTCGAGGTCGAGACGACGACTGCGCCGGACGACCGCGCCGTCCTCGCCGCAGTGGCTGCGGGCACCCATTTCGGGATGTCGACCACGAGGCCCGGTTCGGCGCCGGGGGTCGCGTGGCTGCAGTTGGCTCCCGCCGCGACCGCGCTGCAGGTGCGTCTCGTGTGGCGAACCGGCGCCGACATCGACCGGTATGTCGCGGCGCTCGATCGGGTGGTCTTCAGGGAACGGGTGCGCTGAGCCGTACATCCCGGCGGCTCGGACAGCGGTCACCGCGCTTCGGTGGCCGCTGCCTCCCCCCGCGCTGGGCCGCTGTCGTCCTTCATTCGCACCGCGATCGCGAAAATGAGCACACCTGCCGCCGCGAGGATCACTCCGGCAGCGGCCGGTGCGGTGTACCCGAATCCGGCGGCGATCACCGCACCGCCGATCGCGGCGCCGATCGCGTTGGCGAGGTTGAACGCGGCGTGGTGGAGCGACGCCGCGAGCGTCTGGGCATCGTCCGCGACGTCCATCAGCCGGACCTGCAGCCCCGGACCGACCGCCGCGCATCCGCCGCCGAGCAGGAACACCATCACCAGAGCCGTGTACGGGTTGTGCACCGCGACGACGAACACGGCGAGCAGCACGCCGAGCGCACCCACGGTGATGAAGATGCCCGGCACCAGAGCGCGGTCGGCGAGGCGACCTCCCACCGCGTTGCCCACGACCATGCCGAGCCCGAACAGCATCAGGGCGACCGGGACCACCGATTTCGGTACGCCCGCGACGTCGGTCAGGGTGGTGCTGATGTAGGTGTAGACCGCGAACACACCACCGAAGCCGATCGTCGCGACGCCCAACGTCATCCACACCTGCTTGCGGCGCAGAGCACCCAGCTCGGTCCGCACGCTCGTCGTACGGATGGACAGGTCCGGCACCCACGCGACGACCGCGGCGACGGTGGCCACCCCGATCACCGCGACCAGGCCGAACGCGATGCGCCAGCCCAGTGCCATACCCAGCCACGACGCCGCGGGCACCCCGATCACGTTCGCGACCGACAGTCCCATCATCACGAGTGCGACGGCCCGCGCCCGCTGTCCCCGACCGGCGAGATGCGCCGCGACGATTGCGGCGACGCCGAAGTACGCGCCGTGCGGCAAGCCGGCAACGAACCGGGAGGCCACGAGCGCGCCGTAGCCCGGTGCCAGCACCGTCGCCGCGTTACCGATCGTGAACGCGACCATCAAGGCGATCAGCAGCGTCTTGCGCGGTACCCGGGCGGTCAGGGTCGCGAGGAGCGGTGCACCGACCACGACGCCGGCGGCATACGCGGACACGACGTGTCCGGCGGTCGGCTCGGAGACACCGAGCCCGGTCGCGATGTCGGGAAGCAGGCCCATCGCCATGAATTCGGTGGTCCCGATCCCGAACCCGCCGAGCGCGAGTGCCCACATCGCGCGGGTGCGCCCTGCCCGCGGACCGTCGTCGATCCGGACGTCGTCGGGTGGGCAGGCGGGAGCCGTGGTCATGAGAGAGCCTTCGGAGAGTGCACGAGGTACGCGAAAGGAAAGTCCGGACGGCTGTGTCCGGCCCGTTCCATCTTCCGCTTCGGACCCGCCCACCTCGAATTCGTCAGGGGTGAGTTCCGCCACCGCCGCGTGGAGCGCGCCCTACGACAGGGTTCTCTCGACCCGGTACCGGACGAAGGCGGGGAACGCGAAGACACACACCGCGACGCCGACGATCACCAGGACACCGCCACCCGCTGCCGCAACCGCGGTCCCGGCCGCCGCGGCGGCGGCACCGTGCAGCACGTCGCCGATCCGGGGACCGCCGGCAACCACGACGATGAACACTCCTTGTAACCGGCCACGCATCTCGTCGGTCGCGACGGTCTGCAGCATCGTCGACCGGAACGCCGCCGACACCATGTCCACCGACCCGCCGAACGCGAGGAACGCCACCGCGAGCCACACCAGCAGCGCGCTCCCGCCCGAATCGGCGAACCACACCACGATCCCGAATCCGGCCATCGCGACGCCCCACAAGGCGATACACACGATCACCGCGAGCCCCTGTCGCCGCACTCTCGGCAGCCACCCCGAGAACACGCCGCCGACAACGGCTCCCACCGACATCGCCGCGAACAGCACGCCGAGGACGAATCCGCCCTGCACCGGATCCCCGAAGGTTTCGTGAGCGATCTGAGGAAACAATGCGCGCGGCATTCCGAAAACCATCGCGACGATGTCGACGACGAAGGAGGCCAGCAGGATCTTCTGCCCGGACAGGTAACGGAACCCGTCGAGCACCGCGCGCAGTCCCGCCCGCGTCACCTCTCCCAGCGGCGGGATCGGGGGCAGCCGGACGACCGCCCAGAGCGTCGCCAGGAGGAAGACGGCATCGAGCAGGTACAGCGTCGACAACCCCACCATCGGGATGAGCACCCCGGCAAGCAGCGGACCGGCGATCGCACCGAACTGCACCACGGTCATGTTGAGCGAGGTCGCCGCAGCGATCTGGCCCGTGGGAAGCACACGCGGGATCACGGCCGCGCGGGTGGGCTGATTCACCGCGAAGAACGCCTGCTGCACCGAGAACACGCCGAGCAGCAGCCACACGTTGCCCGAACCCGCTGCGGCCTGTGCCCACAGGAGCAGCGAGGTGACGCAGAGGCCGACCGAGGTGATGGTCAGCAAGGTGCGCCGGTCCATCGCGTCCGCGAGCGCGCCGCCCCACAGCCCGAACACGACGAGCGGCACGAGACCGAACACACCGGTGAGCCCCACATAGGCCGAGTTCCGGGTGATCTCGTAGATCTGTTGCGGCACCGCGACGATCGCCATCTGGGCGCCGACCACGGTCACGACACCGGCCCACCACAGCCGCGCGAAGTCCTTGTTCTGCAGCGGTGTGGTGTCGGCGAGGATGCGTCTCACGGCTGGAGACGCCGGACGGACCACGCTCCGTCCACGAGCCGCATACGGATCCGGTCGTGCAGACGGTCGGGTCTCCCCTGCCAGAATTCGACGGTGTCCGGACTGATCCGGAAGCCGCCCCAGAACGGCGGAACGGGAATGTCCTCGTCGGATCCGAGGCCGTACTCTCTGCCCGCCTCGACGAGTGCGTGTTCGAGGTCGGTGCGGGACGCGACCGGCCGCGACTGCTGCGACGCCCAGGCACCGAGCCGCGACCCGCGCGGCCGGGTCCGCCAGTACGCCGCGGTCTCCTCGGGCGCGACGCGATCCACTTTGCCCCGCACCGTGACCTGGCGGTGCAGCGGCAGCCACAGAAAGGTCACGGACGCGTACGGGTGCGCGGCCAGGTGGCGTCCCTTGTCCGATTCGTAGTTCGTGAAAAAGGTGATGCCCTCGGGTCCGACGGCCTTGCACAGCACCGTCCGGGTCGCGGGATCGCCGTTCTCGTCGACGGTCGCGAGCACCATCGCGTTGGGCTCGGGCACGGCGGCCTCGACGGCGGTGGCCAGCCATTGCCGGAACAGCGGCAGCCAGCCGTCGGAGGCGAGCGCGGGTCCGAGATCGGCGGACAGCGTTTCGGCCGGGTCCGACGGGTTGTAGTCGGCACGCATCGACGCGAGATCGTCTGCCGGCACGTGTCGGCGCGGTGGTTCGGGCTGCACGGACGAAGACGGTACTCCGGGACGGCCGACGCCCGAAGACACGAGGTCGAGGACTAGAGTTCACCTGACGACTCGAGTGGGGTGCCGATCACAGTCACCGGTGTCCTCATTCCACCGGCAGTGCGGCTCGGATCGGGCGGCACACGAAAGAGGAGAGCCCATTCGCATGGCACCGCGCGCGTCTGTACCCGAGGATTTCGTCGCAGGTCTCGAAGGCGTCGTCGCCTTCACCAGTGATATCGCCGAGCCCGACAAGGACGGTGGCGCACTGCGTTACCGCGGTGTCGACATCGAAGAACTCGTCGATCGGGGCGTGACCTTCGGTGACGTGTGGGCACTTCTCGTCGACGGCGAGTTCGGCCGGGGTCTGCACCCCGCCGAGCCTTTCCCGCTCCCGATCCACACCGGCAACGTGCGCGTCGATGTGCAGGCGGGCCTCGCGATGCTCGCGCCCATCTGGGGCTTCCAGCCGTTGCTCGACATCGACGACGCCACCGCCCGCGACAACCTCGCGCGCTCCGCGGTGATGGCACTGTCGTACGTCGCTCAGTCGGCGCGCGGCATCTACCAGCCGGCGGTACCCCAGGAGCAGGTCGACCAGGCGAAGACCGTGACCGA
This sequence comes from Rhodococcus sp. 105337, assembly GCF_012844225.1. Lineage (GTDB taxonomy): Bacteria > Actinomycetota > Actinomycetes > Mycobacteriales > Mycobacteriaceae > Rhodococcus. The sequence goes on from NZ_JABAGQ010000003.1 coordinate 97,293, forward strand.
ACGGTTCATGGTGCGCTGGAAGGGCGATCCCGACCCGAAGCACGTCGAGGCCATCGACGCCTACTGGGTGTCGGCTGCCGAGCACGGCATGAACGCCTCCACCTTCACCGCCCGGGTGATCGCGTCCACCGGTGCCGATGCGCCTGCCGCGCTGTCCGGCGCCGTGGGTGCGATGTCGGGTCCGTTGCACGGCGGTGCCCCGGCGCGCGTCCTGCCGATGATCGAGGAGACCGAGCGCAGCGGCGATCCGCGCGCTGTGGTCCAGGGCATCCTGGACCGCAAAGAAAAGCTCATGGGCTTCGGGCACCGTGTGTATCGCGCCGAAGATCCCCGTGCCCGCGTGCTGCGCAGCACCGCCGAGCGACTCGGCGCTCCCCGCTTCGAGGCCGCTGCGGCACTAGAGCAGGCAGCGCTGACCGAATTGCGGGAACGCCGTCCCGACCGCGCCATCGAGACCAACGTCGAGTTCTGGGCCGCCGTGATCCTCGATTTCGCCGAGGTTCCGGCCGCGATGATGCCGGCGATGTTCACGTGCGGACGGACCGCGGGCTGGTGTGCGCACATCCTCGAGCAGAAGCGTCTCGGCAGGCTGGTACGTCCCGCGGCGATCTACACCGGACCGGATCCTCGGTCCGTCGAGGCCGTCACCGGCTGGGAGTCGATCTCCCACCGCTGACGCACCCCGTCGGACGCTCACGCAAGCGGTCTAGACTACATCTGCACCATGTCACTCGACGCTTAGGACACGCATTCCGATGGCAGACGCTTCACCGATCATTCCCGCCGACCTCAAGCCCGCAGACGGCCGTTTCGGCTGTGGCCCGTCGAAGGTTCGCCCCGAGCAGCTCCAGTCGCTCGTCGACGTCGGCGCTTCGGTATTCGGCACCAGCCACCGGCAGAAGCCGGTCAAGGACGTCGTGGCCCGGGTGCGCTCCGGCCTGCGCGAGCTGTTCGCCCTGCCCGACGGGTACGAGGTCGTCCTCGGCAACGGCGGCACCACGGCATTCTGGGATGCAGCCGCGTTCGGCCTGATCCGCGAACGGTCGCAGCACTTCACCTACGGCGAGTTCTCGTCGAAGTTCGCCTCCGTCGCCAAGAAGAATCCGTTCATCGGCGATCCGATCGTGATGGGCTCCGAGCCCGGATCGGCTCCCGAGATCGTGGCCGACGCGTCCGCCGATCTGATCGGCTGGGCGCACAACGAGACGTCGACGGGTGTGGCTGTGCCCGTGCAGCGTCCGGCCGGGTCGTCGAACGCGCTCATCGCGATCGACGCGACCTCGGGTGCGGGCGGGTTGCCGGTGAACATCGCCGACAGCGACGTGTACTACTTCGCGCCGCAGAAGTGCTTCGCGGCGGACGGCGGATTGTGGATCGCGCTCATGAGCCCGGCCGCACTCGAGCGGGTTGCCGAGATCCAGGCGTCCGGCCGGTACACCCCGGACTTCCTGTCGCTGCCGATCGCAGTGGAGAACAGCAGCAAGGACCAGACGTACAACACCCCGGCGCTGGCCACCCTGCTGCTGTTCGCGAACCAGATCGAGTGGCTCAACGCCAACGGTGGCCTCGACTGGGCTGTCAGCCGTACGAAGGATTCGTCGTCGCGCCTGTACGAGTGGGCCGAGGCTTCCGAGTACGCGACGCCGTTCGTCACCGATCCGGCGCTGCGTTCGCAGGTGGTCGGAACGATCGACTTCGCCGACTCGGTCGACGCGGCGAAGGTCGCAAAGATCCTGCGCGCCAACGGCATCGTCGACACCGAGCCGTACCGGAAGCTGGGGCGCAACCAGTTGCGCGTCGGTATGTTCCCGGCGATCGATCCCGAGGACGTCACGCAGTTGACGAAATGCGTGGATTGGGTGGTTTCGCAGCTCTGAGCAACGGGTAGTCAGCGACGGTCGCGAGGGGCCGGGTCCTCAGCGGGGCTCGGCCCCTCTCCCGTACCCAACCCTCAACCTAAGATCGAGACATTTCGGTGAACCTAGGACCATAACGCGTCCTGGGGGAAATCGTGTGACGTCGCCCGGCGTGGCGCGGCGTGTCCGCGCCACGAAATGTGACGACTCGATTACAGTCGGGCGGGTCAATCGCGATCGGCGCGCGAGGAGGTCAAAGGTGCGAGAGCTTCGAGTGGTCGGTCTCGAGCCCGATGCAAAATATGTCGTGCTCGCCGATCCCAACACGGGTGACAAGTTCCGTATTCCGGTGGACGACACCCTGCGTGCGGCATCACGCGGCGATCTCGCCCGCCTGGGCCAGATCCAGATCGAAACCACGAGCCAGCTCCGTCCCCGCGAGATCCAGGCGCGGATCCGTGGCGGCGCGTCGGTCGAACAGGTCTCCCAGGAGGCCGGCATCCCGATCGCCAAGGTCGAGCGTTTCGCCTACCCGGTGCTGCTCGAACGGTCCCGGGCGGTCGACATGGCGAAGAAGGGTCACCCCGTCCGCCCCGACGGACCCACGGTCGAAACCCTCCTCGAGATCGTGACGCAGGCGTTCCGCGCCCGCGGCCACAACCTCGACGAGGCCACGTGGGATGCCTGGCGCGACGACGACGGGCACTGGGTCGCAGAACTGCAGTGGCAGGCGGGCCGGTCCACCAACACCGCGCACTGGCGCTACCAGCCGGATGCGCACGGCGGCACCATCACCGCGCTCGACGACATCGCGGCAGACCTCGTGGACCCGGATTGCGGCCGTCCGCTGCGATACCTGACCCCGGTCTACTCCGCACGCGACGTCGACGACTCGACCGAAGCGGAGATCGCCGAGCGCCGGGCAGCCGTGGCGAGCCCGATTCCGCTCGACCAGCCCGCGGTCGCCGAGCCCAGTGCGGAACCCGCCATTCTCGAAGCCCCCGGAACCGAGACGGTCGCGGTGACCGCATCCGACGAGCACGAGGATCCCGCCGCGACGCACACCCCGCACTCGCCGAACAGGGACAAGCGCGGTAAGCCCGCACTCCCGTCCTGGGACGACGTGCTGCTCGGCGTGCGCAGCAACGGACGCATCTGAGGGATCGCCGATGGCGTCGATCGTCTCGGCGCTGTGGCACGTCGACGCTCCCGATCCGGCCGCGGTCCTTCGGGACTCCCGGCCGGATCCCGAGGCGGCCCGCGCGCTGCTCGGGCGCCTCTTTCCGGACCGGCATCCCGCTGCGATCGGCCGGGTTCCGCTCTCACTCGCGGTGCACGGCGGCGATCCCGGGGGCAAGCAGGTCTTCGTCGGCAGCTACCCCGGCGTCACCGTCGTCTGCAGTAGTGAACTGTCGCTCCGCACCCCCTCGCAGCTGCCGTTGCGGTGGCGGCAGACCCTCGCGGCCGAACACACGTTTCTCACCGTGTCCGACGCACCCGGGGCATGGGGCGCCTTTGCCGCATGGGAGCGCGGCACGCTCCGACGGGCGTTCGGGGCGAGCACCGTGGAGTTCTTCGAGGACGAGGGCGTCCCGTTCGCGTGGGAACGTCCGTTCTGGGCCGGCGAGCATCCGATCCGCTGGCCGGCCGAGGTCGCTCCCCCGCCGCACTCGCTCCCCTTCCACCCTCGCCGACTCGTCGAGCACGCCAACGCCGCGTGGCTCGGCTTCCGGTATGTGGGGCGGCTCGCCGCCGAACCCGATCCCGCCGACATCGAGGTGTGCGGGTTCGAATTGCGGGACCGGGAAGAAGCCGCACCGGCGCCCCGGCGTCGCCGTCCCTCGTGGTGGCGGCGCACTGCCCGCCTGTAGCCACAGGTCAGCCTGTAGCCACCGGTCAGCCTGTAGCCCGGTCAGCGCGGAATCCGGACCCGTTCGTAGAACGCCATCGCGGCGGCCGTGGCGACATTGAGCGAGTCGGTGCCCGGGGCCATCGGGATCCGCGCGCGCACGTCGGTTGCACGCATCGCGTGTTCGGTCAGTCCGGGGCCCTCGGCGCCGAGGAGCAACGCGACTTTCTCGCCGGTCATCGCTGCGGAAAGGGGGACGGCGTGCGGATCGGGAGTGAGCGAGATCAGCTGGAAACCCTTGTTCCGCAAGATATCCAGATCGTGCGGCCACCGGTCCACAGAGGCGAACGGCACCCGCAGGACGTGCCCCATCGACACCCGCACCGCCCGCCGGTACAGCGGGTCGGCGCAGCCTTTCGCGAACAGCACCCCGTCGACTCCGAGCCCGGCCGCATTGCGGAACATCGAACCGATGTTCTCGTGATCGTTGACGCCTTCGAGCACCGCGACGGTCGTGGCCTTCTCGAGCACGTCGCCGAGTTCGAGCGGCTCGGGACGGTTCGCAACCGCGAGGACACCGCGATTGAGATGGAACCCCACCACCTCGGCCATGACGTCGGCGTCGGCCCGGAAGAACGGGACGTCGACGTCGCGCAGGTCGTCGGCAAGTTCCCCGAGGCGCCGGTCGACGCCGAGCAGGCTTGTCGGCGCGAACCGCGAATCGAGCATCCGCTGCACCACCAGAACGCCCTCGGCGATCACGAGTCCTTTGCCGCCGGGAAGGTCGGGCCGGCGATCCGAAGAGTTGAGATCGCGGAAGTCGTCCAGCCTCGGGTCGGCCGGGTCGTCGATGTCGATAACGTGAACCACATGCTCATTGTCCCAGCAGGCCGAAGCACGAACCCGCCGGGTCCGGACCGGTCGCGCAGGCGCGGGGCGGCGGTACCTCGGCCCGTCCGGGACCACGAGCGAGCCCGATCACCCTTCCGGGTGCGGGCCTGAACGGCGCGTGGCGTCAGCGGTGGTCGGAGGAACCGTCGGTAACGAGGCGGTACAGCACGTAGATCGAGAACCAGACGATCGCCACGGACGCCAGCACGAGCAAGATCTCGTAGAAGAGAACCACACCCCGATGCTACGGCCGGGCCGGGGCACCCGACCGGCCATCGGTGAATTCTGGCGGTCACCGCGTGCGACGGCGGTTCGAGCTCAGCTGCCGGCGAGCCGTTCCCAGTGCTCTGCGACGCGCTGGAGCGTCCTGATGAACTGCACCTGTTCGTCCTCCGGCAGGGGCGACAGCAACGGCCCCTTCAGTGCGGTCACCCGCGCCGTCACCTTGTCGAGCACCGTCTCACCCTCCGGCGAGAGGTACAGCAACTTTCGCCGGCCGTCGGAGGTGTCCGGGATCCGGGCGAGCAGGCCGCGCACTTCGAGGCGGCGCGAGAGGTCGGCCATCGTGGAGTTGTCGAGGGCGACCGCGACGGCCATGCTTCCCTGATCGGAGCCCGGGAACAGGCGCACCGCGGTCATCACGGAGAACTGCGGTCCGGTCAGAACAGGATCGACGTACTTGCCCCAGTACGCCGTGTACGCCTGGTAGAGCCGGCGCGCGAGGTATCCCGGCATGCCGAGCAGGTCGGGTGGAGTCGGTAAGACCTCGTCGCTCTCGCGTGTCACCTGTTCAGCCCCCCGTCGCGGATCAGTTCTCGTCGTTCACCAGTGCCGAGAGGATATCTATGGCGCTGCGGAGCGTCGTAAGGCTGGCCGGATCGAGCTTCTCGAGACGCTCCGTCAGCCATGCTTCACGGGCCTGCGCCTCGTCGGCGAGCATCTCTTTCCCGGAATCGGACAGCGTCACGATGATCTGGCGGCCGTCGGTCGGGTGCGGCGTGCGCCCGACGAAGCCCAGGTCGTGCAGTGACGCGATGACCCGTGTCATCGACGGCGGCTGAACGCGCTCACGGGCTGCCAGCGCCCCCGGTGTCATTGCCCCCTCCGAACCCAGCGTCGCCAGAGCCGACAGCTGAGTCAAGGTGACCCGGGAATCTGTGCGTCTCCCCCGTAAATGACGCGTCAGACGCACAACGGCGATCGCGAGGTCGCCTGCTAGTGCGCGTGTATCCGAGATCATGGCGAGCACAATACGTCACCTGGGCCCGGACGCGGCCCGACGCGACTAGGTGAGAATTTCGGTGAGCGGATCGATCGCGAAATACACCGCGAAGAGCGCCGCGACGATCCAGAGAATCGGGTGGATCGTGCGGATCCGCCCTCCGGCCGCATGCAGGACCACCCAGGTGATGAATCCGACGCCGATGCCGTTGGCGATCGAGTAGGTGAACGGCATCACCATGATCGTCAGGAAGGCGGGCAGCGCCACGGCGAAATCGGAGAAGTCGATGTCGCGGACCTGACCGATCATGAGCGCACCCACGACGACCAGTGCGGGCGCGGCCGCCTCGATCGGAACCACTTCGTAGAGCGGGGTGAGGAACATGGCCAGCAGGAACAGCACGCCGGTCACGACGTTCGCCAGACCGGTGCGCGCACCCTCGGCGATACCCGAGGCCGACTCGACGAACACCGTGTTCGACGACGCCGACGCGCCACCACCGACGATCGCGCCGGCACCCTCGACGACCAGGGCCTTCCCGACGTTGGGCAGGTTGCCGTCCTTGTCGGTGAGTCCGGCTTCCTTGCCGAGACCGGTCATGGTGCCCATGGCATCGAAGAAGTTCGCGAGGACCAGGGTGAACACCAGCAGCGTCGCGGCGATCACGCCGATGCGGGTGAACGCTCCGAGCAGGTCGAACTGGCCGACCAGGCTCAGATCCGGAATGCCCAGGAACGACCCGGGAGCCTCCGGCGTGCTCAGGTTCCAGCCCTTGGGGTTCGTTCCGAGCGACGGGCCGACGTCGGCAACCGCTTCGACGATCATCGCGATGATCGTGGTGACGACGATGCCGATCAGCAGACCGCCGCGGACCTTCCTCGCCACCAGCACGCCCATGATCAGCACGCCCATGACGAACACAAAGGTGGGCCACGAGGCAATGGACCCGTCGATGCCCAGTCCGACCGGCACAGTCGTCCCGGCGGCATCGGGGATGCGGCGGACGAAACCTGCGTCTACCAGGCCGATCATCGCGATGAACGCGCCGATACCGGCGGCGATCGCAGCCTTGAGAGCCGGCGGGATCGCGTTGAACACGGCGGTACGGAAGCCGGTGAGGGCCAGCACCACGATGATGATGCCGTCGATGACGACCAGGCCCATCGCTTCGGGCCACGTCACCTGCGGCGCGATGCTCACGGCGAGCAGGCTGTTGATGCCCAGTCCGGCTGCGATCGCGAACGGATAGTTCGCGACGACACCGAAGACGATGCTCATCAGACCCGCGACCAGTGCGGTGACCGCCGCGACCTGATTGATCGGGAGGATGTTGCCGAGAACGTCGATCTTGGCGGTCGCGTCGTCGGCGGAGAAACTGCCGAGAATCAGCGGGTTGAGGACAACGATGTAGGACATCGCGAAGAAGGTGACGATGCCGCCACGCACCTCGCGGGACAGCGTCGAGCCGCGTTCGGAGATCTTGAAGTACGTATCCAGAAAGGATGATCGCTTGGGTTCGGTGCCCACTGCCATGTCCATGAATTCCGCTCGTCGAGTACGGTGCGTCGCAACGGGAGAAGATTATTGCAGCCGAAACGAACTAATCTGCAAATCGTGAATCCAGCCCACACCGCCGCAGCGCGGACCCGGCGTCTCGCCGATCCGCGCCCCGTCCTCGCAATCGGAACCGCATTGTGGGTGGTCGCGACCGTCGTCGTCCTGCTCGGCGGGGACCGCTGGAGCGACATCCTGCCGGTCTGTATCGCGGGAATTCTGGTGGGGCTGTTGGGTTCTGCTCTGTTTCTCGCTCAGCGGCGCGCGGCACGACGGGGGCATCGGGGCGCGCAGGTCGGCTTGGACTGAGCCTCGTCGCGAGCCGCCGGTACGCCGGAACGGACCCGGCGGCGCTCATCGGGCCGGGCGCACCCGAGTGAGAAACCACACCCAGAGCAATGCCCACGCGACCCCGCAGATCCAGCCCGCGACCACGTCGGTCGTCCAGTGCGCGGCGAGGTAGATCCGGGACAACCCCACGACCAGGGAGTAGGTGGCCAGGACGGTGAACGCGGCGATCCGCCGCCGGTCCCCGCGCGGCCAGGTCCGCACCACGACGACGGCGAGCACCGTCGCGAGGATGGCGGTCATCATCGCGTGACCCGACGGGAACGATTCGGTCTGGATCACGATCAACCGCTCCGGTTCGGGTGGGCGGGTCCGCCCGAACAGGTTTTTCAGCAGGGACATCACCGGCCACCCGGTCAGCACGGCTCCGCCGACCAGAGTTGCGTCGCCCGTCCTGCCGGCCCGCATGAGCAGCACCGCAGCGATCAAGGCGAGCACGATGGTGGCCCCGACACCGCCGGTGTGCGTGATGCCGGTCATCAGCGACGTCAGCCACGGCTCGCGGACGGCGACCGCCCACTCGAGCACATCGGCGTCGGGGCTCACGATCCTGTGCCGCCCGGCCCCGCGACAGCGTGCGCGTTGCTTACCGCGGCGACAGCGGGCACCAGCCCCTCGACGGTGCTGTGGGTCGTTCCCGAGGCGTCGACCCACCACGACACGTCGTGGTCGCCGGTCAAGGCACCGGAGCAGCGAACGGTGAGCCGGTCGTGCAGGACGAGCCGGCCCTTCGGGAGGGGTGCGCCCGTCATCACCGTGGCGGCGACCGCAGCGGGTTCGCGGTCCCACGTCGTGGTTCGGCCCTGCCGGGTGGGCTCGGCCGTGACCACAGCCGAGGCGACCGGCAGGTCGAGAAGATCGGCGAGTGCCGACGCGGTTCCCGCCGCACCCGTGACGAGCCGATCGGGCGGAATCACCCCGGCCCACCACGGCCGGTCCGGGATCAGCGCGTCGGCGGCGTCGACCACCGCCCCGGATACGGCCCGAACACCGTCGGGCAGTGTCACGGCGTCGGCCTCGACGGTGCCGGACGCGAACGCGCGGGCGAGAGTCGTGTGGGCGGCGACGATCACCGCAGGTGTGGGGTGACGTGCCGCGTCGGCGAGCCGGTCGAGGAGAGTCTGAGCGAGATCGAGGTCTTCGAGTCCGTCACCGGCGAGACAGCTGCGGAACGCGTCCGCATCGGGATGTGTGCACGGGTCGAGCAGGCCTTCGAAGGTGGTGTCGTCGGCCCATCGGTACCGGCCCAGCCGTTGCCCGTCGAGGATCGCTTCGTTGCGCAGCCACCACGCCGTGTACCCGGTGCGGTCGGCGAGTGCCGCGGCGGTCGCCGGGTCGGACGCCAGCAGCGCGAGTGCCTGCGCCCAGCGGTCCTCGTCGACCAGGTCGAGGTCACGCACCGCCACAAGCGTGTCCGGATCGGTGTCGACCGTCTCCCACCACAGGTCCTCGTCGGGCAGGTTGTGGTCCGGTCCGGTGGGCAACTCGGCTCGCAGGACGGTGAATCCCCACCCGACCCCGACTGCGCGGAGTGCATCGGCACCGTACTTCTCGACGACGTCCGGCGCGACGGTGCCGAACGGCGCGTCGTCGACGAGGACCTCCGCGAGCGGTGCGCCGGGCAGGAGCAACTCGTCCGCCGGCATGAGTTCGCCGTGCGCGTCGGGTAGCGGCAGGGCGCCCAGTTCGCGGGGAACGGCGCTCGCAGGCACATGCGTGACCAGTCGCAGGACGACATCTGCGAGCGTCGCGGGAGTGTCGTCGGTGGGGTCGTCGAGGTCGGCGTCCTCGACCGCCGCGACGAGCGCCGGATCGGACAGGAGATCGGCGGCGCTCACGGTGCCCGCGCCCAACCGCACGAGCAGCGGATGGGCCGCGTCGGGATGCACGAGCCGTACCCACGGCAACGCCAGGTCCCGGACCTCGGGCAAGTCGGAGGCCAGCACCGTGGTGCGGGGACCGGTCACCGTGCGCCCGTCCGACAACGGGACCGGCAGGGAGGCGAGTTCCTCCGCGACCACCCCGTCGACGACGAGCGGCATCAGCGCCTCGTACAGCGAGTTCCACCAGCGCGGCTCACGGTGGTGGCCGGAGAGCAGTTCGGCGAGTCGCGCGGGGCCGATGAGATGGACGTCCACCGCGGCAAGGGCCGGAGCACAGCGCGGCGTACACAGCGCGGGCGAGATCAGTCCGGGAACGATGTCGGCGAGCACCTCTGCCAGCTCGTCGGTGAGACCCGGAAAAGCGACCGCGCGCGACGGCAACAGGTCTGCACTGCCGTCGGCGGCGGGCAACCACGGCCGGCTTCGAAGATCGTCGAGCACCGCTTCACGCAGTCGGTGGTCGGCGTCGCTGCGCGCGAAGCCCGGCGTGGGCACGAGGTCGAGTCGCTGGTCGGCCGGCAGTGCCGCGACGAACGACGCATAACCCTCGCCCGCCGTCTCGAGGTGTCCGCCCGGCAGCATCCGGCGACGGTCCGGCTGCATCGCCACATCGGCGACGACCAGCGCCGGCAGGGACAGTTCCTCGTCGGAGCGAGTGGGTGCTCGAAGCACGTCGGCGGTGACGGGCCGAACCCGGTCGCGCACGACCGGCACGAGCCACCGCGCAGACGAGCCGCGGTACTCCCACCAGCGCAGTTCCCCGATCCGCACGTCGTGCAGCCCGGACGGGAGCGGTGCCTCCGTGCGTGTCAGTTCGTGCCCGTCGACGACCACGGTGCGTAGGGCCGGCAGTTCGAGCAGTACGTCGGCCGCCTCGTCGCGGAAGCGGTCGAGCAGACCTTGCGCGTCGATGTCCGGCCTGAGGTGCAGCACGACCTCCGTGTCGGTGCCGTCAGTGGGTGCGGTGTCGGTGGGCCACGCCAGTCGCAGGGCCGGGATCCCCGATGTGGGCACCGGAAGATCGTGTTCGGCGAGGACGTCGCGTGTGCGGGATTCCGAGAAGCGAACGGACCCGGTGCGGGAGCGCACCTCGATCTCGCCGGCGACCGAGAGGACGGCTGTGAAACCCACGCCGAACTGCCCGACGCCCTGCTTCTTGCTGGACGCGCGCAGCGCCGTCAGTGCCTGCAATCCGGCTTCGTCGAGTGGTTCTCCGACGTTCGCGACGTGGAGCGCGTCGCCGTCGCACCAGACCCGCATCTCACCGGCGATGCCGGCGCGAGTGGCGGCGTCGGCAGCGTTCTGGGCGAGTTCGGTGAGAACCCGGTCGCGGTAACCCGCGCGAACATAGTCGGCTTCGGTGGCGGCGTCCTCACGCAACCGAGTGGGCGACGACCGCCATGCCGCGACGATGCCGTCCCGGAGCGCCGCGGTACCGAACGGATCCGCGGAGTCGGGGGCCGGCACGTCAGTCGGTCTGCCCGGTCGCGTCGTTCTTCTCGGTCGCGTCGTTCACCTCGGTGGAGACGTCTTTCCCGTCCGAGGCGTCTTCCTCATCCGAGGTGGCCTTCTCGGCCGGGTCGCTCGTCTCGGTCGAGTCGCTCTCGGTGCGGGCGCGCGGAATCTCGACGATCTCCACGGCCGCATCGTCGTACGCGGAGTACTGCGGCGAGCCTGCGCCGGTGGGAAGGGTCGTGTCCGAGTGCGCACCACATCCGTACTCGGCGTGCACGACGTGCCCGTCGGCAGCGAACTCGTTTCCGCACACGCCGAACGCGGCGCGCAGCGATCCGGCGAGCGGGAGGTAGAAGCCGCACAGCCCGCACGTGGAAGGAGCCGCCTTGGCCATTTCCGAGTTCGGGCCGTAGTCGCCCTCGTACCAGCGCTGAGCATCCTCGAGACGTCCTTCGAGGCTCATCACCTGCTTGCGGCCCAGCCCGATCTCGAGGGCGGTCTCGTCGACCTCCGGATCGCCGGACTGCACATAGCCGGGCACGAGACGGGGATCATCGGGAACCGGCGCGAGCAGATCACCCGGTCCGAGGTCACCGGGCCGGATCCGCTCGTTCCACGGAACCCACGCGGGGGCGATCAGCGAATCAGGCCCGGGCAGCAACGCGAGTTCGCTCAGCGTCACATGGTCCGAACCCGGAACCGCCGCGACCACGACGGCCCATTGCCACCCGCGGTACCCGGGAAGTTCCGCCGCGAAGCGGTGCGTGGCCGCGTACTCGTTCTCGAAGGTCACGCCCAGATATGCACCGATTCCGCCCTCTCCGAGTTCGACGAGCGCGGTTCGGGCGACGTCGACGGCCCCGGCGAGCAGAGATCGCACCGCGGGGTCGACCGCAGGATCCGTACCGGGGGCAGTGGCAGAAGGCACAACACTCACGAAGCCCATTCTGCCGCACCACCCCGGCGGCGCGCCCCCGGGTAGCGGGAACCTGATGCCATGATGAGCGCGTGCGCCGCCTTTTCCTCTCCGCCACGCTCGTCCTGACGGCATGGGCGGCCGTCGCGGGATGTGCGGACAGACAGGTCGCGGAGCCGGGTGAACCGCCCGAGCAACTCCGGGTGGAAGTCGTCGCGACCCATCCGCACCACCCGGGCGCGTTCACCCAGGGACTCGAGGTGGACGGCGGCGAACTCCTGGAGGGAACCGGACTCGAGGGGCGGTCGTGGCTCTCGGCGCGTCCGCTCGACACCTCGACGGTGCCCGCGGTGATCGCGCCGGACGACCGAACCCGCGTAGATCTGGACGACGACCTCTTCGGCGAGGGCATCACGGTGGCGGGCGACACGGTCTGGCAGCTGACATGGAAGGACGGCGTGGCACTGGCCCGCGACCGGGACACCCTCGGCGAGCGTCGCCGTGTCGACATCGACGGAGAGGGCTGGGGGCTGTGCGCCCGATCCGACGACGTGGTCATGAGCGACGGATCGTCGGAACTGACCTTCCGCGATCCGGTCACCTTCGCCGAACGAGGGCAGGTCACCGTGCACCGTGACGGTCGCGCGGTCTCGCAACTGAACGAACTCGAGTGCGCCGAGGACGGCACGGTCTACGCGAACGTGTGGAAGACCGACGAGATCCTTCGCATCGACCCGGCCACCGGGCGGGTGGAGGCACAGATCGACGCTTCTGCACTGCGCGGCGAGTTGCCTGCCGAGGACGCGGGTGCTGTCGACGTACTGAACGGAATCGCGCAGATACCCGGCACGGATCGCTTTCTGGTGACCGGCAAGTACTGGCCCGCCCTGTTCGAAGTGCGTTTCGTGCCGTGATCGCCTTCGCAGCGCGCGGGCGGTGCTCGCCCGTGGTGGGCGACTCCACGGCATGCCCGCCTGCACGCAGGGCGCGTCGTGGGGAAGAATCGATCACGTGACCGAGCCGCACGAGCAAGCTAGCCCCGACAGGGCGGACGGCCGTGCCCCGGGCTCGCGGCATCCGGGCTACAGCAACTACCCGCCGCCTCGACGCGTGTCGGGACGCCGCACGCCCCTGCCTCCGCTCCATCCCCTCGACGAGACCGCGCGACCGCCAGGAACGAAAGCCGCGGGCGGCCGCGACGGCGATCGCTCGTCGTCCGAGGCGCCGCCGCGGGCTCCGCGGATACCTCGCAAGCTGACGGTGACCCGGGTTGCCGCGCTGCGCAGCCGCGAACTCACCCACAAAGGCATCGCGACCTTCCGGAGAGCAGCGACGGCGGACGGCGCCGACAAGTCGGGACTCACGGCGCTGACCTACGCGACGATGGCGAATTTCGCCTCCGACGCGGCCATCGCGGTGGCACTGGCGAACACCCTGTTCTTCTCCGCCGCGACCGGGGAGGACAAGACCAAGGTCGCGCTGTATCTCCTCATCACCATCGCGCCGTTCGCGGTCATCGCTCCCCTGATCGGGCCGCTGCTCGACCGCCTGCAGCACGGGCGGCGTCTGGCGCTCGCGACGTCGTTCGCACTGCGGACGGTGCTGGCGGTGGTCCTGGTGTTCAACTTCGACAGTTGGGCGCTGTATCCCGCGGCGCTGGCGATGATGGTGCTCAGCAAATCGTTCGCCGTGCTCAAATCCGCGGTGACGCCCCGAGTGCTGCCACCCGAGATAGACCTGGTGCGCGTCAACTCGCGACTGACCGTGTTCGGTCTGGTCGGCGGCACGATCGGCGCCGGTGCGGTCGCCGCGGCCGCCGCCTGGGCGTTCGGCTCGTCGGGTGCGCTGTGGCTGTGCGCCGCCATCGCGGCGTTCGGCGCCTACCTCAGCATGCGGATCCCCGCGTGGGTGGAGGTCACCGAAGGTGAAGTTCCCGCGACGCTGTCGTACCGCGGGTCCGAGGCACCGACCGAAGTGCTCGACACGAAAACCGAAGTCATCCACACGGGCAACGGCAAACGGAAACAACCTCTCGGCAGGACGGTTGTCACCGGTCTCTGGGGCAACGGCACGATCCGCGTTCTCACCGGGTTCCTGACGTTGTTCATCGCGTTCGTCGCGAAGGCCACGACGGACCACGATCCGATCATGCAGGCCGCGACCCTCGGCCTGGTCGGCGCCGCTGCCGCGATCGGCAACTTCGCCGGCAACGCGACGGGTGCGCGGCTGACGCTGGGACGCCCCGCGGTGATCGTGGTGCGGTGCGCCGCCGCGGTGGTGATCGTCGCCGCGATCGTCGCCGCGACCGATCATGTGCTCGCCGCCGCGCTCGCCGCGCTCGTCGCCGCATGCGCGAGCGCGCTGGCGAAGGTGTCTCTCGACGCGTCGCTCCAGCAGGACCTTCCCGAAGAGTCGATCGCGTCCGGTTTCGGCCGGTCCGAGACCGTACTTCAGCTGAGCTGGGTCTTCGGCGGCGCGATGGGCGTACTGCTCCCCACCGAGTTGTGGCTCGGCTTTTCCGTGGTGACGGTCATCTTGATCCTCGGTTTCGCACAGACTCTGCTCACCTACCGTGGGAGCACACTCCTGCCGGGACTCGGCGGGCGCAGGCCAGAACACGTCTCCACAGAGACAGGCACCGGGCGGACCGTTCGCCCCGGTGGACACGCAACCGGAAATGGGAATCGATGAACCTGCAAGCTCGGACGAAGAAGACGATCGGAGTGATCGTGGTGGCCCTCGTGGTCGTCGCGGCGGCTTTCACCGTGGTGGTGTGGAAGCTCGTCGACTCCGCCGAGCCCACGCCGCCCCAGATCACCGCCTACGCCGCCGGTACCGCGGTGACCGCGGACCCCACCCAGTACTGCAACCTCTATCTGGAGGACTGCACCGAGAACGCGATCACGACGCTGTCCGTGCCGGCGGGCTACCCGCTCCAGCTGTCGCTTCCCGCGGAGATCTCCGACGCTCCGTGGCGCCTCATCGCGGTGTACGGCGACGTCGAGACCGGCGAGACGTTCCTGGACGGCGTCATGTTCGAGTCCGGCGCGCAGCGGGCCGTGACCGTGCCCAGCGACCCGTCGATGCAGTTGCTGGGCGTGGAAGTCCAGCTCCCGTCGGCCGTCGTCGACGAGGCGGGCGAACCGATCGCGCACGCTGTCTGGGCTATTCAGACGTTCTGACCCCAGACCGTCGGATCGGCGCCGGCGCGCAGTAGTCCGAAAAAGCGAATGGCGCATCGGGTCCGTTTCCGGATCCGATGCGCCACAGGCGTAAGGCCGACGAACAGCCGCGTCGGAAATCAGTGATCGAGTTCCCGGGCAATCGCGCGCATGACCTCGGAGATCGTCTGCCCCGCCTTGCGGTCCGGGTAGCGTCCCCGCTGCAGGTTGGGTTGAACCGTCGCCTCGAGCAGCTTGATCATGTCCTCGACCATGCCGTGCAATTCGTCGGGCGAACGCCGCTTCTGCTGGGGTGCTGCCTCGCGCCGGCCGGCGGTCTGGCGGAGCGTCGGCTGCTCGAGCAACTCGACCTTGAGCGCCTGCGGACCCCGTCGGCCCACTGCCATGCCGAACTCGACACGCTGCCCGGGCTTGAGGGCCTCGACGCCGTCCGGCAGCGCGGAGGCGCGGACGTAGACGTCCTCACCGTCGTCCTGGGACAGGAACCCGAATCCCTTTTCGACGTCGTACCACTTCACCTTGCCGGTTGGCACCGCGCTCACCCGCTCCTCGACAGCCGCGCCCCGTGGGCACGCGTGGATTGCACAACAACTGGACATGCACAACGCGCCCCGACTCGGTTGGAGCGGGACGCGTAGACGATTCCCAGTGTACCCCGAGCCATTTGCCCGGTTCCGTCCGCAGAGGACTACCGTGGACGCGTGGGCACTTCTTCCTCCGCTTCCCCCAAACCTCCCCGCAACGGCCTCCTGAAGGCCGCGGTGGCGTGCTTCGCCGTCGGCATCGTCGCGGTCGTCGCCATCTTCTTGATCCCCGCGCTCACCGATGGGACACCGGGTCTGGTGCTCTATCTCCTCACCCTGGCGTGGCCGCTCGGTTTCGCTCTCGCTATCGGGTTCGCCCTGCAGTCGGGCCGTCGCGCCCGGAACGGACGGAATACATGAGGGTCCTGCTGAACATCATCTGGTTGATCTTCGGCGGCCTGTGGCTCGCCCTCGGCTATTTCCTCGCCGGTGTGATCTGCTGCATCCTCATCATCACGATCCCGTTCGGCATCGCGTCGTTCCGGATCGGCGTCTACGCGCTGTGGCCGTTCGGCAAGACGACCGTGGACAGGCCGGGCGCGGGCGCGGCGTCGCTCATCGGAAATGTCATCTGGATCCTGGTCGCGGGCATCTGGCTGGCCCTCGCCCACATCACCACCGCGATCGCCATGGCGATCACGATCATCGGCATCCCCCTGGCCATCGCCAATCTCAAGATGGTCCCGATCTCTCTGATGCCGCTCGGCAAGGAAATCGTTTCGGTGGATTCACGCCCGCAATACCTGTGACCTTAGTCACATCACGGTGCAGTAACAAACGAGACTCGAAACAGGTTTGAGTCGCAACGCCCGCGACTACCTGCGCCTTCTCCGACGCGTGCGCCCATCTCCCCCAGGCCCGGCCGGACTAGTCGTGCGTTATCAAATGGTGACACTCCCCCGCCCAACCGTTACGGTCATGACCGGTCGAACCGCCTGGCTCGGCCGGTCCGAATCCGCCGCGCCAAATTCCTGTCCCGCGGACTCGGAGGTCCCGACGAACGATCCACGGGGACAGGAAACGGGGGACCCAACCGGTCTCCCAGGAAATCGCCCGGTTCGCCGGACAGTTTCCAGGAGGCCCGGGCCGATGCGCGAGCAACGACCCTAGGGGTGAAGCCGTACCGCTCCACGGAGCGTGCGAACCGTCACAGACGGGACGCGACGGCCGGGCTACCTCTTCAGCCCGAACCCGACAGCTGACCTCGTAGGTGCGTACGGAGAGGAAATTCGGAACATGAGCGGACGCCATCGCAAGCCCTCCAACACCGGTCGTACCGTCGCGAAGTTCGCGCTGACCGGCGCCGTTCTCGGCGTCACCGGCGTCGCCTTCGGCGGCACGGCTGCGGCAGCCCCCGACTCCGACTGGGATCGCCTCGCACAGTGCGAGTCCGGCGGCAACTGGGCTATCAACACCGGTAACGGCTACCACGGTGGCCTGCAGTTCTCCCCCAGCACCTGGAACGCCTACGGCGGTGGCGACTACGCCCCGACCGCAGCAGAGGCCAGCCGCGAGCAGCAGATCGCTGTCGCCGAGCGCGTGCTCGCCGGCCAGGGATGGGGCGCATGGCCGTCGTGCTCCTCGAGCCTGGGCCTGTCCAGCGCTCCGACGGAACGCGCCGTCGACGCCACTCCGAGCGCACCGTCGGCACCGAGTGTCAGCAACCCCGTGCCGCAGCTGCCCGAGGCTCCCGCACTGCCGCCCGAGGCTCAGAACATCATCGCCGGCTTCGAGCAGGGCGTCGAGGCTCTCCAGGACGCCGGCATCCAGCTCGATCCGAGCGTCCTCGACGCCGTTCGCGCCGTTCTCCCCCAGTAAGTCCCCACAGACACGAAAGAGCCCCGCACCGATCCGGTGCGGGGCTCTTTCACGTGCCGTGCAGGGTGAGCCATGCGGCACACCCTCGCTACGCCCGGCCTCTCGCGAGGCCGGGCCGGACGAAGAATCAGCGGTTGATGACCGTGCGGGGATGCGTGTAGGGCAGGTCCTCGACCGGCAGCGGAAAGACCATGTCCTCGCCGTACGGCGAAAGCGGGCCGGAACGCGTGGAGGACAACTCGGTGACCGCATGGTCTCCGTCGGCCAGCTCCGGCCATCCGTGGTCGACATACTGTTTCTTCGAAGAGGTAGCCATGCCGCTCATTTTGGCAGGTGAGTTCGTGGTGGGCCACCTCAGGTCTCTAATCTGAAACGGATGACCTCGACCACGCCTGCGCCCGACACCGCACCGGACTCCCTCGCCCGGTGGCTGTCCGGTCGGCGCGACACCGAACTGGCTGCTGCACTGCACGCGCGGCCCGACTTGGTCGTGCCCCCACCTGCGACGATGACTGTTCTGGCGAGTCGCGCGCAGCAGCGGGCTTCGGTCTTTCGCGCCGCCGACGAACTGACCACCGCCGACTTCGGGATCATTGCCACTCTGGCGGGCCTCGGTGCCGTGGACGCCGCCGTGCCCCGAAGCACGCTCCTCGACGCGCTCGGCGGTCGTCTCGGCGCCAAGGCGACCGACCGCATACTCGACAAGCTCCGAGGGTTGCTGCTCGTGTGGGGTCCCGCCGACGCGCTGCGGCTCGTCGCCGCATCTGTGGACGCCGTTCCGTGGCGGATCGGCCGGGCCGGTGACGCCGACCTGCCGTCCCGGGAGGAACTCGAGGAGATGCTCGCCGAGCTCGAACCCGCGCAGCGCAGCATTCTCGACACCCTCGCCCGGACCTCGCCGGTGGGACGCACCCGCGACGCCGCACCGGGCACTCCCGAGGACCGGCCCGTCCAGAGACTTCTCGCCGCCGGATTGCTCGTCCGAATCGACGACGAGACCGTGGAACTGCCGCATCGGGTGGGCCAGGCGATCCGCGGCGATGCGCCGTTCGATCCCGGCTCGCTGACCGCACCCCGCGCCTCCAAAGCCGTCCGCACACTCGCCGATGTCAATGCGACCGCTGCCGGCGCCGCGCTCGAACTCCTCCGGCACTGCGAGAATCTTCTGTCGACGCTCGGCGAGCAACCCGCCCCCGTTCTGAAGGCCGGAGGGCTGGGAGTACGCGAACTCCACCGTCTTGCGAAGGCCGTGGGTATCGAGGACCAGCACGCGGCGCTGCTCGTCGAGGTGCTCGCTGCTGCCGGTCTCCTCGCCCGCGGTATTCCCGACCCTCCTCCGCCGGGAGATATCGACGACTACTGGGCCCCCACCACGTCGGCCGACGGCTGGCTCGCGGCTCCCCCGGCTCACCGCTGGGCCGTTCTGGCGGGCGCGTGGCTGGACATGTCCCGCCGACCGTGGCTCGCGGGCCGACGCGACCAGAGCGACAAGCCGATCGCGGCGCTGTCCGACGAAGTGAAATCCACGACCGCCGTCCGCGACAGGCGGCTACTGCTGGAAGTTCTCGCCGACGTCCCCGGCTCCGCGCCCACCGTCGCAGAGATCCGCGCCGTCGCGGCGTGGCGCAGGCCGCGCTGGGCGGGCCGATTCGACCTCGACACCGTCACCGAAACCATCCGGGAAGCCACCGCACTCGCCCTCGTCGCACACGACAGCCTCTCCTCCGCCGGGAAGGCCCTCTTGCACGGCGGAGACGCCGAGTCGGAGATCGCCGCGGCCTTGCCGGAGGCTGTCGACTACGTACTCGTCCAGGCCGACCTGACGATCGTTGCTCCCGGTCGTCTCGTGCCCGAACTCGCCGACCGGATCGCGCTGGTCGCCGATATCGAGTCGGCCGGTGCCGCGACCGTGTACCGGATCAGCGATGCCAGTGTGCGGCGGGCGCTCGACGCCGGGGTGGGCGCGGGTGACCTGCACGCACTGTTCGCCGCCCACTCCCGCACCCCGGTGCCGCAGGCGCTCACCTACCTGATCGACGACGTCGCCCGACGGCACGGACGGTTGCGCGCGGGAGTGGCGAGTTCGTTCGTCCGCGCCGACGATCCCGCCCTGCTGGCGGAGGTGCTCTCCGCGCCCGTTGCGGCCACCCTCGCCCTGCGCGCCGTCGCTCCGACCGTGGCGATCTCACAGGCGCCGCTCGCCGAGGTACTCGCCGAGTTGCGTGCCGCGGGTTTCTCACCCGCGGGCGAGGACTCGTCGGGCACGGTCGTCGATCTGCGTCCGCGCGGAGCGCGGGTCACGGTGCCCCGGACCCGCGCGCGCTACGCGGGGCCCATGCCTCCGAACGAGGAACAACTCGCGACCCTCGTCCGTACCCTGCGTGCCGGAGACCGTACGGAGTCGGCGTCGTCGGGTGCCTCCGCTCGCGGGGACGGCAGCCGAACGGGAGGCGCAGCGACCCTCGCGCTGCTGCAACTCGCGTTGCACGCACACCGCAGCATCACACTCGGCTACGTCGACGCGCAGGGCGTGGCGACCCGCCGCATCGTCGATCCCGTTGCTGTCGGTGGCGGGCAACTCGAGGCCTTCGATCCCGCCTCGGGGACCGTCCGCAGTTTCGTGCTGCACCGCGTGACATCGGTTGCGCTCGTCGACTGACGACCGCCGCTTCCCCGCGGGCACATTGATCCCTTCGACCGGCTAGCCGTCCACCGGCGCGACCCGGATCAGGTTTCCGTCCGGGTCCGCGATCACGAAGGTGCGGCCGAAGACGTCGTCGTGAGGTTTCTCGACGACCTCGGCGCCGGTGGCACTCCACCGCGAGAAGATCTCGTCCACCTCGGAGGCGGGTCCCGGGACGGTGAGGTGGTACCTCGTCGCCGACGACGAGCAACGACCACGACTGTTCAGTCTGGAGCGGCTCGACAGCTACGAGACCCTTTCCGAACCGGCGAGACTCCGCTCGGGCCACGACCTCCGCTCGGTGTGGGCCGGGCTGGTGCGGCGCACCGAGACACCGGGCCGGGTCGCCGTGCGGGCGCGGCTACGGGAAGATCGGCTCGACCTCGCCGGACGCATTCTGGGTTCGCGGCTCGAAGACGTCGAACCCCCCGAGGACGGATGGTGTGCCGTGAGGATCGTCTACCCGGACATCGAGTCGGTGCGACAGCTTCTGCAGTTCGGAGATCACATCGAGGTTCTCACGCCTGCGGACGCGCGGCGGCGGATAGCCGAGCTCGCATCGGATCTAGTGCGGCGGCACACCCCCACGACGTGACCCCCGGCAGGCTCGGGCCGGCGCCTGGTCACCGCTCGCGGACGAGGGCGAACGGCGAAGCCGCGAGGCGGGACCACGGTCCGCCCACGAAGGTCAGTCCGAGCAGCGTGCCGTCGTCGAGGGCGCGGAACTCGTCGCGCACCCAGCGCCAGGGCACCGGCGCGGACCCCTGGGGTCCGGTTCCGTAGGAGACGACCAAGGCCGCGCTGCCGTCGAGCCACGACGCGTCGGTCGAGATCGTGGCGGGCAGGCTGTCGCGCAGGGCGCCGTCGCCGTCGCGAAGCACATTGACGGCGCCGCCCTCACCGTCGAACCGCTTACCGTGCCAGCCGCGCATGCCCCCGAGGGCGATGGCGCGCGGCGCGACCGCGCGGAGGAGTGCCGGTCCCACGAAGACGGCGCGGTATGTCCCCTGCACATCGGCCGGGGCGGGAGCCCGCAACTCGGAGAACCGCGTCCGTAGCCGCCCCAGGGACTGCGGCAGCGCGTCGATCGCATGTGCCTGTTCACCGTGCACGACATCCTCCTTCGCCCGGCCGCGCGGGTGCGGCACGGTGTTCGCCGTCACAACCTACCGTCGTCGCCTTTTCGTGCGGTATCGCGGTGCGGACCGACCCTTTCCTGCGCGACTGGCTTTTTTCTGTAAATGGGTTATGGTCTGGACTTGTCGAGTGTTCGACCATTCCCGAAAGGAACGACAATGGCCGACAAGGGCAAAACTCTCAAGAAACCGTCGCAGTCCCTCAAGGAACGGCGCGCGGAAAAGCGCCAGAAACAGACCGACGACACCGAATTCATCAAGAAGCGCAAGCGGCACTGACGGCTTTCCGGCGCACGACCACCTCGGGACACAGAGTGACCACATCCTCAGCCACCCTGCTGGACGACCTGTACGAGCAGTTCACAGACATTTCGGAGCGCGCGGGGGACGACGGTTCGCCGTCGCCCTTCGCGCACGGCTTCCGGTCCGCACTCGCGCGGGCACGCCTTTTCGTGCTCGACGCGCAGGCCGGTGAATTCTCCCGGATGGTGTGACCCTCGGGTTTTTTCAGCAATTCGGCAGCAAAGAATCAGAAGACAGGATTTCACAAGTGAAAAGGACGATGTCGGCCCTGGATAGAATTCAGGAACGCCTCGAGCACGAATTGGATTCTTCACCGGCACTGTCGGAAAAGGACGCGGGCTATCGCTCCGGAATTTCCGAGGCGCTGGTGTGCTTGATGGAGGTACGTCGCTCTCTCACGGGGTGACGTCGGCGGCACACGCGGCCCGTGGGTGGCGGATCGCGTCTCCAGTCAGGAGAATAGGAGAGTTCTACTCTCTATCCCAGGAGGCATTCGTGGCCGACGGACCCTTGATCGTCCAGTCCGACAAGACCGTGCTGCTCGAGGTCGACCACCCACGTGCCGCCGAAGCCCGACAAGCCATCGCGCCGTTCGCCGAACTCGAGCGCGCCCCGGAGCACATCCACACCTATCGGGTCACACCGCTCGCCCTGTGGAATGCGCGGGCCGCGGGCCACGACGCAGAGCAGGTCGTCGATGCGCTGGTCAGTCACTCGCGTTTCGCGGTCCCCCAACCTTTGCTCGTCGACATCGTCGACACCATGGGCCGCTACGGGCGACTGCAACTGGTGAAGAGCCCCGTCCACGGCCTCACCCTGGTGAGCCTGGACCGTGCGGTTCTCGAAGAGGTGCTCCGAAACAAGAAGATCGCCCCCATGCTCGGCGCCCGCATCGACGACGACACCGTCGTGGTGCACCCCAGCGAGCGTGGCCGCGTCAAGCAGATGCTGCTCAAGATCGGCTGGCCCGCCGAGGATCTTGCCGGTTACGTCGACGGTGAGGCGCACCCGATCACCCTCGACATGGAATCGAACCCCTGGCATCTGCGTGACTACCAGGAGATGGCGGCGGATGCGTTCTGGGCCGGCGGATCCGGGGTCGTGGTGTTGCCGTGTGGGGCCGGGAAAACAATGGTCGGCGCTGCGGCCATGGCGAAAGCCGGTGCCACGACCCTGATCCTGGTGACCAACACCGTCGCGGGGCGGCAGTGGAAACGCGAACTGATCGCGCGCACTTCCCTCACCGAAGAGGAGATCGGCGAGTACTCCGGGGAAAGGAAAGAGATCCGGCCCGTCACGATCGCCACGTATCAGGTGATCACCCGCAAGACGAAGGGCGAGTACCGCAATCTCGAGCTGTTCGACTCCCGGGACTGGGGCCTGATGATCTACGACGAGGTGCATCTGCTTCCCGCACCGGTGTTCCGGATGACAGCCGACCTCCAGTCGCGTCGCCGGCTGGGCCTGACCGCGACCCTCGTGCGCGAGGACGGTCGTGAAGGCGATGTGTTCTCCCTGATCGGCCCGAAGCGTTACGACGCGCCGTGGAAAGACATCGAGGCCCAGGGGTGGATCGCCCCGGCGGACTGCGTCGAGGTGCGGGTCACGCTCACCGACGCGGAGCGGATGGCCTACGCGGTCGCCGAGCCGGAGGAGCGGTACAAGCTGTGCTCGACCGCCCGGACCAAGATCCCGGTGGTGGAGTCGATTCTCGCGAAACACGCCGGTGCTCCCACGCTCGTCATCGGCGCCTATATCGACCAGCTCGACGAGCTGGGTGCCGCTCTCGACGCCCCGGTGATCAAGGGGTCGACACGGAACAAGGAACGCGAAGCGCTGTTCGACCGGTTCCGGGCGGGCGAGTTGGGCGTGCTCGTGGTCTCGAAAGTCGCGAACTTCTCGATCGACCTGCCCGAGGCGTCGGTCGCGGTGCAGGTGTCCGGAACGTTCGGGTCCCGGCAGGAAGAAGCCCAGCGTCTGGGCCGGCTGCTGCGACCCAAGCACGACGGCGGGCAGGCTCACTTCTACTCCGTGGTCGCCCGCGACACCCTCGACGCCGAGTACGCCGCCCACCGGCAGCGGTTCCTCGCGGAACAGGGGTACGCGTACCGGATCACCGACGCCGACGATCTTCTCGGACCGCAGATCGGCTGAGACCCGTCGGCCGCCGAGCGGGCGCGCCCGCCAGCCGGATGCTTCCGGTGAACGTGGCCGCGCGCGTGGCCGATATGCTGGATCACGTGCGCCGATTCGAGTTTCCCGTCGACCTGCCCCACGCGAAAGCCGTGAACCAGACGCTCGCGGAGGTGCGCAGTCTGCGACGATCCGCGGTGATCGTCGCGTTGTTGTGCGCCGCGGGTGCGGTGTGGCTCTTCGTCCTCGCCCACGCCTGGTCGTACATCGTCGGATCGGTGCTCGTCGTGGCCGCGGTGACGTCGGTGTGGGTCGCGTTGTGGGCTCCCCGCAAGGTCGGCACGATCGAGGACCTCTACCGCGACAGCCCACTGGTTCCGGCGCTGGTCGCGACCACCCGGGCCCGTGGTCTGACCCTGCTCGCCCTGATCGATATCGCCAAGCCCGCCGACGGCGCGTCGGAAGGCACCGGACGCCATCATTACGCCCTCGTCACCCGGGACGTCCAGGCCATCCCTGGGCACCGCGCGAAGGTGGGCGAACGGGTTCCCTGTGTCGCCGTGCTCTCCGACCGGACCACACGCAACAAGTCCGGGGTGTGGCAGATGGTCAGCCCGATGCCTCTTGCGTGGGCCACTCGTGATGCTGCGGTTCTGGCGAAGGCCACGGCGGCGATCGACGAATCCGAATGGAAACTGCTGAAGTCCAAGCTGTCTTCCGCGGACGAGATCAACGCCAGCGACGAGCGACGAGTCGAACTGGACCTGAGGGAACTTCCACCGGAACTGCGCTGACATGCAGCCCTCGATCCTCACCGACGGCACCGTCGTCCTGTCCGTCCCCGGAAGCGGGGACATCGACGCGATCACCGACGGCTGTAGTGATCCCGCGGTCGCAAAATGGACCACAGTCCCCCACCCGTACACCCGTGCCGACGCCGTCAGGTTCGTGGAGGACATCGTTCCGCACAAGTGGGCCAACGGTTTTCCCGACTGGGGAATCCGCACGAGTCGTGACGGCCCGCTGCTCGGAATGATCGGTTTCGTGCAGCACGGCAGCGCAGCGCCCGAGATCGGTTTCTGGCTGGCTCCCGAGGCCCGCGGCCGCGGACTCGCCACCGCCGCCGCACGTCTGGTGTGCGACTTCGCTTTCGGCCGGCACGGGTTGCAGGCATGGCGTGTGGAGTGGCGAGCGCTGGTCGGCAACGTGCCGTCCGCGGCCGTCGCACGCCGCCTCGGTTTCCGGTTCGAGGGGGTCGCCCGACACGGCCTCCTGCAGCGGGGAGTCCCGCGCGACGTGTGGGTGGCGGCCCTGTTGCCCGGCGACCCCCGCGAACCGGCGCACGGCTGGCCGGTCTGACGTCCCCTACGCGAGGTGCGGAAGCACCTCCTGCTCGAACAATTCGAGTCCCGTCGTGTCATAGGCCGCTTCGGGGAAGTAGAAGATCGCGTACTCGAGTCCCTGCTTCTTCAGCGCCGTGAGGTTCTCGACGATCTGCTCGGGCGTTCCCACCGCGGGCATACCCCGGAATGCGTCCAGCGCCCCGTCCGCCTTCTCGGCACCGACGATCGGTTCGAGTCGTGCACGCAGCGCCTCGAGCCTGTCCTGCACCTCCGCTTCCGTCCGTCCGATCGCGACGTTGTAGTTGGCGGACCGCACGATGGCATCGAAATCCGTGCCGACCTCGGCGCAGTGCTCTCGCAGGACCTGCGACTTGTGCGCGAATCCCTCGGGGGTTCCGTCGAAGTTGGTGTACTGCGCGTACTTCGCCGCGATCTTCAACGTCACCTTTTCCCCGCCGCCGGCGATCCAGAGCGGGATCCCACCTTCCTGGAGGGGCAGCGGACGCACAATCGCTCCGTCGACTTGGTAGTGCTTGCCGTCGAGCGTTGCCGTGCCCGTGGTCCAGGCCTGCCTGAAGATCTGGACGCCTTCGTCGAGGCGGCGCAAACGTTCTCCGGCGGACGGGAAGCCGTAGCCGTAGGCACGCCATTCCTGCTCGTACCACCCGCCCCCGATACCCATTTCCACGCGGCCGCCCGAGATGATGTCGGCGGTCGCAGCCACCTTCGCGAGATACGCAGGGTTGCGGTAGCTCATGGCCGTACACATCTGACCGAGCCGCACCCGGCTGGTCACGGCGCCGAATGCGGACACCAGAGTCCACGCCTCGTGGGTGGCCTCGTCGGTGGGTTCGGGGACGGTGTGGAAATGGTCGTACACCCAGATCGATTCCCACGGGCCCTTGTCGGCGCGCAACGCGAGATCACGCATGACGGGCCACTGATCGGCGGGATCGATACCGACCAGGTCCAGTCTCCAACCTTGAGGGATGAAAAGTCCGAAACGCATGTGGGTCCTCACTCGAGTCGACGATCTTGTTGCCTGGGCAAGTATCCCCCGATTCGGTACGGACGATGCCGTGTGCTCCGCCGATGGGAGCGCACGCACGCGTCAGAATCAGCGAAAACCTCGACAGGCCAGCCCTATTCGGTGCGGTACCGGCGGCCCACGTCGTCGAGCCGTGCTCGCAGCGCCACCAGAATCGGGCGCTGGCCCTTCACCAGCTTGGTTTCCGCGTCGGAGAACGTGATCCAGCGGGCATCGTCGACTTCGGGAATCGTCAGCCGCTTCCCCGACCGGGGCGGCCATTCGATCTCGCACGTGTTGCTCGAGACGAACCGGAGGTCGGCGTCGGTTTCGCCGGCGTAGACACTCACGATCTTGCCCGACGCCTGCCGATAACGGCCGAGCAGCGACAACGGCACGTCCGGCGCGGGAAAGCCGCATTCCTCCTCGAACTCACGGGTCGCGACTTCGCGGGGCTCCTCCTCGGGTCCGTACTCTCCCTTCGGCACCGACCAGGCGGCGGTGTCCTTTCCAGTCCAGTACGGGCCGCCGGGATGCACGAGCCACAGCTCGAGCAGCCCGGTGTCGTCGACGCGGTAGAGCAGCAGACCTGCGCTCGTCACCGGCATCGCTCACCTCCGTGCACCGTGTCGGATGCACCCGGAGTCCTGCCCGCGACGGTGATCCTGCTCGTAGCATCGAGAATATGCGCGCGTCCGGGCTTGCGGAATCATTCGAGGAACACCGCGCCCACCTGCTGACGGTCGCGTACCGGCTCACGGGCAGTGTCGCCGACGCCGAGGACGCGGTGCAGGACTCCTGGCTCCGGCTCGCGACCGTCGATGCCGGCGAGATCGACAATCTGCGTGCGTGGCTGACCACTGTCGTGGGCCGGCTGTGCCTCGACAAGCTCCGGTCCGCCGCGGTACGGCGCGAGAAATATGTGGGACAGTGGCTGCCGGAACCGATTGTCACGCCACTCGGCGGCACCAGCCCGCCGGACCCGCTCGAACAGGTGGTGCAGCACGAGGACAGCCGGCTCGCCGCGCTGATCGTCCTCGATGTGCTGCCGCCGCCGCAGCGCATCGCGTTCGTGCTCCACGACGGGTTCGGTGTGCCGTTCGACGAAGTGGCGACCGTTCTCGGCATCGGATCGGCAGCGGCTCGGCAACTCGCCTCCCGCGCTCGCCGTGCCGTGGCCGACACACCGCCCCCGACCCCCACCGCCGAACACGAGAACGCCGTCGCCGTGCTGGTGGCGGCTTTCGCCGCGGGAGACATCGACGGCGTGATCGCGGCGCTGCACCCCGATGCGCGGCTGATCGGAGACGCCGGTGGCACCACCTCGACCGCACTCAACGTGGTGTTCGGTGCCGAGAAGTTCGCCCGGTTCTTCGCAGGGCTGATACGCCGGTACGGCCCGGAGTCGTTCGCGGCGTTCGAACCGGTCCGCGTCAACGGCGAACTCGGCCTGCTCAACCACGGGCTCGGCGGCGACGGTCGGCGCGGATACCCGCCCCGCGTGACGGGATGCACGGTTCGCGACGGCCGGGTCTGGGCCGCCTACGACCTGGCCAACCCGGAGAAATTGCGGCGCGGCGTTCTCGTACCCCTGGGCCGGCGCTGATCCGTCGCCCGGACCCCGGCGCCACCGCTAGGGTCGGGCGCATGGAGCAGCGTCTCAGTCTCGTGACCCTCGCCGTCGAGGACGTCGACCGCGCCCGGGAGTTCTACGTGGACGGACTGGGCTGGTCCGCAGTGGTCGAAGAACCCGGCGAAGTGGTGATGATCCGCGTCGGCGCCCACGTGATCCTGTCGTTGTGGGCCCGCACCGAATTCGAGGCGGAGGTCGGCCCGACATCGTGGAGCGGGGTTCCACCCGTCACCCTCGCCCACAACGTCGCGACCCGCGACGAAGTGGACGTCGTGCTCGAGACCGCCCGACGGGCAGGCGCCGATCCGGTGTCGGGCGGCACCGACCGCCTGTGGGGCGGTTACACCGGTTATTTCGCCGACCCCGACGGCTTTCGCTGGGAGGTCGCCTGGAATCCGGGCTCGATCGCCGAGATCGTGATACCCGAGTAACTCACTTCCCCGCCGCCGCAGCGTCGTCCGCCCACGGCACACGACACGCATCGGTGCTGAAGCCCTGCTCCTGGATGCCCAGTGCCGAGTTCATCCGGCCCCGCATGTTCTCGAGAGCGATCTGATAGGTCAGTTCCACCACCCCGGCCCGCCCGAATCTCCGTTCGAGATCCGCGACCTGCTCGTCTGTCACGGCGGTGGCAACATCCCCGGTGACCGCGTCCGCGTATGCGATCGCAGCCTTCTCGTCGTCGCTGTACAGGTCCGACGTCGCATAGTCGGCGATCTGGGCGAGGCGCTCGGTGTCGAGTCCGTCGAGGCGCTGCAGCATTGTGCCGAAGTCGACGCACCACGAACATCCCAGAGTCCACGCTGCGCGGTACACCGCGAGTTCACGCACGTTGGCCGGAAGCACCTTCGAGGCTCGCTCGACCAGCATCTCGTGTACTCCGGTCGCGCGCATCAACGCCGGGTGGTGCGCGAGCACCGCGAACGGCTCGGGAACCACCCCGTAGCGGCGCGCAGCAAAGGCATAGGTCGCGCGGGTGGCCAGGCCGGCCCGTTCGGGGGTGACCGGTTCGATTCGCGGCATGACGTCCTCCGGTTTTCTCGCGGCCCCGGGACTCCTCGCCGGTCCCGGCCGAGCCGTTCGTACTGTTGACGAGGCAGCCGTCCCGGATGTGACAGGGCGGACGATAGGCTTCACGAGTGGCTGATTCGAGGAGACCGGCAGCGGCAGTGCGCACCGTCGCCCGGCTACGACCGTTCGCCTCGACGATCTTCGCCGAGATGACCGACCTGGCGATCCGGCACGACGCGATCAACCTGGGCCAGGGTTTCCCCGATGTCGACGGTCCACCGCAGATGCTCGAGATCGCGCGACAGGCCATCGCCGACGGGGTCAACCAGTACCCGCCCGGGTCGGGTATTCCCGCGCTCCGGCAGGCCGTCGCCGCGGACCGCGCCGACCGCTACGGCATCGAACACGATCCCGACTGCGAAGTACTCGTCACCGTCGGAGCCACCGAAGCCATCAGCGCGGCTGTCCTCGGGCTCGTCGAGCCGGGCGAGGAAGTGCTGCTCACCGAGCCGTACTACGACTCGTACGCCGCCGCGGTCGCGCTAGCCGGCGCGACTCGCCGCACCGTCCCGCTCGCCCGGGCGGGAGCCGGCTTCGTGCTGGACGTGGACGCCCTGCGCGCCGCGATCACCGACCGCACGCGCATGCTCATCGTCAACACCCCGCACAACCCCACCGGCACCGTGTACGACGAGACGGCCCTGACGGCCCTGGCCGAGTTGGCGTGCGAACACGACCTTCTGGTGCTGTCGGACGAGGTGTACGAACACCTGGTGTTCGACGGCCGCCGGCATATCCCGCTCGCGTCGCTGCCGGGAATGGCGGAGCGCACGGTCACCGTGTCGAGTGCCGCGAAAACGTTCAACGTCACGGGATGGAAGATCGGCTGGGCGCTCGGGCCCCGCGAGCTGATCGACGCCGTGCGCGCCGCGAAGCAATTCCTGACCTTCGTGGGCGGCGCACCCTTCCAGCCCGCAGTCGCCCACGCCCTGACCCACGAGCAGGACTGGATCAGGTCGATGCGCGACGACCTGCAACGCAAACGCACTCTGCTGTCCGATGCATTGAAGGGCGCCGGGTTCGGCGTACTCGACTCGGCCGGAACATATTTCGTGTGCGCCGATCTCACGCCGCTCGGTTACCGCGACGGTGTCGCATTCTGCCGTGAACTGCCGGAACGGATCGGGGTGGCCGCGGTCCCCGTGAGCGTGTTCGTCGACGACACGCAGGCCTGGAACCATCTGGTGAGATTCGCGTTCTGCAAGCGGGACGACGTGCTCGCGGACGCGGTCGATCGGTTGCGCACGCTGCAGGAGGCCCTCTAGATCATGTCGCGGCCCACCATTCCGTCCGACTTCGTATCCCGGGCGGTACGCACCGGCGCGGACGCCGGAGTCGATCTCCAACCGGCGCTGGACGCGGCCAGAATCAGTCGCGCGGTCCTCGCGCACCCTCACGCGCGCCTGACGCCGGCACAGGTGAGCCGGTTCACCCAGATGGCGTGGCAGATCACGGACGACGAACTGTTCGGGTTGGCGCCCGGTCCGGTCCCCCGTGGAATGTTCCGGGTGATGTGCCTGACGCTGATCCACTGCCCCGATCTCGCGCGCGCGCTCAGCCGCATGGTCGAGGTCAACCGGGTGGTCCGGTCGCTCCCCCAGTTGTCGCTGACCCCGGGTGACACCACCACGTACCTCGATGTCGCGCTGCCGGAGGTGGTCGACGAGAAGACACGCGTCACCGTCGACTTTCTCCTCATGCTGCTGCACCGCTTCGCGGCCTGGCTGGTCGGCGGCAGAGTCCGGCTGGAATCGGTGATGTTGCCGTACGCCGAACCGGATCCGGTTCTTGCTCGTAGTTACGATTCGATGTTCGGTGTCCCCGTGACCTTCGGAGCGGGCCGCGCAGCGCTCGAAATCCACAATTCCGCACTGACGTCGCCGCTCGTGCAGTCGGAGGAGTCGCTCGACGAGTATCTCCGCGACTCCCCGAATCTCATTCTGTCGGAACGGGATTACGAGTCGACCGTGTCGTCGCAGGTGCGCCGCATCTTCGAGTCGGGAATCAACGGACGCACTGCCACCGCCGAGGACATTGCGGGAATGCTCACCGTGAGCACCCCTCACCTCCGCCGGCTACTGCGCCAGGAGGGCACGTCACTCGGCCAATTGCGCGAGGAAGTACTCCGCGATCTCGCCATCGCCGGGCTGCGGCGCGGCGAGTCGGTCGACGACCTCTCGGCCCGACTCGGGTTCTCCGAGCCGAGTGCCTTCAGGCGCGCGTTCAAGCGGTGGACGGGCAACACCCCGAGCAGTTACCGCTCACCGCGGTAACCGGGGTTCGCAATCCCGCTCCTACCGGGACACGACGACGCACCCGGGAACCCGGTGCCCGGAACCGGCACGGAATCCACCCGGGTTGCATAACGTGGCGGTGAGTGGGTAAGTCTGGAAGGCGAAGCTCTGTCGACCTGGGAGAGGGTGAAACACCGTTATGCGCGCTGCGGTACAGGATGAGTATCCGACCCGGAGCCGAGCGAAGTGCGAATCGTTCGCGAGGCCGGATCCGGTCGTGTGGGGAAGTGCGGCCGAGGGGCCGTTGCCCGCCGAGGCGGTCACCGAATACGACCGCCGAGGATTCCATACTGCAGAAGCGCTTCTTCCCGCGAACGACGTGGGAAACCTCCTGGAAGAAACATCACGGCTCGGCGGTGAACTGGGTGACGACGCGCGTGTGATCCGCGAGCAGGGTAGCGGCGACGTCCGTTCCATCTTCGACGTCCATCTGCTCAGCGATCTCGTGGCCTCTATTGTCCGCCGTCCCGAAATAGCCGGGATTGCACGGCAATTGCTCGGCTCCGACGTGTACATCCACCAATCGCGACTCAACGTCAAACCAGGCTTCCGCGGCGGGCCGTTCTACTGGCACTCGGATTTCGAGACCTGGCACGCCGAGGACGGAATGCCCAAGCCACGGGCGCTCAGCATCTCGCTCGCCTTGACCGAGAACTACGGCTACAACGGCGGTTTGATGATCATGCCGGGTTCGCACCGCACCTACGTCTCGTGTGCGGGAGAGACTCCGGAGGACTACTACCGCGAGTCGCTCGTCACCCACGCGCCGCAGACCGGGTCTCCCGACGAAGACAGCCTCACCCGGATGGCCGCCGAGTACGGCATCGCCACCTTCACGGGATCCGCAGGTTCCGCAACGGTATTCGATTCCAACTGCATGCACGGCTCCAACGGGAACATCACCCCGTTTCCGCGCTCGAATCTCTTCGTGGTGTTCAACAGCGTGGAGAACACCCTGGTAGAGCCGTTCGCAGCGAAGAACCCGCGCCCGCCCTATCTGGGGAGCCGGGACTTCACACCGCTGTCCTGATCGGCAGACCGTCCGGGACTGTCGGGGAAGTCGGCGCGTCCCTGTCCGTCTCCACGTGCGTCGGTTCCCGGTGCGTCGCTTCCGGCGGGCAGGCTCGTCTCCGGCGTTGCCCCTCCGTCCCCCACGGGCATGGCGCGACCGGCACCGGCGGAGAGCAACCGTCCGAGCGTGAACCTGCCTCGGTCCGGGTCGTAAGGACGATATCCGGCGTAGGCGAAGAGGTGGAAAAGCCACTGCCAGCGCACAACTTTCACGACTTCCGGTGTCAACCGTCCGTGTAGCTCGTACGTGCGCACAACGGACCGGCTGTACTCGGCGAACTCGCGCGGCGGGGTCAGCGCCCGACGGGGAGAGATGTCGACGAACAGATCTGTCAATTGGGCGATCTCGATGTCGTGCTCGCGCAGACACAAGGCAAGGTCCACGTCCTCGTGGATGCCGGAGTGGATGCTGACCGCGTCTCGCACGTGCTCCCATGCGGAGCGCCTGATCACCATGTTGGCGCCGTGGATGTTGTTGACCCGCCGTTCCCCGCCGGACAAGCCCTTCGCGACCTGCTTTTCGAAGTACCGTTTCTTCAACCCGCGGTAGGGCGAGTCGTACGAGTTGTTGAGACCGCTGACCGCGCCGACGGCTGCCACGTCGTCTCTGGCGAAGAACTCCCGTGCGGTTCGTGCCCACCCCGGGCGCACACGCGTGTCCGCGTCTATCCGCCCGAAGATCGAACCCTCGGCGGCATCGAAACCCGCGTTGCGGGCGAACGCCACACCGGGGCGTTTCTCCGTTACGAGGCGGACGATCGGATTACAGGCCGCAATGGCCTCGACGATCTGCACCGTGTTGTCGGTGGAATTATTGTCCACCACAACGATTTCGAAGATCTCGTCCTTCTGAGCAAGGAGGGCCGACAGACACGGCCCGATAGCGCTCCTCATTTCGAGCCGGCACGACGATAGACAACGTCTCCCCATCCATGCTTCGCACGCTACCGCAAGTCGTTTCACCTCTCCTTGTGCGCAGAACGACATTCCCTATTCGCCCGAATTATCCGCTCAGGTACTGGGAATGAAAAGCGGGATAGCGTGTGTCGCTCCCCAGCACACCGGGCCACGCCCGGCCGATCGATCGTGCAAGAAACCACTTCTCAGGACGCCGCTGACCGCTGCGATTGCGAGTGACGCGCGATGGACGGGACGATCAGTTGCCCGATTGCCAACGGTCCCTGCCGTCGGATCCGGGAGCACACACCATCGGGACACCCTTGACGGTGATCCCCACCGCGCCCGGCGTGCTGCAGAAAGAGCCGGGGTGCACGGTCAATCCCGATTGCTCAGGCGGGGCAGGTGGCGGTGGCGTGTACTCCGGGGCAGGTGGCGACGGCGTGTACTCCGGGGTCTGCGATCGCGTCGGGGGCGTCCACGGTGCTCCACACAATCTGTCGCCCTCAGCACCCATCGATTCCCTCCAGGCCGCGTCGCTGCAAGAGAACTCGAGGGGCGCAGCACTGGTAGGGGTCGGCGTGAATTCCGACGTACGTTCGGATGTGCCAGGCGCTTGCGAAGCAGGAACCGTACTCGTAACAGGAGGGGACGTGGTGGTTTGGGGTGCGGTCGCGCTCGCCGAAGGAGTGACCGAATCAGTTGTGCCCGTTTGGTCCGAGTCCGGGTTCCGTGTCTCGTCCTCGCCGAACATCGCCCCGAGTGCTATGAGTCCCACGAGGACAACCGCAACGATCCACGGCCACTTTCGGTGTTTCTTCCCTTCACCTCGGGACGGATCACCCCCCTGAGCGGCGGGGCCGGGGCCTTGCGCAGGGGTTTCAGTACCTCTCGGCCTGATTCGGTCTGTCCACTGATTGCCATCCCAGAAACGGTCGATTGACGGGTCATAGGGATCTGGATGCCAGCCTGCAGGAGGATTCATCGTCGGGTCCGTTCGGAAGGTGCGTTCCGTCAGGAGTTCGCAAACGCCGACCGGTTTGTTACAGGCGGGATGGAAGACGGTGAGGCACCTTCGAGATCCTCCAGCGGATACATCGCGGTATCCGCTGGAGGACTTTCGCCCTTCGGTCACGACCCCCAGGAGCGGTCAGCCGCGACGCGCCCGGACAGCCTCGGCGAGGCGGTCGAGCTGAACGACGGTGGTCGCCCAGTCGATGCACGCATCGGTGATGGACTTACCGTACTCGAGCTCGTCGGACGAGCCGAGCGTCAAGTCCTGCCGGCCGGCTTCGATGAAGCTCTCCAGCATCACACCGACAATGCCTTGTTCTCCGGCTTCGAGACGCTCGGCGATGTCGGTCACGACGTCGACCTGCTTCTCGTGGTTCTTGCTGCTGTTGCCGTGGCTCGCGTCGATGACCACCCGTTCCGGCAACCCACCCTTGCGCAGGCGCGCCATCGTGTCGGCGACGGTCTCGGCATCGTAGTTCGGGCCGGCGCTGCCGCCGCGGAGGATGACGTGGCAGTCCGGGTTGCCGACGGTCTGGATGAGCGCGGCCTGGCCGTCGAGGTCGGTGCCGGGGAACACGTGGCTCGCACCTGCGGCGCGGGTTCCGTCGACCGCGACCTGCACGTCGCCTTCGGTGGAGTTCTTGATCCCGACCGGCATCGACAGGGCGCTGCACAGCTGACGATGCACCTGGCTGGCGGCAGTGCGTGCACCGATCGCGCCGTAGGTGACCAGGTCGGCGTAGTACTGCGGGAGGATCGGATCGAGGAACTCGCAGCCGACGGGCAGTCCCAGGCTCGACACGTCGAGCAGCAACTTCCGGCCGATTCGCAGGCCGGTGTTGATGTCGTAGCTGCCGTCGAGGTGCGGGTCGTTGAGCAGACCCTTCCAGCCGAGCGTGGTGCGCGGCTTCTCGAAGTACACACGCATCACGATGTGCAGGTCGTCGCGCAATTCGTCAGCCTTCGCGGCGAGCCGGCGAGCGTAATCCATGGCTGCGGCGGGGTCGTGGACCGAGCACGGGCCGACGACCACGACGAGGCGGTCGTCGGTGCCGTTCAGGATATTGACGGTGTCGGCGCGGCCGGATCGCACGGTCGCCGCCACGACGGCGTCGGGGGCGTATTCGGCGCGGATCTCCGACGGCGCGGCGAGCGGACTCACCCGCACGGTGCGCTGCTCGTCGAGATTGGTGGTGGAGATTCCAGTGGTGGAGCTCATCGGGTTGCGTCCTGTTCTCGGTGAAGGAAGCCGACCCGGAAGAACCCTGAGATCCCGTCGAGCCGGTCTGTATCCGGCTCGTGGGTGAGGAAGTCAGCGCGC
Organism: Rhodococcus sp. 105337; assembly: GCF_012844225.1. GTDB lineage: Bacteria > Actinomycetota > Actinomycetes > Mycobacteriales > Mycobacteriaceae > Rhodococcus. The sequence continues at coordinate 132,777 of NZ_JABAGQ010000003.1, forward strand.
GGTCACGCCGACCGACCCACCCAGGGCCGGCCCGCTAAACCAAAAATAGGTGCGCTGCATAGCGACGGACTCTACCAGAACTCGCCGAACCGGTTCTGTGACGCGGCACACCGACTCGCCCCGACGCTCCCCGGCAGGAACTTCGGGTCCGGGTGCATCTTCGCCGAACCTGTTCCCGGGCAAGCAGACACCTCCGCGAGGCGGCCGTATGCGACGCCGTTCCGCTCCCCGGTGCCGAGCAACGGATCGTCATTCGGCGGCGCGAACGAGACGGTCCCTACCGCCACGGCACTCGCTCCGGGTCGCGCAGCATCCGGCGGGCGGTCGACATGCGATGCACCTCGTCGGGGCCGTCGTAGATGCGCGCATACCGTGCCCGCCGGTACATGGCCTCGAGGGGCGTATCCGCGGTCAGGCCCAGCGCCCCGTGTACCTGGATCGCCCGGTCGACGACGTCGTGCAGCATCCGCGCACCCCAGAACTTGATGAGACCGATCTGTACCCGGGCGTCCTCACCGGCGTCCATGACCCGGGCCGCGTCGAGCGTCATGAGGCGCGCCGCCTGAATCTGTGCGGCCGATTCGGCGACGTACCGCTGGATCTCGCCCTTGTCGGCGAGGAACGACCCGTGCGCGAACCGGGCGTTGGCGCGCGCACACATCAGTTCGAATGCCCGTTGCGCCTGCCCGAGCCAGCGCATGCAGTGGAAGATCCGGCCGGGTCCGAGGCGGTCCTGGGCGACCAGGAAACCGTTGCCGCGTCCCCCGAGCACGTTGTCGGCAGGAACCCTGACGTCGGTGTAGCGCACCTCGTAGTGGTCGCTCGGGTCGTACCCCATCGTGGGGATCGACCGGACGATCTCGAAGCCCGGCGTATCCGTCGGAACGATGACAGCGCTGATACTGCGGTGAAGCGGCGTCGAGTCGGGTTCGGTGCGCGCGAACACCGTGCAGTAGCCGGCCTGCCGGGCGCCGGTGGTGAACCACTTACGGCCGTTGACGACCCACTCCGCTCCGTCCAGACGGGCGGTCGTCTGCACGAGCACCGGGTCGGAGCCGGCCACGTCGGGCTCTGTCATGCCGACCGACGGCAGGATCTCGCCGGAGACGAGACCGGGAACCCAGCGACGACGCTGCTCCTCGGTGCCGTGCCGATGCAGCATCAGCGCGTCCTGCATCGACACCGACCCCACCGCGAGCTGACCGAACTCCGACCGGCCGATGATCTCGTTGAGATAGACGAAGTCCAGGAACGGAACTCCCCCGCCGCCGATCTCCTCCGGGTGCCCGAGCGCCCACAATCCGAGGTCCTTCGCGCGGCTCTTCAGCCCGTCCAGCGCCGCGGCGCCGTCGTCGTCCTGCCGCATCAATGTCGGCTCGAGCGGGATAACCTCCTCGTCGATGAAGGAACGCATCCGGGTGCACAGTTCGGCCACCCGGCCCTCCGGCCGATTCGCAGTCATGGGCGTCAATGTATCCGCGCACGCATGCCCTCACCTCGCTTTCAGCCGGGCCGGGTGTGGACCGGCCGACGCCGGGGAACCCTGAGGTTCCGCCCTGCACGATGACGAGCCCGGAGGTTTCATGCCAGCAGAAAGCCCAGCCGATCCGACCGCCCGAGCTGTGGAACCCGAGCACACCCCCGACGGGCACATCGTCGAGACACGGTCCGAGGATTTCGCGCATGCACGCAACCTTCCGATCGATCCCGACTGGTTCAAGACCGCGGTGTTCTACGAGGTTCTCGTGCGCGCGTTCAACGACTCGAACCACGACGGGACCGGTGACCTGCGGGGGCTGACCGAGAAACTCGACTACATCGCGTGGCTCGGGGCCGATTGCATCTGGCTGCCCCCGTTCTACGATTCCCCGCTGCGGGACGGCGGCTACGACATCCGCGATTTCCGCGCGGTGTTACCGGAATTCGGGACGGTCGACGACTTCGTGACGTTCCTCGACGAAGCGCACAAGCGCGGTATCCGCGTGGTGACGGACCTGGTCATGAACCACACCTCCGATACCCACGCGTGGTTCCAGGAGTCGCGTGCCGAACCCGACGGTCCCTACGGGGATTTCTACGTGTGGTCCGACAGCGACGAGGCCTACAAGGATGCCCGCATCATCTTTGTGGACACGGAGACCTCGAACTGGACGTGGGATCCGGTGCGCAAGCAGTACTACTGGCACCGGTTCTTCTCGCATCAGCCCGATCTGAACTACGACAACCCCGAGGTCCAGGACGCCATGCTCGACGTCCTCCGCTTCTGGCTGGACCTGGGCATCGACGGATTCCGGCTCGACGCGGTGCCCTACCTGTTCGAGCGCGAGGGCACCAGTTGCGAAAACCTGCCCGAGACCCACGCGTTCCTCAAGAAGTGCCGGGCGGTGATGGACGCCGAATACCCGGGCCGGGTCATGCTCGCGGAAGCGAACCAGTGGCCGTCGGACGTGGTCGAGTACTTCGGTGAGCCGGAGATCGGCGACGAGTGCCACATGGCGTTCCACTTCCCGCTCATGCCCCGGATCTTCATGGCGGTCCGTCGCCAGAACCGATTCCCGATCTCGGAGATCCTCGCGCAGACCCCGTCGATTCCCCGCACCGCGCAGTGGGGCATCTTCCTGCGCAACCACGACGAACTCACGCTCGAGATGGTGACGGACGAAGAGCGTGACTACATGTACTCCGAGTACGTCACCGACCCGCGGATGCGGGCGAACATCGGGATCCGCAGGCGCCTGGCCCCTCTGCTCGAGAACGACCGCAACCAGTTGGAGTTGTTCACGGCGTTGCTGCTGAGCCTGCCCGGGTCCCCGGTGCTGTACTACGGCGACGAGATCGGCATGGGCGACAACATCTGGCTCGGTGACCGCGACGCGGTGCGTACCCCGATGCAGTGGACTCCCGACCGCAATGCCGGTTTCTCCCGCGCCGATCCGGCGCGGCTGTATCTTCCGACCATCATGGATCCCACGTACGGGTACAACGCGATCAATGTCGAGTCCCAGCTGAACTCGACGAACTCGCTGTTGCACTGGACTCGCAGGATGATTCAGGTCCGCAAGCAGCACCCCGCGTTCGGCAAGGCGGCGTTCACCGAACTCGGCAGCGCCAACCCCGCGGTCCTGTCGTATCTCCGGGAGATGGAAACGACCCCGGATCGCAACTACAGCGACGTCATCCTGTGCGTGAACAACCTTTCCCGCTATCCGCAGGCCGTGGTGCTGGATCTGTCGAGGTTCGTCGGGTGGATCCCGGTGGAGCTCACCGGGTCGGTGCCGTTCCCATCGATCACCGAGGAGGGCTACATGCTCACGCTCCCCGGTCACGGGTTCTTCTGGTTCGCTCTGCAACCGGATCCCACGACAGAAGGCGCAGGATCACATCCCGTCAGCAGCGAAGCGGAAGCGGCGGTGCAGCCATGACCGAACAGAACGACAGCCGCTATCCGGACGCCGACCTCGAAGCGGGCCTGGCACACTGGCTCCCACGTCAGCGCTGGTTCGCCGCGAAGGGCCACACCATCACCGGCGTGCGGATCGTGTTGCGGCAGACACTCGCCGACGAACCCGGGTTCGGCGCCGACCACGTCCTGGTGGCCGTCGACTTCGAGGACACTGCCGAGCAGATCTACCAGGTGCCGTTGGGGTACCGATCGCACCTGCCGGACGATCTGGCTCCGTGGACGTTGGCGACACCGGATGACGCGGGGCACAGTGTGTTCGTCTACGACGGTCTGCACGACCAGGACATCATCGGCCTGTACGCGCAGAGCCTGAGCAGTGGCCGCCCGAAGGGGCCCGTCGATCTCCATACCCTCCCGGGCGCGGAGTTCGAGGCGGGCATGCGCGGGCGCCCGCTCGGCGCGGAGCAGTCGAACACGTCCGTCGTACTCGGCGAACGCCTCCTGCTCAAGATGTTCCGTCGTCTCACGTTGGGCATCAACCCCGACGTGGAGTTGCACCTCGCGTTGACCGAAGTGGGCTGCCGCTCCGTGGCACCGATCCGTGCGTGGATCGACGCCGATGTCGAAGGTGTCCGCACGACGCTCGCGATGGCCCAGGATTTCGCCGCCAATTCCGCGGACGGGTGGGCGATGGCGCTCGGAAGTATCCGCGATCTCCTCATCGAAGGGGATCTCCGGGCCGACGAGGTCGGTACGGATTTCGCCGGTGAGTCCTACCGGATGGGGACGGCGGTCGCCGAGGTCCATTCGGATCTCGCCGCCGCGCTCGGGGAATCCCAGCGTCCCGCGTCCGGACTTGCGGCCGCGATGAGCCGCAGGCTCGAGGCCGCCGCCGCCGAGGTCGAGGAACTGGTGGAGTTCGTGCCCGCGATACAGGCGAGGTTCGACGAAGCCGCCGCGCTCGGTCCCGTCACGGTGCAGCGCATCCACGGCGACCTCCATCTCGGGCAGGTGCTGCGCACACCGGAACGGTGGCTGCTCATCGACTTCGAGGGTGAACCCGCCAAGTCCCTTGTCGAACGCCGGCATCCCGACACCCCGCTCCGCGACGTCGCGGGGATGTTGCGTTCCTTCGATTACGCCGCCCACCATTCGGTGCGAGAGCGTGATCCCGACGGCGCCACGGCGCAGCGTGAGTTCCGGGCGCGGGAATGGGCAGAACGCAACTCCGCCGCGTTCTGCGACGGGTACGCCGCAGCATCCGGATCCGATCCGCGCGACATCGGGCCGTTGCTCCGTGCGTACGAAATCGACAAGGCCGTCTACGAAGTGGTGTACGAAGCGCGGCACCGCCCGTCGTGGCTCCGTCTGCCCCTCAATGCGATCCGGAGGTTGTGCAAAGCCTGACGACCGACGTACGAAAGGGCGGGTGTGTGCAGTGCACACACCCGCCCTTTTCCGGAATCTCAGACCACCTGCAACTCCAGTTCGTCGCCGGCGACGTCGACTTCGACGCGTCCGCCCTCGACCAGCGTGTCGTCGAGCAGCAGATCCGCGATGCGGTCGTCGACAACCCGTGCGATGGACCTCCGCAACGGGCGGGCACCGAACTCGGGCTGGTGCCCGTGACGGGCGATCCACTCCACGGCCTCGGGGCTGAAGTCGATCTCGATGCCCTTGGCCTGGAGCCGCTTCCGGCTCTCGTCGAGCAGGAGATCGGCGATCCGGTGCAACTGTGCGTCGTCGAGCCTGCGGAAGACGACGATCTCGTCGATGCGGTTGAGGAACTCCGGCCGCATCGATTCGCGTAGCCGTCCCATCACCCGGTCGCGCAGCGGCTTCTCTTCCGCCTCCGCGTCGCCGGTGATGAACCCGATGGCCCCACCACGGCTGGAGATGATGTCCGATCCCAGGTTGCTGGTCATGATGACGACGGTGTTCGTGAAGTCCACCGTGCGGCCTTCACCGTCGGTGAGACGGCCGTCGTCGAGCACCTGCAGCAGGGTGTTGAACACATCCGGGTGCGCCTTCTCGATCTCGTCGAGCAGCACGACCGAGTACGGGTTGCGACGGACCTGCTCGGTCAGCTGACCGGCCTCGCCGTAGCCGACGTACCCGGGCGGGGCGCCCACGAGACGGCTCACGGTGTGTCGTTCGCCGAACTCGCTCATGTCGACGCGCAGCATCTTGCGCTCGTCGCCGAACAGGACCTCGGCCAGCGCCTTCGCCAGCTCGGTCTTGCCCACGCCGGTCGGGCCGAGGAACAGGAAGCTGCCCACCGGACGGTGCGGGTCGCTCATGCCCGAGCGGCTCCGGCGGACGGAACGTGCCACCGCGCGCACCGCCTCGTCCTGGCCGATGACGCGCTTGTGCAGCTCGTCCTCCAGTGTGCGGAGACGGTCCTTCTCCACCTTGGTCATCTGCGTGACGGGGATTCCCGTCGCGCGCGAGACGACCTCGGCGATCAGTTCGGTGCCGACCACCGGGACGTCCGCATCAGCCGGCGCGCCAGAGTCGATGCGCTGCTGGATCCGGACGATCTCGTCGCGGACGCGCGAGGCTTCCTCGTAGTCCTCCGCCTGCACCGCGCGGTCCTTCTCGGCTTCGAGTTCGACGAGCCGGTCCCGCAGCTGTGCACCGTCGACGCGCGGGGTGTGCAGCCGCAACCGCGCACCGGCCTGGTCGACGAGGTCGATCGCCTTGTCCGGCAGGTGCCGGTCGGGCAGGTATCGCACCGACAGGTCGACCGCGGCGTCGAGGGCCTCGTCCGTGTAGCGGACACCGTGGAATTCGGCGTACCGGTCACGCAGTCCGTGGAGGATGGCGACCGTGTCCTCACGGCTCGGCTCACCGACCATCACCGGACCGAAGCGCCGTTCGAGCGCCGGGTCCTTCTCGATGTGCTTGCGGTATTCGTCGAGTGTCGTGGCACCGACGATGTGCAGTTCGCCGCGGGCGAGCTTGGGCTTGAGGATGTTCCCCGCGTCCATCGCCCCGTCGTTGCCGCCACCGGCGCCGACGACGGTGTGGAGTTCGTCGATGAAGACGATCAGTGCGCCCGACTGTGCGGTGATCTCGTCGAGCACCTTGGTGAGGCGTTCCTCGAAGTCGCCGCGGTAGCGGGTGCCCGCCACCATGCCGGTCAGGTCGAGTTGGACGATTCGCTTGTCGCGCAGGTTTTCCGGTACCTCGCCGTCCACGATGCGCTGGGCGAGCCCTTCGACGATCGCGGTCTTGCCGACACCTGCCTCGCCCAGGAGAACCGGGTTGTTCTTGGTGCGGCGGGACAGGATCTCGAGCGTCTGCTCGATCTCGTCGGCGCGGCCGACGACGGGGTCGATGCCACCGCTCCGAGCGCGCTCGGTGAGGTCGACACCGAATTGGTCGAGCGTCGGGGTCGCGGAGTCGCCACCCGCTTCGGCCGGCGGCACCGGCTGGAGCGCCGTCTGCAGGGACTGCGGGGTGACACCGAGGGAGGCGAGCAACCGTCCCGGGGCGCGGGTCTGGTCCGCGGCGAGCGCGAAGAACACGTGCTCGGGGTCGATGTAGGTCGAGCCGAGCGCGCGCGAGAGCTGATGTGCCTCCAGCAACGCGGTCTTGACCGCCCCACTGAGTGCGGGAGCCGACACGCCGGAGTCCGGGTTGCTCTGCGGCAACCGCTGGTCGACAGCCGCGACGACCGCGGCCGGATCGGCTCCGGAGCGGGCCATGACGGTGCGGGCCGGATCGGTTTCCGCCATGGCGCGGAGGAGGTGCAGCGCATCGAGGTCGGCGTCGCCGCGTTCTGCGGCGAAGCGAGCCGCGACCGCCATCAGTTCCTGCGTACCGCGGCTCATGAAGCGGGAGAGGTCGATTCGGCCGGGTCCGCCAGGCCCGAAGAATGCCGTCATTCCGAAGCCTTTCTCTTGACTTGAGCCTTACTCACTCAACTAACGTGCCGAACACTTCATCAATTCCGAAGCCCTAGGGCAAATGAAGGTGAGCTACGTCACGGCGAACGAGAAGACTTTGTATTGTGCACAACACAACGGTGCGCTACTTTATTTCACGTGTCGGATCCTTTCGCTCTCGATCAGCAGGTGTGCTTCGCGCTCTACCGCGCGTCGCGCGCCACCACGGCGGTCTACCGGCCGCTCCTGGACCGACTCGGCGTCACCTACCCGCAGTACCTGGTACTGCTCGCACTGTGGGAACGCGACGCGCGCGGAGTGCAGGACCTGTGCGACGCCCTCGACCTCGACACCGGCACACTGTCGCCTCTTCTGAAGCGACTCGAGTCGGCCGGGCTCGTCGAACGGACACGGCAACGCGACGACGAGCGACGTGTCGTCGTACGCCTCACCGACGCCGGCAACGCGCTCCGGAAAGAAGCCGAGGGCATCCCCGGCTGCGTGGCGCGCGCAGGCCGTCTGGAACTCGAGGAACTCGCCGAACTCCGCGACACGCTCCACCGCCTGACCGCCGCGCTGCAGCACGCAGCCGGCGACACCCCCGAGGAAAGGTAGGACCGCCATGAAGATCCTCTACACCGCAGAAGCCCTCGCCACCGGAGCCGGACGCAACGGCCACGCTCGCACCAGCGACGGCAAGCTCGACGTCGACCTCGCCATGCCCACCGAGATGGGCGGCAACGGCGAAGGCACCAACCCCGAACAGCTGTTCGCCGCGGGCTATGCGGCGTGCTTCCACTCGGCACTGCAGATGATCGCCCGTCAGGAGAAGGCCGACATCAGTGACTCCGCCGTGGGCGCCCGCGTCGGTATCGGCCCGACCGACGGTGGCGGATTCGGCCTCGCCGTCACCCTCGAGGTCACCTTGCCGAAGCTGTCCGCCGAACAGGCCCGCGAGCTCACCGAGAAGGCTCATCAGGTGTGCCCGTACTCCAACGCGACCCGCGGCAACATCGAGGTCACCCTCGAGATCTCCGAAGACTGACCGATTACCCGGGCCACCCGGCCTCACCACGTATCCACGCCGCGTCCGCGTAGCGTGGACACGTGGGTATGCAGGACGGGTCGCGGCTCGCGAAGTTCGCGGCCGAGGTGGGATTCACGCTCGACGACTTCCAGATCGACGCCTGCCGTGCGCTGGAAGAGAACCGAGACGTGCTGGTCTGCGCCCCGACCGGAGCCGGGAAGACGGTGGTCGGTGAGTTCGCGGCCTACCTCGCGCTCGAGTCTCGTCAGAGCTCACCCACGTCCCGGGACTCCACTCCTCGCGGCACCTGCTTCTACACCACGCCCATCAAGGCGCTGAGCAACCAGAAGTACAACGACCTCGTCGAGCGATTCGGTGAGGGCGAGGTGGGCCTGCTCACCGGGGACATCACCCTTCACCCGCACGCCCCCGTCGTCGTCATGACGACGGAAGTCCTGCGCAGCATGCTGCATTCCCGCTCCCCCCTCCTCGACGGCCTCACCCACGTCGTGATGGACGAGGTGCATTATCTGGCCGACCGGGAACGAGGCGCGGTCTGGGAAGAGACGATCCTCTACCTTCCCCGCTCGGTGCGGCTGGCCAGCCTGTCGGCCACGGTGAGCAACGCCGAAGAATTCGGGGCATGGATCCGCCGGGTGCGCGGCGAGACCACCGTGATCGTCGACGAGGTCCGCCCGGTCCCGCTCACCCAGCACATGCTCGCCGGGGGGCGGTTGTTCGCCCTCTTCTCCCCCGGCACCGGGACCATCGACGACACCCTCGACCGTTACATCGCACATCGGCAACTCGCCGACGCCGCTCCATCCCCCGGAGCGAGGAAACGCCGTAAGCGCCGGACCTCGGCACCCCTTCCCGCGGGCGGTGATCGCCCGGAGATCGTGGCGCGGCTCGAGGCCGAACAACTCCTGCCCGCCATCTGGTTCCGCTTCAGCCGGTCGGGATGCGACGCCGCCGTCACCGAATGCCTCGACTCTTCCCTGCGTCTCACCGAGGCCGCGGAGGTCCCGCAGATCCGCGCGATAGCCGACCGGCACACGGCTTCTCTGCCCCCGGCCGACCTCGACGCGGTCGGCTACTCCGACTGGATCGAGGGGCTCGAGCGTGGATTCGCCGCACACCACGCCGGCCTCGTTCCGGCATTCCGGCACGCGGTCGAGGACCTGTTCACGCGCGGGCTCGTCCGCGTGGTGTTCGCGACCGAAACCCTCGCGGTGGGGGTCAACATGCCGGCCCGCACCGTCGTACTCGAACGTCTCGTCAAACCGACGGCAGCCGGACCTGTGCGCCTGACGCCCGGGGAATACACCCAGCTCACGGGCCGCGCCGGTCGGCGCGGGATCGACGAGGAGGGGCACGCCGTGGTGCTCTGGCAGCCCGACACCCTCCCCGCCACCGTTGCCGGACTCGCCTCGACGCGCGCCTATCCCCTGCACAGCTCGCTGCGCGTGGGCTACAACACCTGCGTCAATCTGATCGACCGCGTCGGCCTCGACGGCGCACGCACACTTCTGGACCGTTCGTTCGCCCAATTCCAGGCGGAGCGATCGGTGCGCGCGCTGTCCGACGCGGTACGGACGAATATCGCGCTGATCGCCGACCTCGAAGCCGAACTCGCCGATGCAGCAGGTTTCACCGAATACCGGAGTCTGTACGAGCGTCTCGCGTTCGCGCGCACCACGGCATCCGCGGACACCGTCACCGCGCTCGCCCGCGCGGTGCGTTCACACCCGGGCCACCGGCGGCCCGACCGGGCGCACCTCCTGGCCGTCGCGGGCCGGCTCGGCACCCTGGTCACCGACACGGAACGAATGCGCGTGCGGATCGAGGCCGTCACCGGACGTCTGCGCACCACGTTCGATCGCACCCTCGCCGTGCTCGAGGAACGCGGCTACGTGATCCTCGACCCGGCCGGTGAGTCGGCGTACGTCACCGACGACGGGCGACGGCTCGGCCGGATCTATTGCACGAGCGACCTTCTGGTGGCCGAATGCGTGCGGACCGGAGCATGGGACGGGCTCGAACCCTGCGAGCTCGCGGCAGTGGTCTCGACTGTGCTCGGCGAGACGCGGCACCGCACCGCCGCGGCGTCCGGACGGACCACCCCGGCGGTGGACGAGGCCCTGCGCGTCACCATGCGCCTCTGGGGCGAACTGGCCGCAGCGGAACAGCGCCACGGTTTGACGGTGAGCCCCGACCCGGACCCGGTGGCCGTCGGGGCCGTCCACAGCTGGGCCCGCGGCGACGGCCTTGCCGCAGCGCTGCGCGTCGCGTCGGAATCGGGGCTCTCCGCGGGCGATCTCGTACGTCGCTACCTGCGCACCCTGGACCTCGTCGACCAGACCGGTCTGTGCCGCCGCGACGCCCTGCCTCCCGTGTCGTTCACGTTGACGTGAGCGGCGACCGCACGTCGCACAACTGCTCGGACAGCGACCACAGGCTCGCGGCGACGCCCTGGTCGTGCGACCGCGCGTTGGACTGCACCTTCCCGGGGTGTCCTCGCATCTCGAACAGGCCGCCGGGCCCGTAGAAACCGCCGGGTTCCGCATCCACGGCGGTCGCGGCGTAGAGGGACGGGAGTGCTCCCATCGCGGCCGACTGGCCGATGACCGGAGTCACCCACTCGACGAGCTTCCCGTACCGCGACTCGCTCCGGTACTGCAGGTTCGTCGACGAGTAACCCGGGTGTACCGCAAAGGATTTCACCGGCGATCCGTGCGCGGTGAGCCGTCGCTGCAACTCGTAGGCGAACAGGAGATTCGCCAGCTTCGACTGGCCGTACGCGGGCCACCGCTCGTAGCGGCGCCGCTCCCAGTTCAGATCGTCCAGATCGATCTTGCCGATCCGGTGCATGGTGCTGCTCACGGTGACGACGCGATCGGTGATGCGCCCGAGAAGGAGCATGGTGAGCGCGAAGTGGCCGAGGTGGTTGGTGCCGATCTGCATCTCGAAGCCGTCGGCGGTCCGCCGCTGCGGCACCGCCATGACGCCCGCATTGTTGACGAGCACATCGATGGTCGGGTGGGTCGCGGCGAGGTCCGCGGCGAACGCACGCACCGACGACAGGTCGGCGAGGTCCACTTTGCGCACCTGCGCGTTCGGACCGATGTGCGCGGCCACCTCCTCTCCCTTCGCGACGTCGCGGCACGCCAGCACCACCTGGGCGCCGGCACGCGCGAGCGCCCGCGCCGTCTCGGCGCCGAGGCCGCTGTTCGCACCGGTCACCACGACCGTGCGGTTGCTCTGATCGGGAATGTCGTTCGCTGTCCATGCCGCCATACCCCGCACACTACGTACGCATCGGAACCGGCAACAGGGCTCGCCGGACTCTCGCCGGACCGAGGCATTCCCTGTCTGCCCCGCGCCTCGTAGAGTGCACCCGGGCGCGAGTCCCGCAGGGGCACACGGGGGCGCGGACGAAGGGGAGGGGTTGCATCGATGGCGTACCGGAACGGGTCTGCCGACCGCGAGGTCGGCGAGGCACTGCGGCAGGGAGATCCCGCGGCGACAGCACGGCTGTACGACTTGTACGCGCCCGGATTGTTCGCGTACGCCTGCGGGTTCGTCGACGCATCGACTGCCTCCGATGTCGTGCACGACTCGATCTGGATCGCGGTGCGCCGAATCGACGCTCTCCGCGACACCGGCTTGTTGCGGGCGTGGCTCTACGCGATCGTCCGCTCCGAGTGTGCGCAGCCCGGGCGTGCTGCCGGCACGGTCGGCTTCGTTCCCGCCACCGATCCCGCGGCGCCACCGCTCCGTCCCCAGTTGTACGCGGTCCGCGACGCGGTGGGCAGCCTCGGCGCGATCGAACGCGAGGTCCTCGAACTGGCGGTGCGCCATCATTTCACCAACCAGGAGATCGACGCGATCCTCGGATCCGCCGCCGGAGACGGCCGCCCGTTCGCTCGCGCTCAGCAAGCGGTCGACCTGGCGGTACCGGCCGTTCCGAATGCGACCGGATTGTTCGCGGCCGTGCCGCCCGTCCCGCTCCCTCGCCGCCTGCGCGACCGTGTGCTCACGGCAACGCCCCTCGACACGGAACTCGCCGACATGGGACGCCGTATCGAACCGTTGAACCGGAACGGATTCCCCGTCGCCCGCCGTGGGCGCCGGAAAACGGCAGCGATCGCCGCGGTGGCAGCGGTGCTGGTCCTCGCCGTAGTCGCCGTGGTCGTCCTGCCAGGTTCGGAACCCGAGGAATTGTCGGCACCACCCTCTCCGACGTCCCGTTCGGTGGATCTTCCCCCGTCCCAGACACCCGTCGTCACGGCCTCTCCCGTAAGCAGATCCGAGACGCCGACGACGGAACCCCCGATCTCTAGCACCACAGCCGAACCCATCGTCGAGACCACCGTCTACCCCGGTGCCGACGCCGGCGCCGGCACGGTGATTCCGGTCGAGGAAAACGTGGTCACCACCTCTGCCCGCACCTCTCCACCCACCTCTCAGCAGGTGTCGGTCACGTCCACAACCCGCGACATCACGCGGTACCCGCGGCGGACGAAGCCCCAGGACGACAGTCGCTCGGAGGACAAGGAGCGGGACGAGCGCCCCGCGACCACGCCCCAGCCCACGACGCGCGCCACGCTCCCGACGACCACGCGGGCAGCGGCCCCCTAGCGCACCCGCCGATGCCGGTTGGTGTTCTCGGCGTCGACCGAGGGCCCGGCGACTCGTCGCTGTCACACGAGCGAGACGCAGCGGACACATCAGGGGCTTACCGTCGCGTCGTCGTCGCCCGTGTTCGCCGGACAGGAAGGAGCCACCGCCGTGGCGCCACGTCGCAGATCGGTGCTTGTCGACCGGCTCCGAGTGGACGTACCCGGACGGCCCCAGGACGCGATCCTCGAGGAGTTGCGGCGCGTGTTTCTCTCGGGCGCAGCACCACCGGGCACACCTATACCGGTGGGTGAGGTCGCGGAGATGTTCGGAGTCAGCCGCATCCCCGTCCGCGAGGCACTCAAGACCCTCATCGGTGAAGGACTCGTCACCCATCGCCAGAATCACGGGTACACCGTCGCCCAGTTGACGGCCGAGGAACTGCGCGAGTTGTATCTCGTCCGGGAAACACTCGAATCGGCCTCGCTCGCGGCGGCTGTGCACAACGCCACCCCGGAGGACTACCGGCTCGCCGAGCAATCACACAAAATACTCGAACGCGCAGTGCACGAGCACGACTCGCACACCTATCACCGCGAGAGCCGCGTGTTCCACATGACGCTCGCTCGCCCGTCCCGGATGCACCGGCTTCTGCACATGCTCGAATATGCCTGGAACATCACCGAACCGGTCCAGCCGATGGTGCACGTGAGCGACGCGGAACGTGCCGACCTGCACCACGAACACCAGGCCATGCTCGACGCGTTCCTCGCGCGTGACACCGAGCAACTGCTCGCGGCCTACGAGCATCACAACCGGCGCCTCGACGCAGCCATCGCGACGCTTGCGGCAGGTGCCGGGCTGCTGCCCGCGGAAGATATACAGTTCGGGTAATCCTGCGGCAACCTCGCGCAATTAGCGTTCGGCGCATCGAGTTTCCCCACCGCCCAGGAGCACCCATGACCGAAGTGCTGATACCACGCGACGACGCCCCCGTTCCGGGTCCGTCCGCCGCCGATTACGATCCGCGGCTCACCAACGACGACCTGGCACCGCTGAAGAACCAGCGCTGGGGCTCGTACAACATCTTCGCGTTCTGGATGTCCGACGTACACAGCGTCGGCGGCTACGTCACGGCCGGGAGCTTGTTCGCATTGGGCCTGGCGAGCTGGCAGGTCCTCGTCGCCCTCCTGGCGGGCATCACCATCGTCTACTTCTTCTGCAACCTCGTGGCCAAACCGAGCCAGGCCACCGGTGTTCCCTATCCGGTGATCTGCCGCAGTGTCTTCGGCGTGCTGGGTGCGAACATCCCCGCCATCATCCGCGGACTGATCGCGGTGGCGTGGTACGGGATTCAGACTTTTCTCGCCTCGGCCGCACTCGACGTGGTGCTCATCAAGCTGTTTCCCTCGCTCGCCCCGTACGCCGTGGTCGCCGACTACGGGTTCGCCGGGCTGTCCGCTCTCGGCTGGGTCAGCTTCCTCACCCTGTGGGTGCTGCAGGCATGCGTGTTCTGGCGCGGCATGGAGTCCATCCGGCGCTTCATCGACTTCTGTGGGCCCGCCGTGTACGTCGTGATGTTCCTGCTGTGCGGATACCTGATCTCGAAGGCCGGCTGGAGTGCGATCGACCTGACGCTGGGCGATGTCACGCACACCGGCTGGTCGTCGGTGCCGGTCATGCTCGGCGCAATCGCCCTGGTGGTCTCGTACTTCTCCGGCCCCATGCTGAACTTCGGAGACTTCTCCCGGTACGGCAAGTCGTTCGGCGCCGTCAAGAAGGGCAACTTCCTCGGCCTCCCCCTCAACTTCCTGGTCTTCTCGCTGCTCGTGGTGATCACCGCGTCGCTGACGCTCCCGGTCTACGGCGAACTGATCACCGACCCGGTCGAAACCGTCGCCCGTATCGACTCCACCTTCGCTATCGTCCTCGGAGCACTCACCTTCGCGATCGCCACGATCGGCATCAACATCGTCGCGAACTTCATCTCGCCGGCGTTCGACTTCTCGAATGTCAGCCCGCAGAAGATCAGCTGGCGGGCGGGCGGCATGATCGCCGCGGTCGGTTCGATCCTCATCACCCCGTGGAATCTGTACAACAACCCGGAGGTCATCCACTACACCCTGGAAACCCTCGGTGCGTTCATCGGCCCGTTGTTCGGCATTCTCATCGCCGACTACTACCTGGTCCGCAAGCAGAAGGTGATCGTCGACGATCTGTTCACGATGTCCGAGAAGGGGGCCTACTGGTACAGCAAGGGCTACAACCCCGCTGCAGTCGTTGCCACCGTCGTCGGTGCGGCTGTCGCGATGACCCCGGTGCTGTTCAACAACGCCCCCGGCATGAGCGCCGCTGCGCAGTACAGCTGGTTCATCGGGTGCGGGCTCGGCTTCGTCGTCTACCACCTGCTCGCGACCCGCACCCGGTGGGCAGTCCGCATCCCCGAGACCGCCCCCGCGCAGGAAGCCGTCTGATCGCATGTTCCTCAAGGTCGTCAACCCGAACACCACGTGGGCGATGACCGCCAAGATCGAGGCGTGTGCCCGGGCCGTCGCAGGCCCGGGCACACGCCTCGAGGCGGTCAGCCCGGAGATGGGACCGCCGTCGATCGAAAGCCACTACGACGAAGCACTAGCCGTCCCTGGTCTGCTGGCGGAGATCGAGAAGGGAGAGCGCGACGGTGTCGACGGTTACGTGATCGCCTGCTTCGGCGACCCCGGTCTCGATGCGGCGCGGGAGATCGCGGCCGGACCGGTCGTGGGGATCGCCGAGGCCGCCATGCACACCGCGACCCTTCTGGGCCGGAGCTTCTCGGTCGTCACGACACTGGGCCGCACGACCGGGCGGGCCCGGGACCTCGCCGACCGGTACGGGATGCGCGACTCGTGCCGGGGTGTACACGCGTGTGAAGTCCCCGTGCTGGCGCTCGACACCGACCCGGACGCTCGCAAGATCGTCACGGAAGCCTGTCTCGACGCGTTGTGCGCAGACGGATCCGACGTCGTGGTACTCGGCTGCGCGGGGATGGCCGACCTGTGCGCCCAAATCTCTGCCGACCTCGGCGTCCCCGTCGTCGACGGTGTCACCGCGGCAACGCTGACGGTGCAGTCGCTGGTCACCATGGGACTCGTCACCGGAGGGAAGCGCGGCGAGTTCGCGCCTCCGCCTCCGAAACGTTATTCCGGAATGCTGCAGAGCTTCACAACATTCCGGTGAGGCACCGCGACCCGTCGTGAAGGAATGTCAGCTGGTCGTACTCCGCCGGGGACACGCGCAGCGGTGACCCCTGCAAGCAGAGCCCCCCGACCACCTCGGCATCGTGGTTGCGGATCGGCACGGCCAGCGCCGATCGTCCCACGCGGCATTCCTGATTCTCGAACGCGTGACCGACGAGCCGGGTCCTGGACAGCTCCGATTCGAGAACGTCCGGGTCGCAGACGGTGTATTCGGTCAGTCTGCGGAGTTCGAGACCCACGCTCATCCCGGGATTGTGGGCGAGCATCACCTTTCCGAGCGCGTTCGAGTGAAGGTTCTTGGCCAGCAGCGCGATACCGACGATCTCGTGGTCGGGGTCCTGATCGACGAACCGCAGCCTGCCACCGGCGAACGAGGCCACATGCAACCCGAAACGGGTGTGCGAGCGCAACTCCTCGACCGTCTCGTGCAGTGTGGGTGAGGTGTCCGCCTCCACTGCGGCCCGGGACAGTTCGGCGGTGCGCCGCCCGAGGGCGAAGCCGGACAGGTCGGGTACGCGTACCAGGAAACCCTCGGCAACAAGCAGATTGAGCATCCGGTAGGCGGTCGTGGGCGCAACATCGGCAAAGTGGGCGATTTCTTTCGCTGTGGCACCCGGTCCGAGATGCGCCACGGCTTCGAGCATTCCCAGTGCTTTCTGCACAGCCTTGGGCTGCTGCCCACCGAACCCCACTGCGGCGTCGGACTGGGTGGTCATCGCCGGTCTCCCGGCAGCGAATGAGCCGAAACGAGTTGCGGTCGTCCGTCGTCGTCGAGTACCAATTCGCCTGCGCCGGGCAGCAGGTCGGTGGTTTCCGGGCTGTCGAAGGCGCCCATCGTCGCCAGCGACTCCGGCCGGAGCCGCTTCAGCACGGCCGCCCACACCACGCCGGCCAGTCCGACGACGAGCACGGCGGTCGGTATCCCCCACTGCCCGTCGCTGATCCCGGAGAGCGTGAGATATCCGAGCAGTCCGGCGCCCACGCAGGCGATACCCACTGCGACCACGGTGGTCGTGCGGGCATCCTCGCCGATACGTCGCAGGAACCTCAGACACGAGACGGCGAGCAACGTGTAGGCACCGACCACGGCGACCTCGACGAAACCGTCGAACACGATCGAGTCGCCGAGGAAGATCACCAGGTACATCCACGCGCCGATCACCACCGCGGCGGTGAACACGATCACTGCGACATACGGTGTGCGGAACCGTCGATGGACACGGGACAGGCGTCGAGGAACGGTGCCCTCGATGCCCATCGCCAGCAACAGCCGCGAACCCGCCTGCGCACATCCCAGGGCGGATGCGAACCAGGAGAAAGTCACTCCGACCTTGACCGCCACCACCATCGCGGTGCTCGCTCCCGAGGCAGTGCCCTCGAAATACGCGGCCACGACCACGTCCGCGTGCCCGGTCAGTGCGGCCCATCCGGCGAAGACGAACACCGTTCCGCACAGGATCGGGGTGACCAGCACTGCCCGGGTCACTGTGATCAGGGGTCGCCTGGCCTCGGCCCCGAAGAACGCCGCGCTCTCGAATCCCGCCATCCCGAACACCACCATCAGCGCCAGGAACGGCAACGTTGCGGAGGTGCCGGGTGCGACCGAGGAGGTCGGAGTCCCGGAGTCGGTGACCATCAGTGCGCAGATGACCACCAGCGAACACAGTTCCACGACGAGGATCGCCCGCGTCGCGAGACGGACACCGCGCACCGCAATGGTCGCGACGACACCTGCGACGAGCACCGCGCACACCAGCAGCGGTACAGTCCCGGACACGGCACTACCGAGAGCGGTGGCGATTCCCAGCAGGCTCACCGCGGAATTGGCCAGAACCGAAATCGCGATGCCGAGATAACCGAGCAGCAGGGCCGCGCCCATGGTGAGGGTGGCACGCCGGGGAAGTCCCTGGAACGCAAAGCTGTACAACGACCCCGCGGCAGCGAGCCGGCGGGTGAACTGGGAGATGCAGAACGCGACCGCGACGACCACCGCGGTGGTGCCGAGGATCGCCGCCAGCCCTGCGACTCCAGGATCGGCGGAAATGATCCACGAGGCGATGAAGATCATTCCGGTCGCGGGGGCCACCGTCGACAGGGACTGACCGATCAGGTCGATCTGCGAGAGTTGACGTCGGTTCAGCGCCCGCAGGGGAGAAAACACCGGTGTGACGGCCGGTGCCGTATTCCGGGATCGCGCGATCGCCGCTCCCAGCGCACCACCGATCCGTGACCCACCACCGCCACGCCTGCCGCTCGCCACGGGCACTCCGATCGTCCGTCGGCCCGTCTTCGGACCCGGGCCACCAGCGGAAACAGTAGAACTCCCGTGTTTCCACTTGGTTTCTTCGCCTCATTTGTCTCATTCTTTTCAGAAGTGTGGCGCACGTGACGGTCGTGTGAATCCAAGTGGAAATCGGGGAAGCCCCCGCCACCTGCCACAACGCCGCCTTCCCGCTCTCCGCCGCGATCCGCGTCACACCCCGCCCCGGGTGACCAGCACAAACAGGTCCGGAACGTTGCAGGACACTTTTCCACTCGGCGACCGCACAGTGTTTTCCTGCGCGACGCAAAAGTGCCGCATCTGCTCATCAGGATTGGCCCGACGACAGAGAGGGCGTGATCCATGTTGTGGGCGATGGTCGCATCGATACTCGGGGGGACGCTCCTGCTCGCGGGCATTCCGAAGCTCCGCGACCGGGACGGGCTTCTGACCGTGGTGAAGGGGTACCGGCTGCTGCCGCACCGAATGGAACGTGTGGTGGCGGGTTCGCTGCCGCTCGTCGAGGTTCTGGTGGGAACCGCATTGATCCTCGGGATCGCCGGTGTGTGGGCGGCGTCGGGCGCCGCACTGCTGTTCGCCGCCTTCGCGTTCGGGCTGACAGCGAACCTGGCGCGGGGGCGGCGTGATCTCGACTGCGGTTGCTTCGCGTTCTCTGCCCACGAAGTGCCGAGGATCGGGTGGTTCCGCGCGGCATCGTTCGCCGTCGCCGCACTCGTCCTCGCGGCGACCGGTTCCGCGGAGATCGCTCCGCTCGAGCGACTCATCGGAGCGGCGAGCGGCCTGCTGGTCGTACTGGCTGTGGTCGCGGTCGTGCAGATCAAAGCCGTCGTGCACGTCGGCCGGCGTCCGGTCGACGACTACCTGACCTCCGCGTCGATCAAACTCCGCGCTGTGAGCGCCGAGTCGCGGTACGGCTCCTAACCCTCTCTTCAGCCCCACCTTGCACAGATAGGACTACTTCGATGACAACATTTCTGCTGGTGGCGGTCGTGGTGCTGACCGTCGCGGTCGCACTGCTGTTCCTCATGACCCTCGCGCTCGCACGGGAGATCGGCCGCGTCCAGGTCCGGCTCGGTCCCCTCGGAGCGAGGATGATGGATACCGGCCCGAAGGTCGAGCAGGCCGGCCCGTCGTTCGCCGGGCTCGTCGATCACGTCGGCCGCTCCGTGCGGGTGGGCGGGCACCGCGACAAGGCGCAGCTGCTCATGTTCACCGCTCCCAGCTGCAGCACCTGCAAGAGCCTGCTTCCGGGTCTGCGTGCGATGGCCCGCGCGGAAACGGATCTCGACGTCGTCATCGTCTCGGACGGCACGCCCGAGGAACACCGGGAGTTCTTGGCCGGCAGCAATATCGGCGACGAACTGAGCTACATCGACGCCCGCGACGTGGGCATCGCCTACCAGGTGGGCACCACACCGTACGGGGTGATCCTCGACGAGCACGGCAAGATCCGCGGTAAAGGCCTGTGCAACCACATGGCCCAGGTCGAGAGTCTGCTCAACGCTCTCGAGTCCGGCACTCCGTCCCTCCAGCACCTGCATGCGCAGGCGAAGTCTGCCTGACCCGTCCCGAGAGAGAAGGAGCCTATGCCATGGAAGAACACAACATGACCGAGAACCGATATCCGGTCGATGAGGACACCGTCCGCGAACAAGCGGACTGGATGGCGGGCAAAGGTGGATCCTTCGTCAGCCGCACAGGACGCAAGCTGTCCGAAAGCACCTCGCGCCGTTCGATGCTCAGCAAGATCGGTCGCTGGACAATGGGTGTCTCGGGTGTCGCGCTGATCAGCTCGCTGCCGGTCACCCGTAGCGCGATGGCACAGGAACTGCCGCCGGAGCCCGCGCCCCCCGAGGTCCCGGATCCGCAGTTCATCACGTTCGACGGCAAAGATCCGGCGGAGTGCGAGTACTGGCGCTGGTGCAACATGGACGGCACCTCGTGCGCGGCGTGCAACGGCGGCGGTGTGACCACCTGCGCTCCCGGCAGCCGCCCGGGCGCCGAGTTCTGGGTGGGCTGCTGCACCAACCCGGACACCGGAAAGACCTACCTGATCGCCTATTACGACTGCTGTGGCGCACCGTCGTGCTCCAACGCCTTCTGCGGCGAACCCGACATGCAGGCCATCATGTACAACCCCGTCTCCGGCAGCTACGACCAGGAGATCATCTGGTGCGTCTCGGACGAGTCCCAGGCGTACACCTGCACGATGGCGCCCATCATCGGCGAGGACTGCCAGACCCGCCCCGCAGCTCGTCCGAAGGTCGGTGCCGGAGCATGACATCTCGATCCAGCAAGCGCATTCCCCGTACCGCCGCGATCGCCGTTCCGCTCGCCGCCGCGATCGTTCTCACCGGATGCAGTTCGGGCGACGACGAAAGTCCCGCCGCCGGCGAGGTCACCTATCCGACCGTGCCTTTCACGACACCCGGTGAGGGCATCGGTCTCGGTAGCGAGGACCAGGAGATCGGCTCCACCTTCCCCGAACCGGTGCACGTTTCCGAGATCGAGCCGATCAAGTCGACCGAGTTGCTTGCCGTCGGTGACGGTTACGGTCTCGAGATCGGCCTCAATGCGCTCGATCCCGTGACCGGCGTCGCGGGAAGCCGTTTCGTCGTGGGCCCGGGCATCTGGGATCCGGTGATCCACGGATTCGTCGGTAATACGCCCGATGACCCCGCCGTTCTCGCGGCCGAGGTGTGGCGTCCGCGCGGTTCCCGCGGTGCCGCCGACTTCACCGTCAGCACCTATTCGGGCAACCTGCTCGAGCCGTCGGAAGCCCTCCTCCCCGACTACGCGCGCGTGCACTCACGGCCGGGCTCGAACGCGGTGACCTCGGACGGAAAGTACTTCGTGACCTGGGACGACGGCCTCTACGGCGTGCGTGTGGTCGATCTGGAGGCGAAGAAGGAAAGCGGCGCACTGCAGATCATCGGCTGCGGACCGTTCACCTGGATGGTCGGACACGAGCTCTACAGCGTCTGCGAAGACACGCGCGAGCTGATCCAGATCTCGATCGACGACGCGGGTGTTCCCACCGAGACCGCGCGGGCCCAGGTCCTGCCCGACGATTTCGTCAGCAACCGCACGGTCACCTGGGCCGACGACGCCGACTCGGCACTGCTGGTGGGGGCGAACGGCGACGTGTTCGTCCTCGATTTCTCGAACGGTCTCCCGTCGGACCCCGTAACGCCGATCGGCAACGCGGGGCAGGACTCCGGGCGGTTCGCGGGCAATGCCATCAACAACACCGGAACCCGGATCGCAATCGAGTACACCGACTCGGTGGTCCACCCCCACTCCGCTCGCGGCGGTGACGTCGTGAAGATCGACCTCTACGACGCAGCCACGTTCGCGCCCGTGAAGACCCTCGATCTGGCGACGCTCGGGCTCACCGGCATCTCGAGCATGGCCTTCTCGGTCGACGGCAAGACGCTGTACGTGGTGGGATCCGGCCCGGAGGTGGACGGTGAATCCGCGCAGACGATCGTGGGGATCGCCGCCGAGACCGGCGAACAGGTCAGTTCGGTGGAGGTCACGGGAACCGTCGAAGACGTCGGGACACTCCTGACACCTCAGGTGCTCGAATGACCCGGTCAGGACCCATCCTCGATCGGCGGGGTTTCCTCCGCATCGGCTCCTTCGGAGCCGGTGCGGTGGGCCTCGGGGTGCTCGGCCTCGGTGCCGCCTCGTGTAGCTCGGAGCAGGCGGAGCCGGCAGCAGCCCTCGACTACATCGCTCCCACCGACCCCGAGATCGCGGCGGCGGAAGCAGCTCGAGGATGGAACGGGCGCGAGGTCCCTGTCGCACTGACGGCGGCGGTGGCCACCGTGGACCTCGGTGGGCGTCTCGTCGACACGTGGTCGTACGGCGGTCGCGCGGTGGCACCCGAACTGCGGGCGAGCGTGCGAGACAAGATGCTCGTGTCGGTGCGCAACGACCTGCCCACGGACACGACTCTGCATTGGCACGGCATCCGTATTCGCAACGACATGGACGGTGCCGCTCCGGTTACCCAGGACCCGATCGGGACCGGGGGCGACTTCCTGTACGACTTCGTCGTCCCGGACCCGGGCACCCACTGGTACCACTCGCACAGCGGCCTGCAAGCAGATCGTGGCCTGTTCGGTGCGCTGGTGATCGAGGATCCGGACGACACGTCCGGCGCCGATGTCGACGCGGTACTCGTTCTCGACGACTGGGTCGACGGACTCGGCACCACTCCCGAGGCCGTCCTGTCCGCGCTCAATCCCGCGATCTCCGGCGGTCACGGCGGTCACGGGGGCCACGGGGGTGGCGCTGCGGTGGAACACACCGCCGACGAGAGTTCTGCCGCACTGGCACTGGTCTCCGGGGGCCACGGTTCATCCGATCCGTTGGGCGGCATGACCCAGCACATCGGATACCCGCTGCACCTGATCAACGGACGGCCGCCGAACGACCCCGAGGTCGTCACGGCTGCACCCGGCAGCCGCGTGCGGTTGCGGATCGTCAATGCCGCCGCCGAGACGCCGTACCGGTTCGCGGTGGCGGGCCACGAACTGACCGTGATCGCCGCCGACGGCTTCGACGTCACGCCCACCACCACCGACACCCTCATCATCGGGATGGCGCAGCGGTACGACGTGCTCGTCACGCTGAAGTCTGGTTCGTGGCCGATCGTCGCGAAAGTCGAGGGCCGGGACGGGTATGCGTCGTCGGTACTGCGTTCGAACGACGCCGCGCCGCTGCCGAACCCCGACGTCGGGGGTTCGATCGCAGAACTCGGCGGACGTCTGCTTCCCGAGAGCGCACTGCGGCCGGCCGATTCGGTCCGCCTGGAATCTCGTTCGCCCGACAGGGATTACCGGGTGGAGCTGATCCAGGCCGGGGACCGCTACGTATGGGGTATGGCCGGGCCGGACGCCGGAAAACTGGTGATGCGCGAAGGCGAACGGATCCGCATCACGATGGCGAACAACAGCACGATGTGGCACCCGATGCACACGCACGGACACACCTTCGCGGTGCCGGAGTACGGAGGACTCCGGCGCGACACCGTCAACGTGCTCCCCGGCACCGAACTCGCGATCGAGTTCGATGCCGACAACCCTGGCGAGTGGATGTTCCACTGCCACAATGCCTATCACTTCGAGGCAGGGATGACCGCGAACCTGCGGTACATCCGATGAGAGGACAGCTGTGAAGAAACTGATTCCGTTTGCCGTGGCGCTCGCCGCCTCCGCCGTACTGACCGCGTGCGGTTCGTCCGACACCTCGGACGAACCTGCCGTGGTCATCGACGTGGCGAACATGGCCTATTCGCCCGCCTCGGTCACGATCGAGGCCGGACAGACCGTGCAGTGGCGCTTCGACGACAACGGCCTGCCCCACGACGTCGCGGGTGACGGTCCGCTCGAAGGCATTCTGCAGAGCGAACTGCTCACCGAGGGCACGTACGAGTACACCTTCGACGATCCGGGCACCTACACGTACCACTGCACGCCGCACAAGTCGATGGTCGGCACCGTCATCGTCCAGTAGTGCGGCAGCCGGTAATGCTGCACCACAACCGAATCGGACACTGGGCGATCACCGCCGGGATCGCCGCAGTGCCCCTGACAGGATGCGCCGTCGCAGACACTCCCGACGCGGTGATCGAGATCAGCAATGTGCAGTTCAGTCCGATGGACGCCACGGTCGGAGTCGGCGACACCGTCGAATGGCGGTTCGACGACGGCGGCCTCCTCCACCACGTGGAGTCGCCCGGCGAGTTCGACAGCGGGATCACCGGCGACGGCACCTATTCGTACACGTTCGACCGTCCCGGCACCTACACCTATACCTGCTCGATCCACCCGTACATGACCGGAACGGTCACCGTCCGCCGAGAAACGAGCGGGACTTTCGTACACAGCAACGACTCTGGAGGTTTCCGATGACCACCGTCCTCACCCACGAACCGATCTCCACCGATCTCCCCGATATCCGCCCGACGCTCGCGGGCGCCGTATCCACCACTGCGCGGCTCGGCCTGGCCGCCGGTGCCGCAGTGGCCGGCGCCGGTGCCGCGACGCTCGCGGCACCGACGGCGGCGACGGCTCTGACCGCCGCAGTCGTCGGCGCCGGGCTCGTCACCTCGCTCGCGGCGAACTGGTCAACCTGCGGAATGTCCGTGGCCGGTGTCGTCGCGGCCCCGAAACAGCCCGGCCGCAAAGGAGCATCGACCCCGCTCCGACGACTGGGCTGGCACGCGCTCGGATCGGTAAGCACCGGTGCCGTCACCGGCGCCGTCCTCGGTGCACTCGGTTCGGTCACGGCGGCGAACCTGTCCCCGTTGTGGTTGCTGTTCGGATGGGCCGTGTTCGCGCTGGCCTACGGCTTGCACGAGATCGGCGTCGTGTCGATGCCTGCTCCGATGCGACGGCAGCAGTTGCCCCGGCACCTGCGGCGGACCATGTCTCCGTGGAAGGTGTCGCTGCTGTTCGGCGCGATCATCGGCCCCGGATTCCTGATCTTCATCCGGTCCAGCGCGTACTACCTGCTCGTGCTCGGTGTGCTCGCCGTCGGGTCGCCCGCCCTCGGCGCCGCGATGTTCACCGTCGTGTCCCTCGGCCGGTGCATGCCGAGTGTCGCAGCGATCGCGCACACCCGTCGCGGTGGCTCGATGCCGGGCTTCCTGTCGGTGATGTGTGTCGTCGACCGCCGCGTGCAGGCCGTGACGGGTGCCGCCCTGGTGGGCCTCGCCGCGTTCGCCGCGATCTCGCTGATCTGACGCGGGCATACCGACGCAGGTGCCCCGGATCTTCACGGATCCGGGGCACCTGCGTCGAACCTGTTCTCAGAGACCGAACTGCACACCCGTGACGCGCTCGGACAGCTCCCACAGCCGGCGTGCCGCCTCGGGATCGCGAGCCCGCGCGGAGCAGCCCGCGGTGTGCGGCGACCCGTAGAGTTCGAGAAAACCGTCGGGACCGATGTAGCCGCCTCGCAGTCCCGGCTCGGTGGCGGCGTAGAGCACGGATTCGGCGCCCTGCTCCGGGGTCCGCTGCAGAATCTTCTTGCCGAACCCGAAGAGCCGGTCGAACCAGGTGCCGGTGTGGCTTCCGACCTCGGTGGCCGCATATCCCGGATGTGCGGCGAGCGACCTGACCGTTGATCCGCTCGCGTCGAGTCGCCGAGCCAGTTCGAAACTGAACATCAGGTTTGCGAGCTTCGACTGGGCGTACGCGGCAGCGCGGTGGTACCGCCGCTGCTCCCAGTTCGGATCGTCCAGATCGACGCGCCCGAGGCGATGCGCGGCGCTGGAGACGGTCACCACCCGATCCGTGACCATGTCCAGCACCAGTCCGGTCAACGCGAAGTGCCCGAAGTAGTTGGTGCCCATTTGCATCTCGAATCCGTCGGCGGTCCGCTGCAGCGGTACGGCCATCACACCGGCGTTGTTGATGAGCACGTCGATCGTCTCGTGGGTGTCCCGCAAGCCGCACGCGAACTTGCGCACCGAGGCCAGTTCGGACAGGTCCAATCGGTGCACCGACGCCCTCGGGCCTATCGTCTCGGCGACGCGCGCACCTTTGTCCACGTTGCGGCACGCCAGGACGACGTTGGCGCCGGCAGCACCGAGCGCTATGGCCGTCGCCTCCCCCACGCCGCCGGTCGGACCGGTCACCACGAAGGTCCGGCCCACCTGCGACGTGGACGCGTCAGGCGCCAATCGAGTTCTTCATCATCGGAAGCATCGCCCACAGTTCGTCCTGCCAGTAGCCCCACGAGTGGGTGCCGGCGATCGGGAACGAGAAGTGGGCGGTGTCGATTCCGAGCGTGGCGAGCCGTATCTGGAATGCGCGGTTCTGGACACGGGCAATGGACTCGAGACCCATCGCATTCGCCGTGTTGAACACACCGATCGCCGAGTCGGGGCGGTCGTGCTGTCCGGGAAGACCGGTCGACGCGGAGATCCACATCGGCAGTCCCCGCAGCATGGGAGCGGCGACGAAGGGATCGTGCCGGAGCCACGCCGGATCCCACGGCGGGCCCCACATCGCGTCGGAGTTGTAGCCGCCGGCGTCGAGCATCGCCAACCGGATGGCTTCCCGCATGCCGGGTGCCGACAGGTTGAGGTATCCGGACATCGACCCGGCGAACGTGAACTGGTCGCGGTGATGAGCCGCGAGGATCAGTGCCGCGTTGCCGCCCATCGACAACCCGACCACGGCATTGCTGCCGCGACTGATCCCGTAGACGGCGGCGAGATGGTCGGGAAGATTCCGGGTCAGGAACGATTCCCACTTGTACGTGTAGGGCTGCGCGTTGAAGTTGCTCGGGGCGTACCAGTCCGCGTAGAAACTCGACTGACCACCGACCGGCATGATCACGTTGACGCCGTGGTCCGAGAGCCACGCGGCGTTGGTCTCGTGTTCCCACCCGCTGACGTTGTCGGTCGCACGCAACCCGTCGAGTAGGTAGACCGCCTTGTTGCTGCCGTTGTTCGCGCGCCAGATGCGAACCTTGATCTGGCCGACGCCACCGGGCGCTGCGACCCAGTCCTCGTGGAATCGCGAATACGGGTCGGCGGATGCGGTGCCCGCACTCACCCCCGTGAACACGAGCGTCAGCGGAAGAACCACGGCCACGAGCAGGCGGACGAGAGCGCGCCGACTCGGTCGCCGGCTCATAGTTCCGGACGAGTTCTTCACACCAAGATCCCCCTTGCACATGTGTAACATTCGTCACTTCCGACCCAGGCTATGTGGGTGCGGATACCCGTTGAAGGCTTACACACAATCGTTATCCTGCAAAGCTCAACCGTTATCCCGCGGAGCCCCAGAAGGCGCGGAAACACGCCCCGCTACCGTGGGAGTCGTGCCCGACGCTCCGCTCCCCATCCGCGACGGTCTGAACCCGTCACGACTCCGTCTACCGGAAAACACCAGGTGGGCCACGGTAGCCGAGTATCTCGTCGAGCGCTTCCCGGATGACGCCCGTCGAATCCGGGAGAAAATCCGAGACGGCGAAGTGGTCGGTGGAGACGGAACCGTGATTACCTTCGGTACGCCCTACCGCGAGCGTTCGTTCGTGTATCTCTACCGTGATCCTCCGGTGGAATCACGCGTGCCCTTCGACATCGACATCCTGTATCGCGACGACACTCTCCTCGTCGTCGACAAGCCCCACTTCCTGGCGACGACACCCCGCGGATCCTGGGTGGCCGAAACCGCTCTGGTGCGACTGCGCCGGGAACTCGATCTGCCGGAACTCTCGCCGGTCCACCGGCTCGACCGGCTGACCGCCGGTGTCCTCGTCTTCACCGTCCGTCGCGAGGCTCGTCGCGCCTACCAGATGATGTTCGAACAACGCCTCGTCGAGAAGGAATACGAGGCGATCGCACCCCGCACTGACGACCTCGTCTTTCCCCGCGAGGTGAGCAGCCGCATCGTCAAGGAGAGGGGCTCGCTGCAGGCACGGGAGGTGCCGGGGCCGGTCAACGCGGTGACGCGGATCGACCTTCTCGACACGGACGGTGACATCGCCCGGTACCGCCTGCGTCCCCGGACCGGAAAGACGCATCAGCTTCGGGTCCACATGAGTTCGTCGGGCATCCCGATTCTCGGCGACAATCTGTATCCGGATGTGTACGACGTTGCCCCCCGGGACTATTCGAACCCCCTGCAGTTGCTCGCCGCTGCCGTCGAGTTCGACGACCCCGTGACGGGTCGCCGGACCCGCTTCGCAAGCCGCAGAAACCTGTCAGCATGGAGGCACCACACACCAGGACCCCGTTGACGGCACGGGTTCACGTCTTGGAGGTTCTCATGGAGATCGGCTCCGTTTCGCGTACCTACGACGGCCGCGTCGCCCTGCGTTTCCAACGGGCCTTCCCCTATTCGCCGGATCGGGTGTGGAGGGTGCTCACCGACCCCGAATGCCTTCGGTGCTGGTTTCCCGCGGCCGTCGAATTCGAACTCGCGCCCGGCATACCCGTCGAGTTCCACCGCGCCGACGAGCGCGCCGGTGGTTCGGGACCGCTTTCGGGGCACACCAGCGACGGCAGCATCCTGGTGGTGCGGCCGGGCCACGTCCTCGAGTACCTCTGGGATTCGGACGTGGTGCATTGGGAGATCGCCCCGGACGGCTCCGGCGGGTGCTGGCTCACCCTCACCCACACAGCCGAGGACGAGGACGACGCGCTCGCGCACGGCGCGGGCTGGCATGCCGGGTTCGAGGTGATAGAAGCTCAGCTCGAGGGCCGGCCCATCGACTGGTCACCCCGGGAACGGGCGGCCGAGCTGGCCGAGCACTACCGCCGGCCGTCGGCCTGACCCGCCGTGACGATGTGGTTCTCCTCCGGCGCGTCGCGTTCCGACACCCTGTCGACAATTTCCGTGGCCCACGATCCGATCGCGTCCCAGTCGCGGAAGTCACCGGCCTTGACGCCCCACATCCGCGCAATCGCACGCTCGCCCGCACCGAGAGTCGACGGGTCGAGCTTGCCCGTCAGCATCCGGTGCCCGCGCGCACCCGTCCGATTCTCGACGGACGACACCCCGTACGAGCTGTTCGCAGCGCGAAGGCCCTTGGTCACGGGAACGGATGAGAAGAGGAAGACGTCTCGATGACGCAACGCGTCCTCGTGCGCACGCACGAACGCCCGAGCCGCCCGGAGCCATCGGAACCGGTACACCGGGCTTCCGAGCACGACGGCGTTGTACCCGTCGAGGCTGCCGACCTGCTCGGGGGGCACCACGTCGACCTGCGCACCGCGGTGCCGCATCGCCGCGGCCAGCGCCGTGGCGATCTCCGCCGTGGAGCCGTGCTTGCTCGCCGCCGCCACCAAAATCCTCATGCCCATCCTCCGCTACTCGCGAGTACGCACCATGATCACGTGCCACATTCTGTTCGGCCAGGGTCGAAGGACCCTTCGCCCGCCCGTTTCGCGTCACATACGCCGACGATTCGGGACATTCCGGACACGGGATGGCAGTGTGGGATTCGGGTACCCACCACAGACCCGAACAGGAGTTCATAGATGCCTCAGCGCCCCACCGTGTCGTCGGCCACCGAAACGGAACGGAAATACACGGCCGGAGGCTCGGCGTCACTGCCCGACCTGACCGGACTTCCGCGCGTGTCCGTCGTCGAGGTGGATACGGTGGAGTTGTCCGCGCAGTATTACGACACCGCCGACCTACGGCTCCTGCAGTCGGCAATCACCCTGCGACGACGTGAGGGCGGAGACGACGCCGGCTGGCACGTCAAGCTCCCCAACGGGGCGGACACCCGGACCGAACTTCACTTTCCCCTGGCCGACGCGGACGGGAAGTCCGCGGACGAGCCCCCTGCCGAATTGATGAATCTTCTCGTCGGAGTGCGGCGCGGACTGCCGGTCTCCCTCGCGGCACTTCTCACGACGACCCGGCATCGCCACCGGATTCGCGGGAAGGACGAGACGCTGCTCGCAGAAGTCGTCGAGGACGATGTCGTAGCGGTGCGCGGCGGCGACGACGAAGAAATGCACTGGCAGGAGATCGAGGTCGAAGCGGGCTCTTCGCTGGGCCGCGGCGACCGGTCCACACTGCTCGACGCCATCGAGGAACGTCTCACCGCCGCCGGGATCGTCCGCTCGCCCAGCCCGTCCAAGGTGCACCGCGTTCTGGGCGACCTCCTCCCTGCGGCACCCGAACTCGGCGAGGCCGCCCGCTTCCTGCGCGACTATCTCGCGCGCGAACTCCACGCGCTGGAACTGTCCGACATCGCGGTACGCCGCGACGAGCCCGACGCGATCCACAGCATGCGCAAGGCCTCTCGTCGTATCCGGAGCGCCCTGCACACCTACGCCGACGATTTCGCTCTCGGCGACGCCCTCGTCGACGAACTCCGGTGGTTCGGCCGCCGGCTCAGCCCGTCGCGCGATCTGGAAGTGCAGTGGAAACGCCTGGCAGGCCAGGTCGACGAGATTCCGGGCGACCGCCACCGCGAAGCAACGAAATCACGTATCGACGAGTACTTTTCGGCCAAGACGGGCGCGGCGCGCACCGCTGCACTCGCGACCCTCGATTCGGAGCGGTATCTCGTGATGCTGCGTTCCCTCGACGACCTCGTCGGCGGGTTGGGGAGCACCCCTCCGGCGCGATCCCGTAAGTCCGCGCTGGACCCGGAGAAACTGACGCGCAGCGTCGCTACGGTGGCGAAGAAGGTCGACAAACGTGTTGCCCGCGTTCGGAAAGCACACGATCCGCACGAACGTGACGAACTGATGCACCGGGCACGCAAGGGCGCCAAGCGGATGCGCTACGCGATCGAGGTGATCGCTCCTCTGCATCCGAAGCGCACCGCCCGGATCCTCGACCGATTCGACGAATTCCAGGACATGCTCGGAGAGTTCCAGGACTCCGTCGTTTCCCGAGAACACCTGTTGGACATCGTCTCCGATCAAGGTCACACCGCCGAGTCCAGCTTCGGCCTGGGAATCCTGTATCGGCTCGAGACCGAGGTGGGCCGGCGCCAGGCAGCCCAACTGGAACCCGCGTGGAAAAGTGCCCTCGGATCGGCCGGGAAGCTCTGGGAATGAGCAGGTCCTCCGACTCTGGCACGGTGCTCGCCGAACCGACATGATGGAGAACAGGCGACTGAGGAGGTAGCCACATGGGCGTCCCCGACACGATGCGGGCATGGCGCGTCGAGTCCCCGGCTCCGATCGAGGCTCGACCCCTGAAGTCCGTGCGCGTTCCGGTCCCCAGGCCGGGACCCGACGAATTGCTCGTACGTGTCCTCTCGTGCGGGGTGTGCCGAACCGACCTGCACGTCGCCGAAGGAGACCTCCCGGTCCACCGCCCGGGCGTCGTGCCGGGCCACGAGATCGTCGGGGAGATCGTCGGCGGCGACCTGGGAGCCCATCGCCTCGGTGACCGGGTGGGGATTCCGTGGTTGCGGAGCACGTGCGGACGGTGCCGGTATTGCCGCCGCGGAGACGAGAACCTCTGCCCTCGTTCGACATACACCGGATGGGATGCAGACGGTGGTTACGCCGAATACGCCACGGTTCCGCGCGACTACGCTCTCGCGCTGCCCGCGGGATACACCGACGCGGAACTCGCGCCGCTGCTGTGCGCGGGGATCATCGGGTACCGGGCACTGCTGCGTGCGTCCGTTCCGGAAGGCGGTGTCCTCGGTGTCTACGGCTTCGGTGGCAGCGCCCATCTCGCCTCCCAGGTCGCGATCGCACGCGGTGCGCGAGTACACGTGATGACACGCGGCGCAGATGCCGCATCGCTGGCGCTCGAACTCGGCGCGTCCTCCGCGCAGGGCGCCTACGACCCTCCACCCGAGCCCCTGGATTCGGCGATCCTGTTCGCCCCGGTGGGAGATCTGGTACCGCTTGCCCTGTCCGCGTTGGATTCCGGCGGAACACTCGCTATCGCAGGGATCCACCTGAGCGATATCCCGACGCTGAACTATCAGCGACATCTGTTCAGGGAGAGGCAGATTCGAAGTGTCACCGCCAACACCAGATCGGATGCGCAGGCTTTTCTCGAGTTCGCGGGCGAGCACAGAATGCACGTGACCACGACGCCTTACCCGCTCGAGCACGCCGACCGCGCCTTGGCCGATCTCGCGGCCGGCCGATTCGCCGGAGCTGCGGTCATCGTGGCGTAGCGTAATCCCCGTAGTCGATCACGGCGCGCGGCCGGACACGGCAGCGCCGATCGTCACACAATGAAAACGAACAAGGAGACATCGATGAGCACACCGAGCAACCGAAACGCTGTCGTCGCAGGCGTCGACGGTTCCGATACCGCGGCAGCGGCCGCCCGGTGGGCCGGCGCTCTTGCCGCACGTCTCGAGGCACCGCTGCACCTGGTGCACTCGCTGCCCAGCGAGGGCATCTTCTACAGCGAAGCTGCCGTCCTGATCCAGTCACAGATGGTCGAACAGCTCAAGGCGGACGGTGAGGCGCTCCTCCGGGACATCACCGCGAAGGTTCACGCCGACCAGCCGGATCTCGAGATCAAGAGCTTCATCGGCCCCGGACCCGCCGCCACGTCGCTGCTCGAAGCCGCCGACGACGCACGGATCGTGGTGCTCGGCGCCACCGGCGCCGGTGCCGTCGAGAACTTCCTGCTCGGCTCGACCGTGCTGCGCGTCGCGAACAACGCACCGTGCCCGGTCGTGGTGTGGCGTGGCGACACCGCCAACCCGCTGCCCGATGCCCGACCCATCGTGGTCGGAGTCGACGGAAGCGAACTGTCGGCTGCCGCAGTCCGTTACGCGTTCCAGGTTGCTTCCTTCCTCGGCGCACCGCTCACGGCCGTGCACTCCTGGATCGGAGACTCCGCCCTCGGGGTGGGCGCCACCGCCGCGCTCGTCGACTGGGATGCTGTCGCCGAATCCGAATCGGCCGTGCTCGCCGAGGCACTGGCAGGCTTGCAGGAGGAGTACCCCGACGTCGAGGTCCAGCGCGTCCTCGACCGCGGCCCCGCGGCACGAGTGCTGCTGCGGCACCTGGGCGACGCCCAGCTCGCCGTCGTCGGCAGCCACGGCCGCGGTCAGTTCCGTGCCGCACTGCTCGGCTCCACCAGCCAGAATCTGCTGCACAAGGCACCGTGCCCCGTGCTCGTCGCACGCAAGATCTGATCCGCTCAGCGACTGATCCGCTCAGCGACGCGGAGCCGGTTCCCGTTCACGGGCGGCTCCGCGTCGCGCCGGCAGGGCGCTCCCGGTCGAGCTCTCACCAGGGAGCGAGTCCGAGTTCCCTCTCGAGCCATGCCTTGTCGACCGCGCTGCCTTCGGTCGTGTCCACCACGAGCGCGGCGGGCCACTCGTCCCGGCGTCGCAGTTGCACGGCAAGCACTGCTGGTGTGGCGTCGGACGGATCGTCGTTCCGTTCCGCGCGGGCACGGATGCGTTGCTCCAGTACCGCCGGGTCGGCACGGCATTCGATCTCCACGACATCGGCGGACGCCGCCGCTGCAACCTCGCGGGCGCGGACCCGCTGCGGCTCCGACAGCCACGTCGCATCCAGGACCGCCGACCGTCCGTGAGCAAGTTCGGACGCGGCCCTCGCCAGCATTTCCTCGTACGTCGCGCGCGTATGCCCGGACGAGTAGAGCCCACTGTCGACGCCGTCGCCGGTGCGGTCCGTCGGGTCGATCCCGGCGAGTTCTTTGCGGATGACATCGCTGCGCAACACGGATGCGTCCAGATACTCACCGATCGTCCGGGAGAGTGTGGACTTCCCCGTGCCCGTCACACCGCCGACCAGCACGAGCCTCACACGCGCGCGCTCGAGGTTGCGTTCGACCTGCTCGACGAAGTTCAGCGCGACCGCGCCGGACGCCTCGTCGCCCTGTTCGTGCCGAAGTGCGGTCACCTTGGCGCGCACCAGCGCGCGATAGGCGACGTAATGGTGCACCAGCGAGCGCGACGGTGCGTCGCCGGAGGCCGCCGCGTAACAGCGGAGCAGGTTCCGAGCGGAGTCGACGGCACCGGATCTCTCGAGATCCATTGCAAGAAAGGCGATGTCGAGAAGACCGTCACCGTAGCGCAGTTCGTCGTCGAATTCGAGGCAGTCGATGATCCGCGGTCCGTCGTCGAGACAGAAGATGTCGTCCGCCAAAAGATCACCGTGACCGTCGACCGCACGCCCCGAGGCGATCCGCTCGGTGAACAGCGGCGCCCTGCCGTCGAGGTAACGGGTCGCGGCGGACCGGATGCGCGCGACCGTCGCCGCGGCCGTACCGCCCACCTTCAACCGTTCGAGATGGTCCAGGCTCAGCGTCCAGAGTTCGCGAAGGAACTCGACCGACGCGCACCGGTCGATTGCCGGGTCCCGGGGCGACGCGGCATGCAGGTCCGCCACCTGCCGCGCGACCGACTCGATGACCTGCTCGACGTCCTCACCGCGCCGGACCAGCATGGCCAACCGCCGGTCGTCGGGCAACCGGACCATCTCGACGAGGTGTTCGCACACCTGCCCGTCGGGTCCGTGGACATCGGCAACACCCAGATAGACGTCCGGTGCCATCCGCCGGTTGAGATCGACCTCGCGGTGGCAGGCACGCTCGCGCGCTGCCCGGGTCCGGTTGTCGAGAAAGCCCAGATCCAGTGGCTTCTTCATCTTGTGCACACGATCACCGACGAGGAAGAGCACCGACGTGTGCGTCTCCCGCATCGCCGCATATCCGGCACCGCCTGTTTCGGTGAATCCTGCCAAAGCCGATCTCCCGTCCATGGGTACCGCGCCCTGCGCGCCCTCCACATTCTCGTCCCGACCGCCGAACCGTACACCGGTTCGTACCGGCTTTTCTCACGCAGATGCGCCGAGTGAACCCGCCTCGTCGGGGTAGTTTTCACATTGGGGAATCGAACGAACGGGGCGACATGAGGGACGACGAGCAGCGTGGCTCGCACACACCGACACGTCCGACCGTGGTGGTTGCGGCTGCGACCACCCCGATCGAACGAAGGCTCATCACGGAGTGGCTCCACTCCGATCGAGTGCCTGCCGAACACCGCACGGCAGCACGCCCCGAGGCGCTCGACCTCGATTCCCAGATCTTCACGACCGAACTGCTCAGCCGCACCGACGATCCACTCGTGCTGCCGGTGCGGGTGGTCTGGCTTCCCGCCGAGCGCGACGGCGCACGCCGGGCGCGGTTCTCCGATGTCCTCGCACTCACCAACCCCCGCAACCCGAACCGGCTGATCCAGAAATGGCTCGTGGGGAAGGGAGCCGACCGCTACCGGATCGTGGTGGCACAACCGGCGCCCCTGAGCGAACTCCGCGGCGACTTTGCGGCCGAGTACGGCTCCGACGCGGTCGAAGCAGGCAATCTCGCCCGGTACATCATGCGCCGGGCGGTGGTGGCCCTCGAACGAGCCGAGCGCGCCGTGATCGGTGACCGGTACAAGGTGCCGCGACTCGTCGCCGAACAGATCATGGATTCGTCGGCGTTCCGGCAGCGGCTCGACGCCCTCGCGGCCGAGTTGCGCGTGTCTCGCAGCGATGTGGACGCGCGGGCACGCAGTGCTCTCCGTGAACTCGTGGCCGTGCAGTCACGCCTCGTCACCGACCTGTTCACCCAGGCGATGCGGCCGCTGCACACGTCGGCATGGACGGTGCACGCGGACGAATCCGGTTTGCGCTCGCTTCGCGGACTCAACCGGACGCGCCCACTGGTGTTCCTGCCGTCGCACCGGTCGTATGCGGACGCATTAGTGCTCGGCGACATCCTGGCCGCGAACGAGTTCCCCCGCAACCACCTGATGGGTGGCGCGAATCTGACGTTCTGGCCCATCGGCCCGATGGCGCGCCGGACGGGAACTGTATTCATCCGGCGCAGTTTCGGTGACGACGCGGTCTACAAAGCGGCGCTCGAAGAGTACTTCGCGTTCTTGCTCGCCAAACGATTCAACCTCGAGTGGTACTTCGAAGGCGGGCGCACGCGTACCGGCAAGCTTCGGCCACCTCGGTACGGACTGCTCAACTATGTAGCCAACGCGGTGCGCGCGGACCGGGTCGACGACGCGATGCTGGTACCGGTCTCCATCACCTACGAAGCGCTGGCGGAGGTCGCGGGGGTCGCGGCGGAGCAGACCGGAAGCGCGAAGAAGCCCGAGGGGCTGACGTGGCTGTTCCGGTACATGCGCAGCCAGCAGCGCAGCGCCGGCCATGTCTATGTGCGATTCGGCGAGCCGATCTCGATGCGGTCGCGTCTCGCCGCCGGCGGTGACCCCGACGTGGCCGGTGACCTCCCCGCCGACGAGACCGAACGCTCGGACCGCCGCCGGAGGGCGCTGCAGAAAGTGGCGTTCGAGGTAGCGGTCGGGATCAACTGCACCACCCCGGTGACCGTGAACTCGCTCGTGACGCTCGCCCTGCTCGGCGTGCGCGATCGATCGCTCACCCTCGACGAGGTACGCGCGGTGATCGCGCCCGTGCGGGACTACCTCGACCGCCGACGCATCCCTCACGGTGAACTCCGGATGCTCGACATGGAGGGAGGACTCGCCACGGTGCTCGCGGCGTTGACCGACGGCGGTGTGGTGACCACCTACGCCGGCGGTGACGAACCCGTGTATTCGATCCACCGCGACCAGCACCTCGTCGCGGCGTTCTATCGCAACAGCGGCGTGCACTGGTTCGTCAACCGGTCGATCCTGGAACTCGCCGTTCTCTACGCGCACGACAGTCCCGGTGAAGGTGATCCCGTACGCGTCGCGTGGGAGGAAGCCAAGCGTCTCCGCGATCTTCTGAAATTCGAATTCTTCTTTCCCGACCGGGACACCTTCGAAGCGCAGATGCGCGAGGAACTCGAGCTTCTCGTACCGGAATGGGGAGACGCCCTGCCCACCAAGGAAAAGGCGCTCACCGGACTCGTCGAAACCGGGTTCTTCATGTCCCATCGCACGTTGCGCTCGTTCCTCGACGCCCAACTCGTCGTCGCCGAGCGACTCGCGAAGCGAGATCCGTCCGTGGATATCGTGCAGGAGTCGTTCCTCGACGAGTGCGCGGCGGTAGGACGGCAGATGCTGTTGCAGGGCCGTTTGCACGGTTCCGAATCGGTCTCGTCGGAGTTGTTCGCCACGGCGCTGGACCTGGCCCGCAATCGAGGGCTGCTCGAGCGGGACGACTCCGTGGCAGAGAAAAGGCGCACATTCGCGGCCCAACTGCTCGCGGTGGGTGAACGAATCGCGCTCGCCGAGTCACTCGACGTGTCGAACAGGAAGGCGAACCGGTGAACATCGAGACGGCGCTCGAACGGGTGCGTACCGGACCTCGGGGCCCGGAAACTGCGGCGTTCTTCGACTTCGACGGCACCATCGTGCACGGGTTCTCCGGTCTCCACTTCTTCCGGGATCGTCTGCTGTCCGGCAACGTCGGCGCGACCGAACTCGCCGCGACCATGCTCAACGGCCTGCGCGGAACGGAAACCGAAGACGATTTCGAGCGGTTCGCCGGAACCGTCTTCAAGGCCTGGCGCGGCCACACCGAGGACGAGCTGTACGACCTCGGGCAGCGTCTGTTCATGTCCACCATCGCCGGGCACCTCTACCCGGAGGCGTGGCAGCTTGTCGGAGCGCATCAGAACGCCGGCCACACCGTCGTGATCGCGTCCTCCGCGTCCCGCTACCAGATCCAGGCATGCAGCGACGCGCTCGGAATCGAGCACGTCCTGTACACCCCGCTCGAGGTTCGGGACGGCGTTCTCACCGGCCGCGTCGACGGCAGGTCGCTGTGGCGCAGCGGGAAGGCCCAGGCAGCGCGCGCCTTCATGGACGCCCACGGTATCGACAGCGAGACGAGCTACTCCTACTCCAACGGAGGTGAAGACGCGGATTTCCTTGCTGCGACAGCACATCCCACCGCGACGAACCCCGACCGCACACTACATCGCATCGCGCTCGAACGTGGCTGGCCGGTGTTGCGTTTCCGCCCGCGAGGCACTCCGGGGGCGAAGGAATTCGTACGAACCGCCGCGGCGTACGGAGGATTGTTCGGTTCGGTCTGGGCCGGGCTCGGCCTCGGGCTGCTCAACGGAAGCAGGAAGATCGCACTCGACTCCATCCTCAACCTCGGCTCGGAGGTGTCGCTGGCACTCGCCGGTATCGATGTCCGCGTCGTCGGGCAGGCCAACGCGTGGTCCGCACGGCCGGCGGTGTTCCTCTTCAATCACCAGAGTCAGCTCGACCCGCTGGTGCTCGCGAAAGTGCTGCGCCACGACTTCACCGGAGTCGCGAAACAGGAAATGGCGCGCGACCCGTTCTTCGGGCCGCTGCTGCGATTCGGCGGCGTCACGTTCGTCGACCGAAACAACACGGAGCGAGCCCTCGCCGCGCTCGGCCCGGTGGTGGAGACTCTCCGCAACGGAACGTCGTTGGTCATCGCGCCCGAGGGCACCCGCTCGTTGACGCCGGCGATCGGCACGTTCAAAAAGGGTGCCTTCCGCATCGCGATGGCGGCGGGCGTTCCGGTGGTTCCGATCGTGATCCGCAACTCGGGAGAGATGCTGTGGAAGCACTCGACGCTGCTGAGGTCGGGCACCGTCGACGTCGCGGTGCTCGACCCGATCGACGTCGGCGACTGGTCCCCGGACGAACTGGGTGACCGCATCGCAGAGGTCGAAGATCTCTACCGGAACACCCTCGGCCGCTGGCCGGTCGCCCGATGACGGACGACGAGAACCGCGAGGACCACTCCCCCGACGAGTCGGGGAACGGGGACGAGGCAGGGAACGAGAAGGCGGAGAACGAGAACGACGAGGCCGGTGCCGGCCATACCGGGGCACTGACCCCGAACCGGCGCAAGAAGCTCAAGTGGATCGTCGGCGGACTCCTGGTCGTGGTTCTCACCGTCGAGGTGATCTTGATCTGGCCGGAGTTGTCGAGCAGCGTCCGGGATCTGGGTGATCTGAAATGGCTGTGGGTCGCGGCCGCTGTCGTCGCGTCCATGGCCGAGATGTCGAGTTTCGCGCGGGTGCAACGGGCGCTGTTGTCCGCTGCCGGGGTGAAGGTGACGCAGCGGCAATCGTTGTCGGTGGCTCTCGCGGCGAACTCGATGAGCGTGACGCTCCCCGGCGGGCCGGTACTCGGGACCACGTTCACCTACCGCCGGATGCGCGCGTGGGGAGCCCAGCCTGTCGTCGCGACGTGGCAGCTCGTCATGGCCGGGGTATTGCAGGCAACGGGTCTCGGGCTGCTGGGACTTGTCGGAGCCCTGCTGGTCGGGGCGACCAGCAACCCGTTCTCCCTGATCTTCTCCACCGGCGCGCTTCTCCTGATGATCGTGCTGATCCAGTACGCGGCCAGCAACCCCGGCTCGCTCGAATCCATCGGCCTGATCGCGCTACGGGGAATCAACCGGATACGCAAGAAGCCGGAGCAGTCCGGGACCCGCGCGTGGGGGAAGATCGTCGACCAGATCGGTGCCGTACAACTCGATCGGCCCCACGCCGCGCGGGCCTTCGGATGGTCGCTGTTCAACTGGGTGTGCGACGGCGCGTGCCTGATGTTCGCCGCATACGCGGTCGGAGGACACCCCAGCATCGCCGGAATTGCGGTGGCGTACGCGGCGGGCACCGCTGCGAGTCGTGCGATTCCGCTGTTGCCCGCCGGACTGGGCGTGATGGATGCGGTGCTCGTTCCTGCCCTGACCGCCAGCGGGATGAGTGGTGCCGAGGCGCTCTCCGCAGTGGTCGTCTACCGATTGATCAGCTTCGTGCTCGTCGCAGCGGTGGGATGGATCGTGTTCGCGCTCCGCTATCGCGGCACACCGGAAGACGACGCCGAACCACCACCCGACCTGCAACTCTGGCGCGACGACTGACGACGGCGCACTGCGGTCCCCGCGCGCTTTCGGCACGGCCGGGGTGACGGTTACGCGAAACACACAGCACCCGGGGAAGTACGCTGCTCCCGGGCCACGCACCAGTGTGACCCCATTCCGTCGAGTGGAGGGACGTCGTTCGTGGCACAGCAACAGGTCGCCAAGAAACGGGAGGTCTGGTCCGGGCGCTCAGTGTTCATCATGGCCGCGATCGGTTCCGCCGTCGGTCTGGGCAACATCTGGCGTTTCCCGTACATCGCGTACGAGAACGGTGGCGGCGCGTTCCTGATCCCGTATCTGGTCGCTCTCCTCACCGCGGGCCTTCCGCTCCTGTTCGTCGACTACGCGATCGGGCACAAGTTCCGGGGATCGCCGCCGCTGGCCTTCCGCAGGCTCAGCCGCGGCGCCGAGTTCCTCGGCTGGTGGCAGGTGCTGGTGTGCTTCGTGATCGGTGTGTACTACGCCGTCATCATCGCCTGGGCGGCGCGTTACACGTTCTTCTCGCTCAGCGAAGCGTGGGGCGATGACGCGGAAGGGTTCTTCCTCGAAACGTTCCTGCAGGTCGACGGTGATTCCTCGTTCGGGATGAGCTTCGTCCCGGGTGTCGCGTGGCCTCTGCTGGCCGTCTGGATCCTCACGCTCGGTGTTCTCGCGCTCGGCGTGCAGCGCGGTATCGGCAACGCCAACCGGTTCTTCGTCCCGTTGCTGGTGCTCCTGTTCGGTGCGCTCGTCGTGCGGTCGCTCACCCTCGAGGGCGCCACCATCGGCCTCGACGCCTTCTTCACGCCGAACTGGTCCGCGCTGACCGATACGAGCGTCTGGATCGCGGCGTACGCGCAGATCTTCTTCTCGCTCTCCGTCGCGTTCGGCATCATGATCACCTACTCGTCGTACCTGAAGCGCAAGACCAACCTGACCGGTTCGGGCCTGGTCGTCGGCTTCTCGAACTCGAGTTTCGAGGTCCTGGCCGGTATCGGCGTGTTCTCCGCGCTGGGCTTCATGGCCCAGGCACAGGGGGTGGGAGTCGACGAGGTCGTCGCCGGAGGTATCGGACTGGCGTTCATCGCGTTCCCGACCATCGTCTCCGAGATGCCGGGCGGCCCGATCTTCGGCGTTCTCTTCTTCGGATCCCTCGTGTTCGCCGGTTTCACCTCCCTGATCAGCATCATCCAGGTCGCCGTCTCGGCGTTCGAGGACAAGACCGGCCTCGGACGCGTTCCCGCCGTCCTCACGATCGGTGGCGTGTCGGCAATCGTCTCGCTGCTGCTGTTCCCGACCACCACGGGACTCAACACGCTCGACGTCGTCGACCGCTTCGCCAACCAGTTCGGCATCGTGGGTGTCGCCTTCGTGGCGCTCATCGTGATCGCGTGGATTCTGCGGCGCCTGCCCGACCTGCGAGACCATCTCAATTCGGTGTCGTCGTTCAAGGTCGGCCGGGGCTGGCTGGTGTTCACCGGCGGCGTCACACCCGTAGTGCTGGGATACATGCTGTTCAGCGAGATCCGTGATCGGCTGAGCGAGGGCTACGGCGGACTGCCCGACGACCTCGTCCTGGTGTTCGGGTGGGGCGTCCAGGCAGTGGTGCTCGTGGCCGCCGTCGCACTCTCGTTCGTCCCGTGGCGCAAGAGCATCGACCTCGGATACGACGCCGGTGGCGAGATTCCCACCTCCGACGTGACCGTCTCGGCCGGCACCACGGATCCCGACAGCACCACCACCGGAGGTACGAAGTGAGCACATCCGCCATCGCCCTCATGATCTTCGCCCTGGTCACGCTCTGGGGCGGTCTCATCCTCAGCATCGTGCACCTGCACAACCATCCCGACGAACCCGAGTGATTCCCGGCAGATAAAGGGACACAGTCGGCCGGCAGCGGGGGCGGCGCTTCGAACAGGAGCGCCGCCCCCGCTGCGTACCCATGAGGTCATGAGCGCCGTCTCGTTCGCGGCGGAGTGCGCGTCGCGCCGGCCGGCAGGTCAGCCGGCGCGCTGCAACCGCTCGAGGCGGTCGAACACCAATGTCACCGCGGTATCGGTGTGCGCGAGCACCTCGCGCGTGCTCTGCCGCCCGGCAGCCCAGCTCACGAGGGTGGACATCCACACGTCGGCGATGATGTGCACCGCGTTGAGAACCTCTTCGGTGACGGCGTCGATTCCGGCAGCGCGGGCGAACAGATCGGTGAGGACATATCCGAGGTGGTCGAGTTCGGGGGCCGACGACGCATCGGCGAACATGGTGGCTCGCACCAGAGCGTCGTACAGGCGCGGATTCTCCTCGAGTTGCGCGACCGATGCCCGGAACACCACCATGATCCGGTCGTGCGGGGTGTCGCCGGGAAGCTCCGCCTCGGCAAAGCGCCGGGCGGCCGTTTCGAACTCGAGCACCAGCGCAACCACCAGCAGATGGTTCTTCGACGGGAAGTAGCGGTACACCGTGCCGAGAGCCACGCCGGAGCGGTCGGCTACCGAACGCATCTGCACGGCCTCGTACCCGCCCTCGGACGCAAGCTCCTTCGCCGACCCGATGATGCGCATGTAGCGGGCTCGCTGAGCGGGCCTCAGATCTGCGCCCGGTGTCGAAAAAGCCCGCTGTCTCGTGTGCGCAACCTCCGTAGTCGGGTCGTCCGCCATCACGTCACCTTCCGTTCATCCCTGTTCGAGGATAGTTCAGGCACCGATGCGGCCTTCACGACCAGCCTTCCGGCGACTCATCTAGACAGGTGTCCGGAAACCCCTTCCCTCCAGAGGTAGAACGCGTTACATTTTCTTCGTCATCCGACGAGAGGGGCCGCAGTGCGCCACGGAATCACCCTGTTCACCAGCGACCGGGGAATCCGACCCGATGTCGCCGCGACAGCCGCGGAGAGTCGCGGGTTCGACAGCTTCTACGTTCCCGAACACACCCACATCCCGGTGCGGCGCGAATCCGCGCACCCGGGGACCGGCGACGAGACGCTGCCCGACGACCGGTACATGCGCACCCTCGACCCGTGGGTCTCGCTCGGTCTCGCAGCCGCCGTGACCTCCACGATCAGCTTGGGTACGTCCGTCGCCTTACCGCTCGAACACGACCCGATCACCCTGGCGAAGACGATCGCCACGCTCGATCACCTCTCCGGCGGACGAGTGATCCTGGGGGCCGGCTTCGGCTGGAACGCCGAAGAACTCGCAGACCACGGGGTTCCCCCCGGTAAGCGTCGCACCGCCCTGCGGGAGTACCTCGAGGCGATGCAGGCACTGTGGACCCAGGAGGAAGCGTCCTACGACGGCACCTTCGTCTCCTTCGGCCCGAGCTGGGCGTGGCCCAAGCCGGTACAGCAGCCCCGGCCCCCCGTGCTCATCGGCGCGGGCGCGACCGAGCGGAACTTCGCATGGATCGTGCGCTCGGCCGACGGCTGGATCACCACCCCCACCGAGCGAGACACCGTGGACAACGTGCACCGGCTCCACAAGATGTGGGCAGACGCCGGTCGCACCGGGACTCCGACGGTCGTCGCGCTCGCCGGACGCCCCGATACCGAGCAACTGAGCCGGTGGAGCGACGCGGGCGTGAACGAGGTCATCTTCGGTCTCCCCGATCGCACGGAGGACGAAGTCGTCGCCTACATCGACCGGCTCGCCGGCAAACTCGACCACTGATCCACCGCACCAGAACGGGACCCACATTGAGCACCGACTTGCATCCCCTCCACGCCGACCGGATCACCGCCTGGCACCACGAGGCCGACGTGGTGATCGCCGGATACGGCATCGCCGGAGTGTCCGCGGCCGTCGAGGCCGCGCGCACCGGCGCCGAGGTACTGGTTCTCGAACGCACCGGCGGCTGGGGCGGGGCCGCATCGTTGTCCGGGGGCATCATCTACCTGGGCGGTGGGACGGGTCTCCAGAAAGCGCTCGGGTTCGAGGACACCCCCGAGAACATGAAGACCTTCATGCTCGCAGCGCTCGGACCGGGAGCAGACGAAGCGAAGATCTCCGAATACTGCGAGGGCAGCGTCGAGCACTACGACTGGCTCGTCGACAACGGCGTG
Source organism: Rhodococcus sp. 105337 (assembly GCF_012844225.1). Lineage (GTDB taxonomy): Bacteria > Actinomycetota > Actinomycetes > Mycobacteriales > Mycobacteriaceae > Rhodococcus. Next base: position 176,571 of record NZ_JABAGQ010000003.1, read on the forward strand.
GTGTTCAAAGAGAGCTTCTGGGGTGAGCCCGGCTGGGAGATCCCGGGCGACGACGGCCTGATGTACTCCGGCGGCGAGAACGCCGCGCCCTTCAACGACATCGCGACTCCCGCTCCCCGCGGCCACGTCCCCCAGATGGCGGACAAGCGCACCGGCGAGAAGGGCGGCGGATTCATGCTCATGCAACCGCTGTCGCAGGTCGCCGAGAGCCTCGGGGTCCGAGCCGAATACGACGTCCGGGTGCAGCGTCTGATCGTCGACGAGGACGGCAAGGTCGTCGGCATCGCCGCCAAGCAGTACGGCAACGAGGTCTATGTCCGGGCACGTCGCGGCGTCGTCCTCGCGACCGGGAGTTTCGCCTACAACAAAGAGATGATCTCGGCGTATGCGCCCCAGCTGGAGGGGCGTCCGGGTGCTGCGATCGAGGAACACGACGGTCGTGCGATCCGGATGGCCCAGGCGCTCGGTGCCGACCTCGCCCACATGGATGCCACCGAGGTCGCATTCTTCGGGGATCCCCAGTTGATGGCGCGCGGCATTCTCGTCAACGGCCGCGGGAACCGGTACGTGCCCGAGGACACCTACCCCGGCCGCATCGGGCAGTTGACCCTGCTCAAGAACGACAATCAGGCGTTCCTCGTCATCGACGAGGCCGCGTACGAAGACGGCTGTGCCGCAACCAGTTCCACGCCCTTCTTCCGTTTCCGGCCGAAATGGGTCGCCGAGACGGTCGAAGAACTCGAATCCGATATGGGATTGCCGGCGGGAACACTGCAGGCAACCGTCGAGGTCTACAACCGGCACGCAGAGACCGGGACCGATCCCGTCCTCGGCAAGAAGAGCGAATGGTGTGTTCCGATCGGTTCGCCGATCGCCGCGATCGACCTGCGCAACTGCACCGCCGGATTCACTCTCGGTGGCCTGCGCACGACCGTCGACTCCGAGGTTCTCCACGTCTCCGGCGAACCGATCCCCGGCCTGTTCGCGGCGGGCCGTTGCACATCCGGGGTCTGCGCCTGGGGATATGCGAGCGGAACGTCGCTCGGCGACGGCAGTTTCTTCGGTCGACGGGCGGGCGTCTCCGCGGCCAAGGGCTGAACCGGATCCCGACCGGTCCCGGGCTCAGAACACCACACCGGCATCGCGGCGGACGATCTCGTCCGCACCGTACTCCGCGAGCGCGGCGATCGTCATGGACGGATTGCACGCGCCGGTCGAGCCCGGGATCTTCGCCCCGTCCACCACGTACAACCCGCGCTGCCCGAGCACGCGGCCCGCCTCGTCGCACACCGGTCCCATCGGCGCTCCCCCGAGCGGATGGAACGTGTTGACGTCCACCGCATTGATGTCGACCACGAGTGCGGCAGGACCGGCGATACGGCGGATACGTGTTTCGATGGCCCGGGTCAGCTCACGGTCGAATTTCTGATCCCACTGCAGCACAGCATCGTCGGTGGCGGCGTCGTACTGCCATCGCCCGAGCCCGCGCACGACCCCCAGCCCGATCACCGATGTGGTGCCGATGTCGGCCGGCCACGGCACCGGTCCGGTCACGATCATCAGCGCGCCGGCGGGATCGGAATAGTCCTTCATCCCGACGCACGCCGGCCCACCCTGGAACTCCCCCGGACTCGACAGCGGTGTGGTCACCGAGAACACGCGGTCGCCGTTGTTGCCCCACCCCGTTCCCACCTCGTCCGGCAGGTCCGGGACGAGGTTCTTCACGTGGGCCTTCATCAGCAACCGGGTCGTGCCAGCCGATCCCGCACCGAGGAATACCGCCTCCGACAGGAGCCTTTTGCGTTCGAGAATCGTTCCGTCGGTGTGGATCCGGTCGACATGCGTGATCCACGTTCCGTTCGGTGCCCGCTCGATGTCGGTGACGCGATGCAGCGGCGCAACCGACACGTTGCCGGTGTTCTCGGCCGCGGCCAGATAGGTCACATCCACCGAGAACTTCCCACCGTTGTTCACGCCGTAGATGACGTCACCGGTCGTGTAGGACGGTTTCAGTTCGCCCGTGAGTTCGCGACGCGCGAAATCCCAGTCGATGGACATCGGCACCCGGAACGTGTCGAATCCCTCGCGCCCGGCCCGGTCGAGGAATTCCCGCGACGACCGGTAGCGAGGGTGTGCGAGCAGGTCGTCGGGGATCTCCGCGACGCGCAGCATCCGCGCGACCCGCGGGTAATACTCCCGGTCGAGGAGGTCGTAGTCGAGGCTCGGCGACACGGACGCCGCGAACCGTGCACCGTCCGGTTGCAGCGTCATCCCGTGGTACGCGAGCGAACTGCCACCGACGCCCGCGCCGCACAGGATATCGATTCCGTTGCCGCGCACCCGTTCCATCAGGCCCGTGTACGGCTCCGACGGAATCGGCGGCGCACCGGTCATCACCGGCATCGGTGACAGCCACGACGCACGCCGGTCGGGCGCGAACATGCGGGGGAACGTTTCCGCATTCGGGCCTGTGGGCCAACGGATCCCACGCTCGAGCACAACCGTCTCCACCCCCGCACGCCCGAGGTGCATCGCGGTGATCGCGCCGCCGAAACCGCTTCCGATCACCACCGCGCGATGGCGTTCCTCGGTGACCTCCGCCCGGGCGCGGGGAACCGCCACCACCGTCAAGGCCACTGCCGCGGCAGCAGCGGTCCCCAGAAAAGTACGACGCGACAGAGCGGTGTCCACATGATCTCCTGAACGAATGGGGTTCGATCGTGAAGAGCGGAAAGCCTGGCAGAGCCGGAACGTCAGAGAACGGTGAGCGGTAGCGGAATCCCGCGGTCGGCGAACACGAAATCGGTGCCGGAACTGAAGCGGGTGATCGCCACCTCGCCGCATTCCTTCGCGGGCGTGTCCTCACGCACGACACCGACGACGAGGAAGTCCTCGGTTTCCGACTCCACCCGGACGGAAAAGTGTGCGTCCACGCCCCGCACGAGCGCATCGAGAGCACCCAGGTGATCGGAGTCGACCAGTGTCGGCCACGCCCCGTCCACGTGCGCCCCACCCCGCCGGTGGATGTGCAAGGTCAGACCGTGCGAGTCGTGCTCGACGGTGCGTTCGACATAGTGGTAGGGCGACAACACGGGATGAACGTCGAGGACGGCCGCGAGTCCTGCGAACGACTGCGGCGTTCCCAGCGCCCGATGGATCCGCTCCGACGCGATGCCCGCAATCCCGGTGAGCTGTTTGCGGGCGAGATCGAGCGCGGACGCTTCGTCGGTGCGCTTGCGCACGCCCATGAGAAATCCCAGCGTGAGCATGTGCTGTTGCAGGCATACCTCTTCGGCGATCCGCACCAGCGCAGATTTCGAGAAGTCCGCGAACCGCAGGTCCGACAGGAGCGGACCCGAATAGTCGTGGTTCCCTTCGCCGTCGCCGTCGATCGGACTCAGCTCGGCGGCCACGGCCGCGGTGCGCCCGAGTGCTTCGGTGTGCGGTTCCATCTTCGGCGGCACGTGCGACGGATCGATGGTGACCGTCCACGCGCAGTGCGGGTGCCGGTCCTCGGGAACCCGCGGCGGCCGGTGGATTGGCCGCACCTGCGCGTACGGATTGGTGGCGAGCGCGGTCGCGTCGAACGTCGGGTCCTCGATGTCGTGGCACATGGCCGTGACGTACGCGTCGCCGAGCGGTTCGACGTCCATGAGTGCGCCACAGTGATCGAGCTGGAACTCGCCGTGGTTGCGGTCGTCGACGCGGTACCGGAAGTCCATGAACTGCGGCGGTGCACCGATGTCGAGTTGCAGACCCTTGAAGATGGTGACGACGTCGTCACCCTCGTAGTTCAGGGCCCGCTGCATCCGCCGGGTGTACCAGGGCGACGCCGCCTGCCATTCCTCGATCGCGACTTCGGCCATTCCCTCACGACCGAAGGCCGAGATGAGGTGCGCCATGCCCGAGCGGTCGATGAGTTGTCCGCACAGCAGCAGTTCGGGCACCAGCACGGCCAGGTCGGCGCGCGAGAGCGCCGCAAACGATCCCCCCGTGCGCGCCGGGCTCACCACAGCGGAACCGGCGACTGTCCGACGCGGTACCAGCCGGGCAGCGGAGTCTTCGAGGTGGACCGTTCGATCCGCTTGCTCATCCCGTCCGACAGTTTGTTGTCGGTGATCATCTCGAGGAACAGATGGGAGACGTTGCCGAAGTCGAAGAAGTCGCGCTGCCAGGACCACTGGAAGTTTCCGCCGTAACGGAACCAGCTGCCCCCGATGCCCTGCACCGTGTAGGGCTCACCGTTGTCGCGGGTCTCGTCCGCGGTCTGCTTCCAGAAACCGATGACGTCCCCGGACCGCTCGTCGACGACGAACTGCTGATAGGGGTACTGCCACCCTTCGAGTCCCTCCATCTCCTGTCCGAGCGCGATGTCGCGGATCTCGTCGCGGCCGACCGCCATGAACTCCTGCTTCGGTCCGTAATTCCAGCCGTAGGTCGCGTCCTCGGTATACATGTCCGCCAACGGCTTCCAGTCGCCCTCGGCCTCGGCGCGCTTGTTGGCGTCGGTCCAGCGGGCGATCATCTCGTCGAGCTCGGCACGATCGAACGTAGCCATGGGTCGGTCTCCTGGGTCTCAGTCTTCGACGATGCGAAGTGCTTGGGTCGGGCAGTACTTCACGGCGGCCTCGGTGTCGCTGCGCAACTCCTCGGGCACAGGGTTTCGGAGTATCTCCACCTCGCCGTGTTTTGCGACGGCGAACACGTCGGGCGCCTCCATCGCGCACATGGCATGTCCCTGGCAGAGATCGAGATCTGCTTCGACTCTCACGGCGGACACCTCAGTCCCGGTCACGGCGGCGGTACCGGACCGCGCACGGTTGCGCGAGCTGCACCACCATCTTGGAGTGGTCGTTGCGGTAGGTGTCGGACGGCTGGGCGAGCTCGAATTCGAAGTCGCGCAGCAGAACCGAGAAGATCGCTTTGAGCTGCATGAGCGCGAAAGCCGCGCCGACGCAGCGGTGCCGGCCGGCACCGAACGGAATCCACGTCCACCTGTTGACGATGTCTTCCTGGTTGGGATCGATGTACCGGCCGGGATCGAACGCATCCGGATCGGGAAAGTCCTCGGCGATGCGGTTGGACACCGCGGGCGTCGCACCCACGAGATCGCCCTCCCGGATCTTGTATCCGGCCACTTCGAAGTCGTCACATGCCACGCGGAGCAGCAGAATCAGGGGCGGATGCAACCGCAGGGTCTCCTTGAGGACTGCTTCGAGCACCGGGATCTGGCGGAGCGCGTGGAAACTCACGTCGGCACCGTCGGCGTAGAGCGTGTCCAGTTCGTCGGTCACCTGCTCGAGGTACTCGGGATGCCGTAGCAGTTCGATCAACGCCCACGCGGCCGTGCCCGACGTGGTGTGGTGTCCGGCGAACATCATCGAGATGAAGATGCCGGTGATCTCGTCGGCGCTGAACCGCTCGTGCCCTTCGTCGTCCTTGATCGAGACGAGGACATCGAGCATGTCGCGATCCTCTTTCCCCTTCGGCGGGTTCGCGATACGGCCGGTCATGATGTCCTGCACGAGGGCGACGAGGCCACGTCGTGCTTCGTCACGCCGCCGGAAACTCTCGATGGGTGCATACGGGTCGACGAAAGCGAGAGCGTCGGTACCCTTTTCGAGGTCGTGATAGAGGTGGGCGAAGCGGTCGTCGAGCTGGTCGCGGAACTTCTTGCCGATCAGGCACGCGGACGAGGTGTAGATCGTCAGCTCGGCGAAGAACTCGAGCAGGTCGATCTCGCCTTCGTCGCCCCAGCCGGCGATCATGTCCTGCACTTCTCGGTCGATGGTCGCCGCGTGGCCCTTCATCTGTTCACCGCGCAGCGCCGAGTTGTGCAGCATCTCCTTGCGCCGCTCGGGACTGGCATCGAACACGACGCCCTCACCGAAGACCGGCTTCATGAACGGATAGGCGGCCTGCTGGTCGAGTTCCTCGTCCGCGGCACGGAAGAAGAACTCGTTCGCTTCGGCTCCGGAGAGCAGCACGACTTTCTTGTCGGCGAGCTGGAAGACGCCCACGTTTCCGCACTCGTCACGAACGCGCCGCATGAGGGCGATCGGGTCGGTCCGCAATTCTTCGAGGTGGCCGTGCTCGTGCTCGCCACCGGACACCCGTGTGGGTTCGACGATCGTGGTCATCAGGAATCCTTCTTCAGTGGGGCCTCGGGCTGAACTTCGATGAGCACGATGTGGGCGCCACGCGGTGCCGAGACGACCGCCACGGCCGCGTCCGCGATGTCCGACGCCCGGAGGAAGTACGGGTGCCGGGCGAGCCCCCATTTGGTCCAGTCGTTCAGCAGCGGTTCGAGGATTTCCGCGGGTGCCGTCATTCCGGCCGCGGTCTGTGTGGGTCCGGGACGCACCACCGACGCGCGCACTCCGGTGCCCTCGAGTTCCATGCGCATCTCCCGCGCGAGCGCTTCGAGACCGGTCTTGGCCGCGACGTAGGCGCCCATCCACGGACGTGCCACGTCGGCGCAGTCGGACCCGATGACGACGAAATCACCGCGCCGGCGTTCGATCATGCCGGGTATCACCCGGTGGGCGAGCCGCTGAGTGCCCATGAGGTGCACGCTGACCTGGAAGGCGAATCGGTCGGGGTCCATCTCGTGGGCAAGCGAGAAATCCATGTCGCCGGCACCGGACACGACGATCTCGGTGGGGCCGAGTGCGTTCTCGGCCGCGGCGACGAACTCGTCCACCGACTCGGTCGAGGACACGTCGAGCCGATGGGCGAAGGCTTCGCCTCCTTCGCCGCGGATCTTCTCCGCGACGGCCTCGCACTCGTCGACGCGGCGAGCACCGAGAGCGACAGGATGCCCGAGTTCGGCGAGGGCGTACGCGGTGGCGGTGCCGATACCGGAGGACGCTCCGGTGACGATCGCCGGGCGACGAGAGGGGTGGGGTTCGAATCTAGGCATGTCGATCGGTGACCTTCATGGGCAGGGCGGCGAAGCCTCGGACGTTGGTGGAGTGCACACGCTCGCATCTGTCGAAGTCGACCTCGTAGTCGGCGACCCGGCGTGCGAACTGCCCGAGCGCGATGTTCGCCTCCAGTCGGGCGAGGTGCGCGCCGAGGCAGAAGTGCACGCCCCCTCCGAAACTCGCGATCTTCTGGGAACTGCTCCGGCCGATCCGGAACGTGTCGGCATCGTCGAACACCTCCGAGTCGCGATTGGCGGACCCGATGAGCAGGAGCACCTTGTCACCGGCGCCGATGGTGGAGCCGTGCAGGTCGATGTCCTCTGCGGCGGTGCGCGCGACGAGTTGGCTCGACGTGTCGTACCGCAAAGTCTCCTCGACCCACTCCGGAGCCCGGTCGGGTTCGGACAACACCCGTCGCACTTCCGTCTTGTTGTGCGCGCCCCAGAACATGGCGTTGCCGAGCAATTTCGTGGTGGTCTCGTTGCCCGCGACCACCATCAGGAACATGAATCCGATGATCTCGTCGTCCGACAACCGGTCGCCGTCGATCTCCGCACCAAGCAGAGCCGAGGTCAGATCGGAGGTTTCCTTCGCGCGGCGCTCGGTGATCATCTGTGCGTAGTAGCCGACGAGATTCAAGGACGCGTCCATGGCGGCGACGGGGACGTCGAGAACGCCCTCCTCGCGGTGCACGACGAGGTCGGCGAGCCTGCGGATCTCGGCGCGATCGGACTTGGGAACGCCCATGAGTTCGGAGATCACGTCCATCGGCAGCTTGCCGGCGACCTCGGAGATCCAGTCGAACTCCCCTGCCCCCAAAGCGGGTTCGAGGTATTCGAGGGTGAGTTCGAGTATCCGGCCTTCGAGATCCGCCACACGGCGCGGCGTGAAGCCCTTCGAGACCAACTGGCGCATCCGCATGTGTCGCGGGTCGTCCATCGCGAGAAAGGACATCACCTTGTGGGCGTTGGGCCCGTACGCCGACGGATCCAGCGAGACGCCGTTGGCACTCGAGAGCCGGGTGCCGTCACGGAACGCCGCAACCACGTCGGCGTGGCGAGACAACGCCCAAAATTCCAGGTCGGGGTTGTAGTACAGCGGCGCTTCCTCGCGCAGCCGGCGGTAGGTGGGGTACGGGTCCTCGTGGAACGAGTAGTCGTACGGGTTGAAGGTCGGCGGGTCGAGCGATGAGGACTCCAGGGAGGCCTGAATCATGGATCACTCCAGTAAAAGTCGGGCTGAGACTTCCAACCTGTCGGCGAGCTTTTCGTACGTGCCGTAACCCATACCGGCGCGCACGAGGGCACCGGCGTAGAGCAGTTCGAGTGCTTCGAGTTCGTCGGGGTCGGCGCCGGGTCCGAGCGCGGCGGAGAGCCGCTCCCGGATCTCGAGACCGATTCGTGCCCGCAGATGCTCGACGTCCGGATCCTGGCCGAGCAGCGCGCTGGTCACCGCGGCCGCCAGTTCCGGTTCGCCGGCCATCAGCAGCGCGATCCCCCGGAGCACTGCCGACACCCGGTCGGCTCGGTTCCCGTCGGCCTGCCCCGGCGCCGGCTCGACGGCCGCCTCCGTGGCGAGCCGCCGCCAGAACACCTCGGCGACGAGATGCTCTTTCGACGAGAAGTACGTGTAGGCGGTCGCCGGTGCGACACCCGCACGGGAGGCAACCATCCGGACCGTCAGTCCTGCGAATCCCTCTTCGCGCAACACCTCGACCGCGGCCTGCGTGAGGCGCTGCACGGTATCGGCCTGCCTCTCGGTCAGACGGCGGCGAGTCGATTCGAGATTCACATTTCTGGACACGTGTCTGGACATTACTACGGCAGGTCGGGTCCGGCAATGCCGATACTGGGCGGTACGCACCGAATTCGTCACCCGCGCGGGTGGATCCGCACGGGCATGGCCTTGACCCCGTTGATGAAGTTGGACCTCAGCCGTCGCACCGGCCCTGCGGATTCGACACGGTCGAGGCGCGTCGCGAGCGTCTCGAACATCACCCGCAGTTCCAGACGGGCGAGATGCGCTCCGACACAGAAATGGACCCCGCTGCCACCGAAGGCGACGTGCGGGTTGTGTTCCCGGCCGATATCGAAGACCTGCGCGTTCTCGAACACGTCCTCGTCGCGGTTCGCACTGGGGTAGTACACGACCACCTTGTCGCCGCGCTCCACCGCCTGGCCACCGATCGACGCCGGACAGGTGGGGGTGCGACGGAACGCCACTACGGGAGTCACCCAGCGCAGGATCTCCTCCACCGCGCTGTCGATCAACTCGGGCCGGTCCTGGAGTCTGCGCCATTGCTCGGGATGGTCGATGAAGGCCTGCATACCGCCGGTGATCGCGTTGCGGGTGGTCTCGTTGCCCGCGATCACGAGGAGCACGAAGAACATGTCGAACTCCACCTCGGACAGCGTGTCGCCGTTCTCGTCGGGACGAACGAGCGCGGAGACGATGTCGTCGCGTGGCTCCGCTCGCCGTCGGGCGGCAATCTCGTTGGCGTACAGGAAGACCTCTGCTGCGGCGAGCTCACCGTCCTCCTGCGTGCTCCCGTATTCGGGGTCGTCCCAGCCGATCATCCGGTTCGACCACTCGTAGAGTTTGCCGACATCCTCGGTGGGTGCCCCGAGCAACTCGGCGATCACCTCGAGCGGCAGCGGCGCCGCCACCGTCGGCACGAAGTCGACGACGGCACCGTCCCGTCCGGCTTCGACGACCTCGTCGACGATCCGGTCGCACACCTCTCGGATGTGCGCCTCGAGCGTCTTGACCATCCGCGGCGTGAAGCCACGACTGACCAGTTGCCGCAGGCGGGTGTGGTCCGGGGGATCGAGATTGAGGAGCATCGCGGCCTGCTTGAGGCGCGTTTCCTCGTCGAAGTCGTCGACCTGGGTGGTTCCCAATGCCGACGAGAACGTGCTGCTGTCGCGGGAGACAGCGACGACGTCGGCGTGCCGGGTGACGGCCCAGAAACCGGCACCCCCCTCTTCCGGCTGCCGCGGCACCGGGCAGACGCGGCGGAGTTCGGAGAAGTACGCGTGGGGAATCCCCTCGAGGTAGAGATCGGGGTTCTTGAGATCGATGCGGGAGGTGGTCATGCCCTTACCCTCGTCCGGATATACGAATGTGTGTCGCACTTAAACTACAGATCTTCGTTTGATGCGGAAGACCCTTAGACTAAGTTCATGGCACGCGACAATTCCCGGCCCGTCCGGCGGCGCACCCTCACGCGCGAGAAAGTTGTCGCCACAGCGCTCGACATCGTCGAGGAACTGGGCTGGGAGCAACTCACGATGAGCACCCTGTCGGCTCGCCTGGGCATCGTCGCGGCCTCGCTGTACAACCACGTGCGCAATCTCGACGACGTGCGGTCCGCCGTCCAGGTCCGCGCCATGACCGATCTGGGCCTCCACCTGCGTGAGGTGGCGATGGGCCGGAGCGGACTCGCCGGCCTGCGTGCCTTGATCGATGCCCACCGGGCATGGGCCGTCGAGCATGCCCGACTGTACGGCGCCCTGACCGCCGCACCGGTCGACCGCGACGCGCTCGTCGGCGCCGCACTCGACGCGAATGTCGCGCTGCGGACCATGCTGTCCTCGTGCGGAGTCCCGGCCACCGAATCGCTCGAGGTCGCCATCAGCATGTTCGCAGCGCTGCACGGCTTCGCCACGCTCGAGGGGAGCGGATTCCTCGGTGACGAACTGGACCTCGACCAGATCTACGACACCGTGGTGCGGGGCGTTCTGGCAGGAGTTCCCGCCACGGGCACGCACACGGGCTGAGCGAACCGTAGGCTGAATACGGCCGTTGTCGGAGGGAGGGTCCCATGGCAACCATCCGCTCCCTCGGAGATCTGGTGTCACCGCTCGGCGGCACGATCAACGTGGCGAACGTGATCATGCAGTTGGCTCTGCCGGGGGTTGGTCAGGGTGTCGTCGACAGCGCGGTGGACTCCGGTCGAGCCGACCTGCATCCGGTGAAACGCGCCCGGACCACCGGCGCATATCTGGCGGTCGCGGTCTTCGGCAACGACGACGATCGTGCGTATGTCCGGGAAGCCGTGCGCCGCATCCACTCCCAGGTCACGTCCGCTCCGGGAGCCCCCGTTGCGTACAGCGCCAACTCTCCCGTGCTGCAGTTGTGGGTCGCGGTGTGCCTGCTCACGTACTTCGTGGACCAATACGAATTGCTGCACGGGCCGCTGAGCGAGGACGAATTCCGGCGCGTACTGCGCGACGGCGCGAGTCTCGGCACCACCCTCAACGTTCGCCCGGAGTCCTGGCCCACCACGCGGGAGGAGTACGACGAACTCTGGCGCGCAGGCGTGGACAGCATCTCGATGAACGACGACGTCCGCACCTATCTCACCCACCTGGCGGAACTCAGTTTCCTCGAAGTACGGCTGGGACGCCTCGGCCGGGTCATCCACCGCGTGTTCGGTCGTTCCTTCGAGTTCGTCACCCGTGGAGCACTCCCACCGGAGTTCCGGGACGTCATGCACTACGAGTGGACCCTTGCGGACCAGCGCAGATTCGATCGCTATCTGGCGAACCTCCGCACGATGCATCGGTGGACACCGTGGGTGTGGCGACTGCCGTGGCAGGCCTACCTGCTCGACATGCGACTGCGGCGCCGCCTCGGCCTGCCCGTGTTCTGATCCGCGCGCCGCGGCGCCGGCAGTACGGACGAACCCCGGATCAGACGAACCCGGCGATCTCCTCCGGCGTCCACGGCGGAGACGTCTCGTGGTCGCGCCAGGCGAGCAGGTCCGGCGCCTGCTTGCCGAACCGCCCGACGAAACACCCGGACCCGGCGAAGATCCCGCCCGTCGACGAGGACAGCGCACTCGCGAGAAACACGTAGAGGGGTGCCACGTACTCGGGCGGAGCCGGATTGCGGGACGCCTCGTACGCCACGTCGTCGAGCAGGCCCCGCTCGTGCAGCCGCGTGAGGTGCCGCGCGTAGTCGTCTCCCGTGGACAACCGTGTGCGTGCTCCCGGGCACACGACGTTGGCGCGCACGCCGTACTCGCGCAGTTCGGCCGCGATCGCCAGGGTCAAGCTGTTCACCGCGCCTTTTCCCGCGGGGTATCCCGTTCCGCCGTAGTCGCCCAGAAATGCGAACGACCCCGTGTTGACGATCGCACCGCCGCCTTGTTCGACGAAGTACGGAGCGAGGACCCGGCACGTCCGGAAGGTGCCCGTGAGATGTGCGTCGATCAAGTCGTGCCACTGACGGTCGTCGATGCCGAGGATGGACGAGCCGGCCGGTTCCGCGGTACCGGCGCAGTTGACGAGCGCGGCCACCGACCCGAATTCGGCCAGTGCGGTGTCGAGCAGTCGTTCCGCGACCCCCGGTTCGGCGGCAGATCCCGCCACGCCGACCGCCCGCGCCCCGGCTGCCACCATCTCGTCCACGGTCGTCTCCACCGCACCGGGGTCCCGGCCGTTGACCACGACCCCGGCCCCTTCCGTCGCGAACCGCTGGGCGACGGCACGGCCGATCCCCCGGCTCGACCCGGTCACGATCACAGCCTTGCCGGCCAGGCCGGTCGAATTCGGCTCTCCCATAAGTTCTCCCGTTTCGGCCATTGCGTCGTACAACTGCCCGAACTATAGTCCAGACACCTGTCCAGAACCGAGGGAACGTCTGATGACACTTCGCCCCACCGACAGCTCCACACTCCTGATCGACGGAAAGCTCGTACCCGGCAGCGGCGGCACCTTCGAGGTGTTCGACCCGAGCACCGAAGAACTGCTCGGAAAGGCCGCCGACGCCACCGCCGCCGACATGGATGCCGCGATCGAGGCCGCACGACGCGCGTTCGACGACACCGACTGGTCGCGCGACCACGCGTTCCGTGCCCGGTGCCTCCGGCAGTTGCGCGACGCGCTGCGCGGACACATCGAGGAACTGCGCGAGATCACCATCGCCGAGGTCGGGGCTCCCCGCTTCCTCACCTCGGCCGCCCATCTCGAAGGTCCCGTCGACGACCTGCTCTTTTTCGCGGATCTCGCCGAGAACTATTCCTGGAAACAGGATCTCGGCAACGCCGCGCCCATGGGCATCCCCACGCATCGCTACCTGCTCAAAGAAGCCACCGGCGTGGTCGGTGCGATCACACCGTGGAACTTCCCGCACCAGATCAACTTCGCCAAGATCGGGCCCGCGCTAGCCGCGGGAAACACCGTCGTTCTCAAACCCGCCCCCGACACCCCATGGTGCGCAGCCCTGGTCGGAAAGATCCTCGCCGAGGAAACCGATTTTCCGCCCGGGACGCTCAACATCGTGACCTCGAGCGATCATCTCCTGGGCGCACAACTGACCGAGGACCCGCGCGTCGACCTGATCTCGTTCACAGGTTCCACCGCGACCGGCCGATCCGTGATGCGGTCCGCCGCCGACACCCTCAAAAAGGTGTTCCTCGAACTCGGCGGCAAATCGGCGTTCCTCGTGCTCGACGACGCAGACCTGCGCAGCGCCTGCTCGATGGCCGCATTCACCGTGTCCACGCACGCGGGTCAGGGGTGCGCCATCACCACCCGGCTCGTCGTCCCCCGCGACAAGTACGACGAGGCCGTGGCCGCCACGGCGAAAACGATGCGTACCCTGCGTCCGGGCGACCCTCGCGACCCCGGCACCGTCTGCGGACCGTTGATCTCCGAGCGCCAGCGTGCCCGCGTCGAAAGCTACCTGCGGCTCGCTGTCGAAGAAGGCGGCACGATCGTGGTCGGAGGCGGCCGGCCGGCCGAACACGCACGCGGGTTCTTCGTCGAACCCACTCTGATCTCCGGTCTCGACAACCGATCCCGGACGGCGCAGGAAGAGATCTTCGGTCCCGTGCTCGTCGTGATTCCCCACGACGGGGACGACGACGCGGTGCGCATCGCCAACGACTCCCCCTACGGCCTGTCGGGCGCGGTATACGGCACGGATCCCGCGCGCATCGCCCGTGTCGTCGCCGGGGTGCGCACCGGAACCCTCGGCGTCAACGGCGGCATCTGGTACGCGGCCGATGCCCCGTTCGGCGGCTACAAACAGTCCGGAATCGGCCGGGAGATGGGCGTCGCCGGCTTCGAGGAATACCTGGAAACCAAGCTGGTCGCGGAGCCCGCGAGCTGATCGCCGCACCCTCACAGAATCGAAAGGACCGACAGCATGGGCAGATTCACGGACCGCACGGCGATCGTCACCGGTGCAGCACAGGGCATCGGCGAGGCATACGCCCGCGCGCTCGCGGCCGAAGGCGCGAACGTCGTGGTTGCCGATCTCGAAGCCGAACTCGGTGAGCAAGTCGCCAAACAGATCATCACCGACGGCGGCAACGCGACGTTCGTGCCGGTCGACGTATCCGACCCGGTATCCACCGAGGCACTCGCGGCCTCGACCGTCGAGAAGTACGGCCGCATCGACCATGTGGTCAACAACGCCGCCATCTACGGCGGCATGAAACTCGACCTACTGCTCACCGTGCCCTGGGACTACTACAAGAAGTTCATGAGCGTGAACCTCGACGGTGCCCTCAACGTCACCCGCGCTGTATGGCCGCACATGTCGGCCCACGGCGGGTCGATCGTCAACCAATCGTCCACCGCCGCATGGTTGTACTCCGGCTTCTACGGACTCGCCAAAGTCGGAATCAACGGACTGACCCAGCAACTCGCGGTGGAACTGGGCGGGTCGAACATCCGTATCAACGCGATCGCACCGGGCCCCATCGACACCGAGGCGACCCGCAGCACCACACCCGCGAAGATGGTCGCGGACATGATCAAGCATCTGCCGCTCAAGCGAATGGGCACCCCCGACGACCTCGTCGGCATGTGCCTGTTCCTGCTCTCCGACGAGGCGAGCTGGGTGACCGGCCAGATCTTCAACGTGGACGGCGGACAGGTGATCCGCTCGTGAACACTCCCGAGAACATCAGGATCGGGTACGTCGGGCTCGGCAACATGGGCGCACCGATGGCTCGACGTCTCGTCGGCCGTCCCGGCGGGCTCACCGTCCTCGACACCCGCGCCGAGGCCGTCGCACCGTTCGTCGACGCGGGGGCCACCGCCGCGGCGGACCCGGCAGAACTCGGTGCGTCGTGCGATCTGATCTCGGTGACCGTGCTCGACGACGCGCAGGTACGCGAGGTCGTCGCGGGCGGGAACGGGCTCCTGTCTACCGCGCGACCGGGAACCGTGATCGCGGTGCACTCGACGATCTCCGACACCACCGCCACCGAACTCGCCGCCGAGTGCGCCGAGCACGGGGTGGATCTCGTCGACGCGCCGGTCAGCGGTGGCGCACCCGGGGCCCGCAACGGCACGCTCGCCGTGATGGTCGGCGCGACGGACGAGGCGTTCGCCACGGTTGCCGAACCGTTCGGGCACTTCGCCGAGGTCGTGATCCACGCCGGTCCGGTCGGAGCGGGCACCCGCATGAAATTGGCGCGCAATCTCCTGCACTTCATCTCCTTCACCGCCGCGACCGAGGCTGCTCGGCTCGCGGAGGCAGCTGGGATCGATATCGCGGAACTCGGCAAGGTCGTCCGCCACACCGATGCCATCACCGGCGGCGCCGGAGCCATCATGTGGCGTGACAGCACGTCCCGTCTCGACACGGATGATTCGTGGTACCCGATCTTCTCGCACGTCCGCGACCTCGGCGAAAAAGACCTGTCGCTCGCTCTCGAGCTCGGCGAGCGCCTCGGGGTCGAATTGCCGCTCGCAACAAGGGCATTGGCCGGACTCGGGCCCGGACTCGGTGTCGGTACCGGCAGCGCCGCCCATTCCTACGCCAGCGAGGAGCACGCATGACCGACGACACCCGCCGCCGCGGACTCGAGATGATGACCAAGGTCTACGGCTGGGAGATGCAGGACGGTCCGGGAGACCACTTCGCGGTGACAGCAGACCACCTCTTCGCCGACATCTGGTCCCGGCCCGGACTGAGCATCCGGGATCGCAGACTGCTGCTCCTGGGCGCCCTCACCGCGCAAGGACTCACCGATGTCGCCGAGATCCAGATCGGTGCGGCTCTGCACAACGAAGAACTGGACGAGGAGCAACTCAAGGAAATCGCGCTGTTCCTCTGCCATTACGTGGGGTGGCCGCTGGGCACCAAACTGGATTCGACGATCGGGAGCGTGCTGCACAAGCGGCGCGCATCGAACCGGTCGTGAGCGCCACCGGCCGGGCCGCTGCGACCCCCGAGTTCCCGGAACTCGGGTTCTACGGCCTCGCCGGGCACTCCCCCGAACCTCGCGACCTGCTCGACGAGGTTCGTCACGGTGAACAACTCGGCCTCGGGTCGGTGTTCCTGTCCGAGCGATTCGACACCAAGGACGCCGCGGCGCTCGCCGGTGCGGCCGCGGCGGTGAGCGAGACGATCGGAATCGGCACCGCCGCAACGAATCCTCACACCCGGCATCCCCTCGTCACGGCGACGATGGCGACGACCCTGCACCGATTGAGCGGGGGCCGGTACGCCTTCGGCCTGGGACGCGGATTCGATGCACTCTTCGACCTCATGGGCCTGCCGCGCGTCACGTCCGCCGGGCTGGAAGATGCAACCGAAATCCTGCGCGCGCTCTGGAACGGCGAGGCGGTCGCGGGGCACGACGGACCCGCCGGAGCGTTTCCGTATCTACGCCGGATCTCCGAAGGGTCCGACCGTATTCCGATCCTCATGGTCGCGCTCGGCGACAGGACCCTCGACCTCGCCGGACGAATCGCCGACGGCGTCGTCCTGCACACCTTCTTCACCGACGCCGCCGTCGCCCGTGCCGTGAAGATCATCCGCGACGCGGCTGCGGCGGCCGGGCGAGACCCCGCCGCAGTGCGGGTCTGGTCGGTTCTCGCAACGGTCGAGGACTCGATCTCCGGAGACCGGCAACAGCGGATGCTGGTCGGCCGTCTCGCCACCTACCTGCAGGGATACGGCGACGTCCTGGTGCGAGCCAACGGATGGGATCCCGGCGTGCTCGGGCGGTTCCGCGACGATCCCGTCGTGCGCGATCACCGTGGACCGTTCGATGCGGCCGGCAGCCCCGCGGTTCTGCGGCACGTCCGCGCCCTCCTGCCGGAGGAGTGGATCGCTGCCTCCGCCACCGGAACCGCCGGACACTGCGCCGCGCGCATCGCGGACCAGTTCGATGCGGGCGCCGACAGCGTGATCCTGCACGGCGCAACCCCGGCGGAACTCGCACCCGTGGTGGCAGCATGGAGCACAGTACGCACGCCGGAGAACCACTCGCGGCTGCCCGCCAATCCCGGATGGAACGCCCGATGATCTCGCCTCCGCCCGACCCGGCCCTGATGCTCGACGTCGACGAGCTGACCCCGGAGCGATTGGGGGCTGCCCTCGGAAGCGCGGTGCGCTCGGTACGGTCCGAGCCGATCGGGACCGGCCAGATCGGCCGGTGCCTGCGGCTCACGCTCACCGGCGACGAGATACCGGCCTCGATCGTGGCAAAACTTCCCGCGGCCGATCCGGGAACACGAGCGATGCTGGCCGGCGCCTACCGTGGCGAAGTCCGGTTCTACACCGACATCGCAGACTCGGTGTCGGTCTGCGTGCCGGTCTGCTATTACGCCGCACTCGGCGACGGCGGCGATTTCACGCTGCTGCTCGAAGATCTCGCGCCCGCACAGCAGGGCGACCAGGTCGCCGGCTGCACCCCGGCGCAGGCGCACGACGCGGTGCGCAACCTCGCAGGTCTGCACGGGCCCCGCTGGTGCGACCCGACCCTCCTGGAACTGTCGTGGGTCGGCCGGACCGGCCAGGACGAAGCGCAGGTGCTCGCCGAACTCTACGGCCCGGCGCTGGAGACGTTCGCGCACGATCTGGGTGAACACGTCTCGAGTCGAGATCGCGCCACACTGCGCGACTGCGTCGAGGTCACGGAGCGGTGGATCTGCGCACGACCGGAACGGTTCGCACTCGTGCACGGCGATTACAGGCTCGACAACCTCCTGTTCCCCCCGGTCCCGGACACGGGCGTGACCGCAGTGGATTGGCAGACACTCACAATCGGGCTTCCCGCCCGCGACCTCGCCTATTTCGTGAGCACCTCCCTGACCCCCGAATTGCGACGGGAGCACGAGTGCGACCTCGTGGCGACCTACCACCGGGCACTGCTCGGTCACGGAGTCGAGAAATACAGCCTGACGGACTGCTGGGACGACTACCGTTTCGCGATGCTCCAAGGCCCTCTGGTTGCTGTCTTCGGCTGCGCGTACGGCACTCGCACCGACCGTGGTGATCGGATGTTCGCAACGATGGTCGCCCGGGCGTGCACCGCGATCCGCGACCTCGACAGTCTCACCCTGGCGGCCCACACCTCCGGCTGAGGCAGCGTCTCGGTAAGGTTGCCCACCGGACACCGCAGTTCGCGAACGGACGGAGACCCCGATGACCCGCACCAGCTTGCCCCGTGAGGTAGTCGAACTTGCCGAAGCCACTCCGGGTTTCATGCCGGAGGACGAAGGAACTGCGCTGCACGACGTGGCTCTGCGTTACCTCGGCGACGGGGTCGGCGTCGAGATCGGCACCTATTGTGGCCGGTCGACGGTCTACCTGGGCGCGGCGGCGCGATCGACCGGGGGCACGATCGTCACGATCGATCACCATCGTGGTTCCGAGGAACACCAGCCCGGATGGGAGTACCACGATCCCGCGCTGGTCGACGACCATACCGGCCGCATCGATACCGCCGGACGGTTGCGGCACACACTCGCCGACGCGGACCTCGAATCACACGTCGTGGCCGTGATCGGCACTTCGCCTCGGGTGGCGGCATTCTGGCGCACGCCCGCACGCTTCGTCTTCATCGACGGTGGACACAGCAGCGCCGCCGCCCAGGCCGACTACGAGGGATGGTCACCGTGGGTGGAGGTCGGTGGAGCATTGATCATCCACGACGTCTTCCCCGACCCGAAGGACGGCGGCCGGCCGCCGTACGAAATCTACTGTCGCGCTTTGGAGAGCGGGGAATTCACCGAGATGCCCGCGACGGGAACGCTGCGCGTGCTCGAACGCACCGGAGGGACCGTCGGAGTCCTGCCCGGTCGCTAGAGCAGCGGGGCGGCCGTCAGACCAGGACCGGGCAGTTCTCCGTGCAGCGGTCGGCACCCGCGACGTGCGTGGGTGCCGCCGCGTCCCGGAAGACCCCGTTTCCCCGTGTCGTCCGCGACAGTGCGTCGGCAGCCAGGATCACCGCCGCACTGGTCCACGAACTGACCTCGACCGGCCAGCGTTTACCGTCGCTGTAGACGAGGCCGGTCCAGTACGAGCCGTCGGGGTCACGGAGATGCTGCATGGCAGCGAACAATTCGTGCGCACGCGCGCTGTCGCCCAGGCAGTCCAGCGCGAGGACCAGTTCGCAGGTCTCGGCGCCTGTCACCCACGGACGGTGGTCGACGCAGCGAATTCCCAGGCGGTCGACGACGAAGTCCGACCAGCGTTCCCGGATCCGTTCGTGTGCGTCGGGTCCGCGGACGGCACCGCCGAGGATCGGGTAGTACCAATCCATCGAGAACTCCGGCTTGGGAGTGAACACCTCGGGGTGCCGTCGCACGGTGTGTCCCAGCCGGAACGACGCCACTTCCCATTCCGGCTGCGGGTCGCCGACGAACTCGGCGAGACGCATTCCGCACTGCAGGCTCTGGTGGATACTCGAACACCCGGTCAGCAGTGCTTCGTCGAACATGCCGCCCGCCCCGCGGGCCCAGGAGATCGAACCGTCCGGACGTTGCATGTCGACGACGAGATCGAGTGCTCGCCGGACGGTCGGCCACATGTGTTCGACGAAGTTGCGGTCGCCGGTGACCAGATGGTGGTGCCACACTCCCACCGCGATGTAGGCGGTGAAGTTGCTGTCGACGTCCTCGCCGTCGGCCACTCCCCGATCGAACCGGACAGGCAACGACCCGTCGGGCCGCTGCGTGTCCCGGAGCCAGTGGAAAGCGGCATCCGCTTCGTCGCGCAAGCCCGTCACGGTCAGCGCCATCGCCGACTCGACGTGATCCCACGGATCGGTGTGGCCGCCCGGAAACCACGGAATCGCGCCGGAAGACTCCTGCATCCGGGCGATGGCCCGCCCGGTCGCGAGGCACTGTTCCTGGGACAGCACCCCCGGCACGGAGGGAATCATCGGCAGGCTGGTATCACTGGGCGGCACCGGAAGCACCCGGTTTGCGGAGGTAGAACACCACGCTCTTGCCGATGACCGGATCGAGCAACTTCTCGGCGGTCCTCGTGATCCACGGACCTTTCATCAGGTCCCACACCAGCATCCGGTGGTACGCCTTCGTCAGCGGGTTGTCGTTGTTGTCGACGCCCACAGCGCATTTGAGCCACCAGTACGGAGCGTGCAGGGCATGAGCGTGCCCGGTTCCCGACACCTTCAGACCGGCGGCAGTGAGCTTCGCCGCGAGTTCGTCTGCCTTGTAGATGCGCACGTGTCCGCCCTCGACTTCGTGGTACGCGTCGGACAGCGCCCAGCACACCTTCTCGGGGAACCAGCGCGGCACCGTCACCGCGGCGACGCCGCCCGGCTTGAGCACCCGCACGAGCTCGGCGATGGCGCGTTCGTCCTCGGGCACGTGCTCGAGGACCTCCGAGATCAGAACGATGTCGAACGACGCGTCCTCGTACGGCAGTGCGAGCGCGTCACCGACCTCGGCGCGGGCGAGAGTTCCCTCGGGGACCTGGCCCTCGAGTTCCATGGCAACGAACATGTCGGCAACCGCCTTCATGTCGTCGGCACTGCGATCGAACGCCACCACATCCACGCCGCGTCGATACAACTCGAAGGAGTGCCGGCCGGCGCCTGCTCCGATATCGATGGCGCGTTGCCCGGGCTCGATCCCCAGCCGGTCGAAGTCGACGGTCAACATCAGTTGGTCCTTCCTTCACGTGCGGCGATCGCCTGCTCGTACACGCTCGCGGTCTGTGCAGCCACCGCGGCCCAGCTGTACCGGTCGAGCACTCTCGCGCGGGCCTTCGCTCCGAGCTGCTCCCGTGCGCCGGGATCGTCGAACAGTCCGGCCAGCGCTCCCGCCAGTTGTGCTGCGTCTCCGGGCTCCACGAGGACGCCCGCGTCACCCACCACCTCGGGGATCGCTCCGGCGCGACTCGCCACCAGCGGTGTGCCACACGACATCGCTTCCACTGCCGGCAGCGAAAAGCCCTCGTAGAGTGAGGGAACCGCCGCGACTTCCGCAGATGCAAGCAGTGCCGCCAGCTCGGCGTCCTCGATTCCCGAGACCGTGCGCACCACGTCACCGATGGCAAGGGCGTCGATGAGCCGCTCGGTGGCCCCTCCCGGGGCCAGTTTCGAGACGAGGACGAGTTCGACCTCGCGCTCGGTTCGCAGTTTCGCGACGGCCTCGAGCAGCGTCGGCACTCCCTTGAGCGGAGCGTCGGCGCTCGCGACACACACGATCCTGCCCGCGACCCGGGGCGTCGACGGCGGTGCGAACAGTTCCGTGTTCACGCCGAGCGGGATCGTGTGGATCCGATCCGCCTCGATCCCGAACGCCGCACGGATGTCGTCGGCCGAGTTCGCCGACACCGTCAGCAGGGAGCCGATCTTCCGGGCCACCCGCTCCTGCATGCGGAGAAAGCCGTACCAGCGGCGCAAGGTGAGCTTCCGGCGCCAACTGCTCGCCGACGCAAGATCGAGTTCGCGATCGCGGGTGATCGGATGGTGGATCGTCGCGACGAGCGGGAAGTGCTCGGCGATCTTCAACAGCCCCGATCCGAGCGACTGGTTGTCGTGTACGACGTCGAAGTCGCCGAGCCGGGTGCGCAGAAGCCGGGCAGCACGCAGGCCGAACGTCCGGGGTTCCGGGAAGCCCGCCGTCCACATCGTCGCGACCTCGAGGACATCGATGAGATCGCGGTACTCACCGGGACGGGGCGTACGGAACGGATCGTCGTCGCGATAGAGGTCGAGACTGGGGACCTTGGTGAGAGTCACCCACGGATCGAGTTCCGGATAGGGCTGACCGGAAAACACCTCCACCGTGTGACCCTGCGCGACGAGTTCGCGGCTGAGATGCCGCACGTAGACCCCTTGGCCCCCACAGTGCGGCTTGCTCCGGTACGACAACAGAGCTATGCGCACATTCCACCTCGGGTTGGTTCGAACGGACGTGGACCGGACGGACACCTGGCCGTCGGGCCGCGTAGAGCACCCTAGAACAAGTTCCGTCGTGTCACGATAGCGGCACGAACCGGATCGGACCGTCCGGCGGTATGCGAGTGGGACGGACGACGACAAGGCGAAGGCCCGGTATCCGTAGATACCGGGCCTTCGCCTGATGCGACCCTGACGGGACTCGAACCCGCGACCTCCGCCGTGACAGGGCGGCGCGCTAACCAACTGCGCTACAGGGCCATGAAAGAACCCCAACGGGGTTCCCATAGCAGGACCCACCGCACGCGGTGGGTCCTCGATATGTAATTGAGCGGTTGTCTGCCGGACAACCTCTGTGGCCAGGGCCGGGATCGAACCGGCGACCTTCCGCTTTTCAGGCGGACGCTCGTACCAACTGAGCTACCTGGCCGGACGGCACCCGAACCGAATGCCAATCGCTTGCGTTGAGCGACCCTGACGGGACTCGAACCCGCGACCTCCGCCGTGACAGGGCGGCGCGCTAACCAACTGCGCCACAGGGCCATACATATTCAGTTCTTTCACCAAAGTACTGCACACTTCGACATAATCGAAGCGTACCCCCTACGGGATTCGAACCCGCGCTACCGCCTTGAAAGGGCGGCGTCCTAGGCCGCTAGACGAAGGGGGCCCGATCGGATCTCTCCGAACCGCACCCTCAACGGGTTTGGCGTTTCCGTTGGGAGCTTGGACAGCTTATGCCACGGCATTCGAGAATCACAAATCGCCAGGTCACGCCACTATTCGGTGTTCGGACGGGCACTCGGCCAGCCACGCTCGCGCCACCGCGCGAGCCAGTCCTCGGACGCTGTCGCTTCCAGGGGAATCTCGAGGCAGCTCTCGAACCGTGAGCGCACATCCACACCCGGCGCGGTGAGGTCGGCGAGATAGCGCTGGCCGGCGAGCGACGAACCGACGGCGCCGACGAACCGCCGCAGATCCACGCCCGGCCGGAACAGCCCGAGTTTCTCGGCCTCCTCCGCCAGCCGGTAGCCGGCATGCCCCCACACGGAGGTTCCGCGCAACTCCGCCTCGTCGGCGAACTCCGGGTCGATGACGAGACGGAACTCAGCCGCGATGATGACATCGTTGTGGAGCGCCTCTCCCAAATCGCAGATCATCCCGTGGAGCCGCTCGAAGGGATCGAGCTCGGAAAAGCCGACCCACCTGTCGACGATGGCGCGGTAATGGTCGAGCCCCTCCTCGAGTACCGCGCGCGCAAGGTCTTCCTTCGACTTGAAGTGGAAGTACATCGCGCCCTTGGTGGCGCCCGAGTGCTCGAGGATCAGATTGATCGACGCCGCGGCAAATCCCCTCTTGGCGAATTCGGCGGCCGCCGATTCGACGATCGCGGCCCGAGTACGCCGGGCACGCTCCTGCTGTAGTGGCATGGGGAATACAGCCTTCCGAGTACCGGTCAATTCCCCCCTTCAGTCAACTTTAGACTGCTCCGGCACGTCAGGGGGCAGGTAGCCGGAGCGGGAGCACCCGTTCTCGCGGGACGGCCCGGGACGGCTTTCCGGCACTGCGCCCGAGAACACACCGGGTGGTATTCTTTTTCCGGCTCGGGTGCGAAGCAGGGGGTGAGCACCCGAGCCGTTCTGCTTTCACCGGGTCCCGCGCACCACGGGAGGGTGTCGAAACCGGAGCCGAGCGTCCGATACCATCGAGACGCTCGATGTGGTTACATTGTGCGCCCACGCCCCTATAGCTCAGTTGGTAGAGCTACGGACTTTTAATCCGCAGGTCGTAGGTTCGAGCCCTACTGGGGGCACCACGCGCGACCCGGCGTTCGTTTCCGAACGCCGGGTCGTTTCGTTTTTCGTGGCGCCCGGAGCCGGAACAGCGTGCCCGTAACAAAAATCACGACGAAACGGATCAACGAGACATGAGAATTCGCGCTCTCGCGCTCGCACCTGCTCTGGTACTCCTTGCCGCATGCGGAGGAGGGGGCAACACAGCAGAGTCCGGGTCCCCCGCCGGTGCCGGGTCCGAGGTCGACTGGAACTACATCCGCGCACAGCACAGCGACACGCTGGCGAACATCTCGTGCCTCAGCGATGCGACGTCGTCCGCTGTGGACTGCAACCGGGAGCGCTCCGAGAGCCTCGCCTCGCTACGCGCGGACGTCGAACGACTCCCCGACGGTGCGTCGAAGAACGACATGCTCGGCAGCATCGACCACTGGGACGAGAAGTACGGCGAGTACACCGCCAAGGAATGCGTCGGCACCGTCGACACGACCCTGCTCCCGTGTGCGCTCGACGAGAGCCTTCTCAACGTGAACATGCTGAGCATCGCGTCCGCCGCGAAGAACTCGGCAGGCTGATCGGATACGGGGCGATCAACTCCCGGATCGGTGAGCGCCCGGGGGTACGTCGTCCGGGCCGGTCCCCAGTTCCTGGGCAGCCCGGCGCCGCTCTTCTTCACGCTTTTCCTCGAGCCGCTGCCGCTCGAGATTCTCGCGCACGCGGTTGAGGTCGCGCCCCCGCTTGCGGTAGCGGTTGACGGCGACGAAAAAGATCACGCACGCCAGGGCCCCGACGATCGCGCCCACCAGTGACGCGCCCCGGAACCCCGGCGCGTCGACGTCGAGGATGCGCTCACCGGCGTGTGCGGCGTTGCTACCACCGAGCACGATGCTCAGGGTCATGAGGTTGGGGAGCGCGATGACCAGCGCCGCCACGGCGAGCAGGATCTGGAGAACCCGGTGATGCTTCCATCGCCGGACCTGCCAGATACAGGCGAACAGGACGAGCGGGATCGCGGTACAGAGAAGACCGAAAGACAGCCCCCACAGAATGCCGCGGGCGAATCCACCCTCCGCGAGGCCGGCGATCCGTTGCGCCCACCATCTCGGGACGAATGCGGCGAGCACGAAATACGCAATGACGAGCACGGCCAGCGTGACGACGACGACGAGCGTCTTCTTCGCCCACGGAGGCAAACCCTGCCGTGTCTCCTCCGACCGAATACTTGCGTCCGACATCGTGCGGCCCTCCCTGGGTCCTCGGTAGACGCGCCTCAGCCTACGGACCGGTCCGAGTCGTCGAACGTGAATCGGTCCGCCTGCGTTTCTATCCGGTGACCGAACGCTTCTTTGGATACGGTGAGTCCGCAAAACGAATTGTCTCGGTTCGTTTTCGTTTCAGGGGGGAACATGCGCAGTTTCGTGGACCTGGGCCTGTTTCTGGCCGCAGTCGCACTGGGTATCGGGGCGGTGCTGCCCGTCGTCGGAGGTGTACGCCCCACCCAGATCCCGTTGTCGGGATTGCGTGACGGGTTCGCGAGCGCGGATCTCGCCGGCATCGCTTCGCCCGGCTTGCCCCTCCACGAATCTCTCGCGGTGCCACTGGCTGTCGCGGCCGTCCTGCTCCTCCTCGCGGCCTTGTTCGACTCCGTGATCACCGGATGGGTCGGAACGCTTCTGGGGATCGTCACGGCAGTCGCGTTCTGGGCGCAGATCTTCTCCGCGCACGGTGACTACGTGCAGGAGAACCGCCGGACCGCGCTCACCAACCAGAACGGCACGGTGTTGTTGCTGAGCGGCATCCTCGTGGCGTTGCTGTGCTGCCTGGTCGCGCTTCGTCGACCCCCCGGTGGCGCCGACTCGTTCGATTGACAGGTTGCCTGCCGGATCGGCACCACCCGGCGGCCGGGCTCTCCCTGCGGTGCGGTTCGTAACGGCGGCAGTCGCTAATCTCGGCCGCACGGGCGGCCGCGACGGGACGCCCATGACCAGGCAGGTGCTCATGGCAAGTCTCGACGAACTCCTCTCCCAGATCCCCCTCGACCGTGTGGCCGAGCGCCTCGGCGTCGACCGGCAGACCGCGGAGACCGCGGTGCGTGCGGCGCTGCCCACGCTCGTCGGTGGACTCGGTGCCAATGCACGCGATCCGGAGGGAGCGGCCTCGCTGATGTCGGCACTCGACGAACACTCCGGTTCGGGTGTTCTCGACGGCGGGGTGAACGTGGACGAGGTCGACGCCGCAGACGGCAGCAAGATCGTCTCCAACGTGTTCGGGGAGAAGAAGGAACAGGTGATCAGCACCCTGGGTGCGGTCAACGGATCCGGCGGGAACGACCTGATTGCCAAGCTTCTCCCGATCCTCGCGCCCATCGTGCTCTCCTACCTCGCAAAGCAGATCACCGGCAACGGCGCCACCACGGCCGGCGACGCTCGGCCGAGCGGTGGGATCGGCGACATCCTCGGAGGTCTGCTCGAAGGCGCGGCCGGTCGTTCCGGTGCGGGTGGCGGCGGCATCGGGGACGTTCTCGGCAGCGTGCTCGGGGGCAACTCCGGCGGCGGTCTCGGCGGGATTCTCGGTGGTCTTCTCGGCGGCAAGCGCTGAGCCGGGACACCGACGACGACGCCGGCGCCCTGTCGGCGTCGTCGCCCGTTTCGACCGCTCCCCCGCCGTGTCGGGGGCGGCCTCCGGCCGTAGACCGGATCCGGCCTGTACGGTGACCGGCGAACGATTGTGATCGGGGACACGGATAAGACCTGATCACGGCAGCATGTTGTACCGCGTGACAGCGCAGTACGACATTTACCTACGGTTCCGTAGGCTGACAGAGTTCATGCGACACCACACGGAGGGTACGAAGGTATGACGCGAGTCCTGACACAGTTGGAGTTGCTACGCGAGCTGGAGCCCGTTGCCGAAGCGAACGTCGACCGTCACCTGTCGATGGCGAAGGACTGGCATCCTCACGACTACGTCCCGTGGGACGAAGGACGCAACTTCGCTGCGATGGGCGGAGTCGACTGGGAGCCCGAGCAGTCACAGCTCGGCGAGGTCGCCAAGGCTGCGATGATCACCAATCTCCTCACCGAGGACAACCTGCCCTCGTACCACCGCGAGATCGCGGAGGCGTTCTCCCGGGACGGCGCGTGGGGTACCTGGGTGGGCCGCTGGACCGCCGAGGAGAACCGCCACGGCATCGTGATGCGCGACTACCTCGTCGTCACCCGCGGTGTCGACCCGGTGGCACTCGAGAATGCGCGCATGGAGCACATGACCAACGGCTTCGGTTCCCCGAACGAGACGGGAATGCTCCATTCGGTCGCGTACGTGACGTTCCAGGAACTCGCGACGCGCGTGTCGCACCGCAACACAGGTCTGGCCTGCAACGACTCCGTGGCCGACAAGATGCTGCAGCGGATCGCCGCCGACGAGAACCTGCACATGATCTTCTACCGCAACATCTGCGACGCCGCGCTCGACGTCGCGCCCGTGCAGGCACTGGAGGCGATCGTTCACGTTCTCCGCACCTTCGAGATGCCCGGAGCGGGGATGCCCAATTTCCGCCGCAACGGAGTGCTCATGGCGAAGCACGGCATCTACGACCTGCGTCAGCACCTCGACGACGTGGTGATGCCGGTGCTGCGCAAGTGGCGGATCTTCGAACGCGATTTCGGAGCCGGTGGCGCCCAGCTCATCGACGAACTGGGGACCTACCTCGAAGAACTCGAGCGCCAGGCCGTGAAGTTCGAGGACATGCGCGACCGGTCGCTCGCACGCGAAGCAGCCAAACTGGAACGCGCGGGCGCCCTGTCCTGACCCCGGACCGAGGTTCGTCCCGGCAGATTCGGGGCCTACGTCGGTAAACGGTTATCCTGTGCCCGGTACCGCTCTCGGTACCGGGCACAGTCGTATCCCCGGCGAGGTACCGCGGGAGTTCGCAGTCTTGTTGAAACACAACGCTTTCAGAGGTTCTTTATGTCACCCCTTCGCATCGGCTCGCTCGAACTGAACAGCCCGGTCGTGCTGGCGCCGATGGCGGGAGTGACGAACGTCGCATTTCGCACTCTGTGCCGCGAACTCGAACTCGAACGAGCCGGAAGCACCTCCGGGCTCTACGTGTGCGAGATGGTCACCGCCCGCGCTCTGGTCGAGCGACATCCCGTCACCATGCACATGACGACGTTCGGCCCCACCGAAACCCCGCGTTCACTCCAGCTGTACACCGTCGATCCCGACACCACGTACGCGGCGGCGAAGATGATCGTCGACGAGAACATGGCCGATCACATCGACATGAACTTCGGCTGCCCGGTGCCCAAGGTCACCCGGAAGGGCGGCGGGTCCGCCCTTCCGTACAAGCGCCGACTGTTCGGGCAGATCGTGGCCGCTGCGGTGCGGGCCACCGAGGGCACCGATATCCCGGTGACGGTGAAGTTCCGGGTCGGCATCGACGACGAGCACCACACCCACCTCGACGCCGGGCGCATCGCCGCCGACGAGGGCGCGGCCGCTGTGGCACTTCACGCCCGGACCGCCGCGCAGCGGTACTCGGGCGCTGCGGACTGGAACGAGATCGCCCGGCTCAAAGAGCACGTCACCACCGTCCCGGTTCTCGGCAACGGCGACATCTTCGACGCGGGGGATGCGGAGAAGATGATGACCCAGACCGGGTGCGACGGCGTGGTCGTCGGTCGCGGCTGCCTGGGCCGCCCGTGGCTCTTCGCAGAACTCAGCGCCGCGCTCAACGGCCAGGAGATCCCCACTCCTCCGTCCCTGGGAGAAGTGACGCAGATCATGCGGCGCCACGCCGAGCTGCTCGCCGACCATCACGGCGAAGACCGCGGCACTCGCGAACTCCGCAAGCACATCGCGTGGTACCTGCGCGGCTTCCCCGCCGGGTCCGAAGTCCGCAGCGGTCTCGCGCGGGTGTCTTCGCTCGCCGAACTCGATGATCTGCTCGGAAAACTCGACGCCGACGTGCCGTTTCCCGCGGATGCGGAGGGCCCCCGTGGGCGTCAGGGTTCACCGAGCAGCGTCGCACTGCCCGAGGGCTGGCTCGACGATCCGGAGGACACCTGCGTCCCGGTAGGTGCCGACATCATGCACTCGGGCGGGTAGGAGTCCTTACCCTTCCCGTCGTGTGCGCGTCCACATGAGGGGTCCGTCACCGGCCGCGTGTACCGCTTCGGTAACAGACGGTCAGTATCATGACGGGATCATTGCGCACCGCCCCCTATGCGGGCGGTGCGCGCGAATGCGGTCGACCCGCGGAGAGGCAAGGCACCGGTGGACGAAGGGCACGACTCGGGCCTGCCCGACAATCGCGCTCCTTGGGAACGTCCGATAGCCGACCCCACCTTCCGTGAGGCTCCGTCCGGGCATCGCCGCCGCAGTCGTGCCCGCCGCGCCGACATCCCGGCCGACGGTGCGCGTGCCGGTGGCGCTCATTCGGAGGATGCCCGTTCCAGAGGTGCGCATTCCGCGGAGGCGCAGTCCGAGGGTGACCACGCGGCAAGCCGCCGTGATTCCGGCCGGAACCGCCGCGCCGCGGACGCCGGCGACGGGGAGCGGCTCACCGTCGCGGACCTCGTCGACAAGGTGTCGCGCCGAGACGGGTCATCTCCCTCGACGCCGA
This sequence comes from Rhodococcus sp. 105337, assembly GCF_012844225.1. Taxonomy (GTDB): domain Bacteria; phylum Actinomycetota; class Actinomycetes; order Mycobacteriales; family Mycobacteriaceae; genus Rhodococcus. The sequence goes on from NZ_JABAGQ010000003.1 coordinate 206,046, forward strand.
CGCCGCCTGTCACACCCCCGGTCACGCCGCCGGTCACGGCGTCGTCCTCACTGCCTCCCGCACATCCGCGCAACGGTCTTCCCGCGAGTCCGCCCGACCGGCCGGTTCCTCCGCCGCCCGCGGGCCGGCCCCTTCCCGCATCGCCTCCCCCCGTACCACCCACCGCAGCACCTCCTGCCGCACCACCGCCTCCACCGGTGCGAACACCGCAGCCCGGCCCCCCGCGGCCACCTGTCGCCTCGCCACCGCCCGTCGCCCCGCCACCGCCCGCCGCCCCGCCGCGGCAGCCCGTGGTGCCGCCGCCCCGTGCGGCCGTTCCCCCGCCCGGCCCCCCTCCGCCCCGGCGCGCACCCCGGCCTCCCGTCGAGGACAGTCCGACCGAGTTGATCGCGCCGGTCGACGACGACTTCGAGGCCGAGCCCCCTGTCGACGACGACCTGCACGACGAGCCCGTCCACACCCGGACGGTCCGGGCGCACGCGGCACCGAAAGAGGTCGGAACAGACGGACTGACCCGCCTCGAGTCGAGCAAGCGACGGAAGGATCGCAGGCTGCGCGTCGCGGCCCGGTCCGCGGTCGCGTTCTTCTCGGTCCTCGCACTCCTCGGCACCGGATCGGTGTGGGCATACGTGAAGTCGACGGAAGCGGGTTTCTCGCAGATCGCGGCGCTCGACACGGAGTCCGCCGACATCGTCGACGCGGCCGGGCAGACCGGCGACGAGACCTATCTCATCGTCGGCACCGACACCCGTGCCGGAGCCAGCGGCGCGGTCGGAGCCGGCACCACCGAGGACGCGGAGGGAGCCCGCGCCGACACCGTGATCCTCGTCAACATCCCGGCGGACCGCAGCCGTGTCGTCGCGGTGTCGTTCCCCCGCGATCTCGATGTGGAACGCCCGGTGTGCCGGGGCTGGGACAGCTCGACCGGCGACTACAGCTCGGATACCTTCCCCGCGGCGGACGGCGACAAGCTCAACGCCACGTATGCCCTCGGTGGGCCGAAATGCCTGGTCAAGGTCATCCAGAAGATGTCCGGGTTGAAGATCGGCCACTTCGTCGGCATCGACTTCGCCGGGTTCGAAGCCATGGTCGACAAGGTCGGCGGGGTGGAGGTGTGTACCACCACACCACTCGAGGACGGGGAACTCGGCACCATTCTGGACTCGCCCGGCACGCACACGCTGAGCGGCCACAAGGCACTCGATTATGTCCGGGCGCGCTACGTCTTCACCGAAGGCAACGGCGACTACGGCCGGATCACCCGGCAGCAGAAATTCCTGTCGTCGCTGCTGCGCTCGGCGCTGTCGAACAAGGTCCTCCTCGATCCGGGCAAACTCAACGGGTTCATCAGCGCGTTCACCAGCGCGACGTTCGTCGAGAACGTCAACACCGAATCGTTGGTCAAGCTGGGCCGCTCACTGCAGAACGTCGACGCCGGAGCCGTCACCTTCCTGACCGTGCCCACCGCGGGAACGAACGACTGGGGGAACGAAATCCCCCGGCTCGACGACATCGAGTCGATCTTCACCGCGATCATCGACGATCTCCCCCTCCCCGGTGAACGGCGCGAGGAACCTCAGGACGACGCCGGTGCCCCACCACCGGAGCCGGCTCCGACTGCTCCCGCTCAGATCGCGGTCGACCCGGGCACGGTGAGCGTGCAGGTCTCCAACGCGTCCGGTGAGTCCGGTCTGGCAGCCCGGATCGCCGAAACCGTCGGGGCGTACGGCTTCCCCGTCTACGAGGTCGGCAACTACTCGGGCACGAGCGCCAAGACGGTGATCCGCTTCGCGGCGGGCCAGGAGGCCGAGGCGATGACCGTCGCCACGGCGTTCCCGGGCGCTGTGCTGCAGGAGGCTCCCGCATCCGCCCAGCTCGGTTCGATCGTCGAGATCGTGCTCGGGACCGGGTTCGACGGCACGGTCGTCGCCCCCACTCCTGCGGGAAGCCGGCTCGAGCCGGTGAAGATCGAAGCGCCCTCCAGCAAGGATTCGATCGAACTCCCGCCCGATCTGTCGATCACCAACGCAGGGGACGATCTCTGCGGGTGACGCCACTCCGGCCCACTCGTTCACCCGGGGTTCACCCGATGCTCGTGACCTGTACTTTTCCGCACCGTAGGGTGTGCCATTATGCGCGTCGTCTACAACGTACAAATGAGCGAACTCGGTGACCTCCTCGGAGAGATGGCCGGACTCGCCGGACTTGCAATGGAGCGGTCCACCGAAGCCCTACTCACCGCCGATCTCGGCCTCGCCGAGCAGGTGATCGAGGAGCACGACAAGATCACCGACCTCGCCGTGGTGTGTGAGGAGAAGGCGTTCCAGCTCCTCGCCCTCCAGGGGCCGGTCGCGGGCGATCTCCGAGCGGTGGTCAGCGGTATCCAGATCGTCGCCGACATCGATCGCATGGGCGCACTCGCCCTGCACATCGCGAAGGCGACCCGCCGGCGTCATCCGAACCACGTGCTTCCCGACGAGGTCAAGGGATACTTCGCCGAGATGGGCCGCATCGCGGTAGCCCTCGGCGGGGCCACCCGCGAAATCCTCGAAACCCGCGACCCGGAGCGCGCGTTGCGTCTCCATCACGAAGACGAAGCGATGGACGATCTGCACCGCCATCTCTTCAAGGTCCTCATGGACCCGGAGTGGAAGCACGGCGTCGCCGCGGCCGTCGACGTCACCCTGCTCGGTCGCTTCTACGAGCGCTTCGCGGACCACGCGGTGGAGGTCGGCCGGCGCGTGATCTTCCTGGTCACGGGCAAGCTCCCCACGGAAGAAGACATCCGCGAACTGGGTAACAAAGTCGACAAACTGACGGTGTACCCCACCGAATCCTGATTCGTCCGAGACACGTGAAGGCCCCGGCGGGATGTTCCCGCCGGGGCCTTCGCGTGTGACGCACCAGGTGCCGGGTCAGCCGAAACGACCCGAGATGTAGTCCTCGGTGGCCTTCTGGGTCGGGTTGGAGAAGATCTTCTCGGTGTCGTCGATCTCGACGAGCCGACCCGGACGGCCGGTCGCCTCCAGGTTGAAGAATGCGGTCTGATCGCTCACGCGCGCAGCCTGCTGCATGTTGTGGGTGACGATGACGATCGTGAAGTCCTGCTTGAGTTCGGCGATCAGATCCTCGATGGCGAGGGTCGAGATCGGGTCGAGCGCGGAGCAGGGCTCGTCCATGAGCAGCACGTCGGGCTGGACCGCGATCGCGCGCGCGATGCACAGTCGCTGCTGCTGGCCACCGGAGAGACCGCCGCCGGGCTTGTCGAGGCGGTCCTTGACCTCGTTCCACAGGTTCGCGCCGCGCAGCGACTTCTCGGCAACCTCGTCGAGCGTCTTCTTGTCGCGTGCGCCCTGCAACTTCAGGCCGGCGACCACGTTGTCCCGGATGGACATGGTGGGAAACGGGTTCGGGCGCTGGAACACCATGCCGATGGTCTTACGCACGCCCACCGGATCTACGTCGGCGCCGTAGATGTCTTCACCGTCGAGCAGCACGGATCCCTCGACGCGGGCGCCGGGGGTGACCTCGTGCATCCGGTTGAGCGAGCGCAGAACGGTGGACTTGCCACAGCCCGACGGCCCGATGAACGCGGTGACGCTCCGGGGCGGCACGGAAAGGGTCACGTCGGCAACGGCGTGGAACTTTCCGTAGAAGATGTTGACGTCCTTGAGATCCAGACGCTTGGCCATTACAGGCTCCCTACTGGTGTATCGATGTCGTGAGAGAAGGTCATGCGGCGGCTACTTCCTCGAGCCGACCTGCGAGTAATGGCTGATCACCTTGGCCGCGACGTTCAGCACCGCGATCACAAGAATCAGTGTGAGGGCGGCGCCCCAGATGCGCTGCGAACCGGCGGCAGTCGGGTTGTTCATTTCGGCGACCATGACACCGGGGAGCGAACCCTGCTCACCGCCGAACAGGTCGAAATTGATGAACGGCGCGTACCCGACCAGGATCAGCAGCGGCGCGGTTTCGCCCATGACCCGGGCGAGGGCGAGCATGATGCCCGTGATGATTCCGGCCATCGACGTGGGAAGGACGATCCTGACGATGGTCTTCCACTTGGGCACACCCAGCGCGTAGGAGGCTTCGCGGAGGTCCTGCGGCACGATCCGCAGCATCTCCTCGGTGCTGCGCACCACCACCGGCACCATCAGCAGCACGAGCGCGAGGGATACCGCGAAGCCCGACTTGGGCATTCCGAACGTGGACACCCACAGGGCGTAGATGAACAGCGCCGCGACGATCGACGGCACACCGCTGAGGATGTCGACCATGAAGGTCGTGATCTTCCCGAGCTTGGACCGGCCTGCGTACTCCACGAGGTAGATCGCGACGAACACGCCGAGCGGTATCGAGATGATCGCGCAGACGAGTCCCTGCAGCAGGGTGCCCACCAGTGCGTGATAGATGCCGCCGCCTGTCGAAGAGGCGGTCAGGCCGCTCAACGAGTGGGTGAACCACGTGGCCGACATCAGGGCCGGAAGGCCCTTGGCGACGACCGTGGCCAGCACCCAGACGAGCGGCACCAGCGCGACGAGTACCGACAGGGTCACCAGCACGGTGGCGCCGACGTCGGTGATGCGCCGGCGGGTGCTCACCTTCTGGAAGGTGGGTGCCTTGACGGGCGAGTCGAGGGTTGTCGTCGACATCGGTCAGTCCCTCTTTCCTGCGACCACCATGCGGGCCGCGGCGTTGACCAGGAAGGTCAGCACGAAGAGCACCAGGCCGGCAGCGATGTAGGCACCTGCCTGGATGTCGTTGTTGAACTCGGCGTAGCCGAGAGCGATCTTCGACGCGATCGTGGCGCCACCGTCGAACAGGGACCACGAGAACCCGGCGGACGTCGTGCGCAGGATCAGGTAGAGCGCCATCGTCTCACCGAGTGCGCGGCCGAGACCGAGCATCGATCCGCTGACGTAGCCGGACTTGCCGAACGGGATGATGGTCGTCCGGACGACCTCCCAGCGGGTGGCTCCGAGCGCGAGCGCGGCCTCGATGTGCGCGACCGGCGTCTGGACGAACACCTCGCGGCTCACCGCCGCGATCGTCGGCAGGATCATCACTGCCAGGACGATCCCCGCGGTGAAGATCGTGCCACCGCCCGCGATCGAACCGCTGCCCGTGGCGAACAACGGGAACCAGCCGAACGTGGTGTTGAGCCACGAGGCGATCGGGCGCAGGAAGGGCGCGAGCACGAGCACCCCCCACAAGCCGTAGACGATCGACGGGACCGCGGCGAGCAGATCGATCACGTAGGCGAGCGGCTTCTTGAGGCGGCCCGGGCAGTAGGTGGTCAGGAAGATCGCGATACCGAGCGCGACAGGCATCGCGAGGGCGAGCGCGAAGAGCGAGACCAGCACCGTGACCTGGAACAGGTCGAGGACGCCGAAGGCCATGTCCTCGATGTCCTGCGTGATCCACTGGTCGCTCGTGAGGAAGTTGACGGTGTTGCGCTGCAGAGCGGGCACGGCACGCCACACCAGGAACACCGCGATCGCGCCGATGATCACCGAGATCAGGATCGCGGAGCCGGTGGCCAGCGAGCCGAAGATGCGGTCGCCCGGTCGCACGACAGTCTTGTGCGTGCGCTCCGAGGGTGGTGTGGTGCTGATCGTTGCCTCCGTAGTACCAGGGTGACCGCCCGTTCCTGACCGGGCCGGGTCGTCCGACTCCGTACGAGCCGTTTTCGTGGGCGCGTCAGTCATGTGCGCTCATATTCTCTCTGGGCGTGTTCGTCAGGAACGGGCGGTCCACCGATCTATTCGGACGCGATGGCGTCGATCGACTGGGTCAGACGCTCCTGGAAGGAGCTCGGCAGCGGCACGTAACCCTGTTCCCCGAGGCCGTCCTGACCCTCGTTGGCCGCCGAGAGAAGGAACGACTTCACAGCGGAAGCGGTGTCGGCGTCGTATCCGGCGGAGCAGACGATCTCGTACGTGGCGAGAACGAGCGGGTAGGTGCCCGGCTCGGTGCTCCCGAAGATCGAGGACAGGTCCAGCGTGAGATCACCTTCGACCGCGGGCGCGAACTCGGCGCCCTCGATTGCCTTGGCGGCGGACTCCTCGGTGAGTTCGACCGGGCCCGAGCCGTTGTCGATCCGCGCCATGCTCAGCCCGTTCTGATCCGCGAACGACTTCTCCACGTAGGTGATCGAGCCGGGGGAGCCGCTCACTGCCTGCGCGACGCCCGCTGAGCCCTTCGCGCCTTCACCGGTGCCACCGGTGAAGTCGGATCCCGCGCCGGTGGTCCATGCACCGTCGGACGCGACCTCGAGGTACTGCTGGAAGTTGTCCGTGGTGCCCGACGAGTCGGAGCGCACGATCGGCGTGATCGCGCTGTCGGGCAGGTCCACACCCTCGTTGAGTGCGGCGATGGCCGGATCGTTCCACGTGGTGATCGAGCCGTTGAAGATCTTGGCGGTGGTCGCGGCGTCGAGCACGAGGCCGTCGACTCCGTCGAGGTTGTATGCCAGCGCGACCGGGCCGAACACCAGCGGAAGGTTCCAGGCGGGGTTGCCGGCGCAGCGCTCGAGAGCCTGCTCGGCCTGCTCACCCTTGATCGCGGAATCGGACCCGGCGAAGTCGATCTGCCTGGCGGTGAACTGTGTGCGACCGTCACCCGAGCCCGTCGGGTTGTATGCGACGTTGACCGTTGTGCCCTTCTGCGAGCACACGGCGATGTAGGTGGCCACGAACTGGTCCATCGCATTCTTCTGTGCGGATGAGCCGGCAGCGGACAGGTTGGGTTTTCCCTCACAGGTGGCACTGGACGCGGACGCATCCACATCTATCGAACCCGAGTTGTCGTCGGTACCGCACGCGGTGAGCGTGAGAGCACCGACCGCCAATGCGCCCAGCAGGGCACCATTGCGCTTGAGGTTCACCTGTACTCCTCCGGAGTTCACGACCGCTGACCGAAGGCAGCGGAATCGAGGCGCGGGTGATCCCTGCGCCGGGCCGCCACAACGGACCCGTATGAAAAAACTAGGTGCTCACGGTTGACTGACGGACGACCCCGGGTGAACGGGGGATGAACAGACCGGATACACCTGGCAGCACTGTTGCCGCGGTCACGATCGGGCGTAGGCGACGTCCACGTGGAAACGCTCGAATCCCAGCTTGCCGTAGGTGTTGAGCGCCGCGGTGTTGTCACCTTCGACGTAGAGCAACACGGTGTGGAGCCCACGGTCGCGGAGGTGATGCAACCCCGCGAGTGTGAGCAGCCGTCCCAGGCCGCGACCCTGCGCGGACGGGTCGATGCCGACGACGTACACCTCTCCGAGGGCTTCCTCCCCGTCCGTGGCCGGATGCACCTTCGTCCAATGGAACCCCAGCAGGACATCGGGATCGGCGGCGTCGAACGCGAGGAACAACCCTTCGGGGTCGAACCACGACTCCGCGCGGCGCTCCGCGACGTCGACGTCCGTCCAGCGTCCTTGCTCGGGATGCCACTCGAAAGCCGCCGCGTTGACCCGGAGCAGTTCGGAGTCGTCGTTCGGCCCCTGGTAGGTGCGCAGCACGATCGAGTCCGGTACCGCGACGGCGGGTAGTTCGGGGACGTCGAGGGGGCGGCGGAGCTGGAGCAGTTCACGAACGCCGGTCAATCCCAGCCGGTGTGCCACAGCGCGCGCTGCCGGAAGGTCACCGTGTGCCCAGACCCGGGCGCCGTCGCCGCCGGCCGTCAGCGCGGCGTCGACCAGTTCACCGCCGAGTCCCTGCCCCCGATGGGCGGGGTCGACGACCACTTCGGCCATGGCGGGATGGTTCTCGTGCGCGGGTACGAGGTTCGCGTAGCCGACGACGGTGTCGTCGACCGTCCTGATCAGGTGTCTGGCGTCGCTGTCGCGGGTGAGGGAGTGGATCACCTGCTCCGAGACCGGCGCGGTGCCGTCGGCAGCGCCCGCTCGGGCGATGACGTCGCGCACCCCCTGCGCCTGTTCGGACGACGGAAGACCGGTGAACTCGGACGCAATGCTCATTCGGCGAATTCTGCCTCGGACTCCTCGAGTTCCGGGGCGATACCCCCTGCTTTGTTCCGGGAGGACGGCCGGACAGCCTTGTAGCCGACGTTGCGGACGGTCCCGATCAGGGATTCGTATTCGGGGCCGAGCTTCGCTCGCAGGCGCCGGACGTGCACGTCGACCGTGCGGGTGCCACCGAAGAAGTCGTAACCCCACACCTCCTGCAGAAGCTGTGCACGGGTGAACACCCGGCCGGCGTGCTGGGCGAGGTACTTGAGGAGTTCGAACTCCTTGTACGTCAGGTCGAGGGGACGACCACGCAACCGGGCGGTGTAGGTGCCTTCGTCGATCGACAGTTCACCGAGGGTGATCTTGCCCGAACTCTCCGCGCTGACGAGGCCGCCTGCACGTCCGACGAGAAGGCGCAACCGCGCATCCAGTTCGGCCGGGCCGGTGGTCGTGAGCAGGATGTCGTCGAGGCCCCACTCGGGATTCACGGCAACCAGGCCGCCTTCGGTGAGCACCGCGATAACCGGGATAGCCGACCCTGTACTGCCGAGCAGACGACACAGTCCTCGTGCTGCCGCGAGATCGCTGCGCGCATCGACGATCGCTATGTCGGCAGAACTGGCCTCGAGCAGCGACGATACTTCCGTCGGAGCCGGTCGAACCGAGTGCGCCAGCAGCGCCAGCGACGGCAGGACCGCGTCCGGGTTCGGGTCGGAGGTCAGAAGGAGAAGCTCCACTGGGCCTCCAGTTCCTCGCGCTACCAGCGCGGATCGGGTGCGTAAACGACGTGCTACAGATTAGCGCTCTGTTTGTTACCGGCATGTAAGCACGACGTCGCAGAAGATCGATTCCCACATTTCGGACACGCTGCTCGCATCCGCGGCACGGTGCCCGCGGCCGCGTCGGCCACAATGGGAGGCGTGCGCAAACTGATCTTCGGTCTCGTGGTCCTGCTCGGAGTCGCCGTTCTCACCGACTTCGGCGCGGCGGCGTGGTCCGAGTACCGCGTGTCTCGTGCACTGCGCGAGGGTGGCGTACTCCAGGCCGATCCCGCCGTCACCATTCACGGCTTCCCGTTCCTTCTCCAGGCCCGCAACGGGCATTACGAGAACGTGGAAATCGTGGCCGACGGAGTGCACACCGAGATGCTCGGGGACATCACCGTCGAAGCGAACCTCATCGGCGCCCATGCCGCCGCGGGCGAACTGCTCGACGGGTCGATCCGTACCGTGCCGGTGGACCTCCTGTTCGGCCGCGTCATGATCGACGCCACCGAACTCGGGCAGCTCTACAACATCCCTGACCTGCAGATTTCCGCCCCTCCGGAGAGCAAGTCCGACGGGACCGGCGGGTCGGGAGGATCCGGTCCGACCACTGCCGGCGGCGTCGTGCTCACCGGTACCGTGCCGGTCGGGCCGGAGCCCGCGACGGTGAGCGTGCAGGCCGACCTCGTGCTCGACGGGGACCGCGTGCACATCGTGGCGTCCGACCTGTACTTCGGCCGGGAGGGGCGCGCGGACTTCGCGGTGCCCGACGCGCTGAAGCCGGTCGTGCTCGGGTTGTTCACCACGACGATCGAGCCTCAGGATCTGCCCTTCGGCGTGAAGCCGACGTTCGTGGAGGCACGAGGATCGCGCATCGTCATCGAGGGCGAGGCGCACAACACCACGATCGATCTCACCGAGGTGCAGGCAGCCCCGTGATCGCACTCGTTGTTCTCGCGATCGTGATCGTCGCCACGCTCGGCGTCGGAGTGATGTTGCGCACACGCGAAGGCAAGATCCGCGCGAGCAGCCCGGAAGGCGCCGGATCTGACTACGTCGACCCTGCGCTCGCGGCGGTGGGGGTGGGCGGCGGCGTGCCCGTGATCCTGCACTTCTCCGCGCCGTGGTGCGGACCGTGCGCATCCGTCCGGCGCGTGATCGCCCGTGTCCTCGGCGACACGTCCGGAGAAGCACTCGACGTGGAACTCGACCTCGACGAAAACCCGCTTCCCGCCAGGCAGCTCGGGGTGATGTCGCTACCGACGACCTTCGTGTTCGACGCCGCCGGACGCGAGCGCTACCGGGTGTCCGGTGTACCGGAGGCCGCCGACCTCCGCGCGGCCCTCGCATCTCTGTAATACGCAGTGGTCCTATTTCCCCCGATCTTCGGTTAAACTCCTCGCGTGCACACACGCCAGGAGCTGATGCTCACCCGACGCCGCGCAGTCGACCTGTGCCGCCTCGGCGCGTGTTGTTGTACCTGCTCCTGACGCACGGCTGCTGAGTAGTCACCGCGGGCTCCTGTCCCCGCTCCGCAGTTGCTGACGTCTCCCCCGATGCGTTTCCCCGCGGTCGGTCGCCGTTCGGCGACCGAATCCCGCTCAGCTATCCCGGATCCCAGCAGGAGCACTCTCATGTCCGTTCCCGGTCCCACCCGTACCGGTTCGCAGGTCGACGTCCGCGGACCGCGTTTCGCAGCGTGGATCACCACCGCCGTCTTGGTCGTCGTACTGCTCGTCTCGACGGTCTCGAACACCGTTGCGGGCGTTGTGCTCGGGGTGCAGGCCCTCGTCTTCGCGATCGGCGCAGCGTTCGGTCCGCGGCGCAGCCCGTACGGCGCGCTGTTCGCAGGCCTGGTCGCACCACGATTGGGCGCACCTTCCGAGACCGAACCTGTTGCGCCACTGCGCTTTGCACAGTTCGTCGGCTTCGCATTCGCGGCTGTCGGCACCGTCGCGTTCGCGCTCGGCGCCGGAACCGTCGGAATCGTGGCCACCGGCTTCGCGCTGTTCGCCGCTCTCCTGAATGCCGCCTTCGGCTTCTGCCTCGGCTGCCAGATCTACCCACTGATCGCTCGGTTGCGTTCCGTCGCGGCCTGATCACCACCCGGCTTCAACAACCACACGCACCATCACCGAAAGGAATATCCATGGCTCGCTCCGACGTCCTGGTCTCCGCCGATTGGGCAGAGCAGAATCTCGATGCACCCAAGACCGTGTTCATCGAGGTCGACGAGGACACCAGCGCCTACGACGGCGGCCATATCGAAGGCGCCATCCGGCTGGACTGGCGCAAGGACCTGCAGGACGGCGTCCGCCGCGACTTCCTGAATCAGGAACAGTTCTCGGCGTTGCTGTCCGCCAAGGGCGTCGCCAACGACGACACCGTCGTGCTGTACGGCGGCAACAACAACTGGTTCGCCGCGTATGCCTACTGGTACTTCAAGCTGTACGGCCACCAGGACATCAAGCTCATCGACGGCGGTCGCAAGAAGTGGGAACTCGACGGCCGTCCGCTGTCGAAGGACGAAGTCACCCGGCCCGCAACCGAATACAAGGCACAGGCACCGGACACGTCGATCCGTGCCTTCCGCGACGAGGTGATCGACGCGATCGGTTCCAAGAATCTCGTCGACGTGCGTTCCCCCGACGAGTTCGCCGGCAAGATTCTCGCCCCGGCCCACCTGCCGCAGGAACAGGCACAGCAGCGTGGCCACGTCCCCGGCGCCGTCAACATCCCCTGGAGCACCACCGCCAACGAGGACGGCACCTTCAAGTCCGACGACGAACTCACCGCGCTGTACGCGGCGAAGGGCTTCGACGACAGCAAGGAAACCATCGCCTACTGCCGTATCGGCGAGCGCTCGAGCCACACCTGGTTCGTGTTGCAGGAGATCCTCGGCAAGAAGAACGTCAAGAACTACGACGGCAGCTGGGTCGAGTACGGCTCGCTCGTCGGCGCACCGATCGAGTTGGGAGCATAAATATGTGCGGAGCACCTGTTCAGAGCCAGAACCTGCCCGCGGGCGTGGACGTCGAGAAGGAAACGGTCATCACCGGCCGCGTCCTCAACGCCTCCGGTGAACCGGTCGGTGGCGCATTCGTGCGTCTGCTCGACGGCACCGGCGAGTTCACCGCCGAGGTCGTCGCCTCCGCCACCGGCGACTTCCGGTTCTTCGCCGCGCCCGGCGAGTGGACGGTGCGCGCACTGTCGAGTGCCGGAAACGGCACCTCGACGGTGAGCCCCAGCGCTCCGGGCGTCCACAACGTCGACGTCACGGTCGCGAAGTAGCACGCGGCAAAGACTGGAGCCACGGCTCCGGAACACAGGGCCTCGCCCCCGATCACCGGGAGCGAGGCCCTTTGTCGTGAAGCGAAGCCGGTGCAGTCTAGAATGACCCCGTGGTCATCTTCTTCGAACTCTTGCTGGTCCTTGCAGCGGTGCTCATCACCTGGTTCGCGCTGTACACCATCTACCGTCTGGTCTCCGACGGGTCATGACGGACCAGTCGGACGGCGGTACTCGGCGTAGCGGCGACGAGGCCATAGCGCAGGCCGCAGAGCGTGCGCGGGTCACCGCCGAGCTGAATATCCCCGTCCTGTCCGGTCTGCCCGGCGTCGACGACACCGCGAACCTGCGGCGCGGCGCCGATCTGAACCCTGCCCTGCTCGCGCTCCTTCCGCTGGTGGGCGTGTGGCGCGGCGAGGGTGAGGCACACGACCCCGAAACCGCCACCGACTACCCGTTCGGTCAGCAGATCGTCGTCGCGCACAACGGCGGTGACTATCTCGTATGGGAAGCCCGCTCGTGGCGCCTCGACGAGAACGGCGACTACGTCGCCGAGGACCGTCGCGAAAGCGGATTTTGGCGCGTCTCCGGTACCGGCGGCCCCGACAGCGACGACCCCGAAACCCTCGAACTGCTGCTCACCCACAGTTCCGGTGTCGTCGAGTTGTACTACGGCACCGCCCTGACCCAGTCGTCGTGGGAACTCGCCACCGACGTGGTGATCCGGACCAGGTCCGGCGAAGTCGTGGGCGGCGCCAAGCGCCTGTACGGCATCGTCGAGGGCGGCGACCTCGCCTACGTCGAGGAACGTGTCACCCCCGACGGCGACATGCGGCCGCGCATGTCTGCGCGGCTCGCACGCCACGTCGGCTAACGAGCCCACTCCGCTTCCGCGCCCGCGTGGCTTTCCGCCCCGGGCGCCGATCCGTTGCCCGCGTGGGCCGAGGAGCCTTCCCGCTCGTCTCGTCCGCCGTCGTCTCCGTCGATCTCGTCCGGGATGGCGCGGGTCACGACCACGACCTCCGGCGCCGGACGGCTTGCCGCAGCCTCGAGGTCCTCGGCGGTCTTGACTTCGGTCCACTGCCGGGTGACCGGTTCGGGGAGTTCACCGAGATCCTCACGGATTCCGCGCACCAGGCTGTACATCATGACGAAGCCCATCACGAAGAAGGGCAGACCGACCACGGTGATCACCTGCTGTAGCGCGTCCAGACCGTCCTTACCGGTCGCGACGAGCATGGTGGCAGCGACCAGGCCCATGATCACGGCCCAGAACAGCCGCTGATGCATGGGTGCCTTCCCTTCGGTGCCGCCGGACATCATGTCCAGGACCATGGCAGTCGAGTCCACCGAAGTGACGAAGAAGATCACCACCAGCAGGATCGCAATGCCCGACACCAGCCCTGTAAGCGGGAAGTTGCCGAGGAATTCGAACAGCGCACCGGGGATGTCGCCCGCATCGACGACACGTTCGACAAGACCCCCGTCACCCTCGAGCTCGATGTGGAAGGAACCCATCCCGAAGATGCTGAACCAGATGACCGAGAAGAGCACCGGCAGAGCCAGCACCCCGGCGACGAATTCGCGGATTGTCCGGCCGCGCGAAATGCGCGCGATGAAGATGCCGACGAACGGCGACCAGGTGATGGTCCAGGCCCAGTAGAACACCGTCCAGGTGTTCTGCCAGCCGGAGTCGGCGAACGTGTCGTTCCAGAACGCGAGGTTCGGCAGGGTGTCGGCGTAGATGCCGACGGACTCGATCATCCCCTTGAGCAGGAACAGGCTGGGGCCGGTGACCAGGACGAAGATCAGAAGCATCACCGCGAGGCCGATGTTGAAGTTCGACAACCGCTTGATGCCCTTGTCGAGACCGAGAGCCACCGAGATGCCCGCCATGACAGTGACGAGGGCGATGAGCGCAATCTGGATGATGCCGGACTCCTCGAGTCCGAAGAGCTGGGCGAGGCCGGCGTTGATCTGGAGCGTACCGAGGCCGACGGACGTCGCGACCCCGAAGATCGTGCCGATGATCGCAACCACGTCGATCGTCTTGCCGATCGGACCGTAGATCCGCCCGCCGAGCAGGGGCGCGAAGATCGAGCTGACACGGGGCGGGAGCTTGCGCTTGTAGATGAAGTAACCGAAGCACAGACCCGGCAGTGCGAAGATCGCCCACGTGTGGAATCCGAAGTGGTAGAGCGTGAAGCCCATTGCTTCACGCGCGGCCGCCTCGGATTCCGGCGCCACGTCCTGCTGTGGAGGATTCGCGAAATGGGAGATCGGTTCCGCAACGCTCCAGAACATCAGGATCGTGCCGATTCCCGCCGCGAAGAGCATCGAGAACCACGCGAGGGTGGAGTGCTCGGGACGCTCGTCGTCGCCGCCGAGCCGGACGCGTCCGTAGTGCGTCAGCGCAATGATCACCAGGAAGATCAGGAACGTCGTGACGCCCAGGATGTAGAACCATCCGAGGTTGGTCATGATCCAGCCCGACGCCGTGCTGAACACGTTGTCGACCGTGGTCGTGAAGGCAACCGTGAGGACGACGAACACCAGCGATATCAGCGCGGAGGTGAAGAAGACGCCTGGTGACGTGCGTAAACGGAGGGCGTCGTGGGCTTTTGTCAGGATCGGCACGTCACGGTCTACCCCGTTCGTAGCTCTCACTACACATGGGTCTCGTCACATACGGGATCTCGTTACCCGCGGGGTCGTGTCCACGGGGATCTCGTGCCTTCCCACCCAGCGGCCCCGAGACACGAACGACCCCCGAGTCGTCTCGGCGAGCCGGAGGAGATCCGGGACTCGACGAGCCCGGTGGGACGATCCGGGGACTCGGGGGTCGGGTGACTACCTGGTATTCGCCGGCCGCTCGCGGTCGGAGAACGCTGTCGTCGACGAGCGGCTAGCGGGCAGCCACCTCACATGTCCGAAGAAAACTCACTTTCAGACCACCTCCTTCCTCGTGTACCAGCGAAGGTACGCCCGGCTCACGCAGTCGGCAACGTATTTTTCTCGACGTGCATCACGACGTCGGCGGCGGTATCGGACGGCAGCTGGTGTGTCACCACCACCACGGTGCGTTCGGGGTCGACGAGACCCGCGTCCCGGTCGAGCAGGCGGCGTTGCAGACGTGCCGCATCGTCGGCGTCGAGGTGTTCCCCCGGTTCGTCGAGCAGCAGGATCCGCGCGGGCGACAGCAGTGCCCTGGCCAGCAGCAGTCGCCTTCGCTGGCCGCCGGAGAGCGCCCTCGCGCCGGATTCGAGCACGGTGTGCACGCCCTCCGGTAGCCCTGCCACCCACGGTCCGAGCCCCACCGCTTCGAGCACGGAGTACGCCTCGGTCTCGTCGACGTCACCGCGCGCGACGCGCAGATTTTCGAGGACCGACGTGCCGAAGACGTGCGCGTCCTCGGCGAAGAATCCGACACGGTGGCGCAGCGCCGCGGGCTCGAGTTCCTCCAGTGGCACACCGTCGAGCGTCACGCTGCCCGAGACCGGGCTCAGCAACCCGGCCAGGGTCATCAACGTCGTGGTCTTGCCGCTGCCGCTCGTTCCCACCAGCGCGACGCGGGCACCGGGAGCCAGGTCGAGGGTCACAGGGTTCGTCGCGGAACCGCCGGGCCACCCGCTCCGCAGGTTGTCGGCGCGAAGCCGTCCCGGTCCGTCGACAGGGCGGTCGCCGTGCGGGACCGACCGGTCGGCGCGATCGAGCAGGTCGTTGATCCGCCGGGACGCGATCCGCGCCCGGACGAGGGTCTGCGCCGCCGCGGGCAGCACCGAGGTCGATTCGAACGCGGCGAGGGGCAGCAGGACGAGGACGCCCAGCGTCGTGGGGCTCATCGCGGCGGGACCGGACCCGAACACCGTGATACCGATCAGCAAGGCTCCGAGGACGCTCGCTCCCACCGCGAGGGGTGCGGCCGCGTCGGCGAACGCGGACGGGACGGCGGACCTGTCGGTGGCACGCACGGCCTCGACGCCCGACGCCCGAGCGCGCCGGGACGCGCGGTCGAGTTGGCCCGAGACCCGCAGTTCCGCCGCGTGATCGAGCACGGTCACGGCGTCGTGGGCGAACCGGTTACGAGCGTCGTCGCCGTCGGTCTCCGCTTGCGTTGCGGCCCGTGCCGACAGCCACGGCGCCAGCACGCCCGCGACGAGCAGCGCGACGGCGAGCACGGCTCCGGCGGCCGGAGAGATCACCGCGAGAACGATGACGGCGGCGGACGAGAGCACGGCGGAGACGGCGATGGGGACGAGTGCCCGGACGACGACGTCTCCGAGCGCATCGACGTCGGCGCCGGTGCGTGCGAGAAGATCACCGCGCCGCAGGCCCGCCGACGCCGCGGGGTCACCGTCGGCGAGCCGCTGATAGAGACGGGACCGGGCCGACGTCATGCCGCGCAACGCGGTCTCGTGCGTGGCGAGTCGTTCGAGATAGCGGAACAGGCCGCGCGCGACGCCCAGTGCGCGCACCGCGACGACGGCGACCGTGAGGTCGAGTACCGGCGGCATCTCCCAGGCTCTGATGATCAGCCAGGCCGACAGCCCCGACAACATGAGCGCACTACCCAGGGTCGCCACGCCCGCAAGAATCGCGAGCGCGACCCGCCGTGGTTCGAGTTCGAGCAGCGCCATCGCACGGCGCAGATCCGACGATGCGGTCACGACGCACCTCCCGGACGGACCTCGACGATGCGGTCGGCGATGGCCAGCAGACTCGGGCGGTGCGCCACGATCACGACGGTGCGGCCGTCGCGGGCGAGTGCGGTCAGGGCGTCGAGCACGGTTGTCTCGGTGTCGGGGTCGAGGTGCGCGGTGGGTTCGTCGAGCAACAACACGGGCCGCGACGACGCGAGCGTGCGCGTGAGAGCGAGCCGCTGTCGCTGTCCCAGGGACAGTCCGCTGCCTCCGGCGCCGACGACCGTCTCCCATCCCTGGGGAAGCTCCGCGAGTACCGAGTCGAAACCTGTTGTGGCGCAGACTGTACCGAGGTTCGGATCGGCAGGGTCGACGCCGGTGAGCCGGAGGTTGTCGGCGAGCGTTCCGGGCAGCAGCACGGGGTGCTGCGGGAGCCATGCCACCTCGTTCCACCATGCCTCGTCGCCGGCTACGGGCCGCCCGTCGACGGTGATGTCTCCCTCCGCCACCTCGGTGAGTCCGAGGAGGGCGAGCAGCGCGGTCGACTTCCCGGAGCCGTTCTCTCCGGTCAGTACGGTGACCTCACCGGGCCGGCACTCCGCATCGAGCCGGTAGGGAGCGAACCCGTCCCGGCTCGCAACGCTGACGTTCCGGAAGACGATCTCGCGCCCAGCGGCGGAGACAGGTTCACCCGCCACCGTGGCGCGGTGCTCCGTGCCCGCCGGCGCCGGTTCGTGCGCGGTGTGTTCGGGGGCGGTCCGTTCGGGAGCGACAGCCAGAATCGCAAATGCTCGATCCGCCGCGGCCGTGCCGTTCTCCGCGGCGTGGAACTTCGCTCCGACGGTGCGGAGCGGGAAGTACGCCTCCGGCGCGAGGATCAACGCGATGATGCCGGCTTCGAGCGGCATCCCGCCGTAGACCAATCTCATGCCGATGGTCACGGCGACGAGCGCAACCGAGAGTGTGGCGAGGAATTCCAGGACGGTGCCGGACAGGAACGCCACGCGCAGCGCCGACATCGTGGTGCGCCGGTGGTCCTCGCCGAGTTCGCGCACCCGCGCGGCAGGGCCCTGCTCGCGGCCGAGCGCGCGGAGGGTGGGCAGACCTGCGAGCAAGTCGAGCAACTGGGACGAGAGGGTGGTCATCGCGTCGAGCGTGCGGTCCGCTTTGCCCTTGGTGAGCAGTCCGATGAGGATCATGAAGATCGGGATCAGCGGCAGCGTGACGATGATGATGATCGCCGACGTGAGGTCGTGCAGGGCGATGACGACGATCGTGACAGGCGTCAGCGTGACCGCCAGGATCAGAGCCGGCAGGTAGCCGGTGAGGTAGTCGCGCAGGCCGTCGAGCCCTCGGGTCAGCACGGTGGCGATCTCGTCGCGACGCGGATCCAGTTCTCGGGGCGGCAGGGTCGCGGCCGCGTCGAGGACCTCGCTCTCGAGTTCGGCGATGACGCGGCTCGCCGAACGATGCGCGTATCGGGAGTGCAGCCAGGTGGCGACCACACGCACGGCGACTGCCCCCGCGAGGACGAGCAATTCGGTGCGCCAGTCACCGAGGGTGCGGGCATCGGTGGTGATGACCCCCGCCAGCACCGTGCCGATCATCAGGGCGCTCACCACCACCATCACGACATCGACCAGCGACGTCAGAACGGTGAGGGCGAGGTACCCCCGTGCCGATGCCGAGTATCGCCACAGCCGTGGGTCGATCGGTCCCCGCCGGCGCTTCTCGGCGCCGGCGGGAACGGTGGCAGCGGCAACCGTCATTTGGTGCCGATCTTCAGACCGATGGACGGCGGGATGTGCGAGGTCGAGATCCGCTGGCGGAACACCCAATAGGTCCACCCCTGGTAGAGCAGGACCACGGGCGTGACGGCGACGGCGGCCCACGTCATGATCTTCAGTGTGTAGGCGCTCGACGACGCGTTCTCGATGGTCAGCGACCACGCCGGATCGAGGGTGGACGGCATGACGTTCGGGAACAGTGCCGCGAACAGCAGCACGATCGTCGCCGCGATGGCCACGGTGGTGAACACGAAAGCCCAGCCCTCGCGCTCGGCGGCGACCAGCGCGACAACGGCGAGCAGTGCGGCCGCAGCGACGGCGACGAGGATCAGCGTCCAGGTCTTGCCGTAGGCGAGCTGGGTCCAGACCACGAAGGACCCCGCGACCAGAACGGTCGGGATGGACAGCCGGCGCGACAGCCTCACCGCGTCGGTGCGGATGTCACCCGAGGTCTTCAGCGCGATGAACACCGCGCCGTGCAAGGCGAAGACCAGAGCTGTGGTGACGCCGCCCAGCAGTGCGTACGGGTTGAGCAGGGCGAAGAATCCACCCACGTACTGCTTGTCTGCATCGATCGCCACGCCGCGCACGATGTTCGCGAACGCGACGCCCCACAACACGGCCGGAACCCAGGAGCCGAAGATGATGCCCCAGTCGCAGCGTCGCCGCCACACCGGATCGTCGATCTTGCCGCGCCACTCGATCGCGCACACCCGGACGATCAGGGCCAGGAGGATCAGCAGCAACGGAAGGTAGAACCCGGAGAACAGGGTTGCGTACCACTCCGGGAACGCGGCGAACAATGCGCCGCCAGCGGTGATCAGCCACACTTCGTTGCCGTCCCACACCGGGCCGATGGTGTTGAGCAGGACCCGGCGACGGGTGTCGGCACTCTCGGTCTTACCGCGGCCGAGCACGGGGAAATGCATACCGACACCGAAGTCGAAGCCTTCGAGGATGAAGTATCCCGTGAACAGAACCGCGATCAGGATGAACCAGACTTCTTGGAGTCCCATCAGAGATCTCTCCTAGTACGCGAAGGACAACTGCTTCGGCTGTGTGTCGTCGTCGGAACCGTCGTCGGAACCGGGTGGCTGCGCGTCGTGCGGCTGCGGGCCTTCCTTCGCGTACTTGCGGATCAGCCAGAACCAGACCACACCGAGTGCCGCATAGACGACGGTGAATGCGATCAGCGACGCCAGGACGGTCGCGGGGGCATGGTCGGAGACACCCTGTTCGACGGTGAGCCGGATCATGTCCACTCCCGTGGGGTTCGGGTGCACGACCCAGGGCTGACGCCCCATCTCGGTGAAGATCCAGCCCGCGCTGTTCGCCAGGAACGGTGTGGGAATCGCGATGAGCGAGAGTTTCGCGAACCACTTCTGGTCGGGTACGCGTCCACGCCGCGTGACCCACAATCCCGCGAGTGCGAGTGCTGCGGAGCCGGCGGCGAGGCCGATCATCGCGCGGAAGGACCAGTAGGTGACGAACAGGTTGGGGGTGTAGTTGCCCGGGCCGAACTGCTCCTCGTACTGCGCCTGGAGGTCTTCGACACCTTGCAGCGTCACGCCCGAGAATTCGCCCTGGGCGAGGTACGGCAGCACGTAGGGCATCTCGAGCACGTGGACGACGCCGTCACAGTTGTTGTGGGTGCCGAGCGTGAGAATCGAGAAGTTCGGGTCCGTTTCGGTGTTGCACAACGACTCTGCCGAGGCCATCTTCATCGGCTGCTGCTCGAACATCAGCTTCGCCTGGACGTCGCCGGTGACGAACAGGGCGACACCCGCGATGAGCATCACCACCAGGCCGAGACGCGTCACCGGGCGGAACAGTCCCCGGGCGTCGTTCTCGAGCTGCTGGGCTTCCTCCGGCTCGGACGCACGGATCTCCTTGGCACGTCGCATGTTCCGTACCATCCACCAACCGCCGATGCCGGCGATGAACGTGGCGGCAGTGAGGAACCCACCGGCCACGGCGTGCGGATATGCCGCCAGCGCGGTGTTGTTGGTGAGCAGTTCCCAGATACTCGTCAGTTCGGCGCGACCGGTCTCGGGGTTGTAGGTGGCACCGACCGGATGCTGCATGAACGAGTTGGCCACGATGATGAAGTACGCGGACGCGTTGACGCCGATGGCGACGAGCCAGATGGTCGCCAGGTGGACGAGTTTGGGCAGGCGCGACCAGCCGAAGATCCACAATCCGAGGAAGGTGGATTCGAGGAAGAAGGCGACCAGCCCTTCGAGGGCGAGTGGCGCTCCGAAGACGTCACCGACGAAGCGGGAGTATTCGCTCCAGTTCATGCCGAACTGGAACTCCTGCACGATGCCGGTGGCGACGCCGAGCGCGAAGTTGATCAGGAACATCTTCCCGAAGAACTTCGTCAGCCGATACCAGTGATCCTTCTTGGTGACCACCCACATCGTCTGCATGATCGCGACCAGCGGCGCGAGACCGATGGTGAGCGGGACGAGGATGAAGTGATACACCGTCGTGATCCCGAACTGCCACCGGGACAGATCCAAGACGTCCATTGCCACTCCGAGGTGAGGCCCGAATACGAGGAAGTCCGAATCCAGGGCGCGGGCCGACGCTCCGATTTCGGACACTTGGCCGCGCGAAAGCACAATTCGGCCTTGTTACTACAAAATGTAGTAGAAGTTTCGGGCCCTCGGTACCAGCCGTGTCGTTGACCACACGGGATACACCTCACACCTCGCGCAGAAGGTGGTTTTCTCCACCGAAAACCCGCACAAATGGGTCTTTCGTCGCTGGTGGAAGGGCCTTTCGGCCCTCACTCAGGATGCAGCGTCCACGGCCTTGTCGACCAGTTCCTCGACCGTGCCGGCGAGTGACCTCACCGACAGCGGGTGCCCGTCGAGCATGTGCACCCGGGCGGCGCGCGACACACTCGACACGAGCCACACTCCGTCCGCCACGATCAGGTCGGCGGGACGCAACGGCTCGTAGCGCACGGCGAAGTCGTGGTCTCCCGCAACGTCGAACAGCGCCTGCTGCGTGGTGCCCGGCAGGATGCCCAGCTCGGGGGGCGGCGTGAGCAGGGTGTGCCCCCGTGCGATCACGACCGTGGACCGCGGGCCTTCGAGCACGTACCCCTCGCTGCTCGTGTAGATCACGTCGTCGACGCCCAGCGACTCCGCGTGACGCAAAGCCGCCATGTTCGTCGCATACGACAAGGTCTTGGCCCCGATGAGCTGCCACGGAGCGGTCCGCGCGACGTCGACGGAGTACCCGCGCTCGAGAGTCACCACCGACACACCCTCGCGCCGCGTCCGCAGCACCCGTTCCGGAACGGGAGTCACCAGCAGGAAAGCCGTCGGAGAGCCGGCATCTTCGCGACCGCGGGTGTAGACGAGCCGGAGGACCCCCTCCCGGTCCCCGCCCCACTCCTCCACCGCGAGGTCGATGGCTGCACGCCACTCGGCCCGATCCGGTTCGGGGAGAGCGAGTGCCTCCGCGGACGACGCGAGCCGGGCAAGGTGCAGTTCCACCGCGCAGGCCCGCCCACCACGGACGAGCAGCGTCTCGAACACCCCGTCGCCGCGCAGCACTCCGATGTCATCGGCGTGCACCAGAGGAGCGTCGAGGTCCCGCACCTCGCCGTCCAGCGTCATCAGCACCCGATCAGCCATGCTTCCAGCCTAGCGAGTGGCGAACACGCGGCCACTTCCCCATAGACTGTTGTCGTGACCGAGATTCCGATCGTGTCCGAGAGCCGTCTCCTCACCGTTCCCGACGCAGTCGCGTCACCCCCTGGCACCCCCGACGAGGGCTTGGCCTGGCATTACGGTGACCCCCTCGGCGAACAACGCGCCGCGACCACCGGCGCGGCGATCGTCGACCGCTCCACGCGGTACGTCATCGCCATCTCCGGCGACGAACGCCTGTCGTGGTTGCACACCATCACGAGCCAGCACGTCGCCGCGCTGCCCCCGGGTACGTCCGCCGAGAACCTCAGCCTCGACGTGAACGGCCGGGTCGAACACCACTTCGTGCAGACCGACCTCGACGGTGTCACCTGGATCGACACCGAACCGAGCCGCGGACCGGACCTTCTCGGATTCCTGACCAAGATGGTGTTCTGGTCGAAGGCCGAACCGCGGGACGGCAACGACATGGCCGTCCTGTCCCTCCTGGGGCCCGACGCGGGCAGCCCGGGCATCCTCGGCGTCCTCGGTCTCGAGGCCCTGCCGGCGGAGCCCTACGCGGCGGTCGCACTCCCGGGCGGCGGGTTCGTCAGACGGATGCCCTGGCCCACCGACGATTCCTACGACCTGTTGATTCCCCGTGACCGGCTCGTCGAGACGTTCACCGCCCTCGTGTCCGCCGGCGCACGCCCGGCAGGTACGTGGGCTTACGACGCGCTGCGGGTGGTCGCCCTGCGGCCCCGCATCGGCATCGACACCGACGACCGCACCATCCCGCACGAGGTGCGGTGGATCGGTGGGCCCGGGGAGCACGGAGCCGTGCACCTCGACAAGGGTTGTTATCGGGGTCAAGAGACCGTGGCGCGGGTCCACAACCTCGGCAAGCCGCCACGGCACCTGGTCCTCCTGCACCTCGACGGCTCGGCGGACGGACGGCCCGAGACCGGCGACGCCGTCACGGCCGGCGGCAGGACGGTCGGGCGGATCGGCACCATCGTGGACCATTTCGAACTCGGTCCCGTCGCGCTGGCGCTCGTCAAACGCACCATCACCCCGGACACGCCGCTCGTCGCCGGTCCGTGTGCCGCGTCGATCGACCCGGACTCGATACCGCAGGACGACGCCGTGCAGGCCGGAAGGCAGGCCGTCGAGCGGTTGCGCGGCCGGTGACCGCCGGCCGGGTCGAGGCGGTGTGCGTCGTGCACGCGCTCCGCGACACCGGACTGCGGCGCGTCCCGGTGACCGCCATCGACAAACGACCCGTCGACGGTGAGGTCCACGTCGGCGAGTCCGGTCTCGCCGGCGATCGCCAGTGCGACACCGCCAACCACGGCGGCCTGTACAAAGCGGTCTACGCGTACGGGGACGACGAGGCTCGCCGCTGGGCGACCGAACTCGGCCGCGACCTTCCCGTCGGGTGGTTCGGCGAAAATCTCCGGGTGAGCGGCATGTCGCCGACCGACGCCGTCATCGGGGAACGCTGGCGGGTCGGAGACGGCGGCCTGCTGCTCGAGATCACCGGACCGCGCACGCCGTGCCGAACGTTCGGGAACTGGTCGGAGGAACCGCGCTGGGGCGCGCGCTTCACCGCGCGTGCGGACACCGGTGCGTACCTGAAGGTGGTCACGGAAGGATCCGTCCGGGCGGGCGACACGATCACCGTCGAGGACGTCCCCGGTCACGGCGTCACCGTGCGGGACCTGTTCACCGGCCGTGACCCGGAACGGCTCGCCGTGATGCTCGACCAGCAAGACGATCTCGCGCCGACAGTGGCGGAGAAGGCACGCCGGCGGATCGCCGGCCGGAAGGCGGAACAGCAGTGAGCGTCGAACTGGTCGAGGTGGTGCGGTCGGGCTTCCGCGAGTGCGTCCACCGCGGATCGCTGATCGTGCTCGACCCGCAGGGTGAGGTGGTGGTCTCCCTCGGCGAGGTGCACACCCCGATCTACCCCCGCTCGTCGAACAAGCCCCTCCAGGCCGTCGCGATGCTGCGGTCGGGTTTCGTGCCGCGCAGTTCTGCCGAACTCGCGATCGCCACAGCGTCACACGAGGGCGAAACCGAGCATGTCGAGCTGGTCGAGAAACTTCTCACCGCCCACGGCTTCGGCGAGCAGGATCTGCAGTGCCCGGAGGATCTGCCGGGCAACGAGCTGGCCCGGGCCGAGGTGCTCGCGTCGGGTCGGGCACCCCGCGCCGCGTACATGAACTGCTCCGGCAAGCACGCCGCGATGCTGGCCGTGTGCGCTGCCCGGGGCTGGGACACCGGTACCTATCTCGACCCGCACCACCCGCTGCAGGAGAGCGTCGTCGCGACCATCGCGGATCTCACCGGAGACATCGAGGACGCGGATCTCGGCATCGACGGTTGCGGCCTGCCGATCGTGCCGGTACCGCTGATCAATCTGGCGCGTGCGTACGCGCGTCTTGCCACCGCCGGGTCCGGCACACCCGAACGCGCGGTGGCCGACGCGATCCGGGAACATCCCTTCCTCATCTCGGGCACCGGCAAGGACGATCTGAGTCTGATGCGTGCTGTCCCGGGTCTGCTGTGCAAAGCCGGCGCGGACGGGGTCCACGCCGGGGCGCTCCCGGACGGAACCTCCTTCGCCTTCAAGATCGACGACGGCCACGAACGCGCCCGGCTACCGCTTTCCTCGGCCCTGCTCCACCGGCTCGGTGTCGGTGACGCGGAGGTCCTCGCGACGCTCGCCTCCCAGCCGGTTTCGGGCGGCGGGGTACGCGTCGGCACCGTTCGGGCCGTCCCGGGGGTGTTCTGAAGGGCACATTCCACGACGCGAGATCTTCATTGCCGCTGGTCGGGTCCGTTTGAGACGTAAAGGACACCGGCCCGGACAGGTGCGTGGGAGCGGAACCGACTTTTCCACGCTAAAGTGGGCCACAGGAAAATACTCAACTCACCGGGGCCGCCAAATTTCCCCAGGCCGCCCCGTCAAAGCGCGAGGGGGTTAGTCATGGGCCGCGGCCGGGCTAAGGCAAAGCAGACCAAGGTTGCACGGCAACTCAAGTACAGCTCGCCGTCCACCGACTTCGAGAACCTCCAACGAGAGTTGTCTGGCGGTGTAACCAACTCGCAGCGTGACGAGGTCTTCGCAGACCAGCGTTCCGGTTGGGACGACGATTACGACGACGATTTTCGTCGTTGACTCACCTTTCTCTCTGACGGAGGGGGCAGCCGAGAATTCGGCACCCCCTCCGTCAGTGGTGTAGTCGGCTTTTTACCGAGTGGGCCCAGCGGTGGTAACGCCGCGACGGTCCACCTTTCGGCGTAGCTACCCTCCCGCGCCGCTGTTCGTTCGGCAGGCGGGAGACACAGTCGGCCACAAGCTTTCACACGACACAGGTCCGGTCCCCCACCCATCGGGTGAGGGACCGGACCTGTGTCGTGAAGGCTCAGAAGCGCGGGTGGTCGCCCGCCAGGATCGCCCGATCGTCGGAACCGTCCTGCGCCCGGCGGACCGTACCGAGGGTCCAGCAATCGATGTGGCGGGCGGTGAGCACCGCGAGGGCGCGATCGACGTCCTCCGGAGCCACGATCGCCACCATGCCGACGCCCATGTTGAACGTCTTCTCCATCTCGGAGCGCTCGACACGGCCGCGCTGGGCGATGAGACCGAACACCGGCGCCGGGCTCCACGTGGTGCGATCGAGTTCTGCGACAAGACCCTTCGGCATCACGCGCGCGAGGTTCGCGGCGAGACCGCCACCGGTGACGTGGCAGAAGGTACGCACCTCGGTCTCGGCAGCGAGCGCGAGGCAGTCCTTGGCGTAGATGCGGGTCGGCTCGAGCAGTTCCTCACCGAGGGTGCGCCCGAACTCGTCGACGTGCGCGGTCAGGCTCATCTTGCCGATCTCGAGCAGCACCTTGCGAGCGAGCGAGTATCCGTTCGAGTGCAGGCCCGACGCGCCCATGGCGATCACGACGTCGCCGGGACGGACCCGCTCGGGACCGAGAAGTTTGTCGGCCTCCACGACACCCACGCCGGTCGCGGAGATGTCGTAGTCGCCGTCGGCCATCACGCCGGGGTGTTCCGCCGTCTCGCCACCGAGCAGTGCGCAACCCGCCTGGACGCAACCCTCGGCGATGCCGGCGACGATCTCGGCGACCCGCTCGGGAACGACCCGGCCCACGGCGATGTAGTCCTGCAGGAACAACGGTTCGGCGCCGCACACCACGAGGTCGTCGACGACCATCGCGACGAGGTCGAGGCCGACGGTGTCGTGCTTGTCCATCGCCTGCGCGACCGCGAGCTTGGTCCCCACGCCGTCGGTGGACGCCGCGAGCAGCGGTTCCTTGTAGTCGCGCTTGAGCGCGAAGAGGCCCGCGAACCCACCCAGACCGCCGAGCACCTCCGGGCGGGTGGCCTTCTTCGCGTGCGGCGCGAACAGTTCGATGGCACGGTCACCGGCCTCGATGTCCACGCCCGCTGCGGCGTAGGAAGCTCCGGGGGTTGTCTCCTCGGTCATGAGTTGTCGGCTCCAGCCTCGAGTTGTGTTCGATCTACTGATAAAGGGTGGCCGGTATCCGTCACGGGGCATGCAGAACGCACGCCGAACAGTGCCGACCGCGGGACTTACGGTACCCGACCAGGTTCTACGGCCGACTCAGAACGTCTGCGTTGGCGTTCTCGAGGACCGTCGGGGTCGGGGAATCCGTGTCGACGACGCCGTCGAGCGAGTCCTTGACGACCGCATGCCCGTTGGGAAGCGGGATGGGGTAATGGCCGTCGAAACACGCAGCGCACAACCGGGTTGCGGGCTGCTCGGTAGCGCCGATCATTCCGTCGATCGAGATGTAGCCGAGCGAGTCGGCTCCGATCGAGCGTCGCACCATCTCGACCATCAGGTCGTAATCGTGCTCGTCGTCGTTGTCGCGATCGCGGGTACCGGCACCGTTCGCGATGAGTTCGGCCGGCGACGCGAAGTCGATCCCGTAGAAGCACGGCCACTTCACCGGCGGCGACGCGATCCGGACGTGAATCTCGAGGGCTCCCGCCTCGCGAAGCATGCGGATGAGGGCGCGCTGGGTGTTGCCCCGCACGATCGAATCGTCGACGACGACGAGCCGCTTGCCACGGATGACCTCACGCAGCGGGTTGAGCTTGAGCCGGATCCCGAGCTGGCGGATCGTCTGGCTCGGCTGGATGAAGGTGCGGCCCACGTAGGCGTTCTTCATCAGGCCCTGGCCGTACGGCAGGCCCGATCCCTGCGCGTACCCGACTGCGGCGGGCGTACCCGACTCGGGAACCGGGATGACGAGGTCACCGTCGACCGGGTGCTCCTTGGCCAGCCGGCGACCGATCTCGACGCGCGTCGCGTGGACGGACCGGCCGGCGATGGTGGAGTCCGGGCGGGCGAGATACACGTATTCGAACACGCAGCCCTTGGGCTCGGGAGCGGCGAACCGCGACGAGCGCACGCCGTTCGCATCGATCGCGAGAAGCTCACCGGGCTCGATGTCGCGGACGAACGATGCGCCCACGATGTCGAGGGCCGCTGTCTCGCTCGCGACCACCCAGCCACGATCGAGGCGACCCAGGCACAGCGGCCGGATGCCCCACGGATCGCGCGCCGCGTAAAGGGTGTGTTCATCCATGAAGGTCAGGCAGAAGGCGCCCTGGAGGGTCGGCAGCAGCTGCATGGCCGCTTCTTCGATGGTGCTGTCCCGTGCACCGTGCGCCAGCAGTGCCCCGACGGTGTCGGAGTCCGAGTTCGCTGCGCCGGGACGCTTCGGGTCGAGCACGCCGAGCCGGCGGCCGCGTTCGGCCAGAGCCGCGGTGTTCACGAGGTTGCCGTTGTGACCCAGGGCGACCCCGGAACCGGACGCGGTGGTCCGGAAAATGGGCTGCGCGTTCTCCCACGTCGTCGAACCCGTGGTCGAGTAGCGGCAGTGGCCGATCGCGATGTGGCCGGGCATCGCGGCGAGCGTCTGCTCGTCGAAGACCTGGCTGACAAGACCGAGGTCCTTGAACACGAGGACCTGCGAGCCGTCGGCGACGGCGATGCCCGCTGCCTCCTGGCCACGGTGTTGTAGAGCATAGAGGCCGTAATAAGTGAGCTTGGCCACGTCTTCGCCAGGAGCCCACACTCCGAAGACGCCGCACTCCTCGCGCGGTTCGTTCTCGGGTTCGTCGGAGGCGAGAAGATTACGTGTGTGAACCGACAGATCGGCACTGGTCACGGAGGTGCTCCCTGAGGCTGGACAAGGGCGGGGCGGTTTCATTCTACGGGCCACGGGCCGGGACTCCGACCGTCGTCCCCGCTCGGGCGGTGCGGACCGCGCAATTCGGGCATCACAAGCGGAGCAGCGGAAGCCAGTGCGCGATCTCGCCGGCCCGGCTTCCCGAGGCGTCGATCGACCCTACGGCGACCGCCTCGTCGAACGTGAGCCGGCCCACCGCCAGACGTAACCAGGTGAGTGCGTCGGTCTCGACGACGTTGGGAGGCGTCCCTCGCGTGTGCCGGGGGCCTTCGACGCATTGCACCGCGACGAACGGCGGCACCCGCACCTCGACGCTGGAGCCGGGTGCGATCTGTTCGAGGGTTCGTGCGCTGAGCCGCACCGCGGCCGCCAGGTCGGCGCGGGCCGGCCTGTCGTCGCTGCGTCCCGAGACCCACGGCTCGACGCGGCCGAGTGCGGCTCTCAGCTCGGCGGGATCGACAGTTCTACGTGGTGCCATGTTTCCGGAGCCTAATCCCGGCGCACGTGTGTGCCTTTCGCTGCCCGGCCCGTCGCCACCCGGACTGCGACGGCCCCACCCACATTGACGGCCAGATGCGCGAGCGCAGGAGCCAGGATGCTGCCGCTGCGTACACGCAACCACGCGAACACCAGACCCGACAGCCCGGTGACGAGCACCGTGCCGGCAACGCTGTCGCCCTCGATCCTGGCCGGGCGGATGTGCCAGAGGCCGAAGACGAGTGCCTGTGGGACAGGACCGACCAGGGCCGTCAAGGCGCTGCGGAACAGCAACTCCTCCGCGACCACCGTGCCGACCGGAATGTGCAGCCCGATCCACTCGTAGAAGTCCGGACGGTATGCGCGACCCTCGTCGACGAAGTGCGCGCGCAGTCCGGGCACCGTTACCGCGACGACGTACCCCGCCGCGACCGCCGTCGCCGCGCCACCACCCCACCGCACACCGTCCCGGGTGCGGGCGGGATCGAATCCGAGCGCGGATACAGACACTCCGGACGCACGAGTCGCCAGGACCGCGCTCACTCCCGCCGCGGCGGCGAGCAACCCTCGACCCCGAGGGCCCGACCGGACTGCGGGCAGGGCCGCACCGAGCGCGAGCGTCGCGGCGGACGCGACCACCCCTCGCCATGACCCCGGCGTCATTTCTCCGGCCCCTGCACGCCCCGCAACTGCTCGAGTGCGGTGCGGGCTCGTTCGGTGTCGTCGGCGGTCCATCCGTCGGGTCGCGCAATCGCCAGCCAGCCGTCGAGCACCGCAGTGCCGTAGTTGTGGCCGTGCCCGTCCGGCACCCCGGCCGCGTTCGTCAGGTCGGCGGACACCTGCCAGAACGTCACGAACGGGAACCACCGCATCTGCGGCAGCCGGTCGTGTCCCGGTGGTTCCGCGAGCCAGTCGGGTCGGCTGAATATCAGGTCGGGAGACCACCACACCACCGGATCGGAGGTGTGCTGGATGTAGAGCACGCGCGGCGCCAGCCACGCCGCGTCGGGTTCGGGAACGGAGTCGCTTCCGCCGGCGAATCGCACGACGAGTCCGTCCGCGTACACCGGCAACACCTCGGGTGTGCCGGGATCTCGCCGCTCGACGATCTGCCGCCACAATCGGTTCGAGTTCGGCGGACCGACCCACAGGACCCCGTCGACACTCGAGCGGATCTCGCCGATGCTGTCGAACGCTCCCTCCCCGGACTGGGTGCCGAGGCTCTCGCCGTAGATGTACAGCTTCGGGCGGGTGTCCTCCGGCAGCTGCGTCCAGCGCTCTCGTACTCGGTCGATGAGCATCTCCCCTGCCGCGGCGGCCTTCTCGCGGTCGGCGAGGAACGAGATCCAGCTCGGTAGGTACGAGTATTGCCATGCCACCATCGCGAGGTCGCCGTTGTGGACGAGTTCCATCGCCTGCGCAGCTGTCGGATTGACCCACCCGGTGCCGGTGGTCGGGATCAACGCGAGCACCGACCGGTCGAACGCGCCGGTTCGTTCGAGTTCGGCGACAACGAGATCCGCACGCTCTTCGGGGGTGTCGGCGGAGTCGAGCCCGACGTACACCCGGATCGGGTCCTGCGCGGGGACGCCGCTGATGGCGCTCAGCTCGCCGGCGTCGAGGCCGCGCGAGACGAAATCTCTGCCCTGGAACCCGAGCGATTCCCAGGGTGCATGCGAATCGGGGCTGCCCGACTTCGTGGGCTCGGCCGGCTGGAGAGTTCCCTCACGGGTCGTATCGTCGTGCAGACTGAACGCTTGATTGGTGAAAAAGTATGCGCCGCGCAGCAATACTCCGTCGATGAGCATGAACGTGGCGAGCACGACGACGAGCACACCGAGAGTCCGGGCCAGCCCGAGCGGTACGCGGGCACGGCGGATCAGTTGCCCGGCTACCCAGCGGCCGATGTCGTGCAGGGCGCGCCAGAGCCCGATCAGACCGGCGGAGACTCCGAGGCTGAGCAGGATGGTGCGCAGATATCCGCTGGTGGTGGTCCGTTCCGACCCCATGAGCGCGGCGAGCTGACGCTGGTCGTCGGCGGCGAGAACGAGTGCGACGAGAGCCGCGACGACTCCCGCGACCGGTATCGCGACCTTGAACGCCCGGACCACGGGCAGCGGCGGCGGCCACCACCGCCTGCCGGACAGCAGGAAGCGGTGGACGGCCCACCCGACCGCGCACCCGACGCCGTAGCCGATGGCGGCGTTGATGCCGCCGACGATGCCCTGGAACAACCAGTCCCGGGGCAGCAGCGACGGCGTCAACGACCAGCAGAAGAACAGTGAAGCGAAGGCGATGCCGGTGAAGTCCAGGCTCAACCGTCCCCACACCCGCGCGGGCAGAGGATAGCGGTCACCGAAGTCGCTGACCGCCGCGACGATTCGGCCCCGTCGGGCCGCGATCGCCGCCAGGCGATCGACCTGGCTCGCCGGCACGGCTACCCGAACAGAGCCGGGAGGGTGCCTTCCCACACCTCGCGAAGTTCGTCCATCGGAATCGAGAACTGATCTTGGACCTCGATGGAGTCGGAGCCCTCGTCGACGACACCGATACGCACCCACGGCATGTTGCGCGCGGTGCACATCCCGGTGAACCGGGATTCCTCCGTGCGAGGCACTGCGACGAGCACCCGTCCGGCGGATTCGGAGAACAGCGTGACGAACGGGTCTGCGCCCTCGGGCAGCAGGATCCGGCAACCGGTCTCGCCTGCGAGCGCCGCCTCGACGACGGCCTGCGCGAGACCGCCCTCGGACAGGTCGTGGGCAGCCGAGATCAGTCCGTCACGCGAACCGGCGAGCAGGATCTCCGACAGCAACCGCTCCCGTTCGAGATCGACCTTCGGGGGCACGCCGCCGAGATGGTCGTGCTCGACCTGCGCCCAGATGGACCCGTCGAACTCGTCGCGGGTCTCCCCCAGCAGGATCAGCGTCTCCCCGGGTTCGAGACCGAGCCCGGTGGGAATGCGGCGATGCACGTCGTCGATCACGCCGAGCACAGCCACGACCGGCGTGGGCAGGATGGGCGTCGAGCCCGTCTGGTTGTAGAAGCTGACGTTGCCGCCGGTGACGGGGATTCCGAGTTGCGCGCAGCCGTCGGCGAGACCGCGCACGGCCTGCTGGAACTGCCACATCACGGCGGGGTCCTCCGGCGAACCGAAGTTGAGGCAGTTCGACACGGCCTTCGGGGTCGCACCGGTGGTGGCGACGTTGCGGTATGCCTCGGCGAGTGCGAGTTGCGCGCCCGTGTACGGATCGAGCTGGGTGTAGCGGCCCGACGCGTCGGTGGCCAGCGCGATGCCGCGGCCGGTCTCCTCGTCGATCCGGATGACACCGGCGTCGGCGTTCTCGGCGAGCACGGTGTTGCCACGCACGTAGCGGTCGTACTGCTCGGTGATCCACTTGCGGCTGCACAGCGCGGGTGATGCGAGCATCTTGCGCAGCGTGGCCTCGAGTTCGGCGGCCGTCTCCGGACGCTTCAGCCCGGCGGTGGTGTTCGCCACCAGCTCGTCCTGGCCTTCGGGGCGCTGCACGGGACGCTCGTAGACCGGGCCCTCGTGGGCGACGGTGCGCGGGGGCACGTCGACCACGGTTTCACCGTGCCAGTCGATGACGAGGCGATCTCCGTCGGTGACCTCGCCGATCACGGTCGCGAGCACGTCCCACTTCTTGCAGACCGCCATGAAGGCGTCGACGTTCTCGGGAGCGACCACCGCACACATGCGTTCCTGCGACTCGGACGAGAGCACCTCGGCCGGGGTCATGCCGGTCGCGCGCATCGGGACGCGCTCGAGGGAGATGTGCATTCCCCCGTCACCGGCCGCGGCGAGTTCGGATGTCGCGCAGGACAGTCCGGCACCGCCGAGATCCTGGATGCCGACGACGAGCTTCTCCCGGTACAGGTCGAGGCAGCACTCGATGAGCACCTTCTCGGTGAACGGGTCGCCGACCTGCACGCTCGGCAGCTTCTTGGGCCGGCCGCCCGCGCTGTCGTCGAAGGTCTCGGACGCGAGAACCGAGACGCCGCCGATGCCGTCGAGGCCGGTGCGGGCTCCGAACAGAATGATCTTGTTGCCGGTTCCGGACGCGAACGCCAGGTGGAGGTCTTCGACGCGCATCGCGCCCGCGCACAGCGCGTTGACGAGCGGGTTGCCCTGGTACGAGGCGTCGAACACGGTCTCGCCGCCGACATTGGGCAGACCCAGCGAATTGCCGTATCCGCCGACACCGCGCACGACACCGTCGACGACGCGCCGGGTGTCGGGGTGGCTGGGATCGCCGAAGCGGAGCTGGTCCATGACCGCGATCGGCCGGGCTCCCATCGCCATGATGTCGCGGACGATGCCGCCGACACCGGTCGCGGCGCCCTGATAGGGCTCGACGTAGGACGGGTGGTTGTGGGATTCGACCTTGAAGGTGACGGCCCAGCCGTCGCCGATGTCGACGACGCCGGCGTTCTCGCCGATGCCCGCGAGCATCGAGGCACGCATCTCGTCGGTGGTGGTCTCGCCGAAGTACTTCAGGTGCACCTTGGACGATTTGTACGAGCAGTGCTCGGACCACATGATCGAGTACATGGCGAGTTCGGCGTCCGTGGGGCGGCGCCCCAGGATTTCCTTGATGCGCGCGTACTCGTCGTCCTTGAGTCCCAGCTCCCGGAAGGGCTGAGCGACATCAGGAGATTCGGCGGCGTGGGTGACGGTATCCACGTGCGGTGACACTGGGCGTCGGGTCCCTTCACTCTGGGATCGAAAACAGCAGGCCGGGCGGGCACTGCCGGGAGCCAGTCTATCGGGGCGAGGGCTCGGCAGGCGTCACCGGTGCGGGGGCAAGGCCGGGAAGCTCGAGGGTGACGTCATGACCCACCGCTTTCAGGACGGTCGTGCCGGTGTGCTCGCCGTCGTAGCGGTACCAGCCGTCCTCGAGGGTGAACACCGCGACCACCGGCGGTCCGTCGAGATCGATGATCCAGTACTGCGGCACGCCTGCCTCGGCGTATTCGGAGAACTTGGTGACCCGGTCGGTGCGGGCGGTGCCCGGCACGGTGATCTCCGCCACGAGCCGCACCTCGGTGATCGGAGCGCGATCGGGGTCGGCGTCGACGAGCGTCCGGTCCACGACGATCACATCGGGCACCCGCACCGTCAGCGGGTTCTCCGACACCAGCACCTCGACGCCGCCGAGCACGCACAGGTCGTCGGGCAACTGGCGGTCCAGTTGCATCGCAAGGACCATCTCGGCGTGATCGTGTGCGGCGCCCGGTGCCGGTGCGACGACGAGAACGCCCTCGCACACCTCGACGTGATGGTTCTCGTGGTCCGGGAGCGCAACCCACTCGTCGAGGGTCAGCAGGTGATCGGGATAGGACGGGCTGCTCACGCCAACACTCCCGTTCATTGCGGGCCGGACAGGACCACCTCAGTCTGTCACCGGAGTGCGCAGCGGTCTCGGGAACCGCCGGTCTCGGAGATCCGGCTCAGATCGCGGGCGTCAGGAACGCAGCGAGAGCATCGGCGTAGCTCGCGACGTCGGCGGCTCCCATGAGTTCGCGGGCCGAGTGCATCGCGAGCTGGGGCGCCCCCACATCGACGGTGGTCAGTCCCGTGCGCGATGCCGTGATCGGACCGATCGTCGAGCCACACGGCAGATCGGCCCGGTGCACGTATCGCTGCAACGGCACGCCGGCCTGCTCACAGGCGAGCGCGAACGCTGCCGCCCCGGCGGCGTCGGTCGCGTAGCGGAGGTTCTGGTTGACCTTGAGCACCGGGCCGCCGCCGACCAGGATCCGGTGGGCGGGTTCATGACGCTCCGCGTAGTTGGGATGGGTCGCGTGGGCCATGTCCCCCGACGCGACGACCGACCCCGCCAGGGCCCGGAGGTAATCCTCGCGGCCGCCGCCGCGCACCAGCGCGATGCGTTCGAGGACCGTGGTGAGCAGATCGGAGAACGCACCCCGGTCGGACATACTGCCGACCTCTTCGTGGTCGAACAGGGCGAGCAGCGGCACCGGGCCGGCGTGCGCCGCCACGTGATCGGCGGCGTGCAGCATTGCCTGCAGCCCGGTGTAGCAGGTGACCTGGTTGTCCAGGCGCGGTGCGCTGACCAGTTCGCCGTCGGCGCCGACCAGGGAACTCGGCGCCAAGTCGTGGGTCATCAGTTCCCATCCGAGCACGTCCCGGGCGTCGACCCCGGCCTGCCCGGCGACGTACGCCAGGAACGAGCGGGGTTCGCTGCCGATGCCCCACACACCGTTGAGATGCCGCTGCGGGTCCAGTTGCACGCCTTTGCGGTCTTCGGACAGATGGATCGCCAGCTGCGGAACGCGCAGTACGGGAAGGTCGACGCGCACGAGCACGTCGGTGGAACCGGATCCCGAGCGCACCGTCAGCCGCCCGGACACACCGAGGTCGCGGTCGAGCCAGGAATTGAGCCAGGCTCCGCCGTACGGTTCGAGTCCGACGAGCCGCCATCCGGCGGACGCGAGGTCGGGATGCTGTTTCACCCGCAGGTTGGGGCTGTCGGTATGTCCACCGACGATGCGGAAGGGCCGCGCCGGATCGGTGTCGTCGCCTTCGGTGCTCCACGCGACGAGCGATCCGCCGCGGACCAGGAAGTACCGTCCCGGCTCACTCGGCCAACGCTGCGACTCGTCGAGTTCGGTGAAGCCCGCGTCGTTCAGCGCGGCCGCGACGGTCGCGCACACGTGGAACGGCGACGGCGACATGTCGACGAAGTTGCACAGTCCCGGGGCATCCGCTTGCGTCATCGAAGGCATGTCTGCATCCTCGCACTTCCGGATCCTCCGACCGGATACCCCTGACGCGAGAGACCCCGCCGGGAGCTCGGATGACGGCGTCGAAGCCGCTTTGGGGAAAATCGGCGACGAGTTGTCAGGACAAACCGGGGCGAGCCGGGCACACTGGTGGTCGGTGCCTCCATCGAACGAAACGGGGGCGCCGGCCCGGGACCCGATCGGGGGGTTGAGCTCCGGGTTTCACGGACGAGGGATCTCGCAGCCGATCGGGACGGCGCGCGAGATCCCTCGTTCCGTATGTCGTCAGCCTGTGCGGTGCAGGCAGAACAACCACTGCTCCGCGAGCACGGAGACAAGCCGTTCGAAATTCTCGTCGTGCCCCTGCACCAGCGCGAAGTGGAAGTTGCGGTCGGTCGACATCAGCATGGACGTCACGTGGAGGCGTGCCCGCAACCGGGCGTCGTCGTCCGACTGCCGCCCCAGCAGGTTGTCCATACCCGACGCGACACGGCGCAACATGGCGAACCACTCGTCGGACACGAGAGGCTCGTGCGAGAGCGCCTGCTCCATGCTCGCGAACTCGGCCCGGTGCGCCCGCCAGAACAGCGCGTGCTCGTTCAGCCAGTCCGTGACGTCGCCGAGCGACGGGTCCTCGAACGCGTCGAGGCGCCGGTAGTCGTCCCGGATCGGCTGTTCGAGCGCCGACATGTGCCACTGCACGATCTCCGCCTTGGACCGGAAGTGCAGGTAGAACGTCGCGCGGGACACCCCCGCGGCCTTGGCGATCGCCTCGGCCGTGGTGGAGGTGTATCCCGATTCGACGAACAGTGCCCGCGCCGATTCGATGAGTGCTTCACGCGTCGCGCGTTTCTGCTCGACCCGCGTCATCTTCGGCACGACCGCCGTTCTCGGTGCCACTCGCCCTCCCGCCTCTCGTCGCACGAAACCCTACCGGTCCCGCCGCCGGAATCCGATCGAGTTTTCGCACGGTCAGGCGTCGAGCACCAGCCTCGAGCACCCCTTCTCCGCGCGCGAGACACACATCATCATCGTCTCGTTCCGCTCCTGCTCACCGGGGGTGAGGATCGAATCCCGATGGTCGGCGCGTCCCGCGAGAATCCGGACCTCGCAGGTGCCACACGTCCCTTCCTTGCACGACGACAACGCCTCGATACCGTTCTCCTCCGCCACGTCCAGCACCGTTTTCCCGGCGGGCACCGTGGCGGTGATCCCGGATCGGGCGAAGTCGACGTCGAACGCCACGTCCGGTTCGGTGCGCACGATCTTCTTCGCGGCGAAGCGTTCCGTCACCAGCGACCCGACCGGCCAGTGCGCGCTCGCGGCTTCGATCGCCTGCAGGAGCGGTTCGGGACCGCAGCAGTAGATCAGCGTGTCCTCGGTGGGCTCGGCGAGCAACGTACGCAGATCCAGCAGACCGGTCTCGTCCTGCGGGCACACGGTGATCTTGTCGCCGAACCGCTCGAGTTCGGAGAGGAAGGCCATCGACGCGCGAGTGCGGCCGCCGTAGAGCAGTTCCCAGCGGGCACCGTCGGCCTCGGCCTGCGCGATCATCGGCAGGATCGGGGTGATGCCGATCCCCCCGGCCACGAAGACGTACCGCGCAGCCGGGCGGAGACGGAAGTTGTTGCGGGGGAAGCCGACCGTGACGGTCGCGCCGTCCCGCAACCGGTCGTGTACGTACTGCGATCCACCGCGCGAATCCGGTTCGCGGAGCACACCGATCCGCCAGCGTGTGCTGTCCTGCGGAGACGACGACAGCGAATACTGCCGCAGCAGGGCGTCGTCGCCGTCGCCGAGCCGAACTTCGATGTGCGCGCCCGGCTTCCACGTGGGCAGCGCGCCGCCGTCGGGGTGGCCGAGGGTCAGCGACACCACCCCGTCGGATTCGTCGCGGCGCTCGAGCACCGTGAGTTCCATGTGCCGGGCGGTCTTGGTTTTCGCTCGCTCGATGTCGGCGACATCCCAGGTCACCGGCAGGGTCCGGCGCACCGGAAGCAGCGCGATCGGCAGGAAGTCGAGGGGAACCTCCGCCGCGGGACGCAACGACGGGAGCCGTTCGAAGAGCACCTGCAGTGCCGTCGCGCCCTGAACCCGGGCGAGTGCCTGGCCGAGGCAGGTGTGCCGGCCCTGGGTGAACGCGAGGTGGTTCTCGGGTTCGGGGCGGTGGATGTCGAACTCGAACGGGTGCGGGCACCGCGCCGGGTCGGTGTTGGCGCTGGCCAGCGCCAGCCACACCATGTCGCCCTTCCGGATGTGCGCGCCGCCCAGTTCGATGTCCTGCTGCGCCTGGCGCGCAGCGAACGGTGACGACGGCCTGCGTCGCACGGTCTCCTCGAACACTCGCTGCCAGAGTGCGGGATCCTCGATCGCCTCGGCGAGGGTTTCCGGGTTCCGCGCGAGGAACAGCACCGCGTTCGAGACCGCCTGGGTGGTCGAATCGACGCCGGCCATCGCGAATTCGGTGAGATGCACAGCGATCTGGGCCGCCGACAGCATCCGGTTGCCGTCTTTGTCGTTCACGATCGCCATATCGGAGATCAGATCGGTGCCGGGGTTCTCACGACGCTCGTCGATGATGCGGCGCAGCACGAGGGTGGCATCGATGTAGCGCTGCCACACCTGCGTCCGCATCGGCTCGGCCATCGGTTCGGCAGCCGACGCGAGGATCATCGCGAAGTCGTCCCGAAGCTGGCGCATCATCGCGTCGTGCTCGTACCCGAGACCCATGTGCGCCATGATCGTCTGCGTGGTGAGTTCGAGCGCGTAGTCCGTCACGAGGTTGCCGGAGCCGCGTGCCTCGAAGCCGTCGACGACGCGGTGCGCGCGTGCCTCGATCTCGGGCTGCAGCGCCTCCATACGTTCTTTGGTGAACCCGCGCTGCGCGACGAACCGGTGGTCGGTGTGGCTCGGCGGATCGGAGCCCACCAGCATCTGCGTGATGAGGTCCGGCGGCACGATCGCCCGGAACTGTTCGGGGACGTCGATGGTGCCGCTGTTGCCGCCGGAGGTGAACCGCTGCCAGTCGGCGAGCACGGTCTCGACGTCTTCGCGGCGGTTGACGATCCACGCGTTGAGGTACGGGTAGAAGAACACGGGCGTCTCGTCCCGGAACTTCGCGAAATGTGCTGCGGGGTCGGTGAAGTAGTCGTCGCTCAGTGCGTCGAAACCGTGCGCGACAGGGCACCGGGAAGCGGAGGGAGCTTCAGGCGTGAGGGTCATGTCAGGTCTTCCCGGAGGAGTCAGAGGGCGGCCGCGGCGGCCATGGTGGAGAGCTTCTGGAATCGGGCGACGTTGTCGCCTTCGTCCATGCAGCCGGCCGACAGGAATACGAACGTCATGTCGAGTTCGGGGTCGACCCAGAACAGGGACGACCCGGCACCGTAGTTGCCGAAGGTGCGGGGGGAGGTGAAGGGTCCGAAGAACGATGCGTGGGGTCCCGTGCCGGACAAGGAGAATCCGAGCCCGAAGTTGCCGGGCGGGGTTTCCCATCCGCGACTCGCGGCGATGCCCGCATACAGGTCGTTGGGCATGTCGCCGGTCTGCAGGGTCGTGGCCTGGTCGACGACCACGGGAGCGACGAGGTGCTGTCCGTTCACTTCGCCCTTGCGGCGGAACATCTCGGCGAAGGCGAAGATGTCCTCCGCGGTACTGACGGCACCGACCCACGGGATCTCCGCGGCCTCGGTGATGGTGTCGTTGAGGTTTTCGATGTCGGCCGGCGACAGCCAGCCGTTGTCGGGTACGTATGCCTTGAGCGGCACCGCGTCCGCGCGCCAGGCTGCGGGCATGCCGAACGCCGTCCGCGTCATCCCGAGCGGCTCGAAGACGAGATCGCGCGCGAGGTCCCGGAAGTGGTCGTAACCGTATGCGCGACGGACCATTTCACCCATGAGGGCGTGGTTGATCGACGGCGCGTAGTTGAGGGTGGTCCCGGGTTCGTTGACGACGTCCACGGAGCACAGCGCGTCGATCACGTCGGCGAGTACCCCGAAGCGGTCCGGTCCGAGGCCGGGGTTCGGGGTGGCGGGCATTCCCGAGCGGTGTGTGAGGAGGTGGTGGAGGTTGATGCGGTCCTTGCGCACCGAGCGGAAGACGTCGGTGCCGAAGAACTCGGGGATGATGTCGACGACGCGCGTCGACAGCGCGAGCTTGCCTTCGCCGAGTGCGCGGTACGCGAGCGTGTTGGTGAACGCCTTCGACATCGAGAGGATGCGGAAGACGCTGTCCGGGCGCAGGGCTGCGTTCGTGGCGCGTTCCGCGTAACCGAGGGTCTCGTGCACAGCGATGTCGCCGTGACGCGCGACGATGATGTTGACGCCGTCGTAGTCGCCGTGGTCGATGTCACGGCGGATCTCGTCGGTGAGCCGGGTGAGTGCGGTGGGGTCCAGAGCGGGCATGGTGTCGGTCCTGTTTCTCTCGGTGCGGCGGGGATCAGCGGTGGGTCACATGACCAATCCGCCGGACGGCGAGAACGTCTGCCCGGTGTAGTAGGAGCCCTCGGCACCCGCCAGGAACAGCACGGTCTTGGCGATCTCCTCGGGGGTGGCGGGCCGCTTGATGGGCTGCATCGAGATGAGGAAGTCGGAGAACTCCTCGTCGCTCTGGCGGAACAGCGGCGTGTCGACGGCCCCGGGCGCAAGGGAGTTGACGCGGATGTTGAAGGGAGCCAGTTCGGTGGCAGCCTCCCGGGTCAGGCCGAGCACACCGGCTTTGGACGCCGGGTAGTACGCGGGCATCGCCACCGACATCAGCGCGGCGGCCGAGGAGAAGTTGATGATCGCGCCGCCGCCTGCCTTCTTGAGCAGCGGAACAGCGGAACGCATCGTGTAGAAGGGGCCGTACAGGTTGATCTTCAGGACGCGGTCGAAGTCCTCGTCGGTGATGGTTTCGTAGAACTCCGGGTTGTGCTGCCGGCCTTCCTTCATCGCCTCGAAGCCCTTGTAGTTCTCGGCGTTGAGGGCGTCGAGCGCAGCCTTGTTGGGCGCGTTGACGCCAGCCGCGTTGACGAGCACGTCGAGTCGGCCGTGCTCACGCTCGACGGTGGCGAAGGCTTCGCGCACGGCGGCACTGTCGGCGATGTCGAGGGGAACGGCGTGGGCTCCCGGGAGCGCCGCGAAGTCGCGAGCGAGGTTGTCGGCGGAGATGTCCGCGCCGTAGACGACGGCGCCCTGGTCGGCGAATGCCTGCGCGGTGGCAAGACCCATGCCTGACGCGGCACCGGTGATGAAAACGACCTTGTCCTGGAACTGCATACGAATCTCCTCGGGAATGTGCGGTAGCTGGCTCACTCGGCCTCCGCCACCGGTGATGCAGAGCATGACATTTTGGGTAGACGTATGTCTAGTGAAACTTTTCCACCGCAGGTGAGGATGGGTATTTCGGCGTTAAAACGACCGCAAAGAATGGACGGACCAACGAAAAACCCCCGCCGTCCATCGGACGGCGGGGGTTTCGGTGCGTCAGGAGATCAGGCGTTGACCACCGCGTCGAGCGCGCTGTAGAAGATGCCGAGCCCGTCGTCGCTGGGGCCGGTGAGCGCCTCGGTGGCGTGCTCGGGGTGCGGCATCAGGCCGACGATCCGGCCGTTCGCCGACGCGATGCCCGCGATGCCACGCTGGGATCCGTTCGGGTTCTCGCCCACGTAGCGGAACACGACACGGCCTTCGCCCTCGAGTTCGTCGAGCACTTCCTGCGAGGCCTGGTAACGGCCCTCGCCGGACTTGAGCGGTACCAGGATCTCGGCACCCTGCTCGTAGCGCGACGTCCACGCGGTTGAGTTCGATTCGACCTTCAGCCACTGGTCGCGGCACACGAAGTGCAGACCTGCGTTGCGGGTCAGCGCGCCGGGCAGC
The DNA here is from genome assembly GCF_012844225.1 of Rhodococcus sp. 105337. GTDB lineage: Bacteria > Actinomycetota > Actinomycetes > Mycobacteriales > Mycobacteriaceae > Rhodococcus. The sequence goes on from NZ_JABAGQ010000003.1 coordinate 247,484, forward strand.
AAGCCCGCTTCCGCGAGCACCTGAAAGCCGTTGCAGATGCCGAGCACCGGCATTCCGCCGCGCGCCGCCTCGACGACCTTGGTCATCACCGGAGCGAACCGCGCAATGGCGCCGCACCGCAGGTAGTCGCCGTAGGAGAACCCACCGGGCACGACGACCGCGTCGACACCCTTGAGGTCGGCGTCACCGTGCCACAGGCTCACGGCCTCGCCGCCGGCAAGCTTCACCGCCCGGGCTGCGTCGATATCGTCGAGCGTGCCGGGGAACGTGATGACCCCGATGCGTGCGCTCATGCGTCACCGTCGATCCGGCGAACCGCCCAGTCCTCGATCACGGTGTTGGCGAGGAGCGCTTCGGCGATCTTCTCCACCTGGGCGTCGTCGACGCTGCCGTCGACCTCGAGTTCGAATCGCTTTCCCTGGCGGACGTCGGTCACGCCCGCGAAGCCCAGCCGCGACAACGCCCCGGCAATGGCCTGACCCTGAGGGTCGAGAATCTCGGCCTTGGGCATGACTTCGACGACGACACGCGCCACGTGCTGCTCCTCGGTAGTAGTGCTGGCGCCCGGGAACGGACACCGGACCCATCGAAGTTTACCGGCTCAGGCCGCTCGAGCCGGAACCGGCCGCTGCCCCGCCGGCCACCGCCCCCAGGGAGTAGCGGACACATACCCCCTAGGGGTATAAAGGAGGAACGACATCGAAGGAGTATCCACATGACGACCGCCGACACGACGCGTGACGTCGAACTCACCATCGGTGGGATGACCTGCGCCTCCTGCGCCGCGCGCGTCGAGAAGAAGCTCAACCGGATGGACGGCGTCACCGCGTCGGTCAACTATGCGACCGAGAAGGCGAAGGTCAGCTACAGCGGCGACATCACGCCCGAAGACCTCGTCGCGACCGTCGAAGCCACCGGTTACACCGCAGCACTGCCCGCACCCCCGCAGACGCAGCACGCTGCCGGCGAGGACAGCGGACCCGACGAAGCCGCGCCATGGAAACAGCGCCTGACGGTGTCGGCCCTGCTCACCGTCCCCGTGGTCGCGCTGTCGATGATCCCGGCCCTGCAGTTCGACAACTGGCAGTGGCTGTGCCTGACCCTCGCGTCACCGGTCGTCGTGTGGGGCGCCCTGCCCTTCCACCGCGCGGCCTGGACCAACCTGCGGCACGGTGCCGCGACGATGGACACCCTCATCTCCGTCGGTGTCACCGCTGCATACCTGTGGTCGCTGTGGGCGCTGTTCTTCACCCACGCCGGTATGCCCGGCATGAAGATGACCTTCGAGTTGTTCGCCTCGGGCGGCGGCGAGGAGCACATCTACCTGGAGGTCGCCGCGGCCGTCACCACCTTCATCACCGCGGGTCGCTGGTTCGAGGCCCGGGCGAAGCGCCGCTCCGGCGCCGCCCTGCGGGCGCTGCTCGACATGGGAGCCAAAGACGTCGCGGTGCTGCGTGGCGGCACCGAAACCCGCATCCCGGTCGACCAGCTCGCCGTCGGCGATGTGTTCGTGGTGCGTCCCGGCGAGAAGATCGCGACGGACGGCGTCGTCGAATCGGGTTCGTCGGCCGTCGACGAGTCGATGCTGACCGGTGAGTCGATGCCCGTGGAGGTCGCGCCCGGCGACGCCGTGGTCGGTGCGACCGTCAACGCCGGCGGTCGCCTCACCGTCCGGGCGACCCGCGTCGGCTCCGACACCCAACTCGCCCAGATGGCGCGCCTCGTCGAGGACGCACAGAACGGGAAGGCGGAGGTCCAGCGCCTCGCCGACCGGATTTCCGCGGTGTTCGTCCCGATCGTGATCGGGCTGTCGCTGCTCACCCTCGCCGCGTGGCTGTTGTTCACCGACGATCCCGTCTCGGCTGCCTTCACGTCGGCGGTCGCGGTGCTGATCATCGCGTGCCCGTGCGCGCTGGGTCTCGCGACTCCCACAGCGCTGCTCGTCGGCACAGGCCGCGGAGCGCAACTCGGCATCCTCATCAAGGGCCCGCAGATCCTCGAATCCACGCGCCGCGTCGACACCGTCGTACTCGACAAGACCGGAACCGTCACCACGGGCGAGATGACCGTCGCCTCCGTTCATGTGGCGCCGGACGAATCCGCCGACGAAGTACTGCATCTCGCGGGGTCGCTCGAACACGCATCCGAGCATCCGATCGCGCGGGCGATCGCCGACCACGCCGCACAGACGCGCCCGCTGTCCGGTGTGGAGAGTTTCGAAAACCACGGCGGACGCGGGGTTTCCGGTGTGGTCGACGGACGTGCCGTGCTCGCCGGGCGGCTGTCCTGGCTGCGCGACGAATGGTCGCTCACACCGGCACCCAGCCTCCGGCGAGAAGCCGAGGCGGCCGAATCCGAAGGCCGGACGCCGATCTGGGTGGCCTGGGACGGTGCGGTCCGTGCGGTCGTCGTGGTGTCCGACACGGTCAAGGACGGTTCCCGTGCCGCCGTGTCCGAACTCCGTGACCTGGGTCTTCGCCCCGTGCTGCTCACGGGTGACAACCGCGGCGCGGCCGAGGCGGTCGCGAAGCAGGTCGGCATCGACGAGGTCATCGCGGAAGTGATGCCCGCCGACAAGGTTCAGGTGATCGAGCGTCTCCAGTCCGAGGGCAGGGTCGTCGCAATGGTCGGCGACGGCGTCAACGACGCGGCAGCGCTGGCCCAGGCCGACCTCGGGCTGGCGATGGGCACGGGAACGGACGTCGCCATCGAGGCGTCGGATCTGACCCTGGTTCGAGGCGATCTACGGGCCGCCCCCGACGCCATCCGCCTCGCGCGGGCAACGCTGCGCACCATCAAGGGCAATTTGTTCTGGGCGTTCGCCTACAACGTCGCGGCGCTGCCGCTCGCCGCGCTGGGGCTGCTCAACCCGCTGATCGCGGGTGCGGCAATGGCATTCAGCTCGGTGTTCGTGGTCAGCAACAGTCTGCGCCTGCGCAGGTTCGCGCCCCGCTGACCCCGGGCGACGGTGGTGGTGTGCGAGATCTTCCGATCTCGCACACCATCGCTATCGCGATATCGCCGACTCCCATTCGCCGCGTTCGGCAGCAACGAGTTCGCGCACCCGCGGCGCGACCTCGGCTGCGAAGCGTTCGAGGTCCGTCGAGGCGTCGCTCGCGAGAACGAACGTGCTCGTGCCGTGCTGCAGAGTCAGCTCGGCGAGCTGCTCGGCCCACACCTCCGCCGGACCGTGCAGAAACGAACCGTCGGCAACATCGGCGAAGGTGCCGGTGACGTTGTACAGGCGGCGGATCTGCGCGGGTTCGCGCCCGGCCTCCCGAGCGGCGTCGTCGACCCGCGCGCTCATCTCTCCCAGGACGTCGGACCCGGCGGCGAACGAACTCGGCAGCCAGCCGTCGGCGAGCCGTCCGGTCAGTCCGAGCATGCGGGTGCCGTAGGCGCCGACCCAGATTCCGAGATCGTGTGCGGGAGCGGGGCCGCGTTTCGCACCGGACAGCGAGTAATACTCGCCGTCGACCTTCGCCCCGCCCTTCTCGTCGGACCACAGCGCCCGGATCACCGCGATCGCATCGGCCAACGCCGTCACCGCTTGCCCGGCGCTTCGGCGCGGACCTCCGTTGGCCGCCACCGCATCCCAGAACGCACCCGAGCCGAGTCCGAGTTCGACGCGGCCGCCGCTGAGCCGGTCCAGTGACGCGGCGCTGCGTGCGAGGATCACCGGTCCGCGCAGGGGAAGGTTCGCCACGTTCGGCGCGACGGTGACGGTCGTCGTCCGGGCCGCGATCCAGCTGAGCAAGGTCCAGGTATCGAGAAAACGCGACTGGTAGGGGTGATCCTGGATCGTCACCAGATCGAGCCCGGCGCGTTCGGACACGAGAGCGAGATCCACCACCCGGGCCGGGTCACCGGCGGACGGTGTGAGGAAGCTGCCGAATTCGAGGGATTGCCGGTAGTCGGGCACGTGTCACGATCCTTCCGACTCGGAGCGCGGGGCGTGGCGGCTGACGATCGAGATGCGGTTGAACGCGTTCATGGTGATGGCCACCCATGCGACGGCTGAGAGCTGGTCGTCGGTGAGGTGCGCTCGGGCCTCCGCGTAGTCGCGGTCCTGCTCGTAGCTCGAGGGCAGCACTGTCACCGATTCGGCGAGGGTGAGCGCCGCCCGCTCGACATCGGTGAACAGCTCGGTGTCCCGCCACACCGACAACACCGCGAGCTGCGTCGTCGACACGCCTGCCTTCAGCGCCTCGCGGACGTGAATGTCGAGACAGTAGGCGCAACCGTTGATCTGCGAGACCCGGATGTTGACGAGTTCGACGAGGGACCGCTCGAGCCCGGCCTTCGCGACGGCCTCGCGCACCGCGCCGGCGACGGCGACCTGCGCCCGGTAGACAGGCCGGGTCTGTTTGTCGATCAGAACGCGGGGCTCTCGGGTTTCGGTCATGTCCGCTCCTCGGGCCGGTCGGCGATCCGTCGTGCATGTGCACCGATTAGTTGACTACGCAACGTACCATCGGGCTCGCGCACGCACCGGAGATCCGGCTCGCGACCGACACTGCGAACGGCATACTCGGAGGCATGCGACTGACCCACTTCGGCCACTCCTGCATCCTCGTGGAACACCTCGGGCAGAAGATCCTCTTCGACCCGGGCAATTTCTCGCACGGATTCGAGGGGATCACCGGCCTCGACGCGATTCTGGTCACCCATCAGCACCCGGACCACGCCGACCCCGCCCGCCTCCCGGCGCTTCTCGACGCCAACCCCGGCGCTGCCCTGTTCTCGGATCCGCAGTCCGCGGAACTTCTCGAGGGCGACTGGTCGGCGGTGCGGCCCGGCGACCGGTTCACGGTCGGCGACGTGACGATCCGGGGCACCGGCGGCCGCCACGCGGTGATCCACCCCGACCTTGCGGTCATCGACAACACCGCGTTCCTCGTCGGAGACGCGGAGAACCCGGCACGCCTGATGCACCCGGGAGACTCGCTGTACATCCCGTCCGAGAAGGTGGACGTACTCGCACTCCCGGCAGCGGCGCCGTGGCTCAAGATCTGGGAAGCCGTGGACTACCTGCGTGCCGTGAATCCCCGGGTGGCGGTGCCGATCCACCAGGGCATCATCACCGATCAGGCGAACGGCATCTTCTACGGCCGGTACTCCGACATGGCCCCCGACGGCACCGAGTTCCGGGTACTGCCGTACGAGGACGACGTCGAAGTCTGATCCGCACCCGGCGCCGCCGAGGGGGGTTTACCGCGCCGCCGCCCGCCCGGCGGCGCGGCCGGAGAAGATGCATCCGCCGAGGAACGTGCCTTCCAGCGAGCGGTAGCCGTGTACGCCACCGCCTCCGAAGCCCGCGACCTCGCCTGCCGCGTACAGCCCGTCGAACACCGAGCCGTCCGCACGCAACACCCTCGACGACAGGTCGGTTTCGAGGCCTCCCAGCGTCTTACGGGTGAGGAGATGCAGTTTGACCGCGACCAGGGGGCCGGCCTTCGGGTCGAGGATCCGGTGCGGCGACGCAATGCGGGCGATGCGATCCGGCTTGTAGGTGCGGGCCGCACGCATCGCGACGACCTGCAGGTCCTTCGTGAACTTGTTCGTCATCTCCCGGTCCCGCGACTCGACGACCGAACGCACCCGCTCGTAGTCGAGCGGCGTATCAGGCGTCAGCTCGTTCATTCCGGCGACGAGGTCGGCGAGGTTGTCGCGGACGACGAAGTCGACGCCACGCCGCATGAACGCATCCACAGGTCCGGGCGCACCCGACCGGATGCGCTGCAGGAGCAAGCGGACATCCCGGCCGGTGAGGTCGGGATTCTGCTCCGATCCGGAGAGACTGAACTCCTTCTCGATGATCTTCTGGTCCAGGAGGAACCAGGTGTGGTCGTGCCCGGTGCGCGCGATGTGCTCGAGAGTGCCGAGGGTGTCGAAACCGGGGAACAGCGGAACCGGCAGGCGAGTGCCGGTGGCGTCGAGCCACAGCGACGACGGTCCGGGCAGAATCCGGATGCCGTGGTTCGGCCACACGGGGTCGAAGTTCGTGATGCCCTCGGTGTAGTGCCACATCCGGTCGCGGTTGACGATGTTGCCACCGGCGTTCTCGGTGATCTCGAGCATTCGCCCGTCGACGTGCGCGGGAACACCGGTGAGCATCCGCTTCGGCGGCTCGCCCAGACGCTGGGGCCAGTTCTTCTTCACGAGTTCGAAGTTGCCGCCGATACCGCCGGAAGTGACGATCACGGCTCCGGCAGCGAACTCGAATTCGCCGACTCCCACCCGCGACGAAGCGACACCGCGAGCCGCGTCGGTCGGCTCGAGCACGGTGCCTCGCACCCCTGTCACCGCTCCGTCGGTGATCACCAGGTCGTCGACCTGGTGACGGTGCTTCAGCGTGACCAGTCCCCGGTCGACGCCCTCCCGGACCTTACGAGCGAAGATCTCGACGAGAGCCGGTCCCGTGCCCCACGTGATGTGGAAACGGGGAACCGAATTGCCGTGTCCCGCAGCGTCGTAACCGCCACGCTCGGCCCAGTTGACCATCGGGAAGATCTTCAGCCCGCGCTGCTTGAGCCACGCGTGCTTCTCCCCCGTCGCGAATTCGACGTACGCCTGCGCCCACCGGCGTGGCCAGCGGTCGTCGACCTCGCGGTCGAAGCCCGCCGTGCCCATCCAGTCCTGGAGGGCCAGTTCGTACGAGTCCTCGATACCGAGACGCCGTTGCTCGGGACTGTCGACGAAGAACAGTCCGCCGAACGACCAGAATGCCTGTCCCCCGAGGTTGTTCGCATTCTCCTGGTCCACCAGGATCACCTTCCGGCCTGCGTCGACGAGTTCTCCCGTCGCCACGAGTCCCGCAAGGCCCGCCCCCACCACGATCACATCTGCGTCCATGCCGCAAACAGTACCGAGCGAACGCACGGCTCGGGACAAACAGTCGCCCACGCAACTCCTCAGACGGTGACGCGCCCCTTCGAGGAAGCCGGCCGGCGATAGACCGACGCGAGTCGTCGCTCGAACGACGACTGCGGGGCGATCACACGTCGGCGTCGCGACGTTCCGGCAGTCTCGCGTCGTTCAGCCCTTCGTCGTGCTTCCCCCAGGATTCGAAGTGCACGGCCTCACCGAGGGGGCGGCCCTGTCGCCAGCCGAACCGCTCGAGGTCCGGAACCTCCTGCAGGCGTGTCACGGGACCGAGGCACAGCCAGGCGATCGGTCGGACGGGGTCCTCGACTCCGACGAAGTCGCGGAGGAATTCTTCTTCGTAGAACGAGACCCACCCGACGCCCAGGCCCTCCGCCGTAGCCGCGAGCCAGAGGTTCTGGATGGCGAGAACCGCTGAGAACAAGCCGGATTCGTCGACGGTATGCCGCCCGAGGATGTGCTTCCCGCCGCGCGACGGGTCGTAGGTGACGACGATGCCGGTACGCGATTCGGCGATGCCCTCGACCTTGATGGGGTCGAAGGTCCGCCGCTTGTCCTCGGGCAGCGAATCGGCGAATGCCTTCCGGCATCCGGCGACGTGCTCGGCGAAAGCGTCAAGGCGCTCCGGATCACGGACCACCACGAAATCCCACGGCTGCGTATTACCCACGCTCGGTGCGTGGTGGGCAGCGGCGAGAACCCGGTGCAGCGCGTCCTCGCGAATCGCCTCCCCGCTGAACTCGGCGCGCACGTCGCGGCGCATGCGGATGATGTCGTACAGCGCCTCGCGCGCTCGAGCGGTGAACATGATCGTCAGGCCGGCACGACTGCTTCGATGGCCTCGATGACCTCGGGGGCGTCGGGTTCGGTGCGGGGACGGAAACGATCGACGACGGTACCGTCCGGGGCGATCAGGAACTTCTCGAAGTTCCACTGGATGTCACCGGCTTCACCGGACGCATCGGCGTGCTTGGTGAGTTCGGCATACAGCGGATGGCGGCTGTCGCCGTTGACCTCGATCTTCTCCAGCAGCGGGAAGGTCACACCGTAGGTGGCCGAGCAGAATTCCTGAATCTCCTCGGCCGTTCCCGGTTCCTGTCCCATGAACTGGTTGCACGGCACGCCGATCACGATGAGGCCGCGGTCGGCGTAGTCGTTCGCGAGCTGCTCGAGTGCGCCGTACTGCGGGGTCAGTCCGCACTTGGACGCGACGTTGACGACGAGCAGCGCGTGCCCCTCGAACGCCGCGAGGCTGGTGGGCTCACCCGAGAGGGTGTGGATCGAGATGTTCTGGAGGTCGGTGGTCATGCCTACAAGCTAGCGTGCCCGCACCGGACCGTTCGGGACGGCGGCCCGCCCGGGACGACAGCGTCGTCGATGCACTCAGGCGAGAGCGAGAAACAGCTTCTCGAGTTGCGCCTCGGTCATCGGCTCCTTGTTTCCGTCACCCGAATCGGTCATGCACTCCCGCAGGCCGCTGGCGACAATCTTGAAGCCGGCACGGTCGAGTGCTTTGGAGACCGCGGCGAGCTGCGTGACGACGTCCTTGCAGTCACGGCCCTGCTCGATCATCGCGATCACTCCGGCGAGCTGCCCCTGAGCACGGCGCAACCGATTGAGGACCTGGGTGATGCTTTCGTCGTCGCCGACCATGTCGATTCCTTTCGCGAATGTCTCGTCATCGTACCCCCTGGGGTATCGGAAATTTTCCGCAACCCGAAGGTGCCGCCATCCGCCGACGCCGTGGTCACAACGCGATCGATGTCCAGCGGAACGCGTGTGGTGTCGACTGTCGGGGTGTCGCTCCGGCGTGCGGATCTCCGGTGTGGTTATTGCTCCCGACTCATGCGGGGCCTGGTCGCACGCGAAACCGTCACCGGAACGCACCTTGCCGACCCGAAAACAAGAACGCGCACACGTCCACATCTGGGAGATCAGCACCCGCGACCACGCCAACTCAACCCGTAGTGTCGTCGCACTCAACGCAACATTGGAGCCCTTGACCATCACTAACGTCGTGCGCGCGAAAGCCTATACAGTCGGCGGCCCCTCGATCGGCGTATTCAGGAGAGATCCCTGGCCCATCAGGGAGCCATACAATGTCTGATCCATCCGAGGACCACGTCGATGTAACCGCCATGACAAACGTTGGCTCCACACCGCACCACGGCCATACGGATAAACCTCCGGAAGAAGAGTCGACCTCGTCGCCGCTAACGTGCTACTTCACACCTGGCCGGTAGAACCACGCAAGCGCAACCCCCGAAGCGCACAACACGGTCGCAACAAGCCACCCCCGTACAGCAGGATCGCCGCCGACAGCGGTGATCAGCACTCCACAAAACGAGCAGAACAAAAGAATCGACCACACCACCTGGCGGACGACCGCCATACGCACTGCCCTCTTCATACGCGCCGCACAAACCAGGTCTATACCCGCGGCGAAATCCACTGCGTGCTGATTCTGAGGGAAGAGATTCCGGTCCGAGGTGTAAGCAAACAACCCGATCCCATGCGCGTTCGCGTAGTCGACCGCCTGCGGGGTGTACGGCGATTCGGAGAACAATTCCGTGAAGAACAACAAGGACTTGGAGTGATCCGACCCCCGGGCACCGTACAGTCGCTGCAAGTCCGGCCGCCCCACCCTCGCATGCATCCACTTCACCTGCGCGACCGCACGACGAGCGACGACATCGAGGCCCCCATCGGGACCGGCCCCGGTCACAATCGCGTCAACGAAGCCCATATCCCGCATCAGAGCAGCCGCGAAGTGCTCAGCATCCTCAGGGCAAGTGATGTAACCAGACCGAGAACCCATGTCAGTCCAACCTCCCGGGTTGCCGCCACTGTAACCACCGACGGCACCCAAACAACACCAAATCAAGACCCCACCCCAGCAGACGCCGCAAAAACGTCCGAGGCCCGTCTCCGATTCCATCCAATTTCTCTGGACTTCGCGAGCACGTGCATTACCTCGATCTACCAACAGTGTGTTGAAGACGTGTCCTGCTCATCTGCCAGAGATGACAAATATTGGTCCAACCTCCGCCGATCGACCACAGCCTCGTCGCGCAGCCGCACAATGGCGGCCAACTCATCTGCCTGCGCCACAAACGAGTTCAGGCCTCGAGGACCCGGAAACCGGAGACCCCGCAGCTGTCACTCGCCTAACCTAGTTGTTGAGCATAACCCGTTCTAGGACCCGCTCCGCTTCCGGACGCAGAGTGGTGCCCAACCCGGCCCTGGTCGGTCTGCACGAGAGAGTTCGCGAATTATGCGGCAGCAATGGGGATTCGACGCCATCGCCGCAGCGGACAGCGGGTAGTGCGTGTGCACGCATAGGCGGTGCCGGCGGCAACCAGCGTGAGGACCGCGACCGCGCCTCCCACAGCGGGATGCAGTTCCTGCGCAATGATGACGGAGGACATCAGCAGAACGAACCACCCGAAGCCCTTACGCAGCGTATCCGGATCGACCTTCGAGGTGAGCCGGCCACCGATCAGGCTGCCGACCACCGCGGCGCCGGTCACCATCGCCGCCAGGCGCCAGTCGATCTGCACGGACGAGAGGTAGCCACCGAGCCCCGCGAAGGATTTCATGGCGATCACGATGAGTGAGGTACCCACGGCGATGGGCATGGGCAGTCCGCCGAGGAGCGCGAGCGCGGGCACGACGAGGAAACCACCACCGGCACCGACCAGACCGGTGACCAACCCGACGACCACGCCGTCGAGCAGAATCTTCCCGACCGGCATAGCGGGAACAGCACTTCCGGTTGCTGCCTTGTTCTTGCGGCCGCGCAGCATCGCGACCGCGGTGGCGATCATCATGGCCGCGAACGCGAGCAGCAGGATGCCGCCGGGAATGAAGCGCGAGAACAGGCCACCGGCGTAGGCACCGACCATGCCCGCCGCACCGAACAGGATGCCGGTGCGCCACTGCACGCGGCCCGCCCGCGCGTGGGAGATCGCGCCGACCGCGCTCGTGACACCGACTACGAGCAGGGAGGTGGCGATCGCTTCCTTGGCGTCCATGCCCGCGACGTAGGCGAGCAGAGGGACGGTCAGGATGGATCCTCCGCCGCCGAGCAACCCGAGGGTGACGCCGACAAGGACCGCCAGTGACACGGTCAGCGCGATCACGATCAGTTCCCTTCGGCTGCAGTGCCGCTGGAAGCGGTCAACTGTGCCACGATCGTCTGCGGATCACAGGTGGCGCCGCGGTTGTAGGGCAGCTTCGACAGCATCATGCCCATCGCGCACGTATTCGACAGTGCCGCAAAGCTCAGACCGCCACCGATGCCGGCGGCGAGCCACTTGAGCTTGGGCACGGCGACACTGCCCAGGACCGAGCCCAGCACCAGCGAGCCCGCGAGCAGACGAACCTGGCGTTCGAGTTCCCAGCGTGCGGCACCGCGAACGACCGGCAGACCCTGTCCTTCCCAACTCGTCATCCCGCCCTCGAGGATGTGCACGTTGAGCAGCCCCGCCTCGCGCAGGGTCTCCTCGGCGTGCGTCGCACGCTGCCCGGACCGGCACACCAGGACGATGCTCTCGTCGAGGTGGGCGAGGAACTCGTCGCGGTGCTCGCGCAGCAGGTCGAGGGGCACGTTGTAGGCGCCCGCGATGTGCAGGGACTCGAACTCGCCGGGGGTGCGGACGTCGACGACACGCACGTTCGCATCGGCGCCGATCAGTTCGTGGAGCGCACTCGGGTCGAGGGTGGCGGGACCGGACGTGGTCATAAGGAGGGCCTTTCGATTCTGGGTTGTGTGCGCACTAGGCGACGCAATTACCCCATGGGGTATTCTGGGAACTCATCGTACACATACCCCTAGGGGTATCTAAAACTATGATCTGCTGCGGGAGCTTCCCTAGCACTCCGGGGTTCCCCATGCGGAGCCGGAGACGAAACTCTGTGCAGCACGATACCCCGGGGGGTACTTGACATACCCTAGGGGGTATATGCCACGCTGTCCACAGACCCGGAATCAGCAACGGAGGAACCCATGATTCTCGAGCAGTACTACATCGAGTGCCTGTCCCACGCGTCGTACCTGATCGGCGACGAGAGCACCGGCCGGGCGATCGTGGTCGATCCGCGCCGCGATATCGGCGACTATCTCGACGACGCCGCGAAGCACAACCTCACCATCGAAGGCGTCATCAACACCCACTTCCACGCGGACTTCGTCTCCGGACACCTCGAACTGGTGGACGCGACCGGCGCATGGATCGGTTTCGGCGAAGCGGCCGAGACCGACTACCCCATTCGCCGCCTACGGGACGGGGAGCAACTTTCCCTCGGCGAAGTCCACCTGGAGATCCTCTCCACCCCGGGGCACACCTGGGAATCGATCTCGGTGGTCGTACGTGAGCGTCCCGACGCCGCACCGTCCGCAGTACTCACCGGCGACTCGCTCTTCATCGGCGACGTCGGCCGGCCGGACCTGGTCAACCTCGGCGACGGGTCCACGAGCGACCTGGCCCGGGCGATGTTCCGTACGGTGCACGAGAAACTGCTGACACTGCCCGACGAGGTCACGGTCATGCCCGCCCACGGTGCCGGTTCGTCCTGTGGAAAGAATCTCTCCACCGAGCTGACCTCCACGATCGGAGAGCAGCGAGTGAGCAACCCCTCGGTGCAGCCGATGAGCGAAGACGACTTCGTCGCGCTGATCACCGAGGGCCAGCCGGCCGCACCGTCGTACTTCTCGGCCGATGCCGCCATGAACAAGCGGATCCACCCGCTGCTCGCCCAGGACCACACCATCCCGATGCTGACTCCGGCTCAGGTCCGGACCGAGCTCACCGCGGGCACCCGTGTTCTCGACGCACGCAGCGTCGACGATTTCGCCGCCGGGCACCTGCGCGGATCGGTCAACGTCGGTTTCGACGGACGCTTCGCCGAGACCGGTGGCATGGTCGCCGAGGTCGGCGAGAGGATCGTGCTCATCACCTACCCCGGCGAGGAACAGGAGGCGGCGGTACGCCTCGCCCGGATCGGATCGGACAACGCGATCGGCTATCTCGCCGTCGCCGACGGCATGTTCCCGGCCGAGCTGACCGAACTGGTTCGGACCGCACCCCGCACCTCCGTCGAGGAACTCGACACCCTGCTCGCCGCCGGCACCGTCACCCTCGTCGACATCCGCAACCCCGGTGAGCGCGAACTCGGCACGATCCCCGGTGCGGTGCCGATCCCGTTGGCACAGTTGCGCACTCGGCTCGGGCAGGTACCGACGGGTAAGCCCATCGTGGTGCACTGCGCCGGTGGATGGCGCTCGAGCGTGGCGGCGTCGTTGCTCCGCGCCCACGGCTTCGACAACGTCTCGGATCTCACCGGCGGCTACAACGCGTGGGCCGAGAGCCACGTCGCGGCCTGATCGGTCCGGCCGGAGCCGGACCGACAACAACGAAGAAGGAGAACCCCATGTGTTACCCCGTCACCTGCCCGAACTGCCGGAAGACCGGATGGGGCGGCTGCGGACAGCATGTCGACGCCGTCATGCGATCCGTACCCGCCGGCGACCGCTGCACCTGCGGTCAGGACACCGCTCCGGCGCCGAGCCCGGCTCGGACGCTGCGGTCCCTGTTCCGCCGCTGACCGGGCAACAGTCGCACGAACCCGCCGGTTACGACCCGGCGGGTCGCGGCGCGGTCTCCGCGCGGTAGGCACCCGACGTCTCGAGCACCCACGCGAACTCGAAAGCCACCTCGCGCCACTTCTCGTAGCGACCGGAGACACCACCGTGCCCCGCGCTCATTTCGGTTTTGAGCAGCAACTGCGAGTCGCCGGTCTTGGTGGCTCGCAACTTCGCGACCCACTTGGCGGGTTCGACGTACAGCACGCGGGTGTCGTTGATGCTGGTGATCGCGAGGATCGCCGGATAGTCGTGGGCTCCGACGTTCTCGTACGGGCTGTAGGAGCGCATGTACTCGTACACCTCGGGATCGTCGAGCGGGTTGCCCCACTCGTCCCACTCGATCACCGTCAACGGCAGCGACGGATCGAGGATGGAGGTCAGCGGGTCGACGAACGGCACGTTCGCGAGGATGCCCGCGAACAGTTCGGGAGCGATGTTGGCAACCGCACCCATCAACAGTCCACCCGCACTGCCGCCGTCCGCCACGAGCCGGTCCGGGCCGGTCACACCTTCGTCGACGAGATGCCGCGCGCACGCGACGAAGTCGGTGAAGGTGTTCTTCTTCGTGAGGGTCTTGCCGTTTTCGTACCAGTGCCGACCCATCTCGCCGCCACCGCGCACGTGCGCGACCACGAACACCATGCCGCGGTCGAGCAACGACAGTCGGGCTACCGAGAATCCCGGATCGATACTGGCTTCGTAGGATCCGTAGCCGTACAGCAGGGTCGGAGCAGGCCCGTCCGCCAGGTCTTTGCGCTGCACGATCGACAGCGGAATCCGGGTGCCGTCTTCGGCGGTGGCCCATTCGCGACGCTGTTCGTAGCGTGCCGGGTCGAAATCGCCGAGCACCGGCTGCGATTTGCGCAGCAGCAGTTCGCCGGTGGCCACGACGTACTCGTAGACACGGGTCGGGGTGATGAACGAGGTGAAGCCGAGGCGCAGGACGGGCTGCTTCCACTCGGGATTGCCACCCGGACCGACTGCGAACAATTCCTCGTCGAACTCGAGTTCGGTGAGTTCGCCGTATCCGTCGTCGGTGAGGGGCCACACCGCGATCCGGGTGAGCGCCTCGCGCCGGTAGCCGAGCACCAGGTGACCCTCGAACGCCTCGACGTCTTCGAGGCGCACGTCGTGGCGGTGCCCGATGAGGGTGCGCAGCGACGACGGGTCGTCGACCGGCGCTTCGGCGAGGACGAAGTTCTCGGCCTTCTCCCCCGTGTCCGGGTCGACATCGTTGTGCATGATCAACAGCCGGTCCCGGCCGCCGATCACCGCATGCTCGGCGCCGTACTCGACACCCTCACGACGCGGGAGGAGAACTCTGAATTCACCTGTGGGATCATCGGATTCGAGAATCCACCCCTCGGTGGTGATCTTGGACCCGACCCAAATCATGAGATACTTCTCGCTGCGGGTCGAGCCGATCGACACCCAGTACCGCTCGTCGGGCTCGTGGAAGACCTTCACGTCCTCGTCGCGCGGGGTGCCGAGTTTGTGCCGCCACACGGTGTCGGGGCGCCACGACTCGTCCACCGTCTGATAGAAGACGTGGCTGTGATCGAGGGCCCAGGTGGCTCCCGGTGCGGTGCCGGTGATTTCGTCGGGGAGCAGTTCACCGGTCTCGAGATTCTTGAAGCGCAGCGTGTACCGCTCGTCACCGACGACATCGGTCGAGTACGCCAGCAGCGTGCCGTCCTGGCTGATCGAGAACGCGCCGATGGAGAAGAACTCGTGCCCTTCGGCTTCCACGTTTCCGTCGAGCAGCACCTGTTCGCCCGGCAGGTCGACGCCGGGAGTGACCTCGGGCGGCGTCCAGTCGTCCGCGTCCGTGATCGGGGCCCGGCACTGGATGCCGTACTGCTTGCCCTCGACGGTCCGTGCGTAGTACCACCAGTTGCCCATACGAGCGGGAACCGACATGTCGGTTTCCTGCGTACGGGACTTGATCTCCTCGAAGATCGACTCACGCAACGGCGCCAGGTGCGCGGTCTGCGCGTCGGTCCACGCGTTCTCGGCCTCGAGGTACGCGACGACCTCGGGTGATTCCTTGTCGCGCAACCATTCGTAGTCGTCGACGAACGTGTGGCCGTGATGGACACGCTCGTGCGGAACCTTCTGGGCGACCGGCGGGGTCGAATTCGAGGAGGTCATCTGCGTTCAGCCGATCCAATCGTCGAAGGAGAGCCCGGAAATACGCTCGTAGGCTTCGATATACCGCGCACGCGTCTTGTCGACGATGTACTGCGGGAGCGCCGGCGGCGGAGTGTCGGACGCGCGGTCCCAGCCGGATTCCTCGCTGGTGAGCCAGTTACGGACGATCTGCTTGTCGAAGCTCGGCTGCACCTTGCCCTCCTCGTACTCGGCGGCATCCCAGTACCGCGACGAGTCGGGAGTGAGCACCTCGTCGGCAAGGACGAGATTGCCGGCCTTGTCCAGACCGAACTCGAGCTTCGTGTCGGCGAGCAGGATGCCGCGCTCGGAGGTGTACATCGCGGCGCGGCCGTAGATATCGAGGGTGTCCTGACGCAATTTCATCGCAAGATTCACGCCGAGTTTCTCGACCACCTGGTCGAAGGTGATGTTCTCGTCGTGATCACCGAGCGCGGCCTTCGTGGCCGGAGTGAAGATCGGTTCGGGCAGGATGCTCGCCTCCACGAGACCCTCGGGAAGCGCGACGCCGCACACCGCGCCGGTGGCGCGGTAGTCGAGCAGGCCGGACCCGGTGAGGAAACCGCGCGCGACGCACTCGACGGGCACCATCTCGAGCCGCTTCACCACGAGCGCGCGGCCGAGCACCTCTTCGGGGATGCGCTCGTCGTCGGGTTCGCCGGCGAGGTGGTTGTTCGCATCGAGCAGATCGAAGAAGAACACGCTCATCGCGGTGAGGACCCGGCCCTTGTCGGGGATGGGCGTGTCGAGCACGTGGTCGTAGGCCGAGATCCGGTCGCTGGCGACGAGAAGCAGGTGCTCGTCGTCGACGACATGCAGATCACGGACCTTGCCGCCGGCGAGGTGGGGATAGGACTCGAGTGAAGGACGCACGCTGACACCCTAGTGCGCGATGCGGACGGGGACCGAACGCCGTGGCGGATATCCCATCGACGACAATGGTCCGGAACCGGTGTTCGAGCCAGGACAGGGGCGTCATGACTGCATCGTCACGGGTGGATGTCGGATTCCGCTCCGAGCGCGGGCCGATCCTCATCGCCTTGATGCTCGCGACCTCCCTGGTTGCGCTCGAGAGCACGATCCTCGCGACGGCGGTGCCCACGATCGTCGCCGACCTCGGCGGATTCACCCAGTTCCCCTGGCTGTTCTCCAGCTACCTGCTCACGCAGGCGGTGCTGGTCCCGGTGTACGGCAAGTTGTCGGACACCTTCGGCCGCACGCCGGTGCTGCTGTTCGGCATCGGGGTCTTCGCGCTGGGATCGGTGTTGTGTGCGCTGGCGTGGAGCATGCCCGCCCTCATCGCGTTCCGCGCCGTCCAGGGCCTCGGTGCAGGTGCCGTGCTGCCCATGGCGCAGACCGTCGCCGGTGACATCTACACCGTGGCCGAGCGCGCGAAAGCACAGGGATATCTCGCCAGTGTGTGGGGGATGTCCGCGGTCGTGGGTCCGGCCCTGGGCGGGGTCTTCGCCGACTTCTGGTCGTGGCGGTGGATCTTCTGGATCAACGTGCCGCTGTGCGCGATCGCTGCATGGGTGATCGTCCGCAACTTCCACGAGGACCGTCCCTCCGGCAGCGCGCGACGCGTGGACTGGGCGGGCGCAGTGACACTCGCCGCGGGCGCGGCGCTCGTGATCCTCGGCCTGCTCGAGGGTGGCCAGTCGTGGGCGTGGTCCTCGGGCATGAGCATCGGCATCTTCGCCGGTGGGATCGCCCTGCTGGTGGTCTTCGGATGGATCGAGTCCCGCGCGGCCGAACCGATCCTGCCGATGTGGGTGCTTACCCGCCGGGTCCTGATCACCACGAGCGCCGTCTCGGCCCTCGTCGGCGCGGTCGTACTCGGGTTGACGTCGTACATCCCGTCGTTCGTGCAAGGTGCTCTCGGTACGTCCGCGCTGGTCGCCGGATTCGCCCTCGCCACGATGACCATCGGCTGGCCCATAGCGGCGTCGCAGTCCGGCCGGTTGTATCTGCGGATCGGGTTCCGGCTGACCGGCCTGGTCGGTGCGGTGCCGCTGCTGGCCGGGGCGGTCCTGCTCACCCGGCTCGGAATCGGATCCTCGCCGTGGCACGTCGCAGGCTGTTGCGTGCTCATCGGTCTCGGAATGGGCCTGATCGCGAGCCCCGCACTCATCGCCGCACAATCGAGTGTCGAGTGGGCCGAACGGGGTGTGGTCACCGGTGCCAATGCCTTCGCCCGCGCACTGGGAAGCGCCGTGGGTGTCGCCGTGTTCGGTGCGCTCGCGAACACCGCGCTGTCCCGTTCCGATGCGCCCACCGGTCGATCCGTCCCGGACGCCGCGGAGCTTGCGGCGTCCGTCGCACCCGTCTTCACCGCGGTGCTCGTCTGCGCGGTCGTCCTCACCTTCTGTGTCGCACTCATTCCGAACCGCCGGCAATCGGAATCCGACTCTGCCTGAATGTGGTCAGGGTGCCCTAAGGTGTCCGCTATGACCAACGAATACGGGATGCTCCCCGTCCTCATCGAAGTGGCGAGGGTCGAGGACATCACGCCTCACATGCGCCGGATCACGTTCGCCGGCCCCGGCGTCGCCGAATATGCCTCCGTCCCGGGCCGGGTGCCGAACATCAAGTTGGTGTTTCCCCGCGCGAACGGTCGACTCGAGGTGCCTGCCCGTAACGGATGGGGTCGGCTCGCATGGCCCGATCCGACCGTGAAACAGCAGGTTCGCACATACACGGTCCGCCGCCTCGACCCCGAGACCGCCGAGATGGACATCGATTTCGTCAAGCACGGCGACGAGGGCCTCGCGAGCGGCTGGGCCGAACATGCCCGCCCGGGGGACGTGATCGCTGCCGCGGGCGCGGGCGGAGTGACCGCCGGTGAGGCCGACTGGTATCTGATCGTCGGTGACGAGACGGCCCTGCCCGCCATCGGGCGGATGCTCGAGCACATGCGCGAGGACGCCACCGGTGTCGCCCTGATCGAGGTGGCCGACGAGCACGAGCAGCAGGACCTGCGCCATCCCGACGGAGTCGAAATCCGCTGGATCCACCGCCACGGCGCCCCCGCGGGCACCACCGATCAACTGTTCGACGCCGCGACCGCGGTCGAGATCCCCGGGGGTGACGTCACGAAGTTCGCGTGGGTGTCGGCGGAGTCGAAGACCGTGCTGGCGATGCGCAAGTGGCTGCGGAACGAGGCAGGGTTCGACCGAAAGGCCACGCTCGTCATCGGCTACTGGCGACGCGGGATGACGGAGACCGGCTACGGCAAGACCGCCGACCACGACCGGGTCGAGGACGAACACGACGAGGTCCTCCCCCACGATCACGACCACGATCACCAGCACGCTCACTGAGGACCCACCCCGGTCGCGCGGATCGTTACAGACCGGATGTTTCGTTCTGCCGCGCGATCGGGCACCATCTCTGCGGTGAGGACCAGACGTGCAGGCAACGAGACCGTCGACGACATGACATACGTCCCGCTGGGATCGTCCGAGCATGCGGCGAACCAGCTCCGGAATGCCAGGGCGATGCAGGACACGACCGACTATCAGTCACTGCGTTCAGCGATGGACGCCGAGTACTACTGGCGGGGCGTGACCGAGACGTTCCGGATCGCGGACGAGTCGTTCACCGCGGTCTCCGGCGCGACGCGCGACGTCACGGACATCTCGGCGCACGTCATGGCGCGTGCGGCCGACTGGGTGGGCACCATCGAATTGGCCGCGGAAGGCAGCCGCCTCTACGGTGCACTGGTGGCGTACACGCAAGGAGTCGGCGACGGCTACGCGGCGATCGAATTGTGGGCGCACGGCGTCCGGAACGCACACTTCTGACGAGCCCGCCCCCGGCGGTGGGCAGCGCCGACTGGCCGGCTTCCGAGCCGTCCGCTAGGTCGAACGCTCGAGGTGCGCGCGATCCCAGTTCCCGAGATCCGCTGCGGCGTCGTAGGTGCTGCGGAGGAAACCCAGCACTTCCGCGTCGGGGTCGGCTGCCGTGCGCACCGCCTCGTAGGGCAACACGAACTCGCCGAGCTCGGACGAGTAGTACGCGGCATCCGGGCGCACGGGACGGTCCGCGTAGCCGTCCGGAGCGGGGTAGGCATACGAGTAGAAGGCGCCCTCGTCTCCACCGCCGGGCCAGAATCCACAGCTGCTCAGCTCGTGCGAGTAGGCCTCGGTCATCACCTCGTCGGGGCAGTGCGGAATTCCGCCGGGATGTGGCGGTGCGGTGCGGCCCGAGAATCGGGTGCAGGCCAGATCCATTGCTCCCCAGAAGAAGTGAACCGGGCTGACCTTGCCCAGGTACTCGCCCCGGAACTGCTGCAGGACACGGTCGGCTCGGAGCAGTTGCCGCCAGAACAGGTGTGCCGCGTCGGGGTCGTACGTGCTGTGCTGGTGGTCCTGCGCGAAGGGGATCGCCGGGTCGACCTCGTTGGGCGCACCATGGATCCGGGTCTCGATGCCCAGTTCGTCCAAGGCGCCGAAGGTGCGCGAGTAGAACTCCGACACGGGCTGCGCCGTGAGCGGGACGGCGCTACGGCCTCCGTCGCTCGAACGGATCCCGAGGTTGTGCTCGCAGAAATCGAATTCGAGATCGAACACACCGCCGCGGTAGGGAATCGACGAGGTACCCAAGCCGCGTGGCGTGACGTACAACGTCGTGTGCCACCAATGGTTGACCGGCGGCGAGTGGACCAACCGGATCTTGCCCACGATCTGCAGCCACATGTGCAGGGTGTCGCGGGTGGCGGCCCAGTCGGCGACACGCAGACTCGGCCACTCGTCGTCCGGACGCTCGACGGATCGGTTCACGGCACCTCCCACGGTCGGAGTTCGATTACCGCATTCTTACCGACTTTTGCGCGCGCCGGGCGAGACTCGGCTGGACGGGAGGAAATCACGCCGGGTGCTTGCTCGAAATCGACAGTCTTCACGAACGGGAGGGTCGCCCCCGCGGCGTGCCGTCCACCGGCGACCGCGGTGGGTCGGGAGCACGCATCAACAGCGAAGCGACGAGGAAACACACCGCGCCAGTCAGCGTGCCGAGATTCGCGGCCGTCGCGCTTTCGAGCCGTTGCGTGGCCGGGACGACGAGCGATCCGACCGCGGAGACACCGAACGCGATCGAACCGACCGCATTCAGCCACGTACTGGCCCAGTTGCGGGCGTGCGGATCCCACAGGCCGTCGACATCGGTCGTCGCGACGACGGCCAGTCCACTCGAGACGAGGAAACACAGCGACCCGAACATATCCGGTTGCCAGACGAACTCGTCTCGTTCGGGTGCCGACAGACTGCGGATCACGGCGGCACCTGTACTGAGGTTGAACAGCACGGTGCCGACGAACTGGGTCAGGGCGGACCACCAGTCGTACCGGTTGACACGGGACGTCGACGGTCCGGGAGTAACCCGCCCGGTGAACCGGAACTCGGCGAACGCGGCCGCGGTGAAGAACAGCGAACCGGCGAAGTAGGTGAGGTTGCCGATATGGGCACCGACCGTCGTCGCGTAGCCGGGGGCCGCCCCGATCGCGAACAACAGTGAACCCAGCGCAAACCCCAACGACGGACCCCGGAAACCCGAATTCTGGCGGTGCCACCCCATGCGGTCACGATAAGCGGCGTTTCTGCACACCGGACGTGGACGGTTCGATCGAACGGCCGGGTCTGCGGCTACACCGGACGCCGACCGTGGTCAGGAGACAGGTTCGAGCCGATCGTCGTCCACGAACCGCCGCAACGTCGGGAACGACGCCCACATCACGACGACGAGCACGATACCGGCGACTCCGTACACCGTCAGTGCCACCGACATCGGCACCACCGACGCGATCACACCGGCGGCGATCGCACCGAGCGACGTACCCGCAGTCACCTGAGCAGACCACACCGCGGCGATACGCCCGCGGTACTCGTCGGCCGTGTTGCGCTGCACCGTCGCATACCGCATCACATCGGCGAGCGAGTCGCCGAATCCGTACGCTGCCAGGCCCAGCAGCACCACCGCGGTCACGCCGGTCGCGCCCGCTCCGGCGAGCCCTGCGGCCGAGACGGCCATGAGGACGAAGACGACCAGGCCCGACCGACGGACGGAACCCGTCCAGCCGCTCGTGAGCGAACCGAGGACGGCACCGACAGCCGGCGCGGCATAGAGCAACCCGACCACCGACGGCCCCGCGCCGAGCACGCGGTCGGCGAACGCCGGGAGCAGCACGGCCCAGCCGGTGAGCAGCATCGCGGCAAAACCTACGACGAGCACCTGGCCGATCACCCGGTTGCGGAACGCGTACGTGAAGCCCGCGGCGATCGATCTCAGCGGTGATTCGACGGACACCGTCGCCGGCGGCAGCGGTGGCAGCCGGGTGATGCAGAAGGTGGTGATCACGGTGGTGAACGCGGCGAGCGCATAGGCCAGGCCCACGCCACCGGCGGCGATCACGACACCACCCAGTGCCGGGCCGACCATCGAGCCGAGATCTGCGGTGAGCGCCATGAGGGCTCCGGCCGCCGCGAGCTTGTCGCGCGGAACCAGGCTGGGGGTGACGGCCATCAGGGCGGTCGCCGAGATACCGCCCGCCGCCCCGTCGACAACGGAGATGAGGTAGATCGCCCACATCTGCGGCTCGGGCAGGTAGGCGTTGACGGCGAGCAGCGCGAATGCCACTGCCGCGGTCCCCCGCGCAATGGCGATCACGTTGCGACGGTCGAACCGGTCCGCGAGGACACCGCCGACGAAAGTCGCGGCGAACGTGGTGATTCCGAGGACCGCGGTCACTGCCGCGACCTGGGCGGTGGATCCGGTGAGCTGGTAGACCTGCACCGGGACCGCGACGATGAGGAACCCGAGCCCCAGCAGCGACACCACCCGCGCGGTGAACAGGTACCGGAATTCGCGACTGGTCCGGATCGGATCGAGGTCGATGGTCAGTTTCTCGAGGAAGGCCACGGCGATCCGCTCACTGTCCGGCGAGCAGGGCGCACCACTGCTCGAGGTCGGGTTCGGATGCCAGCGACACGAAATCGATGTCTGCGCCCGCGCCGCGCCACTGTTCGATCAGCGCCATCAGGCGCACCGAATCGAGGCCCTGATCCACCAGATTCACGGCCGGGTCGAGCTCGTCCGGCTCCACCTCCAGGATGCGGGCGGTATCGGCGAAGATGGTCGCGCGGTCCAACATGTTCTGTCTCCTTCTGCTGACGGTTCGAAAGTCGTTCAAGCGACCGGGGATCGGCGACCGGCGAGGGCGGTCAGTGCCTGCACCCAGCGCTGCGACAGCAACTCGAGGGTGCCGGCGCCGACAACCCCGGTGGCCGCGGCGAATTCGCAGTCCAGGACGGGACCGTCCTCGGTGTCCTCGGTGATCGCGTCGACCTGCAGGACGTGATCGAGCGGTGTCGACGGATCCACCGACCCGCCGAGTGCCGGCGCCTCGGGGGCACCCGACCACGGGGCGCCGGTCTCTTCGCCGAGCGTCATCCGGCCGAGGTAGTTGAACACCACCTCGGGTCGGCGGTACCCGGCGAACCGGTCCGCGAACTCCGGATTGAAGCGGTGCAGCACACCGAAACCGATCCCGTTGTCCGGCAGAGCGCGCAACGACCGGGTGGCGCGGGCGAGTGCGTCACCTGCGGCCGGGCCGCCCTCGAGCGCGTCGCCGATGTCGATTCCGGTGAGGTCGAGGGCAACCGGGAACATAGAGGTGAACCATCCGACCGTGCGGGAGATGTCGGCGCCCGGCACCACATCCTCCTCGCGGCCGTGTCCCTCGAGTTCGACACGCACGGTGTCCCCGCCACGCACCGACGCCACTGCCAGAGCGAGCGCGGTGAGCAGCGCCTCGTTGATCGACTCGCCGGCGAGCACCCGTTCGGTCACCGGGACCGGGACACGCACGCGGACCGAGCGGAGCGCGGACACGGTGTCGACGGAAGGATCGAGGCCACGCTCTCCCAGGGACGGCTCGGATGTCGACAGGGCGGGTTCCCAGGCCGGCCAGGACTCGACGACCCGCTCCGATCGTGCCGCCTCCACGAGTCCGGTGGCCCAGGCGCGGAACGGGGTACCGGAGGCGGCGAGCCGAATGGTTCCGCCACCGGCGGCCTGCTCGACCGCGTCCGCCAGGTCCGGGACCAGGATCCGCCACGACACCCCGTCCACGACCAGGTGGTGAACGGCGACGAGGACACGACCCGCGGTCCGGGGCCCGAAATCGAACCACACCACCTGGAGCATCACGCCCGCGTCCGGGTCGAGCGAGGAATAGGCCCGTTCCCGTTCGGCAGCGAACAGGTCCTGCCACCGCGGGTCGTCGACGCCGGCCTCACCGAGATGCGTCGCGTCGACGCGCCGGACCAGTGCATCGATGGCGGGGACCTCCGGCGCGCGCTCCGCCGGGACCGTCCACGTCGGACGAGCACCCCCGGCGCGGAACCGAGATCGCAGCATCGGATGCACATCCAGCAGCGCCGTGACGGCCGTCTGCAACGTGGGCACAGTCAGCCCGGACGGAGCGACGAGCAACCGGGCCTGGGAGAAGCGGCCGAGGTCGCTTCCCCAGCCGAGTGCCTCCCACACGATCGGCACGAGCGGGACGTCACCGATCGCTTCGCCGGTGCCGTAGACCCGCTCGTGCACCGGACCGGCCGTGTCGGCCGCCGCGGCCAGATCCGCGACGGTGCGCAGTTCGAAGACCTGACGGGTCGTGATCCGCACGCCGGCAGCACGTGCCTTCGAGACGAGCTGCATCGAGACGATGGAATCTCCTCCGAGGGAGAAGAAGTCGTCGTCGGCGCCGACGCGGTCCAGTCCGAGGACGTCTGCGACGACGGCGGCGAGCGCAGCCTCTGCGGGAGTGCTCGGTTCCCGCGACCCGACGAGCGCCGCGAAATCCGGTTCGGGCAGTGCCTTCCGGTCGACCTTGCCGTTGACGGTCGCGGGAAATCGGTCGAGCACCATCACGACGGCGGGGACCATGTAGTCGGGCAATGTCACCGCGGTCGCAGCCCGAACGGCGGCCGGGTCGACGTCCCCGTCCGGCGTCACGTAGCCGACGAGACGGACCACACCACGGTTGTCGGTGTGCGCGACCACGACCGCGTCGCGTACGCCGCGTACGGCCGTGAGGGCCGCTTCGACCTCGCCGAGTTCGACGCGGAAACCCCGGATCTTGACCTGGTCGTCGCCGCGGCCGAGGAACTCGAGCACGGTGCTGCCGTCCGCCCCGGCCACCCGCTTGACGACATCGCCGGTGCGATACAACCGGGATCCGCTGCTGCCGAACGGGTTCGGGACGAACCGGGTGCAGGTGAGGTCGGGACGGCCGAGATAGCCGCGTGCGACACCGTCTCCGGAGATGTAGAGCTCGCCCGCCACGCCCGTCGGAACGGGCCTGAGCATCGCGTCGAGGACGTGCGCGCCGCCGCCGTGCACCGCTCTGCCCAGACACGGTGTATCGGCGTCGGTGACCTTGCCGACGAGGGAGTCGACGGTGCATTCGGTCGGTCCGTACAGGTTGAATGCGCGCCCGTCGGTGAGTTCCCGGAGGCGGCGCCACGACGCGGGGTTGACGGCTTCACCGCCGAATCCCACCGTGGCGGGACGGTGCGGATGGTCGTAGAGCCCTGCGGCGAGCATCCGGTCGAGGAAGGACGGGGTGACCTCGAGGAAATCGAGACGGTGCTCGATCGTGTAGGCGACCATCCGTTCCGGATCGCGCATCGTGTCCTCGTCGAAGACGTGCACGGTGTGGCCGTCGAACATCCAGAGCGTGGGCTGCCACGACGCGTCGAAGCCGAACGACCACGCGTGGCCCACGCCGACGACCTCGCGCTGCGACGCGGCGACCGTGGGCACGTAGAGGTCGGCGCGGTGGCTGTCGAACAGGTTGAGCAAATTCGCGTGGGTGACGGCGACGCCCTTCGGCACGCCGGTCGATCCCGATGTGTAGATCACGTACACGCCGTTGTCCGGGTGCAACACCGCGCGACGGTCCGCGTCGGTCACGGGGGTCGCGGGCAGCGACGCGAGGGCTTTCCGGGTCGCGGGGTCGTCGAGCACGACCACGGGGGTCTCCCCCGCGACGGCGTCGATCCGGCCGGCGACGTCTGCGGTGGTCACGATGACGCACGGTCCGGAGTCCGCAATCATGTGTGCCAGGCGGTCGGCGGGATAGGACGGATCCATGGGCACGTACACGCCGCCCGACCGGATCGCGGCGGCGATGGCCACGATCATGTGCTCGGACCGGGGCAGGGCCAATCCCACGACCGTCTCGGGGCCGACACCGGCACCGATCAGCAGACGTGCCAGACGGGCCGACCGATCCCCGAGTTCTGCGAACGACAATGTCACCGCACCGGACACGACCGCCGGAACGTCCGGGGTGCGGGCGATCTGCGCGTCGAGCAGGTCGGCAACCGTGGCCGCTCCCGACGCGGGCGCGTGCGGGGTGTCCGACCGGCCGAGCACGTTCCGGTGTTCCGCGTCGGTCAGCACGTCGAGGTGCGCGACGGGCACCGGCCGGTCTGCGACGAGTTGCTCGAGGATCCGGACGAGCCGCTGTCCTACCGCTGCGGCGTCGTGCTCACCGAAGACCGCCGGCTGGTATTCGAGCACCAGGCGCAGCGTGTCCTGCAACCCCGCGACGAGGACGAGGGGGAAGTTGGTGGCGTCCGTGCCGTTCATCGCCGACACCCGGACTCCGCTGTCGTGCTGGGCGCGATCGAGGGCGTCGCGGTCCACCGGATAGTTCTCGAACACCAGCAGGGTGTCGAACAGTTCGCCCACTCCTACGGCGCGCTGCACGTCCGCGAGACCGACGTACTGGTGATCCATCACCCGGTTCTGCTCGGACTGCATGCGCGAGAGCAACTCTGCGACCGACTCCTCGGCGGAAGTGCGGACCCGCACGGGGACGGTGTTGATGAACAGTCCGATCATCGACTCCACACCGGGGACGTCCGGCACGCGCCCCGAGACGATCGCACCGAACACCACGTCCGGCCGTCCGGTGAGCGCGGCGAGCAGCAGTCCCCACGCCGTCTGCACCACGGTGTTCACCGTGACACCGCGGGAGCGGCTCACGGACAGAAGCCGCTCCGACAACGCGTCCGGAACCTCGATCGAGAGTTCGCCGGGCAGTTCGGCCTGCATCGACGACCCGGCTGGTGCGACGAGTGTCGGTTCCTCGACACCCGACAACGCCTCGCGCCACACCTCGAGTCCGGCGGCACCGTCCTGGCGGTCGAGCCAGGCGAGGTAGTCGGTGAACGGCACCGCCCGGGCCAGACCCGATGTGTCACCACCGGCCGCGTAGATCTGGAACAGTTCCTGCACCAGCAGCGGCGTGGACCACCCGTCCAGGACGAGATGGTGTGCGGTGAACACCAGGCGCGACCGGTCGTCGGACAACTGCAGCAGGCGGAAGCGGACGAGCGGTGCGGTGTCGGCAGCGAACCGGTCCACACGGTCGGACTCCGCGAATGCGTCGGCGCGTCCGGCAGGGTCGGCGTCCGCGGACAGGTCGATCACCTCGAACGGCGTCTCGACCGCGGTTGCGACGGCCCCGATCGGGACACCCGAAGCGGAGATCCGGAAGCCGGTGCGCAGCACGGCATGCCGTTCGATCAGACGAGAGATGCTGCGGCGCAGCAACACCGTGTCGATCACACCGTCGAGATCGAGAACCGACTGCATCGTGTAGACGTCGACGCCGTCCTCGTCGAGACCCGACAGGAAGTACATGCCGCGCTGCAGCGGGGTCAGCGGTACGACGTCCTCGAGCCCGCCGGTGACCGCGCGGCCGAGTTCCGCCGTCTCCTCGACCGTCAGCCCGGTCGCCGTCAGATCGGACGGGGTGAGGGAAACTGCGGCGGGTTCGTCTGCGACACGGGACAGGGTGGCGAGCGCCTCGCCCCAGGCGCGGGCGATCCGCTCTGCCGTCACGGCGTCCAGTAGGCCGGTGGCATAGGTGAATTCGGCGGACAGCACCGGACCGTCCGGGCCGTCGTCGGTGATCGCGTTGACATCGAGCACATGATCGAGCGGCGTGGCCGGGTCGACGGATCCGCCGAGCGCGGCAGCCTCGGGAGCCGCCGACCACGGAGCCGACGCGGTCTCCCCGAGCGTCATGCGTCCGAGATAGTTGAAGACGATCTCGGGAGCGCGGTAGCCGGTGAACAGGTCGTCGTCCCCGCCGGACAGGCGCCGCAGGATCCCGAATCCGATTCCGTTGTCCGGTACCGCGCGCAGCGACTCCTTGACGTGGGCGAGGCAGAGGGCAGGGTTGTCGGGAGATGCGCCGAGGTCGAGGACGACGGGATACATCGAGGTGAACCAGCCGACCGTGCGGGACAGGTCGGCGCCGGGCACGATGTGCTCCTCGCGGCCGTGTCCTTCCAGGTGCACCCGGACCGCCGATCCGCCGCGGACCGACGTCACCGCCATCGCAAGGGCTGCGAGCAGGACATCGGCGACGCCGGTGCGGAAGGCGGCGGGTACAGAGGTGAGGATGCGTGCGGTGATGTCGCCGGGAACCTGTACCTCGACCGACGCCGATGTCGACACCGTGTCGCGGGCGGGGTCCAAGGCGCGGCAACCGAGCGCGGTATGCTCACCCGCGCCGCCCGCCGTGTCCGTGCGCGATCGCGACCACACCGGGCGGGTCTGTGTCACCCGATCCGAGTGTGCGGCCTCCGCGAGTCCGGTCGCCCAGTCCCGGAACGAGGTTCGCGGTTCCTCGAGCGCACCGGCGGCACCACGGCGGACACCGTCCACCGCACTCGCGAGGTCCGGGACGAGGATGCGCCAGGACACCCCGTCGACCACGAGGTGGTGCACCGTCACCAGCACGCGGCCGGGCACCTCGGGGCCGGCGTCGAAGAAGACGAGCTGCACCATCACGCCGGCAGCGGGATCGATCGCTGCCCGGGCGGCGTCCTGGGCGGCGGTGAACTCCGCCTGCCACCGGTCGGAGTCGAGTCCACGCACGTCCACGTGCCGGACCAGCCCCTCGGCATCGGGTACCTCCTCGGGCACGGTCCAGGAGGCAGGCGCGTTCCCGTCGGCCTCGACGGTGAAGCGCGACCGGAGCATGTGGTGGGTTGTCAGCAGAGCACGCACACCGGCGACGAGGTCGCCGGTGGAGAGACCCGCGGGTGTCACCAGCAGGCGGGACTGGGTGAACGTCCGCAGCGTGTGGGCAGACATGTGCGTGAGGGTGTCGTAAACGATCGGGGTGAGCGGAACCGGTCCGACGGCCGGGGTCGTCTCGCGTCCCGCTTCCGCTGCGGGCGCGGTGTCGTGCGCCGCCGCGATCGCGGCCGCGGTGCGCAGTTCGAACACCTGACGCGCGGTGACCTGGATGTCGGCGGCCCGGAGTCGCGCCACCAACTGGATCGAGACGATGGAGTCCCCGCCGAGGGTGAAGAAGTCGTCGTCGACGCCTACGCGTTCGAGACCGAGTACATCGGCGAACGCGCTGCACAACGTGGTCTCGAGTTCCGTAGTCGCCTCGCCGGAACCTGTCAGAGCCGCGAAATCCGGTTCGGGAAGGGCCTTCTTGTCGATTTTTCCGTTCGCCGTCACCGGAAGAGCCGGCAGCACGACCACCGTGGCGGGAACCATGTACTCGGGCAGGCGCGCGGCGAGGGTGGTACGCAGATCCGCGGGCTCGAGAGCGTCGTCGGCCACCACGTAGGCGACCAGTCTGGTCACGCCCCTGCCGTCGGTGTGCGGAACGACCACGGACTCCCGCACGCCCGGACAGGCGCCGGCCGCGGCCTCGACCTCGGCGGGTTCGATGCGGTAGCCGCGGATCTTGACCTGGTCGTCGTCTCGGCCCACGTATTCCAGAACGCCCGCACGGGTCCAGCGCACCACGTCTCCGGTGCGGTACATGCGCGCACCGGACCCGGCACAGGGGTCGGCCACGAAGCGGTCGGCGCTCAGGCCCGGCCGTCCGAGATACCCTCGCGCGACACCGTTTCCGGCGATGTACAACTCTCCTGCCACGCCGGGCGCGACGGGCCGCAACCAGTGGTCGAACACGTACAGCCGGGTGCCCGGCGTCGGCCCGCCGATCGTGACCGGCCCGCCGGAGATGCGCGCATACGAGGCATCCACGGTGCACTCGGTGGGGCCGTAGCAGTTGAAGGCTTCGACACCGGATCCGGCGAGCGTGCGCCACAGGTCGCCGCTCACGGCCTCACCGCCGACGGTCACCTTGGCCGGCCGGTGGTGTGCGGGATCGAGGAGGCCGCCCTCGAGCAAGCGGGTCATGAGTACGGGCACCGTGTCGACGTAGTCGATGCGATGGGCGCGGACGTACTCGACGAGGTAGTCCACGTCGGTCCGGCGGTCGTCGTCCGGGAGGTGCAGGGTGTGCCCGTCGAACAGCCACGTGAGCGCGGCGACGGCGGAGTCGAATGCGAACGGATACGTCAGCAGCACACGCCACTGACCCCCGCGCGGCTCCCGTATCCCGGGCAACATCAACGTGTTTCTCTGGGCCGCGTGAAGATCTGCGAGATTGCCGTGGGAGACGACGACCCCCTTCGGAGTCCCCGTCGAGCCGGACGTATAGATCACGTAGGCGGCGTGTCCCGCTCGCAGCGGTGCGCGGCGGTCACCGTCCGTGACCGGGTGCGCCGGGAACTCTGCACGGGTCCGTTCCACAGCGGGATCGTCGAGCAGCAGCACGTCGGCTCCGGCGAGCACGTCACCGAGTTCTCCGGCGACTGCGGACGTACTGATCACGACGACCGGCGCAGCGTCGGTCACCATATGCTTCAGCCGGTCGGCCGGGTACGACGGGTCGAGAGGCAGGTACGCCCCGCCTGCGGCGAGCACCGCCACGATCGCCTCGACCATCACGGCAGTGCGCGGCAGTGCGAGTCCGACACGGTCGTCGGGACCCACACCTCGTGCGATGAGTAGCCGTGCGAGACGGGCGGACTCGGTGCCCAGGTCGTCGAACGTGAGCCGCTGGTCGCCACTCACCACCGCGAGATCGCCGGAACGCTTCCGGAACTGCCGGGTGAGCGCATCCACGACGGTCCCCGTGGCAGGGTCCGCAGCCGCAGAAGACCCGGCTCCCGAAGACCCGGCTCCCGAAGACCATGCTCCGAGAACCTGCTCGCGCTCCGCCCCGGGCAACACGTCGAGTGCCGCGACGGGTGCCTCCGCATCGGACGCAAGGGCCTCGAGGATCGCGACGAGCCGGGACCCGAGGGCCGCCGCATCGTCACGGGTGAACAGCGCCGGACGGTAGTCGAGCTTCACGACGAGGTCGTCGGCGAGTCCTGCGGTGAGGACGAGCGGATAGTTGGTGGCGTCGTGTGCCTCCACACCGGCGATGGTGACGCCGCCGGACTGTTGCGCGCGCTCGAGCGCCTCGCGGTCCACCGGGTAGCTCTCGAAGATGGTGAGAGTGTCGAACAACTCGCCGATCCCGGCGTCGCGCTGGATGTCCGCGAGCCCGAGATACTGGTGGTCCACCGTGCGCGACTGATCGAGCTGGACCCGCCGCAGTGTCTCGGTGACGGTGCCGCGTGGGTCGAGCCGGACGCGGACGGGGACGGTGTTGATGAACAAGCCGACCATGGATTCGACGCCGGCGAGTTCGGGCGGGCGGCCCGATACGGTCGCGCCGAACACGATGTCGTCGCGGCCGAGCAGACCGGACAGGAGCATCGCCCAGGCGGTCTGCAGCACGGTGTTGAACGTGACGCCTGCCGTGCGGGTCAGCGTGCCGAGACGCTCGGCGAGGCCGGGGGGCACGGTGACGGCCAGCTCGGCGCACGGCTCGGTGGCGCGGGTGGACCCGGGCGGGGCGACCAGGCTGGGCTCGGTGAATTCGGCGAGGGTCTCGCGCCACAGCTGCCGCGCGGTGTCGTGGTCCTGCCGTTCCAGCCATGCCAGGTAGTCGCGATAGGGCCGCACCGGGCCGAGCACCGTACCGGCGCGCGCGGCGGGTTCGCCCGCCGCATACAGCTCGAGAAGCTCCCGCACCATGATCGGCGTGGACCATCCGTCGACGACGATGTGATGCGTGGTGAGGAGCAGCCGCACGTCGTCGGCACCGAACCTGACGAAGTGCCATCGCACGAGCGGGGGCTGGGTGAGGTCGAACCAGTGGCGGAGGTCGGCGTCGATCAGGTCCTGCATGCGCCGTTCCGCTTCCGGGCCCGGTGTTCCCGTCAGATCCACGCTGCGCCAGGGCGCTTCGACACCGCGTACGACGAGTCCTGCGGTGCGCCCGTCCTTGCGGGGCCGGAAACACGTCCGCAGCGACGCATGCCGGTCGAGCAGCGCCTGCGCTGCCGTGCGCATGCGATCCTCGTCCACCGTTCCCGACAGACGCAGCACCGACTGCACGGTGTACGCGTCGGGCTCGGCGCTGCCGTCGTTGCCGGCCGGCTCGGCGGGAGCGGCGATCGTGCTCAGGTAGAGCAGACCCTGCTGCAGCGGCGAGAGCGGAACGATGTCTTCGAGCGCAGTGGAGCGAGTCATGGCAGCTTTCCGGGGCGGAGACGGGCGTGTCGGGCACGACGAACACGGCCCCCGAGTCGGGGACATCGGGGGCCGTTCGGTCGATGGCAGCCGCGGTGGTCGACCGCGACGGTGTTACTGCTTCTGGTTCGCGGGCAACTTGTCGAGCGCGGCGTCGATGGAGTCGAGTGCGAGCAGCGCGGTTTCGTACGTGGCGGCGTTGGCGTGCTGGACGCCGACGAGGTTGCCGGCCTTGACGGCGGGCAGGTTCTGCCACAGCGGCGAGTCGAAGACTTCCTGGAGTTCGGCGGAGACCGAGCCGTCCGCTTCGAGGCCGTAGACGATCACGTCTGCGTCCGCGAGGTTCTGCGGCAGCTGCTCGAGCGAGACGTATTCGCCGTGGACGTCTGCGGGATCGACGGGCTCGCCGGGGAACGTGAAGCCGAGGTCGTCGAACAGGTTGGTGGTGTAGGACGACTTGTACTCGCGGAAGAACTCGCCCGGCTCGGTGCCGCAGGTGCTGCACAGGCCGGCGAAGTTCAGGCTGCCGAGGGTATCCGCGTACTTGTCCGCGATCTCGGTGGCACGCGCTTCGTACTCCGACTTGAACTCCCCGTAGGCGTCACCGACGTTGGCGGCGTCGGCGTACTGCTCGCCGAGCGAGCGCCAGTCGCCGGGGTTGGTGGGGCCGAGGAACACGACCGGCGCAAGGGCCTCGAGCTTGGCCATGTCGACCTGGGACTGCACGCGGGCCGGAACGCCCATGATGATCAGGTCGGGCTCGGCAGCCGTGATGGCCTCGTAGTTCAGCTCACTCGCTGCTCCGTCGGGTGCCACCTTCGGCAGTTCCTCGTACGCGGCGAGCGTCTCCTCGTCCATGCTCCCGATCTCGCGGGTCCATTCGCACACCGCGGCAAGGTTCGCCCCGGCCTGGATGAGCGGGAACGCGGCGTAGCCACAGGCGACGATGCGCTGCGGATCGGACGGGATCTCGATCGAGCCGTTCTGCGCCTCGAACGTCCGGGTAGCAGCCGCCTCCGTGCTGTCCGAGGCATCGCCGCTGTCGCTCGAGCAGCCCACCAGGCCGGCCGTGAGCAGCGCAGCCGCACCGAGAACCGCGACGCTACGCGCCCGGCTACGTTCAAGAACCCGCATGACGTTTCTCCCAGATGTGTTCTCGCCGGGATGTACCCCCGGTCACGATTGGTTAGGCTAACCGAAACAATTGGCCACGCCAAGCGTCACGATCATCCGAATTCCAAGGCGAACTCGTCGATCTCCGACTGATCGAGGCCACCGAGAGTCAGATCCGACGGAGTGAATCCACCGGCATCCCCCGACGCCGCGTGTCCGGCCAGCGCCTCCAGTGCCGCAACCCAGCACTCCACGAGGTCTGCGACCACGTGCTCGGGCACCAGTGCCGGGCTGTAGCCGAACGTGCCCCGGAGCACCGGCCCCTCCCCCGTTTCCTCGGTGAAGACGCCGATTTCGAGCGCGTGGTTCACCGGCATGTCTGCCTCGGTGGCACCGCCGAGACCGGCCGACTCCGGCGCACTCGACCACGGCTGTCCCTCCGCCTCACCCAGCGTCAGTCTGCCCAGGTAGTTGAACCCGATCTCGGGGGCGGCCGCCGACGCGAGAACGTGCCGTCCCTGTTCGTCGAGATGCCGGAGAATCCCGAATCCGACACCGCTGTCGGGGATCTCGCGAAGCTGCTCCTTGACCTTCTTGAGTGCCTCACCGGCATTCCGGCCACCTGCGAAGGCGTCGTCGAGGTCTGCCCCCGACACGTCGAGCCTGGCCGGGTACAGGCTCGTGAACCATCCGACGGTGCGCGACAGATCGGCGCCGGCCACCACCTGCTCTTCTCGTCCGTGCCCTTCGAGATCCACCACCACCGCACCCGCGCCACACACCCGGGCTGTGGCCAGTGCCAGCGCGGTGAGCAGAACGTCGTCGACACCCGCGTGGAATTGCTCGGGCACCGTCGTGAGCAGAGCCTCCGTCACTGCGACCGGCACGTCGACATGCGCCTGCGCCGTCGCGGACATCGTGTCCCGCGTGGGATCGACAGGGCGGGAGGCGAAGGCAGCACGGCCGCCGGGCGCCGTGATACGACGCCACAACGGCAGTTCGGTTCGTCGCGCCGGCGCGGCCTCGAGCAAGCCGCGAGCCCAGACACGCAGCGGGGTACCGGACCGGAGCGGCGCGGTACCCGCGACGGCCTCGGCGAGGTCCGGGACCAGAATCCGCCACGACACCCCGTCCACCACCAGGTGGTGCACCGCGAGCAGCACCCGGCCCTGCACGCCGGGGCCCGGATCGAAGAACACGACGCGCACGAGTTCCCCGGACCCGGGGTCCAGCGCCGCGTACGCCTCCTCGGTCGCCGCGACCATCACCGCGGACGGGTCGTCCAGGCCGGAGATGTCGACCCGGGTGACCACGTGCGCAGCCGACACCGCACCCACCGGCAGGACCTCGAGAACGCGTGCAGCCGAGTCGAACACCGAACGCAGCGCGTCGTGGACGTCGAGCAGGGATTGCACGGCGCCGGTCAGTTCGCCGAGCGTGAGGCCTTCCGGGGTACGCAGCAGCCTGGACTGCGCGTACCTGGCGTACGGTCCCCCTCGGTCCAGCAGGTCGTGAACGATGGGCGTCGCCGGAATGCTGCCGAGCGCCGCCGCGACATCCGTTTCCTGCCGGCCTGTATCCACCTCGGCGACGCGGGCCAGACCGGCGACGGTCCGGTGCTCGAAAACGTGCCGCGCGGTGAACCGCAGACCCGCCGCGCGGGCCTTGGCCACGAGCTGGATCGACACGATGGAATCACCACCGAGAGAGAAGAAGTCGTCGTCGAGGCCGACCGCGTCGAGTCCGAGCACGTCGGCCACCACGGCGCAGAGCCGCCGTTCCATGTCGTTGCCCGCCACCCGGCCGGCTGTCGCGGGTGCGAACACCGGGGCGGGGAGCGCGGCCCGGTCCACCTTGCCGTTCGCGGTCAGCGGGAACTCCTCGAGCACCACCACCGCAGCGGGCACCATGTGGTCGGGCAGCCGTTCGGCCGTGTATGCCCGGACCGCGTCACCGTCCACCTGCGCAGTCCCCGGCACGACGTAGCCGACGAGACGTCTGCGTCCGGGTTCGTCCTCGCGGGCGAGCACAGCGGCGGCTGTCACGTCCGGATGTCCGGCGAGTACCGCCTCGACCTCACCGAGTTCGATACGGAACCCGCGAATCTTGACCTGATCGTCGGCGCGGCCGAGATATTCGAGACGATGGGGCACCCGGGATGTCCACCGCACCGTGTCGCCGGTGCGGTACAGCCGGCTCCCCGGTGTACCGAACGGATCGGCCACGAACCTTCCGGCCGTGAGGCCGTGCCGGCCGAGGTATCCGCGGGTCACGTGGGGACCGCCGACGTACAGCTCACCCGGCACACCCGGCGCCACGGGGCGCAGGTAGCGGTCGAGGACGAGCGCACGACCCCCGGCGATGGGCTCGCCGATATGCGGCGCCACGTCCGCCGTCATGACTGCGGCAGTCGCGTCCACCGTGCACTCGGTGGGTCCGTAGATGTTCAGTGCGCGCAGCCCCGGAGTGGCGGCGAGCCGGGCCCACAGCTCGGCGGGCACGGCCTCGCCGCCGACGGCGACCACCGACGGGCGGTGATCCGCGGCGGGGTCGAGAAGCCCTTCTGCGACGAGTTGCGTCATCAGCACCGGCGCGCAGTCCAGGGCGTCGATCCGATGGCCGCGGACATAGCCGACGATGCCGTCTGCGTCGGCGGTCAACTCTTCGGGGAGCACGTGCACGGTGTGGCCGCCGAGCATCGCGAGCAACTGGTCGACCGAGGAATCGAACGCGAAGGTGTAACTGAGCAGCACCCGCAGCCGCTGTTCTGCCGGGTCACCGTAAGTGCCGGAACGCACCGTCTCCCAGAGATTCACCACACCGCGGTGCGGCACGACGACGCCCTTCGGCAGACCGGTGGAACCGGAGGTGTAGACCACGTAGGCGGCGTTGTCCGCACGGGCGCGACCGCGCAGTTCCGTGGCCGGCGACGGCATGCTCGCGTCGCCGCACTCCGCGACGGCACTCTCGTCGAGCGCGACGGTCACCCCTGCATCGCGCATCATGTAGTCGATGCGCTCGAGCGGGTAGTTCGGGTCGATCGCGAGGTACGCCGCGCCCGCCTTCCAGACACCGAGAATCGCCGCGACCACGGCGCTTCCCCGCGGGAGCCGTAGCGCGACGACCGTTTCTGCCCGGACGCCGCGATCCACGAGATGACACGCGATCCGGTCGGACCACGCGTCGAGTTCCCCGAACGTCAGGGTTTCCTCCGCGGAGACGACAGCGGGGAGATGCGCCGCTGCGGCAACCGTGCGGTCGAACAGGTCGACCAGCGTCTCCGGAACGGGTTCCGGGCGTGCGGATTCCGGTGCCGATCGACCGGCGCGGAGCCAGTCGCGTTCGGCGCCGGAGAGCAGGTCGACACGGGACAGGGGACGGTCGGGGTCTCCGGCCAGAGCGGCGAACCCACGCACCACGCGCGCGGCGAAAGACTCGGCGGTGTCGTGGTCGAACAGATCACGGGCGTATTCGACGCGTACCCGCATGGACCCGTCCGGTGTGTCCACGACGTCGAATGTCAGATCGAACATCGCGGCATCGTTGGGGACGAGGGACACCTCGGGCGCCAGGTGCTCGAACGCACGCAGGGCAGGCGGGTTCCGGTACTGCACCATCACCTGGAACAGGGGGTGGCGGGCGGCACTTCGCTCGGGGTCGAGGGCCTCGACGACCCGGTCGAACGACACGTCCTGGTGGGCGTACGCGGCGATGTCGGCGTTCTTGATGCGGGCCAGCAGTTCCCGCACGGTCGGGTCACCGGACAGGTCGGTGCGCAGGACCACCATGTTGACGAAGAACCCCACGAGATCGTCGAGTTCGGAGGCGGGCCGGCCCGCGGTGGGTGAGCCGATCGGGATGTCCTCCCCGGCCCCGCTGTGGGAGAGCGCGAGTGCCACGGCGGCGTGCACCATCATGAACATCGTCGTGCCGGTATCGCGGCCGGCGGTGCGCACCGCGTCGGCGAGTCCGGCCGGGACGGCCAGTTCGACGCCGCCACCGGCGGATGATGCCACGGCCGGGCGAGGCCGGTCGGTTGCCAGCTCGAGTTCCGCGGGTAGACCCGCGAGCTCGGTGCGCCAGAAGTCGAGTTGCCGTCCGGCGAGCCCGGTCTCGTCCTTCGGGTCGCCGAGCAGTTCACGCTGCCACACCGCATAGTCCGTGTACTGGACGGCCAGCGGAGCCGGCTCGGTGACGGCGGCACCTGTGTGCGCGGCGTAGAAGGTTCCGAGGTCCCGCAACAGAATCGGCGTGGACAGTTCGTCGCTCGCGATGTGGTGCACGAGCAGCAACAGGATGCTCACGCCGGGCGCGACGGTGAACAGCCGCACCCGGACCGGCATTTCGCGCTCGAGGTCGAATGCGTAGCGCGCCGCCGACCTCACGTCCGCCTCCACCGTGTCCGGGCCGGTCTCCACGACCGCGAACGGCGTCTCGACGTGCTCGAGTACCCGCTGCATCCCGGTTCCGTCCCGTTCGGTCAGCACCGTGCGCAGGCTGTCGTGGCGGGCGAGGACGTCGGTGACGGCACGGCGCATCGCGTCGGCGTCGACGTCGCCGTGCAACCGCACGGTCAGAGGAACGTTGTACGTGGGGCTGGGCCCCTCCATCCGGAACAGGAACCACAGCCGTTGCTGCGCGAACGACAGCGGGACGAGGTCCCCGTGCTTCCTCGCGACCAGCGGTGGGCGTGCGGGCCCGGCGTCCACACCCGCTCTCTCGCAGCGCACAGCCAGTCCGGCCACCGTCGGATGGTCGAATACTTCCCGGATCGCCAGTTCGACACCGAGAGTGTCCCGCACCCGGGCGAGAAGCTTCGCTGCCGAGAGCGAGTGTCCACCGAGTGCGAAGAAGTCGTCGTCGGCGCCGACGCTGTCGAGGTCCAGGATCTCTGCGAACAGCTCGGACAGGCGGCGTTCGAGTTCGGTGGCCGGAGGTCGCGAGGAGACGAGCGTGGCGAAATCCGGTGCGGGAAGCCCCTTCCGGTCCAGCTTTCCGTTCGAGGTCAGCGGTAGCTCACCCAGCACGACGAGTGCAGCAGGCACCATCGGTGCCGGGAGCCACTCGGTCAGTTGCGCCCGGGCGACCGCCGGATCGAGTGCATCGCCGACGAGATAGCCCACGAGTTGTGCGGTACCGGCAGCGTCCGTCTGAATCGCCGACACGGCGTGCACCACACCGGGAAGCCGCAGCAACGCCGCGTCCACCTCCCCGAGTTCGATGCGGAACCCGCGCACCTTCACCTGGTTGTCGACGCGACCGCGGTAGACGATGTTCCCGTCCTCCGTCCACATCGCGCGGTCGCCCGTGCGGTAGAGGCGCGCGTGGACGGGATCGGCCGAGCCCGTCCCGAACGGGTTCGCGACGAACCGGGTCGCGGTGAGGGAGGGCGCGTCGAGATAACCGCGGACGACACCCGGACCGGACAGGTACAGCTCCCCCTCCGTTCCCGGCGGCACCGGGGCGAGACCGCTGTCGAGGAGGTAGGCGCGCAAGTTCGCGACCGGCCGCCCCACCACGGGAGTCTCGCTGTCGTGCACCTCGGCCACGAGGGCGTCGACACTGCACTCGGTGGGGCCGTAGAAGTTGAACGCGGCGCCGCGGCGCGCGCGCAGGTTCTCCCACAGCCGGCCGGTGGCCGCGTCGCCGCCGAAGCCGAGGGTGGAGACGGTGTTCTCGGGAAGCATCCCGTCCTCGACGACGTGGTCGAGTTGCGCCGGCGACAGTTCGACGAAGTCCCAGTCCTCGCGCAACGCCTGTTCGGTCAGTCGTGCGGGGTCGCGCTGGGCGGATTCGTCGACGATGTGGAGGGTGTGCCCGGCGAGCATCCACAGCAAGGGTTGCACGGAGGCGTCGAACGCGAGCGACCACGCGAGTCCGAGGTGCAGGTGGTCGTGCCCGGCTTCGCGTGCGGCGCGGGTGAACACCTGCTCGCGGTGGCTGTGCAGGAGATTGACCAGGCCGCGGTGTGGGGCGACCACGCCCTTGGGCCGTCCTGTGGATCCGGAGGTGTAGATGACGTACGCGACCGAGTCGGGCGTGGGCCCCGACCGTCCGACGGGTGGCAGATCTGTCTCCACACGGCCGTCGATGTCGGTGTCGGTGTCGTCGAGGAGAATCCGGCGGGTGGCACCGTCGGCGTCCGCAACCCGTCCGTCCGTGGTGCGGTCGGTGAGCACGTACACGGGCGATGCGTCGGACAGCACGTACGCGAGGCGCTCGAGTGGCTGGTCGATGTCGAGCGGCACATACGCCGCGCCGGTTTCGAGCACTGCGAAAATCGCGACGACGGCGTCGACCGTACGCGGCAGTGCGATCGCGATCCGCGGTTCGGCAGCGTCGCCGAGTCCCTCGGACGCGAGATATCGCGCGAGCCGGTCGACCCGGGTGCGCAACTCCGCGTAGGTCAGCGTGGTTGTGGCGTCCGCGAGCGCCGGCACGTCGGGTGTCGCGGCGGCCTGCCGGTGCAGCAGATCGACGAGAGTCAGGTCCGAATCGACCGGTATGTCCGGAGATGCGCTCCAGCACTCCAGGATTCGTGTCCGCTCGGCGGGAACAAGGATCGGCAGTTGCGCGAGCGATGTCGCCGGATCGAGGGTGGTCACCGAATCGAACAACTGCTCGAGACGTGCGGCGTGAAGCCGCAGGTCGTCCTCGTCATAGAGGTCGGCGTCGGCGTCGACGAAGACCTCCAGGCCGGCGCTCTCGTCGAGGGGCCGCACCGTGATCATGAAATCCTGGAGCGGTCCGCGGGCGATCGAATGGACTGCAGCGGTGATATCGGCGAAACGGAACCGGTCGCCGAACGGTTTCACGTTGACGGACGGGCCGATGACCCCTCGCGACCCGGCGGGCAGACGCAGGTCGCGCTGGATGTCCTCACCGCGGTAGCGGTAGTGCTTGCGGCACCGGGCAACCGAATCGCGGACCTGCCCGACGAGGCCGGACAGGCTGTCGCGTGCGGCGGGGCGCAGCCGCAACGGCACGACGTTGACCGCCGTCATCGGCACGTTCAGCGCGGCGGAACCGAGCCTGTTCATCACCGGGAATCCGATGGTGATGTCGTCCCGTCCGGTCGCACCGCGCAGGTACGCGGCGACCAAGGCGGTCACCGCGTCGCCCCAGCTTCCACGGGCTGATTTGCCGAGTGCGGCGAGCGCATTCTGCTGCTGTGCGTCGAGGGTGAACCGGGCGGCCCGGGAACGACGCGCGATTCCGCTCGCCCCGGGGCTCAGTGCCACCGCCTCCTCGACGTCCGCGAGGTAGTCGGCCCAGAACGCCCGGTCGGCGGCGA
Organism: Rhodococcus sp. 105337; assembly: GCF_012844225.1. GTDB lineage: Bacteria > Actinomycetota > Actinomycetes > Mycobacteriales > Mycobacteriaceae > Rhodococcus. The sequence goes on from NZ_JABAGQ010000003.1 coordinate 288,070, forward strand.
AGTCGTCCGACTCGCGGTAGCTCTCCTCTTCCCGCACGACCGGTTCGACGGGGGCGAAGCGGTGCGCGGGCGGCTCGGTACCGGCGACGAGCGCGGTGTAGTGCTCGCCGATGCGACGGTTGAACAGGGAGAACCCGAACGCGTCGAACACGAGGTGATGCCCGCACACGTACAGCACGACACGGTCGTCCGCGAGGCGCAGTACGGCGGCGCGGACGCACACGTCGACGGCCGGATCGATGGCGCGTGCCAGGTCGTTCGTCATCCACTCGTGGGCCGCGACCCACGGGTCCGGCGCGCCGCGCACGTCCACGACGGGCGGGTCGCCGAGTTGCCTGCGTCCGGGAAACTGGACGACCGTACCGTCGGGCTGTGTTTCGAAGGCCGCGACCAGGGCCTCGCAGTCGTCGGCGGCACGACGCACCGCCACCACCAGGGCGTCCGCATCGACCGATCCGCGTAGTTCGAGGCATTCCGAGGTGTTGAAAATCGGGTTGTCGGGGGTCAATTGCTGAGCGAACCATACGCCCGTCTGGGCGCGCGTAAGCGCAAGTCCCGAAGTCGACGGCCTGGACGTGGGCACTGTCATCCCCTTTTCTGCGTTCGAAAACTCTTGGGCGCGAGCAGAACACCCGTGTTGCGCAACTCTCGGCAATGCGGAACAGTACCAAAGGTAAGGCTAACCGTATATGTTGCTGAAGCGATCTTGTGCACCTTGCGCTCGATCCGCCTTCTCACTTCCGCTATCGAGAGGTTCGAGCATGCAAACATCGGTTGTCGACGCACCGACACCCGACTGTGCCGAGCGGACCGTGCCACGCCCGTTCGTGTTGTCCCGCCCGCACGGCACCGTGATCGCCGAAGGACTCGACGACCGGTTCGACCGCGCCGACGCCGCGGCCGAGGCTCTGCGAACCGGGCGCGTGCGCGCTCTCGCCGGTGCGCTTCCCTTCGACCCCGCGCACCCCGCCGCCCTCACAGCACCGCGTTCGCTGCGGCACACCTCCACGCCGCTCGGCGTCTCGAGGCCCGATCTCCCCACCATCCGCATCGCCCACGCGATTCCTGCCGAGCAGGCACACGTCGACCGTGTCGCCGCCGCACTCACCTTGCTGCGATCGCCCGACGACGACCTCGTCAAGGTCGTCCTCGCACGCGCACTCCGACTGCGCTCCGAACGGCCGGTCCCGACCGCTGACCTCCTCGCACGACTCGCCGGGAACGACCCCGCCGGCAACGGATTCGCGGTCGACCTCACCCCGGCCGGAGGCTCCTGGCGAGGACGGCACCTGATCGGCTCGAGTCCGGAGGTGCTCATCCGGCGACGGGGTGATCTCGTCACGGCACATCCGCTCGCCGGATCGGCACCGCGTCACGCCGACCCCGACTCGGATCGCGCGACCGCCGAGCGTCTCGCGCAGTCCGCCAAGAATCTCGCCGAGCACGCGCACGTCGTCCGTGCGCTGCGCGCCGTACTCGAACCGTTGTGCACCGACCTCGACATCCCGGACCAGCCGTCGCTGACGAGCACCAAGCAGTTGTGGCATCTCGGCACACCGGTCTCGGGCCGCCTGCGCGACCGCTCCACCACAGCGCTCGACCTCGCCCTCGCGGCGCATCCGACTCCCGCGATCTGCGGCACGCCCACCGAGGCGGCGCGCGAGTTCATCCGCGATGTCGAAGGCGACCGCGGGTTCTACGCCGGGGCCGTCGGGTGGTGTGACGCCGACGGTGACGGCGAGTGGATGGTGACGATCCGGTGCGCCGTGCTCGACGCGGACGGTCTCACCCTCACCGCCTATGCCGGTGGCGGCATCGTCGCCGACTCCGATCCCGCAGACGAACTCGCCGAGACCACCGTCAAATTCGGCACCGTGCTCGATGCGCTCGGGGTGCGGCGATGAGCGCCCCCGTCACCCTCGTCGTCGGTGCCGCACAGGGCATCGGACGTGCCACAGCGGTCACCCTGGCCCGCGCCGGACACCGACTCGCCCTCATGGACCGCGACCCCGTCGGACTCCGCAAGACCGCGGCACTGATCGGTGAGGGAACCCCTGTGTACCCCGTCGATATCCGCGACCACGACGCGGTCGAGTTCGCCGTCGGCAACATCGAAACCGACCACGGTCCCCTCGAGCGACTCGCCCACGTCGCGGGAGTGTTCACCACCGGATCCGTACTCGACTCCGATCCGGACGACTGGCAGCGGATGTTCGACGTCAATGTGACCGGACTGGTCGCCGTCCTCCGCTCCGTGGGACGTGTGATGCGGGAGCGCCGTTCCGGCTCGATCGTCGTGGTCGGCTCGAATTCCGCAGGTGTGCCCCGGATGGGCATGGGTGCCTACGGATCCTCGAAAGCGGCCGCGGCGATGATCGTGCGGGTCGCCGGACTGGAACTGGCGCCCTACGGAATCCGCGCCAATATCGTCGCCCCCGGCTCCACCGACACCGCGATGCAACGGTCGCTGTGGGAGGACCCCGACGACGACAACGGTGCGCGCAGCGCCATCGAGGGCGACCCCGCGCAGTTCAAGGTCGGAATCCCGCTCGGGCGCATCGCCGAACCGTCCGACATCGCGGACGCCATCGAGTTCCTTCTCTCCGACCGCGCCCGGCACATCACCATGCAAGCCCTGTACGTCGACGGTGGCGCGACCCTTCGTGCCTGAGACCCGTTTCCGTCCCCGAAAGGAATCATTCGTGACCTCCGGCCTCCGACGCAGCGCGCTTGCCGACATCGCCCGTTTCCCCGAGGATTTCAGTGAGCTGTACCGCGGTGCCGGTTACTGGTCCGGGGAGACGTTCGCGGAGTTCATGCCCACCCGCGCAGCGCACTTCGGCGACCGGGTCGCGGTCGTGGGACCGGACGCCACCGGGGCGCGGCGGCAGCTCACCTACCGTGACCTCGACGAGTCCGCCGCACGCATCGCCACCGGGCTCCTGAATGCCGGTGTTCGTGCCGGCGACCGGGTCGTGCTCCAGTTACCGAACATCGTCGAATACACCGAAGTCCTCTTCGCGGTCTTTCGCATCGGGGCGTTGCCCGTATTCGCTCTGCCGGCGCACCGCGCCTCCGAGGTCGGCTACTTCTGCCGTTTCGCGGACGCCGCCGCGTATATCGTCGCGGCCGAGCACGGCGGATTCGATTACCGCACGCTCGCCCGTGAGGTGACCGGCGCTCTGGAGAACCCGCCCGCAGTGATCGTCGCCGGAGACGCCGCCGAGTTCACCTCCCTGGCATCGCTGCGCCGGCACGAGCCTGCACCGATCGCCGACGTCGATGCCGAGTCCGTGGCCTTCCTTCAACTGTCCGGCGGTACCACCGGAACCCCGAAGCTCATCCCCCGCACCCACGCCGACTACCTCTACTCGGTGCGCGACTCCGCCCGCATCTGCGGAGTGGACGAGCGCACCCGCATGCTGGTCGTGCTTCCTGCGGCACACAACTTCCCGATGAGCTCGCCCGGGATTCTCGGTGTCCTCCACTCAGGCGGCACGGTCGTGCTCGCGCCGGATCCGAGTCCGGACACCGCCTTCGCACTCATCGAGAGCGAACGGGTGACGATGGCCTCGCTGGTCCCGCCGCTCGCACTGGCATGGCTGTCCGCACGAGCCCGTACCGAACACGACCTGTCGTCGCTCGAGGTACTGCAGGTCGGTGGCGCGAAGTTCCCGGCGGAGGCTGCCAAGCGGGTGCGCCCGGAACTCGGCTGCACGCTGCAGCAGGTCTTCGGCATGGCAGAGGGCCTCGTCAACTACACCCGCCTCGACGACGACGACGAGACGATCATCCGGACCCAGGGACGTCCGATCAGCCCGCACGACGAGATCCGTGTCGTCGACGACGCCGACGAGCCCGTCCCGTTCGGTGCCCCCGGCCATCTCCTCACCCGGGGCCCGTACACGATCCGCGGTTACTACAATGCGCCCGAACACAATTCGACGGCATTCACTCCCGACGGGTTCTATCGCACGGGCGACATCGTGCGGATCACCGAGCACGGTTACATCGTGGTCGAAGGCCGCGCCAAGGACCAGATCAACCGGGGCGGCGAGAAGATCGCCGCGGAGGAGGTCGAAAACCATCTCGTCGCGCACCCCGCGGTGCTCGATGCCGCCGTGGTCGCCATGCCCGACCAGTACCTCGGCGAACGCACGTGTGCCTTCGTCGTCACCGAGGGTGAGGCGCCGAAAGCTCTCGCGCTCAAAGCTTTCCTGCGGGAGCGTGGACTCGCGGCGTACAAGATCCCGGACAAGGTGCGCTTCGTCGACGCGTTTCCGGTGACCGGTGTCGGCAAGATCAGCCGCAACGAACTGCGTCGCGCGCTGGCCGCCACCCTCCAGAACTGACCGACCACACCGCAGAAAGCGAAGATCCGATGGCTCTGCCGAAGTCCGTGTCCTATTCCCTTCCCCACGAGCAGCCCACGAACGTGGTGTCGTGGTCGATCGATCCGAACCGCGCCGTCGTGCTGGTGCACGACATGCAGGAATACTTCGTGCGCTCGTTCGACCGGGCGGCCGATCCGCTGGCCACGGTGGTTCCCCATATCGACCTGCTGCGCAACACCGCTCACGATGTCGGCGCTCCGGTTGTGTACACCGCGCAGCCGGGAGACCAGGACCCGGCCGACCGTGCGCTGTTGTCCGACTTCTGGGGCCCCGGATTGTCCGAGGACCCCGCCGAGACGTCGATCATCGCGGAGTTGGCACCGCACGCCGGCGACACCATGCTCACCAAATGGCGCTACAGCGCCTTCATCCGCACCGATCTGCTCGAACGGATGCGCGCGTGGGGCCGCGACCAACTGATCGTCACCGGCGTGTACGCGCACATCGGGTGCCTGACGACGGCCCTGGACGGGTTCATGAACGACATCCAGGTCTTCTTCGTCTCGGACGCCACGGCCGACTTCTCCCAACGCGAGCACGCCGACGCATTGAGCTACGTCGCCTCGCGGTGCGCGGTCGTGCTTCCGACGCACGAGGTGGTGGGCGCCCTCTCGTCGGTGCGCGCCTGACTCACACGCCCACGGACCGGTCGGTGTGCTCGGCGAGCGTGCGGCCGTCGCGTCGCGCGAGTGCCGCGTACTTGCCGCCGCGCGCGACGAGCGCGTCGTGGGTGCCCCGCTCGATGATGCGTCCGTGGTCGAGGACGACGATCTCGTCGGCGTCGCGCACTGTGGAGAGGCGGTGTGCGATGGTGATGGTCGTCCGCCCGGCCCGGGCGTTGTCGAGCGCCTGCTGCACTGCGCGTTCGGTGTCGTTGTCGAGGGCACTGGTCGCCTCGTCGAGCACCAGGATCCGCGGGTCCCGCAGCAGCGTGCGGGCAATCGCCATTCGTTGCTTCTCGCCACCGGAGAACCGGTGTCCGCGTGCTCCGACCACGGTGTCGTAGCCGTCGGGCAGCGAGGTGATCAGGTCGTGGATGTGCGCTGCCCGCGCGGCGTCCTCGATCTCCGCGTCGGTGGCGTCCGGCCTCGCGTAGCGCAGATTCTCCCGGACGGTGGCGTGCAGCAGATAGGTCTCCTGCGACACGACACCGACGAGAGCCGCTACGTCGGCGAGCCGCATGTCGCGCAGGTCGATTCCGTCGATCGTCACCCGGCCGGAAGTGGGGTCGTACAACCGTGCCATCAGTGACCCGAGCGTGGTTTTGCCCGAACCGGTCTCGCCCACGAGCGCGACCTGCGCACCGGCCGGTATTTCGAGGTCGATCCCCTCGAGCGCGAGACGATGTGCGCCTTCGTACCGGAAGCCGAGATTCTCGAATCGGACCCTGCCGGAGATCTTCTCGGGGTCGACCGGGACCGGATGGGCGGGTTCTTCGATGTCGACGGCCAGATCGAGATACTCGAAGATGCGGCTGAACAGCGCGAGCGAACTGGTGACGGACACGCCGACGTCGAGCAGGCTCATGAGGGGACGGAACAGCGCGCCCTGCAGTCCCGTGAATGCGACGAGCGTGCCGATGGTCATGCCGCCCGAGGTCGCGGGCAGGCCTGCGACGAGATAGAGCACCGCCGGAATCGCCGCGAAGACGATGTTCATGGTGGCCATGCGCCACCGCCCCGACAGTTGCGCCTGCACCTCGAGGTCGGCGAGATCGGCGGAGGTCTTCGCGAACTTGTCCGCCAGCGCGGGACCGGTGCCGAGAGTCTTGCCGAGCAGTACGCCGCTGACGGACAGGCCTTCGTCGATCTGGGTCTGGATGTCGGCGAGACGGCGTTGCTGGCGCGTCGTGATCGCCCGTCGCATCTGGGCGACACGGCGGGTGAGCCAGATGGCCGGCGGAAGCACGATCAGCGACAGCAACGACAACCGCCAGCTCAGGACGGCCATGGCGATCGCGGTGCCGACCACGGTCGTGATGTTGGCGGCGAGCGAGGTGGCCGTCGTCGTGACGACGGACTGCATGCCGCCGATGTCGTTGGTCAGTCTCGACTGGATTTCACCGCCACGGGTGCGGGTGAAGAAGCTCAGGGACTGCCGTTGCAGGTGGCTGAACACCCGGGTTCGCAGGCCGTGCATGATTCGCTGGCCGACCGTGGTGGAGATCCAGGTCTGCACCACTCCGAACAGTGAACTGATCACGGTGACCGCGAGCATGCCGCCCACGGCCCACAGCAACAGGCTCACGTTCTGGTGCGGAATCGCGTCGTCGATGACGGCGCGCACGAGGAACGGCGTCGCGAGCGACACAGCGGACGACGCCACGATCAGCACCACGACAAGGGCGATCTGACGACGATAAGGGGCGAAGAGCGCGCCGATCCGGCGCAGGCTGACGGGAGATTCGCGCAGTTGCTCGACGTCTTTGGGATCGATTTTTCCGCGGCCACCGGGGTGACCGCCTCGACCTGGTGGGGGATGCATCATGCACACCACCTCGATTCATGATTCGTACGTAATTACTGAGGTTGCCTCATTAAGAGGTAACTGTCAAGTGAGGTATAGTCCGGTCATGTCCGATTCTCCCGTTGTGCTGCGCGACCTTCTGATGGGCGCCACCCGCACCTTGCGGCGACGTTGGCACGACCTGCTGAACCCGTGGGAGCTGTCCCCACACGAACACCGCGCACTCCGGGTCATCGGCGACACCGACACCCCGATCCGCCTCGGCGTGGTCGCAAAGGCACTGCGTATCGCGCCTCGATCGGCGACCGAGGTCGTCGACCGCCTCGAATCCCGTGGACTGACCGAGCGCCTTCCCGATCCCGCCGATCGCCGCGCGGTATGTGTGCAGCTCACCGATAACGGTCGCACAGTTCTGGACGAACTCGACGCGGCACGCGACACCGACGCCGCGGAGGTGTTCGCCCGGCTCGACCCCTCCGAACGCGCCGACCTCGCCCGGCTGCTTCGCAAGCTCGTCGACGACGCTCCTCGCTGAGATCTCACGTTCTCGCGCTCCGGTGCGTTTACGGTACGAGAGCGAAGGAGCAAGCATGACGCAGCACACCTCGACCTTGCCCGCCCGCATCGATGATCTCCCTTGGCCGCAGCTCGTCGACGACCTCGACAACTACGGTTGCGCCGCCACCGGCCCGCTCCTCGGGAACGCCGAGCGTGCCGAGATCTCGTCGCTGTGGGACGAGGACACCCGATTCCGCACGACCGTCGACATGGCCCGCCACCGCTACGGCCACGGAACCTACAAGTACTTCGGCGCGCCCGTCCCCCGCCCGGTCGCCCAACTCCGCGCCGCCTTCTACCGGCGCCTGCTCGCCCCCGCGCGCGAGTGGGCCGAGCGATTGGGTGATCCCGCACCCTGGCCCGACGACTTCGACGAGTGGCTGGAAATGTGTCACGCTGCCGGCCAGAGCAAGCCGGCGCCGCTGATGCTGCGCTACACAGTCGGCGACTGGAACGCGCTGCACCGCGACCTCTACGGCGATCTCGCGTTCCCGCTGCAGGTGGTGATCGGGCTCGACCGTCCCGGTCTCGACTACACCGGCGGCGAGTTCCTGCTCCTCGAGCAATGTCCCCGAGCCCAGTCCCGCGGTACTGCCACCGTGATCGAGCAAGGGCACGCCTTGATCTTCACCACGCGCGACCGCCCGACACGCGGTGCACGCGGATGGACGCGGTCGCCGGTGCGGCACGGTGTGAGCACCGTCCGGTCCGGACTGCGGCGCACGCTCGGGCTGGTGCTGCACGACGCCGCGTGAGCGTGCGGGCGAGAATCCGCGGCCGACGATGCCCGGTCCCGCAAGGTAGGCCGGGTCTGTCAGATCACCGTTTCGGACCGGCGTTCGAGCAGGACGGTGTCGTGCCAGACGCCGGCGAGCTTGCCGATTCGTTCGCGGATACCCACGGTGCGGAATCCCGCCGCGTGGTGCAGAGCGAGACTGGTGCGGTTCTCCGGGAAGATCGAGGTCTGCAACGTCCACAAACCCGCCTCGTCGGCGGCGTCGACCTGGGTGCGTAGCAGCACTCTGCCGACCCCGCGCCCACGCATCCCGTCGGCGACGTAGATCGAGTTCTCCGCCACCCCGGCATAGCACTCGCGACTCGATACCGGGCTCAACGCCGCCCAGCCGACGACACACCCGTCGATCTCGGCGACCCACCGGTGGCCGGGCAGCCACATCTCGTCGAGTACCTCACGGGCGGGAACCTCGGTGGTGAAGGTCGCGGTGCCGGTCGCGATCCCCTCACCGTAGATCCGCCGCACTGCATCCCAGTCTCGATCCTCGAGCGGGCGCACCGTCACGTCGGCAGGGCAGTCCTCGGGGCGGGGGCGACCGGTGAGGGCTCCCCTCACTGCGTTGCCGGTGTCCACCCCGACGCCGCGAGCAACCGTGACCGGCAAACCGTGCGATGTCATGACTCCACTGTATTGATCAGCACCGACGGTCGCACTCGTCGATGCTGATACGGATGACTGCAGACGCGGCTCGGCGGCAGCCTCACGTTTCGAAGAACCGCCGCGGATTGTCGACGAGCATCGTGGTGATCTGTTCGTCGGTGACACCGCGCTCGCGCAGCACCGGCAGCACATCGTCACTGATGTGGTTGTAGTTCCAGTTCGGTACCGCAAGTTCCTTGACCTCGTGCGGGAACCAGTCGATGAAGCACGACGCATCGTGCGCGAGCACCATGCGGTCCGCGTATCCGCTCTCCGCCAGTGCGACAACGGTATCGACGCGTTGCTCGAAGGGCAGCAGCAGATCGAGACCGAACCGGTCCATTCCGAGGAGCGACCCGGCGTCGGCGATCTTGCGGAGGTACTCGAGGTCGGTGGAGTCTCCGCTGTGCCCGATCACGACCTTCGTCAGATCGACACCTTCTTCGGCCAGCACCTGTTGCGCCACGAGGCCGGATCCGGTGTGCGGATTGGTGTGGACGGTGATGGGGGCTCCCGTTTCGACGTGGGCCCGGCCCACCGCGCGCATCACCCGCTCGACCCCCGGCGTGAGACCTTGCGCCTCGATCGCGCACTTGAGCATCGCCGCCTTCACACCGGTGTCGGCGATGCCCTCACGAATGTCGTGGACGAACAGTTCGGTGAGAGGTTCGGGGGCGTCGAACAGCAATCCCGGTCCGACATAGTGGAATTGGAACGGCAGTTCGTTGTACGTGTACAGCCCCGTCGCCACCAGTATGTTGATGTCGGTGTGTTCGGCGATGCGCTGAATCCGCGGTATGTACCGGCCGAGTCCGATCACGGTGGGATCGACGATCGTGTCGATCCCACGGTCGGACAATGCACGCAGTTTCGAGATCGCGTCGTCGACGCGCAGTTCCTCGTCCCACCTCGTCGGGTAGCCGGGGTAGTTCTCGCGCAGTTCCTCCCCGAGCACGAAGACGTGTTCGTGCATGAGGACACGACCGAGATCACCGGTGTCGGCGGGGCCGCGGACGGTGTCGACAGAAGCCATGGCGCAGACGCTATGTCACCACGAGCGGATACGGATCGGGTTTCGGCGGGCCCGCGCTCCTACTGTTGCGCCGACTGCCCACGAAGGATGTTCTGGTACCGGCGCATACCGCTCAGCCATCGGTCGTAGTCGGCACCCTTGTGCCGGTACATCTCGAGGACTTCCGGATGCGGAAGGATGAGGAAGTGCTCGTCTTCGAGTGCCCGGAGCACTACCTCCGCGACGTCGTCCGGTTCCAGAACCGCACCGGCACCGGTCACCGCACGGGTGGCCAGCGCGCCGAGTTCGGTATCGGAGTTCTTTCCGGCATACAGCAGTGGCGTGTTGACACCCATCGGGCACAGGCACGAGACCCGGACCCCCTGGTCGCCGTAGGTGACCGACAACCACTCGGCGAACCCGACCGCGGCGTGCTTGGTCACCGAGTACGCCGCGGACCCGATCTGGGTGAGAAGACCGGCAGCCGACGCGGTGCTGACGAAATACCCTGAGCCGCGTTCGACCCATCCGGGCACCAGGATGTTCGCGGCCCGGATGTGCGCCCGGAGGTTGACATCGAGTACCTGGTCCCACGCGGATTCGGCAATATCGAGCCCGGGCGGGCCGGTGATGCCCGCGTTCGCGAAGTACAGGTCCACCGGTCCGAATTCTGCTTCCGCTCGCTCGACGAGGCCACGAATCGCTTCGGTGTCGGAGACGTCTGTGCCCACTGCGATCGCCGAGGTGGCGTCGATCTCGTCCACGACGCGCCGCGCAGCGTCCGCATCGAGGTCGGCCACGACCACGCGGGCACCCTCCTGCACGAGGCGAGCGGCGAGAGCACCACCGATTCCGCCTCCCCCGCCGGTCACGATGGCTACCTTGCCGTCAACCTTCACCGGAACCCTCTCAGCCGTGATGCGCGATGCCCCGGACTATAGGGCGAAGGTGACGCTTGGCGGGGGCACCTCGTCGTCCGTGTCGGCAGTTGGCATCCTGGAGGGGTACGCCTGCCACCACCCGTCCGAGAATCGAAGCGTCCCCCGTGAACGAATTGTTCCCCCTGCCCCGCCCCCGTCGTGAGGTCGCCCCCGGTGCGGTGCACGTACCCGGGTGGCTGAGTATCGACGAACAGCGCGGCCTGGTGGAACGGTGCCGCGAGTGGTCGCGGCGCCCGGCGCCGATGCGGCACACCGTGTTACCGGGCGGCGGGCAGATGTCGGTGCGTACGGTGTGCCTCGGCTGGCACTGGTCCCCCTACCGGTACAGCCGCACAGCGGTGGACGTCGACGATGCGCCCGTCGCGCCCCTCCCCGACCTGCTCGTCGATCTCGGGCGGCGCGCGGTCGGCGATGCGTATCAGGACGCGGCCGCGGGAGCGGACTACACGCCGGACGCCGCATTGATCAACTTCTACGATCACGACGCGCGCATGGGCATGCACCAGGACAAGGACGAACGGGTCGCGGCCCCGATCGTGTCGCTGAGCATCGGCGACGCCTGCACGTTCCGCTTCGGCAACAGCGAGTCGCGGGGCCGCCCGTACACCGATGTTCGTCTCGAATCCGGCGACCTGTTCGTGTTCGGCGGGCCGTCGCGTTTCGCTTTCCACGGCGTGCCCGCCGTCTTCCCCGACACCGGTAGCGCACAGGTGGGACTGCCCGGCGGCCGGCTGAACATCACGTTGCGTTCGACGGGACTGGCCTGACCGGATGTGAACTCGCAGCATCCTCGAGGTTTCGGACATCGGTTTCGGTGAGTTCGACCCGGGCTGCCGCGAGGTTGGCGTGAAGATGCGTGATGCTCGTGGTTCCAGGTAAGGGAACGACCGCGCATCCAGCCCGGCGGCCCCGATGATGAACCCACGCGAGAGCGATCTGGCCACGGGTCGCCCCTACCCGCGCGGCGATGTCCGCAAGGACGTGCGCGAGAGGGTTGCCGGTGGAGTGAGTAAGGCTGCCGTGACCGAGTGGCGAATACGCGACCAGCGCGATCCCCAGGTCGGCAAGAGTCGGAACGAGAGTCTCCACGCTGCGCTGCGACAGGGACCACTCCAACTGCACGGCGGCAATCGGATGTACAGCGTGAGCGCGCCGGATGTCGTCGAGCGTGACATTGGACAACCCGAGCGCACCGATCTTCCCGGCTCGGTGCAGTTCGGCCATCGCGGCGACGGTCTCCTCGATGGGTGTCTCATCGCTGCGGTGATGCAGGTAGTAGAGGTCCAGATGGTCGACGCCGAGACGCAGTAACGAACCGTCGATGGCCGAACGCACTGTCGCAGGATCCGCGCGGACGCTCCAATCGTCCATCCGGCCCGATGGCCCCCAATAGACGCCGAACTTGCTGCACAACGTGACGTCCTGGCGACAGCCGCGGAGTGCACGGCCGACCACTTCCTCGTTTCCGTACATTTCGGCGGTGTCCAGCACGGACACGCCGGCATCGACGGCGGCCCGGACCAGGCGGGCGGGGTCACGGTCGTCGTCGCCCCACCCGTCGTCGGACAGTCGCATCAGGCCCAGGCCCTGAAGAGGCGCAGTGTCGGGAGTCCACGTCGCAACCGTCATGAACGATCACGCTACGACCTCGACTGCACTCGAGGTCAAGAGCGACCGGAGACCGGCCGGCATCGCGGTCGTTGGGGGAACCCGGCGACCCCGATCACCCGGATACGGCCGTCGCCGTGTTCGGTATTGTCGGGCCATGAGCGTCGATACCCCGGCAGCGCAGTTCTCCTCCTCCGGCGACGATCCTCTGGCACTCGACCGGCAGGTGTGCTTCGCGCTCGCCGTCGCGAACCGCGCTGTTCTCGCCGTCTACCGGCCGATCCTGGACCGGCTCGGCCTCACCCACCCGCAGTACCTGGTGATGCTGGCCCTCTGGGAGCACGCCCCGATGACGGTGAAGGACATCGGGCGGGTGCTGCAACTCGACTCCCCGACGCTGTCCCCGCTGCTCAAGCGGCTCGAAGCGCTCGGACTGCTCACGCGCGAACGCAGCACGATCGACGAACGGCAGTTGGTCGTCGACCTCACCGACGAAGGCCGTGCCCTGCGCCACGACGCGGAGTCCGTGCCCGGCCAGGTGTTCGATTCCCTGGGCGTCGACGTCGCCGAACTCGAGGCGCTGCACACCGCTCTCGTCCGGGTCAACGCCGCAGCTCTGAAGGCCGGGGACCCGCCCCGCTGAATGCAGGCCCCCGGGCTTCGGCGAGGGAGACTCAGCCCTGCGAGATCAGCGGCACCGACGCTTCGCTCGTGTACACGAGGAACGTGAACGACTCCTGGAAGTACAGCTGGACGTTCTCGCTGTCGTGCGAGAGGTAACCGATCGAGAGGTCCTGTCCGACCTGCAGGTCGTAGTCCCCGCCACGGGTGGTGAGGACGAACGCTCCATCGATCGCGGGAGCCCAGATGATGTCCCCGTCGATAAGGCGCCTGATCTGCTCCCGGATCGGATAGCCGTGGTCGGACGTTTCGCTGACCTTGGTGAATTCGTCGGCGCTGAGCAGCACGTGGTACGGCCCGCCGACACCTGCGAGTCGCAGCTCGGACAGCGCCTGGCTGATGGTCTCGGGGATGTCGCGCGGATCGTCGGGCAGTTGCAACGCGGTGTTGGACGACGACGCGCGGATGCCTTCGATACCGGCGGCGGCGTAACCCTCGAAGATCGCCCGGTCTTCGGCGAACGCGATCTGGCGCGCAGCTTCCTTGACGGCATCGAGATCGACGTCCTTGGCGCCTCGCTCGACGTTGTCCAGTTCTTCGCGCGAAAGAGTGAACGGCACCCGCAGTTCGACCAGCGGCGCCACCCGATGCTGACGCGCGCGAACACCCGCCGCGGGTGACTCGACCTCGCCCAGCCGGCCGAGACCGACCGCGGCGAAATCTGTCCCGTGCGGGCCCGAGAAATCGACCACGAGGCGGCCCGCGACATGCCGCTTGAACGTGCGGGTCGCCTCCTCCTCGATCTCGGCCCACGCCGCGTCGGTGATCGGAGCAAGGTCACGATAGAGATTGTTCACAGCGTTGAACTCCTTCTGAGAGCACCGATTCCGAGTGAGCCGTCCGCATCCGACGGCGTCGATGCACTCGTGTCGGCAGTTCCGGGTACGTCCGCCGGTGCGGGCGGAAGATCTTCGAGCATTTCCGACGAGGGACAGAAGAAGAGCGAACCCGTGACGGCCGTGGAGAAGTCGAGGATGCGGTCGTAGTTGCCGGGCGGATTGCCCAGAAACATGTTGCGCAGCATCTCTTCGGTCACATCCGGCGTCGCGGCGTATCCGATGAAGTACGTACCGAACTCGTCGGCACCGAAGCTGCCGAACGGCATATTCGCCCGCAGGATCTGGCGTTCCTCACCGTCGTCGTCCTCGATGGTGGTGAGGGCGACGTGTGAGTTCGCGGGCTTGGTGGCGTCGTCGAGTTCGATGTCGTCCAGTTTCGTCCGGCCGATCACGCGCTCCTGCTCTTCGACGCTGATGGCGTTCCAGGTCGACAGATCGTGCAGGTACTTCTGCACGATCACGTAACTGCCGCCTGCGAACTCGGGATCCCCGTCGCCGACGAGTGCGGCAGCCGCCGCCTCCTCGTCTTCCGGGTTCTCGGTGCCGTCCACGAATCCGAGAAGGTCGCGACGCTCGAAGTAGCGGAAACCGTGCGTTTCGTCGACGACCGTCGCCGCGCCGCGCAACCGGTCGTTGATCTTCGCCGCGAGTTCGAAACACAGATCCGTCGACGACGCGCGCAGGTGGAACAACAGGTCGCCCGGGGTGGACGGCGCGCGGTGCCGGCCGCCGTCGAGCGGAACGAAGGGATGCAGCTCTGCGGGACGCGGCCCGTCGAACAGTCGGTCCCACATCTCCGACCCGATGCCCGTCACCACCGACAGCCCACCGTCCGGAATCCGGAAACCGACGGACCGTCGCAGGCCGGACAGATCTTCGAGGAGACTGCGCACTTCGCCTTCTCGACCTTCGTCGATCGTGAGGACGAGAAAGATCGCCGCTTCGGTGAGCGGAGTCAAGATCGGTTGGGAACGCGCCACCGTCTCACCGTAGTTCACGCGAGCGGCCCCAGTGCCACTACGTCCCCGAACGTACTACGGCACCATCCACGACAAGACTGCTGTGGTCTGCAACCAGACAAGCACAGCCAGCACGACGACCATGGCCACGCTGATCGGCCAGAGGCGCCGCATCAGCAACCCGTCTCGTCCGGACAGCCCCTGCACCGAGGACACCAGCGCCAGGTTCTGCAGCGCGATGGGGGTACCGGCGGTCCCGCCGGCCATGTTGCCCGCCACCAGCACGGTCGGGTCGAGCCCCGCCTGCTGTGCGGCGGAGACCTGGAGACTGCCGAACATCGCGTTGGACGCGGTGTTGGATCCGGTGACCAGCACACCGAGCCAGCCGAGCAGCGGAGACAGCAGCGCGAACGCGGCGCCGGCTCCCGCGAGGAACTGGCCGATGGTGGTGGTCTGGCCCGACAGGTTCATCACGTACGCGAGGGCCAGCACAGCCGTCACGGTCGCAAACGACCAGCGCAGCTGCACGACCGCAGCGACGAGGCACCGCAGCGCGTCTCCTGCTGCCACTCGGAGCACGACCGTCGACAGCAGCGCCGCGACGAACACGAGCGATCCCGGAGCCGTGAGCAGGTTGAGCGTGAACGTCTCCGCCGTCGGAACCCTGCCGTCGGCGCCCGTCACGTCGAGACCCGGCCAGGTGAACGAGAAGGTGGCGTTGGACAGGAACGACTCCACCGGGCCGAGACGGCTGACGAGGAACACGACCACGATCAGCGCGTACGGCGCGAACGCCTCGATCATCCGCCGCCGAGTGTCCTGGATCCCGTCGTTCCCACCGGTACGTGCCGCGTCCGGGCGCGGTGTCCGCACCTTCAGCACGATCAGGAGTGCGACCAGACCGGCCGCCGCTCCCGCGATGTTGCTCAAGCCCACGGTCAGGTAGCTCGCGCACAGGAACTGCGCGGCACCGAACGCGGCACCGACCACGAGCGCGACGGGCCACGTCTCGCGCACACCGCGGCGACCGCCCACCACCGCGACGAGCACCAGCGGCACGAACACCGCGAGCAGGCACACCTGACGGGCCACCACCGGGCCGATCTCGTCGACCGGAATCTCCGACACCCGCGACATCGTCAGGATCGGCGTACCCATCACCCCGAGCGGCGTCACCACCGAGTTCGCGAGGAGCGACGCCGCTGCCGCGCGGACCGGCGGCAATCCGGCCCCGATGAGCACCACCGTCGCGACGACGATGGGAGTGCCGAACCCGGCGACCGCCTCGAGCAGCGCACCGAACAGGAATGCGATGACGATGGTCAGGATGCGGTGGTCCGGGGAAATCCGCGCGAACGCGCGGGTCAGCACGTCGAAGTGACCGGACTCGACCGTCAGCCGGTACACCCACACGGCGTTGAGGACGGTCCACATGATCGGGAACAGACCGAAGACCGCACCCTCGAGCCCCGCGCTGAGCGCCGACCCGACGGGCATGCCGTACCCGGCGACGGCGACGACGAGCGCGACCAGCACGGCCACCGCCGCCGCCGCGTGCGACTTGAAACGGAACACCGCGAGGAGCACCAGCATCGTCAACAGCGGAAGCGCCGCGACGAGTGCCGACCACGCGAGCGAGCCGCCGATCGGCGAGATCGGCTGGATATACGAACCTGTCACCGCATCATGCCCCGAACGACTCCACGGCGGCCCGAAGTGCGTCTGCGGTGCCGTCGAGCACCGTACGGTTCGGCGTCTGCGCACGCGCACGGATACCGAATCCGTCGCCACTCGTGCGCGGCACCAGGTGCAGGTGGACGTGAAACACTTCCTGACCGGCGGCGACACCGTCGGCCAGGAAGAGGTTCACGCCGTCGATCGGCAGGTCACCCGACCGCATCGCGGTGGCGATGCGCTGACCGGCGGCGAACACCTTCGCGCCGTCGGCCGGGTCGAGCTGCGCCAGACCCGACGCGTGCCGCTTCGGCACCACGAGCAGGTGCCCCGGTGTGAACGGCCGGATGTCCATGAAGGCGAGGACGTCCGGTTCGTCGAGCACGATGCTCGCCGGCGCGTCACCGGCCACGATGGCGCAGAAGATGCACTCGCTCACCGGCCCGGCGCCTCCGCGGCAACCGGCTCGCGTGCGGTGCCGAGCAGGCGGAGCAGTTCCGCCTGCACCGCGGGACGATCACCGACCGGATCGTCGCTGTGCGCGAGGTAGAGCATGGCTTCCTCGACGGCAGCGACGAGCAGATGGGCGAGCACCGAGGTGCGCGTGGACGACGACCGATGCGTGTCGGGAGCGAGCGTTGCAAGCATCTCCTCGACGACGCGCAGGGTGGAATGCCGATGTGCCTCCCGCACTTCGGTCCACCCCAGCACCGCCGGCGCCTCGATGAGCAACAGTCGGCGAGTGGGCTGGTCGTTGACCACGTCGAGGGACGCCAGCACCGCCGTGGTGAAACCGTCCCACGGATCGTCGACCTCGCCGGGATGCAGCGTCTGCTCCGCCTCCCTCTGCACCCGCTCGACGACACCCCGGAACAGATCGCGCTTGTTCACGAAGTGGTGATAGAGCGCGCCGCGCGTCACCCCCGCGACGGCCACGATGTCCTCCGTCGCCGCTGCGGAATACCCGTCGCGCAAGAACACTTCGAGCGCTGCGTCCAGCAACGCTGTGCGCGTGCGCGTCGCGTTTCTCACCCTTCCCGGGCTCATTTTCTCGAGCACTGCTTCCTCCCCTGTGTGTGCAGCTATCCCCTCGGGACTCCCCCGTAGCCGCCCCCTACTTACTACAAAATCGGCGCCGGCGAGTAACGCGCTGCGTCCGGGTAACGGTCCACCAGCTCCTGCACGGCCGCGATGACCGCGCTCACCTGCGCGTCGGCAGCGCCGACGAACGCCGACCGGTCGGCGAGCGCCTCGTCGAGCGCGGCACGGTCGAGCGGAAGCCGGTCGTCCGCGGCGAGCCGGTCGAGCAGGTCCGGTTCGCGGCCCTGCTCACGCATCGCGAGTGCCACCGACACCGCGTGTTCTTTGATCGCCTCGTGCGCGGTCTCCCGTCCGACACCGGCGCGCACCGCGGCCATGAGCACCTTGGTGGTCGCCAGGAACGGCAGATAGCGGACGAGTTCCTTGTCGATCACGGCGGGATAGGCGCCGAATTCGGAGAGCACGGTCAGGAAGGTCTCGACCTGGCCGTCGATCGCGAAGAACGCGTCGGGCAGCGCGACGCGCCGCACCACGGAGCAGAACACGTCGCCTTCGTTCCACTGCGCACCGGCGAGTTCGGCGGCCATCGACGCGTACCCGCGCAGCACGACCTGCAGCCCGTTGACCCGCTCGCACGACCGGGTGTTCATCTTGTGGGGCATCGCGGACGACCCGACCTGGCCGGGCTGGAAACCTTCGGTCACCAGTTCGTGCCCGGCCATCAGCCGGATGGTGTGCGCGAGAGACGACGGCGCGGCACCGACCTGCACGAGGGCCGAGAGGACGTCGTGGTCGAGCGAGCGCGGGTAGACCTGCCCGACGCTGGTGAACACGTGGGAGAACCCGAGGTGCTGCGCGATCTTCTCCTCGAGCTGCGCGAGCTTCGCGGCATCCCCACCGAGCAGGTCCAGCATGTCCTGCGCGGTGCCCATCGGTCCCTTGATACCGCGGAGCGGGTACCGCTCGATCAACTCGCGGACCCGCTGCAGCGCGAGCAGCAGTTCGTCGGCCGCCGAAGCGAAGCGCTTACCGAGCGTCGTGGCCTGCGCGGCCACGTTGTGCGACCGGCCCGCCATCACGTACGACGAGTACTCCGCGGCCCGTTCGGCGAGTCGCGCGGCCACCGCGACACCGTGCGCATGGACGTGCTCCAGTGACCGCAGGATCTGCAGCTGCTCGACGTTCTCGGTGAGGTCGCGGCTCGTCATGCCCTTGTGGACATGCTCGTGGCCGGCGAGGGCGTTGAACTCCTCGATACGGGCCTTCACGTCGTGGCGCGTGACGCGCTCGCGGTCGGCGATGGACGCGAGGTCGACCTGGTCGACGACCCGTTCGTAATCGGCGATCGCCTCGGCCGGCACATCGATCCCGAGTTCCGCCTGCGCACGCAGCACTGCGATCCACAGCTGCCGTTCGAGCACGATCTTGTGCTCCGGTGACCACAACTCCCGCAGTTCGGGGCTGGCGTAGCGAGTGGCAAGGACGTTCGGGATGTGGCTCACGAGTGGCCAGTTTACGTTCCGTGCCCGGACTCATGGTTCGGCAGGCGGCGCGACCGTGTGCATGACATCGAGGAGAATCGTCCTCGCCAGGGCGCGCGGGTCGGGATCGAGGTCGCCGAGCCCGCACAACACCGCCCCGTCGACCACCACCACGAGGGTGTGCAACTGCGGTACCCGGACCGCGCGACCGCACCGTTCGAGCAGGTCGGTCAGCACCTCGTCGACCTGCTCCCGGATGCCCACCTGCGCTTCACGCAGTTCCGGATGGCGCACCGTGGCCACGCAGCCTTCGACGCGGGCGACGAGCCGGTCGCGGTCGTCGTCGGACACCGCTTTCCCGACGAGCAGGTCGAGAACGAGGTCGGCGGTTTTCTCGAGGCTGCGGGGGCACGCCGGAACGTCGCGGACACGCGCGCGCATCATTTCGACGTCCCGCGCGCCGTTGTGCTGCATGGCGCACAGGACGAGGTGTTCGAGGGAGTCGAAGTAGTACGTGGTCGAAGCGAGTGGCAAGCCCGCCCGCGTAGCGACGGCGCGGTGGCGTACCGCGCCGATTCCCTCCTCGAGAATCAGATCGGCAGCAGCCTCGACCAGCGCCTGACGGCGCCGTTCCCCTTTCGGTGTGGCTGCGATAGTCACAGTCACATCGTGACAGCCTGCCGCGCTCACCAGGGGAAAACGCCAGTTGATACCACCCGGTACGATTGCGCCGCAGTCGTCAGATGGGGGCCCGGACTGCGCGGCCCGCTTCGCCTTTTTCACGAACGATCGGAGCCGTACCGGGATGAGACGTCGCCGCTTGCTTCAGGCCTCCGCACTGGGTGCCGCCGTTGCCGCCCTCGGAGTGCCGGGCGGCCCGGTCCGGGTCGCGTCGGCGTTGCCCGTCGGGCTCGACACCTATCGGAACACCCTTCCCGAACTGTTCGCGCCGTCGCCGGTGCCTCCGCAGCATTCCGAGGTGATCGTCGTCGGTTCGGGGTTCGGTGCGAGTGTCGCCGCGCTCAGGCTCGCGGAAGCCGGCAGCCGCGTCACCGTCCTCGAGCGCGGGATGCGCTGGCCGCGCGATCCGTGGCGCGAGGTGTTCACGTCCGATCTGCTCGCCGACGGTCGCGGTTACTACCACCGCACACATTTCACCGGCCCGACCGGAATCCCGGTGCACTGCGACGATTTCGCCGGAGTCCTCGATGTCGTCGACTATCCGCACATGTCGGTGTGGCGTGGCGCTGCCGTCGGCGGCGGGTCGATCGTGTTCTCCGGCGTGATGATCGCACCCGAACAGCGCTTCTTCGAGCACGTCTTCGGCAACTCACTGAGCTACGACGACATGGCCAAGACCTGGTATCCCAAGGTCCGGTCGATGCTGCGCCTCGACGCCATGCCCGACGACATCTATCACGCTCCGGAGTTCACGCACTCCCGCCGCTGGGACGACGACGCGCGGGCCGCGGGATACTCGCCGCACCGGATCGACGGAATCTGGGACTGGGACGTGATCCGCGCCGAATTGGCCGGCTCGGTACGCCGCTCGGCCGTCGCCGGCGAGAGCAACCTCGGCAACTCCAACGGGGCCAAGTTCGACCTGACGCAGAACTACATTCCGGCAGCGGAGGCGACGGGACGCGCCCTCGTGTGTCACGGACACCGGGTGCTCGCGGTCGGCCAGGAGCCCGACGGCCGGTACCGGGTCGAGGTGCAGGCCGTCGACCCGACCGGCGCGGTCCTGAACACCACGACCCTCACGTGCGACCGCCTGGTGCTCGGCGCCGGGTCGATCGGCACGACCGAGTTGCTGGTCGAGGCACGCCACACCGGGTCGCTGCCGCGCCTGAACGAGCACGTCGGCCGGGGCTGGGGCACCAACGGGGACGCGGTGCTGGTGCGTTCCCTGGCCCTGACGGACGGGTTCGGTGGTGACCAGGGCGCACCGTCCGCATCGCGGATCGTCGACGAGTCGGGTCTGCCGCTGAGCCTCGAGAACTGGTTCGTCGCGGGCACCGCCAAGGACGTGGGGATGCTGGCCTCGCTCGGGATGACGCTCGACCCCACTCGCGCGGAGATGGTCTACGACGCCGCCACCGGCCGCACGATCGTCGATTGGCCTGCCGGCGGTGAACTCGCGAGTGTCGACGCGCTGCGCACGGTGCACAACGCGATGGCCGCGGCCGGTGGCACCGTCCCGGGCGCCCCGCCGATGGCGGAGGACGTCAACGCGTCGTTCACGGCTCATCCGCTCGGCGGGGCGGTCCTGGGCGACGCCACCGACGGTTACGGGCGCGTGCACGGTCATCCCGGCCTGTACGTCGTGGACGGTGCCCTGATACCCGGTAGCACGGGCACGGTGAACCCGTCGTTGACGATCGCTGCCCTCGCCGAACGCAACCTGGCCCGCATCGTCGCGGACGGCGGCTAGGACACCGGCCGGACCGCAGGTCACAGCAGCGGAAGCCATCCCGCGAGCCGGTCGAGTGCGGCGGTGACATCCGCGGTGGCACCCGCGAAGGACAACCGCACGGTGCCGTCGCCGCGCACGGTGTCGAAATCGACGCCGGGTGCGAGCGCGAGACCGGTGTCGTGCAGCAGGCGCGCGCACCAGGCCGTGGACGTCTCCCCGGAGAGCAGCAGGTGCCGGATGTCGGCGTAGACGTAGAACGCACCGTCCGCAGGGGCGAGTTCGGTGATACCGAGATCGGGCAGTCCGTCGAGCAGCAACTCGCGGTTCACCGCGTAGCGCTCCACGTGGCCGTCGAGTTCGGTCCGTGCCTCGGTGCCGAACGCCTCGATCGCGGCGAACTGCGCGATCGACGGAGGGCACACGGTCATGTTCGATCCGAGCCGTTGCAGCGCGGGACGCAGCGATTCGGGTGCCAGCATCCAGCCGAGGCGCCATCCCGTCATCGAGAAGTATTTCGACACCGAACCGACCACCACGGAGTCCCGGGAGGTCGCCCAGGCCGTCGATGTCGCGGGCGAGCCGTGCGTCCCGAATTCGATGCCGTGATAGATCTCGTCGGAGACGAGCAGCGCGTCGTGCTCGTCGCACCAGCGGGCGAGCGCTGCGAGTTCGGCGGGTTCGATCATGGTGCCCGTCGGATTGGCGGGACTCGCGACGATCAGACCGGCCGGCGGAGAGTCGAGTGCCTCGAGCATCGCCACCGTCGGCTGGTACCGCGTCTCCGGGCCACAGTCCAGTTCGACGACAGTGCATCCGAGCGCTGCGAGAGTGTTGCGGTAGGCGGGATATCCGGGTCGTGCGACCACCACCGTGTCGCCCGGGTCGAAAGCAGCGAGAAACAGCAGTGTGAACGCGCCCGACGATCCCGTGGTGACGACCACGTCGTCCGCGTCGACATCGATTCCGTAGCGGTCGTGGTGGTACGCGGCGATTGCTTCGCGGAGCGGAAGAATCCCGAAAGTTTCGGTGTAACCGAGCAGTTCCGCATCGATGGCCAGTCCGGCCGCGCGGAGCACGGGCGCGGGCGCGGGAGTCGAGGGCTGGCCCGCCGCCAGGCTCAGGACGTCGCCGTGGGAGCGCTGCCGTTCGGCTGCCGCCTTCCACACGTCCATGACGTGGAAGGTCTCGATACCGGAGCGTTGCGATTCGGTGCGCACATCCTCGACGTTAGTACGCCCGACCAGCCCCCTAGAGGCCGACCCGTTGCCGCCCGACGACCGACCACGCGATCGGCATTTCATCCGGGGCGACGAACCGCGCGGCCCGGTTCGGGAGCCCCGGTGTCTCGCCGCACTGCTCTGCGTCCCCTTCGTTCCCGCCACCGGCGGCGCCCTCGAGCGCGGCGGGCGGGCGAGCCGGAACCACGGGAAGAAGCAGATGCGAATCGAAGTCGCCACCGGCGTGGACGATGTGGAAACCCTTGTTGACGGTGCGGTCGTGCCCGACCGCGGGATTGTCGTCGAGGTCGTGGCCGGTGACGACGAGCACGAGCGTCGAACCCGCCTCGAAGAAGGTGCTGTGCGGCATGATCTCGATGTCGACGGGCACGAGTTGGCCGGGCAGCAGCGGCCAGTACTTGGTGTAATCCAGGACCGGCCGGTACGCGGTCGACGCCTCGGGATCGAGCGCGCGATGCGATACACGGATCCAGCCGTGTGCGACGAAGCCTTTCTCGTAGCCGCCGTGCCCTTCGAACCACACGTCCTCTCCGGACGAGTC
Source organism: Rhodococcus sp. 105337 (assembly GCF_012844225.1). GTDB lineage: Bacteria > Actinomycetota > Actinomycetes > Mycobacteriales > Mycobacteriaceae > Rhodococcus. Next base: position 311,354 of record NZ_JABAGQ010000003.1, read on the forward strand.
GAGTTTCTTCAGGCCGACGAACAGATCCATGTCGTTGGCGTCCTTCGCCTGGACCCACAACCGCAGGGCGGTGTGCCCGGTGATCTCGGTGTCTTCGGTGAAGGTGGTGGTGAAGGTGAGTTCGTCACCCGCGACGGGGAAGGTGCGCCGGGACTGCGGTTCGTCGGGCACCGTGGGCTCGAGCGAACTCGTGCCGTGGTCGAGATACAGCGGCACGTATCGCGTGTCGGGGATGGGCCAGTCCTGCTCGAATCTCTCCGAGTAGGTGCGCAGGTCGTGCCTGGTTTCGAGACGCACGCGCGGCACTGTGTCGAACCCGTTGTCCTCCTCTTTGAGGAAGCGGTCGAAGAACCGGCGCTGAACGTCGAGCGCCTCGGGGCTGTAGTAGGTCTGCCACATCTTGCGTCCGTGGGTGTAGAGCCACTTGTCGGCCGATCCGATACGGGTGTATCCCTCGACCGACCCGCGATTGCGGGGACCCTGATCGGACCACGACGCCCCCACGAGCGCGGGCACGGTGACGTCTTCGAGTTTGGGCGGTGCGGCGACGTGCCGGAACCTGTCGGGAAACCGCCGCAGAAGCCACGGGGTGAGGCGGCGCAAGGACGCCGACGCCGGTTTGGATCCGGTATGCATCGCGCGGTACCAGAACTCGCTGTAGCGGGTCTCGGGGATTCCGCCATGGGTGAGCGTGTCGCGGCAGGGATCGGTGATGCCCTCCCACGGTGCGATCGCCGCGAGGTGCGGCGGCGCGAGTGCAGCGGTGTACCACTGCAGCGTGGCGAGGTACGACGCGCCGGCGAGACCCACTTTGCCGGTACACCAGGACTGTTCCGCAGTCCACTCGATCACGGCCGCGGCGTCTGCGGCGGCACGGCCGAGCAGCAATCTGGGACGACCGTCGCTGGCGAAACAGCCGCGCATGTCCGCGACCACGACGGTGTATCCGCGCGGCACCCAATACGCGGGGTCGGGGGCTTCGAACGACGTCGCCTCACTCAGTTCGAGGTCGCCGACGAATGTGCCGGATGCCGCGAGCGCTGCGAAATCGATCGGGTAGTCGTCGACGCCGGCGTTCTTGCCGTACGGGGTGACGGCGACGAGCGCGGGCCACTGCTCGTCGGCCGCATCTCGCGGCCGGTATACGTCGGCGCGGAGGAGTGTGCCGTCGGCTGTCGAGATCGGAAGATCACGCTCGACGACGATGTCGTCGGGAAGCGGGTACCTCACGACATTGTGGTGCCCCAACGGTGTCGGATCCTGCGTGAGTGTTCGTTTCCACGAAACCATGCTTTCACCCCTGGCACGTCAGAAGATGCACAGAGTGTGCAACATGCACCTGGCAGGCGCAAGATTTACCCGGCCGGCCCGTCGGTTACAGCGCGATGCGGCCCTCCACCGCGGCGAGACCGATGTCGCGGCGGAAATGCCCGCCCGGGAGCTTGATTCCGTCGAGCGTCGCGTAGGCGTCGGCACGGGCGGCAGCCAGGTCGTCGCCCACACCGACCACGCTGAGCACGCGGCCACCGGACGAGAGCAACTCGCCGTGCGGCCCGCGCTTCGTTCCGGCGTGGAGCACGTTGGGGCCTTCCGCACCGGTGATCACGTCGCCCGTACGCGGGGTCGACGGGTAGTACTCGGCCGCGAGCACGACCGTCACCGCGGCTCCGTCGCGCCACTGCAACGGAGGCAGACTCTCCAGCGTGCCGGTCGCGACCGCGTGCAGCACACCGCCGAGCGGCGACTCGAGCAGCGCGAGCACGGCCTGTGTCTCGGGGTCTCCGAACCGGCAGTTGAATTCGACGACGGCCGGCCCGTCCGCACCCATTGCCAGACCCGCGTACAGCAGCCCGGAGAACCCGCAGCCCCGCCGGACCATTTCGGCCGCAACGGGTTTCACGACCTCGTCGACGATGCGCTCGACGCTGCCTTCCGGCAGCCACGGAAGCGGGGTGTAGGCACCCATCCCGCCGGTGTTGGGGCCGGTGTCGCCGTCGCCCACCCGCTTGTGGTCCTGCGCGGGGAGCAGCGGTACGACGGTCTCGCCGTCCACCAGGCAGAAGAGCGAGACCTCGGGACCGTCGAGGAACGACTCGAGCAGGACCGGATGGCCGTTCTCGATGATCTCCGCGGCGTGGTCGCGGGCAGCGTCGCGGTCGGCGGTCACCACGACCCCCTTGCCGGCCGCGAGACCGTCGTCCTTGACGACCCAGGTGGGCCCGAACCGGTCGAGGGCCTCGTCGATCTGTGCCGGTGTGTCGACGACCTCGCTGCGGGCGGTGCGCACTCCGGCAGCGGCCATCACATCCTTGGCGAACGCCTTGGACCCTTCGATGCGCGCGGCGTCGGCGGACGGACCGAAGCAGGGAATGCCCGCCGCGCGGACGGCGTCGGCAACACCGAGCACGAGCGGGACCTCGGGGCCGATGACGACGAGATCGGCCTTCTGCGCGGTTGCCAGTGCCACCACCTCGTCGGCGGAGGCCGCGTCCACCGGGAACTGCTCGGCGATCGTGGCGATCCCGGCGTTGCCGGGGGCGACCATCACCGCGGTCACCGCGGGGTCACGGCTCAGGGCCAGGACGAGAGCATGTTCACGGGCACCGGAGCCGATAACGAGTACGCGCACGCACGACAGACTACGGGACCGGTTTCCACACCAGATCGGCGCGGCAGCGGGTCCGGGCGACGGCCGCAGCGTTGGGAAGGTCGACGGTGTGCACCCAATCGCGGGCTTGGTCGTCGGCCCGGCCGTGGGTGCGGTGCCGGTGCACGAGACGGCGGGTGAGCGTGCGATCGGGGACGTCGAGGTAGATCACGAGGTCGAGCAGCGGGCGGATCTCGGCCCAGCCGTCCTCCTCGAACAGCAGGTAGTTCCCCTCCGTGATCACCACACGGGCGTCCGGGGCCACGGCATGAACCGCGGCGATCGGCTCGTCGAGCGGCCGGGAGAAATCCGGTGCGTAGATCGTGTCGTCGCCCCGGGCTCTGATCCGCTCGAGGATGTTCCGGAAGCCCGCGACGTCGAAGGTGTCGGGTGCTCCTTTTCTCGAGCGTGCGCCCCGGGCTTCGAGTTGCCGGTTCGACAGGTGGAATCCGTCCATCGGTACCTGCCCGGCGGCGATCCCCGCACGTCGCAGGGCCTTCATGAGCAACCAGGCCGCGCGACTCTTTCCCGCGCCCGGGGGGCCGCACAGGCCCACCACGGTGCGCCGGTCCGCCGGTAGTCCCGCGAGCACATAGGTGACGAGTTCGTCCACGAGCTCCCGCAGCGGTGCCGAGCGCACGGATTCGGGGGCCTCCATGGTGCTGACGATACGACGGTCGCGGCATCGGGCCGGTTCGTGGTCGCTCGATCCAAATATTCGGACTTCCGGAATTCCGGAATCTTGTAGTAGCGTCCACTCACCGAGTAGCGACAGGACAAAGAGGAGTTCCCATGGCGAGTAGGTCGATCCCGTGCGTTGCCATAGCCGTGGCACTGACCCTGACCGGCTGTGCCGGTGCTGCCGCGGAGCCCGATTCCGCGGGCGCAGCCCCTGTCCCCCGCGCCGCCGACTGCGAGGCCGTGCCCGAGGCCGACGTCACAACGGCGGAAGGATGGATCGGCTACGTCGCCGAAAACACCGACACGGTTGCGATCGCACTGGACGACGGCAAGGGCACCGTCCTCGACCACCGCAGCGACGAACCGCACCCACTCGCCTCCGCGGTCAAGGTGGTGCATCTGGCTGCGTACGCGCAGGCCGTCGCCGAAGGCCGGCTCGACCCCCTCGAGCGGGTTCCGGTCACCGAGTGGGAGCGCTGGTACCTACCGAATACCGACGGCAACGCACACCCCGCTGCTCTGGAACGGCTCGACGCCACCGGTCCGGCTGCGGTGGTCACGCTGGACGAGATGGTCACAGCCATGGTTCGCGAAAGCGACAACGCGGTGCCCGACTACCTCCGCGACAGGCTGGGCGACGACGCCCTCACCGCAGCAGCAGCGCGAGGTGGCTGGTCGGACTTCCGGCCACCGACGATGCTCGGCACCACATTGGCACTCTTCGATTCCTCGCTGGACGAAGCCGCGGTGTGGCCTGCCGCCCGCCGTTACGCCGACGATCCTCGCTTTCGAGACGAGATCATGAGCGCCGCACAACTGGGCGACGACGTGTTCGCCGACGTCGACCGCATCCAGCGTTTCGGGAATGCCGGGTCGGCTGCGGACCTCGCCCGACTTCACCGAGCCATCGCCGACGGATCGTTCGGACCGGGCGCCGACATCGCTCGCGAGCACCTCGAATGGCAGCCCGCACCCGAGGGATTCGCAGGCGTGGGATTCAAGGGCGGGAGCTTACCGGGCGTGCTCACCGAAGCCATGACCTTCCGCCGGGAGGACGGGAGTATCGCGACGGCAGTGCTCCTGAGCGCGGGGATGTCGGAGAGCGAGTACACGAGCGCCCTCGAGTCGCTACCCCACCAGCAACTCTTGGCTGCCGCAGCGAACGACCCCGCAACCGCGGAGCGGATACGCTGCGCGATGTGAACGACGCATACGAGGCCCGGCTCACCGACCTCGAACGGCGGGTGCACGACCTGGAGGCCGGAGCGACCCCGGCCGGTACCCGAACAGCGAGCGACACGCCCGCACCGGACGCCTCCGGCCGGGTCGCATACAGCGGCACAGTCGCGCTGAACGGGAACATCCAGTGGTCCATCGAATACGACGCCGGTGCGGTTCTGTCGCTGGATCCGGCGACAGTGGCAACAGTCCTCGACGCACTCGGCAGTTCTGCACGCCTCGCCATCGTCCGGACCTTGCTCCGGGGTCCCGCCACCGCCGCCGAACTCCAGGACGCGACCGAGTTGTCCTCCGCGGGGCGGCTCTACCATCACCTGCGGGCCTTGTCGGCGGCGCGGATCGTCGAACAGGAAACACGCAGCCGCTATCGCATCGCACCGGAAAAAGTGGTGCCGCTGCTGGTGCTCGCCCTGGCCGCCGCAGATGTCGCCGAGCGTCTCTGATCCGCCTATCCTCGCCCTATGGCTTCCGTGTTCAGCATGATCATCTCCGGGGAACTTCCGGGCAGGTTCGTCTGGCAGGACGACGACGTCGTGTCCTTCCTGACCATCAACCCGCTCACCGAAGGGCATGTGCTCGTCGTGCCCCGGCAGGAAGTCGACCATTGGCAGAGTGTCGACGATGAGCTGTGGGCGAAGATCAACGGTGTCGCACGGATCGTCGGCCGGGCGGTGTCCGCCGCGTACGACACGCCGCGAACCGGTCTGGTGATCGCGGGCCTCGAGGTGCCGCACCTGCACCTTCACGTGTTCCCCGCCCACTCGCTCGACGACTTCGACTTCGCGAAGGCTGAGAAGGATCCTTCCGCGGAGTCCCTCGATCGGGCACAGGAGAAGATCCGTGCGGCGCTCCGGGAGATGGGCCACGGCGACAACGTTCCCGCCTGACGGGACGCCCGGAACAAGTTTCCCCTCCCGTGGGTTGAGACTCACATGTCTTCCCACCCGCCACACTCTCCAGAACGTCCGGCCGGCTCCCTTCCCCCGGGAGCCGGCCGTCTGATCGCCGTACTCGTCGGCGCGGCCTTCGTGGTCATCCTGAACGAGACGATCATGAGCGTCGCTCTTCCCAAGCTCATGATCGAGTTCGACGTGGGAGCGGCAACCGCGCAGTGGCTCACCACCGCGTTCATGCTCACGATGGCGGTGGTCATCCCGGTCTCCGGATACCTCATGACGCGCCTGGCTCTGCGGACCGTGTACGCCGTGGCGATGTCCAGCTTCCTGCTCGGCACCTTCATCGCGTCCGTGGCGCCGGTGTTCTGGATTCTGGTTCTGGGCCGCGTGGTTCAGGCCGTGGGTACGGCCCTGATGTTGCCGCTGTTGTTCACGACGGTGCTCAACGTGGTGCCCGCCGAGCGGCGTGGCCGCATGATGGGCGTCATTTCGATCGTGATCGCCGTCGCCCCCGCGACGGGCCCGACGATCGGCGGTGTCGTACTCGACCAGTTGACGTGGCGCTGGATGTTCTGGCTGGTCCTTCCCATCGCGGCGATTGCCACGGCACTCGGCGTCAAGTGGATCCGGAACGTGACCGAGCCGCGCGCGATCCCGCTCGACGCGTTTTCGGTAGCGCTGTCGGCATTCGCGTTCAGCGGTCTCGTTTTCGGCCTGAGCAGCATCGGTGAAGCCGCCGAAGGCGACCCCCTCCTTCCTCCGTGGCTTCCGTTGGCGGTCGGCATCACGGCGCTGGTGATCTTCGTGGTCCGCCAGATCAGGCTCGGGGACAATGCGCTGCTGGACCTGCGCGCCTTCCGTACGCCGTCGTTCGCCCTCGCGGTCGTGCTCGTGTCGATCAGCATGATGTCGCTCTTCGGAACCCTGATCCTGCTGCCCATCTACCTGCAGAACGTTCTCGGGCAGTCCACCCTGGCGACCGGCCTGATGTTGCTGCCCGGCGGTCTGGCCATGGGCGTGCTCGGTTACGTGGTCGGGCGCCTGTTCGACCGCTTCGGGCCGCGCCCGCTCGTCGCGCCCGGCGCCGTCGTCGCGAGCATCGCACTGTGGGGAATGACGTCGTTCGGCACCGAGACGACGGTCGGCACCGTCATCGCCTGGCACGTCGTGCTCAACATCGGGCTCGCGATGATGTTCTCGCCGCTCCTGACCTCCGCGCTGGGTGCGCTCCCCCAGCGGATGTACTCGCACGGCAGCGCCATTGTGAGCACCATGCAGCAGGTCGCCGGCGCTGCCGGGACCGCACTGTTCATCACCGTGATGACGCGCACGACGGTCGCGGGTGCCGAGAGCGGCGCCGATCCCGTGGCCGCACTGGGCGACGGTGTCCACGGCGCACTCGTCTGGGGTGCGGCGATCTCACTGATCGCAGTGGTGGGGGCGTTCTTCGTCCGACGGCCCGCCACGACGGTCGAACCCGTGCCCGAGCAGCCGCAGTCCGCGGACCTCGCGCGGCGGGAGCCTGAGACCGAACCGGTGGGCTGATACCGGCTATGCGTCGGCCGGTGCTGCGTCTGCCGCATCGGCCGGCGCGGTGTCGCCGGGTGACGGAACGTCGCCGTGCGGGTTCTCGAGGAACGCGGCGAGTTCTGCCCACGACGTGGTGCGCGCACGGGCACCGGTGAGCATCCCCAGGTGCGTGCCCGGTACCTGCACGAACCGCACCCGTGCGTTCGGCAGCAACCGGGTAACCGGTTCGACGGCCGCGGTCGGCGCGAGGATGTCCTCTGTCCCGGCGAAGGCGAGCACCGGAACCGTGACGTCGGCCAGGTCGACGATCCGCTCGCCGAGGTGGAGCGCCCCGGACGACAGGTCGTTGGCGACCGTGATCCGGGCGAGCTGACGGAACGCGCGGCCCGCATAGCCGTAGATCTGCTCCTGGAACCGATCCACGAATTCCATTCGCCCCAGCTTGTCCGCATCGGTGATGTTGGAGGCGATGAACCACGGCCGCGTCAGTTCCCGGTCGAGCGCGGTGATGCGGTACGCGGCCTGGACCAGCGGAGCCGGAACGCCGCCGAACACCGCGTCGAGAACGTCGATCGCGGGCTCCGCGCAGATCTTCCCGGCCAGCCGCAGCGGCGCCATCACGGGAATCTTCGAGAAGTCGAGCGGACTTCCGAAGGCGGTGATGGACCGCACCGGCAGATCGGGATGCGCGGCGGAGGTGAGCAGTGCCATGGCTCCGGCGATACTCCAGGCGACGACGTCCACGTCGCGGCCGCCGCACAGTTCGGATACCCGGTGGATCGCGTCGGGCACGATGTCGTCGATCCAGTAGTCGAGTCCCAGGTCGCGGTCCTCGGCGCTCATCTCGCCGTATTCCACGACGAAGACGCTGGGGCCGAGGCCGGCGAGATACTGCACCAGACTCTGGTCCGGCATCAGGTCGAAGCACGCGGGCGACGCAGCGAGCGGCGTCACGAGGAGGACCGGATCACCGCCGTCGTCCTCGGCGCCGAACCGGCGCAACGTCCGGTGCGGTCCCTGCCCGACGACAACCGAGGGCGTCCGGTGAGGTGCCGCGACTCCGTCTGCGACGAACAACGACCACGCGTTGTGGACCGCGCGCGTCACCGAGTCCGTGATTCCCATGAGATGCCTCCGCTGCTTGCTGAACGGTCCGGGTTCCAAGATCGTATGGGCACTCGGCCCGGTCACAGCGCCCGGCCGGGCGGCGCTTGCTGGGAAGTTGCCGGCTGCGACGCGCAACACGCCAGGGGACCCGCCTCGAACGACCTGTCCGTGGCGAGTGCTATCAAAGGACTATGACGTGTAGGGAGTGCGACAGCCGAATCGACCATTGCCACGGGTCGTTGATCCTGCACTCGGCGGTGGAAGTCGAGTGCACCGACGACACCTGCGTGGACCTCTCGATCGTCCGGCATGCGCTGGTCGCCGAATGCACCGACCTCGTCGGCGGATGCGCATGCACCGCGGTGGTCGAGGAGTCGGAGATGCTCGTCGCGTCCTGACGCCGTTCGTGGTCCGACGCGTCACATCCGGCGGTGACGGCTTGCCTCCCGCCTCGAGTCTTCATAATCTGCCGGTAGGGGCTGTCACCGGTTTCCCCCGGACGAGCGCACCGTACCCGGCGAGCGACAAGACGGTGTAGGAGCGTTGCGTCATGGCCTGGATCGTTCTCGTCCTCTCCGGTGTTCTCGAAGCGGTCTGGGCGACCGCTCTCGGGAAATCCGACGGCTTCACCAAGCTCTGGCCGACGGTGATCTTCGGCGTCACGGTGGTCGCGAGCATGGCGGGCCTCGCTTACGCGATGCGCACGCTTCCGGTGGGCACCTCCTATGCGGTGTGGGTAGGTATCGGCGCCGCTCTGACCGTCGGCTACGCGATGGTGACCGGCACCGAGTCCGCAACGCTCGTCAAGCTGCTGTTGATCGGCGGGATCGTGGCCTGTGTCGTGGGCTTGAAACTCGTGCATTGACCGCTGCGCGAGGTCCCTGGCGCATAACGGCCGTGCGGTTACAGTGACCCCATGAGCCTCGGTTCCGCTTTGGCACTCCCGCTCCGGGTCGGTATGTCCGTGGCCGATACGGCGCTCGGAATCACCGAAGTTGTCGTCGGTACGGTCCGTATCGCGGTGTCGCCGCAGACATATTCGGCACTCGGCGCCGTCGGTCTGCCCGCGGCCCGGAGTTCGCGCGGATTGTTACAGCAGATTTCGACGCTGACCTCGGAAGATCGCGCACTCGGCCAGGCGCTGCGTCCCGGCGGACCGCTCGATCGTCTGCTGGAACCGGGCGGGCCCGTCGACCGCCTGACCGCTCCGGGCGGACTACTCGACCGGTTGCTGGTGCCAGGCGGAGCGCTCGATCGCCTGACCGCTCCCGGCGGGCCGCTGGACCGGGTCCTCGCCGACGACGGCGCTCTCGACCGTTTGCTCTCGGACGGCGGGTTGCTCGATCGGCTGACGGCGTCCGACGGGCCTCTCGAACGACTGCTGGCGCAGGACGGAGCCGTGGAGCGGCTGACGTCGCCGGGCGGGATCGTCGACGTCGCGACCCGGCCGGGCGGTGTCGTCGAGCGGGCGTTGGCGGAGGGCGGCGCACTCGAGGTGTTGCTGGCCGAGCAGGGTGCCCTCGACCGGCTGCTCGCCCGGGGTGGCCCCCTCGATCAGATCGTCTCGCTCTCCGCCACCCTCGCGGAGTTGACGCCGGGAATCATCAAGATGAACGCGAGCGTCGACATGCTTCAGGAAACCGTCGAGTTGCTGCGCGGCGCGGTCGGTCCGCTCGGCGACCTCGCGGGCAGGCTGCCCGGACGATGGCTACGCGGCAGCAAGGGCGAATTGATGCCGCCCACGTGACACGCTCCGGCGTGTCGGCCGGTCAGCGCTGGGCACGGTGCGATGCGACGAGGATCGCCGCGGCCCTCGCGGCCTCGTGTGCTGCGGCAAAAAGGTCGTGGCCCGTACCGAGCAGCGCGGCCAGGGTTCCCGCGAAGTGGTCGCCCGCACCGGTCGTGTCCACCGCACGCACCCTCGGAACCGCGATGCGTTCGACGTAGTCCTCGGTGGCGACCACCACGTCGTCCGCACCCCGGGTGATCACCACGGTCCGGACGCGTTCGAGGAGCCTGGCGACGATCTCGTCCGGGTCGTCGCCCGCGGAGGCATCCGCGTAGTAGAGCGCTTCGCTCTCGTTCACGACGAGCGGATCGGCGTCGGCGAGGACGTCCTCGCCGAGCGGGGCAACCGGGCTGGGGTTGAGAACGAACCGCCGGTGACGGGCACGCGCCCACTCTGCGGCCGCCGCCGTCGCGGCGGGCAGCAGTTCGAGTTGGGTGAGTACGACCGCAGGGTCCAGCGTGTCGAGCGCCGCGGTGACGTCGGTGGCCGACACCTTCGAGTTCGCTCCGGGTATCACGATGATCCGATTCCGGCCGTCGTCGGTCACGACGACGATCGCACGCCCGGTGGGCACCTGGACGCTGAGCAGGTGGTCGGTGTTCACGCCCGCGGCCGTCTGCGCGGAACGCAGCGCAGTGGCGGCACTGTCGGATCCCACGGCGCCGACGACGGCGGTAGGAGCGATCCGTGCGGCGCCGATGGCCTGGTTCGCGCCCTTGCCGCCCGGATAGGTGTCGAGGCGTCGGCCGAGTACGGTTTCGCCTTCGTCGGGCGCCCGCGCAACCGTGGCGGTCAGATCCAGATTCAAGGATCCGACGACGGCAACCACACAGCCCTGAACGTCTGTCACCCTCTCGACCCTACGGACGGCGTGTCCGCCGAGCGACTCAGTGCTCGTGCGCGTCCGGTTCGAGTTCCGGGCACATGGCGTGGACGACACCGTCGGCCCACGACTCGCTCACCTCGCCGTGACGGAGGTACGCACCGAGATACGAACCGACGAGCATGGACACCGCCGTGTCGATGTCGAGGTCGGCGCGGACCGCACCGGCGTCGACAGCGGCGCGAAGCACACCGGCCACCACGTCGCTGCGGGCATTGATGATCTCCCGGAACGATTCTGTGAAATCCGGATCCTCGTCGATGAGTACCGCACCCACGCTGCCCATGCCCATATCACTCGCCAACGCGCGCCGGACCTGTTCCAGCGTCCACTTCATCCGGTCGTAGACACACAGACCGTCCGGCACACACGGCGTGATCGCCTGCGAGTCCAACGCTGCGTCGAGGATCTCCTCGCGGTTGGCGTAGCGCCGGTAGATCGTCGTCTTCGCTACACCGGACAGGGCGGCGACCGCCTCCACGGTGACGCGGTGGGGGCCGTGCACACGCAGGATCTCCAGCGCCGCCCGCATGATCCGCGCATCCGTTCCCGCGCGTGCCTTGCCGGGGCGTCGCGGCGATTCGGACACCGGATCTGCGTCGGTATCGACCACCATGTCACTCCTTTTCAGGCGAGTATGCCCCGCATGATCCTGAGTGTCTCCGAAAAGAAGACCCGAATCAAACGCTACGAAACGCTACGCTACGCTATACGTATCGTTACATTCACATCGAGGAGGAACGTATGACTGAGATCTACGCACCGACGACGGGCTATGCCACCGATTCGGAGACCCTTCTCGAGAGCTATCGCACATACGAAGCAGTCGAGCGGGCCATCGACCACCTCTCCGACGAGGGCTTTCCGGTCGAATACCTGCGCGTCGTGGGTCAGGGAGTGACGACCGTCGAGAGCATCGAAGGCCGGATGACCAACGGCAAAGCGGCACTCAACGGCGCGGCCGCCGGCGTGTGGACGGGCCTGCTGTTCGGTTTCCTGCTCGCCCTGTTCCTCCCGGCCACCAGCATGGCGGCCATCCTCCTCGCCGGCGCCGCCTTCGGCGCGGTGTGGGGCGGAACCCTGGGATTCGCGGCGCACTGGAGCACCGGCGGCCGCCGCGACTTCGTCTCCCGCAAGAGCATCGAGGCAGCCCGCTACGACCTGATGGTCGACAGCGACTTCGAAGACCAGGCGCGTCGGAAACTCGCTCTCCGCTGACCTGCCCCCTCATCCACCGTGCTCCGCCCCCGCCCCTGTGGCGGGGGCGGAGTCGTCTTGCAGCACCGACCGGGCTGTGAGATCCCACACCGCGCGTGGTCGAAGCGGGGTGCGGATCGAAGGGCCGCTTCCGCCGGGCGCAGGCACTCGCAGCCTCGTCGACCTCGAGGCCGACCCTGCCGCGACCACCGGGGCGTCATGTCGAAAAAAATAGGCCGACCTGCAGTTATCTGCAGATCGACCCACTCTCGAGCCCCCTAACGGGATTGAACCGTTGACCGCTCGCTTACAAGGCGAGTGCTCTACCGCTGAGCTAAGGAGGCAGCGAACGCCGCCCATCATATAGGTCGTCCCACCTCCGGCGCACACCGCCCGTTTCGTTACGGTGGAACGCATGCGTACCGCCCCACCTGTCTCCGCCCGTACCGGAGGTGGCGGTCAGTGAGCCTGCTGGGCGATGTCCTGGACCGGACCCTGGGTACGCGCCGCGCGACCATCGACGCGGTCACCGCAGCACCCACGCCGCTGCAGCCGATCGACCTGACCGACGACGCGGTGGTCGCCGAGGCGCTCGATGTCGCGGTCCGCGTCGGCGAAGTTCTGCTCGCCTCCGGCACGGGCGCGATCGACACCGCAGAGCAGGTCCGGTTCGTCGCCGCGACCTACGGCCTCGCGCAGTGCGACGTCGATGTCACCTACAACTCGATCGTGCTGTCCGCTTATCGCGGGCAGACGATGCCGCCCGCGAGCACGATGCGCGTCGTGCACTACCGCTCGATGGACTTCACGCGGCTGGCCGCGGTCGACCGGTTGACGCGCCGAATCCGCCGCGACGCGATCTCCCCGGCGCAAGCCCACGAGGAACTGCTCGCGATTACCTCGGCGGCCCACCCGTACAACCGCTGGGTCGCGACGATCGCGTGGTCGGGGATGGCCGCGGCGATCTCGGTGCTCCTCGGGGGCGACGCCCTGGTGGCTCTCGTCGCCTTTGCGTCGACGTTCGTCATCGACCGGGTCAACCGCGCCCTCAACCACGCCGGTCTGCCGTTCTTCTTCCAGCACCTCGTAGGCGGCATCATCGCGACCGCCCCGGCGATCACGTTGTACGGGCTACGGGAAACACTCGGCTTCGAAGTGTCCCCGGGGTTGATCATCGCCGCCGGCGTCACCGTGCTGTTGTCCGGTCTGTCGCTGGTGGGTTCCGTGCAGGACGCGATCACCGGAGCCCCGATCACGGCGTCGGCCAGGTTCTTCGAAGTACTCATGATGACGGGCGGCATCATCGCCGGCGTCGCGACCACCCTGCGCGTCGCGGAGGTGTTCGGCGCCGAACTGCCGTTGATCAGTTACGCGGCACTGCCGGATCTCACCCAGTTGCCGACGAAGATCCTGGCCGGTGCCGCCGCCGCCGCGTTCTACGCACTGGCGTGTTACGCGGAGCGCCGCGCACTCACCGTCGCGGCCCTGGCCGGAGCTGCCGGCAGCCTGGGCTATCAGCTGGCGCTCGGGCTCTCGCTCGGTCCCATCATTTCCTCGGCGGTGGCGGCCACCGTCATCGGCTTCGCGGGTGGCCTGATGGCCCGCCGTGCCCTCACCCCGCCGCTGGTCGTCGCGGTCGCGGGTATCACTCCGCTGCTTCCCGGTCTCGCCCTGTATCGCGGTCTGTACGCGATGCTGCGCAACGAGATGAGCATCGGCATGACCGCGCTGTTCGCGGCATTCGGTATCGGCTGCGCACTCGCGGCCGGAGTCACCCTCGGCGAGTGGCTCGCGCGTCGCACCCGCAACCCGCGAAGCATCTTCAAGGTCGGGTCGCTGCGCCGCCCGCAGTTGCGCCGGATCCCCCGGATCAGGCTGGAGAAGAAGCGTGCGATCCGGCCGGCCCCGACACCGGTGACCGGCCCGATCCCCATCACGGACACGATCCCAATTGTCGACGCCGCGGCAACCGAAACAACGAGAGCCACGCTGCGCCTCGGTTGGCGCGGGCGTGACTCTCGCAGAATGTAGAAGTATTCGGTGTATCAGCCGTGACGAAGGGTCAGCCCTGACGAGCCTTTTCGTCGGCTTCCATGGCATCGCGAAGGCTCTTCGGACGCATATCGGTCCAGTTCTGCTCGACGTATTCGACGCACGCGGCACGCGACTCTTCGCCGAATACCACCCGCCACCCCTGCGGAACCTCGGAGAAGGTCGGCCACAGCGAGTACTGCTCCTCGTCGTTCACGAGGACGTAGAACCGGCCGTCCTCGTCGTCAAATGGGTTCGTGCTCATCTCGCCTCACTTGTTGCGTAGGTGTGATGGTCCGGAATCCTATCAAGTTCACCGACAACACCCAGGGCTCCGGACATCTTCAGTTCCCGGCGACCGAGGACGGAAGCCAGGATTTCTCCTGCTCGTACCGCCGCGTTCGACAACAGCGACGAGGTCAGGCCGTGTGTCTTCTCGGTGCCGCCCTGCAGGTAGATGTCGGCATCGATGTCCTCCGGCGTCGGCAGCCGGTAGTCACGGTCGACCACCAATACCGGCCCGTCCGGCGCGAGGTCGCCGAGGAGCGGAGTGAGCGGCGCGGGCTCGAAACCGGTCGCCAGGACCACCGCATCGCACATCAATGTCTCGACGGCGCCGTCCAGGTTGTTCCGGACGTCGATCTCGATGCCCGCGGCGCTTTCCGTGGTGGAGACGATTTCGGAGGCGCGGCGCATGAACAGCCGGCGACGCCCACTGACCCTTTCCCGGTACTCGGTGGCGTAGAGCGCCTCGATGAGTTCCGGGGCCACGACGGAGTAGTTGGTGCCGCGATGAAGAGTGAGCACCCGCTCCCGCTCCGCGGGCGACGCTCCGTGGAGTTCGTCGACTGCCGAAGGATCGAAGATCCGGTTCGCGTACGGGCTGTCGTCGGCCGGGCTGTAGCCGAACCGGTTGAAGATGCTGTGGACTTCGGCCTGCGGGTAGTGGGCGTGCAGGTATTGCACCACCTCCGCGGCGCTCTGTCCTGCCCCGACCACGGCGAATCGCTGATGCGCCGGCTCGGGCATCGCGTCCAGGTGGAACAGGAACTGGTGGTTGTGAAAGCACCGCACCGATTCGGTGGCCCAGCGCGGGATCTGCGCCCGGAGCCCGACACCGACCACGACGCTGCGCGCATGGACCACGCTGCCGTCGGCTGCGTGGATCGCGAACAGATCGGCTGCGCCGTTGTGGTGACGGACCGCTTCGACGGCAGTGATCTCGGTTCCGTACCGGACATCCGCGGTGACACGGTCGGCGGCCCACCGCAGGTAATCCTGGAATTCGTGCCGGGTCGGAAAGAACG
This sequence comes from Rhodococcus sp. 105337, assembly GCF_012844225.1. GTDB lineage: Bacteria > Actinomycetota > Actinomycetes > Mycobacteriales > Mycobacteriaceae > Rhodococcus. Next base: position 326,661 of record NZ_JABAGQ010000003.1, read on the forward strand.
TCTGGTGGTTGACGAAGTCCGCGAGCCGCCCGCGCTCGTGCAGGTACGCGAAGAAGCTGTAACTGCTGGTGGGGTTCCGGAAGGTGACGAGATCCTTGGGAAAGGCGATCTGCATGGTCGCGCCCTCGAGGATCATCCCCGGGTGCCACGCGAAGTCTGGTCTCCGCTCGAAGAAGGTGGCACGCAGCGGTGAGGCCGGATCGGCCGCATTGTGTTCCTCGATGGCGATGGCCAGAGCGAGGTTGGCGGGGCCGAAGCCGATTCCGACGAGGTCGAACACGTCCCCTCGAGGTTCGTCCGGATTCTCCGAATCACCTGCGGTAGCGCTGGATCGGTCGGTCATCACTCAACTTCCGTACTCGGGGGCGCGAGCCCAGGTCCGTCGACCAAAGCTCTGAGAATGTAGCTCAGGCTAACCTTGGTTGAGCGAGCCTACCAAGGGTCGACCGTCCATGGGGGACTCCGAACCGCCGGACTCCCACCATCTTCCGGACACGGCTGCCGCCCTTCCCCGGACGGACGCGAGCGCGGTGGGATCGAAGTCGATCCCACCGCGCTCGCCGAACACGTGCCCTGGCCGCTACGCCGCCAAGAAGTCCAGCAACACCTTGTTGACCACCTCGGGACGCTCCAGGTAGCCGTAGTGGCCGGCGTCCGGAATCTCCTCGTACCGTGCGCCAGGAATCGCTTCCGCCACTTCCCGCGACAGATACGCCGGAATCATGCGGTCGTCGGCGAATCCCACCGCGAGGCACTGCTTCGTGATCGCCCGGTAGGCGGCACGGCGATCGAACTCGCGGTCCATGCCCAACTGGGCCCGCACGCCGGGCGACATCTTCCCGCCACTGAACTCGAACACGTCGAGCCAGTCGCGTGCGGTGTTCTCGTCGGCAAGCGAGGCGGGCGACAGGTTCATCACCGCGGTCACCGCGGCCTGATACTTGGGCGGCAACTCCACACCGCTGTCGTACAACTGCCGCTCCCCCTCGGTGAGCGTCATCTGGAACCGGTCCATCCGTGCATGGCCGGCGAGGAACACCGCTTTGCGGACGAGGTCCGGACGCGCCAAGGTCAGTTCCTGCGCGACGCGCGCACCCATCGACGTGCCGACGACATGCGCCGGGCCACCGAGCAACTCGATCAGGCCCGCGGTGTCGGCAACGAGATCGTCGAGCGTCATCCCACTCAGGCTCTCCCCCGACGGCGCAATGCCACGGTTGTCGAACGTGGCCACGCGGTAGCCGGCCTTCACGAGCGCAGGCACCTGATGCAGGTCCCACACCCGGCCGGGGCTGCCGGTTCCCATGACGAGAACTACGAGGTCGCCGGATCCCTTGACCTGGTAGTTCAGCGGGATTCCGTTGATCGTCGCAATGGGCATGGAGACCTTCCTCGAAGACTGCGGGGGGCGAACGCGCACAGATCGACGAGCGCGGCGTTACGGGCCCTACGGTACCGCGAGGGCCCCGGCCACGATCGATCCAGCACCCGGCGGGTGGCGCCCCGGTGTCCCACTCTCCTAGAGTCGAGGCAGATGCATGCTCGCGCCGAGCAGCTACCCGGGAGGAACACATGACCGCGGACCCCACCACGCCCGACGTTCTGGCAGACGACGATCTCGAACCTGTCGCCGACGAGACCGCCCGACAGGCACAGCGCGTCGTCGCCGCCTACGCCGAGACTGCGGACGAGTGCCGCATGCTGCTGTCGATGCTGGGCATCGGCCCGGCCGAAAAGTACTGACGAGATCCATCGGACCGGCACCTCGAGAGGACACGACGTGACAGCAGGCGGCGCGGATGCGACCGAAGAATCCGAGTCGATCACCCCGTCCGATTTCGTCGTCGTCGCGAATCGCCTGCCGGTGGATCTCGAACGCCTGCCGGACGGCACGACCCGATGGAAGCGCAGCCCCGGCGGTCTCGTCACCGCCCTCGAGCCGATCCTGCGTTCCAACCACGGAGCGTGGGTCGGCTGGGCCGGGGTGGCCGACGCCGACGCCGGCGTCATCGTCGAGGACGACCTCACGCTGTACTCGGTTCCCCTGAGCACTCAGGAGATCGCCGACTACTACGAGGGGTTCTCCAACGCGACGCTGTGGCCGCTCTACCACGACGTCATCGTCCGCCCGGAATACCGGCGCGAATGGTGGAACGTCTACGTCGAGGTCAACCGGCGCTTCGCGGAAGAAGCGGCCAAGGCCGCAGCACCGAACGCCACCGTCTGGATCCAGGACTACCAACTCCAGTTGGTGCCGAAGATGCTGCGGATGCTGCGGCCCGACCTCACGATCGGGTTCTTCCTGCACATTCCGTTCCCGCCGGTCGAGTTGTTCATGCAGATGCCCTGGCGCACCGAGATCGTCGAAGGGCTCCTCGGTGCCGACCTCATCGGCTTCCATCTCCCCGGCGGCGCCCAGAACTTCCTGTACCTGGCGGGCAGGCTCGCCGGCCACCAGACCTCGCGCGGCAACATCGGTGTCCGCTCGAAGCTCGGTGTGGTCCAGGTCGGATTCCGCTCGGTGCGCGTCGGTGCCTTCCCCATCTCCATCGCGTCGGGCGAACTCGACGAACAGTCGCGTAGCAAGAAGATTCGCGACCGGGCCAAAGCGATCCGCAAGGAACTGGGCAACCCGGACCACATCCTGCTCGGGGTCGACCGGCTCGACTACACCAAGGGCATCGACGTCCGGCTCGACGCCCTCAACGAACTCCTCGACGAGGGACGGGTCGATCCGGCCCGCACCGTCATGGTGCAGCTCGCGACTCCCAGCCGCGAACGCGTCGAGTCGTATGTGCAGATGCGCGGTGAGATCGAGCGCATGGTCAGTCGCATCAACGGTGAGTACGCCGAGGTCGGCCGCCCGGTGGTCCACTACATCCACCGCCCGGTGCCCCGCGAGGAACTCATCGCCTTCTTCGTCGCCGCCGACGTAATGCTGGTGACGCCGTTGCGCGACGGGATGAACCTCGTCGCCAAGGAATACATCGCGTGCCGCAGCGATCTCGGTGGTTCGCTGGTGCTCAGCGAATTCACCGGCGCAGCAGCCGAACTGCGTCAGTCCTTCCTGTGCAATCCGCACGACCTGGAGGACGTCAAGGACAAGATGCAGGCAGCGATCGAGCAACCCCGCGACGTCGGACGCAAGACGATGCGTGCCCTCCGCCGTCAGGTCCTCACGCACGATGTCGACCGGTGGGCACGCTCGTTCCTCGAAGCGCTGTCGCACACCGGCGCTGCGGGACCCGCACTGATCACACCGGGTGAAGGCCGCAACGGGAACGGCGGGTAGCGGGTCGGTCCCACTGAGTGGAACTATGCCGCGGGACACAACCCGCGGGCATAACGTCTTGGTGTGACGACCGGAACCTTCCCCCATCTCCTTTCCCCCGGCACCATCGGGCCCGTGACGCTGCGGAATCGGGTCGTCCTGCCCGCCATGGACATGAATCTGTGTGACGACGGCGAGATCGAGCAGGGCGACATCGACCATTTCGTCGCCCGCGCCGAGGGCGGCACCGGGCTGATCATCACCGGATGCTGCGCTGTCGCCTATCCGCTCGGCTGCGCCAGCACCAAGGAACCCGGACTGTCGGAGGACAGGTTCATCCCCGGTCTCACCGCACTCGCCGACGCTGTCCACGAGGCCGGTAGTGCTCTGTGCGTGCAGATGACGCACCACGGCAAGGTCGCACGGATCGACACCGTCAACGATCGGCCGCTGCTCGTCCCCTCGACCCCGAACTCGAGCCCCGACCTGAGCGCGCTCGCCGACAACACCGGTGAAGAACTCCAGAAGATGGCTGCGGTCACCCACGGCAAGCAGGCCGAATACCACGAAGCCACACAGGAAGACCTGGCATGGCTCGTGCGCTGCTTCGCGGACGCCGCGGGCCGGGTGAAAGCGGCAGGCGCGGACGCGGTCGAAATCCATTGTGCGCACGGCTATGTGCTCGGCGCCTTCCTCAGCCGCGCCGACAATCGGCGCACCGACGAATACGGTGGTTCGTTCGCGAACCGTGCGCGACTTGCGTGCGAGGTCATCCGCGCGGTGAAGGCCGAAGTCGGCGACTCCCTGGCGATTCTGGTGCGCGTCGCCGGACGCGAATTCGGCGAAGCCGACGGCCTGAGCACAGACGAGGCAGTGCGCGCTTCACAGTTGTTCGAAGCCGCGGGAGCCGACGCGATCCACGTGACCGGCTGGGGCCGAAACCCGTTCTCCAACTTCACCGACGGGCCGCTCCCGAACACTGTCGGCGCCTACACGGGTCTGGCAGCCTCGGTGAAGAAGGCCGTCGGCATCCCGGTGATCGCAGTCGGTCGCGTACTGCCCGAGGTGGGCGAGAAGACCATCGCCGACGGTGACGCCGATTTCGTCGCGATGGGCCGCCAGTTGCTCGCGGATCCCTCCTTGGTCGGCAAGCTCGCCGCGGGCACGCCGGAGCAGGTGCGGCCGTGCATCAACTGCTATGTGTGTGTCCAGGAGAATTTCTGGGACGACACCCCGATCTGCGCGGTGAATCCGGCGCTGGGCAACGAGACCCTGGTGCCGTTCACCCCCACGTCCGCGGCGAAGCACATCGTCGTGGTGGGTGCCGGGCCGGGCGGGCTCGAAGTCGCGCGCGTCGCCTCCGAGCGAGGACACCGGGTGACGGTGCTCGACAAGTCGGATCGGCTCGGCGGCACACTCTGGTTCTCGACCCTCACCACCCCGGACAACGAGCAGTTGCTGAGGTGGCTCCGCTCCGAGATCGAACGCCTCGGCGTCGACGTCCGCCTGAACACCGAGGCCACCGCCCACTCCGTCGCCGCACTCGCACCCGATGCCGTCGTGATCGCCACCGGCGCGGTGCGCGGCCGGCCCGACGTTCCCGGTGGCGATCTGCCCCACGTGCACACCGGCGATACGCTGCGAGCCCTGATGACCGGGGCCGGCGACACGTCGGAACAACCGCTGTTCCTCCGCACCATGGGGCGCCTCGGCAAGCTGTCGGGAATCACCAAGAGCCCACAGGCGATTCGCGCCGTCACCCGCAAGTTCCTGCCCATGGGCAAAGACGTGGTCGTGGTCGGGGGCTCGCTCGTCGGTCTCGAACTGGCGGAGTTCCTCGCAGAACGTGGGCGCCGGGTGACCCTGCTCGAAGAGGGCGGACAACTGGGCGTGCCGATGGCCATGCCACGACGCTGGACGGCAGTTCGGCACGCCGGCGAAGTCGGCGTAACCATTCACCGGCGAGCACAGGTGCAGCGCATCACCGCCGACACCGTCGAATTCCGCGTCGGTGACGAAACCCTCACCGCCCCGGCCGATATGGTCGTCGTGGCGTCCGGAGTCTCGGCCGCGGCGCCGCTCGCCGACGAGCTCGAGGGCAGGGTACCGGAGATCCACGTGGTCGGTGACGCCGCGGACGTCGGCTACATCGAAGGAGCGATCCACTCCGCGTGGAACGTCGCCACGGTGCTCTGACAGAAACACGGTGCTCTGACAGAAACACCGTGCTGACGGGAACACGGTGCTGTTGAGGGAGCGACCCCCCGGAGCCTAGATCGGTGTCAGCCGGCTGACGAGCCAGCGGTCGTCGTGTTTTTCGAGTTCGACTCGCACACGACTGCCGCTGCTCACAGCTTCCGGATTCTCGGAACTCGTGGTGATCTGGTTGAGGAACAGCAGGGTCACGGCGCTGTCGGCATCGGCGGATACCACCGACGATCCCTGCACGCTCACCTGCACGCTGATGGCCTTCTCCTTGGCCCCCGGCGCGATGACGTTCTTCATCAGATTCGTGTACTCGTCACGGAAGTCCCCGGTGAGGCCCTCGCCCGCCACGGCGATCTGATCGTCCACCTCGCCGTGGGTGTAGGCGAGCATCGCGACGGCCTGCTCCTCTGCTGCCACACGGGCTTCGGTACGGGCAGCCTCGGCAGCCGAGTCGGCCCGCGCTCCGTACGCGAGCCAGCCCACGACGACCGCGAACACGAGTACGAGCACCGACAGCCCGATCGCGACGTGCCGCAGGTACGACTGCGAGGACGGTGCTGTGTCCACGGGCGCGGGTGCGGTGTCCGCGGGTGCCGGAGCGGTGTCTGCGGAATTCACGACCGTGTCCGTGGAAGCCGGAGCGGTGTCTGCGGCTGCGGTATCCCCGGGTGAGGAAGCCGTCGCGGCCGCGGTCTCACCGGATGTGGTGTCGCCGGTCGTGTTCGTCTCGCCGGTCGTGTTCGTCTCGCCGGTCGTGTTCGTCTCGCCGGCCGTATCCGTCCGGCTGTTCGTGTCCGCCTGGCTGTCCGTGTTCACTGACGTCACCTGCTTGTCTTTCCGGTCTTCACTCACGGCACGAACTCCACCTTCGACGCCAGCAGTCTGCCGTTCTCGTCACAGATCGTCACGCGCAGACGGAAATCGCGTGGTTCCGGCTCGGTCTGGTCGGCATTGCTCACCATCGCACGCGACGCGACGAGCGACGACGCGCACGTACCGTCCTCGTTCTGGATTCCGGCCTCGAGCACCTCCCCCATCGTCGTGACGCCGGCTTGCTGCACGACCTCGACGAACGGGCCTTCGCGCCCTTCGAATTCGGCCTTGAAGTCGCCGGTGGCCCCGTCGATCAGCCGCTGCACGTCGGCGTCTGCGGAGTCGGCGCGGATCGTCGTCAGGTTCAGCACGGTCTGACGCGCAGCCTGGACGAACGCCGCTCGTCGCTCGTCACGCTCGTCGGCCGACCGCTGGTCGATGATCAGCCAGACACCGGCGGCCACAACGGCGATCAGCAGAATCGATGCGACCACGACCACCCGTTTGGGCCATGTCGGCGCCGCCGGTGCCGTGTCGCTGCCCCCGGTATCGGTCGCACTCGTCGGCGTGGTGCTCTCGTCGGGAACCGTATCGGGCTCGACGGTGGGACCGTCTTTGTCGTGTTCGTTCGCCATCAGCCCTGCTGTGCCTTCATGAAAGTCTCCAAACTCCGGTCGTCTCCCAGTTGGGCGTGGGTATACACGGTGCCGTCGGGACCGATATACGTCCCCGTCTGCGGATCGATCCGGCGCGCGGTGACGCCGGCCGGTGCCGCAGCACCGCTGCCTTCGGTGTATGACGCAGGCGTCGGCACGACATTGTCGGACCCTACCGGCGTAGGTGGACCCTGCCACGGATTGTCGGAGTATTTCGGTGTGTAGCCGGTACGGCACTGATCGGGCGTCGGTGCACGGCGCCCCGGATACTCCATGCACGGCAGGTTCCGGGCACCGCGCTGGGCGTTCGGATAGTCCTGCGGCAACTGGCAGAACACATCCCCCGGCGTGTCGACCATCGTGGTGTCGGCGGGGCTGCGCCACTGATCCGGCGGGACGAATCCGGAAAGACAGGGCGGCGGGTCGTGAAGCTGGAGATGGAAGTCGACGACTGCACCGTCCTCCGGCGGTCCGGACCCGGCCGCCGTGATCAGCGCGGTCGTCATCGGCGGATACAGCACGAGGACCTGCTCGATCCCGGAGTTGTAGATGACACCGACTTCACCGACGCTCACCAGGTTCGCGAGCAGGAGCGGAAGTGTCGGGCGGAGATCCTGCAGCAGCACTTCGGCTTCGGCCGCGGCCGACGGACCGGTCTCGAGCAGTGTCCGCAGATCGGGGTCGCTCTCGCGCAAGCGGTCGGTGAAGGTCACCATGTCCCGCGTCCACGACCGGATGGCGTCGCTGGTGACCGTCTGAGTGTCGAGCAGCGGCCCCACCTCGTCGATGAGCCGACGGGTTTCGGCGCTGTTCCCCGATGCCTCCTGCACGAACAGGCGGGTCGAGTCGATCAGGTCCTGCAATTCGGGACCGGATCCGTTGAACGCCTCGAAGGCTTCGTCCACGAGTGCCTGCAGTCGCGTGTCGCCGATGCTGGCGAGCAACACGTCCGCCTGGTCCAGCAGGGCACCGACCTCTTGCGGGACGGTAGCGCGCTCCACCGGCACCACGTCGCCGTCCGCGAGATACCCACCACTCGAACCCCCTTCGCGGGGAACGAGATCGACATACTGCTCACCTATGGCGGACACGCTCCGAACGGCCGCGTCCACATCGGCAGGAATCTTGTAGTCGCTGCCGATCGACAGCGTCGCGTCGACGCCTGCGGGCGAGAGCGCGACCGACTGGACCGTTCCGACGTTGATACCCCGGTAGGTCACGTTCGAGTGCGGATACAGGCCGCCGGTGGACGGAAGTTCCACGGTGAGCGTGTACCGGCCGACCCCCAGCAGCGCCGGCAGACGCACGTACTGCAGCGTCATCACGACGAGACCGATCACGGTGAGCACAGCGAAGATCGAGAGCTGGATACGAACGAATCGTGAAAGCATCATGGTCCGAACACCCCCTCGGGAAGTCCGGGAATCGTGATCTCGCCGATTCCGGGGATCGAGAGTGTGCCGGCAGGTCCCGGGGCGGGTTGTGCGGGCGGCGGCGCGAGCGGCGCCTGGAACGGATCGACGGCCTGGGCGGCGAGTCCGGCGTCCCTGCCGAGAATTCCCTCCGGTCCGGCCAATCGGCCCGCCAGTGGGGTTCCGGTCAGGAAATTCAGGTCGAGCCGATCGAGGGTCAGGTCGATCGTCATGGCGAGGTTCGCGTAATCACCCCGGATGACGTTGTTGATCCCGTTCTGAGGGAAGGGGTACGTCAGGAGTACGCCGAGGACTTCGGTGAGCGCGCTGCCCGAGTCGGCCAGCGCCCGCAACGTCGGTGCCAGCCCCTGCAGGTTCGCTTTGAGATCGTCGTTGGAGCTTTCGACGACACGACTCGCCACCGTGCTCAGCTCACCGAGCGAGGACATCGCGGACGTGAGGTTCTGCCGCTGGTCCACGAGGACTTCGAGCGCGGGCGGTAGTTCCTCCAGTGCCCGCACGAGGGTTTCGTTCTGGTTGTTCACCGTGACCGCGAGCCGGTCCATCCCTTCGAGCGCGGACACGATATCGCCGCGCTGGGTGTCGAGCGCGGACACGAGTTCGTCGAGACGCGGGAGCAGGTTGCGGACGGAATCCTCCCGCCCGACCAGTGCGGCGTTGAGTTCGGTGGTGATGTCGTTGATCTGCGCCAGACCGCCGCCGTTGAGTACCAGTGACAACGACGAGAGCGTCTGCTCCGTCGTCGGATAGACACCCGCACGCTCGAGGGGAATCCGATCGCCGTCCGCGAGCCGTCCACGCGCGGGTTCGCCGACGGGGGCGAGCAACTCGAGGTGCTGCGAACCGAGCAGGCTCGTCTGGCCGATCTTGGCCGTCGCGTTGGCGGGCACCACGGTGTCCTTGTCGAGCGCCACCGTGACGAGAGCGTGCCATCCGTCCACTTCGATCGCGGCAATCGACCCGACGGTGACATCGTCTACGCGGACCGGTGAGTTCTGGGTCAGCGTCGTGACATTGGGCATCTCGATCTCGACGCGGTAGGCACCTTCACCGCGTCCGGCGGTGCCCGGCATGGGAACCGAGTTGAGCCCGTCCCATTCACAGCCCGTCAGCGCCAGCGTTGCCGCCAGCACGACCGCGGCCGCGGTGATGCGCCGTCCATTCGACAGGATCATCGTCCCCCTCCCGGCTGCAGCAGCGTTCCCAGGTCCTGCGGGACCGCGACGTTCGGTAATCCGCCCAGCAGTCCGTCGAGCGGCGTGGGCGCGGGCGCCGCCTGCGGCGGTGCGGTCCCTCGTCCCGCGGACGCACCTTCGAGCCACGGTTCGCTGTAGACGATGTCCCCGGGGAAGGCCTGCACACTGGCGAGCGGGTTGGCCAGGACCGGCAGGTAGTTGGCGCTCATCGAGGCCAGGACCGGACCGAGTTGCTGACGGCACAACTCCTCGCTTCGTTCGGACGTCGCGTTCGCGGCGGCAGCGACCGACCCACACATCCATTCCACGGGGTTGGCGAGGTTGTTGATGGCGAGGGCGCCGGTCAACGACCCCTGTGCCGGCTTGTAGATGTTGTAGAAGTTGGCCAGCGACGTCGGGCCCGAGTGCAGAATCCGCTCGATCTCCGGCCGCTTGCGCGCGAGCACTTCGGTGGCGTCGGCGAGACGCTCGACCGACTCGGTCAGTCCGGCCCGGTTGTCCTGGACGAAACGCTGCACGTCGCCGACCGCAATGCCGAGATCGGTGAGCGAGACCCCGAGTTGGTCGGAACTCTGCGCGAGCACATTCGAGACGGAGGCCAGCCGTCCACCGAACTGCACGATCTGCTCGTTGCTCGACGACAGCACCGAGACGAAGGTCTGGAGGTTCCGGATCGTCGAGAACAGATCGGTGCGTCCCTCCGACAGCGTATGCATGGTCGCGGACAGCTCTCGCAGTGTGGTGCGGATGGTCTGCCCGTTTCCGTCGAGGTTCTCCGCGGCGGTGTCGATGAACCGGCCGAGCGAGCCCTGTGGATCGAGTTCTTCCGGCCCGAGCGCCTCGGACAGACGCATGAGTTCGGTCTTGATCTGATCCCATTCGACGGGCGACGCGGTGCGCTGCGGAGGAATCGTCGCGCCGTCCTCGAGGGCGGCGCCGCCGGAGTAGACGGGGGTGAGCTGGACGAAGCGGGCAGAGACGAGGCTCTGCGCGATGACGACGGCAGCGGCGTCGGCCGGCACGTCGACCGCGTCGTCGATCGACATGGTCACCCGAACCAGGTCGTCGCCGGGCTCGATATCGGTGATGCGCCCGACCGACACACCCAGCACGCGTACGTCGTCACCTTCGTACAACCCACTGGTCGAGACGAATTCGGCATAGACCGTCCGCTTGCCGAGGCCGGGCAGCACGAACCACACGAAGCCCGCGACCAGCGCAAGGACGACGGCGGCCGCGATACCGATCAGCAACCGGCGCGGAAGTCGGGAGTTCTTCGGAGGCGCCGGTTCGTGGTTGTCCACCGGCATGGTGTCGGTACTCATTCGCCATCCCTCGTGATCGACGGCGGCTCTTTGGGAATCACGTTCTGGAGATCCTCGGGGAGAAGGTCGGGGGCAACCTGGCTGTCCACGATGGCTTTCCACCACGGCGCCGGCAGGATATTCGACACGTAGGCGTTGAAGAACGGCCCGCTGGCCACAGACTCACCGAGAGCGCTGATGTATGGTCCGAGACCGTCGAGCGCCCCAGCGATGTTGTCCTTGTTCGCCTGCAGGTTCGCGGTGACCGCGTTGAGCTTCTCGAGCGTCGGCCCCATCTGGCTCTGGTTGTCCTGGACGAGGCCGGTGAGCTGGCGCGAGACCGCGGAAATGTTCGCGATGAGTTCGGTGATGGCGTCTCGGCGAAGGTTCAGCTCGCCGAACAAGGCGTTGGCGTCGACGATCAGCGCGTTGACCTGATCGCTGCGCTCGGAGAGGATCGCGGTCACGTCCTCGGCCCGGTCGAGCAACTGCAGCAGGGACTCGTCCCGCGAGTTGATCGACTGGGACAACCGGGTCATGCCCTCGAGGGCACCGCGTATCTCCGGCGGAGTGTCCTGCAGCGAATCCGACAGGGCATCGAGCGACTCGTTGATCTGTCCGGTATCGAGTTCGGACACGGTGGTCGTGAGGTCGCCGAGCGCGTCGGTCAGCGAGTACGGCGAGTTGGTTCGGTCGATCTCGATGATCGTGCCCGGACGCATCACGCCGGAGCCTCCCGGACGCACTGCGAGCGACTTGCGGCCCAGCACGGTGTTGGTCTTGATGTCGGCGCCGGTGCCGTCGCCGAGGCCGATGCCGTCCTGGATCGTGAAGTTCACGAGTACGGTCTGGCCGTCGAGCTTCACGTCGGTCACGTCGCCGACCGTGACACCCGAGAGCATCACCTCGTCTCCGGCGACGAGTCCACCCGCGTCCTCGAATCGAGCCGAATAGCTCAGCCCGCCCGAGAGGAACTGGAGCTGGTCGTACTGCAACCCGGCGAGGACGATGGCGGCGGACACACCCAAACCGACGATGCCGATCTGGAGATGACTGCGTTCGCGCGGTGCACTCATTCGACCTTCGCACACCTTCCCGTGTCGTGGTTCGCCGTCGTGTACCTGACGGTGGTGCCGTCGGGTCCGGAGAACTTGAAGGTGTTGGCGCAGAGGAAGAACTGGAAGAAGTTGCCGTAGGCGCCCACCCGGATGAGTTTCTTGTAATCCGACGGGAGACGTTCGAGTGTGCGGTTGATGTCGTCCTCACCCAGATCGAGTTGTGTCATGGACCGATTGGTTTCGGCGATCACGGACTGCAGGTCGGGCCGGTTGTTCTGCAGCAGCGCTGCCAGATCCGCAGTGCCCCCGGCGATCTCCGGGATCGCGGCGCCGATCGGGTCGCGGTCTGCGGCCAGCCCACCGGCGAGGGCACTCAATTGGTCGATGGTCTCGGCGAACTCGCGATCGTGGTCGTCGATGGTGCCGAGAACGCCGTTCAGATTGTCGATCACGTCGCCGATCAACCGGTCGCGATCCGCGAGCGAATTGGTGAACGAATTCGTGTTGCCCAGCAAGGAGACCAGCGTCTGGCCCTGCCCCTGGAACACTTGCAGCAACGCGCCGGACAGGTCGTTGACCTGCTGGGAATCGAGCCCTTGCAGCAGTGGCTTGAACCCTCCCAGCAGCAGGTCGAGGTCGAGAGCAGGTTCGGTCTGCTCGATCGGGATGCTTCCGCCCGGCTGGAGAACGTCGACGCTGCCGGCTCCCTCGAGCAGTTCCAGATACCGGTCTCCCACCAGGTTCTCGTAGCGGACGGTCGCGCGAGTGCCGGTGAAGAGCGTGTACTTGGAATCGACGCCGAATTCGATTTCCGCGTGGTTGCCGTCCCCGATGTCGACCCCGTCGACCGACCCCACCTGGACACCGGCGATACGCACCTTGTCGCCGGATTTCAGTCCGGAGACGTCGGTGAAGGCCGCGTGGTAGGTCTCTTTTCCGGTGAACCGGGCCTGGCTGAACACCACTGCGAGGCCGGCGAACACGAGCACCATCGTGAGCGTGAAGATCAGGAACTTGATCGTGGTGGGCCGCATCGTCACTGCCCTGCCGCGAGTTGGTCACCGAACAGGTACTGGAAGATCGTCGGGTAACGCACCCATGCCTCCGTGGCCGGTTTGTACGGCGTGGTCCCGGTATCGGTCACCACGAACTTCGCGTTCCCGTCGCGTCGCGGATCGTAGTCCGGCATGCCCCAGCAGTTCGGGCCGCCGGAGGCCCCGACGACGGGCAGGTCCTGGGCCGCGTTGTACGGCGTGGCACCACCCATGAAGCTCGTGCTCAGCGTGAGCGCGGCATATTCACCCGTTCCGGCCATCGGTTCGAAGGCGATGCGAGCATCGTTGAGACCGATGATGAAGCACGTGAGTTCGGGCGAGTACTCGCCGAGGAGCCCGGTGGTGTACGACAAGCTGTCGAGTGCGGTGACCACTTGGTTCTCGTTCTCCCCCAGAACGTTACGACCGGTATCGGCCAGACCGGTGAGATTCATGAGCAACAGGTCGAGTTGCGACTGTTCGTCGACGATCGTGTTACCGACCTCGGTGGCGTTGCCGATCGTGGTCATCAGATCCGGCACGGTGTCCGCATAGAGATTGGCGACGTCGGCAGCAGCTCCCAGGTCGTATTGCAACTGCGGGAGCGAGGGGTTCATCTCGGCCAGGTAGGCGTCCGCGTCCGCGAGGGTGGCCCCGAGCGCATCGCCGCGACCGTTGAGCGCCTCCGAGAGCGCACCGAGCGTGGCGTTGAGCTTCTCAGGCTGCACCTGCGTCAGCACCTCGGACAGATGCTCGAAGACCGTATTGAACTCGACCGTCACACTGTCGGCCGCAATCACCGCGCCCTCTTGCAGCGGTACCCGTGACGGATCCTCCGGGACCACGAGGTTGACGAACTTGGCACCGAACACGGTGGTCGACTCGATCGACACGCGCGTGTCGGACGGAATGAGGTGCATCTGTCCGGGCTGCATCGCGAGCCGCAGCACGGCACCGTCCGGGGTGTGCTCGATGGACGAGACCCTGCCGACCTCGACGCCGCGCAGTTTGACCTTCGCGTCGGGTTCCATCACCAGGCCCGATCGCTGCGCGGTGACGGTGACGGGCGTGGTGGAGGTGAATCCGGCGGCAAACATCGTCAGTGCCACGAAGACGATCACGGCGAGCCCACCCACCAGCACGAACGCCGCGAGCTTTTTCTTCCACGAGGGAGTGTCCATGTGCCGCGCCCTATCCCGACAAGTTGAAGTTGCCGGTCGCGCCGTACACGGCGAGAGAGATGAGGAGGGTGACGGTGACGACTGCGACGAGCGACGCGCGCACCGCGTTGCCGACGGCCACGCCGACACCGACGGGTCCGCCGCCGGCGGTGAACCCGTAGTAGGTGTGGATGAGCATGACGGCGATCGCCATCACGATCGCTTGGACGAACGACCAGAGTATGTCGGTGGGTATGAGAAACGTCGTGAAGTAGTGGTCGTAGACGCCGGCCGACTGGCCGTAGATGACGACGGTCGCGAATCGGCTGGCGACGAACGACGCGATCACCGCGAGCGAGTACAGCGGGATGATGGCGATCATTCCCGCCAGGACCCGGGTGGAGACGAGGTACGGGATCGACGGGATGGCCATGGTCTCGAGTGCGTCGATCTCCTCGGAGACGCGCATCGCACCGAGTTGCGCCGTGGACCCCGCGCCGATGGTGGCGGCCAGGCCGATCCCGGCGATGGTGGGCGCCGCGATGCGGACGTTGATGAACGCCGCGAAGAACCCTGTGAGTGCTTCGACGCCGATGTTGCCGAGGGAACTGAACCCCTGCACCGCGATGATGCCGCCGGTGAACAGGGTGAGGAATCCGACGATGACGACGGTACCGCCGATCACGGCGAGGGCACCTGTCCCCATGCTGATTTCGGCGACGAGCCGGAGGGTTTCCTTCGGGTACTGCCGGAGCGCGCGAGGGATCGTCGCGAGCGCCTTGCCGTAGAACAGGGCCTGCTCGCCCAGACGGTCGATCGACGTCGAGGCGCGGGAGAACCGTCGCACGGCCCTCGGGAATCGCCCGGAGATCACTGCCATGGTGTGTCCTCCGCGTTTCTCATCCGGCCGTCAGCTTGATGCCGACGGCGGTGACGAGGAGGTTGACGACGAACAGGGCCATGAACGCGAAGACGACCGTCTGATTGACGGCGTCCCCGACGCTCTTGGGGCCACCTTTGACGTTGAGTCCGAGGTAGGAGGCGACGAGGCCTGCGATCATGCCGAACAATCCTGCCTTGACCTGGGAGATCATGAGTTCACCGAAGCCGGTGAGAAGCGTGATGCCGTTGATGAAGGCTCCGGGGTTCACGTCCTGGAGGAAGACGGAGAACACGAAGCCACCGAGGATGCCGATCGTGCAGACGAGCCCGTTGAGCAGCAGCGCGACGACGGTGGACGCGAGTACGCGCGGGACCACGAGCCGATGGATCGGGTTGATGCCGAGCACCCGCATCGCATCGATCTCCTCGCGGATGGTGCGGGCTGCGAGATCCGCACAGATCGCGGTGGCTCCGGCACCGGCCACGATCAGCACCGTGACCATCGGCCCGACCTGCGTGACGGCTCCGAGCGCGGCCCCGGCACCGCTGAGGTCCGCCGCACCGATCTCGCGGAGCAGGATGTTCAGGGTGAAACTCACCAGGACGGTGAAGGGAATGGCCACGAGAACGGTCGGCACGAGAGACACCCGCGCGACGAACCACGCCTGGTCGACGAATTCACGTCTCTGGAAGGGCCTGGTGAACACCGCCCTCGCGGTGTCGCCGGTCATTGCGAAGAGGCCGCCGACGGCGCGCAGTGGAACCTCGAGGAGATCTACCACCGTCTCCCCTTTCGTTCGCCGGCCCGACCGAAATCCGACCGTGCGCAGAAATCTGCTGTGACCCGCGTCATAGTAACTAGAACGTGTTCACGTGTCAAAGAAACATCCTGTAGACAATTCATCCGTTTTTTCCGCAGCCGCACTCTCCGCGTCCCCACTCTCGCTAATACGGACATAAGGCGCATTGATCAGCCGTTTTTCCGTGGATTCGGCACTACTCTCCCGCTCGCCCCAACCCCGGAAGACGATTCAACACAGTTGAATATTGAAATTGAACGGAGATAAAACTAGAACAGGTGTCCTTTGCCGCCGACGCGCGGCGCACTGCCGACGCGGAACCGGCCGGTCGGCGTGATACGTACCCTTCGCCCAGGATACGTGTCACGCAGGGTTGCAGAGAGTTCCGGCTCGGGCGAGTCGGAAGCGTTCACAGTTTCAGTGCGTCGGACGCGGAGAACGTCGCAGCCGGATCGCGGTCCGCGAAGTAACCCCCCAGTTCGGCCGCGAGGGCGTCCGGTGTCCACTGCACGTCCGCGTCGAACCGTTGCTCCACGACCGGCGCGGCCATGAGTGCGACCATCGGCCCGTACACGATGAAGACCTGCCCACTGATGTGGTCTGCGGCGGGCGAGGCCAGGTAGGCAACCAGATTCGCCACATGGTCGGGCGAGAGTGGATCGACCTCACCGTCCGGCGGGGCGCCGAAGACCGATTCGGTCATCGCCGTGCGGGCACGGGGGCAGATCGCGTTTGCTCGCACGCCGTAGCGCGCCAGCCCCCGCGCGGCCGACACCGTCAATGCCGTGATGCCGGCTTTCGCGGCACCGTAGTTCGCCTGCCCCTCCGGCCCGAGCAGCCCCGCCTCCGACGACGTGTTCACGATGCGCCCGTAGACGGGCCCGCCGGCCTCCTTGGACTTGCCCCGCCAGTACGCGGCGGCGTTGCGGCACAACAGGAAGTGGCCGCGCAGGTGAACCGCGACGACCGAGTCCCACTCGTCGTCGGACATGTTCGGCAGCATCCGGTCACGCGTGATGCCCGCATTGTTGACCACGATGTCCACTCCACCGAACTCCTTCTCGGCGGCGTGAACCATCGCATCGGCGGTCGCGCGCTCGGCGACGCTTCCCGGCACGAACGCCGCACCGGGTCCGATGGCGCGGATCTGCGCGAGAGTGTCCTCCACGGAGTCGTTGGCGACGAGATCGTTGACAACCACCGACGCGCCGGCGCGAGCCAACGCGATCGCTTCGGCCCGCCCGAGGCCCGCACCCGCGCCGGTGACCACGGCGACCTTGCCTTCGAGGGACACACCGCTGCCGACAGAACTCATCCACGCACTCCTTGCGATTCGGGCCGGCCGGACGGCCACACCCCGGTGGACGTCCCCGGCACCACATCGGGACAGTCCAGAGAATGTAGAACGTGTTCCTGTTTATGACAAGACGCGACGGGGTCCCAGTTCACCCTTCGGACAGGGCTGCCCTGGGGCACTGCGCAATTGCCTCACGCACGTTCGCCTCACTACCCTCGGGAACCGGGTGCTTCACGAGCAACTCGTCGTCGTCGTTGAGATCGAACACCTCGGGCGCCACCCCGACACACACGCCGTTCGCCTCGCAGCGGTCGAAGTCGACCTTGACATCCATGACCCGAACCCCGTTTCACTTTCGTACCGACCCGACCGCCTCAGGCTAGAACGCGTTCCATTTCTGTGCAATGATTCGCGCTAATCCCGCAGCGGCGAAGTGGAGCGTTCGTGGACATCAGCTATACCTCCGAGCAACAAGCGCTACGTGAGGAATTGCGACACTATTTCACCCATCTCATGACTCCGGAACGGCGTGAGGCCCTCGCCGCGACGACCGGCGAGTACGGGGCCGGCAACGTCTACCGCGAGATCGTGCAGCAGATGGGCAAGGACGGCTGGCTCACGCTGGGCTGGCCCGAGGAGTACGGCGGCCAGAACCGCTCCGCGATGGACCAGCTGATCTTCACCGACGAAGCCGCGATCGCAGGCGCACCGGTCCCGTTCCTCACCATCGATTCGGTGGCGCCGACGATCATGCATTACGGCACCGCGGAGCAGAAGGAGTATTTCCTCCCGCGCATCTCCGCGGGCGAACTGCACTTCTCCATCGGTTACTCCGAGCCCGAAGCCGGCACGGATCTCGCGTCGTTGCGCACCACGGCCGTGCGCGACGGCGACGAGTGGGTGATCAACGGTCAGAAGATGTGGACGAGCCTGATCGCGTACGCCGACTACGTGTGGCTTGCGGTGCGGACCGACCCGGATGCGAAGAAACACAAGGGCATCAGCGTTCTCATCGTGCCCACCGACGCGGAGGGGTTCTCGTATACCCCGGTCCACACCATGGCCGGTCCGGACACGAGCGCCACCTATTTCGAGAACGTCCGTGTCCCCGCGTCCGCTCTGGTGGGCGAGGAGAACGCCGGATGGTCCCTGATCACCAACCAGCTCAACCACGAGCGTGTCGCGCTCACGTCCGCCGGACCGGTGCTCACCGCGCTCGGCGAGGTGCGCCGCTGGGCGCAGCAGACGAGGCTGCCCGACGGACGCCGCGTCGTGGACCAGGAATGGGTGCAGGTGGGCCTGGCGCGGGTGCACGCCCGTGCGGAATACCTCCAGTTGATGAACTGGGATATCGCGTCGAGTTCCGGCAAGACGCCGCTCGGGCCCGGGCCGGCGTCGGCGAACAAGGTGTTCGGTACCGAATTCGCCACCGAGGCCTACCGTGTGCTCATGGAGATTCTGGGACCCGCGTCGACGATCCGTCAGAACTCTCCGGGCGCGCTGCTGCGCGGACGGATCGAACGTATGCACCGCAGTTCCCTCATTCTCACCTTCGGCGGAGGCACCAACGAGGTCCAGCGCGACATCATCGCGATGGCCGCCCTCGGCCAGCCTCCCGCCAAGCGCTAACGAAGGATCCTCCACCGTGGACTTCACCCTCACCGAGGCTCAACAGGACCTGTCGAGCCTGACCCGCAGCATCGTCACCGACATCGTCACCAACGACCATCTGCGCGTGCTCGACTCGCTCGACGACCGGATCGACCGGACCTTGTGGGACCTCCTCGCCTCCTCGGGAATCCTCGGCGCGGCATTGCCGGAGTCGGTGGGCGGCGACGGGTACGGGCCGCTCGAGCAGGCAAGCATCCTGCTCGAACTCGGCCGCGGCGTTGCCGCCGTCCCGTATCTGACGTCGATCGCGGTGTGTGCCTCCGTCATCGGTGAATTCGGTACGCCGCAACAGGTGTCGGAGTGGGGCAGGCCGGCTGCCGCCGGTGGGACGATCCTCACCGCCGCACTGTCCGAAGAACTCGACGACGACCCGGTGGCCCCCACCACCCGAGCACACGCCGTGGACGACGGGTACGTGCTCGACGGCACCAAGACGGTCGTCGACGCCGCACCGGTCGCCGACGGATTCCTGGTCCCGGCGTCGCTGGAGGACTCCGTCGTGGTCTTCCTCGTGCGGGCCGACGACCCGGGTGCCGGGGTCACCCGCCAGGCAACGACCGACCGCGGCAGCAGAGGCATCCTCACGCTGGACGGGGTGAGGCTCGACGCCGGCCGGGTGCTCGGCACGGACGGCGCAGCCGTGGCCGCCCGGCTGCGGGATCGGACCCTGCTCGGGTCGGCCGCCTACCAGTGCGGAGTGCTCGACCGCGCACTCGAACTCACCGCGCAGTACGCCCGCGAACGCATCCAGTTCGACAGGCCGATCGGCAGTTTCCAGGCTGTCGCGCAGCGACTCGCGGACGCCTACATCGACACCAAGGCGGTCCGCCTGACCTTGTGGCAGGCCGCCCACCGGATGGCCTCCGGCGAACCGCACGACGAGGAACTCCGCAGTGCCGCATTCTGGGCGGCGGATGCGGGACACCGCGTGGCACATACCGCGATCCACGTGCACGGCGGCGTCGGCCTCGACGAGGACCATCCCGTCCACCGATACTTCCTCGCCGCCAAACAGCACGAGTTCCTCCTCGGTTCGGCCACCGCACAACTGCGTGCGCTCGGCCGGGTACTCGCCGACACCCCCGCCTGACCGGACGACGAGGACTGCCATGACCGCCGATCCCACTGTGACCTCGCTGCTCACACGCCTGTCCGACATCGACGACCGCGGCATGGCCTTCGAGGACACCCGTATCTCGTGGCGGGAACACGTCCGCGCCTCGCACGACCGCGCGGCGTTGCTGCGCGACCTGCTCGACGAGAACGCTCCCCCGCACATCGGGGTGCTGATGGACAACGTGCCCGAGTTCTCCCTGCTGCTCGGTGCCGCCGCACTCTCCGGATCAGTGGTCGCGGGCCTGAACACCACCCGTCGAGGCGAGGCGCTCGCCCGCGACATCGCGCTCACCGACTGCCGCGTGGTCTTCACCGAATCCGCTCACCTGCCACTGCTCGACGGTCTCGACCTTCCCGGCGTGCGCGTGATCGACGTCGACTCCGCCGACTGGCCGGAGATGCTCGCTCCGTTCGCAGGCTCGGCCCCGGTGGTCGCGCAGACGAAGCCCGACGACTTGTTCATGCTCATCTTCACTTCGGGGACGAGCGGAGATCCGAAAGCGGTGCGCTGCACCCACGGGAAGGTGACCGGCCCGGGGCTCATGCTCGCGGAGCGGTTCGGCCTCGGGCCGGATGACGTGGTCTACCTGTCGATGCCGATGTTCCACTCCAACGCGATCATGGCCGGCTGGGGCGTGGCGCTGGCAGCCGAGAGCAGTGTGGCACTGCGGCGCCGGTTCTCGGCATCCGGGTTCGTCACCGATCTCCGGAAGTTCGGTGTCACCTACGCGAACTACGTCGGCAAACCCTTGTCGTACATCGTCGCGACACCGGAGCGCGCGGACGACGCCGACAATCGTCTGCGCATCATGTACGGCAACGAAGGCACGGCTCCTGCGGTCGCGGAGTTCACCCGACGATTCGGCGCCCGGGTCGTGGACGGCTTCGGTTCCACCGAGGGCGGCGTCTCCATCGCCGCCACCCCCGGTGCGCCGCCCGGGGCACTCGGAACGCTCCCCGACGGCATCGACATCCTCCATCCGGAAACCGGGAAGCCGTGTCCTCCCGCCGAATTCGACAGCGACGGCCGGATCGTCAACGCCGCCGACGCCACCGGCGAGTTGGTCAACACTCGTGGAGCCGGAATGTTCAGCGGCTACTACAACAATCCCGAAGCCGACGCCGAACGTCTCCGCGACGGGAAGTACCACAGCGGAGACCTCGGTTACCGGGACGCGGACGGGTTCGTCTATTTCGCCGGCCGCAGTTCCGGTTGGCTCCGTGTCGACGGCGAGAACCTCGGCGCCGCGCCCATCGAGCGAGTCTTGATGCGATACCCGGGTTTCGCCCAGGTGTCCGTGTACGGAGTCCCCGACCGGCACGTGGGTGATCGCGTGATGGCGGCCGTCATACCCACTGTCGCCGAGGAATTCGACGCGAAGAGATTCGCCCTCTTTCTCACCGAGCAGACCGATCTCGGCCCCAAGCAGGTGCCCACACTCGTGCGCGTCTGCCGCGAGTTCCCCCGGACCGCGACGTTCAAGATCCTCACCCGATCGCTCGCTGCAGAACGATGGCACTGCGCCGATCCGGTCTGGGTCCGCGAGCGCGGCGATGCCGAATTCGTGCCCTTGTCGCCGGACACGACACACCTCCTCGAACCTCTCACAACGACATCGGGACACCGATAACGTCTAGCCGAACGCCAGGAAGACCCGTGGGAGAAGCGAGGATCGATGGGATCGGTGCCCGGTACCGCAGCGCGCGCCCTCGGGAGTTTCTACGCGTTGTCGCTCGACGCATTCGTGAGTGCGTTCCGGGGCCCGTTCCAGTGGCGTGAATTCCTCTCGCAGTTCTGGTTCATCGCGCGGGTGTCCCTCGTCCCGACGGTCCTCATGTCCATCCCGTTCACCGTCCTGGTGGTCTTCACCCTCAATTCGCTGCTGCTGGAGATCGGCGCGGGTGATCTCAGCGGTGCGGGCGCCGGCCTCGGCGCGATCACACAAATCGGTCCCCTGGTGACGGTTCTCGTCGTGGCCGGAGCAGGCGCCACAGCCATCGCAGCGGATCTCGGATCGCGCACCATCCGTGAGGAGATCGCTGCCCTCGAAGTCCTCGGTATCGATCCCGCGGCGCGCCTGGTGCTGCCGCGCGCGCTCGCGTCGACGGCCGTCGCGGTGACGCTCAACGGGGCGGTGTGCGCGATCGGGCTCACCGGCGGATTCTTGTTCTCGGTGACCTTCCAGAACATCGACCCGGGCGCCTACGCCGCGGGCGTCACCTTGCTCGTGGGGCCGGGAGAACTCCTGCTGTCGGAACTCAAGGCGGCCGTCTTCGGGCTGCTCGCAGGTCTCATCGCATGTCACCGCGGCCTGTCCGTCACCGGCGGACCGAAGAGTGTCGGCGAAGCGGTCAACGAGACCGTGGTGTTCGCGTTCGTCGCCCTGTTCCTCGCGAACATGCTGCTCACCTCGATCGGGATCGCGGTGATGGGTCGGTGAGCGTGCCACGGCCCACCGGCGGGCGGGTCGCGCACGCTGCGCGCCGGACCGGTCACGGTCTCGACCGCGCGGTCGACACCGTCGGCCGTCAGGTGGTCTTCTCGATCGGTGCACTCGCCTCGACCGGGCGGGCCGCCCGCCAGTATCCACGCGAAACACTGCGCGTGGTCTCCGAGATCGGGCTCGGGACCGGCATTCTCGCGATGATCGGTGGGAGCGTCGCGATCATGGGGTTCCTCACCCTGTTCGCCGGTGCGACGGTCGCGGTGCAGGGGTTCACGTCTCTGGGCAATATCGGGGTCGAAGCGCTCACCGGGTTCCTGTCCGCCTACGTCAACGTGCGGGTCGTCGCGCCCGTGACCGCCGGAGTGGGCCTGGCCGCGACCATCGGCGCGGGCACCACCGCACAACTCGGCGCGATGCGCATCAGTGAAGAGATCGACGCCCTCGAAGTCATGGCCATCCGCTCGGTGCCGTACCTGGTGGGTACCCGCATCCTGGCCGGCCTGATCGCGGTGATTCCGCTCTACGCGCTGTCCGTGCTCGCCGCGTTTCTGTCGAGCCGTATCGCCACCGTGGTCGTTCTCGGTCAGTCCCCGGGGGTGTACGACCATTATTTCTCCACGTTCCTGCGCCCGGCCGACGTGGCGTGGTCGTTCTTCCAGGCGGTCGCGATGGCACTCGTCGTCATGACCGTGCACAGCTACTACGGATTCACCGCGAGCGGTGGTCCTTCCGGTGTGGGTGTCGCAACGGGCCGCGCGGTGCGCATGTCCCTCATCGCCGTCGTGACGATCACCCTGCTCATTTCGCTGGTCCTCTACGGCAGCGCCCGCCAGCTGCATCTGGCCGGGTGAGAGCGGTGCGGGCAGGACGGATGCGGAGCACCGGGTTGCACAGACTGGCCACAGCGGGCTTCGTCGTCGTCGCCGCGGTAGTGCTGGTCGTCGTCGGACTCGACTTCCGGGGAGCGTTCGCTTCGGGGGTGACCGTCACGGTCGACACCGGCCGGGCGGGGCTGATGCTCGAGCGCGGCGCGATGGTCAAGGCGCACGGTGTACAGGTCGGCACCGTGACCGAAGTCCGGCACACTCCTGCCGGGGCCGAGGTAGTCATTCGCCTCGACCCCGCCGACGCGGCGCGCATCCCGTCCACCGCGGAGGCCGAGATCCTGGCGACGACAGTGTTCGGCGCCAAGTACGTCTCCCTCACCGGCACCGGATCGACCGGCACTCCCGGGTTGTCCGACGGTGCGGTGTTGCAGGCTTCGAGCGTGACGGTGGAGACGCAGACCGTGTTCGAGTCGCTGTCCGGGATGCTGCAGGCCGTCGACCCCGCGAAGCTCAACCGGACCCTCGGCGCGTTGGCGGCCGCCCTGCGCGGCCGGGGCGAGACACTCGGCGCGGCTCTGTCGGACACCGATGCCGTGCTCGCACGACTCGAGCCGCGCATCGAGGTGATTCGACGCGACCTCGCCGCTGCCGAAGCCACCGCCGACATCTACTCGCCGGTGACCGACGAGGTGACGGAGTCGCTCGGCAATCTGACGGTGACCGGAGCAACGATCGTCGAGCGCGCCGACGATCTCGACCGGTTGCTGCTCGCCACCATCGGGATGGGCGACGCAGGGCGGCGCGTCGTGGAACCGAACACCGCGCAGATCATCGACGTGCTCGATCTCCTGCGCCCCACCGCGTCGCTGCTCGAGGAGTACTCCCCTGTTCTGCCGTGCTTCTTCCAGGGTGCCGACCGTGCCCGGCAACTCGCCGAACCGGCGTCCGGCGGCAACGGATCGTCCATGATGCTCAATTCGACGCTGCTGCTCGGTGTCGATCCATACGAGTATCCGCGCAACCTTCCGGTGGTCGCCGCGACGGGCGGTCCGCGGTGCGGCGCACTGCCGATCGTCACCCTCGACGAAACACCTGCGCCTTACGTGGTCGCTCGCACCGGGGCCGATCCGTTCGAGAGACGGAACACCACACCGGTATTCGTACCGGAATCCCTGTTCGAACTGCTGGGCGGAGGAGCCGGATGACGCGTACCGCGATCGCGGCCGGCATCTACGCCCTCGTCATGACGCTGATCCTCGGCGGGTTGTTCGTCGTCTTCGGTCAGGTGCGCTTCGGCGACTACACCCGGTATCACGCTGTGTTCGAGGACGTGTCCGGACTCGAGCCGGGTCAGTTCGTCCGGGTGTCCGGCGTGGAAGTGGGGCAGGTGGAGAAGGTCGAGTTCGCCGACGGAAACCGCATCGACGTCGTCTTCGAGGTCGACTCCGTCTACACGCCGACCCGGGCGACCGTCGCGACGGTCCGTTACCTCAACCTCGTCGGCGACCGTTATCTCGAATTGTCCGATGGTCCGGGAGAACTCGTCCCGATGAGTGCCGGCGAGACGATCGGTCCCGAACGGACCCGCCCGGCACTGGACCTGGACGTGCTCGTCGGCAGTTTCACACCGCTGTTCCGCGCGCTCGACCCGGACCAGGTCAACCGGCTGTCCGCAGATCTCATCTCCGTACTGCACGGCCAGGGCGGAACGGTGGAGTCGGTGCTTGCCCATGCCGCGTCCCTGACGTCGGCCATCGCCGACCGGGATCTCCTGGTCGGGCAGGTGATCACGAACCTGAACGCGGTGCTGGCCACTCTCGCTGCGCACCGTGACACGTTCGACGCCGCACTCGTGCGCGCGCAGGAACTGCTGTCGGGACTTGCGCAGGATTCGGTGATGCTGGGCGAGTCGGTCACCCGTCTCGATGCGGCGAGCGGATCCGTCGCGGACCTCCTCGGCCGGACGCGCTCCCCGCTTGCCGGTACGCTCCGCGAAACCGAACTCGTAGCGGCACAACTGGAGTCCCGCAGCGACACCATCGACAGCCTGGCGACACGCCTGCCCGATGCGTACGCCGCGCTCACCAGACTCGGCGCCTACGGCGGGTTCTTCAACTACTACCTGTGCGGAATGCTCATCAAGGTCAGCGACCCTTCCGGCAACACCGTCACCTCGCCCCTGTTCGGTCAGACGACGGGCAGGTGCGCTCCGGCATGACACAGTTCCGCGACATGAATCCCACCCGCGTGGGTGTGATCGGCACGGTCGTGCTGATCGTTCTCGTGCTGTGCGCCCTGAACATCCGGTCACTGCCGCTGTTCGACTCCGGGTCCACCTATCGCGCGCGTTTCGTCGACGCCGGCGGTCTGAACCCCGGGGACGCCGTGCAGGTGTCGGGCAAGGACGCCGGCCGTGTGCTCGACATCGTCATCGACCACGACGCCGTCGCCGTCACATTCACCGTCGACCAGCGGGTCACACTCGGCACCGACACGACCGTCGACATCGCGACCGCCACCGCACTGGGTGCACGGCACCTGCGCGTACGTCCGGCAGGTCCGGGGAGACTCGAACCGGGCAGCACGATGGACCTCGACCGGACCACCGCCCCGTACCAGCTGACGGACGCCCTCGGTGATCTCGCCGATACCGCAGCCGAACTCGACGCCGAACAGCTCCGTACCTCGATGCGCGTGCTGTCCGACACCCTGCGCGAGACACCCGACGACGTCGGTGCCGCCGTGGACGGGGTGATGCGCCTGTCCGAGACGGTGGCGAGCCGCGACGCCTCGTTGCGCGAACTGCTCACGCACGCGGAGCAGGTCACCGCGGTGCTCGCCGAGCGCAGCGACGCTATCGACTCGCTCATCGTCGACGCCGACCTCGTGCTCGGCGAACTCGACCGCCGTCGCGCAGCACTCGACACGTTGTTCGCCAACGTCGACGCGTTGTCCGTGGAGATCTCGAACCTGGTCGCAGACAACGAGGCCCAGCTGACGCCCACGCTGACCACGGTCAACGCGGTTCTTGCCGTCCTCGAACGCAACCGCGACAACATCGCGCTCGCCATCGAAAGGCTCGGTCCGTACGCGACCGAACTCGGCGAGGCGGTCGCGTCGGGCCCGTTCTTCAACTCCTACATCCAGAATCTGCTGCCGATGCAGATCATCGAACCGGCCCTCACGCGGGCGCTCGACGATGCCGGTATCACCGTTCCGGGAGGTACTCCGTGAAGCGGAGCACAGGGTTCCTGACGTGGGTGGTGCCGCTGCTCGTCCTGGCGGTGATCGCCGTCGTGTCGTTCACCGTCGTGCCGTGGCGTGCGACCGACGAGTATTCCGCGGAGTTCACGACTGCACGTGGCCTGTACGTCGGCGACGATGTGCGCATCATGGGGGTCGAGGTCGGACGGATCACCGGCATCGAACCGCGCGGCGACCGGGTGCTGGTGACATTCACCGTCGACGCAGCCCATCGCATCCCGGCCGCCGCGGAGGCCGCGCTCATGGCGCCGACACTGGTCTCGGCCCGCTTCCTCCAGATCACTCCGCCCTACACCGGCGGCCCCGAACTCGCTCCCGGCTCGAGCATTCCGCTCGACCGCACAGCGGTACCCGTCGAATGGGACGAGATCACCGCCCAACTGGCTCGCCTGACCACCGAACTCGGTCCGGCCGACGACGATGCGCGGGGGCCACTCGGTGAGGTGCTCGACGTCGCCGCCGACAATGCCGAGGGGCACGGCCCCGCGATCCGCGATTCTCTGCGGGAACTGTCGGCCGCGATGCGCACCGTCTCGGACGGCCGTAGCGACCTCTTCGGCACGCTGGGCAACCTGCAGGTGTTCGTCGACGCGCTGTCGGCGAGCGGCGACCAGATCGTGTCCTTCCACGACCGGCTTTCTGCGGTGACGGATGTCCTGGACGCGAACCGCGACGAGATGGGCGCTGCGCTGGCCGGACTCGACACCGTGCTCGTCGATGTCGAACGGTTCGTCCGCACCAATCGCGAGGAGATCGACACGACCGTGGATCGCACCGCTGTGCTCGCCGAGACGCTCGCGGCACAGCGTGACGGCATCGCCCAGGTGCTCCATGTCGCGCCGACCGCATTGTCGAACCTGCAGAACATCTACCAGCCGGCCCACAACACCGTCGTGTCGGCGCTCGCGCTGACCAACTTTGCGAACCCGGCCCAGTTCATCTGCTCGGCACTGGCCGCTGCGGAACAGGTGGACGCCCACACCGGTTCCGAACTGTGCGTGCAATACCTGGGCCCGATCCTTCCGCTGCTCGCGACGGAGTATCCGCCGGCGCGCATCAATCCCACCCGGGGTGTGGGCGCGCTGCCCGACCAACTCGTCTACACCGAGCCGGATCTCGCACCGGGCGCCCCGGCACCCACCGACCTGACCGAACTCTTCTCGCCGGGGTCGCCGTGAGTACGCGCCCGGCGGTAGCGGCAGGCATGCTCGCGTGTGTTCTCGTGGTGACCGGATGCGACTGGCAAGGACTCAACTCGCTCGACCTGCCCGGCACGCGCGGGCACGGGGCGGACGCCTTCGAAGTCACCCTCGAGATGCCGGATGTGACGACACTGGAACGTAATTCGCGCGTACGCGTGGGTGACGTGACGGTCGGTCGCGTGTCGGGGCTTCGGTTGAGCAACGGGCATGCCGAGGTGACGGTGATGCTGGACGGCTCCACCGTGCTGCCCGCCAACGCGAGTGCCGCAATCGGTCAGACGAGCCTGCTCGGCTCCGCACACGTCGAACTGTCACCGCCGGTGGGCGAACCCGCACGCGGCCGTCTCGTGGACGGCGACGTCATCCCTCTGGAACGGTCGAGTGCTTTTCCCACCACCGAACAGACGCTCTCGTCGCTCTCCCTGGTCCTCAGCGGCGGCGGGCTCGCGCAGGCTCAGGAGATCTCCCTCGAGCTCAACCGCGCGCTGGACGGACGACAGGAATCGACGCGTGCGGTGCTCGTCCGGCTCGACGCCGTACTGAGTGGACTCGATGCCCAGCGGAACGGGATCGTGAGCGCGATGGAGTCCATCGACGCACTTGCCGCGGAGGTTGCCGTGCACAACGACCGGATCGCCGCGGCCGCGGATCAACTCGCGCCTGCGCTCGAGGTGCTGGCGGCTCAGCGCGCGGAACTGACCCGTGCCGCCGATTCCCTCGGGCAGTTCGGGCGGGTCGCCACCGAGGTCGTCGAGGCGAGCGGCGACGACGTGGTGGCGAATCTGCGAGATCTCGAGCCCATCCTGTCGTCACTGGCAGCCTCCGGCGACTCGCTGACCGAATCGCTGCGGTACCTGCTGACCTTCCCGTTCCCGATCGACACGTACCGCAACGCGGTTCGGGGCGACTATGCGAACGGCACCGTCATTCTCGATCTGACCCTGCCGACGCTCGAGAACGCGTTGCTGCTCGGCACTCCGTTCGAGGGTGCGCTCACCGGCGGTGCCGCTCCCCTCCCCGACCTGGTGTCGTTGCTCGTTCCCCCGTCAGGGGAGGCCCCGCGATGAGTCCTACCGCGGCGTTGCGAACCCGCCTGCTCGCGTTCTTCGCGATCGGACTCGCTGCCGTCCTCGTCGTCGCGCTGTGGGTCGTGGAGGTGCCTCGCCTGGTCGGCATCGGCCGCTACGACGTCCGGCTGGAACTCACCGACGGAGCCGGTCTGTACCCGTCGGCCAACGTGACCTACCGCGGAGTCGAGATCGGGCGCGTGACCGCTGTGACGATGACGATCGGCGGTGCGGAAGCCGTGCTGTCCCTCGATTCGGGCGTACCCGTCCCCGCGGACGCCGCGGTTCAGGTCCGGAGCATGTCGGCCATCGGCGAGCAGTACGTCGAGTTCCTGCCTGCCGGCGCCGACGCGCCGTACCTGGGCGACGGTGACGTCGTCGGGTCCGACCGTGTGTCGGTGCCCGAGCCCATCGGACGGGCACTCGATCAACTCGACAGCACCTTGCAGTCGGTCGGGACCGACCGTCTGTCCGTGCTGCTCGACGAAACCCACTCCGCTGTCGCCGATTCGGACGACGCGTTGCGGACGCTCATCGAGTCTGCGGCGGCAGTGAGCGGTGAGGCAGCCGCGAGCATCGACAGCACGGCGACCCTGCTGGATCAGGTCGGGCCGCTGCTCGAGACACAGGTGGCATCCTCGGACGCCATCACCCGATGGGCATCGTCACTCGCCGGCACGACCGGGCAACTCCGTGACTCCGACACCGATATCCGCACCCTGCTCGGGGTCGGCGCGCCTGCCGCCGCGCAGGTGCAGGCATTGTTCGAGGACGCCGAACCCACCCTGCCCCTGCTCCTGGCGAACCTCATCACGGTCGAGCAGGTCGCGGCGGTGTATCAACCGTCGCTCGAGCAGATACTCGTGCTCTTCCCCTCGATCATGGCGTCGACACAGTCCGCCGGCCTGCCCAACGTCGACAACCCGGCGCAGAACACGTATTTCGTCAATTCGTACAACGATCCGCCGCCGTGTATCAGCGGGTTCCTGCCACCGGAGCAACGCCGGTCGCCCACCGAACTCGACGTTCCGGAAACCCCGCCGGATCTGTACTGCACGTTGCCGGCCGATTCGCCGGTCGCGGTGCGCGGGGCACGGAACATGCCGTGCATCGAGTACCCGGGACGACGGGCACCGACCGTGCAATTGTGTCGCGACGGTGGATACCCGGCCACCGGGCTGGAAGATCTGCTGACGCCGACGGGCTGAGCAGGAGCCGGGAGCGGCACTGCGCAAGAGCGCGGGCAGAACACGACCGCGCGCAGCCGGCGAACGAACGGTGGCCGCCGCGCCGGAGCGCAGCGGCCACGTGATCGTCCCGGTCAGGCGCTCGCGGCCTCGTTCAGCCGCTCGAGCGTGCCGGTCGCGTCGAGGTACTCCTGCACCCACCGCTCGATGACCGCGGAGGTCTTCTCGACCTTCGAGAACTGGCCGACGACCTGCCCGACGGGGTTGAACGCGACGTCGACGGAATCGTCCGGGTACTTGTGCGTCGCAGCGACGGCCATGCCCGAGACCATGTACTGCAGAGGCATTCCCAAAGGCTCCGGGGTGTCGTCCTGCTCCCACGCCTCGGTCCAGTCGTTGCGGAGCATCCGGCAGGGCTTGCCCGTGAACGAGCGGCTGCGCACGGTGTCGCGACTGGTGGCGTTGACGTAGGCCGCCTGCTGCACGGCGGTGTTCTCGGCCTCTTCGACCATCAGCCACTGGGAACCGGACCAGGTGCCCTGCGTGCCCAGCGCCAGGGCGGCCGCGATCTGCTGGCCGCTGCCGATACCGCCCGCTGCCAGGACAGGCACCGGCGCAACCTCTTTGACCACCTGTGGCCACAACACGATCGAGCCGACTTCGCCGCAGTGTCCGCCACCTTCTCCGCCCTGGGCGATGATGATGTCGACTCCGGCGTCGGCGTGCTTGCGCGCCTGGTAGGGGGATCCGCACAGGGCTGCGACCTTGCGCCCGGATTCGTGGATGTGCGCGATCATGTCCGCCGGAGGCGTCCCGAGTGCGTTGGCGATGAGCGTGACCTTCGGATGCTGGAGGGCGACGTCGACCTGCGGGGTGGCCGTTGCTTCCGTCCAGCCGAGAAGCTGCAACGCGTTATCGTCTCCTTCGGGCAGCGGCACACCGTGGTCGGTGAGAATCTTGCGGCCGAAATCGAGGGTTTCCTGCGGCACCATCGACTGCAGCATCTTGGTGAGTTCTTCGGCCGAGAGGTCGGTGTCCATGCCCTCGTACTTGTTCGGAATCACGATGTCCACGCCGTACGGACGGTCGCCGATGTGCTCATCGATCCAGTTCAGCTCCACTTCGAGCTGCTCGGGGGTGAACCCGACGGCGCCGAGGACACCGAACCCGCCCGCCTTCGACACGGCGACGACAACGTCACGGCAGTGGGTGAAGGCGAAGATGGGGAACTCGATGCCGAGTTCGTCGCAAAGGGGCGTGTGCATTCGGCACTCCTCGGGAGACAGTGGAAGACTGGAACAGGTTCTACTTTAGAGTGCGCGCGGCGGATTGAACATGCCCAGCGGCGTCTCGCCCGAACTCAGATGATCCCGCGCTCGCGGAGCGCGTCCTGCTCGGCCTCGGCGAGTCCGAGGATGTCGCCGTAGACGGCGGCATTGTCGTAACCGGCGATCGGTGCGCCCGCCATGCGAACCGATCCGGGTGTGCCGGCGAGGACCGGCACGACACCAGGCCCGAGCACGTCGCGGCCCGTGCGCTCGTCGTGGTGCGGCACAAGCATTCCGCGGGCCTGGAACTGCGGATCGCGCACCACTTCCGCGACCGTGTTGACCGGACCGGCGACGACGCCCGCCGCAGACAGGTGTGCGAGCAGGTCGTCGAGCGTCCAGGTCGCCGCCCATCGCCCGATCAGTGCGTCGAGTTCGTCCTGGTTGGTGCCGCGGGAAAGGTGGTCGGCGAAACGCGGGTCGTCTGCGAGTTCCGGGGAGTCCATCGCAGCGCACAGCCTCCGGAAGACGGTGTCCTGGTTGGCGGCGATGACGATCCACATGTCGTCGGCTGTCCGGTAGAGATTCGACGGGGCGATCCCCTCGAGGCGGGTGCCGGACGGGCCCCGTACCACGCCGGCGGCGTCGTAGTCGGGCACCACGGATTCCTGGACCGCGAAGCACGCTTCCGTCAATGCGACGTCCACGATCTGTCCACGTCCCGTGCGTTCACGGCTGAGCAGCGCGGCGAGCACCCCCTGGACGGCGAACATGCCACCGAGGGTGTCGCCGAGGGACAGCGCGAGTCGCGGCGGGGCCTGCCCGGGATAGCCGTTGAGGTGCCGCAGACCGCTCTCGGCCTCGGCGACCGACGCGTAACCCGCGTGCCCGGCCTTGGGACCGGTCTGCCCGTACCCGGACACGCGGGCCAGGACGAGGCCCGGATTGATCTCGGACAGCACGTCGTACCCGAGTCCCCACTTCTCGAGGGTGCCCGGCCGGAAGTTCTCGACGATGACGTCCGATTCGGCGACCAGGCGCCGGAACAGTTCCTGACCGTCTGGAGCGCGCAGATCGAGAGTGATGCAGCGCTTGTTGCGGGCGTGCACCGTCCAGAAGAATCGGTGCCCGTCCCGCTCGCCCTGTCCCCATGTACGCAGCGGGTCGGGACGAGCGGGATCCTCGATCTTGATGACGTCTGCGCCCATGTCGCCGAGCAGGCGTCCGGCGAACGGACCCGCGATCAGGGTGCCCAGTTCGAGCACCCTGATGTCCGCGAGCGCACCGGTGCCTGCCGTCGTCTGCGCCGAATCACCCTGCGTACCTGCGTTACCGGATTGCACTGTGTTGCCTGTTCCTTCGGTCAGTAACCGAGGTGAACCGTCTTCTCCTCGGTGAACGCTTCGAGGCCGCTGCGGCCCAGTTCGCGGCCGATACCGCTGGCGTCGCGCCCGCCCCAGGGTAGCGCCGGGTCGGGCACTCCCCAGCCGTTGACCCACACCGTTCCGACCCGCAACTGCGGGATGACGCTGTGCACCGTGGAGAGGTTCTGGCTGAAGATGAAGGCGTTGAGGCCGTACTTGGTGGTGTTCGCGAGCCGGACCGCCTCGTCGGTGGTCTTGAACGTGATGACCGTGGCGACCGGGCCGAAGATCTCGTCCTGCGCGATGGTGAGGTCGTTCGTGCCGCGGAACACGGTGGGTTCGACGAAGAAACCGCGGTCGCCGATGCGGGATCCTCCGGTGACGAGCTGGGCGCCCTCACTGCGCCCCTTCTCGATGTAGCCGAGGATGCGGTCGAGTTGCTTGCGATTGACGATCGTGCCCTGGGTGCTGGCCGGGTCGAAGGGGTCGCCGACGACCGCGTTGCGGGCGAACTCGACGAGCCCTTCCACCACCTGGTCGGCGATCGACTCGTGCACGATCACCCTCGTACCCGCCGCGCACACCTGGCCCTGGTGGTAGAAGTTGCCCATCGCGATCCACGGCAGCGACGCGTCGAGGTCCGCGTCCGGGAAGATCAACTGCGGGGCCTTGCCGCCCAGCTCGAGGGTGACCTTCCGGAACTTCTCGCCCGCGAGCGAGGTGATGGTCTTTCCGACCGCGGGGCTTCCCGTGAAAGTGATCTTGTCGATGCCGGTGTGCGCGGCGAGCGCAGCACCGGCCTCGGGACCGAGCCCGGGCACGACGTTGAACGCACCGTCGGGCACACCGGCTTCGGCGAGCAGGTCGGCCAGCCTGAGCGTCGCCAGCGATGCGTCCTCTGCGGGTTTGACCACCACCGAGCATCCGGCTGCGAGCGCGGGTGCGATCTTCCAGGCCGCAACCACGGTCGGGTTGTTCCACGGTGTGATCGCACCGACCACGCCGAGAGGCTGCCGCAGCGTGAATCCGAATCGGTGCTGGGGGCCGACATCCGGAAGGATCATCGCCTCGCCGGCAATCTTGTCGGCCCAGCCGGCGTAATGACGGAACGACGCGGCGGCAGCGGGAATGTCACCGGCCACGGTGTCGGCGTAGAGCTTTCCCATCTCCGCTGTCTCGAGCGCGGACAACTCGGGCGCGTGCTGTTCGAGGAGATCCGCCACGCGCGTGAGGATTCGCCCACGCTCGGCGCCGGGCATGCGCGACCACACTCCGGACTCGAAGGTGTCGCGGGCCGCGTCGACGGCGGCGTCGATGTCTGCGGCGCCGCCCGCTGCCACTTCGGCGACGACTTCTTCGGTCGCCGGATTGATCGACGAGAAGTGTGCACCGGACTGCGCCGGGACGGTCCGCCCTCCGATACGCAGGCCGGAGTCGGGAATTGTGACGGGGGCGGGGACGGGGGTGGAGAGGTCGGTCATCGGGACTCCTCAGGAAGAAGGCGGGGTGAAGCGACGGATGAGCCCGGACCACGACGCGTCGTAGTCCGTCTGACGGTGCGCACAGCGGTAGGCGGCGTCGGTCACGGTGAGCGCCGATCGCGTCTCGAACATGAACGAGAGGGTGTTCTCGAGCTTGACCGGTACCAGGTCGGCCGCGGTGGCAAGGTCGAACGTCTCCGCATCGGGACCATGCGCGCCCCACTGGTTGTGGAGGGACGCACCGCCGGGTACGAACCCCTCGGCCTTCGAATCGTGGCGCCCGCGTACGAGTCCCATGAACTCGGTCATGACGTTGCGGTGGAAATGCGGTGGCCGGAAGGTGCGCTCCGCAACCACCCACCGGTCGGGGAAGACACAGAAATCGACGTTCGCCTGGCCCGGTATCGGCGTCGGGGAGGTAAGCACGGTGAAGATCGACGGGTCGGGATGGTCCCACCCCGCGGTGGTCATCGCGTTGAACCTGCCGAGGTCGTACTTGTAGGCACCGTGCGTGCCGTGCCAGGCGACCACGTCGAGTGGGGAATGATCCAGCTCGGTCGCCCAGATCTGTCCACCGAACTTGTTCACCAGTTCGACAGGTCCGTTCCGGTCCTCGTACCAGGCGGTGGGATAGAGGAAGTCGCGTGCGTGTGCGAGACCGTTCGCCCCGATGGGGCCGAGTTCGGGCAGCGCATAGGCAGACCCGTAATTCTCACAGACGTAGCCCGACGCCCGTTCCCCCAGCAGCTCGACGCGGAACCGCACGCCACGGCCGATCACCGCGATCTCACCCGGGCCGACCGCGAGGCGCCCGAATTCCGTGCAGAGCAGCAGTTCACCGTCCTGCGGGACGAACAGCAGTTCCCCGTCGGAGTCGACGAAGTACCGGTCGGTCATCGACGACGACATGGAATAGAGGTGTACGGCTATGCCGGTGCGGGCGTGGACGTCGCCGTTGACGGCGTAGGTGATGATCCCGTCCACGAAATCCGTCCCGGGTGCCGGTGGAGGCAGCGGATCCCACCGGATCCGGTTGGGGGTGAGCACGCCTCCGGACGCCGGCGCCGACACCCAGCCACGGCTGTCGACGCGCTCGAACGGCCCGTGCGCGGCAGACGGCATGATCCGGTAGGTCCATGTTCTGCGGTTGTGTTCGCGTGGTTCGGTGAACGCGGTCGCCGAGTGCTGCTCGGCGTACAAACCGTACGGCGCACGCTGGGGGGAATTCTGCCCCCACGGCAGCGAACCCTCGACGGCCTCGCTGTGATGCTCGTTGCCGAATCCCCGCAGATAGGAAAGACCCGGCGGATCGTCGACCTCCACGCGACCGTCGCTGCCTCCGCTCACGTGAGCGCGACCATCTCGTGCAGTGTGGTCCCGGTACGGACGTACTCCTCGCCATCGACCGTGACCGTCATCGTGAAATCCGACCGGAATCGGAAGTACCCCGGGCGGCCGACGAGTCGATTGACGATCGGCTTCACCAGCGCGCTCGAGGCGAGCGGTACGTCTTCGAGAAGATTGTGGGCGTGCACGATGTCGCGGACGGTGAGCTTCAGATCGAGCGAGCCCGGAACACGGATCCGCAGCCACGACGGATAGGTGCGATCGGCGACCGGGTCGAAGACCGCGGGGCCCTCGGTCATCTCGACCTCGCCGTTGCTGAGCACGATCCGGTCGTCCCGGGCGATCATCACCGGCTGCGACCAGTGGGCACCGTATTTCTTCTGGGTGTGCACCATCGCGTACACGAGGGAGAAGTCGTCGGTGTACAACCTGCCCCAGTACCACTTGTCGATGACACGCTTCATGTCACCGACACCCCAGTTGTGGTCGTGGTAGCCGCGACCGGTGACCTCGGTGGTGACGCCGTCGACCGTCACAGTGCCGGCGACAGAGGCCCGAGGCGCGCCCACGACCCAGGCGAAGAACTCGCGGTCGTTGTAACTCGTCCGGCCCCTGCCCGGCATCCACGGCGGAATCAGGACGGTGAACGTCAGATCGAATCCGAGGCCGCCCTCGGAGACGGCGACACGGTAGATCGGCTTGCCCTCGTCCTCTCCGACGAGACGTGCCGTGTTGTGCGCGACCCGCACGTCGCAGCGTTCCTCCGACACCGTGAGGTCCGAGTCACGGTACTGCCGGATCTCCTCCCTGCGCTGCCCGTCGGGCGAGTAGATGTGGATCTCCACTCCGGGTCTGCGGTGCACCAGTTCCCGCGTCTGCACCATCGCGACGACGATCCGGCCGTCGTCGAGATGTGCGTCGAAATACCAGTGTTCGAAGGCGTGTTTCTCGCTGGAAGGATGAGCGGCATTGTCTTTCGGTCCGACGACGGTGATCTCGCCGTCACGGCGTCCCGGTCCGTTCCAGGCTTCGACGATCTGTAGAGCGGGCATGGGTTGTCTCCAAGAGTTCGGGTGTCGGCGGGGTACTTGTCACACTGTGCGGTCGAGCCGCCCGCTCGATCGCATGTCCGATCAACGACGCAGCGCACCGCTGGCGTCGAATTGTGCTTCGCGGCCGTCCATTTGGGCTCGGTACCAGTTCTCCCGGTGGACGACCATGATCTTCTCGTGCAGCGTGCCCACGCCCGGCACGAATCGCCGGGCGAGTTCCATGAGCGTGATCAGCGGGAACCGCACAACCGGGATGAGGATCCACGGCAGCACCTTCGGCATCGAGTATTTCCGCCGGGTGCCGGGCGACATGAACATCGCCGAGTACACCGAGTTGATGCGGAAATTGTATTTCGCACGGAGCAGGGCGAGACCACGGTGCCCTTCTCGCGGAGCGAACGCCTGCGGGTACGACTCGATGAGTTCCTTGCCGTACTCCCCCGAGTCGTACGACCGCGACACGACGGTGGTGAGCAACGTCCGCACGCTGTCGCCGATCGTCTCGGGGTACCAGGTCGTCCGCACACCGAGGAGGTAGCCCATGTACTTCTGGAAGTGGATGAGCGCCCGTATTTCTCGCGGTGTGGTGTGGTAGCCGAGAGTCCACAGTGCCAGCCCCGGAGTCACGCTGCCCGCGATGAGCGTGAGCAGCATGTAGGTCTGGCTGATGGGAAGTCCCCATTTGGCGGCGTCCCATTCGGGGTGCCCGGCCACGCGGGCACGTACGGAGACATGCATGATCCGCACCTTCAGCGCCGTGGCCCGGCCGCGCGATCCGGCGGCGAGAAGCGCGCCGGGCTCGGACACGTCGATCCAGAACCGCGAGGTTTCGAGGAATCGGCGCAGAGCGTTGTCGCCCGCGTAACCGCCGGCGAGCGAGAGCGGTGTCGCGACAGCGGATTCCGTATAGATTTCGAGAGTTTCCGCACCTGCGAAGCTGAACAGCATCGTGCCCCAGCGCCGCCAGATCTCGGCGCCCTGTTCCACGAGTTCCGGCTGCACCCATTCGGGGACGGTCTCGAACTCGTCGAACAGCGCCTTCATCGCGTCGGGTGCCTCGGGAACGGAGTCGATGCCCTCCGTCAGGGCCCGCTCGAGCAGTGCGCGGGCCGCCTGGGGGCCGAGGTCACCGTGGTAGACCTCGTCCACGAAGCGCTCCGCGGTGGGGTCGCCACTGTAGAGGTCGTTGCACAGTGCGCGAGCCTGCTCGTCGGTGGGAAGGATGTCGAAGCCCGTCACGGCGCGAATCAGTCCCCGTACCCGCCGGACACCGGGCCGGGCCTTCGCCTGCCAGTAGGGGAACGCGCTCGGGCAGCGGTCCGGGGTATCCGATTCCCCGGATGCGCGTGTTTCCAGTGTTCCGGTCATGCCGACGCCTCCTCGGCTCGGTCGTCTGTCACCGTGCGGCGGCTCCATCCGGTCAGGCGGCTCACGACGTCATCGAGGCCACCCGGTTGGTCCACCAGGTAATGGTTGAGGTTGCGCATCTCGATCAGTTCCGCCTCTCCCGGCAGGGCATCACGCATGAGACGCGAATCCTCGGCGAAAGCGGCCTGGTCGCCGAGCAGGCTCATCACGAGCGCCGGCGCGGTGACGTTGCTCAGATCGGTCAGTGCGTCGGCGTGCGTGTGGTCGACGCTCCAGGTGCTGAGCCAACTGCGCACCGTCACGAATCGGGCGAGTCCTCCGGCGGCGGTGTTCGCGGCGGCCGGATCGCCGTACATGCTGCCGGCCTCTCGGTCCGACGGGTCGAGGGTGGTATCCACGAACCGCGGGTCTCCGACGGTGCGATGCACCACGAACCCACGGTCGGACGCGCCCACCCGGTTCAGTTCGTCGAGTTGCCCGAGAGCCCACGCGTCGATGCGGCGCATCCGGGCGAGTTGCGCGTCGCGGTAGCGGGCGACCCACTCGCGGTCGAGCGGTACCGTCCGGCCCGGCGCGTACAGGTCGAGGTCGGGATCGGTCGCATACGGGTCGGCCTCGTCGACGACGGCGCCGTCGATCCAGTGCCGCAGCACCCGCGCCCGTCCGGGGTGAGCTCCGACGAGCAGCAGTCCGTCGGCGGGGCGCAGTTTCGCGTCGGCGAACCGGGCGGGATCGCCGGCGGGGGTCTGCGTGACCGTGGGGTTCTCCGCCTGCGACTGGTAGAACGAGGCCAGCGAGCCCCCGCCGCTGAACCCGAGCAGCACCACCTTCTCGAAACCGAGTTCGTCCGTCATCCATCGCACGCCGGTACCGAGGTCGAACGCCGCGCGCTCCATGATGAGAGCGGGTTCGTTGGATGCGTACCGGGTGTTGAGGCCCATCGCCGGGATGCCGGCGCCGGCGAACGCGCGAAGCAGGAAGTGACTGAGGAAGTTCGACGCCGGATGGCACATGATCACGCCGACCTCGCGTGAGTATCCGGGTGCCGCTACGAGGTTGCCGTGGAGCGTCGGATAGTGGCGGCTCAGACCGGAGTGCATCTCGACGCGGCCGTCCGTCGCCGGTTCGTAGGGAATGCGCTGGAAGTGGTCGCGGGGTTCGGGGCCTGTCGTGGGGTTCATCGCACCGTCCGATACTCGAGCATCATGTCGTGGTCTTCGTGGTCGAGGACGTGGCAGTGCCACACGTAGCCCTGCAACCGGTGGTCGTCCCGGTGTTCCGTGTGTTCGTGGTGCCCGGCACTCTCGGTCGTTGCGGTGCCGACCGCAGCCGGGAACGTCGCGTCGGGATCGAAGCCCAGTTCGTCGGCGGTCGGGAAGTAGGCGACGATGCGGGTCACCGAATTCGGATCACAGATCACGGTGTCCTTGTATCCGGTCTCCCACGGCTCGGGGCCACGCAGTGGTTCCACGACGAACGGATCGGCGTCGGGGGTCCACTTGGTGCCGATCGGCGGCTGCGGTTGCCGCGCGCACATCGCGAGGGTGTCGATCGCCTGGCGTCCCACGACGCGAAAGTGCACGAGGTGCAGGTGGATCGGGTGCGGGTCGGGTGTCGCGTTGACGATGTTCCACTGCTCGACGGTGCCCTGCCGGGGCATCTCGATATCGTCGCTGTGGAATCTGAGATTGTTGAGCGACATGATCGACGGGGGTAGCCGTACGTCCGACGGCTGACTCAGCGACACGTTGCGAATGTGCGCGGGTTCCGGCGTGGCTCCCACGATCGGCGGTTGCCCGGTGCCGCCGCGCAGTCGGTCCGGTACCGGTCCGGTGAAGCCGCGCGCGGCCTCGGCCCGGAAACGCAGAAACATCGGCATGTGCACGGCACCGATCTGGGCGGCTTGGGGTGCGGCCGATTCGGTGTTGCGGAGTTCGACGGTGGCGCCGGGTTCGAGCATGCCGAAATCCACCAGCAGGTCTACGCGTTCGCCCGGTGCCAGCCGTACGTGGGTGGTCGGTGCGGGAGCGTCGAGCAGTCCGCCTTCCATCCCGATGACCCAGAACGGCATGCCGTTGGAAAAACGCAGATCCCACACACTGAAGGACGCGGCATTGACCAACCGCAGTCGGTAGAGGCCCCGTGCCACCCGCGCCTCGGGCCAGATCTTGCCGTTGACGACGCCGACGTCACCGACCGCGCCGCCTTCCCACCTACCCTGCGGAACGATCGGGGTGGAGCGGATGCTCTGGCGTCCGTCGCCGTGGACGATCTTCTCCTGCAGTACCAGTTCGAGTTCGAACTCACCGGCCGGCAGTCCGAGCGGGTTGCCGCGTTCTCCGGTGTCGTAGTCGTCGCGGAGCAGGTACACACCCGCCAGCCCGGCATAGACGTTCAGGCGCGTAACAGCCATGGCGTGGTCGTGGTACCAGAGCCCGGCCGCATCCTGCCTGTTCGGGAAGCGGTACGTCGATCCCTCTCCCGGTCGCGCGATCTTCTGAGGGTGACCGTCGAATTCGGGAGGCGTCACGCCGCCGTGCAGGTGCATCGATGTGGGCACCTCGGTGCGGTCCCGCTCGCTCAGCCCGTGCAGGGTGGTGTCGACGTCGGCAGCAAACGGATGCACAGTGATCCGGTTCCGGTATTCGATCGCCGTTTCCTGTCCGCGGTGCGCGGTGATCACCGGACCGAGATACGTGCTGTCTCCGTAGGCCAGGGTCGGACCGGGCGCGAGGTCGCGGTGGAAGCTGTGTGTCGCGCTCACCGCGTCGATCGTCAGCGACGAGCCCTCGAGCCTCGGGAGGATGGGAAGGTCGTCGAC
This sequence comes from Rhodococcus sp. 105337, assembly GCF_012844225.1. GTDB lineage: Bacteria > Actinomycetota > Actinomycetes > Mycobacteriales > Mycobacteriaceae > Rhodococcus. The sequence goes on from NZ_JABAGQ010000003.1 coordinate 367,255, forward strand.
GAACGGCGTCAGCCGGGGCGACGGGAAAAGCATAGGACGGGGCAGGTCGGGGCTGTCGGCGACCGCACGACCGCCGACCAGCGCGCTTGCGCCGGCGCCGGCTGCGATTCCGGCGAGAAGAGTTCTGCGACTGATATTCCGCATGGACCAGGCTTCCGTTTTCACGCGACCGCAGCCGAGAAGGGAGCACATTTCGTGACTGCCGTCACAATACCATACGGTATGGTGTGGTCGACGTTCCGTCCTGGCCGCGATCGCTGTAGTCGACATGATGATCTGTATTGCAGTGTGCCGGAAGGCCGTTCGATACCCTCTCGGGGTGCGCGGTATCGCTCGCCCACGTTCTCTTTTCCCGCGACATGTACGCTCGACGCGTACAGCGAGAGACAAGAGGTGACGACCCCGTGGCGCAGCAACCGACGAAGGACGGCTCGCGGTCCGGGCGGCGCCCCCGGCTTTCCCTCGACGACTGGACCGCGGCCGGGTTGCAGTTGCTCGTCACCGAAGGCCGCACTGCCGTGAAGATCTCCAGATTGTGCGACGAACTCGGCGTCACCAAGGGCAGTTTCTATTGGCACTTCACCGACATCGACGACCTGATGAAGGCCATCGCCACCCGGTACACCTCACAAGACAACGACGCTGCCCGCGGCCTGACGAGCGTCGAAGAACTGCCCGTCCGGGAACGGCTGACGCGCATGGGCACGATGCTCGTCGACGACCGCGCCTGGGAGGCCGAGGTGGCGGTGCGCGAGTGGGCGCGGAGCGACCCGCAGGTCGCCGAATCCGTGCGCGCCCTCGATCAGAGAATCATGACGGTGGTCGAGAACGCGTTCCTCGAACTCGGTTTCGACAAGGACGAGGCACGGGTCCGCGCCGGGACACTGGTGTACGCGGGGATCGGATTCGTGTACGGCCGCGACGGATTGCCCTCCCCCACGGTCGAGCAGATTCAGGCGCTGCTCACGATTCTGGTCCGCAAGTAGAAGACTGTGCCCGGGAGGATTCACCTCCCGGGCACAGTTCCATCCCCCCGGACTATCGGGCTTCGTTCAGACGATCGACCGCCTGGTCGTAGCCGGTGACAAGTTCGTTCATGATGTCGGCGACGGGACGGATGTCGTTCATTCGGCCCACCACCTGGCCCACCGGCATTGCGACGACCTCGGGGTCGTTCGCGGCCGAAATGCGCTGGTGCGCCTCGCTGACGAGGATGTTCTGGAGCGGCATAGGCAGCGGCGACGGTGCGTCCGGCCGCGACCACGCCTCGGTCCACTTGGTCTTGAGCAGTCGCGCCGGCTTGCCCGAATAGATGCGCGACCGCACCGTGTCGGACGACGTCGCACCGAGCAGCGCCCGCTGGATCGACGACGGGCCGTCGGCCGCGGAGCCGAGTTTGTATTCCGCGGCGGTGAGCCAGTACGAACCCATCCAGACCCCGTCGGCCCCCAGCGCCAATGCGGCCGCAACCTGCCTGCCGGACCCGACGCCGCCCGCGGCAAGTACCGACGCGGAATCGCCGACGGCATCGACGATCTCGGGCCAGAGCACCATCGACGCCACCTCACCGGTGTGCCCTCCGGCCTCGTATCCCTGGGCGATCACGATGTCGACACCGTTCTCGACGTGCCGGCGCGCGTGCTCCACCGCCCCCGCCAATGCCGCGACCGGCACTCCCTTCTCGTGAGCGAGGTCGATGACATCCTTCGGGGGCGAACCCAGAGCATTCGCGATCAGCGAAATCCTGTGCCCCAGAGCGATGTCGACGTGGGAGCGCGCCACCGAATGCAGCCAGCCGAGTACACCGCTCGCCTGCTCGACGTCATCGGACAGTGGAGGAACACCGAGTTCGGCGAGGGTCCGGTCGACGAACGCGCGGTGTTCCGCCGGGATCAGTTTGTCGAGATCGACCGCGGTGCCCTCGGTGGGCACCTTGGCCGGCATCACGATGTCCACGCCGTACGGCTTGCCGTCGGTGTTCTCGTCCATCCAGGTCAGGACGGCGTCGAGTTCCTCCGCGTCGTTGAAGCGCACGCATCCGAGGACACCGAGTCCGCCGGCGCGACTGATGGCCGCGGCGACGTGTTCGGAGGGAGTGAACCCGAAGATCGGATAGTCGATTCCGAACTTCCGGCCGAGGCTGGTCTGCATCTCCCTGCCTCTCAGCCCACCGCGCCGGAAGCGCTCGGGGTGCAGTGCTCGTCGGCGGGGCGCCCTTCGGTCTGCTCGTGGGCCCACCGGTAGTCGGGCTTGCCCGCCGGCGAGCGCTTGATCTCGTCGACGAACCATGCGCTGCGCGGCACCTTGTAGCCCGCGATCTTGGTGCGGGCGCTCGCGACCAGTTCGTCGAGAGTCGCGGTGTGGCCCTGCCGAAGCGCGATCACCGCGGCGACCCGTTCGCCGAACCGATCGTCGGGCACGCCGACCACGAGCACGTCGAAGACAGCCGGGTGCTGCTTGAGCGCGCCCTCGACCTCTTCGGGGTAGATCTTCTCGCCGCCGCTGTTGATCGAGACCGAACCGCGCCCGAGCATCGTGACGGTGCCGTCCTCCTCGACCCGGGCGTAGTCGCCGGGGATCGAGTAACGGACGCCGTTGTACTCGCGGAACGTCGCCTTCGTCTTCTCTTCGTCCTTGTAGTAGCCCAGGGGGATGTTTCCCTTGCGCGCGATCAGGCCGACCTGCCCCGAGCCGGGAGCGATGGGGTTGCCGTCTTCGTCGAGCACCGTGGTCGACTCGTCGATCTTCACCGTGGGGCCGCCGCCGCGGGTCTTGCCCTTCTCCACGATTCCGAGACCGCCGAACCCGCTCTCGGACGAGCCGATCGAGTCGGTGAGCACCTTGCCGGGAAGCAGCTCCAGGAAGCGGTCCTTGAGGGAAGGAGAGAACAGCGCGGCACTCGACGCCATCGCGAAGAGAGTCGAAAGGTCGTACGGCTGACCCGTCTTCGGGTTGCCCTCTTCGAGTGCGTCCAGCATCGGGCGGCCCATCGCGTCACCGGTGATGAAGATGACGTTGACCTTGTGTTCGTCGATGATTCGCCATACCTCGTGGCCCGAGAACTCGGGGTGCATGACGACCTTGCCGCCGCTGAACAGCGACTGGAACAGCGCCCACTGCGCGCCGCCGTGGATCATGGGGGGAATGGGATACCGCACGAGCCCGGGGTTCTCGGCACCCTGCTTGGCGAGTTCCCACTCGTCTTTCACCCACTCGCCGGTCATGAAGTTGATGCCGCCACCGAGCACGCGCCAGACATCCTCGTGGCGCCACATGACGCCCTTGGGATGGCCGGTGGTGCCGCCGGTGTAGAGCATGTACAGGTCGTCGGGGCTGCGCTCACCGAAGTTGCGCTCGGCCGAACTCCCGGCCAGCGCGGTCTCGTACTCGACCCCTCCGTACGACGAGAAGTCGCCGTCGGTGCCGTCCTCGATCACCACGACGGTCTGGACCAGCGGCGTGGACGGCAGAACGTTGGCGACCTTGTCCGAGTACCGGCGCTCGTGAATGAGGGCGACCGTATCGGAATTGTCGAACAAGTACTGCAACTCGTTCTCGACATACCGGTAATTGATGTTGACCATGACGGCCCGGATCTTGAACACCGCGACCATCGCCTCGACGGCCTCGATGGTGTTGCGGGAGTAGATCCCGACTTTGTCACCGGGCTGGACACCCTGTTCGGCCAGGTAGTTGGCGAGTCGGTTGGCTCGTTCCTCCAATTGTCCGTAGGTGACCTCCCTGCCGTCCGAGGCCAGTGCGACACGGTCGGGAACGAGGTCGATTGCGTGCTCGACGAGGTCTGCGATGTTAAGGGGCACGCCACAAAAATAGAACGTGTTACCGTTATTGACAAGACTTTACTGAGACCTATTTCACAACACCCGCCAGGAGTCCCCAGTGTCCTCTCCCGCAGCCCCCGGCGCAGCCGATTCGGACATTTCGTCCCGCGCTCCCCACTGCCTCGTGGAGCAACGCGGTCACGTTCTCATCGTGACGCTCAACCGGCCGGAGGCACGCAACGCGCTGTCGGGCGAAATGATGGCGATCATGTCCGACGCCTGGGATCGAGTCGACAGCGATCCCGAGATCCGCGTCGCGATCCTCACCGGTGCCGGCGGCGCTTTCTGCGCAGGCGCCGACCTCAAGGCGATGAACCAGTCGGCACCGGGTGACAAGTTCGAGGGCGGTGGCTGGGACCTGTCCCGCTTACCCGCCCTCCTCAAAGGCCGCCGGCTGACCAAGCCCCTCATTGCCGCAGTCGAAGGCGCGGCCATCGCGGGTGGCACCGAAATCCTGCAGGGCACCGACATCCGGGTCGCCGGCGAAAGCGCCAAATTCGGTGTCTCCGAAGCGAAGTGGGGACTGTTCCCCCTCGGCGGTTCCGCCGTGCGCCTCGTCCGCCAGATTCCGTACACGATCGCAGCGGACATCCTGCTCACCGGCCGGCACATCAAGGCGCCCGAAGCCAAGGAGATCGGGCTCATCGGTTACGTGGTCCCCGACGGCACCGCACTCGACAAGGCACTCGAGATCGCGGAGACCATCGCGAACAACGGTCCGGTCGCCGTCCAGGCCATCCTGCGCACGATTCGCGATTCCGAGGGCCTCCACGAGGAAGAGGCGTTCCGGATCGACGCCGAACTCGGTGCCGCGGTCTTCAAGAGTGCCGACGCAAAAGAAGGTCCCCGTGCCTTCGCCGAGAAACGGCCCCCGAAGTTCACCGGAGCCTGATTCCCCATCGAACCGGCGACGCGCCCGCGCACAACTTCGTGCGCGGGCGCGCTCGTCTGCGCGGCCTTACGAGCCTGTGAGACCTGGACCACACCGACATCCCGGCCTCTGCTACGTTCCGTTGTGATCCAGGACACAGGCCTGCACTGTTCGTGCAGGCGGTAAGGAGCCCCATGTACCCCGGCGTCCACGCGCGCAACACACCCGACAAAATCGCTGTCGTTCTCGCCGACAGCGACCGCAGCCTGACCTATCGCGAATTGGACGACCGTTCGGCGGCATTGGCACGGGTACTGCACGACGCGGGACTCCGGCCGGGCGACGTCGTCGCATTGCTCACGGACAACCGGGTCGAAGCCTTCGAGGTCTTCTGGGCAGCACTGCGTTCGGGCCTCTACATCACGGCGGTCAACAGCCATCTCACTGCCGGTGAAGTCGCCTACATCGTCGAGGACAGCGGCGCGAAGGCGCTCGTCGTCTCGGCGACTCTCGGCGACCTGGCCGAACACGTCGGAGACACGGTTGCCGCCCGGTCGGCCCGGCTCGCCTTCGGCGGCGCGGTTCGCGGCTTCGAGTCGTACGAGGATGCGATCGCGAGCGCCGGACCACGACTCGACGAGGAACCGTCCGGCGCGATCATGCTCTACTCGTCGGGCACCACCGGATTTCCCAAGGGGATCCAGCCGCCGTTGCCCGACCGCCGCGTGGACGAACCGGGTGAATCGCTGGTGATGGTGGCGCAGTACATGTTCGGCATCAGCGACGCCGACGTCTATTACTCCCCCGCACCGATCTACCATGCCGCGCCCCTGCGTTGGGGTGCGGCGGTCCACGCGCTCGGCGGCACGGTGGTGCTCGCGTCGAAGTTCGACCCCGAGACCGCGCTGCGCCACATCGAGGAGTACTCCGTGACCGCGGGGCAGATGGTCCCGACGATGTTCGTGCGCATACTCAAACTCGACCCGCAGATCCGGGCCCGCCACGACCTCTCGAGCCTGCGGGTACTCATCCATGCCGCAGCGCCGTGCCCACCCGACGTCAAGCGCGCCATGATCGACTGGCTCGGCCCCGTGATCTACGAGTACTACAGCTCGACCGAAGCGAACGGCATCACGTTCATCAACAGCCAGGAATGGCTCGACCATCCCGGCTCGGTGGGCAAGAGCGTCATCGGCCCTGCCCACATCTGCGACGACGCCGGCACGGTGCTGTCGGCCGGCGACATCGGAACGATCTACTTCGAAGCCGATCACGTGCCCTTCACCTACCACAACGATCCCGAGAAGACCTCGACCGCACAGCATCCCGAGCATCCGACGTGGACGACGGTGGGGGATCTCGGGTACCTCGACGAGGACGGGTTCCTGTACCTGACCGACCGCAAGTCCTTCACCATCATCTCGGGCGGCGTGAACATCTATCCGCAGGAGATCGAGAACGTCCTCGCGCTTCACCCCGCCATCGACGACGTCGCCGTCATCGGCGTCCCCCACCCGGAGATGGGTGAGGAGGTCAAGGCGGTGGTGGAACTGTCCCCGGATGCCACCGAATCCCCGGAGCTCGCCGAGGAACTGCTCTCGTATGTTCGAGAGCGGGTCGCGCACTTCAAGGTGCCGAGGTCGGTGGACTTCGTCGACCGGCTTCCCCGCACTCCCACGGGCAAGCTCGTGAAGGGGAAGCTGAAGGCGGCCTACTCGTCCTGAGGTGCGTGCGCGACAGCCGCCCCGGTCACTGCAGCACGGCCGAGGCCAGCTCCTTGATCTGGGCGGCGTCGCGGCACGAGACGAGCAACATGGTGACGCCGGCGTCCTCCCACCTGCGCACCCCCTCGCGCACCTCTGCCAGGTCACCGACGATCATCGTCTCGGTCACCATCTCGTCCGGAATCGCCGCGGCTGCTTCGTCTTTGCGGCCGGCGCGGAAAAGTTCGGTGACCTCGTCGACGACGTCGCCGTAGCCCATGCGCCGGTACACCTGCGCGTGAAAGTTCAGCTCGGGCGCTCCCATCCCTCCGACATACAACGCCGTCACCGGTTTCATCGCGGCGACGGTGCCCTCACGGTCGTCGGTCACCACCACCTGGCACGTCGCGGCGATCTCGAAGTCCTCGCGCGTGCGACGTGCGCCGGCACGGGCGAACCCTTCGTCGAGCCATTCGTTGTACATCGGTGCGAGCCGCGGCGTGTAGTAGATGGCGAGCCACCCGTCGGCGATCTCCGCGGTGAGTGCGACATTCTTGGGACCCTCGGCGCCCAGCCAGATGGGTATGTCCGAACGCAACGGGTGGGTGATGGGCTTGAGCGGTTTCCCGAGTCCGGTGGCTCCGGCTCCGGTGTACGGGAGCGGGTAGTGCGGCCCCGGACTCGTGACCGGCGCTTCACGGGCCAGCACCCGACGGATGATCGAGACGTACTCCCTGGTTCGCGCGAGCGGCTTCTCGAACGGCGCGCCGTACCAGCCCTCGACCACCTGTGGACCGGATACACCGAGACCGAGGATGTGCCGGCCGCCCGAGAGGTGATCGAGTGTCAGCGCGTGCATCGCGCAACTGGTCGGCGTACGCGCCGAGATCTGGACGACGGAGGTACCCAGCCGCACCCGGTCGGTCGCCGACCCCCACCATGCGAGCGGGGTGAACGCATCCGAGCCCCACGACTCGGCTGCGAACACCGCATCGAACCCCTCGGCTTCGGCTGCTGCAACGAGTTCCGGTCCGTTGCCCGGGGGTTGCGCACCCCAGTATCCCAGTTGCAGTCCCAGTTTCATTGCACGCCTTTCGGGTCGGACCAAGCGCGGCAAGGTGCAGATCACACGGTACCCTTGCCAGCAACACTAGAACCTGTTCTACTCGAACTTGTGAGCCTGGGAAAGAGTGCGGTCGCCGAGCCACCGCTGAATGCACCGCTGAATCTGAAGTTCGACTACACACGATCCACCGGGCCGACCGTGGGCGCGTTCGTCACCGGACTGCGCGACGGTCGCATCGTCGGTGCGCGCGGATCCGACGGCAGGATCTTCGTCCCGCCCCCGGAATACGACCCCGTCACCCATGAACCGCTCACCGATTTCGTCGAGGTGGGCCTGACGGGAACCGTCGTCAGCTGGACGTGGAATGCGGACCCGTTGCCGGGCCAGCCCTTCGACCGGCCTTTCGCATGGGCTCTCGTCCGCCTCGACGGTGCCGACACCTCGATGCTCCACGCAGTGGACGTCGCCTCCCCCGACGACATCGACACCGGCATGCGCGTCCGGGTCCGCTGGGCCTCCGAACGCACCGGCGGAATCCACGACATCGCGGCCTTCGAGCCCGGTGAAGCGACCGCGGACACACCGTCCGAGCCCGGCGAGCCCGTCTCGATGATCACCACTCCCGTCGACCTGCACTACCGGCACAGCGCGTCACCCGAAGAATCCTGGTATCTCCGGGGATTGAAGGAAGGCAAGATCATCGGCGGCCGCACGGGTCCCGGTGAGAAGGTGTACGTGCCGCCGCGCGGGGCGAGCCCCACCGACGGCGTCCCCACCAAGGAACCGGTCGAGTTGCCCGACAAGGGCACCGTCACGACGTTCTGCATCGTCAACGTGCCGTTCATGGGCCAGCAGATCAAGCCTCCTTACGTCGCCGCATATGTGCTGCTCGACGGTGCCGACATCCCGTTCCTCCACCTCATTCTCGAGTGCGAGGCCACCGACGTGCGCATGGGAATGCGTGTCGAGGCCAAGTGGCGACCGCGGGAAGAGTGGGACCACACACTGCGCAACATCGAATACTTCCGCCCGACCGGCGAGCCCGACGCCGAGTTCGACACCTTCAAACACCACCTCTAGGAGCGTCGAGCACCATGACAGACATTGCAGTCGTCGGCTTCGCGCACGCCCCCCACGTGCGCGAGACATTCGGCACCACCAACGGTGTCGAGATGCTCGTCCCCTGTTTCCAGGAGCTCTACGACAAGCTCGGCATCACGAAGTCCGATATCGGGTTCTGGTGCTCCGGGTCTTCGGATTACCTGGCCGGGCGCGCCTTCTCGTTCATCTCGGCCATCGACGCCATCGGCGCCGTCCCGCCCATCAACGAGTCACACGTCGAGATGGACGCCGCCTGGGCGCTCTACGAGGCGTGGGTCAAACTCATCACCGGCGAAGTGGACACCGCACTGGTCTACGGCTTCGGCAAGTCGTCGGCCGGCACCCTGCGGCGGACACTGTCGCTGCAACTCGATCCGTATCTCGTCGCACCGCTCGGCGTCGACTCCGTCTCCCTTGCCGGACTGCAGGCCCGGATGGGTCTCGAATCCGGGAAGTGGACGGATCGCGAGATGGCCGAAGTAGCCGTGCGCTCTCTCGCCGCAGCGAAGAACAACCCGAAGGCCCAGCTCTCCGGCGACCTCGACATCGACGAACTCCTGTCCCGCCCGTACATCGCCGACCCGCTCCGGAAGCACGACTGCGCTCCCGTCACCGACGGCGCCGCCGCAATCGTTCTGGCCACAGGAGACCGCGCACGCGAACTGTGCGAGAACCCCGCCTGGATCACCGGAATCGAGCATCGGATCGACTCGCCGAACTTCGGCGCCGCCGACCTCACCACCGCGCCGTCCGCGCGTGCCGCGGCACGCGCCGTGACGGGCGGCGACACCGCGTTCGACGTCGCCGAACTGCACGCCCCGTTCACCCATCAGGAACTCATCCTGCGCGAGGAGATCGGACTCGGCGACGACACCGCCGTCAATCCGTCGGGCGGTCCGCTCAGCGGCAACGCGATGTTCTCCGGCGGCCTCGAGCGAATCGGTTACGCCGCACAAGCGATCATGAACGGGACAGCGGGTCGCGCGCTGGCCCACGCGACGAGTGGCGCACTGCTGCAACAGAATCTGGTAGCTGTCCTGGAGGGACGTAACTGATGGCCAAGCAACCCGCAGCTGTCCTGGGCACCGGGCAGACCCATTACGTCGCCAAGCGTCACGACGTATCGATGTCCGGCCTGGTGCGCGAGGCGATCGACCGCGCCATGCTCGACGCCCAGGTGGGCTGGGACGACATCGACGCCGTCATCATCGGCAAGGCACCCGACCTGTTCGAGGGCGTCATGATGCCCGAGTTGTCGATGGTCGATGCGATCGGCGCCACCGGCAAACCGATGCTGCGCGTACACACGGCGGGGTCGGTGGGAGGATCCACCGCCAACGTCGCGGCGAGCATGGTGCAGTCCGGCGTCCACCGCCGAGTCCTCGCCGTGGCGTGGGAGAAGCAGTCCGAATCCAACGCGATGTGGGCGCTGTCGACACCGGTGCCGTTCACGATGCCGGTCGGTGCGGGCGCGGGCGGCTACTTCGCCCCGCACGTCCGCTCCTACATCCGCAGGTCCGGCGCCCCGGAGCACGTGGGCGCGATGGTGGCGGTCAAAGACCGGCTCAACGGTGCGAAGAACCCGTACGCACACCTCAGGCAGCCGGACATCACCCTGGAGAAGGTTCAGGCATCGCAGATGCTGTGGGACCCCATCCGCTACGACGAAACCTGCCCGTCGTCGGACGGCGCGTGTGCCGTGGTGATCGGTGACTCCGACAGCGCCGCCGCGGCAGAGGCCGCCGGGCGCCCGGTGGCGTGGATCCACGCCACCGCGATGCGGACCGAACCCACGACGTACGCGGGCCGCGACCAGGTCGACCCCCAGGCCGGCCGGGACGCGGCAGCAGCATTGTGGAAGCAGGCGGGCATCACCGATCCGCTCACCGAAATCGACTGCGCCGAAATCTACGTCCCCTTTTCCTGGTTCGAGCCGATGTGGCTCGAGAACCTCGGATTCACTCCGCAGGGATCGGGCTGGAAGCTGACCGAGTCCGGCGAAACCGCGATCGGGGGACAACTGCCGATCAACATGTCCGGCGGGGTCCTGTGCTCCAACCCCATCGGCGCGTCCGGCATGATCCGCTTCGCCGAGGCCGCGATCCAGGTCATGGGCAAGGCCGGCGACCACCAGGTCGACGGTGCCCGCAAAGCACTCGGTCACGCCTACGGCGGTGGTTCGCAGTACTTCTCGATGTGGGTGGTTTCTTCCGATCGACCGACGAACTAGGAGCGTCACATGGTGGATTTCACCGTCGGGGTCGCGATGACGCCGCTCGATCAGTTGAGCGGTATCGCGCGCACCGCCGAGGAGTGCGGGTTCTCGTCGATCGCCCTTCCCGACTCACTGTTCTTCATGGAGAAGCAGACCGTCGACTATCCGTACACCCCGGACGGGTCCCGGATGTGGACGGCAGACACACCGTGGGTGGATCCGCTGATCGCCGCCGCCGCGATGGGCGCGGCGACCTCGACCATCCGGTTCTATACCCAGGTGTTGAAGTTGGGGTCGCGCAACCCTGTTCTGCTGGCTCGCCAAGTCGGCTCCGTCGCGAATCTGACGGGAGACCGGTTCGGTCTCGGAGTCGGCATCGGCTGGGCACCGGAAGAATTCGAGTGGTGCGGCGTCCCATATGCCCGGCGCGGCAAGCGCGTCGACGAAATGATCGATGTGCTGAAGCTGATTCTCGGTGGCGGCATGGTCGAGCATCACGGCGAGTTCTTCGAATTCGACCGGCTTCAGATGAGTCCGGCTCCCAGTACCCCGGTGCCGCTCTACGTGGGTGGGCACACCGATATCGCGCTGCGTCGTGCCGCACGGGTCGGTGACGGCTGGACGTCGGCCATGATCGGGTTCGACGACCTGGTGGCGGTCATCGACCGGCTGCGGGTCCTGCGCGACGAATACGGGCGGTCCGACGTGCCGTTCGAGATCCAGGCTGTGTGTGTCGATCGGTTCGGTTCGTCCGGTTACGCCGAGCTGGCCGATGCGGGCGTCACCGACATCATCGTGGTGCCGTGGATCTTCGACGGCCACGGGTTCGACTCCCCCCTCGAGGCGAAACAGGAATCGCTGCGGAAGTTCGCAGACAAGTACATCCACGGAAAGGATGCGGCATGAGCGAGGAACACCCCGCACGGGTGGCGGCGCGCGCGTCGCAAACGGCAGCCAGCGGCAAACGCAAGGACGAGTGGCTCGCGGTCTTCGCAGACGACGCGTGCGTCGAAGACCCGGTGGGGCCGTCGGGATTCGACCCGGAAGGCAAGGGGCACACGGGCCGCGATGCCATCGCCGCGTTCTACGACATGACGATCGCCAACACCGACAAGCTCGAGTTCCTCATCGACGACGTGCTGGTGTGCGGTGACGAGTGCGTCAATATCGGCACCATTCGCACCACGATGGCCGGGAACATCGTCGATGCCGAGGGGGCCTTCGTCTACCGGGTGAACGGCGACGGCAAGATCGTGTCGCTGCGGGCGTTCTGGGAGATGGACCGAGCCATGAAGACGGTACGTCCGGCCCCGTAGGGCCGGTCCCTCGTAGAGTCGGGGGATGAGCACCGCCGGAATCGTTCTCGCAGCAGGGGACGGCTCGCGATTGGGTGGGCGCGCGAAAGCGCTCCTGCCCCACCGCGGCCGTCCCCTGCTGCATACCGTGACCACCGCGCTCGCCGACGGCGGGTGCGACGAGGTGATCGTGGTGCTCGGTGCGTACGCCGGCGAGGTCGCCGCGGCGTGTCCGCCGGATAGCACCGTGGTGGTCAATCCGGAGTGGAGCACCGGGATGTCGACGTCGCTGCGCCGCGGCGTCGACGCTGCTGGCGGTCACGCCACGGTGGCGCTCACCGTCGTGGACTTCCCCGGCATCACCGCCGAACTGGTCCGGCACGTACTGGGCGAACACCACGGCGGAACGGTGACGCTGCCGGTGTTCGACGACCGGCCCGGTCATCCGGTCGTGTTCGACCGTGCCGACGCGGTCGCAGCGGCCCGGCAGGCCACCGCGGACGAGGGCGCCCGCAGTTACCTTGCGCACCACCGCGACCGGGTACGGCGTCTGGACTGCACCACCCTCGCGGATGCCGGAGACGTCGACACGGTGGACGATCTGCACCGGCTCGAGCCCTGAACACGCGACGGCCGCCGGACATTCCCGTCTCCGACCGCCGCGCCCTGACCATCCCGCAGGTGTCGCGAACGACGCGGTCCCCCGCACCCGAAGGTGCGGGGGACCGCGGTACTGCCGTGTGTCAGTGCTTCACCGGGCATCCACCCGACGTCTTGTAGTCCACCTCGAAGTCCTTGATTCCGTTGAGCCACCCGGACCGCAGGCGACGCGGATCACCGATCTTCGTGATGTCGGGAATGTGGTCGGCGATCGCTCCGAAGATCAGATCGACCTCCATGCGCGCGAGGTTCGCGCCGAGGCAGTAGTGCGCACCTGTGCCGCCGAACGCCAGATGCGGATTCGGGTCGCGCAGAATGTCGAACTCACGCGGCTTCTCGAAGACTTCTTCGTCGTTGTTCGCCGACGCGTACAGCATCACGACGCGGTCGCCCTTGCGGATCGCCTGCCCGCCGAGTTCGGTGTCCTCGAGTGCGGTGCGCTGGAAGGACGTGACCGGCGTGGCCCAGCGGATGATCTCGTCGGCAGCGGTCTTCGGGCGGTCGCGCTTGAAGATCTCCCACTGCTCGGGATTGTCGAGGAACGCCGCCATGCCGTGCGTGATCGCGTTGCGGGTGGTCTCGTTGCCGGCAACAGCGAGCACGATGAAGAAGAAGCCGAACTCCTCGGGAGCGAGTTCGTCGCCGTCGATGTCGGCCTCGATCAAGGCGGTGACGATGTCGTCCGCCGGGTTCGCCTTGCGGTCGGCCGCCATCTGGTAGGCGTAGCCGAGCACCTCCATCGACGCCGCCGCCGGGTCGGCGGTGTTGTCGGGATCGTCGTAGCCCGTCATCTGGTTGGACCATTCGAAGATCTTCGAGCGGTCTTCCTGCGGGACACCGATGAGGTCCGCGATGGCCTGCAGGGGCAGTTCCGCGGCGATCTGGGTGACGAAGTCGCCCTGACCGGCGGTGCACGCATCCTGGACGATGGACTTCGCGCGGCGGTCGAGTTCGTCGCGCAGACCGTTGATGGCGCGCGGGGTGAAACCACGGGCAACGAGCTTGCGGAGCTTGGTGTGCTCGGGTGCGTCCTTGTTCAGCAGGACGTGGCGCTGCAGTTCGATAGCCTCTCGGGGCATGTCGTCGTTGAACCGCGGGATCGCGGTGTTCTCCCAGTTGGAGAACACGTCGCTCCGGCGGGAGACCTCACGGACCTCCTCGTGGCGGGACACCACCCAGAACCCGTCGTCGTGGAATCCCCCCTTGTCGGGGGACTTCTTGTTCCACCACACCGGTGCCGTCTTCCGGAGTTCGGCGAACTCTTCGAAGGGCATGCGGTCTGCATACAAGTCGGGATCGGTGAAGTCGATTCCCTCGGGGATGTTCGGCTGCGCCACTTATCTCTCCTGCCTGGCGAGTACCGCTCGCGTGATGTGTAACACGTTCTAAAACCATTCAAACACAGGCGCGGCTCGTGACCAAGAGATCAGCACGTCCCGACCGATTCACACGCTTGCCGCCGCCGACGGCAACCTGTTCTACTTTGCAGAGAGCATTTAGAGTGCAGAGAACTGCAGAGAAAGGAGCCCGCCGTGGGCACCCCAGTCATCGTCGAGGCCGTCCGCACCCCGATCGGCAAGCGGGGTGGATGGCTCGCGGGCCTGCACGCTGCGGAAATCCTCGGCGCCGCCCAGAGCGGAGTCGTCGAGCGCGCCGGGATCGATCCGGCCCTCGTCGAACAGGTCATCGGCGGCTGCGTCACCCAGGCCGGCGCGCAGTCGAACAACATCACGCGCACCGCGTGGCTGAACGCCGGCCTCCCCTGGCAGGTGGGCGCCACGACCATCGACTGCCAGTGCGGCTCGGCTCAGCAGGCCAACCACCTCATCGCCGGTCTCATCGCCACCGGCGCCATCGATGCCGGGATCGCGTGCGGCATCGAGGCCATGAGCCAGGTTCCCCTCGGCGCCAATGTGGGCGACCAGGCCGGCCCGCGACGGCCCGAATCGTGGAACATCGACATGCCCAACCAGTTCGAGGCCGCGGAGCGTATCGCCCGCCGGCGCGGCATCACCCGCGAGGACATCGACGCGCTCGGCGTCCGGTCGCAGATGCTCGCCAAGCAGGCATGGGACGAGGGCCGCTTCGACCGCGAGGTGCTGCACGTCGTCGCACCGGTCGTCGACAAGCAGGGCAACCTCACCGGCGAGAAGCAGACCGTCACCCGGGACCAGGGCCTTCGCGACACGACGTCCGAGTCGCTGGCGAAGCTGAAGCCGGTGCTCGACGGCGGAATCCACACCGCGGGCACGTCGTCGCAGATCTCCGACGGCGCAGCCGCCGTCCTACTGATGGACGAGGACCGCGCCAAGGCCCTCGGTCTGAAGCCCCGTGCCCGCATCGTCGCGCAGGCGCTGGTCGGTGCAGAGCCCGAGTTCCACCTCGACGGCCCCGTCCAGGCCACCGCGAAGGTGCTCGAGAAGTCGGGCATGAGCATCGGCGATCTCGACCTGTTCGAGGTCAACGAGGCATTCGCGTCGGTCCTGCTCTCGTGGGCGAACGTGCACGGCCCCGATATGGACAAGGTCAACGTGAACGGTGGAGCCATCGCGCTCGGACACCCCGTCGGATCCACGGGTTCGCGTCTGCTGACCACCGCGCTGCACGAACTGGAACGGCGTGACGGCTCGACCGCGTTGATCACCATGTGTGCGGGTGGCGCGCTCGCCACCGGAACCGTCATCGAGCGGATCTGACGTGGGAACGGACACCGCTCCCAAAGGACTGAACTCGAAGGCGACCATCCCGATCATGAAGTGGATGTCGCGCGTCAACGTCGCCGCCTACCGGGCCACCGGCGGCCGGGTCGGTGGCAAGTGGCGCGTCGGCAGTGCCTTTCCCTGGGGAATCCCGGTCTGCCTGGTCACCACGACCGGACGCAAGACAGGACAGCCCCGCACCGCTCCCCTGCTGTTCCTCGAGGACGGCGACAAGGTGGTCCTGGTCGCCTCGCAGGGCGGAATGGCCAAACACCCGTTGTGGTTCCGCAATATCCAGGCGAATCCGGAGGTCACCGTCCAGATCAAGTCGCGGGTGCGGAAGATGCACGCGCGGGTCGCGACGGACACCGAGCGCGCGGCGTACTGGCCCCGGCTGGTCGAGATGTACCCGGATTTCGACAATTACCAGTCGTGGACCGACCGCGTCATCCCCGTGGTGGTCTGTGAGTAGGACGGCGACCCGCGGCAACACCGGAATGCGGGAATACTGGCACCGGTAGTTACACGCTTTCGAGAAGGGATGTCGCGATGGCAACCACGAACCACGACCAGGTCCTCGACCGACGGGAGATCGCAGCAGCGCTGCTGCGTGCTCTGGAACAACGTCACGAGGTACTCGATGCCATCGTCGAGAGCGCCGACCGAGCGGAGGCGGTGACCGCAATCGCCGCGCTGCTCGAGACGAGTGAGTTCTGCGCGGAGGCGGTGCTCAACCTCCCGTTCCGCCGCTTGACCAAGGCCGAGCGCAAGAAGATCCGGGAAGAACTCGAAGATCTCGACGCCGTAGTCCACTGGACGACGGCGGCACGGCCCTACGCGACGGGCGCGCATTTCCGCGTGCGTCCGATCTCGGACACGGCGACCGACCTGGAGTTGCTCGAGGCCAGGTGTGCCGACCAGCTGGGCGACAACAGCGCCGAAAGCGTCGCCGCCGAGCAGGCGCGCGGAAACGCGTTGATGAAGGACGAATCCGGGATGTGGCTCGTCGCCGAAGATCTTTCCGGCGACGAGCCCACCGCGGTCGGATTCGCGTTCGGTGAGCTCGTCGGCAACGAGGTGGAAGTGCGCATCTGGGTTCGCCCCGAACTGCGCAAGCAGGGTTACGGCACAGCCGTTCTCAAGCAGGCACGCACCGAATTGGCGGCCTACTTCCCCGGTTCGACCCTGATCGTGCGCACACCCGCCTGATCTGCGCCGCACAAGGATGCGCGCTTCCGATAGCTCTCGCTACCGGAAGCGCGCATCTTTTCTGTCAGGCTCCGTACACCGGCGTCGGTGCCTCGGTGGACGCGAGGAGCTTGTCCACGACCGGTCCGAGTTCCTTGGGATCCCAGCGGTCACCCTTGTCGACGACCTCGCCGTGACGCCAGCCGTCCGCGATGGACACCTTTCCGCCCTCGACCTCGAACACGCGGCCTGTGACGTCCTTCGATTCGGTGCTGCCGAGCCACACGACGATCGGCGAGATGTTCTCCGCCGCCATCGCATCGAATCCTTCTTCCGGCGCGGCCATCATCTCGGCCATCGCGCCGCCGGCCCCGACCGTCATGCGGGTGCGTGCGGACGGGGCGATGGCGTTGACGGTGACCCCGTAACGACCGAACTCGGCCGCGGCCTGAATCGTGAGTGCGGCGATACCCGCCTTGGCAGCGGCGTAGTTGCCCTGGCCGATGCTGCCCATCAGGCCCGCGCCCGAACTCGTGTTGATGATGCGCGCGTCGACCGGGTTGCCGGCCTTGGACTCGGCACGCCAGTACGACATGGCGTGGCGCATGGGCGCGAAATGCCCCTTGAGATGTACGCGAATCACCGCGTCCCACTCTTCTTCGCTCATGTTCGCGAGCATGCGGTCGCGCAGGAAGCCTGCGTTGTTGACCAGTACGTCGAGCCGCCCGAAGTTGTCGAGCGCCGTCTTGACGAGATTCTCCGCGCCGGCCCAGTCGGCCACGTCGTCGCCGTTGACGACGGCCTCACCACCGAGAGAACGGATTTCCTCGACGACCTGCTCCGCGGGTGATTCTCCGGTCGCGGCGCCGTCGATGCCGGCACCGATGTCGTTGACGACGACCTTCGCGCCTTCCGCGGCGAGGGCCAGCGCGTGGGCGCGGCCGATTCCCCGGCCCGCGCCCGTCACGATCGCGACGCGTCCGTCCAGCAGTCCACTCACTTTGTCTCCTTCGTTCGGGCCGCTGCCATGTAGGCAGGGCGTTCGCCGCCGCCGTGGACGGTCAGTGTCGATCCGCTGACGTATGCCGCCAGCGGGGATGCCAGAAATGCTGCGCAGTGACCGATGTCGTCGGGAGTGGAGAGGCGGCCGAGCGGCACCGTGGCGCCGACGGCGGCGACACCCTCGTCGTCACCGTAGAACAGGTGCGACTGCTCCGTGTCGACCATCCCGACCACCACCGAATTCACGCGCACCTTCGGTGCCCATTCCACCGCGAGGGATTGGCCGAGACTGTCGATTCCGGCCTTCGCGGCACCGTAGGCGGCGGTACCCGGTGACGGCCTGGAACCGCTCACGCTGGAGATGTTGACGATGGAGCCACCCGCGTCCTGGGTCTGCATCACCGCGTTCGCGGCCTGCGCGACGAGCAACGGCGCAAGCAGGTTGAGCTCGACGATCTTGGCGTGGAACTTCGGGCTGGCGTCTGCGGCCAGCGCGTAGGGCGAACCGCCGGCGTTGTTGACGAGGGTGTCGAGCCTGCCGTGCCTCGCGACGATCTCGTCCATCATCCGGCCCACCCGATCCGGGTCGCGCACGTCGCAGGCGAGAAACTCCGCGGTCCGGCCGTCCGCCTCCACGGGATGCTCGCCCTCGTTGCGTGCGCACGTCACCACGGTTGCTCCGGCGCGGAGAAACGTTCGGGTGATGCCCGCACCGACGCCGCGGACGCCTCCGGTCACCAGCACGACCGTGCCGTCCAGTCCCAGATCCATTCACTGCCTCCGCGTCCGTGTGGTCGCCCGGGGCGACCGAGGTCGATTCGTCCGGCCCACCGGCGGGGCCGCCCGCCCAACTTACCAAGCAATCGCTTGGTTTGGTATCCGTCGGCGGGCTCGACCACGCCCGGCTCCTGCTCAGTGGGAATCGGGCGATACCGGCTCGGGACCGCACTTAGCGTGGCGTCCGAGTGGGGTGTGCCGAAGAGAAGGTGATTGGGGCCATGCAGACGGTCGAGCATGATTACGAGAAGTACGTCGGCCAGGTGGCCGAGCCGCCCCGGGTCGCCCGGTACGCGGTCGACGAGGCGATGATCCGCAACTGGGTCGAAGCCCACGACGACTTCAATCCGATCTATGTCGACGCCGACGCGGCCCGCGCCACCGGTCGCGACTCCGTGGTGTGCCCTCCCGCGATGATCTCCACCTGGGTGATGGCGGGGTACCGCCGGTGGCGTGAGGTGCACCGCAAGCGCGCCGCAGGAATCGTGGAGGACTTCGCGTACTCGAGGATGCTTGCCGAACTCGACAGCGAAGGCCTCACGTCCGTCGTGGCCACGAACGTCGAACAGGAATACCATCGCGAACTCGTTCCCGGGGACCGCATCACCGCCCACCTGACGATCGAATCCGTTTCTCCCGTCAAGCGAACGGGTCTCGGCGACGGTCGCTTCTTCACGTTGTACAAGCGCTACGAGGACCAGCACGGCGAACTCGTCGCCGAGGAGCGTTTCCGGATGCTCCGGTTCAATCCGAACACCCCCAAGGAGGCGTGATGACCACCGTCCCCAGACTCACCATCACTCAGGACAACGAGTTCTGGTTCAACGCGGTCCGCGAAGGCAGGCTCGAGATCCAGCGGTGCAGCGACTGCCACACCCTCCGGCACCCGCCCGGCCCGGCATGCCCCGTGTGCCGGTCGTTCGAGTGGGACTCCGTCGAATCATCGCGCCGCGGAACCCTACACAGCTGGACCATCATTCATCACCCGCAGGACCCGGCGTTCGAATACCCCCTTGCCGTCGGACTGATCGACCTCGACGAAGGCATCCGCATCGTGGCCGACATCGCGGGCGTGGACCACGACAGCCTCGAACTCGGCATGGAACTCGAGGTGGGTTTCGCCGAACACGCTCACGGTGAGATCCTCCCGCAGCTGCGCAAAGTCGGAGGAACGTCGTGAATCTCTCCGAATGCGCTGTCGGGCAGTCCCTTCCCGGGCTCGAACTGCCCCTCGACCGCTCCACCATCGCCGCGACCGCGATCGCATCGCAGGACTTCGAGGACGTACACCACGATGCCGGGGCCGCACAACGGCGCGGAACACCCGATGTCTTCATGAGCATCAATGCGACGAACGGTTTCGTCGACCGCTACATCACCGATTGGACCGGGCCGGGGGCACGCATACGCCGTGCCTCGCTGCGCCTGGGCGTCCCCGCCTTCCCGGGCGACCCGCTGCAGATGAGCGGCGAGGTGGTCGCGGTCGAGGACCGCACCGTCACCGTGAAAGTGCAGGGCCGCAACAGCAAGGGCGTCCACGTCACCGCGGAGGTCGTCGTGGAGCCGTACGAGAGGAAGACTCCATGACCGTGCAGGGCTTTTCCGGAGCTGCCGCGATCGCCGGCATCGGAGCCACCGAATTCTCGAAGAACTCCGGTCGCAGCGAGTGGCAACTCGCGTGCGAGGCCGTGGTGGCCGCGCTCGCAGATGCGCAGATCGGCGTCGAAGAAGTCGACGGCTTCGCACTCTTCACCATGGAGACGAACCCCGAGATCGCCGTGGCCCGCGCGCTCGGCATCCCGGAACTGAAGTTCTTCAGCCGCATCCCCCACGGTGGCGGCGGTGCCTGCGCACCCGTCCAGCAGGCCGCGATGGCCGTCGCGACCGGCGTCGCCGAGGTCGTCGTGGTCTACCGCGCGTTCAACGAGCGCTCGGGCCACCGATTCGGCTCCGGCCCACCGCCGTTCGCCTACAACTCGAGCACCGATCAGGAATACCGCAACTGGATCAATCCGTACGGTCTGCTCACCCCTGCCCAGCAGGAAGCATTCCTGGCGCGCCGGTACATGCAGCGCTACGGCGCGACGAGCGCCGACTTCGGTCGCGTCTCGGTACTGTCGCGCAAGCACGCCGCCACCAACCCGAAGGCGTGGTTCTACGAGCGGCCCATCACCCTCGACGACCACCAGAACTCGAGGATGCTCGCCGACCCGCTGCGACTGCTGGATTGCTGTCAGGAGAGCGACGGGGGCCAGGCACTGGTCATCGTGAGCGCCGAACGCGCACGCTCACTGCCGCATCCTCCGGCCGTCATCACCGGTGCCGCGCAAGGTGTCGGCCCGCAGCAGATCTCGATGAGCAGTTACTACCGTGACGACATCGACGTGATGCCCGAGGTCGAACTGGTCGCCAAGCAGATGTGGGCACAGGCCGGTATCGGCCCGGACGACATCGACGCCGCGATCCTGTACGACGCGTTCACTCCCATGGTGCTGCTGCAACTCGAGGAGTACGGCTTCTGCGGTCGCGGCGAGGCCAAGGACTTCGTCGCCGAGGGCAACCTCGAGGTGGACGGCCGCCTCCCGGTCAACACCCACGGAGGGCAGCTCGGCGAAGGCTACATCCACGGCGTCAACGGAATCGCCGAAGGCGTGCGGCTCATCCGCGGCACCTCGGTCAACCAGCCCACCAAGGTGCTGAACAACGTCCTCGTCACGGGTGGCTCGCCGGTTCCGCACAGCGCGATCGTGCTGTCGACGGATCGCTGAACCGCGCCGCTCCCACGCCATCCGACCACCTCTCAGGAGACCACATGCATCCCGAGCTGTCCGACAAGTCACGGCGGCTACGCACCGAACTGCGGGAGTACTTCGCCCGCATCATCAACGACGAGGATCGCAGGGCCCTGGTCGACCAGACCGAGGGCGGCCCGGTCTTCGACCGGATCTACCGGCAGATGGGCAGCGACGGCTGGCTCGGACTCGGCTGGCCCGAGGAGTACGGCGGACGCGGTGAGGACCCCGAGGCTCTCTACGTCTTCTACGACGAGACGATCCGCGCGGGCGCCCCGGTCTCGCTGGTCACGCTCAACACGGTGGCACCGGCCCTGATGAAATACGGGAGCCAGGAACACAAGGACTACTTCCTTCCCAAGATCCTCACCGGCGAGCTGAAATTCGCCATCGGGTACACCGAACCCGGTGCCGGAACCGACCTCGCGGCGCTGCAGACACGTGCGCGCATAGACGGCGACGAACTCGTGATCAACGGCACCAAGCTCTTCACCAGCTCCGCGATCTTCGCGGACTGGATCTGGCTCGCCGTGCGTACCGATCCCGACGCGCCCCGCCACAAGGGCATCTCGGTCGTGCTGGTGCCCACCTCGTCCCCGGGGTTCTCGGCTACCGAGATCAAGACCGTCGGCGGCATCAGCACCGCGGTCACCTACTACGAGGACATCCGGGTGCCGCTGAGCAACGTCGTCGGCGGAGTGAACCAGGGATGGACACTGATCACCAGCCAGCTCAATCACGAGCGGGTCGCCCTGGCCGCGCGCGGCGGTATCGCCAACGAGATGTACGACGAAGTACTCGCGTGGGCCAAGCAGGAGCCCGTCGGACCGGGTGTGCTGTTCGACGTCCCGTGGGTCCGCAAGACACTCGCGGAGGTCTACGCACTGCTGTCGGCCGCCGATCTCGTGAACCTGCGCTTGGTGTCGGATATCGCTGCCAACACCCTCGGCGGCGGTGATTCCGCGGCGGCGAAGATCTTCGGCACCGAAGGCGTCGTCACCGCGTACGGCATGTTGCAGGAAGTGCTCGGTGCCCGCGGTCTGCTGCGTCCGGGCAGCCACGGTGCCGTGGTCGAGGGCCGTGTCGAGTCGCTCGCCCGTCGTGCGCAGAACAACACCTTCGGTGGCGGCACCAACGAGGTCCTGCGCGAGATCGTGGCAGCCAAGACACTCGGTATGACCCTGGGCGCCCGTCGGCGCCCCGAAGCCAAAGCGCCGGAGCGGGCAGCGACAACGGCCGTGACGCCGTCAGAGACGAGGAGCTGACATGGAATTCGAGCTCGATGACGACCTGATCGCCGTCGAGGACCTTGCCTCGCAGGTCTTCGGTGCGCTGGCAACGGTCGAACGGGTAGTCGAGGTGGAACGGACCGAGGGTGGCTTCGACGCCACACTGTGGAAGGCACTCGCCGACTCCGGACTGCTGGGCCTCGCCCTGCCCGAATCCGCCGGAGGCGCGGACATGGGCATGCTCGGTTTGACGACGATCCTGCAGCAGCAGGGCCGTCGCGTCGCGCCGGTGCCGGTCTGGTCCGTCGTAGCCGGCGCTGCTCTGCCCCTCGCTCGGTTCGGCACACCCGAACAGGTCGAGCGTTACGTCCCCGGGATCGTCGACGGGTCGATCGTCCTCACCGGCGCATTCGACGGCAACCCCGGTGAGAGCGCGGCGCTGACCGCGATCCGCAAGGGCGACGACCTGGTGATCAGCGGCGAGATCCCGTCCGTCCCCTGGGCGCCCGGCGCAGCCGGAGTGGTGGTCCCCGTCCTGTGCGACGAGTCCGTCGCCGTCGTCGTGGCATCCGCCGACGCGCCGGGCCTCACGGTCACGCCCGTGTCCGTGACCGGACAAACCGCCGACGCGGCCCTTCGCTTCGACGACGTCGTCGTCGCGGCCGCAGACGTTCTACCCGGTGACGGCACGCAGATCACCGAGTGGACACGTCGGCGGATCCGTCTCGCCATCGCAGCGCTCCAGCTCGGCGTGTGTGAGGAATCGCTGCGCATGACCGCGGCGTACACCTCCGAGCGCATGCAGTTCGGGCGGCCGTTGTCGACGAACCAGGCCGTTGCGGTGCGCGCGGCGGACGCCTACATCGACACCGAAGCCATTCGTCTGACGATGCGCCGCGCCGCGTGGCTCATCGACACCGGGCGCGAAGAGGAGGCGGACGCCGCAGTGCTCGTCGCGAAGTGGTGGGCGGCGCGCGGCGGCATTCGTGTCGGCCTGACGGCTCAGCACCTGCACGGCGGGATCGGTGCCGACATCGACTACCCCATCCACCGCTACTTCCTGTGGGGGCGCCAGTTGGCCTTCACGCTCGGTGGCGCGGACGCCAGCGCCGCCGCACTCGGCGACATCCTCGACCGCGCGCCGTCGATCGGCGCCGCCGGGTAGACCTGCCCGGCCACGTCGCCGCTCGACGCGCCGAAGCCCCGCCCACCGCATCCGCGGCCGGCGGGGCTTCGGCGTTGTCACACCGGTCCGGGTGCCGTATCCGCCATGTGGACGAGAAGCAGATCGCAGGCGCGCCGGATGTCGGTCTCGGTCTCCTCGATCGACACTCTGCCGTTCAAGAGCACCAGGATCAGGCCGAACCACACCATCGACAGCAGGCGCACCGCGTCGCGATCTGTGTCCGTGGGCTGTTCGATGCCGCCCTGCGCGAGCACGATGCCCTGGAAGACACGCTCCACCTCGACCGAATCCGGCACCACCGATGCGGAGGCGGTGCTGTTGGACACGAGCATGGCGGACGCGAGGCGGGGCCGCGCGACGATCGCGCGCGTCATGACGACAAGCGCATCGCAGATCGCCTGCGGTGGGGCCACGCCCGGCGGTGGATCGGGCAGTCGTTCCTTCGCGCGTTCGAGTTGGCTCAGGAGCAACGCCACGAAGAGGTGCGTCTTCGACGGGAAATATCGGTACAGCGTGCCGATCGCGACACCCGCGTCCTTCGCGACCTCCGCCATCTGCACCCGGGTGAGTTCGTGTTCGGAACCGAGACGGGCGGCAGCGGTCAGGATCCGCACCTGCCGTTCGCGTTGCACGTCCGATGTCGGTTCGGCGCCCTCCCGCGCCTTGGCAATCCTCGGCATCGCCGGCCCCCTTCCTGCAATTGGACGTGCAGATTGTCCCATCGTGCCCGCATCCACCCGGGCGAGGGAGCCGGGTCGCCGGAATCACCGTTGGTCTCGCTCAGTGGGACCGCCGCCGGCGGGCAGACATCGGGCGCAGGGATCGGCGCGGCGATTTCGCGTGAACGTCCGCTGAGCGAGAACCGGTTCAGGCGTGGCGCAGGTCACCCATACTCTCGGATTCGTGGACGTCGCCGAACCCAGGCGGCCCGGGATCGAATCGGAGTGAGGCACATGCAGATTCAGTCGCTGACCCAGGAACGTGCGTTCGACGGTGACGTACCCACTCCCGACGAGATGCGCAGGGCGATGGGACGTTTCGCTTCGGGTGTCACCGTGGTGACCGGACTCGACGACGACGGCCCCGTCGGCTTCGCCTGCCAGTCGTTCGCATCCGTCTCGCTCGAACCGCCGCTGGTGCTGTTCTGCGCGGATCACCGGGGCCGGGCCTGGCCACGCATCCGGCGCGCCGGCCGGTTCACCGTCAACGTGCTCGGCGCCGAACAGACGGACCTGTGCGGGCGGTTCGGTTCGAGCCGGGGGCTCAAGTTCGACGGTCTCGACTGGGAACTGTCCCGATGGGGCACGCCCACCTTGCCGGGCGTGCTCATGCGAGTCCACGCCGAGGTCCACGACGTACACGTCGCCGGGGATCACGACATCGTCGTCGGCCGCGTGACCGAACTCGAATGCCCGGCAGAAGACCGTCCGATGGTCTTCTACCGGGGCGCGTTCGGCCTCGACGGCTGACCGACCGGGGTTACCCGGTGGCGGCGGCGCTGATCCCGGCCCGCCGCCCGAAGAAGCTCCCGTCACCGAGCGAGATCCCGCTGCAATATCCTCCGGCAGACAATCCGGAGGTACAGCGGCCCGCCGCGTACAGGCCCGGTATCGGATCGCCGTCGACGTGCAGGACCTCCGAGTCCACCGATGTCCGGAGACCGCCCAGCGTGAAACCACCGGTCATGCCGCGCAGGTCGATCGCAGCGATCGGCGACCCGATCGGCTTGACCCATTCGGGCTTCTTCCCGAGCACCGGATCGGTGCCTGCGGCGGCGTGCCGGTTGTACAACTCCACGGTGGCGGTCAGGGTGCCCTCGGGCAGACCCATCTCCGATTCGAGTTCGGCGACGCTCTCGCACACCCAGGTCGGCTGCCTGCGAAGCTGCGGGCTCGAACTCGGCGCTGCCATCCCTTCTTCGTACGCCGCCTCGTCGAGGACGAGAAACGCCTGGTTGTCGTTCTGGTACATGGTGAGCTGACCGATGCGGCCCGGATAGGTGTCCTCGGGGACGTACCGCTGTCCTCGTCCGTTGACGAGGATGCCGCGGGCCATCAGCTGGGGGTCGCAGAAGAAGGCGACCTCGCACGCGTCCATGTGCGCCAGTCCCGCACCGAGTGCCTGCGCCATGAGGATGGCGCGACCGTCGTGCTCCTCGACCGTCGCGGCGGGCCGCTTGTAGAGACGCGGCGCGTAGGCCTGCATCATCTCGTCGTTGTACGCGAACGAGCCGGTCGCGAGCACCACACCGCCGTGCGCGCGGACGGTGATCTCCTGTCCGAGTCGGGTCGCGGTCACACCGACGACACGGCCGGTGCCGTCGACGACCAGGCGCTGCACCCGGATGTCGGATTCCACGCGGACACCGAGGTCGGTCGCCTTTCCGATCAGCGTGGTCATCAGAACGTGCCCGGCTCCCTGCTCGCCGTTGCGCGGCATCGGGACCTGCGCGAGGTGTCCGCGGGGCGCCGGCGGCACGAGTGTGTCGAACGGTGCCGCGTTCTCTCCCCCGCTGTACATCAGGGAGTCGTCGACGGGGCATTCCCAGCCGGGCTGGGACCAGAAACTTTCCTTGTACCGGACCCCGCACGCTTCGAGCCACTCGAAATGCTGCACGCTGCCGTCGCAGTAGACATCGAGTTTGTCCTGGTCGACTCCCGGCCCCAGCGCCTCGGCGAGAAACGTCTTCATGTTCTCGGGGGTGTCGTCGAATCCGCACGCCTTCTGCACCCGGGTGCCGCCGCCGAGGTACACGATGCCCCCGGACAACGCGGCCGCTCCACCGCCGCCGCCGGTGCGCTCGAGTACCAGCACATCGGCGTCGTTCTCCGCAGCACCGATCGCCGCGGACACCCCCGCAATGCCGTATCCCGCGATCACGACGTCGGCCTCGAAATCCCAGGTGCCGACGGTCTCGGAGGAAATCGGACGAATCGGTGAACTACTCATGGGCACAGCCCCTTCCGCATTACAGCCCAGTGGTCTCCTGCGGACCGTAAGCGGACCCGGACCGGTCGGCCGGGAGTATCCCGCTGGTCGGGAGCATGCCCACGCGCAGCGCCGCACATGCGCTTGCGTAGGTGCGACACCCACCACAACCGAGAGGACAACTCCCGTGCAGGACAACACCAGTGAATTCGACGTCATCGTCGTCGGATCGGGCGGCGGGGCGCTGGCAGGCGCATACTCCGCCGCTGCGGCCGGTCTGCGCACCGTCGTTCTGGAGAAGACCGGACTGTTCGGCGGCACCTCGTCGTACTCCGGCGGGGCGATGTGGCTGCCCGGCACCACGGTCCAGGAACGCGCGGGCCTCGGCGACTCGACCGACGCGGCACGCACCTATCTCGCGGCCGTACTGGGCGACGCGGAGAAGGATCGTCAGGAAGCGTTCCTGACCACGGCCCCGGTGCTCGTCGACTTCCTCGAGCGCGACCCGCACCTCGAATTCGAGTGGCGCCCCTTCCCCGACTACTACCCCGCACCGGGGCGTGTGGACGTGGGACGCGCGATCAATGCCCTGGACCTGCCGAGCGAACAGATCGGTGCTCTCCGTGAGCGAATTCGCCCCGAACCGGGACTCGATCGCAACGGTGAACCGCACCCCGACGAAACCCTCATCGCGGGACGCGCCCTGATCGGACGGCTACTCCTTGCCCTGCAGGGCACCGGCAACGCGGACCTGCGTACCGGCACCGCCGTGCGGTCGCTGATCGTCGAGAACGACCGGGTCGTGGGGGTGGAAGCGCTCACCGAGTCCGGGGAAACCGTCCGGTTCCGCGCGACCCGCGGCGTGCTGCTCGCCGCCGGCGGCATCGAAGGCAACCAGGACATGCGCAGCGAGCACGGCACTCCCGGTGCCGCGGCGTGGAGCATGGGCCCGCGCGGTGCCAACACCGGCGATCTGCACGTCGCGGCCGCCGACGCAGGTGCCGCGATCGCGTTGACGGACGAGGCGT
The DNA here is from genome assembly GCF_012844225.1 of Rhodococcus sp. 105337. Classification (GTDB taxonomy): domain Bacteria; phylum Actinomycetota; class Actinomycetes; order Mycobacteriales; family Mycobacteriaceae; genus Rhodococcus. Next base: position 394,837 of record NZ_JABAGQ010000003.1, read on the forward strand.
GGTGGTGCCCCGGCGTCGAGATGCCGGACGGATCGGGCGCATTCATGGTGTGCGTGCGCGGCGGCGTCCTCGTCGACGCGGACGGCCGGCGCTACCTCAACGAAATGCAGCCGTACGACCGGTTCGGGCGGGAGATGCTGGCACACGGCGTGTCGCGGTCGGTGCCGTCGTACCTGATCTTCGACTCGCGTGAAGGTGGGCCGGTACTGCCGGCCATGTCGATTCCCGAGGCGAGCGCGGACGATCATCTCGCCGCCGGAACGTGGGTGCGCGCCGACAGCATCGAAGAACTCGCCGCACAACTCGGCATGGACGCGGACGCCCTGCGATCGACCGTCGAGCGCTTCAACGACTCGGCGGCCACCGGAGTCGACGAGGACTTCGCGCGCGGTGAAGACCCCTACGACGTGTTCTTCTGCCCGCCGAGCGAGAACCCCAACCGCGCCCTCACCGCCCTGACCGAGGCACCGTTCTACGCGGCCCGGATCGTTCTCAGCGATCTCGGGACGAAGGGCGGGGTGCGCACCGATACCGATGCGCGGGTGCTCCGTGAGGACGGTTCGGCGATCGCCGGGTTGTATGCGGCAGGCAACACCGCTGCATCACTCAGCGGCCGGTTCTATCCCGCGCCCGGAACTCCGCTGGGAACGGCGATGGTGTTTGCCTACCGCGCGGCCCAGCACATGGCGCAGGCGGACTCGATGCTCCCCGGTGCTGCCGTGACCGAGAGCTAGACGAGGTTGTCTTCGACGGGCAGCCCGAAGGCGTCCTTCCCGTACAGGGCGAAGGCGCGTTCGGGCTCGTTCGCGACGTGCATGCTCCCGGCATGCGCGTCGCGCCACGCCCGTTCGATGACGTTGCCGAGAAACAAGGACGTTCCACCGGCGGTCTTGAACAGCAGATCGATTGCTTCGACGGCCCGTTCGGTGGCTCGTACCTGATCGCGCCTGGTTCGTAGCCGCAGGGAGAAGGGGATGTCGTCTCCGGCCTCTGCGAGTCGCCAGAGTTCCCGGATGTTCCGTTCGAGTTGCAGTACCGCGGCGTCGATTTCCGACGACGCGCGCCCCACCGCGACCTGCGCGAACGGGTCGTCGGCGAACCGCCCGCCACCGAGGCTCAGCCGCACCCGTTCCCGCATCGCCGCGAGGTACTCGTCGTAGCAACCCTCGACCACGCCGACGATCGGCACGGCGACGGTGGTCGCGAAGAGCGACGCGAACGGAAGCCGGTACAGGGGGCCGGCATTGACTTTCTGACCGGGACCGCGAAGGTTCGCGGTGTCGAAGTTGCGCACGACCCGGTACGAAGGAACGAACACGTCGTCGACGGTGATTTCGTTACTGCTCGTTCCCCGCATGCCGACGACGTTCCACACGTCGCGAATCGAGTAGTCGTCACGCGGAACGAGTGCGGTGACGAAATCCAGCGGTCTGCCGTCCGCGCCGACGACCATCCCGCCCAGCAGTGCCCACGACGCGTACTCGCATCCGGACGAGAACATCCACGTCCCCGACAACCGGTAACCGTCGCCGACCTGACGGAGCCTGCCGACCGGCGCGTACGCGGACGACACGAGCGTCGACTCGTCGCGGCCCCAGACGTCGTGCTGTGCGCGGTCGGGGAACAGCGCGAGATGCCAGGGATGCACACCGACGACCGATGCGATCCATCCCGTCGACCCACATGCCGCCGACAGCGCCCGCACGACCTCGTAGAACCGCATGGGGTCGGTTTCGGTCCCACCGTAACGTCGCGGTTGCAGCATCCGGAAGACGCCGGCGGCAACCAGTTCCGCGATCGTCTCGTCGGGAATCCTGCGCGACTCGTCGATGTGCGCGGCCCGGGCCGCCAATCCGGGTGCGAGTTCCCGTACCGCGTCGAGCACGTGGCAAGGCGTCATGGAGTGCGCTCCCGTCCTGCTACCCCGTCAGTGCGACGGCGGAGTGAATGCCGCCAGGGGTTCGGACGCCGACCAGTCGTGTCCCCAATAGCTGTCTGCGGTGATTTCCTCTGCCGTGTAGAAGGTCTCGTCCACGAGCATGCCTTCGGTACCGAATTCGATGTCCCAGCCGCCCGGTGCCCGGACATAGAACGAGACCATCTTGTCGTTGGTGTGCCGGCCGAGCGTCGACGAAATCGAGAAACCCAGCTTGCCGATCCGGTCGAGTGCCTGGCCCACCGCGTCGAGGGTGTCCACCTCGAGCATGAGATGGACCAGACCCGGTGCGCCGAGCGGCGGCGCGGGGCACAACGCCAGGCTGTGGTGGCGGCGGTTGACGCCGAGGAAACGCACGCGCCGGACGGGAGGCGGCGCGGACAGACCACCGAGGCGGGTCGCACCCCGGGGAAGGAAACCCAGTACCTCGGTATAGAACTCGTACGATTCGGCGAACATCGCGGAGGGGAGCACCACGTGTCCGAGGCCCTCCGGCCCGGTGTGGAACGTGCCGCCGAACGGAGTCACGAGCGGGCTGTGGTCGAGCACGGGACCGAAGAACACCTCGGTACGGGTGCCGCCCGGATCGTCGAACGCGATGACCTGTTCGGCGTCGCGGTACGTGGACTCCTCCTCGCTCAGCACCTCGACCGAGATGCCGGCCTTCTCGACCGCTTCCCGGACACGCCGGAGCGCGAATTCGTCGCGCACCTCCCAGCCCACCGCCAGGGCACGGTCGGTGTCGCCCGGAAGGACGATCAGGCGTGAGCGCCGCTCGTCGATCCGCAGGTAGAGCCCGTCGCTCTCCGGTCCGGTGCCGACGGCCATCCCCAGCCCGTCGACGACGAGTTCACGCCAGCGAGCCACGTCGCGGGTCTGAATCCTGACATAGCCGAGTCCACGGATATCCGTCATGTCCGTCCTTTCCTGCCTGGGGGGTGGAACTAGATCATCGAGCGCATCATGCCCTGCGGTTCCTCACCGAGCTGGGTGAGCGTCGCCGCATGGAAGATCGATCCGGGCACGTGGATGGCGTGGCTCAGACCGGCGTGGGCATCGCGCCAGAAACGCTGGAGCGGGTTGCTCAACTGCAGGGCACCGCCGCCCGCGCGGCCGAAGATCTCGTCGACCGCGGCCACCGCACGCCACGCGGCAGCGGTCTGCGTCCGCCTGCCGACGGCACGCATCTCGAAGGTGACCTCCTTGCCGCGCTCGGTGAGATCCCAGAACCGGTCGACGGTCTCGAGGACGGCGGCACGCGAGGCGGCGATCTCCGCGGCCGCGTTGCCGAGCGCGGACAGCACGTACGGATCCTGCTTGATCGCGGTTCCGGAGACGGTGACCCGTTCACGCTGCGTCTCGATGTAGCAGTTGAGGGCGCCCTCGGCGATACCGATGAGCGACGAGGTGATGCCCAGCGGGAAGATGCACGAGAAGGGGAACTTGTAGAGCGTCTCCTCGCGTCCGGCGTCCTGCCACGCCACGCCGCCCATCACGCGTTCCGCCGCCAGTGTGCGGTACGCCGGGAGAAAGGCGTTCTCGACGATGAGGTCCTTGGAACCGGTGCCACGCAGGCCGACGACGTTCCAGCTCTCGTGGTCGATGCGGTAGTCGGATCTCGGCACCAGCACGTGCAGGCTCTTCGGCGGAGACACCCGCTTGCCGTCCTTGTCGCCGACTGCCGCACCGATCATCACCCAGTCGCAGTGATCGGTGCCCGACGAGAACGACCAGCGGCCGTTGAGGATGTATCCGCCGTCGACGGGAGTCGCCACGCCCATCGGCGCGTAGGGCGAGGCGATCCAGGTGTCGGGGTTCTCGCCCCACACTTCCTGCTGCGCCTTCGGGTCGAAGAACGCCATCTCCCAGGGGTGTACACCCACGATGCCGCTGACCCAGCCCGTCGCGCCGTCCATCGCGCCGATGGCCATCGCCGTCTCCGCGAACTCTCGCGGGTGAGCCTCCAGGCCGCCGAATTCCTTGGGCTGCAACATCCGGATGACGCCTGCGTCGCGGAGCCGTCCGGCACTGCGGTCGGTCAGACGCATGAGCGTGTCACCCTCGGCGCCGTCCGCCCGGATTTCGTCTGCAAACTCTGCGAGGGAGTCGAGGACCTGTCCCATGATGTCTCCAGCTTTCTGATGGCGACGCCCGGTCACCGTGCGAATGTGCTGCCGGCGGCGTCGGAGTTCCGGTGGTGGCTACGGTCTCAAGAGATCGCAGCCGTGCTCCGGAAATGTTCCACTGAGCGGGATCGACCGGGGCCGAGGGTGTTCAGACCGTCAGGACGCCGTGGCGTCGTCCCGCTTCAGGAACGCCAGGACCGTCGCGAGCCACGCGTCGCGGGCCTCGATCATGGTCCAGTGCCCGCAGTTGGGGAACACGTGCAGTTCTCCGCGGCGCAGGTCCCGCATCGGGAGCATCGCCATGTCGACCGGGCTGACCCGGTCGTCACGGCCCCAGGTGAGCAGGGTCGGTGCGGTGATCCGGCCGAGTTGCGCCCAGTAGGGGGTGGCGTCGGAGGCGAGGGCTGCCCGCCCGGCCGCGGCGAATGCCGCGGTGCTGTACATGCGACGCGCGATTTCCAGGGTCTTGGGCTCGGTGGCCAGTGCCCACCGCTCCTCGATGAGCTCTTCGGTGATGATCGCCGGGTCGTACACCATGGAATGCAGCCAGCGGACGAGCTTTTCGCGTGTCGGATCGTCCGTGAACTCCATCAGAAGCTTGATGCCCTCGCCCGGTGCCGGCGCGAAGACCGAACGTCCTGCGCCGCCGATGGTGACAAGCTTGCTCACCCGGTCGGGCTGTGCGATCGCGAACTGGGTACCGACGATGCCGCCCATCGAGTTGCCGATGATCGCTGTCCGGTCGAGGCCCAGTCCGTCGAGGAAGTCGGCGACCGCTACCGACGCCATCGCCATCGGGTGACCCTCGCAGGGGTCACTGACCCCGAATCCGGGAAACTCCAGGACGAGGCACCGAAAGTGCTCGGAAAGGTCGGCGAGCACGCCGCGATAGTTGCGCCATCCGGTGACTCCGGGGCCGGACCCGTGCAGAAGGACGAGCGGTTCTCCGGCACCTGCCTCGTGGTAGCGGAGGGTGCCCCGGTCGGTCTCGAGCGTCCTGGCAGTCTCGTCGTAACTCAATTCGGTCGTCATATCCGAGACGTTCCCAGTGACGGCCCTCACGCGGCGCGCGACCTCCCGGTCACCGGGACGTGCCGGGCGGTCGTCGGTCGTGGCGGGTTATATCCACTCCCCCGATTGGGTGGCGAGCAGCCGCTCCATGGCGTGCGAGGACCACGACTCTGCGGGGACCCGCGCCGTGCGGGTGCCCCGCCGGGGAACGCTCAGTTCGGGATACAGCGCGCGCGAAACGTCGCGGGCCGCCGCCGCGACGAGCGGCGCGGTCCGTTCGAGAAGACCCGCGCGGGTGGGACCGCACAGGGAGATCGAGGCGATGGGCCCCTCGGGTCCCCGAATGGCGGCACCGACACATGCCATCCCGACCGCGGACTCACCGGTTTCGAATGCCAGACCGCGCCGGCTACGGATGCGGTTGAGTTCGAGATGCAGAGTCGACAGATCGTGGATGGTGCGGTCGGTACGGCGGGCGAGCCGCTCGTCGTAGAGGTCGTCGACCTGCTCGGGCTCGAGGCCTGCGAGCAAGGCTTTTCCGCACGCGCTGGCGTAGGCGGGAACCCGGCCGCCGACACGGGACGGCAGTGCCGCGGCGAGCTGGCCGCCGATCTTGTCGAGATAGACGCAGTCACCGCCGTCGAGCACCGCGAGGTGCGCGACCATGCCCGTGGTCATGTGGAGTTCGTAGAGCAGCGGAGCGGCGGCTTCCCGGATCCGGATGTGGCCGTTGTCGCCTTCGGTCATGGCCTTCGCCCGCCGGCCCAGGCAGTAACCGAACGACGCGTGGTCGATCCAGTCGAGCCGAACCATCTGGTCGAGGATGCGATGAACGGTCGAGCGCGGCAGTCGCGTGCGGCACGCGACCTCTTCGAGAGTGAGACGAGACGAGCGATCGTCGAAGGCATCGAGGATCAGGGTCATGCGTTCCACCATCGACGCGGGAAGCTCGCGCTTCGCGGACTCGGCCGGTTTCGCGTGGTCGGACTCTGACATCGGCACCCTTTCGTTCACCTGCACAGAACCCACAGAACGACAAACTGAAATTCATTCTTGTGGTCTGCACCAAAGGGTACTACGGAAGGTGACGAAGTACACACACCGCCCGCACATCCCACTGACCAGGAAGAACCTGTCCACCGATCTGCGGCGCCGGTACAACCGGAGAGCAAGGTGCCCGATCGACCTGCAGTCGTCACGGCAATCGCGTGACCACCGACGAAAGTGCCGAAACAGCCATGACCGAAGTCCCCTCCGCTCTCTTCCGCCCGCTCGCCGTCCGCTCCCTTCGGCTGCGCAACCGCATCGTAATGTCGCCGATGACGCGGTCGCACTCGCCGGGTGGAGTACCGGGACCGGACGTGGCCGAGTACTACCGGCGCCGTGCCGCCGGGGGCACGGCACTCATCGTCACCGAGGGAGTGGCGATCGACCACCCCACCGCCGTCGACAACCCCCGCGTGCCTCACATGTACGGCGAGGCCGCACTCGACGGGTGGCGCCGCGTCGTCGACGCGGTCCACGCCGAAGGCGGCCGGATCATTCCGCAGCTCTGGCACGTCGGGCCGCTGTGGGGAGCCATGACGGCAGATGTCGATCCCGCCCTGACCCCGATGCGGCCGTCGGGAGTGTGGGGAGAACCCGGCGTCACCTCGTACGGAGCCGACTATGTCGCCCGCGCGTCGAAGCCCACGCGCGCCATGACCGACGAGGACATCACGCAGGTCGTCGACGCATACTCCCGTGCCGCAGCGGCTGCGAAGGAAGTCGGATTCGACGGCGTCGCGCTGCACGGCGGTCACGGTTACCTGCTCGACTCGTTCCTCTGGGAAGGAACCAACCTGCGCGAGGACCGCTGGGGCGGTGACCTCCGAGACCGGACCCGATTCCCCGCGGCAGTCGTTGCAGCCATTCGCGCGACCATCGGTGAGGACCTGCCGATCTTCTATCGATTCTCGCAGCACAAGCAACAGGACTACGAAGCCAAGATCGCGCACACGCCGGACGAGCTGAAGGCCGTCCTCTCGCCGCTGGCCGACGCCGGCGTGGACGTGTTCGACGCAAGCATCCGCCGCTTCGATCTGCCCGCGTTCGAGGGCAGCGACCTCACCCTCGCCGGATGGGCCAAGAAGGTCACGGGCGCCGTGTCCATGGCGGTCGGAAGCGTCGGCATCGGCGCAACCCTGCGCGAGAGCCGCACCCAGGGCAGCGCTCCCGTCCGAGACAACCTTCCGGAACTCGAAAGCCGGATGGGCAGGGACGAATTCGATCTGATCGCCATCGGGCGACTTCATCTCGCCGATCCCACGCTCGCGACGACGTTGCGCAACGGCGCGGCGCTGCCGGAATTCGACCGCACCGTCCACGAGGCGGCACTGCTCTGATCTCGGTGCACCGGAGACGTCGGCAGTCTCGATGAGCGGGAACACAACTCGGAGAGTTTGTTACCTCATCTAGAAAGTGATGCGCACCACTCCCGACTGGAGTGAGGAAACCCCGCGGGCCACGACGGGCCGCCGAGAGTCTGGATGCGCAGTGACGTCATACGCTAACGAGCTATCCCACCGGGAGCCCGAACATACTTCCGGCCGAGGACGATTCGACCGCAGGCAACCCGTCTGGGTAATCGTGGCGGTGTTGATCGCCGTCGAGATCATCAGCGCTTTCGAAACTTCCATGATGTTCGCAGCGATCCCCACGCTCATCACGGATTTCGACAGCGACGCGTCGACCGTCGGCTGGGCCGTCACCTCGTTCCTCCTCGTCGCGGCCGCATCTGCCGCGGTCTGTGGCCGCCTCGGCGACATGTACGGACGTGAACGGGTATTGATCGTTCTTCTGGTGGTCGCAGCGGTGGGTTCCATCATCAGCGCCGCGGGCGACAGTCTCACCAGCATCATCGTCGGCCGCACCATCCAGGGTGTTGCCGGCGCGATCCTTCCGTTGTGCATCGGCCTCGCACGTGAGCACCTTCCGTCGGGCAAGGTTCCCGTCGCCGTCGCGCTGATCTCGGGATCCGCCGTTGCGGCGGGTTCGGCGTCACTGCTGGTCGCGGGGCTGCTCATCGACTACGCCAGCTGGCACATGATCTTCGTCGTCGCTGCCGCGTACTCGGTGTTCGCGATTCTGCTCGTGTGGTTCGTCCTGCCGTGGCGGCCGCCGACCGGCACGAAGGAGAAAATCGACTACGTCGGAGCGGTGACATTCGCGGCATCCGTCGCTGCGATCCTCCTCGGCGTCAACAAGTCGCAGGCCTGGGGCTGGGCCGACGGCCGGACCCTCGGCCTGATCGTCGGTGGCGCCGTCGTACTCGTTCTGCTCGTGCGGTGGGAGTTGCGCGTGCCGTCACCGATCATCAATGTGCGCCTCTTCGCCGGACGCAAGTTCTCGCTGACGATGCTCGCGACGGTCGCGATCGCCGCAGGACCGATGGGCGTCGCCACCATGATCATCCCGATCATCATGCAGACACCCACGTCGGACGGCTTCGGCCTGGGCCTGAGCGCAACGCACGCGGGCTGGTTGTCCTTCATCGGGTCGATGTTCGGTTTCGCGTGCACACCCCTCAGCGGCCGTATCTCGGCGGCCGTCGGGTCCCGCGTATCGATGTTGATCGGCAGCATTCTCTTCGTCGCCAGCACCGTGACCATGATGACCGCTCACAATTCGGTCGTGGCGATGACCGCGATGGTCGTGGTGGTGTCGGTCGCCACCGCATTCGCCTACACCGCCCTGCCGAACCTCATCGTCGAGGCCGTGCCCGAACGCAACACGAGCGAGGCGACCGGCACGAATGCGGTGCTGCGTACCGCAGGGCAGGGTGTCGGCACGTCCGTCGCCACCATGTTGCTCGCGTTCGCGGCCACTCCGATCGGTGGCCTGAACATGATCGGCGTCATGTTCCTGGTACTGGCGTTCATCGCGATCGCGCTCACCGTGATGATTCCCCGTGGCGTCCCGGACGCAGTCGCCTCCTGACCCATCCGACGTCTTCTCGTTTCCTCCCGGCATGAGGAGGCACCCTGCGCGCCCGGTTCCGCCCGGGCGCGCAGTGCGTTCATCCAGAGGCCGGCCGACTGTGTCTACTCGGGCGTTCCATGTATGTCGGGCCGTAGGCAACAAATCCGAACCGGGAGTAGAGCGGCTGCGCATCCTCCGTATGCAGCATCCACCGGAAGTCTGCTGCGTCGATATCCGACAGCAGGCACTCGAGCACGGCGCTCCCGACGCCGTCGCCCCGATGCTCCGGGAAGACGAATCCGTCTGCGATGTACCCGTAGGCGACACCGTCGGACGACACCCGGACCGCGCCGAGCAGTTGCCCGGAGTCCGGCTCCCTCGCGGCGTAGATCTTCCAGGCACTCTCGAATTGTTGCCGTATCCGATCGCGCGACCGCCACCTGTTCCAGTAGGCGTCGCCGGTCAGAAAATCCAGGACACGGGACAGTTCGTCCTCCGACAGTCGATTGTCGACGACGATGCTCATGGATCGCCCCCCTTCCAGCACTGTGCTCGCGACTACAGTGCCGCACGCAGAAAGCCCCGTCCAGCCCTGCGATCAGGGCGGGAAGGGGCAGTCATCCCTGGTGAGGGAGTCGACAGTTCTGTCAGCGGTTCATCAGGGCACGCATCGCTTTCGCTGCTCCTTCGACCAGCTCGCGACGAGGGAATCCGCTGCGCTTCACCGCTGCGTCGTAGTTTCCGCCCGCGATCCACACCGGACCGTCCTCGAGATGTTCGAGGCCTTCGCGTGCAACATCTTCCGACTCCGAGACACGCATGCCGGGGACATCGAAGTTCAGTCCGGCGCGCACCATCGCGGGGGTGCGCGTGACACCGAGGACGAGTTCGACGACGTGCACGCCGTAGGGCTTCAGTTCGAGCCACAGGCTCTCCGCGAACACCCGGCTGAACGCCTTCGACGCCGAGTAGATGCTCTGGTGTTCCGAACCCATGTAACCGGCGAGCGAGCCGAGCAGCATGATCCCGCCGCGGCCCCGCTCCTTCATCGGTGCGCCGAACAGATGGGCAAGTTCCACCTGCCGGTGCACGTTCAGGTCGATCACGCCGCGGAATCCGTCCAGGTCTCCGGTAACGAATTCGTGTCCGTAGCTGTTCGCTCCGGCGTTGAAGATGAACAGTCCGACCTCGAGATCCGCTGTTGCGGCGCGGATCTCGTCGACTGCGTCGGGGGCGAGCAGATCCAGCGCGAGAGTGCGTACCTGTACGCCGTTCTCGCGGGCGCGGTCCGCGGTCTCCTCGAGCGGTCCGGGCTTCCGTGCGATGAGCACGAGATCGAATCCAGCACGGCTCAATTCGTCAGCGAAGGCGGCGCCGACACCCTCCGATCCTCCGGCGATCACGGCCCACGGGCCGTACTGTGCACGATCGAGGTTGAGGGGTTCGGTCATCGCGGATCCTCCGGAGTGGTCGGGTCGAAGCTTCATTGGACAACAGGTGCTGGCACGGGCGCGTCGTCGTAGACGTCGAGGACGCCCGACGCCGCCGCGCGTGTGATGGTTTCCGCGAGCCGGGTGCACGCCATGCGCGGGGCACCCGGGCGGCCGTCGCGGCCGGCGTCGTCCTGCACCTGAGGACAGCGCCGGCGCGCGTCGGCGTTCCACTGGATGGAGGTGTGCTCCCAGCTGTTCTTCTGAACCAGCACTTGCGCCGAGCACTCGGCACACCGCAGCGGTTCCATCCGGTTCTCCATCGTTACTACTCCTACCCCGCGCTGGTGGGTTGTTCCTCGAGTGCCTTGCGGGCGATGTTGGCTTCGACTTCCTTCATCCACGCAGCAACCGGGCGCGTCGTGTCCATCTCGAACTCGAAGCGGTCGGTCATCTCCGGCTTCACCTCGTCCACGTCGACGTAGAACTGCTCGTACCAGCGGCGAAGCTGGTACACCGGGCCGTCCTCTTCGCACAGCAGCGGGTTGTCGATGCGGGTCTTGTTGCGCCAGATCTCGATGTCCTGCTCGAAGCCCTTGGCGATGAAGTTGCCGAACTGCTGCGCGACCTTCAGTGCCTCGTCGCCTTCGAAGCGATCGGACTTCTTGACGATCATTCCGTACATCAGCACGAACTTGTTCTCGGAGACCGGGTAGTGGCAGTTGATGAGGGTCGACTCGATGTCGTAGCCCTCGTACTCGTAGACCAGGTCGTCGATCATGAACGACGGCCCGAAGTAGCTCGCGTCCGAGCGACTGCCGAGCATCCGCGGCTGGCCCGCGGCGTGCGGACGGGCGTCCTCGCGCGCCTTGCCGCGCATGAACTGGCTGGCCACGTGACCTTCGAAGACGTTCTTGAAGTACGTCGGGAAGGAGTAGTGCACGTAGAAGAAGTGCGCCATGTCGACGATGTTGTCGATGAGTTCGCGGCAGTTGGTGTCGACCTCGGTCCGGTACCAGACCCAGTCGGTCCACTCGTCGCTCAGCGCGCCCTCGATCCGGGGGATCGTGACGTCCGCCGGCGGCGGGTTGCCCTGCGGGTCGTTCCACACGAACAGCAGACCGTCCTGCTGGAGCGTGTGCCACGCGCGCGTCTTCGCGATGGGCGGAACCCGGCGGGCGTACGGAATGTTGGTGCAGCGGCCGTTGCCACCCCAGCGCCAGTCGTGGAACGGACACGCAACCTGGTCACCCTTGACGGTGCCCTGGCTCAGATCGCCACCCATGTGACGGCAGTAGCCGTCGAGGATCTTGAGCTCGCCTGCGGTGTCCGCCCAGACGACGAGCTTGGTGCCGAAAGCCTCCACGGAGTGCGGCTTGCCGTCCTTGAAGGACTCGGCGAGGCCGAGGCAGTGCCAGCCGCGCGCGAAACGGGTAGGAGCGGAGCCCGCGACGATCTCGCGGACCTCGGTGGTGTCGGAAGTGCCCAGGCTCACGGTCGTCCGTCCTTTCGGGGGATTGGGAAGTACGGGGGTACACCGGCGGAAATCGGCACGTGTTGTGCCGGTCGGGGTCTCGCCGCTTCGATGATCCTGACGCTAGGTGATCACCGTCACGCCCAATCCCGGCGTCTCACTGGGCGGGACTCACGAACTCCGGGTGTCGGACGCCGACCAGAACGCGCGCATCGACGCGATCCGGCCATCGTCGGCGAAGGTCATGACATCGATCGGTTCGAAGACGTACTCGGTCCCGTCCACCTCCGAGGTCACCCGGAAGTGGAAGGCCGCTTCGTTGCCTGCGATCCGCAGGGTGAGCAGTTCCGTCGAGTTGCGCGAGTGCTCGAGTCCCGCATACAGCGGGAGGATCGCGTCGCGTCCCGTGCGCACGTCGCTGCCGACGGGGTCCTCGACGGTCGCAGTGTCGGTGTAGAGGTCGGCTATGCCGGCTGCGGACGACGCCTCGATCCGCCGCAGGTACTCGGCGACGGTGGCGCGAATGCGGTCGGGGCCCGGGATCTCTTGGTTCATGGCGGCCTCAGACGCTCTGCGCGGGCGCCGGCGCGGGGAGCAGCGCAGCCCTGCCGTTCGCGGCGAATTCGGCCTCGAGACGCGCGCGTGCGTCGTCGTCGAAGGGCACGTACTCCGCCGTACGCGCGACACGTACGTACACCGTGTCGTCGGTGTTCCAGGCGGCCGCACGCAAAGGCGCCTTGTCCACCTTGTTGCTGCCGGTGAGCGGGATGTGGTCGGTCACCCGGACGAAGCGTGGCCACCACTTGTCACCCATATCCGGCTGCTCGGCGAGGAACGCGCCGAATGCTGCCGGGTCGAACACCGATCCGGGGTCCAGTTCGACAGCGCACATCACCTGGTCCCCGGTGGCGGGGTCCGGAACAGCGAAGACGGGCGCGGAGAGGATTCCGGGGCACCGATGCAGAACCCGCTCGACCGGAGCGGCCGAGAAGTTCTCGCTGTCGACCCGCAGCCAGTCCGACGACCGGCCCGCGAAGTAGAAGAACCCGTCGGCGTCGCGATAACCGAGGTCACCGGACCAGAAATCGTTCCCCTTGATCCGGTCCGCCATCGCGCCGGGATTCTTGTAGTAACCCTCGAAGGTGTGGGCTGTGTTGCGGGCGACGATCTCCCCGACCGCTTCACCGTTGATCAGGCGGCCCGTGTCGTCGAACTCGGCCGGCGGGCATTCCTCGCCGGTGACCTCGTCGAGGATCCGCACGTCGACGGCGCCCACCGCGACTCCGAGCGAACCGGTCGGGGTATCGGGAGTGCGGTTGATGCGGAAGACCCCTTCACTCGAGCCGTACCCCTCGATGACGGTGCAGCCGAAGCGCTCCGAGAACCGGGCGACGTCCACTTCGGAGGCTTCGGTCCCGAATGCCACTTCGAGTGTTCCGTCCCGGTCGCGCGGATCTTCGGGACGGCTGAGGACATAGGCGAGCGCGCGCCCGACGTAGTTCACGAAGGTCGCACCGTAGCGATGGATGTCGTCGGCGAAGCGGCTCGCGGAGAACTTCCGGATCATGCTCACGGTCGCACCCACGCTCATCGCGGTACCGAGGTTGAGCATCAGGGCGTTGCCGTGGAACAGGGGCATGCACAGGTACGTGACCGAGTCGCGGCGCATGTGCGTGCGTTCCGAGAGCGGCCCGAACAGCCGGGCGAGCCGGCCCTGGCTGACGACGACCGCCTTGGGAGCGCCGGTCGAACCCGAACTGAACAACAGCAGCGCGATGTCGTCCGGCGACGGCCGGGTCTCGGGAAGCTGGGCACCACGGAACGGTTCGAGGAACGCGCGGTATCGCGGGCTGTCGACGTCGAGGATCTTCTCGGCGGGCAGGCCGTGGTCGGTGCCGGCGACGAGATGCGCCAGGCGCGACTCGGTGATGATCAGGTCGACGTCGGCGTGCCGGACGTCCCGGGCGATTTCCGGGCCGCTTCGGCTGGCGTTGATCCCCACCACCACGGCACCGGCGAGTGCTCCCGCGCCGATCCAGAACACGAAGTCCGGAACGTTCTCGAGAAGCACTCCGATGTGGCGTTGCCGTCCCTCGGGCAGTGGCACGGTCGACACGAGCGCCGAGGCACGATCGGCACTTTCCTGGACAACTTCGTCCCAGGTCCAGCGCTGGTCCTCGAAGCGCAGTCCCACCTTGGCGTCGCCGCGGCGAGCTCGCACTACTTCGGCGAACGTGTCCAACTCATACCTCCAGATAGTCACGAGCGATGGGGCCATCACGGGCAGTCCGATCACAACAGACGCTCACGCGGCGCCGCGCCGGATTCCCGGCCAGCGGGAGCGCACGCGAGGGCTTCTAGCTCTGGGCGAAGACCGCGCGTCCTCCCGACAGCACTGCTCCTGCCTCGGTGGTGACGTCGAACCGCACCTCGGACGACGCGCCCCAGGCGCGGATCTCGGCGGTGTCGCCGGGGAAGACCGGGGCCGCGAACCGACCGGACAACGCGACGAGATCTGCGGGGTGTGCTCCGAGCTCTTGCGCGAGCGGCAGAGTCGTCGCGGCCAGCGTGCACAGTCCGTGGAGAATCGGCCGCGGCTGTCCGATCCCGGCTGCGGCGTCCGGATCTATGTGGATGTGGTGGCGATCGCCGGTGAGCCGGTACAGCGCGGCCTGTTCCGCGTGGGTGGTGAGGAGTGCGGTCGAGTCGGGTTCGCCGTCCGGTTGCGCGGGGGCGGACGGACCGCGGTCCCCGCCGAATCCGCCCGCTCCCGGCGCGAACAGCGACCATGTGGCGACGAAGTACTCGCTTTCCACCACCACCTCGAAGACTGCGGCGCGGCCCTTGTCCCACACGTCCCCGACCCGCGCCGTCATCGCGATGCTGCCGGACTTCGGAAGCGGGCTGAGAACGTCCAGCTGCTGGGAGCCGTGGAGTGCGGTCTTCGTATCGAATGCACCGAGCGATCCCAGCGCATCCGGCGCCCACTGCGCCAAGGTCAGAGCGAAAGTCGGCAGCACCCGGAGGCGGTCCTCGAAGACGAGGTCGAGGTCTGTGGCGCGAGCCCCCACAGCGAGCGCATACAGAATCGCGTCGCGCTCGTCATAGGTGACCGTGCGGGTGCCGAGTTCGGCACCGCGCCAGGTTGCCGGGGTCGGCGTGTCGGTCGTGGTTGCATCGTGTGCGGGCATCGTTTCGTGTCCTTTCCGAGCGTGCTGATCGCACGCTAGGCACCCCCTGTAGCGGGGGTCACCGAGCATCCCACTGACCGGTACATTCGAACAGGGCGTTCATCGGCGTGAGAGATTCTTGCGATCCGATCCACGAGGAGGGGCATTCGTGCAGCGTGCAGGATCACCGGCGACTCACCGGTCGTCGGCGACGACCGGTCCGAGCCGGACCGCCACGCGATCCGGACTCGGCGGTGCACGATGAGCATTCCGTCGGATCCCTTCCCCTTCCTGGACCAACTCATCTCCCGGCTCACCGGGCCCGGCGGCGAGTTCGAGATCGTGATGGACGAGGTCCTCGGTACCTCGATGCCGGTCATGCGTAAACGGAACCGCGCGGTGGCGGATCTGCTGTCGCAGTCGCTCGTCTGGGGTGATCGCGAGTATCTCGTCACGGCCGACCGCCGCATCACCTTCGACGAGAACGCGAGGGAGTCCTATGCCCTCGCCGCCGCGCTGCGCGAGAGATACGGCGTGCGTGCGGGCGACCGGGTAGCCATCCTGTCGGCCAACAGACCCGAGTGGGTCACCGTGTTCTGGGCGACCCAGGCTCTCGGCGCCATCACGGTCGGGCTCAACGCATGGTGGGTGCAACCGGAACTGGAGTTCGGTATCCGCCATTCCCGCCCGCGCATCGTCTTCGTCGATGCTCCGCGTGTCGAGGCGGTCGCGAAGATCGCCCCGAGCGACACGGTGGTGCTGTCGGTCGAGACGGATCTGCCCGCACTGATCGCCGAGTTCGACGGCCGGCAGCCACCGCCCCCGCGAATCGACGAGGACGACCCGGCAGTCCTGTTGTACACCTCCGGTACGAGCGGGGACCCCAAGGGGGCGTTGCACTCTCAGCGCAATCTCTTGGCCGTCGTCGATTATCAGCGCTACACCGAAGCGATCCACACGATCTGGACAGGCGAAACGTACGACCGCTCGGCCCCGTCCGATGCCCGCTACCTGCTCACGTCGTCGATGTTCCACATCACGAGCCTGCACAACACGATCGTGCCGCGGCTGGCGATGGGAAGCACCGTGATCATGAACCAGGGATGGTTCGACGTCCACCGTGTCCTGGAATTCATCGAACGCGAACAGGTGACGCACTGGCTGGCCGTGCCGTCGATGGCGGCACGCATGCTCGAAGACGAGGACCTCGACCGGTACGACCTGACGTCGCTGACACGGTTCACCCTGTCCTCGGAACCGTCCACACCGGAGTTCAAACAGCGCCTGCGCGAGCAACTCCCGTTCGGACGGCACGCGATGGTCGACAGCTACTCCATCACCGAATGCAGCACATCGATCGCGGTGGCCAGCGCACAGGAACTCGAGAAGCATCCGGGTACCGTCGGCGTCCCGATCATCACCGTCAGCCTCGAGATCCGCGATCAGTACGGCGAATGGCTGCCCGACGGCCACGTCGGCGAGGTATGCGTCCGCAGTCCATTCGTCATGATCGGGTACTGGGACGACGAGAAGGCTACCGCCGAGGCGATCACGCCGGACCGCTGGCTTCGGACCGGCGATTTCGGGGTCGTCGAGAAGGGCCGGCTCCGGCTGGTCGGCCGGCGTGCGGATCTGATCCATCAGAACGGCGAGAACATCTATCCCTCCGAGGTCGAACGAGTGCTTGCCCAGCATCCTGCCGTGCGCGAGTGCGTGGTGACGGGAGCACCGCACGCCGACTGGGGGCAGGAAGTCGTCGCGGTGGTCGTGCTCGTCGCGGGAACGACGGTGACCGAGGAGGATCTGACCAAGTTCGCCGCCGAGCACCTCGCCTATTTCAAGGTACCCACGCGGTGGCGCCTGACCCATGATCTGTTGCCCCGCAACTCCACCGGAAAGATCGTCCGTAAGGGCTGGCGCGGTACGCACGGTCCGGAAATGTGAACGCCCGGGCGGCTCCTGCTGCGGCGTGCGTAGTAGGAGCCACCCGGACGTCGGCGTCAGGGGATCAGCTCAGGCGTTCGAGCACCATCGCCATACCCTGACCACCACCGACACACATCGTCTCCACACCGAACTGCTT
>NZ_JABAGQ010000030.1 GCF_012844225.1 Rhodococcus sp. 105337
GTCAGGGCCCCGGCAAAGTCGTGTAATTGCATGTCAGATGGTGTGAAGTAGCTCGATCGGCCGGTGTGGATCACGACTGTGATGCCGTAGGGCGGTAGCGATGCTGGCGTGGCCGGCGAGTCGGAGGATACCGACGACCGTGTTTCGAATGGTGGCCATGACCTGCGGCCCACTGCCGGTGCGGATGGCGCAGCGGTCCTCGTCGAACGTGACATCACGAACCCAGTGCAGCCGGTTCTCGATGCCCCAATGCCCACGAATCCATGCCGCGACCTGGGCTGGAGCCGCGCAGGTCATCGGCATCGAAGTGATCAGATAGACGACCTCGACACTCCTGCGGCCGTTTCTGGTGACGGTCCGGCGGACCTGCAGAACCTGCGTGGCGTGCGGGAAACCGAGACCGGCATCGACCTCGGTGGCCTTGATCGTGCGGCACTCCCGTCGTCCGTGACCACGACCCCTGATCGTTGATGAGACCGGAATATCGTTCCAGGGCAACGACTTCAGCAAGTTCCGCAGGGATCTCTGGTTGTTCTTGACGGTGAACACGTAGTGCCCGCCCCGTGAGGCGATGTACTCGGCGGTGACCCGCTGACAGTGCAACGCATCTGCGGTCACGACCACATCGGTGAGGTCAAGCCCGGCCAGGAGGTCGACGATCAGCCGATCTCGTTCGTTTTCGCACCGACCTCGACCTGCCCGAGGACCACCCCACTGTTGTGGTCCATGGCCGCCAACAGGTGCGTCAGATGCCCGGCTGCATCCTTCGCCCCGCGCAGTGTCTTTCCGTCGACCGCGATCACCCGGCGCCCGTCGACGACCCGGGTCCGCATCCAGGCCCATATCCCGATGACCTGGTCGAACACGCCTGCGTCGAGGCGTCCGAGGGTGCGGCGGATCGTCGATTCCGACGGTGGCCGGCCCTCGATGCCGAGTCGGCTCCGGACATCGTTCGGGACGTCGTGCACCCATTCGGCGACCGCGGTGAACGATCTCGCGCCGGCGCACACCGCGGCCAACGCGACCGCCAGGATCACCGTCAACCGGTGCCGAACCCCGCGACGCGCTCGCGGATCGGGGACCAGATCGAGCACCTCGAGGATCCCGGTGTCCGACACCGGAACAGACATGGGCGAAGATGGAGCTGCGGGCACGACTCGTTCCTGGTTGTGACGATTGTGTAGGAACTTGAATCATCACCGAGACGGTCGTGCCCGCCCCAATCCACGTCCCTGATCGTGCGCCATCCCACCTTGAAACCGCAGGTCAGCTGGTCTTACTTACGACTTTGCCGAGGCCCTGGG
>NZ_JABAGQ010000031.1 GCF_012844225.1 Rhodococcus sp. 105337
GGGACTGCCCCCGGTTTGGTTGACATCTGATCTGTGAGGATCACTCCTCACGATGGAAGGATGTTTCCCATGCCGAAGCCGTTCCCCGCCGAGTTCCGCCGTGACGTCATCGCCGTCGCCCGCAAGGGCGAGGCCCCGTTGCGTCAGATCGCCAAGGACTTCGGGATCTCCGAGGGGTGCCTGCACCGCTGGCTCAAGATCGCCGACCGCGAGGACGGCATCGGCGCCGGCGGGAAATCCTCCGGCTCAGACGAGTCAGCAGAACTGCGGGAAGCCCGCAAACGGATCAAGCTCCTCGAGCAAGAAGCAGAGGTCATGCGTCGTGCCGTGGCCTATCTGTCCCGGGACGTCAACCCAAAATGATGTTCCCGCTGGTCCTCGACCTCGCCGCCGACGGAGTGCCCGTCACGGTGACCTGCCGGGTTCTCGGTTTCTCCACCCAAGCGTTCTACAAATGGAAGAAATATCCGGTCACGCAACGTGATTGGGATGACGCGCATCTGATCAACATCGCCCGCGCCATCCATGCCGACGATCCCGCATTCGGTTACCGCTTCATCGCCGACGAACTACCCGGCCATGGAATCGCCGCCGGAGAGAACCGTGTCGCCAGGCTGTGCTCGCAAGAGCGCATCTGGTCGGTGTTCGCGAAGAAGAAAGGCCTGAACAGAAAAGCGGGCCCGCCTGTTCACGACGACCTCGTCGACCGCCGATTCACCGCAGAGGGGCCCAACGAACTCTGGCTCACCGACGTTACCGAGCATCGCACCGACGAGGGCAAGTTGTACCTCTGTGCGATCAAGGATCTGCACTCGAACAGGATCGTCGGGTACTCGATCGACTCCCGTATGAAGGCGTCGCTGGCTGTGTCTGCGTTGCGCAATGCCGTCGCGCTACGTAAGCCTGTCGGGACGATTGTGCACTCGGACCGCGGAAGTCAATTTCGATCACGGAAATTTGTACATGAACTGTCTCGCAATGGTTTACAAGGTTCGATGGGTCGCGTGGGGGCATGCGGCGACAATGCCGCGATGGAGTCGTTCTTCGCTCTCTTGCAGAAGAACGTCCTCGACCGGCAACGCTGGTCGACCCGGGCGGAGTTGCGACTGGCGATCGTGACCTGGATCGAGCGGACCTACCACCGCAAGCGCCGCCAACGCCGCCTCGGAAAGCTCACCCCGATCGAGTTTGAGACAATCAACCAAGTCGCATACGCGGCCTGAACCGCTCAACCCCACGAGTCAACTGAAGTGGGGGCAGTCCC
>NZ_JABAGQ010000032.1 GCF_012844225.1 Rhodococcus sp. 105337
GCCACTCGTCGTGCTGCTCGATGACCACCGCGGTCGCCAACCGGAGGAATGCCGCCGGGTTCGGAAAAATCTCCACGACGTCGGCTCGACGCTTGATTTCCTTGTTCAACCGCTCAATGGGATTGTTGGACCACACCTTTTGCCAATGAGCCTTGGGGAACGCGGTGAACGCCAGCACATCGTGTTTGGCGGCTTCCATCAACGCCGCGACCTTCGGAAACGACCCGGAGAAGGTGTCGGTGACCTGATCCCACTGCTCCGCGACGGCGTCCGGGTCGGTGTGCGCGAAGATCGTCTTGACCGCCGCCATCACCGGCGGCACATGCTTGGCCGCCACCGCCGCCCGAATGTTGCGCATGAAATGCACCCGGCACCGCTGCCACGAAGAACCCGCGAACTGCTGCATCACAGCAGCTTTGAGGCCACTGTGTGCATCGGAGATCACCAGATGCACCCCCGACAGACCACGGGCCTTGAGGCTGGTGAGGAACTCGCGCCAGAACTCGTAGGATTCGCTGTCCCCGACGGCGGTTCCGAGTACCTCGCGGGTGCCGTCGATCGAGACTCCGGTGGCCACCACCAACGCCTGGGACACCACGTGCGCACCGACCCGGACCTTGCAGAAGGTGGCGTCGAGAAACACGTACGGAAAGCTCGTGTGCGTCAGCGTGCGCTCGCGGAACCGGGCGATCTCGGTGTCCAGACCAGCGCAGATCCGCGACACCTCCGACTTCGAGATCCCGGATCCGACACCCAACGCGCCGACCAGGTCGTCGACGCTGCGGGTCGACACGCCGTGCACGTAGGCTTCCATGACCACTGCGTACAGGGCCTTGTCGATGCGGCGGCGTCGCTCCAGCAAGGAGGGGAAGAACGATCCTGACCGCAGTTTGGGGATCTTGACCTCGACATCGCCGCTGGTGGTGGCCACGGTCTTCGTTCGATGTCCGTTG
>NZ_JABAGQ010000033.1 GCF_012844225.1 Rhodococcus sp. 105337
GGTTATATCGGTGCACTGTTGGGTCCTGAGAGAACACGCGAGTGTTTTGTCAGCGACGATGATCTGCGAAAGTTCTCCGCCTGTGGGTGGGTTCCGGTAGGGGTTGTTGTGTGTTGTTTGAGAACTGCACAGTGGACGCGAGCATCTTTGTTAGTAAGTGTTTATGAGCGTACGGTGGATGTCTTGGCACCAGGAGCCGATGAAGGACGTGGGAGGCTGCGATATGCCTCGGGGAGCTGTCAACCGAGCTGTGATCCGAGGATTTCCGAATGGGGAAACCCAGCACGAGTGATGTCGTGTTACCCGCATCTGAATATATAGGGTGTGTGGAGGGAACGTGGGGAAGTGAAACATCTCAGTACCCACAGGAAGAGAAAACAACATGTGATTCCGTGAGTAGTGGCGAGCGAAAGCGGAAGAGGCTAAACCGTGTACATGTGATACCTGGCAGGGGTTGTGTATGCGGGGTTGTGGGGTTCATTGTGTCGGCGCTGCTGAGCCGGCCAACAGTAAGAAATCATCGTGTTAGTCGAAGTGGTCTGGAACGGCCTGTCGTAGAGGGTGAGAGTCCCGTAGACGAAAACATGGTGACTGTTGATGTGAATACCCAAGTAGCACCGGGCCCGTGAAATCTGGTGTGAATCTGTCGGGACCACCCGATAAGCCTGAATACTCCCTGGTGACCGATAGCGGACAAGTACCGTGAGGGAAAGATGAAAAGTACCCCGGGAGGGGAGTGAAATAGTACCTGAAACCGTGCGCTTACAATCCGTCAGAGC
>NZ_JABAGQ010000034.1 GCF_012844225.1 Rhodococcus sp. 105337
GCATGCACCACCATGAATTCCGTTGCACCACTGCGACGGGCCACCTCGGTGATACCCGCACGAACACGACCATCGATCACGAAACCGTGCGAGGCGCCCCGGTAACTCGACACCACCGGACGAGGCCGATCCGCCGGCAACGTCGACTCCTCCGGCAGATCCGCCAAAGCAGTGCGCCAGAACTCGGATTGCCGCGCGAGCAACGACTCCGGATCGGACTCGTCGCCGAGGACCTCACGCTGCCACAACGTGTAATCCGCGTACTGGACTTCCAACGCCGACCACTCCGGGACCGCGCCCGCAGCCCGCGCCGCATACGCGGTGACCACGTCACGAGTCAGCGGTCCCATCGAGAACCCGTCACTCGAGATGTGATGAACCACCACAACCAGAATGTGCTCTTCCGGCGTGATCTGCAGCAGCCGCACCCTGATCGGAACCTGCTGCGTGACATCGAAACCGGTCGTCACGATCTCCGTGACACGTGCCGGCACCTCGTCGGCCGCGATGTCCTCGACACGCACCTCCACGACCGCGTCGTCGGCACCGAGCACCTTCTGGAAACCGACTCCGTCGATCTCCGGATATACCGTCCGCAACGACTCGTGTCGCGCGACGACATCCGACACGGCCGCCTGCAACGCATCGACATCCAACGAGCCCGACAACCTGATTACGGCCGGAATGTTGTTCGCCCCCGA
>NZ_JABAGQ010000035.1 GCF_012844225.1 Rhodococcus sp. 105337
ACCGACGACGGCCCGCGCGCCGGCACCACGTACGAGAAGGTCAGCCAGCTCGAGCCGGTGTTCCGTCCGGACGGCACGGTCACCGCAGGTAATGCGTGCCCGCTGAACGACGGTGCGGCGGCGCTGGTGATCATGTCCGACACGAAGGCGAAGGCTCTCGGGTTGACGCCGCTGGCGCGGATCGTCTCGACCGGGGTGTCGGGCTTGTCGCCGGAGATCATGGGTCTGGGTCCGATCGATGCGACTCGCCGGGCGCTGGCCAATGCGGGGATGGGAATCTCGGATATCGATCTGTTCGAGATCAACGAGGCGTTCGCGGTGCAGGTGCTCGGGTCGGCTCGTGAACTCGGGATCGATGAGGACAAGCTCAATATCTCCGGTGGTGCGATCGCGCTGGGGCATCCGTTCGGTATGACGGGTGCGCGGATCACGAACACGCTGCTGAACAATCTGCGTGAGCAGGACAAGCAGTTCGGTGTGGAGACGATGTGTGTCGGTGGTGGTCAGGGTATGGCGATGGTGCTCGAACGCCTGAGCTGATC
>NZ_JABAGQ010000004.1 GCF_012844225.1 Rhodococcus sp. 105337
CCTCGGCGAGGGAGCGACACGCCGCGGACCTGGCCGGATGCGCTCAGCCGATTCCCACCACTTCCCGGGACTTACCCACAGTTTGTGCAGAGTCAGGTCGGGCACGCCTACGCCTCGACAACCGCGATCTACACCTCCGTCACCGACGACTACCGCAACCGCGTCCTGACCGCCGCGATCGACAAGTTCTACTTCACCCCGCAGGAGCAGCAATGACGACGAAGACGATCACCTGGCGACTGCGCACCCTGATGGCAGAGCGCGGCATGTTCAAGACCACCGACCTGATCGAACCCCTCCAGTCCGAGGGCGTTGCCCTGTCCCGAGAACAGGTGTTCCGCCTGGTGACCCAGACCCCGCAGCGACTGAACGTGGAGGTCCTCGCCGCCCTGTGCACGATCCTGGGCTGCACCCCCAATGATCTGCTCGTCCTCGAACAAGCCGGTCAGCAGCCAGCCGAAGCCACCGGCACCGGCGGCCCGATCGACAACATCGGCGATCTGCGCCCGGTCCCCGCCCACATCCACCGACCGAAGCACTCGTGACGATCCAGCGAGGAACCCCACAGCCGAACGGCGAATTCGGCCCCCGAGTCGCCGCGGCCCTCACCGGCAAAGGAATACGTGCGCCCGAGCCGCTCGTGATCGCAGCCGCGGAACGGATCATCCCTGCACCCCGGCGCAACGGGGCACTGCGCTTGCTGACCAGCGACACGTTCACCCCGTCCCGGATTCCCGCAGACACACCGACCGTGGTGCAGCAGTTGCTGGCGCATCTCGACCGCCACGACGTGACCGGTATCGGCTTGCCGATCTGTCCCGGCTGCCGCACCGCCAAGGTCGTCAAGATGCGGGACGAACAGGGGCGACGAATCTGCTACCGGTGTACCCAACTGTCGGCCTACGGAGAGTGTCCCAGCTGTCTGCGGAGAAAGAAGCTCATCGCCACCGACCCGGAGGGAAGGCAGGTCTGCCAACGCTGCGGCCCCGACGGCGCACCGACTTTCGAGTGCACCGCCTGCGCGAAGACGGTGACCGTCGCCAGCCGAGTCGACGGCCGGTGGCACTGCCTGAACTGCTACCCGAGACCGGCCCGGCGGTGTGTGTCGTGCGGACACGACAAGAAGATCGCCACCACGATCCTGACCGGCCCGCACTGCTTCGCCTGCCACAACCGTGTGCTGCGCAACCCCGCCCCCTGTCCCGGCTGCGACCGGATCCGTATCCTCGCCTTCCTCGACGACACCGCGACGGCGATCTGTGCAGGCTGCGCGGGTCAGCCGGCCCGGTACGCCTGTCGCCGCTGCGGCGGCGAGGAACACCACTACGGCAGGCTCTGCGCACACTGTGTCCTCGACGACCGCTGCACCGAACTACTCACCGGCCCCGACGGGACGATCAGCGAACCGATGCGCGCCCTACGCGAGCACTTGCTCACCCGGCCCCGGCCGGCGCAGATCATCACATGGCTGCGCCGCGGCCCGCACCTCGACCTTCTGGGCGAGATCGCCTCCGGACAAGCACCGTTGACTGCCGCGTCCTTCGTCCGGCCCGGCGGCGACAAGAGTCTCGACCATCTCTACGCCCTGCTGGTCGAGGCCGGAGCGATTCCCCGTGACCGGGCCACCGCCGACCTCCTCGAAGCCTGGACGGAGCGTGCCATCGCTGACGCTCCTGCCGGGCATCGCCGGTTGATGACCACCTATGCCCGCTGGGTGTTGCTGCGTCGTGCCTCATCCGACCGTCGCACAGGAGATATCACCTCCGGTGCCGCCAAGCATGTCAAGGCCGCAACGCGCGGACTGATCGCCTTTCTCACCTGGCTCGACGAGCACGACACCTCGCTCGACGCCGTCACCCAGGGGCAGGTCGAACAGTTCCTGACCGTTCGCTCCGCGCAACGCTGGCTACCTCAGTTCCTCGGCTGGGCGCACGAGCGTGGTCTCGCGCCGCAGCTCGAAGTCCCCGTCCTCACCCCGGGCCTGCCTAACATCACCGCATCCGAACGCGATCACGAACACACCATTGCCACGCTCCTCCGTGACGACACCATCGCCCTCGATGTCCGCGTCCCGTCCCTGCTCATCGCGGTCTACGGCGTCCCCGCGTCCAGGATTCTCGCACTCCGTCGTGGACAGCTCCGCGATACCGGCGAGGCGATCGACCTGTACGTCAGGGACCGGCCATTGCGGCTTCCCGGACGACTTGGCGATCTGGCCCGCACACAACTCGCCCGGCATCCCGACGCCGGGCCGCAGGACTGGCTGTTCCCGGGCCGGCAGCCCGGCCGACCACGAAGCACGCTCTATCTCACCCGGCAGCTGTGCATGCTCGGCACCAGCATCTCCGCGCTGCAAAAAAACTGCTCGTTTTCGTCTTGCGGGAGCCGTCCCCGCCAAGGTGCTGGCCGACATGCTCGGCTTCAGCGTCAACACCTTCGCGACCTACGCGCACCTCGCGGCCGGTAACCGCGGCGAGTATCCGAGTCTGCGACATCGCGAGAAACCCCGGGCCCGCTGATCACGAACTACACGCTCCGGAAGACCGGAGCAGGTGCCACCGCACCAACTTCGCACGGTCTTTCACAGACCACTCTGAGGCCCGTGATGGGGTGGGCACACCCTGTGTCCTCTGATAGCTTCCCCGGGTGGACGACGAGAAGGAACGGCTCGGTCTTACCTGTCGACTCAGCGTCGAGCAAACCGTTCACCTCTCGCGTTGGCTCCCCGATGCCCGACTACAGGCCGATCTGAGCTGGAACCTCACCGACACCGTTGTACTCGAGATCGCCAGCGGACTCGGCCGATTCATTGTCAAAGCAGCAGGCCCGGCCAATAGCCACATCGGCCGTGAGATCACCGCCTATCAGGGCGCGACCGCTTGCCTGGCGGAGAACGGGCGCGCTGCCCGCATGATCGAGCACGATCGGGCCGCGAACATCCTGGTCACCGAATACCTCGACGGCACCCTTGCCGCAGGAAGCGACGCCGAGTTCGACGCCGATGTTCATCACCAGGCAGGTGCACTTCTTCGCACCTTCCACGACCAAGCAGCGCGTTGCGACGACGATGCGGAAGCCCGCGCCACCGCGAAAGCTCTTGCCTGGCTCGATCAACCACACAGAATCGATCCACACACCGTGGACGGGCTGCGTCGGATCCTTGCGTCGTACGGCCCTCGGCCTGTGAAGGTCGTGCCTACGCACGGTGACTGGTCGCCGAGGAACTGGCTCGTCGACCGCGGGATGGTCAAGGTCATCGACTTCGGGCGCTTCGATTTCCGCCCCGCGCTCAGCGATTTTTGCCGGCTCGCAGCGCGGCAGTGGCGCAAGAACACGGATCTGGAACAGGCCTTTCTCGACGGCTACGGCACCGACCCCCGAGATCTGGAACTCTGGGCGATTTCCACCCTCCGTGAAGCGATCGGAACCGCGGTCTGGGCATATCAGGTCGGCGATGAACCGTTTGAGCATGAAGGCCACCGAATGGTCGCAGACGCATTGAGTCTGTTCTGACGAGGAATCCTTACTTTGCATGAGTCAGCGACCTGTCAGAACGCGTGCCGATGACGAGCACAGTCTCGTTCTCGTGTAAGCAGTAGACACCGACAGGAGTCAGGTTTCGTCCAGGGCGGGCGTTCTTGATACCAGGTCAACCCTCCAGACTCACCCACAGACAGTCCGTGTCAAAGTAGGGGCGTGAATCCCGCTCATCAGCAGTTGCGCAGCTCTGTCCGGTTCGAGTGGGGCCTGACCGGAACGTCTGCTCTGAGCGATTCACGTATTTCCGTGGTGGTGGACGTGTTGTCGTTCACCACCACCCTGTCGGTTGCTGCGGATCTTGGAATCGAGGTGCTGCCCTATCGGTGGCGGGACGACTCGGCCGCCGAGTACGCGGCCGTCCAGAATGCCGTCTTAGCCGTAGGCCGCAGCGAAGCGAGCCAAGGAGCGGTGAGCCTGTCACCGAATACCGTTCGTAGCGCTGTCGGGGTGCAGCGGTTGGTCTTGCCCTCACCCAACGGCTCATCGATCGCGCATTCGCTGGGTGCGTCGTCAGCGGCGTGCATCGGAGCGTGTGTGCGAAATGCTTCCGCGGTAGCCGAATGGATCGCCGAGAACTGCCAGAACGGAACCGCCGTATCGGTGATTGCCGCTGGCGAGCGTTGGCCCGACGGGTCGCTGCGACCGTCTGTAGAAGACTTGTGGGGTGCGGGCGCTGTGCTGACGGAGTTGATGCGTCTACGACCAGATTTGACTGCATCCGTCGAGGCCGAGGTCGCGGCGGACGCGTGGCGCGCGGTCCGTGGCAGGTTCAGTTCTGCTCTGGAGGAGTGTGCATCCGGTCGCGAGTTGATCGGTGCAGGATATCGATCCGATGTCATGGTGGCCGCCGAGGTTGACGAAAGTACGGCTGTGCCCGTCCTTGACGGGGACCGCTTTATCAATCAAGTCTCCACGGGCAGGACTTGAATGCACTCGGCCGTGTCGTATGGTCCTAACGGGATTCGGCCGGCATCTTCGTGCTCGATGCTGACTGTTTGCGTGACCCAACCTTCTATGATCACGATTTGCGTGTGTGGCCCAAAGGCCAGCTTCCTCCTTCTCAGAGACCGCTGGATAGTTCCTCCTCGGATAATGGACTTCCACCAGCACGCGGTGTGCGACACCACCAACCCGAACGCCGCGATGCAGCAACCTGTCCTCGGCTACCCCACCGGCGGGATCTACGGCTACACCCATCCGTTCGGCGGCTACCAGGGTTCCCACGCCGAGTACATCCGAGTGCCCTTCGGCGACGTGAACTGTTTTCCGGTGCCCGACGGTGTGAGCGACGAACAGGCCCTGTTTCTGTCCGACGCGGTGCCCACCGGCTACATGGGCGCCGACTTCTGCGACATCTCGCCGGGCGACACCGTCGCGGTGTGGGGTGCGGGAGCGGTCGGGCTCATGGCCGCCGCGAGCGCGAAGATCATGGGCGCCGAACGCGTGATCGTGCTCGACAGGTTCCGCGACCGGCTCGATCTCGCCGAGCAGAAGGTCGGCGCCGAAACGGTCGACTACACCGTCGCCGACAGCGTCTACGAAACGTTGCGTGAGCGCACCGGCGGTCGCGGGCCGGATGCGTGCATCGACGCGGTGGGCATGGAAGGGCACGGTACCGGCGTCGGCCAGGTCTACGACAAGGTGAAGCAGGCGTTGCGCATGGAGTCCGACCGCGCGACTTCGCTGCGGGAGGCGATCCTGGCGTGCCGCAAGGGCGGTGTGGTCTCCGTCCTCGGCATCTACGGGCTGACCGACAAGTTCCCGATGGCCGCACTGACCAACAAGAGCCTCACTCTCCGCACGTCGCAGCAGCACGGCCAGCGCTACATGCCGCAGTTGTTCGAGCACGTGACGGAGGGCCGGCTCGATCCGAGTTGGCTCATGACCCACGACCTGCCGCTCAGCGAATCGGTGCGCGGCTACGAGATGTTCAAGAACAAGGAGGACAACTGCCTGCGGTCGGTGTTCCGCCCGTGAGCATCGCGGTTCGACCCGAGGTTCCGCGCTTCGTCCGCGATTGAGGTCATCTTTGGTGGATCAGTGCCCGCATAGCGGGCAGTTTTCAACCTGATCGGAGCTGACCCGCGACGACCGGAGACATCGCCCGCCGACACCACCAGGCCAAACACCGCCCAGCGCAACGCGCCGGTCCCGAGATCACCGCGAAATGTAGAGCCGCTCCATCGGTCTGGTGCCGTCGGACATCGTCCAGTCTGCGGGCCGCCGCTCGAGCAGTGTCCAGCCGGTGCGCTCGTACAGTGCGATCGCCGACGTGGACTGCTCGATGACGTCGAGCATCAGGACGCCCCGCTCGCGCGCCTTGTCCAGCAGACCTTCGCCGACGTGCGATCGCCTGGCCCCCGGCCGCACGAACAGCCGGGATACCCACAGAGCGTCCTCGCGCCCGACCAGAGCGAGGTGTCCGACGACCTGACCCGCCTGCTCTGCGATCCACGCGCTGTCGAGGTCCGCGGGGCTCAGCCACCCGACCGGGTCGTCGGGCCAACGATGCGGGTAGCCGTCCACTGTGTGAACCTCGGACAGCGACTCGACGCACTGTGCGAGGTCGTCGGGCGGCGGGGCCGGATATTCACCCGCCGGACGCTACCGCTGTGAATCCCCCGCCGCGAATCACCCGCGAGCGGCGGCCGCGGACGGGCGCGCCGTCCTGCACCGCCGCGGACGCCGGACCGCGGCACTCGAGGAGATCGCCCCGGGCGAGCGGGCCCCCATTCTGCGCCGCTACCTCGACCTCGCCCCGGGTGCGCGGCCACACTTCCCGATCGACCGGCGCGCGACACCCGCCGAGTTCGCCGCCGTCGCCGACCGGTACCCGGTCTTCCGGATCCACACCCTCTAACGCGGCAGTCGCCGCCAGATCGCCCGCGGCAGCAGCCGCATCCCGAAGAACACCGGACGCAGCAGGGCGGGCACCCACACCTCGCCGCGACCACGTCCCAGGGCGCGGACCACCGCGTCGGCGACCTGCGGTGGGGTGCTCGAGAACGGTGCCGGACTCATCCCCTCGGTCATCCGGCCGATCACGAATCCGGGCCGCACCAGCAGCAACGACACTCCGCTGCCGTGCAGCGCGTCCGCCAGCCCGGAGGCGAACCCGTCGAGTCCTGCCTTCGCCGAGCCGTACACGTAGTTCGCGCGGCGCACCCGCACACCTGCCACCGACGAGAACACCACCATCCGGCCCGATCCCTGCGCGCGCAGCAGGTTCGCCAGCCGGGTCAGCAACGCGACCTGCGCCACGTAGTCGGTGTGCACGATCGCCGCTGCGTGCGCGGCGTCGGTTTCGGCGCGGGCCTGGTCGCCGAGAATCCCGAACGTGAGTACCGCGAGATCGATCGGTCCGTGTGCGGCGACCAGGTCGTCGAGCACCTGCTGGTGGGTGCCGAGCGCATCAGCGTCGAATTCCGCGGTGTGCACGGCGGCGGCACCGGCGGCCAGTACCGACTCCCGGGGTCCGGCCAGGTCGTCGGCGCGCCGCGCGGCGAGGATCACGGTGCGCCCCGGTGCGAGCCGGCGAGCCACCTCCACTCCGATCTCGCTGCGGCCCCCGAACACGACGACGGTTCCCTGTGCGCTGTTCATTCCGCCAGTGTCGCGGGAACGGGTCGCGCAGGTGTCGCCGGGTCCCTCGTTCCGCGGCGGCGGACCCCGGCCCTCTAGGCTTCCGGGCATGGTTCACACCCCCGGCGCGCTCGGCGACCGTGCGCTGCAGTTCCTGTCCGAATACCACCTCGGCACCCTCACCACGCTGCGGTCCGACGGCACCCCGCACGTCGTCGCTGTCGGGTTCACCTGGGATCCCGACGCGCAGGTGGCGCGGGTGATCACCAACGCCGGGTCGCAGAAGGCCCGCAACGCCGCCCGCGGCGGCTACGGCGCGGTGTCGCAGGTCGACGGGGGCCGCTGGCTCACCCTGGAAGGTCCCGCGCGGGTCCGCGACGACGCCGACGCCGTCGCCGAAGGGGTCGCCCGCTACGCCCGCCGGTACCGGCAGCCGCGGGAGAACCCGACCCGGGTCGTCGTGGAGATCGCCGTGGCCCGCGTGATGGGTTCGGTGCTGGACTGACCGGCGCGCCCGGTCTCAGGCGGGCAGCACCGTCAGGCCGTGCGGCCGCAGGTTCACCGGCTCGCAGCCGTCTGCGGTGACCACCACGATGTCTTCGATGCGTGCCCCCCACTGCCCGCGGAAGTAGATGCCCGGTTCGATGCTGAAGGCCATGCCCGGCTCGAGCGTCTCGGTGTTGCCGCCGACGATGTACGGCTCTTCGTGGACCGACAGGCCGATGCCGTGCCCGGTCCGGTGCACGAACACCTCCCCCAGCCCTTCGGCGGCGAGCAGATCGCGCGCGGCGGCGTCGACCGCTTCGGCGGTGACCCCGGGCCGCACCGCGTCGACCGCGGCCTGCTGCGCCGCTTCCAGCACCGCGATGCGGGCGGCGATCGCCGGGTCGGGTTCGCCGATGCTGTAGGTGCGGGTCGAATCGGAGTTGTAGCCGGGCTCGACGGGACCGCCGATGTCGATGACCACGATGTCGCCGGGTTCGATGACCCGATCGGACACCTCGTGGTGCGGGTCGGCGCCGTGCGGGCCCGACCCGACGATCACGAAGGCCGCCTCGGTGTGCCCCTCCTCGAGGATCGCGGCGCTGATATCGGCGGCGACCTGCGCTTCGGTGCGACCGGCCCGCAACCACTCCCCCATGCGGGCATGCACGCGGTCGATGGCGGCACCCGCGCGGCGCAACGCGTCGATCTCGTCGGCGTCCTTGAGCATCCGCAACTGCCGGATCACCGGGGTGGCCAGTACCGGGGTGCCGCCGAAGCGCGCGGCGAGCGGCACCAGATGCAGCGCCGGCATCGCCTCGGCGACCGCGACCGCGGACGCACCCGGCAGCAACTCGGAGACCAGCGCATACGGGTCCTGTCCGTCGACCCAGTCGCGGACCGGCACGGCGAGTTCGGCGACGGCCGACTCGTTGAGGGATGCCAGCTCGAGGCGCGGCACCACCACGGTGGCGGCCGACCCGTCGGTGGGGATCACCAGGCAGGTCAGGCGTTCGAACGACTCGGCGCGTGAACCCACCAGGTACCGCAGGTCCGGTCCCGGGGTGATCAGCAACGCGTCGAGCCCGGCGGCGGCCCCCAACTCGGCGGCGCGAGTCAGGCGTGTTCCGTAGCGGGCGGCGGGAAATCGGGAGTCGGCGGTGCTCATGATCCCCAGCGTATCGGTCGCGCACGGATGGCAGGATGTGGTCCGTGACCCCATCCGAGACGTCCCCGCCGCCGACCGCCCCGCAACCGGTGGTGCTGCTGCTCGACGGTGCCAGCCTGTGGTTCCGGGCCTTCCATGCGTTGCCCGAGTCGATGACCGCGCCGGACGGCACGCCCGTCAACGCGGTCCGGGGTTTCGTGGACATGGTCGCGTCGCTGATCCGGCGACACCGGCCCAGCCGACTGGTGGTGTGCCTGGATCTGGATTGGCGCCCGGCGTTCCGGGTCGCCGCGGTGCCGAGCTACAAGGCGCACCGGGTCGCGGCCGGGTCCGACGGCACCGTCGAAGAGGTCCCGCCCGCGCTGCTTCCGCAGGTCCCGGTGATCCTGGACCTGCTCGCCGCCGCCGGAATCGCGACCGGCGGCGCCGCCGGATTCGAGGCCGACGACGTGCTCGGCACGCTCGCCGCGCAGGAACGCACCGACCCGGTGATCGTGGTCAGTGGTGACCGCGACCTGCTGCAGGTCGTCACCGACACACCGGTGCCGGTGCGGGTGCTGTACGTGGGCCGCGGACTGGCCAAGGCAGAACTGTTCGGTCCCGCCGAGGTCGCCGAGCGCTACGGCGTTCCCGCCGATCGCGCCGGCGTCGCCTACGCCGAACTGGCGGTGCTGCGCGGCGACCCGTCCGACGGGTTGCCCGGCGTCAAGGGCGTCGGCGAGAAGACCGCCTCCGGATTGCTCATGCAGTACGGATCGCTCGCAGCGGTCCGCACGGCGGTCACCGACGAGACGTCCCGGCTCTCGCAGGGCATGCGCGCGAAACTCGCGGCAGCCGCCGACTACCTCGACGCCGCGTTGCCGGTGGTGCAGGTCGCCACCGACGCGCACGTGCAGATGTCGCGGCCCGACGTGTTGCCGACGGTGCCCGCCCACCCGGACCGGCTCGACGAACTGGCGCGCCGCTGGGGTGTGGAACGGCCGGTGACCTCGCTCGTCGCGGCGCTCGCCGGTCAGTGACCGGCGGCGGCCCGGTCAGTTGGGGCGGCTGACCTCGTAGGTGCCCGCGTCGTCGGTGAAGGTCAAGGTCACCGAGCGGTACTGGCCGTCGACGGTGACGGTGCACGCGAAACTGTTGCCCGCCTCGACTTCCTGGCCGGTCGGGCAGGACACGTCGCCGACCTCGGTGGCACCGTACGACTCGGTGAGCACCTTCGCCACGCCCGCTTCGGCGGCTGCCGCATCGAGGGTGGTCTTGGCGCCGAGGGTCGCGACGGCGATCACCGCGCCGATGACGAGGACGAGCGCGACGACGCCACCGATGATCAGCGGCAGTTTCGATTTCTTCGGCGGCGGCGGGGTGGGCTGGCCCCACTGCTGCGCGCCGGCGGGCGGCGGTCCCCACTGTTGTCCGGGCTGCGGCGGCGGGGGCTGCTGGCCCCACTGCTGCGCCCCGCCGGGCGGTGGGCCCCAGCCGGGTGTCGCGGCCGGTCCGGGCTGCGGTGCGCCCCACCCCGGTTGTCCCGGCTGCGGTCCCCAGCCCTGCGGGCCGGGTTGCTGCGGAGACTGTTGCTGGGGCGCCGGTCCCCAGGGCTGCTGCGGCGGACCACCGGGCTGTCCCCACTGCCCGGCGGAAGAGCCGGGCTGGGCGCCACCCTGCTGCCACGGTGACGGGCCGGGATTCGGCTGGGCGGGGTGCTGCTGTCCCCAGTTACCGGGCGGGGGCGGCGGTGCCCAGGACTGTCCGCCGGGAGCGGCGTCCCACGCCCGGCCGGAAGCCGGGTTCGCCCACGGATCGGCCGGTCGGGACGGTTGCTGTCCGTCCGGGTCCTGCGGTTCGTTCGGCCCGGTCATCGTCGCCTCCAGCTGCCCTTCACGTGTTGTCTCACCGTAGCGCCACCGGACCACATGGCACCGGTACGGCAGCGCGTATCAAATCACACCAGCCGGACCGGTCGCGCCCCGGAGGGTCGCGGCGCGGACGCTCACGCCGCGGCCGGATCGATGGCGACCACGCCGCGCCGGATCGCCCCGACCGCCCGGCCCGCGGTCCGCACCAGTTCCGGGTCGTCGGCGCACGTCCGGACCTGGTCGAGGATGTCGATCAACTGCCGGCACCACCGCACGAAATCGCCCGGGGACAACTCCCGGCCTGCGACGTCGGCCGCGATCAGCGCCTCGGCGAGCGAACCGGAGTTCGCCCAGGTGTATGCGGCGGTGACGAACCCCAGGTCGGGTTCGCGGGTGGGCGGCAACCGGTGCCGCACCTCGTCGGCCCGCAACGTGTCGCACATCCGGATGGTCTCCACGAGCGCAGTGCGGATCGGCCCGGTCGGGCCACGCACCGTGACCACGTCGTCGGTGCGCGACTCGTAGATCACCGACGACGCCACCGCCGCCAGCTCGGCCGGGGACAGCCCCGCCCAGATGCGGTGCCGCAGGCATTCCGCGACCAGCAGATCGGCCTCGGCGTACACCCGGGCGAGCCGGTCGCCGGCATCGGTGGTCTCCGGGTCGTCGCCGCCGGTGAGGTAGCCGCGTTCGGTCAGGAGCGCGACAATCCGTTCGAACGTGCGCGCCAGCGAATCGGTGGTCGCCTCGGCGCGGCGCCGCTGCTGCTCGGTTTCGCGCAGCAACCGGTGGTACCGCTCACCGAGCCGCGCCAGCGACTCGAGGTCGGGTTCGTCGCGCGCCGGGTGGCTGCGCAACCGGCGTCGCAACGCGTCGATCTCCCGGTTGTGTCCCTTGGATTTGCCGCGCTTCGGGCGGCGCGGTGCCGACAACCCCTTGGACCGCAGCGCCGACGCGATATCGCGGCGACCGCGGCCGGTGCGATGGTCGATGTGCCGCGGCAGCCGGAGCCGTCCGAGCACTTCTGCCGGTGACGGGAAATCGCCCGCCGACAACCGTCCGGACCACCCGTCGGTGGTGACCACCGTCGGACGCGGGTCGGTGACGTCCTGATCGGGGATGACGACGACGGCGAGCCCGGTGCGTTTCCCGGCCGGCACGGTGATGATGTCGCCCGCGCGCAACCCGACGAGCGAGGCCACCGCCGCCTGCCGGCGGTCCTGCCGGCTGCGTCGTTCGTGCTCGCGCTCCGCGGCGGTCAGATCCGCGCGCAAGGTCAGGTAGTCGAGGATCTCGCTGTCGGCGCCGCCGAGTTCTTCGCGCAGCTTCGCCAGCGTCGCCTCGTTGCGTTCGATGCTGCGGGTCAGGCCGACCACCGATTTGTCCGCCTGGAACTGCGCAAACGACATCTCGAGCAGTGCCCGGGACCGGTCCACGCCGACCGCGTCGATGAGATTGACCGCCATGTTGTAGGACGGCTTGAACGAACTGCGCAGCGGGAAGGTGCGGGTGGAGGCGAGACCGGCGACCGTCGTCGGCTCGACACCGGGCTGCCACAACACCACGGCGTGCCCCTCGATGTCGATGCCGCGGCGTCCGGCACGGCCGGTGAGCTGGGTGTATTCACCAGGGGTCAGTTCGGCATGGGTTTCGCCGTTGAACTTGACGAGTTTTTCGAGCACCACGCTGCGGGCCGGCATGTTGATGCCCAGCGCGAGGGTTTCGGTGGCGAACACCGCGCGCACCAGGCCGCGGACGAACAACTCTTCGACGGTGTGCCGGAACGCGGGCAGCATGCCCGCGTGGTGCGCGGCGATACCGCGTTCGAGGGCGGTGCGCCACGTGCTGTAGCCGAGGACTTCGAGATCGGCGGCAGGCAATTCGCGGGTGTGCTCGTCGACGATCCGGCCGATCTCGGCGGCTTCCTCGTCGGTGGTCAGATGCAACCCGGACCGCAGGCATTGCAGCACGGCGGCGTCGCACCCGGCGCGGCTGAACACGAACGTGATCGCCGGCAGCAACCCGTCCCGGTCCAGCCGGGTGATGACGTCGGGGCGCGGCAGCGGACGGAAGTTGCGTGACCCGAAGCCGCGGCCTCCCCGACCCTGCCACCGATCCGCCCCGTCCGCGCTCAGCCGGCGGCGCACCGCCGCGAGCAGTTCGGGGTTGACGACGATGCCGCGGCGGCGTTCACGCCTCGGCAGGTCGGCGGGTTCGGCGCTGGTGTCGAACAGGTCGTAGATCCGGGGTCCGACCATCATGTGCTGATGCAGCGGGATGGGCCGCACCTCGTCCACGACGACGGTGGTGTCACCGCGCACGGTGGTCATCCAGTCGCCGAATTCCTCGGCGTTCGAGACGGTCGCGGACAGGCTCGCGAGCCGCACGTCCTCGGGCAGGTGCAGGATCACTTCCTCCCACACCGCGCCGCGGAACCGGTCGGCCAGGAAGTGCACCTCGTCCATCACCACATGCGTCAAACCGATCAGCGAGGTCGACGATGCGTAGATCATGTTGCGCAGCACCTCGGTGGTCATCACCACCACCGGCGCATCCGCGTTGATGGACTGGTCGCCGGTGAGCAATCCCACGGCGTCCCTACCGTGCCGGGCACACAGATCGGCGTACTTCTGGTTGCTCAGCGCCTTGATCGGAGTCGTGTAGAAGCATTTGCTGCCGGCCTGCAACGCCAGGTACACCGCGAACTCGCCGACCACGGTCTTCCCCGCGCCGGTCGGCGCGCACACCAGCACCGAATGGCCGTCCTCGAGTGCGCGGCAGGCGTCCTGCTGGAACGGGTCGAGGGGGAAGTCGAGGGACGCGGCGAAATCGGTGAGCCGGGGTCCGGGGCTCTGCGGGACGGCCGGTTCCACGTGCGGGTGCTCGCTCACAGAGTGTCCGAGAAGTCGGTCCGGGCCGGGCCGGACGGTTCGACCGGTGCCGGTGCCGGGATGGTGGAACTCTCGTCGTCGTCGAGTTCACCCCAGCCTTCCGCGCGGCGACGGCGCGCACGCCGCCGGTCGGTGATCCGGGAGATCTGGATGGCCACTTCGAGC
The DNA here is from genome assembly GCF_012844225.1 of Rhodococcus sp. 105337. Lineage (GTDB taxonomy): Bacteria > Actinomycetota > Actinomycetes > Mycobacteriales > Mycobacteriaceae > Rhodococcus. The sequence goes on from NZ_JABAGQ010000004.1 coordinate 13,680, forward strand.
AGCAATGTCAACGCCATCGCCAGGGCGATCATCGAGAACGGATCCTGGCCGGGGGTGGCGATCGCGGCGAACACGAACATCGCCATGATCAGGCCGCGGCGCCACGCCTTGAGCTTCTCGTACGGCAGCACGCCCACCGCGTTGAGGGCGACGATCACCAGGGGAATCTCGAAGGACACCCCGAAGATCACCAGCAGATTGATGATGAAACCGAAGTATTCGGAACCGGAGAGGGCCGTGACCTGCACGTCGTTACCGACGGTGAGCAGGAACGACAAGGCGTGCGAGACCACCAGGTACGCGAGCACGGCGCCGGCGACGAACAGCACCGCCCCGGAGACGACGAACCCGATCGCGTACCGCCGCTCCTTGCTGTAGAGGCCGGGGGTGACGAACGCCCACAGCTGATAGAGCCAGACCGGGCAGGCCATCACGATGCCCGCGGTCATCGCGACCTTCAACCGCAACATGAATTGTTCGAACGGGCCGGTCGCGAGCAACCGGCAGGCCCCGTCGGTGCTCAGATCCGCGCGCGACGACGGCGGCAGCGCACAGTACGGTCCGCGCAGGATCTCACCGAGGCTGTCGAAGCCGAACACACCGCGGCTGTACCAGAGGAACCCGAGGATGCTGGTGAGGAGCACCGCGGCGACCGCGATGAGCAGCCGCGTGCGCAGTTCGTACAGGTGCTCGACCAGCGACATCGTGCCGTCGGGGTTGGTCTTGCGCCGACTGCGGCGGGGATCGAACGGGATGCGCACGGTGCGGTTCTCAGCTCCTGATAATGGCCGCCGGGGTTCGAAATCCGGGCCCCTCGGGACCAGCGGAACCGGGACACCCGTGTGGGTGCCCCGGAGGGGAGAGCACGGTCAGTAGGACCGCGGTTCGCTGTGAGGCGCGTTCTGCTGCTGCGGCGGAACGACGGTGGGCTCCACCGGCTGCGGCTGCTGCTGCACCGGCGGCAGGGGCTGCTGGACCTGCGGCTGCTGCGGCGCGGCGGAACGCGCGTCGTCGTTCTGCATTTCCTTGACTTCGCTCTTGAAGATTCGCAGCGAACGACCCAGACCGCGTGCGGCGTCGGGCAGCTTCTTCGAACCGAACAGGATCACCACGACCAACGCGACGATGGCCCAGTGCCACGGGCTCATTGCACCCATTTACAACCTCCACAAATCGGCTGGTGTCGATGCTACCGGACCCGTACGGCCCGTTTTCGCGGGTGAACCGAATCCGCAGGGAGTTTGCGCAAGGTTCACACGAACGTTTCCTGCCGGCGCGTTCACGCGGGCCGTCCCGCGTCGTCGAGCGCCGCATACGCCTCGAGGGCCTCACCGGCGCGGGTCCGCACCGCGGACACCAACTCGGCGGGCGCGAGGACCGTCACGCCGCTGCCCAGGCCCACCAGCAGTCGCACCATCCAGTCCCGCGACGCATATCGCAGTACCGCCTCGCAGCTACCGTCCGGGAACACCTCCACGTCGGTGAGCGGGTAATAGTCCAGCAGCCACGTGTAGCCCGGTTCGAGACGCAGCCGGGCGGCGGGCAGTGCGGGGTCGCCCTCGAACAATTCCAGGTGCTCGTCGCCGCTCAGCGCCTGCTGCGGCGGCTGCGCCGCCTCGTCGAGCACCGTCGCCTCGTCGATGCGGTCGAAGCGGAACAGCCGCACTCCCTCGGCGGTGCGGCACCAGGCCTGCAGATACGTGTGCTCGTCGATCAGCACGATGCGGATGGGGTCGACGACACGTTCGGACACGGTGTCGCGGGAGGCTGAATAGTAGGTCAGGTGCAGTGCCCGGCCGCGGCGCACCGCATCGCGCACCCGTCCCGCCACGGGATTCTCCGTGACCGCGGCACCGGCGCCGTCCGGGGTGTGCGCGGTCGCGGCGGTGCCGGCGGCCGCTTCGATCTTCGCGATCGCCGATTGCGCCGCCGCGGGCTCCACCACACCGGGCATCTCCAGCAGCGACCGCAGCGCGACGAGCAGCGCGGTCGCCTCGGTGGAGGTCAACCGCAGCGGCCGGTCGATGCCGGCGGTGAACGTGACGACGATGCTGTCTTCGGAGAACGACAGGTCGATCAGGTCGCCGGGTCCGTACCCGGGCAGCCCGCACACCCAGAGCTGGTTGAGGTCGTCCATGATCTGTTTGGGGGTGACTCCCAGGTCGCGGGCGGCTTCGGCCGCACTGATCCCCGGGTGCGCCTGAAAGTAGGGCACCAGGTTCAGCAGCCGGGCCAACCGCCCGGACAGTCGTGCACTCATGGCGCGTGGTCCCCCTCCGTGTCGTCCCCCGCTGTCTCGTCCCTCTCGGCGGCGGCCCCGTCGCCGACCACCCGTGCCAGGATGCGTTGCACTTCGGCCCGCAATTCCGCCGGTTCGAGCACCAGCGCGTCGGCGCCCTGCCCGGCGATGATCCGCCCGATCCATTCCCAGGACCGCACCGGCACCTCGAGGACCGTGCCGTCGCGGGGGGCACTGCCGTCGTGGCCACCGATCTGCCGCTGCTCGATCTCGTCTCCGAGGCGGCGTAACTCGTAGGCCTTCCCGGCTGCCACCCACACCCGCGCGGAGCCGGAGATCTCCCCCTGGCTGGTGGTGGCGAGGACCCGGGCCCGCAGGTCGATCCCCGCGGGGATCTGTACCGCTCCGGCCGGACCGATCGCGGTGACGTCGTCGCCGATGCGGGAGAGCCGGAATGTGCGCGGCGCATCGCGATCGCGGTCGTGGCCCACCAGATACCACCGGCCGTGCACCGTGACCACTCCCCACGGGTCGACGGTGCGGGTGGTCCACGGTTCGGTGGGCGAGCTGCGGTGCGAGAACCGCACCGCGCGCCGCGCATCGATCGCGGCGAGCAGTTCCTGCAGTGCCGGTTCCGAGCCGCGGGCCCGCGCCGGGATCGGGGCGACCGTCCCCGGATCCACGTCGACCTGCACCCCGGCGGCCCGCAGTTTCAGCAACGCGCCTTGCGCCGCCGAGGTCAGTTCGGGCGACTCCCACAACGCGGATGCCACCGCGACCGCGGCCGTTTCCTCACGGGTCAAGTCGATTTCGGGCAATTCGTACGCGTCGCGGTTGATGCGGTAGCCCTCGACGGTGGAGAACCGGGACGGCATCCCCGTTTCCAGGGGCACCCCGAGATCGCGCAGTTCGTTCTTGTCGCGCTCGAACATCCGGCTGAACGCCTCGTCGCTCGCGCACTCCGAGTATCCGGCCACCGACGTGCGGATCTTCTCCGCCGTCAGGAATTGCCGGGTGGACAGCAACGCGATGACCAGATTGACCAGCCGTTCGACTTTCGAGATCGCCACGGCCCAACCCTAATGCCCCGTCGCCCCGGCGCCGCCCCGGAATCTCTCACCGGAGCGCGCAGAACCGTCACATCGACGCGATGAGCCGCTCGACCCGCTCGTCCACGGACCGGAACGGGTCTTTGCACAACACGGTGCGCTGCGCCTGATCGTTGAGCTTGAGATGCACCCAGTCGACGGTGAAGTCGCGGCCGGTGGCCTGCGCCGCGGCGATGAAATCGCCGCGCAGTTTGGCCCGGGTGGTCTGCGGCGGGGTGTTGACCGCCGCCTCGACCGCCTCGTCGTCGGTGGCGCGTGCCGCCAGGCCCTTGCGTTGCAGCAGGTCGAAGACTCCGCGGCCGCGTTTGATGTCGTGATACGCCAGGTCCAGTTGCGCGATCTTGGGATCGGACAACTCCATGCTGTACCGGTCCTGGTAGCGCTGGAACAGTTTGCGCTTGATCACCCAGTCGACCTCGGTGTCGACCTTCGCGAAATCCTGCGTTTCGACGGCGTCGAGCACCCGTCCCCACAGGTCGACGACCTGCGAGACGTACCGATCCGGTGTGCGGGTGTCGAGGTACTCCACCGCACGCGCGTGGTATTCCCGCTGGATGTCGAGGGCGCTGGCCTGCCGGCCACCGGCCAGCCGGACCGGTCGCCGGCCCGTCAGGTCGTGGCTGACCTCGCGGATCGCGCGGATCGGGTTGTCCAGCGCGAAATCGCGGAACTGCACCCCCGCCTCGATCATCTCCAGCACCAGCGCCGCGGACCCCACCTTGAGCATCGTGGTGGTTTCGGACATGTTCGAATCGCCCACGATCACGTGCAGGCGGCGGTACTTCTCGGCGTCCGCGTGCGGCTCGTCGCGGGTGTTGATGATGGGGCGGGACCGGGTCGTCGCCGACGACACCCCTTCCCAGATGTGCTCGGCGCGCTGCGACAGGCAGAACGTGGCGGCCTTCGGGGTCTGCAGCACCTTCCCGGCCCCGCAGATCAGCTGCCGGGTCACCAGGAAGGGCAGCAGCACGTCGGAGATGCGGGAGAACTCCCCCACCCTCGCGACCAGGAAGTTTTCGTGACAGCCGTAGGAGTTGCCCGCGGAGTCGGTGTTGTTCTTGAACAGGTAGATGTCGCCGCCGATGCCCTCTTCGGCGAGCCGCTGCTCGGCGTCGACGAGCAACTCTTCGAGCACCCGCTCCCCGGCATGGTCGTGTTCGACGAGCTGGAGCAGGTTGTCGCACTCGGCGGTGGCGTACTCCGGATGCGACCCGACATCGAGGTACAGCCGCGCACCGTTGCGCAGGAACACGTTGGAGCTGCGCCCCCAGGACACGACCCGCCGGAACAGGTAGCGGGCCACCTCGTCCGGACTGAGCCTGCGGTGCCCGTGAAAGGTACACGTGACGCCGAACTCCGTCTCGATACCCATGATTCGTCGCTGCACACTTCGACAGTACCGCGCGGGTCCGACCACCATGGGTCGCAACGACATCTACGGTTCAACGTGTGACCCTTCGCGAGCGCCGCCGGTCCGCCGACCGGGCCCTGTTCCACCGCAGCGGAGCGCTGCGCGCCTCCCCCGCGGATCCGTTCTTCCGCGACCTGGGGCGCGCCGCGAACCACAGCGTGCTGTGGGTGGGGTGCGCCGCGGTGTGCGCGGCCGCCGGTGGCCGGGCCCGCCGCGGCGCCGTCCGGGGACTGTTGTCGGTCGCCGCGGCCAGCGGCCTCGCCAACGGCGTCCTCAAACCGCTGTTGCCGCGGCGGCGTCCCCCGGCGCGCACCGACCCGAAGTTCGCCCGCCGGATCGTGCCGACCCCGCGGTCCTCGTCGTTCCCGTCCGGGCACGCGGCATCGGCCGCGGCGTTCGCGACCGGGGTCGCCCTGGAATCGCCGGTCGCGGGTGCGGTGCTCGCCCCGGTCGCGGCGGCGGTCGCCTACTCCCGCGTGCACACGGGGGTGCACTGGCCCAGCGACGTGGTGGTCGGCGCCGCGGTCGGTGCGGCCGTGGCGTTGTCGACGCGCCGCTGGTGGGCGGTGCGCGACGACGAGCCCGCCGCGGTCCGCACCGTCGTCGCCGCGCCCGCCCTCGACGGCGGCGACGGCTTACTGCTGGTGGTCAATCCGGGTGCCGGGAGCAGCGACGAGACCGCGGCGTTGTTGCGGCAGGGACTTCCGCGCGCCGAGCAGATCGCGCTCGACACCGACACCGACCCGGCCGGTCAACTCGACACACTCGTCGCCACCCACCGGCCCCGGGCCCTGGGAGTGTGCGGCGGCGACGGCACCGTCGCCGCGGTCGCGGCTGCGGCACGGGCACACGACCTGCCGTTGGCGGTCTTCGCCGGGGGCACCCTGAATCATTTCGCGCGGGATCTCGGCTCCGACGATCACGCCGCCACGATGCGGGCGGTGACCGGCGGGCACGCCATCGCGGTCGGACTCGGCGAGGTCACGGTCACGGGCGCGGCCGGCACCAGCACCCGCGTGTTCGTCAACACCGCCGGCATCGGTGGTTATCCCGACACCGTGCGGCTGCGGGAACGGTGGGAACCGCGCATCGGCAAGTGGCCGGCGGCGGCACTGGCGATGATCGACGTGTTGCGGACCGCGAAACCGATGCGGGGCCGGCTCGACGGCGCGCCGGCGGCCTGGTGGCTGCTGTTCGCCGGAAACGGCCGGTACACGCCCCGTGACCAGGTGCCGATGTCGCGGACGGCGCTCGATACGGGCACCCTCGATGTCCGGTATCTGAGCGCGGATCGCCGCTGGTCGCGGGTGCGGCTGATCTACGCCGCGGCCACCGGCACACTCGGGGCGTCCCCGGTGTACCGGCAGTACGACACCGCCACCCTGACGGTGCGCGTCGACGGACCCGCCGTGGCATTGGCCACCGACGGAGAAGCGCCCGGCGACGGCACCGTCTTCGGTTTCCGGGCGCTACCGTCCGCGTTGCGGGTGTACCGGCCGCCGGCCGATCAGTCCGCGCTCTGACTCGACGTGCCGTCCGGGCCGGAGTCGGACTCCCCCGCCCCGGACTCCCCTGCCCCGGACTCGCCGGTGCCGGATTCGGTACCGGCTGGCAGCAGTGCCTCGAGCGCGGCCCCGGAGATCCGGCGGAACGCTCGGCGTGGCCGCGCCCTCTCGAGCACCGCGACCTCGAGTTCGCCGCGGCCCAGAGCCCGCGGCGTCGCGTCGTTTCCGACCGGTTGCTGCAGGGCCCGCACCGCCACGCCCACGGCGTCCTCGAGCGACATCCCGGGACGGTACGACGACCGCAACGCCGTGAGGATCGGTTCGGTGTTGCCCCCCATCACCACGAACTGCGGCTCGTCGACGATCGACCCGTCGTAGGTGATCCGGTACAGCTGCGACACCTCGTCCCCCTCGGCCCGAGCCACCTCCGCCACACAGATCTCCACCTCGAACGGCTTGGGCTGATCGGTGAAGATCGACCCGAGGGTCTGCGCGTAGGCGTTCGCGAGCGCCCGCCCCGTCACGTCCCGCCGGTCGTACGAATAGCCGCGCATGTCGGCGTGCATGATGCCGGACCGGCGCAGGCTTTCGAACTCGTTGTACTTGCCCACCGCGGCGAATCCCAGCCGGTCGTACAACTCGCTGATCTTGTGCAGCGCCTTCGACGGGTTCTCCGCGACGAACAGAACGCCCTCGGAGTAGATCAGCGCGATCACGCTGCGTCCCCGGGCGATGCCCTTGCGCGCGAGCTCCGAGCGATCGCGCATGATCTGCTCGGCGGACGCATAGTAGGGAAGCGTCACAGGTCACCTCCAGCGGTACGTTCGGCCACGATCTCCCGGGCCAGCGCGGACAACGTTTCCTCGGGCACCTCCACGGCGCCCGCCGCGGTGATCACCACCGCGGTCGGATAGATCCCGCGGGTGGTGTCCGGACCCCCGGTACCGGTGTCGTCGTCGGCCGCGTCGTACAACGCCTCCACCGCGTTGCGCAACGCCGCCGGCTCGTCTGCCTCCGCCCGGTACAGCTTCTTGAGCGAGGACCGGGCGAACAACGAGCCGGACCCCACCGCGTGGTACCCGGCACGTTCCTCGTACCGGCCGCCGACCACGTCGTACGACACGATCCGGCCGGCGCGCATCGCGTCGGTCGCATCCAGATCGAATCCGACGAGCAGCGGCACCACGGCCAGGCCCTGCATGGCCGCACCGAGGTTGCCGCGCACCATCGACGAGAGGCGGTTGGCCTTGCCGTCGAAGGTCAGCGGCACGCCCTCGATCTTCTCGTAATGCTCGAGTTCGACCGCGAACAGCCGCACCAATTCGACCGCCAGCCCGGCGGTACCGGCAATACCCGCCGCCGAGTACGAATCGGTGACGAACACCTTCTGCACGTCGCGGGAGGCGATCATGCTGCCCATGGTGGCCCGGCGATCCCCGGCGATCAGCACGCCACCGGCGAAGGTGAGCGCGACGATCGTGGTGCCGTGCGGTGCCATGTCCACCCGGTCAGCCGCTTCGAACCGGAACCGGTTCTCCGGCAGTAGCTCCGGAGCGTGGATCCGCAGGTGATCGGAAAAGGAGGACAGAGGTGACGCGAGGTGCAGCCGGGGCTGCACCTCGCGAGAAGAAAACGACGACCGGTCCGCTGTCACTGGCCACCCTTCTGTACGTATGCCCGCACGAAGTCCTCGGCGTTCTCCTCGAGCACGTCGTCGATCTCGTCGAGAAGATCGTCTGTATCCGAAGCGAGCTTCTCGCGACGTTCCTGACCGGCACCGCCGTCGCCGACGCCCTCGTCGTCGTCTCCGCCGCCACCGCGTGTGGTCTGCTCTTGCGCCATAGCCGCCGACCTCCTCCTGTATCCGTGCGATTCCCGTCACCGGTCGACGATCGGTGAGGCCACCGCTACTTCAGACCCCCACCCTACCGAGCCGCACCCCTCCGGGGCGACGACACGACGAGGCTCGCGTGCGTACCGTCCCGGTGGGTCGCGGTCAGTGCGTGAGCTGATCGACCAGTTCGGCGGCCGACTGCGCATTGTCGAGCAGTTCCCCGACGTGGGCGCGGCTGCCCCGCAACGGTTCGAGGGTGGGGATGCGGACCAGCGATTCCCCACCGAGATCGAAGATGACCGAATCCCAGCTCGCGGCGGCGATGTCGGCGCCGAACCGGCGCAGGCACTCGCCGCGGAAGTAGGCCCGGGTGTCCGACGGCGGGGTGTGCACCGCGTCGAGCACCTGCTGTTCGGTGACGAGCCGCTGCATCGAACCCCGCGCGACGAGCCGGTTGTAGAGCCCCTTGTCGAGTCGCACGTCGGAGTACTGCAGGTCCACCATGTGCAGTCGCGGAGCCGACCACGCCAGGTTCTCACGCTGCCGGAATCCCTCGAGCAACCGCAGCTTCGCCGGCCAGTCCAGCAGATCCGCGCACTCCATAGGGTCGCGTTCGAGCAGGTCCAGCACCATCGCCCATTTCTCGAGAATGTCGAGAATGCGCTTGTCGTCGGTGCCGTCGTGGAACCGCGCGGCCCGCTCGTGGTAGATCCGCTGCAGTGCCAGCCCGGTCAGTTCCCGGCCGTCCGTGAGCGCGACGGTCTTGCGCAGCGTCGGATCGTGACTGATGTGGTGCACGGCGGTCACCGGGCGAGCGAGCTGCAGGTCGCTCAGGTCCACGCCCGCTTCGATCAGGTCGAGCACCAGCGCCGTGGTGCCTACCTTGAGGTACGTCGACATCTCCGCGAGGTTGGCGTCGCCGAGGATCACGTGCAGGCGCCGGTACTTGTCGGCGTCGGCGTGCGGTTCGTCGCGGGTGTTGATGATGCCGCGCTTGAGGGTCGTCTCCAGACCCACTTCGACCTCGATGTAATCGGAGCGCTGCGACAGCTGGAACCCGGCCTCGTCGCCGTTCTGGCCGATCCCGACCCGGCCCGACCCGCAGATCACCTGCCGGGAGGCGAAGAACGGGGTCAGGCCCGCCACGATCGACGAAAACGGGGTCTGCCGTGCCATCAGGTAGTTCTCGTGGGTGCCGTACGAGGCGCCCTTGCCGTCGACGTTGTTCTTGTACAGCTGCAGTTGCGGTGCGCCGGGCACGCTCGACGCATGCCGGGCGGCGGCTTCCATCACCCGCTCGCCGGCCTTGTCCCAGATCACCGCGTCGAGCGGGTCGGCCACTTCGGGCGCGGAATATTCGGGGTGGGCGTGGTCGACATACAGCCGGGCCCCGTTGGTGAGGATCATGTTCGCGGCACCGACCTCGTCGGCGTCGATCACCGGGGCGGGACCGTTGAACCGGCCCAGATCGAAGCCGCGGGCGTCGCGGAGGGGGGATTCCACCTCGTAGTCCCAGCGGGTGCGCTTGGCGCGTGGCACCCCTTCGGCGGCGGCATAGGCAAGCACCGCCTGGGTGGAGGTGAGAATCGGGTTCGCTGTGGGGTCGTGAGGCGAAGAGATCCCGTATTCGACCTCGATACCGATGATCCGCTGCATAGCGTCGAGCCTAGGCGATGCGGGTGCGCGCGGCGTCGGGACGCCGATCCGATGGGCCGAGGGCCGGTGCCCGCGCGTGGCGGGCACCGGCCCTCGGTGCCGATCGGAACTCTCTGTGTTCCTACAGGTACTGACCGGTGTTCGACTCGGTGTCGATCGCCCGGCTGGCGCTGGCGTTCTTGCCGGTGACCAGCGTGCGGATGTAGACGATGCGTTCGCCCTTCTTGCCCGAGATCCGGGCCCAGTCGTCCGGGTTGGTGGTGTTGGGCAGGTCCTCGTTCTCCGCGAACTCGTCGACGATCGAGTCGAGCAGATGCTGCACCCGCAGACCCGGCGCGCCGGTCTCGAGCACCGACTTGATCGCGTATTTCTTGCCGCGGTCGACGATGTTCTGGATCATCGCGCCGGAGTTGAAGTCCTTGAAGTACAGGACTTCCTTGTCGCCGTTGGCGTAGGTGACCTCGAGGAAGCGGTTCTCCTCCGACTCGGCGTACATGCGGTCGACGACCCGTTCGATCATCGCCCGGATGCACGCGGCGCGATCGCCGCCGAATTCGGCGATGTCGTCGGCGTGCACCGGCAGGGTCTCGGTGAGGTACTTGGAGAAGATGTCCAGTGCCGCTTCCGCGTCGGGCCGCTCGATCTTGATCTTCACGTCCAGCCGGCCGGGCCGCAGGATCGCCGGGTCGATCATGTCCTCGCGGTTGGACGCGCCGATGACGATGACGTTCTCGAGTCCTTCGACGCCGTCGATCTCGCTGAGCAACTGCGGCACGACGGTGGTCTCCACATCGGAGGACACCCCCGAGCCGCGGGTACGGAAGATCGAATCCATCTCGTCGAAGAACACGATCACCGGAGTGCCCTCGGACGCCTTTTCCCGCGCCCGCTGGAAGATCATCCGGATGTGCCGCTCGGTTTCACCGACGAACTTGTTGAGCAGTTCGGGGCCCTTGATGTTGAGGAAGAAGGACTTGGCGTCCTTGGAATCCTCGCCGCGGGCCTCGGCGATCTTCTTCGCGAGAGAGTTCGCGACCGCCTTGGCGATCAGCGTCTTTCCGCAGCCGGGCGGCCCGTACAGCAGCACGCCCTTCGGGGGCCGCAGCGCGTACTCGTGGAACAGGTCCTTGTGCAGGAACGGCAGTTCCACCGCGTCGCGGATCTGCTCGATCTGCCGGCCCAGGCCACCGATGTCGCCGTAATCGACGTCCGGGACCTCCTCGAGCACCAGGTCTTCTACCTCGGCCTTCGGTACGCGTTCGAAGGCGTACCCGGCCTTGCTGTCGACCAGCAGGGAGTCGCCCGGCCGCAGCTTGAAGTTGTCCGGCCCGTCGGTCTCGTCGGTGTTCGAGGTGCTCGCCGGGTCGAGGGTGCGGGCCGCCGCGGCGGCCAGGGGCGCGGCCAGCCACACGACGCGTTCCTCGTCGGCGTGCCCGACCACCAGCGCGCGGCGCCCGTCGTCGAGCAGTTCGCGCAAGGTGGTGATCTCGCCGACGCGCTCGAACTCGCCTGCTTCGACGATGGTCAGAGCTTCGTTGAGCCGTACGGTCTGCCCGGGACGGAAGTCGTCGAGTTCGAGATTCGGCGACACCGCCACCCGCATCTTGCGGCCCGAGGTGAACACGTCGACGGTGTGGTCGTCGTAGGTCTCGAGCATCACTCCGTAGCCGCTGGGCGGCTGTCCGAGCCGGTCGACTTCCTCCCGCAGCGTGATCAACTGCTGGCGGGCGTCCTTGAGGGTCTCGAGCAGCTTGCCGTTGCGCACGGTGAGGGACTCGAGGCGGGCTTCGAGGTCGCGTACCCGATCGGACGGTTCGGCGAGCATGCGGCGCAGCGTGGCAACCTCCGCGCGCATCTCGTCGATCTCCCGTGCCGCCGCAACCGCATCCGGATTCTGTGAGTTCATGAGCGACTCCCTCCATGTGGTTATTCCACGCTACCGGGCGTTGGCCGAATGTGTACGACGACACGAAATCGTCGGGTACCGAACAGGTGTCGGTGTGCTCGACCGGCACCTCCCCGGCACCCGGTCAGCGCTGTTAGGCTAACCTAACTATCTGTTTCGTCCCTTGTCCCGAAAGGACCCACTCCGTGACCACCCGAACCCTGTTGGCCGCCGCCGCGGTGGCCGCCGTGGCACTGCTGCCCGCCTGCTCCGACTCGTCGTCGGACACCACCACCACCGACAGCACAGCGACGAGCGCGACCACCACCGCCACCACGACGACTGCCACCGCGGCGGCCCCGGTCGACGCGGCGGTCCTGCAGCAGCCGGTGGACGTGTTCTTCGACCCCGCCGCGACCACCGACGACCGCGTCGCCGTCGTCGAGGACGGCGACGAGCACCGCGCCGAACTCGACCAGTTCACGGGCGTGCTCGCCGGCTACCCGCTCACCGGCACCGTCGGCGAGGTCACCGTCGTCGACGACGACACCGTCACCGCGACCACCGAGGTCGCCGGGCCGCACGGCGGCGCCCCGATGCCTCTGCAATTCAGCCGCACCGACGACGGGCGCTGGGTCCTCGACGACGACGCCGCCTGCTCGATCCTCGAAATGGGCCGGATCACCTGCGCATAATCGCGCCCCGGCCCGTCGGACTCCCGGCCCGACGGACTCGCAGCCGCTGGGTCAGCCCTTACCGGCCCGGCGCTGCGGCTTCGGGGTGACGGTGCCCTCGGCGAGTTTGCGCGCCGACACCAGGAACGCCGTGTGCCCCTGCATCCGATGCTCCGGCCGCACGGCCAACCCCACCACGTGCCAGCCCCGCACGATCGACTCCCACGAGCGCGGCTCGGTCCAGCACGCCTGCTCCCGCATCGCCTCGACCACCTTCGACAACTGCGTCACCGTCGCCACGTACACGATCAGCACCCCGCCCGGTACCAGCGCGTCGGCCACCGCCGGCAGCGCATCCCACGGCGCGAGCATGTCCAGCACCGCCCGGTCGACGTGTCCGTGCGCCTCGAGGTCGTAGTCGGCGACATCCCCGAGCGTCAGATTCCAGTTGGCGGGCCGCTCCCCGAAGAACGTCTCCACATTGCGCACTGCGTGGACCGCGTGGTCGTCGCGCACCTCGTACGAGATGACGGTGCCCTCCGGGCCGACGGCCCGCAGCAGCGAGCACGTCAGTGCGCCCGATCCGGCGCCCGCCTCGAGCACCCGCGCACCGGGGAACACATCACCCTCGTGCACGATCTGCGCTGCGTCCTTCGGATAGATCACCTGCGCGCCCCGCGGCATCGAGAGCACGTAGTCGACCAGCAGCGGCCGCAACGCCAGATACGGGGTGCCGTTCGTGGAGGTCACCACCGAACCCTCGTCCGCGCCGATCAGCGCGTCGTGCACGATTCCGCCGCGATGGGTGTGGAACTCCTTGCCCGCCTCGAGCACCACGGTGTATTTGCGGCCCTTGGCGTCGGTCAACTGCACCCGGTCCCCGACCTGAAAGGGTCCGCTGCGCCCGAGTCCGCCTTCTGCCATCACCGTGTCCACCTTCGTCCGATCACCGCGCCGACCTCGGCGCGCGGGACCCCGCATGGTGCCGGTCCCGGGTCTCTAGCGTGCCAGGTCGCGCCCGGCGGCCGACCACGCCCCCCACCGACCACGCCCTCACCGGCGGCGGCGCACCCGGTGTGCGCCGCACGGCGCCGCGACTGCCATCATCGGATCCGGCGCCCGGTTCCCACCGGGCGCCGTGCCGTCCCATCCCCACAAGGAGTTCCCGCAGTGAGCGCCGCCTCGTACTACGTGCCCGTCCCCGTCCCCACCGATCCCGGGGCCGACCCCGACGTGAGCATCGAACGTTTCCGGCCCACCGAGCACACCGTGAGCACCTGGGGACCCGACCTGCAGCACGGCGCGCCGCCGTCCGCGTTGCTCGCCCGCGCGCTCGAACGGCACCGGCCGCGCCCCGGCACCCGGCTGACCCGCATCACCGTCGACCTGCTCGGTCCGGTTCCGCTCACCGACCTCGAGGTGCGCACCCGGATCGACCGGCCGGGCCGCAAGATCGAACTGGTCGTCGCCGAACTGTGGGCCACCGCCCCCGACGGCACCGCCCGGGCGGTCGCGCGGGGCACCGGCTGGCGGCTCGAGACCGTCGACCTGCCCGACGTCGCTCGCACCTCGGAGCCGCCGCTGCCGCCGGTCGACACCGTTCCCGCGGGCTCGGTCGGTCACCCGGCGTGGTCGGGCGGATACATCTCTACCCTCGAGTGGCGGGTCGTCACCGAGTTCGGGGTGCCGGGCCCCTCCGCGGCGTGGGTGTGTGCCCCGCTGCCGCTGGTGGACGGCGAAACCCCCACCGGGCTGGACCGGCTGATGACCGTCGCCGACGTCGCCAACGGTGTCGGCTCCAAGCTCGACCCCACCCGCTGGCTGTTCCTCAACACGGAACTGACCGTGCACCTGTTCCGCGCTCCCGACCCCACCTGGGTCGGGATCTCCGCCGAGACGTCCGTGGGTCCCGACGGCGTCGGTATGACCGCCGGGGTGCTCTACGACGAGGCCGGTGCACTCGGCCGCATCGCCCAGAACGTGCAGGTGCGGTCCCGCTGATCGCGAGACCGCACCTGAGGTGAGAGACGGGATGTGCCCGCCGGTAGTTCTTCTCCGGAGAGCTATTCGGCGGCGCGCATCGCGCGGCACGACCGGATGTTCGACGCGAGGATGGCGTGCGCCCCGATCTCGGCGAGACGATCCATCACCGCGTTGTGGCCCTTGCGGGGCACCATGGCCCGCACCGCGACCGACGAGTCGTTCGCCAGCGGGGAGATCGTCGGGGACTCGAGTCCCGGCGTGACCTGCACCGCCTGCTCGAGCAGGTGCTTCGGGCAGTCGTAGTCGAGCATCACGTACTGCTGCGCGAAGACCACGCCTTCGAGCCGGGCGATGAGCTGATTGCGGGCCCGATCGGCACGATCGGAGCCTTCCCGCTCGATGAGCACACCTTCCGAATCGCACAGCGAGTCACCGAACGCCACGAGATCGTGCTGCCGCAGCGTGCGACCCGACCCGACCACGTCGGCGATCGCGTCGGCCACCCCGAGCTGGATGGAGATCTCCACCGCCCCGTCGAGCCGGATCACGGTCGCGTCGAGACCACGGGACTCGAGGTCCCGGCGCACCAGATTCGGGTACGACGTGGCGATCCGCAGCCCGTGCAGGTCCTCGACCGCCCAGTCGCGGCCCTTGGGGCCGGCGTACCGGAACGAGGACCGCCCGAACCCGAGCGAGAGCCGCTCCGCGACGGGCGCACCCGAATCGAGGGCCAGGTCACGGCCGGTGATCCCCAGGTCCAGCTCACCGGACCCGACATAGATCGCGATGTCCTTCGGGCGCAGGAAAAAGAATTCGACGTCGTTGACGGGATCGATGACTGTCAGATCCCGCGAATCGGTGCGGCGCCGGTACCCGGCCTCCTGCAGAATCTCGGCGGCAGACTCGGACAACGAGCCCTTGTTGGGAACTGCGACGCGCAGCATGACGAACGTCCTTTCGGAAAGGGAGGGAAGAATCGACGAGGTCCACGGGCACGGACGGCAGCCACCTCGAAGCGGCGGCGCCGGCCGTCACAGATGCTTGTAGACGTCCTCGAGCTTCAGACCGCGCCCCACCATCAGAACCTGCACCCAGTACAGCAACTGCGAGATCTCCTCGGAGAGCTCCTCATCGGACTGGTACTCGGCGGCGATCCATACCTCGCCGGCCTCCTCGATCACCTTCTTGCCCTGCGCGTGGACACCGGCGTCCAACGCGGCGACGGTGCCGGACCCCTCAGGACGGGTCACAGCACGTTCGGACAGCTCGGCGAACAGGGAATCGAAGGTCTTCACAGGGGTTGATTGTTTCATGCCGCGCCGCTCCCCCCGAATTCAGGACACCACCGCGCCCGGCGCGCGGCTCACCACCCGAGGTTCCGGGCGCTGACGAACCGCCGCGTCGCCCCGCTGACCGGATCGGGGAACTCGAGCGCACGTGCCAGCAACCGCAGCGGATCGGTGAAGTCGTCCGGGTCGCGGCGCCGGAACACCGGATAGAAGTTGTCCCCCACGATCGGGATCCCCAGCGCCGTCAGGTGCAGACGCAACTGGTGCGTGCGCCCGGTGCGGGGGTGCAGCCGGTACCGGGCCCGATCTCCGTGTCGCTCCAGCAGTTCGACTCGGGTCTCGGAGTTCGGGTCGGTGAAGCTCTGCACGGCGGTCAGCTCACCGTGCTGCTTGTCGATGCGGGTGCGCACGACCTGCGGGAATGCGAGCTCCGGCCGGAACCCGGCGACCGCCTCGTACTCTTTGACCACCAGGTGCCGCTCGAACAGTTCCTGGTAGGGCCGCCGCCAGCGCGGGTCGGTGGTGCACAGCAGCACACCGGCGGTCATCCGGTCGAGCCGGTGCACCGGCACCAGATGCGGCAGGTCCAGTTCCCGGCGCAGCCGCACGACCACCGTTTCCCGGATGTGGGTGCCCCGCGGGATGGTCGCCAGGAAGTGCGGTTTGTCCACCACCACCAGTCGGTCGTCGCGGTGCAGCACCTCCACCGGAAACGGCACCGGCACCTCCGGCGGCGGGTCGCGGTAGAAGTACACGAACCGGGTCGGCTGATAGCGGGTGCCGGCGTCCACCGGCCGGCCGTGCTCGTCGACGAGTTCACCGGCGCTCACGCGGGCCTGCCAGTCCTCCCCCGGGTGACGGGACTGCAGAAATTCGACGATGGTGGCCGCGTCCGTCTCGGCGGGCATACGCAGCCGGTCCGGGCCGAGACCGTCCCGCACCGGCAGCGGGGCTCCGCGCACCTCAGGCCTCGACGGGGTCCGGTACGCACCCCGCGCAGACCAGCGTCAGGTCGCGGCCGTCGCGATCGGGGTGGTTGCGGTACCGCGACGTCGGCGTTCCGCACTCGGTGCACCGGCCCAACACGGTTGCGGCCGGGCTGAATTCGACGTTCATGCGGCCGTCGAACACGTACAGCGAACCTTCCCACAGCCCGTCGTCACCGAATGTCTCGCCGTAGCGCACGATTCCGCCGTCTAGCTGATACACCTCTTCGAAACCGCGGTTGCGCATCAACGCCGACAACACCTCGCACCGCACCCCGCCGGTGCAGTAGGTCACCACCGGACGGGACTTGAGATGGTCGTAACGGCCGCTGTCGAGTTCGGCGACGAAATCGCGGGTGGTCTCCACCTCGGGCACCACCGCATTCCGGAACCGGCCGATCTCCGCCTCGAACCGGTTGCGGCCGTCGAAGAACACCACCTCGTCGCCGCGCTCGGAGACCAACTCGTGCACGGCGCGTGGCGAGAGCGGGGTGCCGCCGCCCACCACACCGTGGTCGTCGACCTTCACCTCGTGGGGCACCCCGAACGTCACGATCTCCGGGCGCACCTTGACCGACAGGCGCGGGAAGTCGTGGCCGGTGCCGTCGGACCACTTGACGTCGGTGTCCTTGAACGCCGGATAGCCGCGCAGTCCGCGCACGTAGCGCTTCACCGCGGCGATGTCCCCACCGACGGTGCCGTTGATGCCGTGCTCGGAGATCAGGATCCGGCCCGTCAGCCCCAGCGACGACGCGAGGGTGTGCTGCCACAACCGGATCGCCTCCGGGTCGGGCAGCGGCGTGAACGCGTAGAACAACACGATCTTGGGAATTGCCATGTCAGCGCGATCCCGACCCGTGGAACTCGCGCAGGTCCGCCACCGTCAGGCCCTCGAGCGTCGACCGGAACACCCGGCGCGGCGAGCCGGGCACCTCCACCAGCGACGGCACCACCAACACCGCGCAGCCCGCGGCCTCGGCGGACGTCGCGCCGGTCGGGGAATCCTCGATGGCCAGGCACTGTGCCGGATCGAGCCCGAGCAACTCCGCGGCCCGCCGGTACGGCGCCGGGTCGGGTTTGCCCGCCGGCACCTCGTCACCGCACACCGTGTGGTCGAAGCGGTCCCGGCCGAGCGTCTCGAGCGCGACGTCGCACAACCGGCGGCCGGTGTTGGTCACCAGCACCTGGCCCAGTCCCGCCGCACGTACCGCATCGAGTGCCGCCTGCGCGCCGGGCCGCCACCGCAGACCCTGAGCGAACAACCCGGCCATGTACGCGTTGAGCCAGTCCTCGGCGGCGGTCTGCTCGTCGGGGGTCGGTTCGAGACCGAGACCGGCGAACGCTCGCCATACCGACAGGTCGAGCGGTCCGCCGATCGTCGCGCGCCGGGTCTCCTCACTCATCGGGCCACCGAGATGCAGCGACAACTCCCGCATCCCGATGTCCCACAACTGCTCGGACTCGAGCAACGTGCCGTCCATGTCCCACAGCACCGCCTGCAGTCGGGTGGCCCCGATCGACGGTGCAGCGCAACCGGATTCGAGCTGATCAGACATTGAAATACTTGGCCTCCGGGTGGTGCAGCACGAACGCGTCGGTGGACTGCTCGGGATGCAACTGCAATTCCTCCGACAATTCCACGCCGATACGTTCGGGCTCGAGCAACTCGACGAGCTTGATGCGATCCTCGAGATTCGGGCACGCGCCGTACCCGAACGCGAACCGGGCCCCGCGATAGGCGAGCTTGAAGTACTCGGCGATCTCGTCGGGATCCTCGTCGGCGGCGGTGCCGCCCCCGGCGAATGCCAGTTCCTGCCGGATCCGGCGATGCCAATACTCCGCCAGCGCCTCGGTGAGCTGCACGCCGATACCGTGCACCTCCAGATAGTCGCGGTACGCGTCCGCGGCGAACAACTCGTTCGCGAAGTCGGCGATCGGCTGCCCCATCGTCACCAGCTGGAACGGCCACACATCGACCTGCCCCGACGCGAGCGCATCTTCCCGGGACCGCACGAAGTCGGCGATGCACAGGAACCGGGACCGCTGTTGCCGCGGGAACGTGAACCGGAATCGCTCCGGCGCGTCCGGGCGGGGCTCGGTGAGTACCACCACGTCGTCACCCTCGGACACCGCCGGGAAGTAGCCGTACACCACGGCGGCGTGCTGCAAGATCCCCTCGGTTGCCAACCGGTCCAGCCAGTACCGCAACCGCGGCCGGCCCTCGGTCTCCACCAACTCTTCGTAGCTCGGGCCGTCGCCGCCCCGTTGCCCACGCAGACCCCACTGTCCGAGGAAAAGCGCGCGCTCGTCGATCAGCGACGCATACTCGGCCAACGGGATGCCCTTGACCACGCGGGTACCCCAGAACGGCGGGGTCGGCACCGGAAGATCCGCTGCGACATCGCTGCGCGCAGGCACCACCACCGGTGCCTCCGCCGCCTTGCGCTTCTCCGCGATCCTCTTGCTGCGCTCGTGCCGCTCCTTGCGCTCGGCGGCCTTCCGGGCAGCTTCCAGCGCCTCCGGGCTGTCGGGCGCCGGAGCCTCGCCGCGCTTGACGGCCATCACCTTGTCCATCAACGACAAGCCCTCGAACGCATCGCGCGCGTACGACACCTGACCCTCGTAGACCTCCGCGAGATCGTTCTCCACATAGCTGCGGGTCAGTGCCGCGCCGCCGAGCATCACCGGGAACTGCTCGGCCACCCCGCGGGCATTGAGTTCCTGAAGGTTCTCCTTCATCACCACGGTCGACTTCACCAGCAGACCGGACATCCCGATCACGTCGGCTCGCTTGTCGACCGCCGCATCGAGAATCGTGGCGATGGGCTGCTTGATCCCGAGGTTGACCACCTCGTAGCCGTTGTTCGACAAGATGATGTCGACCAGGTTCTTGCCGATGTCGTGCACATCGCCCTTGACGGTCGCCAGCACGATCCGGCCCTTACCGTCGGCGCCGGTGGACTCCATGTGGGGTTCGAGGAACGCCACCGCCGTCTTCATCACCTCGGCGGACTGCAGCACGAACGGCAACTGCATCTGCCCCGACCCGAACAGCTCACCGACCGTCTTCATCCCCGACAGCAACGTGTCGTTGATGATCGTCAGCGGCGGTGTCGTCGTCATCGCCTCCGTCAGATCGTCCTCGAGGCCGTTGCGCTCCCCGTCGACGATGCGCCGCTCGAGCCGTTCGAACAGCGGCAGCGCCGCCAGCTCCTGCGCGCGCGACTCCCGCGCCGACGCCGCCGACACACCCTCGAACAGTTCCATCAGCTTCTGCAGGGGGTCGTATCCCTCGCGGCGACGGTCGTACACCAGATCCAGCGCGACCTGCCGCTGCTCCTCCGGGATGCGGGCCATCGGCAGGATCTTCGACGCATGCACGATCGCCGTATCCAGCCCCGCTTCGGTGCACTCGTTCAGGAACACCGAGTTGAGCACCTGCCGGGCCGCCGGATTCAAACCGAACGACACATTCGAGATGCCGAGCGTGAAGTGGATTTCGGGATGTCGCCGGTGCAGTTCGCGGATCGCGCTGATCGTCTCGATCGCGTCGCGGCGGACTTCCTCCTGCCCCGTCGAGATCGGGAAGGTCAACGCGTCGACGATGATGTCTTCCGGCGCGAGCCCCCAGTTCTCCGTCAGATCGGTGATCAGGCGCTCCGCGATCCGCACCTTGTGTTCGGCGGTACGGGCCTGACCCTCCTCGTCGATCGTCAGCGCGACCACGGCCGCGCCGTGCGTGACGACGAGCTGCATGATCCGCTGGAACCGCGAGCCGGGGCCGTCGCCGTCCTCGTAGTTCACCGAGTTCACCGCGCACCGGCCACCGAGGTGCTCGAGACCGGCCTGGATCACGTCCGGCTCCGTCGAGTCGATCATGATGGGCAACGTCGAGGCCGTCGCGAACCGGGACGCCAGTTCTGCCATGTCGGCGGCACCGTCGCGTCCCACATAGTCGACGTTCAGGTCCAGCATGTGCGCGCCGTCGCGAATCTGGTCCTTCGCGATATCGAGGCACTTCTGCCAGTCCGCGGCGAGCATCGCCTCCCGGAACGCCTTCGACCCGTTGGTGTTCGTGCGCTCGCCGACCATCAGGATCGACGCGTCCTGCTCGAACGGCACCGCCGTGTAGAGCGACGACACACCCGGCTCCGGCACGGGCGTCCGCGGGGCGGGCGTCACCTCACGCACCGCCGCGGCCACCTGCCGGACATGCTCGGGAGTCGTGCCACAGCACCCGCCGACGAACGCGAGCCCGTAGTCGGCGACGAACCCGGCCAACGCCGACGCCAGTTCCTCCGGACCCAGCGGGTACTCGGCGCCGTTGGGCCCCAGCACCGGCAGCCCCGCGTTCGGCATCACCGACACCGGAATCCGTGCGTGCTGCGTCAGGTACCGCAGGTGTTCGCTCATCTCCGCCGGGCCGGTCGCGCAGTTCAGCCCGATCAGGTCGATGCCCAGCGGCTCGAGCGCCGTCAGCGCCGCACCGATCTCCGAACCGAGCAGCATCGTGCCCGTGGTCTCCACCGTGACATGGGTGACGATCGGCAGTCGCCGGCCCGCCTGCTCCATCGCCAGGCGGCTACCCACGATCGCGGCCTTCGCCTGCAACAGGTCCTGGCAGGTTTCCACCAGGATCGCATCGGCGCCGCCGTCGATCATGCCCAGAGCGGCCTCCGCGTAGGCATCCCGCAACACCGCGTAGGGCGCGTGCCCCAAGCTCGGCAGCTTGGTGCCCGGCCCCATCGAGCCGATCACCATCCGGGGCATCCCGTCGTCGCTCGGGCCCATCTCGTCGGCCACCTCACGGGCCAGACGGGTGCCACGTTCGGACAGGTCACGGATGCGGTCGGCGATGTCGTAGTCGGCGAGATTGGGCAGGTTGCAACCGAAGGTGTTCGTCGAGACCACATCTGCGCCGGCCTCGAAATACGCCCGATGGATCCCCCGGATCACATCGGGCCGAGACTCGTTGAGAATCTCGTTGCACCCCTCCAAACCGCGGAAATCGTCGAGCGAAAGATCCGCGGCCTGCAACATCGTGCCCATCGCCCCGTCTCCGATGACAACGCGCCGCTTCAACGCATCGAGCAAGACAGAGTGCAATGGGGTGGACATGCCCACCAGACTAGTGGGCGGACGAACCGGCCCGGGTCGTAGGCTGGACGAGTGAATGCACGCGAGAACTCCGACACCCCGGACCAGGACGTACCCGTCCTCCGTGATCCGGTGCTCGTTGCCGCGTTCGAAGGATGGAACGACGCAGGCGACGCCGCCAGCGGAGCCGTCGAACACCTCGAACTGATCTGGGACGCCGAACCCTTCGCCGAACTGGACTCCGAGGACTACTACGACTACCAGGTCAACCGTCCCCAGGTCCGGCTCGTCGACGGCGTCAGCCGCGAACTCGACTGGCCCGCCACCCGGCTGTCGGTCTGCGCACTGCCCGGCAGCGAGCGCGACATCGTGCTGCTGCGCGGCATCGAACCCAACATGCGCTGGCGCAGCTTCTGCGACGCCATCATCGAACTCATCGACGACATCGGCGTCCACACCGTCATCCTCCTCGGCGCCCTGCTCGCCGACACTCCCCACACCCGGCCCGTCCCGGTGACCGGCACCGCGTACAGCGCCGAAGCCGCCAAACGCTTCAACCTCGAAAAATCACGCTACGAAGGACCCACCGGGATCACCGGCGTCCTCCAGGACGCCTGCGTCCGCGCCGGCATCCCCGCCGTGTCCTTCTGGGCAGCGGTCCCCCACTACGTCTCGCACCCGCCCAACCCCAAAGCCACCGTCGAACTCCTCCGCCGGCTCGAAGACATCCTCGATGTCGAAGTTCCCCTCGGCGAACTGCCCGTCCTCGCCGAAGAATGGGAAGAGGCCGTCACCGAGATGACCGACGACGACGAAGACGTCGCCGACTACGTCCGCGGACTCGAAGAACGCGGCGACGCCGAAGCCGAATCCGACATCACCGACGACATCTCCAACATCGACGGCGATGCCATCGCCGCCGAATTCGAGCGCTACCTGCGTCGACGCGGTCCCGGCGGACTCGCCCAGTGAGCGCCCTGCGCGCGGCACTCCCGCGCGCGGCGCTCTACACAGGCGGCTTCCTCGGCCCGTTCGGCGGCAGCGTCGTCGTCTCGATGCTTCCCGAGATGGGCGCCGACCTGGGCGTCACGGCCGCCACCGCGGCCACCTCCGTGACCGCCTACCTCGGTGTCTTCGCCGCCGCCATGCTGTTCTCCGGCACCCTCGGTGCCCGCTGGGGCCGGGCCCGCACGGTCCGCCTCGCCTACCTCGCCTACGCGGTGGTGTCCGTCGCCGCCGCGCTCGCCCCCACTCTGACCGTGCTGCTCGGTGCCCGCATGCTCCAGGGCGCGGCCAACGCCTTCACCACACCGCTGCTGCTCGCGGCCCTCGCGTCCCTGACACCGCAGAATCGGCTCGGTCGCGCACTGGGTCTCTTCGGTGCCCTGCAAGCCGCCGGGCTGACCTTCGCGCCGCTCGTCGGCGGGCTCGCCGCCGAGATCGACTGGCGATGGGCCTTCGTGGTGCTCGCCGCCGCCGCACTGGCGCTCGCGTGCATCGGACTACCGGGCACCGTCGACGAGGACACCGCCGGCGAACCCGCCCGGCTTCGCGACGCGCTGCGTCCCCGCATCGTCCGCGTCGGCATCGTGGCGTTGCTCGGCTGGGGTGCGATCGGCGGACTCAACTTCCTCCTCGCCTTCCGCGCCGAGGACGTGTTCGCCCTCACCCCGTCCGAGCGCGGCGCGCTGCTCACCGTCCTCGGGTTCGCCGGCATCCTCACCGCCCGGCGCGTCGGGATCCTCGTCGACCGGATCGGCGCGCGGCGCACCGTCCTCATCGGTGCCGTCGTCGGCGCAGTGCTGGTGGTCACCGTCGGTACGGTGACGAATCTCATGGTTGTCGCCGTCGCCTGGTTCCTCGCGGGCGTCGCCTCGCAATGCGTGCTCGTCGGCGTCAATGCCGCCGTCCTGGGCGATCCCGGAGCCAACCGCGGCGGCGCGGTGTCGGTGGTGCAGGCCTTCCGGTTCGGCGGTGGCGCGTTCGCTCCGCTGGCACTCACGCCCGTGTACTCGGCGGATCCGACCGCCGCGTTCCTCGTGCCCGCGGTGCTGCTCGCCGTCGTCACCCCGCTCGCGATGCCTGCGTCGCCGCGACCTGACAGTTCCGGCAAGGACGGGGTGAGGTCTTCCTGATCGGCATGTAACGCGCCGGCAGCCGATCCGTCACCGACGCGGCCGACCCTCGAAGCATGACATCGACCCAGCCCCAACCGGAGACACCGCGTCGGCGGCTCCTCGTCGTGGGCAACGGCATGGCAGGTGCACGCACCGTCGAAGAGATCCTCGCGCGAGGTGGACGAGAGCTCTTCGACATCACCATGATCGGCGACGAGCCGTACGGCAACTACAACCGGATCATGCTCTCGCACGTCCTGTCCGGCGAAGCGACCGCCGACGACGACGATCTCGTGCTCAATCCGATGAGCTGGTACCGGGAGCACGGCATCACCCTCTTCGCGGGCGACCGCGCGGTCCGCCTCGACCGGTTCGCCAAGACGGTCACCTGTGAATCCGGCCGGGTGGCGGGCTACGACGTGCTTGTCGTCGCCACCGGATCGTCGACCTTCTTCCCCAACATGGACGGCCTGCGCGAAGCGGACGGCCGCCTCGGGCGCGGCGTGTTCGGTTTCCGCACCCTCGCCGATACCAACGGCATGCTCCAGATGGCGGAGTCCCGCGACGACGTGTCGGCAGTGGTCGTCGGCGGCGGCCTGCTCGGCCTCGAGGCCGCGTACGGGTTACGCACCCAGGGACTCGAGGTGACGGTCGTGCATTCGCCCGGGCACCTGATGAACCAGCAACTCGACGAGCGCGGCGGCCGCGTCCTGCGCACCGAGATCGAGAAACTCGGGGTCACCGTGCACACGGGTACACGCACGATCGGCATCGAGCGCGACGGCCACGGCGAGGTGGTCGGGGTCCGGTTCTCCGACGACACCGTCGTCCCGGCGGACATGGTGGTCGTCGCGGCAGGTATCCGCCCCAACACCGAATTCGCGCGCACCGGAGGTCTTCTCGTCGAGCGCGGCCTGGTCGTCGACGATCAGTTGCGCTGCGACGGCGAATCGAGCGTGTACGCCGTCGGGGAATGCGTGCAGCACCGCGGCGAGGTGTACGGACTCGTCGCACCCGTGTGGGAGCAGGCCGTCGTGCTCGCCGAGCATCTCACCGGCACCGACCCGCACGCCGCGTACGAGGGCTCGCGGACCACCACCAAGCTCAAGGTCGCCGGTATCGACGTCGCCGCGATGGGCGTGAAGGGACCCGAACGCGAAGACGACGAGTTCGTGCAGTTCTACGACCCGCGCAGCGGTGTGTACAAGGCCGTCGTCGTGCGTGACGACCAACTGATCGGCGCGATGCTGCTCGGCGACATCGGCCGGGCGTCGATGCTCGGACAGGCCTTCGACGGAATGATCGAGGTCCCCCAGGATCGCGCGGCCCTGCTGTTCGACATCGGAGAGCCCCAGGGCGCCGACGTGGCGGCAGATCTGCCCGACAGCACCCAGGTGTGCAACTGCAACGGCGTCACCAAGGGCGACATCGTGGCCTGTGTCCACGGCGGAGCGGCCAGCCTCGCGGACGTCTGCGCCACCACTCGGGCGGGCAAGGGCTGCGGGTCGTGCAAGGCGCTCGTGGGTGACATCGTCGCGTGCGCGGCCGGCGGCGCGCTCGCCGAGGACCCCGCCGCGAACTGGTATGTGCCGTGCATCCCGCTGACCAAACCCGACCTGATCGCCGCTATCCGCGAGCACGACCTGCGCGCGGTGTCGCAGGTGTTCGCGAAACTCGCGACCGGGGGCCGCGAGGACGCCTCCGCGAAGATGCCGCTGGCGTCGCTGTTGCGCACACTGTGGGGCCCCGACTGGGTCGACGAGCGTGGCGCGCTCTATATCAACGACCGTGTGCACGCCAATATCCAGCGGGACGGCACATTTTCGGTGGTGCCTCAGATGAAGGGCGGGGTGACCACACCGGATCAGTTGCGCCGGATCGCCGATGTCGCCGACAAGTACCGGGTGCCCATGGTGAAGGTCACCGGTGGTCAGCGGATCGATCTCCTCGGCATCAAGAAGGAGGACCTGCCGAAGGTCTGGGCAGATCTCGATATGCCGTCGGGCTTCGCCTACGGCAAGAGTTTCCGCACTGTGAAAACCTGCGTGGGCAGCGATTTCTGCCGGTTCGGTCTGGGCGACTCCACGAATTTGGGTATCGCACTCGAGGAACGCTTCCAGGGGCTCGAGACACCGGCCAAGCTCAAATTGGCGGTGGCGGGGTGTCCCCGCAACTGTTCCGAGGCGCTGTGCAAGGACCTCGGGGTGGTCGCCGTCGGCGACGGGCGGTGGGAGATCTACGTCGGCGGCGCCGCCGGTGCACACGTCCGCAAAGGTGACCTTCTCGCGACG
Source organism: Rhodococcus sp. 105337 (assembly GCF_012844225.1). Taxonomy (GTDB): domain Bacteria; phylum Actinomycetota; class Actinomycetes; order Mycobacteriales; family Mycobacteriaceae; genus Rhodococcus. The sequence goes on from NZ_JABAGQ010000004.1 coordinate 39,756, forward strand.
GTGGGCTCCGCCGACGAGGTGCTTTCCGTGGCGGGACGGTTCATCCAGTACTACCGCGAGAACGCGCAGTGGCTCGAGCGGACCTACGCCTTCGTGCCGCGCATCGGTCTGGACCGACTACAGGACCTGCTGATTCGAGACGAGGAGAACTTGGTGTCCGGACTGGACGAACGCGTCGAGGTCGCCGTCGCCGGCTACCGTGATCCCTGGCTCGACCGTTCGGACCCCAAGTCTCCCGCGCAGTTTGCGCCGTCGCTGCCGTTGCTGGCCCTCCCCCAGGTCCCCGTTCGATGACCGCCGTGGACGACAGTGCCGTCGTCGGCCTCGGACCGGTCTCGGATCTCACCCGCGGCGAGGGGCGCACCTATACGGTCGACGGCCGACAGATCGCCGTGTTCCTGTTGTCCGACGGTTCGGTCCGCGCGACCGACGCCGTGTGCCCGCACAAGGGAGGGCCGTTGGCCGACGGGCAGATCGACCACACCGGCGTCGTGTGCCCGCTGCATCAGTACGCGTTCTCGTTCGACACGGGTGCGTGCGCCGCGCACGGGATCGGATCGGTACGCACCTACGCGGTGCAGGTGAGCGAAGGCCGAATCCTGCTGTCCTCGTCCTTCTCGGGATCGCAGTAACACTCCTGCTATCGTCCTTCCCCCGAGGGAAGGGTGCCCACAGTGGGGTGTGTCGTCGTCGAACACGAGTCGGTCCTTCCCGCCGCGAGCCCCGCGGTCTGGGCCCGCATCACAGATCCCGGCGGTATCAACGACGAACTCGCCCCCGTGCTGTCGATGCGCATGCCGCGTGCGGTCCGGGGCCAGTCCATCGACGAGGTGCCGGTCGGCGTGCGCCTGGGCCGTGCACCGCTCCTGCTCTTCGGGATACTGCCGGTCGAATTCGATGACCTCACCGTCGCTGCCGTCGAACCCGGTCGCCGGTTCCACGAGAAGTCCAGCATGGTGCTCCTGCGCCGATGGGAGCACGAACGCGAACTACAACCGCTGCCGTCCGGCGGAACCCGTGTCCACGATCGCCTCACCTTCGAGTTGCGCGCGCCCCTGTCGCGTGTACCGATCGTCGTCGCCGTGGCGCACCGCGTGATCGCGGGACTGTTCGCCCACCGGCATCGCAGGCTCGCCCGCTACTTCCACAGACCCCCGGCGTAGCTGCGAGTCACGTGAAGTGTTGGTGACTGGCGGGATCGAGACGAGTTGGTGGTGGAAATGGCGGATATTTCTGTTATTTGTATATTCCGTCCGATCCAGAATATCTTCCAGGGTCGCGTCCTCCGCCGAACCCGCATTTCGGGTGCGCCCTACTCCCATGTCGTCGTCCTTCCCCGCCGCGAATGCCGTTCCCCCGGAAAAGGATCAAGCTGCCTATCCTTCATCCACGCACTCCCCTGGCCCGCCGGCCCGGAGTCGTTCCCGTCCACCTCGTGAAAGCTACCGTGAAGCTCGACGCGTCGGAATACCCCAAGCGGTGTGCCACCCGCTCGACCGACAGCCCCGCAGCGAGAAGTTCCTCGGCCACCGCGCTGTACGTCTCCGCCACGACCTCCCGGTACGACGTTCCTTCCTCCTCGAGCCTCCTCCGCAGCGTCCGCACGCTGAGCCCCAACTCCCCCGCGACACGCTGTTGCGTCGCACCCGACGACGCGGCACGAAGCAGGATCTCACGGACCCGGAATGCGGTTCCACTGCGGAATCGCCGCCGCTGAAGGAGTTCTGCGCACTCTTCGAGCAGCACCGCCGACGCGGCCGCGCTGGCGGTGGGCATCGGACGTTCCACCGCCGCCGCGTCCACCACGACCGTGTGCGGCCCGGATACAGACACCACCTCGTAGCCGTGTTCACGCACCATCGGTGCGATGCGACCGAACAGCGACTCGTTCACTTCGATCCGCCGCACCTCGACCGGGTTGCCCCACAACGCCGTCCAGTGCGCCAGGATTCCGGACAGGTCGCGTTCGAGAAGGAATCCCCGTACATCGCGCGGCACCTCACGATCGTCGAGCGAGAACCGCACCTCACCGTCGGCGTACGCCAACGTTGCCCGCGAGAACGCGTACGAGAGGTCGAAGTAACGCGTTCCCACCTCGATCCCCTCCCGGACGGTCGCACAACTCATCAACGCGTACCCGTAGATGCCGTGCACGGCGGCCTGATACGACGCACCGAGCGTGAACCCGCACCCTGGAGCATCGTCGAGTTCCGCCACCAGATTCCGGATCAGCGCCAGTTCCTGTTCGTCCGTGATCTCGCTCGTGGGATCCGAGAGTCCCTCGGCCGGTAGTCCGGTGCCGCGGAGAACCAGATGGGTGTCGATACCGCGTTCCCGGGCGAAGTCCACGAGAAGCCGTGCGCTGGTCGCGGCACGGCGAGGGACCAAGGTCGTCACGACGTGCCATCATCGGCCACGTGGCCGAAATTCACAAGAAACAGCCGCTTTCGGCATGGATCTGCGGCGATCCGCTTTCTAGCGTGAGCACACGGCAATACCCGCTCGAGAGTTAAGGACGGCAACACATGACCCGAGGTGCACAGGGCAAGCGCGTCGCGATCACCGGCGGCGCACGCGGTATCGGACGATCGACCGCGGAGGCCCTTCTCCGCGCCGGAGCACAGGTCGTCATCGGCGACATCGATACGGCCCTGGTGGAGGAAACGGCTGCCGCGCTGACCGCACGATTCGGTTCGACCGTCCTCGGGTTGCCACTCGACGTCACCGACCGCGGCTCGTTCGAGCAGTTTCTCGATCTCGCCGCAATCGAACTCGGCGGACTCGACGTCGTGGTCAACAACGCCGGCATCATGCCGACCGGACGGTTCCTCGACGAGTCCGACGCGGTGTCCGACCGCCAGATCGGCATCAACGTGCGGGGCGTGATCATCGGCTGCAAACTCGCGGCCGCGCGCTTCACCGAGCAGGGGCACGGTCACATCGTCAACCTCGGGTCCATCGTCGGCATCGAGGGCGCACCGGGGATCGCCGTGTACTCGGCCACCAAGCATGCGGTGATCGGTCTGGGCTCCGTGCTGCGGCAGGAACTCGCCGGTTCCGGCGTCACGGTCTCGACGATCGCGCCGGGATTCGTACGCACCGAACTGATCGCGGGCATCAAGCCCAACGCGTTGATCCAGCGCGTCGCGATGGTGGGTCCCGAGGATGTCGCCCAGGCGATCACCGCGGTGATCGGCTCGGGACGTCCGGGTCTGCGTTACGTGCCCCGGACCGCGGGCGGCATCCTCGCCGTCCTGCGTTTGATGCCGGAGGCGGCCCGGCACCGGATCTCCGGCGCGTTCGGACTGCAGTCCGTCGTTCTCGAATCGGACGAGAACGCCCGGGCCGCCTACCGGAATCGCACCGAGTCCACCCCCGCTGTCTCTCCCGTCGCCGGCAGTCCCGTCATCGAGAGTGAGACGCAGCGACCGGAGCGGTAAATGCCCGACGCGTTGCCGGCCGCGGATCAGTCCGCGGTCGGCAACGCGCGCAGCGACGTGACGGTGGCATCGAGTGCGCGAGCCGCTTCGGCGCCCTTCGTCACGAAGTGGCGGGTGTAGTACGAGACGTGCTCGTCGTGCTCGTGGAAGTGATGCGGAGTGAGCACGACGGAGAACACCGGTACATCGGTGTCGAGCTGCACGCGCATCAAGCCGTCGATGACGGCGGTGGCCACGAAGTCGTGGCGGTAGATCCCGCCGTCGACGACCAGTCCCGCGGCGACGATGCCGGCGTACCGGCCGGTGCGCGCCAGACGTGCGGCGTGCAGGGGGATCTCGAACGCCCCGGGGACCTCGAAGTAGTCGATGTTCTCGGCGGACCATCCGAGCGAGACGATCTCGTCGGTGAACCCGGCCTTGGCCTGGTCGACGATGTTGCGATGCCATGTGGCCTGGATGAATGCGATCCGGCCGGCGCTGTCAGTCATGCGAAAGACGCTAGCGCATGGATTGTTCGTCTTCGTCGAGGGCACCGGGTGGACCGCCGCATCGGAAATTCGAGAAAAAGCCTTTTCCGTCGTGCACAGAGTGACTACTGTGGTGGATGTGACACAACTGGACTCCCCGACCACCGTCGAGAATCCGGCCGGGCCGCGCCCCGAACGCCACATCGACATCTACCGGCGCGCCGCCGCGGGTCTCGAAGCCTGCCTGCCGCTCGGATGGAGTCTGAGCGCCGACCGGTCCCGCTCCCCCGAGGCGCCCCGCCGGCTCCTCGTCACCGCACCCGACGGCGAGTCGGTGTCCTTCGCGGTCATACCTTCGCGCGGAGTGCTCAGCGGTGACGTCGCGCGCATCACGGCCGAATTGACCGAATCCGACCGGGGATTCGTCTGTGCCCACTATTTGTCCGATCCGGTCCGTCGCCAGCTCGACCAGCACGGCATCTCCTATGCCGACGCCACCGGCAACCTCGCCCTCGTGGCGGCACGCCCGGCCATCTGGGTGCGTAACCGCGGCGCCGACGCCGATCCGTGGCGTGGCCCGGGCAGACCCTCCGGAGTCCTCACCGGTGAACCGTCCGATCGGGTGGTCCGCGCGCTGGCGGACCACGAGGGCGAGATCACCGTTCCCGAGCTGATCAAGCTGTCGGGAGCGTCGACCGGCGCCACCTACCGCGTCGTCGAGGTCCTGGTCGAACGCGAACTCATCCGCCGCATTCCCCGCGGTGCCATCACCGAAGTGCGGTGGGAGCCGATGCTGCGTGCGTGGGCCGACGACCGGAAGGTCTGCCCGATCCGCCGTTTCGCGGCGCCGGACGGCGTGGCAGCAATCCGCAACCGGCTCGCCGAGCACGTCGATATCCCCTACGCGCTCACCGGAGTAGGAGCGACCGACTACGCCGAACCGGCGCTCCTCGAGGTCTACGCCGACGATCCGGACGAGTTCGCGGCCGTCCTCGGCCTGCGCCCGGTGGACCGGGGAGGCGACGTCGTCGTCGCGATCCCCTGGTCGCCCGTCGTGTTCGATCGCATGGACCGTCGCGGAGGATTGCGGTACGTCGCACCGTCCCACGTCTACGCCGATCTGCTCGCCGGCCCGTTCCGCAATGCCGACGCGTCGGAGCACCTGGTCACGCAACTGACCGCCGACGACGCCCGGTGGCGGCGCCCGATCCGCTGACGGCGGATCGCGCCCCTTCCAATGCCTCCGGACGCAAGTCCGTGAGGTGTACGGTTCGGGGAGGGCGGCCCCCGGCGGACAGGTACCGCCCGGAGCCGTGAACCCGTTGACGACGACCCCGACTGCAGGAGGTACGGACGACATGGAAACGGTGTCGACCGTGGGAGATCTGCCCCCGGCCCTCGGCTCTGAAGCATTGCGGCAGCGTTTGGAGGGCCGCCGGCCGGCAGTGTTCCTGGATTACGACGGCGTACTCACACCCATCGTTTCCCGCCCCGAGGACGCGGTCTGGGCCGACAGCATGCGCCGGACCGTGCTCGATCTGGCGGACCGGTGCTCGGTGTGCATCGTCACCGGGCGCGACCGCCAGGTCGTGCAGCAACTGATGGGCGTCGACGACCTGATCGTCGCCGGAAGCCACGGGTTCGACATCTGGAGTCCCGAGCAGGGGCCGGTGGTGCACGAGGCGCTCACCGACTTCACGGACCTGATCGCGGAAACGACCGCCACCCTGCGTGAGAGGCTCCACGGTCTCGACGGTGTCACCATCGAAGCCAAACACGCGTCGGTCGCCGTGCACTACCGGCAGGCCGCACCGGATACCCGCGCCCGCGTCGACGAGATCATCCACGAATTGCGCGACCGGAACAGCGATCGTCTGACTCTGGTCCCGGGGAAGATGGTCTACGAGTTCACCCCGGCGATCGACTGGAACAAGGGCAAAGCCGTCCTGCACCTCATCGACGTTCTCGGGCTCGACTCCGACGACATCGTTCCGCTCTATCTCGGCGACGACATCACCGACGAAAGCGCGTTCCGGGCCCTGCGCGGCCGGGGTATCGGCATCCTCGTGGGCCGTCCCGACGACCCGGAGATGGCGGGCCGCACCACGGCCGCCGATTTCGTGCTCGACTCGGTGCAGGACGTCGAGAAGTTCCTGACCGGCCTGGCCCGCTGATCCGTCGCCCACCGCTACTCGCCCTGGAGGTAAGCGTGTCCGACCCGGAGTTCACTCTCGAATACACCACCTTCGATGCGGACGAAGAAGGACTCCGCGAGGCGATGACGTCCACCGGCAACGGATACTTCTGCACGCGGGGCACGGCGGAGTGGGAGGACATGGGCGAAGTCCACTATCCCGGCACGTACTCCCACGGCTGCTACAACCGTGAGACCACCATCATGGGGGGTCGCCCCGTCCTCAACGAGGATCTGGTCAACCTCCCCAACTGGCTGGTGCTGAAAATGCGCATCGAGGGCGAAGACGCGATCCGGCTGTCGAACGTCGAAATCCTGTCGTACCGGCACATCTACGACATCCGCACCGCCACCGTGATGCGCAAGATCCGGTTCCGGGACCGGAAGGGCCGTGAAACCACCCTGCACAGCCGGCGCTTCGTGAGTATGGCGCACCGGCACCAGAGCGGCCTGTCCTGGACCATCACCCCCGAGAACTGGTCCGGCCGCATCGAATTGGTGTCGGCGCTCGACGGACGCATGACCAACCGAGCGGTCGCGCGCTACCGCGAACTCGAGGGTCGCCACCTCGATCCGGTCTCCCCCCGAACCTTCAGCGCCGACACGATCGCCCTGAAGGTGCAGACACGGCAATCCGACATCTACATCGCGCAGGCTGCCCGCACGCAGGTCTTCTACGAAGGCGAGCAGGACTGCCTCGACGTCGAGCGCGACCTGTACCAGATGGAGGACTACATCCAGCAGGTGCTGGCGTTCGATGTCACCCAGGGCACGCCCGTGCGGGTCGAGAAGCTCGTGGCGATGTTCACCGCCCGCGACGACGCGATCACCGAGCCCCTCGCCGCGGCCGGACGCCACGTGGTGCGGTATCCGGGCTTCGACGAGGCCTACGCCGAGCACGAGGCCGCATGGGACGAACTGTGGGACATCTGCGATATCCGGGTGCCCCGTGAACCCCGCGTCCAGATGTTGCTGCGGTTGCACGTCGCGCACGTGCTGCAGGTCTGTTCGCGGCACACCGCGCGGCACGATGCCGGCGTGCCGGCGCGCGGGCTCAACGGCGAGGCGTATCGCGGGCATGTGTTCTGGGACGAGTTGTACGTCTATCCGTTCCTCGACCTGCGCATGCCCGACGTGACACGAGGCCTGATCGGCTACCGGTACCGCCGGTTGGGTGAGGCCCAGGCCGCGGCGCGGGACGCCGGGTACGACGGTGCGATGTTCCCCTGGCAGAGCGGTAGCGACGGCACCGAGGAAACCCAGACCGTTCACCTCAATCCCCTGTCGGGACAGTGGGATCCGGACCTGAGCCGCAACCAGCGCCATGTGAGCGCAGCGATTTTCTACAACGTGTGGCGGTACTACCAGGCGACCGACGACTTCGATTTCCTCGCCGATTTCGGCGCCGAGTTGATGCTCGAGATCGCACGGTTCTGGTCGTCCATCGCCCGGTACAACCCCGAACGGGACCGCTACGAAATCCACGGCGTGATGGGGCCCGACGAATTTCACGAGCGATACCCGGATGTCGAGGCAGCGGGACTGAACAACAACGCCTACACCAACGTCATGGTCGCGTGGATCGCCGGAAAAGCACTCGACGTGCTCGAACGCCTGTCCGCGAGTCGCCAGACCGCGCTGCGCGCCCGCTTGCGCGTGACCGACGAGGAGTTGGAGACGTGGTCGGAGATGACCACCAAGATGTACGTGCCGTTCCACGACGGGGTGATCAGTCAGTTCGAGGGATACGAAGACCTCGAGGAACTCGACTGGGACCACTACCGGCAGAAGTACGGCAACATCCAGCGGATGGACCGCATCCTGCGGGCGGAGGGCAAGGACCCGAACCGGTACAAGGTCTCCAAGCAGGCCGACGCGGTGATGCTGTTCTTCCTGTTCGACTTCAACGAGTTGCAACCGTTGTTCGCGCGACTCGGCTACGACGTCGACCGCGCACTCGCTGTGCGGACGGTCGAGTACTACGACCAGCGGACTTCACACGGGTCGACGCTGAGTTTCCTCACCTACGCCGGCGTGCTGGCGGCGTTCGATCCGGAGTCGTCGTGGGAGCGGTTCATGGTGGCGCTCGAGAGCGATGTGAGCGACCTGCAGGGCGGCACCACCAAAGAAGGCATCCACATGGGGGTGATGGCCGGAACGCTGGACCTGGTGCAGCGCTACTACGTCGGCGCCCGTATCTACGGCGGCGCGCTGATGTTCCGCCCTCGCCTGATGGACCGGCTCGACGGGGTGTCGTTCTCGATGCGGTATCGCGGCACTCCCCTGCGCGTGCGCATCGTGGGCGACAAGTTGACCGTCCTCGCCGAGGTCGAAGGTTTCCGGGTGCCGGTGCGGGTGGGCGTCGCCGACAACATCGTCGAACTCGGGGCGGGCGCGTCGCACGTGTTCCATATTCCGCCGGTGCCGGCGGCACCGGATCGCCACGAGCTACCGGCCTGACCGGACGACGGGAGCGACGATGAGCGAGCACGGACTGCGCGGCGCGATCTTCGATGTCGACGGGGTGCTCGTCGATTCACCCCACGAGCACGCGTGGCGGGAGAGCCTCCGCGACCTGATGCTCGGCGAATGGGCTCCGATCCGGGACCGCAGTTCGTGGTCGGAAGACGCGTTCACTCCCCTGGTGTACCAGGAGGTGATGTCGGGCCGGCCGCGCATGGAGGGCGCCGGTGCCGCGTTGCGGTACTTCGGGATCCCGGATGACGACGAACACCTCCGCACCTATGCGGATCGCAAGCAGGATCTGTTGATCCGCTTGATCGACGACGGCAGGTTCCGGGCGTACCCGGATGCCTTGCGGTTCGTGCTCGCGATGCGGGCCGCTGGGGTCCCACTCGCCGCGGCGTCGTCGTCGAAAAACGCGTTCCGGTTCCTGCGGGCCGTCCGGATGGACGTGTTCGCGCGGGATGAGGGTCTCGATACCGCCTCGATCGACGAGGGCGCCACGCTGAGCGACATGTTCGACGCAGACCTGTCCGGTCGCGATTTCGCCCGCGGGAAGCCGGATCCCGAAATATTTGTCACTGCGGCCGCCGAACTCGGTGTCCCGGCGGAAGCATGTGTGGTCGTCGAAGACGCGGTGAGCGGAATCGAAGCCGCCGAAGCCGGACACATGCTCTCGATCGGGGTCGCGCGCGCGGACGACGAGGTCGGCCTCGCCGAGGCCGGTGCCGACCTCGTGGTCACCTCGCTCGACCAGGTCGACATCGCCCGTCTCGTCCGCGGTGAGCCCGTCTTGCGGCGGCCGGAAACAGATCTCGCCTGAACGGGGCCCGCGGGACCGCGGCTCACGACGAGAATCGTGCGGCGTCCGTCCCGCGCCATGTCCACTGGGTGACCTCCGGCATGTCTTCACCGTGGGTGCGGATGTAGCGGTGATGCTCGGCCAGCGTGTTCAGCAGGTGTTCGCGGGCGTGACCGGCGATGGGACGGATGCGGTCCACCCGGTCGATGACGTCCTTCGCGAGATGGAATCGGTCGATCCGGTTGAGGACGCACATATCGAACGGTGTCGTGGTGGTGCCTTCCTCGATATAACCGCGCACGTGGATGTTGTCGTGGTTGGCGCGGCGGTAGGTGAGGCGGTGAACCAGCCACGGGTATCCGTGGTAGGCGAAGATGACCGGCTTGTCGGTGGTGAACAGGGCATCGAAGTCGGCGGCGGGCAGACCGTGGGGATGTTCCCGGTCGTCTTGCAATCTCATGAGATCGACGACGTTGACGACGCGGATCTTCAGGTCCGGGAAGTATCCGAGAAGAATGTCGACCGCCGCGAGCGTTTCCTTCGTGGGTACGTCTCCGGCGCATCCGAGAACCACATCCGGTTCCGCGCCGGCGTCGGTCGAAGCCCACTCCCAGATGCCGATTCCCTTGGTGCAGTGGGTGACGGCCGCATCCATGTCGAGGTACTGCAATTCCGGTTGCTTGCCCGCGACGATCACGTTGACGTACTGGCGGCTGCGGAGGCAATGATCGGCGACGGACAGCAGGGTGTTGGCGTCCGGCGGCAGATAGACCCTGATGACTTCGGCTTTCTTGTTGACGACGTGGTCGATGAAGCCGGGGTCCTGATGGGAGAAGCCGTTGTGGTCCTGCCGCCACACATGTGAGGTCAGCAGGTAATTGAGCGACGGGATCGGTTTGCGCCACTCGATGCGGTTGGTGGTGCGCAGCCACTTCGCGTGCTGGTTGAACATCGAATCCACGACGTGGACGAATGCCTCGTAGCAGGAGAAGAGCCCGTGCCGTCCCGTGAGCAGGTAGCCCTCGAGCCAGCCCTGGCACATGTGTTCGGAGAGCACTTCCATTACGCGTCCGTCGGGCGCGAGGTGGTCGTCTCCCGGCACCGTCCGGGCATTCCAGGTCCGGTCGGTGGCCTCGAGAACGGCGTTGAGCCGGTTCGAATTGTTCTCGTCCGGCGCGAACATCCGGAAGGTGCTCGGATTGCGCACCATCACGTCGCGGAGGAAGTCGCCGAGCACCCGGGTCGCTTCGGCGGTCTCGTTTCCGGGTGTGCCGATGCGGACGGCGTAGTCGCGGAAATCGGGGCACGCGAGATCCCGCAGGATCGCGCCGCCGTTGGTGTGGGGGTTGGCGCTCATCCGCCGTGCGCCCGAAGGATGCAGGTCACGGATCTGCGGGACGGGAGCCCCGTTGTCGTCGAACAGTTCTCCCGGTCGATAGCTCCGCATCCACTCTTCGAGGATCATGCGGTGCCCGGCGTCGTTGCGGGCGTTGCCGAACGGCACCTGGTGCGCGCGCCAGCTGCCTTCGATCGGAGTGCCGTCGACCTCGGCGGGACCCGTCCACCCCTTGGGCGACTGCAGCACGATCATCGGCCATGCCGGACGCTCCGTATCGCCGGTCCGGCGCGCGCGCTCCTGGATCTCGTCGATACGGTTCAGTGCCCGGTCGAGTGCCGACGCGAAGGCCCGGTGCATCTCGGCCGGGTCGGAGCCGGCCACCACGATCGGGTCGTGGCCGTAGCCGCGCAGCAGAGAGTCGAGTTCCCCGGGGTCGATGCGCGCAAGCACCGTGGGGTTGGCGATCTTGTAACCGTTGAGATGCAGGATCGGGAGGACGGCGCCGTCCCGGCGCGGGTCGACGAACTTGGTCGAGTGCCAACTCGCGGCGAGCGGACCTGTTTCGGCCTCGCCGTCGCCGATCACCGCAGCGACGACCAGATCGGGATTGTCGAACGCAGCCCCGTAAGCGTGGGCGAGCGAGTACCCCAGTTCGCCGCCCTCGTGAATGGAACCCGGCGTTTCGGGGGCGACGTGGCTCGGAATGCCTCCGGGGAAGGAGAACTGCGTGAACAGGCGAGCCATCCCGGCCTCGTCCTGTGAGACCTCCGGATAACGCTCGCTGTAGGTGCCTTCGAGCCACCCCGCCGCGACCGGGCCCGGGCCACCGTGGCCGGGGCCCATCACGTAGATCATGTCGAGATCGCGGGCGGTGATGACCCGATTGAGGTGCGCATAGATGAAGTTGAGTCCGGGGGTGGTCCCCCAGTGCCCCAGCAGACGGGGTTTGATGTGGTCGGGCCGGAGTGGTTCCCGCAGAAGCGGATTGTCCATGAGGTAGATCTGACCTACCGACAGATAATTCGCTGCGCGCCACCATGCGTCGAGGTCGTGGAACTCGGAGTCGACCGGAACTGCCGCCTCGCTGCCCGTCGCTGTTCGTGGTGACTCCGCTGTACGTGACTCCATTGCTCTCCTCGGTCGCCCGGCGGCAGATCGGTCCGTGCCCGGACCGGGTACCCGCCGGGTGCGCGCCTCACGCATGGGTGCGACGCGCCCCCGCGACGGCGTGCACCGAGTTACTGCGCCGGCCCTGGGAGTCCGCCGGTCGCGGGGACGGAGCCGAAGCGTCCCGCCTGGAAATCCTCGAACGCGGCGATCACCTCCGCCTTCGTATTCATCACGAAGGGCCCCGCCATCGCCACAGGTTCACGAATCGGCTTGCCGCCCAGAACGAACACCTCGAGCGTGTCGGTACGCGAGTCCTGCTCGTCGGCCGCGTCGATCGTCAGGGTGTCGCCGCGCCCGAAGACCACCGTCTGCCCGGAGTGGATCGGACGGCGGTCGGCACCGGCGGAGCCGTCTCCCGCCAGCACGTACGCCAGGGCATTGAACTCCGCATTCCACGGCACCGTCACGCGCGCACCGCGCGCCAGGCTCACGTGCAGCAGGGTGATCGGGGTGTGGGTGGAGCCCGGTCCGCGGTGCCCGTCGAGGTCGCCGGCGATCACCCGGATGAGCGCTCCACCGTCCGGTGAGGACAGCAAGGTGACGCGGTCACGGGAGATGTCCTGGTAGCGAGGCGCAACCAGTTTGTCTTCACGGGGCAGATTCACCCACAGCTGCACGCCGTGGAACAGGCCGCCGCTGGTCACCAGGCGCTCCGGTGGCGTTTCGATGTGCAGGATGCCGCCACCGGCCGTCATCCATTGGGTGTCACCGTTCGCGATGGTGCCTCCTCCCCCGTGCGAGTCCTGGTGCTCCATGGTTCCGTCGATCATGTAGGTCACGGTTTCGAAGCCGCGGTGCGGATGCCACGGGGTACCTTTCGGTTCGCCGGGTGCGTAGTGCACCTCCCCCATCTGGTCCATGTGGATGAAGGGGTCGAGGTGCCGCATCTCGATGCCGGCGAAGGCGCGGTGGACGGGAAACCCGTCGCCCTCGAAGCCGCGAGGAGCGGTCGTCACCGACAGCACCGGTCGAGGCTGCGCAGTGGGCACCGGATCGGTGATGCGCGGAAGGGCAAGGATGTTGTCTACGGTCACGGCGGGCATGTGGATCCTCCCTCGATGCGGAAATAATTGATTTCTCAACTATCTTGCCCACCTCAACACCGCGGTGTCGATTTTGTTCCCCGGTCAGCGCGACAGGCCGGTGTTGAGCCGCGCGGCCTGCCGCACGAGGTGCTCGCGCTCGGCCAGGTTGGGCGCGGCGCGGGCGGCCTCGGCATACATCCGGGCCGCCGTTGCCGGGTCGCCGTCACGTTCGTGGAGATACGCGGCGACCGCCCGGTACCGGGGCAGCGAGTCGTCCAGTTCGGCGAGCGCCGCCAGCCCGGCACGCGGTCCGTCCGCCTCCCCGACCGCCACCGCCCGGTTGAGCCGGACGACAGGATTGCCGGTCAACCGCGTGAGTTCGTCGTACCACTCGACGATCTGCACCCAGTCGGTTTCCTCGGCGGTGGGAGTGTCGGCATGGAGAGCCGCGATCGCCGCCTGGGCCTGATACTCGCCGAGCCGGTCGCGGGCGAGTGCCGCCTGCAGGATGTCGATCCCCTCGGCTATCAACGTGGTGTCCCACCGGGTGCGGTCCTGCTCCGCAAGCGGGATCAGGCTGCCCTCCGCCGAGAGCCGGGCAGTGCGCCGCGCGTGATGCAGCAGCATCAAGGCGAGCAAACCCTGCACTTCGGGATGATCGATCACCGCTGCCAGTTGCCGCCCGAGCCGGATCGCTTCGCCGGCGAGATCGACGTCCCCCGAGTATCCCTCGTTGAACACCAGGTAGAGCACCCGAAGCACGGTGGCGACATCGCCGGGCCGGTCGAAACGCACGCCGGAGACCGTGCGTTTCGCCCTGCTGATGCGCTGTGCCATCGTCGCCTCGGGCACCAGATACGCCTGCGCGATCTGCCGCGTGGTCAGACCGCCCACCGCGCGCAAGGTCAGTGCGACCGCCGACGACGGAGTCAGCACCGGGTGAGCGCACAGGAAGTAGAGCGCGAGGGTGTCGTCCACCCCAGCCGGTGGCGCAGCGCTGCGCGCGTCCGATGCTCCACCACCGGAACCGCGTTCGGCCCTCTCGAGGTCATGGGCGACGAGCGCTTCACGCCGCCGACGTGCCACGTCTGCACGGGTCGCGTCGAGGAACCGCCGCCAGGCGACTGCGACGAGCCACCCCTTGGGGTCGTCGGGCGGATCGTCCGGCCACACCCTGAGGGCTTCGATCAGTGCGTCCTGGACGGCATCCTCGGCCGCCGCGAATTCTGCTCCGCGGCGGACGAGGATGCCGAGCACCACCGGAGTGAGGTGACGGAGTTCGGTGTCGTTCACTTCGTTTTCGTCTACTGCGGGGTCACTCGGTGACGGTGGGTGGCGCCGTCAGGAACGGACGTACTTCGAGCCATTCGTGAATCGGCTTTCCTCCGGCGCCGGGGGCGGCGGAAAGGTCCCCGGCCAGAGCGAGAGCCCGCTCGTAGCTGTCCACATCGATCACCATCCAGCCGGCGATGAGGTCCTTGGTCTCGGCGAACGGTCCGTCCGTGACGGGTGGGCGGCCCTCCCCGTCGTACCGGACAAAGGTGCCCTCCGGGGCGAGCGCCTGTCCGTCGACGAACTCGCCGGTCTGTTCGAGTCGTGCGGCGAAGTCGTTCATATACCGGATGTGGTCGGACACTTCGTCCGGTGTCCACTGATCCATCGGTACGTCGTTGACCGCCGCCGGAGCGCCGCGGTAGTGCTTGAGCAAGAGGTACTTGGCCATCGTCTTCTCCTCGCGTCCGGTGTGACCCATTGTGGTCGCACTCACTACGGAGACGGAGCAGGTGACGGATTCTCGACATCGCGGCGCGAACTTTCTTCGGGACGGGACCGCGACGTGGTCGTGGCGCGTGTGCGTACGGCGGTCGCGGCACACAGGATCACGACGAGTCCTCCGCCGACGACCGGCCAGGTGAGGTGTTCGTGCAGGATCAGCGCGGCCCAGCAGATGGTCATGACGGGCTGGGTGAGCTGGATCTGGCTGACCTGCGCCATGGGGCCGATCGCCAGTCCCCGGTACCACGCGAAGAAACCCAGGAACATGCTCACGATTCCCAGATACGCGAAAGCGCCCCATTCGGGGAGCGTGCCGGTGGGCATCCGATCCGCCATCGACAGCCCGGTGAGCGCAACGGTGAACGGTGTACTCAGCACGAGCGCCCAGGAAATGGTCTGCCACGCACCGAGTTCGCGGGAGAGCAATCCGCCTTCGGCGTAGCCGACGGCAGCCGCGATCACGGCGCCGAAGAGCAGTACGTCGGCTCCCTCGAGACCGGCGAATCCGCCGGTCTGCAGGCTCGCGAACACGAGCGCGGCACCCGTCCCGATACCCGCGGTGACCCAGAACGCGGCGGGCGGCCGCTCCCGTCCGCGCAGAACTGCTGCCACGGCGGTCGCGGCGGGCAGGATCGCCACCACCACGGCGCCGTGGCTCGCCGGCACGGTCGTCAGGGCGTACGACGTCAGGAAGGGGAAGCCGATGACCACCCCGCCCGCGACGGCGGTCAGCCGTATCCATTGGGAGCCGCGGGGGCGCACCTGACGGGTGAGCAGCAAGGCGATCGCGGCCAGCAGTCCGGCGACCACCGCACGGCCGGCGCCGACGAACAGCGGTGTCATCGCACCCTTCTCGACCACGAAGCGGGTCATCGGGAGCGTGAAGGAGAATGCGACCACTCCGAGCAGCCCCCACCGGAGTCCGTGCTCGGGTGACGATAACGCAAACCTGCCGGAAACGATAGCGCTACTCTTGTGTCTCATGAATGATAGTAGCAGTGCGCGGATCGTCGCCGGGCTCGAGCGCTGGATCGCCTCGGCGTCGCCCGGCGCGCAATTGCCGTCGACGCGGGCACTCGTCGAGCAGTACGGGGTGAGCCCGGTGACCGTGCAGAAAGCCCTCCGCGCGCTGCAGGCCACGGG
Source organism: Rhodococcus sp. 105337 (assembly GCF_012844225.1). Taxonomy (GTDB): domain Bacteria; phylum Actinomycetota; class Actinomycetes; order Mycobacteriales; family Mycobacteriaceae; genus Rhodococcus. The sequence continues at coordinate 55,575 of NZ_JABAGQ010000004.1, forward strand.
CGCGGTGGAGAGCCGTCCGGGTGTCGGCACCTTCGTGCGCGCCGCCCGGATCGCGCATTCCACCGACTTCGGCTGGCAGACCGCGGCCTTGGGCACGCCCCAGCACCGCATTCCCCGCTTCTCCTCGGCCCTGCGCAGTGTCCCGAACGATGTGATCGCCCTGCACTCGGGCTACCCGGATCGAGAACTGCTCCCGGAGCGACTCGTTCGGGGTGCGTTCGGGCGTGCCGCACGCAGCGACGCCGCCATCGCCCGCCCACCCGCAGCGGGGATTCCGGAGCTTCAGGCGTGGTTTGCCGGCGAGCTCGGCGCGGCGACTCCGCTCGGGGTGGCTGCCCCGTCCGCGAGCGACGTCATCATCACTCCGGGAAGTCAGGGCGGCCTCGGCGCCGCGTTCCATGCCCTCGTCGGAACCGGGAACCCGCTGCTGGTGGAGTCCCCCACGTATTGGGGCGCGATGCTCGCGGCGGCCCGCGCCGGGGTCCGCCTCGTACCCGTCGCCGGTGGCCCCGCCGGTCCCGATCCCGACGAACTCGCCCGGGCGTTCGAGCGGACCGGCGCCCGGGCGTTCTATGCCCAGCCCAATTTCGCGAACCCGAGCGGCGCGCAATGGCCGCCGGCGCTGACCGAGCGCGTCCTCGACCTGGTCCGGGACGCGGGCGCCTTCCTCATCGAAGACGATTGGGCGCACGACTTCGGGATCACCACCGACGCGCACCCGGTCGCCGCCCTCGACGACAGCGGGCATGTCGTCTACCTCCGGTCCCTGACCAAGAGTGTGTCGCCGTCCGTGCGTGTCGCTGCCGTCGTCGCCCGCGGACCGGCCCGCGACCGCATCCTCGCCGAGGTGCAGGCTCAGTCGATGTACGTCAGCGGGATGCTTCAGGCGGTGGCCTGGGATGTCGTCTCACAACCGGCCTGGCGTACCCATCTTCGCGGGGTCCGGCACCAACTCGCGTCGCGCAGGGACCTTCTCGTCACGGCGGTGCGGGAGCACGCACCGTCCGCGCACATCGAGGCGGTGCCGCCCGGTGGCCTCCACCTGTGGGCGCGGCTTCCCGACGGTACCGACCTGCCCGCGCTCGTCCGCGACTGCGAAGCCAGGGGTGTCGTCGTGGCGCCGGGCGACGAGTGGTTTCCTGCCGAGCCCACCGCTCCGCACCTGCGGCTCAACTATTCCGGAGCGAACCCCGGATCGTTCCCCGACGCCGCCCGGGTCCTCGGCGACGTGCTGGCGGGTCGCTAGTCCCCCGGAGTGTGCGGCGGCTCGGTTGCGCAGAGAGCGGATCCGTCAGAGTCCGAGGTGCGTGACCGCGTTGCCCACCAGTCCGGCGTGGTGCCGGCTGTAGAGCGCGACCATGCGTTCGTCGGCGTGACCGGTCTGCGTCATGATCGTCTGCGTGGTCGCCCCGTTGCGGACCGCCTGGGTGACGAACCCGGCGCGGAGACTGTGCCCGCCGAGGGTCGCGACCAGATCGGGGCTGAACCCCGCCCGGAGCGCGCGGCGCTGGATCATCGAGTGCACCGACTGCCCGGTCAGCGCTCCCCCACCGAGCGACCCGGAGCGGTGGACGGGCCGGAACAACGGCCGGTCCGCATCCGTCGTGTCGACGGAAAAGCCGCGGCAGCAATGGTTGTCGACAGGAGCGGCGTCCGCGGCGAGGAGTTCGGCGACCGCGGCGCGGCCCCCGTCGTCCCACGCGTCGAGAACCTCCCGCCAGCGCCGGTACGCGCACACCGGGCAGGTGTGCGGATCGGACCCGTACGGCACGGTCACCGTGCGGCCCCGGGCTTCGCGGTCCGTCTTGGAGCGGCGCACCGTCACGTACAGCCCGTCGGCACGGTGCGGCACCACGTCCGAGACGGCGAGTGCGGACAGTTCGCTGCGGCGCAGCGCACCGGCGAGTCCGATGAGCAGCAGCGCCGAATCGCGCCGCTCGGCGGCACGGTCCGGCCATCCGCCCTCGCGCGCGGTGGTCCGCATGTCGGCGAGGATGCTGCGGATGTCGTCGGTGAGCAGCGGTGTCCGCCGGGCAGGCGGGGTGGCGCGCTCACGGCGAATGCCGCGCAACAGATCCCGCACGCTTTCGTGTTGCCCGGGTCGCGGGTGACCGGCGAGGGCGTGGAGTTTGTTGATCGTCGACACCCAGCGGGACAGGGTCGACGGTGCGTACGCCCAGCGGCCGTCGGGCCGGAGTTCGGCGGCTTTCTCGGTGAGAAACCAGCCCACTTGTTCGGGCGTGGCGGGCAGAGGTGCGTGCCCGGTGCTCTCACACCAGCGCGTGAAGATCGCCCAATCGCTCAGGTGCGCCGCGCGGGTGTTTCCGGACGCCGCCTTGTCCCGCAGGCGACGCATCGCGTCCGCGACTGTGTCCGGCACGGCCGGAGCCGACGACGCAGAAAGGTCGCCCGAGACGACGTCCGGGACTGACCGCGGATCGAGTCCGGTCACGGGGTGTTGAGTTTCTGGACGCGCAGGTCCCGGGCCAGGTGGTCGCGCTGCTCGACGACCAGACGCCGCAACGCCGCCGGCGCATCGGAATTGGCGGCCAGCCAGGCGTCCACCGGGTCGAGGGTATCGGCGGGCGGGAAGAGCCCGACGACGATCCGGCGGGCGATTTCTATGCTCCGGTCGGCCCAGGTGTCGCGGAGCACCGCGAAGTAGTCGGCGTCGTACGGGGCCGTGAGGTCGCGCCGCGCACCCGCCCGGAAACCCCCGATGACGGCGTCGAGGTGATCGTTGGTGAGAGTGCGGTCCGCGAGGACCGACGCCCAGGCGTGGGCCTTCACGTCGGCGCGGGGTCGCGCGGCCTGGGCCTGCAGGTAGGCGGTGCGTCCGGTTGCGGTGTCGTCGAGGCGCAACTCCTCGGCGAGGTCGCTTTCGTCGGCGTTCCCGGTCGCGCTCAGCGCCGTCCACAGTGCCCAGCGCAGATCGGGGTCGAGCGCCAGCCCGGTCGGCGCCCCGCTGCCTTCGAGGATGCCGCGGATATCGGCGGCGCGATGGTCCGCGGTCTCGGCCGCCGCGGCCAGCGCCCGCGCGAAGGACAGCTGCGCCCCGCTCCCCGGTTCCGCAGCGAAAAGGCCCGCCCACACGGCCTCGAGCCAGTCGGCGCGCGCCGACGGCCGCTCGGCGGCCGGAAGGTAGTGCTCGATGGCGGCCGGTGCGTTCGCCAGGACCGATGCGAGCAGTGCCAGGTTCTCCTCGCTCGGCGAGAAGCGTTGTGCCATCGACACGTACCGCGCCGCGGCGAGTTCTCCGTCGCGGGTGGCGTTCCACAGTGCCGACCACACCAGCCCGCGTGCGAGCGGGTCCCGGACCCGGTCGAGGGACTCGTCGACGGTGGCGAGCGAGTGCTCGTCGAGCCGGATCTTCGCGTAGGTGAGGTCGTCGTCGTTGAGCAGTGTCAGCGGTGCGTCGGGCAGATCGAGGCGGGTGCGGCTCTCGGCGACATCGAGTTCCCGGCGTTCGGTACGGACGAGGTCGCCGGCATCGTCGAAGTCGTAGATGCCGACCGCGAGACGGTGCGGGCGGGGTGTGGACTGCACGATCTCGCAGCGGTCGCCGGCCCGTTCCAGGCTCAGTGCGGTCACGCCGGTGGTCTGCAGCCAGTGCCGGGCCCATTCGGCCAGGTCGCGTCCGGACGCCGCGGACAGTTCGGACAGCAGGTCGCCGAGGGTGGTGTTGCCGAAGGCGTGTGCGTGGAAGTAGCGGCGGATGCCGTCGAAGAACGCGTCGCGGCCGACATACGCGACCAGCTGTTTCAGGACGCTGGCGCCCTTCGCGTAGGTGATGCCGTCGAAGTTGAGTTTGGCGGCTTCGAGATCGACGATGTCGGCGACGATCGGGTGGGTGGTGGGCAGTTGGTCCTGCAGGTACGCCCACGCTTTGCGCCGGTTCGCGAACGAGACCCAGGCGTCACGGAACTCGGTCGCCTCGGCGCTGACCAGCGCTCCCATGTAGTCGGCGAAGGACTCCTTGAGCCACAGATCGTCCCACCATTTCATCGTGACGAGATCGCCGAACCACATGTGCGCCATCTCGTGCAGGATCGTGTTGGCCCGACCTTGACGTTGCGCGTCGGTGGCCACCCCCCGGAACACATAGGCCTCGGTGAAGGTGACACATCCCGGGTTCTCCATCGCGCCGAGGTTGTACTCGGGGACGAACACCTGGTCGTACTTGGTGAAGGGATACGGGAACTCGAAGTGATCGGCGTAGTAGTCCATCCCCTGCGCGGTGATCTCGAGTATCTCGTCGGCGTCGAGATACTCGGCGAGGGAGGCGCGGCACAACACACCGAGCGGCACCTCGAGGTCGTCCCTGGTCCAGATCGCGTCGACGCGATGGTAGGGACCGGCGACGATCGCGGTGATGTACGTCGAGATCGGCAGGGTGGGCGCGAAGGTGACCGTCTGTGCGCCCTCGGTGGACCGCTGTCGCTCGGCGACCTGGTTGGAGAGCACCTGCCAGTGTTCGGGGGCGGCCACCACAAACGTGAACGGTGCCTTGAGATCCGGTTGTTCGAAGCACGCGAACACCCGGCGGGCGTCGGCCGGTTCGTACTGGGTGTAGAGGTAGGTTTCCCCGTCGACGGGGTCGACGAACCGGTGCAGGCCCTCCCCCGAGCGGCTGTATCGTCCGGTCGCCGCGACACTCACCACGTTGATTTCGCGCAGACCGCCGATGGTGATGCGCGCTCCGTCGTACACCACGGGGACGGATTCGCCGTTGACGGTGACGGACTCGACCGAGTCGCCGAGGAAATCGATCCAGGTCTCGTCGGTCGAGGACGTGAACTCGATCGTCGTCACCACCGGGAAGTTCGTGCGTTGCGGGTCCACCGCGCCGCGCAGGTCGAGTTCGACTTCGTACGAGTGCACGTCGACGGCACGGGCGCGTGCAGCGGTTTCGGATCGGGTCAGGTTCGCGGAACTCACGGGCTCGATCCTGCCACTGTGACGCCGAATTCGTGGCGTCGGGCCGCGCGTCGGCGTTGTCGGGGTGCGGTCGTCACGCATGCTCGACGGTCGACGCCGGCCCGGCGCCCACCGCCGAGTCCGCCGGGCCGGTGAACTGGCTGAGGTACAGCTCGTAGTACGCGCCGCGGGCGGCGAGCAACTCCTCGTGGTTGCCCTGCTCGACGATGCGCCCGTCCTCCATGACCACGATGACGTCGGCGTCGCGGATCGTCGACAACCGGTGCGCGATCACGAAACTCGTGCGATCCGTGCGCAGGGTCGCCATCGCCTGCTGGATCAGCAGTTCGGTGCGGGTGTCCACGGAACTCGTCGCCTCGTCGAGGATGAGGACGACCGGCTTCGCGAGGAATGCGCGCGCGATGGTGATCAGCTGCCGTTCACCGGCGCTGACCCCGCCGCCTTCCTCGTCCAGCAGCGTGTCGTACCCGGCGGGCAGGGAACGCACGAAATGGTCGACGTGGCTCAGCTCGGCTGCTTCGCGCACTTGCTCCGGGGACGCGGACGGGTCGCCGTATGCGATGTTGTCGTAGATGGTGCCACCGAAGAGCCAGGAGTCCTGCAGGACCATCCCGGTGCGTTCTCGCAGGTCGTCACGGGTCATGGCGGTCGAATCCACACCGTCGACGCGGATCGTTCCCGAGTCGACGTCGTAGAACCGCATGATGAGGTTGACCAGGGTCGTCTTGCCCGCACCGGTGGGGCCGACGATGGCCACCATGTGGCCGGGCTCGGCCACCAGCGACAAGTTCTCGATGAGCGGCTTGTCCGGCACATACCGGAACGACACGTCGTCGAATTCGATGCGCCCGTTGTCGGTCGACGGGCTCTGCGGCCGGGCGGGATCGGGGGTCTGCTCGTCGGCGTCGAGGATGTCGAAGATGCGTTCGGCGGAGGCGACTCCGCTCTGGAGGAGGTTGAACATCGCACCGATCTGGGTGAGCGGCTGAGTGAACTGGCGTGAGTACTGGATGAAGGCCTGCACCGACCCCAAGCTCAGTGACCCCGAGGCGACCTGTAGTCCGCCGACGACGGCGACCGCGACGAAATTGAGGTTGCCCATGAACATGATGGCCGGTTGCACCAGGCCCGAGATGAACTGGGCCCGCCAGCTCGAGTTGTAGAGCTTGTCGTTGCGGGTGTCGAACTCCTGCTCGACCTCGGCCTGCAGTCCGAACACCTGCACGATGTCGTGACCGGTGAAGGCTTCCTCCACCTGGGCGTTGAGTTTTCCCGTAGAGGACCACTGCGCGGAAAAATGCGGTTTGGACCTGCGGGCGATCAGGGCCGTTGCTCCGAGCGCCAACGGGACGGTCACGAGCGCGATGAGTGCGAGCAGCGGCGAGATCCAGAACATCATGAACAGGATCGCGACGACGGTGAGGACCGAGTTGAGTGCCTGCGAGATGGTCTGTTGCAGGCTCTGGGACAGATTGTCGAGGTCGTTGGTGACGCGACTGAGCAGATCGCCGCGCGGCATGGTGTCGTAATAGCGCAACGGCAACCGGTGCAGCTTCGCTTCCACATCCGAGCGCAACCGCCGGATCGTGCCGACGACGACGATGTTGAGCAGATAGGCGCCGATCCACGACAGCAGCGCGGTGCCTAGATACAGCCCGAGCACGATCATCAGCACTCGACCGACGGCCGAAAAGTCGACGCCCACACCGGGGGTGAGGTCCATCGACGCCACCATGTCCGCGAAGGTGTCCTGCCCCTGCGCGCGAAGCCCGTCGACGGCCTCGTCCTTCGTGGCACCGGCCGGAAGCATCCGCCCGACCACGCCGTTGAAGATCAAGTCGGTGGCGTGCCCGAGAACCCGGGGCGCGATCGCGGACAGGATCACCGATCCGACGGTGGCCAGCAGCACCGTGACCACGAAACCGCGGTAGGACACCAGCCGGTGCATCAACCGTTTCACCGACGGTCCGAACGACCGGGGCTTCTGGATCGGTGCGGTGGCCGCGTGCCGTGCGGCGGGGCCCGTCACACCTGCTCCTCGACCGCGAGCTGCGACCCGACGATCTCCGCGTAGGTCGGACAGGTCTCCACCAGCTCGTCGTGCCGGCCCAGTCCGACGATCCGTCCACGATCGAGTACCACGATCTGGTCGGCGTCGATGATGGTCGATACGCGCTGGGCAACGATGATCACCGCAGCGGACATGGTGACCGGCCGCAGCGCGGACCGCAGGCGCGCGTCGGTCGACAGGTCGAGCGCGGAGAACGCGTCGTCGAACACGTAGACGGCGGGTCTTCGGACGAGCGCCCGGGCGATCGCCAGACGCTGGCGCTGCCCACCCGAGACCGTGGTGCCGCCCTGGGCCACGGGAGTGTCGAGGCCCAGCGGCATCGCACGGACGAACTCGTCGGCCTGCGCGATACGTAGCGCCTCCCAGATCTCCTCGTCCGTCGCATCACGCTTTCCGTGCCGCACATTCGAGGCGATGGTGCCGGAGAACAGGTACGCCCGTTGCGGGACCAATCCGATCACCGATCGCAGCGTGTCGGGATCGAGTCGCCTGACGTCGGTGCCGCCGACGAGCACCGACCCGGCCGTCGCATCGATCAAGCGCGGCACCAGCCCCACCAGGGTGGTCTTCCCCGAGCCGGTCGACCCTACGACGGCCGTGGTCGTGCCGGGCGCGACGAGGAAGGTGAGGTCGTGCAGTACCGGCTGGTCGGCACCCGGGTATCGGAACTCGGCGGCGCGAAAGTCGACGGTCGCCGGATCCGCGGCGAACCCGGCCGGGTCGGCCGGCCGCACCACCGACGTTTCGGTGGCGAGAACATCCCCGATCCGGTCCGCACAAACGGCCGCCCTCGGGGCCATCATCGCCAGGAACGACGCCATCATCACCGAGATCATGATCTGCACGACGTAGGTGATCATCGCGCTCAGCGCGCCGATCTCCACGCTCCCGTCGGACACGGCGTGGCCACCGAACCAGATGATCCCCACGGTCGTCACGTTGGTGATGAACATGACCGCCGGAAACATCAGTGCCATCATTCGTCCGACCCGTAGGGTCGCGTCGGCCAGTTTGTCGTTGGCGACCCCGAAGCGTTCCATCTCGTGGTGTTCCCGAACGAAGGCGCGCACGACCCGGATGCCCGTGATCTGTTCGCGCAGGACGCGATTCACGCTGTCGAGAAACGCCTGCATGGAGCGGAACCCGGGGATCGTCACCCGGATGATCAGGCTCATCGTCAGACCGAGGACGGGCACCGCCACCACCAGCAGCCAGGCCAGCCCCGGCGCGACGCGCATGCCCAGAACGATGCCGCCGATGCACATGATCGGCGCGGTGACCAGAACGAACGAACTCATCACCAGGAGAAGCTGGATCTGCTGAACGTCGTTGGTGTTCCTGGTGATCAACGACGGAGCGCCGAACGTGCCGACCTCCCGCGCGGAGAAGGTGTTCACCCGGTGCAGGAGATCGTGCCGGATGTCGCGGCCGGCGGCGAGCGCGCCGCGGGCACCGAAGTACTGACCGGAGACGGTGCAGATCACCTGCAGCAGCACCACCACGAGCATCCACCCGCCGATGCGCATGATGTATCCGGTGTCACCTTTCGCGACGCCGTTGTCGATGATGTCGGCGTTGAGCGTCGGCAGGTAGAGCATCCCAGCCGTCGCGACGGACTGCAGTGCTACCACCGCGACGACGTACGCGCGATAACGCGACAGGTACGCGACGATCAGACGGGTCAGCATGTGATCACCCTCACAACGGTAACCACAACTCGACGCAGATGCCCGATGTCACCCATTCGGGGGCCACGGCCCGCGCGTGCCCAGATGCGGATCGACGGGTGCGGCCGGACGGATCGGGCTACAGGAGGGACGTCGGAAACGACGAAGGCAAGGAGTCGTGCGCTCCCTGCCCCTTTCAAGGTATAGCTCACCCCCGGTCTTGCGGCAAGACCCCCGGCGTCCTGCACAATCGCCGTTCGAGGCCAGGACCTGCACACATGCAGGGTTGCGCGGCATCCACGCCGCATCGCCGCCTGGCCGGCGCACCGGATCCACTTCGGACGAATGGGGGTTCTCATGATCGACGTCATCGTGGTCGGGGGCGGGCCGACCGGCATGATGCTGGCGGCCGAACTTCGGTTGCACGGATTGCAGGTGGTCGTACCGGAACAGGACACGGAGCCGACCCCGGTCGTGCGCTCGCTCGGGCTGCACGCGCGCAGCCTCGAGGTGATGGACCAGCGCGGACTGCTCGAGCGGTTCCTCTCGCACGGAAAGAAGCACGCGGTGGGCGGTTTCTTCGCGGGCATTCCCGCACCGGCCCCGCAGGGTCTGGACACCACACATCCGTACGTCCTGGGCATCCCCCAGCCCGTCACCGATCGTCTGCTGACCGAACGCGCATCCGAACTGGGCGCGTCGATCCGGCGCGGTTGCACGGTCGTCGGACTCGAGCAGGACGACGACGGTGTCACCGCGGTGCTGACGGACGGAACGCGGCTGCGCTGCCGATATCTGGTGGGCTGCGACGGTGGTCGCAGCACGGTGCGCACGCTGCTCGGGGTTGCGTTCCCCGGCGAACCGTCCACGGTGGACACGTTGCTGGGCGAGGTGGAACTGACCGCGACGCCGGAGACGATCGCCGCCGTGAGTGCCGAAGTCCGGAAGACGCAGCTGCGGTTCGGCGCGATGCCTGTGGGTGAGGGGCGGCGCTATCGGGTCATCGTGCCCGCTGCCGGGGTGGCCGAAGACCGCAGGGTCCCACCGACCCTCGACGAACTGCGGAACCAGATGCGGAGTGTGTCGGGTACGGACTTCGGCGCACATTCCCCGCGTTGGTTGTCCCGGTTCGGCAACGGCACCCGGTTGGCAGAGCGTTACCGCGTCGGCCGGGTGCTGCTGGCCGGCGATGCCGCGCACATTCATCCACCGACCGGTGGGCAAGGGCTCAATCTCGGTGTCCAGGACGCGTTCAATCTCGGCTGGAAGCTGGCCGGCGCCGTGTGCGGGTGGGCGCCGGAGGCACTGCTGGACAGCTACCACGACGAGCGGCACCCGGTCGCCGCCGACGTACTCGACACCACCCGCGCGATGATGGAGTTGATGTCCGTCGAACCGGGCCCACAGTCTGTGCGCCGCCTGGTGACGCAACTGATGGATTTCGACGTGGTGAACCGCTACCTGGTCGAGAAGGTCACCGCGATCGGAGTCCGCTACGACCTCGGCGACCCGCACGACCTGGTCGGCAGGCACATGAGGGATGTACGCCTGGAACGCGGGCGGCTCTACGAGCAGCTGCACGCCGGCCGAGGACTGTTGCTCGACCGCACCGGTCGCCTGTCGGTGGCGGGCTGGGCCGACCGCGTCGACCACATCGTCGATCCCTGCGAAGAACTGGACGTACCAGCGCTGTTGCTGCGCCCGGACGGCCACGTGGCATGGGTAGGCGAGGACCAGCGGGATGCGGAAAGTCGCCTCACGCGGTGGTTCGGCGCCCCGGCCCGCTGAAGTGTCCCCGCCGGCCGCGCGCACTCACCGCGCGGCGGCGACGATACGATCGCGCCGTGGCAGCGACTCGGTACGGCATCCTCGTCTACGACGACGTCGAGGTGCTCGACGCGTTCGGGCCGTTCGAGGTGTTTTCGGTGGCCGCGCGCCTTTCGGCGGGTAGTCCCCGTGGGAGCGCCGGTGCGACACTCGTGTCCGCATATCCGGATCGGCCTATCGTCACCGCCCGCGGCGGTCTGCGGGTGTGCGCCGACGTATCGATTGCCACCGCACCGGAATTCGATGTGCTGCTCGTGCCGGGAGGTGTCACGCACAGCGCGGAGACCGATCCGGACCTGCTCACCTGGATCGCCGCACGAGCGTCGACACCGATCGTCGCCTCGGTGTGTACCGGGGCATTCCTGCTCGCGGCGGCGGGTGTGCTGACCGACCACCGCGTCACCACGCACTGGGACGACCTGGACGACCTCGCCCGTCGCTTTCCCGAGTTGACGGTGCTGGACGGGCCCCGTTGGGTGCACGATCGAGGCATCTACACCTCCGCCGGTATTTCGGCGGGCATCGACCTCGCCCTGCACCTGGTCTCTTCCGTCGACGACGACCTCGCGCGCCACGTGGCCCGGCAGATGGACTACCGACGATCAGGGGATCCGGGTTCGGCTTGACCTTCGAGTCGACGCGCGCCGATCGCCTGCTCCCTCCAGGGCGCCTGGACCATCGCACCCGGCACGGCAGGGGTCCGGTTGCGACCGAACCGTCCTGGACGAGGTGGAGAGCAACGCCACAGGCGGAGCGCCGGGCAACACCGTGGAGGTGCGTCCCCCGTCGGTGCTGTCGATCAGCCCCAGCGGATTCGGCGCCGAACTCGACGGACCCGGATGCCCGGACGCAACCAGACGACCTGCCCTGCGCCCGCCCAGTGCGGTTCCGACGCTGCGCCGGGCACCTCCGATACCACGGCCGGCTGGGTGGTCGCGGCCGATTGTTCACCGGTCCCACGACTGGCGAGCACTATCACCGCGGCAACAGGAACCAGGACACTCGCCCACCGGCACAGGGACAACTCGACAGAAGAAGATGACCCTCGTTTCGGATCGGTCGAGTGCCGTCTCAGGTGCGAGCCAGGTAAGCAGGGTCGAGGTCGAGGCGGCGGAACATCTCCCCGTGTGCCCCGTGCCCGGCGTGCAGATCATGCTGTTCCTGCCCGGCGGACGCCGGGTCCGGTTGGGGGGTGCCCGTACTCGGGGTGCGGTATCGAGAAAAGCTCCTGACGGTGGCGGGTCGGCAAGGGGCGCGGTGAGTGCCGGCTATTGGGTGGTCAGCAACTGGCGCATGGTGTCGATCTCGCGCTGCTGGGCGTCGACGATGGTGCGGCTCATTTCTATGGCGCCGGGGTATTGCCCGCGTCGGATTTCGGCCTGGGCCATGTCGATCGCGCCTTCGTGGTGGGCGATCATGTGGGTCAGGAACAGACGGGTGGCCTCGGTGCCCTGCGCGTCGGACAGCGCCTGCATGTCCTGCGCGCTCATCATGCCGCTCATGCCGGGCATGTCCTCCGTATCGGGCATGCCGCGGCCCATGCCGGGAATCGAAGTCATGGGCGTAGAGGTCATTTCGGGCATGTTGTGCCCTGCCCCGGGCATGCCGCCCGGCATCTGCGGTTCGTCCCACTGCTCGAGCCAGGAGATCATCTCATCGATCTCCGGGCCTTGGGCAGCCTTGATCTGTTCGGCCAGCGCGGTCACCGGCTCGGGAACACCATTCTTGGAGAGGAGCGTGTCGCTCATTTCGATCGCCTGGGCGTGGTGCGGAATCATCATCCGGGCGAACATCACATCGGACTGGTTGTGTGCTGGGGTCTCTTCCGCAGGGGAGGCGGTCGCCGAGATGGTGGCGCTCGAGGTTGCGGCAGTGGTGCCGGTGTCGGAGTCGCTGCACGCCGCCGCTGCAAAGACCAACGCGAGTGCGGTGGCGCCGACGGCGAGGGTCTTCTTGTTCATGGAAGGTCGTCCTTTCCTCTAATGGTCACAGGGCGGCGCGGAACGCGGTTTCCGCGCCGGCGTAGATGAATCGGATCCGGGCTCGCTGCCCGGGCGCCCGGCTCGTTCGGATCATCGATGACCAGAGCGCCGCACAGGCCGCGGTTGAACTGCAGCCCGGAATGCGAGCTCGACGGGACGCGGCGTCAGCGGGGCCGAGACCACCTGCCGGCCCGGGCGGCGGCACTTCTGCTCGAGGGCCGATCCGACGAGGAAGGATCGACGGGTCATCCTAGCCACTCACTCGTCCCTTCCGAGGCTCGGTCGAGGGGACCTCACCGCCATGGATCAACATCTGCCGACGGGCCACGAATTCGCCGCAGTCGATGTCGCCGCGGGCAAAACGTTCTTCGAGCAGCCGCAGCGGATCGGTGTCCCGTGTGGTGCGGACTGGCCCGGTGCCGCGGTCGGTGCGGAACATCATGGCCATCAGGTAGATCACCACGACCCAGAACGCGACCATGCACACGGCCATGACGATCCATCCGCTCCAGGTCAGCTCACCTGCCCAGCCCATCATGGTCGTCTCCTTTCCCCGGTTCGTGTCTTCAGCCTGGCGTGTGGACCCCCCGATTCCTGTGGAGGTCGTATGAAGATTTGCTCAAGAAGCCGTACGGCAGCGCCAGCAGTGGTGCGCGCTGGTGAAGATGGACGCCATGGAGTCCTTCGCTCGCACCCCCACCGCAGCCGGCGACTCGGTGGCGCCGCAGCGTCCACCGACCGGGTTGCGGGCGATGGTCGTCGAGGACGAGTCGCCGTTGGCGAACCTGATCGGCTCGTATCTCGAACGCGACGGGTTCGAGACCTCGATCACCGGCGATGGCGCCGACGCGGTCACTTTGGCCCGGCAGGTCGACCCCGATGTCGTGGTCCTCGATCTGGGGTTGCCCCGTCTGGACGGGGTCGAGGTGTGCCGGCAACTGCGAACCTTCTCCGATGCCTATGTCGTGATGCTCACTGCGCGCACCGAAGAGATCGACACCCTCATCGGGCTGTCGGTCGGGGCCGACGACTATATGAGCAAACCGTTCAGCCCCCGGGAGCTGATCGCCCGTATCCAGGCCATGTTGCGTCGGCCCCGCACCCACACCACCACCGCGCGAACCGAGCCTGCGGCTGCCCCGCAGACCCGCGGCTTCGGTGAGCTGGCGCTCGACATCGACGGACGTGAGGTCACCGTCGACGGCGCGCCGGTGGCGCTCACCCGCACCGAATTCGATGTCCTCGCCGCCCTGGCGCGTGATCCCGGGGTGGTGTTCACCCGGGCTCAGCTGATCGAAACAGTCTGGGGGCCGAGCTGGATCGGGGACGAGCACCTGGTCGACGTGCACATCGGTCATCTGCGTCGCAAACTCGGCGACGATGCCGTCCGCGGCCGCTATGTGCGTACCGTGCGTGGGGTCGGCTACAAGATGGGTACCGGAGCATGACCGAATCGATTGCTGCTCGGCGAGACTCGGTGTGGCTCAACTTCTCCGGGTCGAGCTTCGGCACCCGACTGTTCCTGGCATTGACGGTGGTGGTGGTCGGGTGCGCGGTCTGTGCCTGGCTTGTCGCTTCCGCTCTCGCGCCCGGAATCTTCCACGATCATCTCGGGCAGGCCGGCATCGACCACAACTCGAGTCAGGCCGGCCACGTCGAGCGGGCGTTCACCTGGGCGATCATCCTGGCCTGGGGTCTGGCGGTCGCGCTCGCGGTGCTGCTGGCGCTGGCGGTGAGCTGGTACATCACCCGACGCGTCCAACACTCGCTGACGGCGGTGACCGCATCGGCCGCCCGGATCGCCGGCGGCGATTACGACACTCGCGTGTACAGCCCCGGACTCGGCCGCGAATTCGACGAGCTCGCCGTCACCGTCAACGAACTCGCCCGCCGCCTCGACGCCACCGAGGCCACCCGCCGCCGGATGCTCGCTGATCTCGGCCACGAGATGCGCACCCCGATCGCCACCCTCGACTCCTATCTCGAAGCCCTCGATGACGGCGTACGCACCTTCGACGACGACACCCGGCAGGTGTTGCGGGCTGCCACCCACCGGTTGGGCCGTCTTGCTCAGGACATCACCGCCGTATCCGGCGCCGAGGAACACTTCACCCGCATCCGTCCGGTGCCCACCACTACCGGTGCACTCGTTGCTTCTGCCGTCGGTGCCGTCCACGAACAGTACGACAGCCGAGGCGTCACACTGATCAGCCGCATCGACGATTCGATGGCCGTGACGGTCGATCCCGATCGGATCGGTCAGGTGCTGGGCAACCTGCTCGACAACGCCCTGCGACACACCCCTTGCGGCGGTGCCGTCACCGTCACCAGCAGGCGATCCGGTCCCGATCGAGTGGAGATCACCGTCGCCGACACCGGCGCGGGCATCGCCTCCGAGCACCTCGAGCATCTCTTCGACCGGTTCTATCGCGCCGACACCGCCCGCGACCGCGGGCACGGTGGCAGCGGCATCGGCCTGACCATCACCCGAGCCCTTGTCGAGGCTCACCACGGCCGTATCCGGGCCCACAGTGACGGACCCGGCCACGGAGCCTGCTTCACCGTCGAACTTCCTACGACCGGGAATTGACCCGGGATTCCACGTCGAAGGGACAGGTTCCTCTACGGCACAACCTCCGGCGGGGCTCCACGGACCGTGGCTGCGACCAGGCGGGGAGGAGAACGTACAGCCCTCCAGATGCCGGCGCATCAACACGCCAGGACAGCCGGTGACGTGCAGGATCGCCCGATGTCGGCTCCGGTCGAAGTCTGAGCAGGTATGCCGGGGCGGGTTCTAGTCATCGTTGCAACACTCGGGGTGGCTCAGAGGTTAGCAGTGCGCCGAACAGTGTTGCCGGGGAGCAGTCTTGGAGAACCCGGCGCGGACGGTCGTTGAGTTCCTTCTCGACGGCCATCAGGTGCTCGAGTGAGTGCACGCTCAAGTCGGTGCCCTTTGAAAAGTAATCCCGCAGCACCCCATTCATATTCTCGTTCGAGCCCCGCTGCCACGGCGATCGAGAATCACAGAAGTACACCGGCACACCCAACGCGGCAGTCACCTCACCGTGACGTGCCATCTCGGTGCCCTGATCCCAGGTAATCGACCGCAGCAGTTCTTGGGGCAAATCCTTCAATCGCTCCGCCAACGCTCGACGCACACTCACCCCGTCGCGCCGAGGCAAGTGCAACAGCCGGACCACGCGGGTACGTCGTTCGACGAGAGTACCGATCGCCGAATGGCCTTCCTTGCCGATGATGAGATCACCCTCCCAGTGGCTTGCTTCGACCCGGTCGTCGGCCGAAGCAGGACGGTCGCGGATGGTGAGCATGGGTTGCTCGAAACGGGAGCGACGGCGGTCGAGAGCAACGTTGGCGTAGGAAGAGTGCATCTGTTTTGTAGCGGGCGGCCGACTTTCGTCACTGCTTGACGGCGGTGAAGGATCGCTCTCTCGACGACATTGCGACCACTTGTACTTCTCTACATCGAATCGGACCGGACGACCACCCCGACTTCCCTTGCGGCAGCGGTTTCGTTCTGGACGTCCGGTTCGGCGGTCACTGCCTCAATGCCCCGCGATTTCATCATGACCGGTTAGATCGACGAGTAAGCCTTGTAGCCGAGCGCGAGCCGCCCGGCTCGCTGGGCCGGCACCGACATCGGCTCCACCAGCTACACGGCGTCCTTGTCCACCTCGGTGCGGCGATGGCTTCGCGCACCTCCGACAGCACCTCGTGGAGGGCGGTGGATCACGCTTCGCCAACAGCGTCCACCGTTTCGCCTCACCGACGCCGCGGAGGTCGCCGGCATCGGCCATTCGGCTTCGTCGGCCGTCGGAGTGAACTCCTCCGTCATCTCCCAAGCAGAGACCTCCGTGTAACCGCAGATACGCGATCCGATCAATCGAGTCCACCAGCACCCCGCCCACCCGATCACCCCGCCCACTCGATCGTTGTGACGACGAGCACCCTGAACAAGTTCCCGATCGCCACCAGCGTAGGGACAGCTCGATCTCGACGCGGGCGGCCCCATCTCATGCGCGGCAGGTTGCCCGTCTCCCGGTCGGCCATCAAAAAGGCTCCCGGAAGGGGTGCACAGTTTTTCCCTCCAGTCGGGTAGCAACTCACTATAAGAGGGAATTATGACGATCAGACGCTAGGCCCTCGCGGGCGCGTTCGGGACGTCCATCACGTCGCCTCTGACGGATCGACTTCGTTACTTATTAGTTTCGTATCTTCCTGTGTCACCGTTTTCCCTGTTCAGCCCGTTTCATTTCATTTCGTTTCGTAATTCATTTCGTTCTTGTAAGGATACAAAACGTAGATTAGGGTGGTGAATAGCCCGATAAGCGGCGTCGGACGCGCATCCCAGACACGAGGACCCCCATGAGCACCTCTTCCCCCGATACCTCTCGCCCGGAAAACGACCACGGCGGGGGTCCGTCCGGGCAACCTGAAGGTGCACCCGCGCGCGTGGGCCGGCCCCGCAAGTACGCGTCGGCCGCTGACCGGGTACGTGCCCACCGCGAGCGCGAACGTGCCAAGAAACAAGCGGCGCTCTCCCCCGCCGCTGCGCAGGCATCCACACCCGACGACGCGATTTCCACCCTGGCTACAACCACGACGGCGTTGCGGACTCTCACCGCGACGACACTCGAGCAGTACGCAGCAATCGCGGCCCGTATCACCGAAGCGGTCGACAAGCTGACCGACGCAGAGGCCGTCGAAGCGCAGATGACCAGAGCTGCGACCGAACTGGCCAAGGTCCGCGCCGACGCCGACGCCAAGATCGCGCGACTGCGCGAACAGCTCGCGCAGGCCACCGAGGATCGCGAGAACGCCGATGCGGCGGTCGTCGCTGTCGACGCCGAACTCGCGGACGCGCGGGCCGCCCACGCCGAACAGGTCCGTCGGCTCCAGCAGGCCCATGAGGAAGAACTCGCCCGGGTGGGCGACGACCATGCCGACACGCTGCAACATCTTCAGGGCCGGCTCGCCGATGCCGAGTCCGAGCACAACCGGGTCGCCGCCGAATACCGGGAGACCATCGAGGAACTCGAGGCCGACCTCACCGGGGGCCGTCGCGCGCTCGACGACACCGCCGCCGAACGAGATCGCATCCGCACCGAACTCTCCGAGACACGCGACGAACTCGGTCGGGTTCGGGCCGCGCTCGAACGCGAGTCTGCAACCGTCGCCCGCCTCGAGTCCGAGTTCGGCGCCGAACGCGACCGGAACGCCGAGCTTCGGGATCACCTCGAGCAGGCCCGGGTCTCGGCCGCCACCTCCCGCGCCGCGGAGACGGCCTCCCGCGAGCGCAGCGACGAGCTGCGGGCCGAGTTGAACGATCTGCGCACCGAAGTCGCCGGGTGCCGGGCAGAACTCGATGCCGCGCGCACGGAACTCGTGCGAGCACGAATGACGGCGGATTCGGTGAAGCACCCGCGCGACGATTCGGCAGGCGTCGAACCACAGAAGTGACGGCCGGCCGTTGCGGACGGGGCTCCGTATTCCTTTCGGCCGCCTGAGCCGTTGCTGCCGCACGCTACGGGGCAGGTACCTCCGCGGCGGGACCGGTCGGCACCGCGAACACGAAGTCGTTGTTCGCATAACCGAGCGGCGGTCCGACGAATTCCCCGCCGCAGGTGATGAGCAGCAGCGTTTCAGGACCATCGAGCCGGTTGATTTCGTCGAGCGGGAGGTTTCCCTCCTTGCCCACGCTCAGCAACCGGTCCACGCGGTACTCGCGTGTGCGCCCGTCACCGGCCGACACGGTCAATTCGTCACCTTCGCGCACGTCGGCGAATCGCGCGGCGAACCCGTCGCCTTGATCGACGTCGTCGACGTGTCCGGTCACCACGATCGCACCGCTCCCCCCGCCGGGCATCGCAGAGTCCACCCACCAGCCGAGTCGTGAAACATCTTGCGGGGGGAGCAATGTGCCGCTCGCGTCGGTGGCGACCGGGTCGGTCGGCGCGGTGACGCCGTCGAGCGTCAGGGACACCGGTGCTGCCGGGTCGTCGGCGATCGCCTCGACCGGTGGCGGCATGTCCTTCTTGCCCTCCGTCACCGACGCCGGGACGGAGGCAGTATCCGGATCGGAGGTGGTGGCGCAGCCGCCCAGAAATACAAGGGCGGCTGCGCACACAACGGTGATGCTCGGTCGTGCCCGCATGTCAGCGACCGTAAATCGATCCGGCAGGGATGGATTGCACCGGCACCCGCGCATCGGGATTGCGATGGACCGGCGGGGCACTCGGACTATCCGGAACCGGAGCATGCGGCGGCACGGTGCTGTGCGGGTGCGTCGGTTGCGGCGTCGTCGATGACGGCGGTTTCGTGGGCGGTGGTGTGGTCGTCGGTGGTGTCGTCGATGGAGGTTTCGTCGTCGGTGGTGGAGTCGTTGTAGGCGGCGGCGTGGTCGACGGGGGTTTCGTCGTCGGTGGCGGAGTCGTTGTAGGCGGTGGTGTCGTCGTCGGTGGCGTCGTCGACGGCGGTGGTGTCGTCGTGGGCTGGGTCGTTGCCACCGTCGGTGCGGACTCTTCGGTACTGCCCGCTGGTTGAGCCCCGGCTCCGCCGGCCACAGCCACGAGCAGTGTCGTTCCGAACAGCGCGGCGAGGAATGGAGATGCTTTTCGCATGGTGGGTGCCTCAATTCGATGACCGAATGGATGGGTACCCCGACGTATGACATGTCGCAGGGACGACCACGGGTGTTAACGATTCCGCGAGTCGAGTCCCAGCCGACGCAACTCCGATACCGCGCCGTGTCCTCTCCGGGTGCCGGACGCTCTATTCCGCAGTATCGATAGGTCTCGTCCTTTTCGAACTCGCGCCCGCATCACCGGGCTACTGTCCGGTGGAAGGTGGGAAGACTGTTCTCGTTCCGTCCGGGAGGCACTGTGCAGAACGACGAGGGTGACACCGCTGACCGGCCGCTCATCGACCTGCGGCATCACAGCGCGGTGGTCGTCGATCTCGGGGTCGTTCCGGGTGTCGCGTCGTTCTCCGGTGCCGAGGGCACCGGAACGTCCCGTCCCGACGAAACCGAGGGACGAGCAGACCCGGTGACGGCACTGCTGCGCCGACTGGACAGTGCCGGTGTGGGGATGGCGGTGTTCTCCCCCAGCGGACACGCGAAGGAAGCGTTGGAGACCGCGGGCCTCAGCGGGCCGCTGTCCGTCGCGGTGAACGAGACGACACCCGAGGGGGCCGCGGCACGCCTGGGCGCCAGGCCGTCGTCCGCCGTGCTCGTCACAGCCCGCGGCGAGCACGGGGTGCACCCCGGGCATCGTGCCGGGTTCGCCCTGGTCATCGAAGTCGACCGGGAGGGAGGCGAGCGGGATCCGATCGTCGCGGGCACACACGTGGTGGTCCGGGATCTCGGCGAGATCGGACTGCGGGCAGATGATCGCCCCCTCTCGGACATCCCCGACGCCGCCGCGTCCGACGCGGAACTGGCGGCGTTCCTGCGGCTCCACGAACCGGTCCTGCTACTCGACCTCGACACCGCCACGGCGGATACCGAGCCGACCGAAAACCTTCGGAGCGCTCTGGCGAGGCTGGCGGAAACATGCATCGTTGTGGTGCTGAGCAGACGAGACCTGACGGGCCTGCAGGACCGGCTCGGGATACCCGGCCTGTGGTACGCGGGCCGACACGGGTTCGAACTCGCCGGACCGGCCGGCGAGAAGTACGAACACCCTGCCGTACTCGCGACGGGGACCGGTGCCGACCGAGCATCCGGTCACCCGGATGGCGGGGAAATCAGTCCCGCGCCTGGGCGGGACAAGGGCACAGCACTGCACTGGGTGCTCGAACACATCGCCCAGGGGAAGTCGGTGCTGCCCGTATACATCGGAGGCGATCGCACCGACGAGGACGCATTCGATGCGCTGCCCCGCGGCGGGATCGGGGTCGTGGTCCGGCACGAGGCCGGCGAGGATCGACGGAGCGCCGCCCGGTTCGCGGTGAACGGCGCGGCCGGGGTGCAGGAGCTGCTGGATCTGGTCGGCGACATGCTCGAGCGCAACCCGCCGGATGCGTCCCGGGCCGGTGCGTGGACGCTGTTCTACGACGACTACGACCCTGATTCCGAGAAACTCCGGGAATCACTCTGCACCGTGGGAAACGGGTTCTTCGCCACGCGCGGGTGTGCGCCCGAAGCAGTCGCGGGTCCGACCCACTATCCGGGCACGTACGTCGCCGGCCTGTTCAACCGGTTGCAGGACGACCGTCCGGGCATGACGCTCGTCAACGAAAGCCTGGTGAACACGCCCAACTGGCTGCCGCTGACGTTCCGGATCGACGGTGGACCGTGGTTCGACGTGGACGCGGTCGAACTGCTCGATTACCGCCAGTACCTCGACCTGCGCCGGGCGGTTCTCACCCGCCGGGTGCAGTATCGCGACGCCGCCGGGCGGACGACCACAGTGGTCCAGCGACGGTTCGTCGCGATGCATCTGGCGCATATCGGCGCGCTCCAGACCACGGTGGTGGCGCACGATTGGTCGGGCCTCGTGGAGTTCAGATCTTCGCTCGACGGTTCGGTCCGCAACGCGCTCGTCGACCGATACCGTGACCTGGCCGATCGACATCTCGTCCCGGTGGACGCGCGCGAGGTGTCGCCCGGTTCGGTGGTGCTGAGCATGCGGACGAACCAGTCGCATGTCCCGGTGGCGACGGCAGCACGCACCACCGTCCGGTCCAACGGCGAGCGACACGACACCACCTGTCAGTTGTTCGAGAATGACGGCAGCATCGGCCATATCGTCGCTGTCCGCGTCGACGAGGGTCGAACCGTCACGGTGGACAAATTGGCCACCGTGTTCACCGGTCGCGACCGTGCGGTCTCCGATCCTGCCGACGCGGCCACCCGCCTGTTGTCGGCGTCGGGCACGTTCGACGAGATCCTCGACGGTCACGTGCGGGCGTGGGAACTCCTGTGGGACCGGACCCGGATCACTCTCCATGATCGGCCGGATGAGTCCCGGATTCTGCGTCTGCACATGCTCCATCTCCTCCAGACCCTGTCGCGGAACACCGCCGATCTCGATGCGGGTGTCCCGGCCCGCGGCCTGCACGGCGAGGCCTACCGCGGACACATCTTCTGGGACGAGTTGTTCGTCTTCCCGGTGCTCAACCTGAGGAAACCGTCGCTGACCCGGTCCCTGCTGATGTACCGGTACCGCAGGCTGCCGGAGGCACGCCGCGCGGCCCGTGCCGCCGGTTACCAGGGCGCGATGTTCCCGTGGCAATCCGGAAGCGACGGACGGGAAGAGAGCCAGCAGTGGCACCTCAATCCGCGGTCCGGGCGGTGGCTGCCGGACCCCAGTGCGCGGCAGCATCACATCGGCATTGCCGTGGCCTTCAACGTGTGGCAGTACTACCAGGTCACCGGGGATCTCGCGTTCCTCGGTGAGTGCGGCGCCGAGATGCTGGTCGAGATCGCACGGTTCTTCGCGAGTCTCGCCACGTACGACAGCACTCGGTCCCGATACGTGATGCGCGGGGTCGTGGGACCGGACGAGTTCCACTCCGGGTACCCCGAGGCTCCGTACGACGGCATCGACAACAACGCCTACACCAACGTGATGGCGATATGGGTCATTCTTCGTGCGATGGAAGCGCTTGCCACACTTCCTGATCCGGACCGGACCGACCTGATGCACAGTCTGCACCTCGACGCGGACGAACTCGCCCGGTGGACCGATGTCACCCGGCGGATGTTCGTTCCGTTCCACGACGGGGTACTGAGCCAATTCGAGGGATACGCCGATCTGGCCGAACTCGACTGGGACGGTTATCGCGAGCGGTACGGAAACATTCAGCGACTGGACCGGATCCTCGAGGCGGAAGGCGACGATGTCAACCGGTACCGCGCCTCGAAACAAGCCGACGTGGTGATGCTGTTCTACGTACTCTCGGCCGACGAACTGCGAGACCTGCTCGGACGCGCGGGTTACCGGTTCGAACCGGCCGCGATCCCCCGCACCATCGACTACTACCTCGCGCGCACGTCCCACGGATCGACCCTGAGCGCCGTGGTGCACTCGTGGGTCCTCGCGCGCGGCCATCGCGACGAGGCCGTGGAGTACTTCGAGAGAGTTCTCGTCTCGGATGTCACCGATATTCAGGGTGGCACCACCCGGGAGGGCATCCATCTTGCGGCGATGGCGGGAAGCATCGACCTGCTGCAACGGTGCTTCACCGGACTCGAGACACGAGGCGACCACCTCATCTTGAACCCGCAGTGGCCGGAAAGCCTCGGTGCGCTGGAGTTCCCGATGCGCTACCGCGGACACAACCTCCAGGTATCGGTCCACGGCCGGAAGGTGGAGGTCACCGCCGGGCCCGGAGACCACCGCCCGATCGAGGTGATGTGCCGCGACCGGACAGCCACTTTGCAGCCCGGGTGCACCGTTGCGCTGAGCTGACGTCGCGCGAACCCTCGCAGGGCCGCTCATCGGGCGTGGCGGCGGGCTCTTCTGCGCAGGAGTTCGTCGCATCCCCACACCACGACCGGAAGCGGCAGCAACAGCGCGAGCTGCCACCACTCGGGCACCGCAGTACCGAACACTTCCCGGAGTACCGGCACCGTCACGATCACTGCCGCGAAGAACACCTCGAATGCGATGCCCCACAACAACAACGGGTTGGTGAACAACCCGATGTCGGCGAGCGATGCACGCTGCGTGCGGGCCGCCGTGGCGGTGCCTATCTGGCACGCGACGATCGCCAGGAACGTCATGGTGGTCGCCTGCTGCCAGGTGTGGTGCAGCGGACCGGAGTCGACGTCGGCGCCGAGCGACCATCCCCCGGCCACCAGCGTGCCGAGGAACAGCGCCAGCACCAGCACCGTCGAGACACCGCCGAGCACCAGCCAGGCACGGACCATCATGGATCGGTCGATGACCGACTGGGCCCGCGTCCTGGGTGCGCGTTCCATGAGTCCCGGCTCCGCGCGTTCACGTCCCAGCGCCAGAGCAGGCACCGTCTCCGTCCCGAGGTCGATCGCCAGAATCTGCATCACGGTCAACGGCAGAGGTATGGCCCCGCCACTCAACGCGTACAACAGGAACGGCACGACCTCCGGGGTGGTGTGCGCGAAGATGTAGACGATGAACTTGCGGACGTTGTCGTAGACCCTGCGGCCGGCCTCGACCGCAGTCACGATGGTCGCGAAGTTGTCGTCCGTGAGAACCATCGTGGCCGCTTCGCGCGCCACATCGGTACCCGACTTGCCCATCGCGATACCGATATCGGCGCGGCGCAACGCCGGAGCGTCGTTCACGCCGTCGCCGGTCATGGCCACGATGTAGCCGGCACCCTGCAACGCGTCGGTGATCCGCAGCTTGGACTCCGGCGAACTGCGCGCGAAGATCAATTCGCCAGGAGTCGCGAGGACCGCGTCGAGTTCGCGGTCGGACATGCGGTCGACCTCGTCACCCCCGAGCACGGTCAGTCCGCCCCGCCCGATACCGACGCTCTCGCCGACACCTCGGGCGGTCAGCGCGTGATCGCCGGTGACCACGATCAGGCGTATCCCGGCGTCGTGGCATCGCGCGACCGCGTCGGGCACCTCTGCGCGGGGCGGATCGATCATGGCGGCGACACCGAGCAACACCAGGTCGTGTTCGGCGTCGTCGCGTTCGGGCAGCGACCCCGCTTCGGGATCGAGACGGCGTTCGGCAAGCGCGAGGACGCGTCGTCCCTGTCGTGCCCACGAATCGACGACACCCTCGACCTCGAGGCGATCGGCGTCCGTCAGTTCGCGGTCGCCGCCCACGCCGACCGCGATCCGTGTACAGCGGGCGAGCACGACCTCCGGCGCACCTTTGGTGTGCACCCAGGCACCGCCGGGACCGTCATCGACCGTGGACATGCGGCGCAGCACGGAGTCGAACGAGTAGAGCGCCCGGCGACCGGAATGCTCGGCGGGTACGTCGACACCCATCGCCTCGGCCGCACGGAGCAGCGCCAATTCGGTCTGGTCCCCGGTGCCTTGATCGTCACCGGATGTGTCCTTGCGGCGGATCGTCGCATTGCTGCAGCACACCGCAGCCCAGGCGAGGCGAGCCGGCGGCGTGTCGGGTGCCGGGCGCTCCGGCGACCCGTCGAAGTCGAGGACACCGGCAGCAGTCCACATTTCCACCACGCTCATCTCGTTGAGCGTGAGCGTGCCGGTCTTGTCCGTGCAGATCACGCTCGTCGAACCGAGTGTTTCCACCGCGGAGATCCGTTTGACCAGGGCACCCCGCCGGGCGAGGATCCGCACCCCGACCGCCAGGGCGAGCGTGATCGTCGGCAACAGTCCCTCGGGGACGTTCGCGACGAGCAACCCGATCGCGAAATCGGCGGCTTGTGAGAGCGACAAGCCCGCGAAGATGGTGCCCAGCGGAATGAAGGCGATCCCCATCCCGACCGCCACCAGCGCGATGAGCTGCGCCACCCGCTTGACCTGCTTCTCGAGCGGGCTCTCCTCGTGCCCCACTCGCTGCGACAGGGCGGCGATCCGGCCGAGTTCGGTGCGCATGCCCGTCGCGAACACCACTGCGGTGGCCTCGCCCGCCGTGCAGGAGGTTCCACTGAACACCACGTCTCGTGCCCTGATGAGGGGCACATCGGTGCTGCCGGCGTCGACGCGTACCTCGACCGGCGCGGATTCACCGGTCAGTGTCGACGTATCGATGTCCACCGCCCCCGACAACAGCCGAGCATCCGCAGAGATGCGGTCGCCCTCGGAGACGACCACGACATCACCCGGCACCAGCAGGTGCGCCTCGACCTGAGTCTCTTGTCCGTCGCGCAGCACCCGCGCGTGCGGCGGCAGGTAGGCCGACAGCGCTTCCACGGCTTGTTCGGCGTGACGCTCCTGCACGAAGGCAAATCCTGCGTTGAGGCAGATGACGACGACGATCGCGACGGCCAGCGGCCCCGAACCGGAGACCCAGGCGAGGAGAGCCGCCACCCACAGCAACAACGCCAGCGGATGGACGAGCTGGCGCAGCAGCTCGCGCCAGGCCGGCTCGCCCTTCTGCCGGACCAGGTCGTTCGCGCCCACCTGGGCCAAACGCCGTTCGGCCTCTCTGGCCGAGAGGCCCTCGGTGCGGGTACGCAGATCCCGCAAGAGGCGGTCGAGCGACTCCTGCGGGTCCGTGACGGAGAAACCTCCGTCCGAGACCGGTGGCGATGTCGGTGAACTCGTCATGAGGGAACCGCCTCTGCGCCGATGCGGTGTCGGTGCTGGGAGTCAGGGCCGCTGAGTGCAGAGTCAACAGGGCGACGGCGTTCCTCGTGGGAGGAACGAGGCACCACTTCGGTATCGATCGCCGTTCACGGTGCGTGCGGGCGGGTGTATCCGCAGCGGGCTACGGCATCGTCGTATCGGTACGGGGCAGTTCGTCGGGGAACCGGAGGCTGCATCCCAGTTCGTCGGCCGACGCGGTGCTCCAGCCGTCCCGGAACCAGGCGACACAGGTGTCGGCGACGAGGCGGACGTCGCGGGAGAACAGATAGCCGTCGGTGCAGTCCTCGAAGTGGCCGTCGAAGTGCCACAGGTCCAGGACCAGCCCGTTCGGGGTGTGGTCTCCGAGCAGCAGGTGCGACAGCTCGATACGTGAGCGGCGGAGCATGAGCACACCGTCGGCGAGCACATGGATCTGCGCGCACACGACCTCGGGGTCGTCCTCGGACGGCACATAGTCGCGCGGGCCGATCTCGAGGACGAATCCGGCCGGCCTGCCGGTGAGCGACGCGACGAGCCATTGCGCCATGTCGTCCCACGTCGTGGCACCCGAACCGGCCCCGGGATCCGGCATCTCCCCTCCTACGGTCGCACGTTGTCGCACGACCAGAATAAGGAAGCGCGCCGACACGGGCGGCGGGTGATGCGGGCTCCGGGCGCCCGTCCGCCTACCCTGTCACGGTGAACGAAACAGGTCGATCCGGCACCCGGACGGTCGAGGACCCGACGGTGCGGCACGGCCGGCTCCGGCTGTTCTCCTTTGCGACCGCCGAGAAACGCACCGAATATCTGTGGGTGCTCCGGGCGTTCGATCATGCCCGCGCCAACTACGTGGTGCTGCTGCACGCAGCCGATGTCGAAGCTGTGCTCGGCCGCATCAGCGGTGACGATCCGGCGGCAGCACTGACCTCGTCGGAGATCGCTCCCCTGCTCGAGCAGTTGCACGCGTGGGGCGTGCTCGAACGCAGCTACGACGGAACCCGCGCAGCCACCCTCGCGGAGTACCGCAACCGGCACTTCGTCTACCAGTTCGGGCAGGAAGGGTTCTATGCCTTCCGTGCCGTCGACGACGTCCTGACCGGTCGCGGGCACGATGTCGCGCTGTCCCGGTTGGCGCTGGCCGATCTCCTCGCCGATCTGACCGAACTCGCCGATGCCAACGACGCCGGGGACGGCGAACTCGTGTACCGGAAACTCAACCGCCTCGATGCGACCCTGTCGGACATGGCGGAGCGGGCCGCGCGGTTCTACCTCGTCCTGGGTGACCTGGTGCGCACCACCGAGATCACACCCGAAGTGTTTCTCACCCACAAAGACGCGCTGCTCTCGCACATGCGGGAGTTCAGTTCCGACCTCGCCCGGTACGCGCCGAAGCTCACCGCCGCCCTCGCGCGGGTCCAGGCCACCGGCGCCGCGCGGCTACCTGCCCTCGCCGCGGCGCACGACGAAAGGGTCCTGCTCTCCTACGAAGAACGCGAAGCCGACTGGCGCCAGCGCTGGCGCGGGCTCGAACACTGGTTCGCGGGCATGGGGTCGGCGCCGAGCGAATCCGAGCGGTTGCGGGAGGGCACGATGAGTGCGATCGCGGCGGTGCTGGCGCTGCTGCGCCGCCTCACCGAGACCCGCCGAGGCGGAGTGAGCCGGGAGTCGCAGTTGCGGCACCTGGCGGGATGGTTCGCTGCCGCGCCCAGCGAGGATGCCGCGCACGCATTGTTCGGGGCGGTGTTCGACCTGGGCCGTCCCCGGCATTTCTCGGTGCCGCATTCCGACGCCGACGTGGTGCCCGCCAACCGGTCGTGGTGGGACGCACCGCCGGTCGAGATCTCCCGCACGCTGGCCGAAACGGGCCGGACACCGTCTCCCGGTGCGCCCGGCCGGGTGCACCGCAACGACGCGGCCGTGCGGCGGTTGCGTGAAGTGCAGTGGGAGAACCAGCGACGCCGTGCCGACGCGGCGCGGTCCCTCGCCTCCGGCGGCGTGCGGGACCGTGAACTCACCGAACCGGAGACCGAGGTGCTGCTCAGCCTCATCGACGCGGCGCTGTCGGCGCGGGTACCGGTGAGCGGACGCGTCCGCGGCGACGGAACGTCCGGCACGCAGAACGGCGTGAAACTCACGTTGCGGCCCAGCACCGAATCAACGGTGGTGCGCACCGCACGCGGACGGTTGTATCTGGACGCTCTCACCGTGGACGTGCAGTGAGAGCACGCACCATCGCGCCGCTCGACCTCGATTCGTACCAGCGCGCGGCCCGCCTGATCCTCACCCACCACCTGGTGACCTCGACGTTCCCCGACCGCACCGCCCTGCCGTTGCTGCGGCGGTGGGCCACCGAATTACGTGACGACCTGCTCGACACACTCGGCTACCGGCTCGAGGTGACCGAAACGACGGCCAGGTTGTTCACCGTGCTGGACCGGCTCGACCCGGGGGCTGGTACCGCCACCCACACCGACCGGCCCTTCGACCGGCGGCGGTATGCCTACCTCGCACTGGCCGTTGCGGCGCTCGGCCGCGCAGGTGGACAGATCAGCCTGTCCGAACTGGCCGGCCACGTAGCCGCCGATGCCTCCCGGATCGACGGAGTGGATCTGGCCACCGACAGGGCGACGGACCGCGACGCCTTCGTCGACGCGGTGGCCTGGCTCGCGGCGCGCGGGGCGATTTCCCTCGCCGACGGTGATGCGGGTGGATGGGCGAGCGATCCCGACAGCGGCGAAGCTCTCTACGACATCGACCGGTCGGTCGTGGCGGCATTGTTCCGTCCGCCGCTGGCCCTGCAGCACCTGAACTCGGTGCGCGGTCTGCTCGCGGACCCGGCCGGCGGCGCCCACGTGTCCGACGGGCGGCGTTCCGCCGAGGCCACGCGACGGGTTCGTCGCGCTCTGATCCAGCGTCCCGTCGTCTACGCGGAGGGACTCGACGACGCCGAAGCAGTGCAACTCGCGCTGCCGCGCACCACCGCCGACCTGGAAGTGCTCACCGGACTGGTGGCGGAGCGGCGTGCGGAGGGCGTGGCCCTGGTGGACACCTCCGGTCGCCTGTCGGACGTGCGGTTCCCCGGCACCGGCACCGTCGCGCAGGTGGCACTGTTGCTGGCCGGAGAGATCTGCGACCGGGTGCTCGACCCGGATCTGCCTGCACCGCTGCGACTTCCCCTCCCCGCCGACGAGCACGACGCTCTCGTCGCGGCGGTGGACGCAGCGATTCCACGCTCGGGGGTGTTCACCGCGTTGGCGGTGACCGGCCCACCCGACCGCGCGGACGGAGACGATCTCTCCGGAGAGCGCGTCCGGCCCGAGCACCCGATGGTCGACGATGCGTGGCTGGCGAGCACCATCCGCGGGCTCGTCGACACCTACGGCCGCACCTTCGCGGCGCAATGGCAGGCGGATCCGGCGGGCCTCACGGACGCGGCGGTGGCTCTGCTCGCGAAGCTGGACCTCGTCGCCCGGGTGCCCGGTGGCGTGCTCGCGCTGCCCGCGTCGGCGCGGTTCCGGGGCGCGACCGTCAGTGTGCGTAAACGAGATCCGCAGATCGACCTGTTCCCGGACGAGACAAGCGAGACGGAGAGTCATGAGTAGTGCCCGTTTCCGGCCCACCCGCGCCGGAATCATCAATCTGTGGGACTACCGGGATCAAGAGTTCTCGTTCGCGGACGGGCGCCTGGTGCTCCGTGGCCCCAACGGGTCGGGTAAGACCAAGGCCCTCGAGGTGCTGTTCCCGTTCGTGCTCGACGGGCGCATCGAACCGCGCCGGCTCAACCCGTTCGCGGGCGAAGAGCGCACGATGCGCTCGAACCTGCTGTACCAGGGGCAGGACAGCGCGTACTCCTACGTGTGGATGGAGTTCTGCCGCGGCCGGGCCGAGGACCCGGAGGCCGTCACGGTCGGGGTCGGCATGCGCGCCACGCGGGGAAACGACAAGGTCACGCGCTGGTATTTCGTCGTCGACGGACGCGTGGGTGTCGACTTCTCGTTGCTCGACACCGAAGACCGGCCGCTGACCCGGAAGCAGCTGATCGAGGAAGTCGGCGCCGACGCGGTCACCGACCGGCCGGTGGAGTACCGGGCGGCCATCGATGCGCGCATGTTCGGGCTGGGGGCGCAGCGATACGACCAATTGATCAACCTGATCCTCACGTTGCGACGCCCGCAGCTGGCGAAGAACCTCGATCCCAAGGGGTTGTCCCAGGCGCTGACCGACGGTCTCCGCCCACTCGACGATCAACTGCTGGTCGAGGCGGCCCGGTCGTTCTCCGACATGGAGGAGGTGTCGCGGACGCTCGAATCGCTGGCCGCGGCCGACGACGCGGCGCAGAGTTTCGTCGCCGTGTACTCGAACTATCTGCGGCAGCAGGCACGCTCGGAGGTCGACCAGGTGGGGATGCGTCTCGCGACGGTCCGGGCCGCAGTCGAGGCGTTGCGCTCTGCCGTCGCCGACAGAGAAGGAGCCGCCGCCGCCCGCGCACAGGCCGAGGAAACCCTCGCCGTGGCCGAGCGCGACCTCGAACAGGCCCGCGCCAATCTCGACGCCCTGCAACGCTCCGGCGCATACGAGGGCAAACAACAACTCGACGACCTTGCGCAGGCGGTCGCGAACCTCGAACGCACCACCGCGGTGCAGGCCGAGCAGGCAGAGCGGGCTCAGAGCGCGGTCGCGCAGCGCGCCGACGAACTCGAGCGGGCCGAGTCCGCCCTCGCCGCAGCACTGTCGACGCGGACCCGCTGCGAGGATGCACTTCACGAGGCCGCCGAAGACGCGGGCATCGACTGGCACGGTGCCGAACATCTCGATCGAACCGATCGGCTCGTCGCCGCGCTCGACGCACACGCGGAAGAACGCGACGCCGACGTGCGGGCGGTGCGGGCGGCCACCGGAAGCGTGGACGCCGCTGCGGCAGCGCGCACGCGTGCGGAGGCCGCGGCGACGCGCAGTCGCGCGCAACGCGAGTCGGCCGCCGCTGCGGTGGACGCGGCGGAAACAGTGGTCGCACTGACGCGAGCGGAGACGGCCACCGACCTGCGGACATGGTGGACAGAGCATGCGGAACGCTATGCGGTAGAGGGCATTTCGCAGGATCTGCTCGACGCGCTGGACTCCGCGATCGCGGCCGCCGGGCAGGACGACGCCGCGACACCCGCCTCTGTGCTCGGCATCCACACGGCCCCCGCGCTCGAGGAACTCCGGTTCCGGCGACGCGCGCTCACCTCGGAGATCGAAACACTCGGGGTGCGGATCGCGGAGTACGACGTTGAGCGGACCGAAGTGGACGCCGAACACGACGACGCTCCCCCGCCGTTCCCGGCGCGGACGGGAAGCCGGGAGTCGCTGCCGGGCGCTCCGTTGTGGCGTCTGGTGCGATTCCGCGACGACGTCACCGCAGCGGACGCAGCCGGAATCGAGGCGGCCTTGCAGGCCGCGAACGTGCTCGACGGATGGATCTGGGCGGGGAACGGCGAGTTGCCTGCCACCGAGTCGGAACAATTCCTCGTCGCGGTGCCGGCACCGCATCGGCCGTCGGGGCCGACGCTGGCCGATGTGCTGGTGCCCGAACCCGATACGGAGGTCCCCGAGCGCGATGTCGCCGCCGTGCTCGAGTCGATCGCGCTGACGTCCACACCGGCCGGCGGGGTCGCAGTGTCGGTGGACGTCACGGGCGGTTTCCGGCAGGGCACTCAGGTGGGCCGGCACGTCAAGACACACGCCGAGTTCATCGGGGCGACGGCCCGCGCACGCCGGCGACAACGACGAGTCACGGAACTCGAACGTGCGGTCGCCGAAGCACGTTCGACGGCGGAGTCGTTGCGCGAGCAGCATCGCCTCCTCGGGGACCGGCTGACCGGGCTCGACGAAGCCGCCGCCGCGGTGCCCCGCACCGGGTCGGTGCTTGCCGCTTTGCGGAAGGTCACCGAGTGCGCGGGTGCACTGCGGACGTCCACCGAGGCGGCTGCGGCCGCCGACCGCGATCTCGATCAGGCGCTGGCGGAATTCGCTACCCGGCAGCAGCACCTGCGCTCGATCGCCGCACGACATCGCGCGCCCCACCTCCCGCAGGAACTCGACAGCCTGGACGCTGCGGTGCGGCACTTCCGCTCGCAGGGACAGGCCCTGCTGCGGGCGTTGCGAGAGCACGCCGCCACCGGCGAGCGGGTACGAGAAGCGCGGGTGCGGCTCGACGAGGCACGCCGCGTCGCCGACGAAGCCGCCGAACAATCGGCCATCTCCGAAGAGTCGTTCACCGCCCAGCGACAGAAACTCGAAACACTGCGCGACGCGCTCGGTGCCGGCGCCGACCGGATCGACGTGCAACTCGAACAGGCTCGGGCCCGGATCGAGTCTGCGAAGACCTCCCAGCGTGCCGCGCGCAAAGCGTATGAAGCGGCCATCGAGCGGATCGGCAAGTCGGAGGCCGCGCATACCGCCGCCGAGGACACCCTGCGTTCGGCGCTGGCGGAATCCCGCGCCGACGCCGAGCGGCTGGCGCCTTTCGCGCGGCCGGACCTGCTGGCGCTCCTCGGGATCGAGCACCCGCACGCGTGGCCGGCGAGCACCGCGGCGTGGCTGGACACCGACCAACTGCTGTACCGGATTCAGCACGCGGAACCCGACGCCGACGTTCCGGTCTTCCCGTCCGAGGTGCAGGCGCTCTTCCGTTCGCTGGCAGCGGCGACGGCAACGGTCACCGCCAGTGAATCGGCTCGCAAGTCCACGCGCACCGCGCTCGCCGCTGCCGTGCAGGAGTTCGATACGGAACTCGCGCGTAGTCAGGACTACCGGTTGCAGTGGGATGCGCCCGACGGGCTGACCGTGGTGCAGGTGCAGGACGAACAGGGGTACTCGTCGGTCGGGCAGTTCGCGGTGCGTATCGCGCACGCTCGTCGCGAGCAGGAGTTGCTGCTGACCGACTCCGAGCGCCGCATCCTCGAAGATGCCCTGCTGGCGGCTCTGTCCCAGCAGATCCACGAACGCACCGTCGACGCACGAGACCTGATCGCACGCATGGGTGCCGAGATGCGGCAGCGGCACATGTCCTCGGGCAACACGATCGGCGTGCACTGGGTGCTCGCGGACGATCTGGACGACCCGGCGCGCGCGGTCTGCAAACTGCTCGACCGCGACGCTGCGGCGCTGTCGGCGGACGACCTCGCCGGCATCCGGGCGCACTTCGCATCCCGGATCCGTGCGGAACGAGCCGCGCATCCGGAGCGCTCCTACCCGGAAATCCTTGCCACGACCCTCGATTACCGCCGTTGGCGGGTGTTCTCGTTCAGTCTCATCGGCGCGGACGGGAGCGACGACAAACTCACACCTGCGCGGCATTCGGCGTTGTCGGGCGGTGAGCAGTCGGTGTCGCTGCATCTGCCGTTGTTCGCGGCGGCGCACGTGATGCTCGATTCCGCGGATCCGCATGCGCCGCGGTTGCTGGCGTTGGACGAAGCGTTCGCGGGCGTCGACGACACGGGGCGAAGCGAGTTGCTCAGTCTGTGTGTGCAGTTCGACCTGGACTTGTTCATGACCGGATTCGACCTGTGGATCACGTACGCCGGTGTTCCCGGTTGCGCGCACTACGACCTGTCGCATTCGGTCGCCGAGCACACCGTTGCCGCGACGCTGCTGGTGTGGTCGGGCGGGGAACTGCTGGCCGAGCACGACGGCTCGGACCTCGCAATTGCGTTGGGATCCCCCGGTACCCGGAAGGTGGCGCAGCCGGTGGAGGGGTCACTCGAATTCGTCTAGCCACGTGCAGGCGGCGGGCCCGGTTCCACAGTCACCGCACGGAGATCGGATCGCCCCTGGTACAGCAGGCCCAGCGAACCGATCTCCGTGCGGCGAGTGCGAATTCGGCGACCGAAGCAGGTACGCAATTAGTTTCGCGAACATCGCAAATGTGCCGGCGTGGATTCCACGATTCACTACCGAAGCCGGCTCATTATCCGAAACCCCTTCCGGGCCAAAGAAAACCCCGGCTATCTTCGCCGATTGTGTAATGAACATCGAATTTCCCACGATGATCGGGGCATGACACACCCGCACGGATCGGTCTCCGCAATACCCACCGGCCTCGTCGGGGCATCACCGAACACCCGCTCTCCTATTCCGGATCGAATCTCACCGAACCGAAAGGAAACACCATGCGCGTCTCCACACGGCTTTCGATTCTGACCGGTACGGCGCTCGCCGCCGCCGGTGTGGCGGTAGCGGGAGCGCCCGCCGCCGCAGCCGACCCAATCGGCCCCACGCTGACCTCTGCTCCGATCTCCGTTTACCAAATTCCCGCTGTCGGCGTGCAGATCACCGGACTCGGACTTCCGGATCTGCTCTTCTCCTCTGTGAACGCCTCGTCTCCCGGAAAGGGCCGGACGACCTTCACCCTGCCCGTGAGCGACGCCCCGTGCTGGACCAGCGCTGCGCTCACGCTCGTCCGCATCAACTATGTGAATCTGGCGAACGGCACCAGCGGCTCCACGAGCTTGCGGCCCTGCACGCCATACGGTTCACTGCCCGATGCGCCCACGGTCGACACCGGATCGGGACCCGTCGCCATCACCGTCGCCATCGTCGGGGCCGAGGGCTACCCCAATGCCGGACAACCGTCGCTCCCCGGTATCGGAGGTTTCGTCGCTCCCTGACTCTCCCCGGCGGCATGAGCGCGCCCGATCCGCGCATTCGTCCCGGGTCTATACAGTGGCCCTGCAACGGTGTGATGCGCCGCGTCGTGTCCCCGGACTGTTTCCGGTCCGGGGCACGAGGGTGCCGGGGGTCGGTCGAGCAGGGGAATGGAGTCGGCGGGAGTGCGAGCAACCACGGTCAAGTTCGCTCGCGAGCGGTTGGGTGCGCTGGTGCGCGAAGTCAACGACGACACCGTCGCGGTCGAGATTACCGGGAAACACCATGAGGCAGTGCTGATCTCGAAGAAGCGATATCTCGCGCTGCAGGAGGCCACGTTTCTCCTCCGCTCACCCGAACTCATGGACAGTCTCCGCAAGGAGATGGCGCGTTCGCTTCTCGAAGAACACTCGACCACCGCGCCGGACGGCGCCACCGACAAGGCCGAGAAACCGAAAACACCCGCCCGGCGTCCGCCACGCGCGCGCTCCCGCAAGCAGCGGAAGAAGAAGCGGAAGAAAGCCGACTAGCGCCGACACGTCCTACGGGTTGTTCAGCCGGGCGCGATAACCGAAGAACACCACCGAGACCAGTCCTGCAGCGATCATCGAGCCGCCCACAGTCGTGGGAATGTCCGGACGAAAAGCGACGACCACGCCACCTATCGCGAGCACCGCTCCGAATGTTGCCAGCCAGATCGCGATCGCGGCGGCACGCCCTCGCGCTGCCCGGGCCGTGTCGTCATGATCGTTCGCCATCGTTCACCGCAATCAGGGTTGTTCGCCGGACGACCCGAGCAACTCGAACGGGTCACGGCACAGGATCGCAGGTTGTGTCGAGCAATGCACCCCTCGAGGGTTACCGGCGCGGTTCGTATCGCATTGCCACGGTGCCCGCACCGAATTCGTGCCGGTCCAGGAAGCGCAATTCGAGGGGCTTCGACAACCCCGCGAACAACGTCGGTCCGTGGCCGGCGACCCTGGGCTGCACCACGAACTCGTACTCGTCGATCAGCCCCAGTTCGGCCAACGCCAACGGGAGTCGCACGCCTCCGACGAACAGACCGTTGGGCGCTTCCTGCTTGAGTTTCCGCACCGCCTCGGCCAGGTCCCCCTGTACGAGTTCC
The DNA here is from genome assembly GCF_012844225.1 of Rhodococcus sp. 105337. Taxonomy (GTDB): domain Bacteria; phylum Actinomycetota; class Actinomycetes; order Mycobacteriales; family Mycobacteriaceae; genus Rhodococcus. Next base: position 91,039 of record NZ_JABAGQ010000004.1, read on the forward strand.
GCGTTCCAGTCGACACTCGGGAGCGTGCTCGACACGACGTACTTCTTCGCTGCGTCGATCGTCCGGGCGAACGGGTCCGTCCATTCGGGATTCTCTGCCGACGACGGCGACAATCGCCACGCCGACTCCATGAGTTCGTACGTCACGCGGCCGAAGAGCAGCGCGTCGGCCCGCTCGAGGTTCGCGGTGTGGTGGCGGTGCAACCCCTGCAACTCTTCCTCCGCAGGCACCGCGCGATGATCGCAGCATCCGTCCAGAGTGATGTTGATGGAGTACCGGAGTAGTCCCATCGGCCGAGAATACGTGAGAGGCAAGTGCCGTTCCGGCGCTTCGGCTGCACCGATAGAAGAAGATGCCGAGTGTGCGATGAGTATGCCTGCCCGGCACGGTCTACTTCTTCGACCGAGGAACTACGACGGGGAGGTGGGGGCATGGGCCTCATCGAGATCGAACTGTTCACCACGCTCGACCTCGTCGGGCAAGCGCCCGGCGGCCCCGAGGAGGACCCGGAAGGATTCCCGTTCGGCGGCTGGCAAGCACCCCTGCTCGACGCGGTGACCGGAGCGCAGATCGGTGCCGCGTACGAGGGCACGGACGCACTCCTTCTCGGTCGTCGAACCTATGACGTGTTCGCCGCATACTGGCCCCACCAGAAAGGCGGTGAGGACAGCGAGATCGCCACCTTGTTCAATTCGGTTCCGAAGTATGTGGCTTCCCGCGGCAACCCCGACCTGTCGTGGGCGGGGTCCACGAAGCTTGGGCCCGATCTGGTCGCCGCGGTGCGCGAGGTCCGCGACCGGCACGAGCACATCAAGGTCGTCGGAAGCCTGAATCTGGTGCAGACCCTCCTGCGCGAAAAACTCTACGACCGCCTCGACCTCTGGGTGCACCCGATCGTGCTGGGGGTCGGGAAGAAGCTGTTCGACGGCGGCGGGGTGCCCACGAACCTCACCCTCCTCGCGCCACCGGTCGCCGATCCGAAGGGCACCGTCTATCTGCGCTACGAACTCGCCGACGGCACACCGGAAACCGGCGACATGAGCGCACCCGATCGCGGGGTGGAGCCCGGAGCCTGACACCCGTACGCGCCCCGGCCCGTGAGTTTCGGGGTGCTCACGGTTCGGCGACCGTCAGCACTCCGGATTCGTCCACCACATCCAGCGACAACGTGCGGTATCCCTCGGTGTCGAACAGAACGGTGACGCGGTCGTGCTGGGCACTCAGCACCACGCCCCGGCCCCAGTGCTCATGGACGACGGGCGTCTCCGGCGAGAGCGGTTCGCCGGCGATGGTCGATCCGGCGTCCGGTGCAAGGTCCGGCACGACCCCGGCCACGCAGTTGTCACACGTACCGCAGGGGTCGGGGATTGTCTCGCCGAAGTAGCCCAGCAGGAATTGCCGACGGCAACCACGTGTCTCCGCGTAGCCACGCATCATCTCGACACGTGACCGGTCGAAGCGTTCGCCGGCTTCCGCGGCGTCCCTCGCACGCTCGAGTGCCCGGCGCGCAGTGAGATCGGCAGCGATGAACCCACGGCGACCTCCGACGATCACACCGGCCCGCTCCAGGAGGTTCGCCGCGTTCGCGAGCCGCCGCCCTCGGTCACCGAGTTCCTCGCGTATCCGTCCGAGCCGCACAGGGCCCGATGCGCGAACCACGGCGAACACCCGCGAGATCAAGTCGTCGTCCGGCGAGTGCGTGGTGAAGAAGGTGGCGAGGGAAAGATCCTCCGTCCGGTAGAACATCGAGACGGTCGCTCGCTCCCCGTCCCGGCCCGCACGTCCGATCTGCTGGTAGTAGGAGTCGATCGAGTCGGGCACGGACGCGTGGACGACGAACCGAACGTCAGGCTTGTCGATCCCCATGCCGAACGCAGAGGTCGCCACCACCCCCTCGCAGGTGCCGTCGAGGAATCGTTCGTGCACGTCGTGGCGCTGCTGTGCGGGCATGCCGGCGTGATAGGCACAGGCGCGGATGCCGCGTTCGGCGAGACTCTCCGCGTAGCGCTCGGTGTCCTTGCGCGTAGCCGCGTACACGATGCCGGGCCCCTCGAGGGACACCACCTCGTCGATGACCGCGCGACGTTTCTCCGCGTCCTCGATGTGGCGGTGCACCGCGATATCGAGGTTCGGTCTGTCGAATCCGCCGGCCACCACGACCGGGTCGCGCAAGCGCAGCGCACCGACGATGTCGTCGCGGACCGGGGGCGAGGCCGTGGCGGTGAGGGCCGCCACGGGCGGTCGTCCGAGACGCTCGAGCGCATCGGCGAGCCGCAGATAGTCCGGCCGGAAGTCGCTGCCCCACACGGAGACACAGTGCGCTTCGTCGACCACCATCAGTGCGACGCGCACGTCGCCGAGGCGCTCGATCACCTCGTCCTTCGCGAGTTGCTCGGGCGAGACGAAGACGTAACCCGCTTCGTGCCGGCTCACCGCCTGCCAGTTGGACTCGTTCTCCGCCGCACGTTGCTTGGAATTGATCGCCATTGCCTTCGGGGCGCTCGTGGAGTCCAGGAAGGCGATCTGATCGTTCTGCAACGCGATCAGCGGAGACACGATCACGGTCACTCCCGGAAGCAGCAACGACGGGATCTGGTAGATCGCGGACTTGCCGTAACCCGTGGCCAGCACCGCGAGAACATCACGACCGTCGAGGAGCGGCACCATCGCGTCGAGTTGTTCGGGGTGCAGTGTCTCCCATCCGAACACGCGCCGGGCGGCGTCCTCCAACCTGTCGCGGGGATCGCTCGTCGAAGAGGAGTTCACGGACACGAAGGCTCCTGTCTGCGGGGTAGGGGCTGTCCACGGGATGGGGCAAACCCGGCCTACCCCGAGCACCCCGGCGCAAACGGCCTTCTTCGGAGAATCGCAGTCGTTCGAGGACGCGGTTCAGGGGTACCCGACCGCATCACACGTGCACAGCACGTCACGACTCGAGGAGGAAGTCATGGCTGGAACTCGTCCGTTGGCGCTGGTGACCGGCGCTTCGCGAGGTATCGGATTCGAGCTGGCGAATCTGTTTGCCGAGAACGGTTACGACCTGACGGTCGCCGCCTCGTCGGAAGCGATCCACGACGCCGCCGGCGAATTGCGGAGGCGGGGCGTCTCGGTGAACCCGGTCCAGGTCGATCTGCGCACCGAGGACGGAGTGCGCGCGCTCTACGATGCGGTCGTCGCCGACGGGCGGCCGCTGTCGGCCGCAGCACTCAACGCGGGGGCCGGGGTGGGGGGCGCATTCGTGGACGCGGACCTCGAGGATCTGCTGTCGGTGGTCGACCTGGACGTGCGCTCGACAGTGCATCTCGCGCGTCTGGTGCTGGCCGACATGGTGCGCGCCGGGGAGGGTCGTGTTCTGATCACCTCGTCGGCGGTGTCGAAGATGCCCGGTCCGTACCAGGCGGTGTACAACGCGTCGAAAGCATTCGTGCAGTCCTTCGCGGAGGGAGTGCGCAACGAACTGCGCGACAGCGGTGTGACCGTCACGGCGATGCTGCCCGGAGCCACCGACACCCAGTTCTTCGCCCGCGCGGGTCTGCTCGACACCGTGATGGGCAAGGCTCCCAAGGACGACCCCTCCGTCGTCGCGAAAGACGGGTACGAGGCGCTGATGAGAGGCGACCGCAGTGTGGTCGCGGGATCGCTGCTGACGAAGTCGCTCGCAGCACTCACTACCGTGACACCGAAGCCGGTGACCACCGCCCTGAACCGCGTCATCGCGAACCCCCGCTGACACGGCATCTCGGGCGACGGTATTCCGGGTGCCCGCCAACTCAGCGGAACGCGTCGGCCGCGGCCTGAACCTGTGCGACGTGTGCGCGCCATCGGGCGCCGTTCGTGTAAGGGAGGCTGTCGACACGTTCCGACAATCCCGCGGATCCGTCGATGGTCTCCCTGACGATGTCGGCATGTCCGGCATGCCGCGCAGTCTCGATGATCATGCGCATCAGAGCCTGGTGCAAGGTGATACGTGCATCCCTCCACCATGGGACGCGCCCGGTCGAATCCAGGTCGCATTCGTCGAAAGTCTGCGCGGCGTGTTCCCAGGAGCGACGGTAGAGGTCGTCGACGATGAACTGCTTCGACTCGGCGGGCGTCGCCCACATGTCGGCGTTCTCCGGAGCGTCGGGATGTAACCACGGAAAGTCCACGGGAGGCCGTCGTGCGAATGCCTCACCGAAATAGCCGAATTCGCAACTCGCCAAATGCTTTACCAGTCCAAGCAGGTTCGTGCCCGTCGGCGTCAGCGGACGGCGGAGGTCGTACTCCGACAGGCCTTCCAGTTTCCACAGAACCGATTCACGGAGGCTCTGGAGTTGGTAGATCAGGTCGGACTTGTAGGTCGTCGCCTCGGTCACAGAGGGAGTGTATCGGCCTATGCTGACGCGATGTTCTTTCTCTTCGGCTACGGCACCAAACGGCAGTACCTCGGCGAGGGGCACACTCGCACGTGCCCGCGCTGCCACAACACAACCCAGTGGAGAAGGCTGCGCGTGTACAAGCAGTTCACCCTGTTCTTCATCCCGGTCGCGCGGTGGAATCGCCAGGAGTTCGAAGAATGCGGTATCTGCGGCACCGTTGTCGAAAGCTGACCGCCGTCTTCCCCGAAAGCTGCCGTATCAGGTCCCGCAGAAGGTCTGAAAAGACTCGGTGAACTGCCGTGGTGCGGGAGCGGCGTAGTCCGACCATTCGTCGCGCCGGCCGAACGGATGCGTCACGACCTCGAGCAACGTCGTGAAGGGCGAGAGGTCTCCGTCGGTGGCGGCGCGGAGAGCAGCATCGACCTGGTGATTTCGGGGGATGTAGAGCGGATTGACCTCGTCCATCGCGTCCGCGGTGGCCGCCGGTCCCCTGCCCTGTTGCGCCAGGACCTCGTTCCAGCGTTCCAGCCAGGGGCCGATAGCCGTCCGGGGCAGGAGGCCGTCGAGAGACGCGGAGTGCCCGCGCAGTTCTTCGGCGAGAGCACGGAAGGTCCCCGTCCAGTCGGCGCCCGATTCTTCCATCAACGACAGCAGGTCGTCGACCAGCGCCCGGTCGATGTGGGTGCCGGCGACGCCGAGTTTCGCTGCGATCCCCGCCGTGTAGTGGGCGTCGTAACGCTCGTCGAAGGTGTCGAGCACGCCCGTCGCGGCGGTAATCGCATCGTCCGGGGTGGACGCCATCAAGGGCAGCAGCGTTTCGGCGAACCGCGCCAGATTCCATTTCAGGACCGCGGGCTGGTTACCGAACGCATAGCGGCCCGCATGATCGATCGAACTGAACACCGCGGCCGGGTCGAACGCGTCGAGAAAAGCGCACGGACCGTAATCGATCGTCTCCCCGGAGATAGTCGTGTTGTCGGTGTTCATCACTCCGTGCACGAAACCGGTGAGCATCCACTTCGCCACCAGTGACGCCTGCGCCTCGACCACGGCCTCGAAAAACCGCAGATAGCGGTTGTCGTCGCCCGTCGCGGGCCGTTCGGTGAGCTCCGGATAATGGCGGCCGATCGCGTACTCGGCGAGGCGCGGCAGCACCTCGCCCCGACGCACGGCGAACTCGAAGGTCCCGACCCTGAGGTGGCTCGCGGCGATCCGGGCGAGCACAGCCCCGGGCTCGAGTCCGTTTCGGGGCACGTGTGTGCCGGTGGCAACCACAGAGAGAGCTCGCGTCGTGGGAATGCCGAGCGCGTACATCGCCTCGCTGACCAGGTATTCGCGCAGCATCGGGCCGACGACGGCGAACCCGTCACCGCCGCGGGAGAACGGAGTCGGCCCCGAGCCCTTGAGATGCAGATCGACTCGCCGCCCGCCTTGGCCCGCGAGTTCACCGAGCAGCAGGGCGCGTCCGTCTCCGAGGAGCGGGGCATAACCGCCGAACTGGTGACCCGCATATGCCATCGCCACCGGCGCGGCTCTGTCGGGAACAGCCGATCCGGACAGCACACCGACGCCCTCTTCGCTGCGCAGCACCACGGCGTCGAGCCGAAGTTCGGCTGCCAGTTGCTCGTTGAGCACAAGCAGTGCGGGGTCAGGAGCCTGTGCACCCTTCCACGGCACCGTGAGGTCGCCGAACTCGTCGACGAAGGTGCTCTCGAGACCGGGCACCGCCGTGCTCGTGCCGCTGAGGGTGAAATCCGGGTTCGCAGCCATCTTCCGAGAGTAACCATTACTCGACGAGCCAACCGGGAGGGTCGGTTCGGGTAGCTGTGCGCACTCAGCAGATACATTCTCGGCTGCCGCGTCGCCGGGACGCTGCTGCGTCCCCGAGTCCCGGGCTCATGGAGAGGGAGACGCCTTTTCATCGCGATGCTGCCTCCGGGGTCGTGTCCGAAGCAGCTCGGTGGGATGACCGCCGAGCCAACGTGGTAACGGCTCTTTCGGCCGGGGCGACGTAGGTGGTATGTCGAACACTGCGCGTCTGGCGGTAATCGCCTGCGTTTGTGCCGTACTTGCGGGTTGCGGTGCCGACGACGCCGCGAATCCGCCGCAACCGGCCACTTCGCGCACCACGAGCGTCGACGTCGCCACAACGGTCGATCCCCCGCCGCCGTCGGCCCCGCCGGCCACCTCCACTCCGGTGTGGGACACGGCCGAACCGTCGACGCAGGTGCCGGCGCCCGCATCGGAACCACCGGTGTCCGACACGGAGGCCTACATCGTCGATTGTCAGACCGGTCTCGGCCCGATCGAAACCTATTGGTCGGACGGCACCGTCACCGGATACACCGACTACTGCCAGTCGGTACACGACCGTGTGCTCGAAGGTGAACGCGCCGCGAATGCGCCGGTCTGCGACGGAATCGTGTGCCGATACCCGTCGGGTGAGATCGCACCCGACCCCAACGCTGTGCCCGACGACCGCTGCACGAATCAGATCAACTATGCGGGCGATCCTCGTTCCAACGCCGAAATCAACTCGATCGGCGAGCAGACGGGCCAGTGTCCCGCACCGATCTCCTGATACTTCCTCCCAGCTCTCGGTCCACTCACCGGCGAACCGTCAGGGGACGACCGGGCCGTCCGAACCACGTGTCCGCACCACCTCCGCGTTCGGCTCCCCGTGCGCAGCCACCTCGCGCGCACACCGACAGGGCTCTTACATGGGGCGGGCGCGGGGTCGCGCGCCGTTCAGGAACAACTCCGTGATCCGGCGTGCATTGTCGGCTCCTCCGGCCAAGTCCGTCGCGCGGGCCAGATGGAGGAACGCATTCATCAGGAACTGCGGGTCGCCGGTGAGTTCGTCTCCGGTCACGGCCCCCTCGAACAGTACGACCACGGGACTGAGCACCTCGCGGACGTAGAGCGCGGAGATCTCGTCGCGAGTCGTGTCGCTCACCTGGTCGAGGGCATCGTAGATGCGCTGTTCGAACGAGATGGAGGACCCGTGGTCTTCCGAACAGGCGACCGCGAGTGCGGTCAGGCGGTCGTCCAGAGATCCCTCGGTGTCGACTGCCTTCCGGATACGGAGGTGCAGGTTGCCGATGAATTCGCGGGCGACCGCCCGATACAGGTCTTCCTTCCCACCGGGGAAGTGATGGTAGATCGACGGCTTCCTGATTCCGACGGTGCCGGCCACGCCGACGAGGGAGATCCCGGCGTAGCCGGTGCCGGCGAGCTGGTCGGCGAAAGCGGCCATGATTTGCGTGCGGGTGTCGGTTCCGTCGGTCATCGGTTCCTCCGAGCGCCGTAGGACTTGGCCAGGTCGGCTATTTCGATTGCACGGGAACTGCGCATGCGAATCAGCCTACCTACCGGACGGTAGTCTAGCAACAAGACGGCGGCGCCACCGTCCTGGCCGGTCCCCGAAAAACACCGGACCAATGAACCCGCACGGGTGCGTCGAATGCGTCCGGCAACGCACCTGCGAAGATCAACCGCAGGTCACGGCCCCCTTCACGCCGCTGTGTCCTCGGGCACGAAAAGGTCACGACGACCCCCCGAAAAGCGGCTTCCGCACCCGATTTCGGGCAGGGCGGGACGACAGCACGAAGCGCGTCGAGGCCCAGTCTGCGAACGAACCGAACCCGGCGCTCGGACTTCCATAGAACCCAGACGAATTACAGTGCGGCAGAACAACTTCGGATCGAATACGCGGGTTGTCCGGGCGCGCCGGACACGACGGGTTCGGCGTTGCGGCGGCAACCTCGAGCGGCCGCTCCGGGCGGTTCCGGCGGCGACGAATCGCGGTCGGCTGCGACGGCTGTCACGTCCCCGGGGCTGAAATGGCCTTCGGCACGATGCCTTGAAACGCCCCCTAGCTGCGGCGTTACCTGGTTGTGACATAAAAACCGCTGGAACGGAAATTAAACATCTCCTTTCGGTAACGCCAGCGGTCCCGTTTTGAAAGGGCCGAGCCCCAGCTTTCGGCCGAATCTTGGAGCACGACTCATGCCTGTTTCACCCTCGCGCCGTATCAAGTGCGCCATCGCCGCCACTGCCGTCATCACCGCCGGTGTCGGATTCGGTACCGCCACCGCCAACGCCAATCCGGTCACCTCTGCGGCCACCCGCTACCAGGAGCCCGGCAACCTGCTCAAGGCGCTCGACATCGACGCGCTCACCGGCTCGGGATGGTCGAAGGTGGACAATACCACCGTCGAACCCGAGGAATCCTCCGAGGAAACCTCCGGGGAAACCGAGCAAGCGGTCGAGCCTGTGGCCGAGCCCGCCCCGGCTCCTCCGCCGCCTGTGGTCACCCCCGACGAGCTGGCGCGCATCGTGCCGGGCGTCCCGCCCGAGAAGATCAACGAAGTCATCGCCCCGTTGAACGATGCGATGGTTCGCAACGGTATCGACAACCCGGTTCGTCAGGCGGCGTTCATCGCGCAGCTCGCCGTCGAGTCCGATTCGTTCCGCACGTTCGAGGAGTACGCATCCGGTCGCGCCTACGAGGGCCGCGCCGACCTCGGTAATACCCAGCCGGGAGACGGCGAGCGGTACAAGGGCCGCGGCGCCATCCAGGTCACGGGTCGCCACAACTACCAGAAGCTGAGTGAGCACACCGGGGTGGACTTCGTTTCGCACCCCGAACTGCTGGCCACCGGGGAAAACGCTTTCACCACCGCTGCCTGGTACTGGACCTCGCGCAATCTCAACGAGGTCGCGGACACGGCCGGAATCGTTCGGGTCTCCGAACTGGTCAACGGCGGTCACCACGCCCTGCAGCGGCGGGTCGCCGACTTCGAGCGCGGCCTGAACGTGCTGCTGCAGCCGTAACCTCACAGGACTCCCGGTCCTGGACCACCCGGCCGATCCGGCCCGCCCTTTCGCAGGGCGGGCCGGATCGTTTTCGTCGGGCCTAGACCGCTACGTCGAAGATCTGCCCGATTGCGTACGTCACCACCATTGCCAGTGCGCCCCCGAGCACGACGCGCACCACGGCTCGTCCGCGCCGGGCTCCCCCGAGCCACGCACTCGTCGACCCGGTGATCGCCAGCGCGACGAGCACGGACGCGAACGTCACCGGAATCCGCACCCCGTCCGGCGCGAGCACGATGACCAGCAGCGGCACGAGCGCCCCGAGCGTGAACGACACCGCCGACGACAGCGCGGCGAGCCACGGATTGGCCAGTTCGGTCGGGTCGATCCTCAGTTCCACCTGCGCGTGCGCAGCGAGCGGATCCCGGGCGGTCATCTCCTCGGCCGCGGTCCGGGCCGTGCTCTCCGAGAGCCCCCAACTCTCGAGCAGATCCTCCAGCTCGGCCAGTTCGGCTTCCGGCATCACCTCGAGCTCGCGCCGTTCCGCGACCAATGCGGCCTGTTCGGTGTCGCGCTGAGTGCTCACCGAGACGTATTCACCGAGTGCCATCGACACGGCTCCCGCCGCGAGACCGGCGACACCGGCGGTCAGAATGGTCTGTTCCGTCGTCGTAGCTGCCGCGACGCCGACGACCAGTCCTGCGGTCGAGACGATGCCGTCGTTCGCGCCCAGTACACCTGCGCGCAGCCAGTTGAGTTTGCCCGCCAAGGAGCCGCCGTGGGGTTCTGCGCCCTTGTGGCCTCCCGGCTCGCCCCCCTGCGACCGTGGTTCGGGCAACGACATGCCGTCAAGCTAACACCGTCCCGGGCCGAAGGATGAGCATTCGCTCTCCGTAAGCACCTCCTGCCGGCTCGTAGTGTGTGACGGTTGCGGGAGAGATCGCCGGCTCACCCGCCGAAGGCCACGCCCCGGCCGCTGTCTGGACAATGCGGCGCGAGAGGACTGCGGCGCGAGAGGACACTGCCATGGCCAGCACCCGTATCGCGGTTACCGGATCCACCGGCAACATCGGCCGCGCTGTCGCCGCCCACCTCGACGAGACCGGGACCCGCATGCGTCTGGTGGTACGCGATCCTGCGCGCGCGCCGACCGGAGCCCGCGACGTCGTGCAGGCGTCCTACGGCGACCTCGAGGCCGCGACCGCCGCGTTACGCGGGGCGGACGTGCTGTTCATGGTCTCGGCATCCGAGAGCGCGGACCGTCTCACACAGCACCGCACCTTCGTCGACGCCGCGGCTGCCGCCGGGGTGCGGCACGTGGTCTACACGTCGTATCTCGGGGCCGCCCCCGACGCGACCTTCACGCTCGCCCGCGACCATTGGGCCACCGAGCAGTACCTGCGCGAGTCCGGGATGGCATGGACATTTCTGCGGGACTCCCTCTACCTCGACTTCCTGCCCACGCTCGCAGACGAGGACGGAGTGATTCGCGGCCCGGCCGGGGACGGCCGGGTGGGCGCTGTGGCACGAGCGGACATCGCGCGCAGCGCCGCCGCCGTGCTCGCGGGGGTCGATGCTCATGCCGGCCGGACCTATGACCTGACCGGTCCGGAAGCGATGACGCTGAGCGAGGTCGCGCGCACGATCACCGACGTGACGGGGCGGGCGACCACGTACGAGGAGGAAACGGTCGAGCAGGCGTACGCCTCGCGTCGCAAGTACAAGGCCCCCGCGTGGCAACTCGACGCGTGGGTCTCGACGTACACGGCGATCGCCGCCGGTGAGCTCGCCGCGGTGACCGACGCGGTCGAGCAGCTGACCGGCGCTGCGCCGCTGAGTCTCGCCGAACTCCTGGCCCCGGGTTCACACCAGGCCTAGGGAACCGGCTATGAGCGGCGAACCCGGCACCCTGTGGACGATCGGGCACTGGACATGCCCACCCTCCGTCCTGCTCGACACGCTTGCGACCGCGGACATCGACCTGGTAGCCGACGTACGCAAGATGCCCGGTTCGCGCCGCAGTCCGCACGTCGACGCCGACGCGATGACGTCATGGCTCGGCGATGCAGAAATCGGATACCTGCACCTGACCGAACTCGGTGGCCGGCGACCGAAGCAGAAGGACATCGCCACGCGGATCAACGCCGGGTGGCGGAACACGAGTTTCAAGAACTACGCCGACTACACGCTCACCCCCGCGTTCGAGACGGGGCTGGCGCATCTGAGCGACCTCGCCCACGACCACCGGGTCGCGATCATGTGCGCCGAGCCCATGCCGTGGCGTTGCCACCGCCTTCTGATCGCCAACACGTTGACCGCGCGGGGATGGACGGTGGTGCACCTGATGACCGGCGCGGCACCGAGGCAACACGTCCTCGGCGGGTGGGGGGCTGTACCGAAGGTCGGTGCCGACGGTGTCGTGACCTACCCCGACACTGGGTGAGACCCCGACACTGCGCTCGGACCGGCGCGCAAACGACGAGCACCGGAACGCGCCGATCCCTGATGGAACGCGACCGTCGTTGACAGACTTGTTCTGCCTCCAACCTTCGAAGGGAAGCCGGATGAGCGTCGTCAACCTCGGGAAGCAACACCCCGCCGCATACAAGCAACTGGTGAGTCTCAACGAGCAGGCCGAAGAAGCAGTCCGGCAGGCCGAGCTGGACCCGTTGCTCGCAGAACTGGTCAAGATCCGGATTTCACAGATCAACGGGTGCGCGTTCTGTCTGCGCATGCACACCCGCGACGCCGTCGAGAAGGGCGAGACCGGCGACCGGCTGGCGGTGGTGGCCGCGTGGTGGGAGTCGCAGTACTTCACATCCCAGGAGCGCGCGGCCCTCGCGCTGGCCGAACAGGTCACGCGGTTGCCGGTGCCGGACGCACACACCTGGGACGACGGGTCGCTCACGCCCGCGCAGGCGTCCGCAGTCGGCTGGCTCGCGGTCGTGATGAACGCGTGGAACCGGGTGGCGATCACCAGCGGTTATCCCGTCGGACCCTGAGCGTCCGGGTCCTGGCCGCTACGGACGGACAGCGGCCTCGACGTCCCGCACGAACCGGGTGGTCGCGTCGGCGAGTTCCGCGGGATGCGAACGAGGTGACCAGTGGCCCGCATCCAGCGGGTGCACGCGCAGATCGGTCACCCATCTGTCGGTGTCTTCGTACCCGACCGGCCGCACCGCCCGGTCCCGCAGATTCAGGACCAGCTGGACGGGAACCTCGGTCCGTCGCTCACGCGGACCGGCGAGCCGCCGGCGCAGATTGGCGCGATACAACTTCAGTCCGTGCGCCATGTCGTCGGGCAGGGTCGGCGCGACCGGCCCGATCGCCGCCGGGTCCGTCCGGTCGAAGAATCCGACGAAGGCAGGCCAGCGCCGGGCGAACCCTGCCCGCAGCACGAGCGCCGGCACTCCGGGGATCTGGAACAACAGGGTGTAGGACGAGGCCAGCGCCTGCTCGCCGGGTCCGAGGAGCCGCAACTCCCCTGCCCGCCGGCGCATCCACAGGCCCAGATGGTCCAGGTTCGGCCCCGATACCGAGGTGTACGACGCGATCCGTCCCGTGGCGATCGGCTCGCACACGGCTTCCCAGCACAGGACCGCACCCCAGTCATGACCGAGCAGGTGGACCGGTTCGTCCGGGCTGACCGCGTCGATCACCGCGAACAGGTCGGCGGCGAGGTGCTCGAGTCGGTAGTCCTCCACCGCATCGGGGACGGTGGACTTCCCGGCGCCGCGATTGTCGAAGCGCACGATCCGGAAGGTGTCGGCGAGCAGCGGCGTCACCCGATCCCACAGAGCGTGCGTATCGGGCCAGCCGTGGACGAGGACGAGAGTCGGCCCGTCCGGGTTGCCTTCCTCCACGACGTGGAGCCGGGTCGGTCCGTTGGTGACGACACGACTGATCATGTTCTCCCCCGATGTCGCGCAGCACTGGAAGTACGCATGGCGCCCAGATTAACGTGACGCGGAGTAATAAGTAACCGCGAGTGTTCGGCGCCTACGGTTCATGCGAGGGAAGCCGGTCCTGGACGTTCCCGACCTGCTGCGGACGCAGCATGCGCCAGGCGACGAGCGCGGACACGACCATCAGTGCGGCTCCGATCGCCGACGTGATCGCCACTCCACTGTCGAACGCGGATCCGGCGGCGGCCAGGAGGGCGTCGGCCTGCACTGCGGGCAGTGTCTCGGCCACCGCGTGCGCGCCGCCGAGAGTTTGTTGCGCGGCCGCCGCCTGCGCCGCATCGATCCCGGCGGGGACGGTGAAGTGGGACGTGTACGACGCCGTGAGAATCGAGCCGAGTACGGCGGTTCCGAGCACGGCACCCATCTCGTACGCGGTTTCCGACACCGCCGAGGCCGCGCCGGCCTTCGTCGGAGGCACGCTCGAGACGATCAGGTCGTTCGAAAGCGTCTCCGCCGCACCGATGCCCGCACCGAGCACGGCGAACGCGACGATGATCGGTGTGACGGCAGACGGCGAGGCCGTCAGGAACACGAGCCCGTAACCGATTGCGGACAGCAGAAGGGCCGCAACGATGATCGTCGACGGCCGGATCCACCGCACCAGCAGCACCACCGACATCCCGGCGACGACCATGACGGCCAGTCCCGGAACGAGAGCGATCCCGGCTTGCATCGGGCTGTGCCCGATGACGAGCTGCAGGTGCTGCGAGACGAAAAACAGGAAACCCACCAGCGAGAACACCGACAGCAGGTTGACGATGACGGCGCCCGAGAAGGCCGTCACCCGAAACAGCCGGACGTCGAGCATCGGATCGCTCCGGCGCAGTTGCCGCCGGACGAAGAGCACCAGCGCGAGCACGCCCACCACCGCGGGAACGAGCGCGGCGAGACCCATCCCGTCGCCGGCGAGGCGCTTGATCGCATAGACCAGCGGCGCCAACGCGAGCATGGACAGTCCGATGCTCACCACGTCGACCCGGCCGGGATTCGGGTCCTTCGACTCGGGAACGAACATCGGTGCGAGCACGAGCAACGGAATCAAGACGGGCACGGCGAGCAGGAAGACCGAGCCCCACCACGCGTGCTCGAGCAGGAATCCGCCCACGATCGGACCCAGTGCGGCGCCGGCCGCGAAGCACGACGCCCAGATCGCGATGGCGAAGCGTCGCTGGTCACCGTCGAGGAAGATGTTGCGCAACAACGACAGCGTGGACGGCATGAGCATCGCGCCGAAGAAACCGAGCGCACCGCGGGCGACGATCAGCAGTTCGGCGGACGGTGCATAGGCGGCCGCAACGGAGACGGCGGCGAATCCCGTCGAGCCGATGAGCAACAGGCGTCGGCGCCCGATCCGGTCACCGAGGCTGCCCATCGCGACGAGCAGACCGGCGAGCACCAGCGGGTAGATATCGATGATCCACAACTGCTGCGCTCCGGTGGGCTGCAGTGCCGACGAGATCTCGGGCAACGCGAAGGCCAGGACGGTGTTGTCCACCGAGACAAGCAGCACCGGCAGCATGAGCACCGCGAGAGCGGCCCAGTCACGAGGACCGGCCTTGGCGCTCGGTGAGAGGTCGGGCGGGGAAACAGGGGTGGTGGACATGGATCTCGTGCTTTCGAAGTCAAGGCCGGAACCTTCGTTACTGTACCAGCTGGACGGTACAGTAACGATGGTCGTAGGATCGCCTGGTGCCACCCCCACCTGCCGCCCGCACCAAACTTGTGGACGCATTCGTGTCGGTCCTCCTCGAACAGGGTGAACGAGCCGCCACCCTCGACGCGGTGGCGGCCGCCGCCGGCGTCTCCAAAGGCGGCCTGCTCTATCACTTCCCGTCGAAAGCAGCCCTGATCGAGGGTCTTGCCGAACATGTCGAACAGCTCGCCGCCGATGACGCCGAACTCATGCGCACAGCCCCGGAAGGTCCTGCGGCGTACTACATTCACACCTCGGTGTACGCCGACACCCCCATCGACCGAGCCATCATCGCGACCACGCGTCTGAGCCAGGGCGCGAACGAACGCGCCCGGCAGGCACTGCACCGCATTCGCCAGGGCTGGCTGGACGTTCTCACCGACGCGCTCGCGGACCCCGCCGTCGCCCGAGCGGTGATGCTGATCGGCGACGGCCTGTACTACAACGCTGCGATGTCGGGAGAAACGAGCGAGACACCGCCCGAGAACGTCGACGAACTCCTCGAAGTGGTCCGGTACATGACCGACCGACGCGACTGATCACCAGCTACCCGATCCGGCTTCCCTGACCGGGAGCCGATGCAGTTCGACCTCGCCCAGCGCACCGCTGTCGATCGTCGCCGTCATGTACGTGCAGTGTGGCTGCCGACGCCGATCCGTGGGCGAACCCGGATTGAGCAGGCGCAGACCGCCGGGAGCTGTGGTGTCCCACGGGATGTGGGAGTGACCGAACACCAGCACATCCGTGTCGGGATACGCCGCCTCCATGCGCTTGTCCCGGCCCGCCGAGGCGCCGGTCTCGTGCACCACCGCGAGACGAAGCCCGTCGAGCGTCACCCGCGCGACCTCCGGAAGCCGCTCCCGCAGGGCGGGTCCGTCGTTGTTCCCCCAGCATGCGACCAGGCGCCGTGCACGTTCTTCGAGGGCATCGAGCAGTCCGACGCCGATCCAGTCACCCGCGTGGACGACGATGTCGGCACGATCCACCTCGTCCCACACGACCGCGGGAAGCCCGCGCGCCCGCGCGGGGACGTGGGTGTCGGCCAGCAGCAACAACCTCATCGGCCCAGTGTGCCGCGCCCTGCTCGGCCATGCCGGTACTACCGCAGAGGAACACCCAGCAGCGCATCGACCGCGTCCGCGAACAGGCCGGGCGCCGACGCATCGTCGCCACCCTGCTCGACCGCGAACCGAGCCCAACCATCAAGGGCCGCAAGAGCCTTCGGGGTGTCGAGATCGTCGGCGAGATGCTGGCGCAGCCGCGCGATCGTGTCGTCGGCGGACTGCGCCGACTTCAGTGCCGCCGCCTGACGCCACAGCGCGAGCCGGGTGTGCGCGTCGGAAAGCACCTCGTCGGTCCAGGCCCGATCGGTGCGGTAGTGCCCGGAGAGCAGCCCGAGGCGGATCGCGGAGGGGTCGACGCCCTGCACCCGCAGCTTGGAGACGAACACGAGGTTGCCGCGCGACTTGGACATCTTCTCGCCGTCGAGACCGATCATGCCGGTGTGGACGTAGTGCCGCGCGAAACGCCGATCACCGGTGACGGCTTCGGCGTGTGCGGAGGAGAACTCGTGGTGCGGGAAGATCAGGTCGCTGCCGCCACCCTGCACGTCGAAACCACTGCCGATGCGATTGAGGGCGATCGCCGCGCACTCGATGTGCCAGCCCGGGCGGCCGTCACCGAACGGAGACGGCCACGCCGGCTCTCCCGGCCGCTGCGCGCGCCACAGCAGCGCGTCGAGCGGATTGCGCTTGCCCGAACGGTCGGGATCGCCGCCGCGCTCGGCGAAGAACCGCATCATCGTGTCGTGGTCGTACCCGGATTCGTATCCGAACTGCTCGGTGGCGTCCACCCGGAAGTACACGTCGGGGAACTCGGGATCGTCGACCGTGTAGGCGGCGCCCGATGCGACGAGCTTCTCGACGAGTTCGACGACCTCGTTCACCGATTCGACGGCGCCGATGTAGTCGCGGGGCGGCAGCACCCGGAGCGCTTCCATGTCTTCGCGGAAGAGCGCGGTCTCGCGCATTCCGAGGACCATCCAGTCCTCGCCGTCGCGCTCCGCGCGTTCGAACAGCGGATCGTCGACGTCGGTGACGTTCTGCACGTAATGCACGTCGTGTCCGGCGTCGCGCCAGATGCGATTGACGAGGTCGAAGGCCAGGTAGGTGGCTGCGTGCCCGAGGTGGGTGGCGTCGTACGGGGTGATGCCGCAGACGTACATCGTCGCGGTCGCGCCGGGTGTGACGGGGCGCACCGCACGATCCGCGGTGTCGAACAACCGCAACGGGGGCCCCTCACCGGGGACGGACGGGATCGCGACGTCGGACCAAGACTGCATGGATACGAGAGTAGTGGAGCGGCGCGACGCCCCTGCCGGGGCACCCGGCGGTCAGGATCTCAGAAGGCAGGCCACGGAATCCGGCGCTCGCCGAGCGGCCGGGGCATGACGGGATGCTCGAGGAGGACCTCGATTCGCCGGCGCAGCGCCTCGACTTCGTCGGCGGTGATGTACTCGCGCAGCACGTCGGCGAATTCACCTTCGAGGCGGCGCGCGAGTTTGTCGAGGTCGGTGAGCAGTGCGGGGTCGATGGGGTCGCCGGCCCACCCCCACAGCACCGTCCGGAGCTTGTCGTCGCGGTGCAGGCAGATGCCGTGGTCGATCCCGTAGACGTTGCCGTCGACACCTTCGAGGGCGTGCCCGCCCTTGCGGTCGGCATTGTTGAGCACGAGATCGAGCACCGCCATCCGGTGCAGGCGCGGGTCGTCGGCATGGATGAGCAGGACGTCGTCACCGTCGAGGTCGCGGGCCCGGAGGATCGGCAGCCATCCCTCGGGCACAGCTCCGGCCGGGTAGAGATCGACCACGTCCAGCCGGTCGGCCGGGCCGTCGGATGGATCGCGGGTGTCGATCCAGCGTTGCACCATCCCCGGGCCGAACGGACCGTCGCGAAGCACCGTGAGCGGGATGACACCCCAGCCGAGCGCCTCACAGATCAGGTACGACGCGACCTCCCTGCCGGCGAGGGTGCCGTCCGGGAAATCCCACAGTGGCCGTTCGCCGCGCACGGGCTTGTAGACGCAGCGGACGACGGTGCCGCCGTAGCTCGCATCGCACACCAGCGTCGCGTTGCTGGCGTGGGCGATCTGACCGATGACGGTGAGTTCACCTTCGGTCAGAACGGTGCGCAGGTCGGCGACGGGGGTCACCGTCAGCTCTCCTCGCCGAACCAGGACGCCGGATCGAAACCGGGAGTACGCAGGTATCCGTTGGTGCGAATGCAGATGTGGCCGTCGCCGCCGATGGGCTCACCACACAGCGGGCACGGCGCGCGGCCTGCCGCGATCACCATGTCCGAGCGCGCGGCGAATTCGCGGGCCTGCACCGGGGTGAGGAACACCCGAACGGCGTCGGGGCCTTCCTCGGTGTCGTCGAGGACAACGGACTCGTCGAGTTCGGTGTCGGTGACGGCAAGCAACTCCACGACCACGGCCCCGGAGTCGGAGTCCCAGCCGAGGCCCATGGTGCCCACGCGGAATTCCGCTTCGATGGGTGTCACCAGCGGATCGATGTCGACGGGCAGTTCATCCGGTACCGCCGTGCCGAACCTGCGGTGCACCTCTTCGAGCAACAGGCCCATCCTGTCGGCCAGGATCTGCACCTGCTGCTTTTCCAGCAGGACGCTCACAATCCGGGACTCGTGCACGGCCTGCAGATAGAACACCCGGTCCCCCGGTTCACCGACGGTGCCGGCGATGAACCGGTCCGGAGTACGAAACACGTGTATCGCGCGAGCCATCGCACCTCCTCGAGTCAACCCACTCTGCCATGCCGGACATTCTCATTATCCGCCCGTATTCCCTTCGGGTTCTCCACCTGCGGATTCGTCGCCGTCGGCAGCACCGCCGGGTACCTCGCCGCCGGGTACCGACTTGGGAGCGGACGGCCCGGCGAGCCCGGACAGGTCCGAACCGGTGTCGTTGATGCGCAGCACGAACGGTCGCGTATCCGTGTACCGGACGACGGAGATCGACGCGGGTTCCGCGACGATCCGCTGGAATCCGTCGAGGTGGGTGGCGAGCGCATCGGCGAGGATCGACTTGATCACGTCGCCGTGCGTGCAGGCCACCCAGACGACGTCTTTGCCGTGCGCGTCGGCGAGGCGCCGGTCGTGTTCGCGGATCGCCGCGACCGCGCGGGCTTGCACCTGGGCCAGGCCCTCACCGTCGGGGAACACCGCCGCCGACGCGTGCTGCTGAACTACTTTCCACAGCGGCTCCTGCAGCAGGTCCTTCAGGGCCCGGCCGGTCCATCCGCCGTAGTCCACCTCCGCGAGCCGATCCTCGACCACCGGGGTCAGTCCGCGGTCGTGGCTCAACGGCTCCACGGTCTGCCGGCACCGGAGCAGCGGCGACCGCACGATCTCGGTGATCTCGAGCCCGGACAGCCGGGTGACGAGATTCTTCGCCTGGATGTGGCCGACCTCGTCGAGTTCGACACCCGGGGTACGGCCGGCCAGGACATGCGAGGTGTTGGCCGTCGATCGTCCGTGGCGCAGCAGGATTACCGTCATGGATCCAGCCTAGAGGCCGCGCCACGCGGCGTCGCCGCAGACAGTCGGCGGGTCACCGGCCGATCACGTCGCAGAGATCACGCCGGTGCCGAGTAGCCCGAGCACCACGACGCCGAGCGCGACGCGGTAACCGACGAACCAGTACATCGAGTGGTTGACGAGGAACCTGAGCAGCCAGGCGATGGCCGCGTAACCGACAGCGAACGCTATGAGGGTAGCGACGAGCAACTGCGGTCCGGATGCGTTGAGTCCCTCTCCGACCGGCTCGAATGCGTCGGGCAGGCTGAACAGACCCGACGCGACGACCGCGGGAATCGCGAGCAGGAACGAATACCGGGCCGCGGCTTCTCGGGTGAGGCCGAGGAACAGGCCCGCCGAAATGGTGCCGCCGGAGCGCGAGACGCCGGGAATCAGCGCCAGCGCCTGCGCCGACCCCATGATCAGACCGTCCTTGAGGGTGAGCTGCTCGACGCCGCGACGCTGCTTGCCGAAGTACTCGGCTGCCGCGATCACGATCGAGAAGACGATGAGCATCGTCGCGACGAGCCAGAGGTTGCGGGCAACCGTGCGGATGTCGTCCTTGAAGACGATGCCGAGGATGCCGATGGGGATAGTGCCGAGAATGACGTACCAACCCATCTTGTAATCGTGGTCGGCGCGCCGCTCGCGGTTCACGAGCCCGCGGAACCAGGCCCGGACGATGCGCCAGATGTCGCGGGCGAAGTACACGAACACCGCGGCTTCGGTGCCGAGCTGGGTCACCGCGGTGAACGATGCTCCGGCGTCCTCCCCGAAGAAGACCTCGGAGACGATGCGCATGTGACCGGACGACGACACGGGAAGAAACTCGGTCAGCCCCTGGACGATTCCGAGCACGATCGTCTGTAGCCAGGTCATCGATTCGCCGATCATGCGGAGACCTCCGTGTGCCCGGCCGAGCAGGAGAGGGCGCGGCGCTGGTTCCTCACTCGCGGAAGGCTACGTGGCAACGGTGCTCTCGGCGCGCCGGAACACCCTCGGTACGCCTCGGCACTAGGCTTGCCACCCGGGGAGCGCGGTGCGGTACCGCACGATCCCGATGCCGGGGAGGTAGTGCGGTCGCTATGGAATACAGGACTGTCGGTTCGAGCGGGTTGCGCGTGTCGCGGCTCGGCTTGGGCACTTTGACGTGGGGTCGCGGCACCGATGGGGACGAGGCGGCGGCGCAGCTGTCGGCTTTCGTCGACGCCGGGGGCACGCTCGTCGATACGTCTCCGGCCTACGGCGACGGGGTGTCGCAGCGCATCCTCGCGGAACTGCTCGACGACGTCGTCCCCCGGGACGAACTCGTATTGTCCGGTAGCTCGGGCATCGACACGACCAAGATCGGGTCCGGGCGCGTCGACTGTTCGCGCGGCGGGTTGCTCACCCAGCTCGATACGACGCTGCGGGAACTCGGAACCGACCACCTCGATGTGTGGCAGGTCGCGACGTGGGATCCGCACACTCCGATCGAAGAAGTCGCCTCCGCACTCGAGTTCGCGGTCGCGAGCGGTCGCGTCCGGTATGTCGGGGTGCGCGGTTACCTCGGATGGCAACTGGCGACCGCCGCTGCGGCGGCACGGCGACCGGCCCCGATGGTGTGTACGCAGGTCGAGTATTCGTTGCTCGCGCGCGGCGTCGAGGAGGAACTGGTCCCGGCCGCGGCCCATCACGGTGTCGGAGTGTTCGCGGCGGTGCCCCTGGCCGGCGGCGTGCTGACCGGCAAGTATCGATCGGGAATGCCGGCGGATTCGCGCGGCGCGGACGAGGTGCACGCCGAGGAAGTGCGTCGCTACCTCACCGAATCCGCGGTACGCGTGGTCGATGCGGTGGCAACGGCAGCGGACGGGCTGGGAACGTCGCCGCTCGCGGTGGCGCTGGCGTGGGTCCGGGACCGGCCGCAGGTGGCATCCACTCTGGTGGGTGCGCGCGACCTGGCACAGCTCACCGGGGTGCTCGTGGCCGAAGAGCTCGCGCTGCCGCCGGCAATCGCTGCCGCGCTCGACGATGTGAGCGCGTAACCGGCTGCATCGCCCTCGCCGAATCAGCAAAGGTTAGGCTACCCTCTCCGTAGGTAGGATCATTCGGAATGCAGGGAGGTCGGCCGATGGCCGCAATCGAGGTCGCCGGATTCGCCGAGCGCATCAAGATCGATACACAGCAGGCGCACCGGGACACCGAGAACTCCGTGTTCGTCTCCGAACTGCTCGCCGGCACGCTCACCGCCGAAGCCCACGCCGAATTGATCGCGCAGTCGTGGTTCCTCTACGACGCGCTCGAACGCATCGGCCGCACCTACACCGCCGATCCGATCGTCGGGCCGCTGCTCTCGGACGACCTGCTTCGTATCCCTGCCCTCGAAGCCGACCTCGACTTCCTGATCGGCCACGACTGGCGCAGCCGGATCACTCCCCTCCCCGCGACCACCGCGTACGTCCAGCGTCTCGAGCAGGTAGCGGCGTCCTCGCCGGAAGCGTTCGTCGCCCACCATTACCTGCGCTACCTCGGTGACCTGTCCGGCGGACAGATCATCCGCCGGATGCTCGAGCGTGCCTACGGCTACGAACGGGACGGTCTGCGGTTCTACATCTTCGACGCCATCCCCAAGCCCAAGCCGTTCAAGGACGCCTACCGCGCCACCCTGGATGCCGCCCCGCTCGACAGCGACCAGCAGCAGGCAGTGATCGACGAGACAATCCTCGCCTACGGCCTCAACCGTGCGCTGTTCGAGGACCTTGCTGCACGCATCGACCGCTACCGGGTTCGGGCCTGACGATGCTCGTCTCGCCCCGCACGACGCTGACCGTGCTGCTGCTCGTAGTCGCCACCGCGTTCGCCGGTGCGTGTAGTTCACCCGCCGGAGACGGCCCGTCCAGTTCCGATGCGACAGGTCACCGCACCGCCGTGGTCGACGACCGCAACCCCCGTCCGATCGGAGCAACCCCGTCGCCGACCCTGCCCGCCACCGTGCGCGGCGCCGACGGCGTGGATGTCACCGTCACCGACGTCTCCCGGATCGTCGTCGCGGACCGCTCCGGAACCCTCGCCCAGACCGTGCACTCACTGGGTCTCGGCGGCAACATCGTCGGGCGGTCGACCGCGATTTTCCCTGCCGGCGAACACATTCCCAACGTGACGCCGGGCGGCCACAGCCTCAACGCGGAAGCCGTCCTCGCGCTGAGCCCGACGGTCGTGCTCACCGACACCTCCATCGGCCCGCTCGCGGTGCAGGAACAGATCCGCGCAACCGGAGTGCCGGTGGTGTTCGTCGACCCCGAGCGCAACCTCGACACCGTCGCCCCCGGCATCGAGATGGTCGCCGCAGCCCTCGGCGTGCCCGAAGCCGGCGCGGCGCTGACCCGGCGCACTCTCGACGAGATCACCGCGGCACGCGACTCCGTCCCGTCCGACCATCCCGATCTCACCGTCGCGTTCCTGTACCTGCGGGGTTCGGCGATCAAAATGCTCGGCGGACCGGGATCGGGCGCAGATGCCCTGGTCGCCGCCGCGGGCGCACGCGACGCCGGCATCCTCGCCGGCCTCGAATCCCAGTTCGTGCCCATCACCAGTGAGGCGATGATCGCGTCCTCACCCGATGTCATCCTGATCATGACGCACAGTCTCGAATCCGTCGGTGGCCCCGACGGTCTCGCAGCCCTTCCGGGCGTGGCGCAAACGCCCGCCGGTAAGACGCAGAACATCGTCGACATGGACGATTCGGTGTTGCTCAGTTTCGGACCCGACACCGGAAAAGTGCTCGGGGCACTCGTCGAAGCGCTGTACCGGACGGATACCGCATGACCGCGGGTCGCCCCGGCGGCCCCCTCAGCGGCACCGCCGACGATCCGGTGGCCCCCGGCGGGACGGTCGAGAAAGCAGGCATCGGACGCACCACGATGGTCTTCGTGGGCCTCGGCGCAGCACTGCTGATCCTCGCTGTCGTGTCCGCATGTCTCGGGCAGGTGCCCACAAGTCCCGCGGAAGTGGTCGGAAGCCTGCTGCACCGCATCGGTCTGGACCTCGGGTCGATGCCCGCGCATCCCGCCGGCGAAGTGACGCTGTGGGAGGTGCGGTTCCCGCGCGTGGCGCTCGCCATGCTGGTCGGGGCGGCGCTCGGCTGCTCCGGGGCGCTTCTGCAGGGCATCTTCGCCAATCCCCTCGCCGAACCCGGCGTGATCGGGGTGTCCTCCGGAGCCGCGGTAGGCGCGTCCGCGGTCATCGTGCTCGGCGGCGCGTTCACCTCCGGATGGTCACTCGCGTGGGCGGCACTGCTCTCCGGTCTGGTCACCACCGCGCTCGTCTACATGCTGTCGCGTTCCGACGGACGTACCGAGGTCGTCACCGTCATCCTCACCGGGGTCGCAGTCAACGCCGTCGCCGGAGGTCTCATCGCCTTCTTCACCTTCGTCGCCGATCCCGCCGCCCGCGACCAGATCGTCTTCTGGCAACTCGGCAGCCTCGGCGGGGCCACCTGGGACACCGTCTCCGTGGTGGCGCCCCTGACCCTCGTGGGCGTCGCGGCCGCCGTCGTGCTGGCTCCCAAACTCGACCTCCTCGCGCTCGGCGAAAACGTGGCCCGGCATCTCGGCGTCGAGGTCGAACGGGTCCGCCAGATCTCGATCGTCGTGGTGGCGGTGCTGGTCAGCGCCGCAGTCGCCTTCACGGGAATCATCATGTTCGTGGGTCTGGTGGTGCCCCACCTGATGCGCATGCTCCTCGGCCCGGCGCATCGCGTGCTCGTCTGCGCGAGCGTTCTGGCGGGCGCCGTCGTTCTCCTCGCAGCCGATCTGGGCGCGCGCACCCTCGTCGAGAACGCCGACCTGCCACTCGGGATGATCACGGCGCTGATCGGCGGTCCGGCCTTCTTCTGGATGTTGCGCCGCACCCGCGCCGAACAGGGGGGCTGGGCATGAGCCGGCTGCTGCACCGACGGGAGGACCGCGCGGTACCGGCACGATCCGGGCCCGGCACCACCACCGTGCGCGCCACCGGGGTACGGCTGAGCCGGGGCACCCGGGAGATCCTCCGCGGCGTCGACCTCGAGGTGCGGGTCGGTGAGGTGCTCGCGCTCGTCGGCCCCAACGGTGCCGGCAAATCCACCCTGCTCGCCGCACTGACCGGTGACCTCCCGATCAGTGGCGGACGCATCGAGGTCGACGGACGACCGCTCGCCGACTGGTCTGCACTGGCGCTTGCCCGCAGGCGCGCGGTGCTGCCGCAGCACCATGCCGTCGGTTTCCCGTTCACCGCCCGGCAGGTGGTGCGCATGGGCCGTGCGGCATGGTCGCGCACCCCGCGGCAGGACGACGACGACCGGATCGTCGCGGACGCCTTCGCCACCTGCGACGTCACGCACCTCGCCGACCGGCCTTTTCCTGCGCTCTCGGGCGGCGAACGGGCCCGGGTCGCGCTCGCGCGGGTACTCGCCCAGGACACCGAAACGTTGTTGCTCGACGAGCCCACGGCAGCCCTCGACATCGGCCATCAGGAATCGGTGATGCAGGTCGTGCGGGATCGCGCCGACCGAGGTCACGCTGTCGTGGTGGTCCTGCACGACCTCGGCCTGGCAGCCGCCTACGCGGACCGGATCTGCGTGCTCAAGAACGGCCGGATCGCGGCCGACGGTCCACCCGCCGCGGTCCTGACCGAAGACCTCCTGGCGAGGGTCTACAACTATCAGGTTCGCGTGACGCAGCATCCGGAAACCGGGACTCCGCTCGTGCTCCCGCGGCGCGCCGGCACATCCTCCGGGATGTGAGCCGGGCGTCACAGGCACCGCGATCGCCCCGAGCCGGGTGCGGCGAGGCAACGGCGATCAGGAACACTGGAAGCAACGCGCCGCCGCGGAACGTGTCGGCGCGTGAAGCGACGCGACGACGAGGAGCGAGAACGATGGGCAGACCGGGTATCCGTGGGACCGCGCTGGTGTGGGGAGTCGCGGTGGCGGTACTCGCCGGCTGCTCGTCGGAGAATGCGTCCGACACGATCCAGACCATCGAACCCGCCACCCCCGCGTCCGCCCCCAGCGTGGCACCCGAGGCCGCCGGCAACGTTCGCCCGTTCGACTACCGGGTCGATGCCCTGATCGTCCAGCCCGACACCGGCACGTTGGTCGCCCTCGCCGACGACGGAGCCCGTCTGCTTCTGCTCGACGACGGCGCCGCCGAACCCCGCGTCGTGGACCTTCCTGCCGAGGCGGCGACCGTGGTCGCCGGACGGGACGGCACCGTGCTCGCACCCGGGTCCGGCGTCGTGGCGCAGGTCGACACCACCGACGGTGCGGTCACCGAAGTTTCCGTGGACGCCGACGCTCTCTCGGCTGCGGTCCTGAGCGACGGCCGGTGGGCGGTGGGCACGGCCGACGGCCGGGTCCTGGTCGTCGCGCCGGGCACCGGCGAGGTCGAAGAGACCATCTCGGGACTCGCCTCGACCGACCTGATCGCCGTCAGCGGCGACTCGGTCGCCGCTCTCGACCGCAGGCAGACCTCGCTCACCTCGGTCGATATCGAGGACGCGCATCTGGGTGCGGCGTTGCGGGCCGGACGCGGCGCGACCCAGCTGGCCACCGATCCGTACGGGCGCGTGCTCGTCACCGATACGACCGGCGAGGAACTGCTCGTCTACACCATCGACTCGCTCATCCTGCGGCAGCGCTACCCCGTCGGCCCCGCTCCGTACGCTGTTACCTACGACGAACAGCGTGATCTGGTATGGGTGACGTTGACCGGAAGCAACGAGGTGGTGGGCTACGATCTGTCGACCGGGACCGCGGAGGAACGCCATCGTTTCGCGACCGTGCGACAGCCGAATTCGGTTGCCGTCGACCCGGCTGATGGGACGCTGGTGATCGCCTCGGCGACCGGCGACGGACTGCAGAGGATCCCGATCGAAGGGTAGAGATGGCAAACGAGCGATTCAGCCGGTTCACCCGACTCCCCGTCGACTGGGACACCAGTAACGACGAATACGAATACGCACCGCTGCGGCTCCCGCGCGACGTGTCGCGGGTGAGTGCGTCGCTTCGCCTGGCGATCTCCGCCGAGTTCCACGGCTGGGAGTTGACGCGCCTGCGGCTCTATCCCGACGGCAGTCGCCGGGTGTTGCTGCGTCGCCGCAAGACCGGCCAACCTGTTCCCCACCCCACTGTCCGCTGATCCGAACCCCGGCCGCCGCCGGGCCCGCAGGGAGTTGTCCGTGTACCGCTTGCTTCTTCGGCTGATGTTCCTTCTCCCCCCGGAACGTGCGCACCACCTCGCGTTCTTCGCGATGCGTCTGGTGACGCGGTTCGCGCCCACCCGGGCACTCGTCTCGAAGGTTCTCGTCACCGACGACCCGATCCTGCGCAACACCGTCGCAGGGGTGGACTTCCCGGCGCCGCTCGGGCTCGCTGCCGGTTTCGACAAGGACGCCACGGGTGTGGACGTATGGGGTCCGCTGGGCTTCGGATTCGCTGAAATCGGCACTGTCACCGCGCAGGCACAACCCGGCAATCCGGTGCCCCGGCTCTTCCGGCTCCCCGCGGATCGTGCGCTGGTCAACCGAATGGGCTTCAACAACCACGGCGCAGGTGAGGCCGCCAACCGGCTCCGGCAGCGCCGCCGCACCGTCCCGATCGGCGCAAACATCGGCAAGACGAAGGTCGTGCCCGCAGAGGACGCGACCGCCGACTACACCGAGAGCGCGCGCCTGCTCGGGCCACTCGCCGACTTCCTCGTCGTCAACGTCTCGTCCCCGAACACTCCCGGACTTCGCGACCTGCAGGCCGTCGCGTCCCTGCGCCCACTGCTCGCTGCCGTCCTCGAGACCGTGACGGTGCCGGTGTTCGTGAAGATCGCGCCGGACCTGTCGGACGACGACATCGACGCCGTCGCCGATCTCGCGCTCGAACTGGGACTTGCCGGCATCGTCGCCACCAATACCACCATCCGCCGCGACGGTCTCCGCACCGACCGGGCGCGCATCGACGAGATCGGCGCCGGCGGTCTGTCGGGTCCCCCGGTGGCGGCTCGCTCGCTCGAGGTTCTGCAACGGCTCCACCATCGCGTCGGTGACCGTCTGGTGATCGTGTCCGTCGGCGGCATCGAAACCGCGGAGCAGGCGTGGGAACGCATCCTCGCGGGAGCCTCACTGGTGCAGGGCTACACCGGGTTCATCTACGGCGGCGGCCTGTGGGCACGCCGCATCAACAAGGGCATCGCGCGCAAACTGCGTGCCCACGGCTACCGGTCGATCGCCGATGCCGTCGGCGCGGGAGCCCGGGTGTAGCCCCCGGCGGAACCGTCACGGCGGGTGACATCGCAGCACATCACGTGCCTCGATGTCACCCGCCGTTGTAGATCTAGGCGACCTCGTAGGTCCCGGTGAGAAGTCCGCGCGCGATGGCGTGGCCGAAGACGTTGAAGCCGAGGAACGCCGGGCTCGAATCGGCCGTGACACCATC
Source organism: Rhodococcus sp. 105337 (assembly GCF_012844225.1). Taxonomy (GTDB): domain Bacteria; phylum Actinomycetota; class Actinomycetes; order Mycobacteriales; family Mycobacteriaceae; genus Rhodococcus. Next base: position 118,908 of record NZ_JABAGQ010000004.1, read on the forward strand.
GAGAACGTCGACGTCGAGTGCGTGCACCGCGACGATGTAGCGGTGGTAGCCGTGACCCGCCGGAGGCGCAGCGCCGATGAATCCGTGCGCGCCGCCGTCGTGACGGAGCGTCACAGCCGACTCGGGCAGCCCCGGCGCTCCGGGAGTCCCGGCGCCCGTGGGCAACTCGGTGACAGTGACCGGAATGTTCGCGACAGCCCAATGCCAGAATCCCGAACCGGTGGGCGCATCCGGGTCGAACACCGTGACGACGAAACTCTTGGTCTCCGCCGGAAACCCGGACCAGGACAGCTGCGGCGAGACGTCACCGCCGCCGGGGATCCCGAACGCTCCGCTCGCCTGAGGAAGTTTCCATTCCTCACCCTCGGCGAAGTCTTCGCTGGTGACCTCGAACGTCGGCAACGCGGGCAGGAACTTGTACGGGTCGTAATCGAAGGCCATACCGGTCCTTTCGTGATCGGGATACAACTGGGTCAGGCGTGCATGAGGAAGTGTTCCATGACGCGGGTGCCGAAGTGCAGTGCGTCGACGGGGACACGCTCGTCCACCCCGTGGAACAGAGCAGCGAAGTCCAGGTCGGGCGGCAACTGCAGAGGCGCGAAGCCGAAGCACCGGATACCCAGTCGCGCGAACGCCTTCGCGTCGGTCCCGGCGGAGAGCATGTACGGCACGGTGCGCCCGATGGGGTCGTGCGCGAGGATCGCAGCGTTCATCGCGTCCACGAGATCGCCGTCGAAGGTGGTTTCGTACGACTCGAGGCTCGTGATCCATTCACGCGTGACATTCGGCCCGATCAATTCGTCCACGGTGCGTTCGAATTCGGCGAGGCGACCGGGAAGAATTCGGCAGTCGACCATCGCATGCGCGGTCCGGGGGATCACGTTGGCCTTGTAACCCGCGTCCAGCATGGTCGGGTTCGCCGTGTCGCGCAGGGTCGCGCCGACGATCCGGGCGATCGACCCGAGCTTCGCGAGGGTGCCGTCGAGGTCCGGGGACGACGGATCGAGGTCGAGTCCGGTCTCCTCCCCCACCACAGCCAGGAACTCCGCGACCGAATCGTTGACGACGAGCGGGAACGTGTGGGATCCCAGTCGGGCGACGGCTTGCGAGAGGACGGTGACGGCGTTGTCCTCGTGGAGGAACGAACCGTGGCCCGCGACACCGGTTGCGGTCAGCCGCAGCCAGCCCATTCCCTTCTCTGCCGTCTCGACCATGTAGAGGCGGCGTTCGCTGCCGTCGGGGCGCGGGACGGTGAGCGAGAAGCCGCCCACTTCCCCGACGGCCTCGGTGACGCCGTCGAACAGGTCGGGCCGGTGTTCGACGAGCCACTGCGACCCGTACTTGCCGCCGGCCTCCTCGTCGGCGAGGAAGGCGAACACGAGATCGCGGGGAGGAACGATGTTCTCGGCTTTGAAGTACCGCGCGACCGCGATCATCATGCCGACCATGTCTTTCATGTCGACCGCGCCGCGCCCCCAGACGTAGCCGTTCTCCACGGCACCGGAGAACGGGTGCACGCTCCAGTCGGCGGGTCCGGCCGGCACGACGTCGAGGTGCCCGTGCAGCAGCAGCGCACCGCGGGCAGGGTCGGCGCCCGCGAGACGAGCGAAGACGTTGCCGCGACCCGGCGCACCGGACTCGACGTAGACGGTCTCGTACCCCACCTCTTCGAGCAGCGAGGCCACCCATTCGGCACACTCGCGCTCGCCGCGGGTGGTCGCGGGATCGCCGGTGTTGGACGTGTCGAAACGGATCAACCGGGAGACGAGGTCGACGACCTCCGCCTCTGCCCGGGAGGGACGGTGAGCACTCGGGTGTGTGGCCATGCATGCATGTCTACCATTGCCCCGGTCCTGGATCAGTGCAGGTGAGGGTGCCGATTTGGGGCGGGCGCCTCGGTGGGATAGTCTTTCACAGCACCCGCCGGAGCGGGCGCAAGCATGAGTCCGAGTGGCGGAATGGCAGACGCGCTAGCTTGAGGTGCTAGTGTCCTATTAACGGACGTGGGGGTTCAAGTCCCCCCTCGGACACTCTGCGTTGAGACAGACGATGAAGGCCCCGAACCGCAAGGTTCGGGGCCTTTGTCGTGGTGCCGGCAGCTCCCGGTTCGTGGCTCCCGATCGGCCCCGACGGCCGTTCCTCCGCGATGTCGAGGCGTTTTGGGAATCGGCCCCGGCATGCGCTACTGTTTCTTCAGCGCCCGCGGGAGCGGGTGCTACCGGCATGTCCCTCGTGGACGTCGGTCCGAGTGGCGGAATGGCAGACGCGCTAGCTTGAGGTGCTAGTGTCCTATTAACGGACGTGGGGGTTCAAGTCCCCCCTCGGACACTCCCGGCAGTTCCACGAACTGCAACCACACGAGGTCACGAACTCGAAAGAGATTGTGGCCTCGTTTTTCGTATGTCCGCACCCGAATGCCTCGCACGAATCCGACCGCATGTCGTCGCCTTCATCGTCCTTCACTCCTCTGACTGCGCAGCGATCGTCCGGCTCGGTACCCCCACACGCACAGCTGACAGCCGGACACGCTCCCAGTCTGGGCGTGAGCACCGTTCGGCGAGCCGGGAGCGCATCCGTTTCCGGCCGGATCGCCGAGCGCCGGCGAGACCGCCGGAATCCCGGCCCGCTCCGTGAGGGGGTTTTGGGGGTTTAGATTCTGCATTTCTAGGGTTTCCGTATGGTGCGGTATTTCATTTCTCGCTCTGCCGGTTGCCGAGCTCGGTCGGAAGTCGACGTCAAGGGCACATGCCCGCCCGGAATCGGAGTAATCGGAGCGGTGCAGGGGTACCCGACGGCATGTCAACCAGCTCTCGAGGCCCAGGCGAGTCGAATCCCGACTACTCCCCCTCCCCGCAGCGCAGCGGCGCCTCCGTCCCTTCGTCGGGCACAACGCCGGACCCCGACTCCCCTGGTGATCTGCACCCCGACCTCGAACGGCGTAAAGGCATCAGGCACACCCGGACCGGTGCTCTCTGGAGTGCACTGCTGGCCGGCATCCTGATCTTGCTGTTGCTGTTGGTGTTCATCCTGCAGAACCTCGACAGCATCACGCTCGAACTGTTCGGGTGGGACTTCTCGCTGCCGCTGGGTGTGGCACTACTGTTCGCCGCGATCGCCGGAGCGGTGATCGTCGGACTCACCGGGGGCCTGCGGATCCTGCAGCTTCGGCACGCAGCCAACCGGCAGCGCACACTCACCACCGGACAGTAGGACGGAGACGAGTACGGCGGCCGAGAACATCAGCCGCCGTACCGCTGCGTGAGTTCGGCCCCGATCCGCGCGAGCGCACGCTGCACGGTGTCAGGAGCGAGCACCTCGACCGCCCCACCCCAACCGGCCAGATTGCGAGCGATGTCACGCGGGCTGGGTGCAGCGATCCGGACCCGGCTGCGCCCGTCGTCGCACTCGGCGTCGACGTGGCAGTGGCGACCGAAGTGGTCACGCAGGATCGGGACGTAGCGGGTCTCGATGAGGACGGTCGCCCAAGTCCCGGAACGCTTCTGCTCGACCTCGCCTACCACCTCGTTCCACGCCCGGTCGAGCGCGAAGTCGTCGGGACGTTCTGCGATCTCCTCGGTTGCTTCGACCTCGGCGATCCGATCGACGCGAAAGGTGCGCTGCCCACGCTCGGTGCCCGCGATCAGGTACCAGGTCTCGTCCTTGTCGACGAGGCCCCACGGAGCGACCGAGCGCACCGAGCGGTCCCCCAGCGCGTTGGTGTAGGTGAGTCGCACCTTCCGGCGACGCACCACGGCATTCTGCAAGACGTCGACGGTGTGCGGCCGCGGCCGGTCGAGCCGGCTCCACCCCGTGCGGTCACTCATCACGGCACCGGCAGCCGCTTCCGCGTCGGCCCGAAAGGTCTGAGGAAGGGCGCGGACGAGCTTGCGCAGAGCGGTCCTGGCCTCCCCCGAGATCGCGGCCGACGGACCGACCAGCAGAAACAGCGCCTGCGTCTCTGTGGCCGACAAGCCACTCAGGTCCGTGCGGGCGCCGCCGACCAGTGCCCAGCCACCACCACGCCCGGGTTGCGGGTAGACCGGAATCCCGGCGATCGACAGCGCTTCGAGGTCACGTCGGGCCGTCGCCACCGACACCTCGAGTTCGTCGGCGAGCTGCCCGGCGGTCACCCGCCCCCGCTGCTGGAGAAACAGCAGGGCCGCGACGAGCCGGTCTGCGCGCATGGCCCCAACTATCCCCGTAAAAGTGCTCAGTTGATGAGCACTTCGAGGAGAAAAGTGGATCTCACCGGAAAGAAACGAGAAAGGAACTGCTGCCATGCTGCGAGGACTGACCACCACCAATTTCGTCGTCGACGACCTCGACTCTGCCGTGAGCTGGTACAGCGAACTGCTGGGCATCGAGCCCTACTTCGTCCGTGAAGCAGAGGGGACGACGGCGTACGCAGAATTCCGCATCGGCGACTTCCAGCACGAACTCGGATTCGTCGATCGGCGGTTCACCCCTCCGGGCCGAGGCAGCGCGGAACTCGGCTCGGCGCTGACCTACTGGGCCGTCGACGACGTCGAGGCGGCATACGAACGCTTGCTGTCGATGGGCGCCACGCCACACGAGGACGTGACCGAGCGCGGACCGGGGTTCGTCACCGCGTCGGTCGTCGATCCGTTCGGCAACGCGCTCGGCGTGATGTACAACCAGCACTATCTCGACATCGTCGAGTCGACGAAGGGCTCCTGACATGGATGTCGTGGCGAGCAACGCCGAGGAATGGCGCGCATGGCTGGACACCCACGGCCGGTCCGAGACCGAAGTGTGGTTGATCATCGCGCACAAAGGCAGCGGCAGGCCGAGCCTGCGATACCACGAGGCGGTCGAGCACGCACTCTGCTACGGATGGATCGACGGTCTGCACCGCAAACACGACGCACACAGCTCGCGGCTCCGGTTCAGCCCCCGGCGGCCGAGGAGCACGTGGAGTGCGCTGAACCGGGAACGCGCCGAGCGGATGGTCGCGCAGGGTCTGATGACCGAGGCAGGGCAATCAGCGATCGACCTCGCCAAAAAGCGGGGCACCTGGCAGCCGACGCCCGGCACAGCGCCCGTCGATCGGCGCGAAGGGGCGCAGGTCCGGGACCGTCGCCGCTGAGTCGGATCATCGGACGAGTGAGGCCCCGAACCATGTCGGTTCGGGGCCTCACTCCGTGCTGTCGGCGTCCGCGACAACCGTTCAGGGTCGGCGTCCCTTGCGGAAGTAGCGGATCGGTCCGAAGAAGTTCACCGCGATCACCAGCGCCCACTTGAGTTTGCTGCCGTTGACCTTCTCCGCCGGACGTGTCGCGAGGTCCGCCCAGGCCGTCGCCGCCAAGGACAACTGCACCGACGCGAGTGTCAGAACCAGTGCCTGCTTCCACGGAGGCATCTCGGCAAACCTGGTCTTCTTCGACGTCCGTGTCGTCACGGTCCGGCTCATCGTTCCTCCTGGTGTGGCATAGCGATATCGGGCGCGACAACCACGCCCGATATCATTATTGGTACAGCACCACACGGAAAAGGCAGATGAACCCCCAAAGCGACACCCTGACTTCGACCAGCGAGACCTTCGGTACCGATCGCATCGATCCCGCCGACCTCGAAATCTGCCTGAGAGTTCTCGACCAGGCCGCCGAACTCCACGCCGAGCATCCGGACGCCGTGACCGTGCAGCGCGCGGTCGGGCACATGTTCAAGAAGTTCAAGCAGATGCGGCGTAAGGAAACCCGTGGGCGCAAGGCCGCGGCGGACCGAGAGGTGATCTCGGCGACGGCCACCGGGTCTCCCCAGCGGATCGACGACGAAACCGCCGGGGTCCCGATCACCTCCTCGACGAGCGGTGCGAGTGCGGGTACGCTGTTGCGTCCGCGCCCCTGCTACATCTGCAAGGACCGCTACACGCAGGTGGATGCCTTCTACCACCAGCTCTGCCCGTCGTGCGCGGCCGAGAACCACGCCAAACGCGACGCCCGCACCGACCTGACGGGTCGCCGCGCGCTGCTCACGGGCGGTCGTGCCAAAATCGGTATGTACATCGCGTTGCGACTGCTCCGCGACGGCGCCCACACCACCGTGACCACCCGGTTTCCCAACGACGCGATCCGCCGTTTCTCCGCGATGGAGGACAGCGGCGACTGGCTGCACCGATTGCGTGTGGTCGGAATCGACCTCCGCGATCCCGCCCAGGTCGTCGCACTTGCCGAGGACGTGGCCGCGCAAGGCCCTCTCGACATCCTCATCAACAACGCGGCCCAGACCGTGCGCCGCTCCCCCGGTGCCTACTCGGCGCTCGCCGACGCCGAATCGGGCCCCCTGCCGGCGGGACCGCTTCCCGAAGTGCTCACCTTCGGGAAGCCCTCCGACGCGCATCCGGCGGCGCTGACCGGTGCACTGCCCGCGGAGTTGTCCGGTGACGCGCTGACCTCACTCGCGCTCGTGGCCGGGTCGGCGACACCCGAACGGGTCGCCGCCGGCATTGCGGTCGACGCGGGCGGCCTGCTTCCCGATCTCGTGCACACCAACAGCTGGGTGCAGACCGTCGGCGAAGTGGAACCGCTCGAGCTTCTCGAGGTGCAGCTGTGCAACTCGGTGGCACCGTTCATCCTGGTCAACCGGTTGCGGCCGGCCATGGCGGCCTCCCCCGCCCGCCGTAAGTACGTCGTGAACGTCTCCGCGATGGAGGGTCAGTTCGCCGGCCGCCGGTACAAGGGCGCCGGGCATCCGCACACCAACATGGCCAAGGCCGCGCTGAACATGCTCACTCGCACCAGCGCCGAGGAGATGCTCGAGGACGGCATTCTCATGACCGCAGTCGACACCGGCTGGATCACCGACGAGCGTCCCCACCACACCAAGATGCGACTGGCGGAGGAAGGGTTCCACGCTCCTCTCGATCTGGTCGACGGTGCGGCCCGCGTCTACGACCCGATCGTGCAAGGCGAGGCCGGTACGGATCTGTACGGCTGTTTCCTCAAGGACTACCGTCCCGCCCCGTGGTGATGCTCCGGGTGTCGGCCCGCGTCTGCGACCGGGCCGACACGAACACGGTTTGGAGGCCCGTTGCACACCGTCAGGTGACGCGAGCGGACCTCGAGCACGGAGATAATGGACAAGGTCGTCGCCGTTCCACCGCCCGAGGAGAGTTATGTCTGTCGCTGTGGTCCATACCGATAGCCCGGAGGGTCGTGCCGCACTCGTCGCCGCAGCGCGTGAAGCGGCCGATCGGGACGAGCGGCTTGTCGTCCTTCACGTTCTCGACGACGACGGTGCTGTCGCCCGGGCACAGGAGGAGAAGGTGCGCGCCGCCGTCCGCGAGGTCCTCGGGAACGACGACTGGGATCTGTGCACCGAGGTGCACGACGGTGATCGGGTCGGCGCCGTGATCGATCTCGTGGCCCGCACCGGAGCAGAACGAGTCGTGGCGGGAAGCCGCGGCAAGAACGCGGTCGGCAAGTTCCTCCTCGAACGCCCGCTACAGCGGTTGCTGATCGAGGTCGGGGTTCCGGTCCTGATCGTCAAGGCAGCGTGAGCCGGATTCGGGAGTGCCGGTAGTTCACCCGACGCCCTGAGGCGTCACGCTCGCGGTCGGTTCTGCGACGTCCCACGGATGTGACGCGCTTCGCACCCGGACTTACCCGGCAGTAGGGTGAGTCACATGACTGCCTCACGTGACCTCGACATCGTCGTCTACGGCGCCACCGGATTCGTCGGGCGGCTGACCGCTGCCTATCTCGCCGCGCACCTGCCCACCGGCGTCGCCGTCGGACTGGCCGGCCGGTCCGCCGATCGACTCGAGAAAGTGCGTGTGGAGTTGGGCACCGACTGGCCGCTGATCGAAGCCGACTCCGACGACCCGGTCTCCCTGGCGTCACTGGCACGCGCGACGCGCGTGGTCATCAGCACCGTCGGCCCGTACGCCAAATACGGTCTGCCACTGGTCGAAGCGTGTGCCGAAGCCGGAACCGACTACGTCGATCTCACCGGCGAAGTGCTGTTCCACCGGGAGAGCATCGATCGATTCGACGACGTCGCCCGGCGCACGGGTGCACGCATCGTCCACTCGTGCGGTTTCGATTCCATCCCCTCCGATCTGGGCGTCCACGCGCTGTTCCGGGCGGCGGAGGCGGACGATGCCGGTGCCCTCACCGACACGACGTTCGTACTGACGTCGCTGCGCGGCGGGGTCAGCGGGGGCACGATCGACTCGCTGCGACTGCAACTCGACGCCGTGCGCAAGGATTCTGCCGCCCGCAAGATCGCGGCCCGGCCGTACTCCCTGTCCCCCGACCCCGCACAGGAACCCGACCTCGGGCGCCAGAACGACTTCGCGATGGTCGACGGCAAGTCGATCGCCCCGGAACTGTCGGGCTGGAAGGCGCCGTTCGTCATGGCGTCCTACAACACGCGGGTCGTGCGCCGCAGCAACGCGCTCACCGGGTGGGCGTACGGGAAGAAGTTTGCGTACCGGGAGGTGGTGAGCGTCGGCTCGTCCGCGTTGTCTCCGGTGCTCGCCGGCCTGGTCGCGGCGGGGAGCGGAGCACTTGCGGCAGGATTGGCGTTTCCGCCCACCCGTTTCCTGCTCGACAAGGTGCTGCCCGCTCCGGGTGAAGGCCCGTCCGAGAAGACCCGGGAATCGGGCCATTTCACCGTCGACCTCTACACGACAACAGAATCCGGCGCACGCTACACCGCACGGTTCGCAGCGCAGGGCGACCCCGGCTACAAGGCGACCGCTGTCATGCTGGCGGAGTCTGCGCTCTCGCTCGCCTCGGGTGGGTCCGCCCTGCATGCGGGCGGCGGAGTCCTCACGCCTGCGGTCGCATTCGGCGACGTACTGACCGAGCGCCTGCGCGACGCCGGTTTCGAAATCTCCGCACGCCGCCTCCCCTGACCGAGGTCAGCCGCTGGTCCTGGCGGCGTTGCCGGCGTCGACGGGGATCACGACGCCACTGAGGTGAACGCTGTCCTCGGCCGCCAGGAACAGCACTGCCCGCGTGACTTCGAAGGGATCGAGCCACGCGACGGGTTGCACGTGAAGGGAGCGGAAGACCGGTTCGACGTCGTCGGCTGTCGGGGATTCCAGATCCGGACGCATGTGGCCGTAGAGCGTCTCGTTGTGGATCATGGGGGTGCTGATGTTGCCGGGTGCGACAGCGTTGACCGTGATGCCGTGCCTTGCGAGATCGAGTGCGGCACTCTTGGTCAGGCCGATCACGCCCCACTTCGAGGCGGAATAGGCGGCAGTGTTGGTGCCGCCCTGACGGCCCAGCATCGAGGAGACGGTCACGATCCGGCCGTAGCCGCGTTCGATCATTCCCGGCGCGACCGCTCCGATGGTGTTGAACACTCCGGTGAGATTGCTGCCGAGGACTTCGTCCCACTGTGCGGTCGTGGTGTGCTGAACCGATCCCATGAGCGTCACCCCCGCGTTGGCGACCGCGATATCGATCCGGCCGAACGCGGAGATACCCGCCTCGACAGCGGCGTTCATCGCGTCCCGATCCCCCACATCGCCGTGCACGACCACGGACCGTGTCCCGGCCTTCTCGACCATGCGAGCGGTCTCCGCAAGATCGTCGGCAGTGGCCATCGGGTAGCTGAGAACGTCACGGTCCTCGCAACGATCGAGGAGGACGACGTCGGCTCCACGCTCGGCGAAGGCCACCGCGTGCGCACGGCCCTGTCCTCGTGCGGCGCCGGTGATGAATGCAACTCTGCCTTCGAATCCGTTCACGCGATTCCTCCAAGTCGTTCCGGTGTGCCCGTAGACCCGCCAGTAAGCCACGGGGCCCCGAACCGTCTCCCGCCGGTCTCACACATCGGGATTACCGGGCGGTGCCGAAACGGCTTTCCCAGATTTTCCGGTGGACGCTGTTGCTGTCTGCGGAACGGGTTATGCTCGACCGGTCGCCGCGAGCAGTGGTGACATCGACGACATCCGAGGACGGTAGCGTGCACGCGACGAGCATCGAGGCGGCTCCGGCCACCATGCTTGCGCTCATGCCGTTCTGGCCTACGCGTCGTGGCGCGTGTTTCGACTGTCTGTGTTGCACCGAGGTCTGTTGCTGAGCGGTTCGACCGCTCCTTTCGGTTCTCACCACCGAGCACAGCTCGGGTACTTTCGGACTTCGGAGCTCTGCTCATGTTCAATTTGCTCGTATTCACCCTTGTCGGCGTCGGTGCGCAGCTCGTCGACGGCGCCCTGGGCATGGCGTTCGGCGTCACCGCGACCACCCTGCTGATCTTCAGCGGTGTCGGTGCCGCTCATGCGAGCGCGGCGGTGCACCTCGCAGAAGTCGGGACCACGCTGGTCTCCGGCGCGTCGCACTGGCGGTTCCGCAACATCGACTGGAAGGTCGTGCTGCGACTCGGTGTTCCCGGAGCGATCGGCGCGTTCCTCGGTGCGACGGTGTTGTCGAGTCTGTCGACCGAGGCAGCGGCACCCGTGACTGCCGCCATCCTGCTGGCGATCGGCGTGTATGTCGCGCTGCGGTTCTCGGTGCGGCCGCCGGCGGTCGCGCACGCCCGGACCTCGCCGCACACGGCGAAGTTCCTCTCCCCTCTCGGCTTCTTCGGCGGCTTCGTCGACGCGAGCGGCGGTGGGGGCTGGGGTCCGATCACGACCAGCACATTGCTGTCGCGCGGCAAAACCGCCCCCCGCACCGTGATCGGCTCGGTGAGCGCCTCCGAGTTCCTCGTGGCCGTCTCGGCGAGCATCGGATTCCTCGTCGGCCTCGGGCACGAGTCCCTCGGGAATCTGCTGGTGGTCGCCGGTCTGGCTCTCGGCGGCGCCCTGGCGGCTCCGTTCGCCGCATGGCTGGTGAGCCGGGTACCGGCCACGTTGCTGGGTACTGCCGTCGGTGGGGTCATCGTCCTCACCAACGCCTACAAGCTGCTCGGCGTCGCCGACGCCGGACCGATCGCGTCGGCCTCGGTGACGTGCGCGATCGTGGGCGCCTGGATCGCGTTGCTGGCAGTGTCGTGGAAGCGTTCGCGCCTGACTCCGGCCGAGTCCTCCGGGGCGCTGGAGCGCCTCGGTGTGCCCACGCCTGTCCCCCTGCGCGAAACTGTGATCGACGGCGCGGGGAATCCGCGCCCGTAACCGGTTCGGCCGAGCAATGTCCGCTCCCCTCGCCATACCCCACCACCGGGCCCGCCTGATCGCTACTATCCCCGGCGTGACACAAAACCGAATACACATTGTTGCCGCTCTCCTTGCGGGCGGACTGGTACTCGCAGCGTGTTCGGCGGGCTCCCCCGCGGAGGCCGAGACCGGTGGTCCTCGCGATCTCGCCGCCTCCGACTCCCCGGAGAGCAGCGGACCGGACTACGTGGCCGCGGTACGCGCCCGTTTCGTGGATTGCGAGGCGATCGGTGCGACGGTCACTCCCTATGTCGCCGGCCTCGTGTCCACACCGTCGGACAGGTTCGACCCGTCCCGCGTGTACTGCACGTGGGGAAACCCGGGTGCGTCCGATGCCGGCGGCTCACGCGGCGTCGAGATCCTCATCGAACCGGGCAACGGTGTCGTCGCGACCGCTTCCGCCGCGACCACCGGACTCGAGATGATTCCCGACGAGCAGATCGAATCCTTGGGCGGCCTCGCCTACAGCATGTCCGTCTCGACCGCGGGGACCGCCTTCTCGGCGACGAAAGTCGAACTGCCCCAGGTGTCGGTGTCGATCACCGTCGGGGGCAGCGCCGCGCAGCCGACACCGAGTGGACCTGCCGCTGTCGAGATCACGAAGAAACTGCTCGGGTTGTAACGCCGAGCGACCGCGGCACCGCCGACGACCCGATCAGACTGACGCGAGGGTGTCGCCGTCGACACCCCAGTGCTTCTCGAGCGCGTCCCGCCCCGCAGGACTGACCGCGAGACCACGACCGCGGCGGGCGGGCAGTACCCAGCCGGCCGCGAGAGCGTGACTCGCGAGGACGGCGCCGAGTCGTCCTGCGAGATGTGGCCGCCGCTCCGTCCAGTCGGGACACGCCCGGCAGAGCGGTCGGCGGGACGACGCGCCTGCCGCGAGGTCGAGGCCGATGCCGCCGAGCCGGTTGAGCCCGAGATCGGTCGCCTCCAGCCCTCTTTCCTCGCACAACCACCCGGCCTGGACCATTGCGTCGGTCAACGCGACGCCGAGACGCCCGGCGAGATGGTCGTAGCACAGCCGTGCCTGCGCAAGGTCTTCGGCCTGACGAGATTGCCGGTACGACACCACCGGAGCAGAGGGGCACAGATGGCCGAGCTGTTCGAGCGCAGCGGCGATGGTGGGACCGGCGATGCGGTAGAAGCGTTGCCGGCCGCGTACCGTGCCCACGATGAGGCCGGCGTCGCAGAGAATCGCCAAATGCCCACTCGCAGTGGATGGGCTGACCCTCGCAGCCGCAGCCAATTCCGATGCCGGCCGACTCGATCCGTCCATGAGCGCATTGAGCACGACCGACCGCGCGGGGGCCGACAGCGCGTGCCCGATCACCGAGAAGTCTTTACTCACAACACAACTGTAGAACGGGGAAAGTTCGGCGCACGCCGAAACTTTGCAGGGATACGGTGCCGACATGACTCGACACCACTACAGCGCGCATATCGAATGGCAGGGCACGACAGGAGCAGGGTACGGCGGGTATTCACGCACTCACACCGCCACCGCTCCACCGGCAGCCCAGCAACTTTCCCTCAGTGCTGATCCGGCGTTCCGCGGGGACGCGGACCTGCTGGACCCCGAGCAGCTCCTGGTCACCGCCGCCTCGTCCTGCCAACTGCTCTCGTTTCTCGCGGTTGCTGCTCAGGCCGGCCTCGACGTGCTCTCCTACGAGGACGCCGCCACTGCGGTGCTCGATACCGGTAGCGCCCCTCCGCAGATAGCCGAAATCCGGCTCGCACCCATGATTCGCGTCGCTCCGGGAACCGATCACGAGAAGGTCCGCACCGCTGCCGCCACCGCGCACCGCGGGTGCTACATCGCGAACACGCTGAAGTGTCCCGTTCAGGTCGAGGTGACGGTGATCGACGCATGAGCACCCTCCGCGATATCGAAGTAACACTCCCCGACGAGCCCGGCGTCCTCGCGCATTTCGGTGAGCTTCTGGGCCGGGCGGGAGTGAGCCTCGAAGGCGGTGGCGTCTTCACCTTCCGAGGTACAGCGATCGCCCATTTCCTCGTCGGCGACGCCGAGACCGCGAGTCGCGTGCTCGACACGGCAGGCGTCGGGCCGGTGACGATCCGGCCCGTGGTGATGCTCGCGCTCGATCAGGAGGTGCCCGGTCAGCTGGGTGCCTTCACGCGCTGCCTTGCGGACGAAGCGATCAATATTCTCGTCCAGTACAGCGACCACGACCACCACCTCGTCATCGTCACCGACCCAGCACGACACGAGGACGCCCGACACGTCGCCGCAGAGTGGACGACCCGGTCGCAGCGAAGCGGGTGACTGCGCGATCGGCACGCCCCTGCGCACCGATCGCCCGATACCCGCCACGAGGCCACACACGGTGCACTACCTTGAAGCCAGAGCGCGACCGAATTCGATTGCCCGACAAGGACAATCGGTGCATTCGCGTGGATTGTCCGCACTGGGCCGGACACGAAACCGGCATTCACCTCTAGGGAGATCTCATGTCCACTGTTCCCGCACGCCGCGCCTGGAACCCGTTTCCGGAACTGTCCGACTTCTTCGATTCGATCGGCGGGTTCCGCCCGACTCTCGGCAACAACATCATTCGCGTCGAGGACGAACTGGCAGACGGCCGCTACATCGTGCGCGCCGAAATGCCCGGTCTCGATCCCGACAAGGACATCAACGTGCAGGTGAACGACGGGCGGCTCGAGATCTCGGCCGAGCGCACCGACAAGAAATCGGACAACGGCCACTCCGAGTTCACCTACGGTTCCTACCGGCGCAGCGTCACCCTCCCGCGCGGAGCCAAGGAGGACGACATCGACGCCTCGTACGCCCAAGGAATTCTGACCGTGTCCGTCGGTATCGGCGACACCGACTCGTCCGCGAAGAAGATCGAGGTCAAGAAAGCGGACTGACGCGGACGTCGGCCTGTGCTTCCGCGTTCCTGGTGAGGACACCGCGTGCGATGAGAGCTTGCGCGCAGATATAGGTGATCATGATCCAGAAACCGGTGGCGGGCAGGGAGAACCCGTCGACGAAGGCGTTCAGCGCGATCAGCGAATCCGAGACCACGAAGACGACCGCGCCCCACGCGACGGTCCGGGACACGCCCGTCGCGAGAACCGCCATCGTGGCGATGCACGCTCCGTAGATCGTCACCGCGACGACGAGAGCCCCGGCGCCCGGCGCACACACCGCGATCAGAATCACCACTGCCGCGGCGTACGGCGCGAGAAGCCACCGGTTCGTGCGGATCACGCTGCGGTGGCGGTAGGGCAGGAACGCGGCGATATACGTGATCTGGGCACACAGGAAGAACCCGATCAGCACGAGGAATGCTGTGTCGCCGTCGAACAGGTCCGGGGCTGCGTCGCCGAGCCACGAAAACACCAGCGCGAGAAGCGTCAGTGTCACCAGCCGATCCCGGGGACGCGCGGTCCGGGCGGCCACTCCGAGCGCGAGCAGCGGCATGAGCAGCCACTGAGTGGACTCGGTCACGAAGGAATCAGGGTCCACCAGCTGGGCGACGAGGTGCGCCACTGCGACGGCCGCGAACGCGACGAATGCGGCGGTAGCGGCCGCAGTGCGGTTCACCGCTCGCCGCCGTCACCCGTGGACACCGCGCTGCCGACGTTCGTAGCCGTAGCGCCGGCAGACTCTTGTTCGCCCACACCGTCGAACGCATCGAGAATTCGTTGCGCCGCCAGAGCCGCGGTGAGCGATCCGTCTTGCACCGCCGCCTCGACCTCGCCCCGGATCGCCTTGACCCGCGGTGCGGATTCGAGACGCCGCAGCAGCTGGTCGTGCACCATCGTCCAGGTCCAGTCGATCTGCTGACGACGCCGGTTCTCTTCGAATCGGCCCGCCTCGGTCAGCACGCGACGGTGCTCGAGGACGGTGTCCCAGAACGTGTCCAGGCCGCTGCCTTCGAGCCCGCTCATCGTGATGACCGGGGGTTTCCACAACGCGTCGTGCGGGTGCACGAGCCGCATGGCCCCGGCGAGTTCCCGGGCGGCGACGCGGGCGTCGCGCTCGAACTTGCCGTCGGCCTTGTTGACGGCAACGAGATCGGCCAGTTCGAGCACGCCCTTCTTGATGCCCTGCAACTGGTCGCCGGTGCGCGCGAGTGTCAGGAAGGTGAAGCAGTCCACCATGTTCGCGACCGTCACCTCGGACTGCCCGACACCGACGGTTTCGACGAGAATCACGTCGAATCCGGCCGCCTCGAGCAGCACCATGGTTTCGCGGGTGGCCTTCGCGACACCGCCGAGTGTTCCGGCGGTCGGCGACGGCCGGATGAAGGCATCGCGTTCCACCGACAATCTGGCCATGCGGGTCTTGTCACCGAGAATCGATCCGCCGGTGCGGGTCGACGACGGGTCGACCGCCAGGACCGCCACGCGGTGACCCTTGCCCAGCAGGTACATGCCGAGGTTGTCGATGAACGTCGATTTGCCGACACCGGGAACGCCGGTGATGCCGACCCGGATCGCCCCGCCCGCCTCCGGGAGCAGGCGCAACAGCAACTGCTGCGCCTGCTCCCGATGGTCGTTGCGGGTGGACTCGACCAGGGTGATCGCCTTCGCCACGGCGGCTCGCTGTCCCGCGAGCACCGCGTCGGCGAGAGCGTCGGTATCGACCGGAGGTCTGCCCATGTCCGGTCTATCCCTGGACGTGGTGGCCGAGCTGGGCTGCCAGCTTCGTGAGCAGGCCGGCGGCCGCGTCGGCGATCACGGTTCCGGGCGGGAAGATCGCCGCGGCACCTGCCTGGTAGAGCTCGTCGAAATCCCCGGGCGGAATGACGCCGCCCACCACGATCATGATGTCCTCGCGGCCCACCTCGGCCAGTGCCTGCTTGAGAGCAGGAACGAGAGTGAGGTGACCCGCGGCCAACGACGACACACCGATGACGTGCACGTCGTTGTCGGCCGCCTGCTGGGCGACCTCTTCGGGCGTCTGGAACAGCGGTCCGACATCCACATCGAAGCCGAGGTCGGCGAACGCGGTGGAGATCACCTTCTGTCCGCGGTCGTGGCCGTCCTGTCCCATCTTCGCGACGAGGATGCGGGGCCGGCGGCCCTCCTCTTCAGCGAACTTCTCGACGAGTTCCGTTGCCGTGGTGATGTTGGTCGCCTTTCCGGCCTCGTCGCGGTACACCCCGCTGATCGTGCGGATCTCGGCCTGGTGCCGCCCGTAGACCTTCTCGAGGGCGTCGGAGATCTCTCCGACAGTCGCTTTCGCGCGTGCCGCGTCGATCGCGAGGGCCAGCAGGTTGTTCTCCATGCCGCCGTCGGCCGACGCGGCGGCGCGGGTCAGCTCGGCGAGCGCGGCCTTCGTTGCCGCCTCATCGCGGTCACTGCGAAGCCGCTCGAGCTTCGCGATCTGCTCGGCGCGCACCTTGGAGTTCTCGACCTTGAGCACCTCGATGGTGTCAACCTCGTCGGGAACATACTTGTTGACGCCGATCAGCGGCTGGCGCCCGGAGTCGATACGGGCCTGGGTGCGCGCGGCAGCTTCCTCGATGCGCAACTTCGGGATGCCTTCGGAGATGGCCTGTGCCATTCCGCCGGCTTCCTCGACCTCGGCGATGTGCGCGCGGGCCCGGTTGGCGAGCTCGTGGGTGAGCCATTCGACGTAGTGCGAGCCACCCCACGGATCGATGGGCCGGGTGGTGCCCGACTCCTGCTGCAACAACAGCTGCGTGTTGCGGGCGATACGGGCGGAGAAGTCGGTCGGCAACGCGATCGCCTCGTCCAGCGCGTTGGTGTGCAGCGACTGGGTGTGACCCTGTGTCGCGGCCATCGCCTCGACGCAGGTACGCGTGACGTTGTTGAACACGTCCTGCGCGGTCAGCGACCACCCCGAGGTCTGCGAGTGGGTGCGCAGCGACAGCGACTTGGCGGACTTCGGTTCGAACTTTTCGACCAGTTCGGCCCACAGGAGCCGGCCGGCGCGGAGCTTGGCCACCTCCATGAAGAAGTTCATTCCGATCGCCCAGAAGAACGACAGCCGTGGTGCGAACTTGTCGATGGCCATGCCTGCGTCCAGCCCGGCACGGATGTACTCCACACCGTCGGCGAGGGTGTACGCCAGCTCCAGATCGGCGGTCGCTCCGGCCTCCTGGATGTGGTAGCCGGAGATCGAGATGGAGTTGAACTTCGGCATCTTCGCGCTGGTGTACGAGAAGATGTCGGAGATGATCCGCATCGACGGCTTCGGCGGATAGATGTAGGTGTTGCGGACCATGAACTCTTTCAGAATGTCGTTCTGAATGGTTCCGGCGAGTTGTTCGGGCTTGACGCCCTGCTCTTCCGCGGCGACGACGTACAGCGCGAGAATCGGCAGCACCGCGCCGTTCATCGTCATCGACACGGACACCTGGGACAGATCGATGCCGTCGAAGAGTTGCCGCATGTCGAGGATCGAGTCGATCGCAACACCGGCCATACCGACATCGCCCTGGACGCGCGGATGGTCGGAGTCGTAGCCGCGGTGGGTCGCGAGGTCGAAGGCGACCGACAGGCCCTTCTGCCCGGCCGCGAGATTGCGGCGGTAGAAGGCGTTGGACTCCGCGGCGGTGGAGAATCCGGCGTACTGGCGGATGGTCCACGGCTGGTTGACGTACATCGTCGGGTAGGGGCCGCGCACGAAGGGCGCGATCCCCGGGTAGCTGTCGAGGGGGTAGCCCTCGGCGACGATCGCGTCGCGGTCCGCCCGGGTGTAGACCGGCTTGACGTCGATCCCCTCGGGCGTGGACCACACCACTTGGTCCTTGGTGTACAGGTTGGCGGTGGCGACGGATTCGGTGAGCGCGTCGGCCTGCTCCGGAGTGGGAGCGGACGGCACCGGCGCCGCCGGGTCGGTCAGCGGGATGTCGGCGAAGCTGCCGATCTCGTGTTCGATACTCACTTACGCTCCCAGGGTGTCGAGCAGGTCGGTCAGCGCGGCAACCGCGTCGATACGGGCGGTGAGGAAGCCGTCGGGACGGCTCTCGCCCTGCACATCGCCGACGGCTTTCTCCGGTCCGGCGAGCAGCACGGTCGTGATTCCCGCGGCGCGCAGCGCGGCGGTGGCGGTCGCGGCTTCCTGGCCGTACCGGGCATCGGTGCCGCAGAGGATCGCGATACTCGCGCCGGAGCCGCTGACGGCGGCGGCGACGGCATCGCCCGTGAGATCGAGCGGACCCGGGTTGACGGTCTCGATGCCGCCCGATGCCATCAGGTTCGCGGCGAAAGTGCTGCGGCCGTTGTGTTCTGCGACGGGTCCGAGCGGTGCGAGCAGCACCTTCGGCCGGGCGCCGTGTGCGGCGAGGTAGACGTCCGAGCGGTCACGCAGCGCCTCGAACGGCGCCGCATAGCGCGCGGCGAACGTGCCGGCGTCCGCGGCGCCGGCGGGGAGCGGGGCCTCGGCGAGATTGGGGAACTCGTTGATGCCGGTGAGCGCGGTCCTGCGATGCGCGATGTCGTCTTCCCTGTGCGCACGGGTCGCGGCGATGCGTTCGGCGACCAGCCCCGACTCGAGGGCGGCGCGGTATCCACCGGCAGCTTCGATCTCCTGGAAGAACTCCCAGGCCTTGGCGGCAATCTGCGCGGTGAGTTCCTCGACGTACCAGGATCCGGCGGCGGGGTCGAGAACGCGGCCGAGGTTGGATTCCTCGAGGAGCAGCAACTGGGTGTTGCGGGCGATGCGTGCGGCGAACCCTTCGGACACGCCGAGCGCGCCCGTCGGCAAAGCGGCATCGAACGGCAGCACGGTCACGGCGTCGGCACCGCCGATGCCCGCGCCGAATGCGGCGAGGGTGGTGCGCAGCATGTTCACCCAGGGGTCGCGCTGGGCCATCATCGCGGCCGAGGTGACTGCGTGCTGGGGAGCGTTGCCGGCTTCCGGTGCGCCGACCACCTGGGCGATACGTGCCCACACTTGCCGGCCCGCGCGGAACTTCGCGATGGTCTGGAACTGATCGTCCGTCGCAGCCAGGCGGAACTCGATCTGTCCGAGCGCCTGCTCCGGCGAGAGTCCGGCGGTGATCAGTTCGCGAACGTACGCGAGACCGGCGGCGACCGAGGCGGCGAGTTCCTCGGCGTCCGAGGCACCGGCGTCATGGAATGCGGTGCCGTCGACGGTGAGGGCCCGAACCGTGCCGGTTCGCTCTGCCGCCACGACCGCGAGTTCGACCGCTTCCGGCACGGTGGTGTCCGCGCGGCCCGAGAATTCGCTGGTCAGCGGCGCGGCACCGAGAAAGAGGCGTACGGCATCCGGGTCGGCGAGGTCGCTGCGGGAATCGACGACCGCGTACAGCGCTGCGGTGGCAGCAACGGTCTCGGCCCGGGCGTCGAGTGTCACCGGCGCGAGGTCGAGCAGTACGTTCTCGAGGGCTGCGCCGAGAGACTCGACGGGAAGGTCGGTGCCGCCGACACGCAGCCACAGTGCACCGACGCCGTTTTCGAGGCCGTTGAGGATGCGCTCGTTGACCTTGGTGGCGGTGCCGTAACCGGTCGCCGCCGCGTCGCCGCCGAACTGCGCGGACACCAGCCAACCGGTGGTGACGTCGCGGGTGGAGGAACCTCCGCGTACGAACGGGAACTCACCGGGCAACGGGACTTCGGGACGTTCGTCGCGAATGCCGTAGAGGGGGTTTACGGTGACACCGTCGTACGTCGTGGTCTCGAGCAGTCGCTGCGGCTCGGGGCCGAGTTCTGCCGGGTCGACACGCCGAGACTTCGCGAGCACTCCCGCGACCGCGTCCTGCCACTGCGCATATGCGCGCGCGGCGTCCTCGGCTTCTGCAGCTAATGACACGTGCGATTCCTCCTACTGCGGCATGCAGGATCTGTTCGGCGGCGTTGTGGGCCGGAGGCGGATGATCCCGAAAAGGTTAAACCTTTGTCGCTGTGATGCTAGCCGCACACTCTGGACACTCACTGTGGGGATTCCCACAGATTCTCTAACGATCGATAAATGTGGTCCGCAGTGCGTGATCGGGCACGCCGGTCGCGGCGCCTCCGGAAGTACCGCGCCCCGCGGGTACGCTCAGACCCCGTGACGAGGATTATCGGAGACCGCAGGATCCTCGGTCTCCTCCTCTTGCTCGCCGGCCTGATCGCCGTGGCGCTGCT
Organism: Rhodococcus sp. 105337; assembly: GCF_012844225.1. GTDB lineage: Bacteria > Actinomycetota > Actinomycetes > Mycobacteriales > Mycobacteriaceae > Rhodococcus. The sequence goes on from NZ_JABAGQ010000004.1 coordinate 139,135, forward strand.
GGTTCCGCTCCCCTCCGTAGGACAGATTCGGGAGTGGTCCCAGTCGGTGAACGGCCCCACGCTGATCCTCACGTTCTTTGCGGTCCACACCCTGGTGACGATCGCTCCCGTGCCGCGAACGGTGTTCACGCTCAGCGCCGGTGTGCTCTTCGGGAGCGTGACCGGAATCGCGGTGTCGGTCGCCGCAACGACCGCAAGCGCGATTCTGGCGTTTCTTCTGCTGCGCGCGGTGGGACGCACCGTCGTCGAGGCGCATCTGACGCACCCCGCCGCCAAAGCGGTCGATCTGCGTCTGGCTCGCCGTGGCTGGCTCGCTGTCGGGTCCCTGAGATTGATCGCGGCTGCACCGTTTTTTGTCGTCAACTGCTGTTGCGCGGTGTCGTCGGTGCGATTCGTGCCGTACACCCTCGCCACGATGGTCGGCATCCTTCCCGGCACCGTCGGTGTCGTGTTGCTCGGCGATGCCCTCACCGGCCGGGCCGATCCTGCGTTGATGGTCGTCAGCGCCGTGTGTATCGCGGTCGGCATCGGTGGCCTCCTACTCGAAGCCCGACTCCCCGAACCGGCGGGTTCCGCTCTGGACGCTGTCGTCGATCCCCCGGCACACTCGCCCCGGAGCGAGTGACATGCCCCGGTCGATACTGAGTATTGCCCCGGCTCTGCCGCACTCCCCTTCACACTGGGAGCGATGACGGGGAGCGGAGCGGGAAGATGACGAGATACGAGTCCATTCGCGTCGAGACCGAGGATCGCGTGACCACGGTGGTCATGGCGCAACCGGATCGTCGCAATGCCGTCGACGGTGCGATGGCTGCGGAACTCGCGCGGGCATTCGAAGAGTTCGACACCGACCCCGGCACCGACGTCGCCGTCCTGTACGGCGAGGGCGGGACGTTCTGCGCCGGCGCCGATCTGAAATCGATCGGTACAGAGAGAGCCAACACCGTCGCGGTGGAGGGTCACGGCCCGATGGGCCCGACGCGCCTGAGCATGTCGAAACCGGTGATCGCGGCGATCGAGGGCTATGCGGTGGCCGGTGGTCTCGAGCTTGCGATCTGGTGTGACCTGCGGGTTGCCGCGTCGGACGCCGTGTTCGGCGTGTTCTGCCGGCGCTGGGGAGTACCGCTCATCGATGGCGGCACCGTGCGCCTACCGCGACTGATCGGCGAGAGCCGGGCCATGGACATGATTCTGACCGGCCGGCCGGTGGGTGCGGACGAGGCGCTCGGTTTCGGCCTGGCCAATCGTGTGGTCGAGCCCGGCACCGCGCGAGCAGCCGCAGAGCAGCTTGCCCGCGAGCTGACGCGCTTTCCGCAAACCTGCATGCGCAACGACCGCCGGTCGGCTCACAACCAGTTCGGACGCACAGAGCGAGAGGCCATGGCACTCGAGATCCGGGTCGGGATGGAATCTCTCGCGGTCGATACGACCCACGGCGCTGCTCGGTTCAGCGACGGAGAAGGCCGCCACGGCGACTTCTCGTAGACCGGCCCGGCTGGACGGGCGTGCGCCACGGGGTCATTTTGCCGGGGTCTTGCGGGGCCGTCCCCGGCGCGCCGGCCGGGCAGGAGACGGGCTCGCCGGCTCCGTCGACGGTTGTTCCTCGGCCCCCGATGCGCCGGACGGAGCGTCGCGCCAGCTGATTTCGATTTCGATTTCGATCTCGTCGCCGTCGACCTCGATCTCCAGCTCCCACCGCACTCGGTCGGCGACCTCCATCGTCACCGAGTCACCGGACGATCCCAGCTCCACCTCCGAGCCGTCGGCGAGAGCACGGCCGAGTTCGATCAGCCGCTCGGACGCTTCCTTACGAGAAAGCTCGGACGTCTTCTTGATCTCCAGCTTGGGCACGACGACTCCTGACCTCAGCGCAGTGTGCACTCACCGTAACCGCCGCGAGGTATGTGACCGGCCCGAACGAGAAGACGGACGGCGGGTCAGCGGCCGCACGAACCTTCGCGACCTCTGCCTGCATCGCCCTCGCTCGTGGGAAACTCGATCTCGGGATGGGTATCACACCGGGTACCGGTGTGGCTTCCCGGCCGCTCCGGCGACCCCGACCGAACGGCGGTGCACACCGCATGAGCGAACACCCACCTGCCGGCGAATCGTCCGGGGAAGTAGTGGCTCCTCGGCGGCTGCTGGGTCTCCTGCTGGCGATGGCGATGTTCGTCCTCGTCGTCGATACCTCACTGATGAACGTGTCCATCTCGTCTGTGGTTCGCGATCTCGACACGACCGTGAGCGGTGTTCAGTCGGCGATCGCGCTCGAGGCACTGGTCTCGGCCGCGTTCATCCTGATCGGCAGCAAGATCGGCGACCTCATCGGACGGAAGCGGGCCTACGTACTCGGCCTGCTGGGCTATGCCGTCGGTGCGACAGCCATGGCACTCGCACAGACCCTCACGGCGGTCATCGTCTTCTGGGCCGTCCTGGGCGGTATCGGCGCGTCGCTGCTGTTACCCGCCATGCAATCGCTCATCCACGGAAACTTCGAAGGGAAGGCGCAGAAGAAGGTCTACGCCCTGGTCGGGGCGGCCGCCGCGATCGCCGCTGCGGTCGGGCCACTGCTCGGCGGGTTCATCACCACGTTCCTGTCGTGGCGGGTGGGCTTCGTCCTCGAGGTTGTCGTCATCGGGATCGTGTTGTGCGGGATCGGACTCGTCCGCGACGTGCCGTACACCGGTCCGCGGACGATCGACCTGGTCGGCGCCGCCCTCTCCGTCGTGGGAATGGGTGGCGTCGTACTGGGGATTCTGGTGTGGCAGGAAGGCGGCGAGTTCGTCGGCGTGCTCCTCGTGCTCGGCGCACTCTCGCTGGTCTGCCTCGCGGGCTGGCTCGTGCGCCGCAAACATCGAGGGAAGACGACGTTGCTGGACCCGGATCTGTTTCACTCCACGATGTTCCGGCTTGGAATCACGGGACAGATGCTCCAGCAGATCGCCCTGGGCGGGACGATGATCGCGTTGCCCATCTACCTACAGATGGTGCTCGAATACAACGCGCTTCAAGCGGGACTGTCGCTCGCGCCGCTGTCTCTCAGTATGTTCGCGGTGGCGTTGCTCGCAGGCAACAAGGCCGGCGACCGGCGCCCCAGCAGCATCATCCGCGGAGGATTCGTGCTGTTGACGATCGGCATCGCCGCGCTGATACCGATCGTGCCGCGAGCCGAATTCGGATGGGGGCTCATACTTCCCCTGATGATCGCCGGATCCGGCCTCGGTTTGCTGGTGTCCCAGCTCAACAACTACACACTCGCACCGATCGACGAAGAGCGCATCAGCGAAGCGGCGGGGGTCAACTCCGCGTCGGGGTCGTTCGGACTCTCGTTCGGACTCGCATTCGCAGGTGCTCTGATGCTGGCGACACTGTCCTTCACGTTCACGTCCATGGCGGAATCGAGCACCGTACTCCCTCCGGCCGAGCAGCGTCAGGTCGCGCACGTGCTCGAGGACGACGCGCAGGTCATGAGCAACACACAACTCGAACAACTGCTCGTAGAACAGCCGCCGGTGATTCGAGACGAGATCGTTCGGATCAACACGGACAGCCGTCCTCGCGCTCTCCAGGTTGCCTTGCTCGTTCCCCTTGTCGCAGGCCTCGCCGGGATCGTCACATGCCTACGGATGGGGCGCATACCCGATCCGGAATCCCACGAACCGGCGGACAGCACCTAGGCGGTGGTGTCCCCGGTCAGACCGGCCCTGCGCCGGGTCGCCTCGGTGATCGCGGACCAGTCCTGACGGGCCTGCCCGTGGGCCAGCGCATCGATGAACACATCTTCGAGCACGCTTCCGAACGGCAGTGTCACATCGGCCTCCCGCGCCTGGGCGCGTGCGAGACGCACATCCTTCAGCCCCAGAGCCAGTCCGAATCCGGTCGGCTCATACGTGCGACGAGAGATCATCCGCCCGTAGCCCTCGTAGACGGCACCGGGGAACAAGCTGTCGTTCATGATGTTCATCAGCAACTCCGGTGATCCGCCCACCTTCTCCGAGATGGTCGTCGCCTCGGCCATGGCCTGGAGTGCGTTGGCGATCAGATAGTTGCCGAGAATCTTGACGATGTTGGCCTGCTTGGGGTCCTCGCCGATCCGCCACGTCCGGCGTCCGATCGCCTCGAGCAGCGGAGCCACTTCCTCCACGGCGGAGGAGTCACCCGCGGCGAGCACCGTCAGGTTGCCCGCGTCCGCAACTTCCGCGCGCCCGAAGACCGGGGAGGCCACGTAGCGGACGCCGATACCTGTCAGCGCCTCCGCAGCGTGGGTAGCCATTTCGGGGCTCACCGTGGCGAGGTTGACGTGGATGGCACCCGGCGGCATCGCAGCGAGAGAGTCGGGAGACAGTACGGTGCCCGCGAATGCGTGGTCGTCGGCGAGTGCACTACACGAGATGGGCACACGCAACGCCTCCGCCGGCGAGTCGACTTCCGTGGCACCGTACTCGACCACAGCGCCGGCTTTGCCGGGGCTTCGATTCCAGACGGAGACGGTGTTTCCGGCTCGTGCCATATTGCGGGCCATCGGTGTACCCATCGTGCCGAGGCCGAGAAATCCGATCTCCACAGCAAAGTCCTTCCCATCGGGAAAGCGTGTTGGCGGCCGGTTCAACTCTAGCGCCGCCTCCGTGCGGGCGCGGGCGCTCGACGGAAGCGGGCGAACGGTCGCGGCGGCTCGTGAGACCCGAGGGAAGCAGTACCGCCGGATCACGCAGGGTCGTGGATCAGTCGTTCTGCAGTGCGTCGATCGCGGCTGCGAGTTTGGCGGCGGCGTCCTCCGCGACCTCACGCAACCCCTCGGTGTCGGCCACCTGCACCATGATCTGCGGGTTCATCGCATCGATGATGATCACGCCGTCGTTCTCGGGGTCCCGACGCACCACGACATTGCAGGGCAGGAGAAGTCCGATCTGCCTGTCCGTGGTCACGGCGCGATGCGCGAGTGGCGGATTGCACGCGCCGAGAATCACGTAGTCTTCGATGTCCTCGTCGAGCTTGGCCTTGAGCGTCGCCTTCATATCGATCTCGGTGAGAACACCGAAACCCTGCTCCGACAATGCTTTTCGAGTCCGGTCGAGTGCGTCGTCGAAGGTGGTCGCGAGAGTGGTCGAGAGTGCGAGGGTCATGGGTGTTTCCTTTCCGGTCCGGCGTCGGGCCCGCTTTGTGTCAGGCGGGCACCTCCTCTCAGCATACCCCTCGGGGTATCCCCACTCCCCGTTCGGACGCCCGGCCCACCGGGCCGACCGAGGGTGCGCGACGAACTCGGACCCCTACTCCGGCGAGGGCGACGCCGACGTCCTCGACGGCCCGGACCAACTCACGACCACCGACCGCACCCCCGAACATTCCAGCATCGACCGAATCGGCCCGCCTGCGCACAACTGACGGTCGAGTTCTCTCTGTTGCGCGCCCAGATCACGGCCGTCGGGTACCCCGACGAGGATCTCGACAGGGGCAGTACTGCGCCCACCCTCGAGCAGGAGTTGTTCCTCGTGGACGGCATGGACCGGGACGTCCTCGTTTCCGGCGGCATCTCCGACGACGAGCGCGACGTAGTCGGCTTCGTCGTCGTGGTAGACGACGAGATGGCTGGGGCGCGTCGTTGCGGGCAAGGAAACGTCCACGTGCTCGCCTCGACGCACCTCCTGCAGTTCCCCACCGAGGCTCACCCGCCGGGCAGTCCAGCTGAAGAATCCGGTATCAAGCTCCTTCATCGCTCGCCCGCTCTCCTCGTGGTCACTCGTACGAGAGTTATTCGTCGCCGGAACGCGGCGGGACGGGTGAGTGTTTCTGCGGACCTCCGCAGTCACACGTCAGCGCGAGCGGCGCTTGTCGCGTAACCGGGTAGCGAACTCGCGCGCCTTGCGCTGGTTCTCCGGTTTGGACGCTTCGCGCTTGGCCACCTGGATTGCCTTGACGGCCACGCCGCCCTTGATGACCCTGCTGAGCATTCCCATCGTGTGCCTCCTGTCGTGCGGACATCGAATCCGATACTTCAAACGGTACGAGCCGACACCGGACTGCGCGACCTACCGGCAGTCCTCCGGACCCACCAGGAGGCACGACAATGCTCCCGCAGTGACGACGGACGATCATCACGATCCACAGAAAGGACACGATATCCAGGTCCGAAGGTCCCTGATCGCGCGACGATCATCCCTTGTGCTGGGCCGTTTTCCTGCAGAGAATCACCGCATGGGGAACTTCGGGGTGCCCGCCGATCTTTCGGACGACGAGATCGTAGAAGGCCTCTATTTCTGGCGAAACAGACTGCGCCACTTCGCTTCCGAAGGAGACACCGTCGCCGAGGAAGAGGATCGCGCCGCCCTCGGACAATTCACGAGCGAGGCTCAGCGGCGCGGACTTCACTGAAGCGGACGACTGCTCCCCCGGCTGTCGTCCGACGCCGCCCGGCGTTCGCTGCGCCCACCACCGTGGCCGGATCGACCGTCGTCGCGGTGCGTGCGGGAAACATGGGATCGCTAACGGTTTCCGGTTTCTCTCGGCGAGTCGAGTGGGCTCACCCGAACGGCCACAGTGGGTTCTGCGGAATCCTGCCCTTCCGACGGAACCGTCGGATCCACCACGAGAACAGGGACCGGACAGTGCGCCGTGAGATACTCCGCCACGCTGCCGAGCATCCGGGTCGACATCCCGCGGCCCCGCTTCCCGACGACCAGCACGTCTGCACGGTGGTTCTCGGCGTACCAGCGCAGGCACTCTCCGGGCGGACCTGCAAGAACCGCGTAACCCACCGGAACGGTCCCGGCGCCGGAGGCTGCCGCGGTCAGACGCTGCTTCGCCCGGTCCACCATCGTCGAGTCGGGGTCGTTGGCGTCGTCGTAGGACACGACCGCGACCAGCTCGAGAACTCCGCCGCCGCTCCCGAACAAGCGCAGCGCCGAGTGCAGCGCGTGCTCGGCCTCGACGGACGCGTCGTACCCGACCATCACGCGGAGTCCGGACGCCTTCGCGGCGTCGGCGCCCCAGCTGTCGACGGACGTCACGTCGACGGAGCGGGGATTGCGTTCGACTCGCTCGTACGCAATGGGGACGAACAACGGCCCGAGGATCACCGCGATGAGTGTCCATCGACCGTCGTGTCCGCGGCGCGCCATCCATAGACCCGTCAGCAATCCGACGCACACCCACACGACGACGAAGACGGCAAATACGGTCCAGTTCACGATCTTCTCCTCGTACACGATGCAGCATCACGGTGTGTCCGCGTGCGGACCTCGGGGACAGTGCGCACCTCGGGGACAGTGCGGAAGTCGGGGACTGTGTCCCGCGCCGAGCTCGGCCGAACTCTGCCTCCCGGCGCCGCGCCGAGCCCGATCTCAGGCATGACGCTCACCCTTCTGGTAGACGTCGGGGATCCCGTCTCCGTCGTCGTCGACCGTCTCCAGTGCGGCGATCCTCCGGTAGGTGCGGTTGCGGACGACAAGCACCGACGAAGCGCACAAGGCACTGAGCAGCGAGCCGCACAGGACGGCGACCTTGATGTGGTCGGCGGCAGGAGTCCCCGCGCCGTACGCGAGATCCCCGATCAGCAACGACACCGTGAATCCGATACCACCGAGCAGCGCGACACCGAACACATCGACCCAGCTCAGTTCGTCGTCCAGGTGCGCGCGGGTGAAGCGCGCCACCAGGTAGCTGACACCGAAGATTCCGACGACCTTACCGATGACCAAGCCCGCAATCACGCCGATGGAGATGGGATCGGTGAGGGCATCGGCCAACCCCGTGAGGCCGCCGACCGTCACGCCGGCGGCGAAGAACGCGAACACCGGTACCGCGACTCCGGCGGACAGCGGGCGAATCCGGTGTTCGATGTGCTCGGCCACCGGAATCTTCTTACCGTCGACCATCCGTGACACCGGAACCACGAACCCGAGCAGGACGCCGGCAATCGTGGCGTGCACCCCGGATTCGTGGACGAGCCACCAGGTGACAGCAGCCAAGGGCACCAGCACCCACCATGCGTTCACCCCGCGCTGCAGGGCGAACCCGAACGCCAGCAGGGGAAGCAACGCAGCGCCGAGAAAGAGCAGCTTTACATCGTCGGTATAGAACACGGCGATCACCGTCACCGCCAGGAGGTCGTCCACCACGGCCAGCGTGAGCAGAAACGTCCGCAGCGCCGACGGCAGGTGTGCGCCGATCACAGCGAGGATGGCCACCGCGAACGCGATGTCGGTCGCGGTGGGGACCGCCCAGCCGTTGAGCGCCTCCGCACCGCCGCGCGCGTTGATCGCAACGAAGATCAGCGCGGGGACCACCATGCCGCCGAGCGCGGCGGTGACAGGCATCGCGGCGCGGCGCAGATCCCGCAGACTGCCTTCGACGAATTCGCGCTTCAGTTCCACACCGACGACGAAGAAGAAAACCGCGAGCAGCCCGTCCGCCGCCCACGTGCCCAACGACAAATCCATGTGGAGGGCCGACGGACCGACGGTGGTCTCGCGCAAGGCGTGGTAGGAGTCGGACCACGCGGTGTTCGCCCAGACGAGCGCGGCGACCGCCCCGACGAGCAGCAGGATGCCGCCCACCGTTTCTTTGCGCAGAATGTCCGCCACACGCCGGGATTCCTCCCAGGAACCACGGGACAGGAACGGAAGGCCGGAGAAGATGCTCGACATCACACGTCCTCGGAAGACAGCGCGGCCGACTGTCGGGCGGGGCAGCATCGGCCGGGCCGAGAATTCACGACGGGAGTCAACGCGCCGGGCATCCCGGCAGGCGGGGTTGGAGATACAACACGACGGTACACACAGTCCTCCGGCTCGAGAGTGAGATCATCACCTTGCCGACCAGACTTCCCGGCGCACCGGAAAGGACAGTACCGCACTCGTACGGTGTGGACGGTCGTCGCCCTCCTGCGCCTCGCACATGCTGGAGCAGGCCGTCGCGAGCAACCGGCGCTCCCGTGCGGTGATCCCGTATCTCTGGCACCATCATGGCGTGACGACCGATCGGATCGAAGTACAGCGGACCGTCAAGTCCGATCCCGCAGCGATTTTCGCGGTGCTGTGCGACCCCCAGGGGCACGTTGCCATCGACGGTTCCGGCATGTTGATGGACGCGGAGGGCCCGGTGGTGACCGCGGCCGGCGATAAATTCGTCGTTCACATGGACCGGGAGGCCCTCGGTGACATTCCGATGGGTGAATACGATGTCACGGTCACGATCAGAGACTTCGTCCCGGAACGAGAGATCTCCTGGACCATCCTGGGAAGAGTGCGACCCCAGATCGGGCACATCTACGGCTACCGGATCGAACCCGTCGACGACGGTTCTCTCGTGACGTCGTACTACGACTGGTCCGAGATCCACCCGACGTGGCGCGAGGCGGGCATCTTTCCGGTGATCTCCGAGGCGACTCTCAAATCGTCGCTCGGTATCCTCGCGCGCACCGTGCGCCGGGGTTATCCGCACTGATCACGGACCCGGGGGTGCGTCACGTCCCGTGCCTGCCTCGGGCATGATCTCGACGTAGCCGTCCGTCCCGTTCACGCGAATGAGCGAGCCGTCCCGGATCGTCCCGGTGGCGTGCTGCACGCCCACCACGGCCGGCACGCCGTACTCCCGTGCCACCACCGCGCCGTGGGTCATCAGTCCGCCCACCTCGGTGACCAACCCGCCGATCGAGACGAACAATGGGGTCCAACTCGGATCGGTATACGCGGTGACCAGGATGTCGCCCGGCTCGAGGTCCGCCTTCGCCATGTCGTCGACCACCCGGGCTCTCCCCTCGACCACCCCGGCGGAGACCGGCATGCCGGTCAGTGCGCCGTCGGGGACGTCCTCACGCCGGTACTCCCCCACGATGACCTCCCCGTCGGACGTGAAGACCCGAGGGGGCGTGAGAGACGTGTACGTGCGGAACAAGTCTTTCCGCTCCCGCACAAGGGCATCGCACTCTCGATGCGTGCGCACGATGTCGCGCAGTTCCTCGAACCTCAGGTAGAAGATGTCGTCCCGGTGGCGGAGTACACCTGCGTGCACGAGGCGCTCGGCTTCGGCGGACAGTGCTCGTTTGTACACGAAATAACGGCTGACCATGGCGTACTTCGGGTACTCCCGGTACCCCGAGAAAGTCCGGAGACGGTCGATCATCCGTTCGGTCTCGTCGGCTTTCCGATTCCCGTCCGGCAGCGTCCGTAGGCGTCCGAGCAACTCGCGTGTCTTTTCTTCCGCCTCACGCCGGCCGTGTTCGAAACGCCGCCTCGCAGCGCCGGGAGCAAAGTTCTCGACGTTGCCGACGATCACCGGCACCAGAGCCGTCGGCCGTTCGCTCCAGCGTGGCCTCGTGATGTCGATCTCGCCGGCACAGCGCATCCCGTACTCGGCGAGATACTCGTCGATCGCGGCTTCGGCCTGCCGACCGCCGGGGATCTCACCCAGTTCCCGCCGGAAACGTTCGTCGTCGCCACCCGATCGCGCCACATGCCGAAGGAACTCCACCACCTCCGGGTACGGCCGGATCGCGTCCGCGACGTCGAGGAGCGCCAAACCCATCTCGGAGGTGACGTTGTGGGGAACGGATTGCGCGAGCGTGTCGGCAACGTTCCTCTTACCGAGCCACTCGTCGAGATGGGCGTCGAGCCACCGCGCCGATTCCGTCGCGGAGGTGATCACCCGAAGACTTCGCGGATCGAACAACAGCCGTCTCAGCTCCTGGATGTCGCATTCTATGAAATCGAGCAACGCCGTCCCGGATCTGCCACGGATCTCGCGCTGCAACGCGTCCAGAGAGGCCTCCGCGTGCGCGATCAACTCGGTGACGACCTCCGGGTCCGCGTCGAGCAGGTCGGGTGCGTCCGGCACGGGACCGCCCGGCTGCTCGTCGGTGCCCGATCCAACGAGATCCGCGCGGGCGAGAACGGTGTGCAAGGCATCCCCGATGAGTGGATCGGATCTTCCGAGGCCTTCCACCAGGGCGGCACGGGTCGCCGGTGCGGACAGCGCAGCGGTGACATCGACGAACAACCGTCCTCCCGCATCACGCATGGGTGCCGGACTCGTCAACTGCCACACGGAGATTCCCAACGGCTTCATGGCGTCGGTCATCATCTGCTGATGTCCGACCGACACGTAGACGTGTTTTTCTCCGTCCCGTACTGCGGGGAGCGGGAACAGGGTGGTGACGGGCCGACTCTGGACGACGCGGAAGTCGTCGCCCACCAGACACCATTCGATGTCCTGGGGGCAGCCGAAATGAGCCTCGATGTCCCGCCCCAGACGCGCGAGACGAAGGATCTGCGCGTCGGACAGGACGGGGATGTTCCGCCGCTCCGGTTCGACTTCCCGGACGCGCGTTCCCCCGGTGGGCGCAGCCCACAGAGCGTGCCGTTTCCGGGCAACCGCCCTGGTGACGACATCGCCTGCGCGCACGCTGTAGACGTCCGGGTTCACCGAGCCCGACACGAGCGCCTCACCGAGCCCGAAGACTGCTTCCACGGAAACGACCGTGCGATCGGAGGTAACCGGGTCGGCGGTGAACATAACCCCCGCCGCGTCCGGGAACACCATCTTCTGCACGACCACAGCCATACGGACCTGCCGGTGGTCGAATCCGTTCCGCATACGATAGGTGACGGCCCGCTCGGTGAACAGCGACGCCCAGCATCGCGTTACGCACCGAAGGATCTGGTCACGGCCCGAGACGTTGAGGTACGAATCCTGCTGTCCGGCGAAAGACGCCGTGGGCAAGTCCTCGGCGGTGGCACTGGACCGGACCGCGAAGGCGGCATCTCCACCGAACCCGCCGAGCGCCGCGAGGACCGCGCCCGCGACATCGTCCGGAACGCCGTGATCTTCGATGGAGTCGCGGAGCGTCCCGCTCGCCACACGGATCCCGTCGCGGTCGTCCGGGTCGAGTAGCGACAGTCGATCGAGCAGGTCACCGAATGACGGAACGGCGTCCATGGCACGCGTGAATGCATCCGCTGTGACGCAGAAGCCGTCCGGCACACGCGTCCCTGCGACCCTCGTGAGTTCTCCTAGATTCGCCCCTTTTCCTCCTGCCGGCGCCCCCTGTTCCCGCCCGACCTCATCTAGACCCAGTACGTAGTTCATGCCCGCTCCTCTCGCTGCGCGCCCGAGCACTCTGCGAGCGAGTATGGGCCGAAAACCCGGGTCTCATGAGGTCGCCCGATGCGGTATAACGTGAAAGGGGGATAGCGAGACGTGTATACCCCGTCCTAGCGGGCCTGGGGTTCCGGAGCGTCCGCTGAACGCACACGGCGCCAACGTATTCGAGGTTTTCGGGCGCCGGAAACGTATCGCGATGCCAGGATTCTCTCACCACCCGGCCATTTCGTGCGTGCCTGTCGCGCCACCGAACCGTCCGAGGAGAGATATGCACCGGAAACTGTCCCGCCTGATCGTCACCCCGCTCGTCACCGTCGCGGCCGCATCACTGAGCGTGGGTGCGGCGCACGCGGTCCCGTGGAACTCCGTCGACTTGTTCCCGCCGAAGGATCCCGTCGAGACACCGTTCTGCAGCATCGATTACGTCGACCCCAACGACTTCGGTCGATTCGACAGCAGTGACGTCACCGTGGCCTCGCCCGCACCCGGGCAAGTGATCTTCACGTTCCACACCCATTCGCAGTCTGCAGCGCCGTACACCCAGAGGGCGCATGTGGTCTGGGCAAACCTCGACACGGGTTTCAACGGCGTCGGCGAGGCAACGGCGCGTATCGACGCTGGTGACACGATCATCGAGTTGCCTGTCCAGAACACGGAACCGGGCCGGATCACGGCCGTCACCGGTGTCACCAACACCGCAGACAACGGGCAGAACGTTACGTACTACGACTGCTCCACCGAATACACCGTGCCCTGACGAAGCACGCCGCCGTCCTGCCCCCTGGTCAGGACGGCGGCGCCGTGACTACGTCCGCACGAGAAGCCGACGCCACGTCGAACGCGGTGTCGTCGAATGCCGCAAGCTCCTTCAGCATCCGCCGGGTCGACCACGGCCAGTTGAAACTGTTACGGCCGTTGGCGTCGAAGAAGTAACTCTGGCAGCCTCCGGCGTTGTACACCGTGCCGGCGAGTGCCTTCTGTACGCGCGTGTTGAAGGAGTCCTGCGCGGCGCGGCGGGGCTCGACGCGGGTCCATCCCTCCTGCCGTGCACGGGTCAGCACCTGGAGGACGTAACCGAGTTGCGCTTCGAGAATCGTGAATGCCGAGGTGTGGCCGGTGCCGAGCGACGGGCCGAGCAGAACGAATGCGTTCGGGAACCCTGCGACCGTGGTTCCGAGATATGCTTGCGGACTGCCCTTCCAGTGGTCGTCGAGGCTACGGCCCTGCGCGTCGAAGATTCGGCTCGCGACCGGCATGTCGAGAATGTGGAAGCCGGTGCCGAAGATGATCGCGTCCACGGCGGTTTCGCTTCCGTCCGCCGCGACCACGACGTTCCCGCGCACGGACGCGACGGCCGTCGGATGAACCTCGACGCCGGGTCGGGCCAGGGACCGGTAGTACTTGTTGGAGAACAGAAGTCGTTTACAACCCAGCGTGTACCGAGGCGTCAGCGTCTCGCGGAGTCGGGGTTCGCTCACCTGAAGTCGGAGCCATATCTTGCCGAGTTGCTGAATCACCTTCATGATCCACGGGTTTCGGAAGCCGAGTCCGAGCGCCTCCATGATGCCGTACTCGACGCGCCGGAGAGCGTCGTGCGCGCCCGGCACACGCCGGAGTACGGTGCGCTCGAAGGCGCGCAGGGCGTAGTCCGGCTTGGGCAGCACCCACTGGGCCGTGCGCTGATACACGTGCAGGGCTTCGACCTTCGGCTGGATCTCGGGGATGAACTGCACCGCGGACGCACCCGTGCCGACCACCGCCACGCGCTTTCCGGTCATGTCGTACCGGTGGTTCCACCGCGAGGAATGGAACACTTCGCCCGGGAACGTGTCGAGTCCGGGGACGTCGGGGACGAGGGGTTCGTTCCAGGGACCTGCTGCCGCGATGAGCGCGCCGGCCGTGATCACGCCGGCGGAGGTCTCGATGATCCATCGGTGGGTCTGTTCGTCCCACTGGGCGCGACGCATCTCGGTACCGAAACGCACGCGGGGAAAGATGCGGTGTTCCCCGGCCACTCGCTCGACGTAATGCCGAATCTCGGCCTGCCCGGCGAAGAGGCGGGACCACTCCCGGTTGGGTGCAAACGAGTACGAGTACAGAGCAGAGGGGACGTCGCAGGCACATCCCGGATAGGTATTGTCACGCCACGTACCCGCGACAGCGTCTCCTTTTTCGAGAAGAACGAAGTCGTCGATCCCCTGCCGGCTCAACCGGACCGCCGCGCCGATACCGGAGATTCCGGCGCCCACGATCACCACCTCGTAATGCTTCACTGCCGAGCCTCCATATGCAGTTCCCCCGATGACAGGACCGAGTCGCCGTCCACGTGCACCCGTAGGTGCGAGCGGTGCCGGAAACCGATCCATCGACGAATTGTGTGTAACTCGCCGTCATACCAAGAAGTTACCAGGCCATGCAGTCTCCGACCACCGCGTCGACCACTCGCTCGGCATATGTTCTGCGGGCCCTCCGGATCCGAACAGCGTCAGCCGATTGCCGGAGGGATAACCGGGTATCTCGACGTCATGGACCAGTCGGAGACACCGCTGCTGACGGGGTTGGCGCAATACCACGAACTTGGTCGCTACGGATTCTCCCCGCCGGCGCACCGCGAGGGCCGCGGGGTCGATTCACGCGTCGTAGAGGTGCTCGGCATCGATCCGTTCCGGGCCGACGTACTCGCTTCCGGCGGTCTCGACGACCGAACCTCCAGCAACGGGTACCTGTCCCGGGCCGAGCAACTCATGGCCGAAGCAGTCGGCGCCGAACAGGCCTTCTTCTCGACCTGCGGCAGTTCGCTCTCGGTCAAGGCCGCGATGATGGCCGTGGCGGGAAACGATCCCGGCGGCTTGTTGCTCGGGCGCGATTCCCACAAATCGGTCGTTGCGGGATTGATCTTCAGCGGCGTCGTTCCCCGGTGGATCACCCCGCAGTGGGACGAGGATATGCACTTCTCCCATCCGCCTTCACCCGAACAGGTGCGGCAGACATGGGAGGAATACCCGGATGCCGCCGGAGCCCTGATCGTCAGCCCCAGCCCGTACGGCACATGCGCGGACATCGAGGGCATCGCCGCGGTATGCCACGAACGAGGCAAACCGCTGATCGTCGACGAGGCGTGGGGCGCGCACCTGCCCTTCGACGACGACTTGCCGACGTGGGCCATGGATGCCGGGGCGGACGTGTGCGTGGTGAGCGTCCACAAGACGGGTTCGGGCTTCGAGCAGGGTTCGGTGTACCACGTGCAGGGAGACCTGGTCGACGGCGCACACCTGTCCGCCTGCGCGGATCTGCTCATGACCACGAGCCCCAATGTGATGATCTACGCCGCGATGGACGGCTGGCGACGGCAGATGGTCGAGCACGGCACCGAATTACTCGGGAGCGCACTCGACCTCGCCCGTCGCACGAGGGACCGGATCGCCGCACTCGACGGACTCGATGTCCTCGAAGGCCGCTTGCTCGGTGACCAGGCCTCACACGACCTGGACCGGCTCCAGATTCTCGTCGACGTCGACGCGCTCGGCGCCTCGGGCTATCAATGTGCCGACTGGCTCCGCGAACATTGCCGGATAGACATGGGATTGACCGATCACCGCCGGATCCTCGCAACGATCTCGATTGCCGACGACGAGGACACCACGGACCGTCTGGTCCGTTCCCTCGAGTTGCTGGTGCAGGCAGCCGAATCGTTCGATCCCCCGCCGAAAATGTACCTGCCGGGACCCGACGAGATCCAGCTCGAGTCGGTGATGTCGCCGCGAGATGCATTCTTCGGCCGTGCGGAAATGATCGCGGCAGACAAGGCCGCCGGCCGTATCGCAGCCGAGCAGATCACCCCGTATCCCCCGGGCATCCCCGCGGTGGTGCCCGGCGAGCGGCTCGATCGGGCGGTTCTCGACTACCTGCGCAGCGGACCGGGCGCGGGGATGACTCTCCCCGACGCAACCGACGCGACACTAGAAAAGCTACGTGTGGTCGTCGAGGACTGACGTCGGTCCGGAACAGACGGAACCCACCTGCCCTCCGCCGAGGTCGAGCGCGGCGGTCGCCTCAGGCCGGCTGGACGGCCGCAGTCAGGAACAGGGACGCGAGCATCGCAGGCGCCCGATGCACGCTGACGCAGGGGATTCCTGCCGCGCGGACGTCGTAGATCACCTTCGCCTCCGTCGGAGAACACATACCGTCGAGGACCTCCTCGGTGGCCACTGCGCCCCAGACATCTCCGGCCGCGGGAATGTCTCGCGTCGTCAGCCACCCGTGTTCGTCCGCCCAACTCTGCACCGCGTCCCAGTGAGCGCGGGCGGCAGCATCGCACGGCGTGCCCACCAACACCACATATCTCTGCGGAGACGTCATTGTCACCCTCACCTTCTCGTAGCGGCCGGCTGTGTCCGGCGCCGTGTAGCAACGCCGGACACCCTCCCCGGGTATCAGTACAGATACCGCGGCGTGTCCCCGGGTAAACCTGAGGGTGAGGTGGTGCTGCCCACGATCCGGGTGGAACGCCGCCGCGACGCGGTCACGCCGTGGCGGGCCCCGAGTCGACGAGTCGGGTCGCAAGCTCGGAAAGAGGAGTGTTGGTGTCCTGCGACAACCGCCGCAGCATGTCGAAGGCACGCAGCGCGTCGATACCGTAGCGCTCCATGATGATGCCCTTGGCCTGGCCGATGACATCCCTGGTTGCGAGAGCCGAGGTGAGTTGTTCCTGAACACGGGCAGCCGTGATCGCCGTGGCAGCTTGTGCGGCCAGGGCATCGACGAGGGCCTCGTCCCCGGCATCGAACGCATCCGCGACGCGGGAATGGAGATTCAAGGTCCCGACCTCGTCGCGGTGGGTGTACAAGCGCACCGAGAGGCAGCTGAGGACTCCCGCGTCGACCGCGGCCGACGCGTACGCCGGCCATCGCGTCTCGGTACGCAAGTCCGCGCACCGGACGATGGGGTCGGACCTGGCAGCGTCGAGGCACGGGCCTTCGCCCAGTTTGATCTGCATTGCCTCGAGCTGCGCGGCCAGAGGCGAGGTGGCAGCGGTGGATCGAAATTGTTCCCGATCGACCGAGAGGAGAATGCCGATACCGTCGGCCGCACCGATCAGTTCTGCCGCCGACGCAGCGATCCGATACAACGTGCTGTCGAGATCCTCGGGAACGAAGAACTCACGCGCCAGCACTCCGATCCGTCGGCTGATCTCCGCCGAGGTCGGAAAACCGGCCGGAGCGCCTTCGCCCCGTTCCCACCCGTCCATACTCGATAGTTCCACGGTGTAGCGCAGGGAGCAGCAAGCAGCAAGCAGATAATTCTACCGAATTCGCGTTACGAAGGTTCGGTGCGCTCTTCGGCGATCCACCGGGAAAGGATGACGAGCGGAATCCCGGTGTCCTGCGAAAGCTTGATGAGCATGCCGAACGCACGGTCGGCGGGGATGCCGAATCGCTCCATCATCATGCCTTTGGCCTGGCCGATGACGTCACGGTTCAGCACTGCGGAATGCAGCTTCAGTTCGTCCCGTCCCGCGGCGATGGCGATGGCCGCATGCGCCGCGAACGCCTCCCCGACCGCAATCGATTCGCCGCCGAATACGTTCGGTGACGTGGCGAACAAATTCAACGCCCCCGCGGTGCTCGCCGAGGTGTACAGCTGGAACGACAGAATGCTGCGCACCCCCGCGTCGAGCGCTTCCGGGGTGAATCGAGGCCATCGGGTCTCCGACACGAGATCATCGCTGAGGGTGGTGAAGGCACCCATCGCGGCATCGACACACGGTCCTTCCCCGAGCCGCTCCTGCGCACGATCGAGTTCGACGGGCAACAGCGACGTCGGGGCATGGGATTCGAACGTGTTCTTCCCGCTGATGAGCAGGATGTCTGCGCTCTCGACGCCGGGAATCAAGTCGACGGCAGAGTCGGTGACCGTGCGCAGTACACCCTCGAGGTCGCGCTGCCCGGACAGAGATCGCGCCAGTGCTGCCAGCGAATCCACCAGTTTGTTGTCGATCGGCTCTGCCATGAGAGCGCCCTCTTCCGCATCGACCACGATGTCGCTGACGAGGCGAAAAAGTGCCCGGGCCAAGTTGCCCGTGACCTCCACGCTACCCCTGATTCGTGCCCAGGGACCTGTAGCACTGCGCGTGCTCCGGAACCCGGAGCGGACCTGTCTTGTCCGATGCGAGCGCAGCCCCACGTGGTTCCGGGAGCTCGGTCAGGCGGAGGGGTCGCCGCCGAGTTGGGCGGGACCCGCCTCGACAATTCTGGACGCGACCTCGGCGAGCGCGATATTGCTGTCCTGGGACAGCTTGCGCAGCAGTTCGAAAGCGCGTACGGAATCGACGCCGAACCGCTCCATGATCATGCCTTTGGCCTGACCGATGATGTCGCGGCTCGCCAGTGCCGACGAGAAGTTCTGGTGGTCACGTGCGGCACTCAACGCCATTGCTGCCTGTGCGGCCAGCACCTCGGTGATCGCCTCCGCGTCCGTGTCGAAAGCATTCGGCTTGAACGAGAACAGATTCAGCGCACCCATCGAGTCCTTCTCGACGTAGAGCTGGAACGACAAAGTGCTGAGCACTCCTGCCTGGACCGCTTCCCGGGAGAAACGCGGCCACCGTGTCTCGGTCCGAAGATCATCCGTCCTTACGATGAGATTCTTGTACGCAGCATCGAGGCATGGCCCCTCGCCGAGCTTCTCCTGCACGGCATCGAGTTCTTCCGGCAAAGTCGAGGTAGCGGCGTACGATTCGACCTTCCTCCTGCCGGTCACCACGAGGACGTCGGCGCAGTCGGCGTCCGGCACCAGTTCGACCGCAGCGGTGGTGACACCGCGCAACGTATCCGCGAGACTGCTGGGACGGTAGAACTCGCGTGCCAGCTTCGCCATCTGGCGACCGAGGTCCTGTGGTTCCGCCGACGCATTCATGAGCAGGTCCTTTCTTCGGCTGGAAAAGGCACACCGTACGCCGACCGTGCGGGAGGTTGCCTACACATGCCGCCAGCCGCCTGCCACCGAGGTGATGTGTCCGCCTCGCGTCGTCCGACGGCACGGACGTCGACCACTGTGTCGATCCCGCGCCGGCCCCTTACCTTCGACCGTTGCCTTCATGAGCAGGACCTTCCATCGCGAATCAGGGGTTCCCGGGTCGGTCCCGAAGGAAACGTCCCAGTGCCGATCACGCTGTGGGAGACGACGGTGTGCATTCCGAGCGGTCCCCTTACCGCGGACGACGGGACCGGCCTCGGTGGAGGTCAGACGGTCAGCAGCACCCTGATCGCGCGGCGTTCGTCCATCGCTCGGTAGCCCTCCGCTGCCTCTACGCCGCCGGGCCCGGAAACAGTTTTCGCGGCCACGTACCTCCTCGACGCCGCTCTCGGGACGCTCGGCGTCGTCACCGGCATGATCAGTGGAGTCACCGTGCGCGGTCCCGGCGGCGCCCGTCCAGCCACGCGAACGACCCCCGAAGCGGCGGTGCTCCAGCGCATCCTCGCCGAGTTCCGGGAGCAGGACGTGGGCGCGGTGCCGATGGAAGTGTCGTCTCACGCCATCGTCCAAGGCCTCGTGGACGGCGTGTGGTTCCGCACCGTTGCGTTCACCAACCTCGGACCCGATCATCTGGACTTCCACGGAACGATGGACCGCTACTTCGCCGCCAAAGCCGCCGTGTTCACCCCGGACCGCGCAAAGGCCGCCGTCGTCAATCGCGACGACGAATACGCGAGGCGATTGGCGGCGACCGCGAGGATACCGGTGTGGACCCACTCGACGAACGACACGCATGCGGATCTGTACGCCGACGAAATACGTTGCGGTGCCGACGGAACCGACTTTTCTCTGCACACACCCGACGGGTATGCCCGAGTCCGCCTTTCCCTTCTCGGACCGCACCAGGTGGGTAACGCGTTGACCGCTCTCACGTCGCTCGCCGCCACCGGTGCCGACGTACTGGGTGCGGCGGCGGGCCTCGAGACTCTGCACGGCGTCCCCGGGCCGCCTCGACGCCGGCCAGGATTTCCTCGCCCTCGTGGACTACATGCACAACACGTCGGGCCAGAAAGAGTTGTTGCCGTTTCTGCGCTCGCTGACGGCCGGCGGGCTGTTCATCCTCGTGATCGGCGCGACCGGCGACCGGGATCCGAGCAAACGGTTCCCGCTCGGGCACACTGCCGCCGCGTACGCAGACGTCGTCGTCACCTGATCCGGTGACGAGCAAGCGCCGACTGCTATCCGGCGTCCGGTACCGGCACTCCAGCCTGCCTGCGCGGTTGTAACTGGGTGGCGCTCGCCAGTCCGATGACGAGGAATCCCGCCGCGAAGAACAACGACCACCTGGTGGCGTCCGCGAAACCTTCCGACAGGGCCTCGGCGGTCTCGGGACCGGCCGGACCGAGACGGCCGTCGTCGCCCTGATCGCGGATGATCGGAATGGTGCTGCCTGCCGAGTCCCGGGTGCTGTCGACCAAGCCGGACTGCACCTGCGCCGGTAGAGGACTCGATTCGAGGCGGTCGGTGAGGCTGTGCGCCAAGCCGAGCGAGAGCACGGTCCCGAGGATGGCCGTGCCCAGGGCTGCGCCGAGCTGCCGGGAGGTGCTCTGAATGGCAGACCCCTCCCCCGACTCCGCTGTCGGGATATCGACCAGCACGGTTCCGGTGAGCTGGGCGGACGCGAGGCCCAAGCCCATGCCGTAGATCGCGAGCAGCAGCGCGAGCAGGACGGAGCTCGCCGACGGGCGGAGGTACAGCGCGAAGGCGAGCACCCCGATCACTTCCAGCGTCAGACCCAGCATGACGGTACGGGGAGCTCCGAGTTTCCCGGTGACGAAGCGCGCCGAAGCCCCGGAAGCGAACGCGCCCAGCGCCATTACTGCCAGCACATAGCCGGCGCCGAGGGTACTGAGTCCGTAGGCGTTCACGAGGAACAGCGGTAGAACCAGCAGGAGCCCGAATTCTCCGATCGCCACCGTCATCGCGGTGGTGTTTCCCCAGCTGAAGGTGCGGATCCGGAACAGGGTCAGGTCGAGGATTGCGGACCGCCGGAGGCCGGCACGATGTCGCTCCCACATCACGAACGCCCCGAGGGTGACAACTCCCACCACAGCGACAACCGGGGTCGCCGAGATCGGCGCGGTCTCCGGCCACGTCACCCCGAAGACCCTCAGATCGGCGATCGGTTTCCACCAGCCGATCTTCTGCCCCTCGATGAGGGCGAACACCAGCGCGCCGAACCCGATCGCACTCAGAATCGGCCCCAGGACATCGAGTCCGGGAACCGTGGTCTTCGACCGGGTCTCGGGCACGAACAGCACCGCTCCGATGATGACGAGGATGCCGATCGGCACATTCACGAGGAAGATCCACGGCCAGGTGAACGAGGTCGTCAGCCAACCTCCCAGCAACGGACCGACGGCTGCCATCCCCGAGATCACCGCACCCCACACGCCGAACGCGACTGCTCGGTCCCTGCCGCGGAAGGTGGCGTTGACCGTCGAAAGTGTGCAGGGAAGAACGAGGGCACCTCCGATGCCCTGAACGACGCGGGCAGAGATCAACGTGGTGGAACTGTCCGACGCCGCTGCGGCCAGGCTTCCGCAGATGAACACGAGCACCCCGATGATGAACAGCATTCGGCGACCGGCTCGGTCGCCGAGCCTTCCCGTCGTGAGCAACAATGCCGCGAACACGACCGAATAGATGCTGTTGATCCACTGCGCGTCGGTCAGATCCAGGTTCAGGTCGTCGATGATGACCGGGAGGGAGACGTTGACAATCGTGCCGTCGACGACGATCAACGACAGTCCCAGGGCCAGGACGCCGAGTCCGATCCACTTCCGGCGGCCCACGTCGACTTCAGGATCAGGGGTTTCCATCGTCATCGGAGGCTTCCTTTCCCGGCTGCGGAGTTCGTCGCCCTGGACAGCACCGCACCATCGACGGAACTCAGGGAGTGAGCATCACCTTGATCGCTCGACGTTCATCCATTGCGCGGTAGCCCTCGGCTGCCTCGTCGAGAGGCAGAGTCAGATCGAATACGGCTCCTGGGTCGATGGCGCGGTTCCAGATCAGGTCGATCAACTCCGGCAGGAAGCGCCGTACCGGGGCGGGCCCGCCGTGCAGATGCACCTCGGCGAAGAACAGTTCTCCGCCGGGCAGCGATACGTCATGGGACACACCGACATACCCGACGTGCCCACCCGGCCGTGTCGAGCGGATCGCCTGCATCATCGACTCCTGGGTGCCGACGGCCTCGATCACCGAGTGCGCTCCCAGTCCGGAAGTGAGGTCCTTGATTCTCCCGACGCCCTCGTCCCCGCGCTCCTCGACGATGTCGGTGGCTCCGAACTCGCGCGCCAGCTCTTGACGATCGGCGTGGCGGCTCATGGCGATGATCCGTTCGGCGCCGAGCTGTTTCGCTGCCATGACCCCCAGTAGCCCCACTGCACCGTCACCGACGACTGCGACGGTCTTACCGGGGCCTGCCTCCGCAGCAACCGCGGCGAACCACCCGGTTCCGAGTACATCCGACGCTGCCAGGAGCGAGGGGATGAGATCCGGGTCGGGTGGGCCGGGCGTCCGGACGAGTGTGCCGTCGGCCAACGGGACGCGCGCGTACTCGGCCTGGGTGCCTATGGCACCCATCGGTACGGCGTGCACGCACCGGGACTGATAACCGGCGCGGCAGATCTCACAGGTGTTGTCGGATGCGAAGAACGAACCGACCACGAAGTCCCCGACCGCGACGTCGGCAACCGCATCGCCTATCCGGGTGACCGTTCCGACGTACTCGTGACCCATCGGCATGTGGTCGACAGGGTCTGCGCCGCGGTAGGGCCACAGATCGGAACCACAAATGCAGGTGGCGGCCAATCGGATGACGGCGTCGGTCGGCTCGAGTATCTCCGGATCCGGACGGTCCGCGATCCGCACCTCGCCGGGCCCGTCGAGAATGACTCCACGCATGAGATCTCCTTCGTCTGCCGACACGGATTCCGGTTCACCCGTTTCGGGTTCGGGGTTCCGCTCGCGTCCGAAAGGTCAACTTCGGCGATCAACGACGCGAACGTGCACTCCGTTCGGGTGCTGCTCACGCAGCCCGCGGCGTTCCCGCTACCGATCACGGCTGCACTGCTCTCCAGGTCACAGTACGGGCAATTGCCGTTCGGAAAGTGCATCCCCGACGATGCCGCCTGATCTGATGGACAGCACGACATCGGGCGATGACGGCCGCCCTCGCCGTCCGGGACATACGTGGGAGGGCTCGGCCGAAGGAGGACGTCATGCAGATCGTGCGCAGCTCGCTCGATACCGGGATAGGCCCGGAGGACTGGTTCAGCGGTGATGTCTACATAGACCCGGTGGCGGCAGCGCCGCCGCCGTCGCGAGTGTCGGCCGCTCTCGTCCACTTCATGCCCGGCGCCCGCACGCACTGGCATCTGCATCCCCTCGGCCAGACCGTCTTCGTCACGGACGGGGTCGGGTTGTGCCAGCGCCGGGGTGGCCCGGTCGAGGTGATCCGGCCCGGGGATCGCGTGTGGTTCGAAGCCGACGAGGAGCACTGGCACGGCGCCGCGCCCACCCGCCTGATGATTCACCTCGCCATCAACGAAACGGACGACGAGCACGATACGGTCCACTGGCTCGAACCTGTCACCGACGAGGAATACAACCGGGTGCCCGAAGGCGAACTCTGAACAAGCCTCAATCCTTGACTTTGATCAAACAAGGTTTCACACTTGACCGATGTTCGTCTTGACGGTCGATCAACGAGGCAGTCGCCGCGACATCGACCGCGTCTCGGGACTCCTCGCCGACCTGCGTGACCCACGATTGGTCCGTCCGTTCGACCGCACAGCCGGCGACGAAGTTCAGGCCGTCGCCGACGATCCCGGTGTGGTGGTCGACCTCGTGCTGGAACTGCTCCGGCGAGAGCGCTGGAGCATCGGAATCGGGATCGGCCCCGTCGAGACTCCCCTGCCGAAACAGACCCGCGCCGGTCGCGGACCGGCATTCGAACTCGCCCGACGTGCCGTCGAACGCGCCAAGAGTTCCATCGGGCAGGTCGCCGTGGAGGGCGACGACGCCGAGGCCGCAGCAGATGCCGACGCCGCCTTGACCTTGCTCGCGACCCTCGTCCTCCGGCGCTCCCCCCAGGGACACGAAGCCGTGGCACTCGCTCGCACCGGATCGACGCAGGCCCGGATCGCCGACGAACTCGGCATCAGCAAGCAAGCCGTGTCCCAACGCCTGGCCGCGGCCGGGTGGCAAGCCGAGATCGCAGGATGCGCGCTCGCTCACCGACTGCTGGAAAGGGCCGATCGTTGACTGTCGTCTCGCTGGTGTGCCTCGCCGTTGCCGCCCTCGCGCCCGCGCTCTCTCTCCGTCCTACGCTCCCGGCGTGGCTCGGCGCGGCAGTGACGACCACGGCGCTCGGCGGTGCAGCCCTGGCGGCCACCGCCACCGCGCCCGTGCACGGCCTCGCGCTGGCAGTGACACTCGCGCTCACCACCCTGGCCGCCGTCACCGGCGGCGGACCGGCCGTACTCGTCGCCTTCCGTGTTGCCCGACGCCAACCGGATGCCGGACCCGATCCCGCTCCCCCGCCCGGGCCGCTGCGGGGCGGACGGGTCATCGGCGTGCTCGAGCGCGGCGCCGTCGCGGTGTCGATCCTTGCCGGGTGGCCCGAAGGCATCGCGATCATCATGGCCGTCAAGGGTCTCGCGCGGTACCCGGAGCTACGCGAGCCGAACGCCTCGGAGCAGTTCATCATCGGCACGGCCACCAGTGTGCTGTGGGCGTGTGCCGCGTGCGGCGTCGGTACCGCGCTCATCACCTGATCCGCGCTCACCCGGATCCAGGGCCTCCGCATCGGGCTGGCATACTCGCTCGGACAACCGAATATGCCATCGAACTGCAGCGGGAGAGTTCCGCACACGTGCGGGCGCCGAAGGAGCAACCTCCCCGGGAATCTCTCAGGCCCCCAGACCGCCGCCGGCGAGGCTCCTCTGGAAAGCAACCCCGCGGGGTTCACCGAAGGTGTAAGTGGGTCCACGGATCCGCGAAAGCTCTCAGGTCACATGACAGAGCGGGGAACCGACCACCCGCCGGTGCGCGATGCACCCTGTCCGGAGGAAGTTCCGTGGCTCCGTCTGTCGACGCACCCTCACGCGTGCCTGTCGTTCCGCTTCTCATCGATAACCGCCCGGCCGATCAGTCGGCACATACCCGCCGAAGGCGGCTGGGTATCGCAGCGATCGTGGTCTCCGCAACGGCGATGGGCACCGCCGGGTTGTTCGGCCGCATGGCCACCCCTCCCGGCGCCGTACTCGGCGAAGCCCTCACCTTCGGCCGGATGCTCGTCGGCGGGCTGGGGATGCTGGTGATGCTGGCACTGTCGCGACGTCTCGGGAAACTGCGACGAGCCCGGCTGTCGTGGTCGGTGGTGCTCGGCGGCGTGTTCCTCGCCCTGTCCCTTGCCACCTATCTCTCCGCGACCGTGCTCACCGACCTGTCGCGCGCGGTGGTCCTGCACTATCTCGGCCCGGTTCTCGCGACCGTGTTCGCGAGGATGTTCCTCGGAGAGACGATCACTCGCCGAGATGCGGTGTCCCTTGTCGCCGCGTTCACCGGGATGCTCCTGGCCGCGGGTCTGATCGGCGGCGCGCCCGCCCCGAGTTCGGACGAGCAAGTGCTGGGTACCGTGCTCGGTGTCGTGTCGGGAGTGTTCTACGGCGCCGCGCTGCTCTGCTACCGCTATCGCTCGGATATGCCCGCAGACGTACGCAGTTTCTGGACCTTCGCATTCGGGGCGGCAGCGACCGGGCTCGTCGTGGTGGTCACCCGGCCCGATCTTTCCGGAATGACCCCGGGCAACTGGGTATGGGCTATCGGGTTCTTCGTCGTCTGCGGGTTGTTCGCCCTGGGCCTGCTCGTCGTCGCCGGCTCGTATCTGCGTGCGGCCGAACTCGCCGGACTGTCGTACCTGGAAGTCGTGGTCGCTCTGCTGCTCGGTGTGGCGGTGTTCGGCGAATCCGTGTCGCTCCTCGCGGGCGTGGGCGCCAGTCTCGTCATCGTGGCGATGGCACTTCCGCTCACATCTCCTCGCCGCCGGTGACGTGCGTGCGCACGCCCCGGCGGCCGGGGCAGGATTACTGCCTCGGGAGTTCCTCGCCGACCTCTGTCTCCAGAGACGGAACGCGCTCTTCGGGCGCGGGGTCTGCGGCCGGCAGCGCGGACGACTGGCTACCGCGCGTGACACCGGCCGGCTTCTCTCCGGAGACGACCGGGACCGCGGGGTCCACCGGCTTGCGTGCCACTGCCTCGGCTTCGGCGACCGCTTTCGCCACGACCGGGTCGGTCTTCATGTCGAACCAGTCGCTCACCTCTGCCGAGTCGTCCTCGGGACGCTGGAGGTCTTCGTCGACCGGGCTCGGCTCGAAACGGAAGACACCGTCCTCACCGCGAGCACCGAGCGCGCCTGCGAAACCCTTGAGGGCGTCGCCGAAGTCGCTGGGCACGAGCCACACCTTGTTCGCGTCACCCTGAGCCATCTGCGGCAGCGTCTGCAAGTACTGGTACGCGAGCATCTCGGGGGTCGGCTTACCGGCCTTGATGGCTGCGAACACCTTCTCGATCGCCTTCGCCTCGCCCTGCGCCTCGAGGTACTGGGCGGCCCGATCACCCTGCGCCCGCAGGATGCGGGACTGCCGTTCCGCTTCCGCCTCGAGGATCGCGGCCTGCTTCGATCCCTCGGCCGACAGGATGCGTGCCTGCTTGTCGCCCTCTGCGGTCTTGATCGCGGCCTCGCGGTGGCCTTCGGCCGTGAGGATCGTCGCGCGCTTCTCGCGGTCCGCCTTCATCTGCTTTTCCATCGACTCCTGGATCGACGGCGGCGGATCGATGCTCTTGAGTTCGACGCGCGCGACCCGCAGACCCCAGCGGCCGGTCGCTTCGTCGAGCACGCCGCGCAACTGACCGTTGATCGAGTCACGGGAGGTGAGAGTCTCTTCGAGGGTCATACCGCCCACGACGTTGCGCAGGGTCGTCACCGTGAGCTGTTCGACGGCGGCGATGTAGTTGCTGATCTCGTACACCGCGGCTTGCGGGTTGGTGACCTGGAAGTAGACGACCGTGTCGATGCTCAGCGTCAGGTTGTCCTTGGTGATGACCGGTTGCGGCGGGAACGACACCACCCGTTCGCGCAGATCGACTTTCGCGCGGATACGGTCCACGAACGGCACCAGGAACGTCAACTGTCCCGACGCGGTCCGGAAATAGCGTCCCAGCCGCTCGATGACCGCGGCTTCTGCCTGCGGGATCAGGGCGACGGATTTCACCACCACGATCACGACGAGTACCACCAGTACGGCGAGTACGATCAGCGCTTCCATAGGTCAGACACCCCTCCATACGACGGCGGTCGCGCCGTCGATCTGCATCACGGTCACGGTTGTTCCGGGTTCGTACACTTCGGTGGCGTCCAACGGCCGGGCAGTCCACACGTCGCCGTCGATTTTCACCCGGCCCGCGTGCTCACCCACTTGCTCGACGACGAGCGCGTGCTTGCCGGGTAGCGCGTCGACGCCCGTCGTGAGCGCGGGCGGCGCGGAATAGCGGCGGCGCAGGATGGGCCGGACTCCGAGCAGCAATACCAGCGAGAACAGTGCGAACACCACGGCGTCGAGCCACACCGGCAGATCCGTTGCAGCCGAGACACCGGCGGTAGCCAGCGCCGCACCGCCGAGCATCAGCAGGACGAAGTCACCGGTGAGCGCTTCCGCCGCAGCCAGTGCCACGCCGGCGATAAGCCATATCAATGCCGCCACAGCAACCATCGAACCATAAATCGGACATTGCGGCAGAGAGCCAGTTCACAGGCTTGCCGAGCGGTTGCCGCGCACACACCCGCCGCGACGAGCACAATGCTCAGCACGTCGGCGAACCGTCCGTGCGGAGGGAACGCGACCGGGCGGGCGCCGCCGGCCCCACCCTTCCCCGAATCCGAAAGGGTCATGATGAGCACCCCCACGAGTTCACTGACCGCCGAGGACCTGGAGTTCCTCAGACGCCCCCTGCACGGATTCGTGAGCGTGGCCGCAGGACCGCTCCCGCCCCAGCCCCGACCGGTCTGGTTCGAGGCCACCGACGCGGGCACCGTCGACTTGTTCACCGCCCCCGACTCGCTGAAGATCCGCCGCCTGGGGCGCGACCCCCGCGCCTCGATCGTGGTCGCCGCACCGGTCGGGGAACGTGAACGGTGGGTGTCGGTCGCGGGCCACACCACGATCGAGGCGGACGGAGCACACGAGTTGTGTTCCCGCCTGGCCGCGCGCTATTGGGATCTCGACGATCCGGTTCGTGCCGCCGATCTCGCCGGGATCCTCGCCGAAGACCAGGTACGTATCGTCATCCATCCGGATACCGTGCGGCGGTACAGGTATTGAGTGCGCCCGGATGTGCCGTCGACCTTCGGTGCGGGGCGCTCAGTCGCCGTCGCCGGGTTCGGTGACGAAATCCACGAGTCGCTCGACAGCGCCGATCAGCGGGGCTTCGAGGTCCCGGAACGACGACACCGCGCCGTAGACCCGCCGCCAGCCTTCCTGCGGCGTACCCCAGCCGAGTTCACGGCACACGCCGGTTTTCCAGTCCTGGCCGCGCGGAATCGTCGGCCAGGACTCGATCCCGACGGCCTTGGGGCGCACCGCTTCCCACACGTCGATGTAGGGATGGCCGGTGACCATGACGTGCGGGCCGAGGTTCGCGGTCAGCCGCTCTTCCTTCGATCCGGTGACGAGATGGTCCGCCAGGACACCGACCCTCCGTCCCGGACCGGGACGGAACTCGGCGAGCCGCTCGGCCAGGTTGTCGAGCCCTTCGAGTTGTTCGACGACGACGCCCTCCACACGGAGGTCGTGTCCCCAGACCTGTTCGACGAGGGCCGCGTCGTGCACACCTTCGACCCAGATGCGGCTTCCGCGGGCCACGCGTGCCCGCAAGCCCTCGACTCTGGTCGACCCCGAGGCCGATCTCGCCGGGGTCTGCGCCGCCGGTCGCGGCTTCGGCCGCACCAGAGTGACAGGTGCACCGTCGATCAGAAACGCGGCAGGCCGCATCGCGAACAGACGGGTGCGGCGTTGCCCGTCCTCCAAGCGCACGAAGTCGCCGTCGTAGGTGCGTTCGATGCCGACGATCGCGCCGCACCACCCCGACGCGGCGTCTTCGACCACGAGATCCTTCTCGGCCTCGAGTTCCGGGACGGTCTTCCTCCGCTTGCGGTTGTGTCCGGCATAGATGTCGCCGTAGCTGTCGCGTGGACTCACGCCGGTCAACGTTAGGACAACGACACCGGCGGGCGGTCGTCGCCACGCCGGAGAACAGGCGTCCTATGCTCGTTCCGTGAGTTCCCCGAGTCAGAGCCTGACGCTGTGGGCCGGAGCATGGCTCTCCGGTCGCGCGGCGCCCGACGAGGTCATCGATGCCCTGCACGAGTGGGCGCCGATGCACCTCGTCGCTGCCGCCGAGGCGGACGCGAAACACCGCGCCGGGCTGACCGGCCAGGACCCGCAGGACGGCGCCGCGGTACTGCTCACCGTGATCCGGCGGGCCGACCCCGCGGGAGGTTCGGGCATCCGACTGCTGTTGCCGTCTCCGGGCGATGTGCGCGGCCTGCCCGTCGGCATCGCCTTCTCCGCAGCAGCAACGGCTGCCGGGGAGGGTGTACTCGTCGGCGCGCCGGGAACGCCCGGACTCGGCCTGGTTCCGACCGTCGAGGGACCCGATGTACTCCGCTGGACCGTGTTCGCCGTCCCGGCGGTACCCGAACTCACCGACCTACCAGGCCTCGGCGAAGCGGAATTCACCATGCGCGAAGCGGTGCGCGACGCCGCCGCCACGCTCACGGGTATCCGCACGGTCGGCGACGACGGGCGCAGCACCGACCCGCGTGCCGAGATCGCGGCCGAGATCGCCGAGTACGCCCGTCACCGGTATCCGGACTCGATCCCGCAGCGTGCCGTGCGGATCCTCGATTCCGCCGATCAGGTCGCGGCGATCCTCACCGTCGCGGGGCGCGGCGGGGGTCTGCGTGCCGGTTCGGCGACCACGCTGGACGCCCGCGAATCCGCGCTGCGTCCCTTGTGGACCGCGGTGCGGCACGCGCGAGTCGGCGCGGTCGACGCCGCTCTGCGCGCGCCCCAGCACGGCTGAGTTCTCACCCCGCGCGACTGGCAGTGACCAGCAGGTAATCCCAGTCCATCGCTCCCCCACCCAGATCGTGCCGGCGCGCCAGTTCGGCAAGTTCGCCGTCGAGCGCGGCGACTCGCTCGGGATCACCCGCGAGTGCGCGGTAGACCGCAATCGTCGGCCCGTAGTTCGTCTTGAAGAAGTCGCGGAACGCTTCGCCCGTGGGGAAACGGTCGACACGTAACGAACCGGTGCTCGCCGTCAGATCGGTCACCCGGTCCCCCAGCAGGGTCCGCACATGGTCTTCGTCGCCCCAGAGCGGGGGTGGTTGTGCCCCCGGGGGTGGTGCGGGCGCGTACGGCTTCATCGTGGCGAACATCCGGCCGATGAAACCCGCGGGCGTCCAGCTCAAGAGCCCGATCCGGCCTCCCGGACGGGTGACGCGCACGAGTTCGTCCGCCGCTACCTGGTGGTGCGGCGCGAACATCACCCCGACGCACGAGAGCGTCACGTCGGCACTCGCGTCGCCGAACGGCATCGCCTCCGCGTCCGCCTCTTGCCAGGTCACGGTGGCGCCGGCGTCCTCGGCATCGCGCCGGCCGATGTCGAACAGTTCGGGAGTCAGGTCCGTCGCCACGACGGTGGCCCCGGTCAGTGCGGCGGGAATCGCGGCGTTGCCCGAACCGGCCGCGATGTCGAGCACCCGGTCGCCCGGGCCGACCCGGCACGCGGACACGAGGATCTGCCCGAGCGACGGGATCACTCCGGACGCGACGGCCGGATAATCGCCGAGCGCCCACATGGCCCGGTGTTTCGCCTTGAGGTCGCGGTCTGCATCGAGTGCCGAGCGGGATTGCGTCATCACACATCTCCTTCAACGGAGCGTCCGATCCGTCGTCGACAGATCTCGGAGGCGCACGTCAACGGTATGAACACCCGCGGATTGCTTCCAGTTCGGAATCTGTACCGCTCGGCAGGCCTACCATTCGAAGCATGGGCTCGCCCTACCACCAATTCTGTCCCGTCGCGAAAGCGATGGAACTCTTCGACGAGCGGTGGACACTTCTGCTGGTGCGCGAATTGGTGCTCGGTAGCGAGCGATTCAACGACCTCCGCCGCGGACTCCCCCGGATGTCGCCGTCGTTGCTGTCCACCCGCCTGCACCAGTTGACGGTCGCGGGCATCGTGCAACGAACCGTCGACGGTTCGGAGGTCCGTTACGTGCTCACACCCGCCGGACGTGATCTGGAACCGGTGGTGTCCGCGCTCGGCACGTGGGGATCGCGGTGGACGGGCCGGCTCGGCGACGAAGACCTCGACCCCAAGCTGCTGATGTGGGATATGCACCGCAACGTCGACCACTCCGCGATCGAGGAGACTCGGGTGGTCGTGGAGTTCGTCTTCACCGGCGCCCCACGCGGGTCGCGGCGGTGGTGGCTGGTCATCGTTCCCGGAGAGGTCGACGTCTGCGACACCGATCCGGGCTTCGAGGTCTCCGTCACGGTCACGGCTGGGCTGCGGGATCTGACCGAAATCTGGCGCGGAGAAAACGACTGGCCCGAGGCGCTGCGGACCGGAGCCGTGGTGGTGGAGGGCCCGGTGGGGCTGCTGCGGTCCCTCCCGAGCTGGTTCGTCTCTCCCCTGGCCGGGGCGAATCGCAGTGGTGAGCCGGCGCTCTGAGCCGTGAGTGCTCAGTCCTCCGCTGTGGGCGCCGGCCGAGAGGGCCGCGCCGGGGGTTCGCAGCACCGGACCGCGCAGAGCGTGCCGTTGCACCCCACTCCGAACTCCGGTTCCGTTCCGCGCCGGCGCGGCGATGCCGTACCGAGGCGTTCCTGCACGAGCTCACGGACCATCTGCGCGAAACGGGGATCGGTCCCGGCCGTCGCCGCGCGCACGAACTCCATGCCGAGTTCGGCCGCACGGTCCCGGGCTTCGGTGTCGAGATCCCAGACCACCTCGAGGTGGTCGGAGATGAATCCGACCGGAACCACGATCACCGAGGTCACTCCCCGCTCGTGGAGAGCATCGAGATGGTCGACGATGTCGGGTTCGAGCCACGGCACCCGGGGCGGGCCCGAACGCGACTGCCAGACCAGGTCGTAGTCGTCGACACCGAGCGAATCCGCGACCAGGCGCGCGGCCTCGGCCACCTGGCGGCTGTAGAGACGCCCGCCGGCGTCCGGCGGTCCACCGGTCGCATCGGCGGACGTCGGGATCG
Source organism: Rhodococcus sp. 105337 (assembly GCF_012844225.1). Classification (GTDB taxonomy): domain Bacteria; phylum Actinomycetota; class Actinomycetes; order Mycobacteriales; family Mycobacteriaceae; genus Rhodococcus. Next base: position 171,614 of record NZ_JABAGQ010000004.1, read on the forward strand.
AGTGAGCGGTGAAAACGAGGCGCGCGTCCGCTGCCTCGTCGGATAGTTCGGCGCGGGATGCGCGCACGGCATCGGCGACCGCGTCGAGGAACAGCGGGTGATCGTAGAACTGCCGGATCTTCGTCAGGTCGGGGGCGTCGTCGACCGCGCTCCGCGCCCGGCGGATGTCCTCGTGATACTGCCGGCATCCCGAGTAACCGCCCCACGCCGAGGTCGCGAAGACCAGCGCGTTGCGAATTCCGTCGTCACGCATGGCCGCGACGGTGTCCTCGACCATCGGATGCCAGTTACGGTTTCCAAAGTACACCGGCAGGTCGATGCTGTGCGCCTCGAACTCGCCGCGCACGGCATCGATGAGGGCCCGGTTGAGCGCGTTGATCGGTGAGACACCCCCGAAGTGCAGGTAGTGCTGCGCAACGTCGTCGAGACGTTCCGGCGGGATACCCCGGCCCCGGGTGACGTTCTCGAGGAACGGCCGGACATCGTCCGGGCCTTCGGGGCCGCCGAACGACAGCACCAGCAGCGCGTCGAACGATTCGGGGGTGCTCACCATGGGAGTGCTCTCCTGACCTGTCAGGCGCCGAGGCCGACCTGTGAGTGGAAACCACCGTCGACGTACACGATCGACCCGGTGGTACCGGGCAACCAATCGGACAGTACCGCGCACACGGTCTTCGCGACCGGAGTCGGGTCTTCGACGTCCCATCCGATCGGGGACGCGGCGGACCAGCCTTCGTTGAGCCGGTTCATCTCGGCTCCCGGTCCGGTGGCATCCCCGGCGATCGCCTTCGCCGCAAGGGTCTTGATCGGGCCGGCGGCGACGAGATTCGAGCGGATTCCGCGCGGGCCGACCTCCTTGGCGACATACCGGTTGACCGATTCGAGGGTCGCCTTGGAGACGCCCATCCAGTTGTAGAACGGCACCGCGCGTGACGGATCGAAGTCCATGCCGACGAGAGAACCGCCCTCGTTCATGACCGGCAGCACCGCCTTGGCAAGTGCACCGTACGAATACGCGGAGACCTCCAGGGCGACGGCGACGTCGCTCCACGGGGCATCGAGGAACGGGCTGCCCAGGCACGAACGCGGCGCGAAACCGATCGAATGCACGACGCCGTCGATCCCTTCGGGCGCGAGTTCACGCAGTTTGTCGGCGAGCCCGGCGAGGTGCTCGGTGTTCTGCACGTCGAGTTCGATCGCCGGCGGCACCGGCTGCGGCAGACGCTGCGCGATGCGGTCGATCAGCCGCAACCGGTCGAAGCCGGTGATGATGATCTTCGCGCCCTGTTCCTGTGCCGCTTTGGCGGTGTGGAACGCGATGGAGGCATCGGTGATGATGCCGGTGACGAGAATGGTCTTGCCCTCGAGCAGTCCGCCCATGAGTGTGTCGATCCTCCAGTGAGATTCGGATGTGGTCCGGGTGTGGCGGCGGGTCAGTGACCCATGCCCATGCCTCCGTCGACGGGGATGACAGCGCCCGAGACGTAGGCGGAGTCGTCTGAGGCGAGGAAGCTCACCACGCCCGCGACATCGTCGGGCTTGCCGAGACGCTGCATCGGGATGAATTTCTTTGCCATGTCGCGCAGATCGTCGGACAGTTCCGCGGTCATGTCCGTCTCGATGAACCCGGGTGCGACGACGTTGGCGGTGATCGAGCGTGAGCCGAGTTCGCGGGTCACCGACCGGGCGAGTCCGATCACGCCGGCCTTCGAGGCCGCGTAGTTGATCTGCCCGGCCTGGCCTGCCATACCGACGACCGAACCGAGGAAGATCATCCGTCCCCACCGTGCGCGCAGCATCGCCCGGTTGGCACGCTTCGCGCACCGGAAGGACCCGGTGAGGTTTGCGTCGAGGACGCTGGTGAACTGGTCCTCGGTCATGCGCATCAGCAGGGTGTCGTCGGTGACGCCGGCGTTGGCGACCAGCACCTCGACAGGGCCCTGATGCTCTTCGACCTCGGTGAATGCGCGGTCGACCGACTCGGCGTCGGTGACGTCGCACACGACACCGAACAGGTCGTCGGGGACACCGGAACCGCGGTGGGTGACGGCAACCTTGTGTCCGTCGGCCTGCAGGCGGCGAGCCACCGCGAGGCCGATACCGCGGTTTCCTCCGGTGACGAGAACGGACCGGGGCGTGCCCGCGGGGCGCGTGGACGCGGCGGGGCTACTTGCGTCAGTCATGGCGACAAACCTATCTGGTGGTGGATCGCACACGGACAGGGCTCCGTGAGCGGCGACAAGAAGGGTCAGGGCAGGCGCTGGCGAAGCACCATGGCGGAGAGGAGGCCTGCGGCGACGCAGAGAGCACCGAGCATCAGCCACGGCCGGCTGGCATCGCCGCGCGTCGTTTCGAAGCCGATCTGCTCCTCGAGAGTGTTGTAGGCGTCCTCGAGTTCCTCGAGACTCGACGCGGTGAAGAAGCTACCCCCGGACAAATTCGCGATCTCCTTGAGAGACGGATCGTCGACAGGGACCGGGATGCGCTCGTCCTCGATCGTGACCGTTCCGGTCGCGGTGCCGAACGAGATCGTCGAGACCGGGATTCCCTTCTCGGCTGCCTGCCTCGCCGCGGTGAAACCTCCCCGCGGGTCGTCGGGGCTCTCCGGCACGGTCTGCTTTCCGTCCGAGAGCAGCACGATCCTGGCGGGCGGCGCCTGATCGCTGCCGCCGAGCACAGCGGCCAGGGTGTCGATGGACTGCATCGCAGTGAATATCGCTTCGCCGGTGGCGGTGCGCTCACTCAGTTGCAGGTGATCGATTGCCGTCTTCGTCGCTTCCCGGTTGGTGGTCGGTGACACCAGCACCGACGCGGTACCGGAGAACGCGACGAGACCGAGGTTGATCCCGGGAGTCAGATCGTCCGCGAACTGCTTCGCCGCTTCCTGCGCGGCGGCGAGCCGGGACGGTGCGACATCGGTCGCCTCCATCGACAGCGACACGTCGATCACCGCGACCACCGTCGCGCGATTACGCGGCACCCGTTGCTCGGCCGTAGGTCCGGCGAGGGCGACGGTGAGGAAGACCAGGCCGGCCAGCAGCAGCGCAACCGGGATGTGGCGGGCACGTCCGGGCCGGTCGGGAGCGACCTTCTCGAGAAGTTCGAAGTTGGTGAACCGCAGCGTGTGAGAGAGCCTGCGGCGCTGCACCAGCACGTAGCCGACGCCGAGGGCGGCAACCACGACCAGGAACAGCAACCACCACGGTGAGGTGAAACCGGAAATGCTCACCGGCCCACCCTCCCCACGCCGCCGGCTGCGTAACTGTGCCGGCGAGCCGCGACGAAACGAACCACGTCGCTGATCCAGTCCCGGTCGGTCCGCAAACTCAGCATCGGGGCCCCGCAACTGCGCATCGCCTGCTGCACGGCAGCGCGATGCTCCGCGGCAGCCTGGGCGTAGTCGGCGCGAAGCTGCGGTGTCGTCGTGAACTCACGGGTGCGTCCGGTTTCGGGATCGTGCAGGACGACGTCTCCCAGGTCGGGCAGTTCCAGGTCGCGGCGGTCCAGCACCTCGACTGCCAGCAGGTCGTGCCGGCCGGAGAGGGCACGCAACGACCGCTGCCAGTCGAGCGGTCCCAGGAAGTCGCTGATCACGACGGCAAGACCGCGCCGGCGCTGGGGCCGCCGCAGCGCCTCGACGACACCGCGCAGATCACCGCGGGTCCCGTCCGGTGGGTGCGGGATGGTCGCGATGGTGCGCAGCATGGATTGGGCGTGGGCCCGTCCCCCGCGCGCGGGAATCCGCACCGTGTCGCGGCCGGTGGACACCACGGCGCCGATCCGGTTGCCGCCGCCGATCGTCAGATGCGCGATCGCCGCGACCGCTGCGACGACCAGATCGCGCTTCTCGCACGCGGCCGTGCCGAAATCGAGGCTCGCGGACAGATCGACCGCGAGCCAGGTCTCGAGTTCGCGATCCGCGACGGTCTGCCGCACGTGCGGATGGGTGGTGCGGGCGGTGACCGACCAATCCATCTGGCGTACGTCGTCGCCCGGCTGGTACTCCCGGGCATCGCCCGGTTCGGACCCGGGTCCGGGAATCAGGCCCAGGTGATCACCGTGCAGGACACCGTCGAGCCGGCGCCGGACGGTCAGTTCCAGGGTGCGCAGCGCAGCAGTCAATGCGGGGTCGCGCAGCTCGCCGGAACGGAACGTGGGTGGCGACCCGTCGCGGGCGGGTTCGCTCACCGTTGCCCTGCACCTCCGTGCGGTCCGGGCGCGGGCACCACAGGAGCACCGGGACGCACCGCCGCGGGGGGACCCGCCGGCACGGGTGCCGTGGCCTGGGGCGCGACCTGCGGCAGACCGACCGTCTGGAGGATCTCGGCGATGATCCGGTCCGGTGAGACGTCGTCGGCCAGCGCGTCGTACGACAACACCAAGCGGTGACGCAGCACGTCGGGGATCACGTCGATGATGTCCTGCGGGATCACGTAGTCGCGCCCGCGGACGAGAGCGAGCGCGCGGGCTGCGGAGATGATGCCGAGGGTGGCACGCGGAGAGGCGCCGTAGGCGATCCATCCCTGCACGTCGTGCAGACCCAGTTCGGCCGGCGAGCGCGTCGCGAAGATGACCCGCACCACGTAGTCGACGAGCGCATGGTGCACGAACACGCGACTGGCGATCTTCTGCAGTCGCAGCAGTTCCTCCCGGGAGAGCACCTGCTTCGGTTCCGGAGCCGCGACTCCCATCCGGTAGACGATCTCGCGTTCTTCCTCGACCGAGGGGTAGTCGACGAGGACCTTGAACAGGAACCGGTCTCGCTGCGCCTCGGGCAGCGGGTAGACGCCTTCGTTCTCGATGGGGTTCTGCGTCGCCATGACCAGGAACGGGTCGGGCATCGGGAACGTCTTGCCACCGATGGTGACGTGCCGTTCCGCCATCACTTCGAGCAGCGCCGACTGCACCTTCGCCGGGGCGCGGTTGATCTCGTCGGCGAGCACGAAGTTCGCCACCACCGGGCCGAGTTCGGTGTCGAACTCTTCGCGGCCCTGCCGGTAGATCCGGGTTCCGACGAGGTCGGTGGGTACCAGGTCGGGAGTGAACTGGACGCGGGAGAAGGATCCACCGACAACTTTGGCGAACGTCTCGACCGCGAGGGTCTTCGCGACACCCGGCACGCCTTCGAGCAGGACGTGCCCGCGGGCGAGCACTCCGACGAGCATGCGTTCGACGAGGAGGTCCTGGCCGACGATCACTCGCTTGACCTCGTAGATGGCGCGCTCGAGAAGGCGGACGTCGTCTGCCGGGTCGTACGCCTTCTCCGGTGCGGCCACAGGCTCCTTCGACGTGGACACGGCGGGAGCGGACGCACTCGTCGCACCGGCGGACGGGCCGTTTCCGGCAACGGGAGGGTTCGCCGCGACACTGCCCCGTGTGGGAGCGCCGGCGTCCGCCCTGCCGCTGCCCGGTCCGGCCGTGCCCTGCGGCTCCACGTCGTGGCCCTGACCGGCGGCGTTGTTCGAGCCGGCCCCGCCCTTCTGTGCGCCCGCTGCCGTACCCGACGTCCCGCCCTCGCGTGAGGTCACCAAGAATCCACCGCTTTCGCCTACGTTGATCCACTGGAAATCGCCTGCTGCACCACTATGGCAGGTGTCGATTCAGTGTGCCGTAACGCCAGGCCCGCGGCGTGGGCGAGTCCCACGCCCGGACAGTGCGATCACGATCACTTCACCGTCAGGACACCATGCGCACCACATACGGTGTCATGCCGTCCCAGCGTACCGGCGAGATCATGACGTGCGAACCCGACTGCGGCGCCTCGAGCATCGTGCCGTCGCCGAGGTACAGGCCCACGTGCTGGCTCGCATTGGGGCCGTAGAAGATCATGTCGCCGCGTCTCATCTCCGACGACGAGATCTGGGTGCCCGCTGTGTACTGATATCCGGTGTAGTGCGGCAGGGAGATGCCGATACCGGCGAACGCATAGATCATCAGCCCGGAGCAGTCGAAGCCCACCTTGCCGAAATCTCCGTAACTGTCGGCGACACCGCCGTCCCGTATTCCGCGGGTCGGTCCGTTCTCGTCTCCCCCACCCCACGCATACGGCACGCCGATCTGGGACAGCCCACGGTCGATCACGGTCTCGACCGCCGCGGCGCCGGTGAGCGACGGCGTCGACCGGGTGCGCGGCGACGACCGCGGAGTCTGCGGTGTGGGCGTGCGAGGTGTCTCGGTGACTTCGTCTGCCGGGTTCACCTCGCTACCCGGGCTCGGTGTCACGTCGGGATCGAGGTCCTCGTCCGGTACGGCGGCGCTCACGGCCGGCGTGTCGAGGGTAGGTGCGCTCTCTCCCAAGTCGGTGTGGGGACGTCGTCCGTTGGCGAGTTCGGCTGCCCGCGCGAGTGCGGCGTCGTCGGCTGCGACCCGCTGGGCCGCCGCTGCCGCTTCCTCACGCGCCACCTCGGCGGCAGCGGCACGGGCCGCCTCCTCCGCCACGCGGCGGCGATCCCATGCCACGTACTCCGCGCGCTGACCCTCGAGACCGGCGGCATTGGTGCGCGCGAAATCCAGTTCGGCCTGGGCTCCCGCTCGTGCCTGCTCGATGCGGCTCTTTTCTGCGGCTTCCCGGTCGAGGGCATCGCGGGCGACGGCGATCGCAGCTTCCGCGTCCACCTTGCGCTGCTCGGCGGCCGCCGCTGCGGCGTCGGCCTCCTGTTTCGCGGCGCGCGCACGGGAATGGGAGTTCGCCTGTTCGGTGCGCGCGCGTTCGAGTGCGTCGAGCACCGCGTCGCGTCCGGTCGAAAGCATGCGCATCACCTGCGCGCGGTCGAGCAGGTCCTCGGGGCCGTCGGTGGACAGGAACGCGGCGAGTGATGTCGCGTTCGATCCGCGGGTGTAGCTCTCCCGCGCGAACGAGTCGAAGTCCGCTTGCGCGTGTGAGATCTGGGCGCCCGCGTCCTGGAGGGCGAGCTGGGAGGACGCCACGGCCTGCGCGGCTGCTGCCACGGCGTCCTGGGCGGAATGCAAGTCGACGAGGGCGCGGTTGACGTCCTCGCGTTTGATCGCGACCTGGGCGTCGAGTTCGGCGAGCTGCTGATCTGCGTGGGAGATGCGCACGATCAGTTCACCGATGCGGTGGATCCCGGAGTTCACGGCCGCCCCGGCCGCGTCCAGTTCCGTGTCCGACGGATTGGGCGGTGGTGGTGGCACCGCGGCCGCAGTCGACCCCACTGCGACGAGCACCGTCGTCAAGAGGCCGATTCCCGCGAGCAACCGGGAGGCGCGGACGACGTGGCCCGAACGGGTGCTGCGAAGAGAAGACCGCCGACGTCCGGCAGTGGTAGGCGATGCCGGTGCGCCGGTAGGCGACGACCGTCGCGGAATCCCCCCGTGGAAACCGAATCGTCTCACTTGCGCTCTCCCTCGGTCGTGCCGACCTGAGAAACAGTCGGGCCCGACGCCTCGGGGAGCGCACAGCAAACACCGCTCGCGGGGTACCCGCGATCGGTCGCTGTACCGGTCTCCGGTCGCGGGCAGCGCCCCACGACTGGGCTTGTGACACACCTTCCCCAAGAGCGTCATCTGAACCGTACGACACACCAGGCGCGTCTCGCGCGACAGTTACGGATTTCGATTACGGAAAGCGACCTTCGGGGCGCACTCCGGCGCCGGACATCGACACCGGAGCCGGCGAGAAGACAGGCGGCGGCGCCGTCAGGAGGTCGTGGGTGTCGTGTCCTCGGCGGGGACCTGCTCGTGTTCGGCCGCATCGGATCGGGCGGCACGCCGGATCTTCGCCCAGTACGTCGCGCCCGATGCCGCAGCGACGACGAGCACGAGCAGGATCGTCAGCATCGTCCACGGTGGCGAGGGCTCGATCACGGAATCGACGAAGTTCTTCGTCGAGACCACCGGGTTGCCGGTATAGGTGCGGTCCTCGGCGGCTTCGAGGGTGACCCGGTCCAGGCTGTCGCTGAACGTGCCGACCCACCCGGGGCTGAGGACGAGCACGGTGCCCCCGTCTTCGGCTCCGACCTCGGTGGCGAGGTCACGGAGCTGGGAGTCCATGCGCGGATCTCGATCGATCACCACGACACTCAGGTCGATCCCGTGTTCCTGCGCCCGCGCCACCTCCGCGACCAGATCGTCGACCTGTTCGGGAGGCGCGGAGACCTGGTCGTCGCTCAGGTCGGCGAGGATCGCCTCGACCGTGACACCCGGAGGGAGATCTGTGGCCGACGGCCCGGGAATTCGTAGCAGTGGCGCAGACATTTCTCTCCGGTAGTGCTGGTCGGGAGCGTGTGCGAGCCCGGCTTCGCCGCGTCGAGCAGTCGGCACAGGGAGCACACGCTCGCAGGGCAACACCGAACAGTACGCGATCGCGCGCGGGTGGCGCAGCCGCGCCGAGGTCGGCGGGCGCGTCCGATGTGGCGTCGCGCACCCCTGAGAGCGCCGTATTCTCTGTACACTCCCGGCTTTATTACAGGACAAGCGTACTGTTAGACTCTACGGTGAGACGCCACGGCGGCACCGCACAGGAAATTCCTCCTCTGTGGACGCTGTGTGCCTCGCTTCAGCCGTCGACACAGCCCCGTCGGCGGCGAGCCGAAACGACGAGTGGAGCTGACGTGAGCACCAATACTGATTCGTTCGGCGCCAAGGGGACCCTGCAGGTCGGAGATAACTCGTACGAGATCTTCCGCCTGTCGGCCGTCCCCGGCACCGAGAAACTCCCTTACTCCTTGAAGGTTCTCGCCGAGAACCTGCTGCGCACCGAAGACGGTGCCAACATCACCGCCGATCACATCCGCGCCATCGCCAACTGGGATCCCGCAGCCGATCCCAGCATCGAGATCCAGTTCACGCCTGCCCGCGTGATCATGCAGGACTTCACCGGCGTGCCGTGCGTGGTCGACCTGGCCACCATGCGCGAGGCCGTCACCACCCTCGGCGGCGACCCGAACAAGGTCAACCCGCTCTCCCCCGCCGACATGGTCATCGACCACTCGGTCATCCTCGACGTCTTCGGCCGCGCCGACGCGCTCGAGCGCAACGTCGACCTCGAGTACCAGCGCAACGGTGAGCGTTACCAGTTCCTGCGCTGGGGCCAGGGCGCGTTCGACGACTTCAAGGTCGTCCCGCCCGGCATGGGCATCGTCCACCAGGTCAACATCGAGTACCTGGCTCCGACGGTCATGACCCGCAACGGCCAGGCCTACCCCGACACCTGTGTCGGCACCGACTCGCACACCACGATGGTCAACGGACTCGGCGTCCTCGGCTGGGGCGTCGGCGGCATCGAAGCCGAGGCCGCAATGCTCGGCCAGCCGGTCTCCATGCTCATCCCGCGCGTCGTCGGCTTCAAGCTCTCGGGCGAGATCCAGCCGGGCGTGACCGCGACGGACGTCGTGCTCACCGTCACCGAGATGCTGCGTAAGCACGGTGTGGTCGGCAAGTTCGTCGAGTTCTACGGTGCCGGCGTCGCCGAGGTCCCCCTCGCGAACCGCGCCACCCTCGGCAACATGAGCCCCGAGTTCGGTTCCACCGCAGCGATTTTCCCGATCGACGGCGAAACCATCAACTACCTGCGCCTGACGGGCCGCAGCGACGAGCAGCTCGCGCTCGTCGAGGCGTACGCCAAGGAACAGGGCATGTGGCACGACGCCGACAAGGAGCCGGTCTACTCGGAGTACATCGAGCTGGACCTGAGCACCGTCGTTCCGTCGATCGCCGGCCCGAAGCGCCCGCAGGACCGCATCCTGCTCAGCGACTCGAAGCTCGCCTTCCGCCGCGACATCCGCACCTACGTGGGCGACGACCAGCCGACCGAGCACAGCCAGCTCGACGAGGCCGTCGAGGAGTCCTTCCCCGCGTCGGACCCGGCCGCTCTCTCGTTCGCCGACGACGGTGACGACACCGCGGACCGCGTGCAGTCCGCCGCCAACGGTGCCACCGGCCGGCCGTCCAAGCCGGTCACCGTCAAGACGGAGCAGGGCGAGTTCGTCCTCGATCACGGTGCCGTGGTCGTTGCGGGCATCACCTCCTGCACCAACACCTCGAACCCGTCCGTGATGCTGGGTGCAGCGCTGCTCGCCCGCAACGCGGTCGAAAAGGGCCTGGCCACGAAGCCGTGGGTCAAGACCAACATGGCGCCGGGTTCGCAGGTCGTCTCCGACTACTACGAGAAGGCGGGCCTGTGGCCCTACCTCGAGAAGCTCGGTTTCTACCTCGGTGGCTACGGCTGCACCACGTGCATCGGCAACACCGGTCCGCTGCCGGAGGAGATCTCCAAGGCGATCAACGACAACGACCTCTCGGTCACCGCGGTGCTCTCGGGTAACCGCAACTTCGAGGGTCGCATCTCGCCCGACGTGAAGATGAACTACCTCGCGTCGCCGCCGCTCGTCATCGCGTACGCGCTCGCCGGCACCATGGACTTCGACTTCGAGGCCGACGCCCTGGGCAAGGACAAGGACGGCAACGACGTCTTCCTCAAGGACATCTGGCCGTCCGCGCAGGAGATCGACGACACCATCAAGTCGGCGATCAGCCAGGACATGTTCCGCAACTCCTACGCCGACATCTTCAAGGGCGACGAGCGCTGGCAGAACCTGGAGACCCCGGCGGGTGACACCTTCGCGTGGGACGAGAACTCGACCTACGTGCGGAAGCCTCCGTACTTCGACGGCATGACGATGGATCCGGCTCCGGTCACCGACATCAAGGGCGCTCGTGTGCTCGCGCTGCTCGGCGACTCGGTCACGACGGACCACATCAGCCCCGCGGGTCCGATCAAGCCGGGCACCCCGGCCGCTCAGTACCTGGACGAGCACGGCGTCGAGCGCAAGGACTACAACTCGCTCGGTTCGCGTCGCGGTAACCACGAGGTGATGATCCGCGGCACGTTCGCGAACATCCGCCTGAAGAACCAGCTGCTCGACGGTGTGTCCGGTGGCTACACCCGCGACTTCACCCAGGACGGTGCACCGCAGGCGTTCATCTACGACGCGTCGCAGAACTACCAGAAGGCCGGCATCCCGCTGGTCGTCCTGGGCGGCAAGGAGTACGGCTCCGGGTCGTCGCGCGACTGGGCGGCCAAGGGCACCAGCCTCCTCGGCGTCAAGGCCGTCATCACCGAGTCCTTCGAGCGCATCCACCGCTCGAACCTCATCGGTATGGGCGTCGTCCCGCTGCAGTTCCCCGCCGGGGAGTCTGCGGCAAGTCTCGGACTGGACGGCACCGAGGTCTTCGATATCACCGGTATCGAGGCGCTCAACGAGGGCACCACGCCGAGCACCGTGCACGTCACCGCAACGAAGGACGACGGCAGCAAGGTCGAGTTCGACGCGGTCGTGCGCATCGATACGCCGGGTGAAGCGGACTACTACCGCAACGGCGGCATCCTGCAGTACGTGCTGCGCAACATGATCCGGGGCTGACATCCCGATCGGCCGCCCACATCCGCGGGTGGCCCACGCTGTGAAGTGACGGCGGGCCCGGGACGTCTCGTCTCGGGCCCGCCGTCCACATCGGGAAAGGACGGTCGCGGTGCCCAAGGTCAGTGAGCACCACCTCGCCGCGCGCCGAAGTCAGATCCTCGACGGCGCCCGGCGTTGCTTCGCCGAATACGGCTACGACGGCGCCACCGTGCGCCGCCTCGAGGAGGCCACGGGTCTCTCCCGCGGCGCAATCTTCCACCATTTCAAAGACAAGGACGGGTTGTTCCTCGCGCTTGCGCAGGAGGACGCCAAGCGGATGGCCGACGTGGCCGCCAACGAAGGCCTGGTGCAGGTCATGCGCGACATGCTGTCCTCGCCCGACCAGTTCGACTGGCTCGGTACCCGGCTCGAGATCACGCGGCGCCTGCGGACCGATCCGGAGTTCGCCAAGGAGTGGACCCAGCACTCCGCGGAACTGACCGCTGCGACCGTCGGGCGTCTGGAACGGCAGCGCGAAGCCGGTCGCCTGCGCGACGACGTGCCCACCGAGGTTCTGGTGGGCTACCTGGACCTGGTGCTCGACGGGCTCATCGCCCGCCTCGCCTCCGGGCATGCCGAAAAGGAACTGTGCGCGGTCCTCGACCTCGTCGAAGAATCGGTGCGTCGCCGGGACTGATCCCGGCGACGTCCGTCACGCGCTCTTGTCGGCTGTTGCCCTGCGGCGATTCGGCCCACCTCGCCCGCGAAGCTGGACATCCGACTCCACCAGCACGTTGTGGACGAAACCGTAGGAACGTCCGGTTTCGTGGGCGAGGGTGCGAATGCTTGCACCTGCCTCGTAGCGGCGTTTGAGTTCCGCTTGCAATCGGTCCCGCGAATCCCCGGTGATCCGGGTTCCCTTCGCGAACGTCGTCTGGCCACGATCGGGATTTCGCACCATCGGTTCCTCCCGGCACCTCGACAAAGGTCCTGGTTCAAGGCTAAAGGACCGAAACGATCACCGAAGCGGATCGGATCGGATCATGCGAGCTGGATGAGCTCCAGGTAGTCCTGGGACCAGTGATCCTCGGTGCCGTCCGGCAGCATGATGACCCGTTCCGGGTTGAGAGCCTCGGCCGCGCCGGGATCGTGTGTCACGAGCACGACCGCCCCCTCGTAGCTGCGGAGCGCGTCGAGCACCTGCTCACGGGAGACGGGGTCGAGGTTGTTGGTCGGCTCGTCGAGGAGCAGCACGTTCGCTGCCGACGACACCAGACCCGCAAGCGCAAGCCGGGTCTTCTCGCCGCCGGACAGCGTGCCGGCCGGCTGATCGAGTTGCGGCCCGGTGAACATGAACGCACCGAGCAGACCGCGCAGATCCTGTTCACCCGCGTCGGGCGCGGCGTGGCGGATGTTCTCCCACACCGACGCCGAGTCGTCGATCGTGTCGTGCTCCTGAGCGAAGTAACCCACCTTGAGCCCGTGACCCGGCACGAGTTCGCCGAGATCGGGCTTCTCCGTCCCGGCGAGCAGACGCAGAAGCGTGGTCTTACCGGCGCCGTTGAGACCGAGGATCACCACGCGGGTGCCCCGGTCGATGGCGAGGTCGACACCCGTGAAGATCTCGAGCGACCCATAGACCTTGGTCAGGTTCTTCGCCATGAGCGGGGTCTTGCCGCACGCGGCAGGCGTGGGGAACCGGATCTTCGCGACCTTGTCCGCGACCCGCACGTCGTCGAGATCGTTGAGAAGCTTGTCGGCGCGCTTGGCCATGTTCTGCGCGGCGGTGGCCTTGGTGGCCTTCGCTCCGAGCTTGGCAGCCTGCTTGTGCAGGGCCGACGCCTTCTTCTCCGCGTTGGCGCGCTCCCGGCGCCGACGCTGTTCATCGGTAGCGCGGGCGTCGAGGTACTTCTTCCAATCCATGTTGTAGATGTCGGCTTCGCCGCGCACCGCGTCGAGGAACCAGACTTTGTTGACGACATCGGCGAGCAGATCCACGTCGTGGCTGATCACGATCAGGCCGCCGTCGTGGCTCTGCAGGAAGCCTCGCAACCAGGTGATGGAGTCGGCGTCGAGGTGGTTCGTCGGCTCGTCCAGCAGCAGGGTCGTGTTCGACTTGCCGCCCGAGCCGTCGGACGCCGCGAACAGGATGCGCGCGAGTTCCACGCGGCGGCGCTGGCCACCGGAGAGCGTGTGCAGGGCCTGGCCGAGGACGCGGTCGGGCAATCCGAGGCTGTTGCAGATGCGGGCCGCCTCCGACTCGGCCACGTATCCGCCGAGCGTCGAGAAGCGTTCCTCGAGAGATCCGTACTTCCGGACGGCACGGTCGCGGATCTTCTCGTCGACCGATTCCGCCATCAGTGCCTGTTGCTTCTCCATGCCCCGCAACAGTTCGTCGAGTCCTCGAGCGGACAGCACCCGGTCCTTCGCGAGGACGTCGAGGTTGCCCTCCTTGGGGTCCTGCGGGAGGTAACCCACTTCCCCGGATCGGATCACGGTGCCGGCATACGGCTCGCCTTCGCCCGCGAGGATCCGCAGCGTGGTGGTCTTGCCCGCGCCGTTGCGCCCCACCAGACCGATCCGATCGCCGGCCTGCACCCGCAGCGCCGACCCGGGCGCGGAGAGCAGGGTCCGCACACCTGCGCGGACTTCGAGATCGGTAGCGGTGATCACAGGCAAGAACTCCTAGACGACGACGGGGTGGGTGCCATGAACCGCGAGGCGGGGCACACGAACTACCCAGTTTACCCTGTTCGTCCGCGTTCCCAGCCGTGAGATGCACTACTACGCACGCGCGAACGCCGCTGCGGATGCCGCGTCCGGGCGCGCTTCGGCAGACTGCGCCGGCGCCCGCCTACTCTGTGGTCGTGCCTGTCTCCTCCCCCACCGACGTGCTGGTCGCCGGACTCGGTCCCGCGGGGCGGGCAGTCGCCGCCCGCGCCGCCCGCGCCGGTCTCGACGTGATCGCCGTGGATCCCCAACCGTCGCGGCGGTGGACGGCGACATACGGGGCGTGGCGGGACGAACTCCCGTCGTGGCTGCCGGAGCGCGTCACCGCGGCGGAGGTCGCCACCCCTGCGGTATGGGCCTCGACGCTCCACGAGTTGACCCGGCCGTACCGGATCCTCGACACAGCCCGGCTCCAGGACTGCCTCGATCTCGAGGAGGTGTCCGTGGTGCGCGGGCGGGTGGACACGATCGACGCGCACAGCGCGGTCCTGAGCACCGGCGACCGGATTCGCGCCCGGTACGTGATCGACGCGCGGGGGGTGCCCGCAGGCCCGGATCGCGCCGCGCAAACCGCCTTCGGGCGGGTGCTCGACGACGCCACCGCCGCATCCGCCCTGGAAGGGCAGCAGGCCTGGTTCATGGATTGGCGGCGCGACAACGGCACCGACTCCTCCGATGTCCCGTCGTTCCTGTACGCGATGCCGCTGGGCGGCGGGCTCGCCCTCCTCGAGGAAACCTGCCTGGTGGGGCGGCCGCCTCTGACGCTCCCGGAGTTGCAGCGACGACTCGACGTCCGGCTGGCGGCGCGGGGCATCGCGACCGGGGACCCGGAACGGACCGAGAAGGTGCGGTTCGCTGTGGAAGGCATCCGTAGCGAGCGCGGGGTGGTCGGATTCGGCGCGCGGGGCGGACTCATGCACCCCGCGACCGGCTATGCCGTCGCGACGGCCCTCTCCACGGCGGACGCCCTCGTCGCCTCCGTGCTCGCCGGGTCCGATCCGCGGCAGGTGCTGTGGCCGGCGTCCGCCCGTGGTGTCGCCGCGCTGCGTGGCCTGGGGCTTCGTGTGCTGCTCCGGCTCGACGCGCAGTCCGCCGCAGCCTTCTTCGACGAGTTCTTCGGTCTGCCCACCGAGCAACAGCGGGCCTACCTCTCCGGCCGCACCGATCTCACGGCCGTCGCCGGCACGATGTGGACGCTCTTCCGACGTCTGCCGGGACCCCTGCGCGGCGCTGTTCTGCGCTCGGCGTGGTGACGCACGTCTCTGCGACACCCGGACCGATTTCGGCTTCTTTTCAGCGCATGTCCGGATCGTCGATCATGATGGAGAGATGCGGTCGATTTGGAAAGGTGCCATCGCGTTCGGCCTCGTCAACGTGCCGGTCAAAGTGTATTCGGCAACCGAGTCCCACGACATCAAGTTCCACCAGGTGCACGCCAAGGACGGCGGACGCATCAAGTACCAGCGTGTGTGTTCCGAATGCGGGGAAGTAGTCCCGTTCCAGGAGATCGACAAGGCGTACGACTCCGACAACGGTGAGCGGGTCGTCCTGACCGACGAGGACTTCGAGAAGCTGCCCGCAGCGGAGAAACACGAGATCCCGGTGCTGGAATTCGTGCCGTCCGAGCAGATCGACCCGATGCTCTTCGAGAAGTCGTACTATCTCGAACCGGATTCCACGTCGCCGAAGGCGTATGCCCTGCTGGCCGCGACCCTCGACCAGAGCGACCGGATCGCGCTGGTGCATTTCACCCTGCGGCAGCGCACCCGACTCGCCGCGCTGCGCAACCGGGACGGACTGCTGGTGTTGCAGACGCTCCTGTGGCCGGACGAGGTCCGCGCCGCCGAGTTCCCGTCGCTCGACGGGGTCGAGAAACCGAAGCCGCGAGAACTGGCGATGGCGGAGACACTCGTCGAGTCGATGTCGGGCGATTTCGATCCCACCGAGTTCACCGACGAATACCAGGTCGAACTGCGGGCCCTGATCGACGACGCCCTCGCGCGTGGCGGCGAGAAAGTGTTCCAGGTCGCCGAGCCGGACTCCGGCGGTGAGGACGCCGAAGTGCTCGATCTTGTTGCCGCGCTCCAGCGCAGCGTCGAGGCCGCGGGCACGGGGTCCGGTCGCACGTCCGGTAGGGCGTCGGAGGAAAAGTCGTCCGGGTCGTCCTCTGCGAAGAAGACCACCGCGAAGAAGACAGCAGCCAAGAAAACACCGGCCAAGAACGCCGGCGGCAAGGACTCGTCGAGCGACGGGTCTGCGGCGAAGAAGACGACCGCAAAGAAAACACCGGCGAAGAAGACTGCCGCCAAGAAGTCCCCGGCGAAGAAGAGCAGCGAACGCAAAGGCGCGTGACGCCGCGGGTCCTGCGACGGCCGCCCTCGTCGGTTCAGTCCATGGACTCCCCGAGGCGGTGCAGCAGGACGGTGAGTTCGCGAATGTCCGCGGTCTCCCACCCCGACAGCCGCTGACGCCACAGTTCGGTCTCGTCGCCCAGGATCTCGTCGAGTTTGCGTCGGCAGTCCGGGTCGAGTGCCACCAGGCGGGCACGCGCGTCGTCCGGGTCGGGGATGCGTTCGACCAGCCCGAGGCGTGCAGCGCTGTCGATGCGGCGGGTGAGCGTCGATTTCTCGATCGCCAACTCTGCGAGCAGATCCGACATCGCGACCGCGTCGGCACGGCGCAGCATCAGCAACATCGGGTAGCAGACCGGGTCCAGCTTCGGGTGCACCGCGCGGGCCCGCTCGGCGATCAGCCTTCGGAAACGCCGTACCACCGCGATCATCTCGTGCTCGAGCGCGACGACGGGATCGGCGGCTACCTCGGCGCCCGGTCCGGGCTCGACGGCCCCGCCCGGTCCGGGCGGGACGCTACCGCCGTCCTCGTCTGCTCGGATATCCGTGTCGGTCACGAAGATCCGCAACTGTCACACGGTGAAGCCGAGCGCGCGCAGCTGCTCGCGACCGTCATCGGTGATCTTGTCGGGGCCCCACGGCGGCATCCACACCCAGTTGATGCGGAGGTCGGGGCACAGGCCGCTGCGCACGAGCGCATTGCGTGCCTGGTCCTCGATCACATCGGTGAGCGGGCACGCGGCCGAGGTGAGAGTCATGTCGACCGTGACGGCGTCTTCGGACTCGGAGATGCCGTACACCAGCCCGAGGTCGACCACGTTGATGCCGAGTTCCGGGTCGACGACATCGCGCATCGCCTCTTCGAGCTCGTCGAGCCGGACCGGATCCAGCGGTGGCACCGTGTCGGCGACCAGCGTCGTGGTGTCTCCGCTGGTGTCGTCGGATGCGGGTGTTGTGGCGCTCTCGGGGTTCGAGGTGCCGGGGGCGGGTTCTGTCATCGGTTCTGTCCTCCGCTCGAAACGGTGTCGGCGTCGCCGGTCCCGAGGCCGGCAGCGTCGCTGCTCCGGTCCACGATCTGCGCGACGGCGTCCTTGAAAGCCATCCAGCCCAGCAGTGCGCACTTGACGCGTGCCGGGTACTTCGACACACCGGCGAAGGCTATGCCGTCACCGAGCACGTCCTCGTCACCTTCGACGGTGCCTCGGCTACCCACCATCTCGACGAAGCTGTCGACCGTCGCGAGTGCGTCGGCGACGGGCATCCCGATCACCTGATCGGTGAGAACCGAGGTGGCGGCCTGGCTGATGGAACAGCCCTGACCGTCGTACGACACGTCGGCCACAGCACCGCCGTCGAGATGCACGCGCAGTGTCACCTCGTCGCCGCACGTCGGATTGACGTGGTGCACCTCTGCGCCGTACGGCTCTCGCAACCCGCGGTGGTGCGGGCGCTTGTAATGGTCCAGGATGACCTCCTGGTACATCTGCTCCATCCGCATCAGCCACGCTCCCCGAAGAATTCCTGGGCGCGCCGCACGGCTGCGCCGAGCGCCCGAACCTCGTCGAGCGTGTTGTACACCGCGAACGACGCGCGAGCGGTCGCCGCGACCCCGAAGCGGCGGTGCAACGGCCACGCGCAGTGGTGACCCACCCGGATCTCCACGCCCTCGTCGTCGAGGATCTGCCCGAGATCGTGGGCGTGGATGCCGTCGACGACGAACGACACTGCGCCGCCACGCTGCTCGGCGGTGGTGGGCCCGATGATGCGCACGCCGGCGATGTCACCGAGTTCGGTGAGCGCCGCGGCGGTCAACTCGTGCTCGTGGGCTGCCACCGCGTCCATGCCGATGTCCTGCAGGTACCGCACTGCGGCACCGAGCCCGACGGCCTGCGACGACATGGGCGAGCCGGCCTCGAATCGCTGCGGGGGTGCCGCGAACGTGGTGGCGTCCATGGTGACCGTCTCGATCATCGAGCCACCGGTGATGAACGGCGGAACGTCGGCGAGCAGGTCGCGGCGGCCGTACAGCACGCCGATCCCGGACGGGCCGAGCATCTTGTGCCCGGAGAACGCGGCGAAGTCGACGCCGAGTTCCCGGAAGTCCACCGCCGCGTGCGGCACCGACTGGCAGGCGTCGAGCACGACGAGCGCTCCGACCGTCCGTGCCCGCCGGACGATCTCCTCGACGGGTGCGACGGCGCCGGTGACGTTGGACTGATGCGAGAACGCCACCACCTTGACGGCGTCGGTGAGCTCGAGCGAGTCGAGGTCGATCCGGCCCTCGTCCGTGACGCCGTACCAGCGCAACGTCGCGCCGGTACGCCGCGCGAGTTCCTGCCAGGGCACGAGGTTCGCATGATGCTCGAGCTCGGTGACCACGATCTCGTCACCGGGGCCGAGCGCATGCGGGAAACGATCGTCGGCGAAGGCGTACGCCACCAGGTTGAGCGCCTCGGTGGCGTTCTTGGTGAACACCACCTCGTCGGCGTCGACACCGACGAAGCCGGCGATGACGGCGCGGGCACCTTCGTAGGCGTCCGTCGCTTCCTCCGACAACGCGTGCGCGCCTCGGTGGACCGCGGCGTTGCAGGTCGTGAGGAACTCACGTTCGGCGTCGAGGACCTGGACGGGCCGCTGCGAAGTCGCACCCGAGTCGAGGTAGACCAGTGGCTTGTCGTCGCGCACCGTCCGCCCGAGGATCGGGAAGTCGGCCCTGATCCGGGCGACGTCGAGCGTCCGCACCGGCACCGTCATCCGATCACGCTCCCTGTGTGTCTGCGGCTGCAGCGTGGGTGAAGCGCTCGTAGCCGTTGGTCTCGAGTTCGTCGGCGAGTTCGGGGCCACCGGACTGGACGATGCGGCCACCGACGAACACATGGACGAACTGCGGCTTGATGTACCGCAGGATCCGGGTGTAGTGGGTGATCAGCAGAACGCCGCCGTGCTCACGTTCCTGGTAGCGGTTCACGCCTTCGGACACCACACGCAGGGCGTCCACGTCGAGGCCGGAGTCGGTCTCGTCGAGGATCGCGATGCGCGGCTTGATGAGTCCGAGCTGGAGAATCTCGTGGCGCTTCTTTTCGCCGCCGGAGAAACCTTCGTTGACGCTGCGCTCACCGAAAGCGGGGTCGATGTCGAGTTCGGTCATCGCTCCCTTCACTTCCTTGATCCAGTGACGGAGCTTGGGAGCCTCGCCCCGGGCCGCCGTCACGGCGGTGCGCAGGAAGTTCGACATCGAGACGCCGGGGACCTCGACGGGGTACTGCATCGCGAGGAACAGTCCGGCGCGGGCACGCTCGTCGACGGTCATCGCCAGCACGTCTTCACCGTTGAGGGTGATGCTGCCGGAGGTCACCTCGTACTTGGGGTGCCCGGCGATCGCGTACGACAGGGTGGACTTGCCGGAGCCGTTGGGCCCCATGATGGCGTGCGTCTCGCCGGAGCGGACGGTGAGGTCGACGCCCTTGAGGATGTCGATGGGCTCGGCGTTCGCATCGGTCTGGGCGACGCGAACGTGCAGGTCCTTGATCTCGAGGACGTTCTCAGGTGTGGACATCGATCAGTGGTTCCTTAAAGAAGAAGTATCGGGGTTACGGGTCGTGCGGAGCCGGTCAGACGCCGACTGCCTCGAGCTCTGCTTCGATGGCGGCCTCGAGACGCTCGCGAATCTCGGGCACCGTGATCCGCTCGAGCAGCTCGTGGAAGAAGCCGCGCACGACGAGGCGGCGCGCCTGATCTTCCGGGATACCGCGCGACCGCAGGTAAAACAGCTGCTCGTCGTCGAAACGGCCGGTCGCGGAGGCGTGGCCGGCACCGACGATCTCGCCTGTCTCGATCTCGAGGTTGGGCACCGAATCTGCGCGGGCACCGTCGGTGAGCACGAGATTGCGGTTGAGCTCGAACGTGTCGGTGCCTTCGGCCGCGGCACGGATGAGCACGTCGCCGATCCACACGGTGTGCGCGTCCGGCTTTCCCGAACCGGGATCGCCCTGCAGAGCGCCCTTGTAGACCACGTTCGACTTGCAGTTGGGCTGCGAGTGGTCGACGAGCAGACGCTGTTCGAGGTGCTGTCCGGCATCCGCGAAGTAGAGTCCGAGCAACTCGGCGTCGCCGCCGGGCCCGTCGTACTTGGTGGTCGCGGAGACGCGGACCAGATCACCGCCGAGCGCGACGGTGAAGTGACGCAGCACGGCGTCGCGGCCCAGCCGTGCGTGATGCGCGGCGACATGGACGGCGTCGTCGGCCCAGTCCTGCACCGCGACGACCTTGAGCTGCGCGCTGTCGCCGACGATGAACTCGACGTTCTCGGCGTACGTGCCGCTCCCCCGCTGGTCCACGACCACGGTGGCCCGGGCGAACGCCTCGAGGCGGACCTGCAGGTGCCCGTAGGCGACCTTGCCCTCGCCCGGCCCGGTGACCGTGACGACGACGGGATCGGCGATCTCGGTTTCGCGGCCGACGGTGACGACGGTCGCGGACTCGAACGATGAGTACGCCTGTGCGGCGACGCGGTCGAACGGGACACCGCCCTGGCCGAGTCGTGCGTCGTCGCGGCCCACGGTCTCGATCCGGACGCCGTCGACGGGAGCGACCTCGACGGTGGCGGTGCCGTCGGCGACGGCACTGCCGTCGTGCAGTCCGCGCAGGCGGCGCAGCGGCGTGAAGCGCCAGATCTCGTCGCGTCCGGAGGGAACTTCGAAAGCGTTCACGTCGAACGACGTGAACACCTCACCCTTGTTGGTTGCCGGCTTGCCGGACGGGGCGCGGTTCTCGCCGCGCACCGCGTCCTGGACACCGGTGGCGCCTGTCGGCGCACCGGTGGTGGGAATGTTCTTCGCTTCCGCAGTCATTTAGCCGACTGCCCCTTCCATCTGCAGTTCGATCAGTCGGTTGAGCTCGAGGGCGTACTCCATCGGCAGCTCCTTCGCGATGGGCTCGACGAATCCGCGAACCACCATCGCCATCGCCTCGTCCTCGTTGAGGCCGCGGCTCATGAGGTAGAACAGCTGGTCGTCGCTCACCTTGGACACGGTGGCCTCGTGACCCATGGTCACGTCGTCCTCGCGGATGTCCACGTACGGGTAGGTGTCCGAGCGGCTGATCTGGTCGACGAGCAGTGCGTCGCACTTGACGGTCGACTTGGACCCGTAGGCGCCCTTGTTGACCTGCACGAGACCGCGGTACGACGCGCGTCCGCCACCGCGGGCCACCGACTTCGACACGATGGTCGACGACGTGTGCGGCGCCAGGTGCAGCATCTTCGCGCCCGTGTCCTGGTGCTGGCCCTCACCGGCGAACGCCACGGAGAGCACCTCCCCGCGGGCGTGCTCGCCCATCATCCACACTGCCGGGTACTTCATCGTCACCTTGGAACCGATGTTGCCGTCGATCCATTCCATCGAGCCGCCGGCCTCGACCTTGGTGCGCTTGGTCACCAGGTTGTAGACGTTGTTCGACCAGTTCTGGATCGTCGTGTAGCGGCAGTGGCCGCCCTTCTTGACGATGATCTCGACCACGGCGGAGTGCAGCGAGTCGGACTTGTAGATCGGCGCGGTGCAGCCCTCGACGTAGTGCACGGAGGCACCCTCGTCGACGATGATCAGGGTCCGCTCGAACTGACCCATGTTCTCGGTGTTGATCCGGAAGTACGCCTGGAGCGGGATGTCGACGTGCACACCCGGCGGAACGTAGATGAACGAGCCGCCCGACCACACCGCGGTGTTGAGCGCCGAGAACTTGTTGTCACCGGCCGGGATCACCGTGCCGAAGTACTCGCGGAACAGCTCGGGGTGCTCGCGCAGACCGGAGTCGGTGTCGAGGAAGATGACGCCCTGCTGTTCGAGGTCCTCACGGATCTGGTGATAGACGACCTCGGACTCGTACTGGGCTGCGACACCGGAGATCAGCCGCTGCTTCTCGGCCTCGGGGATGCCCAGCTTGTCGTAGGTGTTCTTGATGTCCGCGGGCAACTCGTCCCAGCTCGCGGCCTGCTTCTCGGTCGAGCGCACGAAGTACTTGATGTTGTCGAAGTCGATCCCGTCGAGATCCGACCCCCAGCCCGGCATCGGCTTCTTGTCGAAGGTGCGCAGTGCCTTGAGGCGAATGTCGAGCATCCACTCGGGCTCGCTCTTCTTGGCCGAGATGTCCCGCACGACGTGCTCGGACAGGCCTCGTTGCGCTGCAGCGCCTGCGGCGTCGGGGTCCGACCAGCCGAACTGGTAGTGACCGAGAGAATCGATCGTCTCTTCTTGCGTCAGCGGTGCGCCGGTGGACGTCTGGTCCGAGGTGACGGTCATGCGAGCTCCTTCCGGAGTCTGTGGTGTGGTCGGCGTGGGCTGCGCGCCGACTGTCATCGGGTAGTTCACGAAGTCGGGGGTGGTTCCTGCAGGCGTCAAGAGCTCGGCGGCTCCTTGGCCGGGAGGACCGGCACGTGGGTGGTGCAGAACGCGTCGCCGTTGGCGATGGTCGCGAGCCGCTGCACGTGGGTTCCGAGGATCTCCACGAACGCCTCCTCTTCCGCTTCGCACAGTTCCGGGAACTGCTCGGCCACGTGGGACACGGGGCAATGGTGCTGGCAGATCTGTACGCCCGGGCCGACCCGGCGGGTGGACGCCGCGAATCCCGATGCGGAGAAGGCTCCGGCGATCTCTTCGGCGGTTTCTTCCACGTCCTGACCGGCGGGGTCGATCCCGCTGAGGATCGACTGGACGCGCCGGCGCGCGAAGTCCTCGATTGCGGCTTCGCCGCCGATCTCACGCAGATGGCGCATGGCGGCAGTGGCAAGATCGTCGTAGGAGTGGCCGAGCCGCGCACGGCCGACGGCCGTGAGCTGGAAGCGTCGCGCGGGTCTGCCCCTGCCGCGGCCCTGCCGGCGTGACGGTGCGGCGGCCTCGGCTTCACCCGATTCGATCAGGGCGTCGAGGTGGCGACGCACGCCTGCCGCGCTGAGTCCGAGTCGCTCCCCGATTTCGGGTGCGGTGATGGGTCCGTGTTCGACGAGAAGCTTCACCACCGCGGCGCGGGTCTGACCTTCGTGTGCATCGCGACCGGTCGCAGCAGCGCGCGCGACAGGCGCGTGACCTGTGCGTTCTGCTTGCACGTCGAGTGCGGTCGATGATTTCACAACACCAGTGTGACGGAATTCAGGAAACTGTTCCACCAAGGGTGCCCTTCCTCACCCTTCGATCCCGGAGCCGTCCGGTGCCGCGGACGCCGCCCGTTACGCTGCTCGGGTGCCGTCGAACCCACCCCTCAGTCCGAGCGAGAACCCGGTCGCGGCGGGGCGACCCGGCATCGGGCCGCGCATCCTCGACCTGACGCGACGCGCACTCGGACTCGACCGTCCGAGTCCCCGGGCCGACGTCTCCGTCGTGCTGCACGGCGACGAGACCGAGGGTCGTGGGCTCGATCCGGTCGAGACCACGCAGCTGCACCGGATCAGGCTGTTCGGTGCGACCGGCGCCGTACTGATGGCGATCGGTGCGCTCGGCGCCGGGGCGCAACCCGTCCTGCAGAATCCGGTGCAGGGAGTCCGCGGACTCGGCCTGGCCGCACGGATGCCCAGTGCGGCACTGACGGTGACGATGACGGGCATCGTGCTTGTGGTGCTCGCCTGGCTTCTGCTGGGCCGATTCGCCATCGGCCGCCGCGACCCGGACGGACAACCCCGCAGGCTGACGCGCTCCCAGCTCGACCGGACGCTGTTGCTGTGGATCGTGCCGCTCGTCGTCGCACCGCCGATGTTCAGCAAGGACGTGTATTCCTATCTCGCGCAGAGCGAGATCGCCGCGCGCGGACTGGATCCGTATGCCATCGGTCCCGCCGGTGCGCTCGGAGTCGACCATGTGCTGACGCGGACGGTGCCCAACATCTGGCGCGACACCTCGGCGCCCTACGGCCCGGCATTCCTGTGGCTCGGCGAGAAGATCGCGGCACTCACCGGCGAGAACATCGTCGCCGGAATCTTCGTACACCGGCTCTTCGCGCTGGTCGGGGTCGCATTGATCGTGTGGGCGCTGCCTCGGCTGGCGCGACGCTGCGGGGTCGCGTCCGTGAGCGCACTGTGGCTCGGCGCCGCGAACCCGCTGCTGCTCTTCCACCTGGTTGCCGGCGTCCACAACGAGGCACTGATGCTCGGCCTCATGCTCACCGGCGTGGAACTGGCGCTGCGCGGCGTCTACGGCGACACCCCGGACGGCCGCGCGTACCGCAACCGCGCGACGGCCTGGATCGCCGCGGGTACCGCGCTCATCGCGCTCTCCGCCATGATCAAGTTGCCTTCACTACTCGCACTCGGTTTCGTGGGCATGGCCCTCGCGCGGAGGCGAGGCGGCGGCGTCCGCGCAGTTGTGACCACGGCGGTGATGCTCGGGATCGGCGCCGTACTGGTGATCGGCGTCGTCAGCTGGGGCAGCGGCCTGGGCCTGGGATGGACGCAGACTCTCGGGACCGCCACCGAGGTCCGCAGCTGGATGTCGATTCCGACACTGCTCGGGATGGGCACGGGGCTCGGCGGGGTCCTGCTCGGTCTCGGCGACCACACGACGGCTGTGTTGTCCATCACGCGCCCCATCGCCGCCGTGGTCGCCGCGTTCATCACGGTGCGGATGCTGCTGGCAACCCTGACGGGACGGATCCACCCCGTCGGCGCGCTCGGCGTCTCGCTCGGCGCGATCGTGCTCCTGTTCCCGGTGGTGCAGCCCTGGTACCTGCTCTGGGCGGTGATTTCCCTGGCCGCGTGGGCGACCCGCCCGATCTTCCGCATTCCCACGATCGCGTTCTCGTCGGTGGTGAGCGTGATCCTGATGCCGAACGGCGGCGAGTATCAGCCGTTCATCATCGTGCAGGCCGCCATCGCCACCATCGCGGTGGTGGGTCTGCTCATCGTCGCGACGCGCAACATCCTGCCGTGGCGGGGTGAGGAGCGCGCACCGGCGCGCCCGCCGGAAACCGCCGACGCCTAGGCTGGAACCCTGTGACCCCGAGTTCTCCCTCCGCCGCAGTGCCGGCCGTGCGCCTGGACGGCGTTGTGAAGACCTATGGGGGCGTCACCGCGGTGGACCGCCTCGACCTGACGGTCGAACGCGCCCAGGTGCTCGCCCTGCTCGGCCCGAACGGCGCCGGGAAGACGACCACCGTCGAGATGTGCGAGGGGTTCGTGACCCCCGATGCGGGCTCCGTCCGAGTGCTCGGACTCGATCCGGTCGCCGACTCCGACGCGCTGCGACCACGGATCGGCGTGATGCTGCAAGGCGGCGGCGCCTACCCCGGGTCCCGTGCGGGCGAGATGCTCGACCTCGTGGCCGCCTACTCGGCAGATCCCCTCGATCCGGACTGGTTGCTCCATCGTCTCGGCCTGGAGGAAGCGCGGCGTACCCCCTACCGGCGGTTGTCCGGAGGCCAGCAGCAGCGTCTCGCGCTGGCGTGCGCCCTGGTCGGCCGACCCGAACTGGTGTTCCTCGACGAGCCCACAGCCGGTCTCGACGCACAGGCCCGGCTGCTGGTCTGGGAATTGATCGACGCGTTGCGCCGCGACGGCGTGAGCGTGCTGCTGACCACGCACCTGATGGACGAAGCCGAAGAACTCGCCGACGAAATCGTGATCATCGATCACGGCAGCGTCGTGGCGGCGGGAACCCCGGAAGAAGTCATGCGCACCGGCGCGGAGGGCCAGTTGTGGGTGACGGCCCCGCCCGCTCTCGACGTGGCACCGCTGCAATCCGCGCTGACCGGCACCTGCCGGGTCCGCGAAGCACTCCCCGGCCGCTACCTGATCGAAGGTGCGGTCGAACCGTCCGTCGTCGCCGCGGCAGCGCAGTGGTGCGAGAAGCTGGGTGTGCTGGCCACCGAGATCCGGGTGGACCAGCGCAGCCTCGAGGACGTGTTCCTCGAACTGACCGGACGGGAGCTGAGAGGGTGAGCGTGACCCACGACCGACTGGCGAACAATCGATTCGCCGAGGGGACCTTCACGCCCCGTCCCACTCCGAATGCGCCGGCGAGGATGCTCGCGGCGCAGACGCGGATGGAGCTGAAACTACTGCTGCGCAACGGCGAGCAGTTGCTGCTGACGATGTTCATCCCCATCACGCTGCTGATCGGTCTCACCCTGCTGCCGATCGCCGATCTCGGTGAGGACCGTGCCGCCCGCGTTCTTCCCGCCGTGATGATGGTGGCGATCATGTCGACCGCCTTCACCGGGCAAGCGATCGCCGTCGGATTCGACCGCAGATACGGTGCATTGAAAAGAATCGGTGCGACCGCACTCCCGAAGTGGGGCATCATCGCAGGTAAAAGCGGTGCTGTCGGGATCGTAGTGGTGCTGCAATCAATTCTCCTCGGAGGAATCGGCGTCGCGCTCGGATGGCGGCCCACCGCGGTGGGACTGCTCGTCGGCGCCGTCGTGATCGCACTCGGAACGGTGATGTTCGCGACCCTCGGACTGTTGCTCGGCGGCACGTTGCGGGCCGAGATCGTGCTCGCGCTGGCGAACATCGTCTGGTTCGTGCTCCTCGGAATCGGCAGCATCGTGCTGCTCGACGATGTCGTTCCTGACGCGCTGCTGCATGTCGTGCGCCTCGTGCCGTCGGGCGCGCTGACGCTGGCGCTCGACACCGCCGTGGCGGGCGGCGTGGACTGGCTGTCGATCGCCGTTCTGGTGGTGTGGACGGCGATCGGCGGGACCGCCGCTGTGAGATGGTTCCGGTTCACCTGATCGGCGCAGCACCCAACTACACGTTGTAGTGGACGACGCCGTAGCATCGGGGCCGTGTTGTATCGCGGCTACCTGAGCCTTGTCGACCGTCTCCCCTTGCCGTCTCTCCGGGCGCAGCGGATCATCGCGTTCCTGACGATCCTCACCCAGGGCGGCATCGCAGTGACCGGTTCCGTGGTCCGCGTGACCGCGTCCGGGCTCGGCTGCCCCACCTGGCCGCAGTGCTTCCCGGGATCGCTGGTCCCGGTCGGGGTGTCGAGCAACGTCCACACCCTGCACCAGGTCGTCGAGTTCGGAAACAGACTGCTCACGTTCGTGGTCGTCGCTGTCGCGGCGGCGATCGTCCTCGCTGTGACCCGGGCGCGCCGTCGCAAGGAAGTGATCGCGTGGGCGTGGCTGATGCCCGCCGGCACGGTCGTCCAGGCGATCCTCGGCGGAATCACCGTCCTCGCGGGCCTGGTGTGGTGGACCGTGGCGATCCACATGCTCGCTTCCATGCTGATGGTCTGGCTCGCAGTGATCCTCTACGCCAAGGTCGGCGAACCGGACGACGGGATCGTCGTGCAGGTGCTGCCCCAGCCGTTGCGCTGGCTCACCGCTCTGTCCGCCGTCGCGCTGGCGGGCGTCCTCGTCCTGGGCACCATGGTGACCGGTGCGGGACCACACGCCGGTGACAAGAGCATCGACAACCCGGTGCCTCGCCTCGACCTCGACATCACGATGCTGGTTCACCTGCACGCGGAAGCACTCGTCGGCTATCTCGCACTGCTCGTCGGCCTCGCGTTCGCCGTGTACGCCCTCCACGCCCCCGAAGCGGTCAAGACCCGACTGAAGGTCGTCCTCGCCCTCGTCGCCGCCCAGGCATGTATCGGACTCGTGCAGTTCTGGACCGACGTGCCTGCCGTGCTGGTCGTGCTGCACGTCGCCGGCGCCGGGCTGTGCACCGCCGCGACCGCCGCCGTCTGGGCCGCCGGACGGATCCGGACCACCGCACCGGTGCCCGAACCGGTCACCGTCTGACTCCTCACAGACCGTCCCCCATACAGACCTCGGGGCCGTCCACATCGACGATGTGGACGGCCCCGAGGTCTGTGTCGGGCAGGTGTCAGGAGCGAATCGGGTGCTCGTTGCGTGCCTTCGGGAACCGCGCCTGACGGGCGACCCAGCCGGCCATCTTCTTCCAGTGCCCGGGCTGCGGATTGACGATGCTGGTCAGTTCCCGGTCCCACTCGGAGACGGTGACGTCCGGCAACGCGTCGATGACGGCGTGGGCGGTCGGCAAGTCCTTCGCGACCCGATCACCGAGCGTCCCGTCGGCGGCGACGACGGTGACCCGGACCCCGGACCGGCCGATCGGCTGCAGCACGGCCTTGCCGGAGCCGCCGTGCTCGGCGACGAAGGTGCGAATGGACGAGACGATGGCGGCCGGTGCGGCCGCGACCTCTGTTTCGGCGCTCATGAAAGCAGAATACTGTGACGGAATGCGCGCAATCGAAGTGGCACAGTTCGGAGGTCCCGACGTCCTCGTTCCGGTGGAACGTCCCGACCCGCAGCCCGGCCCCGGCGACCTGCTCGTCCGCACCGACGCCATCGGCGTGAACTTCATCGACACCTATTTCCGCACCGGTATGTACCCCACCGACCTGCCGTACGTTCCGGGCTCGGAGGGCACCGGCACGGTCGTCGCAGTCGGCGAGGGCGTCGAGGACGGGCGGATCGGCACGCGGGTGTCGTGGTGCGCGGCCCCCGGCTCGTATGCGGAACTCGTCTGCGTCCCCGAGGCCGTGGCGGTACCGGTCCCGGACGGCGTGCCCACCGAGCAGGCGGCGTCTGCGCTGCTGCAGGGCATGACCGCGCACTACCTGATCGAGTCGGTGTATCCCGCCCGGGCCGGCGACACCGTGCTCGTGCACGCGGGTGCCGGCGGCGTGGGTCTGCTGCTCACCCAGTTGGCCGCAAAGAAGGGCGTACGGGTGATCACCACCGTCTCGTCCGATGCCAAGGAAGCCCTGTCCCGCGACGCCGGTGCGGCCGAAGTCCTGCGCTACGACGACGACATCGCAGCCCGGGTCCGGGAACTCACCGGCGGTGAGGGCGTCGCCGCGGCGTACGACGGGGTCGGTGCGGCAACGTTCGAGGCGTCCCTCGCCTCGGTCCGTATCCGCGGCATGGTCGCGTTGTTCGGTGCGGCGAGCGGCCCGGTTCCGCCGTTCGACCTGCAGCGCCTCAACCCCGCGGGTTCACTGTTCGTCACCCGCCCTACCCTCGCGCACTACACACGCACCCGCGAAGAGCTGCTCTGGCGGGCGGGGGACGTGTTCGCGGCGATCGCCGACGGATCCCTGCACGTCCGTGTCGGTGCGACCTACCCGCTGGCGGACGCCGCCCGGGCGCACACGGATCTCGCTGCCCGCCGGACGACCGGCTCCGTCGTCCTGATTCCCTGAGCAACGACCGCACAACGCAAAGCCCCCGCTCCGGTGTGGAGCGGGGGCTTCGTCGTGATCAGGGGATCCGGGATCAGAAGTAGGAGCCGATCGTCGGCAGGGCCAGCACCGAGTCGACCGCGAGGCCGAGGCATACCAGCGCCAGGTAATTGTTGGACTGCAGGAACAGCTTGAGCGGCTTGACCGACGCGCCGCCCCGCACGCTGCTGTAGAGCTGGTGCGCGACGAACAGGAACCACGCTCCGGCGAGGACGGCGAACACGGCGTAGATGATGCCGGCGGCGGGCACGATCACGAGGGTCGCGATCACGGTCGCCCAGGTGTACAGGAGGATCTGCTTGGTGACGTGCTGCTCTGTCGCGATCACGGGCAGCATCGGCACGCCGGCCGCCTTGTAGTCCTCCTTGTACCGCATCGCCAGCGCCCACGTGTGCGGCGGCGTCCAGAAGAAGATGACGAGGAACAATACGACCGGTTCCCAGCTGAGCGATCCGGTGACGGCGGCCCAGCCGACCATCACGGGCATGCATCCTGCCGCGCCGCCCCAGACGACGTTCTGCCAGGTACGACGCTTGAGCACCATCGTGTAGACGAGGACGTAGAACGCGATGGTCGCGACGACCAGCAGACCCGACAGCAGGTTCGCCCGCCACCACAACCACGCGAAGGAAGCCACACCCAGCAGGACGCCGAAGACGAACGCATTGCGGGTCGGCACGGTCTGACGTGCGAGGGGACGAAGCGCGGTCCGCTTCATCACCTTGTCGATGTCGGCGTCGACCACACAGTTGAGCGAATTGGCGCTCGCCGCACCCATCCAGCCACCGAACAGGGTGCTCAGGATCAGGACGATGTCGACGTGGCCCCGGTCGGCGAACAGCATCGCGGGGATGGTTGCGACCAGCAGCAGCTCGATGACACGCGGCTTCGTGAGCGCGATGTAGGCGAGCACGGTGCCCGAGAGACGTCCCCACGCGGTGTCGGGGCGGGGAGCGCCTGGCGCTTCGGGGGCGCCGAATCCGTGTCCCTTCGGCCGTTGCCCTGCCCGCACACTGTCTCCTTGCACCACGCGAATCCGCACTTTCGCTCGCCCGTTCACGGTCGCCCGGGTCCGGACGCTCCTTCTACTACAAACGATGGTAGACGGCGGACCCGCCCCGACCGAATCGACCCGCTCCGCGGCGCGCACTACTCTTAAGGAGCGCGCGGGCCAACTTCTACCCGCAGGCACCCCGTACACCCCATGTCAGGAGAACTCTGCTCGTGTCGATCACAGACGAGATCCGCACCCTCACTCAGCCGGCGCATCCGGCCGACTGGACCGACCTGGACACCAAGGCGGTCGACACGGCCCGCGTGCTCGCCGCCGATGCGGTGCAGAAGGTCGGCAACGGGCACCCCGGCACCGCGATGAGCCTCGCTCCGCTCGCCTACACCCTCTACCAGCGCGTGATGCGTCACGACCCGACCGATCCGAAGTGGGTCGGTCGCGACCGTTTCGTGCTGTCGTGCGGCCACTCCAGCCTGACCCTGTACATCCAGCTGTACCTGTCGGGATACGGCGTCGAACTCGCCGACCTCGAGGCGCTGCGCACGTGGGGCTCGCTGACCCCGGGACACCCCGAGTACGGGCACACCGCGGGCGTCGAGATGACCACCGGACCGCTCGGCCAGGGCCTCGCGTCCGCCGTCGGTATGGCCATGGCCGCCCGTCGCGAGCGCGGCCTGTTCGATCCGGACACCGCTCCGGGTGAGAGCCCGTTCGATCACTTCGTCTACGTGATCGCGTCCGACGGTGACATCGAAGAGGGCGTCACGTCCGAGGCTTCGTCGCTCGCCGGCGTGCAGGAACTCGGCAATCTGATCGTCTTCTACGACGCCAACAAGATCTCGATCGAGCACGACACCACGATCGCGCTCGGTGAGGACGTGGCGAAGCGGTACGAGGCGTACGGCTGGCACGTGCAGACCGTCGACGGCGGCGAGAACGTCACCGGGATCCTCGAGGCCGTCGAGGCCGCCAAGGCGGTCACCGATCGTCCGTCGCTCATTTCCGTGCGCACGATCATCGGCTATCCGGCGCCGACCAAGATGAACACCGGCGACGTGCACGGCGCTGCGCTCGGCACCGACGAGGTCGCCGCCGTGAAGAAGGTGCTCGGCTTCGATCCCGAGAAGAACTTCGACGTCGATCCGGCTGTGATCGAGCACGCCCGCGGCGTCATCGAGCGCAACGCCAAGGTGCGCGAGGCGTGGCAGGCCGACTTCGACGCGTGGGCTCGGCGGGAGCCGCAGCGCAAGGAACTGTTCGACCGTCTGTTCGCGGGTGAGTTCCCGGAGGGCTGGGTCGACGCCCTGCCGCTCTACGATCCGACCGACAGCGGTCCCGCGACCCGCAAGGCCTCGGGCAATGCGCTCGCGACCCTCGGCCCGATCCTGCCGGAACTGTGGGGCGGTTCCGCCGACCTCGCCGGCAGCAACAACACCACGATCCCCGGTTCCGACTCGTTCGGTCCCGAGTCGATCTCCACCGACGAGTGGACTGCCCAGCCCTACGGCCGGACCCTGCATTTCGGTATCCGCGAGCACGCGATGGGTTCGATCCTCAACGGCATCGCGCTGCACGGCCCGACCCGCGCCTACGGCGGCACCTTCCTCGTCTTCTCCGATTACATGCGGCCCGCGGTCCGTCTCGCCGCGCTCATGCAGACACCGGCGATCTACGTGTGGACCCACGACTCGATCGGACTCGGTGAGGACGGCCCGACGCACCAGCCGATCGAGCACCTCGCCGCGCTGCGCGCGATCCCCAACCTCGCGGTGATCCGTCCGGCCGATGCCAACGAGACGTCCTTCGCATGGAAGTCGGCTCTCGAGAACAAGACGGGCCCGACCGCGCTGGCACTCACCCGCCAGAACGTGCCGGTTCTCGAAGGAACCCGGGAGAAGGCCGCCGAGGGTGTCGCCCGCGGCGCATACGTGCTCGTCGAAGCGTCCACCGGAACCCCCGAGGTCGTGCTGCTCGCAACCGGTTCGGAGGTCGAACTGGCCGTGGCCGCGCGCGAGACCCTCGAGGCCGAGGGTGTGCCCACCCGCGTCGTCTCGGTGCCGGTGCTCGACTGGTTCCTCGAGCAGGATCAGGCATACCGCGACGAGGTGCTCCCGCCGTCGGTGCGTGCCCGTGTCTCCGTCGAGGCCGGCCTCGCGCTCCCGTGGTACCGGCTCATCGGCGACGCCGGCAAGGCCGTGTCGCTCGAGCACTTCGGCGCTTCCGCCGACTACAAGACCCTGTACCGCGAGTTCGGAATCACCGCAGAAGCCGTTGTCGACGCTGCGCACCGCTCGCTGACCACAGTGAAGGGATGATCGGATGACTTCGCAGACCACCGCGCAGAACGAGGTACTCGCCGCCCTCTCCGCCCAGGGCGTTTCGGTGTGGCTGGACGACCTGTCGCGTGAGCGGATCGAGTCCGGCAATCTCGCCGAACTGATCGCCACCCGGAGTGTCGTCGGTGTCACCACCAATCCGTCGATCTTCCAGGCGGCGTTGTCCAAGGGACACGCGTACGACGCGCAGGTTCGTGAGCTGGCAGCGGGCGGTGCGGACGTCGAGGAAACCATCCTCGCCGTCACCACCGACGACGTCCGCTCGGCGTGCGACGTGCTCGCTCCCGTGTACGAGGCGACCGGCGGGCTCGACGGCCGCGTGTCGATCGAGGTCGATCCGCGCCTCGCTCACGCCACCGACGAGACCGTCGCGCAGGCGCTGGAGTTGTGGCGCGTCGTCGATCGCCCCAACCTCTTCATCAAGATCCCCGCGACCATGGCCGGGCTGCCGGCGATCGCACGCGTGATCGGCGAGGGCATCAGTGTGAACGTCACGCTGATCTTCTCCGTCGAGCGATACGAGCGGGTCATCGAGTCGTACCTGGACGGGCTGACCGCGGCCAAGGCCGCCGGCCACGATCTCTCGAAGATCCATTCGGTGGCATCGTTCTTCGTCTCCCGGGTCGACACCGAGATCGATGCGCGTCTCGAGGAGATCGGCACCGACGCGGCCCTGGCGCTGCGCGGCAAGGCGGGCGTCGCGAACGCCCGGCTGGCGTACGGCTCGTACCGCAAGGCCTTCGAGTCCGGTGCACGTTTCGAGCAGCTCGCAGAGGCGGGCGCGCTCCCGCAGCGTGCCCTGTGGGCGTCGACCGGGGTGAAGAACCCGGAGTACTCCGACACGATGTACGTCACCGAGTTGGTTGCTCCGAACACCGTGAACACGATGCCGGAGAAGACCCTCGAAGCGGTCGCCGACCACGGGGAGATCACCGGCGACACGGTCACCGGCAACATCGCCGCAGCGCAGCAGGTGTTCGACGCGCTCGCTTCCGCGGGGATCGACCTTCCGGACGTGTTCCGCAAGCTCGAAGAAGAAGGTCTCGAGAAGTTCGAAGCGTCCTGGAACGAGCTGCTGACGGCCACGTCGGAGCAGCTCACCGCCCACGCACCCGGCGCGGAGGGCTGAACGTGAGCGAATCCGGGACGGCGGAGTGGGTGAACCCGCTGCGGGACAGCAGGGATCGCCGGCTACCCCGTATCGCGGGTCCGTGCGCTCTCGTCATCTTCGGCGTCACGGGCGATCTCGCCCGGCGCAAGCTGATGCCGGCGGTGTACGACCTGGCCAACCGCGGGCTCCTGCCGCCCGGATTCGCTCTTGTCGGATTCGCCCGCCGGGAGTGGGACGACGCCGAGTTCGGTGAAGTGGTGCATGACGCGGTGCGCAACAATTCGCGCACCCCGTTCCGCGAGGAGGTCTGGCAGCGGCTCGCCGAAGGCATCCGCTTCGTCCAGGGCTCGTTCGACGACGACGCGGCGTTCGCCGAGCTCGCCGAGACCCTGCACAAGCTCGATCAGGAGCGGGGTACCGGCGGAAATCACGCCTTCTACCTGTCGGTTCCGCCCGACGCGTTCCCGGTGGTGTGCGGGCAACTGGCACGCTCGGGTCTCGCGGCGGCGCACGACGACTCGTGGAGCCGGGTGGTGATCGAGAAACCGTTCGGCCACAACCTCGAGAGTGCGCGTGAACTCAACGCGGTCGTCGGCGAAGTGTTCTCCGAGGATTCGGTGTTCCGCATCGACCACTATCTCGGCAAGGAGACGGTTCAAAACATCCTGGCGCTGCGGTTCGCGAACCAGTTGTTCGATCCGATCTGGAACGCGCACTACGTCGACCATGTCCAGATCACCATGGCCGAGGACATCGGTCTCGGCGGACGAGCGGGATATTACGACGGGATCGGGGCGGCGCGCGACGTCATCCAGAACCATCTGCTGCAGTTGCTGGCGTTCACGGCGATGGAAGAGCCGATCAGCTTCGCGCCGTCCGAACTGCGCGCCGAGAAGATCAAGGTGCTGTCCGCGACCCGGCTTGCCGAACCCCTCGACGAGACCACCGCACGCGGTCAGTACACCGGTGGCTGGCAGGGCGGCGAACGTGTCGTCGGGCTGCTCGAGGAAAAGGGCTTCGCGGCGGATTCGACGACCGAGACGTATGCGGCGATCACCCTCGAGGTGGACACCCGGCGGTGGGCCGGGGTCCCGTTCTACCTGCGGACCGGAAAACGGCTGGGCCGCCGGGTCACCGAGATCGCCGTCGTGTTCAAGCGTGCGCCCCACCTGCCGTTCGACACGACGATGACCTCCGACCTCGGCCAGAACGCACTCGTGATCCGGGTGCAGCCCGACGAAGGTGTCACGATGCGCTTCGGGTCGAAGGTGCCCGGCTCCGAGATGGAGGTGCGCGACGTGAGCATGGACTTCAGTTACGGTCAGGCGTTCACGGTGTCCTCCCCGGAGGCGTACGAACGACTGTTGCTCGACGTGCTGCTCGGAGAACCGTCCCTGTTCCCCGTGGACGAAGAGGTCGAGTTGTCCTGGAAGATCCTCGATCCGGTTCTCGACCATTGGGCCACGAAGGGCCGGCCCGAACCGTACGAGGCGGGAAGCTGGGGCACGGCGTCGTCCGACGAGATGCTGCGCCGCTCCGGCCGGGAATGGAGACGGCCGTGAGACTGCAATTGCGCAACACCTCCGCGGTGGACGTCAGCAAGAAGCTGGTCGAACTTCGCAGGACCGGCGGAATCGTCACTCAGGGCAGGGTTCTCACACTCGTCGTGTGCGCCGGCGAAGCCCGGGGAATCGAGGCGGCGATTTCGGCCGCCACCGATGCCGCCCGCGAGCATCCCTGCCGCGTCATCGTCGTCGGGCGGGGGCGGGCCGAAGGCCCCTCGCGCCTCGACGCGGAGATCCGCGTCGGTGGTGAGGCCGGCGCGTCCGAGGTGCTGATCCTCGCGCTCCACGGCGAACTCGCCGAGCACCAGGAGTCGGTCGTGGTGCCCTTCCTGCTGCCCGACACGCCTGTCGTGGCGTGGTGGCCCGGCCAGGCGCCGCCGGTTCCCGCACACGACCCCGTGGGCAGGTTGGCGGTGCGCCGGCTCACCGACACCACGAACGCCCTCGATCCGCGCGCCGATCTGTTCTCGCGGTTGTCCGGATACACCCCGGGTGACACCGACCTGGCATGGGCCCGGATCACCTACTGGCGCGCGCTGCTGGTCTCCGCGCTCGAACAACCGCCGTACGAGCAGGTCGTGTCAGCCCATGTCTCGGGCCTGCAGACCGAACCGGCCATCGACCTTCTCGCGGGATGGCTCGCGAGCCGCATCGACTGCCCGGTGCAGCGCGCGACCGGCGACCTGCGCGTCGAACTGCGCACCACCACGCAGACGATCGTGCTCGGCCGTCCGCAGGAGGGGCGTGTCGCGACGCTCGAACGAACCGACAAACCTGCGTCCTTGATCACGCTGGCACGGCGGGACTCCGCGGAGTGCCTCGCCGAAGAACTGCGCCGGCTCGACCCCGATGTCATCTACGAGGCCGCGCTGTCGGCCCTGCCGAAGGTGGAATATGTCTGATCCCGCCAAGACCCCGACCGAGGTATTGACCTTCGCCGACTCCGATGCCGTCGCACGCGCCGCGGCAAAGGCTTTCGTCGATGCGGTGGTGGCAGCACAAACCGAACGGCTCCAGGCCCACGTGGTGCTCACCGGCGGCGGAACGGGCATCGCCGTGCTCGAACACGTCGGGCGTGAGCAGGGCGGGATCGACTGGTCGGCCGTCAACGTGTACTTCGGCGACGAGCGGTTCCTGCCCCCGGGCGACCCCGAGCGCAACGAAGTACAGGCGCGGGCTGCGTTGCTCGACCACGTGCCGATCGACGAGGCGCGCATCCACACCATGCCTGCTCTCGGTGAGGACGGATGCACCACGCCGGCGGAGTCCGCCGAGCGCTATGCCCGACTCCTCGCGGCACAGTCCGCAGACGGGTCCGTGCCCGACTTCGACGTGCACCTGCTCGGCATGGGCGGCGAGGGGCACATCAACTCCCTCTTCCCGCACACCGCTGCGGTGCGCGAAACGGAGCGATTCGTCGTCGGAGTGGACGATTCACCGAAGCCGCCGCCGGCGCGGGTGACCTTGACGCTGCCCGCTGTGCAACGCGCCCGTCAGGTGTGGTTGCTGGTCGCCGGTGAGAACAAGGCCGACGCCGTAGCCGCGTCGGTCGGCGGAGCGGACCCGGAGGACATTCCCGCCGCCGGAGCGCACGGGCGTGAGCGCACCGTGTGGTTCGTCGACCCGGCTGCGGCCGCGAAACTTCCCACGTCCTGATCGGCGGCGGTTCCGCGCCGCCGAGTTATCGAGGGTCGCTGTCGCAGTCCGGATCGTCGGCCGGGATCTGCGGTGCGGTGTCGTCGGTGCCCTCCCTGACGCAACGAAACTTTATGGACGAGCGGGGTCCGCGCGTCGCGCGTGAGGCAGCGAGCCGAGAGCGTCCGGGAACACATCGCGTCGTTCGTGGATCCATGCGGGTGGGCTCCTCCTGTGGTGGGCCGCCGTCGTTGTCGGCCCTTGTCACGTTCGACGCACCACCGGACCCTGCGGTTCCCACGCCGCAGGAAGAACCGGCGCTCCCCTAGCTCGGTCTCGCTGTCCCTTACAGCCCTCGCTCGATCACCGCGGCGGTGACCCGGTCGTCGATCGACGAGACCGGATTCTCACGCCCCACCCACACCTCACCGCCGAAGTACTTCTCGATGATCTTCTCCGCCGTCCGGGTGGCGACAGCCTGCGTGGTCAGCGTGGGGTTGGGGCCGCCGAGGCTGTTGGCGAGCGCCGAGTTGTCGGTGATGAACAGGCGCTTGACCCAACGTGATTCCGCATCGGCGTCGAGTACCGAGTTGTGTTCTTCGAGGCCCATCCGCATGCTCGACTGCGAATGCAGAATCAACGGCGGCCAGTCGCATCGGTGCACCGACTTGGCGCCCGCCGCGCGCATCAGTTCGACAGCCTTCCGGGTCGAGTATTCGCGATTGCGCTTCGTGCGCGCCGATCGATTTCTGTGGGCCATGGTCACTTTCGGCGCGAGCCCGCCTTCGCTCGGAAGCAGCACCGGCGACAACGTCACCCGGTTCTCCGGTTCGACGTCGTCGTCGGTGATGACGAGTGCCGCGAGCACCCGGTCGGTGTCGGCCATCGTATTCAGCAGATCGCGGCCCACGAGCCTTCCCATGGTGTCCGCTCCCGCGGAGTCGACCACGCCCCCCGCTCTTCCGTATCCGTGGATCCCGGAATCGCTGAAGTTCAGTGCGTACGCGATGAGCGCCGGTGGCAGACCGAGTTGCTCGACCCCGCCGTAGCCGGGAAGGTCGACGCGTGCATTCGAGCCGGGGCCTCTGGTCTGGCCCGTGTACTCGTCGAAGACCCCGAATACGCCGTCCATGTGGTGATCGGTCAAGCCACGGCCGACCCATCCGTTCGGGTTGGGGAGACCGGAACCGAGCCACAGTCGCGGCGACTCGACACATCCTGCGGCGAGAACGACGACGGGAGCCGTGGCCTCGTGCTCCGCGCCGTCGGCGGTGGTCGTGAACCGCACCCCACGCGCGGTGGTCTCCCCGTGGACCTCCTCGAAGAGGATCTTCGTGACGACGGCGTCGGAGACGAGTGTGACGGCACGGCCGTGGGGCGACCACGCGTCGGCGGTGAGCATCATCGGAACGTACGAATTATCGGTCGAGCGCTTGGCTTTCAGATTTCGTGGCGCTCCGAGCGGCAGGTAGCAACCCTGATAGCAGTGCCCACACATGGTGCATCCGCGTGCGTCGGGGTAGTGCAGCAGCGCGGGGTCGCGGGTGCGTCCGGCGGTTCCGCCGGGCTGCAGGATCGCGTTCTGCTGCGCACGGTACGACGGTCCTGTCGTGTCGAGCGTGGTCTGGTGTGTCAGGCCGAGGGCGGCGGCGCCACGGAGGAACACCTGCTCCTTGGCGCCCATCGGCGCCGTCTGCACCGGGAGTGTCGCCTCGACCCATTCGTAGTAGCGCCGCAACTCGTCGTAACCGAACGGGAACAGATGCGCGGTGTCGTACATGTCCCGGTCGGGACCGTCGTATCCGGCGAATGCACCTGCTGCCGCCCGAGGCGAATTACCGAAGAAGTGCAGGGTGGTGCCCCCGACGCCGGCGACCTGCCACACATACGATTGCTGAGGAACGTCGCGCAGCCACGGCGTCCGGGATCGATCACCGGGTCCTTGCCGCAGAAATCCTGTGATCGGGTTGTTGGCGTCGTCCTCGAAATGCGTCCACTCGTTCTCCGGGTCGGCGAAGCGTGGCCCGGCTTCGAGGACGAGGACATCGAGCCCGCGGGCGGCGAGTTCCTTCGCGACCACGGGGCCGCCCCCGCCCGACCCGATCACGATTACGTCGGTCATCTACGCCTCCACCTTGTCGATCCCGCGGTAGTACCCGATCACTTCGTCCCACCCATCGCTCGGCCCGGCGTAGTTGCTGAGGTCCCAGCCGACGGGACGGCCGGTCGTCTTCCGTTCGACCGGATCGAACGCCGACACCTCCGAGAACGCGGCGAACGCGGCGAGGGTGGGCAGCGCGTTGACCACGAACCTGATGATGAAATTCTCGAAGCGTGGGTCGGTGTCGAGCCACTCGAACACCAGCGCCTTCTTCGCAAAGTCCAGGTTGGCGAACGGCGCCGCGAACGGCCCGTTCGAAGCGCCCGGATCGGCGGTGGCAGCAAAGATGTTGAGCAGCACCGCAACTCCGGCTGCGCCCGGAAGGGGAACTCCCACTCCTCCGAACAGCGGAATCGCGAGCGCTCGGTCGAGGGTGCGCTCGAGCGACGCTGCCGTGCCCGGAGTCACCCCACCCGGCCGGTCCGTCGCCACCCCCTGATGATGCGAATAGGGGTCGTTTCCGGGAACCACGAACGAGAGCACACCGTTGATGGTGTCCCGGATCGGTGGTGCCGGGGCCGCGGGTTGAGCCCCCGCCGCGGGCGCGCCCACCACGCCCAGCGCGGCCAGTGCGGCACCACCGCCGATCAAGCCGGTCAGAAACTGCCGTCGGTTCCATGAACCGTCGTGTTCGCAGGCCACGCCGCCCCCCTCCGCCGGTGCAAAGACAACTTATGGGAGTGTACGGACGAACCGGTCGGAATTCGGGAGATGGGGCGACCGGCCGGGACCTACCGGCCGCGCCGGTTCGGTCACCCGTCGGCGGTCCGGTGGACCACACTGGGAGGGTCTACGAGAGGGAGAATCCGATGGGCACGCCGACCACGGTGATGGGAGAAGTACGGCCGGAAAGCGACTGTCCCGACGACGCGTCGCTGGTCGGACTGGTCTACCGTCGCAGTTTCGCGTTGCCCGCAAGCGAGATCTGGACAGCACTCACCGAACCCCGCGAATTGTCCCGCTGGTACGGCACATACACCGGAGATCCCTCCACCGGGCGGGTGCGGTTGACGATGGTGGACGAGCACGATTCGGCCACCGCCGACGTGCGCATCGTCGAATGCACTCCCCCGTCCCGTTTCTCCGTCGACGTCGACGGATGGTTGCTCGCCGTCGCGCTGCACACCGTAGGCCGCGTCACCACCCTCGACTTCACGCACTCACACGTCCCACGATCGGAAGCCGGTGAGATCGGTCCGGTCTGGCAGTACTACCTCGATCGCTTGGACGCCGCCTTGACCGGAGGCCGGCCGCCTCGGTGGAGCGACTACTTGTCGCTGGTCGACGAATATCGGTGAGACCTCTCCTCCGGGCCGGTCAATGATGGACGGGCCGTAGCAGATCCGGCGTGTTGTTCCGGGGCGAGTTGACGGCGGTACCGACCTCGTACGGCTCGAGATGAGGTTCCGGGATCGAGTTGAGCAGCGCCTCCACGTCGTCACGGTCGGTCAGCGCCACGTCCAGCCACGGGTCGACGAACGTCTCCGGAAGCACCACGGGTGAGCGGTCGTGGATATGCCCGGCCGCATCGGTGGCCGGGCGCGTCAGCACCGTGCACGTCCACAACCAGCGATCCGGATCATCCTCGGGCCGTTCCGGATCGGGCCACAACTCGTAGAGCCCGGCCATCGAGATCGGCGCGTCGGCGTGCAGGAAGAAGGGAATCTTCTTGCCCTCCTCGTTCTTCATCCACTCGTAGTAGCCGTCCGCCGGCAGGATGCATCGCCGCCGGGACGCAGCAGCCTTGAACGCCGGTTTCTGCGTGATCGTCTCCGAACGGGCGTTGATCATGCGCGAGCCGATCTTCGGGTCCTTCGCCCACGACGGCACCAGACCCCAACTGACCCGGGACGACACCATGCGCACCGGATCACCGCCGGGCGTGTCGCGTGGGACGCGCTCGAGCACCACGTTGACCCGCTGGGTGGGGGCGACGTTGTAGGACGGTGGCAACTCCTCACCGACCGCCGTCACGGCATCGTAGGCCGCAAGCAGGTCGTCCCGGGTACTCGTGCTTGCATATCGTCCGCACACGACATCGGCCTCTCTGGTTGCGACGCTCCGTTTGTTTCACATCTTCCCACCGCGATACGGCCGCACCCGGCACTCTCCGGCAACGGACGCAGCCCGGGACGTTCACCCCGGTCGATCCCCGAGCGAAGCCAGTCGGGAACGCACTCGGCGACGTTCCGGTTCGGTGCCGGCGAGGTCGAGCGCCTGCCGGAACGCGGACTCGGCCTCGGCATCACGGCCGAGGCGGACGAGAAGATCGGCCCTGGCCGTGTGGTACGGGTGATGCTCGCGCAGGACCGGTTCGCCGGCCAGGCCGTCGAGCAGTGCCAGGCCCGACTCCGGGCCGTCGCACATCGCCACGGCGACCGCGCGGTTCGCGGCAACCAGCGGCGACGGCATGAGTGCGAGCAGCACTCCGTACAGCGCAACGATCTGTCGCCAGTCGGTGGACTCGGCGTCGGGCGCCTCGTCGTGCAGCGCGGCGATCGCCGCCTGCACCGCGTACGGGCCGGGGGGCCCACCGGTCAGCCCGGTCACCACCAGCGCACGACCCTCGTCGATCATCGCCGTGTCCCACCGGGTCCGGTCCTGGGCGTCGAGGAGCACGATCTCACCGTCGGAATCGGTGCGGGCGTGGCGACGGGCATGGACGAGCAGTTCCAGCGCGAGCAACCCGGCCACCTCACGTTGCGAAGGCATGAGCCCGTGCAGGATCCGCACCAGCCGAAGCGATTCGTCTGCCAGATCGGGCCGTTGCAGATCGGTGCCACTACTGGCCGCATACCCTTCGGTGAAGATCGAATACAGGGCACCGAGAACCACCGGCAGCCGTTCGTCGAGTTCGTCCGGACGAGGAACCCGGAACGGGATTCGCGCGCCACGGATCTTGTTCTTGGCCCGCACGATCCGCTGCGCCATCGTGGCGTGCGGAACGAGGAACGCGCGCGCGACCTCGCCGGTGGTCAGACCTCCGAGACAACGAAGGATCAGCGCGACACGGTCGTCGGGAGCCAGTGCCGGGTGGGCACACGTGAAGAACAGTTCGAGTCGTTCGTCGGGCAATTCGTCGCCGCGCGGATCCGAGGAGCCGCGCCGCTCGATGTCGATCGCGAGTTCGGCCAGACGTTGCGTGTAGACGCGGTCGCGGCGTACCCGGTCGAGTGCCCGGCGACGGGCGGTGGTGAGCAGCCACGCGCCCGGCCGATCGGGCACCCCGCCGACCGGCCAGTGCACGAGTGCCGCCTCGAGGGCGTCCGATGCGGCTTCCTCGGCCAGGTCCAGATCGCCGAAACGGTGCACCAGCGCCGCGAGAAGCCGCCCGTGCTCCTCGCGGAACACCGCTTCGGCCGAGACACCCGCATCGGGCACGGCTAGTCGCCGAACTCGGCGATCGGGCGCACCACCACGGTGCCGCCGTCCCGGGCGCCCGGACACCGGGACGCCCACTCGATCGCGACGTCGAGGTCCGGTACATCGACGACGTCGTAGCCGCCCAGTACCTCCCGGGTCTCCGCATACGGGCCGTCGGTGACCGTGCGACGACCGTCCGCCGCCACCTGTACGGCGGTCGCGGTGGTGAGGTCCTGGAGTGCGTGGCCGGTGACGAGCACCCCCGCGTCCCGCATCGCCTTTTCGTAGTCCTGCCAGTCCTCGACCGTGCAGGTGCTCTCGTCGGCCGCCGATGTGTAGATCAACAGCATGTACTTCATGATCGTCTCCTCGTGGTTCGGTACGACGATTCGCCGTACACCATGACGACGAACTCTCCCTACCGAAATCGACACGCGCGCGAGATTTTCTTTCGGCGGCCGGTCAGCCGCTGTTCCGGAGCGCGGTGGCGAGTCCGTTCATCGTCAGCTGGATTCCCCGGCGAACCTGTTCGGTGTCCTCGCCCGCCCGGAATCTGCGCAGGAACTCGACTTGCAGGTGGTTGAGCGGTTCGAGGTACGGGAATCGGTTGTGCAGTGACCGTTCCAATGCAGGATTGTCGGCGACGAGCGAGTCGTAGCCCGTGATCCGCTGGTAGGCGTCGACGGTCCGGGCGTGTTCCTCCACGATCCGGCCGAACACCCGTTCCCTCAGATCGGTGTCCTCGACCAACTCCGAGTAGCGTGCGGCGATTCCGAGATCGGATTTGGCCATCACCTGCGCCATGTTCGAGAGCACCGTGCGGAAGAACGGCCAGCGCCGATACAGGGTTCGCAAGGACTCGAGCTTCTCGGGATCGTCGCCGACCCACTCGGCCACCGCGCTGCCCGTGCCGTACCAGCCCGGCAACATCACCCGGCTCTG
This sequence comes from Rhodococcus sp. 105337, assembly GCF_012844225.1. Classification (GTDB taxonomy): domain Bacteria; phylum Actinomycetota; class Actinomycetes; order Mycobacteriales; family Mycobacteriaceae; genus Rhodococcus. Next base: position 215,379 of record NZ_JABAGQ010000004.1, read on the forward strand.
TGTCCACGCGAGCACCCACGGGATCGCACGCAGGTCGGCGATGGCCGCGGTCGGTTTGCGCGACGCCGGCCGGCTGCCGATGTTGAGCGCTCCGATCTCCGCGACGGGCGTCGAGGTCGTGAAGTACTCGACGAATCCGGGCGTCTCGTGAACCAGACGCCGGTAGGCGTTTCGGGCCAGGTCCGCGAGTTCGTCGAAGATCCGGTAGGCAGCCGACGCATCCGCGCCGAGCCCTTCGACGTCGAGCAGTGTGGATTCCAGAGTCGCGGCGACGAGCGCCTCGAGGTTGCGACGGGCGAGCACGGGTTCGCGGTACTTGGCGGCGATCACCTCTCCCTGTTCGGTCACCCGGAGCGAGCCCCGCACCGCACCGGGCGGCTGGGCGAGGATGGCGTCGTAACTGGGACCGCCGCCGCGGCCGACGGTTCCCCCACGGCCGTGGAACAGACGCAGGCGAACACCCGCGGCGCGGGACGCCTCGACGAGGTCGAGTTCTGCTCGGTACAACGCCCAGTTGGCGGCGAGATATCCGCCGTCCTTGTTGGAGTCGGAGTAGCCGAGCATGACCTCTTGCAGCCCGTCGTGCGCATCGACCAGGCTCCGGAATTCCGGTACGGCGAGGGCCGCTGTCAGCGTCGACGCGCCGCTGCGCAGATCTTCGATGGTTTCGAACAGCGGAATCACCTGCACGCTGCTCCGCGGATATCCGGAGTCGAGGTCGAGCAACCCGACTTCCTTGAGGAGGACTTCCACCTCGAGCAGATCCGAGACCGAGGTACACATGCTGATGATGTAGTGCTCGATCGCGGCGGGCCCGATGCGGCGCACGACGCTCGCTGCGGCGCGCAAGATGCCGAGTTCCTTGGCCGTTTCGTCCGACAACTGCGCGTCGGGGGTGGTCAGGGGCCGCCGGATGCGTAGTTCGGAGGTGAGCAACGCGACCTTGTCATCCTCCGGCAGCGTTGCGTAGCGGTCTGTCACACCCGCCCAGGAGAGCAGTTCGGCTACCACGCGCTCGTGGACGTCGGCGTTCTGCCGCAGGTCCAGTGGAGCGAGGTGGAACCCGAAGACCTCGACTGCGCCGCGCAGTCGGGCGAGACGATCGTCGGCGATGACCGCTCCCCCGCCGGCGCGCAGCGACGCGTCGACGACCGACAGATCGGCGAGCAGTTGCGCGGGGGTGCGGTACGGCTCGCGCGACGGCTCGACGGTGTGTGGGAGGTCGACGTCCGGGAGCAGCCGGGCGCCGGTCGCGGTGAGGCGTCCGCGGATTCCCCGCACGGCCCGCCGGTACGGCTCGTCGCTGTGCGCGGGATTCTCGTCGCCGGAGATGTCGGCGAGTTCCTGCAAGCGGGCGGTGATGGTCGTGGTGCGCACCGACATCGACAACTCTTGTTCGAGCACGGCGAGTTCGGCCAGGTGATGGCGCAGGGAGGTCGCGCACGCGCGGTCGGCGGCCGTGGTGACGACCGCGGCGTCGACGTTGGGGTTTCCGTCACGGTCGCCGCCGATCCACGTGCCGGGACGCACGAGCGGACGGGTGAGCACTGCGGCATCGGGCCACCGCTCCCGGAGCGCACGGCGTACCTCGGCGTTGAGAGTGGGCACGACCTCGAAGAACGCCAGATCGTAGTAGCGCAGGCCGTTGTCGATTTCGTCGCTGATGCGAAGCCTCGCCAGCCGGATCAGTGCGGTCTGCCAGAGGGTGAGGATGTGCCGGTACAGGGCACGGTCGATGCTGTCCCGCTCGTAGGGGTCGACGGTGCGGTCGCGGCGCCGCATCAGGTCGGTGACGGCGGTTTGCACGTCGAATACGGTGCGGCGGCGGGTTTCGGTCGGGTGCGCGGTGATCACCGGTGCGACGAGTGCGTCCGCGAGCGCATCGGCGACCCCGTCCGCATCGAGCGGGACCGCATCGAGCTTGGCGTAGGTCGCGGCGAGAGCGCTGTCCTGCGGGGGATCACCGGCCTCGAGATGGACAGCGCGCCGGCGTTCGCGATGAAGGTCCTCGGCGAGGTTGGCGAGCAGCCCGAAGTGACTGAACGCACGGGCGACCGGCAGCAGATCTGCGGTCTCGACGGCAGCGAAACGCTCGGCGAGATCGGCGCGGTCCATCTCGGACCGCCGGATCCGGAAACTCGCGACCCTCGCTGCTTCGACGAGTTCGAACACCTCGTCGCCCGCCTGATCGCGAACGACATCACCGAGGATGCCGCCCAGCAGGCGGATGTCGTCACGCAGAGGTTCGGTGGCCGAAACCGGCACGGTATCCGTCATTCGGCCAGTATCGGCGCCCCGGGGCCGATATGCGACCGCTGCCGATCAGCTGAACTTGATCTGCAATCCGATACCGAGAATGGCGATGACCCACACGATGCCGGTGAACACGGTGAGCCGGTCGAGGTTCTTCTCGGCTACCGACGAACCGGACAGGTTGGATTGGACCCCGCCGCCGAACAGGCTCGACAGACCGCCGCCCTTGCCGCGGTGCAGCAGCACCAGCAGGATGAGCAGCAGGCTCGTGACGATCAGCAGAATGTCCAGGAACAGTTCCATGTCGGCGTTCGGTGTCCTTCGATGGTGGGTGACGTCGGCCGTCAGCTTACCCGGTCCCGGCGAATCCCAGAATTGCCGCACCCGGTTCGCCGTCCTCGCGGATCGTGGGCCTTCAGGGCTCGTCGTGGGTATACCGGTCGCGACCCGCGAACGCCCCGACCACAGCTTGCCCGGCCCCGCACACCGCGACCAGCAGCAGGACCGTGGTCCAGGTGCCGGTGAGGTCGAAGATCGCGCCGGCGAGCACCGGCCCGCACGCCGCGAGCAGGTAGCCGAGGCATTGCGCCATGCCCGAGAGTTGCGCGGTCTGGGCGACTGTGCGGGTGCGGAGACCGAACAGCGACACCGCGATGATGAACGTCGCGCCACTGCTCATCCCCGCGACCAGGACCCACAACAGGACGAGGTGCGGCGCCCACAGCACACCGATCATCGCGACGACGAGGGCCGAACCGGCGACAGCGGTGAGCCGACTCTGGTCGGTGCGGCGTCCCATCAGAGCGGTGGCGCCCAGACCCGCCACGATGCCGACCACCTGATAGACCGACAGGTGCCATCCGGCGGCCGCGCGGTCGACACCCAGACCGGTCTCGATGGACGGCAGCCACGTCACCAGCAGATAGAACGTGGTGGACTGCAGACCCATGAACGCGGTGACCTGCCACGCGGTGGCGGAACGCCACATGGACACGCCGGGTGTCGTGTCCGGGGCGGCCGGCAGCGGTGTCGGCAGGACCCGTCCGCGCACGACCCACACGGCCGCCGCGACCAGCGACACCACGGCCCACAACGCGAGCGCGCCACGCCAGTTGCCTGTCAGGGCGACGAAGGGCACCGCCAAACCGGAGCCCAGTCCGGCGGCGCCGGTCGTCACCGACGAGTACACGCCGGTCACCGTCGAGATGCGCGTGGGATGGTCGCGTTTGACGACTGCCGGCAACAGCACGTTGCCGATGCCGATTCCCACACCGATCGCGATCGTGCCGCCCCACAGCCACAGCGCGCCGGGAATCGACCGCAGCAGGATTCCGGCCGTCAGGACCAGCATCGCGACGAGCACCATGCGCTGCGTCCCGTAACGGATCGCGGGGCGGTGAATCCACGGGGAGACCGCCGCGAAGCACAACAGCGGCACGGCGCCGAGCACGCCGAGCGCCGTGTTGCCGAGCCCGGTGTCGGCGCCGATGTCCTCGAGCAGCGGCCCGATCGCGGTGATGGCCGGGCGCAGGCAAGCGGCGACGAGCAGCACCGCTGCCAACCCGAACACCACGCTGCGGGTGCTCGGGCCGGTGTCGGCGGGGGCGGTCATACGCGTGATGCCTTTCGGTTCGGGTGCACACTCGGAAACGCCGTGGGGCGCAGGATCCGAAGATCCTGCGCCCCACGATCGAGTGAGCCGTACTGCTGCTCGGGCCGGCCTACAGGAGCGGGCCGCCCGCCGCGATTGCGGAGAGCTGAGCGAACTCGTCGGCCTTGAGCGAGGCGCCTCCGACGAGGCCACCGTCGACATCGGTCTGCGCGATGAGCTCGCCGATGTTCTTGGCGTTCACCGATCCGCCGTAGAGGACACGGACCGACGATGCCACCTCGGGCGAGGCGAGTTCGGCGAGGGTGGAGCGCACCGCCGCACAGACTTCCTGGGCGTCGGCGGCCGAGGCCACCTTGCCCGTGCCGATCGCCCACACCGGCTCGTACGCGACGACGATCTTGGCGATGTCGTCGGCGGACAGCCCGGCGAGCGAGCCCTTCAGCTGGGCGACGTTGTATGCGACGTGGTCGCCGGCCTCACGGATGTCGAGGCCCTCGCCGATGCACACGATCGGAGTCAGGCCGTGCTTGAGCGCGGCCTTCGTCTTGTCGCGCACGATCTCGTCGGTTTCGGCGTGCATCGTGCGTCGCTCGGAGTGCCCGACCACGACGTAGGTGCAGCCGAGCTTGGCGAGCATCGCACCGGAGATCTCCCCGGTGTACGCGCCGGAATCGTGGGCGGAGACATCCTGCGCACCATAGGTGAGCTTGATCTTGTCGCCGTCGATCAGCGTCTGTACCGAACGGATGTCGGTGAACGGCGGGATGACCGTGACATCGACCTTCTCGAGGTACTTGTCGGGCAGCGTGAACGCGATCTTCTGCACCAGCGCGATGGCCTCGAGGTGGTTCAGATTCATTTTCCAGTTGCCCGCGATCAGCGGTGTGCGTGCCATCGCGCTCAGGCCTCCAGAACCGAGATGCCGGGCAGTTCCTTGCCCTCGAGGTATTCGAGGGAGGCACCGCCGCCGGTGGAGATGTGTGAGAACCCGTCGTCCGGCAGGCCCAGCTGGCGCACTGCCGCAGCGGAATCGCCACCGCCGACGACGCTGAACGCACCCTTGCCGGTGGCGTCGACGATGGCCTCGGCGACACCCTTGGTGCCCGCCGCGAACTTCGGGAACTCGAACACGCCCATCGGGCCGTTCCAGAACACGGTCTTGGCCGCCGAGAGCAACGACGCGAACCGCTGCACCGACTCCGGTCCGATGTCCAGACCCATCCAGCCGTCCGGAATCTCCGTGACCGGGACGGTCTTCGCTTCGGCGTCGGCCGAGAAGCTGTCGGCGATCACGACATCCTGCGGGATGTGCAGGACATCGGCGTAGCGGTCCAGCAGTCCCTTGCAGGTCTCGATCATCGACTCTTCGAGCAAGGAATTGCCGACCGAAATGCCCTGTGCCGCAAGGAATGTGAAGCACATTCCGCCACCGATGACCAGCGTGTCGACCTTCGGCGCGAGCGCCTCGATCACTGCGAGCTTGTCGGAGACCTTCGATCCGCCGAGCACGACCGCGTAGGGACGCTCGGTGTCGGTGGTGAGCTTCTCGAGCACTGCCACCTCGGCAGCGACGAGGCCACCGGCGTAGTGCGGGAGCAGCTTCGCCACGTCGTACACCGACGCCTGCTTGCGGTGCACGACACCGAAACCGTCGGAGACGAAAGCACCGTCGTCGCCGACGAGCTCGACGAGATCGCGGGCGAGCGCCTGACGCTGCGACTCGTCCTTGCTGGTCTCCCGCGGATCGAAGCGGATGTTCTCCAGCAGGAGGATGTCGCCGTCGGTCAGGCCCTCGGAGCGAGCCAGAGCGTCCTGCCCGACGACGTCGCCGGCGAGCTGGACGTTGCGGCCGAGCACCTCACCGAGCTTCGCCGCGACGGGCGCGAGCGAGAACTTCGGATCCGGCTCGCCCTTGGGCCGGCCGAGGTGCGCCACGACCACGACCTTGGCGCCGGCTTCCGCCAGTGCTTCGATCGTCGGGGCGGACGCGATGATGCGGCCGGGATCGGTGATCGTCGCGCCGTCCAAGGGGACGTTGAGGTCGGAGCGCACCAGCACACCGCGCCCCTCCACCCCGGCGTCGAGCAGATCCTTCAGGGTCTGAACTGCCACTGTTCGGGTGTCCTGTCCGGTTCGGGGTCTCAGAGCGACTTGCCGACGAGGCCGATGAGGTCGACGACGCGGTTCGAGTAGCCCCACTCGTTGTCGTACCAGGCCACAACCTTGACCTGATCGTCGATGACCTTGGTCAGCGGCGCGTCGAAGATCGAGGAGTGCGGGTCGGTGACGATGTCCGAGGAGACGATCGGATCGGTGTTGTACTTCAGGATGCCCTTGAGCGGTCCCTCTGCCGCAGCCTGCATCGCGGCGTTGATCTCCTCGATCGACGCCTTGGTGCGGAGGTTGGCGGTGAGGTCGGTGACCGAGCCGGTCGGGATCGGCACGCGCAGCGCGTAGCCGTCGAGCTTGCCGAGCAGCTGCGGAAGAACCAGGCCGATGGCCTTGGCGGCACCCGTGCCGGTGGGAACGACGTTCAGGGCTGCGGCGCGGGCGCGACGCAGATCCTTGTGCGGGCCGTCCTGGAGGTTCTGGTCCTGCGTGTAGGCGTGGATCGTGGTCATGAGACCGCGCTCGATGCCGAAGCTGTCATCGAGGACCTTGGCGATCGGTCCGAGGCAGTTGGTGGTGCACGAGGCGTTGGAGATGATGTTCTGGCTGCCGTCGTACTTGTCGTCGTTGACGCCCATCACGATGGTGATGTCCTCACCCTTGGCGGGCGCGGAGATGATGACCTTCTTGGCACCTGCGTCGAGGTGCCCCTTGGCCTTGGCGGCGTCGGTGAAGATACCGGTGGACTCGACGACGACGTCGACACCCAGGTCGCCCCACGGAAGCGCGGCCGGGCCTTCCTTGATTTCGAGCGCCTTGATCTTCTGCTCTCCGACGATGATGAAGTCGCCTTCGACACGCACATCCTTGTCGAGACGACCCAGGATCGAGTCGTACTTCAGGAGCGTTGCGAGAGTGTCGTTGTCGGTCAGGTCGTTGACGGCGACGATCTCGATGTCAGTGGTGCCGAGCGCTTTCTGCGCTTCGACTGCGCGGAAGAAGTTGCGCCCGATACGTCCGAACCCGTTCACGCCTACGCGGACAGTCACAGTAGAGCTCCTTTGCCCAGATCTCGATAATTGTGCTGATGATTGTGCCGTTGTGACCCCTACCCTAATGCGCCGGGGCCACCGTGTGAGATCCGCCCTGTGTGACGAACTCCCCACAAGCGTGCGCCTCTACGCGTCGTCCAGCAACTCCGCGGTCACCGCCGACTCGGTATCGGGAATCCCGAGGTCCTTCGCTCGGCGGTCGGCCATCGACAACAGACGCCGGATGCGTCCGGCGACCGCGTCCTTGGTCATCGGCGGGTCCGCGAGCTGCCCGAGCTCCTCGAGGGAGGCTTGGCGATGCTCGACCCGGAGCGTGCCGGCAGCGGCCAGATGCTCGGGAACGTCGTCGCCCAGAATGTTGAGAGCCCGCTCGACGCGGGCCGCAGCCGCGACTGCCGCGCGCGCGGATCGGCGCAGGTTGGCGTCGTCGAAATTCGCGAGCCGATTCGCGGTCGCCCGTACTTCCCGGCGCATCCGGCGCTCCTCCCAGGTCAACCGGGTGTCCTGGGCTCCCATCTGGGTGAGGAGCGCTCCGATGGCTTCACCGTCGCGGATCACCACGCGGTCGGCGCCGCGTACCTCCCGCGCTTTGGCCGTGACGCCGAGGCGGCGAGCCGCACCGACGAGCGCGAGCGCGGCTTCGGGTCCGGGGCAGCTGATCTCCAGCGCCGACGACCGTCCGGGCTCGGTAAGCGAGCCGTGTGCGAGGAAGGCTCCCCGCCATGCCGCGGCTACGTCGGACACGCTGCCACCGACCACCTGGGCGGGCAGTCCTCGCACCGGGCGTCCGCGGCCGTCGAGCAGTCCGGTCTGGCGCGCGAGGGCCTCGCCGTCCTTTCCGACCCGCACCACGTACCGCGAACTCTTGCGCAGGCCACCCGCGCCGAGCACGTGGACGTCGGCGGCATAGCCGTAGAGCTCGAAGATCTCGCGGCGCAGCCGACGCGCGATCGAACCGAGGTCGACCTCGGCTTCGACGACCACGCGGCCGGTGACGATGTGCAGCCCGCCGGCGAAGCGCAGAAGGGAGGACACTTCGGCCTTGCGATTGCTGGTACGGGTGACCGACAGCCTGCTCAGCTCGTCCTTGACCTCCGCTGTCATTGCCACGAGATGATCTCCCTCCGGTCGCCGATTCCGGCGCGGGCGCTGCCGCGAATCGGTGACAGATACGTTTCCAGTGCGACCGCCAGCTTGGCGGGGTCGTGTCGTTGGGTTCCGTCTTCGGACACGTCGGCATACGAGACGTCCGCGCCCAGGTGCGAAGCCGCGCGACTCAGGTGGTCCCGTTCCCGCCCCGGGGTCACCGAGCCCGCGTCGACGACGATGTGGTCGACCCGGAAGTCCGGAGCGTGCTGCGCGAGGACGTGCAGGTGCCGTTCCGCGGAGAAACCTGCGGTCTCCCCCGGCTCGGCAGCGAGGTTGAGCACGAGGACCTTCGTCGCCGAGGTGTGCGTCAGGGCCTCGTGGAGTTCCGGGACGAGCACGTGCGGGATCACGCTCGAAAACCACGAACCCGGTCCGAGCACCACCATGTCCGCTTCGCACACGGCGTCGACCGCGAGCGGGCACGCCGGTGGATCGGCGGGGATCAGCCGCACCCGCCGCACCTTGCCGGGGGTGGTCGCGACCGCGACCTGCCCGCGGATGCACCGGCTCACCCGGGGGTCCGTTTCGAGCCCCGAGACGTCGGCTTCGATGTCGAGTGCGATCGGCGACATCGGAAGCACCCGTCCCCGCAGTCCGAGGACCTTGGCGAGCATGTCCAGTGCCTCCACCGGATCGCCCACCACCTCGGTGAGCCCCGCGAGGATCATGTTGCCCACCGAGTGCCCCGCGAGGGCGCCGGTGCCGCCGAAGCGGTGCTGCACGACCTCGGTCCACACACGAATGTCCGGGGTGTCGGCGGCCAGCGCCGCGAGGGCCATCCGCAGGTCTCCGGGCGGGATCACACCGAGTTCGGCGCGGAGCCGGCCGGACGATCCGCCGTCGTCGGCGACCGTCACCACGGCGGTGACGCGATCGGTGAGCCGCCGGACCGCGCTCAACGTGGCATACAGTCCGTGCCCCCCGCCGAGGGCGGTGATCGCGGGCCCGGAGCGAGCGTCGCCGGGCGGTGGAGTCGGAGGGTGCGCGGTCACTCGCGCCCCAGATCCCGGTGCACGACGTGCACCGCGAGCCCGGGCTCCCGCTCGAGGCGCGCGGCGAGTGCTTCTGCCATCGCCACGCTTCGGTGTTTGCCGCCGGTGCATCCCACCGCGATCGTCATATAGCGCTTCCCCTCCCGACGGTAACCGGCCGTGGTCAATTCCAGGAGCCGGTGATAGGTGCGCAAGTAGTCTTCGGCACCGTCGCGGGACAGTACATAATCGCGGACCGAGGGGTCCTGCCCGGTATACGGGCGGAGTTCCGCGATCCAATGGGGATTCGGGAGGAACCGCACGTCGCACACGAGATCCGAATCCATGGGGAGTCCGTACTTGAAGCCGAACGACTCCACCGTGACCCTGATCGTGTCGGACGCCGCGTCGCCGAATGCCGCTTCGATCTTGCGGCGCAGCTCGGGCCCGGACAGCGTGGAGGTGTCGATGACGAGATCGGCGGCGCCCTTCACCGGAGCGAGCTGAGCCCGTTCGGCGGCGATGCCGTCGGAGAGGGTCCGGTCGGCGGTGTCCTCCTGCAGCGGGTGACTGCGCCGGACCTGCTCGAACCGGCGGATCAGGACGGCATCGGTGGCGTCGAGGAACAGCACGCGGGTGCTCACCGGCCTCGCGGCGAGATCGGTCACAACCCGCCCGAGATCGCCCGTGAACAAGCGACTGCGCACGTCCATGACCACCGCGAGCCGTTCGAGGGGAGGGTCGGCGTGCACCGCGAGATCGACCATCGAGATCACGAGCTGGGGCGGCAGATTGTCGGCGACGTACCAGCCGAGGTCCTCGAGCGCGGTCGCAGCGGTGCTCAGTCCCGCACCGGACAGTCCGGTCACGAGGATCACCTCTGCACGCGCTTCCTTCTCCCCTGCCGGACTCGTCCCGTGCTCGTCCCGCTCCCGGGACCTACGATCCACTTCCGTCACTGTTCAGCCTCCGCTCGCGACGCCGACACGCCGACCGGGTCATCATCGCCCACGGACGGGACCGGCGCACCCGGGTCGGCGTCCTTGCTGGAACCCGGCGGGGTGCGCTCGGCGTGCAGCGCATCGAGAACCGCCTGTGCGGTGGTCTTGCCGATACCCGGCACAGCGGTGATCTCCTCGACGTCCGCCTCGCGCAACCGCGCGACCGAGCCGAAGTGGGTGACGAGCGCCTTGCGACGGGTCTCCCCGAGGCCTTTGACCCCGTCGAGCGCCGAGGCGGTCATACGGCGGGAACGCTTGCTGCGGTGGAAGGTGATCGCGAAGCGGTGCGCTTCGTCGCGGATGCGCTGCAGCAGGTAGAGCGACTCGCTGGTGCGCGGCAGGATCACCGGGTCTTCCTCCCCCGGTACCCACACCTCCTCGAGTCGCTTGGCGAGGCCGATCACGGCGACGTCGGTGATCCCCAGTTCGTCGAGGACCTCTGCGGCCGCCGCCACCTGCGGGGCACCGCCGTCGACGACGTAGAGGTTCGGCGGATAGGCGAATCGGCGGGGGCGGCCGGTCGCGGGATCCAGCGCGGCTTCGGGCGCGAAATCGCCGCCGTTGCCGGCATCGGCCGGTGTCGTGTCGCGTTGGTGACGCAGGAACCGGCGGCGCGTGACCTCCGCGATGGACGCGACGTCGTCGGAGTGCCCGTCGCCGGCGGCATGCTTGATGCCGTAGTGCCGGTAGTCGGACTTGCGGGGCAGTCCGTCTTCGAACACCACCAGCGACGCGACCACATCGGTGCCCTGCACGTGGCTGATGTCGACGCACTCGATGCGGAGCGGCGCCGAATCGAGGTCGAGTGCTTCCTGGATTCCCTGCAATGCCGCCGAGCGCGCGGTGAAATCACCGGCGCGTCGCAGCTTGTGTTGCGCCAGCGCCTCCTTCGCATTGCGCTGCACCGTGTCGGCAAGGGCCTTCTTGTCGCCGCGCTGCGGCACCCGCAGGCGCACCGGGCCACCGCGCAGACCGCCGAGCCAGCGAGTCATCTCCTCCGGTTCCGGGGGCAGTGCGGGCACCAGGACCTCCCGCGGCACCGCACCGCCTTCGTGTGTCTCCTCGTCGGCCGGCGCACCGGATACGAGTGCGGCTTCCTCGCCGTAGAACTGCGTGAGGAACTGTTCGACGAGCAAGGAGACCTCTTCCACGTCGCCGACGTGCTCGGTGGCTTCGCCGGGGGTGTTCCTGTCGTCGGGGCGGTCGAGCACGTCGCCGGATTTCTCGACGACCCAGCCACGTTGGCCTCGGACCCGTCCGCCGCGCACATGGAACACCTGCACGGAGACCTCGAGGTCGTCGTCGGCGAACGCGACGATGTCGGCGTCGGTCCCGTCACCGAGCACGACCGCCTGCTTCTCGAGCGCCTTGCGAAGCGCTCCGAGATCGTCGCGGAGCCTGGCTGCGGTCTCGAAGTCGAGTTCGTCGGCGGCCGCCTGCATCTTCAGTTCGACTTCGCGGACCATCTTGTCGGTACGGCCGGCGAGGAAGTCGCAGAACGCTTCGACGATGCGGCGGTGTTCGTCGGCGTCGACCCGGCCGACACACGGGGCCGAGCACTTGTCGATGTAGCCGAGCAGGCAGGGACGGCCGATCTGGGTGTGTCGTTTGAACACCCCGGCGGAACAGGTGCGGGCGGGAAAGACGCGGAGCAGCAGGTCGAGGGTTTCGCGGATCGCCCACGCGTGGGAATAGGGCCCGAAATACCGGACGCCCTTGCGGCGGGGTCCCCGGTACACGAAGAGGCGGGGGTATTCCTCGTTGAGGGTCACCGCCAGCATGGGGTACGTCTTGTCGTCGCGATAGCGGACGTTGAACCGAGGATCGAACTCCTTGATCCAGTTGTACTCGAGTTGCAGCGCCTCGACCTCGGTGCGCACCACGGTCCACTCGACGCTGCCGGCGGTGGTGACCATCTGCCGGGTACGCGGATGCAGCGATGCGACGTCGGCGAAATACGAGTTCAGACGCGAGCGGAGGTTCTTCGCCTTACCGACGTAGACGACCCGGCCGTGCGGGTCTCGGAACTTGTAGACCCCCGGTTCCGTCGGAATGGTGCCGGGAGCCGGGCGGTATGTGGAGGGGTCGGGCACGAGTCCAGGTTAGTCGTCGCCGACGACACCCCGGCTGTACCGGGCTTCGAGTTCCCGGAACCGGTCCAGGGCGTCGACGGCACTTCCGCCGTCCCTCGCCTGCACCGCGACCACGGGCACGTATTCGTCGTACGGCAGTTCGAGACGCGCCCACGGCGCGCCCTCGGGGAACGACAGACCGCGAACCTCGTCCCACGGGACGTGTCTCTCGGCCACGACGTTGCGCACCGCGACGCCGTCCGCGCCGGCACGGAACCGGGGCCGGGTGAACAGCAGCAGGGCGCCCGACAACGCGATCCCGATCGTGAGAATGGCGATCTGGTCCGCCAGTCGCAGATGCACGCCCGAATCGCCGCCGCCGCGCAGGACCAGCGCGGCGCCGATATGTACGGCGAGGACGAAGACGGCACCGAGGATCACCCACAGGCGCATCTTCGCCGGTCGGACCTCGAGTTCCCATCGGGTGTCGGCAGAGGTCATGTCCGGGCCTCCCGCAGCCGGCGCAACGTCACGGCGGTGTCGAGTGCGGCCGCGCATGCCTGCTCGCCCTTGTCCTCGGCCGAGCCGGGCAGTCCCGCGCGGTCACGCGCCTGCTCCTCGGTGTCGGTGGTGAGCACCCCGTTGCCCACGGGTGTGCTCTCGTCGAGAGCAACCCGCGTCAGTCCGTAGGTGACCGCGTCGCACACGTACTCGAAATGCGGAGTTCCGCCGCGGATGACCACGCCCAGTGCGACCACGGCATCGTGGGTTCGTGCCAGTTGCTGTGCGACGACGGGAAGTTCTACAGCCCCCGCGACCCGCTCGACCGTGACGTCGGTGATGCCGGCGCGATCGGCGACGCGCAGGGCGCCGGCGATCAGGGCACCGGAGATCTCGGCGTGCCAGCTGCCTGCGACGACGGCGAGGCGGAGGTCCGCGGCGTCACCGAGTTGCAGGTCGGGCAGACCTTCCCCGCTCATCAGGCGTCCCCGGCTTCGAACTCGTCGAGTCCGACGAGGTCGTGGCCCATGCGGTCGCGCTTGGTCCGCAGGTAGGTGAGGTTCTCGCGGTTGGCGCGCAGCGGCATCGGGACCCGATCGGTGATCTGCAGACCGTAGCCGTCGAGGCCGACGCGCTTGGCCGGGTTGTTGGTCAGCAGGCGCATCGAGGAGATACCCAGGTCGACGAGGATCTGCGCGCCGATGCCGTAGTCGCGGGCGTCGGCGGGCAAGCCGAGCTGGAGGTTCGCGTCGACGGTGTCCGAGCCGGCGTCCTGAAGCTGGTAGGCCTGGAGCTTGTGCATCAGGCCGATTCCACGGCCCTCGTGTCCGCGCATGTAGAGCACGACGCCCCGGCCTTCCTGCGCGACCATCTCGAGAGCCGCATCGAGCTGCGGTCCGCAGTCGCACCGCAGTGAACCGAAGACGTCGCCGGTGAGGCACTCGGAGTGCACCCGCACCAGGACGTCTGCCCCGTCGCCGTCCGGTCCGGCGATATCTCCCATCACCAGCGCGACGTGCTCGACCTCGTCGTAGATGCTCTGGTATCCGACGGCCGTGAAGCTCCCGTGCCGGGTGGGGATTCTCGCCTCTGCGACCCGCACGACGTGCTTCTCGTGCCTGCGGCGCCACGCGATGAGGTCGGCGATCGAGATCAGTGCGAGTTCGTGCTCGTCCGCGAAGACACGCAGTTCGTCGGTGCGGGCCATTTCGCCCTCGTCCTTCTGCGAGACGATCTCGCAGATGACACCGGCGGGACGGAGATCGGCCATGCGGGCGAGATCGACGGCGGCTTCGGTATGCCCGGGGCGGCGCAGGACACCGCCCTCCTTGGCACGCAGCGGCACGACGTGGCCGGGCCGGGTGAAGTCGTCGGCGCGCGAGTCTGCATCGGCGAGCAGGCGCATGGTCGCCGCACGGTCGGACGCGGAGATGCCGGTGCCGATGCCTTCCTTCGCATCGACGGTGACCGTGTAGGCGGTGCCGTGCTTGTCCTGGTTGGTCGAGTACATCGGAGGCAGCCCGAGCCGGTCGCAGTCGTCGCCGTCGAGCGGGACGCACAGGTACCCGGAGGTGTATCGCACCATGAAGGCGACGAGTTCGGGTGTGGCTTTCTCCGCCGCAAAGATGAGGTCACCCTCGTTTTCACGGTCTTCGTCGTCGACCACGACTACCGCTTTACCGGCGGCGATATCGGCGACCGCGCGCTCGATGGTGTCGAACCTCGTCACTTGCCTGGGCTCCAAATCTCGTATCCGGACGACTCGTGCTTCGCGTCCACTTGTCGTGTCCACCCTACGACTACCTAACGGGCGTTCTGCAGTCGCTCCACGTACTTGGCGATCACATCGACCTCGAGGTTGACCAGCGTGCCGGGCTCGGCTGAACCGAGAGTGGTCAGCGACAAGGTGGTGGGGATCAGCGAGATCTCGAACCACTCGTCACCCGGATCGCCACCGAGCGCGGAGACGGTGAGGGACACTCCGTCCACGGTGATCGATCCCTTTTCGACCACGTATCGAGAGATGCTGTCCGGCAGCGAAATTCGCACCACCGTCCAGTTCTCGGACGGCGCCCGGGAGATCACGGTGCCGGTGCCGTCGACGTGTCCCTGCACGAGGTGCCCGCCCAGCCGGCTGTTCAGCGCGGCAGCACGCTCGAGGTTGACCCGGCTTCCCGCGGCGAGCCGCGCCAGCGAAGACCGGTTCAGTGTCTCCTGCATCACATCCGCCGTGAAGGAGTCGCCGGCCTGCACGTCCACCACCGTCAGGCACACGCCGTTGACGGCGATCGAGTCGCCGTGTTTCGCGTCGGAGGTCACCACCGGGCCGAGCACGGTGAAGCGCGCTGCGTCCGCGAGATCCTCTCGCGCCACGATCTCACCCAGTTCCTCGACGATGCCGGTGAACACGTTCGGGCTCCTTCACTCCCGGCCGAGGCCGGGTTCGGTTCACAGATCCCGTTCCGGGACCGGTCTCACAGATCCCGTTCCGGGACCAGGGTCAACAACACGTCCGCGCCGACGGTGTCGATGCGCTCCCGACGAAACCGTAGCGCCTCGGTGATGCTGTGTACGCCGGCGTCCTGCACAGCGGGCGTTCCCGCACCCAGGAACATCGGCGCGAGGTAGGCCTGTATCCGGTCGACACTGCGCGCGGCGAGGAACGCCCCGGCAAGTCGCGGCCCGCCCTCGAGCAGCACGTCCGGGTGGTCGGCGAGGGCGTCGAGGACGTCCCCGATGTCGCGGGTACGCAGCACGAGCGTCGGCGCCGCGTCGTCGAGCACACGTGCCGAGGTCGGGATCTCCCGCATCCCCACGACCACGCGCAGCGGTTGGTGCGGTGCGAGATCTCCGTCGGGCAGCCGGGCGGTCAGCCACGGATCGTCGGCCAGAACCGTCCCGGTGCCGACGACGATCGCGTCGAGCCGACTGCGCTCGTCGTGCACCCTGGCACGCGCTTCCGGTCCGGAAATCCACTGGCTGGTTCCGTCCTGCGCGGCGCTCCGGCCGTCGAGCGTCGCCGCGTACTTCCACGTGACATGGGGCCGGCCGGTGCGTGCCCGGTGAAGCCAGGCCCGCAACGGGCCGTGGATGACGGCGTCGGCCCCGAGTCCCGGATGCACCGTGATCCCCGCGGCACGCAGGGTCTCTGCTCCTCCCCCTGCCACCGGACCGGGGTCCGGGACGGAGTAGTACACCGTCACGATTCCGGCGTCGATGAGCGCGCGGGCGCAGGGGCCGGTGCGTCCGGTGTGGTTGCACGGCTCGAGGGTGACCACGGCGGTGCCGCCGCGTGCCCGGTCGCCGGCCGCAGCCAGGGCCCGCACTTCCGCGTGCGGACCACCCGGAGGTGCTGTGGCACCTACCCCGGCGACCTGCCCGTTCGCGTCGAGGATCACGGCGCCGACCGGCGGGTTCGGGCTGGTGGTTCCCCGCACGGCCTCCGACGCATCCAGCGCGAACTGGAATGCCTCGGTGACTTCGGGGGGCGTCACGTCGCGAGCGTCAGGTGCGGCGAGGCGGCCGCCGCCTGTGCGCGCAGCTTGCGCACCGCCTCGGCCGGATCCTCGGCACCGTAGACGGCGGAACCGGCCACGAAGCAGTCCACGCCGGCCTCCGCCGCCGCTTCGATGGTGTCCGCGTTGATTCCGCCGTCGATCTCCACCAGGAGGCGCAGTTCGCCGGAGTCCACCAGTCTCCGCACCGCGCGCGCCTTGTCGAGTACGTCGGGAATGAACGCCTGGCCGCCGAAACCGGGTTCGACGCTCATGACGAGCAGCGTGTCGAACTCGCGGAGGATCTCCAGGTAGGGCTCGATGGGGGTGCCCGGTTTGACGGACAGTCCGGCCTTACCGCCTGCGGCGCGGATATCGCGGGCCACGGCCACCGGATCGTCCGTCGCCTCGGCGTGGAACGTCACGTTGTGTGCGCCCGCTTCGGCATAGGGCGGGGCCCACCGGCCCGGGTTCTCGATCATCAGATGGCAGTCGAGCGGGATGTCCGTCGCCTTCAGCAGCGACTGCACGATGGGCAGACCGAGAGTCAGGTTCGGCACGAAATGGGCGTCCATCACATCGACGTGGAGCCAGTCGGCACCGGCGACGGCCTGCGCCTCGTCGGCGAGACGAGCGAAATCGGCGGACAGAATCGAGGGGGCAATCATCGGGTGGGCCACATCGATCGAGTCTAGACGAGCGCATCGCACGTGCCGGTCACCAGCACGGACGCTCCGCCCGGCGGCGTCGCCGCGGATCGAGACGAAACAGAAACGACTGCCCGGCAGTGTATTCGGACAGTCTCCCGAGATTCGGGTTCAGACCCGGCGGAACGACGACGTGAACCGCGACAGTCGCCCTTCACTCGGCAACACCTCTTCGACCATGAAGGTCACGGTCTGATCGATTCGTTCGAGAGACTGGAGCACACGGGACAACGTGCTGTCGTGCGGGATGTCGTACTCGTCGGTGGCCTGCATGTCCTCCTGCACCGCGGAGGGCGTCTCCCCTGCCAGCGCTTTCAGCAGGGCCTCGAAGTTGTCCTCACCGATATCCTGGATCGCGCCCCACTGCGAGTCGGTCAGGACGTTCTCGTCGGCCGAGAGACGCTCGGTGGCGGACACCAGATGCCGCGTGTAGAACAACAGAGCCCACAGTGCGGTGAGCCGCCCTTCGATCCCCCGGACATCGAGCGCCCCGGAAGAACGGCGCAGCGGGACGGCGGTGGCCTCGACCTTCTGGACCAGCGTGGTCAGCGCGAGTTCCCGGCGTGCGAGTTCCTGCCTGTCCAGGGTCCCCGTGGATCCGGACCGCAGGTGTGCGAGACAGATGCCGGTGACGTCCTGGACGGTCCGCACCAACTGAGACGTGTCCGACGACAAGCGGGTGCGGGTACGGGTGGGCAGAACGACCGCGGCGACCACCAGCGCGAGCCCCGCTCCGATCACCGTCTCCACGACACGCAGTTCGATGGTTTCGGTATCCAGTCTTCCCAGCAGGTCGTAGAGCAACGCGACGAACGCCGTGATCCAGAGCGCCGACAGGACGGACGACACAGGACGGAAGTACGTCGACGCCAAGATGCACAGGGCCAGCAGCGGGAGGACCACGGGAGTGTCGGTCCCGACCACGATCGCGAAGCCGAACCCGATCGCGGCTCCGGCCACGGTTCCGACGATGCGCTGCATCCCCTTGAGAAACGTCTCCCCGTCCGTCTCACCCAGTACAAAGAACGCCGGCAGCGCGGCCCAATACTGGTAGGTCTCCGATACGGACCCTCCGATCCAGAGGGCCAGCCCGGTCGCGAGTGCGGCCTGCACCGCGCGTCGGATCGGCCCGGCGTTCGTGCCGGCCGGCGCGCGTCCTCCGCTCGGAGCGGAGGACGATTCCTGCTCACCCGCAGCAGATCCCGCTCCGACCGCGGAAGTCGAGCCTGCACCATCGGTGTCGCCGGGGCTGCCGATGAGGTCTTCGGGGCGGGCGGTATGCAACGCGTCCACAGCAAACCGGAGTTCGCGCACGGCATGATGCAACCGCTGCGCCGGCAGAGGCCAGTCGATGGGATCGGGCACGTCGTCGGGTGGACGGATCGCGTCGTTCTCGTCTCCGGAATCGCCCATCCACGCCGGAAGGTCCGGATAACTACGAATGTGGAGCTGGAGCTGTTCGAGTTCGCCGGCGAGCCGAGCCCGGACCGGGATGGGCATGCCCGACCCGGTCGCATCCCGAGCCGCCGCAGACAGATTGACCGTTGCGAGCTCGACATCGAAGAGACGTATTCGCAGGTTGTTCTGCTGCTCTGCGGAGAAGTGCAGGGCCGGGTCCTGTTTGGTGAGCTGACCTCCCAGAAAGGACGCGGTGTGGTGGAGTTGGTCGAGTCCGCTGTGCATACGTTTGCGCAGATCCGGATCCCACCGGGCTGCCGACACCGTATCGACGAGGGGATCGATGCTGTGCGCAACACTGTTCTCGAACGCCCGGACGCCGCTCCGTACGAGCCCGACGTGTCCGTGACCGAGCGGAATGAACTGAACGAGTACCGACGCGGTGACGCTCACCAGCCCCGTCAGTGCGTACAGCCAGAAATCGTCAGGGCTCAGCCGAAGCAGCAGGCTGAAGTAGAACGTCATGAACAACACGCGGCCGAGCCCGGCCCCTTGTGGTCCGAACCGGGACAGCAACACACCCACGAAGGCGAGGGCGGCGACGGCGAGCACCGACGGCAACCGTTCGCGTGGAACCAGGGTGATCAAACCGACCGCGACGACCACGGGGACGAGCGTCAGCATCCCGCCGAACTTGGCGAGTCCCGGGCGCGCACCGCTTTGCGCCGCAACCCCGCCCGCGAACATCGCGATCATTCCGCCGAAGATGGCCGTGGGCATCGGGGCTTTCCCTGCGAGTTCGAGGCCGATCGCCACCACCGCCACCGAGACCACCGCCGCGATGAGCACGCGCAAGGACCCGAATAGCCGGATGTAGCCGGGATCGATGAGCGTGAACCGGTTGGCGAAGAAGGCTCGTACGCCGCCGGTGGCGGGCTTCCGGGTTCCCGGAGCAGTGGTTTCCGGAACATCCGCCCAGCCGGGCGCGTACACCGGCTGATAATCGAGGTCCCGGCCGACCGCATCGGTGAACTGTTGCGCCCGGTACGCGAACGGCAGCCACTCGACGTACCGTTCGTAGGCCTCGTCGAGATCGGTGAGTGGTTCGAGGTGAACGAGTTCGCCCATCTTCCGATTCACCCGGGCGAACCGGGCAACCCACGGATCCTCGCTCTCGACAGGAGGCGCCGAGCGATGTCCGTCCGTCCGGTGCAGCTCGATGTCCTCCCCGATCAGCCGGCGGAACTCCCCACGCGACCTCGTCTCGGGAACATCGGTGCTCGTCCACCCGAGCAGAGGATGCATGTAGTCCGCGAACTTCAGGAACTGGTCGGTGAGCGGAAGCAGCATCGGCTCGACAGTCACCGGGTGGGATCTGGGCAACCCCCACCGAAGTGCCCCGACGACCCCGCTCAGCATCCGGATCGAATACGGCAGCGAGAACGTGTCGCGGCCGCTCTGGAAGTAGTAGGCGGAGTGGTGCAGCCGGACACCGTCGGTGTAGCTGCTGAAACTGTCGGCGATGGACGAGAGTTTGGAGTCGAGGTCGCGCGATTCGCCGCCCGGGAAGTACGGCTTCAGGCTCGCGACCGGGTCGCCGACGCTGTTTCCGGGATTGTAGAACTGCGCGGACAGACCGCGCAGGGCGCTGATCACTCCGTAGACCCCGAGAAGAAACGTGAGAATCAGGAAGACGAGCACGACACCGGTGAGAGTCTCCAGGACCGAGATGATCCGGGATACATCGGTGTCGGGAACGACTTGGGACGTGCCCACCGTGGAGAGCTGGGCTGTACTGAAATAAATTGCGCCGAAGGCATCGTCGGTGCCGCCGTTGTACAGGAAGTCTTGCTCCCTCATCATGCCGACGTAGATGAAGGCGTATCCCAGGATCGTGCCGCCCACCCACATGCCCACCGTGACGATGAGCTGAATGCCCGTGACCTGACGGAGTACGGCGGGTCGCCGTCCGCGTGACATCTTTCGCGTCACTCGTCTGATGACACGCCAGACCCACGACGTCACAGCGCGCGTGAGAAAGCCTGCGTCGTCGTAATTGAGGGCGGTGAGGAATACATCCAGCAGCGTCAACCCAAGGATGATGATCCCGAGCCACTGGACAGCGTCCACGGCGCAAGTCTAGGGCTACACGACCGTACGGGTACGGGATAACGGGATCGACGGCGAAGAACGGACTATCCGGGCGATCGCGAGGTGTACCGCGAGAACCTGTTCATGAGCGGCCCGTTCGAGTTGACGCGATTGACCCGCGTGACACAAACACGGTGTATATGCTCGCGTCGGACTGCAAGTCTCGTCCTTCCGGCGACAGTGCGCCGGCGTGCCGAGAAAAGCGTGACTGACCGGTGCAAGGATCGGAGGTCGCTCGATGCATACCGCTCGACACCATGCAGGGCGAAGCCCGCAGGCACCATCTCCAGGTCGACAGAAGTCCGAAATGCCTTGTTCAGCAGAGCCGTTCGCGATTGATCACACACCTCGCCCGAAAGCGCAGGCCCGTCGATGACCTCTACGACCTTGTCCCAAGACGTGATCAACACCGGTGACACCGCGTGGGTGCTGGTGTGCGCAGCCCTTGTGCTGTTCATGACACCGGGCCTGGCGTTCTTCTATGCCGGCATGGTGAGCAAGCGCAACACCCTCGTGATGTTGCAGCAGAATCTGATCGGGCTCGGCATCATCTCGCTCACCTGGTTCGCCTTCGGGTACAGCATCGCGTTCGGTAACGACCGAGGTAACGGGATCGTCGCCGATCTCGGATTCGTCGCACTCACCAACATCGACGACGCCCCCAAGCCGGACCTCCACGTGGTGACCGAAACCGTGGCGATCCCGACGCTGGCGTTCTTCGCGTATCAGTTGATGTTCGCGATCATCACCCCGGCGCTGGCCACCGGCGCAGTGGCCAATCGCCTCAAGGCCTTCGGGTGGGCAGTGTTCATCGCCATCTGGTCGGTGATCGTGTACGCACCCGTCGCGCACTGGTTGTGGGCCCCCACGGGATGGTTGACCAAGATGGGAGCGCAGGACTGGGCAGGTGGAATGGTTGTCCACGCGTCGGCGGGGGCTGCCGCACTCGGTCTGTTGATCGTCCTCGGGCGGCGCAAGGTGCGGCCCAACCGGGCACCACTGCCGCACTCGGTCCCGTTGGTGATCGTGGGAGCGGGAATACTCTGGTTCGGCTGGTTCGGTTTCAACGCCGGTGACGGACTGCAGGCCAACGGAGTTGCCGCGCAGGCGTTGGTCAACACCCAGTTGGCGGGTGCCACTGCGATGCTTGTCTGGCTGGTGTTCGAGCGGTACCGGGAAGGCCATTCGACCGTGCTCGGAGCCGTGACCGGCGCGGTCGCCGGATTGGCGACCATCACCCCCGCCGCAGGTTATGTCAGCAGCTGGGCCGCGGTAGTCATCGGCGCCCTCGCCGGAGTTGTCTGCTACCTGGCCCTCGGCCTGAAACGGCTTCTGCGCGTGGACGATGCGCTCGACGTGCTGGCGGTCCACTTCATCGGCGGCGTGTTCGGCACCCTGTGCGTCGGGCTCTTCGGGGAAGAAGCCATCAACGCGATCGGCCGAGACGGTCTGTTCCACGGTGGCGGATTGACGCTGCTCGGATATCAAGTCGTCGCACTGGCCTCGGTGATCGCCTACGCGTTGGTGCTCACGCTGGTGATCGCCTTCGCGATCGACAAGACGATCGGACTGCGCGTCAGTGCCGAGGAAGAAGAACACCTCGACCTCAGCCAGCAAGGGATGAGCGCGTACCACGAGGGTCCCACTCCCCCCGATCCCACGGCCGACGGGGCAACGGTTTCCGCGGCTCCGAAGCCGTTGGAGCCCGGGAACACGCTGTACCTGGTCACCGCCGTTCTCGACTCGGGCGGGGCCGCGGGCGTGGAACGGGAAGTGCTCGCCGCAGGTGCCCGCCGCGCGATGTTGTCCGAGGTATTCGTCACGACGGCTTCGTCGGTCGACCAGATGGTCCGAGGACAGAAACGAACCATGGATGTCACCCCACGGGTCCGCGCGGAAATCCTGACCCCTGCGGAGTCGCTGACCAGCGTGCGAAGCGCCCTGTCGGCGTTGGGCGACGACCTCGTCGAAATGACCGTCGTGCCGGTCGAGAGCGGATAGCACACCCGAGCGGTGGAGGGGCGTGCGGCGACTGTGCGCCGCACGCCTTATCGATGTCACGACCGGATTCGGCGATGATGTGTCCGCCGTCGAAGAACCACGACGCTGGTACGGAAATCCGGTCGGCCGCAATTCTGGACCTCGAGAAATATGTCCGGGCTTGCCGTTACCCGATACGGCGACCCGACCGCCGGCGGTCCACGCGCAATTCACCGACTCTCGCTCGACTCCGAAACTGAACGCACGACAAAGAATTGCGATCCGTCCGTTTCGGGCTTTTGTTCCGTCCGGAAATTGTGCAGCCGATTCGCACCACCGAGTCGACCATTCTTCGGATCGGCCGAAATGCAGTCTTCCACGGATCCGGCACACGAAGCCTTTCGTTCCCCGGTGGAGGGTCGGAGCAGCAGACGCACGTCACTACAGCGTCGGGCGCCACGTATGCAGGCTGAACGACTGCACATATGAATAGATATTCAATTCACGGACGACGACAACGACCGCTGTTCCTATATCTGGAGGTTCGCCGGGTGTTGCCGCGCTTATCGGTCTCGGCGTCGGCGCTGCCCGCGTCCGATGAAAAAACCAAAGGCCGAACTTCATTGCGGATCCGGCGTATCGTCCGAGACAGCGAGCTCCGGCTCGTCGCCGGGAGATGCTCATCGAATCGGAACCTACGGCATTGCGGGAGCAGAAATGGATTTGACTCCACGAGAAATCGAAAAGCTTTACGTGTACCAGGTTGCAGAACTTGCACGCCGACGACGCGAACGGGGCACGAAGCTCAACGCCAGCGAGGCAACCGCGCTCATCAGCGAGGCGATCCTGGAAGGCGCTCGCGACGGACGCTCCGTTGCGGAAGTGATGGAGCTGGGAAGAACGATCGTCGCGGAGAAGGACTGCATGGGAGGCGTGCGGGAACGCCTGCCGCTCCTGCAGGTCGAAGCGACGTTCGTCGATGGGAGCAAGCTGGTCTCCTGCCACGACCCGATCGGGAACTGACGTGGCCGAACCCGCCGGGAAAGACGCCACCACGATTCTGGTCGCGGGCCACGAAAGCGCCGAGGGCGCGGACGTGCGATACCTCGAACAGGCTCGCAACCGGTGGTTCGTCACCCCGATCGGCCGGCCGCTCCACAATCTGCTCACCCGCCATCTGGCGTCCGGAGACGGCCCGATCGTGGTCGTTCCCATGACGATGGGGCGTAATCCGACCTTGGTGGCCGACACCGCCAAGACGGTGCGGTGGCTGGCAGCGAGTGCGCCGGAACGTCTCGCGCTGGCGGCGCCGTTCGGCAGCCCCGACCATCTGATCTCGTGGCTGCGCCTGGCGGCCACGGGTATTCGGAGCCGCTCGTCCGACGCCGCGATGGTGATCCAGGCCCCTTCCTCCGACCCTTTCGACGAGGCGGAACTGCACCGCGTCGCGCACCTCGTGCGCACCCACGGAGCAGGCAACGTAGTGGAGGTTGCCACGACACACACCGACGACGATCTTGTCGACGTTCTGCAACGGCTGCGACGGCTCGGCAACCCGCACGCCGTAGTCGTTCCGGCAGGCTTTCGCCGGGAGTCCCCTGTTCCTTTGGACGACAGCAGGTTTACCGGCTGTGAGTTCTACGGACCGTTGATGAGCGAACAGGCAGCGATCCGCATCATCGATGCGCGCATCCGCGACGCAGTGCACGAACTCGCCCACGGCCGTACCGGAGTCGAGTCCGGCCTGATGGCGGACCACGGCCACGGCTACGCCCATTCGCACGCTTTCGACGACTCGCCGGACAGCGCGCACGGCCACGGACACGGACACGGACACGAGCACGCAGATCGGAGCCGTCCCGGCGACGATCCCGGCACCGAACACAGCCACCGACACCCCGCTACCGCGTCTTCACACTGACCGGCAGATCGACCCGACGGCGCGCTGCAACACGCAACCGCTCCGCGAGGAAGGAATCATCATGGTAGCCAAGCCCACATACGACCACAGCGAAGCCGACATCGAGATCAACGCGGGGCGGCGCAGCGTCACCCTGCAGGTGAGCAACACCGGAGATCGTGCAATCCAGATCGGGTCCCATTTCCATTTCTTCGAGGTCAATAAGGCGCTGCTGTTCGATCGTGAACTCGCCTACGGAATGCACCTGGATCTGCCTTCCGGGCTGGGGGTGCGCGTCGAGGCCGGCGACACCCGTGAGGTGACCCTCGTCGCGTACGCCGGCAACCGCCACGTCATCGGCTTCAACAACCTCGTCGACGGCGGTCTGGACTCCGAGGGCACAAAGATCCGTGCCATGGCGCTCATGAAGGAACTCGAGTACCAGGACGGCACACCCAAGGCGCGAGAGAGCTCGAGCACCTCGAAGAAGAAGAAGGGCGCAAAGTAATGGCAATCATCTCGCGCAAGCAGTACACGGACCTCTTCGGACCCACGACGGGTGACCGAGTCACCCTCGCCGACACGAACCTCGTCATCGAGATCGAAAAAGACTTCAACGAGGGCAACTACGGCGACGAGATCGTCTACGGCGGCGGCAAGACGGCGCGCGACGGAATGGGTGCCGACCCCCAGGGAACCGATGCCCAGGGAGTGCTGGACCTCGTCATCACGAACGCGATCATCCTCGATCCGGTGCTCGGCGTCCTCAAGGGCGATATCGGAGTACGGGACGGAAAGATCGCCGGTGTCGGCAAATCCGGCAACCCGCATCTTCAGAAGGGCGTCGATCCCCGACTCGTCGTCGGGCCGGGTACCGAACTCCTCGCCGGTGAACATTGCATCGCGACGGCGGGCGGCTTCGACTCCCACGTGCACTACATTTCCCCGCAACAGGGGGTGACGGCCCTGGCGAACGGAATCACCACCTTGTTCGGTGGCGGCACCGGACCGACGGACGGCACCAACGGTGTCACCACCACCCCCGGCGTCTGGAACCTCCACCGGATGCTCGAATCCGCCGAAGCCATGCCGGTCAACATGGGCTTCCTCGGAAAGGGGAACGGATCCCTGCCGGAGGCGCTCTGTGAGCAGATCGAAGCCGGCGCGGCAGGTCTGAAGGTGCACGAGGACTACGGCGCCACACCCGCCGCGATCAGCAACGCACTCGACGTCGCCGACCGCTACGACATCCAGATCTCCGTACACACCGACACCCTCAACGAGTCGGGCTTCGTCGAGAACACTCTGGATGCGATCGACGGCCGGACGATCCACACGTTCCACAGCGAGGGCGCCGGCGGCGGACACGCACCCGACCTCATCAAGGTCACGGGTCACCCGAACGTGCTGCCGTCCTCCACCAACCCGACGCTCCCCTACACGGCCAATTCGGTGGATGAACTGCTCGACATGGTGATGGTGTGCCACCACCTGTCGCACGACATCCCGGAAGACGTCGCATTTGCGGACTCCCGCGTGCGTGCCGAGACGATCTCCGCCGAAACGGTGTTCCACGACGAAGGCATCATCTCGATGGTGTCCTCCGATTCACAGGCCATGGGCCGTATCGGCGAGTCCTTCATGCGTGCGTTCCAGATCGCACACCACTGCAAGGACAAGCGCGGCAAGCTGCCGGAGGACTCACCGGACAACGACAACTTCCGCGTGCTGCGCTACCTGGCGAAAATCACCATCAACCCCGCGATCACCCAGGGCGTCTCGGACTACATCGGGTCGCTCGAAGAAGGGAAGATGGCCGACATCGTGCTGTGGCCGACGACGTCGTTCGCCGCCAAGCCCAAGGTGATCGTCAAAGGCGGCCTGATCAACTGGGGTCTGATGGGTGAACCGAACGCGTCGCTGCCCACGCCGCAGCCGGTGTACTACCGCCCGATGTTCGGTGCGCAGGGCAGGGCATTGCAGTCCACGAGAGCCACGTTCATGTCGAAGGCGGCGATCGCGAACGGTGTGCCCGAAAAGCTGGGGCTGGAGAGTCAGGTGCTGCCGGTGAAGAGGTGCCGCAACATCGGAAAGCAGCACATGGTGCGCAACACCGCCACCCCGGTCGTCGAAGTCGATCCCGAGACCTACGACGTCACGTACGACGGAAAACCGGCGGCGATCGATCCTGCGCAGACCCTCCCGCTCACGCAGATGTTCTTCCTGGCCTGAGGTGACACGGTGACGTCCGATATTCGCCAGTTGCTGACGAGTCTGCAGTTCTCGGACTCGGCGTTCCCGAGCGGCTTCTACACCATGTCGCACGGACTGGAGGGTTACAGTCAGGCCCGCCTCGTCGACCCCGGTGAGGTGCAGGACCTGTTGTGTTCGTTGCTCGTCCACACGGTCGGGCCCGGGGACGCGACAGCCCTCGCCGCCGCACATCGGGCGGCGGGGGCGGGTGACTGGGAGCTCGTCGAGGAAATCGATCACCGCCTGTTCGCGTCCAAGTTGAATGCCGAGATGCGACGGGCGTCCGTACGCAGCGGTCACCAGCTCGCGGACCTTGCCGACGTGGTGCTCGGCAGCGACGCGCTGGACGAGTACCAACGGCGAGTGAAGGCGCGGGCCACGCCGGGATGCCAGCCGGTGGTGTCCGCTCTCATCTACTCGGCGACCGGCGTCGGAACGGGCATCGCGGTGGCCTCCGATCTCTCCGCATTCGCGGTGAGTTTCGTGGGCGCCGCGCTGCGCCTCCGGCTGGCCGATCACCGGCAGGCGCAGGTGATTCTGCACGCCGTCGGCCCGGTGATCGAGCAGGTGGCACACGACGCCGCCGAACGTGACGTGCACGATCTCGGAGGCTTCGCACCGATGGCCGACATCATGTCCGCACAGCACGAACGGGCCGAGGCGCGCCTGTTCGCCAGTTGACCGCGCATACCGAAGAGCGGCCGGCCGACGTGCCGGCCCCGTGAAGATCCGAGGGGAACGAAAACTATGGGTGACAACGCATTGAGGATCGGTATCGGGGGACCGGTGGGATCGGGGAAGACGGCACTGACCGAAGCGCTTGTGCCCCTGCTCATCGCAGCCGGACGCACTCCGGGTGTCATCACGAACGACATCTATACCCAGGAGGACGCGCAGCACGTCCGGCGCGAACTCGACGGGGTGCTCGACCCCGAACGGGTGGTGGGCGTCGAGACCGGCGCGTGCCCGCACACGGCCGTGCGCGACGACCCGACGATGAATCTCGCCGTCGGAGAGGAATTGCTGCAGCGATTCCCGGATATCGACACGCTGATCTACGAATCCGGTGGGGACAATCTCACTCTCACGTTCTCGCCCTCGCTGGCCGACGTCTTCGTGTTCGTCCTCGACACGGCGGAAGGCGAGAAGATGCCGCGTAAGCGGGGTCCGGGCATCACCGACAGCGACATCCTGGTGATCAACAAGATCGACATCGCACAGTATGTCCGGACGGATCTCGGCGTGATGGAGAGTGACGCCATCCGGGTACGCGATGGCGCCCCCGTCGTCCTCACCAACTCGCTCACCGGCGAAGGCCTGGACGTGCTCCTCGACCAGATCTTGTCGTTGTGGAACGGCGCACGGACCGAACTCGTCTGATGACGGCCGACATCTCGACGGGCAGGGACCTCGATCCCGGGGCGGATCCGAACGCGCCCCGGGGCTTGGCACCCGTGAGCCCATTACCCGTCCGCCCGGTGCACCCCGGTGGATATCGGCTCCAGCCGGACTACTTCGAGCCCGTCCGGGTGCCGGCCGAGGTACTCCGGTATGCGGGTGGTGACTCGCCTCTCCCGGTCGGGAGCCCGGGCAAGGTCGGTATCCTCCAACTCGGTTTCGAGCACAACCAGGACCGGGACCGCACCGAACTCGTGCAGCACTATCAGAAGTCACCGCTGCAGATCATGCGCCCGCTGTACTTCGATCCGTTGCGCCCCGATGTTCCGTACACGTACGTGATGTCCTCGGGCGGCGGCATTCTCCAGGCGGACCGGTTGCGCACCGATCTCACATTCGGGACAGGCACCTCGGCACATGTGACGACGCAGGCGCAAACCAGGGTGTATCGGATGGACTACGACTACGCGTCGTCCGTCACGAACATCTCGGTGGGGGCCGGTGCGTACACCGAGTACCTGCCCGAACCCGTGGTTCCGTTCGCCGGATCGCGCTTCTACCAGCACACCTCGGTGACGCTCGACGAATCGGCCACGCTCCTTCTCGGGGAGACCGTGTATGCCGGACGGCTCGCCCGCGACGAGCGCCACAGGTACGAGGTCTACGCGTCCGACGTCGAAGTCCGGCGGCCCGGCGGTCGTCTCGTGGCACTCGACCGGGTCCGGCTGTGTCCCGGCGAGGATCACGATTCCGCCGCAGCACCGAGTCTCGGCGTCCTGGCCGACCACGACATCCTCGCGATGTTGTACGTGTTCACTCCGCTGGTGCCGGTCGCCGTGCTCGCGGATCTGCTCCACGACGCGCTGGCCGCCACTCTGCCGGACGGCTTGTTCGGTGTGAGTGCGCTGCCGAACGACGCCGGCGTCTGGATGCGCTTGGTCGCCAACGATCCTGTCACGGTGGCCCGCGCCACTCACGCGGCGGCGGGAGCGGCTCACGAAGCACTCACGGGGTTCGCCGCTCCGGCGATCCGCAAGATGTAGGGGCGCTCGACGGTCACCGATCCATACCGGATGCACGGCGAAGGAGCTGGACATGACTACGGGAACTGCACCGCAGGATTCCATGGCCTCACCGCGCTCCTGGCTGGTGGGGTTCGGCCACGGTCCGTCACAGATCTATTTCCAGGCGAACATCTACACCTCGCTGCTCATCATGGTGGCCTTCGTCGTCGCCAGCTGGCAGATGGCAGTGCTGGTGGCGATCGGCTGTGTGGCACAAACCTTTACCGGGTGGGTCATCCGCACGAAAGCGTCCGACCTGATCTTCGGTATGCAAGGTTTCTCCGGGGCCCTGGTCGGCGCTGCGACCTTTGCCACCCTCGGCAGCCAGTGGTTCTCGTACCCCATCGCACTCGTCGGCGGGGCGCTTGCCGCACCGGTCACGTGGCTGGTCAATGCACTGTTCATGCGGACACCGCTGAAGATCTACGGACTCCCGTCGACGACGGCACCGTTCTGCATCGTGGCGACGATCATCCATTTCGGTTTCGAACGCTGGTGGGTCGAATCGTCGTCGATGACCATCGACTCGACCACGGTGGCGTTCTTCCGGTCGTTGCTGACCAACGTCTCGGAAGTGGTTCTGGTCGACAATGTCTGGGCCGGTGCCCTCATCCTCATCGGCCTGTTCATTGCGAATTGGAAGGTCGGTCTGGCGGGTTTGCTCGGTAGTGTCGTCGGCACGCTGTGTGCCCTCGCACTGGGCGAGAGCCTCACCGAGACAGGAAACGGTCTGAGCGGGTATTCCGGTGTGCTCACCGCGATCGCGCTCTCCGTGACCTTCTTGAAGGAGAGTGTTGTCTCCTGGGTCCTCGCGCTGATCGGCACCGTCGTCACCGCAGTCGTCACCCTGTGGATGCACGACCTCGGGGTTCCCACCTACACGTGGCCGTACATTCTCACCACGTGGGTGTTCCTGGTGATCGCGCACTACATTCCCTCTGCCGAGCGTCCCTGACGACAGCACGCGCAACGAACCGCGTTCGGAGGAGCATCCACGACATGAGCGCCACCGGAGAAGCGGGACCCCTGTTCCCGGACCGCAATCTCGCCTTGGAACTGGTCCGTGTGACGGAAGCCGGCGCACTGGCATCCGGCCGGTGGGTCGGACGCGGCGACAAAGAAGGCGGGGACGGTGCGGCGGTCGACGCGATGCGCGTCATGTTGTCGACCGTGACCATGAGGGGCGTCGTCGTGATCGGCGAAGGCGAGAAGGACGAAGCACCGATGCTGTTCAACGGCGAGTTGGTCGGCGACGGCACGGGACCGGAGTGCGATTTCGCGGTCGACCCGGTCGAGGGCACCACCCTGATGGCCGCCGGCGCGCCGAATTCGCTGAGCGTCGTGGCGGTAGCCGAGCGCGGGGCCATGTTCGACCCCTCGTCGGTGTTCTACATGAACAAGATCGCCGTGGGCCCGGACGCGGCAGACGCCGTGGACATCACCGCTCCGGTCTCCGAGAACATCTCGCGCGTCGCCGCCGCGCTCGGCACGTCGGTCGCGGACCTGACCGTGGCCGTGCTCGACCGGCCGCGTCACACCGAACTGGTCGACCGGATCCGCCGGGCCGGCGCGCGGGTGCGGTTGCTGCCGGACGGGGACGTCGCCGCGGCCATTGCCGCTGCGCGTCCGACCTCCGGTATCGATATGGCGATGGGCATAGGCGGCACACCGGAAGGCATCCTCGCGGCAGCGGCGGTGCGGTGCCTGGGAGGAACGATTCAAGCGCAACTGACTCCCCGGGACGCCGGCGAACGCGGGCAGGTTCGGGCCGCGGGGCACGATACCGATCGGGTCCTCCACACGACGGACCTGGTCGGCGGCGCGAACGTGTTCTTCGCCGCCACGGGAGTCACCGACGGGCCGCTGTTGCGTGGAGTGCGGTACTTCGGCGGAAACCGCGCGGGCACTCAATCGATCGTGATGCGCAGCAAGTCCGGCACCGTCCGGATCATCGAGGCCGAGCACCGACTGGATTTTCCCGGTCCCCACAGCGAGGCCGCACGGACGTGAACCGGAGCAACGGACCGGGGCGCTCCCCCGGCGAACTCGGATTCAGATCGACGTGCCGATCCACAACCCGATTCCTGCGGCGGCGAGGGCCAGCACCAGCATCACCACACCGCTGATGAACGAATCCCCGTATCGGCGCTCCTTGATCAGTTGCACCGTCTCGTAACTCGCCGTACTGAATGTGGTGTATCCACCGAGGAATCCGGTTCCGATGACATAGCTGGCGTCGGTGGAGACGAGATGCTCGACCGTGAGTCCCGTGAGGAATCCCAGGACGAGCGATCCCGACACGTTGATGATGGTCGTCGCCCACGCGAACTTCGTCTTCATGTGTGCACGGATGAAACCGTCCAGGACGAAGCGCACGACTGCTCCGACCCCACCCGCGATACTCAGCGTGATGAAGATGAGCGGCGTCACGATGTCATCCCTCCCCCGGCGGGCGGCGTCATGCGCGCGTTGACGCTACTGGCAACCGCAATTCCCGCCCAGGTGGCGCACGCACCGACGATCAGTGTCCCGACCACGTACACCACGCCCTGCCAGATGTATCCGTCCCGGAAGAGCACCGCCGTGTCGGTCGCAAGCGAACTGTAAGTGGTGAAACCGCCGCAGAATCCGGTTCCCAGAAGGAGCTTCAGATTCTTCCCCGTGGGCTTCGCGCTGTCGATCCGGGTGACGGCTTCGTACAGATAGCCGAGGAGAAATGCACCGACGATGTTCACGACGGCGATCGCGATCGGGACTTCGCCGAGTTTCGGGATAGCCAGCGAAACGCCTTCGCGGCTGCCGGCCCCGAACAGGCCTCCGATCGCTACCAGTCCGATCGAGGCCCATTGCAGATAGGCTGGCCGCCCGTTACTCATTCCCGCTCTCCCGCATGTCGGGTGCGCGAGGACTTCGGCCGAAGATCCATCCTCCCATGCTAACCGAGCGAGCCGGGTACCACGGCGCTTTGCCTACGTGCTCCGGGCGACCGCGTCGAACCGATCGATGTCCTCACGACGGCATACGCGGCTTCCGGCGGTCAACAGCGCTGCGGTGCCGCACGCGACACCCAGCGCCAGAGCGTCGCGCAGCGTGCGTTCCTGCAGTAGTCCGACGACGAGTCCGGCGACCATGCTGTCACCGGCACCCACGGCGCTCCGTACCTCCACCTCCAGCGCGGGCACCTCGACGGCGTCGTCGGCGGTGACCATGATCGCGCCGTCGGGGCCCAGCGACACCACCACAATCTCTGCGACCCCGCGCTCGACCAGTTCGCGCGAGGCCTCGATCCGGTCGTCCGTGCCGGGCAGGTCACGGCCGACCCACTCGCACAGTTCGCCCAGCGACGGCTTGACGAGGAACACCCCGGACTCGATGCTCGCCAGAGCCTCTCCCGACGAGTCGAGCACGAAGCGCGCCCCGGCGGCGTGGGCGACTTCCGCGACCCGGTGGACGAACGCCCCGGAGACGCCGGGCGGGAAGCTGCCGCTGGCCACGAGATACTGTGCGCCCCGGGCTGCTTCGGTGAGCACCGCCAGGCAACGCTCCTGTTCGTCGCGAGTCAGGTCCGGCCCCGGTGTGACGAACCGGTATTCGAGCCCGGTCTTGCGGTCGATCGCGGTGAAGCATTCGCGGGTGTCGTCGACGATGGGCACGACATACGCGTCGACGTGGTCGTCGTCGAGCAGCCCGCTCATCTGCCGGCCCCGTGCGCCACCTACCGGGAACACCGCTCCCGCCGACGCACCGAGCACACGCGCGACCTTGGCGACGTTGATGCCTCCACCCCCCGCGTCGTAGAACGGCTCCTCGCACCGGAGCTTGCGGGTGGGTACGACTTCCTCGGCGAAGGTGGTGACATCGAGGGCCGGATTCATGGTCAGGGTGACGATATCGGGCATACCGAAACCCTAGCCGTGCGACAGGACACCCGACGGGTCCGGCAGAGTCCTCGTACGTGTTGTCCCGTCGGGATGTCTCAGTCGCGCGGTTTGCGCAGAGCCGCCATGAACATCCCGTCCGTGCCGTGCCGGTGCGTCCACAACTGCACACCCGGTCCGTCACCGAGTTTCGGCACACCCGGGAGGAGTTCCCTCGTGTCGAGTTGTTCGACCCCGTACCGGCGGACCGCGTCGGACACCACCCCGACGGTCTCCGAGACGTGCGGCGAGCAGGTGGAATACAACACCACGCCACCGGGACGCAGCAGACCGATCGCCGCGCCGAGAAGCTCTTTCTGCAGTTTGACGAGGTCGGCCACATCTTCGGGCCTACGGCGCCAGCGCGACTCGGGCCGGCGGCGCAGCGACCCGAGTCCGGTGCAGGGTGCATCGACCAGGATCCGGTCGTACCCGGGCTCGAGACCCGAGTCGCGGCCGTCCGCGACATGCACGACCACCGGGAGATCACGCGCGGTCTTGCGGACCAGGTCGGCACGGTGCTCGACGGGTTCGACCGCATCCACCGAGAATCCGTCCAGCGCGGCGAGAGCGCCGAGCAGTGCCGCCTTGCCACCGGGTCCGGCGCACAGATCGAGCCAGCGCCCCGTGTCCTCGCCGAGCAGCGGAGCCAGCGTGAGCGCTCGCGCGACGAGCTGGCTGCCTTCGTCCTGCACCGCGGCCATGCCCTCGCGGACCGGCTCGAGCCGACCGGGATCGCCGTGTTCGATGTGCACCGCGTACGGCGACCACGGACCGATCTCGCCGCCGGTCACGAGTGCAAGCTCCTCAGCGGTGATCACACCGGGCCGGGCGACAAGATGCACGATCGGACGGGCGTCGTCGGCCGCGAGCACGTCGGCGAGTTCCCCTGCGTCGGCACCGAGGGAATGCACGAATGCCTGGGCGATCCACAGCGGGTGCGCGTACCGGAACGCCAGGTGCCCCACCGGGTCGCGCTCGGGGTCGGGTGCGAGCAGGTCGATCCACTCGTCCTCGGTTCGTTCCCCCACTCGCCTCAGCACGGCATTGACGAATCCTGCTCGGCCCGAACCGAATTCGGTGCGGACGAGGTCGACGCTGGTCGCCACGGCGGCGTGCGGGGCGACCCTGGTCCGTAACAACTGATAGGTGCCCAGCCGCAGCACGTCGAGCAGCGCGCCGTCGATCTCGTCGACGGGACGGTTGGCGGCATCGGCGATGACGGCGTCGAGCAGTCCCTGCGCGCGTGCCGCCCCGTAGGTGAGTTCGGTGGCCAGCGCCGCGTCACGAGAGTCCAGTTTGCGTTCGCGAAGGAGGGCCGGCAGCACCAGATTGGCGTAGGCATCGCGCTCGCGGACCGCGCGCAGTACGTCCCGCGCCGCGGTGCGAGCCGGATCCACCGCCGACTGGGTGGGACGGCGAGTCTGCCGTGGGGCGGTGTTGCGCCCGGTATGTCCGCCCGGCTTCTGCCCTGAACGCCGGGCCGGTTTGCGAGCTTCACTCATTGCGCACGTACTTTCGAGTCGAGTCGGGCGCCGCGCGCCCAATCTGCTGCTGCCATCGGTTTCTTGCCGGGGGGCTGAACGGTGCCGAGCCGCACCGCGGTGGACCCTGTCCCGACGAGCAGGCCGTTCTTGAGGACCGCGAGTTCGCCGGGGTCGAGCGTCTCGTCGACGGGGGTCACCGGCCCGAGCTTGACTCGCAGGTCGCCGATCATGGTCCACGCGCCCGGCGCCGGGGTGACCGCGCGGACGTGGCGGTCGACCACGTGCGCAGGCCGCGTCCAGTCGACCCGTGCGGCGTCCACGGTGACCTTCGGGGCGTGGGAAACACCCTCGGCGGGTTGCGGCGCCGGAACGAGGATGCCGTCCTCGAGACCGTCGAGCGTCGATTCGAGCAGCGTTGCACCGGCCTCCGCGAGACGACCCAGCAGATCACCGGCGGTGTCGGTGGGCCGGATCATCTCGGTCACCACGCCGTACACCGGGCCCGTGTCGAGACCGGCTTCGAGCCGGAACGTGCTGGCTCCGGTGATCTCGTCACCCGCGGCGATCGCGGCTTGCACCGGTGCTGCTCCGCGCCATGCGGGGAGCAGAGAGAAGTGCAGGTTCACCCAGCCGTACCGGGGGATCTCCAGCACGGCGGGCGGGATCAACGCTCCGTATGCGACGACGGGGCAGCAATCGGGCTGGAGTTCGGTGAGACGGGCGATGAATTCGGGGTCGCGAGGTGCCTGCGGAGCAAGCACCTCGATACCGTGTTCGTCGGCGACCTGCCCCACTTCGGATCGGACCGCCTTCCGGCCGCGACCGGCGGTGGTGTCGGGCCGCGTCACGACCGCGACGACCTCGTGGCGGGGCGAGGCGATGAGCCGCCGCAGTGCCGGCACTGCGGGGCCGGGAGTACCTGCGAACACCACCCGCATGTCAGAGCACCGCCGGTGCGGGTGGGCGCACTGCGATGCGGAAGCTAACCGGCGGGTGTGTCACGAATACTGCTCCAGGGTTCGGCGACGATGGCTCCCCCATTCTAGGGAGTCGGTCGCCCACACCGACACGGTGTCGCCACCACAGCCCAGTAGTCTCGCCGGGTATGCAGCAACGACGCCTCACCACCGGCCCTCTCCTCGACGACGGCGGAACGCTCATCGAGACCGGATGGAGCGCGAGCGAGGAACGTCGGTACGACCGCCGGAAGGTCGCGGCGTCCGGTCTGCGCGTCAAGGAATGGGACTACTACTGCGTCCTGTCCGACGGCGATTCCGGCCCCTACGGCATCGCTCTGACCGTGGCCGACAACGGCTACATGGGTCTGCTCGGCGTCAGTTGGCTCGACCTCGCCGGGCCGGCAGACGTCACGGAGAACACGATGATCCCCTTTCCGCGCGGCCGTCTGGGCTTGCCGGCGAGCGCCGACTCGGGCGATGTGGTGGTTCGCCGCGGCGACGTGCACATCGAGTATCGGAACGAGGGACAGGCACGACGGCTGATCGTCGACCATCCCGGGTTCGGCGGAGGCCGCGGGCTGTCGGGTGAGCTGGTGCTGACTCAGCCGCCGATGGACCGGATGGTGATCGCCACCCCGTTCCCGTCCAGCCCGAAGGCCTTCTACTACAACCAGAAGATCAACTGCCTGCCCGCCCGGGGCAGCGTGACGGTCGACGGCCGCGAGCACCTGTTCGACCCCGCGACAGCGTTCGGCGTATTCGACTGGGGCCGGGGAGTCTGGACCTACGACAACACCTGGTACTGGGGTTCGGCGTCCGGCCTGCACGACGGACTGCCCTTCGGCTTCAACATCGGCTACGGGTTCGGGGACACCGGCGCGGCGAGCGAGAACGTGGTCTTCCATGACGGTGTGGCCCACAAACTCGACCGCGTGCAGTTCCACCTGCCGGTCGGCACGTACGACGGTGCGCCGTGGCGATTCACCAGCAACGACCACCGTTTCGAGATGGAGTTCGTGCCGATTCACGATCGGGCCGCGGACGTGAACGCTCTCGTTCTCCGTTCGACCCAGCATCAGGTGTTCGGCCGCTAAACCGGCTTCGTCGTCCTCGACGACGGTAGCCGGCTCGAGATCGAGAACCTCCTCGGTTTCGCGGAAAAGGTGCGCAACCGCTGGTGACCGGTCGATGCCGACCGTTTCCGCGGTGACCGGTGCGCTCAGAAGTTGGCCTGGCGGACGACCTCCGGGATTCCGGTTCCCAGCGCAACCCGGGTGCACGTGCCCAGTGCGACTCGATCGGGATCGAGGGCATGCCGGATCAGTTGCAACGTGAATTCGTCGTAGACCATGTTGAAGTGGCCGGTCCGATTCTGTGGACACAGATCCTGGACGACGAGATTGACCGCACCTTCTCCGCGCAACGCAACGTTGTCGGCGGGTTGGATCACTTCGTCGAATCGGGTTCCGATGGTGGTGTACTGCACGCCGGGAACGGTGTCGCTCGGCGCGTTCAATTCGGTGAGCAGTACCGAACCTTGGAGTTGCTCCGCAAGCGCCACCGAGAATTCGCCCTCGAGGAAGTCGGTTGCGCCGGGTAACGCGGCGATCGCGGTCGCGAGACCGTAGAAGGTGCCGCCGTAGCTGGGAGACGCCACCCCGACCCAGCGGTCGACCACGTGGGCGCCTCCGAGTTTGTTGATGTAATAGCGGGTGACGACCGCGCCTTGCGAATACCCGACGACGTCGACTTCGGTAGCTCCGGTCTCGGCCCGGACCCGCTCCACGAACTCGCCGAATTGTGCTGCGGACACCCGGATCTCACCCGTGCCGTACGACTCGGCCCCGGCCGCCAAACCGTAGTTCACCGCGAAGACGCACCGCCCGGATGCAGCGAGAAGGGGTGTGAGTGCGGCGAAGTCGGAGTAGCTGTTGGAGTCGGTCCCGTGCGCAAGCACCACCGGCCGGGGGTTCTCCGGCGAGAGCACACACGAGAAGTCGTTCGTCTGCGGCGGCACCGCGCCGGGATTGTTCTCCGCGTATTCGGCAGCCTCCGCGTGGGTTACCGCCGGCGGCCCCGGCACCACGGGCACAGAGGATGAGGACCCCGTCACCCCGACGAGCGGTTGCGCACCCGCCACTCCCGCCGTGAACGCGGCAACGCACAGAGCCGCGAGCCCGGCCGACCACACTCGTCGGACCACCATGTGGCGCCTCCTGTCGCAACGCGGTCGTGCCACGTCATCGAAACAAGGGTTCGATCACAAACGACTGCAACTGTATCTGTTAAAGATACTAAGCCCACCGATGATCATCGCGCTGTCACTTGAACGAGGGACAGTTTCCCGAGCCGGAACACGAGCGAACGAGCACAACAGAACCGGCCCCTCCCGTCGACGAGAAGTCGACGGGAGAGGCCGGAAAGCTGCTGTAACTATTGGGCTGTCGGCACCACCGGGTGCCGGTAACCACCGGGCTCCTGTAACTACCGGATCGGGTAACTACCGGCGTGCTGCGACCTACGAGAGCCTCAGCCTTCGCAGAAGGCCTCTGCCACAGCGGGAGGAAGCCCGTCGAGCAGTTGCTGGGCGGGTACGGCGAGGACCGGGTCGTCCGCGAGCCAGCGTGCCGCCGCGCACTCGGTAAGGCGGTAACCGGACTCCGGTGCGGCAGGCCCGCCGTCGGTGAACGCGCCCAGGACGTGCTCCGAAAGCTGCGCGGCCGACCCGTATGTCGAGGCGCCCACCGAGAAGTCCGGCCCGAACGATGCCGAGGCATTGAACGAGCGATCGTCGCTCCATCCCCACTTCGTTCCGATGACACCCGCCAGCAGCGCGGTGCCGTAGTTCTGCGCGTACCCGTCGGCGGCCGTCCCGTATGCCGATGCCATGGCGGCGAGTACCGGCGAATTCGGATCGGTGCGCTTCTTCGTTTCGAGATAGGTGACCATGTCGTGAGTCGACGTGGTTCCGTTGCCCCAGTAACCGGGCACGTAGGTATCGGTGAGCCCGAACTCTTCTACCGTCGTCGAGATCGCCTGGGGGTACTTCGCATGAAGCCGGTTGGCGATCGCGTCGTTCGACGCGCGGATCATCTCCGTGGCGTCGGCATGGTCGGCGGCGTCGCCGTACCGGAAGACGTACTCGGCCAGATACAACTTGACGATCGAGACCCCGGCACGGGATTCGTGTTCGTTGGCGGTGCCCGCGCGGAACCCGGTCGGCGAATGCGCAAACGAGATCTGCGTGCTGCTCGGCGCCACGATCGCCCCGTTGTCGTCGAGAACGGGTGCCGGTGCCGCGGCGGCGATCCCGCTGCCGGAAACAGCGAGTGCGGTCAGGGCGGCGACGGTGAGGCCTGAGCAAGAGGGCGCATGGCAAGCGATCGTAGTTGCCCGGCACCGTTCGTGTGCGGTGACAGCGATGAGTTCTCGCTGTTGCGCCGGTCACACCGTGTGAGAGGCCCGACCACGAGGAGAAACATGATCATCGTCGCTGGACACATCGTCGTCGACCCGAGCGCACGCGGGAGCTACCTCGCGGGATGCGCCGATGTCGTGGAACAGGCGCGCCTCGCCCCCGGGTGCCTCGAATTCTCTGTCACCGCAGACCTGATCGATCCGTCTCGCGTCGTGGTGTTCGAGCGGTGGGACTCCCCCTCCGCCGTCGAGCGCTTCCGTGGATCCGGACCCGACAGCGACGCAGCCGCATCCGTCGTGTCCGCATCGGTCGCGGAATACGCTGTGGCCGAGGTTCGCTCGCTCACCTGACCGTGGCGGGATCAACCGATACGCGGCGGGTCCACTTGAACACGTAAAGGGCCGTCCGCACGGCGCGCGGTCCGGGTCGCCTGCGCTTCCCGCAGCGCGGCGCCCAGGTCCCGGCCCAGATGCCGGGCGACCCGCACGATCATGCGGTGCACCTCCTCGGGTTCCGGGCCGTCCGAGCCGAACGGCAGTCGCTGTCCCGGAGGCAGCGGAACGGGTCCGAGCACTTCGGCTCCGTCGGGCAGACGGGTCGCCTCGAGAAGCTCCGCGACTGCGGCGGAGCCACCGTCGAGCGCAGCCATGTGCACGGCGGGAGGGAAGCCGACTTCGGTGCGTTCGGCGACCTCCTGCCTGGCGTGACCTACCGGATCCCACCGCACCAGTGCCTGCACGGTCGGAATCCCGGAGTCGGCGACCACCACCACCTGCCCACCGTCCGCGAACGGCCGCACCAGCGCCGACGCCGCCAGCCACCGCCGCATCGCCTCCTCGGCGGCTCGGAGGTCGGCACGCCCGAGCAGCGCCCACCCGTCCAGCAACAGCGCGGCACCGTATCCCCCGTCGGCGACGGGTTCCGCGCCGACCGTCGACACCACCAGTGCGGCACCTCCCGGCGCGGTGGCTTTGACCTCGCCGCCGCCCGACGTGATCACCGGTACCCCGGGAAACGCGCGCCCGAGTTCTTCGGCGGTGCGGCCGGCACCGACGACGACGGCCCGCAGCGAACGCGCACCACAGGCATGACACCGGTGGGTGGCGTCGGCGACCCCGCACCACTTGCACGCCGGTATCGCGGCACCGTCCGGCCCCGCCGCCGCCGGCAGCGCCAACGGGCCGTTGCACCGTCGGCACCGCGCCGGGGCGCGGCACTTACCGCAGGCGAGGGCCGGCACGTACCCGCGGCGCGGGACCTGCACGAGCACCGGATGTCCCGATCCGAGTGCTGCCCGCGCCGCCGCGAACGCGATCGCCGGCAATCTGGCGGCGCGCGCAGCGGGGTCACGCTCGATCGCCTGATCGCTGTCGGCGAGCGCGGTGATCTTCGGCGCCCACGCCCGGAGCACCTCGCGCGGGGCGAGCAGGTCGTGTGCCCAGCCCGAGTCGACGAGCGCCTGCGTCTCGGCGGTCCGCGCGTGCCCGGCAATGACGACGGCCGCGCCCACGGCGTGCGCCCGCAGCGCGGCGACTTCCCGGGTGTGCGGGTACGGCGACCGGGGCTCGGAATGCAGGTCGTCACCGTCGTCCCAGACGACGAGGAGCCCGAGGTCGGGTGTGGGTGCGAACACCGCGGCGCGGGTGCCCACCACGATCCGGGCCGAGCCGCGCAGAGCCGCCAGCCATCGGCGATACCGTTCGGCCGGACCGAGACCCGCGGTCAGTCCTACCACGTGTTCTGCGCCGGCGACGTGCACGCAGGCGGCGAGCACACGGTCGAGGTCGCGCTGGTCCGGAACCACCAGCACCGCCGCACGACCGGCCGCCGCCGTGAGCGCCGCGAGTTCCGCGAGGCGGGTCGGCCAGTCTTCCCCGGGAAGTGCCTGCCACGCCGCCCGAGGTGCGCGACCCGACGAGAGAGCTTCGAGGAAGTTCTCACCGTGCCGGTAACGCGCCCAGGGACCACGATCGAACGCCGGGACCGCCGGCGGATCGACCGGTCGCGGTTCTTCCGCTTCCACCCGGGCGTGACGCGGTGGTACGGCGAGCCGGAGTACGTCGGCGCGGGTGCCGGCATAGCGGGTCGCCACTTCGTCGGCGAGCGCAGCGATCTCGGGCGTGAGAACAGGTTCGGCCGACACGACGCGGTCGAGCGCCCCGAGTTTGCCCGGGTGTTCGCTCGTCGCGGTGCGGGAGAGCAGAAACCCGTCGACGAGCCGGCCCGCGAAACGCACTCGGACGCGGACGCCCGGCCGGGCGTCCGCGTCGAGGTGGTGCGGGATGAGGTAGTCGAACTCCCGGTCCAGGTGCGGCACGGAGAGCAGCGGCAGAACGCGCCCTACCGGGTCGACCTCGGCAGCGCGTGTGTCGGCAGCGCGCTTGTCGGCAGCGCGTGTGGCGGCAGCCACCCGGGTGCGACCGTGACCGTCAGAGTCCGGCGGCCGCGCGAAGCTTGTCGGCGCGGTCGGTGTTCTCCCACGGCAGTTCGATGTCGGTGCGGCCGAAGTGACCGTACGCAGCCGTCTGGGCGTAGATGGGGCGCAGAAGATCCAGGTCGCGGACGATCGCGCCGGGACGCAGGTCGAAGACCTCGTTGACCGCCTGCTGGATCCGCGCGGGATCGGCCTTTTCGGTGCCGAAGGTCTCGACGAACAGGCCGACGGGAGCGGCCTTGCCGATCGCGTATGCGACCTGCACCTCGATCCGGTCCGCCAGTCCCGCGGCGACGGCCGTCTTGGCGACCCAGCGCATGGCGTACGCGGCGGAACGGTCGACCTTCGACGGGTCCTTACCCGAGAACGCGCCACCGCCGTGGCGGGCCATGCCGCCGTAGGTGTCGACGATGATCTTCCGTCCGGTCAGGCCGGCGTCGCCCATCGGGCCGCCGAGCACGAACGATCCGGACGGGTTGACCAGCAGCCGGACATCGGCGACGTCGAGATCGGCGAGGTTCGGGTCCGCGAGTACGGCGTCGACGACGTGCGCCCGGAGATCCGGGGTGAGCAGGTTGTTGAGGTCGATATCCGCGGCGTGCTGAGTGGAGATCACGATGGTGTCGAGGCGGACCGGCTTGTCGCCTTCGTACTCGATGGTGACCTGGGTCTTGCCGTCCGGCCGCAGGTACGGGAGCACACCGGTCTTCCGCACCTCGGTCAGCCGGCGCGAGAGCCGGTGCGCGAGGGAGATGGGCAGCGGCATCAGTTCCGGGGTTTCCGAGCATGCGTATCCGAACATCAGGCCCTGGTCGCCGGCGCCCTGCAGCGCGACCTCGTCGTCGGTCAGCGTGCCGCTACGAGCCTCGAGCGCGACATCGACGCCCCCGGCGATCTCCGGCGACTGCGCGCCGATCGCGATGTTCACGCCGCAGGAGTTGCCGTCGAAGCCCTTGGACGAGCTGTCGTACCCGATTTCGAGCACGCGGTCGCGCACGATCTTGGGGATATCGGCATACGCGGAGGTCGTCACCTCACCCACCACGTGCACCTGACCGGTGGTCACGAGCGTTTCCACTGCGACACGGGCACGCGGGTCGTCCGCGAGCAGCGCGTCGAGGACCGAGTCGCTGATCGCGTCGCAGATTTTGTCCGGGTGCCCCTCGGTCACGGACTCGCTGGTGAAAAGCCGACCGCCGGTCTTGCTCACAGAACTCCCTCTCGACTGATGTGTCTAGCTCTGAACGAACGCTGTGGAGCGGCACGCACTCCCGGTCGGGTCGAGCCCGGCCACTGTGCCGACGCTACTGTCCCGGCAGCGTCGGCGCGAGTATTAAAATCATCGGACTCTACGTCCGTTCTACCTGCGCCAGCAGCGGTCGCAGTGCATCGAGGACCCTGCTTGCCATCAGAGCCTTGGATCCGTGGGCGAGCGCCGTCTCGGAGCCGTCCGCGGACAACAACCATCCGTCGTTGTGGTCGACCTCGAATGCCTTGCCGTCGCCCACGGCGTTGACGACGAGAAGATCGCAGCCCTTGCGGGCAAGTTTCTCACGCGCATAGGTCAGGACGTCGCCGTGTTCGTCGCCGGTTTCGGCTGCGAATCCGACGATGACGGTGTCCTTGGACAGTCCACCGTCGGCACGGGAGCGCACCAGTCCGGCGAGGATGTCGTCGTTCTTCGTCAGCGCGATCGAGTCCGGTTCGCCCGCACCCTTCTTGATCTTGCTTTCGGCGAAGGCGGCGGGGCGGAAATCGGCGACCGCGGCCGACATGATGACGGCGTCGGCGGTCGCGGCATGCTTGGTGACCGCGTCCTGCATCTGCGCGGCGGTCTGCACCCGCACGACGTCCACGGCGGCAGGATCGTCGAGGCCTGCGACCGCGCCGGCCACGAGGGTGACGTCCGCGCCGCGCTGCGCGGCCAGGCGGGCAAGCGCATAGCCCTGCTTGCCCGACGAGCGGTTGCCCAGGAACCGCACCGGATCGAGAGGTTCGCGCGTGCCACCTGCGGACACGACGATACGCCGGCCGACCAGGTCGCGGGGCAGCGCGTCGGCACGTTCGAGCATCAGTGCCGCCAGCGCGTAGATCTCGTCGGGTTCGGGCAGACGCCCCGCTCCGGTGTCCTTGCCGGTGAGACGACCCGAGGCGGGCTCGACCACGACACTGCCGCGACGACGCAGAGTTGCGACGTTGTCGACCGTGGCGGGGTGTTCCCACATCTCGGTGTGCATC
Source organism: Rhodococcus sp. 105337 (assembly GCF_012844225.1). Classification (GTDB taxonomy): domain Bacteria; phylum Actinomycetota; class Actinomycetes; order Mycobacteriales; family Mycobacteriaceae; genus Rhodococcus. The sequence continues at coordinate 258,897 of NZ_JABAGQ010000004.1, forward strand.
GCGGGCACGAACATCACCGGGCACCGCGCGGTGAGAAGAGTGGCCGTGAGGAGATCGTCGGCGCGGCCGGATACCGCCCGGGCCATGAGGTCGGCGGTGGCGGGCGCGACGACGACGAGGTCGGCCTCCTGCCCCAACCGCACGTGCGGTACCTCCGGCACGTCGGCGAAGACGCCGGTGTGCACGGGGTTACCGGAGAGTGCCTCGAAGGTGGCGCGCCCGACGAATTGAAGTGCTGATTCGGTGGGAACGACCCGCACGTGATGGCCGTTCTCGGTGAACGCCCGGATCAGTGCGCACGCTTTGTACGCGGCGATCCCGCCGGCGACTCCGACGACGACGCGGCGGCGCTGTCCGGTTTCCGGAGCGCCGTCCGCGGCGTGAAGGCTCACTCGCCTTCGGTGTGCTCGAGCAGATCCGCGTGGATCTCGCGCAGCGCGATGGACAGCGGCTTCTCCTGCAGACCCGGCTCGACGAGCGGGCCGACGTACTCGAGGATGCCGTCACCGAGCTGGTTGTAGTAATCGTTGATCTGCCGGGCGCGCTTGGCCGAGTAGATCACCAGGGCGTACTTCGAGGAGGCGCGTTCGAGCAGCTCGTCGATCGGCGGGTTGGTGATACCCAGCGGAGTGTCGTAGACCGGAAGGGCGTTGCCCTCGAGGTCGATCGCTGCTGACTGCATGCTGCTCACTCGGTGTTCTCCTGAGTTTTCGCGGGATAGAAATCTAGCGTCGGCGGACTCTGCAAACGGCACCGGTCGGGCGCCCGCAAGCACGCTCCGGTCACCCGTTTTCGGGACCGACTAACAAGGATACCAATTCTTCGCACGCACGGTCGACATCATCGTTGACAACGACGACATCGAACTCGTCCTGAGCGGCGAGTTCGGTGCGCGCGGTGTCCAGGCGGCGGGCCACCACGTCGGCGGATTCGGTGCCGCGTCCGGTGAGGCGCTCGACGAGCACCTCCCAGCTCGGCGGTGCGAGGAAGACCAGGACGGCCTCGTCCATCGCGGCCCGCACTGCGCGGGCCCCCACCAGATCGACCTCCACGAGCACCGGTCGCCCGGCGGCGAGCGCCTCGCGTACCGGCGCTGCGGGTGTGCCCGAACGTTGCAGGCCTGCGTGGATGTCGGCCCATTCGAGCAACTCGCCGTCGTCGATCATGCGGTCGAATTCCTCGCGGGTGACGAAGCGGTAGTCCACCCCGTCCACCTCGCCCGGTCGTGGGGCGCGAGTGGTCGCGGAGACACTGAACATCAGATTCGGCACCCGGTTGCGCAGAAGGCGCACGACAGTCGACTTACCGACCGCGGAGGGGCCGGCCAGAACGATCAGCCGGCCCCTCCGCGCTGCGGGTGCGCTGTCCGTCACGGGGTGTGCGTCAGCTACCACGGTCTCAGGCGTCGAAATCGAACCTGGCGAGCAGGGCCTTGCGCTGGCGATCGCCGAGTCCGCGCAGACGGCGGGTCGGAGCGATCTCCAGTTCGGTCATGATCTCCTGCGCCTTGACCTTGCCGACCTTCGGCAGGGCCTCGAGCAGAGCGGAAACCTTCATCTTGCCGAGGATTTCGTCGTTCTCGGCATCCTTCAGCACCTGCTTCAGGTCGGTGCCGCCGCGCTTGAGGCGCTCCTTGAGCTCTGCCCGGGCACGACGGGCAGCAGCCGCCTTCTCCAGAGCAGCGGCGCGCTGCTCATCGGTCAGCTGGGGAAGGGCCACGGTTCCTCCGTCTCATCGTTGGAATTCAGTCTTCACCGCTGTAACCAGCGGCGATAGCGACCGTACTCACGACTTCCGTCGAATGCGAACCGCCCCCCCGCCGTGACGCTCGAAAATCCGTGCGGTAGTGCGTGCCGATTCCGGGGCCCACACGCCGCCGGAAGATCCCGCGAATTTTGCGAGCCGACCTGCCCGAACGGTGAAAAGTCGCAGGTCACGGCGTCTCGATGGACATACACGCCGCCACCGCCGGGTGAGCGCGCAAGATCACTGCCGGCCGTGGAGGGTGTCATCGAGAACCCCGGAAAAAAATCTTGCGGTTCCGCGTGTCGCGGCGCGCGGATCCGCAGGTCAAGGACCGTACACGTGCACGTACGGACCTCGGCCCCCTCAGCCCTCGAGGGACTCGGTCGTGGAGGAACTAGTCCTGAAGGAACGCGAATCGTTCGACCGTGCGGGCGACAGCCTCCCGCAACGCGGAGACGGACGGTCCCGCGCGCAGCACCTCCCGGGACACGTTCGGCACCACGGCCCTCAGATTGCCCGCTGCGAGCCGTCGGACGTCGTCGGCGGTTCCGCCCTGCGCCCCCACTCCCGGCATCAGGATGGGGCCGTTCAAGGCCCGCAAGTCGGGAGCGTCGGTCAGCGTCGCGCCGACCACCACACCGACCGACCCGAGGCGGCCGGCTCCGGTATTGCACGCCGCGGCCTCGTCGACCATCGCCTGAGCGACGGTGCGACCGTCGTCGAGCCGGGCCCGCTGCACCTGCGCTCCCTCCGGATTCGAGGTCGCTGCCAGCACGAAGATCCCACGGCCCGTCTGCGCCGCCAGATCGAGTGCCGGAGCGAGCGCACCGAAACCGAGATAGGGCGAGACGGTCACCGCGTCCGAGCACAGCGGCGACTCGTCGGCGAGCCAGGTGCGGGCGTACGCGTCCATGGTGGAGCCGATATCACCGCGTTTGGCGTCGGCGACGACGAGCGTCCCGGAACCGCGCAGTACGGCGATGGTGCGTTCGAGAACTTCCAGACCCGCCGAACCGAACGCCTCGAAGAACGCGACCTGCGGCTTGACCACGGCGACGACCCCGTCGAACGCTTCCACACACAGCTCGCTGAACTTGTCGAGTCCGTCGGCGTCGACTCCGAGACCCCACGCCGTCAGCAATTGCGGATGCGGGTCGATGCCCACGCAGAGCGGCCCGCGGCTCGCGAGCGCATCCGCGAGCCGCCCTCCGAACGTGGTCACGACTGTCCGGCGACCGCGGCTTCGCGCAGTCGTGCGTGCATCCGCTGAATCGAGCTGACGCCGATGTCACCGCGGATGGCTGCCTCGATGCCCTGCACCGCCGCCGACGCACCCTGCACCGTCGTGATGCACGGAATGTTCGCCGCGACAGCCGCGCTGCGGATCTCGTACCCGTCGACGCGGGGTCCGGAATTACCCCACGGCGTGTTGATCACCATGGCGATGTCGCCGGCACGAATGCGATCGACCACGTCCGGTGCACCTTCGGGGCGTTCCTCCTCGGACACCTTGTAGACGTGTTCGCAGGGAACACCGTTGCGGCGCAGGACCTCTGCGGTCCCGACGGTGGCAGCGATGTGGAATCCGAGGTCGGCGAGGTGCTTGACCGGGAAGATCATCGACCGCTTGTCCTTGTTCGCGAGCGAGACGAACACCGTGCCCGAGGTGGGCAGCGATCCGTAGGCGGCGGTCTGGCTCTTCGCGAACGCCGTACCGAAATCGTCGTCGATGCCCATCACTTCGCCGGTGGACTTCATCTCCGGGCTGAGCAACGTGTCGATACCGGTTCCGTCGGCGCGGCGGAACCGGTTGAACGGCAGCACCGCTTCCTTCACGGCTACCGGTGCCCCGAGCGGAATCACGCTGCCGTCGCCCTCGGCCGGCAGAATCCCGGCCTCGCGCAGTTCGGCGATGGACTCACCGAGCATCACCCGAGCGCACGCCTTGGCGAGCTGGACCGCGGTGGCCTTGGACACGAACGGCACGGTGCGGCTCGCCCGAGGATTGGCCTCCAGGACATACAGGATGTCGTCCTTGAGCGCGTACTGGACGTTGAGCAGGCCCTTGACCCCGATCCCGGCCGCGAGCGCTGCCGTCGAGCGGCGCACGTTCTCGATGTCGGAGCGTCCGAGGGTGATCGGCGGCAGGGCACACGCGGAGTCACCGGAGTGGATTCCGGCTTCCTCGATGTGTTCCATGATCCCGCCGATGTAGACGTCGGTGCCGTCGCACAGGGCGTCCACGTCGATCTCGACCGCGTCGTCGAGGAAGCGGTCCACGAGGACCGGGCGGTCGTCGGAGATCTCCGTGGCGCGGGAGATGTAGTCCGCGAGCGACTTCTCGTCGTAGACGATCTCCATGCCGCGGCCGCCGAGCACGTACGACGGGCGCACGAGCACGGGGTAACCGATCTCGGCCGCGATGTCACGAGCACCGTCGAAGGTGGTGGCGGTGCCGTACTTCGCGGCGGGCAGACCGGCCTCTTCGAGCACCCGTCCGAACTCGCCGCGGTCCTCGGCGAGGTCGATCGCCTCGGGGCTGGTCCCCACGATCGGGACTCCCGCCGCCTTCAGCCGCCGCGCAAGCCCCAGCGGCGTCTGTCCGCCGAGCTGCACGATGACCCCGGCGACCGTGCCGGACTCGCACTCCGCCCGGTACACCTCGAGGACGTCCTCGAAGGTGAGCGGCTCGAAGTACAGGCGGTCGGCGGTGTCGTAGTCGGTGGAGACCGTCTCGGGGTTGCAGTTGACCATCACGGTCTCGTAGCCGGCATCCGAGAGCGTCAGTGCCGCGTGCACGCACGAGTAGTCGAACTCGATGCCCTGGCCGATGCGGTTCGGACCCGAGCCGAGGATCAGCACCTTCGGCTTGTCGGGCTGCGGCGCGACCTCGGTCTCCGCGTTCGGATCGAGCTCGTAGGTCGAATAGTGGTACGGGGTCTTCGCCTCGAACTCCGCCGCACAGGTGTCGACCGTCTTGTACACCGGATGCACGCCGAGCTCGTTGCGCAGCGCGCGGACCGCGTCCTCGTCCGCGAACTGGCTCGGACGCAGCGCCGCGATCTGGCGGTCGGAGAAACCGTGGTGCTTGACGTAACGCAGATCCTCGGCACCGAACGTCTCGGCGGCGCGGACCTTGTCCCCCATCCCGACGATCTGCGAAATCTCCTCGAGGAACCACGGGTCGATCTTGGTGGCCTCGAAGACCTGCTCGAGGGTCGCACCCAGCTCGAACGCCTGGGCGACCTGGTAGATCCGGCCGTCGGTGGGCGTCTCGATCGCCTTCAGCAGCTCGTCGAGCGACCCCTCGACCTCCGGGCCGGTCCAGAATCCGGCACGCTTGGTCTCGAGCGAACGCAGCACCTTGCCGAAGGCCTCGGCGAAGTTGCGGCCGATCGACATCGCTTCGCCCACCGACTTCATCGTGGTGGTGAGGGTGCCGTCTGCGCCCGGGAACTTCTCGAACGCGAACCGCGGAGCCTTGACCACGACGTAGTCGAGCGTCGGCTCGAAGCACGCGGGCGTTTCCTTGGTGATGTCGTTGACGATCTCGTCGAGTGTGTAACCGATGGCGAGCTTGGCGGCCATCTTCGCGATCGGGTAGCCGGTGGCCTTCGACGCGAGCGCCGACGACCGCGACACGCGCGGGTTCATCTCGATGACGACGAGGCGGCCGTCGCTCGGGTCCATGGCGAACTGGATGTTGCAGCCGCCGGTCTCGACGCCGACCTCACGCAGGATGGCGATCGAGAGGTCGCGCATCTTCTGGTATTCGCGGTCCGTGAGCGTCATCGCCGGTGCCACGGTGATCGAGTCACCGGTGTGCACACCGACCGGATCGACGTTCTCGATCGAGCACACGATCACGACGTTGTCGCGACCGTCCCGCATCAGCTCGAGTTCGTATTCCTTCCAGCCGAGGATCGACTCCTCGATCAGCACGTTCGCGGTCGGCGACGCGGCGAGACCGCCACCGGCGATGCGCTCGAGGTCGGCTTCGTTGTACGCCATGCCGGAGCCGAGGCCGCCCATCGTGAACGACGGGCGCACCACGACCGGGTATCCGAGTTCGGCGACGGTCGCGCGGACCTCGTCCATCGTGTAGCAGACCGCGGAGCGGGCGGACTCGCCACCGCACTTGGCCACGATGTCCTTGAACTTCTGCCGGTCCTCGCCGCGCTGGATCGCGTCGAAGTCCGCGCCGATCAGCTCGATGTCGTACTTGTCGAGGATGCCCTGCTCGGACAGCGCAACGGCGGTGTTGAGCGCGGTCTGGCCGCCGAGCGTCGCGAGCACCGCGTCGATCGGAGTGCCGTTCGCAGCTTCCGCGGCGATGACCTTCTCGACGTACTCGGCGGTGATCGGCTCGATGTAGGTCGCGTCGGCGAACTCCGGGTCGGTCATGATCGTCGCCGGGTTGGAGTTGACCAGCGAGACGCGCATGCCCTCCTCGCGGAGGACCCGGCACGCCTGGGTGCCGGAGTAGTCGAACTCGCAGGCCTGCCCGATGACGATCGGGCCGGAGCCGATGACCAGGATGTGAGAGAGATCGGTACGGCGTGGCATCAGTTCTTCTCTCCCTCGAGCATGCGGGTGAAACGGTCGAACAGGTAGGAGGCGTCGTGCGGCCCGGCCGCTGCCTCCGGGTGGTACTGCACGGAGAACGCGGAACCGTCGGCGAGCTTGACGCCTTCGACGGCACCGTCGTTGGCGCACGTATGGCTGATCACCGCGCGGCCGAACGGAGTATCGAACTCCTGGCCCGCTTCACCTTCGAGCGCGAAACCGTGGTTCTGCGCGGTGATGGCGATGCGGCCGGTCTCGTGTTCGACGACCGGGATGTTGATGCCGCGGTGACCGAACTTCATCTTGTAGGTGTTCAGGCCGAGCGCACGGCCGAGGATCTGGTTTCCGAAGCAGATGCCGAACAGCGGCAGGCCCTGTCCGAGCACCTCCTTGGTCAGGTGCACTGCCCCGTCCGCGGTCGCCGGGTCGCCGGGGCCGTTGGACAGGAACACACCGTCGGCCTTCAGGTCCAGGATGTCGTGGAGCGTCGCGCTGGACGGCAGCACGTGCACGCGGATGCCGCGTTCGGCGAACATCCGCGGCGTGTTGGTCTTGATGCCCAGGTCGATCGCGGCAACGGTGAAGCGCGGGTCGCCGCCGGTGGGTTCGACCACGTATCCACTGCTGGTGCTCACTTCACCGGCGAGGTCGGCGCCGAGCATCGACGGCTGGCTCTTGACCCGGTCGAGGAGTGCGTCGACGTCGAGGTCGTCGCCCTTCCACACGAGAGCGTCGCCGGAGAACACGCCGGCCCGCATCGAGCCGCGGGTGCGCAGGTGCCGCACGAGTGCGCGGGTGTCGATCCCCGCGAGCCCGACGACGTTCTGCCGCGCGAGTTCGTCCTGCAGCGATCCGCTCGCCCGCCAGCTCGAGACACGTCGCGACGGGTCCCGCACCACGAACCCGGCCACCCAGATCTTCGAATCTGCGGCGTCACCGGTGGGCCCGACGGACTCGTTGTCCTCGTGGTTCCAGCCGGTGTTGCCGATCTGCGGCGCGGTGGCCACGACGATCTGCCGGTGGTAGCTGGGGTCGGTGAGTGTTTCCTGGTATCCGGTCATGCCCGTGCTGAACACGGCCTCGCCGAGGGTCTGTCCGACCGCACCGAAAGGCGTGCCACGGAAAACCCGTCCGTCTTCGAGGACCAGCACCGCGGTGCCGGCTCCGAATGTTCCGCCGCTCATGCGTTGTCTCCGTTCTTCTCGACCGCACCAGAACCGGCCGTACGGGCGGAAATCTCGCGTGTCGTGTTCGTCTTCGTGATGTTCGTCGTCGCTGTGATCGTCATCGTCGTTGTGATCGTCACTTTTCGTTCTCGTCCCGAGTCTGTTCCCGAGTCCATTGTGGATAGATCGACTTGTCGTCCCCACGGAAGCCCGTGTCGACCTCGGTCCCCGACGGCAGCTGCCACCGGATCACGAGCACGCCGTCCTTCGTCATGACCTTGCCCGCCAAGCCGCGTTCGGTCCGGATCGCGCGGATCGACTCCTCGGGAATCCAGATCGGCGACGCGCCGTGCCGTTCCAGAAGCACTCCCGTCCGGTACCGGCTCAGTTCGGAACTGGCGCGGAAGCCGAGGTCGCCCACCGCCACGCGGTCCTGCCAGCTCGGCGCCAGCGTGCTGCCGACGTACAGGCCCGTGCTCGGCTCGATGAGCCGCTCCCCCAGTTCCGCGGGCACCACCGGCAGTTCCCCGATCGCGTCCTGCTGTCGTCGGGCCCGGCCGCGCCAGCCCTTCCACATCAGCAGTACGAGCACGACCCACAACGCCAGGAATCCGACGGTGAGCACTATCCGGTCCATCTCGTGTTCCTACTTTCCGTCGGTCCGGGGGTATACCGCGCCGTCGCGGGCGGTGATCCGGCCGCGCAGCACTGTCGCGGTGACCCGTCCCGGCAAGGTCATGTCCTCGTACGGGGTGTTGCCGGCGATGCTCGCCAGGTCCGGCCCGTGCACCGTCCACTCGGTGTCCGGATCGACGAGCACCACGTTGGCCGGCTCACCGACCTCCAGCGGGCGCCCCTGGTCGTCGAGCCCGACGATCTCTGCGGGGCGCTCGCTCATCACCCGCGCGACACCGCGCCAGTCGAGCAGACCGGGACGCACCATTGTCTCGATAACGATGGACAACGCCGTTTCGAGGCCGAGCATTCCGGGACGCGCTTGTGAGAACTCGCAGCACTTGTCCTGATCGGCGTGCGGAGCGTGGTCTGTGGCGACACAGTCGATGACCCCGGACGCCAGTCCCCGGCGCAAGGCCTCGACATCCGACCGCTCACGCAGCGGCGGGTTGACACGGTTGATGCCGTCGTAGGTCTCGAGCCGCGAGTCGTCGAGCAGCAGGTGATGCGGCGTGACTTCCGCACTGATGGCGATGCCCTGCGAGCGCGCCCATTCCACGAGCGCGACCGTGCCCGAGGTGGACGCGTGACAGATGTGCACGCGTGCGCCGGCGTCGCGCGCGAGAAGCGCATCCCGGGCGACGATGGACTCCTCTGCGGCGCGCGGCCACCCGGCGAGGCCGAGGCGTGCGGCCGTGGGTCCCTCGTGTGCCACGGCTCCGACCGTCAGGCGGGGTTCCTCGGCGTGCTGGGCGATGAGCACTCCGAGCGAGGACGAGTACTCGAGCGCGCGGCGCATGAGCAGCGGATCGTCGACGCATTTTCCGTCGTCGGAGAACAACTTGACCTGCCCGATGCCGGAGGCCATGGACCCCATCTCGGCGAGTTGCCTGCCTTGGAGACCGACCGTCACGGCACCGACCGGATGCACGTCGACGAGGCCGACCTCCTGGCCACGACGCCACACGTGGTCGGTCACGACCGCCGAATCGGCAACCGGATCGGTGTTCGCCATCGCGAACACGGCGGTGTAGCCGCCGCGGGCGGCCGCGGCCGAACCCGAGTCGATCGTCTCGGTGTCCTCGCGTCCGGGTTCGCGCAGATGGGTGTGCAGATCGACGAAACCGGGCAGCAGGATGCGATCGGTGCCGTCGAGGATTTCGACGTTCGCGTCGGCGTCGAGTCCCGGTCCGACGGCGAGGATCTGCTCGTCGCCGAGCAGGACGTCGACCGGATCCCCTTCGCCGTAGAGCCGGACGTTGCGGATGAGCACCTGCGGCGTCACCGGGGTATCTCCTCTTCCGTGGGTGTGTTCCGAAGCGGCGTTCACGACAGGTTGCCTTCCGTACCGACGAGCAGCCGGAACAGCACCGCCATGCGCACGTGCACGCCGTTGCCGACCTGCTGCAGGATGGCGGATTGCGGTGCGTCGGCGACCGGGAACCCGATTTCCATACCGCGCAGCATCGGTCCCGGGTGCAGGACCACAGCATGCTCGGGAAGCACCGCGGCGCGCTTGGCGCTCAGGCCGTAGCGGATCGAGTACTCCCGGGCCGACGGGAAGAACCCGCCGTTCATCCGCTCCGCTTGCACGCGCAGTACCAGCACCGCGTCGAGTCCGGGCAGTTCGGCGTCGAGCGACTCCGCGACACGCACCGGCCACGTCTCCACACCGACCGGCAGCAGGGTGCGGGGAGCGACGAGCACGACCTCCGCGCCGAGCATGCTCAGCAGCAGAGCGTTGGAACGCGCCACGCGGCTGTGCAGCACGTCGCCGACGATCGCGACGCGGCGTCCTTCGATTCCGCCGAGCCGCTGACGCAGGGTGAGCGCGTCGAGCAGCGCCTGCGTCGGATGTTCGTGTGTTCCGTCGCCGGCGTTGATCACGGCCGGGCCCGATCCGGACTCGTTGGTCCACTGCGCGATCCGGTGCGCCGCGCCGGAGGCGGGATGCCGGACGATGAGCGCATCCGCTCCGGCTGCGTGCAGCGTCAGCGCCGTGTCGCGCAGCGATTCGCCCTTCTGGACGGAGGAACTGGAGGCCGAGACGTTGATCACGTCGGCGCTCATCCACTTGCCCGCGACTTCGAACGAGACGCGGGTGCGCGTCGAATTCTCGTAGAACACCGTCATGACGGTGCGGCCACGCAGCGTGGGAAGCTTGCGGACCTCACGGCCGAGCAACGCCTGCTCGAAACGTTCTGCTTCGTCGAGAAGCCCTGTCGCGGAATCCTTGTCGAGATCTGCGATGGTGAGCAGGTGTTTCACTGGGTCTTGCCTCCCGAGATCTCCACGGCGTCGCGGCCGTCCTGTTCGGTGAGCAGCACTCGCACGTCTTCGCTGCGCGCGGTGGGAACGTTCTTCCCGACGTAGTCGGCACGCAACGGGAGTTCGCGGTGGCCGCGATCGACCAGCACGGCAAGTTGTACGGCTTCCGGACGCCCGAGGTCGCGGAGCGCATCGAGAGCGGCGCGCACGGAACGGCCCGAGAACAGGACGTCGTCGACGAGCACGACGAGGGTGTTGTCGACGCCGCCGTCGGGCACCGAGGTGCGCTCGAGCGGGCGGTGCGGCTTGGTGCGCAGGTCGTCCCGGTACAAGGTGATGTCGAGTGATCCGACGGGCACGCGGACGCCGGAGAATTCTTCGATGCGGTCGGCGAGCCGGTTCGCGAGCGTGATGCCGCGCGTCGGGATGCCCAGGAGGACGACACGCCGCGCTTCGGCGGGGGTGTCGAGCGCGGTCTTCTCGATGATCTGGTGCGCGATTCGCGCGATGGTGCGGTGCACATCCGCCGCGGAGAGAAGCTCACGCGCGGGTGCGTCGGCGGGAGACGCAGAATGGGTAGAAGCTGTGGACCCGTCCTCGGACACGGTCATGCAGCGACCTCCTTCTCCGCCTCACTGGACGGATCGTTAAAGGATGCCTGACAGTGTTCGAGCCTAGCAGCGTGCACCTGCCCGAAAGCGCGGTGCGCGGGTGAAGCGCAACACAGGACGTCGACATCCCCGGCGGTGGAAACGCGGGATGAAAAGCACGTGAGCGGGCTCCGATGGGACGATGCCCACGGGAACCCGCTCAACGAAGGTGGAACCGAAGTCCCGTCAGGACTCGTCGGAGTCCTGCGAGGGCGCCTCGGCAGGCGGCCGGACCAGGGTGGCTGCGGCTGCGGCGCGCACCTGGTCCGCGACCACCACGATCTGGCCGAGTACGCCGTTGACGAATGCCGGCGAATCGTCGGTCGACAACTGCTTGGCGAGTTCGACGGCTTCGTCGACCGCGACGACCGGCGGCACGTCCGTGGCGTGGAACAACTCCCACACCGCGATGCGGAGGATCGCTCGGTCGACGGCGGGCAGCCGATCGAGTGTCCACTCGTGCAGATGGTCGGCGATGACGCGATCGGTTTCGTCGAGGTTGTCGGCGACACCGTTGATGATGGTCTGCGCGTACGGCGGGACCGGTGCGACCTGGTCGTCCGCGATGGCGAGTTCGACCCGGTCGGCCGCGAGGTCGGCGGGATGAACGTCGCGTGCTTCTGCTTCGAAGAGCAGATCGACAGCGCGTTTACGGGCCTTGTGACGGGCCCCGAGCTTTTTCTGGGTACCGGACACTCAGGAGTTCACTCGCCCCAGGTAGTTGCCGTCACGGGAATCGACCTTGAGCTTGTCGCCGGTGTTGATGAACAGCGGGACCTGGATCTCGGCGCCGGTCTCGAGGGTCGCCGGCTTGGTGCCGCCGGTCGAGCGGTCGCCCTGGAGGCCGGGGTCGGTGTGCTTGACGACGAGCTCGATCGTCACGGGCAGCTCCACGAACAGCGGAACGTCCTCGTTCGTCGCGACCTGCACGGCCATGTTCTCGAGGAGGAACTTCGCGGCGTCGCCGAGCAGCTCGGGGCTGATCGAGATCTGGTCGAAGGTCTGCGAGTCCATGAACACGTAATCGGTGCCGTCGTTGTACAGGTACGTCATGTCACGGCGGTCGACCGTAGCGGTTTCGACCTTGACACCGGCGTTCCAGGTCTTGTCCACGGTCTTGCCCGACGTCACATTCTTGAGCTTCGTACGCACGAACGCGGGGCCCTTGCCCGGCTTCACGTGCTGGAACTCGATGATCTGCCAGAGCTGGCCGTCGATCTTCAGAACGAGTCCGTTCTTGAAATCACTGGTGTCAGCCACTTACTTCGCGTCTCCTAGAGTCGGGGAAACCGCCTCAAACGACGGTTAATGTCTTGTCGGTGAGCGTGAGCAATTCCGGAGTCTGCTCCCGCACCACGAGCGTGTCCTCGATCCGCACGCCTCCGCGCCCCGAGAAGTACACACCCGGCTCGACGGTCACCGCCGCACCGGCGACAAGTGTACCGGTCGCCGCCGCCCCGATTCCCGGCGCTTCATGGATCTCGAGTCCGACCCCGTGCCCGAGGCCGTGGAGAAACAGATCCGCATGCCCGGCAGCGGCGACGACACTGCGCGCGGCCGCGTCCACCGCGGCGCACTCCGCACCCGGCGCGAGTGCCTCCCGCCCGGCGCGCTGCGCCCTCAGTACCAGGTCGTACACGTCACGCTGCCAGTCCTGAGCGTGCCCGAGCACGTACGTGCGGGTCATGTCGGAGTGGTATCCGCCCACCTGGGCACCGAAGTCGAGCTTGACGAAATCTCCCGCCGCGAGGACCGCGCCGGTGGGCCGGTGGTGCGGGACGGCCGAGTTCTCGCCCGACGCGACGATCGTCTCGAACGAGATGCCGTCCGCGCCGTGCTCGAACATGCGCCACTCGAGATCTCGCGCGACCTCCTTCTCGGTACGCCCCGGCCGCAGACCACCCGCCTCGATCAGATCGGCCAGTGCGCGGTCGGCGACCGCGCACGCCTCACGGAGCAGGCCCACCTCGTATTCGTCCTTGACCATGCGCAATTCCTCGACGAGTCCCGGCGCAGGGACGAAACGCGCGGCGCTCCCGAGCCCGTCCCACCGGAAACGCTCGTCGACGGTGACGACGTGACTTTCGAAGCCCCAGGTCGCGGGCGGTTCGGTCGCGGCGGCGACGAGATGCGCAGCGGAGGCCCGCGCGATGTCCGCGCGCAGGTCCGGAACCTGGGCGGCGACCTGGGTCACGTACCGGCCGTCCGTGCTGATCACGGTGCGGCTTTCGTCGGAGTCGTCGTCCGTGGCGACGACGAGAGCGGCATTCGAACCGGTGAAGCCGGTCAGGTACCGGATGTTGAGAAGGTCGGTCACGAGCAGGGCGTCGAGGTCGCGCTCGGCGAGCAGGGCACGCAGTGCGCGACGACGGGAGGCGTGGTCGGCGGACATTCGCCCAACGTACCCCGCGCCCCGGTGTGGGACGAGACACACTTTCCCGCCCGAAGCCGTTACTCTCGGGTACATGAAACCGTGGTTGGTTCGCGGACTGGGGCTTTCCCTCGTCCACGTGATCGTGCGCGCCCTACTCGGTGCCGCCCTCATGCAGTGGCCGTTGCAGGGATCGATTCTGCGATGGCTGGGTCTGGCCGTCGTCATTCTGGCGGCGGTCGTGTGGGCCGGCATCGACGGAATCCGCGACCGGAGGGCGTACCCCGACCCGGACGACGGGGAGGACCTGACGATGCGGTGGCTCGCGGCCGGCGCCGTCACCGGCATCGTGGCCGGGTTCCTCACCTGGCTCGTCGATACGCTCACCGCCATCCCGATCGGCGTGAAGTCGATTCTGTTCGAACTGACCTCCGGTGCCGCGTTCACGGTGCTCCTGGTGTTCCTGCCGGCGATGGCCGCAGTGACCGCCGGCCGGTTCTTCGCCGGTCGCGGCGAGAAGACCGACGAGAGCGACCGGACGGCGCCCCGGGAGCAGCGCGAACCGGCCACGGTTGCGGGCGCGCCGGCCGCCGACCCCGCCTGGCGCAACGACGACGCACCCACCGAGGTGTTCCCCGCGGTCGACCCGCACGCGCCACGTCCCGAGCGCTGACCTGCCGGTCGTCCCTCGCCCCCGGGCTATCGGCACGGTGACCCGCTCACGCCGCTGTGTAGCGTCGACACCATGAGCAAGATGGACGAAGTGGGCGAACGCGACGCGTGGCGATGCTGGCTGTGTGACGAGCCGGTGGACGCCACCATGTCGGTCAACGATCCGCGCGGTCCGAGCGTCGACAGCATCACGACTGCGAAGAAGGGCGCGAAGGGTGGCCAGGAACGACTCGCGCACCGGGCGTGCAACACCAAGAAGGGTGCGGTCAAACCCGTCGTGCCGTGGCCCGATCACCTGTTCGTCGTCGATCCCGCCCCCATCATCGGTGTGGTCGAGCAACTCACGCGCAAGGGTGGCCGCGTCGCCGTCGCCCGCTGTCCGAGCAAGGCCGATGCGGTCGAGGCCGGTGACTGGCTCGTGGACCGGCTGTCGCGACTCGCGCCGGGGCTGTCGGTCACGACGCGGATCGACGCCGGTGGCGGCGGATTCCTCCTGGTACTCACCACCTGACCACCGTTCCTACCCTCCCCAAAATACCGTATCGCTCCCTATTGACATCACGATAGGGAGCGATACGGTATTTTCATGGAAGAAACGTTGCTCTCCGTCGAGCAGGTCGCCGAACGCCTCGGCCTGCACGTACGCACCGTCCGGAACTACGTCCGCGACGGCAAGCTTCCCGCAGTGCGCATCGGCAAGCAGTACCGCATCGCACACACCGACCTCGACGCTTTCACCGGCAGGGCGGTACCGGCGCCGCCGCGCGAGACGGTGCGAAGACAACGCCACACCGACGTCTCGAGCATCGTCGACATCGATGCCGTGAGCCCGGAGACTGCACACCGCCTCACCACGGTGCTGACCGCCGCCGCGGGCACTCGCGACGCCGGACCACCACTGCGGATCGACACCGTCTACGACGAGGAACGCGGGCGCATGAAAGTCGTCGTCCTCGGAGGGCTCGCCGACACCGCCCGGCTGCTCGACTACATCGAAGGGATCCTCGCGTCGTGAACTCCATCTACAAGTCCGCCACCGCCGCCGAGCAGGTGCTGCAGCGCTATCGCGAGCACCTCGCGACGTGGCCGGTGCCCTCCGAGCACGTTCGGATCCCGACCGACGCAGGCGAGACCTTCGTGGTGGCGTCCGGCCCGAAGGATGCGCCTCCCCTCGTATTGCTGCACGGCGCCGGCGCGAACACGTCGACGTGGCTCGGTGACATCGCCTCGTGGGCCGGGAGCTTCCGCACCTACGCCGTGGACCTGGTCGGTGAACCCGGACTCAGCGCGCCGGCGCGACCTCGGCTCGACACCGACGAGCCCGCCCGGTGGCTCGACCAGGTGCTCGACGGACTGGGTATCACCACGTGCGCGATGGTCGGCATGTCGCTCGGCGGATGGAGCGCGCTGGACTACGTGATCCGGCGACCCGGCCGCGTGACACGCCTGGTTCTCCTCTGCCCCGGCGGCATCGGCCGCGCGACGCCCCTGCGCATGCTGCCCGCGATGGCGACGCTGCCGCTCGGACGGTGGGGCCGGCGGCGCGCCGTCGCACGGGTCACGGGCCTGACCGGCCCCGAGGTCGCCCCTGTGCTCGACGACGTGGCACAGACGTTCGGCGCGTTCCGGCCCCGGACGGAGAAACTCCCGGTATTTCCGGACGACGCGCTCGGTACCGTGACCGCGCCCGTCCTGGTGGTGGTGGGCACACGGGACGTCATGTTCGATTCCGGCGAGACCGCCGAGCGTGCACGGCGCTGCTTCCCCGATGCGGACGTGCAGGTTCTGCCCGATGCCGGTCACGCCATCCTCGGACAGACCGGCCGGATCCTCACTTTTCTGAGCCCCTCGCGCACCGATACGCGGTGAGTTCGGGGCGCGTCGCCGGTCGGAACACAGGTGACCTTCGCACAGAGGAGATACCGATGACCGACATGATCGATTTGTCCGTAGCGACACGCCGCATGGACCGGGTTCTCGACGGGATCGGCGACGAGCATCTGCTCGCGGCCACACCGTGCACCGAGGCGACGGTCGGGATGCTCGTCGACCACGTGCTCGGGCTGACGCTCGCCTTCACCGCGGCGGCGAGCAAGGACTTCGAGGGCCTCACCGACACGCCACCGACACTCCCGACGGGTGAGCTTCCGGGCGGCTGGAACGATGTTGCCACCGCGAGGCTGAGCGCCCTCGCCGACGCGTGGCGTGATCCCGATGCGTGGGCGGGCACCACCCGCGCGGGCGGCATCGATCTCCCAGGCGAGATCGCCGGGCTCGTCGCACTCGACGAACTCGTCGTGCACGGCTGGGACCTCGCCGTCGCGACCGGGCAGCCCTATGCGTGCGAGCCCGACGAGATCGCCGCGTGCCTCGCGTTCGCCGGAACCGTGTCCGACGAACAACGCACGGAGGGTGCGCTGTTCGGCCCCGCCGTCTCGGTACCGGGCGACGCGCCCGCCCTACACAGGTTGCTCGGACTCACCGGCCGCGATCCGTCCTGGGCTCCGCCGGGCTGAAGGGGGGTCAGCCGAGCGAAACCGGCGAGGCGTATTCGTCGACCGGCAGGCTCCCGACCACGACGGCGGTCACCTTCGAACTCTTCAAGGTGAGGCTGCCGCCGTGGTTGTCGAGGAACGCGGTGTCGGCGGCGTCCCGGCCGGTGGCGATCCGCACGAGGGACGAGCGCGGGGCCAGCCGCGTCGGATCCACGACGCACCAGGCGCCGTCGACGTACGCCTCGGTGACGGCATGGAAGTCCATCGGGCTGCAGCCGGGAGCGAAGACGGAGACCAGTCGCGCGGGAATGTTCACCGCCCGCAGCAGCGCGATCGTCAGGTGCGCATAGTCGCGGCAGACCCCGGCACCGGCGAGCAGGGTGTCGGCGGCGCTGTCGGTACCGCGGCTGGCTCCCGGCGTGTAGATCAGGTGCTGTTCGACGAACTCGACGATCCGCGCGAGCGTCTCGGCATCCGGTTCGGGAGACCCGAACCGCGACGCGGCGAACCCGAAGAACTTGTCTGCCTCCGCGTACCGGCTGGGGCGCAGATACATCGAAAGGTCGGCCTCGGTTACCGGTGCCGAGGGGAACGAACCGTTCACGGTGGCCGAGTAGTCGACGGTCACCTTGCCGGGTGCGCAGTCGAGCATGTGGATTCTGGTTCCGTGCTCGACCACGACCTCCCGGGCGGTGATCTCGTCGTCGTTGTGGACGACCCGCATCGACTCTCGAACCTCGGCGTCGTCCGGGTTCGCCACAGCGATCTTCATTTCGATCCGGGTCGGCTCGGTGACTTCGAACTCGAGCGCGGCGGCGACTTCACGTTTCATACGACGATCGTGCCACCCGTCGCTCTCGGGCACCGAACCGCTAGAGCAGAACGGTCCCCGCGTCGGCCGAACCTTGGCGTGCCACCTCGGAATACGCGGCTACCAGCAAGGCCGGATCCGGTCCCTCGAGCCGTCCGGGCTTCGCGAGACCGTCGAGCACGACGAAACGCAGCAACCCCGCGCGGTTCTTCTTGTCGCTCTGCATTCCCTTGAGGAGATCGCCGAACGCGTCGGGATCGTAGGTGGTGGGCAGCCCGACGGATTCGAGGATCGTCCGATGACGCTCCGCGGTGGCATCGTCGAGCCGGCCTGCGAGCCGCCCGAGTTCCGCGGCGAACACCAGACCCACCGACACGGCGGCGCCGTGACGCCAGCGGTAACGCTCGCGCCGCTCGATCGCGTGCCCGAGAGTGTGTCCGTAGTTGAGGATTTCGCGAAGATCGGCTTCCTCGAGGTCGGCCGCGACAACCTTCGCCTTGACCTCGACGGAACGACGGATCAATTCGGGAAGCACCGTACCGAGCGGATCGACCGCGGCTGCCGGATCCTCTTCGATGAGGTCGAGAATCACCGGGTCTGCGATGAATCCGGTCTTGATGACCTCCGCGAGTCCGGCGATGATCTCGTTGCGGGGCACCGTTTCGAGTGTCGCGAGGTCGACGAACACCGCCGACGGTTCGTGGAACGCCCCGACGAGGTTCTTGCCCGCCTCGGTGTTGATCCCGGTTTTCCCGCCGACGGCGGCGTCGACCATCGCCAGCAGCGTCGTCGGTACGTGGTAGACCCGCACCCCGCGCATCCAGGTCGCGGCCACGAACCCCGCGAGGTCGGTGGCTGCTCCGCCGCCGAGGCTCACGATCGCGTCGGACCGAGTGAGGCCGATCCTGCCGAGAACCTCCCAGCAGAAGCCTGCGACCGCGAGTTCCTTGCCGTCCTCGGCGTCCGGGATCTCGATGCGGTGGGCGTCGATTCCCGTCTCGGCGAGCGCCTCCCGCACCGCCTCGGCGGTCTCGGTGAGCGTGGGCTGATGGAAGATGGCGACGGTCCGGGTGCCGGACAGCGCGCCGACGAGGTCGCCGAGCAACCCACGTCCGATGACGACGGGATAGGGATGAGCTGTGTTGACGTCGATGCGTACCGGTTCGGTCACGGTGTGGTGCTCCGATTCTCTGGAGTGGTCTGGACGGCAGCGGCATCTTCCGCCGCACCGAGTTTGGCGAGGACCTGCTGGACGACGCGGCCGGGGCTGCGACCGTCGGTCCGCACCCGAATGGTCGCCGACTGCCGGTACAACGGGCGTCGGCGGCGCATCAGATCGCGATATTTCTGGGCGGGGTCTCCCCCGTTGAGCAGGGGCCGCGAGGTGTTGTTGCCGGTGCGCCGTAACCCCTCGGCCACGCTGAGTTCGAGATACACGACGGTATGCCCGGCCAGACGTTGCCGCGTTCGGTCGGACAGGATGGCGCCACCGCCGAGCGAGACGATGCCGTCGTGCTGAGCGAGTGCCTCGGCGACGACCTTCTCCTCGATCTGCCGGAACACCGGTTCGCCGTCCTGCTCGAAGATCTCGGGGATCGTGCGGCCCGTGGTGCGTTCGATTTCCGCATCGGTGTCGAGCAACGACAGGTCGAGCGCCTGGGCGACTCGTCGGCCGATGGTCGACTTGCCGGCCCCGGGCGGACCGATGAGCACTGCACGCGGCGCCATGCCTCTACCGCGGCGGGCGCGCCGCAACACCTTTCAGGTAGTGCTCGATGTTGCTCACCGTTTCCGGGAGCGAGTCTCCGCCGAACTTCTCCAGGGCGGCCTGCGCGACGACGAGCGCGACCATCGCTTCGGCGACGACGCCCGCGGCCGGGACCGCGCACACGTCGGAACGCTGGTGGATGGCGACCGCTTCGTCACCGGTGGTCATGTCCACGGTCGACAGTGCCCGCGGGACCGTCGAGATGGGCTTCATCGCGGCGCGTACCCGCAAGGTCTCGCCGTTGGTCATGCCACCCTCGATACCGCCTGCGCGGTTGGTGGAACGGAGCACACCGTCGGGCCCGGGGCGCATCTCGTCGTGAGCGGCGCTGCCGCGTCGCCTCGCAGTCTCGAAGCCGTCGCCGACCTCGACACCCTTGATCGCCTGAATTCCCATGAGTGCCGCGGCAAGTCGCGAGTCGAGGCGATCGGCTCCGCTGACGAACGATCCGAGTCCGACGGGCAGACCGTGGACGACGACCTCGACGATGCCGCCGAGCGTGTCGCCGTCGCGCTTGGCTGCTTCGATCTCGGCGATCATCGATTCCTCGGCGGCCTTACCGAACGCGCGCACCGGGCTCGCGTCGATTGCCGCGAGATCGGCGGCTCCGGGCTCGGGGCCGACGTACGGCTCGGAGGCGCCGATGGAGATCACGTGAGAGACGACCTCGGCACCGAATGCCTGCCGGAGGAAGTTGCGGGCCACGGTTCCGGCGGCGACTCGCGCCGCCGTCTCGCGCGCGCTGGCACGTTCGAGCACCGGCCTCGCGTCGTCGAATCCGTACTTGAGCATGCCCGAGTAGTCGGCATGACCGGGTCGGGGGCGCGTGAGCGGCGCGTTACGCGCCTGCCCTTCGAGCAGCTCCGGGGCCACGGGGTCGGCGGACATGATGGTTTCCCACTTGGGCCACTCGGTGTTGCCGATCTCGATGGCGATCGGGCCACCGAGGGTGCGCCCGTGCCGGACACCACCGATGATGGTGACCTTGTCGGCCTCGAACTTCATGCGAGCGCCACGGCCGTAACCGAGCCGCCTGCGCGCGAGCTGGTCTGCGATGTCGTCCGATGTCACCTCGACAGAGGCGATCATCCCCTCGAGCATCGCGACGAGGGCGGGACCATGGGATTCTCCGGCAGTTATCCAACGCAGCACCCCGTCATCCTTCCACGGGCGCCGCCCGCGCGGTGACGCCACCCCTGGTCATTGCTCCACGCAGAATCCGAGCAGCGCAGCGGCGCACATCGACGGCCCGTGCGGCACCCCGGGCAGTGCACGCTCCGCACGCGGAGCCCGGCGACGCACGACTCCGAGGACCGCCACGACCAGCACGGTCAGCACCGACGGGAGCAGTGCCGCGACGAGCCACGCCCGGGTGCCGGCGACGGCGGTGGCGGCCCCGAGCGCAACTGCGAGTTTGACGTCGCCGGCTCCCAGCGACCGCGGGGACACCAGGTGCACGACGAGCATCGGAGCCGCCATCAGTGCGGCGCCCGCCAGCGCCGCGGCGCCGTGGCCGGTGAACCAGGCGACGGAAACTACCCCTGCGCCACCGCCGAGGGTGAGGATGTTCGGCAACCGCCGGACCAGGATGTCGACCGTGGCCAGGCCGACACTCCACCACCCGAGAAGTGCGAAGGCGAGCGTGGCGGGGGCTGTGCCGCCGAGGGTCGCCACGGCCCCGATCACCGCGCACGCGATCTCACAGATCCCGGCTGCGGGCACCCTGCCCGCCAGTCGTGCTGCCAGCGCGTACACCGCCGAACCCACCGCGGCACCCGCGACCACACCCCCGATGATCGTCACGGATGCCAGCGTGCCGCGGCGGACGGCACACCCGGCTCCGGCCGACATCGTCGTCGGCACTCCGGGGAGAAACACGCGCCCTGTGGACAAACTCGAACCGCAACCGGCCAGGCCACGCAGTCCGGCCGGCAGGCCGAGCTCGGACGGGTTCAGTCCGCGCGGTCGGCGCGCGCCAGCATGTCGTCGAGTTCCTCGACGTCGAGGGTGTCGGCGGTGACTTCCTTGCGCCCGTTGTAGACGTCGCGGTCGATCTCGTCGTCGGCGTTGGCGACCAGCATCGCGACGAAGGTGTCGCCGTTGACGTTGAGGAACGTCCGGAAGATGCCGGTGAACCAGTCGACAGCGATCAGCAGGCCCACCGCCTCGAAGGGCAGACCGAGCGAGGTTGCCAGGAACATCGCCACCACCGGGAAGCCGCCGGGCACGGTGATGGTGCCCATATTGAGCAGGATCGCCAGTCCCATGCCGAGAACGATCTGCCCGATGCTCAGGTCGACGTTTCCGGCCTGGGCAAAGAACATCACGACGATCATGTAGTTGAGGACGGCACCGTAGGAGCCCATCGTCAGTCCGACCGACAGCGTGAAGTTCGCGATCTTCTGGCTGACGCCGACCTTCTCCACCGTGTTCTTGAGAACCGTCGGGAAGGTCACCGCCGAACTGGTCGTGGTGATCGCGATCGCCGTCTGCTCGGCGAGCTTGGACGGCAGCTTCCACGGGTTCAACCCGGTCCGCACGCTCACCACCACGGTGAAGAACGCAAACAGGATGAGCACGCCGAGAAGCGTGGTTCCCAGGTATTTCAGGCCGGTGGTCACGACCGAGAACCCGACATCCCCCGCGAGGGAGGCCAGCAGGCAGAAGACGCCGATGGGGGCGATGTACATGACCAGCCGGATCATCGTCAGCACGATCTGCTGCACCTGATCGACAAACGTGAGGACGCGATCGTCACCCGACTTCGTGATGTGCTGGCGCAGCGCGAGACCGAATAGCAACGAGAACACGATGATGGGAACCATGGTCGCCGTCGACATCGCGTCGAAGATGTTCTTCGACACGAAGTTCACGACGGTGTCCTGCCAACCGAGGGCATCACCCGCAGACGCCTCGAGCGCCGAATCCAGCTCGCCACCGAAGACCATGCCGTCACCCGGGCGGATGACCGAACTCAGAACCCAGGCCAGCACCGCGGCCACCAGGGAGAACCCGATCATCCATGTGAAGGTCCGGAAGGCGATCTTGCCCGTCCCGGCGCCGCTCATCGATCCGGTTGCCACGATGACCGACGCCATCACCAGCGGAACGATGGACATCTGGATCAACCGGATGAACATGTCGCCGACGAACTGCAGATTCGCCGCCCATTCCCCGACGATCAACCCGAATGCCAGCCCCGCGACAGCAGCGAGTCCGATGTGGACTCCCGAATTCTTCACCAAGTTCATCGAATCTCCCGACTCCGTGCCTCGGCCACGTTCGAACAGAACGAAGGTGGCCGCGCAAACGTAAGCGGCGCTCACGTCGCCGGAGTTGCCTGCGCATTACGGCGTCGTTGCGGCGATCGGGGTCCGATGTCGCCGGAGCCGACCGGCACTTCGTCGAACTCCGACCGGAAGTTCCGGTGCAGAATCGGCGGACTCTGCGAGCATCGACAGGGAGCGCTTGCCGATCACCGGAAGGAACGCTGGATATGGAGCTTTCGTCGGTCCTCGAGCACGTCGGTTCTGCGATCGACGTCGTGGGTGTCGCGGCCATCGTCTTGGGAGCCGCGTCCGCCACGTGGACCGCGGTGGCGGCTCGGGTGCGCTCCCCCGGAGTCGCCGTCTACGAGCAGTACCGGCGCAGTCTGGGACGGTCGATCCTGCTCGGTCTCGAGTTCCTGGTGGCCGCCGACATCATCAAAACCGTGGCGGTGACCCCTACCTTCACCTCTGTCGGGGTTCTCGCGCTGATCGTCCTGATCAGAACGTTCCTCAGCTGGTCGCTGCAACTCGAGATCGACGGGCGCTGGCCGTGGCAGCGACGTACGGAGGGGGAGGTGCCTGTCACTCCCCCGTCCGGTTGACGCCGCGCCGGCCCAGTCAGTCGCCACTGCTGCGGCGCCGCCCGAGCTCGTCGTGCCGGCCCGACAGATAGGCACGCTCGACGCTGTTCGCGGTGCGGGTCGCGGCCTTCTCGTACGCGACCGCCGCGTCTCGCTGCCGGCCGAGACGCCGCAGAAGATCCGCGCGCGCCGCATGGAAGACGTGGTAGCGGTCGAGATCCAGTTCGTCGACGATCCGCAGGGCCACCTCGGGCCCGTCGGTCTCCGCGAGGGCGATGGCCCGATGGAGCGCCACGACGGGAGTGGGATGCAGGGCCAGAAGGTGGTCGTAGAGCTGCACGATCTGCGACCAGTCGGTCGCAGGAGCGGTCGCCGCGTCGGCGTGCACGGCAGCGATTGCGGCCTGGAGCTGATACGGACCGGGCCGGTTCAGTTCGATGCAGCGCCGGACGAGGACCTGTCCTTCCCGGATCAGGTTCCGGTCCCAGCGGGTGCGATCCTGGTCGGCGAGAAGCACCATCCGCCCGTCGGCGGTGGTCCGTGCGGCGCGACGCGACTCGCCGAAGAGCATCAACGCCAGCAGTCCCGTGCTTTCGGGGTCGTCGGGCAGGAGTTCGATCAACTGCCGGAGGAGCCGGATCGCCTCGGCACTGAGGTCGGTATCGCCGAGTGTTGCTCCCCTCCCGGCGGTGTGCCCCTCGGTGTAGATCAGATAGAGCACCGCGTGCACCGCGCCCAGCCGTTCCGGAAGGTCGGCCGCGGACGGCGTGCGGTAGGGAATCCTGGCGTCGCGGATCTTCGCCTTGGCCCGTGAAATACGCTGCGCCATCGTAGGTTCGGGAACGAGGAATGCGCGCGCGATCTGCGCGGTACCGAGACCGCCGAGCAGGCGGAGGGTCAGTGCCACCCGGGTCGCCGGGGCGAGCGCGGGATGGCAGCACGTGAAGATCAGTCGCAACCGGTCGTCGGGCAGGCCGGGTCCGGGGAGACCCTCGTGGACGTCGCCCTCCTGCACGCCGAGAAGCCTCGCTGCGTCGGCGTGTTTCGCGTCCCGCAGGACCTCCCGCCGTGCGTGGTCGATGGCGCGGCGTCGCGCGGTGGTGATGATCCACCCCGCCGGACTCGGCGGGATCCCCTCCCCCGGCCAGCGGTTCACCGCGACGGTGAACGCCTCCTGCACCGCGTCTTCGGCGAGGTCGAGGTCGCCGAAGACGCGGGTGAGCACCGAGACTGCACGTCCGTACTCGTCGCGGAAGATCCGTTCGATCTGTGTAGACGTCACCGACATCGGAGTCAGCCGCACGATCCCCACTGCAAGGGACGCACCTCGATCGGCAGCGTGGTGGCCTCGGCGAGTTTGCGTCCCCAGACAAGTGCAGCGTCGAGATCCTGGGCCTCGATGACGTCGAAGCCTCCGAGGTGTTCCTTCCCTTCGATATAGGGCCCGTCGGTCGTCACGACGCCCTGACCGCCGGCCCGGACGACGGTCGACGTGCTTGCCGCGTGAAGGCCTCCGGAGAAGACCCACGCTCCGGCCTCGCGCAGTTCGCGTTGGAGGACCTCCAGCTTCCGCATGATCGGCTCGAGTTCCTCGGGCGGCGGCGGATCGCCGTCGGGCTGATAGATGCTGAGCAGGTACTGGACCATTGCCGAATCCTTCTCGAGGTGGCCGGCTGTTCCGGCCGTTCATCTACTACACGAACGATAGGCGGCAGATTCGACATCCGGCCGAGAAGACGAACGGTTAAGTGGGCACGAGGACGACTCATTCCGCCTAGCGTGAGGTCATGGAGTGGTCGAAGGCCCTCGGCATCCCGGCTGCGGCCCTGGCCGCGGTGGCGTCGTACGACATGCTGCAGCGGAAGCACTCGCTGTTGCGCAATTTCCCGGTCGTCGGGCACGGACGACATCTCCTCGAGGCCGTCGGACCGGAGTTGCGGCAGTACATCATCACCCGCAACGACGAGGAGCGTCCGTTCACCCGCGACCAGCGCCGATGGGTGTACGCCTCGTCGAAGCAGGAGAACAACACCTTCGGGTTCGGCACCGACAACGATGTGGAATACACCGACGGATACACGATCATCAAGCACCGCACGTTCTCACAGGTCCCCGCGTCCGGCGCGCCACACAGCGGTGAGGCACTCGAGGTGCCCTCGGCGAAGATTCTCGGCGGACCACGAGGCCGGGCGAAAGCGTTCCGGCCTCGTTCGTTCGTCAACATCTCGGGAATGAGCTTCGGGTCCCTGTCCTCGGCCGCGGTCACCGCGCTGAACAAGGGAGCCGCGTCGGCCGGATGTATGCACAACACCGGCGAAGGTGGGCTCTCGCGCTATCACCGCCACGGCGCCGACCTGATCTTCCAGATCGGTACCGCCTATTTCGGGTGCCGCGACGAAGAGGGCCGGTTCGACCTCGACCGCCTCGTCGCACTCACGGAGTCGGCGCCGGTCAAGGCCATCGAGATCAAGCTGAGCCAGGGCGCCAAACCCGGGCTCGGCGGCCTGCTGCCGGCTACCAAAGTCACCCCCGAGATCGCCGAGATCCGCGGCGTCGCGATGGGCCACGACGTGGTCAGTCCGTCCCGGCACACTGCTTTCCACGACGTCGACAGCATGCTCGACTTCGTCGAACGCGTCGCCTCGGAAACCGGCCTTCCGGTGGGAATCAAAGCGGCCGTGGGTGATCCGACGTTCTGGCACTCGCTCGTGGAGTCGATGCGCAGCGGCGAGCGGGGCGTGGACTTCGTGACCATCGACGGCGGCGAGGGCGGCACCGGCGCCGCTCCGCTCGTCTTCACCGACGCAGTGTCGTTGCCGTTCCGGAGCGGCTTCGCGCGGGTCTATCGTCAGTTCGCCGAAGCAGGCCTCGCCGACGACGTCACGTTCATCGGATCGGGCAAGCTCGGCATGCCCGACAATGCCGTGGCCGCATTCGCCCTCGGTTGCGACATGCTCAACGTCGCCCGTGAACCGATGTTCGCACTCGGCTGCATTCAGGCACAGAAGTGCCACACCGACACCTGTCCGACCGGAGTCGCCAGCCACAATCGATGGCTCGAGCGGGGCCTGGATATTCCGTCCAAGGCCGACCGGGTCGACGGCTATCTGCGGGCGCTACGGCGCGACGTCCTCAAAGTGGCCGAGGCGTGCGGGGTGGCACATCCGAGCCTGATCGGTGCCGACGACGTCGAAGTCGCCGACGGCAACCGGCATTCGGTGACCCTCGCCGAACTCTACGGTTACCGGACGGACTGGGGGCTGCCGAGCCCCGCAGGTCGCGAGGCGATCACCCGGATCATGACGGCCGGCGAACCCGAGGCCTCCGGCGGCGCGGGGTCGCCCGGGGCCGCGACGAAACCCCCGGGAACCTAGCGGGCCGAACGGTAAGTCGCCGGTAACCGGTGCTCGGTGCCGCTGCGCGACCCCTCCGCCGGTCTCAGGCGTAGTCCAGCCCCACCGCGCGCGCCATGGCTTCTCGGGGTGCGGGCCGGCCGGTGAACTGCTCCACCTGCCCGAACGCCTGGTTGAGGAGCATGTGCAGTCCACTGATGACCACCGTCCCGCGGGCCTCCGCCGCCGAGGCGAGCGGCGTCGGCCACGGATCGTAGATCGCATCGAGAATGTACGGAGCGCGGGCGAGTGCGTCGGCGTACGGCGCTGCCGCAACAGCGGGCACGGTGCTCACCAAGGCGTCCGCCTCCGCGCACATCTGTCCGAGGCCGGGAGCATCGAACGGCACCCACCGGGCCTCGATGTCGTCCCCGAGACAATCGAACGTGGCCCGGGCGCGACCCTCGTCGCGCGCGACCACCGTCACGCTGCGGACACCGAGGTCGGTCAGTCCGACGAGCGCGGGACGCGAGGTGCCGCCCGAACCCACCACGACCGCGGATCCACCCCTCAGGTCGCGTACCCCGCCGGAGCGCAGCGCTCCCGTGACGCCGTCGACGTCGGTACAGTCCGCGCGCCACCCTCCGGGGACCCGCACGAGGGTGTTCGCCGACCCGATCGTCACGGCGCGCTCGGTGCGCTCGGTCGCGAATTCCAGGGCAGCGAACTTGCCGGGCATCGTCACCGAGACACCGACCCACTCGTCCCCGAGACCCGACACCAGACCGGGCAGTTCCTCGCCGGTGCACTCGATCCGGTCGTAGGTCCAGTCCGTCAGCCCGAGCGCCCGGTAGGCCGCGAGATGCAACAGCGGGGATTTCGAATGTTCGATCGGCTTCCCGAGGACCGCGGCCCTGCGGGCCACCGCGTTCAGATCATCTGCCACTGTTGAGAATTCCGCTTTCCAGAGCCTTCTGCGTGTTGACGAGGTGTTCTTCGTAGTTGTTCGCGAACAGGGTCGTGCCCTTCTCGTCGATCGTCACGAAGTAGGTCCACTCACCGGGTTCGGGGTTCTCTACCGCTTGGAGGGCGCCGATGCTCGGCGACGAGATCGGTGTCGCCGGCAAGCCCACGCTCGCGTAGGTGTTCCACGGGGTCACGAGTGCCCGGTCCGCGTCGGTGGTGGCGAGTTCCGTTTCGTCGAGTGCGTAGTTCACCGTGGAGTCGAACTGCAGCATCTGCCCGATTTCGAGGCGGTTGAGAATGACGCGGGCGACCTTGGAGAAATCGGCAGGCAGCGCTTCCCGCTCGACGAGCGACGCAGCGACCAGCAGTTCGTAGGGGGTCAGCCCGACCTTCGCGGCAGCTGCGGTGATACCGGTCTCGTCGTATTTGGCGGCGCTCGCGGAGACGAGGCTGCGCAGCACCTCGACCGGTTCGGCGCTCGGGTCGATATCCCAGCTTCCGGCTGCGATCAGCCCTTCGAGCTGGCGTGCCCGGTCGGGGACGTTCGCGACCGCTTCGCGGGCCCACTCCGGGACTCCCAGAGCTTCGAGGTCGGGGCTCGCGCCCGCTGCTTCGAGTTCCTCATAGGTCAGGCAGGTCGGCGTGCCACCGTCGTCGTAACAGCTTGCTTCGGAGATGAGCGTGTAGATGCCCTTGCGCACCGCGCCGGTATTGACGTCGCGGATGTCGTGAAGCTGCCGGCCCTCGGAGACGACGAATGCGCCCACGCGGCTGGTGCCGCTCACCAGCGCCGTAACAGCGTCGACCGCCGGGACGTTGGTCGGCACCCGGTAGTAGCCCGGGTGCAGGGCGTTCATTCCGGAGTTCTGCACGGCGGCTTCGTAGAACGCCGCGGAACTGGCAACGACGCCCTTGTCCACGAACTCGGTGCCGATCTCCTGTGCCGTGTCTCCCGGCTGCACCTGCACGACGACCTCGGGTCCGGCAGGCCCGGTGAAGTCGGGTGCGGGATCGGGCCCGGCAAGCTTGGTGTAGGCGAAGTAACCACCGCCCACGAGGACGACGAGCACCAGCGCCGCGGCAAGCGACCCGAGGATGCGTCCGCGCTTCTTGCGGGCGACGGCGCCTCCGGTTCGTTTGCCCCGGGGCGACGGCGCGCCGACAGCCGCGGGTACTGCGCGTGTCTCGGCGTAGTCCTCGTCGTCGTACGCGGACGAGTCGTAGTCGTCCTCGTCGTAGTCGTCGTACTCGTCGCGCGGGGCGGCGGCGGAGTCGCGGCCCGGGGCGGCTGCGGGGTAGGGATTGTTCCCGTCCCGAGGCGCGGGGTGGCGGCTGTAGCCGTCGCCGTCGTATCCGTCTCCGGTGTCGTCGTAGGCATCGCCGGTGTTGTCGTAGCGGTACCCCTCGCGCTGTGCGTAGGAGTACCCGTCGGCGTATTCGTCGTCGGCGTAGCCGGGTCGTTGTCCGCTCTGCTCGGGCGCATAGCCGGAGCCGGGTGCATGACCGGGAGGCGGACCGTCGAACGCCCCCTCCTCGAAATGCAGCACGTTCGTCTCGTCGTCGTCCGGCGAACGCGTCGGGTGCGGTTGCTGCGGCGGAGTGTCGTAGCGGTAGTCGCCTTCGCCACGCCGATCCGCCGGTCCCCGGTAGCTGCCGGCGTACGGGTCGGAGAACAACCCCTGCCTTGTGGGTTCGGAACGGTCGTCGGACTGCCCGTGCCGGTTCACCGGCTTCCCCCGAGGTCTCCGTCGGCTTCGTTCACTGCTGCGCTCCGCTCGTCCAACCAACCCTGCAAAATGGCCACGGCCGCGGCCTGGTCGATCACCGGCCGCGCGCCCCTTGCGCTCACCCCGCTCTCGCGGAGGGCACGCGCCGCAGTGACCGTGGTGAAACGTTCATCGGCCATGCGCACGGGAACGTCGGGCAATTGCCTGCGAATGCGGCGAGCGAAGTCGCTCGCCAGTTTCGCGGCCTTGCCGGGCTCACCGCGCAGCGTCTGCGGCAGCCCGACGATAACCTCCACGGCCTCGTATTCCATAACGATTTGGACAATGCGCCGGATATCCGGCGCGTCGGGACCGCGGTCTTTCGAGCGCGGCACGGTCTCGACGGGCGTGGCGAGGATGCAATCGGGGTCGCTCGAAGCGACCCCGATCCGCACGCTCCCGACATCGATCCCGATTCGTCGGCCTCGGCCGGGGTCGTCGGCCCCGGGTCGATCCGGGCCCGGCAGGTCAGCCACGCTCAGCCGGCCAGCTCGCTGAGCCGGGCGCGGAAGGCATCGAGTGCGGCACGGATGCCGGACGGATCCGAGCCCGCCCCCTGTGCCATATCGGGCTTGCCGCCGCCGCGTCCGCCGATCGCGGGTCCGAAGCTCGCGACGAGATCGCCGGCCTTGATGCCCATCGCCTGCGCGGGCTTGCTGGTGGCGACGACGAACGGAACCTTTCCGTCGGCACTGCCCAGGAGCAGCACGACAGCGGGCTCGGAGCCCAGCCGGCCGCGGATATCGGATGCCAGGGTGCGCAGGTCGTTGCCGGTGACGCCTTCGGGTGCCGCCTCGGCCACCACGAGCAGGTCGCCGATTCGCTGCGCCTTGCCGGCGTAAGTGCCCGCTGCCGCCGCGACGTTGGCCGCCTTCGTCTTCTCCAGTTCCTTCTCTGCCGCCTTGAGCCGCTCGATCAGCGACTCGACGCGTCCGGGCACCTCCTCGGAGGGAACCTTCAGCGTCGACGACAGGCCTGCGAGCAATGCCCGTTCCTTCGCGAGGTGGCGGTAGGAATCGAGTCCGACGTAGGCCTCGACCCGGCGCACACCCGACCCCACCGACTGCTCACCGAGGAGCGTGACGGTCCCGACGTGCGACGAATGCTGGACGTGGGTGCCGCCGCACAGCTCCATCGAGAAGGGGCCACCGATCTCGACGACACGCACCTCGTCGCCGTAGTTCTCGCCGAAGAGCGCCATCGCGCCCATCTTCTTGGCCTTGTCGAGGTCGGTGACGAACGTGTTGACCGGGTAGTTCGCTGCGACCGCCTCGTTGGTGACGACCTCGATGTCCTGCTTCTGCTGCTCCGACAACGCACCGGGCCAGGAGAAGTCGAACCGCAGGTAGCCGGGCTTGTTGAGCGAACCGGCCTGCACGGCGTTGGGTCCGAGGACCTCCCGCAGCGCGGCATGCACGAGGTGGGTGCCGGAATGGCCCTGTGTCGCGCCCTTGCGCCATTCGGGGTCGACCTGCACGAGCACCGCGTCGCCCTCGGTCACCTGTCCTTCGACCACGGTGACCTTGTGCGTCCACAACTGCTTGGCGATCTTCTGGACGTCGTCGACCTTGATCTTCAGACCCGGCCCGGTAATCGTTCCCACGTCGGCGATCTGGCCGCCCGACTCCGCATAGAGAGGGCTGCGGTCGAGGATGAGTTCGACCTTCTGCCCGGCGGATGCGGTGTGCAGGCGTTCGCCCCCGGTGATCACGGCGAGCACGTGCGCCTCGGTCACGAGTTCACCGAAGCCGGTGAACTCGGTGGGGCCACGGTCGAGGAGTTCCTTGTAGACCGTCAGGTCGGCGTGCGCGTGCTTGCGGGCCCGCGCGTCGTCCTTCGCGCGCTGGCGCTGTTCCGCCATCAGCGACCGGAAGCCGTCCTCGTCCACGGTCAATCCGGCCTCGGACGCCATCTCGAGCGTGAGGTCGATGGGGAAGCCGTAGGTGTCGTGGAGGGTGAATGCGGCGGTTCCGCCGAGCACGGTCTCGCCCTGTGCTTTCGCGGCGTCGACCGCCCCTTCGAAGAGCTTGCTGCCGGTGCCGAGCGTCTTGAGGAACGCGGTCTCCTCACCGACCGCGACCGTCTCGATGCGCGAGAAGTTGGTCGCGAGTTCGGGGTAGGACGGCGCCATCGTGTCGCGGACGACGGTCATGAACTCGGCCATCGTGGGACGGTCGGCGCCGATCAGACGCGCCGAGCGCACGATCCGGCGAAGCAGACGACGCAGAACGTATCCACGGCCGTCGTTGCCGGGGTTGACGCCGTCGACGATGAGCATCGCGGCCGTGCGGGCGTGGTCGGCGATCACCCGGAAGTGGACGTCGTCCTCGTGCTTGGCGCCGTACACCGCGCCTGTCAGTTCGGCGGCTTTGTCGATCACGGGACGGAGCAGATCGGTCTCGTACACGTTCTCGACGCCCTGGAGCAGGAACGCCACCCGCTCGACGCCCATACCGGTGTCGATGTTCTTCTTCGGCAGCGGTCCGAGGATCGGGTAGTCGTCCTTGGAGCGGCCTTCGCCGCGCTCGTTCTGCATGAAGACGAGATTCCAGATCTCGATGTAGCGGTCTTCGTCGGCCTCCGGGCCGCCCTCGACGCCGTACTCGGGGCCGCGGTCGTAGAAGATCTCCGAGCACGGGCCGCACGGGCCGGGGATTCCCATGGACCAGTAGTTGTCCTTCATGCCGCGCCGTTGGATGCGGGCCTCCGGCACGTTCATCTTGTCGCGCCAGATCGCGAACGCTTCGTCGTCGTCGAGATACACGGTGACCCAGAGCTTTTCCGGATCGATGCCGTAACCGCCGTCGTCGACGGAGCCGGTGAGCAGCGACCACGCGAAGGCGATGGCCTCTTCCTTGAAGTAATCCCCGAACGAGAAGTTGCCGGCCATCTGGAAGAACGTGTTGTGCCGGGTCGTCTTGCCGACCTCTTCGATGTCGAGCGTGCGCACGCACTTCTGCACCGATGTCGCACGGGTGTACGGCGGGGTCTGCTGCCCGAGGAAGAACGGCACGAAGGGAACCATGCCGGCATTGACGAACAGGAGATTCGGATCGGCGAGGATCAGCGACGCGCTGGGTACCTCGGTGTGGCCGGCCTTCACGAAGTGATCGAGAAAGCGCCTACGGATCTCGTGGGTCTGCACGTCATGGTCCTTTGTCGTGTGACGGTTCCGGGAACTGCCCGGTGTGGCCTGCCGGCCGCGCGAAACGGCCATCGTTCAGCTTAACGTCCCGGCGCAACCGGCTTCCGGTCGGTACGACGGGCGTCACGCCCGCCTACCGCTCGCCTCGCACGATGCGGCGGAGCTTCGGCACCCGCGACGCCAGTTCACGTTCGGCTCCGTGGTTGGTCGGCCGGAAGTAGTCGACCCCGACCAGTTCGTCGGGCGCGTACTGCTGGGCGAGCACGCCGTCCGGATGGTCGTGCGGGTAGCGGTACCCGACGGCGTTGCCGAGCTTCTGCGCGCCCTGATAATGCCCGTCACGCAGGTGCGCGGGCACCATCCCGGCCTTGCCCGCTTTGACGTCGGCGATCGCCGCTCCCAGCGCAGCGGTGACCGCACCCGACTTGGGGGCTGTCGCGATGTGGATGGTGGCCTGGGCGAGAGCGAGCTGAGCCTCGGGCATCCCGACCTGCTGCACGACGTGTGATGCGGCGACGGCGGTCTGCAACGCGGTGGGGTCGGCCATTCCCACTTCCTCGCTGGCCTGGATCATCAGGCGCCGGGCGATGAAGCGGGGGTCCTCCCCCGCGACGATCATCCGCGCCAGGTAGTGCAGGGCGGCATCGACGTCGGAGCCGCGCAGCGACTTGATGAACGCGCTCGCGACGTCGTAGTGCTGGTCGCCGTCGCGGTCGTAGCGCACCGCGGCCCTGTCGATGCTCGACTCGACCGTGGACAGATCGATGACGGCGTCGCCGTCGCCGGCCCGGTCCGACGCCGTCTCGGCGGACGCCTCGAGCGCGGTGAGCGCGCGTCGCGCGTCGCCGCCTGCGAGACGTACGAGGTGATCGAGCGCGTCGTCGGTGATGTCCACCACGCCACCGAGTCCGCGTTCGTCGACGCGGGCGCGTTCGAGCAGTTGCCGGATGTCCTCGGTGCCGAGCGGTTGCAGTTGGAGCACCAGCGAGCGCGACAGCAGCGGAGCGACGACGGAGAAGGAGGGGTTTTCGGTCGTCGCCGCGACGAGCAGCACGATCCGGTTCTCCACGGCGGCGAGCAACGCATCCTGCTGGGTCTTCGAGAACCGGTGGACCTCGTCGATGAACAACACCGTCTGCTCGCCGTGGGCGAGGCGGCGGCGCGCCACATCGATGACCGCACGCACGTCCTTCACACCGGCCGACAGAGCCGAGAGCGCTTCGAACCGCCTGCCTGTCGCACCGGAGATCAATGACGCGAGCGTCGTCTTCCCGGTCCCGGGCGGGCCGTACAGCAC
The DNA here is from genome assembly GCF_012844225.1 of Rhodococcus sp. 105337. Lineage (GTDB taxonomy): Bacteria > Actinomycetota > Actinomycetes > Mycobacteriales > Mycobacteriaceae > Rhodococcus. The sequence continues at coordinate 292,441 of NZ_JABAGQ010000004.1, forward strand.
GACGGACGCCGCGCCCGAACCTTCCACGAGGCGTCGGAGCGGAGCGCCGGGTTCGAGCAGGTGCTGCTGGCCGACCACCTCGTCGAGACTCGCGGGACGCATGCGGGCGGCGAGCGGAGCCGAGGGCCCGGTCGGCGCTGCGGGTGCGCGGCGTATCTCCGGTTCGGGTTCGGGTTCCTCTGCGCGCGGCGCCTCGAAGAGGGCGTCCGGTTCTGCCGAAGGATCCTCCGCACCGAATACGTCACTCACCACTCCGACGCTACAAGCTCCCACCGACCGTCGCGGTCGCAGTACCCGGTGAACAAGCGGCGACATTTCGGTGCATATCTGCCGTTTGCCCTGAATCGGGACCCTCGGCATGGTCAGATCGACGCCGTGCCCCTACTTCGTGTGACGCGTCGAACACTCCTGCGAGCCGGCGCGGTGGTCGCCGGCACGTCTGCCCTGGCCGCGGCGACCGCTCCCGGCGCGTCGGCGGCTCCGCCTGTCTTCGCACACGGCGTGGCCTCCGGTGACCCGCTTCCCGACGCGATCGTCCTCTGGACCCGCGTCACTCCCACACCCGATGCGGTCCCCGGCTCGGGCGTGGGCCCCGCGACCACGGTGCAGTGGGAGATCGCCCGGGACGCCGACTTCTCCGACACGGTGGCCTCGGGATCGGTGTCGACGACAGCCGACGCGGACCACACCGTGAAGGTCGATGCGACAGGCCTGGCCGCCGACACGGAGTACTACTATCGCTTCCTCGCCGGCGGGGCCGTCTCCCCCACCGGGCGCACACACACCGCACCGGCCGCCGACGCGCACGTCCAGCGTCTCCGGTTGGGCGTCGTATCCTGCGCGGACTGGGAGGGTGGCTACTTCGCGTCGTACCGGCATCTCGCCGCACGCGGCGACCTGGACGCGATGGTGCATCTGGGCGACTATCTGTACGAGTACGCGGCCGGCGAGTTCCCCGTTTCGACGGGATCCGAAGTACGGGCGCATCGTCCGTCGCACGAGATCGTCACCACCGCCGATTACCGGATGCGGCACGGCCAGTACAAGACCGACCCCGATCTGCAGCGGCTACACGCCCTCGTGCCGTGGATCGTGGTGTGGGACGACCACGAGTCCGCGAACGACGCGTGGTCGGGCGGTGCCGAGAACCACGACCCGGCGACCGAGGGCGACTGGGCCGCGCGCAAGGCCGCGTCGGTCCGGGCCTACTACGAATGGATGCCGGTCCGGAGGGAAGGCGATCGTCTGTACCGGCGGCTCCGGTTCGGTGACCTCGCCGAACTGTCGATGCTCGATCTGCGCACGTACCGTTCCGAGCAGGCTCGGCCGGTAGACGGGAAGACTGTCGACGAGCCCGGCCGCACCATCACGGGCAAGGACCAGATGGCCTGGCTCACCGCGGGCCTGACGAGTTCTCCGACTCGATGGCAGCTCGTCGGCAACTCCGTGATGTTCGCACCGCTCCTGCTCCCTCCCCTCGACGTGCGCACGACCGGTGCGCTCACCGCACTGCTCGGTGCGCCGTCGAACGGGGTGCCGTTCAGCACCGACCAGTGGGACGGGTACCCGGCCGACCGTCGGCGTCTGCTCGACGCGATCAGCGGCGCGGGACGACGCAATGTCGTGTTCCTCACGGGCGATATCCACACGTCGTGGGCGATGGACATTCCCGCCGATCCGGCCGCCTATCCGGGTGCGGGCACCGTCGCCACCGAGTTCGTGGTGCCGTCGGTGACGTCGGCCAACATCGACGAGTTGCTGGGGGTCCCGCCGCGCACGGCATCACCGGCGCTGGAGGAGGTCGTGCGGTCGACCAACCGGCACGTTCGGTTCGTCGAACTGGACTCGCACGGCTTCGGGGTGCTCGAGGTGACCCCGGATGCGGTGCAGATGGAATGGTTCTTCCTCGGCGACCGTACCGACCCGTCGACCGGCGCACGACGAGCAGCGGGCTTCCGTGTGCTGAACGGCACCGCATGCGTCGAACCCGTACCGCCGGTGTAACCCGGACTGGTGGGCGTCAGGCCGCTTCGCGTGCCTCGAGCTGTTCGAGCACCTCGCGCGCATGTCCGGCGACGTCGTCGTGGCCGGTGTCGGCCGCGAAATCCGCGAGCAGCATCCAGCGGGAACGCAGTGCTTCGATTCGCGGCACCGACAGTTCGTGCTCGCGTACCGAGGCGATCCGGGCGTGGTCCTCGGGCAGGAAGAGATGGGTGCTGAGCCAGACGCACGCCAGCAGCGCGTCCAGAAGGCGTTCGGCCAGCACTTCGTCGTAGGCCAGGTGCGGCCACATGCCGACGACCTCGGCGCGCCACGCGTCGGCCATCGCCCGCATCCGCTCCACGGTCATGGGAACGGCACACACGCACAGGGGGAAGGACGTCAGGGCGAATGCGATATCGAGGGTCGCGTCCCGGAAGCCTCCCCACTCGTAGTCGAGGAACTGCACGCCGTCGTCGCCGACGACGATGTTGTCCGGGCACAGGTCCGACGGGCTGAAGGCCCGGTGACGACCGCCGGTGAACAGCTTTGCGGCGCGTTCGGCCCGTTCCCGGACCGAATCGGGCACGGTGAGACCGAAATCGGTACCCAGCAGTTCGGGCACACCGCGCACTGCGTCGATCGCCTGTTCGGACACCGTGTCGGCGACATGCGAGACGTCGGCGCGGCGCAGCAACGCCGCGAAGTCCTCTTCTCGTCCCACGGTCGCGGCGTGCATCCGGCCGAGAGCCTGCGCAAGCGCCATGAGCGTGTTGCCGACGGTCTCGCTGTCACCACTGCGCATCAGGGTCGCGAGAGGGGTCGCGTCGCCGAGATCGCTCAGGACGAGCAACCGGGTCGCGAAGTCGTACGCGAGCAGTTCCGCACCGGGACGGTGGTCCTTGGCGAGGGCGGTCGCGAACTGGTAGGAGACCGCTTCGCGCAGGAACGCGATCTGCTCGTCTGTCGCGGAACCGTGGAGGTCGACGTGGCCGGCACCGCGCGACGGCGGCACCTGCTTGAGCACGAGTGTGCGCGGCAACGAGAAGGGGTTCGCGGCGACCCGCACCCGGAGAACAACCGACCTGCCGCTGCCCCCGAGGTCGACGGGATCCGCCAGTTTGACCGGCGCCCCGGTACGACGAGTGAGCAGCTGCTCGGCTGCCTGCACTACCTCTGACACGGGGTCCGCCAATGTTGCAGTCATCACGGACCAATCTACAGGTTCTCGGTCACGGAATGGGCTCGCAGAAGACCTCGGTCACTCAGGACCTTCGACGGTCACGCTCGACAGGGCACGTCCGCTTTGCCCGGACCTGCACCGTCCCGGCAGCGCACCGGGTGTCTCACGGGATCGACGACCGGGCACCCGCGGACGTGTTCCCGATGTCCACGGGGTTTCGATCACCCTGATCGGAACGTCCTCCCGCAGCGGAGAATTCTTCGTCGACCGGCGCGACATCGACCGACACCTCGATCGTGCTGTCCTGCGCCTCCGTGTAGATCACGCCCCGCAACGGCGACACATCCGCATAGTCGCGTCCCCACGCCACGGTCGTGTACCGCTCGTCGCCGAGTTGATCGTTCGTGGGGTCGAAGTCCAGCCATGTGCCGTCCGGCAGCCACACCGACGCCCACGCATGCGTCGCGTCCACCCCGACCATGCGTTCCTTGCCGGGCGGCGGGTCGGTCGCGAGATATCCGGAGACGTAGCGTGCGGCGAGCCCCTGGGAGCGCAGGCAGGCGATCGCCAGGCGCGCGAAGTCCTGACACACGCCAGATCCGGCCGCGAGGACTTCCGCAACGCGGGTGGACACGGATGTCGACCCCGACCGGTAGGTGAAGTCCGTGAAGATTCGGTGTGTCAGGTCGACGATCGCCTCGGCGATCGGTCGCCCGGCCGTGAACGTCTTCTCCGCGTAGGCACGCACGTCGTCGTCGATCTCGGGTGGATGCACATCGAGTACGAAGTCGACGGCCAGCGCACCGGCGGGACCGGCCGGGCGGGCCGTTTCCCACGGCGCCAGACACGCCGGCATCCGCAACCGCCCCGGGTCCGGAGGTGAGACCGCGACCTCGGAGCGTCCGACCACTTCGAGCACGTCGTGCGTGTCGGTGACGTGGAAGAACAGGTCGCGGTTGCCCCACAGGTCCGCGCCGGTGGACATGTCCGCCGGCGAGGGACTCACGGTGACCTCACTGGAGAGCACCTGCTGCCGGTCGGTTTCCCGGGGAAGCAGATATCCGCGTCCGTAGGAGGAGGTCACCGCGCCCGAGTAGCGGTAGGTGGTGCGGTGCACGATGCGGTACCGCCGCACACCGGGATCGCTGGATCCGTCGGCGACTGTCATGGCAGGTCCCTCCGCTCTGTGCCGCCCCACAGCGGCCGGGTTCCGCCGGGCAACGACAGCGGTCCCTTCATCAAGACGACGGCGAGTTCCGTCAGCCCGGCGTGGGTGGAGTCGAGCAGGCGCGCGAACTCCGCCCGGACACCGTCGGTGACGGTCTCGAGGTCGGACGGGTCGCAGCGGCGCAATGTCGCGAGGAGTTCGTCGACGAGCCGTTCCGGCAGGGACGAGCCCGACGAGTGCGGCAATGCCACCAGGTTCTCGCGCAGCCGATCGAGGAGGTACGCGAGCGAGCGCGGATTACCCGGATCGAACAGGAGCAGTTGGGCGACGGCGGCGACGCGCACCGTGGTGTTGCGTCGCCGGAACGTCACCGAACTCTCCGCTGCGGCGAGCACCGACTCCATGAGCGCGCGTTCGGTGGGCCGGGTGTGCTCGCGGGTCAGGGTCGAGGACAGCAGCGACACCAGCGCCAGGCCCCGCTCGAGGCGCTTGCCGATGTCCATCACGTGCCAGCCCAGGTCGCGCACCATCGATTCCGCGCCGAGGCCGGACAGGGCGAGCATGCCGTTGAGCACCGCCGACTGGGTCGCGCCGAGCTGCGCGCCGTCGTCTTCCGGATCGACCGCGAGGTCGTCGAGGGCGCGCTGCACGTCGGCCAGGACCGTCCAGGTGTCGTGCGAGAGCTGGTCGCGCACGGCGCGGGCGGCGCGTTCGAGTCCACCGAACGACTGCGCCAGCGAGCCCGGCCGCGCACGATCGACGGTCAGGGCGCGGAACTCCGCCGCGACGTTGCGATGGTCGTCGACCATAGAGACACCCTCGCTGAGCTGCGACGTCGAGACGAGTGTGCCGAGCAGAACCGGCAAGCACTCGCTGCCTTCGAGCCACGGCCGGTTCCGGTAGTCCTGGTAACGCTCCCTCATCGAAATGAGCAGTCGCGCCGTGTCTTCTGCGCGCTCGCTGTAGCGGCCGATCCAGAACATGTCGTTGAGCACGCGCGGCGAGGCCACCACCTCGGTGGAAGGCGCCGCGAAACGCGGTAGCGATTCCGGCGCGGCAGAGCCCGCCGCGTCGGTGGTGGCGCCACCCGCGACAGTCCGTACCCAGACATCCTTCGCCGCCACTCGCGGTTCGGTTTCCGGCGCGGCGCCCGGTACCAGCACCTCACACAGCCCGCCGGGCATGGGCGTGTATCCGACGCGCTGCGCAACGGTGAACAACCGAAGACTCACGGGAGACGCCGTCACGGCCGTTCCGTCGAGGCTGGGCGCGTGGGAGTACTCGACACGTTCCTGCGCCACCCACTTGCCAGGTTGCGCCTTCACGCGGGCGAGCAATTCCTCCCGCTCTGCGACGGTCAAGGTCTCGCCGACGACGGTTTCCGCGGTGACGGTGGAGCGCAAGACCAGATCGGGAAGGCGCGAGGTGAGTTCCGAGAGTCCGGAGGCGGTCCCGCCCCAGTGCGTCTCCTCCGACTCGAGCAGGAGTTCCTCGTCGAGCAGCGCCCGGGCGAGCGGCCGAAGATATCCCGCGAGCGCGGGGTTTTCGAGGACTCCGCTGCCCAGGGGGTTGACCAGTGACACTCCACCGCGACGGACGACTTCCACTAGCCCGACCACGCCCAGCCTCGAATCACGCCGGAGATCGAGCGGGTCGGCGTAGTCGGCGTCGATGCGCCTCATCACCACGTCGACGCGGGTCAGCGACCCCAGCGAACGCATCCACAGCCTCCCCTCCCGCACGGTCAGGTCGGCCGACTCGACGAGCGGCACGCCCAGCACGCTCGCGAGATGCGCTTGGTCGAAGGCTGTTTCGGATTGCGCACCCGGACTGAGCACCACCACGAACGGGTCCTCGACACCGCTGGGCGCGACATCGCGCAGCGCGAGCCTGAGCGCGTGACCGAACGGTGCGAGGGGCCGCGGGCCGGCGGTGGTGTAGATCTCCGGCATCGCATGGGCGACGACCCGACGATCCGCCATCGCGTAGCCGAGACCGGACGGCGCCTGGGTGTGGTCGCGGATCGCACGGAAGCTACCGTCGCGATGCCGCGCCACATCCACCGCGTGGATGAAGAGTTGATGCGGCCCCGGAAGAGTGACTCCGTGAGCCGCTCGCAGGTATCCGGGATGGCCGAAGACCAACTCCGGAGGCAGCAAGCCCGTGGTGAGTGTGCGCTGCGGGCCGTACAGGTCTGCCAGCAGTGCGTCGAGCACGCGCGATCTCTGCACGAGCCCTCGTTCGAGGACCGCCCAGTCGTCTGCGGCGAGAACCAGGGGTAAGGCGTCTACTTCCCAGCGCACCGGGCCGGTCGGTTCTCCGTCCGGGCCCACCGAGTCGACCGGGTTGTAGGTGATGCCGTGATTGTCGACCAGGGTGCGTACACGTCGCCGGTAGCGCTCGAGCACCGCGGGCGAGCGGCCCTCGAGCACCCCGGCGAGTTCGCTCCAGTGCTCCCGGATCTCACCGGAAGCGGTGTGTAGCTCGTCGTACTGCGGACTGAACGGGGTGTCGTACTCCCCGACCGGATCCGCCTCGGCCACGTCGTGCATGAAGCGCCGCCCTCTCGATCTTTCCGTCGGCGCACCGTCGTTCACGACTCGCTCGACCGTCGCACCGGCGACGGGTCAACTCTGCCAGGTGGAGTTGCTCAACGTGTATTCGCGGCGGACCCGGCGGCGTGCGGGGTGCCGCACGTCACTGCTCCGGACCGAAGGTGACTATGCCGGCGACTTGTGGGTGACCTTGCTGAAGCTCTTCGCGGTTGCGCGGTCCACGCCGGCTTTCACCATGCCGAAGATCAGGCCCTGCAACGCGGCTGCGATGAGCACGTCGCGGGTGCTCTGTGACAGGTCTTGTGGTTCCGGCTTCGGGCGATTCTGCCCCACTCGCTTCCACACCTGCTGGAAGACCGCTCCCGCGAGCACACCTCCCCCGACACTCGCCGCCAGGGCAAGGGGCTTGTACATCATCACGCTTGCGTCGGGCATGTGCAGGTTCCTCCTCCGGTGCGGTGCCGACGGTGGCACCGCGATCTCCCGACCGAGGTACCCGCCTGCTCCGGGGCGCAAACGGCGAGCACGACGACGCCGAGAGCGCTCGCATTGTGAGCGGCGGGTTCGTGGCGGGGTTTCGAGTCGGCGTTGGATTCGGTATTTCTAGGACTTCCGTCCGATTCGAACTCCGCCGGTCAGAGGAAAACTGCCCCCCAGAGAAAGCGGAGGCCGCACGCCCCTCAGGACGTGCGGCCTCGACCCAGCCGGATCAGCCGGTAGCCGAATCAGCTCTTGGCGGGAGGTGCAGCCTTGTCCGCTTCGGGTTCGGGCTTGTAATCGATACCCGACTCCTTACGCTGCTCCGGAGTGATGGGCCCCGGAGCGTCCGTGAGCGGATCGACTCCCCCACCCGACTTCGGGAACGCAATGACCTCGCGGATCGAATCCATCCCGGCGAGCAGAGCGGTGATGCGATCCCAGCCGAAGGCGATGCCGCCGTGCGGGGGCGCGCCGTACTTGAACGCGTCGAGAAGGAAGCCGAACTTCTCGTTCGCCTCCTCCTCCGAGATGCCCATCACCTTGAACACGCGTTCCTGGATGTCGGGACGGTGGATACGGATCGAACCGCCGCCGATCTCGTTGCCGTTGCACACGATGTCGTACGCGTACGCAAGCGCCGATCCGGGGTCGGTGTCGAACGTGTCCATGAATTCGGGCTTGGGCGAGGTGAAGGCGTGGTGCACCGCCGTCCACGCCGAATGCCCCAGTGCCACATCGCCGCTCGCCGTCGCGTCTGCGGCCGGTTCGAACAGCGGCGCGTCGACGATCCACACGAACGCCCACGCGTTCGGATCGATCAGGTCGAGCTTGCGGGCGATCTCCCCGCGTGCCGCGCCGAGGAGTGCACGCATCGGCTTGGTGGCGCCGGCGGCGAAGAAGATGCAATCGCCCGGCTTCGCGCCCACGTGTGCCGCGAGTCCGGCGCGCTCGGTGTCGGTGAGGTTCTTGGCAACCGGACCGGTGAGTTCCCCGTCCTCCCCCACCAGCACGTACGCCAGACCCTTGGCCCCGCGCTGCTTGGCCCATTCCTGCCACGCGTCGAGCTGGCGTCGCGGCTGGCTCGCGCCACCTTCCATGACGACCGCACCGACGTACTCGGCCTGGAAGACCCGGAAGGTGGTGTCCTTGAAGAATTCCTTGCACTCGACCAGTTCGATCCCGAATCGAAGGTCGGGCTTGTCCGACCCGAAACGACGCATCGCATCCGCGTACGTCATCCGCGGGATCGGCGTCCGGATCTCGTAGCCGACGAGACGCCACAGTGCTTCGAGCACGTCTTCGGCGAGCAGGATGACATCGTCCTGCGTCACGAACGCCATCTCGATGTCGAGCTGGGTGAACTCGGGCTGCCGGTCCGCACGGAAATCTTCGTCGCGGTAACAGCGGGCGATCTGGTAGTACCGCTCGATGCCGCCGACCATGAGCAGCTGCTTGAACAGCTGCGGGGACTGCGGCAGTGCGTAGAAGTTCCCGGGCTGCAGGCGGGCGGGTACCAGGAAGTCACGGGCGCCCTCGGGCGTGGAGCGCGTCAGCGTGGGGGTCTCGACCTCGACGAACTCGTGCTGGGCCAGCACTGCCCGTGCGGCGGCGTTGACCTTGCTGCGCAGCCGGATGGCCTTGCCCGGGCCTTCCCGGCGCAGGTCGAGGTAGCGGTACTTGAGGCGGGCTTCCTCGCCTGCCTGGTCGTCGAGCTGGAACGGCAGCGGAGCGGACTCGTTCAGCACCTCGAGTTCGGTGGCATTGACCTCGATGGCGCCGGTGGGAATCTCGAAGTTCTGGTTTCCCTCGGGCCGCATCTCGACCACGCCGGTGACCTTGACGCAGTATTCGGCGCGCAGACGGTGCGCCTGTTCGAGCACTCCCGGGTCGCGGAAGACCACCTGCGCCACCCCCGACGCATCGCGCAGGTCGATGAAGATGACCCCGCCGTGGTCGCGGCGCCGAGCGACCCAACCGGTGAGGGTGACAGTCTGCTCGGCGTGCTCGGCTCGCAACGAGCCGGCGAGATGGGTGCGCAGCACGGAAGTCCTTTCGAAACGACAGCGACGGGTTCGTCGGGTGTAATCCTACGAAAGACAAGAACAGGGCGGGCACACGCATGCCGAATCGCCTCGTGACAAGCTTGTGCGACTTCTGGGCACTGCGACGAGAGAGCGATGCGATGACCTTCAACGAGGGCGCACGGATGAACCCGGGCCGAGTCCGTACCGGGGGCGGCGGACGCGGCGGCAAGATCGCGCTCGGCGGCGGCACCGGCGGCATCCTGATCCTGATCCTCGCGCTGCTGTTCGGTGGAGATCCCGGGTCGCTGCTCGGCTCCGGCGACCCCGGCGAGTCCACCGGGTACGGGGCAGGCGGCACCGTCGAAGGATGCGAGACGGGCGCCGACTTCAACGCGAAGGTCGACTGCCGCATCGTGGGCACGGTGGGGAGCCTCGATCTCGTGTGGGATGAGAATCTCGCTCAGCAGACCGGAGTGCCGTACGTGCAACCCGAGGTCGTGCTCTTCGCCGGCGCGACCTCGACAGGCTGCGGCAATGCCACCAGCGATATCGGCCCCTTCTACTGCCCGGCCGATGAGACGGCATATTTCGATACCAGTTTCTTCGACGACCTCGTCACCCGCTTCGGCGCCAGTGCCGGACCACTCGCGCAGGAGTACGTGGTCGCACACGAAGTCGGGCATCACATCCAGAACCAGCTCGGTGACCTCGGACGTGCGCAGGCAGACCCGCGCGGGCCGGAGTCCGGTGCGGTGCGCACCGAATTGCAGGCCGACTGCTACGCAGGGGTATGGGCGTACTACGCGGACACGATGCCGGATCCGAACACCGGGCAGCCGTTCCTGTCGCCACTCAGCGACACCGACATCCGCGACGCCCTGTCGGCGGCGTCGGCTGTGGGTGACGATCGGATCCAGTCCGCCGCGTCGGGTCGCGTCAACCCCGAAGCGTGGACCCACGGTTCGTCGGAGCAGCGCCAGAAATGGTTCCTCGCCGGCTACCGGACCGGACAGGTCGACGCGTGCGACACCTACTCGGCGCGCGACTTGGATTCCCCGGACGCGTTGCGCTGACCGGAGACGCCGTTGCGCACCGTCACCGTCATCTGTGCGCGATCGGCGTCGAGGTCGGCCAGCCGCCGCATGCGCAGTGACACCGGCCAGCGCCCGGGACGCCGTGCCTTGAGGTAGAAGATCCGGTCGATCGACGCCCCGGGAAACGGATTTTCGGAGGGCACGCACCGGACGTCGTGCAGCACCAACCCCGCACCCACCCGGTTGGTGAACCAGCAGTAGTCGCGGGAAGTGTTCTCCTTCAAGTGCAGTTCGACCATGTCCCCGACATCGACGGTCACATCGTGCGGGCCGGTGCTGATGTGCTTCATGATCTCAGCGTACGAGGTCCTTGTGACGCAGACCACTGTTCTCGTGAGTACCACCGGTTCCGGAACCGGATGTGTGGCAACGCACTCTCGCGGGCACCCGACCGAGATGAACGACGAATCACTCGGCATCACACGTACGGACGCGGAGGTCGGCGGGTATCTGCTCGCCCTCGCGGACGGCAAGGCATACAACGAACTGACCGAGGCCGTCGGCGCGCTCATCTCGAGCACCGATTCGCGCCCGCCTCCCTACAACGGCGTCTACCGGTGGGTCGTCAGCAGCATCGCGGACGTTCTGGTGAGCAAGCTCGGACCGGGACTACGCGGCGACGAGGGTGTCGCTCTCACGATCCGCACCACGGGAGGCGCAGAGGTCGACCTCAGCAGCCTCGAAGAACCTGAATCGAGCGTCATGAAGGCCGTCGCCGACGTGCTCGCCGGTGGCGCTTCCGAAGCGCGTGTGAAACTGGGTCCCGTCGGATTGGGCATGGACTGGATGAGCCGTCTCGAGATGCTCGTCGAAGCGGTGCTGTGGCTCGACAAGCTTCTCGACGCCCCCGCCACGAGCACACCCGACACCCTTCCCTGGTGATCCCCCATCACAGGACTTTCCGGATCCGGTCTGTGATCGGCGCGCACGGACGTGCCTGAGCGAGACCGGCAATCGTGTGCCCGGCGACCGAACCGGCGGTCCGCGCCCTGGGAAAATCCCCGGAATGGACTTCGCCGCTTCGGTCGCCGGCCTCTCTTTCGCGGGTCGGGTGCTGCGCCACGGACCGCGGCCACCCTACGATGAGCCGATGTCCTCGCCCCGACTCGATGTGCTGCGCTGGCAGTTCGACCTCACCTGGTCGCTGTTCGAACTGCACCTCGGACAGTTGCAACCCGGCGACTTCCTGTGGGAACCCGCGCCGCTGTGCTGGTCGGTGCGCCGCGGCGACGACGGCGAACGGGTATCGGACTTCGACGAATCCGAGCCCGACCCCGCGCCGGTACCGACGATCGGCTGGCTCACCTGGCACCTGGGCTGGTGGTGGTCGGTGACGATCGACCATGCCCGTGGCCGGACTCCCGCGACCGCACCGAGATCCGGTGGCCGGGCGACGGTGCGTCGGCGATCGCTTGGCTGCGTGGCCTGCGCGACGAGTGGACGGCCCTGTTGGACACCCTCGGTGACGCCGATCTCGACGCCCCCGCGCCGTTCCCGTGGCCGGACAACCCCGACAAGACCGTCGCCCACATGATCGCGTGGGTGGACGCCGAGTTGATGAAGAACGTCGCAGAAATCGGCCAGTTGCGGTTGCTGCGAGCCGCAGTGTCCTGACGCTGCCCGTTCATCCACGTGGCAGTATCCCGGCCATGCATCGCATCGCGTCCACCGGTATCCGGAGCATTCTGCGCTCTGCACTCCGCATCGCCGATTCGGCCGAATCATCGGACGGACAACCCTTCTCGGAACCGGAAATCCTCCTGCCGCATCTGCGGTCCCGCCGGTACGGATGGACACATTTCGGAGTCATGATTCCGGATCTCCCGGAGCCGCACCGGTTCTTCTCGATGATGTCCCTGGTGGGCGCGACGGGATCCGTCGCATTCGACAACGACGACGCGATCGCCGGGAGTCCTCGCCGCAACGCGGCGCTGGTGGCCGGGACCGCGGCGTCCCATCCCGCGCACTTCGGCAACTATGCATTCGGCGACACCTTCGTTGCCGAACCGGATGGCTCACTCGTCCGGTTCGGTGACGACCTGACGCTGACCGGCAGCTACCCGGAGTACCGGCTTGCCGGTCGACTCGGCGGCGTCGATATCGCTTTGCGCCTCACCAATACCGACAAGGTGTCGTGGTTCTTCCGCAACCCGGTCTACAAGCATTTCGGGCTACTGACCGAGTACGACGGGACGATCACCCATCGCGGGACCACCGCGGAGGTGAACGGGTTGTGTTCCTTCGAATACGGGGCCTGCCCCAGCCCGTATCTCTTGCGCGACAGTCCACTACCCGCGGCACTCAAGGCACCGCTCGACTACTTCGTGTACCAGATCGTCAATCTCGATGCCGAAAACCAGATCCTGCTGAGCCGGTACTCCCTCGGCGGAGTCCCGTTCATGACCACCGCGCTGCACCGGTCCCGCGACAGGTACGGCACCCGTTTCGAGAACGTCTCGTTCGAGGTGGTGCGACTGCGTGACTCACCCGAACCGACGCCGTACGGAGTCCCGATGCAGGTACCGGCCGAGACCCGATTCGTCGTCGTGGACGCCGACGGACACGCGTGGCTGGATCTGCACGCGACCATGGATACCGAGTTCACGTTCGGTCTCGGCAGCGGATTCGTCACCGGGTTCGCATACAGGGCGGTGTGGCGAGGAGCCGAGGTCTCCGGACGAGGTTATTTCGAGTTCATCGATCGGCGGTCGCCGGATCGACGGGCTCTTCCAGGCCGCGGGCGCCTCGCCGAATCACCAGTACGGGACACGCCGCATGTTCGGCGACATACGAACTGACCGAACCGAGTAGCAGCCCGGCGAATCCCCCGTGTCCCCTGCTGCCCACCACGACCATGGTTGCGTCGTGGCTCGCCTCGGTCAGGACCTGAGCCGGATTCCCTTTGGCGACGCGCTCGCGTAGACCCGGTGGACGGTTCTCTCCGAACGCATCGGTCAGAGCCGTCCCGAGCACGCTCGCCGCGTCCACGTCGGGGCGGTAGTCCTCGGGATACGCCACGAATCCGTAGGTGTTCGGAAGCTCCCACGCAGTTACGGCGTCGATGCCCGCGCCGAGGCCGGACGCGAGTCGCGCTGCCCATCGGAGAGCATTGATCGACGATTCGGACCCGTCGACTCCCACCACCACTCGCGGAGACTCGTTGCTCGAGGTCATCGTGCGGCTGCCCTTCGTCGCGGTCCTTCGACCGTAATCGAATGCCGTACGCGACCGCAGGCGAACGCATCCGCCTGGTGCAGGCGTGCGTCAGATGCCGGGGATGAACCCCGGATAGACGTAATGGCTGTTTCCTCCGCCCGGCATGGAACTGCCGGTCACGCTGGGTATGTTCGCGGGCAATTTCACGAGCTTGTGCGGGTTTCCGTGCTCGTCGGCTTGCCAGCAGTCGTACGTCACGCCGTGGAATGCGGTGCACACGATTCGCGTGGAGGTCCCGAAAGGCGACGTGAGCCGCTCCCGTGCGTCGAGCGGATTCCAGTAGCCCGGGTCGGTCGGGGTGAGGAAGTTCTTCGTCTCGAACGGCACGAACGGCGTGGGATAATCGGGCATCGGCGGCCATTCGTCGGCGGCAGCGGTCCCCGCCGCGCCCAGGGCGACGGCTACAGCACATCCCACTGCGAGAACACCTCGGGCGACGTATCGCGATACGGAAGTCATCGGATCTCCGTTACTGTCGCTGCCCGCTCGTCCGCCGGCAGTTTCGGAAACTGTAGACCGGCGCGGCGGCGATGCGGCCGCGTTTCCGCCATTGGGTCGGATGGTTGTTATCCGTCACTATTCCCGGACCCGCCATTGTTTCCGGATCTGCTCCGGGTCAGTACCAGTCCCGTTCCGACGATCCCGATCACACTGATCGCCGGCGCGACCGACGGCCATCCTTCGGATTGCCAGTACACGTCTTCGAGAGTGATCAGCAGTGCCGCCTCGTCGACGATGAGAGCGAGCGCCACCCCCAACGCTAGACCCATCCACGCTCGCGCTTTCGGAGTCCGGTCGACCAGGCCGAAGATCGCAACACCTGCCAGCAGGACGATCCCCCACAGATACGAGTCGGGCGCCACCGAACGGCAGAGTGAAAGCGACCCAAGCCAGCACAACACCACGACGCGAGGGATCGATCTGTTTCCACCGCCGAGGAACGCCGCGTTGTGGTTCAGCACAGTCCGACGATCGCGTCTCTGTCATCAATCAGTTGTATCGCAGCCGCTCGGGTCGACTCACGTCAGGTTTCCCACCGATCCAGCGCGGACGTTCCGGCACCGGATCGCCGATTCAGGGCGTGCGTTGCCGGGTACGCACCGGCGAGTACCCGCCCATCGAATCAGGAGGACGATGTGTCAACCCATCTGACGGCCGATGATCTGCGCGACCTGCTCAGCTCGTCGTCTCCGGACCCCGTGCTGGTTCTCGAGGAGGGCCGGTTCCACGTCGTGGACGCCGCCGACACCGACGAGCGCCGTCGAGCATTCGTCGTCGTCACGGGAGAGGAACTGCGGCAGCAGTTGCCGCAGGACCGAGAGCACACCGAGACCGACCTCGAACTGGTGGCGAGCACCCTGGAGGCGACGGTCGCACATCTCGGGGGATGACCCGGACGACCGGTTCCCACCGACGACGGAACGGCGAGGGCCCGTGGGTCGAAACCCACGGGCCCTCGCTGCGCTCTACGAGCCCGCTACAGACCGGCAGCCTCAGCCGAACCGGAGAAGAAGTTCAGGGCCTCGAAGAGGTTCGCGGCGGCGCTGAAGAAATCTGCCAGGAAGGCCAAATCGATCACGGTGCTTCTCCTATCAGGCGGTGCACATCGGTCGTATCAGTGACGTCTGCCACTGGCATCCCATTGTTACCGCATTCCGCCTCTTCCGCAGCCTGGGGGGCGAGATCGACTCGGGGCGAAGGTTATTGCGGGGATTGTCCGGTTTCCAGAGTCGGTGAAGTGCCCCGCGTACTCCGACACGATCGGGTCAGTCGAGATTTCCCGACAGGCGCTCGAGGCGCTCCATGCTCACGCCGTCGAGTCCGACGATCTCCACTCGCTTCCCCTTCTCCGCGTACTTGTGCTGTACGGAATCGAACGTCGCCACGGTCGAGGCGTCCCATACCTCCGCATCGGTGAGATCGATGACCACGTGCTCGGGATCGCCCGCATAGTCGAAGCGGTACACCAGGTCGTTGCTCGACGCCCAGAACAGCTCGCCGGACACCCGGTAGGTGCGACTGCCTTCCCCCTCGTCGACCGTCTCCACCCGGGTCATGTGCGCGACGCGCCGAGCGAACGCGACCATCGCCGTGAGCACACCCGAAACCACTCCGATCGCGAGATTGTCGGTGACCAGTGTCGCGCCGACCGTCACCAGCATCACCACGGTTTCGCTCCGGGGCATCAAGCGCAACGTCCGCGGTGCGATGCTGTGCCAGTCGAGGGTGGTCACCGCGATCACGAGCATCACCGCCACGAGCGCAGCCATCGGGATGGCCCCGACCACGTCGCCGACCGTCACACACAACAGGAGCAGGAACAAGCCGGCCAGGAACGTCGAGATCCGGGTCCGCGCGCGTCCCTCCTTGACGTTGATCATGGTCTGGCCGATCATCGCGCAGCCGCCCATGCCACCGAAGAGCGCACCCGCCCAGTTCGCAACACCCTGGCCCCACGCTTCGCGGGTCTTGTCGGAACGACTGTCGGTGATCTCGTCGACGAGCTTCGCCGTCATCAGTGATTCCATGAGTCCGACCAGCGCCAGGCCCACCGCATACGGGGCGATGATCGCGAGGGTGTCCATGGTGAAGGGGACGTCGGGAATCATCCACGTGGGAAAGCCCCCGGGCAGCTCGCCCTGATCGGCGACGTCGGGCACGTCGATACCGAAGAGGACGACCACACCGGTGAGTGCGACGATCGCGATGAGCGCGGCCGGCACTGCGGTCGTGAGTTTCGGGATGACCACGATCATGACGATCCCCGCCGCGACCAGCGGATACACGAGCCACGGCACCCCGAACAGATGTCGCAGTTGCGCCGCGAAGATGAGGATCGCCAGGGCATTGACGAAGCCGATCATCACCGATCGTGGGATGAATCGCATGAGTTTCGCGACTCCGGCGACGGCGAGCACGATCTGCAGCGCACCGGCGAGCCAGACGGCCGCGATCAGATAGTCGAGTCCGTGCGAGGCGACGAGGGGTGCGATCACCAATGCAGTCGCACCGGCCGCGGCGGACACCATCGCCGGCCGACCGCCGACGAACGCGATGGTCATCGCCATGATGCAGGACGTGTAGAGCGCGACCTTCGGGTCGACTCCGGCGATCACCGCAAAGGAAACGACTTCGGGGATCAACGCCAGCGACGTCACCAAACCGGCAAGAACCTCGGTCGTGAGTCGTCGAGGCGAGCGGAGAGTGTCGGACACGGTGTGCACCGGAAGATTCTAGGCGCGGCGCGTCCGGACGCCGTGTCGCGTCGCCGTAGCCGACATCGACATATAGGGTGTGATGCAGCGCACGGTCGTAGCCCGCACCACGCAGCCCGATGAACACCCGTGCTCCACAAGCACATCCGAGCGGACTCGATCGTCATCGCGCCTGATCGTCCAGCGCACGTGATCGTCAGCGGGCCCGATCGTCACAGGACCCCGCACGTTCTACCCGCCCCGGCGACCCTCACCGCCGAGAACGCTTCCGTCGCCCCGAGTTCCGAAGAACCCTGTTCCGAAAACCCCGTTCCCGAAAGCCCGAGTCCGAAAGAAGGACGGCATGAGCCACGACAGCGAGTTCACCGGTCCGCTCTTCCTGCAGCCGAGCAACCCGAACGACGAGACAGTGCCCGAATCGGTGCCCCAGAGCCCGCCTCCCGCCGCGCCCGAGTACGAAGGGTTGTTCTCGTCGCGCCCCTGACATCGTCACGTAAATCACACGTCCGCAGGTGCGGTCGCCCCACGCTTCGCGACAATGCGTGCCCCAGGCCGCACGACGATGCGTGCCCCACGGGGAGACGACGACTGCACCTGTGTGCCGACGATCGCACTTCCGGCGCACGGGGAACTTTGCGGCAGGCATATCCGTCTTATCCTGTGAAGACCCTTTGTCCGCGAGTTACCAGAGAGAGCCATGAGTCGCGCCAAGCGCAAACCTCGAAGACCCATCCCGCCCAACAGTGACGACCCCCCTGTCACCGAGCCCCGGATCCTCCCGTGTTGACCGCCCTCGGAATCGCGTTCGGAATCGCCGTCGTTCTGGCCATTACCGCCGTGACCGGCTACTTCGTAGCCCAGGAATTCGCCTACATGGCCGTAGACCGGTCGCGTTTGAAAGCCCGCGCAGAAAGCGGCGACACCTCCGCCGCACGCGCCCTGTCCGTCACACGACGCACCTCCTTCATGCTCTCCGGCGCACAGCTCGGAATCACCGTCACCGGCCTTCTCGTCGGTTACGTCGCAGAGCCCCTCATCGGTAGCGGGCTCGGAGAAGCATTCGGCGGACTAGGAATCCCCACCGCAGTCGGTGTGGTGTTCGGCACAGTACTTGCCGTCCTTTTCTCGACAGTCATCCAGATGGTCTTCGGCGAACTCGTCCCGAAGAACCTCGCCATCGCACGGCCGGAACCGGTCGCACTGTGGCTGGCACTGTCGACGACGATCTACCTGAGGCTGTTCGGCTGGCTGATCCGGCTGTTCGACGCTTCGTCCAACCTGCTTCTGCGAGCACTGCGAATCGAACCCGTCCACGACGTAGAGCATTCCGCGACACCCCGCGACCTCGAGCACATCGTCGCCGAGTCCCGCAACGCGGGCGAACTCCCGAAGGAACTCTCGACGCTTCTCGACCGCATCCTCGACTTCCCCACCCGCACTGCAGAACACTCCATGATCCCGCGCGCACATGTGGACGTCGTGGACCTCGACGAACCGGTGAGCGACATCCTCGCGAAGATGAGCACCGGGCACACGCGATACCCCGTGGTCGGTACGTCGTCCGACGACCTGCGCGGCGTCGTACATCTGCACGATCTTCTCGACGCCGATGTCCAGACAGGCACAGCTGCGTCGGTGTGCCGTCCACCGGTCATCGTCCCCGCGACGTTGCCGTTGCCGGACGTGCTGACCGAACTGACCGCCGCGAACGACGAGATGGCGCTGGTGATCGACGAATACGGCGGTTTCGCCGGCGTGGTCACGATCGAGGACATCGCCGAGGAACTCGTCGGTGAGATCGCCGACGAGCACGATCCGGCGGCCTCGGCCGAGGTCATCGTGCGTGACGGCGACGGCTGGCTGATTCGGGGCGACGCCCACCTCGACGAGGTGAGCCGCACCCTCGAACACGAACTGCCCGAAGGTGATTACGAGACACTCGCCGGCTTGGTCATCACCGAATTCGGTGGCCTGCCCGAGATCGGAGACACGGTCGAGATCCCACTCGATCCCGATCCCGCGGACCTCGTCCACGAGGAACGGCCACCACGTCGAATGCTCGTGGCGGAGGTCCGCGACATCGACAAGCATGTGCCGGCCTCGCTCCGCGTGACCCTCGAGAACCGTGACCGTCGAGAACAAGGAGGCGGCACACGATGAGTAATCCCTGGGTTGTCGTGGTCGTCACGGTCGGATTGATCGCGGCGAGCGCGTTTTTCGTTGCCGTGGAGTTCGCCCTGATCGCCGCGCGCCGCCACCGGCTCGAAGACGCGGCACCGGACAGCCGGTCCGCGCGTGCGGCCCTGCGCAGCGCGTCGGAACTGTCGGTGTTGCTCGCAGGATCTCAGCTGGGCATCACGGTGTGCACACTCGCGCTCGGCGCGACGACCAAGCCCGCTGTGCACCACTGGCTCACACCCCTGTTCGGGGCGTGGGGAGCGCCGCTGTGGCTGGCCGATGTCGCCGGGTTCATCCTCGCGCTGATCGTCGTGACGTTCTTGCATCTCGTCGTCGGAGAAATGGCGCCGAAGTCCTGGGCCATCGCGCATCCCGAGAAGTCGGCGACGATGCTCGCGATTCCGATGCGTGGCTTCATGTGGCTGACCCGGCCGGTCATCGTCCAGCTGAACCATCTGGCGAACTGGTGCCTCCGCAAGGTCGGTGTCGATGCGGTCGACCAGGTCAGCACGGGCCAGGATTCGGATGCGCTGCGTCACCTCGTGGAGCATTCCGCGACTGTCGGCACGCTCGACGAGAGGTACCACGGTCACCTGACCAGCGCGCTCGAGCTCGAGGCACTCACTCTCGCCGACATCGTTACTCCCCATCCGCCGAGCAGCGTGCGGCCGGAGGCCACTGCGCCGGAGATCCAGGAGACGGCCCGTCGCACGGGTCACCTGAGACTGCTGGTGCGCGGCAACGGCCATGTCGACGGAGTCGTGCACGTACGGGACAGCCTGCGTGCGGACGCCGACGTCACCGCTGCGGATCTGATGCGGCCGGCGTTGACTCTCGACATGTCGGTGCCTGTATACGAGGCGTTGCGCACCATGCGGGAAACTCGCAATCATTTGGCGACGGTCACAGAAGACGGTCGGGTGGTCGGCTTGATCACCCTCGCCGACGTCCTCGCCAGGTTGCTCCCGACGGCGGCGGCGCCCGCCTGACGAGCACACGCGCTCGAGCCCGAACACAACCAGGGGCCACCCCGCCGGTACATCCGGCGCGGTGGCCCCGCGGTTTTTCGCGATACCCCCCCACCTGGCCTTTCCCCACCGATCGAGCGCGACACGCCGTACCGGCGAGTAGGGCTGCGTGTCTGTCATAGTTTTCACGTGGACACGGTGTGTGCGTAACGTCACTTTTCGATCACAGTCCAGGCCGCACCACTCTGAGGTACAGCACAAGACAGGGGCTCGACACATGCAGACATCCCAGCGACGCCTGTTGTTCGTGGGTTATCCCGATGCTTCGGAGATATCCCAATGGGCGGCGGTGCGTGCAATCGCAGTTCAACAAGGCTGGCAGACGACCCGGACCTATACGCCGGGCCACATCGCTTGTGCCGTCGTGTCCGAGAACGTGCTCGACGGCGTGTGCTCGCCCACCGAGGCAACACTCATGCAGAAACTCCATGCCGACGACGTCCGGTGCGCGAGCGCACTCGACGCCGTCAGCGATCTGTTCGCCTCCGCAACGTAGCTGCCGCCGACTCTCGGTAGCTCGAAGACCCTGTCACTCGGACGTCCTGTCGCTCGGACGTCCTGTCACTCGGACGTCAAGGCCCGGACGAGATCGGAAGGAGCCGGTTCGGGACGCTCGAGAATATCGAGTACGAACTCGCGACGCTGCTCGGGCACGACGTGCACGCCGCCGTAGTTGTGTAGTTCCGAGTCCACCGGCAGGAGCCGGAGCGCGACCGTGGCACCGTCGAGGACGGCGGAGACCGTGCGGTCCCGGACGTCGGACACGGTGCCGGTCCGCACGTTCCGGACGGTGAGTCCTTCTCCCGGATCGGTCGCCTCGACCACGAACCCGTCGAGGGACGCTCCCCTCCATCGCAGTGCGAGCTCACCTTCGTCGACCGGGAGCAGCGCCGACCAGTTGTCGACGAACTCGTCGAACGCCCCCGCATCGAACAGCGCGACATCGGCGACGAGCCGATCCACCGAGGACTCGCCCACGTGTGTCCCCGCTGCGACGTCGAGTTCCGCACGCACTCCGGTCCACCGCGGTTCGTCGAGGACCACGCTCGCCTTCGCATACAGCCACACCGCACGGTCGCTCAGTGATGCGTCGGATCGTCCCAGATGGCACACCTTGTACTTGCGTCCCGATCCGCACCAGCACCTGTCGTTGCGCCCCAGCTCCGGATGTTCGACCGGCTCGAAACGACGAAGGAACGGATACATGCCGTGGGATGTGCCCCCGGTGGCCCGTTCGAGCAGGCGAAGACCGCGTGCCGCATCACCTCGCATCGCAGCGATCGTGGCGAGGTCTTCGAGCGCAGGTTCCCAGTCCGGGCTCTCTGCCAGGGCGAGCTGGTAGCGGTGTTCGGCCTCGTCCACGTCACCGCCCACCTGGGCGGCCCGGCCGGCGATCCAGAGGGCACTCGCACGCGTCCGGCGCGGTCCTCGCCGCAGCACCTGTTCGGCGGCCGCGGCCACCACCACCGGATCGAACCCGAGCCGCCCGAGCGCTTCGTCCACGCACACCCGGGCAACACGCGCGTCGGCGAGACCCGCGAAGTCGTCGGGCTCCGCGAAATGCGAGTCGAGGGTGGTGGTGCTGTCGCTGCCGACGGCAAGCGATCCCGCAAGGGCGAGGAATGCCATGGCGCCCCGTGCGGACCGGGTGTCGAGATCGAAGGCACGGGAGAAGGAGTCGGTGGCTACTTCGACCAGGTATCCGCCTGTCGGTGCCGAAGTGACGGTGCCGGACCGCACCAGCCGGAATCCGTCCCGCACGAGTCCGGCCCCCTCGAGTTGCTCGCTCAGGGGCAGGCACGCGTCCCGGGCCAGATCCTTGTCGTCGGCGAGGGCGACGAACAGATCGGTGTCGGGGTACAGCGCGTCCTCAGGGTCCGACAACCGGGCGGCGCGATCGGCCAGCCACCCGCCCAGACTCCCGCGACCGGCATTCTGGTCGGGATACAGGTCGACGACGAGTTCCCCACCGACGCAGGTCACCGCGATCAGGTCACCGAGAGTGGTGTCGGAGAGAAAGCCTTCCGGGAAGAGCAACACCCCGAGACGGGCCCAGGCCACGCCCGGCAACCCCCGTGCTCCGAACGATTCCTCGCCCGGCATCACGACACGCATCGCCGGGTCCGCGCTCGGCAGGCAGACCGGGATCATCACGTCGAACAGTTCTATCGCGTCTGCCGAGATCTCCCCGGCCGTGAGGCGGTGCGTCCAGATGCGTCCCTCGAGCAGGTTGCGCGGCAAGACGAACCGGCCGTCGCTCAAGTGCATGATTCGCGGGTCGTCGAACGCGTCGCCCAGTTCGAGGGCTGTTTCGAGCGTGCAGACGTCGCCGAAACCACGATCCGACAGCGCCGCGGCCATTTCGTCGACGGTGAGCGGCCATCGTTCGTCGAGTATCGCGACGGCAGCGGCGACAGGGTCGGTTGACGGTTCGTTCACCACACGATCCTACGGCCCCGTCTCGGACGATCGACGTCCTCTGCTGTGGCGGTGTGCCCGTCTCGTGGCGACTCGGGAAAGCCGCCACCCCGGTCATGCTGCGGGGCTGCCGAGGGCCGCGTGCATTTCCCACACGATGATTTCGGCACCGGACCGGGTGGTCACCTGCTGCCCTCCCCCACCGCTGATGCGCACGGCGTCGCCGGCTGCCAGCGGACCGACACCTTCGAGCGCCGCTTCACCGCGGGCGACGAAGACATGCAGGTACGGTGCGTCCGGCAGTCCGATCGGCTGCCCGGGCCGGACCCGGGACACGTGCATCGCCGCGTACTTGTTCTTGATGCGGATCGCGGAATGGTCGGCGTACTTCGTCATGCCGGACGCCACCGGTACGAGACCCCCGGACAGCAGTTCGTGGTCGATCTCGAGTTGTTCGTAACCGGGAGTGATGCCCGCTTCGTCGGGCAGCACCCACATCTGGACGAAGTGCACCGGATCGTCGTGCCGGTCGGCGTGAATGCCGCTCGCCCCGTCGAAACGCCACGCATCGTTCTTCTCGGAGTGGAGGATTCCTGTCCCCGCACTCATCCGCTGAGCCAAGCCCGGGTAGAGCACACCGGAGTGCCCGGCCGAGTCCTGGTGGACCAGCGACCCTTCCAGGACCCACGTGACGATCTCCATGTCCTGGTGCGGATGCGTGTCGAATCCCTGTCCGGCCGAGACGATGTCGTCGTTGTTGACCATCAGCACCCCGTGGTGGGTGTTGGCGGGATCGTAGTGGTGCCCGAACGAAAACGAATGACGCGAATCGAGCCACCCGATCGTGGTCTTGTCGCGCTCGTCCGCGCGCCGAACGTCGAGCCGGATGTCGTGGGCTGCGGTACTCATCGGTTCTCTTCCCGGGGTCGGTAGTGCGCGTCTGCGGTCGGCGGGTTGCGACGCGGTCGGATACGAGCGTGGGGCAACTGCGGAGCAGGCAGGCGCGCCACCTCGCCCGCGTAGCCGTCCACCCGGCCGAAGCGGTCGGATTCCCGTTCCCATTCTTCGCGGAAGGCGGCGATCTCGTCGTGGTCTCGACCGACGAAATTCCACCACATCACGATCTCTTCGCCGAACGGGGTTCCGCCCAGCAGCACCAGGCGCGCGGGGCTGTCGCCGGGGTTCACCACCGACAGCGAGGACACGCCGGTTCCGACATAGCCGAGCACACCGCGGGACAACCGCGTGTCGAACAACTCGACAGCTCCGGTGTCGACCAGCAGTCCGTGTTCGAACGCGGGATCGATCTCGACCGTGACGCTCGCGCCTGGTTCGACGACGATCTCGGCACCGAGCAGCGGCGTGAACGTGGTGACGGGCGAGGACGACCCGGCCAGGGTCCCGAGAAACACCCGCGCCCTCCCGCCGCCGAGATCGATGGCCGGCGGGACGTAGTGCTGGAAGTCGCGGGCAGCATCCCGGGCACCGTCCGGCAGCGCCACCCACAGTTGCACGCCGTGCAGCGTGGTCGTGCCGGCCGTCGATACTTCCGAGTGGCAGATGCCGTGCCCGCCGGTCATGAGATTGACCTCCCCGGGACGGACGAGTGCGTGCACACCGTGACTGTCACGGTGCTCTATTTCCCCGGTGAACAGCCACGACACGGTCTGCAAGCCGGTGTGCGGATGGGGTGCGACATCCATGCCGCCGGTCGCGGCCACATCGTCGGGACCGTAGTGGTCGACGAAGCACCATGCGCCGATGAGTGAGCGCTGCCGCTGCGGCAGAGTGCGGCGCACGGGCATGGCTCGTGGACCACCGAGAGGCACGTCGCGCGCGCTGATGATCTCCACGCGTG
Source organism: Rhodococcus sp. 105337 (assembly GCF_012844225.1). GTDB lineage: Bacteria > Actinomycetota > Actinomycetes > Mycobacteriales > Mycobacteriaceae > Rhodococcus. The sequence goes on from NZ_JABAGQ010000004.1 coordinate 316,838, forward strand.
GGTGCCGCGCGGCGCCGACCGCGCGATCCTCGGTGCAACACCGGATCTCGGTGGGATCTGCCTCTGTGTTGCTCATGGATTCGGTGCCTCCGATCGAGGGACGGACGTAGGGATCGCGGGAGCGGATCGGGTCAGAGCACGTCGGATCCGTACATCTCGCCGAGTGGATCGGCGATCAGTTCGAGTCGTGCTCCGTCGGGGTCCCGGAAGTAGAGCGACACCTCGTTGTGTTCGAGCAGGTCCACACCCGCGTCGACCAGCTTGTCTCGCAGGCGATTCCATCGCACGGGTTCCACACTGATCGCGACGTGGTGCAGCCCCCCGAGGACCTCGCGATACGGCCCGAGGTCGAGGCCGGGAAAGTCGAAGAACGCCAGGAGATTCCGGTCTCCGATGTCGAAGAAGAAATGCGAGGATCCGGCGTAGTCGCGGTTCTCGATCACCTCGGTGAGCGGAAACTCGAGCAACCCCTGATAGAACTCGACGGTGCGTTCCACATCGCTGCTCACGAGCGCCGTGTGGTGAAGTCCCCGCGCCGAGGACGCCGGGCGGGTAGCCGGGGGCGCCAGATATCGGGCGCGGATCCGCTCGCGCTGCTGCTCGAACCGGTCGGCCGAGCCGGTGCGGTCGTCGGTCATCGCGGCCTCCTCCGTCCACCGGCGATCGTACGCCGGACCGATGTAGTTGATTGCTCAACCAGAGTTGCACACGGTTCGTTGCACAGTCAACTACTTCGGATATAGTGCACATATGGCGACGACGTGGCTGGACGACGAGGAACAAGCATTGTGGCGGTCCTACCTGGACGTCACTCGCATGCTGTTCAAAGAACTCGACAAGCAACTTCTCCGCGACGCCGGAATCTCCTCCGCCGACTTCGAAATCCTGGTGCTCCTGTCCGAAGCACCCGACAGGCGCATGCGCATGAGCGATCTCGCGGAGGCGAGCACGACCACCCGCAGCGGAATCACGCGGGCGATCGCACGGATGGAGAAAGCCGGGTGGGTCAGCCGAGTGGAATGCGAGTCCGACAAACGCGGCGCCTGGGCCGAGTTGACGGACAAGGGTTCGTCGACCCTCACGGACGCGAGTCCGGAGCACGTCGCCACAGTGCGGGCTGCGATGTTCGACGTACTCGATCCGCAGGAGGTGGCCGTGATGGGTGAGGCGTTCGCGAAGGTGCGCACTCGTCTGGCCGAACGGCGCCGACTCGCCTGACACCCCGTCGCCGCGGGCCGCTAGGTTGTGTAGCGCCACAGACTCGACACCCGAAGGCGGTTCCCCGATGCGCCACGACCCGCGCCGCACCTCGCTCGATCTCTATCCCATCCAGCGAACGATCACGACGCTGTTCAGCGACACCGACGCGCTCGGGCACATCAACAACATTTCGATCGCGCGCTACTTCGAACAAGCCCGGGTCATGATCATGGAAGCGATCGCGCCGGCACACGGAAGCCCACTGTTCGAGCGTGCAGTACTCGCGCGGGTGGAGATCGACTATCTTTCCGAGGTCTTCTATCCCCACGAGGTCGTCATCGCGACAGGGATACTGCGCGTCGGCACGTCCTCGCTCACGGTGGGCTCGGCGCTGTTCCAGCAGGGCCGGTGCGTCGCCCTGGCCGATTCGATCGATGTGAGCACCGCACTCGGTGGCGGCCCGCGCCCGATCACCGACGACGCACGTGCCGTCCTCGACAAGTTCCTGCTCGACCTCCCCGCCTGAACGGACTGCCGAGCCTCAACTCCCGTGGTGTGCGGCGAGCGGGTCCGCCCACTGCACGACCGGACCTTCCACCGCGTTTCTCAGCGCCGACGTCTCGGGATCGTCACCGATCGTGCCCTCGTTCGCCAGCAGGTTCTTCTCCAGGAAGCACCGGACCGGCGCGGCATCGAGACCGTCGCCGCGCCGGGACCGATCGTCGATGGCGAACGCCAAAAGCAGGAGATGCGGCACCCGCACGTCCTCCGGCCGCAACCGCGGCTGGAAGTAGGGCACGTCGAGCACGCGTGCCCCCTCGTTCACGTAGAACGCGAGCCTCCGGCCCGGATCCCCGAACCCTCTGTCGCGGTGATGGCGCGGATCTTCCGCTTCTCCGAGGATGAGCAGCGGATCGTATCGCCGTAGCCACTCTTGCCTCACGGCCCGGAGCACCGCCCGGCCTATCCCACCGCCGCGGCGCCCCGGGTGCGTTGCGAGATACACCGTCAAGAGCACTCTGCATTCCGGAAACCACTGTCCGACAGCGCCCCCCACGACAAATCCGTCGTCGCTGACAGCTACGGAGGCGCACATCGTCCCCGCAGGGTCGGCAAGGGCGGCAGCGAGCGCATCGGGTGAGAGCAGTTCCTCGTCCGGAAACGACGGCGTGAGAACATCGTCGTAGAACTCGTCGAGCATGTCTGCCGGAAGATCCCCGATATCGACGATCCTGATCGGGAGCCCACCCGCCACATTCGCTTCGGTCATCACACTCTCCGTTTCGGACAGATCGCCGACTCGACATCCTCCCCTGACGTTACAGATACGGACGGGTTATCATCTCGATGGCGTGCCCGGACGGGTCGAAAAAATACACCCCTCGCCCACCGTGCCCGGAGTTGCATTCACCCGGCCGGGTCATCTGCGGATCGGCCCAGTGGTCGATGCGGCCCGCGGTCAGTCGCGCGTAGGCACGGTCGAACAGGTCGTCGTCGACGAGAAAGGCATAGTGCTGCATCTGGATGTCCACCGGCGGTTCCGCGAACTGCAGCAGAACGCCGTCGTCGAGCACGAGGTTCGTGAACACACCCCAGGACGGGGCTTCCCCGAGTTCGAGCAGTTCGCGGAAGAAGTCGGCCGATCGGTTCCGATCCTTCGACGCAATGATGGTGTGGTTGAACGTAGCCGGCATGAAGAGACCTCGCTTTCTGTTCGTGGAGTAGTGGCTGCGGTACTCACGAAAGCGAGGCGGTCCTCGAACTGTGGTGTCACGACGCCGTGTCGGCGCCTGTGCGGAGATCAGAACTCCACCGGATCACCAATCCGTGTGTGGCATGATGCCGGCCCGGTGTTCACCGGCCCGAGGCTACACCGCAATGCTCCGGCGGACAACGCTTTCCGGCCGGGAGAAAGTCAGAACAGGGTCGGCGCGACGACCGTGCCGGCGTCTTCCCTACCCCGCTCGGAAGACACCGGCGGAATCTCCCGATGCTCGAGTTTCCGGCCGCCGAGTCCGTAACGCTCGACCAGTGGGGCAACCCGGTCGTCGAGCCAGCGCGAGTATTCCGGAGACACGTAGGCACCGCGCCCGTAGAGCGCGCGATAACGCCGCATCAGCGCAGGATGTTCCTGCCCGAGCCACGACAGGAACCATCCGCGGGTGGCACCGCGAAGATGCATCGGGATCACCGTCGTGGAGGACGCGCCGGCAGCGGCGAGGGCTGCGAAGAGTTCGTCGAGGTGGCGGCTCGAATCCGTGAGGAACGGGATGACCGGAGCAACCATCACGTGACACGACAACCCGGTGTCGGTGATGGCGCGAATCATGTCCAGACGCGCCCTGGGCGACGGGGTGCCCGGCTCGATCTGCTGCTGCAGGTCGTGGTCGCCGATCGGCAGAGACACCGCGAGCCGGACATCGACCTGCCGGGCAGCGAGTGTCAGCAACGGCAGGTCGCGGCGCAGGAGGGTGCCCTTGGTGAGTATCGAGAAGGGTGTGCCGGATTCGGCGAGGGCACGAATGACCCCGGGCATGAGCCGGTATCGCCCCTCCGCCCGCTGATAGGGATCGGTGTTGGTGCCGAGTGCGACGTGCTCGCGGGTCCACGACCGGCGCGCGAGTTCCCGTCGCAGCACAGCGGCCACGTTGGTCTTGACGACCAGCTGACTGTCGAAGTCGTGGCCGGCGTCGAGATCGAGATACTCGTGCGTGGGCCGGGCGAAACAGTACCGGCACGCATGGCTGCACCCTCGGAAGGTGTTGACCGTGTACCGGAAGGGCAGTTTCGATGCCTCGGGGGTCTTGTTGAGCGCGCTCTTGCAGAGCACCTCGTGGAACGTGATTCCTTCGAACTCGGGGGTCTGCACGCTGCGTACGAGACCCGCCCGATCCAGTCCGGGCAGGGCTCCGTCGTCCGCATCCACTGTCTGAGCCGCCCACCGCATACAGACAGTCGAACATGTGTGCGATGACCTGTCAATCGAGAATCTACGACGAGATGGGTCGCCCGATCACCTACGGCACGGAGAAGGTGGCAAAACCGGGGGTCGTGGTCGTGCCGACTGTCGACCTGAGTGTGAGAACAACCTGCCCACTGCCGGTGTTCAGAGTGGTTTTCGGCGGGAACCCGTTCAGCCCGTCCGACAGCCACGCGGTGCCCGAGGCGCCGGTCGACAGGTTCAGCCACGTCACCTCCGAGCCGATGATGCAGCCCCACCCGTCCTGCTTCCCGCCGGAGATGGTGACGATACCGGGGCGATCCTCGAGCACGGCCACGCATCTGGACGGCGGTACGTCGAAGCTCCCGTTCGGGTTTCCGAACGATGCGGGGTCGATCTGGAACGGGACGGTCGCTGCCGCAGAGGCGATCCCCGCCGTCGCGGAAGCAGAGATGCCGAGTGCGATCGTGCAGGCACCGAGAGCACGCAAGAGGTTCATGGGATTCCTGGGGTCGGTGAGTCCGGAGAGATCCTGCGAAGCATATGCGCCGACGACGGTGAACGGCTGGGTTTCGTTGCCGCGACGGCGGTCGTCGTGGGTCCTGTGCCGCGTTACCGGAAGTCCCCGGCGTAGTAGTGTCCTGTTCCGCCGTTCTGCGGAAGGATCGGTGCACTTGTGCGCCCGAGCAAAGGGGAACTCGTGAGCGAAACCACCGTGCCTGTGACCGCCGCCGGTCCCGGCCGAGACCGCCAAGGCGTTGTCTACCGCAGCGGAGCGCTGGGGCGCCGGCCCGCAGTGCCGACCGCGTTCGGCGATCTCGAACGCGCCGCGCGGCGCGCCAGCTCGACGCGGGCCTGGGCGTATGTCGCCGGCGGCGCCGGCGAGGGGCGCACGATGCGCAACAACCGGCGCGCGTTCGACCGGTGGGCGATTGTTCCGCGGATGGCACACGGTGTCACCGAGCGTGACCTGAGTACGACGGTGGCGGGCACGTCGTTGTCGTCGCCGCTGTTGCTTGCCCCCGTGGGCGCCGGCGCGCTGATGGCCCGCGACAGCGACCTGTCGATCGCGCGGGCAGCGGCGTCGACCGGCGTGCCGTACATCTTCTCCAATCAGGGCTGTAACCCGATGGAGGACTGCGCCGCCGCGATGGGCTCGGCGTCCCGCTGGTTCCAGCTCTACTGGAGTTCGGACGAGGACCTCGTCGACAGCCTGCTCCGTCGGGCGGAGGCGAGCGGTGCCGAAGCCGTCGTCGTCACGCTGGACACCACGATGCTGGGATGGCGTCCCCAGGATCTGAATCTCGGTTCGCTGCCGTTCGCGCGGGGCGAAGGCATCGCCCAGTACACCTCGGATCCGCGCTTCCTCGACATCGTCCGGCAGCGGGTGGCCGCAGCGCGGGACTTCGTCACGGAACGGCCGGACATCACAGCGGGAGCGGTCCGCACGCTGATGTCGATGACCCGCAACTATCCGGGCAGGTTTCTCGACAACCTTCGCTCCCCGATGCCCCGCGCAGCCGCGGAAACCTTCCTCGACATCTACTCGAATCCGGGCTCGAGCTGGGAGCACCTCGCTACCCTCCGCGACCGGACGAGCCTGCCGATCGTGCTCAAAGGAATTCTGCACCCCGACGATGCCCGCCGCGCCGTCGATCTGGGTGTCGACGCGATCGTGGTGTCGAACCACGGCGGGCGCCAGATCGACGGGTCCATCGCGTCGCTCGACGCGCTTCCCGAGATCCGGGCCGCGATCGGGCGTGAACCTACTCTGTTGCTCGACAGCGGTATTCGAAGCGGATCCGATGTGTTCGTCGCGCTCGCGCTCGGTGCGGACGCCGTGCTGCTCGGCCGGCCCTACATGTACGGATTGGCCGTCGCGGGACAGCGCGGGGTCGAAGAAGTGATCCGCAACGTGATCGCCGAGTTCGATCTCACCATGGCGCTCGCCGGGGCCCGGTCGATCCCCGACATCGACGAGCGGTTCGTTCGCCCCAATCCGTTGTTCTGACGGTCCGCGGCCGAGGACACACCGATCGGGATGCGCACGGCCGCCGACCGCCGGCTGTCACCTCGCCGACGCAGGTGCCTCGAGCTACAGTGCTCGGCACACTGATCTTCGAGGGGGGTTCGATGAGCGGTTTGTTTCCCGGTGCCGGAATCCGGGTGGTGCCAGAGGGAATCAGGGCATTCGGTACCACGAATCTGCACGCGGCCGAGAGTGTCGCGCACGCCGGGGCGATCGATCTGCACGCGAACATCGCGTCGCTCAGCCCGGCGTTGGGGTTGATCGGCGCCGAGTTCCTCGGCGTCTTCGGCGCAGCGCAGTCCGAGCACACCCGCGCCGTCGGGCAACTCGCTCTCGCGTACGGCTCCTGCGGGATCGCGGCGCACGAGGCCGCAGCCGGGTACGAGAGCGCCGATGTCACCACCGCAACAGCACTGTCGCAGGCAACGGGGGCACTGTGAACCAGGCCGTGCACACCGCTCTTCCGCCGGCGCCGACCGTTCTCGACGCACTCCGTGCATCTCCCGTCGGACCGGTGCTCGACGCGCCGCTCCCGGCGCTCACGTGCCCCACACCGCCGCCGCTGGGGGAGCTTCCCCCGTTGCCCGACGCGAATGCGATCACGGAACTGCTGCAGTCGCTTCCGGTTCCGGTCCTACCCGATCTCCACGAGTTCCTGCGGCCACTCACCGAACTCGGCTCGCTCTTCGGCACGGGAGTCGTCGAGGCACTCGATCCCTCGGCCGTGCTGCAGCAGGGGTCACGGCTCCTCGAGAACGCGACGGCGCTGGGACGCAGCGCACTTCACGCTCTTCCCGAATCGTGGGAGGGCTCGACCGCAGATTCTGCCGCCGATCACAGCCTCCGTGCCCGGCAGGCGAGCGTCGAACTCGCCGACCGCGGCGACCGGATCGGCGCCGTGACGCGCGCGGCGACCGCAAGTGTCGAGCGGGGAAACATCGAGTTGACCGGTATTGCAAGCTCTTTCGTGTCGATCGCGGTTGCGGCTGCCCCGGTGGCGATCACGCCGCCCGGCCAAGCGGCACTGATCGCCTCGGCAATCGAACACCTGCACGCCGCACTCGCCGTCGTCGCTCGAACCCGAGGTGAGCTCGCGGTACACACCGGGGCGATGACTGCGCTGACCACGCCCATCCCGGTGCCCGCGCCGGTGGCGACGGCGCTCACCGACCCGCGGGCGCTTTCCGGGCTCGCGACCGACACCGTCTCGACGGTCACCGGAACGGTCTCCAGCCTCGCCGGCTCCGCAGCGCCGGGTGGCGATGCCTCCACCACCCCCTCCGCATACGCACCGACAGTTCCCGCAGGGCACACCCTCCCGAATACCGTGCCGAGCGCCACTGCGAGCGGAGGTATGTCGTCCGCCTTTGCGGCGCCGGGCGCGGGTTACGGGGCCGCCGGGTCGAACCCCGTCTCCCTCCCCCCGGCTGTGCCGGGCGCGGCGATGGCACCGGGCACAGCGGGCGGAGCCGGTGCGGCGGGTATCGCAGGAACGACGGGACGTGGGTCGATGGCCGGGGCCCTCCCGTCGACCGCGGGCGCGCGTCAGGACGACGGCGAACACCGCACCACCCCCGGTTTCCTCGTCGCCGCGGCGACGAGCACCGACGTGGTGGGCGACTTGCCGCTGGTAACCCCGGCGGTCATCGGTGGCGACCACACCTGGTAGCCGCAGCCCACACAATGAGGCCCGAACCTGCGGTTCCGAAGGACGGCCGGGACCGAGGTCCTCTCGCGTACCGTCGTGAGAGTGGTCGATGTGCATCCGAGGCAGATCGGCGTCGAAGAGGAATTTCAGCTCATCGACGTGAGGACGCGACGTCTCGTTCCGCGCGCACCCGCACTGCTCGCCCGTCTGTCCGACGCGAGTTACGTCGCGGAGATGCAGCGGTGTGTCGTGGAAGCCAACAGCGCCGTCCATACCCGTCTCGCCGCGTTACGAGCCGACCTGCAGGCCAAGCGCGCGTTCCTCGTCTCCACCGCGGCGACGATGGGGCTGGGCGTGGTCGCAGCGGGATCGGTCCCGCTGGCTGTGCGGGAGGAGATCCGGGTGACCGAGACTCCCCGGTTCCGCCGCATGCTCACGGACTACCAACTGCTCGCACATGAACAGCTGATCTGCGGAACCCAGGTTCACGTCGAGATCTTCGACCGCGACGAAGCGATCCGGGTGGCACACCGGGTGACGCCTCATCTTCCGCTGTTCCTCGCGCTCAGCGCGAGCTCACCGTTCTGGCCGGACGGTTCGGACACCGGGTACTCGAGCGTCCGGCCGCTGATGTGGATCCGATGGCCCACCTCCGGGCCCGCGGCGCCGGTGTCGTCTGCCGCCGAGTACGACCGACTGGTCGCAGACCTGGTGTCGAGTGGGGTCATCACCGATCCCGGAATGGTCTATTTCGATGTGCGCCCCTCCTCGCATCTGCCCACCCTCGAACTGCGCGTGTGCGACAGTTGCCCGTCCGTGGACACCATCACGCTCGTCACCGGTCTCTACCGCGCCCTCGTCGACCGGGAAGTCGCAACGGTGCGAGCGGGAGACGCGAACCCGGTCCCGTCGCCGACGCTCGTACGGGCGGCGATGTGGCGAGCAGCGCGAAGCGGCATGGAGGGCGACCTCATCGATCTCGACGTGTCACTCCCCCGCCCCGCCGTCGACATTCTCACGCGGTTCGTCCACACAGTGCGGCCGCAACTCGAAGAGAACGGCGACTGGGACCTGGTGTCGCAGCTCGCATCGGACGCCGCCACGCGCGGAAGTTCGGCCGCCCGGCAGCGAAGAGTGTTGCGCCGCAGAGGAAAACTGACCGATGTCATTGATCATCTGCTCGCGGAAACCGCCGGCTGCCCCTCGTCGGCCGGGGCCGCGACGCACTCACCCCGCACCTTGTTCCACGGGTACCGGTCTTCCGGTGGCGATACGCCGTACGACGAAGCGATCGACGCCGACGGTGCGCCGCGAGCCGTCTACCTGCGCACGGTCGAGGCCTTGTCGCGGTTCGGCGCTGCGGCGCTGCAGAAGGTGCAGGAGGACATCGGACATACGCAGCGCGCGGAGAAGTTCACCTTCCGTGCGCGCGGTGCCGGAGGCCCCCAGCCGTTCCCCATGGACGTGGTGCCCCGGATCGTCACCGCCGAAGTGTGGCAGCACCTTCAACGCGCGCTCGAGCAGCGCGCGAGAGCCTTGAACAGCTTCCTCGTCGACATCTACGGGCGCGGAGAGATCGTCGCGGCGGGCGTGCTGCCACCGGAGGTTCTCGATCTCGCACGCGGTTACCGCAGTACCGGAAAGGTGTCGCAGGGACGCGCGGTGCGCGCACACATTTCCGCCGTGGACCTCGCCTGCACAGGACCGGGCCGCTTCGTTGTGCTCGGGGACCACCTCCGCAGTCCGTCGGGTACGGGACATGCGCTGGCACACCGTGCGATGACGCGGCGTTTCCTGGGCGATCTGTGGCCGGCGACCGGCGTTGTCGACGTCGAGACGGTTCCCTCGCAGATCGCACGAACGCTGCGGGACGCTGCGCCCCCGGCAGCGCGCGGCGACGTCACCGTTGCCGTCCTGAGCGCGGGAGCGCAGGACCCCAGCTGGTTCGAACACACGATGATCGCAGATCTCGCGGGAATCGAGCTCGTCCAGACCGCCGAACTGGTCGTGCGCGACGACGTCACCTACATCCAGCGCGGGCCGTCCTTCACGCGGGTGGATGTGCTGTACGCACGGATCGACGAGGACAGGTTGCTGTCGTCGGCCGGCTACGACGGGCGTCCGCTGGGACCGGGACTGCTCGCGGCGATGCGCGACGGGACCCTCACGCTGGCCAACGCGCTCGGCAGCGGCGTGGCCGAGGACAAGTCCGTCTTCGGCTACGTGCCCGCGATGATCGAGTACTACCTGGGACAGCGTCCGCTGCTCGACCAGGTGTCCACATGGGCGTGTGCGGACCGTGCGCACCGCGACCATGTTCTCGCCCACCTCGGCGAACTGGTGGTCGAACCCGTCGACAGCAGCGACGACGCGGAGATCATGATCGGTCCGGAGGCCGGTGCCGCCGAACTCGACCTCCGCCGCCACGAGGTGATGTCGTTTCCGGAACGGTTCGTGGCCCACGAAATGGTGCCGTCGTCGACGCATCCGACGTTCGACGGCGAGACGGTGCATCCCCGTGCGGTCGATCTCCGTGCGTTCGTGCACCTCGTCACGTCCGGGTCCTCGGTGTCCGCCGAAGTCGCACCGGCGCTGCTCACCCGCGTCGCGCCGACGGGGAGCGCGATCGTCGACCGGACGCGGGTCGGCGGCACCAAGGACACCTGGATTCTCGAGCCCTGAAACCGCGCAACCGACCCGCACCCGGCGCGCGCCCTCCCCGGTACTGCTCACTCGATGAGCGAAGCCACTTCGTGATCGGTCAGGGTGGTCTGAGGAACCCGTCCCGCGTCCCGGGCGAGCACGATCGCCCGGTAGAGCGGCCGTTCGTCGAGGCCGGCGTCGCGTGCTTCGGCGCGGAGCTGTTCCACCAGAACCGACGAGATCGCCGCTGCCGGTGCGAGTTCGCTCGCTGCGAGCGCATTGGCGAGGGTGCGCAGTGCGAGCACGTCGAGTTCGCGCGCTCCCTCGCCGGCGTAGAGCGCCAGAGGAATCGTCACCAGGCTGTGGTTGCCGTCGTTGACCCGCAGCACCACCTGGGACACGCGGGCGACCCGGACGAGCAGTTCCACCCCCGCGAGCTGCCGAAGATCCACACTCCGGGAACGGAGCATGCCCGAGACGGTGACGACCGTGCCTTCGATCCGCAGATGGCGGTGGGTCGCGGCGAACGCGCCGATCGTCGGCGGAGCCGCGACCAGCACGCCCACCACGATCGCGGCCCACAACGGGGCGATGAGGTACACGAGCACACCCGCGAGGAGCCCGATTCCCAGCGCGGCCAGCGCGACCTTCCGAACACGTGGTCGCAGCAAGCGGGCCGGGATCAGGTCGAGAGACACCGCTGCGGGCGAACCGCCCCGGCCTCTCGCCGCCGAGCCGTCATGCCCGTTATCCGCCGGCAACGACCTGCCCCACGCGTGCGACGACATCGGCGAGCGGCACGGTGTGCTGTTCACCGTTGCGCAGATCCTTGACGACGATCTCCCCCGCTTCGAGTTCCCGCTCGCCGAGGACCAGCGCGACCACGGCGCCGGACTTGTCCGCCGCCTTCATCGCACCCTTGACGCCGCGTCCGCCGTACGCGAGATCGACGCGGATCCCGGCCGCGCGCAAGCGATGTGCGACCGGGACGAGTGCAGCCTTGGCCGCGTCCCCCATCGGCACCCCGTACACCTCGCAGCGCGCCGGGTTTCCGGCCGTCTTGCCCTCGGCTGCGAGGGCGAGGATCGTGCGGTCGACACCCAGCCCGAACCCGATGCCCGACAAGGCTTGCCCGCCGAGTTGTTCCATCAGTCCGTCGTACCGTCCACCGCCACCGATGCCCGACTGGGCGCCGAGGCCGTCGTGCACGAATTCGAACGTCGTCTTCGTGTAGTAGTCCAGTCCGCGCACCATCCGCGGGTTCACCACGTACGGGACGCCGAGCGCGTCGAGATGACCGAGCACCTCGTCGAAATGCGCCTTCGCACTGTCGGAGAGGTGATCGAGCATCAGCGGAGCGTCCGCGGTCATCGCTTTCACATCGGGACGCTTGTCGTCGAGCACCCGCAGCGGGTTGATCTCGGCGCGCCGTCGGGTGTCCTCGTCGAGAGGAAGGCCGAGCAGGAACTCCTGCAGCAGGTCCCGGTACCGGGGACGGCAGGTCTGGTCGCCGAGCGAGGTGATCTCGAGCCGGAATCCCTCGAGACCGAGGCTCCGGAATCCGGCGTCGGCGATCGCGATGACCTCGGCGTCGAGCGCCGGATCGTCCACACCGATCGCCTCGACGCCCACCTGCTGGAGCTGACGGTAGCGGCCTGCCTGCGGCCGTTCGTACCGGAAGAACGGACCCGCGTACGACAGCTTGACGGGCAGTTGCCCGCGGTCGAGGCCGTGCTCGATGACCGCACGCATCACGCCCGCAGTACCTTCCGGACGCAGCGTAACGGAGCGGTCACCGCGGTCGGCGAAGGTGTACATCTCCTTGGAGACGACGTCGGTCGACTCACCGACCCCCCGCGCGAACAGGCCGGTGTCCTCGAAGATCGGCAACTCGATGTGCCCGTAACCGGCGAGTCGCGCAGCTCGGGTCAAACCGTCGCGCACGGCGACGAACTCCGCGGACTGCGAGGGAACGTAATCGGGCACACCCTTGGGCGCCGAGAACGTAGAGGCCTTGCTCACTGGTACTGCTTTCTCTCGTGGGCGGTTCGATGGTGCCGGCAGCGCGAAGCCGTCAGCGGGACTGCGGGAGCCCGACCAGGAACTGGTTCGACGTACGCTCCTGGCCGATAGTGCTGGACCCGCCGTGTCCGGGCAGGATCGCGGTGGAGTCGTCGAGGACGAGCAGCTTGCGCGCGATCGAGTCCAGGAGCTGTTCGTGATTGCCACCGGGCAGATCGGTACGGCCGATCGAGCCCTGGAACAGGGTGTCGCCGGTGAGGGCTACCTGCAGGCCGGCACCGTCCGGGGTGCTGGTGCGGGTGCGGAGCACCACCGAGCCCTGGGTGTGGCCGGGCGTGTGGTCCACCACGAACTCGATGCCTGCGTGCTCGATCTCGTCGCCGTCGGCGAACTCGACCACTTCCTGCGGCTCGACGAACTCGACGCCGTCGAGGAAGGGCGCGAGGCTCGACCCCATGCCCTGCAGCGGGTCGGTGAGCATCATCCGGTCGCCGGGATGGATGTAGACGGGGATCTCGTACCGGTCCGCGACAGCCTGAGCCGACCACATGTGATCGAGATGGCCGTGCGTGAGCAACACGGCGCGCGGCGCGAGATCGGAGCCGATGAGGAATTCGCCCAACGGCTCGGCGGCATCCTGTCCGGGATCGACGACGACGCACTCCTTCGCGTTGTCCTGCGCGAGGATGTAGCAGTTGGTCTGGAACATCCCGGCAGGGAATCCGGTCACGAGCACGGGCATCGCTCCTACGAGTGTGGGCATTCGCGGTCCCCTACAGAGTAGGCGCAGCGCCCCGTCCTTTCGCTCTCAGGTTGGGGTGGCAAACTCGACTCGGCCCGAGAGCGCGGGCACACCATCGATCGGTTCACGGGAGGACAACTGCAGTGCCGAGCAACGCACAGCGGCGCAACGCCGCGAAACGCAAACTCGAACGGCAGCTCGAGCACAGGGCCGAACGCGAGCGCAGGCGCCGACGCATGACCATCGCGCTGTCGGCGCTCGGCGTCGTCGTGGTCGTCGCTGCCGCCGCGGCCCTCTGGTCGATCACCGGGAGTGAGGACGACACGGCCACGGATGCGTCCGCGGCCGAGACGACGGCCGAGACCGACAGCGAGTATCCGGCACTGCCCGCGGGCCGCTCCGAACCGCTGCCGGAGACCGTGAACTGCGAGTACCCGGCCGACGGGAGCGAACCGGCGAAGCCGGTCGAGGCGCCGCGCACCGAAGGCATCATGACCACCGGTGAGAACAACACCGATATCAGCGTGAGCGTGGAGACCCCCCAGGGCAACATCGGGCTGATCCTGCACAACAGCGACTCCCCGTGCACGGTCAACAACTTCCTGTCCCTCGCGAGCCAGGGATATTTCGACGACACGACCTGCCATCGCCTCACCACGTCGCCTTCCCTGCGGGTACTGCAGTGCGGCGACCCGACGGGCACCGGTACCGGCGGACCCGGCTACGGCTTCGCGAACGAATTCCCCACCGACCAGTACGCGGCGGACGACCCCGCGTCGCAGGAGCCGGTGGTCTACCCGCGCGGAACGGTGGCGATGGCCAACGCCGGTCCCGGCACGAACGGTAGCCAGTTCTTCCTGGTGTACGGCGATTCCGTACTTCCCCCGCAGTACACGGTGTTCGGCACGATCGACGACACCGGTCTCGCGACGCTCGACAAGATCGCCGGCGCAGGTGTCTCGGGCGGAGCCGCCGACGGTGCCCCCGCGGCAGCCACGACACTCACCTCGGTCAGGATGGACTGATGACTCGATTCCGTACCACCCTCGCCGTCGGCGCTGGGCTCGCATTGATCCTCACCGGATGTTCGGACGACGGGGGTGACGACACCGCCGCCTCCCCGTCCGGATCGGCGACGGCAAACGGTGCGGCGCAGTCTCCCGAGTACACGGGCGCGCTGCCCGAGCGTCCCGCGGGCGGAGACCCGGTGTCGTGCACCTACACCCCGTCCGGCGACCCTGCTCGTGACGTGAGCGCTCCGGCCGCAACGGACGTACCCGCCGACGGCACCGTCGGCGTGTCCCTCACCACGAGTGTGGGGCCGATCGGGCTGGAACTAGACCGGGCGGAAGCACCGTGCACGGTCAACAGCTTCGTCTCGCTCGCCGAGCAGGGTTACTTCGACGACACGCCGTGCCACCGGCTGGTGACCTCTCCCGGTCTGCAGGTCCTGCAGTGCGGAGACCCGAGCGGCACCGGGACCGGCGGACCCGGATACGGGTTCGACACCGAGTACCCGGAGAACCTCTACCAGCAGGGTGACGCGCAGCTTCGGCAGCCCGTGATCTACCCGCGCGGCACCGTCGCGATGGCGAACACGGGACGGCCGGGCAGCAACGGCAGCCAGTTCTTCCTCGTGTACGCGGATTCGCAGCTTCCGCCCTCCTACACCGTGTTCGGCACCGTGGACGACGCCGGGCTCGCCGTGATCGAAGAAGTCGCGGCCGAAGGTGACGACGGCTCGATGGCCGCCGGCGGTGGCGCGCCGAACCGCGGGGTACAGATCGAATCGGTGACCGTCGAGGGCTGATTCCCACCCGTTTCTCACGACCGCCGGTCGTCCGCTCCCGTGTGCCGGGACGGACGGCCGGCGTCGTCTCGGGGCACTCTCACGGCGCCTCGTACCGCGTGAGTGCCACTCCTCCGCGGAATCGTCGCGCATCCAGGAGACGCAGCCCTGCCGTGGTGTACCCGTCGGGAAACAGCCGACGACCCCGGCCCTGCACCACCGGGTACACGAACAGCCGGTACTCGTCGACCAGGCCCGCCTCGATGAGGCTGTGGCACAACGTGATGCTTCCGGTGGCCACGATGTCCAGGCCGGGACCGGCTTTCAGTGTGCGGATCTGTTCGACCGGGTCTCCCCGGAGAATCGTGGTGTTCTGCCATCCGGGATCGCGGAGGGTCGACGACACCACGTACTTGTCCACATCGTCGAGGTATTCGGCCACCCCGGTCGGATCGTCGCGCTGCAGCGGCCAGTAGCTACGGAAGTCTTCGAACGTCCGCCTGCCGAGCAGCATCGTGTCGGATTGCCCGGACTGCGCACGGGTCTCCGCGAGGAGGTCCTCATCGGCGTCCTCGACCTCCGTGGGCGGGGAGAACCAGTCGGCCAGGATTTCGATGGATCCGTCGAGGGTGATGTTCTGGGTTATCGCGAGGGTGCGCATCGCTCCTCCGAGGCAGTCGGGTTCTGTACCCGTACCGACTCCGGCCGGGAAACGAACTCATCGAGGAGCGCTCGTACGAGGGCATGTCATCCGGTGGGACGACATCGGGTCCCTATCCGTTCGTCACCGCGTAGGCTACGCTCCCCGAATTGTGACCTTCGACACTTCTGTGCGTACGCACCTGGTACGTCTCGTTCTCGCGGTATTCGTCGCCGCGGTACCGGTTCTCGCAACCGGTTGTAGCAGTGACGAAGGCAAGACGGCCCCGGTCCTCGCCGCCGGGGAATCGAGCACGCGTGGCGCGCCACCCCGTGACATGTCCATCTACCCCGCACTGCCCGCTGTACCGCGTCCCGCCGCGGCGACGGTCTCGTGCACCTACGTCGACCGGGGAGAAGGCACCGTTGCCCACCCGCCGTCGACCGCACCCACCTCCGGCGTCGTGAATCTGACCTTGGACACGTCGGCCGGGCCGGTTCCCCTCGTCCTCGACCGCTCGCTCGCGCCGTGCGCCGTCAACAATTTCGTGGGTCTCGCGGAGCGCGGTTTCTACACCGGAACGTCGTGCCACCGGCTGTCCAACGATCCGGGCAGTCACCTGTACCAATGCGGTGACCCGACCGGGACCGGCACGGGCGGCCCCGGATACACCTTCGCGGACGAGTATCCGGTGCCGGCCTACGACGGACAGCCGCACCGGCCCGCAGCCGTCGTGTACCCCCGTGGCACCGTGGCGATGGCCAACACGGGCGTGGCCCACACCAACGGAAGCCAGTTCTTCCTGCTTCTCGGCGACTCGCTGCTGCGTCCGAACTACCCCGTGTTCGGACGTGTCGCCGATGCGGGGCTGCCGGTGCTGGACGCGGCTGCGGCATCCGGCAACGACGGCACCAATCCACTCGGCGGCGGCACGCCGATCACGCCCGTGACCATCGAGGCGGTGCGATAACCCTGCCCGTCAGGACGCAGAGGTGACCCGGTACACGTCGTACACACCCTCGACGTTGCGGACCACGTTCAGCACGTGGCCGAGGTGCTTGGGATCGCCCATTTCGAACGTGAAGCGGCTCACCGCAACTCGATCACCGGTCGTGGTCACCGAGGCGGACAGGATATTGACCTTCTCGTCGGCGAGAGCCTTCGTCACATCCGACAACAGCCGGTGCCGGTCGAGTGCCTCGATCTGGATCGCCACGAGGAACACCGACGACGGCGAGGGCGCCCATTCGACGTCGATGATCCGCTCGGACTGCTCACGCAGCGAACCGGCATTGGTGCAGTCGGTGCGATGCACGCTCACCGCACCGGTGCGGGTCACGAACCCCATGATCTCGTCGCCCGGCACCGGGGTACAGCACTTCGCGAGCTTCGAGACGGTGCCCGGTGCACCCGGCACCAGCACGCCCGAGTCGCCGCTCTGCCGCGACCGGGTGGGGATGGTGGACGGCGTCGACCTCTCGGCCAGTTCCTCCTCCACCCCTCCGACACCGCCGAGCAGTGCGACGAGGCGCTGCACGACATGGTGTGCCGAGACGTGGTGCTCGCCCACCGCGGTGTAGAGGGCCGAGACGTCGGAGTACTTCAGTTCCCGGGCGACACCGAGCATCAGGTCGGCGTTCATCAGACGCTGCAACGGCAGACCGACGCGACGGACTTCCTTCCCGATCGCGTCCTTACCGGACTCGAGCGCCTCTTCGCGCCGTTCCTTCGCGAACCACTGGCGGATCTTCGCCTTCGCACGCGGCGAGACCACGAACGACTGCCAGTCGCGGCTCGGGCCGGCGTTCGGATCCTTCGAGGTGAACACCTCGACGACCTCACCGTTCTCGAGTTTGCGCTCCAGCGCGACGAGACGGCCGTTGACACGTGCCCCGATGCAGCGATGCCCCACCTCGGTATGCACGGCATACGCGAAGTCGACGGGCGTCGAACCGGACGGAAGGGTGATCACATCACCCTTCGGGGTGAAGACGAAGATTTCCTTGACGGCCAGGTCGTACCGCAACGACTCGAGGAACTCGCCCGGGTCCGCGGCTTCCCGCTGCCAGTCGAGCAACTGCCGCATCCAGGCCATGTCGTCGAGTTCGCCGACGTCGCCCGAGTGGCGTCCCTTGGTCTCCTTGTACCGCCAGTGCGCGGCGATGCCGAACTCCGCGGTGCGGTGCATCTCGTGCGTGCGGATCTGCACCTCGAGCGGCTTGCCCTCGGGGCCGATCACGGTGGTGTGCAGCGATTGGTACACCCCGTACCGCGGCTGCGCGATGTAGTCCTTGAACCGTCCGGCCATGGGCTGCCACAGCGAATGCACGACACCGACCGCGGCGTAGCAGTCGCGTATCTCGTCGCACAGGATCCGCACACCGACCAGGTCGTGGATGTCGTCGAAGTCGCGGCCCTTGACGATCATCTTCTGATAGATCGACCAGTAGTGCTTGGGGCGTCCCTCGACAACCGCATCGATACGCGATGCCGCGAGCGTCTGATTGATCTCCGCCCGGACCTTCGCCAGATAGGTGTCACGAGAGGGCGCACGCGTCGCGACGAGACGAACGATCTCCTCGTACTTCTTCGGGTGCAGGATCGCGAACGACAGATCCTCGAGTTCCCACTTGACGGTCGCCATGCCGAGCCGGTGTGCGAGAGGTGCGATGACCTCGAGCGTCTCCCGCGCCTTGCGCGCCTGCTTCTCTGGCGGCAGGAACCGCATCGTGCGCATGTTGTGCAACCGGTCGGCGACCTTGATCACGAGTACCCGGGGGTCCCGGGCCATCGCGATGATCATCTTCCGGATGGTCTCGCCCTCGGCGGCGTTACCGAGCACCACCTTGTCGAGCTTGGTCACACCGTCGACGAGGTGTGCGACCTCCTCACCGAAATCGGCGGTGAGGTCTTCGAGCTTGTAGCCGGTGTCCTCCACGGTGTCGTGCAGCAGTGCCGCCACGAGAGTGGTGGTGTCCATGCCCAGTTCGGCGAGAATCGTCGAGACCGCGAGGGGATGGGTGATGTACGGGTCGCCGGATTTGCGCTTCTGATCGGCGTGGCGTTCTTCCGCTACGTCGTAGGCGTGCTGCAGCTGCGACAGGTCGGCCTTCGGATACAACTCGCGATGGATTGTGACGAGCGGTTCGAGAACCGGCTTCAAGGTGGTACCGCGCTGGCCCGTGATGCGGCGCGCCAACCGGGCGCGCACACGGCGGGATGCGGACGTCGACGCCGGGGTCGGCGTCGGTCCGGAGCCTTGGGACCGATCAAGATTCTGGGTCATGCCACTCTCCCATCTCGGCCACGCGCCCGGAGTCCGGACAGATCCTGTCCGGACGTACGGGGCACGGCCGGTCCACCGGTACCTGCCGCAACTGTAGTACTCAGATCCGGACGAGCGAGGTCAGTGGGTACCCCGCGAGCCGCGCACGCCCGCCCAGGGCCTCGATCTCCGTCACCACGGTGACGCCGACGATGTCGGCGCCGGCGCGCTCGAGGAGTTCGACGGTCGCGCCGAGAGTGCCGCCGGTGGCGAGCACGTCGTCGACGATCAGTACCCGCCGCCCGTGCAGAATCTTGGAATCACCCGGGATCTCGATGGCGGCAGTGCCGTATTCGAGGGTGTACTCGCACGTCTGCACCGGCGGGGGAAGCTTGCCGGCCTTGCGCACGGCCAGCACCCCGACGCCGAGATCGCGGGCGATGCCGCCGCCCAGCAGGAACCCGCGGGCGTCGATCCCGGCGACCAGTTCTGCACCGGGGGCGACCGACGACAGAGCGGTGATGATCGAGGAGAACGCCGGACCGTCGGCGAACACCGGCGTGAGATCGGCGAATCGGACACCCGGGTTCGGGAAGTCGTCGACCCACCGCGTGTGGGCGGTGACGGCTGCGGCGGCCTGGTCGATCAAATCGGAGGAATCGGTCCGAGAAACGTTCATCCTGTCAGTATCCACCGGTCCATGTTCCAGCCCGAACCCGCGGTGGTGGGATTCGGAACCCCGGCTGCCAGCCCGGACGCAAACCCGATCGAGCGGGGCTGCACGAACAGCGGCAGAGTCGGCATCTCGTCCCACAGGATCCGTTCTCCGTCGCCGACGAGACCCGAGATGCCCTGCTGGTCGCCCGCGACGAGCAGTCCGTCGAGAATCTCGTCCACCCGCCCGTTCGCGAATCCGCCGATGTTGCTGCCGGTACCCGAGTGCAGCGCGCCGCGCGCGATGTCCATGTCGGCAGTGCCACCGGAACCTGCCGCCGCGGCGGTACCGGCGAGCACGGCATCGACGTCGGTTCCCAGCTGGGACGGAACGAACGACTCCGATCCGGCGTCGACCACGTCGATCCCCGCGTCGCGGCACGACGCGGCGATCAGTTCGACGGTGCGGGCCCGCCTGTCGTCCGGCGCGAGGTAACCGACCCGGACCTCCATGCGTTCCTGACCGGACGCGGTGCGTTCGCCGCGCGCCGCCTCGAGGTCGGGTTGGAGGTATCGCTCGGCGGGACCAGCCGTCTGCGGGTACAACGGCGAATCGGTCGCCAGCAGACGCGAGGAGACCGGGCCCGTCGCGAAGCCCGAGCCCGCGCCCGAGGCACCGAGCTCGTCGAACAACTGCGTGCGGGGAACGCACAGCGCGAATGCCCGGCGCGCTGCGGGATTCTCGAAGACCCCGCGGGTGGCGAACACGATCTGTTCTAGATTGCGGGAGATCACCGTGGAGGATTCGACGGTGCCCACCACCCTGTGCGCCTCGCTCATGGATCCGGCGCCGACGTCGACGACCTGGATCTGTCCGCTTTCCGCCGCAGCCGTCATCTCCGTCCCTCTCGGCCAGACGACGATCCGGTCGGTGCCGGGTGCGTTACCCCACCACCGTTCGTTGGCGACCAGGACGAGTCCCTCCTCCACGGTGTAGGACTCGATGCGGTACGGGCCCGCGGACGGGAACAACGCGGGATCGAATTCGCCCGGCGTGAGCGACCATCCGGTGTTCCAGAACTCGGCGATGCGGCGGACCTCGTCGAGGTTGTTGCCGTTGATCGCCCCGACCAGGTCGGCGACACCCGCCTGCCGCGCGGCGATGTGGGCGGGCATCAGTTCGGTCGCACCGAAGAGCGTGTTCCAGTCCGCGTCGCCGCGACCGCCCTTGAACACGACGGTCGCGTCTTTCGATCCGGGTTGGCAGTCGACGCGGTCGATGTCGGCGTACCCGCCGCGCCGGGACGAGTCGAACACGTCGACCTGCCCGCCGGATTCGTCCGGCGTGGTGAACCGTCCGCTCGCCGCCGCCCAGGTGAGTACGAGATCGTCACACGACATCGGCACACCGTCCGAGTAGACCGAGTCGGGCGAGAGCCGGTACTGCACGGTGAGCGGATCCCCCGGCACCGCGGTGGCGGTGCCGATGTCCGTGTCGGAGACGGCATAGCCCGACGGGGCGATGTACCCGAAGCCCGGCAGTACCCGCGTGAACGCCTGCCGGGCTCCCGACGCAGCACCGTCGACCGTGTTGGCGTTGTAGCTGGTCACCGTGTTGTCGATGGCGTAGCCGATCGAGTGCACCCGTTCTTCTTCCGTGGCACACGAGACCGTTGCCGCCGCGACCACCGCAAGCGCGATGCCCAGAGCCGCGCGTCGTGGCCGGCCCCTCCGGCGGGAGGCGTGCGTTCGCTGAATCCACTCGGTCACCGGCATATCAGGACTTTCTCTTGGCGCGCTTTCCGGTCGGTCGGGCTCCCGGCCTGGGGGCTCGCTGAACGGGCGCGTAGCGGGCTGCCGGAGGACCTGCAGGCGTGGCCACCGAAGTCCCTGCGGTGCCGGGGACTTCGCCGCTTCCGGCGGCTGCGGCGCGTGCCGCTGCCTCCTCGCGCTTGGCCAGTACCTTGCGGGTGTGCTTGGCGATCGGTCCGCGCCATTCCTTCAGCGTAACGAGCAGCGGGGTGGCGAAGAACACCGACGAGAACGCGCCGACGATGATGCCCACGAGCTGGACGAGTGCCAGATCCTTGAGCGTGCCGACCCCGAGCAACCACACCGCCACGACCATCAGCGCGATCACGGGCAGCACCGAAATCACGGTCGTGTTGATCGACCGCATGAGGGTCTGGTTCACGGCGAGGTTCGCCTGCTCTGCGTAGGTCCGCCGATGCAGATGCAGGATGCCCCGGGTGTTCTCCTCCACCTTGTCGAACACCACCACCGTGTCGTACAGGGAGAAACCGAGGATGGTCAGCAGGCCGATGACGGTCGCGGGCGTCACCTCGAAACCGACGAGCGCGTACACACCCGCGGTGACGATCATGTCGAAGAACAGGGCGGCGATCGCCGCGACCGCCATGTCGCGTTCGTACCGGATCGCGATGTACACGCTGACGATCACCAGGAACACCACCAAGGCGATGAGTGCCTTCTCGGTGATCTGGCTGCCCCACGTCTCGCTCACGTCCGCGACGCTGATCGCGTTGATCGAGGGTTGCCCGTCGGCACCGGCCGGCTGGAACTCCTCGAACAGTGCCGACTGCACGGCGGCGACCTGTCCTTGGTCGAGGGTGTCCGACCGGATCTGGATGGTGGCGCCCGAACCGGCGCCGACCGTCTGGACCGACTCCGGCTCGAAACCGAGCGTGTCGCTGAAGACGGTCTCGACGTTCTCGGTGGTCACATCGGCGACGACCGGCATCTGGATGCGGGTGCCGCCTTCGAAGTCGATGCCCCACGTGAAGCCGCGCACGAGCATGCTCAGCAACGCGAGCAGCACGATCACCGCGGTCACGATGTACCAGCGTTTGCGCTGCCCGACGATCTCGAAGGCACCGGTACCGGTGTAGAGCCCGGCAAGTGTTCCGCGACGCGTGGTGGGTCGTTCCGCTGTTGTCGTGTCGGTCATGGTCACGCCTCCTTCGCCGCTACCGCAGCGAGCTGGCGCTCGTGCGCCACCTGCTGAATTGCGCCCAGACCGTTCACGCTCGGCTTGGACCAGAACTTCGACCGCGAGGCCAGGTGCACGAGCGGCCAGGTCACGAGGAAGACCACCACGACGTCCAGGATCGTGGTCAGACCCAGGGTGAAGGCGAACCCTCGCACCTGTCCGACCGCGAGAACGTACAGCACCGCTGCGGCGATGAAGCTGACCGCATTGCCGGACAGGATGGTACGACGGGCACGTGCCCAGCCTCGCGGCACTGCGGAGCGGAAGCTCCGGCCTTCGCGGATCTCGTCCTTGATGCGTTCGAAGAAGACCACGAACGAGTCCGCGGTCATGCCGATACCGATGATCAGGCCCGCGATTCCGGCGAGGTCGAGCGTGAATCCGATGTACCGGCCGAGGAGCACCATCACCGCGTAGACCGCCAACCCGGACAGGATGAGCGACAGCGCGGTGAGGATACCGAGCATCCGGTAGTAGACCAGGCAGAACAGGAACACCAGGGCCAGTCCGACGGCACCCGCGATCAGACCCGCTTCGAGAGAAGCGAAACCGAGGGTGGCCGAGACGGTCTCGGCTTCCGATGCGACGAAGGACAGCGGCAACGAACCGTACTTGAGCGTGTTCGCGAGTTCGCTCGCCTGAGTGTTGGTGAAGTTGCCGGTGATCGAGGTGGCACTACCCGCGGGCGTCGCACCCTGGATGACCGGAGCGCTGACCACCTGCGAGTCGAGGGTGAAGGCGGCCTGCTTACCGATGTTGGCGGCGGTGAACTGCGCCCACGTGTTGCTGCCCTCGGTGTCGAAGGTCAAGCTGACCTCGTAGCGGGACTGCTGAGAGTTGAATCCCGAGGACGCGTCGGCGATCTGCTGTCCGTCGATGATGCTCGGGCCGAGCAGGTAGACGGAGGTGTCGTCCGTCGAGCAGGCCACGAGCGGAAGTGCCGGATCGTCGTTGCCCGCGAGCGGGTCGGCAGCCGAACAGTCGAGCGAGAGAGCCGCCTCCTGCTGGACGGCGGGGTCGGAACTCTGACGGAGGGCCCGGGCCGCAGCGATCTGGTCGGCGGCTTCCGCCTGCGGGCTTCCGGGAACCGCGTCGGCGGCCGGGGCTTCGGCGGGAGCGTCCGTCGCGGGAGCGTCTGTCGCAGGCGCAGGTGTGTCCGCGGGCTCGCCCGGTTCGACCGGCGCGTCCGTCGGGTTCTGTGCCGGGAACGGACGGCCCTGCGGCTCCGCGCCGTCCGTAACGGGTGCCTGACCCTCCTCTTCGGCCGGCGGAGCTTCTGCCGGAGCGTCCGTCTCCGATTCCGGGGCCGGGGCGCCGTCGGCAGGGCCGTCCTCCTCGACAGGCTGCTCGGCCGCCGAGTTGGAGCTTGCGATCGGTCCTCCGAGCACGGGACGGATATAGAGCCGCGCCGTCTGTCCGAGCGTCTTCGCCTGCGAGCTGTCGTCGCCGGGCACCGTGATCACCAGGTTGTCGCCGTCGACGACCACCTCCGAGCCCGATACACCGAGCCCGTTGACGCGGGTTTCGATGATCTGCTGAGCCTGCTTCAAGCTGTCGGCGCTCGGGCTGCTGCCGTCCGGGGTGCGCGCGGTGAGCGTCACCCGGGTGCCGCCCTGCAGATCGATACCGAGCTTGGGAGCCGGCGACTTGTCCCCGGTGAAGAAGACCAATGCATACAGCGCTACCAGGATCACCCCGAACAGGGCGAGCGAACGCGCGGGATGCACCGATCCATTGGAAGGTGCCACGGTGTGTGTGTCTCCTCGATACGAGTGAGTGGAATCGGAGATGAGCAGCCCTCAGAGGCGCATTACGCGCGTGGGGCGGCCACGCAGCCGCATCGGCGCCGACACAATGTCTCGGTGCGCCGCAGCGTCGGCGTCAGTGCTCGGTGGGACGCCCTTCGGACGGGTTGTCCTTGCCCAGCGACACGATGCCGCCGTCGTCTGCGGAGTCGTGCGCGGGCTCGACGCGCTCACGAACGACCAGGCGCGACCATGTGGTCACGACGCCCGGTGCGATCTCGAGTTCGACCGTGTCCTCCGCGAGCGAGACCACCGTGGCGTGCAGGCCTGCCGTCGTCATGACGCGGTCGCCGATGCGCAGCGAGTCCTGCAGCTCCGCTACCTTGGCCATTTCCTTCTTCTGACGCCGTACGCCCAGGAAGGTCGGGACGAGCAAGGCGAGAATCAGGAGCGGGAATAGCAGTTCCATCGTTGAAGTCAGTCCTCGGTTGTAGCCAGTGTCGTGGCGGCAGCAGGGCCGGCTCGACGTCGGAATCGGCCTCCACGGACCGATGCAATAAACCAGTGTGCCATTACCTCGCCGCAGACCCTACGACCACGCGCACGGGGCGCTAGACCCCGGGTGGTCCCGGGCCCTCACCGGATCGATCGAGCTGCGGTTCCCGTGCGCGCACCTCGATGCCACCGGTGGCTGCCTCCGGGGGCGGAGTCAGTCCGAGCTGCAGCCAGGCCGCCTGCGTCGCGACGCGACCACGTGGCGTGCGGGCGATCATTCCGGCACGCACGAGGAACGGCTCGCAGACCTCCTCGACGGTTCCCGGCTCCTCGCCGACCGCCACCGCCAATGTCGACACGCCGACCGGCCCACCACCGAAGCTGCGCACCAGAGCGCCGAGCACCGCGCGGTCGAGGCGATCGAGGCCGATCGGATCGACGTCGTACACCTCGAGCGCCGCGCGGGCGATGTCGCGTGTCACGACACCGTCTGCCCGGACTTCGGCGTAGTCGCGCACCCGGCGCAGCAACCGGTTGGCGATGCGAGGTGTGCCGCGCGAGCGTCCGGCGATCTCGGCGCTCGCGTCGTCGTGCAGGTCGATACCCAGAATCGTCGCCGAACGCCGCAGGATGAGCTGCAACTCCGCGGGTTCGTAGAAATCCATGTGGGCGGTGAACCCGAACCGGTCGCGCAACGGACCGGTGAGAGCACCGGAGCGGGTGGTGGCACCGACGAGCGTGAACGGCGCGACCTCCAGGGGTATGGAAGTAGCTCCCGGCCCCTTCCCCACCACCACGTCGACCCGGAAATCCTCCATGGCGAGGTAGAGCATCTCCTCGGCCGGGCGCGCGATCCGGTGGATCTCGTCGATGAACAGGACGTCGCCCTCGACGAGGTTCGACAGCATCGCCGCGAGGTCGCCCGCACGCTCGAGCGCCGGACCGGACGTCAGGCGCAGCGACGCTCCCAACTCGGCGGCGATGATCATCGCCATGGACGTCTTGCCCAGCCCGGGAGGGCCGGAGAGAAGGATGTGGTCGGGTGTGCCGCCGCGCATGGTCGCACCGCGCAACACCAGCTGGAGTTGCTCGCGCACTCTGGGCTGCCCGATGAAGTCGTCGAGACTCTTCGGACGCAAGCTCGTTTCGATGTCACCGTCGGTCGCGGTGAACGCGGCCGTCACCGGAGAGTCGTGCGGATCGTCGTACGAACCGCCCTCGTCGGGCAGATCGTCGCCGGTCACCGGGACTTACCCAGCAACGACAGCGCCGCCCGCAGCGCGGCGGACGTGTCGGCGTCCGGGCCATCGGCCAGCACCGTGTCGGTGGACTGCTCCGCCTGTTTGAGCGGGAAACCCAGACCGACGAGCGCCTCGACGACCTGCTCGCGCACCGGCGATGCGGGCACGGCCGACAGTGGAGCCGCGCCGTTGCCGCCGAACGCGGCGACCTTGTCGCGCAGTTCCACGATCATCCGTTCGGCGCCACGCTTGCCGATTCCCGGAACCCGGGTGAGGGCGGCGGTGTTGCCGTCCGACAGCGCCGCCCGCAACGCGTCCGGTTCGAGGACGGCGAGCGTCGCCATCGCGAGCCGGGGTCCGACGCCGGAGACGGTCAACAGGAGCCCGAACAGATCGCGGGCATCGGGATCGGCGAACCCGAACAGGGTCATCGAGTCCTCGCGCACGATCATCGCCGTCATGAGCCGCGCGTGCTCGCCGCGTCGCATGGTCGCCAGGGTTGCCGGGGTCGCGTTGACGCGGTAGCCCAGCCCCGCCGATTCGATGACGACGTGGTCGAGTGCGATCTCGAGGACCTCGCCGCGGACGGAGGAGATCACCGTGTTCCTGCCTTCCGGGCTGCGGCCTGCTCCCGCAACCGTGCCTCGTAACGTCGTTTCTGTTCTGCCGCAGCGGCTTCCGCCGCGGCCATGCGGGCCATCATCGGCGCCCGCCAGCAATGGCAGATCGCCAGGGCGAGAGCATCCGCGGCGTCGGCGGGTTTCGGTGCCTGCGCCAGCCCGAGGATGCGGGTGACCATCGCGGTCACCTGCTTCTTGTCTGCTCCACCGTTGCCGGTCACCGCCGACTTCACCTGGCTGGGAGTGTGGAACATGACGGGTATGCCGCGTCGCGCGGCGGACAGTGCGACCACTCCCCCGGCCTGCGCCGTTCCCATCGCGGTACGGACGTTGTTCTGCGAGAAAACTCGTTCGACCGCGACGACCTCGGGCCGGTACCGGTCGAGCCAGGTCTCTGCCGCATCGGAGATCTGCAGCAGTCGTGTCGCAAGGTCGAGATCGGTGGGCGTCCGGACGACGTCGACGGCCACGGCGGTGACCTCCCGCCCCCGGCCGGCGTCCACGATCCCGAAGCCGCATCGCGTCAGCCCCGGGTCGACACCCATCACACGCACCCGTCATACCCCTTACGCACTACGAACAATTGTTCGATAGCCTATCGGAACGGGTCCGCCGCCCGCCGGTCCGACACGCGATCGGCCGGCGGACGCCGGGGGGTCAGTCTTCGAGTTCGGCGAGGACCTCGTCGGAGACATCGACGTTGGTGTACACGTTCTGCACGTCGTCGCAGTCTTCCAGCGCGTCGACGAGCTTGAAGACCTTGCGCGCGCCTTCCGCATCGACGGGGACCTCGACGGACGCCCGGAAATCGGGATCGGCCGAGTCGTAGTCGATACCCGCGTCCACCAGCGCGGTGCGTACCGCGATGAGATCGCCGGCTTCGGAGACCACCTCGAACTGGTCACCCAGGTCGTTGATCTCCTCGGCGCCTGCTTCGAGCACGACCTCGAGGATCTCGTCCTCCGAGCGCTCGCCCTTGTCGAGCACGACGACGCCCTTGCGGGTGAACAGGTAGGCCACCGAACCGGGATCGGCCATGTTCCCGCCGTTGCGGGTCATGGCGGTGCGGACCTCGCCCGCTGCGCGGTTGCGGTTGTCGGTCAGACACTCGATGAGCACCGCGACACCGTTGGGGCCGTAGCCCTCGTACATGATGGTCTGCCAGTCGGCGCCACCGGCTTCTTCGCCGCCGCCGCGCTTACGGGCCCGCTCGATGTTGTCGTTCGGGACCGAGCTCTTCTTCGCCTTCTGGATGGCGTCGAACAGCGTCGGGTTTCCGGCGGGGTCACCACCACCCGTCCGGGCTGCCACCTCGATGTTCTTGATGAGTTTCGCGAACATCTTCCCGCGCTTGGCGTCGATGACCGCCTTCTTGTGCTTGGTGGTGGCCCATTTGGAGTGGCCGCTCATTCGCTTGGAGCCCCTTCCGGCGAGGTACGTCGGATCACTACCGACTGTTCGGAGAGCCGATTCTACCTGCCGGATCACGCGTGTACGCGCACCGCATCGACGAAGAGCCGGTGCACTCGCAGATCACCGCCCACCTCGGGGTGGAACGAGGTCGCGAACACCGCGCCCTGCCTCACCGCGACGACGCGGCCCGCAGCAGGTCCGGTGGGCACCGTGGCGAGGACTTCGACGTCCGGTCCTGTCCTCTCGACCCACGGGGCCCGGATGAACACCGCCCGGACCGGACCACCCTCGACGCCCCTCACATCGAGGTCCTCCTCGAACGAATCGACCTGCCGACCGAACGCATTGCGGCGCACGGTGATGTCGAGCGCGTCGAGGTGCTCGGCGTCCGGTCGCGTGTCGAGAACCTCGGAGGCGAGCAGGATCATCCCGGCACACGAACCGTATGCGGGCATCCCCTCCCCGAGCCGGGATCGCACCGGGTCGAGCAGATCGAACACGCGCAGCAACCGGCTCATCGTGGTGGACTCCCCACCCGGGATCACTATCCCGTCGACAGCGTCGAGTTCACCGGCGCGGCGAAGAGCGATCGTGCGGGCACCGGCGGCCTCGAGTGCTGCGCGATGCTCCCGCACGTCGCCTTGCAGTGCGAGCACCCCGATGGTCGGCGTCGTGGTCATGTATTCGTACCTTCTCCCGGGGGAAGCCACCTACGGCCGCGGCGTGCGGCTGAGGCCCTCCTGCACGACGGCAGCGACGAATTGTCCACGGCTGTCGAAGATTCTGCCCTGGGTCAGTGCGCGCCCGAATCCCGCGGCCGGAGAGGTCTGATCGTAGAGCAGCCAGTCGTCGGCGCGGAACGGGCGCATGAACCACATGGCGTGGTCGAGCGAGGCGCCCTGGATGTCCTCGTCGCGGTGGATGACCATCGACGAACCGAGCAGCGTCATGTCGCTCATATAAGCGAGCGTGCACACGTGGAGAACCGGGTCGTCCGGCAGCGGCAGGCGCGACCGGAACCACAACTGCTGCTGGGAGGCCGAGCCGTCGCGTCGCACGATGCGATCCTGCGGTACGAACCGGAACTCCCATTCCGACCACTCCCGGTTCACCCACCGGTATTCGGGGTCGGGTGAGTCCATGGCGTCGGTCAGCTCGTCAGGCATCGGCACCGCGGGCATCACGTCCTGATGCTCGATGCCGTGGTCCTCGATGTGGAACGACGCCGACATCGTGAAGATCGCCTTGCCGTCCTGTACGGCCGTGACCCGCCGGGTGGCGAACGAGCGTCCGTCCCGCATCCGTTCGACCTGGTACACGATGCTTTTGTCCGGATTCCCCGGACGCAGGAAGTAGCCGTGCAGCGAGTGCACACCGAAGTCCGGATCGACGGTGCGCACCGCGGACACGAGGGACTGCCCGGCCACCTGACCGCCGAATGTCCGCTGCAGCAACGTCTCGGTCGCGATACCTCGGAAGATGTTGTTCTCGATCCGTTCCAGCGCCAGGATGTCTTCGATCTTCGCCATAGGGGCCCCTTCTCTGCTCCGTACCCGTTGAAGGCTAGCGGCAGGCCGGAACGAACACGCAGTTGCTCCTCCGCAGGTCGACGAGCACGCAGTCTCCGCAAGGGCCCGATTTGTGGCACTCTCTCACGCAAGGGAGGGTGGACATGGGGAACCACGTGCGGACACCGAGCAGGAACCACGTCACCGTGACCGGACGCCGAGGCGCCCCGGTGATCGTGCTGGCACACGGTTTCGGCTGTGATCAGAGTCTGTGGCGTCTCGTGGTTCCCACCCTGGAACAGGACTTCACCGTGGTGCGGTTCGACCATGTCGGAGCCGGCCGCTCGGACCTGTCCGTATGGAGCGCGTCGCGGTACTCGACTCTCGACAGCTACGCCGAGGACGTGCTCGAGGTGTGCCGCGATCTGGGGCTGGGACCCGTTGTCTTCGTAGGTCATTCGGTGAGCGCGATGATGGGGGTTCTCGCCGCGGCACAGGACCCCGACGCGTTCAGCGGCCTGGTTCTCCTCGTGCCGTCGCCGTGCTTCATCGACGACCCGGCCACCGGATACCGGGGCGGGTTCAGCGCCGAGGACATCGACGAGCTTCTCGAGGCACTGGAAGCGAACTATCTGGGCTGGTCGGGTGCGATGGCGCCGGTCATCATGGGGAACCCGGAGCGTCCGGTACTCGGCGACGAACTGACCGATCTGTTCTGCCGCACCGACCCCGCCATCGCCCGTGTCTTCGCGCGCGTGACCTTCCTGTCGGACAACCGCGACGATCTTGCGGCGGTTTCGGTGCCCACGCTCGTCGCGCAATGCTCGCGCGACGCCATCGCACCGCCGGAAGTGGGCGCTTTCGTCCATGCGGCCATCCCCGGCAGCGAACTCGTGACGCTGGATGCGACAGGCCACTGCCCACAGCTCAGTGCCCCGGCCGAGACGGCCGCCGCCATCGCCGAGTTCGTGTCACGGATCGGATGACGACCCCGCCCCATCCCGAGGATCTGCCCGCGCGACGCGACCTGCCGGGCGCGCACCCGGACGACGAACCGGGGAGCGCAGCCCTCGGGCAAAGCCTCCAGGAAAGCGCGGAAAGCCTGTACGAGAATGCTCCCTGCGGCTACATGACGACCCTCCCCGACGGACGCATCGTGAAGATCAACACGACGCTCCTGGCGTGGCTCGGCTATCCGCGCGAGGACCTCGTGGGCCGGCGATACTTCTCCGATCTGCTGTCCGTGGGTGGACGCATCTACCACGAGACCCATTTCGCGCCACTTCTCCTGCTTCACGGCGAAATCGGCGGAATCGCATTGGAATTGACGGCGGCGAACGGGTCGCGGCTTCCGGTTCTGGTGACCTCGAACCTCGAGAGGGACGCAGCGGGACGGCCCGTCCTCGTCCGGACCACGCTGTTCGACGCGAGGGAACGACGCGCCTACGAGATCGAACTGCTCCGTGCGCGGCGCGAGGCCGAGAAGGAACGCGAACGACTTCAGCGCATCACCGCGGTCCTGCAGACCACCCTCCTGCCGCCGGCCCTGCCCCAGGTACCCGGACTCGACGTCGCCGCCCACTATCACATCGCGTCCCCGGACGAGGTCGGCGGAGATTTCTACGATCTGTTCCCGCTCGGCACCGATTCGTGGGGTCTGTATCTCGGTGACGTGTGCGGTAAGGGTGCCCGCGCGGCGGTGGCGACGTCGATGGTCCGGTACACGCTGCGCGCCGCGGCGGTGCACGAGTCCGACCCGGTCGCGGTACTCGGCGTACTCAACACCGCGTTCCTCGAGGAACGGGCGCGCGAATCCCGCGACGGTGAGCCGCGGGCGCCTTTCTGCACGATCGTGTTCGGCACCATCACCCCCGGCACCCGCGCGGGAAGCTTCGTGATCTCCCTTGCCACGGGTGGCCACCCACCGGCCGTGCTGATGCGAGCGGACGGCACGGCCGACTATCTGCCCATGGTGGGAGGGCAGCCGATCGGGCTGCTCGCCGACCCGCGTTTCGTCACCGCGCAGGTCCGGCTCGATCCCGGCGACACGCTGCTCCTCTACACCGACGGGGTGACCGAGGCGCGTATCGCGGACACCGTTCAGGACCGGTACGGCGAGGAGTCGCTGATCGAGTTCGCCAGGGCAACGACACCCGCGACCGCTACGGACGCCGTCGCCGCGGTGCGGCAACTGCTCGGGGCTCTCGGGTCCGGCGTCCAGGACGACGTCGCGGTCACCGCGATCCACGCACCCCGCCGGCTGCCGTCGACCGGCTGACAATGTGGGCCGGTTCGACCGGTTCCGCTGCCAACATGCTCGCCGAGCGAGCAGAATGCACCCATGGCCGACACGGGGCACCATCGCCGGGAAGACCCTCAGCGCACGCCGCTCTACGGCGTGCTGATGATCATCGCGGCACTTGCGGCCGCGATCGCGGTGAGTTTCTACGGACCGGTGTGGCTCCGGATCGTCGTCTACATTCTCGCTGTCGTCGTCATCGCCATAGGGTTCGTGTTCACCCTGCGCGATTACTCCAGATAGTCCGACCGCACGCCGCGCACCCGGAAACCACCGGGTGCGCCCCTCTGTGTCGTCACAGATCGACCACGCTCACCAGCCGCGCTCTGCCAGGCGGTGGGGTTCCGGGATCTCGTCGACGTTGATTCCGACCATGGCCTCACCGAGGCCCCGGGACACCTTCGCCAGGACATCGGGGTCGTCGTGGAACGTGGTGGCCTTGACGATCGCGGCCGCACGCTGCGCCGGATTTCCGGACTTGAAGATGCCGGAACCGACGAAGACACCTTCAGCCCCGAGTTGCATCATCATGGCCGCATCGGCAGGGGTGGCGATGCCACCGGCGGTGAACAAGGTGACCGGCAGCTTGCCGGCCTTCGCAACCTCCACGACGAGGTCGTAGGGTGCCTGAAGTTCTTTTGCCGCTACGAAGAGTTCGTCTTCGGGAAGCGAACCCAGTCGCCGGATGTCCTGGCGGATCCGTCGCATGTGGGTGGTCGCGTTGGACACGTCACCGGTGCCGGCCTCGCCCTTCGACCGGATCATGGCAGCGCCCTCGTTGATCCGTCGCAGCGCCTCACCGAGGTTGGTGGCCCCACACACGAACGGCACGGTGAACGCGAACTTGTCGATGTGGTGCTCGTAGTCGGCCGGGGTGAGCACCTCGGACTCGTCGATGTAGTCGACGCCGAGGGACTGCAGGATCTGCGCCTCCACGAAATGACCGATACGGGCCTTCGCCATCACCGGGATGGAGACGGCGTCGATGATGCCGTCGATCATGTCGGGGTCGCTCATGCGGGAGACACCCCCCTGCGCCCGGATGTCGGCAGGCACCCGCTCGAGAGCCATGACTGCGACGGCGCCGGCGTCCTCGGCGATCTTGGCCTGATCGGGTGTGACCACGTCCATGATCACCCCGCCCTTGAGCATCTCGGCCATGCCGCGCTTGACGCGGGCGGTGCCGGTGACGGACGTGGATTGTGGGGTGCTCACAGCGGGACTCCTGGAAGAGGTCGACACGGAAAACGCGGCAGCACGAACCGGCCTGCGCGATACGGCGAGTCTATGGACGCGCACCGGCACCGCCCATAGCCAGTCACGGTGGGCTGGCCTTGCCGTGTCTGCCTGCCGCGTCAGCGAATTGCGCGGACCTCGGGTTCGCGATGCCGGGCCGCGACCGCACGTGCCTCGTCGAGCAACTGCGGCAGATCCTGCGGATAGACGGACTCCCCCGCCCCGACCAGCTCCCGGACCCCGGCCGGATCGAACCAGCGGTGCTCGAGGCTCATCCGGCGTTCGAGGTCGGTGAATCCGTCCGCTCCGGGTTCGAACGCGGGTACCTGCACGGCGAAGAACAGTTCCTCGGAATGCAGTACTTCACCGTTGAACGGGAAGACCGCCACGCGCCGCCACATGGGCCCGAACACCTGATCCGGATCGACGTGAAGTCCCGTTTCCTCGGCGATCTCCCGGATCGCCGCATCCAGCAGGCTCTCCCCCGGTTCGACGGCTCCACCCACCGTGAACCAGAAATGGGCCTCGGGGGTCGTGGGGTCGTGCCCGCGCAGGAGCAGCACCCGCCCTTCGTCGTCGAGCAGCACCACGCGCGCCGACGTGCGCGCGCGGTCGGGTACCGGCGCAGGCGAACTCGGGGTTGGGGAACTCGGGGTGGACGGACTCGGTGTCGGACGCACTGCCACAGCCTGAGCGGACACCGGGACGGATGTCCCCGCCCGCTCGGCGATTTCGAAGTAGGTCGGCAGGGGGGCGGTGCCGCCGAGATGCAGCCACTGCACGGTTCGCCGGGTCCGCAGCGCCAGCGTGTCGCGCACCGCGTCGTTGTGGAAACGGCGAGCGATGAGCACGCGCGCTTCGGCGTCGGCGAGTTCGGCGACCAGCGGCGAACGCAGCCGATCGGTGTCGACCTTGGCGAGCGCCGCGGACAACTCGTTCTCCGCGGCTTCGCGGTGGCCTCGGTCGGCGCGTTCGGCGACGTCCGCGAGATGTGCCAGGCTCCGGCCCTCCGACGCGGAGATGGACGCCGCGATGCTTCTCGCGACCACGGCGCGTCGTGCGAGTGCGGCGTCGAGCGCGAGCCACGACAGATCCGAGCGCACATGGAGCCGGTCGAGCCGGTTCGCGACGGAGTACGCCCAGAACCCCACGGCCACAACGACTGCCGCGACGAGCGCGAGAACGAGGATTGTCAGTGCACTGAGTGTCACGAGCGCACCTCGCGAACGCGCCCGGCGCCGACGGTGACCGTCTCGTACACCCGGAGGATCTGCTCGGCGACGACCGGCCAGTCGTAGCAGCCGACGATCTCCGTGCCCGCCTCCACGAGCGCATCGCGGCGCGTGTCGTCGTCGAGCACGTCGAGGATCCCCTGGGCGAGCGCCTGCGAGTCGCCCACGGGAACGAGGACACCGGCACGGCCGTCACGCAGAACACGACGGAACGCATCGAGTTCGGACGCCACCACGGCGGTGCCCGCAGCGAGCGCCTCCACGAGGACGATGCCGAAACTCTCACCACCGAGGTTCGGAGCGCAGTACACGTCCGCCCCACGCATCGCGGCGGCCTTCATATCGTCGTCGACCTGCCCGAGCAATCGCAGGTGGCCGGCGTGTGGTCCCGCATCCTTGCGAAGTTTGTCCTCGTCACCGCGACCGACGACCAGGATTTCGATGTCGGGATAGCGCGCGACGATCGTGGGCAACGCTCCGAGCAGGACTTCCATGCCCTTGCGGGGTTCGTCGTACCTTCCGAGGAACAGCACCGTGCGACCCGCCCGCGGGTAACCCGGTAGCGGCGGGGTGTGCTGGAAGAACGGGACGTCGACGCCGTTGGGAATCTCCACCGCGTCCGCGCCGAGGGAGTTGACCTGCCACCGGCGAGCGAGTTCGGACACGGCGATGCGGCCGGTGATCTTCTCCAGGTACGGCTGCAGGACACCTTGGAACGTGCTCAGCACCAGCGACTTGGTGGTGGAGGTGTGGAACGTGGCGACGATGGGACCTTCCGCGATCTTGAGCGCCAGCATCGACAGGCTCGGTGCGTTGGGCTCGTGGATATGCAGGACGTCGAAGTCGTTGTCGTTGATCCAGCGCCGCACCCGCGCGTAGGAGACGGGTCCGAAGCTGAGCCGTGCCACCGACCCGTTGTACGGAATTCCCACTGCGCGGCCGGCGGAGGTCACGAAGTCGGGCAGCACGGTGTCCTCCGAGGCCGGCGCCAGGACGCTCACGTCGTGGCCCCGCGCGATGAGCACCTCGGCAAGGTCCGCGACGTGAGCCTGGACTCCGCCGGGCACGTCGAACGAATACGGGCAGACCATTCCGATCTTCACTTACGCCTCCATTCGGGCGCGGCGAGCCTCGGACAAGTCGTCGAGCCACAACGGCTGCAGCATGTGCCAGTCTGCCGGGTGAGCGGCGATGTCGGCGGCGAACCGGTCGGCGAGAGCCTGCGTCGCCGTCTCGACGCCTCCGGTCACGTCGATCTCGGGATGCACGCGGAATCCCCACCCGTCGTCGGTGAACCAGCAATGGACCGGAAGCAGCGCCGCCCCCGTCTCGAGGGCAAGCTTCGCAGGTCCGGCGGGCATACGTGTGGGCTCGCCGAAGAAGGTGACCGGGACGCCCTTTCGGGCGAGGTCACGCTCGCCGAGCAGGCAGACCACCTTGTTCTCCCGCAACCTTTCGGCGAGTTCGACGAACGGCGGGGTCTCCCCACCGGTGAGAGGAAAGATTTCGAATCCCAGCCCTTCGCGGTATTCGACGAATCGCTTGTACAGCGCTTCCGGACGCAACCGCTCGGCGACGGTCGCCAAGCCTCCCGTGTGCCGCACACACCACACCCCGGCGAGATCCCAGTTACCGCTGTGCGGCAGAGCCAGGATCGCACCGCGTCCCGCCG
Source organism: Rhodococcus sp. 105337 (assembly GCF_012844225.1). Classification (GTDB taxonomy): domain Bacteria; phylum Actinomycetota; class Actinomycetes; order Mycobacteriales; family Mycobacteriaceae; genus Rhodococcus. The sequence continues at coordinate 352,882 of NZ_JABAGQ010000004.1, forward strand.
CGAGTGCCGCGTCGAGATGTTCGCGCCCTTCGATGGCGTCGTCGATCGACACCGCCGTCTCGTCCAGATCCATGGACGGCAACCGGAACGCTTCACGCCAGTAGCGGGCATAGGACCGCAACGATGCCCGAACGAGTTCGTCGGGAACCTGGTCCGGCGCCGTGCCCAGCACCCGGGCCAGATTGCGACGCAACTGCCGCGGTCCCCCGCCCCGGCGCGCGGCGTAGTCCGCACCGGTGTCGAACAGACGACGGGCGAGTCCTTCGGGAAGTGCACGCACCACGCGCCATCCCGCCGCGTACCCGAGGTCCGCGGCGCGATCGGCGGGCCTCACCGGTCGCCCTCGTTCTTGTCGTTCGTGTCCGCGGGGGTACCCGTGGCGATCGGGAGCAACTCCCGCGCGCTGGGCGAGTTCCGCACGGCGAGAACCCGCTGGAACACCGTGATGACCGAACCGGCGGCAAGCAGCCACATGGCGATGTGGATTGCCCAGTCGAGACCGAGACCGGTGAAGCCGGCGCCGACGAGGACGATGACGAGGCGGTCGGGACGTTCGATCAGGCCGCCGTCCGCCGAGAGCCCGCTGGCCTCGGCCCTGGCCTTGGCGTAGGAGATGACCTGCGAGCACACCAGGCAGATCAGGGTCGCGACGAGGAGCGGGCGGCTGTCCTCGTGGTACACCGCCCACCACGCCAGACCGGCGAAGATCGCACCGTCGGCAACCCGGTCACAGGTCGCGTCGAGGACCGCGCCGAACCGGGTGCCGCCGCCGCGCGCTCGCGCCATCGCCCCGTCGAGCATGTCGAACATGACGAATATCCAGATCGCCAGTGCTCCCCAGAACAACTCGCCGATGGGGAACAGCGTCGCGGCGGCAACGATCGTCGCGACGGTGCCGATGACGGTCACGGCGTCCGGCGTCAGTCCGGTTCGGATCAACGCCTTGCCGAGCGGCGCGGTGGCCTTCGACACCGACGCGCGCCCGAAGAAGCTCAGCATTGTTCGACCCCCGTTTTCCGATTCGACCGTTGTGCCCGGGACACGATCCTGCCACGGCCGGGAAGCGCACGGTCGACGCTACCGCCGACGGGTGCAGGAACCTGCACTTGACGTGAGTTTCTCACTCGTCCCAGGCCGACGCCAGAAGTGCCCGGGTGTCGCGCAGCAGTTGCACCATCACCTTGGAGCCTCCGAGGACCGTGATGAAGTTGGCATCTCCGCCCCAGCGGGGCACCACGTGCAGGTGCAGGTGCTCGGACAGTGAGCCTCCCGCGGCCGCGCCGAGGTTGAGACCGACGTTGAAGCCGTGCGGCCGCGACACCTTCTTGATCACCTGGAGGGCGCGCTGGGCGAACGCCATGAGTTCGGCGCTCTCCTCGGCGGTGAGGTCCTCGAGATTCGCAACCCGCCGGTACGGCACGACCATGAGGTGGCCGGGGTTGTACGGATAGAGGTTGAGCACCGCATACACGAATTCACCGCGGGCGACGACGAGGCCCTCTTCGTCCGGCATCTTGGGGATGTCGGTGAACGGCTCGTACGGTTCGCTGCGCGCACCGGGCGACTCGGTGATGTACGACATGCGGTGCGGAGACCACAGTCGCTGCAGGTGGTCGCGGTCGCCTACGCCCCGGTCGACGAGCCCGTCGGCCGTGTCGGCCGGTTCCGGGGTTCGGCGGGGGTCACCTGCCGGTGCAGCGGCAGGGTCGGTGTACGCACCCGACTCGTCGACGGGGCCGCCGGTCACGGCTGCCCGCCCGCCCCGGCCGGCTGTACCAGTTCGGCGGTGGGCGATGCGTTCTCGCGGCGGCGCACCCAGTCGACGACGATCCGCACGGCCTCGTCGACAGGCACCCCGTTGATCTGCGTGCCGTCACGGAACCGGAAGCTCACCGCGCCGGCCGCGACGTCGCGCTCACCGGCGAGCAGCATGAACGGCACCTTCTGAGTGGTGTGGGTGCGGATCTTCTTCTGCATCCGGTCGTCCGAGATGTCGACCTCGGCGCGGATGCCCTCGGCCTTCAGTGCGGCGACGACGTCGAAGAGGTGGTCCTCGAAGTCGGCGGCGACGGGGATACCGACGACCTGTACCGGGGAGAGCCACGCCGGGAACGCCCCCGCGTAGTGCTCGGTGAGCACACCGAAGAACCGCTCGATCGAGCCGAACAGCGCGCGGTGGATCATCACCGGACGGTGCTTGGCGCCGTCCGATCCGGTGTACTCCAGCTCGAACCGCTCCGGCAGGTTGAAGTCGAGCTGAATCGTGGACATCTGCCAGTTGCGACCGAGCGCATCGGTGACCTGCACCGAGATCTTCGGGCCGTAGAACGCGGCGCCGCCGGGATCGGGGACGAGGTGCAGACCCGAGGCCTCGGCGACCTCGCGCAGCGTATCGGTGGCGGTCTCCCACAGTTCGTCGCTGCCGACGAACTTCTTCGGGTTCTTGGTCGACAACTCGAGGTAGTAGTCGTCGAGTCCGTAGTCCCGGAGCAGTTCCAGGATGAAGTTCAGCACCGAGGTGAGCTCGTCGCGCATCTGCTCGGGCGTGCAGAAGATGTGCGCGTCGTCCTGCGTCATTCCGCGCACGCGGGTCAGGCCGTGGATGACGCCCGACTTCTCGTACCGGTACACGGAGCCGAACTCGAACATCCGCAGCGGCAGCTCACGGTACGACCGGCCGCGGGAACGGAAGATCAGGTCGTGCATCGGGCAGTTCATCGGCTTGAGGTAGTAGTCCTGGCCGGGCTTGCGGACCGTGCCGTCGTCGTTGAGTTCCTCGTCGATGTGCATGGCCGGGAACATGCCGTCGCGGTACCAGTCGAGGTGGCCGGAGATTTCGTAGAGATGGCCCTTGGTGATGTGCGGCGTGTTGACGAAGTCGTACCCGGCGGCGACGTGCCGCTCGCGGGAGTAGTTCTCCATCTCCTGCCGGATGATGCCGCCCTTGGGGTGGAACACGGGCAGACCCGAGCCGAGTTCGTCCGGGAACGAGAACAGGTCGAGTTCGGCGCCGAGCTTGCGGTGGTCGCGACGTTCGGCCTCGGCGAGCAGTTCGAGGTGGCGGTCGAGGGCTTCCGTGGACTCCCACGCGGTGCCGTAGATGCGCTGCAGATCGGCGTTGTCCTGGTCACCGCGCCAGTACGCGGCGGAGCTGCGCGTGAGCTTGAAGGCCGGAATGTATTTGGTGGTCGGCAGGTGCGGACCGCGGCAGAGGTCCTTCCAGACGAGTTCACCGGTACGCGGGTTGAGATTGTCGTAGATGGTCAGCTCGTTACCGCCGACCTCCATGATCTCGGGATCGTCGATACCGGACTTGTCGTCGATGAGCTCGAGCTTGAACGGCTCGTCCGCGAGTTCCGCACGCGCGTCGGCGATATCCGCGACGACCCGGCGCGAGAAGCGCTGCGCGTCCTTGACGATCTTCTTCATGCGCTTCTCGAGCTTGGCGAGATCTTCGGGCGTGAAGGGCCGGTCGACCTTGAAGTCGTAGTAGAAGCCGTCCTTGATCGGCGGGCCGATGCCGAGCTTCGCCTCGGGGAACTCCTGCTGCACTGCCTGTGCGAGCACGTGAGCGGCGGAGTGCCGGATGACGCTGCGTCCGTCCTCGGTGTCGGCACCGACGGCCTCGACGTCGACATCCTGATCCGGCACCCACGCGAGGTCTCGTAGCGCACCGTCGGCGTCCCGGACGACGACGATCGTGTCCGGTCCTTTGAGCGGCAGTCCCGCCTCACGTACGGCCGCGCCCGCACTGGTTCCAGCCGGCACCCGGACGAGCGTGGCTGATTTCGCGGATGCGGGCGTGGTCACTGTGGTGAACTCCTCGGCTCGATGCCTGATAAAAGGGCGTCGCCTGCGCGTAGACGTGCGCGATGGCAACCCCTACATGCTATCGACATTCACTCTGCCGACGAACACAGGGCGTCACCGGCCGCGGACGCCCCGAGCGACGAACGTCAGATCCCGTGCAGGCCGACGAGTACGCGTTCGAGCAGATCGACACCCGGGCCCACCTGATCGACCGTGCGATGCACCGTGAGTTCTCCTGTGGCGGCGAGATCGCCCACCAGAACTCGGGCGACCCCCAAGGGAATGCCCGCCAGCGCCGCGACCTCCATGATCGAGCGTGGCTGCACGCACAGGGCCAGCACGGTCCGGTGTTCCTCGAGCGCGAATCCCCGTTCGATTCCCTGCGCGGAGGGCACCGCGGACACGAGTGCTTCGAGCGGTAGCTCTACCTCCGCACGGGTGCGCCCCCCGATTCGCACGAACGGCCGCACGAACGACGACGTCTCTGGCTGGTCCATGTCCTCGTTTCCCACATCGATCTCGGATCCCCTGTCGGTGCCGGACATCGCTGCCCGCCTTTCAGGGGTACCGCCCACCACCCGGGTTTGCCCGGAAACACTGCCTTGATCCACTTCGCCCGACGGCCGGCCGCGCTGCGCAAGCTCTGCACCCGCGCTGTTTCGGCGCTGCCGGGATCTTGCCGAACCGAACCTGGCGCCGGTTGCCCCGACAACCGGCCACTCGCTGTCCGCAACACTCATCTAGGGCGCACCCCCTCCTGGGACGAGGTCAATCCTGCCATCAATCGCTCGCGCGGACACCGATGGCCACGAAAGTGGGACGCTGCCGACCCGGGCACCCTCCAGCACCATCGGTCGCACAGTGCCCAACTGTTACATGACACAACCGAAAAATGGGCACCCTCCGGTGGGTGCCGTTCATCACTGTTCCCGGGAGACAGCCCTGAGGGCGATCCCCATGCGCGGCGGCGTCTGCAACGCCGCGTCACTGCGTCCTCCCGGACCTGCGGGAAACCCATCAACCCCCCGTGTCGCCTGGTTACGGTGTCGGGAGGGCCAGGCCCGATTCCGGCGTGCGCCCGTTCGCGCCCTGCCGTCACCGACCCCGCACGCGGCGTCCTGCACGACTCACACACCGGCAGCGTCCGGCAAGGAGGACAGACCATGCGAGCGTTCGTATTCGACAGGTACAAGCAACCCCTCCACGAAGCGGACGTCCCCGAACCCGCCGTGGGCACTCGGGACGTCCTGGTCAGCGTGAGTGCGGCGGGCGTGAACCAGCTGGACGACAAGATCCGCGACGGCGAGTTCAAGCCGATCCTGCACTACAAGCCCCCGCTCACGCTCGGCCACGATGTGGCCGGGACGGTGGTCAGCGTGGGCGCACACGTGCGGGGGTTCGAAGCCGGGGACAAGGTTTACTCACGCCCGCGCGACTACCGCATCGGCACGTACGCCGAGCGCATCGCGATCGATCAGGCTGATCTCGCCGTCGCTCCCGCATCGATCGGTCCCGTGGAGGCGGCGTCGCTGCCCTTGGTGGCATTGACGGCGTGGCAAGCGCTCGTGGAGAAGGGACGAGTGACGGGCGGGCAGAAAGTCCTCGTCCACGCCGGTGCCGGCGGCGTCGGGAGTATCGCGATCCAGCTCGCCAAGCACCTCGGGGCGCAGGTGGCGACCACGGTATCCGGTCGGAATGCGGACTTCGTTCGCGAACTCGGTGCGGACGTGGTCATCGACTACCACACCCAGGACTTCGGCAAAGAGCTCTCCGGGTACGACTTCGTCCTGGACTCCCTCGGCGGCGAACACCTGCTCGAGTCCCTCCGGGTGCTCAGGCCCGGCGGGAAGGCCATGGGAATCTACGGAGTCCCCGATCCGGCCTTCGCGAAAGAGATCGGCGCGAACCCCATCGTGCGCCTGGTCATCGCCGCTCGCAGCCGCACGACCCGCTCCCTTGCCAGGAAGCTCGGCGTGACCTACGAGTTCTTGTTCATGCACGCGTCCGGGGAGCAACTGCGTCTCATTGCCGATCTCGTCGACGCCGGTTCCATCCGCCCCGTCGTCGGCGCCACCTTCGCGTTCGACCAGACGCCCGAAGCCCTCGCGTCTCTCGGCAAGAGCAGCATTCGAGGGAAGTCGGTCATCACGGTGCCCTGACCTGGCGAGCCGACGATGCGAAGGAACTCGTCCGCACCGGCTGGCGAGGGGGAATCAGAAGATCCTGCACGCGGATATACCGGCCGATGAGGATGCGGCGAGGAGTAATGAGGATCGTCGCTGGCACGGGGTGCCCATGCGACATTGGGTGGTCCCGGCTGGGATCGAACCAGCGACCTTCCCGGTGTGAACGGGACGCTCTTCCACTGAGCCACGGGACCGGGCCGCATCGCTGCGGCTCGAACGGAAAGGAACATTAACACTCTCTCGCTCCGAACACGAATCCGCAGGTCACTGCGGTTCGGCCACACTCGGGACGCTACTCCGCACGCACAAACACCGCACTGAAAGACCGAACACCGCGCTGCAAGAAGAGGGGCTTCGCGTCCGATGTCGTGAATGGACGCGAAGGGGCTCGCGGGGCCCTGGACCGCGCTGCCGGTAGAGGACGCGCGATGCCGCGCAGGGGACGTGTAGGGGAAAGGCCTGTACGGGTCGGATCGCGGCAGGCCGGAGCGGGCCCGGCAGCGACGGCCCCGCACACTCCCTTCCCCTCCTCCCGTCGGCTGTTTCCCACCGGGTTCCTCACAGAGCCTGCACCCCACCACGCAACCGGCCCCGGACGATGGTCGTCGACCACCACGACCGATTCGGCATGCCGGCACAGACACCACAGGGAACCCTGCAGCCCCTCGAACCGCATTTCGCGCCACGACCTGCTGATTTGTGTGTTTCGACGGTGGTCGGCTAGTGTTCTGAACCGCACCACGGAGAGCAAAACGCCGAACGGTGCGAATGCGGATGTAGCGCAGCTGGTAGCGCATCACCTTGCCAAGGTGAGGGTCGCGGGTTCGAATCCCGTCATCCGCTCGAGAGGTTGGACTCGACCTTTTAATGGTGGAGTGGCCGAGTGGTGAGGCAACGGCCTGCAAAGCCGTGCACACGGGTTCGATTCCCGTCTCCACCTCGCGCGATTAGCTCAGCGGGAGAGCGCTTCCCTGACACGGAAGAGGTCACTGGTTCAATCCCAGTATCGCGCACCAGG
>NZ_JABAGQ010000005.1 GCF_012844225.1 Rhodococcus sp. 105337
GGATGATCGCACCAAATAATTGGCACTGACATTCATCGGCACACTGTTGAGTTCTCAAAGAACACGCACACACCATCACTCACGAATTTCACAACTCGCTCGTTCCGGGGCAACTGTTCCAGCCTAGATCCCGCACCACACAGACGCAAATCCGTGTCGCTTCCGAACCCAGGGGCAGTACGAAACCTTACCAGAAGATTTCGAACCAGATATTCAGGCGCTCTCGTCCAACCTCGTTTTCCCAGTCCCTGTAGGTCCGGGTCGGTGTCCGTGTCGCTCTGACCTGGATTAAGTTACGCGAGCACCCCCACAAACACCAAATCGCCAGGTCAACGCCGATTTGCTGGGAAGAACCCGCCAGTCGATGTGCCGGCGGCCCACCGTGGCCCCCTATAGAGAGGGCGATCTGTAGAGAAGGTGTCCATCTATAGGGAGACAGGTACAGCACCTCCCCGGATTCCGGGAGACATCAGCAAGATGCCGAGCTCCGGGGCGTGATCCTGCGTCGGGTCACGGATGCCCCTACTACTCGAGTAACGTTCTCGCTTGAGTTGAGCGAGGAAGGGTGCCGTGACGTCGTCGGGGAACATGGTGGGGCTGTTCGCCGGAATCGGCGGCCTCGAGCTTGGGCTCGGGGAGAATGGGTGGAATACCGAACTCCTGTGTGAGGTCGACCCCGGTGCACAAGCGGTGCTGCGTGCCCGCTTCCCTGACGTTCCCCTCCATCCGGATGTCACCCAACTGCGTTCCTTGCCGCAGGGGACCGAACTGGTTGCGGCGGGCTTTCCCTGCCAGGACCTGTCCCAGGCCGGCCGTACCGCCGGCATCACCGGAACGAAGTCGAGCCTCGTGGACGAGGTGTTCCGTCTCGTCCGGCGCAAGAACGGGCCGCGCTGGCTCGTCATCGAGAATGTTCCGTTCATGCTCCAACTCAGCCGCGGTGCTGCGATGCGCCACATCACGGATGCGCTCGAAGACCTCGGGTACACGTGGGCCTACCGGGTGGTGGACGCTCGCGCCTTCGGCCTCCCCCAGCGCCGGCAGCGAGTGCTCATGGTGGCCTCCCGCACCGACGATCCGCGCGCCGTCCTGTTCGGGCAGGATGCCGGCATGCCGGTCGACGGGAACCCCGACCTGTTCCCGTGCGGCTTCTACTGGACGGAAGGTGTGCGCGGTTTGGGTTGGGCGGTCAATGCCGTGCCCACGCTCAAGGGCGGTTCGACTCTCGGTATCGCGAGTCCACCGGCCGTGCGATTGCCGTCCGGCGAGATCGTGACCCCCGGGCTGACCGATGCCGAACGACTCCAAGGATTCGACCCCGACTGGACCGCACCTGCCACGCAGGCGGTGGGTGTCCGGACCGGGCACCGCTGGCGCCTCGTGGGCAACGCCGTCAGTGTCCGGATGGCGACCTGGGTGGGACATCGCGTGAACAATCAGATCGACTACACCGCCGATCACGAGACTCCCCTCGAACCCGGCGATCCGTGGCCCACCGCGGCATGGGGTTCTCACCGCAAAGCATTCCGCGTGCACGAATCGCAGTGGCCCGTCCACGACCCCTACGAGGACCTCGGCGGATTCCTCGACGATTCGCGTCTGCTGTCCGCTCGCGCGACCGCCGGCTTCCTCCGGCGGGCACGGTCGGGCAGCCTCCGCTTTCTCCCAGGATTTCTCGACGACGTGGAGAACCACCTCGACCGCATGGGCGGCTTCCCGCAGGCCGCCGCGTAGGAGGTCGCGATGCCTCCGTCCGACGAACTCCGGCCCGCACGACCGCAGACGGACGCGCGTACCAGCGCACGGATGAGCAGGCAACGCCGTCGGGACACCGCTCCGGAAGTGGCGTTGCGACGCGAACTGCATCGCCGCGGTCTGCGCTTCTATGTGGACCGGGCGCCATTGCCCGGCGTGCGACGCCGAGCCGACCTGGTGTTTCCTCGCCGACGTGTCGCGGTGTACGTCGACGGCTGCTTCTGGCATCGGTGCCCACTGCACGCGACCGATCCGAAGAACAACGCCGAGTGGTGGGCCGACAAACTCGCAGGCAACGTCGAGCGTGACCGCGACACGGATTCTCGCCTGGCCGCTGCGGGGTGGACGGTGATCCGGGTGTGGGAGCACGAAGACCCGATCACGGCCGCCACGCGAGTCGCGGAGGCGCTCACACCCCCGCCGGAATCACCCGCCGGTTCTCCTCTGGACGACTCCGGCACAGATTGAGCAGTAATTCGGATGCGCGCGCGGGCACGACCGCGCTTCACTGGAGTCATGGCCGAGCAGAAACGACGGATCCAGCGAGGCACCCGGCCACTGTTCAACGATTCGATGACCGGCAAGTCGGACTTCGTTCTGGTCATCGCCTTCGCTGCGCTCGCTGCGACGACGTGGTGGCTCCTGTTCTGAACTCGTGCGCCGACACCGTCCGGGTCAGGCCTTGGTGAGTTCCGCGTACCGCGCGATGTGGTGGTCCGCGGTACCGAACTCGTACTCGATCGCCGTCAACCGCTTGAAGTAGTGCCCGACCGCGAGTTCCTCGGTCATGCCCATTCCCCCGTGCAGCTGGACGGCGTTCTGCCCGATGAAGCGCGCGGCACGGCTGATGGTCGCCTTCGTGGCCGAGACGGACCGCGCGCGGACGAGATCGTCCGCCTCGAGGTGCATGACGGCCAGGTACACGGCCGATATCGCTTGCTCGAGTTCCATGTACATGTCGACCATGCGGTGTTGCAATGCCTGGAAGCTGCCGATCGGGTGACCGAACTGCCGGCGTTGTTTCGTGTACTCGACGGTGTCGGCGAGTACCTTCCGCATGAGGCCGACCGCTTCTGCCGCCACCGCGGTGGTGGCTTCGTCGATCCCCAGGGACACCGACGGCCACGCGCCGCCCTCGTCACCGAGCAGAGCGTCCGCGGGGACGCGAAAACCGGAGAAGGTGAGATCCGAGGCGCGGCGATCGTCGATGGTTCGATACGAGTGCATCTCCACTCCGGCCGGAGGGTTCGCAGGATCGAACTCGACGAGGAAGAGCGACAACCCTGCGGTGTCGCGGCGGTCACCTGCTGTGCGGGCGGTCACGAGGAGATGTGTTGCCAGCGGAGCGCTGGTGACGACGATCTTGGCACCGTCGATCACCCACTCGCCGCCGTCCCGGCGCGCGGTGGTCGTCAGGTCGTGGAAGTCGTAGCCACTCGTCGGTTCCGTTGCCGCGAAGGCGGTGACCGCCTCCCCCGAGGCGATCGCTTCGAGTACTGCGTGTGCCCGGGGTCCGCCGGCGCGGTGGAGCATCCCGCCCCCGAGCACAACGGTGTCGACATAAGGCTCGACGACGAGGGCGTGCCCCAGAGCTTCGGCCACGACCATCAATTCCACCGGGCCGCCGTTCATTCCTCCGACGTCTTCCGGAAGAGTGGCGCCGAGGATGCCGAGTTCTTCGGACAGCGCGCGCCACACGTCGGGTTGCCACCCCGCGCCGGTGGTCGCTGCCGTGCGACTCCGGGCCAGGTCGTACCGGTGTGAGAGAAACCCGGTGACCGAATCGCGGAGAAGCTCTTGCTCTTTGCTCAAACCGAAGTCCATCAGAGCCCCAATGCTGCTTTGGCGAGGATATTTCGCTGAATCTCGTTGCTACCGGCATAGATCGAGCCGGCGCGGTCGTTGAAATAGCGCAGCGGCGCTACCGCTTGCCAGTCTTCGCCACTGACGTAACCGTCGGCGGGCGGTTCGTAGTCGGCGATCGGGCCACCGGGCGCAGTGACGTGCGGTTGGTACACGCGCCCCCGTGGGCCGGCAGCCTCGAGAGCCAATTGCGTCAGCGTCTGGCTGAGCTCGGTGCCGAGCACTTTGAGCATGGATGACGCCGGGCCCGGGTCCCTACCTGCGGATAGCGCTGCGAGGGCGCGGTATTCGAGGATCTCCAGTACGTCGGTACGGATACGGGCGTCCGCGAGTCTGGCGGCGAACGCGGGATCGTCGACGAGCGCGCGACCGCCGGGGCCGGGTTGCCCGGCTGCCGCGACCGCGATGCGCTCTGCGAGGACCTGGAGTGCGGGCGCAGCAGCCGCTCCGCCTCGCTCGAACACCAGCAAGTACTTCGCGACGGACCAGCCGTGGTCGATCTCGCCCAGGACGTTCTTCTTGGGGACACGCACGCCGTCGAAGAACACCTGGTTCTGGACCTCTTCGCCGGAGGTCATCACCAGGGGTCGGATCTCGATGCCCGGCGAGGTCATATCGATGAGCAGGAAGGTGATGCCCTGCTGCTTTCGTTCGGTTCTGGTGGTCCGCACGAGCGCGAACATCCAGTTCGCCTCCGTCGCGTGGGTGGTCCAGATCTTGCTTCCGGTCACGACGAGATCGTCACCGTCGTGCACAGCCGCCATGCTCAGGGAGGCGAGGTCGGAACCGGCTTCGGGTTCCGAGTAGCCCTGGCAGAAGAAGACGTCACCGGTGAGGATTCCGGGCAGGAAGTAGTCCTTCTGTGCCTGCGTGCCGTACGCGACGATCGCATGCGCAACCATCCGGATACCCATCGGCGACAACGACGGGGCACCGGCGAGGATCGATTCGCGACCGAAGATGTAGTGCTGCGTCTGCGTCCAGTCGCATCCTCCGTACTCCACCGGCCAGGCCGGCGCCGCCCATCCCCGCTCGTGGAGGATGCGCTGCCACTCCATGCTCGCCTCGTGGTCGGAGTACACGCTGGTGGCCAGCCTGCCGGCACGTCTCAGCTCGGGGGTGAGCTTCTCGTCGAGAAAGGCACGGACCTCGTCTCGGAAGGCGGCGTCGGCGTCGGACCACGCAAGTTCCATGTCTTCTCCCCCGCAGAGCGCGACCGCCAGCCGCCGGCTGATCGTGCGAATCATCGTTAACTTCTCGGCACCGTCCCGGAATCTACTGTCGTTCGCACGGCCTCGTCAATACATCCTTTGGGCCGGTACCGGCGTCGTTTTGCTCCCCCACCGACCCCGACGAGCTCCGGGCGGGCAGTCCGCCAGGGGTGAGATGCCGGATTCACTCGCGGGCCTGTCGGCGCCGCACCGCACGTGACCAGTGGTGACTGCGGTCACAACATCCGGTAGAACAGTCTTCTGACAATGGAATAACTGCACTCTCCGATTGGATGATCATGACTCTTGCAGAGTGCCGGCGCACGGAGGTAGTCCGTTGAAGTTCTGGACCGGGACCGCATTCATGAAGACGACCGAAATGCCGGCGGTGGCGACCATGCTCGACCAGGCAGGGTTCCACGGCGTGCTCGTCTCGGACCACCTGATCTATCCGAAAGAGATGAAGACCGTCTACCCCGGGCACGAGAGCGGAAAGATGTTCTGGCACCCGGAGACGGACTGGCCCGACGCGTGGGTCCTCATCGGAGCCATGGCAGCCGTCACCCAGAACCTGCACTTCGGCAACAACGTCTACATCGCGCCGTCGCGCCCACTTCTCGAGGTCGTGAAACAGGTGGGCACCGCAGCGGCTATCTCACACGGCCGCGTGTCCATCGGCCTCTCCGCCGGTTGGATGCGCGAGGAATTCGAGTTGCTGGGCCAGGACTTCGACAACCGTGGCCCGCGCCTCAACGAGATGATCGAGGCGTTGCGCGCACTGTGGAAGGGCGGATGGGTGTCCTTCAAGGGCGAGTACTACGACATCCCCGAGATGACGATCGAGCCGCACCCGCCTGCACCCGTACCGATCCTGTGCGGTGGAGAATCCACTGCCGCACTCAAGCGAGCCGCCCGCTACTGCGACGGCTGGGTCGGCACGGCGTACACCATCGACGACGCCGAGAAGTGGATCGAGCGGATCAACGGTTACCGGCGCGAATTCGGACGTGAGAACGAACCGTTCGACATCATCCTCGGTCTGCGCGACCAGCCGTCCACCGAGCTGTACAAGCGGGCCGAGAAGATCGGGATCACGGGCGTGATGTGCTCGCCGTGGGCCAACTGGGAAGCAACCCACTCCGGCGACCACGATCACCTTCTCGGGACCGCGGAGCGCTACCGCGAGCCCATCGAGCGATTCGCGGAGGAGATCATCGCGAAGCTGGTGTGACACGACCCGCAGTGCGAGAACACCCCGCCGACAATGCCGGCGGGGTGTTCTTGTGCGTGCGCCCGAAGGGATTCGAACCCCTAACCTTCTGATCCGTAGTCAGATGCTCTATCCGTTGAGCTACGGGCGCAAGTTATTCAATTGTCGTCAGTGACGGTACACCAACTGGCGGAGGCGAGAGGATTTGAACCTCCGGTCCCCGGTAAGGGGGACAACTCATTAGCAGTGAGTCCCATTCGGCCGCTCTGGCACGCCTCCTCGGGGATTCGAAGCTCTCGAACCGCCGGGACGAAAGATTACACATGCACCGCACCGAAACGCAAAACGGCTGGTCAACGCAGGTGAGTGTCGAACCAATCGTAGATACGGCGCCGCGCGTCGACGATCGCCGCTTCCGCGCGATCGGTCTCGGGATCGAGGGAGTCGTGCACGACCGGCGGCTCATCCGGCCGGTGGGCGAGCCCTTCGTAACTGACCACAAGCGCCGGCGCATCCGACCGGCCCGCAGCCTCACGCAAGGCGGCGACCTCCGACGGTGGAGTCTTCGGGTCGTCGTCGCCGTACAGTCCGAGCCACGGCGCCCGGAGCGACCCGACGATGTCGGCGAGCGACCGCGTACCGCCCTGCGCGGTCTGCACGATGCCGGGCGAGGCCACGCTCACGACGGCACCGACGACCCGCTCCGCGGCAACATAGAGCGCGGCCGTGCCCGCATCGTCGAACCCGAGCACCCCGATCATGTCGGGGCCGATCCCTTGCCCGGCGATCCACCGGAAGGTCGCGTCCACGTTCGCGTAGAACTCGTCCCCGAACTGCTCGGCGTTTTCCGCACTGCGAGCATCCTGTGTCGGCTCGGGCGCGACGACGAGCCACCGATCGTCGGCGAGCGTCTCGATGAAGTCGCGGAGGGCCGGCGAGAGTCCGTGGGAGCGGTGCAACACCACGATGCTCCCGCGCGGCCTCGAATCCGGACGAACCACTGTCAGCGGTACGTCCCCGGTACCACCGATCCGCGGCGCAGCATCATTGCTGGTTTCCGGCATGGTGTCCACGATGACACGCCCACCGAGTACCCGCACGGAATCGTCGGGAGCATAATCGGCTGGTGACCCCTCGGACCCGACCCGACCTCGCCTCGATCCCGGCCTACGTTCCCGGACGCACGTTTCCCGGCGCTGTGAAGCTCGCCAGCAACGAGACGACCGCCGGCCCGTTGCCCTCCGTGCGCGAGGCCATTCTCGAAGCCGCCGCCGACGTGAACCGGTATCCGGACAACGGCGCCACGGCGTTGCTCGCAGCGCTGTCGGAGCGGCTGCAGGTCCCCGTCGAGAACATCGCGGTCGGCTGCGGATCGGTGAGCCTGTGCCAGGAACTCGTGCAGGTCACCTGCGAGCCCGGCGACGAGGTGATCTTCCCGTGGCGATCGTTCGAGGCGTACCCGGTGGTGGTGGCCGTCGCGGCCGCAACCGCGGTCCCCGTGGCGAACACCCCGGAGCACGGCCACGAGCTGAAAGCGATGCTCGCGGCCATCACCGACCGGACCCGCCTGATCTTCATCTGCAATCCCAACAATCCGACCGGCTCGCTCCTCGGGAAGAAGGAACTCGAGCAGTTCCTCGACGAAGTCCCGTCCGACGTCGTCGTCGCACTCGACGAGGCGTACTTCGAATACGTGCGGCCCGCCTCGGAGGACGACTTCGCAGACGGTCTCGACCTGGCGAAGAACCGCCACAACGTGGTCGTACTGCGGACGTTCTCCAAGGCGTACGGACTTGCGGGCCTGCGGGTCGGGTATGCGGTCGCCGCCCCCGAACTCACCGCGGCCATGAGCAAGGTGCACACCCCGTTCTCGGTCAACACGATCGCGCAGAAGGCCGCCATCGCGTCGCTCGAGGCCGCCGACGAACTGCTCGCGCGTACCGAACATGTCGTCGCCGAGCGCCACCGCGTGCGCGACGCACTGCTGGCGGCCGGCTACGACGTGCCCGAGAGCGGTGCGAACTTCCTCTGGCTGCCCCTCGGCGACCGGTCTGCGGCCTTCGCCGAGGCGGCGGCAGAGGCAGGCGTGATCCTGCGGAACTTCACCGGTGACGGCACGCGCGTGACGATCGGCGACCCGCACGAGAACGATCGGTTCCTCGCCTTCGCGACGGGTCCGGGCCGGGCACTCGCAGGGGTCGCCTGACCTGTGACGAGACCCAACCGTTATCCCTAGGTATCGGTGACGTGACCCTGCGCTGACACACTCGGGCGGTTGATACGGACCCGACTCGGAGGCGCTGCATGGATGGAGGCAAGGCACGCCGTGCCCTGTCCGCTTGCGCCCTCGCCGCAATCGTGTGTGCAGGTACCGGTGTCGCACCCGCTGCCGCGGAACCTCCGAACGTGGTGCCGGTGCGCCTGATCGCCTTCGGTGATCTCCACGGCAACCTTCTGCCGCCGCAGGGACCGCGCAGTGAGGTCGTCAGGTCCGACGGAACGTCCGTCGCCGCAGGTGGAGTGGCGCATCTCGCGGCCTACGTGCGTCAGCTACGGGCACAAGCAGACCATTCGATGCTGTACGCGGTAGGCGACACGTGGGGGTCGTCCCCGCTCGAATCGGCGATGTTCCACGACGAGCCCACCATCGAGTTGCTGAACGATCTCGACGTCACGGCCGCCGCACTGGGCAACCACGAACTCGACCAGGGATACGCGGAGTTGACCCGTCTGCGCGACGGAGGGTGTCACCCCGACGACGGGTGCCGTTACGGCGAGACGTTCGAGGGTGCTCGCTTCCCCTTGCTCGCCGCGAATCTCACGACCGAGGACGGGGCGCCTGCCGCGCTGCCGTTCAGCATCAGCTATGTCGACGGAATCCCGGTCGGCACCATCGGTGTGCTTCCCAGCAACACGCCGGACTTCATCCGGTCCGACTCCATCGCGGGCCTTCGATTCGGCGACGAGATCGAGGCGGTGGACCGAACCGCCGACCTACTCGATTCACTGGGGGTTCGCGCCGTCGTGCTGCTCTACAAGGGCGATATCGGCACCGATGGACAGAACGACCCCTGCCATCCCGTCGACGGGCCGGCGAACGTCGTCGCCACCGCCGTGTCCCCGAAAGTCGATCTGATCGTCACCTCGGACGGTGACAGGCACTTCAACTGCACCTATCCCGATCCGCTCGGCCAACCACGTACCGTCGTGCAAGGCGCCTCGCACGGGCGCATCATCTCCGTCGCAGATCTCATGATCGACCGCGAAACCCGCGACGTACTGCGGGATCACACGCTGGCTTTCACCCAAGTCATCACCCACGACATCGAACCCGACCCTCAGACGCAGCAGTTCGTCGAACGCGCAGTCGAAATGTCCGACGCGGTCGCAGGTCGTCGCGTGGGTTCCGCCTCGGCGGACATCACCCGCGAAGCGGGTCCCAGCGGCGAATCCGCGCTCGGCAACCTCGTTGCCGATGCCCAGCTCGCAGCAGCCCGATCGGTGGGAGCGCAAGTGGCACTGACGAATCCGGGCGGCCTTCGCAGCGACCTCATCTGCGGAGAAAACGGAGTCGTCACGTACGGGCAAACGTACGCAGCGCAGCCTTTCGGCAATCGCCTCCAGGTGCTCGAACTCTCCGGCGCCCAACTCGACGAACTTCTCGAGCAACAATTCCAGACGACCGCGAACGGCAACGCGCTCGAATGGATTCTCGCGCCGTCGGACAACTTTCGATACACGCTCGACCGGATCGCTCCTTCGGGCGACCGAATCCGGGATCTCACGATCGACGGGGAGCCGGTCGACCCCGAACAGCACTACCGAGTGGTGGTCAACGACTTCCTCGCGGAAGGTGGTGACGGCTTCGACGTCTTCACCCACGCCCGGCACCGAACCGGCGCCGGAGAGGAACTCGACGCTCTCAACGCCTATTTCGCGGCCCACGATCCCGTCGTCCCGCCCACAACAGACCGCATCCACATGCACTGAGCGCGAACCTACAGTTGGAGAGCGGCTTTCAGCGTCGGCCACGCGGTCTTGATGTCGTCCTGCCAATATGCCCACGAGTGGGTACCCCACGGCCGGTATACGACCTGCGCCGGAATATCGAGCTGCCGCAGGCGACGGTCGAAGGTCACCGTGCACGCCAACGTGCCGATTTCGAGCGGCGTACCGCCGGTCAACACTTCTTCGCCCGAACCGAAGTCGTACGGGCCTACGAGACCGTTGCCCGTACTGAGGAAGATTTCCTTGCCACGCAGCCGCTCGGCGAGCAGGTACGAATCGTGTTCCTCCCAGACGGGGTCACCGGGAGGGCCCCACATGTTGTCCGGGTTCCCGCCCTTGTAGGCGACGGTTCCGCGCACCGAGTCGCGGGACGACTCACGCGAGGTATCGAAGCATCCGCTCAGCGCCGCAACGCCTCGATACAGATCGGGGTGTCGCGTGATCAGGCTCATCGCCCCGGTCGCCCCCATCGACAATCCGGCGACCGCGTTGACCCCGTTGCCGTGGAACCGTGCATCGATGAGCTGCGGCAGTTCCTGCGTCAGGAAGGTTTCCCACTTGTTGACACCGAGTACCGGGTCGGGGTTCCGCCAATCCGTGTAGTAACTCGCCGTGCCGCCGATCGGGAGCACGACGTTGACGTTCTTGTCGGCGACGAACTCCTCGATGTCGGTGCGCTGAGTCCACGTGCTCTCCCTGAACTCGGACTCCTCGCCCGCGCTGACCCCGTCGAGCAGGTACAACGTCGGTCGAGGGCCGTCACCGACGGGATGGAGCACCTGCACCCGGACCACGCGCTGCATCGCGGGCGAGAACACTTCGACGTCCGTCCGCTGTTCGGTGAGCATCGCCGTGCGCTCGATCGACGCGACAGGCGCCGGCTGGGCGTGCGAAAGCGACGGAATTCCTACTATCGACATCACACCCACACCGAGCGCGGTGATGAACCTTTTCAGCATCGAGCTCCCCGTCCCCCGACGACATGGATCCTGATCCCAACTCGGCCGCGCGTGCGCGGTCAAGCCGACTGGTAGCGGCCCTAGTCCCCTTCACTGGGATCGTGACCGGTCCCGGGCAGCGCGCAGCACCGGCGGCGCCGGCTGGTGCATCCATGTTTCCCCGGATCGGGTGCGGGGAAACCCCTGGAACATGACCGTACTCGTCGTAGCCGGGAGCAACCGAGGAGTGACTCACCAGGTCGCACAAGCGATCGCCGAGTCGCTCGGTACACGCGATATCGAGGTCACGTTGGGCGAGAACAGCGATCTCGACCGCGTGGCGGAGTTCGAGGCGATCATCATCGGCAGCGCAGCCGAAAGCGGAAAGTGGCCCGCTGCCTCCGCAGATCTGTGCCGCCGGTACGCGGACGCCTTGACTCAGCAGCAGGTGTGGTTGTTCTCCGCGCCCGTGGAGGAGAACAGCACCATCCGCGGGGAGGTGGAAGTGCCCGAACTCTTGGCGGCTGTCGCCGCGCGCGACCACAAGTACTTCCCGACTTCCGACCCCGACGAAGTCATGACGTGGACATCGCTCATCGCGGACGAACTCGAAGGAAACAGCTGACATGTCTCCGGGACGGCAAGTCCCTCAGACGATGAGCACGTAGCTCACTCCCGCTGTGATCGCGCCGAGAACGGCGCCGACCGTCACCTGTCCGATCGTGTGATGGTCGAGATGCACGCGGGACCAGCCACTGAGAACGGTGAGGACCAGACCCGCGAGCCACCAGGGCGACAGAGCGAGGGCCAGAACGACACTCACCCCGGCCGCGACTCCCGTATGAAAGCTGATCTTCCATCGGAAGATGCTGGTGACGACAGCCGCTGCCACCAAGGTGATCAAACCGGCGGCCGTGAACCCGACCATCTCCTGCGGAGCATCGGCGACGACCAGGGTCACCAACCCACCTGTCGTCGCCAGCAAGATCACGACGATCAGCGCGTGACGTTCGTCGAGCGTGGTGACATGGTGGTCACCGATACGCGATCGGCGCATGCCCAGGAGAATCGCACCCATCGGGATCACTCCCGCACACACGGCGACGAACACGCCCCAGCCGAGTGCACCGACCGCTGCGCCGAGAATCACAGACGTAACGATGTTGATCACCCACGGTGCACCCACCTCGGTCAGTACACGCGCAACCAGATCGACGGTGCTTCTGCGCGCACCTACATCCGTGTCGGTCATGAACCCTTTCCGTTCGTCTGCAACCCCGCACGCCCGTCCCGATGGGCACGTCCGGTGACGTCCTCCACCACAGCAAAAATCCCCTCACCTGCGCGAACAGGTAAGGGGACTGTGGCGGAAGCGGAGGGATTTGAACCCCCGTTGGTTTTACCCAAGCTCGCTTTCAAGGCGAGTGCATTCGGCCGCTCTGCCACGCTTCCGTCGCAAATCCTAACCGCATCCGCGCCCTAGTGGTCGGCGAGGGCTTCGTCGATCCGGCCGAAGATCTGCGCGAGTGCTTTGACCTGGCTCTTGGAGAGCCGGTCGATGAGGTTGTTGCGGACGGCGCGGACGTGGGTGGGGGCCGCTTCGGCGAGCCGCCGACGTCCTTCATCGGTGACCGACGCGAGAACCCCCCGACCGTCCTCGGGGCACGACCCGCGCACGACCAGATTCTGTTCCTCCATGCGACGGATCTGATGGGTGAGACGGCTGCGCGACGAGAGGACACCGTCGGCGAGTTCACTCATACGCAGCGAGCCGTGCTCGGACTCGGACAGCAGGACCAGGATCCGGTACTCCGCCAACGACAATCCGTGTCGCTCCTGCAGGTTTCGGTTGAGCACATCCATCAGGCGGGCGTTGCCGTCCATATAGTTGCGCCAGGCGGTCTGCTCTTCCGCGGTCAACCAGTTCGGCTCGTCCTGTTCGCTCGTCACCCCGAAAGTCTAAGGCGGACTCGGGCGCGGAGGTTCTCCCGGCGAAGCGACCTGCGCGCCGAGATGGGATGACCACACCGCGGGCCGCACACGCTAGCGTCGGGGTCATGCACGCAATCGTCGTTACCGAACCCGGTGGTCCCGAAGTTCTCCGGTGGGCAGAGTGTCCCGATCCCACGGTCGGCCCCGGACAGGTCCTCCTCGATGTCGCAGCGACCGCCGTCAATCGTGCGGACCTTCTGCAGCGCCGCGGGCTCTACCCCCCGCCGCCCGGAGCCAGCGAAATCCTCGGACTCGAATGTTCCGGCGTCATAGCCGAACTCGGTGAGGGTGTCAGCGGATGGAACATCGGTGATCGTGTGTGTGCGCTCCTGACCGGCGGTGGTTACGCCGAGCAGGTCGTGGTGCCCTCCGCCCAGTTGTTGCCCGTGCCGGCCGGTATGGACATCGCCGTGGCTGCGTCGCTCCCGGAGATCGCCTGCACGGTGTGGTCGAACGTGGTGATGACCGCGGGACTCGAACGCGGCGACGTGCTGCTCGTGCACGGTGGTGGCGGGGGTATCGGCACGCACGCGATCCAGGTGGGTAAGGCGCTCGGTGCCAAGGTCGCGGTCACCGCGTCGGCCGGCAAGCTCGAGCGGTGCCGGGAACTCGGCGCCGATCTGGCAATCGACTACCGCAGCCAGGATTTCGTGGCCGAGGTGCGCAACGCGTTCGGTGGTGCCGACGTGGTGCTCGACAACATGGGTGCGGCGTATCTGTCCCGCAACATCGACGTGCTCGCGCCGGACGGACGACTCGTCGTCATCGGCATGCAGGGTGGCACCAAGGGTGAGATGAACTTCGGCAAGCTCCTCGCCAAGCGCGGACACGTGATCGCGACGGGCCTGCGCGGCCGTCCGGACACCGGCAAGTCGGGTAAGAGTGCAATTGTCGCCGCGGTGCGTGAACACCTGTGGCCGCTGATCGAGGAGGCGAAGGTGCAGCCGGTGGTGCACGCCGAGTTGCCCATCACAGAAGCTGCGCGGGCGCACGAGATGCTCGACAGTCCCGACACTGTCGGCAAGGTGGTGCTGCGGGTCGCCCGGACCTGACCGGTCAGAGGTTGCGTAGCTCGCGGACGAGCTGGTCGATGTCGAAGCTGGTGGTGTACGGGGCGAGACCGATGCTCACGGCACCGCCTTCGTCGCTCACTCCCAGGGAGTCGAGCAACCGGCTCGTTCCGCGGGTGCTCGCCACCGTCTCGATTCGCCGGTCGGCCAGGTGTGCGGCGACCTTCTCCGCAGGTATGCCTTCGACGGTGAAACTCAAGGTGGGGACCCGGCTGGGCGCCTTGCCCAGCACCATGACACCGGTGAGACTGTCGAGCTGCCTGAGCAGCCGGTCGAACAAGCCGTCCTGATAGTCCTGCATCGAGCTGATCGACGTCTCCAGGCGGTTCCGGCGGCTGCCGGACGCCGAGTCGTCCAGCGAGGCGAGGAAGTCGATGGACGCGGGCAGCCCGGCCAGCAGGCCGAACTGGTGTCCGCCGACCTCTAGCCGCTCGGGACCGCGGGCATGCGGATCGAGCGACATCGCGGGCACGCGATCGAGGTGAGAGGGATCGCGGAAGACGAGGGCACCGATTTGTGGTCCGCCCCATGCTGCGGCATCGATGCTGAGAATGTCCGCTCCCAGATCTTCCATGTCGATGTGGGCGTACGGGGCCGCCGCGGCCGCGTCGACGACCATGAGCCCGCCGACGTCGTGGATGAGGTCTGCGACGACTCGCACGTCGGGTGCCGAGCCGACGATCGACGACGCCGCCGTCAGCGCGACCAGCCGGGTCGTGGGCGTGATGAGTTCCTCGTATTGCCAGGTGGGCAGATCGCAGGTGTCGATCTCGATCTCGGCCCAGCGCACCTGGGCGCCGTACCGGCTCGCGACACGCAACCACGGTGCGATGTTGGCTTCGTCGTCGAGGCGGGAGAGCACCATTCCGGTGCCCAGGCCGAGCCGGGAGCTGAGCGCTTCCGCGAGCCATGCCAAGAGCACCGAATGGCTCGGGCCCAGCACCACACCTGCGGGATCACCACCCACGAGGTCGGCGACGGCCACGCGTGCGGCCTCGAGGATCGCGGCGCTGCGGCGGGACGACGAGTGCCGCCCGACAGCCGAGGACGACGCGTTCCGGAAGGCCGTCGACACCATGCGCGACACCGCGTCCGGGATCTGCATTCCCGCGCGCGGATCGAGGTGAACCCAGCCGTCGCCGAGCGAGGGGATGAGCCCCCGGATCCGGGCAACGTCGTAAGCCATGGCTGACACTCTAAAACCCTGTGTCAATTGTGGTCGTCGGCGCCGGGGTATAGCGGACTCGCGCGCCCGGAATCCTGCCCCGGCTCACCGGAGCGCTCCCTCGCGGCCGCGAACTTTTCCCGCCGGGAAAGGGCGTGCCCGCGACGGTTGTCGGCGTGAGGGGACAGAATGGAGCCATGACGAATCCGGACAGCGACCAGGTTCTTGTGATCGGCCCCGACGGCCAGCCCGTCCGCGTCCCTCGGCGGGAAGCCGACCGGGCGGCGACCGGCGCAGAGAAGGACCGCGGGAACGACGCGGAAGGAAACGGCGAGAGCCTCGCCGACATGGTCGAACAGCCGGCCAAGGTCATGCGGATCGGCACGATGATCAAGCAGCTTCTGGAAGAGGTCAGGGCGGCACCTCTCGACGACGCCAGCCGTACCCGGCTCAAGGAGATCCACCGGTCCTCGATCAGCGAGCTCGAACAGGGGCTCGCGCCGGAACTGCGTGACGAACTCGAACGCCTCGCGTTGCCCTTCACCGATGACTCCGTGCCCTCCGATGCCGAGCTCCGCATCGCCCAGGCCCAGCTGGTGGGCTGGCTGGAAGGGTTGTTCCACGGCATCCAGACGGCGTTGTTCGCCCAGCAGATGGCTGCCCGCGCACAACTCGAGCAGATGCGGCAGGGCGCGCTTCCACCCGGGCTGGGCGGAACGGTCTCCCGCGGCGGCGAGCAGCCGGGTCACGGCCCCGGGCACCCCGGCACCGGGCAGTACCTGTAGGTGCGCGGGGTACCCTCGGTACCCGTGTCAGCCTCTGGAGCCACATCGTGACCCGTGTCAGCATCGAAACGCGCGACGCGTGCGTCGACTTCCCGATCTTCGACGCCAAGACGCGGTCGCTGAAGAAGGCGTTCCTCGGTAAAGCGGGCGGTTCGATCGGCCGCAACAACTCGGACGTCGTGGTGGTCGAGGCCTTGCGCGACATCACGATGTCGCTGAAGGAAGGCGACCGCGTCGGACTCGTCGGCCACAACGGTGCCGGCAAGTCCACGCTGTTGCGCCTGCTGTCCGGCATCTACGAGCCCACCCGCGGATTCGCACAGGTCAACGGCCGGGTGGCGCCCGTGTTCGACCTCGGTGTCGGCATGGACCCGGAGATCTCCGGCTACGAGAACATCATCATCCGCGGCATGTTTCTGGGCATGAGCCGCAAGAAGATGCTCCAGAAGGTCGACGAGATCGCCGACTTCACCGAGCTCGGCGACTACCTCAACATGCCGCTGCGCACGTACTCGACGGGCATGCGCGTGCGCGTCGCACTCGGCGTGGTCACCAGCATCGATCCGGAGATCCTGCTGCTCGACGAAGGCATCGGCGCAGTCGATGCGGAATTCATGAAGAAGGCCCGGGTCCGGTTGCAGGACCTCGTCGCGCGGTCGGGCATCCTCGTCTTCGCGAGCCACTCGAACGAGTTCCTGGCGCAACTGTGCGACCAGGCGATGTGGATCGATCACGGGCAGATCCGTGAGCGCGGCGACATCGAGCACGTGGTGCGGGCGTACGAAGGCGACGAGGCCGGCGACCACGTCCGCACGGTTCTGCACGACCTCGCACTCGAACGTGAACGCAGCGCCCTGCGCAACGGCGCCGACGCGACGGCCACGTCAGGCACCAAGAGTGTCTGACGAACGCATCATCGGGGTCGTCGTCACCCATCGGCGCCGGGAACTGCTCGCCGAGTCGCTGAAGATGCTGTCCACCCAGACCCGCCCGCTCGACCATCTCGTCGTGGTCGACAACGCCGACGAGGACGCCGTGCGCGAACTCGTCGAAGGCGCCGACGTGCCCACGACCTATCTGGGCTCCCAACACAACCTCGGCGGTGCGGGCGGTTTTGCGCTGGGGATTCTGTACGCACTGTCGCTCGGGGCCGACCGGGTCTGGCTCGCGGACGACGACGGTCGCCCCGAAGGACCCGAGGTGCTCGCGACACTCCTCGAGTGCGCGCAACGCAACGGCCTGGCCGAAGTGTCGCCGGTGGTGTGCGACATCGCCGAACCCGACCGCCTGGCGTTCCCGTTGCGTCGCGGGGTCGTATGGCGGCGCTGGCGTCACGAACTCGGCGACGAAGATCTGCTTCCCGGTATCGCGTCGCTGTTCAACGGCGCGCTGTTCACCGCCGCCGCGATCGACGCCGTGGGTGTCCCCGATCTGCGGCTGTTCGTACGCGGCGACGAGGTGGAGGTGCACCGGCGTCTCGTGCGGTCGGGCCTGCCGTTCGGCACCTGCCTGCAGACGGCGTACCTACATCCCGACGGCGCCGACGAATTCAAGCCGATCCTCGGTGGCCGGATGCACACCCAGTATCCCGACAACGAGACCAAGCGGTACTTCACCTACCGCAACAGGGGTTACCTGCTGTCACAGCCCGGGCTCCGGAAGCTGTTGCCGCAGGAGTGGATTCGTTTCGGGTGGTACTTCCTGGTGACGCGCCGCGACCCGGCGGGCCTGCGCGAGTGGGTACGGCTGCGCAAGCTCGGGCGCGAAGAGAAGTTCGAGCGCCCCCACCAGTAATCCTCCCCCGCAAGGGATCCCGCAATTCCGCGCACAGACGGTGGCAGCAAGACCTACACTTGCCGCCACCGTCTCTGGGAGCCTGCGATGACATCTCGTCTCGACTCACCGTCAACACTCTGCGAAGCTTTTCAATCCACCGCCGCCGCGTATCCCGACCACGTCGCGCTGCGAACTCCGGACGATTCCGTTCACTACACGTGGCGGGAGTACTCGGAGAAGGTTCGCGCCCTGGCCGCCGGTCTCGCCGGTCTCGGCGTCCGGCACGGCGACACCGTCGGCATCATGCTGACGAACCGCCCGGAATTCCATCTCGTCGACACCGCCGCCTTCCATCTCGGCGCGGTACCGTTCTCGATCTACAACTCGCTGACCGCCGAGCAGATCACCTACGTGCTCGGCAACGCCGGCAACCGGGTGATGATCTGTGAGGAGCAGTTCGTTCCCGTGCTGCAACAGGCGATCGGCGAGACGAAGGTCGAGCACCTGGTGTGCATCGACGCGAAGCCCGACGGCACCCTCTCCCTCGAGGACGTCGAGGCCGCCGCCGACGAGTCGTTCGACTTCGAGGCCGCATGGAAGGCCGTTCAGCCCTCCGACCTGCTCACGCTCATCTACACCTCGGGCACCACCGGGCCGCCGAAGGGCGTGGAACTCACCCACGCCAACCTTCTCGCCGAACTCGCTGCGACCACAACTTTCCTGCCCACCGGACCCGACGACCGCATCGTGTCGTACCTGCCCGACGCGCACATCGCGAACCGCTGGGGCTCGCACTACTCGAGCATCTACAGCGGCATGCAGATCACCACGCTCGACGACCTCAAGAAGGCCATCGCGGTGCTGCCGAGCGTGCGACCGACGCTGTTCGGTGCGGTCCCGCAGGTCTGGTACAAGGTGAAGGCAGCGATCGACAAGACCCTCGCCGAAGAATCCAGCCCGGTGAAGAAGAGGCTCGCGTTCTGGGCGATCGAGGTGGGGCGGAAGGTCGCTCGATTGCAGTCCGAGGGCAAGCCCGTGCCGAAGGCCCTCGAGTTGCAGCACGCGCTCGCCGACAAACTGGTCTTGTCGGCCGTACGCAAGAAACTCGGTCTCGACCAGGTACGCGCTGCTGTGACGGGCGCCGCCGCGATCTCACCCGAAGTACTCGAGTTCGTGCTGGCGCTCGGCATCCCGTGTTCCGAAGTGTGGGGTATGTCGGAGACATCCTGCGTGGTGACCATGAACCGGCCCGGAAAAATCCGGATCGGCACCGTCGGCCAAGCCGTCCCCGGCGTCGAGATCAAGACCGCCGACGACGGAGAGCTCCTTGTCCGCGGCCCGCTCATCATGCGGGGATACCGCAACGACCCGGTCAAGACCGCGGAAGCCGTCGATCCCGACGGCTGGCTGCACACCGGCGACATCGCTCGGATCGACGAAGACGGTTACGTGACGCTCATCGACCGTAAGAAGGAACTCATCGTCAACGCGGCGGGCAAGAACATGTCCCCCACCAACATCGAAGGCGCGCTGCGGGCCGCGTGCCCGATGCTCGGCGGCGCCGTCGTCATCGGCAACGATCGGCCGTACATCGTCGCGCTGCTCGCCCTCGATCCCGACGCACTCCCCCTCTTCGCGGAGCAGCACGGGCTCAGCGGGTCGCACGAAGAACTCGCGCAGCACCCCGCCGTCCTCGCCGAGATCGAGCAGTCGGTGAAGGAGGCGAACACCAAACTGTCGCGTGTCGAGCAGATCAAGAAGTACACCGTGCTGTCGACGGTGTGGGAGCCGTCGGGCGACGAACTGACGCCCACGATGAAGCTCAAGCGCAAGCCGATCGACGCCAAGTATGCGGAGGAGATCGACGCGCTGTACGTGACCGCGTGACGTGATCGGCGCGGTGGACGGGGATCGACGCGTGTAGTTTCGCGCGCTGATCCCCGTTCAGCGCGTGGGTTCCAACTGAAGGTCAGACTGCCTCGTCGGCCGGGGCACTCGCGATGCGGTCGAGGGCGGCCCGGGCGAGCCACGTGTTGTGGTGGTCGTCAGATTCCATCCCCTCGAGTTGGTCCGCCAGCCGGCGAATCGGGCGGCCACTTCCGGAGAGTTCTTCGAATGCACCGAGAGACGAGTCGTCGAACAGGTTCACCACCACGACGACGGCGTCCGATGCGTCGGACTCGTCGGGAAGGAAGCGCACCGCGGGAAGAGCCTTTTTCACCGCGCCGAGCGACGTACCTGCTTCATCCTCGAGTGCCGAACGTGAGACGGCGACGGACGCGAGGCAGGTCACCGATCCGTCGGCGCCCCCTGCTGGTTTGTCGAGCCGGAGGACTTCGGTCGATCCGACAGCCAGCGAGAACAGCGGCGCGGCGTCGCCGGAACCGGGAAGGCAACTCACCGTCCATCGCTCGACCTCGCCGGCTGCCGCATCCTCGAACGCGGTGTCCAGGTAATAGGCGAGCAGGTCGAGGGACATCTCGTACAGGTCCTCGTCGCGCCGAAGCTCCTCGAAGTTCTCTTTCGATGCTGCCGGGTTCGTTGCCATCATTCTCCTGCTCGTACGAAACGATCCGTGTCGAGCCTACGAGTTCCCCACGTCGTGAGGCACGGCACGCTCGCGCCGGCAGGAGACCCGAACGACGAATCCGGCCCACACGTGGTCGGGGCGGATTTCCGCGCGGGTAGGCTCGGGCCTTGTGTCTGCACCCACCCATGTCGACGAACCGCTGGGAAAGTCTTCTCGGACGTTCCGGCGCGCGTTCCAGGATCTGCGCGACGGCTTCAACCATCGCGAGTTGTGGCTGCTGCTCGGCTGGCAGGACATCAAGCAGCGCTACCGCCGGTCCGTCCTCGGGCCGTTCTGGATCACCATCGCGACCGGCGTCTCGACGATCGCCATGGGTCTGCTGTACGGCACGCTGTTCAACCTCGACATCGCGGAGTTCCTGCCGTACGTCGCGCTCGGCTTCATCATCTGGAACCTGATCCAGGGGTCGATCATCGAGGGTGCGGACGTCTTCATGTCCAACGAGGGGCTGATCAAGCAGCTCCCGACCCCGCTGAGCGTGCACGTCTACCGCCTCGTGTGGCGTCAGATGATCTTGTTCGCGCACAACATCGTGATTTACATCGGGATTTTCATCGTCTTCCCGCAGCACCTGAGCTGGACCGCGCTTGCGGCCATCCCGGCCCTCGCACTGATCGCGATCAACGCGGTATGGATCTCGCTCGTCTTCGGCATCCTCTCCACCCGCTACCGCGACATCGCACCGCTGCTCGGCAGCCTCGTGCAGTTGCTGTTCTTCATGACGCCGATCATCTGGACGGAGAAATCCCTCGCGGGCACCGGCAACGAAGACCGGGCGCGGATCGCGGAGATCAACCCGCTGTACCACTTCCTCGACATCGTGCGGACGCCTCTCCTCGGCGGCGACCAGCATCTCTACCACTGGGTGATCGTGCTGATCATCACGGTGCTCGGGTGGGGACTCGCCCTGGTCACCATGCGCAACTACCGGTCGCGCGTCGCCTACTGGGTCTGAGCCGGCTCGAGTTCGATCAGCTGTAACCGGTTGACGAATTCCTGGTCGGTGATCGTGAACCCGGCTTCGGACAGCGCCCGGTAGGTCTCGGTGTCGGTGAACCGGTAGCGGTCGAACCGCCACCACACGTCGTTCGGATGCCACACCGTGAACGCCGTGCCGCGGTCCCGGTCCGCGATCACCCACAACCTCGTGCACTGGGCGGCCGCCCGCTCGGCCAGCACCGGGGGCGCTACGTCGCTCGACCACAAGCTCACCCGATCGGCAGCGGTCTCATCCAGCCCCACGTCCACGAGATCCTCGAACGCGTCGGGGCGAGCGTCGGCGACCGCCCGCGGTGACGTCGGCTGCCACGACACCTTCGGCTCGAACGCCACGCAGTCGCCCGGCCGGGACACCCCCTCCAGCCGATCCGCGACCACGCTGTAGTCCATGCCGCCCGCCTTGCCGAACGGCTGTCGCTGCGTCAGGTAGGCGGGTGCCACCGCGAGCGCCACCGCGACGAGCACTGCGAGCAGCGACCACCATCGCGTCGCGGCGCGGCTGACCGCCCACCCCAGAAAGAGCGTCACCGCCGGCACCGTGAAGGCGAGATACCGGTCCAGGTACATGTTGCTCGCCAGTACCGAATACGCCAGCAACAGCGCCATGGGCACGAGAAAGCCCGGCAGCGCGAGCCACAGCAATGTCCGCTCGCCCGGTTCGACGCCCCGCACTGCTGCAACGACCGTCCCCACCAGCGCGACGGTCCAGCACACCAGCACCGCCCACGGCGCCCCCGGGAACCACTGCTCGACGAGGATCGTGCTGATGACCGTCTCGTCGAGTTCCGGGATCCACGACACCTGCCGCACCTGCGAATAAGCCAGCACGAGGAAGGGCAGCGACAGCGCGACTCCCGCGGTGGCGGCGAGCACGAAACCGGCCCGGTCGCGTCGACGAGAGTCGAGGCCGCGCGTGAGCGCCCACATCGTCACCGCGTGTGCGACCAGGAGAGTCGCGGAGTAGACGAAGAACATCGTCGCGAGTGCCGCCACGATCGCGTACAGCATCCACCAGCGTGCCCGGTGGGTCCGCAGCGCCAGCACGAGGACCAGCGACAACACTGCCGCGCAGCCGACGGCGAACGCGTAGGAGCGAGCTTCGGTGGCCGCCCACGTCACCCGCGGAAGGATCGCGAACAGCACCCCGGCCGCCACCGCGGCACGCCGTCCCGCCAGCATCTGCGCGGTCGCGGTGACGGCTGCGGCCCCGACACCGAGGGCGAGCACGCCGGGCAGCCGCGCGGTGAATTCACCGGTGCCCACAAGCGCGAACCAGCCGTGCATCAGGATGTAGTACAGGCCGTGGACGGCGTCCCAATCGGCGAGCAGCTCGAGCAGATCACCGAAGGGCCGATCAGCGGCCGAGATCGTTGCTGCCTCGTCCCACCAGAACGACGGAACCCAGGAAAAAGCGGCGCCGACGAGCACGGTCACTCCCCCGAACAGCAGAGGGAGCGGCCAAGCCCTCATCGGTCAGTCGTCGATGCCGTACAGCCGCGCCCAGTTCTCGCGGCTCGTGAGCTTCGGCATCGCTTCCTGCCACACCGTCTTCATCCGGGGAGCTTCCTTGCGGAGCTGCCAGCACACCTTCGCGGCCCGCTTGGTGAGATCCAGCGCGGTGTCCTTGTCGCGGCGACGCACCCGCACCGCGTTCTGCGACGCGTCGGTGACCACGGCGCCGTCGAACAGCGCGACGTGCCACCAGTCGGCGTAATCCGCGGGAACGGTGACGGGACGACGGTCCACCTTGCCCGCGAGCTGCTGCACCGCGCGCTTGAGGAGCACGAGCCCCTCACGCTTCTTGTCGGGCTCGAAGTCCCACACCGACATCTGCGTATGAGGATCGGATTCCTTGCCCACCTGCGACGCGGGCAGTGGCTTGGTCTCCGGGTAGCGGTCGCGCAGTTCGCGCAGTTCCTTCAGGACCGACTGACCACCGTCGTACAGGAAATCGGGGCCGGCGAGGAAGTCCTCCGCCGCCTTGATGAACGTGGCGGCCAGACCGTACTGCATCGAAACGATGAGTTCGCCGATCTTGCGGAAGAGGTACTTGGAGATGTCGGGTCCGTCGAAACGCCCGTAGATCGCCGAGACGACGAGACCGTTGCGGATGCTGAAGTAGCGCGCCCAGTCGTCGTAGTCCTTGAGGTAGAAGTCGGCGTGCCACACGCCCGCGTTCGGCAGCGTGACCGTGGGGTGCCCGGCGAAACGCGCGCGGATGCCGTACTCGATGTCGTCCCACTGGAAGAACAGCGGAATCGGCAGCCCGCAGTCGGCGATGATCTCGGCGGGGAGCAGACACGTCCACCAGCCGTTCCAGCCGGCGTCGAAGCGCGGATCCTGCTTCTTCTTGATCAGGTCGACGCCCATCTTGGCGCCCGGGGTCAGCTCGCCGGCTTTGATCTCGTCGAGCACCTCGCGTTCGGCGCTGACGTGGAGGACCTGTGGGTTGCTCAGGGACAGCATCTGGGCACCGACGATCGTCGGCTGCACCGTCATGTTCGCGAACGCGTTCAGGCGCAGCACCGACTCCGGCTCGCACAGGATGTCGTCGTCCATGACGATGACGTTGGCGTGCGCCGAGTTGGGTGACCCGGTGATCTCGTACATGCCCCGGGAGAAACCGCCGGCGCCGCCGAGATTGGGCTGAGTCAGGTAGATGAGCTTGTCGCCGAGTTTCTCGGCGACCTCACCGAACGCGGGACGCGACCGCACCTGGTCGGTGCCCTGGTCCACGATGCACACCGCGTCGATGTCGGCCATCGCCCCGTCGTCGGAGGCGAGAGTGCCGACGGTCACGGTGCAGTCGTCCGCGCGATTGAACGTGCAGATCACGACCGCGGCCGGACGCAGGTGTTCGGGCGCCGCAACCGTCCAGCGGGCGTCGGAGACGAGCAGTGAGCCGTTGCTGGCCTCGGCGGCGAACCAGATCGCGCCGCCGTCGACGAACCGCTCGATCGGCACCTCGAGGTCGAGTTCTCCCGATCCGGACACCGTCTCGACCGAGACGATCCGTTCACGGCCCTTGGCGTCGGAGGCGTGGACGACGAATCGTGCGCTACCCGAGCAGCCGTACGTCAGTTGCAGGTTCACCGTCTTCACGTCGGTCCAGCGCTGCCAGAAACTGGCGGGGAACCTGCCGAAATACGTGTTGGTGTGGGCGCTCGCGCCGTCGGCCAGCTGGAGACCGTAACGGTCGGCCGCGGCGTCACCCTTTGTGACGACGTACATCTTTCCGGGCACCCGAGGCGACAGCGACGCAAAGACGCCGCGCTGCGCAATCAACCGATCCCGTCGTACGGGTTCGGTGAGGGCGCTGTCCAGTGCGTCCGCGTTGCTGTCGATCGCTGTCGTGTCGCCGGCAGTTGCCTGCTCCATCGAGCTACTCCCCGCTGTGGTCGATCCTGTTACGGATGCGACAGTAGCAGCGCAAATAGCTGTCTCTACGGCATGCGGGCGGAGGTAGCGCGTTTCGTCGTGATCACACTGTTTGCCGGAATATGCAAGAACCGCAGGTCGCTCAACCACCGAGGATTCGTTCGCTGCGTTCGTACGCGGCTTCGGTGGCGGTTTTCTGTGGCATCCACCACGTCTCGTGGCTGCGGTACCACTCGATCGTCGCCGCCAGGCCCGAGCGGAAATCGCGGTACTGCGGCTCCCACCCCAACTCCGTGCGCAACCGCGTCGCATCGATCGCATAGCGCAGGTCGTGCCCCGGCCGGTCGGTGACGAAATCGAACGCCTCTGGGTCCATGCCGCACAGTTCGAGCACGGTCTCGACAACCGTGCGGTTGTCGGTTTCGCCGTCCGCCCCGATCAGATACGTCTCCCCGATCCGGCCCTTGTCGATGACCGTCCACACCGCACTGTTGTGGTCGTCGACGTGAATCCAGTCGCGCACGTTGGCACCGCTGCCGTACAGCTTCGGCCGCACCCCGGTCAGGACATTGGTGATCTGCCGCGGAATGAACTTCTCCACATGCTGATACGGCCCGTAGTTGTTCGAGCAGTTCGAGATCGTCGCCCGCAAGCCGAACGAGCGCACCCACGCGCGCACCAGCAGGTCGGAGCCGGCCTTGGTCGACGAATACGGGCTCGACGGGTTGTAGGGGGTTGCCTCGGTGAACTTCGCCGGGTCGTCGAGCGCGAGATCGCCGTAGACCTCGTCGGTGGAGATGTGGTGATAACGCACGTCGTATCGGCGCACGGCTTCGAGCAGCGTGAACGTGCCGACGAGGTTGGTGTGCACGAACGGGGTCGGGTCGGCCAGCGAGTTGTCGTTGTGCGACTCGGCGGCGAAGTGCACCACCAGGTCGGCGTTCGCGACGAGACGGTCGACGAGTTCGGGATCGGCGATGTCGCCGTGCACGAAGGTGATCTTCCCGGCCACGGGGTCGAGTGACGCCCGGTTGCCGGCGTAGGTGAGTTTGTCCAGGACCGTCACGTCGACGTCCGGGCGGTCGGCGACAGTCCGGTGCACGAAGTTCGCGCCGATGAATCCGGCGCCGCCGGTGACGAGCAGCCTCATGACGCCAAACCCTACCGACATCTGCCTGGCATCTCCGCGGACGTGGAACACTTGCCCGCATGCGCGGAATCATCCTGGCCGGTGGGACCGGTTCGCGACTGCATCCCATCACCTTGGGCATCAGCAAGCAGCTCACGCCCGTCTACGACAAGCCGATGATCTACTACCCCCTCTCGACGCTGATGCTGGCGGGCATCCGGGAGATCCTCGTCATCACCACTCCACACGACCTCGACCAGTTCCGGCGACTGCTCGGCGACGGGTCGCGGTTCGGGATCGAGCTGACCTACGCCGTGCAGGAACACCCGGACGGTCTGGCACAGGCCTTCGTGCTCGGTGCCGATCACATCGGTACCGAATCGGTGGCATTGGTCCTGGGGGACAACATTTTCTACGGCCCCGGCCTGGGCAGCCAGCTCATCCGGTTCGCCGACATCGACGGAGGCGCGGTGTTCGCCTACCGGGTGTCCGATCCCTCCGCCTACGGGGTGATCGAGTTCGATTCCGCGGGTCGCGCGCTGTCGCTCGAGGAGAAACCCGTCGACCCGAAGTCGCCGTACGCGGTGCCGGGACTGTACTTCTACGACAACGACGTCGTCGAGATCGCGCGCGGGCTGAGACCGTCCGCGCGCGGGGAATACGAGATCACCGACGTCAACCGCACGTATCTCGAGGCCGGGAAGTTGCAGGTCGAGGTGCTGCCGCGCGGTACGGCGTGGCTCGACACCGGCACGTTCGATTCGCTGCTCGACGCGTCGAACTACGTTCGCACGATCGAACAACGGCAGGGTCTGAAGATCGGCGCTCCCGAAGAAGTGGCGTGGCGGCGCGGATTCGTCACCGACGACGAATTACGTGCCCTGGCCGAGCCCTTGGCGAAATCCGGGTACGGGAGATATCTGATCGACCTGCTGGAACGAGGAAGGGATTTCTAGGGGATGCAGTATCGCGAACTGAAGATCGCCGGGGCGTGGGAAATCACGCCGGCCACATTCGGTGACGAACGGGGACTGTTCCTCGAATGGTTCAAGCAATCCACCTTCCGTGAGGCGACCGGGCGGTCGCTGGAGTTGGCGCAGGCGAACTGCTCGGTCTCGGCGGCCGGGGTGTTGAGGGGTATCCACTACGCGGATGTGCCACCGGGACAAGCGAAGTACGTCACGTGCGTGTCGGGTTCGGTGCTCGATGTCGTGGTGGACCTGCGTGTCGGGTCGCCGACATTCGGGCAGTGGGATTCGGTACTGCTCGACACGACCGACCGTCGGGCGATCTTCCTGTCCGAGGGATTGGGACACGGTTTTCTTGCCCTGGAAGACAACTCGACCGTGGTGTACCTGTGCTCGACGCCCTACACCCCGGAGCGGGAGCACGAGGTGCATCCACTCGACCCGGAGATCGGTATCGACTGGCCGGCCGTGGGCAGGGACGGCGCCCCGCTCGAGTACGAATTGTCGGCCAAGGACCGCGCCGCCCCCACCCTTGCCGACGCGCAGTCTGCCGGCCTGCTCCCCGAGTTCTGAAAACCTGGGTGGGACAGTGCCCGCTGGCCGGGCACTGTCCCACCAAAGACGGGGAGTACGGGAACCTCCCACCGGCACGCCGCGTCGAACGAGACATGAACCGCACAGAGATCCACGCCGTCATGGCCCAGCAGGACGGAGTGATCACCCGCACCCAGGCACTCCGATGCGGCATGAGTTCGACGTCGGTGAGCCGGACCGTCGGGACCGGTGAATGGCTCACCCTCGTACCCGGCGTCTACCTGCGTTCCGACCGCGAGCGCACCGCGGGCGTCGAACTGCGTGCGGCGGTGTACGGAGCCGGGGCCGAGGCGGTCGCGTGGGGTCCGAGCGCCGCGTGGTGGCACGGACTGCTCGATCGCCCACCGGCCCGTCACTACGTGACCGTTCCCCACCACCGGATACGGTCGTGCACGCGATCGACCCGCGTGCGACGACGGGACCTGCACTGGAAGGACACCGTGGTGGTCCGGAGCCTGCCGGTGACGGCGTTGCCGCTCACCGTGCTCG
Source organism: Rhodococcus sp. 105337 (assembly GCF_012844225.1). GTDB lineage: Bacteria > Actinomycetota > Actinomycetes > Mycobacteriales > Mycobacteriaceae > Rhodococcus. The sequence goes on from NZ_JABAGQ010000005.1 coordinate 27,921, forward strand.
AAGCCGCAACCGAGATGCCGAGTGGGTCGGTGCTCATGGATCGCGCGTTGCAGCGGCACACGTCGCTCGACGTTCTCCAGCGGGTCCACCGCAGAAACTCCGGGCGGCACGGCGCCCGCGCCGCGTCACGCCTGCTGTGCTCGGCAGGCGACGGCGGGCATTCGGAAGCCGAGCGCATCCTGCATCGGCTCCTGCGCGACGCGGGTCTGACGGGCTGGCGCGCGCACGCGTGGAGCTGCGGGTTCGAGATCGACGTGGTCTTCGAGGCGGGCCGGGTGGCAGTCGAAGTGGACGGGTGGGCATGGCACCGCGACGCGCATCGTCAACGCCGGGATGCCGAGCGGCAGAACGTTCTGGTCAATGCCGGGTGGCATGTCCTTCGGTTCACCTGGCACACGCTGGTCGAGGACCCGGACGGGGTTATCCGGCAGATACAGGCGGCCCTGGACCGCCGCCGCTGAAAAGCTTGGTCGGAAAGTGCCCGCTCAGCGGGCAACATCTCACCCGAGTTCACCGGATGCGGAAGATCACCAGCCGCTGCACCACGAAGTTGATGACGGTCGCGGTGCCCTGCGCGACGACGAACGCGAACGGCGTGACCCACCACTGGTCGCCCAGCGAGTCGTTGAGCACCCCGTTGATGCCGACCTGCGCGGCGAACGTCACGGCGTACAGCGCCACGACGGCGGCGAAGCGCACCTTGCTCGGTTCGGCCTTGAACGTCCACCTGCGGTTGATGAGGTACGCGGTGGTGGTGCCGGCGACGAACGACAGCGCCTTCGCGCCGTCGCGAGTGACACCGAGCGCCATGAGCAGCACGTAGAGGCCGTAGTCGACGATCGCCGACAGACCGCCGGTCAGCACGAACCGCACGAGTTGCGTCTTGAGACCCAGCGCATCGTCGGCCGTGGAATCGGTCAGCGGCAGTTCCGGAGCGAGCGGCGCGTGATGTTCCGGCAACGGCTGCACGTGGTCATGGAATTCGGGCACGCAGACGAGGGTAACGCCCCGGACCGAAGCGACTGTTGACCTCGAGTCCGGTCGAGGTTGCACCCTCGGATACATGAGCATCGCGCTGAACCACACCATCGTCCACGCGACCGACCCGAAGGGATCTGCCGTCCTCCTCTCGGAGATCCTCGGTGTCGCATCGCCGACCCCATACGGACCGTTCTTCGTTGTGCAGGTGGACAACGACGTCTCCCTGGACTTCATGGCCGACGCACACCCCGTCCGATCGCAGCACTACGCCTTCCTTGTCGGGGAACAGGAGTTCGACGAGATCCTCGGCCGCATCCGGGCACGCGACCTGGAGTATTGGGCCGATCCCGTGCATCGACGCAGCAGGGAGATCAACACCCGCGACGGGGGTCGCGGCGTCTACTGGGCGGATCCCGACGGCCACAACCTGGAGATCCTCACAAAGCCGTATGGGGGGTAACCCTGCTCTTGCAGTGCCGTGCGGTCACGCGGGTAGCCTTTGTCCTGATGTCCACGACAGCTGCAGAGCAGGCGAGTGAGCCTCTCCCCACCCAGACCCGCACCCTGACCGGCTGGGGGCGCACCGCGCCGACCACCGCAGAGGTGCTCACCACACCCGATGTCGAACTGATCGCGCAGGCAGTCGCGCGAGTCGCAGAAGACAACGAGTCCAAGCCGGCGCATCTGCGCCGTGGCGTCATCGCGCGCGGTCTCGGCCGCTCGTACGGCGACCCGGCCCAGAACGCGGGCGGGCTCGTCATCGACATGACGGCACTGAACAAGATCCACAGCATCGACCGCGATTCGAGGCGTGTCGTGGTGGACGGCGGTGTCGACCTCGACCAGCTGATGCGGGCGGCTCTGCCGTTCGGTCTGTGGGTGCCGGTCCTGCCGGGAACGCGCCAGGTCACCGTCGGTGGCGCCATCGGCTCCGACATCCACGGCAAGAACCACCACAGCGCGGGCAGCTTCGGCAACCATGTGCGCTCCCTCGAGCTGCTCACCGCCGACGGGCAGATCCGCACCTGCACGCCCACCGGCCGCAACTCCAAGTTGTTCTGGGCGACCGTCGGAGGCATGGGTCTGACCGGCATCATCCTTCGCGCGACCATCGAGATGACGCCAACCGAGACGGCGTACTTCATCGCCGACAGTGCGCGCACCGAGAGCCTCGACGAGACCATCGCGCTGCACAGCGACGGTTCGGAGGAGAATTACGACTACTCGAGCGCGTGGTTCGACGCGATCTCCGCGCCGCCCAAGCTCGGGCGCGCCGCGGTGTCGCGCGGTTCCCTCGCCACGCTCGACCAGTTGCCGAAGAAGTTGCAGAAGGATCCGCTGCGCTTCTCCGGGTCGACGCTGCTGACGTTCCCCGACGTCTTCCCGAACGGTCTGGCGAACAAGTTCGACTTCTCGATCGTCGGCGAGCTGTACTACCGCAAGACCAAGAACGCGACCGGCCAGATCCAGAATCTGACGCAGTTCTACCATCCGCTCGACCTGTTCGGTGAGTGGAACCGGGCGTACGGATCCAAGGGGTTCCTGCAGTACCAGTTCGTGGTGCCGCCCGAGGCCGTCGAGGAGTTCAAGAAGATCATCCGCGACATCCAGAAGTCGGGGCACTACTCGTTCCTCAACGTGTTCAAGCTGTTCGGTGAGGGCAACAAGGCGCCGCTGAGCTTCCCCATGAAGGGGTGGAACGTCTGCGTGGACTTCCCGATCAAGGACGGCCTCAACGAGTTCGTTCGCGAACTCGACAAGCGGGTCCTCGAATTCGGCGGCCGCCTCTACACCGCGAAGGATTCGCGCACGTCTGCCGAGACGTTCCACGCGATGTACCCGCGCATCGACGAGTGGCTCAAGGTGCGCCGCTCGGTCGACCCCACCAATGTCTTCGCTTCCGATATGTCCAGAAGGTTGGAACTGCACTGATGATCAACGCCGTGGGTAACCCCCAGACCCTGCTGCTGCTCGGTGGCACCTCCGAGATCGGCCTGGCGATCGTCGAGGAGTACCTGCGCAAGGCTCCCGCCCGCGTGATCCTCGCGGCGCTGCCCGGCGACTCCCGCCGCGAAGACGCCGTGAGCCAGGCGAAGGCCGCCGGTGCCACATCGGTCGAGCTCATCGACTTCGATGCGCTCGACACCGCCGGCCATCCCGCGGTCATCGACCGGGCATGGAGTGGCGGCGACGTCGACGTGGCGATCGTCGCGTTCGGCCTTGACGCGGACGCCGAGACGCTCTGGCAGGACCAGCGCAAAGCCGTGCAGGTCGTGGGTGTCAACTACACCGCCGCCGTCTCGGTGGGCGTGCTGATCGGCCAGAAGATGAAGGCACAGGGCTTCGGGCGCATCATCGCGATGTCGTCGGTGGCCGGTGAACGCGTCAAGCGTGCGAACTTCGTCTACGGCTCCACGAAGGCCGGACTCGACGGCTTCTACCTCGGCCTCGGCGAAGCGCTGGCGAAGTTCGGGCCCCGCGTCACGGTGGTGCGTCCCGGTCAGGTGCGCACCCAGTTCAGCGCCCACGTCGACGAGGCACCGCTGACCGTGAACAAGGAGGACGTCGCGAAGCTCGCGGTCGCCGCGTCCGACAAGGGCAAGGAGATCGTCTGGGCACCGGGCACCTTCCGGTTCGTGATGATGGTGCTACGTCACGTCCCGCGCGCGATCTTCCGCAAGCTGCCGATGTAGGAGTCGCAGGAGAGCCCGGCAGCCTGCACCCGTCCGGTATGTCCGCGCGCGTTCACTAAGCTCGGCAATCGTGACCGACGCGCCCGTGAGCTCCCCCGCCCTTCCCGTCGCTCCGTTCCGTCGGATCGCGGCCACCGCAGGCGCCATGGTCGCCGCGGTGGTCGTGGCGGTGCTCGTGTCGTCCGTCGGGTTGTTCGCCTTCGGCCGGGTGCAGTGGCCGGCGTTCAACTCGTCGAACGTCACCCAGGCGGTGACGACCGTCATGCAGGTCGCGGCTCTGGCAGCACTGGGCTTGTCGATCTTCCTGCTGCGTCGCCGCAAGTTCGTGAGGGGCGCGCGGGTCCTGTCCTGGGCGGCACTGTCCGGCCTGGTCACCGCCACGCTCGGCATGCCGCTCGCCGCGACCCGCCTCTATCTGCACGGCATCTCCGTCGACCAGGAGTTCCGCACCGAGTTCCTGACGCGCCTGACCGACAGTCCGGCCCTGCGCGACATGACGTACGCAGACCTGCCGCCGTTCTACCCCGCGGGGTGGTTCTGGATCGGTGGACGGGTGGCGAACGTTCTGGGCATGGACGGCTGGGAGGCGTTCAAGCCGTACGCGATCGCGTCGATCGCCGTCGCGGCGGTGCTCGCTCTGGTCCTGTGGTCCGAACTCGTCCGCTCCGACCTGGCCGTGCTCGCCGCGACGGCCGCGACCGCCATCGTGCTGGCCTACGGATCTCCGGAGCCGTACGGCGCGGTGATCGCGCTGCTGCTCCCGCCCGCTCTCGTGCTCGCGTGGGGTGCCCTGTCGCCGGTACGCGGCCCCGGCGACGACGGACGCCGCGGACACGGCCGGCAGGGGTGGGGCGCGGCCGTCGGAACAGGCGTGTTCCTCGGTGTCGCCGCCACGTTCTACACGCTCTATCTGGGGCTCGCGGCGTTCGCGGTGACGGTGATGGCGGTCGCCGCCGCAATCCTGGCGCGCCGCTCCGGAGGGTCGTGGCGAGCCGCCCTCCCCGTGTTGACGAAGTTCGCCGCGATCGCCGCCATCGCGATGCTGATCGCGTTGATCGTGTGGGCACCGTTCCTCGCCGAGGTCCTCGGCGGCAACTCCCCGTCCGGTTCGGGCACCGCGACGCACTATCTGCCCGAGGCCGGCGCGCGCCTGCCGCTGCCGATGTTCCACGCCTCCCTGGTCGGGTTGCTGTGCCTGCTCGGCACCGTGTGGCTGATCGGCAGAGCCACGTCGTCGCGTCGGGCGCAGGCCCTCGGGCTCGGTGTGGTCGCCGTCTACCTCTGGTACCTCGCGTCGATGGCGTTCACCGTCCTGGGCAACACCTTGCTGGCGTTCCGGCTCGAGGTGATCCTGCTGGTGCTTCTCGGAGCCGCGGGTGCGTTCGCGTTCGTCGACTTCTCCCGCTGGATCAGCTTGGCCACCAGCGACAATCCGCGGGTACGCACGGTCCTGGTCGCGGTGGGCGCACTGGGTGCATTGGCCTTCGCGCAGAACATCCCGCAGGTACTGACCAACGAGATCAACCTCGCCTACAGCGACACCGACGGCAACGGCGAGCGTGCCGAACAACGACCGCCGGGCGCGGCGTCCTACTTCGGGGAGGTCGACGACGTGCTCACCTCCCAGCTCGGGCCGGAACGCAGCGACTGGGTCGTTCTCACCGCCGACACCTCGTTCCTTGCCTACTACCCGTATTTCGGCTTCCAGGCTTTGACGTCGCACTACGCGAATCCGTTGGCGGACTTCGCGGCTCGCGCCGCCGCGATCGAGAGCTGGGCCGAACTCGGGTCCGCCGACGAACTGATCGCTGCGTGGGACGAGTTGCCGTGGCGAGCCCCCGACGCCATCGTGTTCCGGCAGAGCGCCGAGGGCTACACACTGCGCCTGGCCGAGGACGTGTATCCGAACGACCCGAACGTGCGTCGCTACACGGTGACCTTCCCCGAGGAACTGTTCGACGACCCGCGCTTCGCGGTCACCGAGGTCGGTCCGTTCGTGGTGGTCACGCGCGCCGCAGGGGCATAACGGCCCGGACGCCGGCGTCGCGCAGGTACAGGCCTCCCCAGACGAAGATCCCGGCGTAGATCGGGAACAGGGTCGTGCTGAGGATCGGCTGTTCGGTGAGCATGTTGGTCGCGACCGCGCCGCCGAGGTACCCGGTGATCAGCACTGCCCCGAGGATCGACGTGACCGGTACGACGTACAGCACCAGGCTCACGAGTAGAACGGCCCCGATGACCCTGTTCAGGCTCGGGTCGAAGCCGAGATCGGCCATTGCGTCCTGCACCTGCGACGTGTTCATCAGATGGATGACCGAGTCGAAGAGCAGGAAAAGCACTACCAGTGCGGTGACGACCAGCCCGGCGATGCGAGCGGGCTTCGACACAACGGCGTAGTCGGTGCGCTGAACTGATTGCGAGGTGGTGGTCATGAGAGTCTCCCGGGATCGATGCGGTGTCACATATCGGTTGTGTCCCTACATCGACCCGCCCCGGGCCGGGAATTCATCGTTTACGGGAGACGCGACGCCAGAAGTTCCGCGAGATGTGTGCCGCGGCGTGAGGTGAGATCGCCGATCTGGGTGCGACACGAGTATCCGTCGGCGAGCACGACGGTGTCGGCCGACGCGGCCTCGACAGCCGGGAGAAGCTGAGCGCCCGCCACCGCGACGGAGACGTCGTAGTGCCCGCGTTCGACGCCGAAGTTCCCCGCGAGGCCGCAGCACCCACCGAGCCGCTGCACCTGCGCGCCTGCGGTCCGCAGCAGTGCGGCGTCGGCGCCCCACCCCATGACAGCGTGGTGGTGACAGTGCGGCTGGGCGACGACCGTGGTGCCGTCGAGTGACGGCGGCGTCCAGTCCCCGAGGAATTCGGCGAGCGTGGAGGTACTGTCGGCGACGATCCGGGCCGGTTCGGAGCCGAGCATCTCGACCGCATCCGAGCGCAACACCGCGGTGCACGACGGTTCGATCCCGACGATCGGCGTTCCGATACGAAACAACTCGGAAATGGTGCGTCCCAATATTTTTCGAGCAGTTCCGAGCTGACCGGTGGTGATCCACGTCAAGGCGCAGCACTGCTGCTCCTCGGTGATCAGCACGCGGTGCCCGGCAGCTTCGAGTACCCGCACCGCGGCCACGCCGACTTCGGGGGTGAAGTACTCGGTGAAGGTGTCGACGAACAGCACCACCGGGCGCCCGCTCCGGGACCGCTGCGCAGCGGTGTCGGCGAACCAGCGACGAAACGTGCGGGGCGCGAAGGCGGGGACGGTGCGGCGCCGGTCCATGCCCGCGAGCGTGAGTCCCGTTGCGGCGACTCCCGGTATCCGCGTGAGGTTGTTGACCAGCCGGGGTGCGCGGGATGCGAGGGCCGCCCAGCGCGGTAGCCGGCCGAGACTGTAGTGCGCGACAGGACGGAGCCTGCCCCGGTAGGTCTGATGCAGCACTTCGGATTTCCACGTGGCCATGTCCACGCCGGTGGGGCAGTCCGACAGACAGCCCTTGCACGACAAGCACAGATCGAGAGCGTCGTGCACTTCCTTCGACCGCCACGAGTCGGTGACGAGCGTGCCGTTGAGCATCTCCTGCAGCGCCCTGGCCCGTCCGCGGGTGGAATCCTTCTCCTCGCGGGTTGCCTGGTAGGACGGGCACATCACGCCGCCGACGGCGGTGGTGTCGGCGCGGCACTTGCCGACACCGGTACAGCGGTGGACCGCCTGCGTGAAGTTCCCGCCGTCGTCCGAATACCGGAAACCCAAGTCGACGTCCACTTTTCGCGCGGCGGGCACTCGCAGATCGAGGTCGACGGGGCGCGGGTCGACGAGCACCCCGGGATTGAGGACGTTGTCGGGGTCGAACACCGACTTCACGGCGCCGAACAGTCGGATCGCAGCCGGGGAGTACATCAGTGGGAGCAGTTCGCTGCGGGCCCGGCCGTCACCGTGCTCGCCCGACATCGACCCGCCGTAGTCGGCGACGAGGCGGCCCGCCGCGAAGAGGAACTCACGGAACAGGCCGGGGACCTCGAGCGGCACATCGAGGCGGATGTGAATGCATCCGTCGGCGAAATGCCCGTAGGGATAGCCGGTGATGCCGTAACTGTCCGTCAGTTCCTGGAAGTCGCGCAGATAGCTCCCGATGCGCTCCGGCGGTACGGCGGCGTCCTCCCACCCCGCGTGCGCGGGCAGACCCTGCGGGCTCCGCGCGGACAACCCCGATCCGTCCTCCCGGATCCGCCACAGCGCGTCCGCCCGCACCTGATCGTCCACCTGCAGCGTGTCCACCGCCCCCGATGCCGTCGCCAGTCCCCGCGCGCGCTCACGGACCTCGTCGGGATCGTCGCCGGCCAACTCGACGAACAACCATGCGGCGCCGCGCGGCAACGGCGGCACCGCCTGCGGTCCACGACGGGAACGGACGACGTCGACGATCCGCGAGTCGAGTCCTTCGCACGCCGTAGGCCGGAAACACAGCAACGTGTGGGCCGCATTACCGGCAGCAACGATGTCCGGATACCCGAGCACCACCATCGTGCGTACGCGCGGATCCTCGACCAGGCGGAGCGTCGCCTCGGTGGTGATGCCGAGCGTGCCCTCGCTGCCGATCAGCAGGCCGCGCACGTCGAACCGGTTCTCGGGCAGCAGACATTCGAGCGCATAGCCCGACACCTGGCGGCCGAATCGGCCGAACTCGGTGCGGACCGTGGCGAGGTCACGGGCCACGATCTCGCGCAGAGGTTCGAGGATTCCGTCGGTGCCGGGCAGCGACAGCGGGTGCCCGCTTCCGGTGAGGACCTCGAGCGCCACCACATTGTCGGAGGTTCGGCCGTACCCGAGTGCGCGGGCACCACACGCGTTGTTGCCGATCATCCCGCCGACGGTGCAGCGGTTGTGGGTGGACGGATCGGGGCCGAACCGGAGTCCGTACGGCGCGGCGGCCCGTTGCACGTCGGTCTGCACGACACCCGGTTGCACGCGGGCCGTACGCGCGTCCGGATCGATCTCGAGCACCCGCCCGAGATGGCGGGAGAAATCGAGCACCACACCCGGCCCGACGGCGTTGCCCGCAAGCGATGTGCCGGCGCCGCGCGACGTGAGGGGCACGCCCTCCCGGCGGCACACGTCGAGAACGGCCGCAACCTCGTCGACCGATCGTGGACGGACCACGGCCTGAGGCGGCACGCGATACAGCGAGGCATCGGACGAATACATGGCGCGGGCGGCGGTGTCGTCACAGACCTCGGCGATCCCGGCCGCCCGCAGCGCGCGTCCGATCGGCGTCGCTGTGTCCATGGTGTCCGATGCTAGTGGGGGTCGGTGGCGCACCGGACGGGGTCGGAAGAACCCGCCACGCCGACCGCACCTACCGGTGTCGCGGCCACCACAGCGGCACCCTCGCATAGCATCGGGCCTTGTGCCTGCCGAAACCCGAGCGCCCGAAAACGCCCCTTCACCCGATCCGACGTCGCAGTTCCGCACCGCGCGCGTAGTCGCGATCGTGACGGGTCTGCTCGCTTTCGTCCTGGCGCTGAGTGTCCCGTTCCTCCCGGTCCGGCAGGAAGCGACCAGCCTCGCCTGGCCCCAGAACAACTCGCTCGACAACCTCGAGGCGCCGCTGGTCTCGTACACCCCGCTGTCGCTGCGCGTGAGTGTTCCGTGTTCGGCAGCAGAGTCGCTCGGGGAAGACGGCGGGACGCTCGTGTCGACCGTTCCCCCCGGCGCGCCCGACGCGACCGACACCGCGCTCGTCATCAGGGCCGTCCCGGGCACGGACGGCAACCCCGGTGCGATCGAAGCGGTGCTGCGCAACTCGGTGCTGGTGTCCACTCCGCTCGACACACCGTGCACCGCCGTCACGGTCGCATCGAATGCGGAACTGACCGCCGCCGAGGTCGTGGGCGCGGACCCGCGGCTCGCCGTCGAGGTGGAGGGCGATTCCCGGCCCCAGATGGTCGGCGTGTTCAGCGACCTGAACGGATCTGCCACGGCACTGACCTCCGGTGCGGACACCGAGAGGCTGTCGGTGCGCGCCGACCTCGACACCCGGTTCACGTCGACACCCACGCTGATCAAGTTGGCCGCGATGATCCTGTGCGTCCTCTCGACGGTGATTTCTCTCGTCGCGCTGCATCGCCTCGACAGCGTGGATCGGCGGCGGGCCCGCCGCTTCTTCCCCTCCCACTGGTGGCGATTCACGATCGCCGACGGCGTGGTCGTCGGGACACTGCTCCTGTGGCACGTCATCGGTGCCAACACCTCGGACGACGGTTACATCCTCAACATGGCCCGGGTATCGGGCGACGCCGGCTACATGTCGAACTATTTCCGGTGGTTCGGTGTCCCCGAAGCGCCCTTCGGGTGGTTCTACGACGTCCTGGTGCTGATGTCGCAGGTGTCGACGGCCAGTATGTGGATGCGGCTGCCCGCGCTCGTCGCGGCGATCCTGTGCTGGATGGTCATCAGCCGGGAAGTCATCCCCCGGCTCGGCACCGCGGTCCGGCACAGCCAGGTGGCGCTGTGGACCGCCGGACTGGTCTTCCTCGCGTTCTGGCTCCCGTACAACAACGGCCTGCGTCCCGAACCGATCATCGCGGTCGGCGCCCTGCTGACGTGGTGCTCCATCGAACGCGCGATCGCGACCGGCCGCATGCTCCCTGCCGCGATCGCGGTCCTCATCGCCGCATTCTCGCTCGCGGCCGGACCCACCGGCGTCATCTGCGTCGCGGCACTCATCGCGGGCGCCCGCCCCCTCGTGAAAGCCCTCGTGGCGCGCCGCCCCCTCGTGGGATGGGCGCCGCTCGCCCCGCTCCTCGCGTCGGGCACCGTCGTACTCGTCGTGGTGTTCGCCGATCAGACTCTCGCGTCGGTGCTCGAAGCCACCCGCGTGCGCTCCGCGGTCGGGCCGAACGTGCCCTGGTTCGACGAACGGCTGCGCTGGGACGCGCTGCTGACGGTGTCGCCGGACGGCTCGGTCGCCCGCCGATTCGGCGTGTTCGTGATGCTGCTGTGCCTGGTCGTGTGCGTCATGCTGATTCTCCGCAAGGGCCGCATCCCCGGGACCGCGATCGGACCCTCCCGGCGCATCCTCGGCATCGTCTTCGCGTCCCTGCTCCTCATGATGCTCACCCCGACCAAGTGGACGCATCACTTCGGTGTCTACGCCGGGCTCGCGGGATCGATCGCCGCGCTCGCCGCAGTCGGCGTCGGGGCGGTGGGCATCCGGTCCGCCCGCAACCGGGCCCTCTTCACCGCGGGCGTGCTGTTCGTCCTGGCGATGGCGTTCACCGGATCCAACGGCTGGTGGTACGTCTCGAGCTTCGGTGTTCCCTGGTGGGACAAGCCGCCGTCGATCTCCGGGTACGCGTTCTCCACCGCACTGCTCGGCCTCACCGTGGTCGCGCTGATCGTGGCCGCATGGTTCCACCTGCGTGAACCGTTCGTCGCGCCACGACCCGAACGCAACGGACGAATGAAGGCACTCGCCTCCGCGCCGCTCACTCTCGTGGCCGCGGGAGTGGTGCTGTTCGAGGTCCTGTCGTTGATCAAGGGCGCGGTGGCGCAGTATCCGGCGTACTCGATCGCGCAGTCCAATCTGTCCGCCCTGCGCGGCGACAGTTGCGCCCTGGCCAACGACGTTCTCGTCGAGTCCGACCCGAACGCGACGATGCTCTCGCCGCTCGACGGGTCGGTCGCCGACGCGCTCGGTGCCGGGACCTCGACCGGATTCACACCCGACGGTGTCGCCTTCGACCTCACCGCCGACGCCGAGACCTCCGCGACAGGCGGCGCGAACACCGTCGACTCCGAAGTCGGTGGCACCACCACCTCGACGGGTGCGGGTACCGGCGGTGGACGAACCGGCAACGAGGGCGTCAACGGCAGCACCGTCCGCCTGCCGTTCGGGCTCGACCCCGCGACCACGCCGATCCTGGGCAGTTACCGGACCGGGGTGCAGCAGGCCGCCGCGCTCGAGTCCGGCTGGTACGTCCTTCCCGAACGCACCGAGGACACCCCACTGCTCGTCGTCACGGCGGCCGGCCGAGTCCACTACGTCGACCCCGACGGCGTGATCACCCCCGGACAGGACGTGCAACTCGAGTTCGGCGCCACCTCGGGTGGCGAAGTGTCGCCGGTCGGCCGGGTCTCCCCCATCGACATCGGCCCGTCGCCGTCGTGGCGCAACCTGCGTGTGCCCACCGACGCCATCCCTGCCGACGCGGACGCCGTCCGGATCGTCGTCGACGACGGCAACCTGGCTCCGGACCAGTGGGTCGCGGTCACGCCGCCGCGCATGCCGCGCCTCGACACGCTGAACGAGGTCGTCGGTTCGCAGGCTCCGGTCCTCGTCGACTGGTCGGTGGGCTTGGCCTTCCCGTGCCAGCGGCCGTTCGGTCACCGCAACGGCATCGCCGAGGTCCCGGAGTTCCGCATCCTTCCCGACCGGGTGGGTGCCGATGCGACGAACGGCTGGCAGGACGACATCGGCGGCGGCCCCCTGGGCTGGATACCGCAGCTCCTGGCCGCCGAGACCATCCCCACCTACCTGAACCACGACTGGGATCGCGACTGGGGTTCGCTCGAGCGGTACCGCCCGATCGACCCCGACGCGACGGGTGCGGTGATCGACACCGAGGAGGTCACGCGGTCCGGTGTGTGGAATCCGGGACGTGTCCGTGACGGGGTGCCTGTCCTGCTGGAATGAGGGCGTGTGCCGTCACACGTGGGCTGCCGATACCATCGGAACCCGTGCCCGACGACGTGACGACCGCCCCCGCTCCCAGCGAGACCCCGCTCAGGTCCGTCGGCGAGGATCTTCGTACGCAGTACCGGACCGCACGACTCGTCGCCGCTGTCGCGGGACTGCTCGGCATCGTCCTTGCCGTAGCGACGCCGTTCCTGCCGGTGCGCGTCACGGAAGCGACCGTGACGTGGCCCCAGAACGGCTCGGTCACCGACATCGAACTGCCGTTGATGTCGCAGGTACCGCTCAGTTTCGAGGCGACGATCCCGTGCGTCGCGGTCGGTGAACTCCCCGACTCGGGCGGGATGCTCCTCGCGACCGCACCCGCGAACGGGCAGGACGCCGCGCTCAACGCGATGTTCGTGCGTGTCGGCGAGGAGAACGTCGACGTGCTCGACCGCAACGTCGTGGTGGCGACGGCGCCGCGCAGCGAGGTGGAGTCGAGTGCGTGCACCGAGATCCGTCTCTTCTCGGACGCCGACCGGACGACCGCCGAATTCGTCGGGCTCTCCGACGAGAACGGCCTCCCGCGCGCCGGGGAACTCGGTGGCGACCTGCGGCCGCTGGTCGTGGGCGTCTTCAGCGACCTGACCACCGCGGTGCCCGGACTCGAGGTGACCGTGGACGTGGATTCGCGATTCACGTCGTCACCCACCCTCGTCAAATCGCTGGCGATGATCCTCGCGGTCCTGTCGACCGCACTCGCGCTCGCCGCGCTCGCGAAGCTGGACGGCACCGACGGACGCGGGCACCGCCGTTTCCTGCCCGCACGCTGGTGGAAGTTCAGCGGTGTCGACATCGTCGTGATCGGCACACTCATCGGCTGGCACTTCTTCGGCGCGAACACCTCCGACGACGGTTACCTCCTGTCGATGGCCCGGGCGTCGGAGCACTCCGGCTACATGGCGAACTACTTCCGGTGGTTCGGTGTACCCGAAGCGCCGTTCGGCTGGTACTACGACGTGCTGGCGGCGTTCGCGAAGATCTCCACGGCGAGCCCGTGGATGCGACTGCCGGCACTGCTCGCCGCCATCGTCTGCTGGATGGTCATCAGCCGGGAGGTCGTGCCCCGGCTCGGGCGTGCCGTCCGGGAGAACCGGATCGCGCTGTGGACCGGCGGACTGGTGTTCCTCGCCTTCTGGCTCCCCTACAACAACGGCCTGCGTCCCGAACCGATCGTCGCCCTCGGCGCGTTGCTGACGTGGTGCTCGATCGAGCGCGCGATCGCCACCGGCCGTCTGTTGCCGGCCGCGACAGCCGTCATCATCGGCGCCTTCACGCTGGCGGCCGCCCCGACCGGCCTGATGTGTATCGCCGCGCTGATCGCGGGCCTGCGGCCCATGACGCGCATCGTGGTCCGCCGTCACCGTGAGGTCGGCACGCTGCCGTTGCTCGCTCCGATCGGCGCAGCCGGTGTGCTCGTCCTCGTGGTGGTCTTCTCGGACCAGACCCTCGCGGCGGTCCTCGAGGCCACCCGTGTGCGCACGATCATCGGCCCCAACGAGGAGTGGTGGAACGACTTCCTCCGCTACTACTACCTGATGGTGCAGACCGTCGACGGGTCGCTGGCACGCCGTTTCGCGTTCCTGGTCATGCTGCTGTGCCTGTTCACGACGATGCTCGTGCTGCTGCGTCGCCGGAAGATCCCCGGCATCGCCATGAGCCCGTCGTGGCGCCTGCTCGGCATCGTCTTCGGAACGATGTTCTTCATGATGTTCAACCCCACGAAGTGGACCCACCACTTCGGGGCGTACGCGGGCATCGCCGGATCGCTCGCCGCACTGACCGCCGTGCTCGTCTCCGCCAGTGCTCTGCGATCGCGGCGAAACCGCACGATCTTCCTGGCAGGTCTGCTCTTCGTCCTCGCGGTGTCGTTCGCCGGCATCAACGGCTGGTGGTACGTCTCGAGCTACGGCGTTCCGTGGTTCGACAAGACCGTCTCGTTCCAGGGCACCCAGTCGAGCTCGGTGTTCCTCATCCTCTTCGGTGCGGCGCTGCTCCTCGTCGCCTGGCAGTACCTGCGCGAAGGCTATGCGGCGCCACCGGAGAAACCGACGACGCGCAAGGGCCGCCGTATCCGGACCTTCGCGGCCGCGCCGCTCACCGTCGTCGCCGCGGTCATGGTTCTGTTCGAGGTGCTCTCACTCCTCAAGGGCGCTGTGGCGCAATACCCCGCCTACTCGCTCGCCCGGTCCAACATCGGTGCCCTCGCAGGTGACACCTGCGGCCTCGCGAACGACGTGCTCGTCGAGATCGACCCCAACCAGGGCCGTCTCGAACCGATCACCGACCCCGCGAATCCTCCGGCCGGCGGAGATCCGCTCGCCGGATCCTCTCCCCGTGGATTCAGCCCGGACGGCGTTCCGTCCGACCTCACCGCCGACTACGTCGAGGTCAAACCCGGACAGGGCAACACCGACAACCAGAGTGTCGGCCCCACGTTCGAGACCGGCTCCGGCGGCGGCACCACCGGTGGACGAGGTGCACAGACCGTCAACGGCAGTACCGCGCGCCTGCCGTTCGGACTCGACCCGGCCGTCACCCCGGTCCTCGGTAGCTACCAGCAGGGCGTGCAGGAACCGGCAAGCCTCACCTCGAGCTGGTACCAGCTGCCCGAGCGTGCCGACGAGTCGCCGCTGATCGTGCTCTCGGCCGCCGGCCGCGTCTGGTCCTACGACGACACCGGTGCCCTGAACTACGGACAGTCGCTGCTCGTCGAGTACGGCACACGGCTGCCCGACGGAACCGTCGAGGCGAAGGGCACCTACCTGCCGCGGGACATCGGTCCGGCACCGTCGTGGCGGAACCTGCGTGTGCCGATCGCAGATCTGCCGGAGGACACCGACGCGGTGCGGATCGTCGCGAACGATCCCAACCTCACCGGAGACCAGTGGCTCGCGTTCACGCCGCCGCGGGTGCCCGTCCTCGACACCCTCGACAGCGTGATCGGCTCGGAGCAGCCCGTCCTGCTGGACTGGGCCGTGGGTCTGCAGTTCCCGTGCCAGCGGCCGTTCGATCACTGGGCCGGTGTCGCCGAGATGCCGAACTACCGCATCCTCCCCGACCGTCCGCTCGCGGTGTCGTCGACCGACACGTGGCAGTCGGCGGACAACGGTGGCCCGCTCGGATTCACCGAGGTCCTCGCCCGTGCCGAACAGATTCCGACGTACCTGAAGAACGACTGGGCCCGCGACTGGGGTTCGCTCGAGCGGTACGTCCCGAACTACCCGGACGCGGTTCCCGCGGAGATCGCGACCAGCGAGGTGAACCGCTCGGGGCTGTGGAAGCCTGCGTCGATGCGCGTGTACGAGTAGCGTCCGGGGCTGCCGCACCCACAACCACGTCCGGTTCGGCCGAACGTGGTTGTGGGCCGTCCGGGGACGGAACGTGAGGGATCACATGCCCGGACGGGTGTCGGGTAACCATGTCGCGTATCCCTAGAATGCGGGAGTGACCATCGAGAACAGCGCGGACGCCTCGTCGCTCTCCCCGCGAGCCACCCAAGCGGTCAGGCGGAGTCTGACCCCGCGGCAGGAGGCTGCGAGTCGCGATGTGGACCGGCTCATCCGCGCCGGCCGAGAACTGCTGACGCAGGGTGCTCCCGCACGCGTCGCGGACATCGTCACCGCTGCCGGACTGTCGAACGACGCCTTCTACCGGTACTTCCGGAGCAAGAGCGATTTCGTCGACGCCGTGGTCGAGGAGGGCAGCCAGCGGCTTTTGAACTACCTGCGCCGGAAGATGGACGCGGCAGGAAGCCCCGAGGGCGCTCTCCGGGCGGGCGTCGCCGCGGTCCTCAGTCAGGCGGTCGACCCGAGCATCGGAGCCGCGACCCGCAATGTCGTCGCGGCGGGAGGCGGTCGTCCTCATGCGCCGAAGGTGCGCGAGGATCTCGAGTTCGCGCTCGCGGAGGTGCTCGCCGGACCGATCCGCGAGCTGGGCTCGACCGACCCCGAACGGGATTCGCGCGCAACGTCGATCCTGTTGCTCGCCTCGATGGAACACCTGCTCTGGCGCGACACCACCAGCTTCGATGCCGACGCAGAGGTCGAGCACATCGTCGGCTACGTGCGCCGCGCCCTGTCCGTCTAGCCGGCACAGACGAATGCCGTAGTGGGCTGCACAGTGCGCGTGCAGCCCGCTACGGCATCGTTGTCACACGGTGGCCGTCAGAGCGGCAACAGGTGGTGCTTGCGCGGGTTCTTGAACACCGTCTTGTCGCGCAGCAGATTCAGAGCGCGCCGAATCTCGAGCCGCGTCGAAGCCGGGTCGATGACGGCGTCGATGTAGCCGCGCTCGGCAGCGATGTACGGCGTCGCCACATGCTCGTTGTAGAAGTTGATGAGCTGCTGCCGCACCGCGGGAGCATTCTCGCCCGCGTCGGCGATCTGCTTGCGACCGATGACCGCAACCGCGGACTCGGCACCCATCACGGCGATGCGGGCCGTCGGCCACGCGAAGTTGATGTCGGCGCCGAGTTGCTTGGAACCCATCACCGCGTAACCGCCGCCGTACGACTTGCGCACCACCACGGTCACCTTCGGCACGGACGCCTCGACGTACGAGAACAGGAACCTGCCGCCACGCTTGATGACGCCGATCTTCTCCTGCTCCACACCGGGCAGGAAGCCCGGAGTGTCGACGACGAAGACCAGCGGGATGCTGTAGGCGTCGCAGACCCGGACGAAGTGCGCGGCCTTGTCGGCTGCGGCTGCGTCGAGCGCACCGGACAGATGGAGCGGCTGGTTCGCGACGACACCCACCGGGCGGCCGTCGACGCGGGCGTATCCGGTGATGATGTTGTGCGCGGTCTGCGAACGGACCTCGAAGAAGTCGCCGTCGTCGAAAATCTTCAGCAGGATGTCGTGCATGTCGTAGCCGGAGTTGTCGGCGTCCGGCATGAACGAATCGAGTTCGAGGTCGTCGGGCGTGATTTCCGGTTCCAGACCGGGATTGACGACCGGCGGCTTCTCCTGCGCGTTCGACGGCATGTAGCTCAGGTACTGGCGCACCCACTCGAACGCGGCCTTCTCGTCGGGCGCGACGTGGTGCACGTTGCCGTATTCGGCTTGCTTACGCGCGCTTCCCAGTTCGTGAAGGCTGACGTCCTCACCGGTGACGGCCTTGATGACATCCGGTCCGGTGACGAACATGTGGGCGTCTTCGGTCGCGACCACGACATCGGTGTTGATCGGGGCGTACACGGCACCGCCGGCACACTTGCCGACGATGACCGAGATCTGCGGGCACAGCCCCGACAACGGCTCGGTGCGCTTCCCGATCTCGCCGTACCAGGCGAGCGACGTGACGGCGTCCTGCACGCGCGCGCCACCGGAATCGTTGATGCCCACGACGGGGCAGCCGATTTTGAGGGCGTAGTCCAGGACCGCGGAAACCTTGCGGCCGAACATTTCTCCGACGCTGCCGCCGAGCACCGTCTGGTCGTGGGAGAAGACCGCGACCGGCCTGCCCTC
Source organism: Rhodococcus sp. 105337 (assembly GCF_012844225.1). GTDB lineage: Bacteria > Actinomycetota > Actinomycetes > Mycobacteriales > Mycobacteriaceae > Rhodococcus. Next base: position 45,807 of record NZ_JABAGQ010000005.1, read on the forward strand.
AACCGTGCCGTGCCCGACGACGACGGCGTCGCCGTAGAAGGCGTCCTCGCGGCCGGGCGTCTTCATCAACGCGCCGATCTCGACGAAGCTCCCCTTGTCGAGGAGCATGTCGATGCGCTCACGCGCACTCGGAATGCCCTTCTTCGCGCGTTTGGCGACTGCGATCTCGCCCGCAGGTTCCTGCGCGATCTCCAGTTTCTGGCGCAGCTCGGCCAGCTTTTCTGCCGTGGTGGTGGTCACTACTCGTTCAGCTCCTCGAGGCCTCGATGGCGGCCAGCTTACGGGTCAGGTCTGCCCCCACCTTGGCGATGTACGGCTCGTCGACGATCTGCAGGTGATCGCCACCCACGGACACGACTTCCAGATTCGCGACGACGTCTCCCCAGCCGCCGTCGGGCTGCCGGGTGCCGAACGCCGGCTCGAGGTCGATCGCGTCGTCGTGATAGCGATCCGCCATGTAGAGAACGACATCGCCGTCGTAGGTTTCGAGTTCGGCGGTCTGGATCGCCCGGTTGTCGAGCCACGACGTGCGCTGATGCTCGATGATGCCGCCGGGGATCTCGACACCGCTCATCTCGAGCAGGCCCATGAGGATTCCGATCTGGTCCTCGTCGGACTCGGCCTCGGCCAGAAGGTCGTACGGCAGCGGGGCTTCGATGCCGTAGGTCTTCTTCGCGAAGCGCGCGTAGCGCTGCCAGCGCTTCCTGATCTCCTCGGGCGTGTTCTCGACCTTCTCGCCCGCCATGACGGTGTCGATCAGCCCGACGACACGCACGTCCTTGCCGCGCTCGCGCAACAGGCGCGCCACCGCGTAGGCGAGCACACCTCCGAGCGACCAGCCGTAGAGCACGTACGGGCCGTCGCCCTGGATCTCCTCGATGAGCGGCAGATATACCGCGGCGCGCTCTTCGATCGGTCCCTCGGTGCGTTCGAAGCCGTACATCGGCGTATCGGCGGGAAGACGCCTGAGCAGCGGTTCGTACGCCACGGTGGAGCCACCTGCCGGGTGGAAGACGAACACCGGCACCGCATCCGAGCCCTCGGGCCGCGGTCGCAGGGCGCGCACCAATCCGTCGATCCGGTCGGAGGATTCGAGGTATCCGCGGACGACATCCGCGAGTTTCTCGATCGTCGCAGCACCCCGCACATCCTCGACGGTGATGCTGCCTCCGGAACGCTCCGTCAGACGGGCCGCGAGCTTCTCGGCCTTCTCGTCGTCCAGCGTGGGAAGCGTGTTGAAGATGCTCTTCGCCGACCGCCCGGTAACCACCGCCCACGACGCGAACGTCAGGCGTTCGGCGGCGTCGCGCGGGGGCACATCGACGCCACCGTCATCGGTGGTGTCCAACGACGCGGTCTCGGCCGGAGCGGTCTCCGGCGCGGTCTCGGCCGGCGCGGCAGGCGCCGCGTCCTCCAGGATCTGCTCGGCTTCGGCGACGACCGTGGTGTCCTCCACCGAGGTCGGTGCCTGCTCGTCGGCCGCTGCGTCTTCTGCGGCGTCCGCCGCGCGCTCGGCAGCCTTGTCCGCGGCCTGCTGCTCGGCGAGTGCCGCGACTTCCTCGCGGTTCTCGACGGCGTACCGCAGGTACTTCGCGACGTCGCGCAGGCTCGCATCCTTCACCGCGGAGATCTGGAGTTGCGGAATGTCGAACTCGTACTCCACCCGGTTCTTGATCCGGACCGCCATGAGCGAATCGAGGCCCAGTTCGATCAGCGGAATCTCGACCGGCAGGTCCTCGGGCGCGTATCCCATCGACTCCGCGACGATCAGCGCGAGCCGATCCTCGAGGGTCTGCGAGCCGGCCGGATCCCATCGGTCGCCGGCGCTCTCGGCCACCTCGGCGGTGTCCTCGTCCGTACGGGTCGACACCGCGGTGGCGGCAACAGGTGCGGACAGCACCTCACCGGAGGTGACGACACCCTCGTGGACGAGCGTGAACCCGCCGTCGTCGAGAGCGTGTACCTGCAGCGACGCACCACCGGGATGGCGGGTGAGCGTGGTGGTGAGCGTCCCGGCTGCGGGCACCGGTGCGTGCGGCATCGACGCGGTGAGCGTCACGTCGGCGAGCACCTGCGAGGCCGCGGCCACGAGCAGCGCGGCGGGATCGGTGACGGCCGAAGCCTGCACCTCCCACACGTGCCGGCCGTCGGGGAGTGCGACGTGCGCACCGGGAACCCGGCTGTTGCCCGCGGAGCCGATGCGGGCCTCGACCCAGTACGGCTTCCGCAGGAACGCGGTCCGCGGGATCTCGGCGTAGTCCCCCTCGGGGAGCAGGCTGCCCAAGTCCACGGGATGCCCGTGCACATACAGCTGCGCGAGGGCGAGGAGCACGCCGAGCGACTCGTCTTCCTTGCGCTTGAGCGTCTGGATGAACTGTCCGTCCTGCACGCCCGCGTCGAAAGCGGTCGACGCGACCGACATGAGCGTCGCGGGATTGGCGTTGAGCTCCACGAAGGTGGTGTGGCCGTCGGACAGTGCCTGGCGCACGGCCTGCGTGAAGTACACGCTGTGGCGCATGCCCTTGGTCCAGTACTCGACCCCGTGAATGCCTTCGTGTCCCGGCCGGTACAGGGTTTCCTGGTCCACCGACGAGTACACGGCGACCTTCAGCGGGTGCGGCTCGATACCCGCGAGTTCGGCAGCGAGCTCACCGAGAATCGGGTCGACCTGCGAGGTGTGGCTCGCGCCCTTCGTCTGCAGGACACGAGCGAACTTCTCCTCGGCCTCGGCGCGGGCGACGATCTCGTTGACCTCGCCCTGCGGGCCACCGATGACCGTGTGGGTGGGCGCGGCGTAGACGCACACCTCGAGGTGCGGGAAGTCCGGGAGCACCGAGGTGATCTCGTCGGCGCTGTATTCGACGAGCGCCATGAGACGGATGTCGTCGCCCTCGAGCTGGCCTTCCGCCTCACCCATCAGCCGCGAGCGGGCGCAGATGACGCGCACGGCGTCCTCGAGCGCGAGTCCACCGGAGATGTACGCGCCGGCAGCCTCACCCATCGAGTGCCCGACGATCGCGGCGGGCTCGGCACCGTGGTGGCGCAGTACCGCCGCGAGGCCGATCTGGATCGTGAAGATCCCGACCTGCGCGGTCTCGACGTCGTAGTCCTGGCTGTCGTCGAGGAACTTCTCCGTCATGGAGTAACCGGACTCGTCGACGATCAGCTCGTCGACCTCGTCCACGGCCCGCGCGAACACCGGGTTCTCGAGATACAGCTGCTTGGCCATCTTCCGGTGCTGGGCACCGAAACCGGACAGCACCCACACCGGTCCCGCGGACGCGGGAGAGTCGGCGGTGAAGACACCCTGGGCCGGCTTGCCGGCGGCGACGGCGCGCAGACCGGCGATGGCCTCGGCACGGTCGGCGGCGACCACGACCGCGCGGGAGCGCCCGTGATTGCGACGCGCGAGCGTGCGGGCGACGTCGGCGAGCGGAGTCGTGCTGCCCTGCTCGGTCTCGAGCCAGTCGGCGAGGTCGGCGGCGGCGCGGCGACGGCGGGACGGCATCGGAGCGGACACCGCGAGCACGACCGGCATCTCACGAGCCGGTTCCGCGGGGGTCTCGGCGATCTCGGAGACGGCGTCGGACACGATCTCGACCTCGGCCTCGGCTGCTTCCTGCCCGTCGGGGCCGGTGTATTCGTGCACCACGACATGCGCGTTGGTGCCGCCGAATCCGAAACCGGAAATGCCCGCGACCGCGCGTCCCGTGTACCGGGGCCACTTCGCACCGTCGGGAATGACCTGGAGATGCGCCTTGTCGAACGGAATGTACGGGTTGGGCGCGGTGTAGTTCAGCGTCGGAGGAAGCGCGTCCTCCTGCATCGCGAGCACGACCTTGATCAGGCCCGCAGCACCGGCAGCCGACTCGAGGTGGCCGAAGTTGGTCTTCGCCGAACCGAGGAGCACCGGCTTGTCGGCATCGCGGCCGCGGCCGACGACCCGCCCGAGTGCATCGGCTTCGATCGGGTCACCGAGCACCGTGCCGGTGCCGTGTGCCTCGATGTAGTCGACACCCGACGGCAGGATCTGCGCGTCCCGGTAGGCCCGGCGCAGCACGTCGACCTGTGCTTCCGGGTTGGGGGCCGCCAGGCCGTTCGAACGGCCGTCCTGGTTGACGGCCGTGCCGGCGATGACGGCGAGAATGTTGTCGCCGTCGCGCTCGGCGTCCTCGAGACGCTTGAGCACGACGAGACCGCCGCCCTCGGCACGGATCATGCCGTCGGCGTCGGCGGAGAAAGCCTTGATGCGGCCGTCGGGAGCCATGACGCCGAGTTCGTCGAAACCGAGGGTTCCGGCCGGCGCGAGCAGCATGTTGACGCCACCGGCCAGCGCGACATCGGCTTCACCGCCGCGCAGCGCACGCACCGCCTGATGCACCGCGACGAGCGACGACGAGCACGCCGTGTCGAGGGTGACCGAGGGGCCGTGGAAGTCGTAGAAGTACGAGACGCGGTTGGCGATGACCGCGGACGACGTACCCGTCAGCGCGTACGGGTGCGCAACGGACGGGTCGACCGAGGCCAGCAGCATGTAGTCGCTCGCCGAACTGCCGATGAAGACACCGACCGAACCACCCTTGAGGTCGCTCGGAGGAATGTGCGCGTGCTCGAGCGCCTCCCACGTCAGTTCGAGCGCGAGACGCTGCTGCGGGTCGACCATCTCGACCTCGCGCGGCGACATCGCGAAGAACTCGGCGTCGAAGCCCTTGACGTCGTCGAGGTAGCCACCACGGGTGTTGGCCTTGCGGATCGACTCGCGGACGGCCGGGTCGCCTTCGAACTCCGACCAGCGGCCCTCGGGAAGATCGCCGATGGCGTCCCGCCCGGACGAGAGCAGATCCCACATCTGCTCCGGCGTCTCGATATGACCCGGGAAGCGCGTCGACACACCGACGATCGCGATGTCCTTCGACGCCCCCGACGGTCGCGCCGCGTAGAGGGACGCGTCGTCGTCGTCTTCGGGACGTTCCGGTTCGCCCTCGATGATGCGCGTTGCCAGCGACGCGATGGTCGGATGCTGGTACGCGATCGTCGCGTTCAGGGTGACGTCGAGAAGATCCTCGATCTCACCGCTCAAGGCCACCGCGTCGCGGGACGACAGTCCGAACTCCTCGAGCGGACGATCATCCGTGATCTGCGAGACCGGCTGGCCGGTCGTGTTTGCGATCCAGTTCCGCAGCCAGTCACGCAGTTCCGCAACGGTCATTTCCATGTCAGCCATCAACCCACCACGCTACCCGGGAACAAGAACATTTCTTCACACGCTGTCGGGGAACGCCTGCTGCTGGTGACCACCGCGCAGCGTTCCCTCGATGTAGGCGGCCTTGCAGGCGCGCCGTGCGATCTTTCCGCTGGAAGTACGCGGGATGGAACCCGCGGGAACGAGCAGCACGTCGCGCGCCGTCACGCCGTGGCGTGCCGAGATCGCGGCGCGCACGGCATCCGCGACCGGCTGCGGGTCGACCTTGCCCGCACCCGGTGCGCGCTCGGCGACCACGACGAGTTGCTCGGACGAATCGTCCGCGTCGAACTCGAGGCCCGAGGCGGCGTTCTCGAACACCACCTGCGGGAGCTGGTTGGCAGGAACCGCGAACGCGGCCACGAACCCGGGGCGCAGCGCGGGGCTGGCCTCCTGAGCCGAGTACTCGAGGTCCTGCGGATAGTGATTGCGGCCGTCGACGATGACGAGGTCCTTGACGCGGCCGGTGATGTACAGCTCACCGTCGATGTACACGCCGTAGTCGCCCGTGCGGAGCCACTTGGCGTCGTCGGGGGTGCCCTCGGCGTGGCTGCCCTCGGGAAGCCGCTGCGTGATCTTGTTGTGGAAGGTCTCGTCGGTTTCCTTCTTACGACCCCAATAGCCGATGCCGACGTTGTCGCCGCGCAGCCAGATCTCGCCGACGTGCTCGTCCGGAACCTCGGCGCCGGTCTCGGCGTCGACGATCGCGGCCCACTGGCTGATCGACACGAAACCACAGGACACCTGCGGGATCGCGTTCTCGGCGTCGCGGTCGACGCGCACGACCCGGCCACGGTTGAGTTCGTCGCGGTCGACGTAGAGGACCTTCGCTTCGTCGCTGTGCTTGGTGGACGAGACGAACAGCGTCGCCTCGGCCATCCCGTACGACGGCTTGATCGCGGTCTTGGGCAGGCCGTACGGCGCGAACGCCTCGTTGAACTTGCGCATCGACGACGTGGTCACCGGCTCGCTGCCGTTGATCAGGCCGATGACGTTGCTCAGGTCGAGGGTTTCGCCGTCCTTGGGCAGGCCGCGCGCGGCGGCGTGCTCGAAGGCGAAGTTGGGCGCGGCGGCGAACGTGCCGGCACCGTCGGAGACGGCGGCGAGTTCGCGGATCCAGCGACCGGGACGTGCGACGAACGCACGCGGGCTCATGATGGTGATGTACTTTCCGCCGATCGCGGGCAGGATCACCGTCAGCAGGCCCATGTCGTGGAACAGCGGCAACCAGGTCACGCCACGCGAGGTCTCGTCGAGCTCGATCGAATCGGCCATCTGGATGACGTTGGTGAGCACCGAGCGGTGGGTGATCTCCACGCCGGCCGGGACGCGGGTCGAGCCCGACGTGTACTGCAGGTACGCGATGTCGTCGGTGGAGACCGCGGGGCTGGTCCACGAGTCCGCGAGCGTGTCGGGGATCGCGTCGACGGCGATTACCCGGGGACGCTGCGCGGCGGGGAGGGGGCGGAAGAACTGCCGGACACCTGCGGCAGACGAGGTAGCGGTGAGGATCGCGCTCGGAGTGCAGTCGCCCAGAACGGCGTGCAACCGGTCCGTGTGGCCGGGCTCGTCGGGATCGAACAGCGGTACGGCGATGACGCCCGCGTAGATCGCGGCGAAGAAGGAGACCACGTAGTCGAGGCCCTGAGGGGCGAGGATCGCTACCCGGTCGCCGGGATCGGTGACCTGCTGCAATCGCGCGGCGATGGCCTTGAGCCGGACGCCGAATTGGTTCCACGTCAGTTCGTGGACCTCACCGTCCCGTTCCCGCGAGTAGTCGATGTAGCGGTAAGCCGTCTCGTCACCGTTGGAGGCCACGTTCTGCTCGAGGTGATCGAGCAGCGTGTTCCCCTCCGGCAAGTTGATCCGGCCGTTTTCATCGATGAACTCTTCGAACCCGACGCTCAATTCCTTCTCCCTGTCGAAGCGATCCCACAACCACTCGACATGGTTGCGCCCCTAACTCTTTCTTGCGCTGCCAGATCATCTCCTCGAACACCGCGAACAGCGTCTGTGTACGACTCACTGAAGGTGTTCATCGGTCCGAGGTCACGGATATGTTACAGATCGGCATCGCTTACCCACCCCACGAATACCGGAATCGACGGGACAGGCACTTCCGTCCCCTTCGGGAAGCCACCAACATACGACATCGCCGACCCGCTGTGCACATTCGGCGCCCTTTCCGCAGGGGTCCCGGGCCCGGTATGCGTGCCGGTGTCATCCCCCGACCTGCGCAGTACCCGCCTCGGCCCGCCCGAAACGTGCGCGCGGCGCACCGGACCGATATCGACGCGCAGACGCGCGGACGACGTGGTAGTGACGTGGATCATCGGAACGCAGCGGAGGCCGAGGTCGCCGGTGCGGGTACGCCCCATCGCCGGGCGGGTATTCGCCGCTCCGTCGCTGGCACCCATCGGACCTCTTCTCCTGTGGCAGTCATCGCGAACCGCGCGCCCCGGATCGGCCGGGCGTGTCGGCCGAGAGATGAGTCTAGAGGCCGACGGCAGGACCGTTGCACCCGGTGGTGACGACCGACACTACTGGCGAGTAACCCTCGAGGAACCTCACTCCTCGGCAGGATGCGGGGCGGATTCGATCAAATCGGTCGCCCACGACGTGATCCACTGCGGTGCGGTGGTCCCGTTCTCGTCGACGACATACCAGTTGTACTGCGCATGGATCGGGTTGTTCACGTACTCGAGGATGCGCGGCGCAGCAGTCGCCCAGTTCGACGGATTGAACGCGTTCGCAGGGGCGTCGCAGATGCTGTCGGTCGGCGCGCAGATCTGCACGGTGCGGTCGTCGAGCGCTCCGAAACCGCCCGGACGTTCGCCCGTCATGGTGATGCCCGGCAGTCGCAGTCCGGCGAGCGACAGTTCCGCGCCCACTCCCGCGACGGGGGCTCCGATGTCGGTTCCCGACACGCCGTCGCGCCGGCCGTCCGCGATCAGCGCGACCCCGAGGACACGATCCGCCGGAACCGGACCGTTGCCGGCACCGATCTGCGCCGCTACGTCACCCACGATCACCGCACCCTGCGAAAAGCCGGTGAGCACATAGCTCGTGAGCGGGCATTCGGCGAAGCGCTGCGACAGGAAATCTGTGGTCGCCGCCGTACCCGCGCCGCGACTGTTGTTGTACGACTGCTGACCGTCCGGGGGAATGGCGATCGGGTTCGAGAACTGAGCGACGTACGGGACGGTGTACACGTCCGCCCGCTGCGGATCGAACCGCTCCTGGAGCGGGCGCGTCACGTTGAGCATCAACGACATGGGGTTTGCGGTCGGATTGTAGGGATCGTCCCCGATCGCCGACTCCCACGTCCCCGGCACGCTGACGACCTGCACATCCGGGCACGACGCCGGCTGCGACTGCGTGTCGTCGGGACCCTGCGGTGGGGTCGGGCCCGGCACATCGAGCCGTCCCGCAAGCAGGTACCAGAGCACCAGCACGACGGCCAGGAGGAGCAGCGCCCCCAGAACCACGATTGTGCGCCCACTACGGCGCTGCTTCGTCCTGACCATCGTGCCGACCTTCCTAGCTGCAGTACGTGTCGCCCGCGACGGCGATGTAAGTGTCCGCGGTAGCAGCGGCCTGTTCCTCGGTGATCTCGCCGCCGGAGGTGACCGACTCGCTGCCAACCAAGGCGGTGACGAACGTCTTCACCTCGGACGGGGAGCCACCCTGCGCCTGAGCGCTGCAGATGTAGTCCGCGATGCTGATCGCGCCGGCCTCGTCGGACGGCTCGACACCCTCGGCACGCAGCGCGGCGAGGAACTCGTCGCCTTCCGCGGTGGGAGCGGGCGCCCCACCGGGTGCCCCGCCGCCGGGGGCCGGCGTCGCGGCGGGCGGTGCGGACTCGTCACCACTCGCGGTGGTGCTCGAGGTCTCGCCCGCGCCGGTCTCGTCCGCCTCGTCGGTGGGAGACACCGTACTGGTCGACGTTGTCACACCGGTCGTCGTCGGTGTGCTCGTAGCGGTGGAGTCGTCGCTTCCGCAGGCGGACAGAACTGCGGTGGCGGCGATTGCCGCGGCGAGTGCGCCGAAGACGCGGGTGGAGCGCGAGCGGGTCCGTGCAGGCATGTGGTGGTGTCCTCACATCCGGTATCGAGCAGAACTGGAACAGGGTGTGCCCCAGGCTACATAGCGCACGCGCGGCCGCACGGAGCGCCTCGCTCCGTACGGCCGCGCGTGCGGGAGTAACAGTCCCCGGGCGGGTTACGGGTGCAGCGTAACCGCGTCGCCGTCGACGGTGACGAAGCCGTTCTGGAAGTTCTGCTGGACACCGCGTCCACCCTCGGCCGGGAACTCGTCGCCGACGGGATAGCCCAGGCGGCCGTTCTCGGCACCCTCCGCGGACCACGCGTCGAGGACCTTGCCGCGCACGGGCCACGCGCCGGTGGGCTGGCTCCAGTAGATGCGGCCGTTCTCGAAGTCGGCGACGCGGCCGTTGTCCTTGACGACCTGCTCGCTCGAGATCGGGAACCCGAGCACTCCGCCCTCGTAGCCGAGCTGACCGTACTTGTCCATGATCATGCCCTGGACCGCGTGCGCGCCGGTCTGCTCCGACCAGTACATCGCCCCGATCTCGAAGCCCTGCACGACGCCGCGACCGTCCGGGGTTCGCGCCTCGTCGAGGACCGGGTAACCGAGAGGGCCACCTTCCCAGCCCTGGCGCTTCCACTCTTCGAAGATCGCGCCCCGCACCGGGCGCGCGCCGTGTTCGGGAGTCCAGTAGATCGCGCCGTTGCGGAAGTGGTTGTACCGGCCGCGCCCGTCCGCGGTGCCGCGTTCCTCGGTGACCGGGTAGCCGAGCGCTCCCGCGGGTCCGCCGCTGCCCTGGTAGAGACCGCCGATCGCGCCGGCGACCGGGACGGTCACTCCGTCGGACGAGAAGACCCGCCCGAAGCGGAAGTCCTGCACGGTGCCACCGGCAACCGGGTATTCGGCGGTGAGGCAGTCGCCCAGCCACGGGCCGGCACCGGCAACGTCTGCGATGGCTCCGGCAGGCGCGCACGCCGGCTTCTCCACCTCGACACCGAGTGTGTTCGCGAGCTGCGGCCACAACTGGTGCAGCTCGAATTCCCAGTACTTCCACGTGTGGGTGCCGGAGGGCCGGTACACGATCTGCGCCGGGATACCGGTCTTCTTCAGCTTCGTCGCGAACGCCTGGGACGTCAGGCGCGACAAGATTTCGAGGCCCATGCCCGCGTAGTTGGTACTGACGCCGGGAACGCTCGACGGGTCGTCGTACGGACCGGCACTGCCGCTTCCGCTCGACACGTACAGGCTCACGCCTCGCAGCTTGTCGGCGAGGAGATACGGGTCGTGCGCCTCCCAGCCCTCGCCGCCGGGTTCACCCCACATCGCCTCCGAGTCGAACCCACCCGCATCCTGCATCGCGTAGTGGATGGCCTCGGGCATGCCGAGGGTCGTGGTGGTGAGGATGCCCGACAGCGATGCGGCGAACTGCGCGAAACCGGGGTTGCGCGCCGGGAGGAACATCGCGGCCGTGCCGCCCATCGAGAGGCCGACGACACCGCGCTTGTCCGTGCTGCGCCAGTCCTTCTCGAGGATCGGTGGGAGTTCCTTCGTCAGGAACGTCTCCCACTTGTAGTTCTGGCCGTTGTTCTGGTCCACCCAGTCCGAGTAGAAGCTGGACTGGCCACCGACCGGAAGGACGACGTTGACGTTCTTGTCGGCGAAGAACGCCTCGGCGTCCGTTTCGAGCGTCCAGCCGCTCTGGTCGTCGCGGGCGCGCATCCCGTCGAGCATGAACACGGACGGAAAGCGCTTCTCCGGCGCGATGTTCCAGTCGCGGGCGAGGAGCATCTGCACCTGGATGGGCGTTCCCATCGACGGGGAGTCGATCCACAGCGCCACGCGGCGGTCCGTGAGCCAGTCGACCGCACGCACCGTCGCACCCGACTGGTTCTGGCCGACAGGGTCGGCTTGGGTCGCGAGAGGTTGCGCGGAAGCGACCGGCACCGTGGTCATCCCGGCTGCGAGCGGTGCCACGAGCGCGGCTGCGAGCAGCCCGAGTGCACGCCGCTTCCCGCGTCCCACCGAACGTGTGCCGCTGCTCTCGGATCGTGCGCTGCCGCCCGATCTGCTCCGGTGACCGCCAAGCTGGGTTCGCATCTGCATCGCTCGCTTCCTGCGTTACCGGGCGCCCACACACGGGCGCTGCTGTGCCGGATGTCCCCCGTCCCGAACCTTGTTTGTACACGTAGGAGAGCCGGTCGCGGGGGTGCCGCGCTGTGACTGATGGGAAAATTGTTACAGAGAACGCAGCGCCGCCCACCACCGAACGGTGGTGGGCGGCGCTGTGAGGAGCAGTGCTACCGGATCTCTAGGGAGATCAGAAGGCGTTGAGCGCCTCGAGGATCTGCGGGCGAGCCTTCCACAGCTCGTCTTCCCAGTACTTCCATGCGTGGGTGCCACGCGACGGGAACTCGAAGGTGGCGGGGATACCGAGCGCGGCCAGCTTGACCTGGAATGCGCGGGTCTGGACCAGCGACAGTGCCTCGAGGCCCATTGCGTTCGCCGTGTTGTAGAAGCCGACGAAGCCCTCCGGGTTGTCGTGCTGGCCGGGCAGGCCGCTCGCTGCGGAGATGTAGAGGGACAGGCCCTCGAGCTTCGGAGCGAACACGAACGGGTCGTTACGCAGCCACGACGGGCTCCACGGCGGGCCCCACATCGCGTCGACGTTGAAGCGGCCGGCGTCGAGCATCGCGATACGGATGGCCTCACGCATGCCGGGAGCCGACAGGTTCAGGTAGCCCGACAGCGACGACGCGAACTTGAACTGGTCGCGGTGGTAGGCAGCCAGCGTCAGAGCGGCCGAGCCACCCATCGACAGGCCGAGGATGCCGTTGTTGCTGCGCGACACGCCACGGGTGGCGAGGTAGTCGGGCAGCTGCTGGGTCAGGAACGTCTCCCACTTGTAGGTGATCTCCTGGCTGTTGAGATTGCTGGGCGAGTACCAGTCGGTGTAGAAGCTCGCCTGGCCGCCGACCGGCATGACCAAGCTGACGTTGTCGTTGCCGAACTGCTGGAGAGCATTCGTCTCGAAGGTCCACGCGTTGGCGTCGTCGCGGGCGCGCAATCCGTCGAGCATGTAGAGAGCCGCATCACCGCCACGGGCTGCCCACTGGATCTGAACCTTGATCGGGCCCATGTCGGAATCGACGAAGACCTCTTCGAATCCTCCGGCCGGTGCGCGGTGCGAGACCGGTGCACTCTGGGCCGGTGCGGCGACAGCCGCGGAGGTTCCGGCAACACCGGCGGCAACGGGCAATACCAGCGCCACGGCGGCGGTGCCGAGCAGGCGCCGACGAAGGCCCTGCGACAACCTGGGGACAAAACGCATGAACAATGCTCACTTTCTCGATCAGCGGCGTCCGCGTTCGCGTCCCCCGTGAATACCCGGCGTTCGACGACCGGCGGGCGGTCGCCACAAGTCACACTGCGGTCAAGACTGTAAAGGATGGCGTGATCTCTGACAAACCCCGATTTCTGAGGTCGTGGGCTTGCGCAGACCGACGTGCCGCGGCGACCGTTCTCGCCGTTATCCGACCGTAATATGCCGTGATACTAGCGAGACCTGAAGTTCAAGCCAACTCGGTCATCCACCCGCGGACGGCATCGGCAGGTCGCACCGCTGGATCTCGTACTCCGGTACCCGGTCGATCCGGTATCCCGCGTACTCGAATGCGTTCCGCAGATTCCGCTTGAACAGCGGCCAGGTCAGCTCGGCACCGGACGAATCCAGCAACTCGCGCGTCTCGGGGCACGTGAGCGCGAGCTTGGCCATCGCCACCCACTCTTCGTCGAGGTAGCCCGGCAGCCAGGGATAGACGTCGACCACTCCCGACTCGGCCACCACCCAGTCCGGATACAGGATCTTGTCGTGCCCGATCCGGCCGTCTTCGAGCCGTTCGGTGTGTGCCGCGAGCGGATAGGCCAGGCCCATCTGATCGACCACCCGAACATCCAGCCCGACATTCATGCTCGTCATGCCCAGGTTCAGAAAAAAGACCGTGTGCCCCGCTCCGCCCGGCGGAATGGGTTCCGGGGGCGGGACGACGTCCCAGGCGTCGTACGACGGCGTGGGCAGCAGCAGGCCCCCGTTCGGCGTCTCGGCGATCGTGGAGACCATCGCGCGCATCCGCGGGTAGTCGAGGTAGTCCTCGGCGCGGATCGGGTGGAGGTGCCCGGTGTTGAGCGAGTAGAACGCCCGCTCGTCGACGATGCCCGATCGGCCGACTACCGCACCCTCCGGCATGCCGGTCGTGTTCGACGCGAACAGCGCCCACACCACCGTGCCGACCCAGAGCACCGCGACCGCGCCGGCCACGCGGGTCCGGGGATTGTTTCCGAGTTCGGACCGGTCGGGGACCCGGAGCGGGATCACCGCTACCGGCAGCAGCAGGCAGAACAGGGGCGGGAGCAGCACGCGGCCGTGCATGAAGTCGCCGCCTACGCGCAGTGAATACAGCAGGAGCAGGACACCGGACAGGACCATCAGCACGACCACGGCGGTGGGCGTGCGCAGTACTCGTTGTCCCGCCGTCAGCAGGGTGCGCACGTCGGTTCCCTTCGACAGGAACCTTTCACGGTTGCCGGCAACACCGGTACCGCGACCGCTGGACAGCATCACCGCGACGGTCACCGTGACGAGGAACAACAGCGGCAGCCACAGCAGATACGGCACGACCAGGTTGCCGAGGTAGTCGAAGCCCTGTGTCCACTTCGCGCCGCCCGCGTCCTTGGAGACCGCGGTGTTCGGGTACGGCAGGCCGTAGTAGCCCATTCGCCAGATCTGGTAGACCACCGGCACCAGACCCGCGACCGCGACCATCGCAGCGCGGATCCGCCAGGTCAGGCCGTCCGCGAGGAAGAGCAGAGCGAGGGTCAGACCCGCGACGATCGCCAATTCGGGGCGCACCAGCGGACCGAGCCCGGCGACGAACGCCGTGCCCAGGATCCCCACGGTCCCCGGGAGAGGCCGCTTCCCGGCGGGATCGGGCGTTGCCCACCGGACCATGAGCAGCCACACCAGCGCGAGCCAGCAGATCACCAGGCAGGTCTCGAGTCCGGATGTCGCGAAGTCCCGGGCCGGCGGCACCGCGATGTAGACGAGCACACCGGCGGGCAACAGCAGAACCGTGCCGGTCGCGGCACGCATGCGCCACCGGTACAACCGCGCCGCGCCGAGCATCGCCAGGACCACCGCGGTCGTCGAGAGCACCAGCGCGAGGCCGAGTACGACGTACTCGAGGCGGATGCCGGTGAGCCATCCGGCGCCGTAGACGATGTACGTCCATGCCGTGGAGGTGTTCGCCTCGACGCGTTCCCCGGCGTTGAACACCGGTCCGTATCCGGCCAGCAGGTTGCGCACCGTACGCAGGACGATCAGGCCGTCGTCGGCGATCCAGCGGCGGTCCCACGCGCCCCAGAACATCAGGAGTGCCGAGAGGGCCACTCCCCCGGCGAACACTCCGCGTGCGACACCGCGAGGCAGGCCGGGTCGGTTGGTGCCCGCTCGGCCTGCCGCGTTGTCGTCGACGTCGTTCACGACGTCAGAAGAGGTAGACAGCACCGCCGACCACCAGGATCCAGGCAACCGCGAGGAACTGCAGCACACGGTCCTTCAAAGCGATCTCTTCCGGCTCCCCGGCTTCGCCACCGTCCACGTCCACCGCGTACCGGAGGATCGCGACGACGAACGGCACCATCGAGATGGCGTACCAGTTCGAGTCCGCGCGGTTGTCCTGCTCGAACGCCCACAGGCCGTAGCAGATCACGACGGCGGTCGCGGCCACGGTCCACACGAACCGCAGGTAGGTCTCGGTGTAGTACTCGAGCGACTTGCGGATCTTGGCTCCGGTGCGGGTCGCGAGACGGAGTTCGGCGTAGCGCTTACCTGCCGCCATGAACAGCGATCCGAACGCCATGATCAGCAGGAACCACTGCGACAGCGGGATCTCCGCCGCGACACCGCCCGCGATCGCCCGGATCAGGAATCCCGACGAGACGATGCAGATGTCGAGCACGGCCTGATGCTTCAGCCCGAAGCAGTACGCGAGCTGGATGCCGATGTAGACGGCCATGACCACCGCGAGCTGCCAGTTCGCGAGGAACGACAGCAGGATCGAAGCGACCAGGAGGCCCACCGCGATCATGTAGGCGAGTCGTATCGGCAGGATGCCGGCGGCGATCGGCCGGAAACGCTTCGTGGGGTGCGCACGGTCGGCTTCGACGTCGAGCGCGTCGTTGACCAGGTAGATGCCGGACGCTGCCATGCAGAACACGACGAACGCGAGCGCGACCGGCAACAGCACGTCGAGCTGGGTGACCGATCCCGCAGCCATCGGTGCCGCGAGCACCAGGACGTTCTTCACCCACTGCCGCGGGCGCATCGCCTTGACGATCCCCGCGGGCAGGGTCTTCGGGGCCTCCTTGACGGCGGCCGGTTCCTCGCTCATCGCTCTCCAAACTTCTTCTCTGCCCGCACCACGACGGCGGCGGACGCCGCACCCAGTGCCGCGCCGGCCAGGACGTCCGTCGGATAGTGCACGCCGAGAACGAGGCGCGACAGCAGCATGGGCGGCACGAGCACCGCGGGAAAGGGTAGCCCGGTGACTCGGGCGAGCAGCACGGCAGCCGCGGTCGTGGAGGTCGCGTGCGACGACGGGAAACTCAGCCTGCTCGGCGTCGACACGTTGACCTGCACCGACGGGTCGGACGGCCGACGACGGCGCACCACCCGCTTGATGACGATCGAAGCGGCGTGCGCACCGACGGCACCGACGGCGACGCCGGCCCACTGACGGCGGCGCTTGCGGTCGACCACGGCTCCGAGTCCGCCGACGGCGACCCAGCCGAGCGCGTGCTCACCGAAGTGCGACAGACCGCGCGCAGCGGAGATGGCGCCCGGAGTGCTGCCGACGGCAGCCTGCACGGTCTGCAGGATCCGTATCTCGGTGTCGGTGCTCTTCCAACGACCTGTGCGAGCGCACTCGGCCGGATTCGTCTCGCTAGTTACCGGCGCCGAAGACACGCTCCCACTCCTCCTTGCTGGTCAGGGCGGGAACCGCGTCCCGGTACCGCTTCTTCATTTCGGGGAACCGGCGCGCAAGTTCACGGCGCAGGCGAAGCGCCTCGGTCAGCAGGGCCTGAGCCTGTGCTCGGTCGCGCTTACGGTAGACGACGCCCCGGCCGTCCGCGGTGGTGACGGTCACACCGTCGACCTGGGACAGCAGGAACCAGCGCGCATCGATCGTGGGCACGTTGAGCTGGGGACGGCTGTGGTGCTCGGCGTTCTCCGGACGGAAATTGTGCAGCACACCCTTGGCGAGACGCTTGACCTTCGCGGCCGCGCCTTCGGGGATTCCGACCGCGCCGACCTCGGCTCCCGACGCCATCGGCAACTCTGTCGACGACGGCAGCACCACTGCGTCGGAGAAGTTCTTCCGCAGCGCGTGCACCTCACCGAGGGCGCGGGGCAACAGGTCGAAGAGCTGCTCCGGGCCGGCCAGGAAGTCTTCGATCGCCTTGTTCTGGATCGCGACCGTGGAGTACTCGAGGCACACCAGGTGCTTGACCGTGGCCTTGACCGTGTCCAGCACCAGGGCCTTGGAGTCGCCGTCCATGTGCATTGCGGCGACGACCAGTCGGTTGCGCAGGTGGAAGTACGCCTGCCAGTCGATGGCGTCGTCCTTGTCGCTCCATGCCATGTGCCAGATCGCGGCACCGGGCATGGTGACCGTCGGATAGCCGGCGGCGCGGGCGCGCAGCCCGTACTCGGCGTCGTCCCACTTGATGAACAACGGCAGTGGCTGCCCGATGTCCTCCGCGACGACCCGCGGGATCATGCACATCCACCAGCCGTTGAAGTCGACATCGATGCGCCGGTGCAGCAGCTTCGAGTTCTCGCGGTCGTGCAACGGCTTGGTCGCGAAGTCGTGGTCGTATTCCACGTTCGGAGCGGCACTCCACATGAAGTTCGCCCGGTTGATGACCTCGCCCATGGTGTGCAGGTGGCTACGTTCCTGCAGGTTGAGCATCTGGCCGCCGACGAGCATCGGCTTCTTCGCGAAGCGCGACAATGCCAGCGCGCGCAGCACCGAGTCGGGTTCGATCTCGATGTCGTCGTCCATGAACAGGATGAACGGCGAGTCGGTGGTCTTCAGCGCCTCGTACATGATGCGGCTGTAACCACCGGAACCACCGAGGTTGCCCTGGTCGTGGATGACGAGCCGGTCGCCGAACGGTGCGGCTGCCTCGGCGAAATCCGGTTCGTCACGAACCTTGCGGGTGCCCTGGTCCGGAATGATCACGGCGTCGACGACATCCATGACCAGCGGGTCGGACGCGAGCGCCCGCAGTGCCTTCACACAGTCGGCGGGCCGGTTGAACGTCGGGATACCGACAGCGACGGACGCGCGGCCTTCGGCCTCCACCGGCGAGTACCAGCCCGCGGAGTGCAGCGTGACCTCGGTGTCGGTCGTGATGTCGAACCAGATCCAGCCGCCGTCCTCGAACGGACCGAGATCGGTCTCGAGTTCGACGACGACCTTGTCGCCGGAGAACTCACTGCCGGTGACGTGGATGCGACTCGCGTCGGCCTTGCTGCGGTAGATGTCGATGCGGCCGTGGCCGGTCAGCTCGAGGCGCAGCACCACCGCCGGCAGTGTGCTCCAGCGCCGCCAGTAGCTTGCCGGGAACGCGTTGAAATAGGTGCACAGCGACACCTCCGACTCGGCGCCGACGGTCAGGGCCGTGCGGGTCGTGGCGTGGGCACGACGGGCATTCGTCGGCGACTCCTCGAGGTACAGGGTGCGCACGTCGAGGGGTTCACCCGGCCGGGGCAGGATGATCCGCTGGAGAAGGGTCTTACCGAGCAGGCCCGGTTCGCTGATGCTCACGACGCGTCACCCGCGATCGGGGCACCCGACTCGAAGTGCGGCGCGAGGACATTGTCGAACATCGACAGCGCGCTGGCGATCGCCATGTGCATGTCGAGGTACTGGTAGGTCCCCAGGCGGCCGCCGAACAGCACGTTGTTCTCGGCTGCTTCCTTCTTTGCGAGTTCGCGGTAGGCGGTGAGCTTCGCGCGGTCCTCGGAGGTGTTGATCGGGTAGTACGGCTCGTCGTCGTCACCCGCGAAGCGCGAGAACTCACGCATGATGACCGTCTTGTCGGCCGGGTACGTCTCGCGCTCGGGATGGAAGTGCCGGAACTCGTGGATGCGGGTGTACGGCACGTCGGCGTCGTTGTAGTTCATCACCGGGGTGCCTTGGAAGTCGCCGCAGTCGCGCAGGACCTCGGTTTCGAAGTCGAGGGTGCGCCACCCGAGCTTGCCTTCGACGTCGTCGAAGTAGCGGTCCAGCGGGCCGGTGTAGACGACGGGCGCATCGGGGCTCGCGGCCCGGATCTCGTCGCGAACCTCGAACCAGTCGGTGTCGAGCCGCACCTCGATGCGGTCGTCCTTCGCCATGTTCTCGAGCCACGCGGTGTAGCCGTCGACCGGCAGACCTTCGTACGTGTCGTTGAAGTAGCGGTTGTCGAAGGTGTACCGGACCGGGAGCCGGGCGATGTTGCCTGCCGGCAGTTCCTTCGGGTCGGTCTGCCACTGCTTGGCGGTGTAGTCGCGCACGAACGCCTCGTACAGCGGACGGCCGATCAGGGAGATCGCCTTCTCCTCGAGGTTCTTCGCCTCGGAGGAATCGATCTCGGATGCCTGCTCCTTGATCAGGGCGCGCGCCTCGTCCGGCGTGAAGTAGCGGCCGAAGAACTGGGAGACGAGGCCGAGCCCCATCGGGAACTGGTAGGCCTGGCCCTTGTGCATCGCGTACACGCGGTGCTGGTAGCCCGTGAAGTCGGTGAACTGGTTGACGTAGTCCCACACGCGCTTGTTCGACGTGTGGAACAGATGGGCACCGTACTTGTGGATTTCGATGCCGGTCTCGGGCTCGGGTTCGGAGTACGCATTGCCGCCGAGATGGTAGCGGCGCTCGACGACGAGAACTCGCTTGCCGAGCTGCGTGGCGGCCCGCTCTGCGATCGTCAGTCCGAAGAATCCGGAGCCGACGACGATCAGGTCGTACTCACCGGTGGAGGGCTGGGGCGCTGATGCAGCAGTCACGGAGAACCAGGGTAAGCGACCGGGGTACGAACGCGCCGGTTCGGTCCGTCATCGGACCGACCGGACGCTCCGTTCACACGTATCGGTGCAGCGTGTCGCGCACGAACGCGGCACCGGCGGGTCCGCCGTAGTTCGCGGCGAACCGTTCGTCGGCCACGTACATGTCGGCGAGGCCGAGCACGTACTCCCGGCTGATGCCGTCCGGGGTGCCGTATCCGGGAGTGCCGGGAATCGAGGACAGCCACTCGACGTGACGGCGAGCGAGTTCCCGGGCTTCCGGGCCGGCCGGGTCCACCCCTGCCTCGGCCGCTGCGGTCCAGTCCGCGGACAGTTGCGCGGCGCGGCTCTTCCAGTCGCCGCGTTCGCCCTCGCCCATTCCGCGCCACCAGCGGTCACTGTTGTCGTACGCGTCCTTGCCCCATCGGTCGATCACCTCGTCGCGGTACTGCGTGTGATCGAAACCGTCGAACACTTCGTCTGCCATGAGCTCTTCTCCCTTTTCGGTCTTCGCGAGGGTGCTGCGCACCGCTTCGATGCGCCTCTCGAGTTGCCGCCGCTCGTGCTCGAGCAGTTCGAGGTGCGTCCGCAGCGCTGCCGTCGTGTCGTCGTGCCCGTCGAGGACCTCCCGGATCGCCGGGAGACCCAGACCGAGGTCACGCAGCAGGAGGATGCGCTGCAACCGGACGAGCGCGTCGGCATCGTAGAACCGCATCCCGTTGCTGCCGGTACGACAGGGGACGAGCACTCCGACGTCGCCGTAGTGCCGCAACGTGCGGCTGGTGACACCCGCGCTCCGGGCCAGTTCCTGGATCGACCATTCGCGTGGCATCTCGCCCTCCTTTCGGCACTTTTCAGGGTGCGTCTTGACGTTGCGTCAATGTCAACCCTTCCTCGGACACGCAAGAAGGGGACGGACCTGATCAGGTCCGTCCCCTTCCGGCGTTTCGCGGGCGGCTACTCGGTACCGGCTACTCGCGTCCGGCTACTCGGTACTACCCGTACCCGGCAGCCACTCGTCGAGGAAGCTGGCGTCGATCACCTGCGTGCCGAGATCCGGCGTCCAGACGATGGCGCCACCGGTGAAGATGCGGAACTTGCCCAGTTCGTCGGGCAGCATCAGTTCCGGACCGACCGGGGTGCCGAGTACACCGTCGACACCACCGAGTTCGAAGAACTTCGCTTCGATGGGCGACGCGCCGTTCCCGCTGCCGAACGGATCGATACCGACTTCGGGTCCGGGCTCCGCGGCCGGGGTGGTCGGCGGGGCCGGCAGATTTGCGCCTTCGGCGATCGTGAACCAGTCCGAACGCAGACCCAGTTTGGCGCGGGCTTCGGCGCCGGTCGTCTCGATGGTGCGGTCGCTGCCGACGACGCGCACGCGGGTGACACGTCCACCGTCCGCGCCGAGGTTGTTGCGGGCAAGCACTTCGAACGCCTGGAGTTCGCCCACGCCGAACGCGGAGCCGATCTCCCCGGCCGACAGGGTCTTGGCCCAGGCCCGGTTCGGTGCCACCTTGTCCCCCGCGTCTTCGACGGGCGGGAAGACGCCTCCGGCACTGTATCCACCGGTCGACGCCGAGAACTCGCTTCGGACGACGGCGCCGTCCTTCATCAGAACGGTGCCGCGCGTGCTGCGGACACCGTCGTCGGTACGGGGGTCCTCGGCGTTCGATCCGGTGTACACCTGGCAGTCGGTGGAGTCGCAGGTCTGCCAGAGTTCGTTCCGCTTTTCGGCAAGTGCGTAGGAACGTGCCGCGACGGCCTGCGCACGGAGGGCTTCCGCGCCACCGGTGTCGGCCCAGCCCGGAAGCGCCTCGGCCGGGACGACACTGCGGAGATAGTCCTCGACGTGCAGTCGGTTCACCGTCCGGGGCGCCGCGCCGTCGAGCACCACTCCGAGGGCTCCGCGATACGGCGTGTCGCTCCCGCACAACCGGAGGTGTTCCTCCGCCGGGCGGTCCTCGCCGAGGTCGACGGGATCTGCCCAGGGCACATCGGTCGCCGCCTGCCAGAGCACTTCGCCGCTGCACCCGGTCGTGACGACGACGTTCGCGCCGCCGCCGGGCGTGGGGGTCAGATGGGCAGCCTCACCGGGCGCCAGTTGTTGTCCTGCAACTCGGAGACCGGTCTCGGAATACACATCGAGTGAGCGGTCGTCCTGTCCCGTCAGGCGCACAGCGATCATCGAGTCGTCGATCGAACCGAGCGTGGTTCCGCCGTAGTAGTGCGCGATGATGCGCTCGGCCGTCCAGCCCTCCTGGGCGTAGCCGTAGGCCCCCCATTGCCCCATGCCCCGCCCGTGGCCGTGGCCGAAACCGGAGAAGGTGTACGGCGTGTCGGCCGACACCGCTTCGACGACGCCGACCGAATCGGAACGGTTCTGCACGAGCACGCCGACGCCCGTACCGACCACCAGAGCCGGCGCGAGTCCGATCACCGCGAGACGAGCAACGGAGGGCTGCCACCCGTTCCGCAGTGGTCGTCCGATGACGAATCGTCTCCGACGGATCTTTCCTCTGCGGCCGATGGATTGTGGTGCCATGGCGTTCCGCTCCCTCGTTCTCGCATTCCGGGACGATGCACGGACTCGTAGATCGCCGGATCGGACATTTACGACCGATCCTCAAGCTCAGGTTGAGGCTTAAGGTTGCCTGGGTCTAGTGTGACAAGAGTGACGGACCAACGCAACACAAGTCACAGCAGAAACAACAGCACCACAAGTTGCACCCGATCGCGGCCATTTCGCTCTCTCGAAGCGGTCCGCGATGGAGGTTTTCGACCTCTCGGAACCCCTCCTCCGACCGCAGATCTACACGAACAGGGAGTTGCAAACAGTGCCGCATCGCCGCCCTAAGCCGTCGATCGTCCTGGGTGCCGTCGCCGCCCTGGCCGTCGCCACGCCCTTTGCCGTGTCCGGACTCACCGCAGGACCGACGGAAGTTCGCACCACCAGCGACTCCGTCGAATCCGTCAGCCCAGACATTGCGGAAGTGGTGCTCGCGTCCGTACCGGACCTGATCATCCCGCTCGAGGAACTGACCGGGCTCAACCTGCCCGACATCGGTCTTGCGGAGATCATCGACGGATTGCCGCAGATCACCACCACCCCGGATCCCGACGGCGGTCCCATCGCCCGTGTCGGCGCCACGGTCAAGGAACTCACCCGGGAGACTCCGTTCAGCCTGGTCGCACTGGCCGCCGACGACATCGCCGACACCGACGCGCTGATTCGCGCGCAGAACGGCGACGGTTCGTGGGGCCCGTGGTCGGTCACCGAACCCCTCGAGTCGAGCCGCAACGACACGTCCGACGACGCGCGACGCGGCACCGAGCCGATCTTCGTCGGCGCGACACGCGCGGTGCAGGTTCTCCTCACCCCGCGTCCCGGCCCCGAACCCGCGCTCGCCGGCGCGGAAGCACCGCCGGCCGAGACACCCGCCGCACCGGCACCCGACGCTCCGGCACCCGACGCGCCTGCCCCGGTCGACGAAGGGCCGGTCCCGGTCGCCGAAACAGGCGGCGCGGCACCGGAACTCGGCTACGTACCCGCTTCCTCGTCGAAGCCGTTGCGCAGCCAGGAACCCGTGCTCGCGGCTGCGGAAGGCGTCAGCGCGGTCCTGATCGATCCGGGTACCGGCGAGGCCGACGGCCGGCTCGACGACATCGCGGCGCCGCTCGGCACCTCGGGCCTGAAAGTCATCGGCAGGTCGCAATGGGGTGCCGACGAGTCGCTGCGCTGCCAGAGTGCGACGTACGACGACTCCCTCGGTGGCGCCACCGTGCACCACACCGCGGGCAGCAACAACTACTCGAAGGCGGAGTCCGCGGGCATCGTCCGCGCCATCTACGCGTACCACGCGCAGACACTCGGCTGGTGCGACATCGGGTACAACGTGCTCGTCGACAAGTACGGACAGATCTTCGAAGGTCGTGCGGGCGGTCTGGAACGCAATGTGCAGGGCGCCCACGCGGGCGGCTTCAACGAGAACACCGTCGGCATCGCGATGATGGGCGACTTCTCCACGGCCGCACCGCCGGAGGTCACCGTGCAGAACGTGGGCAACTACCTCGGCTGGCGGCTCGCCGCGGCCGGTCTGGACCCCAAGGGCCGCACCACCATGTACTCGGAGGGCACGTCGTTCACGCCGTACCCGCGGGGTGCAGCGGTGGATCTGCCGATCATCTTCGCGCACCGCGACGTCGGCAACACCAGTTGCCCGGGCGACGGCGGCTACGCACAGATGAACAAGATCCGCGACATCGCCGCGGCCGCCGCCAAGGGCGCGCCGAGCGCGCCGCCGATCGTGGTGAACAATCCTCCGCGGGATGCGGGTCCCGCACCGGGCACCGGCGCGCTGCCGCCCGGCTCGGCCGAGACCGCCACGAACGTGCAGGATCTGGTCGCAGAACTGATGCGACTTGCCGAAAACAACCCGCTCGCCCGGAAATGGATCGCGGAAGGCGGCGAAACCGGCCGTCTCGGCACGGCCGTGTCGCCGATCGCACCCGCCAAGGGCGGCTTCGAGCACGCCCGGTTCGTCAACGGCGCCCTCTACTCGTCCCCCGGTGGAGACGTGTGGGCGGTGCTCGGCGAGATCTACAAGGCGTGGCAGGAATACGGACTCGACACTGGTGAGCTGGGGTTGCCCACCAGTGACGAGTACCGGGTGCCGGACGGCTGGCGTTCGGACTTCGAGTTCGGTTCGCTGATCTTCAACGAGGCCACCGGGGTCGTCACCAAGGTGCTGCGCGCCTACAACGACGCCTACGAGCAGTCGATGCAGGATCAGCCGGCCGACATCGCGGTACCCGCACCCGAGGGTGCGCCCGCGCCGGAACCGGCACCCGAACCGGTGCCTGTGGGCTGAGTCCCGCGGTTCACCGGTAGCTACGAATCACTGCCACCAGCGTTCGAGGATCCGCGCAACACCATCCTCGTCGTTGGTGGCAGTGATTTCGTCTGCCACCGACTTCGCGTCGGGATGAGCGTTCTCCATGGCGACGCCATGGCGGGCCATCGACAGCATCGGTATGTCGTTGGGCATGTCCCCGAATGCCACGATGCGGTCGTCCGAGATGTCGAGGTGACGGGCGAGCTCACGGAGCCCGGATGCTTTCGTCACGCCGGCTGCGGAGATCTCGACCAGGCCGTTGGTCGTCGAATAGGTGACGTCGACCAGTCCGTGCAACTTCGGCGCGATCGCCTCGGCCATCTCACGACTCGTCGCTCCGGCGAGCCGGATCAACAGCTTGACCGCCGGTTCGGCGATCACTTCGTGCTCGGCGAGTTCGGTGTTGTCGGGGTTGAGCCAGGCATGTTCGTAACCCGGGGAACTGACGAACTGCGGAGTGGCGGCGTCGTGCGCGCTCTCCCCCACACGCTCGGCGGCAAGACCGCAGCCTGGAAGCACCGCAGCGGCCACCTCGGCGACCCACGCGAGCTCGTCGGCCCGGAGCACCGCAGCGCTGAGCACCCGATCGGTCGCACTGTCGTAGAGCACGGCGCCGTTCGCACACACCGCGAGGGGAGCAAACCCGAGCTGCTCGACGACGGGCGCGATCCACCGCGGTGGACGCCCCGTGGCCAGAACGAAGGGCGTACCGGAGTCGACGACCGCATGCACGGCAGCCCGAGTGCGGTCGGACACCTGCTCGGACTTGTCGATCAGGGTGCCGTCGACATCGGTGGCGACAAGGCTCGGGCGCTGTGAACTCACTCCGTCATTGTGCCGAAACGCCGCGGTCGCCGCTGTCCGGCCCTTCGCGCTCGGTCCGCTCGCGTTCCTTGCGGGCCCGGCGTTCCGCCGCGACACGCTCGTCCTCGGCGGTTGCTTCCTCGAGTGTGGGCGCCGAACCACCGAGACGGCGCGGCACCCAGTAGGCGCCGGGCTCGTGGTGATAGGCGTCCTGCACCTCGTGGAGCATCTGCTCCATCGTCGCGTGCAACTGCTCGGTCATGGCCGACGCCGGCAGATAGGGGGGAATCGGAGCGCCGACCTTGATCGTGATGGGCGTATTGGTGCGGCCCAGACGCTTGGGATGACCCTTGGTCCACACCCGCTGCGACCCCCAGATGATCATGGGGATGACCGGCACACCTGCCTCTTCGGCCATCCGCGCCGCGCCCGTCTTGAACTTCTTCAGTTCGAAGCTGCGGCTGATCGTCTCCTCGGGAAACACTCCCACCAGTTCTCCCGCGCGCAGCGCTTCGACTGCGAGGCGGTAGGAGTCGCCGGCGTCACCACGGTCGACAGGGATGTGCTTCATCGCGCGCATCATCGGCCCGGAGATCTTGTTGTCGAAGACCTCTTTCTTCGCCATGAAACGCACGTAGCGCTTCGCGGGACGGGCGGGCAGACCCGCGTAGGTGAAGTCCATGTAGCCGGTGTGGTTGATCGCGATGACCGCACCTCCGGTCGCGGGGATGTGCTCCTCCCCGGTGACGGAGAATTTCAGTCCCTGGCCTGCGAACAGAGTGCGCGCGACGCCGATGATCGTCCGGTAGAAGGGTTCCACGTCGGCCAGCGTAGCCGGGCGGCCGATACGGTGCCGCACCCGTGGCCCCGGCGGGCTGCCGCGTGTCTCCACGGCCTCTCCACATACCCTGGAGGTACATAGGTCAGCACGTCAGGAGGCAACGAGTGCAGATCACCAGCGTGGGCCACGCCGGGTTCCACATCCGGACCGAGGCAGGCTCCATTCTCTGCGATCCGTGGGTCAATCCCGCTTACTTCGCGTCGTGGGTACCGTTCCCCGACAACACGAGCCTCGACTGGGATGCCCTCGGCGACGTCGACTACCTCTACGTCTCGCATCTCCACAAGGACCATTTCGATCCCGGGACGCTCGGTGAGCACGTCCGCAAGGACGCCACCGTGCTGCTGCCCGATTACCCGGTGCCGGATCTGCGCCGCGAACTCGAGGCGCTCGGTTTCACGAAGTTCTACGAGACCACCGATTCGGTCAAGCACCGGATCAGCAAGGAAGGCATCCGGGACGCGCCCGACGCTCCCCTCGCACCCGGCGAGCTCGACATCATGATCATTGCGATGCGAGCACCCGCGGACGGCCCGATCGGCGACTCCGGGCTCGTCGTCTCTGACGGCGAGACCACCGTGTTCAACATGAACGACGCGCGGCCGATCGACATGGACCCGATGCACGACGCGTTCGGTCACATCGACATCCATCTGCTGCAGTACTCGGGCGCCATCTGGTATCCGATGGTCTACGACATCCCGAAGAAGACGAAGGCCAACTTCGGCAAGCAGAAGCGCCAGCGCGGCATGGACCGCTGCCGCAGCTACATCGAGCAGGTCGGCGCGACCTGGATCGTCCCGTCCGCCGGTCCGCCGGTCTTCCTCGACGACGAACTGCGCTACCTCAACGACGACCACGGCGACGAGGGCAACATCTTCCCCGACCAGAAGGTGTTCCTCGAACAGTTGCGCATCAACGGCCGCGACGGTGGCCTGCTGATGATCCCGGGCTCGGTCGTGGACCTCGCCGGGAGCGAGAAGATGACACTGGCCCATCCGATCCCCGAGGACGAGGTCGAGGCGATCTTCACGAACAAGGCCGCCTACATCGAGGACATGGCTCAGCGCTTCGCGCCGGTCATCGCCGCGGAGAAGGCCACGTGGGCGCCGGCCGACGGCGAGCCGCTGTTGCCCGCACTCAGGGCGAAGTTCGAGCCGATCATGGCGCAGTCCGATCTCATCTGTGACGGCATCGGCTACCCCGTCGGCCTCGTGATGGGCGACGAGACCGTGGTGCTCGACTTCCCCAAGCGCATCGTCCGCGAGCCCGTCGAGGGAGAAGGCAAGTACCGCTACGGATTCCGCATCGCGCCGGAGATCGTCCGTACGGTGCTACGCGACGACGAGCCGGACTGGGTCAACACGATCTTCCTCTCGACACGCTTCACCACGTGGCGGGTCGGCGGGTACAACGAGTTCCTGTACACGTTCTTCAAGTGCCTCACCGACGAGCGCATCGCGTATGCGGACGGCTGGTTCGCGGAGGCGCACGACGACTCGGCGTCGATCGAGCTGGGCGGTTACGAGATCCAGCGGCGCTGCCCGCACCTCAAGGCCGACCTGTCGAAGTTCGGGGTGGTGGACGGCACCACGCTCACCTGCAACCTGCACGGCTGGCAGTGGGATCTCGAATCGGGGCGGTGCAAGACCTCCAAGGGCCACGAACTGCGCAGCAGCAAGGCCTGACGGGCACCGCCCCGCCCGATTATTCCGCCGCTCGCCGCTGTCCGGCCCGGGCTGCCGGCCGTGCACCGGCCGGCAGCAGGGCCGCCGCGGCGAGCGCGACAGCTCCCGCGGCGATCAAGGCGTACGGCCACCATTGCCGTGCCGCGACACCGGCTTCGTCGACACCGGCGGCAACCTGTTCCGACGTACCGTCGGAGGTTGCCGAGGACGGTCGCGCGGGGAGCACTCCCGTGGCCTCACTCACGTTCTCCGAAATCCCCTTGACGACGTTGCCGACCGGCTCGACTCCGCCCACGAGCTGCCCTGTGCCGTCGACGAGCTGACGGCCGCCGTCGTCGAGCTGCATCAGCCCGTCGCGCAGCTGCCGGGACCCGTCGGCGGCCTGAGACATTCCCGCGACGAATTGTGCGTCGGGCGAGGTCAATTCGTAGGACAGCTGCCGAGCACCGTCGCGCAGTTGCCCGAGTTGGTCGAGCGTGTCCGGTCCGAGACCCTGGCTGTTCAGCATGTCGACGAGGGAACGCAGTTCGTCGGCGGTACCCGCCGAGACCGGATCGCCGCTCATGGAGAGTGTGTCGGCGACGACGGAGAGCCGTGCCGTCACCGATCCCTGCATCTCACCGAACCCGCTGAGCCGCGTGACCACCTCGTCGACGCCCGACGAGATCTGCGACGCGCCGTCTCCGAGTTGCCCCACTCCGCCTTCGAGTTGGCCGAGTCCGTCCGCGAGCTGCTTACCGCCCTCGTGCGCCTGCGTGAGTCCGTCGGCGAGTTGTTGTGCGCCGACGTCGAGTTGGCGGCTTCCGTCGGCGAGTTGTCCCACTCCGCCGTTGAGCAGGGCCAGCGGGAGACTCGCCTGTTGCAGGGTGTCCCGGGCGGCGGCGACCGCGGCGGCATCCGGCGTGTCACCGCTGCCCGCGGTCTCGGCGACGACCGTCACCTGCGGGTCGTCGGTGTAGGCGAACACGGAGCCGGTGCCGACCATGACGGCACCGGCGGCGATGAGGGAAATAGGGAGAAAACGGGCATACATGCTCCGTAATCTAGGCGGACGAGTTAAGGGCTTCCTGAGGGCTCCCCCTTCGCGGCGGAAGGAAGCATCCGGCCGGCCACGGCTCCCAGGGTGAACAGTGGCATCGTTGCCGCCGCGACGAGGATCGCGACGGGCAACCACACCGAGCCGAGGGCGAACCCGGCGAATATCGCCACCGACAGCATCTCGCTCGTGACGCCCACGACGGACGACACAGTGGCGCGGGCGCGGCCCGACATCGTCTCCTGGAGTCGGGCTTCGGCCACGATCGCGGTGTGGTGCAGGGCGCCGTAGCCGAGACCGATGGCCACGAAGCCCGCAACGCCCCCTGCGAGAGCGCCCAGGGCCAGGGCCAGCGCGCCGATCGTCACGATCACGCCCATCGCCCGGCCGCGCATCTGCGCGCCGCGTCCCGCCGTTGCCGCGCCGACGACCTGCCCGACGACAGTGAGCGCGACGAGAACGGGTACGAATTCCGTACTCGCGCCGTCCTCCCGGGCGAGCAACCCGAAGTACTCGTCGAACGCGAGACACGCGAGCAGCGCAGCGGTGAGAACAACGGCGCGACGGACGGCGGAATCGGTGCGGACCTCGTTCGTGCCGTCGCGCAGGCGTGCGAGGTACCGCGCCGCGAGGGTGTCGCCGGGGCCGTCGATCTCGTCGGCCTCCGTCGATTTCGGCGCGGCCGGGAGTGTGAACACCAGCAGCGTGCCGGCGACCGTGATCGCCACCGACGTCCATCCGACGAGCGCGTAACCGCCCAGGCCGAACAGCGGGGCCGCAGACAGCGTCGCGGCGAACACGCACACCATCTCCCCGGCGGCGGCACAGCCCATCACGGCTGCGTACCGGTGTTCGCCGGCGCGTGCGGCCAGTCCGTCGTAGACCAGCGCTTCGAACGTGCCGGATTTCAGCGACTCACTGAGGCCCCACAGCGCGAAACCGGCGGCGAATCCCCAGTACGTCGGCCACACGAGCCACATCGTGAAGGCCGCGGTGAGCAGGACGCCGCTTCCGGCGAGGAGTGCCCGTCGCGACACCGTGTCCGCCCAGGCGCCCGACGGCACCTCGGAGACGAACGCGACCACCGACCAGAGGACGAACAGGGACGAGATGCTGCCGGCGCCGAGTCCGTGATCTTCGAACAGCAGGACGTACAGGCCGTAGAACGGCACGAACTCCCGGACCGAGGCGTAGGCCACCGCGCGGACGGACACTGCACGGACCGATATAGCCCGGCAAGACGGGGGATCGTGCGGTTCGGATCAACGTCGTCGGCGCATGATCCCAGGGTGCCACTCGTCCCCGGTGCCTGTCACTCCCCTTTTCCGGCATCGGATACGGTCGGACGGTGACCGAGGAGAATGCGCCCGAGCGCTCGCGCACCTACACCTGGGACGATCCGGCACCCACCGCCGCCGCCAATCGCGACATGCACGGCCTCGACTTCCTGCGCGGCATGATCGACGGTTCCATCCCGCAGCATCCGACGTCGCGGACCCTCGGTTTCGCCGTCACCGACGCCCGCGAAGGGTTCGTCGAGGTGTGCATCGAACCTCAGGAGTTCCACGCCAACGCCGTCGGCAGCGTGCACGGCGGCGTGCTCGCGGCGATGTTCGACACCGCCATGGGACTGAGCGTGTCGAGCACGCTCGAGGCCGGAGTGGGGTACACGACGTTGGACCTGCAGGTCCGGTACATAAGGCCGATCCAGCCCGGACAGTCCGCCGTGCGTGTCCACGGGTTCTGTGAGCACACCGGCCGTCGCACCGCGACCGCGCGGGGCGAGGCGCGCGACGCGGACGGCCGACTGATCGCCACCGCGTCCTCGACCTGCCTGGTTCTGCGCTGAACCCGACGCGTCAGGGTTGGAGCGCCTCGGTTCGTCGCGCCCGCAGCTCGAAGGGTCGACATCGAGGCGCCCTGCGCCGACGATCGGTGTACCCGCCGCGTAGGAGGACGACATGCATGCCAGGCGCATCACCACCAACCTTCATGTATCCGACGTCGAATCGGCCAAGGATTTCTACCGCGACTACCTGGGGTTGAGTACCGAAGAGTTCGACATGGGCTGGGTGGCCCGCTACACCGATCCCGACAGCGGAGCGCACGTCCAGCTCGTCAGCGGTGACGCCACCGCACCGGAGGATGCGGTGATGTCCGTCCACACGGACGACGTCGATGCCGCATACGACGAAGCCCGGCAGGCCGGCTACGAGATCGTCCACCCTCTCACCACCGAGGAGTGGGGTGTGCGCCGATTCCTGGTCCGGGCACCGGATGGCAACGTGATCAACGTCGTGCGTCACCGCGACTGAGTGCGCGTCACCACACCTTCGACGAGTGAGCCCGAGCAGCTCAGACGACGGGCTCGAGCACCTCGCGTCCGACGAAGGGCACCAGCGCCGCCGGCACCTTCACCGAGCCGTCGGCCTGCTGGTGGTTCTCGAGCAGCGCGACGAGCCAGCGCGTGGTCGCGAGCGTTCCGTTGAGGGTCGCCGCGATCTGCGGCTTGCCGTTCTCGTCGCGATACCGGACGTTGAGCCGGCGGCCCTGGAAGGTCGTGCAGTTGGACGTCGACGTGAGCTCGCGGTAGCGCTCCTGCGTGGGCACCCAGGCTTCGCAGTCGAACTTCCGGGCCGCCGACGATCCGAGGTCGCCACCGGCGATGTCGATGATCCGGTAGGGCACGTCGATCGAGGCGAGCATCTCGCGCTCCCACGACAGCAGACGCTGATGCTCGGCAGCGGCGTCCTCCGGCTTGCAGTAGACGAACATCTCGACCTTGTCGAACTGGTGCACGCGGATGATGCCGCGCGTGTCCTTGCCGTAACTGCCGGCCTCGCGGCGGAAGCACGACGACCAGCCCGCGTACCGCTTCGGGCCCTTCTCCAGGTCCAGGATCTCGCCCGAGTGGTAGCCCGCGAGCGGAACCTCGGACGTACCGACCAGGTACAGATCGTCCTCTTCCAGGTGGTACACCTCGTCGGCGTGCTGCCCGAGGAACCCGGTGCCCTGCATGACCTCGGGACGCACGAGCACCGGCGGGATCATCATGGTGAAGCCGTTCGCGGTGGCCTTCTGCGCGGCGAGCTGCAGCAGGCCGAGCTGCAGCAGCGCGCCGTAGCCGGTGAGGAAGTAGAACCGCGCACCCGACACCTTGGCTCCGCGTTCCATGTCGATCAGCCCGAGCGACTCACCGAGCGCGAGGTGATCCTTGGGCTCGAAGTCGAAGGTGGGCAGCTCACCGACGGTCTCGAGGGTGATGAAATCGTCCTCGCCACCGGCGGGGGCGCCCTCCACGACGTTGGAGATCGCGAGGTGTGCGCGCTCCCGGGTCTGCTCGGCGGCGTTCTGCTCGACCTCGAGTTCCTTGACCTTGGCGGCCAGTTCCTTCGCTCCCTCGAGAAGCGCGGCGCGCTCCTCCGGGGCGGCTTGGCCGACCTTCTTACCCAGAGCCTTCTGTTCGGCTCGCGCGTTGTCGCCGGCGAGGACAGCCGCCCGGCGCGCCGCATCGGCCTCGAGCAGGGTATCGACGAGGCCCGGATCTTCGCCTCGGGTGCGCTGCGATTCACGCACGACATCGGGATTCTCGCGGAGGAACTTGAGGTCGATCACGACTGGAAGCCTACCGCTGCCACAGTTCCAGATACTCCTCGCGCCCGAACATCTTGGCCGTATCGATTGCGGTGGGATGCCCGAGCCGTGGATCGGCACCGGCTTCGGACAGAACCCGGACGACGTCGTCGGCTCCCTTGAACACGGCACCCGCCAGCGGCGACTGGCCCTTGTCGTTGAGGCGATCGAGATCTGCACCCCGCTCGGCGAGCACCCGTACCGCATCCGCATGACCGTGGTACGCCGCGAGCATGACCAGCGTGTCGCCGGAACCGTTGGTGAGGTTCGCCGGCACCCCCGCGTCCACATACTCGGCAAGGGTTGCGGCATCGCCGGCGCGCGCCGCGTCGAACATAAGCTGGGCGATCTCGAGAATTCGCGGATCTATAGGCTCATCGGTCATGATCCGACGCTACCGCCGGCCGCACGAACGGGCATGATGGAACGTGATGGCCGAAGAATCTGAGCAGCAGCCCCACCGACGCCCGCCTTCCGCGAGGCTGACCCGACGCGCGCTGATATTCGTCGCCGTGGGCGCTGTGCTCGCGGCGGTCGCGACGTTCGTCGTGGCGGGTTTCGAGGGTTCCACCGACGGAACCACCGACAACGGCCGGAGCGTGGCGACCACGGGCGCGGTGGCGGGCGAAGCGTTCGGCACCGCCTCGACGGGTGACTGCCTCACCTGGACCGCTCTCGATGCCGGCGATCTCACCAAGGTCGACTGCGAGCAGAGGCACCTGTTCGAGGTGGTCGCCGACATCGATCTGAGCACGTTCCCGGGTGCCGAGTGGGGGCCGGGTTCCCGATTCCCGTCGGTGATGCGGTTCACCGCCCTGCGCGACGAACTGTGTGTCCCGGCGGCGATGGACTATCTCGAGAGCCGATTCGATCCGGTCGGCAAGTTCAGCGTCGGTCTGATCAATCCCGGCGAGGCCGGATGGGCCGCCGGAGAACGAACGCTGCGGTGCGGTCTGCAGTTCTCGTCGACGACGGGCAATCTCCTCCCCATCGAGGGACGGGTGGCAGAGCAGGACCAGTCGCGGGCGTGGGACACCGGAGTGTGCATCGGCATCAACAACGGCATCCCGGCCGACCCCGTCGACTGCGCGAAACCGCACGCGTTCGAGGTCGTCGCCACCGTCGATCTGTCGTCGCAGTTCCCCGAAGGTCTCCCCAGCATCGAAGACCAGGACAGGTACCTCGAGGAGACGTGCACGCGACTGGTCGGCGAATACCTGGGCGACCCGCAGGCGCTCCGCAACAAGACGCTGACGTTGTTCTGGGACAACCTCGGGTACGACAGCTGGCTCGCAGGCAGCCGTAAGGTCAACTGCTCGATCGGCAAGCAGGTCGAAGGCGGCGGATTCGCATCCATCACGGGATCGGCGAAGGGTGACATCCTCATCGACGGCCAGCCGCCGGTGGCGCCGGAACCGCTGCCCGAGGGCAGGTCGCTGCCGAGTCCGCTGCCCGGCGCCGTTCCCCTCCCGGGTCAGTGATGGGCGTACACATGAGCGACGAGCATTTCGAGGAGCTCGTCTCGGAGGCGCTCGACGAGATCCCGGCCGAACTGGCGCGCGCGATCGACAACGTCGTGGTGCTCGTCGAACCGCGCCACGACGAGGAGCCGGATCTGCTGGGTCTGTATCAGGGGATCGCGCTCACCGAGCGCGACAGTCATTACGCGGGGTCGTTACCGGACACGATTTCGATCTACCGGGACGCCATTCTCGATATCTGCCGGACGGACGACGACGTCGTCCACGAAGTGCTGGTGACGGTGGTCCACGAGATCGCGCACTACTTCGGCATCGAAGAAGAGCGCCTCCACCAGCTGGGCTGGGGGTAGGCGCTCTCCGGCCGGTCCGACGGGCTGGTTACTCGGCGCGGTGTGCGTCGGCCTTGACCAGGCTCGGGTTCTTGGCCTTGCGCTGCATGAAATGCGGGTTGATCGTCGAGATCACGAGCAGGATCAGGGTGCCGACGGTCACGACAGCGATCGAAAGCACGACGACGATCATGCCGAAGAGTTCAAACATCCCGGTTACCTCCACTTTCGATGTCACGACGAGGCACGCGACACGCGCCGCCCCGTCGTACCTTAGCCTCTGCCGCTGCGCCGCCGGGGACCGGCACCCGGGCGCACCCCACCCGGAGCGGAATCACGAACAGTCACTGTTGACCGTTTAGTCGGCGGACTCTACGCTCGGACCCACCCCACCGAGAGGCGAACCCACGTGACGCATCCCGCCCGCCCGGCAGTGATCGACCGATGGCATCACCTGATCGAGACGAACGACCTCGACGCGCTGGACGTACTCGTCGCCGACGACGCCGTGTTCCTGTCGCCCGCCGTGTTCACCCCGCAGGAAGGCAAGGCCAAGACGGTCGCGTACCTCCGGGCGGCGCTCACCGTGTTCGGTGGCGACACCGGGTTCCACTACGTCGGCGAGTGGTACGGCCCGAACTCCGCGGTGCTCGAATTCGTCGCCGATCTCGACGACGTACACGTCAACGGCGTGGATCTGATCGAGTGGGACGACCGGGACCGGATCGTCGGGTTCAAAGTCATGATCCGCCCCGTCAAGGGCCTGCAGGCGCTGATCCCCCGCATGGCGGCACAACTAGAGCAAGCCTGACCACTCACCCTCGAGGAGTTACGTATATGAGTCTGCCGCCGATTCTGAAGGATCGCCTGCGCCTGCCCGTCGTGGCATCGCCGATGTTCATCGTGTCCAACCCCGATCTCGTGATCGCACAATGCATTTCGGGTGTTGTCGGGTCGTTCCCGTCGCTCAACGCCCGCCCGCACTCGCAACTGCGCGAGTGGCTGACCCGGATCACCGACGAACTCGCCCGGTACGACGCCGACAATCCCGAGACACCGTCCGCGCCGTACGCGGTGAACCTCATTGTGCACCGGTCCAACGACCGCCTCGAAGAAGACCTCGCGACGATCGTCGAGTTCCAGGTGCCGCTGGTCATCACCTCGCTCGGGGCACGCACCGACGTCAACGACGCGATCCACTCGTACGGCGGCATCGTCCTGCACGACGTCATCGACAACCGGTACGCGAAGAAAGCCGTCGAGAAGGGCGCCGACGGCTTGATCGCGGTCGCCACCGGCGCCGGCGGACATGCGGGCACGCAGTCTCCGTTCGCTCTCGTCCAGGAGATCCGCACCTGGTTCGACGGTCCGCTGCTGCTGTCCGGCGCGATCGCGCACGGCAATTCCATTCTCGCCGCGCAGGCTGCCGGTGCGGATCTCGCGTACATCGGGTCGGCGTTCATCGCGACGACGGAGGCACACGCCCAGGACGAGTACAAGCAGATGCTCGTCGACTCGTCGGCCTCCGACATCGTCTACACGAACCTGTTCAGCGGCGTGCACGCCAACTACCTCCGGGGCAGCATCAGCCGCGCGGGCATGGACCCCGACAACCTCGCCACCTCGGATCCGTCCGCGATGAACCTGGGTGACGACAAGACCGAACCCGGCGGCACCGCGAAGGCGTGGCGCGACATCTGGGGTGCGGGTCAGGGCATCGCCGTCATCGACCGGATCGCTCCCACCGCTCGCGTCGTCGAGCGACTCGCCGACGAATACGCCGCGGCCCGCAAGCGGCTGTCGCTCTGACGACCCTCCGGGTTCGTCCGGCACACACGACAGCGTGGCATGCCCAGGCATGCCACGCTGTCGTCGTCTGTGGGGTGCGACTCAGAGAGTCGTGTACTGCGTGAGCTTCGGCGCTCCGGCCAGGAGCGGACCGAGATCGGTGATGGCGCCCTCGCCCGCGCGGAACTTGCGGTAGGCGGCGTCGTGCTCGGCCGAACGCCACTTCTCCACGACGACCCAGCGGGCCTCGTTCGTCCGGTCCACCAGAATCTCGATTCCGTCGCAACCGTCGAACGCGCGGGTCTCGCCGAGCACCCGGCTCATCACCGCTTTGGCGTCGTCGAGCGCGTCGGCCTTGAATTCGAGTTCGAGCAGGGCGGTGAGCGCCATGAAGAGTCCTTCCGTGCAAACGTGTGCAGTGCCGTACTGGTGCCGCTCACATTTCCCGATTCACGAGAACGGCGCAATACCGTTCCGGAAATGACACTTCCCTCCGGGGCGCACAGTCTGTCAGCGCGCGATCGCCGGGAGGACGAAATGCTCGAGCAGGGGCGCGAGATCGCCGGGCAACGGGTGGAGCGCCGGGTCGAGCCAGCGCATCTCCTCGATCTCCGCCGCGCTGCCCGTAATGCCGACGAACGGGTGCTCGAACACCGTCCCCTCGATTTTCCAGCCCGGTTCGTTGGCCGCATCCGCCAGAAACACCCCGATCCGTCGCAGCGAACCGAGGTCGAGCACCGCCCCGACTTCTTCCGCGCACTCACGCACCGCAGCCTCGGCTGCCGACTCGCCGGGTTCGGGCTTTCCACCGGGAAGCATGAACCGGGACGTGTTGCGCTTGCGTACCGTCAGCACCTGCCCGTCGGCGTCGCGGAGCACGACCGCGCTGACACGGATGAGTTTTTCGGGGGAATCGGACACCCGCCCATCCTAGGAACCACGAGACCGAAGCCGCCCGCGGCACACGCACCGCGGTGGGAACTATCGGGCGGCGAGGACGGAACGGGCGCCGCCGAGGGACTCGGCCGATGAGATCGGGACGTTGCTCCGGTCTGTCCGAGTAACGCCCGGCCCACTTCCTGCTTGTGCGGGCTTTGCTTCCGGAAAGCGGACGGGCACGAAGCTTGTCGAGAAGGAGCCGAGACCATGGGACACACGCAGCAACGTCATGAGGGTCGTCGACGCCGAGATTGTCGAGGCTGCCGGCTGTTCGAAAACCGTGGCGGCAGTCGCCGCGTCGGAAAGCTGAGCGGCAGATGACCACCGTCGGTGCCAACGGGGTCGATCTGGGTGTCGAGTCCTTCGGTGACTCCGATGCGCCACTCGTCCTGCTCGTCGGCGGGACGACGATGCTCTCCTGGCCCGATGGACTGTGTGAGCACCTCGCCGCGGGCGGACGTCGCGTCGTGCGGTACGACCTGCGCGACAGCGGTGAGTCGACGACGGCGGACCCGGAGACACCCACCTACACCCTGCGTGACCTCGCCGCCGACGCGGCGGCCCTCGCCGACGCGCTCGGCGGCAGGCCTGCGCACCTTGCGGGAATCGGGGTCGGTGGGATGGTCGCCCAGCTCGCGGTGCTCGAGCACCCCAGCGCGTTCCGGGGACTCACCTTGGTGGGTACCCGCGCGGTCGCGCCCGGCAAGTGCGACCCCGACCTCCCCGACCACGACCAGGCGACGATGAATCGACTGTTCGCGCTTCCGATGCCCGACTGGACCGACCGAAACGCGGTGGCGGAGTTCGCCGCTGCCGGCGCGGAGATCCTCGGCGACGCCCCCGTCACCGCACGCGCGACCGCCGCGCGCATCTGGGACCGGACACCCGGCACAACTCCCGCGATCCAGATGGCCAACCAGCTCGGAACGGTCTTTTCCACACTCGACTGCACACCCCGCTGGCGCGAGCGCCTTTCCCGGATCCATGTCCCCACGCTCGTCGTACACGGCCGGCGGGACCCGTTCTTTCCTCTCGGCAACGGCGAGGCCATCGCGCACGAGATTCCGGGAGCACAATTGCTGGTGCTCGCCGAAGCTGCCACGGCGATCCCCGAATCGGCGGTCGGGGAGGTCGCGGACGCGATGCTCTCGCTGACTTCGGACTCACGCCGACCATGATCGCCAGCGCAGCTGAGCGATGGTGATCACCGGTCCCGGTGGTCGTTTCGACTGATACTGCGGATATTTGCGCACCAGCGCGTCGAGGCCGGCGGCGCCCGCATCGGTGTCCGCGGCGTGGACCGTGGCGATGCCGTCGATGCGAATCCA
The DNA here is from genome assembly GCF_012844225.1 of Rhodococcus sp. 105337. GTDB lineage: Bacteria > Actinomycetota > Actinomycetes > Mycobacteriales > Mycobacteriaceae > Rhodococcus. Next base: position 83,963 of record NZ_JABAGQ010000005.1, read on the forward strand.
CCACAGCTGTGACCAGTCGTCGCTGTAATGGTCGACGAGCACACTCACGCGGGGGTTCGCTGCGATGTCTGCGAGGCGACGTAGCCGCCGGGTGGTCTTCGGCTTGTCGTCGACGCAGGTGTGAATCGCATCGCCGTCGAGGGCGAACACGATCGGGACCAGGTGCGGTTCGCCGGACCCGTCTGCGGTGGCCAGGCGGGCCACCCGGGCTTCGGTGACGCGGCGGCGGACGTCCATGTGCCTCACCGTAGCCCGGCCGAGCCGGTATGCCGGTCCTTCGATCGACTCGGCCGGGCTGCGGATCAGAACATGCTGTAGCCGCCGTCGATCACCGTCGCGCTTCCGGTCTGGAACGCCGATGCGTCGCTCGCGAGGTACACGGCGATACCCTCGAAATCCTCCGGCCGCCCCCAGCGACCCAACGGCACGCGGGAGATGACGTTGCGGTTGAACACGTCCGAGTCCTGCAGCTGCCCGGTCATATCGGTCGCGATCCAGCCCGGCAGCACACTGTTGACCCGGATGCCGTAGCGCGCGAGTTCGACGGCGCACCCGTTGGCGAGCGCGAGCACCGCGGCCTTGCTCGCGCCGTACGCCTGGTTGCGTCCTGCGCCCTGCAACGCTCCCAGGCTCGACGTCACGATCACCGACCCGCCGGTACCTTGATCCACCAGCACCTTCGACGTCTCCCGCAACGTGAAGTACGCACCGTCGGCGTTGGTGCCCATCACTTTCCGGTACTGCTCCGTCGACGACTCGTGGAACTTCTGCAGTGCCGCACCGATTCCCGCATTGACGACCACCGTGTCCAGCCCACCGAATTCGCCGACGACGGATGCGACACCGTCGACCACCGCGTGCTCGTCGGACACGTCGACCGACCGCGTCGTCACGCGGACACCGAAGCCGCTCAGTTCGTCGGCCGCGCGTCCGAGTCTGGCGGTGTCTCGTCCCCAGAGCGCGATGTCTGCGCCGGCACGTGCGAGGCCCCGCGCCATACCGAGGCCGAGACCGGCGGAACCGCCCGTCACCAGCGCCCGTGTGCCTGTCAGGTCGAACATCGAGATCCTCCCGGCGGGTTCTTCCGCGAGGTTCAGCGCGGCGCCATGCGGATGGCACCGTCGAGACGGATGACCTCGCCGTTGAGCATCGGGTTGGACACGATGTGCGCTGCGAGAGCGCCGTACTCGGAGGGGTCACCGAGGCGCGCGGGATGCGGAACCTGCTGTCCGAGAGACGCTTGCGCCTCCTCCGGCAGAGAGCCGAGCAACGGGGTCTTGAACAGGCCGGGTGCGATGGTGACGACGCGGATGAGGAGCGAGGCGAGGTCGCGTGCGATCGGCAGGGTCATGCCGACGACGCCGCCCTTCGATGCCGAGTAGGCGGCCTGGCCGATCTGGCCGTCGAATGCCGCGACGGAGGCGGTGTTGATGATGACGCCGCGCTCCCCGTCGACCGGTTCCGTCTTGGCGATGCGCTCGGCGGCGAGGCGGATCACGTTGAACGTGCCGAAGAGGTTGACGTCCACGACTTTCTTGAAGGCGTCGAGCGGGAACGCACCCTTCTTGCTCACCGTCTTCATGGCGTTGCCGATGCCGGCGCAGTTGACCGCGACGCGCAGGGGGCCGAGCGATTCGGCGAGGTCGAGCGCCTCCGTGACCGCGGCCTCGTCGGTGACGTCTGCCGCCGCGAAGCGGACCCGGTCGCCGAGTTCTTTGGCGACGGTCTCGCCGTTGGAGGACGGCAGGTCGATGATGACGACCTGGGCGCCGTCGGCGAGCAGAGCCTTGACGGTGGCGAGGCCGAGCCCGGAGGCACCACCGGTGACGATGGCGACGCTGTCGTTGACGATCATGAAAAGCCTTTCACTGTGGGGATTTCGGACGAGAGATTCGGTACGGCGGTGGGTCAGAGACGTTCGATCACGGTCGCGTTGGCCATGCCCGCGCCCTCGCACATGGTCTGCAGGCCGTAGCGGCCGCCGGTCGCCTCGAGGGTGCTGACGAGCGTGCTCAGCAGGCGCGTACCCGACGAGCCGAGTGCGTGACCCAGTGCGATGGCACCGCCCCACGGATTGAGCTTGGCCTCGTCCGCGCCGAACTCCTCGGCCCACATCATCGGGACGGGCGCGAACGCCTCGTTCACCTCGTAGGAGTCGATGTCGTCGATGGACAGGCCCGACTTGGCGAGCACTTTGTGGGTAGCCGGGATGGGCGCCGTGAGCATGAAGAGCGGGTCGTCTCCGGCGACGGCGAACGAGTGGAATCGCGCGCGCGGAGTCAGGCCCAGCTTGGTCGCGGCTTCTTCGCTCATGATCAGAACGGCCGACGCACCGTCCGTGAACGGCGACGAGTTGCCGGGGGTGATGAGCCACTGCGCTTCGGGGAATCGTGCGGCGTACTCGTCGGTGCGGAAGGACGGACGCAGCCCGGCAAGTGCCTCGACGGTGGTCGACGCGCGCACGGTTTCGTCGACGCCGTGCACGACCTGCTCGCCGTCTGCGTTCGTGACCGTGATCGGGGCGATCTCCCGGTCGAAGTTTCCTGCCGCGATCGCGGCGGCGGCGCGCTGGTGCGAACGCGCGGAGTAGGCGTCGACGGCGTCGCGGTCGAAACTCCACTTCGCGGCGATGAGTTCCGCCGAGATCCCCTGGTTGACCAGACCTTCCGGATACCGGGCGGCGACGCCGGGGCCGAACGAGTCCTGCCCGATCGAAGACGTGCCCATCGGGAGGCGGCTCATCGACTCGACACCGCACGCGATGACGATGTCGTACGCACCCGCGATGACGCCTTGCGCCGCGAAATGCGCAGCCTGCTGGCTCGATCCGCACTGACGGTCGATGGTGGTGGCCGGAACCGAGTCCGGGAAACCCGCCGACAGCAGTGCCGAGCGCGAGATGTTGAGCGCCTGCTCGCCTACCTGCTGCACGCAACCGCCGATGACGTCGTCGACGAGGACGGGGTCGAGGTTGTTGCGCTCGACGAGCGAACGCAGGACGTGGGCCAGAAGTTCGACGGGATGCGTACCCGACAGCGCACCACCGGGCTTGCCTTTGCCGACGGCAGTGCGGACCACGTCGACGATGACGGCCTGTGCCATGACGTTCCTTCCGAGGGGTTCGAGCAGGGCCGGCCGGAGTGCGTGGAGTGTGGAGCGCCCCACTCCCAACCGTGTACCTATCGATCGCTAAAGACTTACCACGGGGTAAGCACGCGGTCAACGAACTCGGTACCCAGCGGACGACACGCAGGTCTGATAGGGAGAGAAGAGGCTTCGCCGCTGCGCGCCGTCACCGCAGGCAGTCGGCCACCACACCGAGGAGAACCGCATGAGCACCGACCCGCCCGGAGTCACCTCGAGCGTCGGCAACGGCATCCTGCGCGTCACGATCGACCGTCCCGCCCGGATGAACGCGGTCGAGACCGACACCCTGGTCGCCGTCGCGGAGGCTTTCGACAGGCACGGCGGCGACCCCACCGTCCGCGCCGCGATCCTGACCGGAAGCGGACGGGCGTTCTGTTCGGGCGCCGACATCTCCGGCCGTGACCTGACCGCTCCTCCCACGCCCGACACCATCGACGCCGCGAACCGGGTCGTCGCGACGATCCGGGATTTTCCGCGACCGGTTGTCGGGGCGGTCAACGGCGTCGCCGCCGGCGTCGGTGTGTCACTCGCACTTGCGTGCGACCTTACGGTCGCGAAGGAATCGACCTACTTCCTGCTCGCGTTCGCCAAGATCGGCCTGATGCCGGACGGTGGTGCGACGGCACTCGTCGCAGCGTCGATCGGTCGTGCCCGGGCGCTGCGGATGGCGATGCTCGCCGAACGGCTCCCGGCGCCGGAAGCGCTCGCGTCCGGCCTCATCGCCGATGTCTACCCCGACGACGAATTCGACACGGCGGTCGAGGAATTGATCGTCCGGCTCGCAGACGGTCCGTCTGTGGCCCTCGCGTCCACCAAACGGGCGATCAACGACGCGACGCTCACCGAACTCGGCAACGCGTTCGGCCGTGAGCGTGTAGGTCAGCTCGATCTGCTCGCGGGCCCGGACTTCGCCGAAGGAGTGTCCGCCTTCCAGGACAAGCGCACCGCGGACTTCCGGCGTCGCGCCTGACCTCAGAGCGGATCGCGGCGAGAGCCGACCGTCTTGAGGGCGATCGCCACATACTTCTTCGCGACCGCTTCGGGGCTCAGAGTTCCCTCCGCGTGGTACCAGCGGGGAATCGATTGGCACATCCCGAGCAGTGCCCGGGTGGTCTCGGCCGGGTCGTCGACGTCGAAATCGCCCGTCGCAGCACCTTCCTCGACGATCTCACGCACCAGTTCCTCTATGCCCTTGCGCACCGCGCGGTACCGCTGACGATTCTCGGGACTGAGATAGCGAGCTTCACCTTCGAGCGCGGCGAGCGCCGACCGCATCGTCATCCGCAGCACGATCGCCTCGATCACGTTTGCCAGTCTGCGCACCGGATCGCCGGCACCCTCCGCGTCGGCGGCGTGCGCTCGGGAGAGCACGTCGCTGGTCGACAGCTCGAGCAGGGCGATGAGCAGGCCTTCTTTGTTCTCGTGGTGGTAGTACAGCGCGGGCACGGTCACGCCGACCCGCCGCGCGATCTCGCGCACCGATGTCCCGTGGAACCCGGTCTCGTAGAAGGCGTCGAGCGCTGCGGACAGGATCGGGCTGAGGTCGAGCGGTTGCAACGTCCGCCAATCGGAGTGCGCGTTCTCCGCATCCGGCACGACCCGACCCTCGAGCGGGTCGACGGCGTCGTCGGTGGAACCATCCATGTACCGCACCCAACCTACCGATCGTTACTTCATCCGGACGGCTCGACGATACCCGGCGGTTTCGTCCGCGAACGATCGACACCGCGGCACGTCGCTCCGCCGGAGGGACGGGATGCGCGCCTGCATACGAGCAGTGGGCGAGAGCGATATCGATTGCGAGAGTCCGCGTGAACTGCGCGTTCTCAGCCCATCGGGTCGTCGGCGCCGGCGCGGTGGGTGTCGCGGAACGGGCCGGTGAACGTGCCCCACCGCACACACTCCCAGCCCCCGCCCCGCACCGGCACGAGTTCGACGGTCTCGGTGTTGGCCAGATGATTGCTCGTGGCGAACCCGCCCGGCACTTTGCCGAGGTACGCCGCGACGAGACGGATGGCTGCGCCGTGGCTGACGACGACGACCTCCCCCGACCCTTCCTCGAGATGGTCGGCGCGCAATGCGTCGATCACCGGCACGAACCGGTCGAGAACGTCGATCGCCGATTCGCCGCCCGGCACCCGCGTGCGCAGGTCGCCGCTGTGCCACTCCTCGTAGACCTTCATGAACAGGGTGTGCGACTCCTCGTCGCTGCGATCCTCGAGATCACCGACCTGCACCTCGTGCAGGCCGTCGAGGACCGAGGTGTCGAGCCCGACGGCCGGAGAGACCTGCTCCGCGGTCTGCCGCGCCCGGATCGCCCGCGACGCCACGAGAAGCGACGGGCCGCGCTCGACGAGATTGCGGCCGAGGCTCCGTGCCTGCTCGATTCCCAGTTCGGTCAGTTCCGCACCGGGCAATTTGGTGTCGAGACGCCGTGCGACGTTCGCCACCGTCTGGCCGTGCCGGGCCAATATCAACTTTCCGCTCACCGCTGTTCCTCTCCGCGGCGCAGTCGCTCGAGCCACTGCGCATCGTCGTCGTCGGAGACGGGAGGCACCCCGTGCTCGGACACTGCCGGCCACGAACCGAGGAACCGTACCTGCGCGAAACGGTGCAGGGCCTTGAGTGCCTCCGCGACGAGCGCGTCGTCGATATGGCCCACCCAGTCCAGATGGAAGAAGTAGGTCCCGTAATCCATACGGGTGGGGCGTGATTCGATGCGGGTGAGATCGATTCCGCGGGTCGCCAGTTCCGTCATGGCCCGCACCAGCGAACCCGGAACATTCGGCAGTTGCAGGACCACCGACGTGCGATCGCAGCCGGTGCGCTTCGGTACCGGCCCGGGCCGCGAGACGAGCACGAACCGGGTGCGGGCACCCGCGAAGTCCGCGACGCCGTCGGCCAGCACCGCCAGACCGAGCCGTTCACCGGCCAGCGCCGTGGCAACCCCCGCGTCGACCTTCCCGGATGCGACATCCTCTGCCGCCCCCGCGTTCGAGTCCGCGGCGACGATCGCGGCGCCCGGCAGATTGTCGGCGATCCACTCCCGCACCTGGGCCGCTGCGACGGGATACGCACCGATGGTCGCGACATCCTCGCGAGCGACTCCGGGCCGCGCGACCACCGTGAAGGCGATGTCGAGTTCGGTTTCGGCGACGATCTGCAGCCGAGAGCCGAGGGCGAGTCCGTCCATCGTCGGCGGCACCGAGCCTTCGACCGAACTCTCGATCGGCACGACCGCTCCGTCGACCTCGCCGTCACGCAGCATCTGCAAGGCCGCGGGAGGGCTGGCGGCGGAGACCCGCTCGACCGGCGCATCGAAGGCACCGAGTTCCTCGAAACGGGCGAGGGCCATCTCGGTGAAGGTTCCCGACGGGCCGAAATAGGCGATACGTGGCACGCCTACGAGGTTACGCACCCCGAGTCTGCGGATTGCGGTGTCGGGCCGGTGCCGTTCAGCCGGCCGACAGCCCCAGTTCGCCGAGTTCGCGCGCGACCCGGCCGGGGTCGTCGACTTCGACGGCCAGAAGAATCTCCCGCAGTGCGGACGCCGCTTCGGGGATCAGCCGTCGCAACCAGGACACGTCGGGTGACGCGAGGGCCTCCCGGATGTCGAAACCGCTCAGGGCCGCCGCGGTCCCGGACAGCAGCGCCACCACGTCCTGCGTGCTGGTCGCGCGGGCGACGTAGCCCGTGTCGGCGTGGGCGAGGACCGCGAGGAAGTCGGAGACCGCGCCGAGGCCGTGACCTGCGGGAAGACCCGGTACATGTCCGGCTTCGGTGAGTGCGCGTGCGGTGTCGGCGAGCGTGTCGTCGGGTCCGTCCACGTATACGGCCAGCGGTGCGGGTGCCGTGACTGCGAGGACATCGTCGAGGACGTCGGGAGTGCACCCGATCTGGTAACGCACCGGTCGCCAGCCCGCCGGCGCGGGGGGCGGACCCGACGTATCGAGTTCGACGACGAGGTCGCGGCCCGGAGGGACGGTGATCGCGCGGGCCGGGACGATCGGAGGCGCGAACAGCGGTCCGGTGACCTCGCGGTCATCGTCCGGCGAGTCGTACCGTCCGGTCAGCAGCCCGTCCAGCAACCCGCGCGGCTCCTCGCGGGACGGCGGCATTCCGAGGGGAAGGGGGATCGGCACGCATCCCAGATTAGACCCGGGACCTCTTGCCTCCCCGAGGACGATGACTTAGGTTTGCCTCACCTACATAGCCAGGAGGGGTTGTCATGCACACCACCACGTCCACCGCCGTCCCCGCACCCACCACGGCCGAACGCGTGCGCACCGCCCTCATCCGCGCCGACACCTCCCGCCTCGCTGTCGACGGCTGCGATCCCGTCCCCACCACGATCCACCACCTCCATACCGACGACGACCTCGCCATCGTCGTGCCCGCGCACAGCCCCGCCGCCGCACTCACCCGGCATGCGGGCAGCGCGGGACTATCCGCGGTCCTCGAACTCGCCGACCACTCACCGCTGGCCCTCCGCAACCCGGTGCGCTCGCTCATCTGGTTCAGCGGCACCCTGCACCCGGTCCGGGACCCTCGCCTGCTCGCCGCGGAAATCGCGGAAACCCTGCCTCATCCGGAACTTCTCGACGTGGGCCACGGGTCCGAACTGCTGCGGCTGAGCCTCGATTCCGTCGTCGCGGCGGATACGACCGGCGCGGAGGCCGTGAACGTCGTGGATGTGCTCGACGCCGCGCCCGACCCGTTCGCCGCACTCGAGACCGCGTGGCTCGAGCACCTCGAAGAACAGCACGCGGACCTGGTGATGCGCATCGCCCGCCGGATTCCGGAAGCCCAGAGAGGGGGACGAATCCGTCCGCTCGGCATCGACCGGTACGGCGTGCGGCTGCGGATCGAATCGGGCCGCGGCGACCACGACGTCCGCATCCCGTTCGACGAACCGGTCGACGACCCCTCCGGGCTGAGCCGGGCGTTGCGCCTGCTGGTCGGATGCCCGTTCCGGAACGGCCTGCACCCTCGCCTGCGCCGGGAGGACTTCGGATCACGCTGACGCTAACTGTGGTGACCCCCGCGCTCGAACTCGATGATGATCATCAGCCCCCGGCACCGTCCGGGCGGACTCACCGTCGATCGTTCGAGCCCGAGGGAAGTACATGTTCCGCCTACGTCACGCCGGATTCACCACCGCAGCCGCATTCGTCCTGACCGCGGTCGTCGCGTGTGGTTCGGGACCCGCGGGCGGCGGTCTCTCGCCCGACAGTCCGCTTCCGACCGACATCCCCGCCGGGACGAAGATCGTCATCGCCGACCAGGGCGAACGACAGCAGGTCGCGCTGGCGGCGTCCGGCAACCTCGACTCGCTGCCGTTCGAATACGAGTTCGCCACGTTCCAGGGCGCACCGTCGATCCTCGAGGCATTTCGCGCCGACGCCGTCGACGTGGCGTGGGCAGGCGAGATCATGGCTGTGCAATCGCTCGTCGCGGGCGACGACGTGCGGGTGATCACCGCTGTCCAGACCGACAACAGCCTCAACTTGGGCGTCGCGCCGGGCTCCGACATCGACTCGCTGGCCGCACTGTCGGGCAAGCGCATCGGCTACGCCGAGGGCACCTCCCAGCAGGCGTTCGTCCTCCGCGCGCTCGACAAGGCCGGTCTCGACGTCGACGATGTGACACTCACGCCGATGGCACTCGCCGACTTCCCGGACGCGCTGCGATCCGACCAGATCGACGCCGCACCGATGAGCGAACCGGTGTTCTCCCGGTACATGCAGACCCCGGGCGCCACCGCCCTCCCCCGCGACGAGATCGCCGATCTCAGTGACGGGATCTCCTACCTGTACTCGAGCGCGAAGGCACTGTCCGATCCCGCGACAGCGGCCGCGATCCGCGCCTACGTCGGTGCGTACATCGCGTCCGTGGACTGGGCGAACGACAACCGCGACGCGTGGATCGACGAGTACTTCGTCAAGAGCCAGGGCCTGACCGTCGAGGACGGGCGCCGCATTCTCGACGCCAACGGTCCGACGACCTTCCCGAGACTCGACGAGAACCTCGTCGCCACCCAGCAGCACACCGTCGACGTGATCGACGCGGCCGGCGAACTGCCACGACCCGTCGAGGCAGCCGAAGCATTCGACCTGCGCTTCGACGAAGTAGTCCAGGCCGCGGTAGCCGACGCCGGCGCCGGACACGTTCGCAACTGATCTCCGAGGGGACCTTTCTCATGACGCACCGCCAGCTCAGCCTCAATGCCTTCATCTACCCGACCGGCCACCACGAAGCATCGTGGCGTCACCCCGGGAGCGCACCCGAGCGCATCTACGACGTGCACTACTTCCAGGAACTGGCACGTGCAGCCGAAGCCGCCAAACTCGATGCGGTGTTCTTCGCCGACGGGCCCGCGCTGCGCACCGAAGTGCGGTACCGGCCCGACTACGGCCTCGAACCGATCACCACGCTCGTCGCGATGGCCACGGTCACCACGCATCTCGGCCTGATCGCCACCGCGTCGACCACCTATTACGAGCCCTACAATCTCGCCCGGCTGTTCTCGTCGCTCGACCACATCTCCGGTGGCCGCGCAGGATGGAACATCGTCACCACCGCGTCCGATGCGGCAGCGGCGAATTTCGGCCTCACCGACCATCCCGACGTGCGTCAGCGATACGCACGTGCACGCGAATTCGTCGACGCCACAGTGAAACTGTGGGATTCGTGGGAGGACGACGCCGTGGTCGCCGACAAGGCCGCGGGGGTGTACGCCGACCCGGACAAGATCCACCGCGTCGACGTGGAAGGTGAGTACATCAGCGTTCGCGGCCCGTTCAACTCGGCCCGATCCCCGCAGGGCCGGCCGGTCCTGGTCCAGGCCGGATCGTCGAACGACGGACGCGATTTCGCCGCGAACTATGCCGAGGCGATTTTCACCGCACACCAGCGGATCTCGGATGCGCAGGCGTTCTACCGAGACATCAAGCTCCGCGCGGCGGACGCCGGACGCAATCCCGACCACGTCAAGATCCTCCCCGGCCTGAGCCCGTTCCTCGGCGCAACCGAGGCCGAAGCACAAGAACTGCACCGCGAATTCAACGAACTCACCATCGTCGAGTACGGACTCGGGCAACTACAGAAGATGGGGCGGATCGACGTCTCCGGACTGGACCTCGACGCCGTCGTGCCGGCCGAACTCTTCGCGGGAGCCGGCGACATCACCGACAACGACAACAGCCGGCGTCTCGTCTTCGCCAAGATCGTCGAGCGTGAACAGCCGACGCTGCGTCAACTGCTCCACAAGCTTGCCGGAGCGCGCGGGCACAACGTCGTCGCCGGAACCCCGGTGCAGATCGCGGACATCATCGAAGAGTGGTTCACCCGCGGTGCGGCCGACGGGTTCAACATCATGCCGCCCCAGTACCCCCAGGGACTCGAGGCGTTCACCAGCACCGTCGTCCCGATCCTCCAGGAGCGCGGACTGTTCCGCACCGAGTACACCGGTACCACCTTGCGCGACCACTACGGCCTGACCCGGCCGGAAAGCCAGTACGCACGCACTTTCGCGAGTTCCGGGACGGCCTGACTCTCCCCCGACGAAAGGACAAGCCACATGAGCGTGCCCACTGTCGACCTCCGGCGATTCGGGAGCGGCCTCGCCGGGGACGGCGCCACCGACCAGAAACCGGACCCGGACAACGAGCCGGGCCTGCCTCCTCGGCGCGGCCGTAGCCGCCTCGCACCCGGACGGCCGATCAAGTTCGGCCTCGCCATCGGACCGACGATCCTGCTGGCCGTCTGGATCGTGGCGTCGGCGACCGGGCAACTCGACCCGAAGACACTGTCGGCACCGTGGACGGTGGTGACCACCGCCTGGGATCTGATCGCCGACGGACGCCTGCAGAGCAACCTGCTCACCTCCGTGCAGCGTGCGGTGATCGGCGGCGTTCTCGGTGTCTTCTTCGGGTTGCTGCTCGCTCTGATCTCGGGCCTGTCCCGGATCGGTGAAGCGCTCCTCGACGGCCCGGTGCAGATCAAGCGGTCGATTCCGACGCTCGCACTGATGCCGCTCGCGATCCTGTGGTTCGGCATCGGCGAGGAGATGAAGATCCTGCTCATCGCCCTGTCGGTGTTCGTGCCCGTCTACATCAACACCTATTCGGCACTGCGCGGCATCGACTCCCGCTACGTCGAACTCGCCGAGACACTGGACCTGTCGCGCGCGCAGTTCGTCCGGCGTGTGGCCCTGCCCGGCGCGCTCCCGGGGTTCTTCACCGGTCTCCGCATGGCGGTGACGGTGGCCTGGCTCGCCCTCGTCGTCGTGGAGCAGGTCAACGCGACGAGCGGTATCGGGTTCCTCATGTTCCAGGCCCGCACCTACGGGCTCACCGACATCATCATCGTCGGCCTCGTGGTCTACGCGATCCTCGGCTTCGGCAGCGATCTGCTGGTCCGCTCGGCAGAAAGGAAGGCGCTGGCATGGCGCAAGACGATCGGAAGCTGACGGTCCGCACCTCGGGCCTGAGCCGGGGATTCGACGGGCGCGCAGTCCTGCGCAACGTCGACCTCGAGATTCGCGAAGGCGAGTTCGTCGCACTGCTCGGCCGGAGCGGGTCCGGCAAGAGCACGCTGCTGCGCGCCCTCGCCGAACTCGACCACGGGGTGCCCGGGTCGGGGGAGATCGACGTGCCACGCAAGCGAGCGGTCGTCTTCCAGGATTCCCGGCTGCTGCCGTGGGCCCGTGTGCTCGCCAACGTCACCCTCGGACTCACCGGCCCCGACGCGACGGAACGTGGCCGGACAGCGCTCGCCGAAGTCGGCCTCGCCGGCCGGGAGTCGGCGTGGCCCAACGAATTGTCCGGCGGTGAACAACAGCGGGTCTCGCTTGCGCGGTCGCTCGTCCGCGAACCCGAGTTGCTTCTCGCCGACGAACCCTTCGGTGCACTCGACGCGCTGACGAAGATCAAGATGCACGCGCTGCTCCAGGAGTTGTGCGCGGTGCACCGGCCGGCGGTGCTGCTGGTCACCCACGACGTCGACGAAGCGATCGCGCTTGCCGACCGCGTGCTGGTGCTCGATCACGGTTCGCCGGCGGTGGAACTGACGATCGATCTGCCACACCCGCGAGCGGCGCACCCCCTGCAGACGGCGGAGTATCGGCGGATTCTGCTCGAGGCGCTCGGCGTCGAGGTCGCGGCGTGAGCTAGGCCGAACGAGACCGCCGCGGTCCGGCACAGTGACACCGCCGCGGTCCGGCACAGTGACACCGCCGGGGTCCGGCACAATGACACCGGTGACGACGCTTCGTTCCTGGCTGAGCCCGCCGGCGCAGAACCCCGCCACGCCTCTCGATGCCCCCGCACGCCGCGCGCTGTGGATCGAGATCGCGATCGTTCTGCTCGTCACGTTCGGGCTCAGCGGTCTCTCGTCGATCCTGTCGCTGCTCGAGGCGGCGCTCGCACCGGAGCCGTTGTCGGACCGGACCGTTGCGCTGAACAGCCCGCAGTCGTCACAGCAGTTCATCGATCTCGCCCGTCAGCTCCTGGGCATCCTCCGGCTGTCGGCCTGGGGAGCGCTGGGCCTGTACCTGCTCTGGCGCAGCGGCTTCGGCCCGAAAGCCGTGGGTCTGGCCCGTCCGTATCTCCGCCGGGATGTACTGCCCGGTGTCGGGCTCGCCGCCCTGATCGGTTTCCCCGGCCTGCTGCTCTACCTCGGCGCGCGCGCGGCGGGACTGAACCTCACGGTCGCGCCCAGTGTGCTGGCGGACTACTGGTGGCGCGTGCCCACCGAGGTGCTGTGGGCAGTGGCGAACTCCGGTGCCGAGGAGATCCTCGTCGTCGCGTACATCCTCACCCGCCTGCGGCAACTGGGCTGGTCGGAGAACTCTTCACTGTTCGCGTCCGCAGTGCTGCGTGGCAGTTATCACCTGTACCAGGGCCTCGGTGGCGGGTTCGGCAACGTCGTGATGGGTCTCGTCTTCGGCCGGTATTGGCAGCGCACGGGCAGGTTGTGGCCCCTGGTGATCGCCCATGCCTTGATCGACACCGTGGCATTCGTGGGATATCAGGCACTCCGAGGACACGTGTCCTGGCTGCCGTGACCGTACAGTTGTGCGAGTGAACGGCGATCCTCGAGACCCTCGGAACAGGCCGCGGCCACCGCAGGGACCTCCCCCGCAGCGGCCCGCGCCGATCCGCCGTCCCGTGCCTCCGCCCCGGGCGACGCCGCCTCCCGAGGGAACACAGGTGATTCGCCGCGACGGACGACGACCCGCACCGCCCCCGCAGGCGTGGTCGCAGGCCCCCACGCCGACGTACCGTCCCCCTGCCCCGCCGCCCCCGCCGCGGCGCCAGCCACCTCCCCGCGTGCCCGCGCCGCAGGAGGAGGCGTCACGCAGTCGCGACTGGGCGCCCACGCAACGGCCCGAACGAATCGCCGACGAACGCTCTCGCGGCGGGACTCCGCCGCCTGTTGTTCCGCCGGTGCGGCGCAAGCCCGCCGCGCAACCCGAACCACGACGACCACGCCCCGGCGCCGGACGACGCACGATGCGGCGCCTGGGTGCGGTCCTGGCCGTACTCCTCGTCGCCGTGATCGGCGGGACGATCTACCTCGACGGCACGCTCGACCGCGTCGACGCGCTCGCCGCGTACGACGGGCGCGGGGGCGACACCCCCGGCACCAACTGGCTGCTCGTGGGCTCCGACAGCCGAGTCGGCCTCACCCCGGAACAAGAACAGGAACTCGCCACCGGCGGCGACGTGGGTACCGACCGGACCGACACGATCCTGCTCATCCACGTACCGAGCGGCGGAGGCGCGACCACCATGGTGTCGCTGCCCCGCGATTCCTATGTGGACGTGCCGGGCTTCGGGCGGGACAAGCTCAATGCGTCGTTCGCACTCGGCGGACCCCAGTTGCTCGTACAGACCGTCGAAGGCGCGACCGGCGTGCACATCGACCACTACGTGGAGATCGGCTTCGGCGGGTTCGCGTCGATCGTCGACGCGGTCGGCGGAGTCGATATCTGTGTCCCGTACCCGATCGACGATCCGCTGGCCGGTCTGTCGCTCGAGGCAGGGTGCCAGGAACTGAGCGGACCCGAGGCTCTCGGGTTCGTGCGCACCCGCGCGACACCTCTCGCCGACCTGGACCGGATGAACAACCAGCGGCTGTTCCTGTCCGCTCTTCTGGGCAAGGCAACAAGTCCCTCCACGTTCCTCAACCCGTTCCGCGCGGTGCCGCTCGCGACGGGCGCCGCCGGGTCCGTGCGGGTCGACGAGGACGATCATCTCTGGGACCTCGCGCGACTGGCGTGGGCGATGCGCGGTGAGACGTTGACCGCGACGGTGCCCGTCGGAGGATTCGACGACGTCTACGGCATCGGCAACGTGTTGCTGTGGGACCGCTCCCGCGCGGCGCCGTTCTTCGATGCGTTGGCGAAAGATCAGCAGATCCCGGCTGAATTGCTGACGCCCGGACCCTGACATTGCGGTCTCCGCGGCCCGATATTCTCGCGAAATTCGGGGCGGAGATATTCGGCCAGGCAACCCTGAATTGACCAAGGCAAGCCGAAGCTTTGAAGAGTCAGCCTAGCCAAAGCTTGGATGAATTATCACCTGACCTGCATTAACGTCTTGATCATGACGACAATGGGCGAAACGCACAAGACCAAATTCCATTCGCTGCTGCACGACCAGATCCGCAACGAATTCAATGCGTCGCACCAGTACATCGCCATCGCGGTTTTCTACGACAACACCGATCTTCCCCAGCTGGCGAAGCACTTTTACGCGCAGGCAGTGGAAGAACGCAACCACGCCATGATGATCGTCCAGTACTTCCTGGACCGGGACATGGCCGTCGACCTCACCGGGGTCGACGCCGCACAGTCGATGTTCGACAACGCGCGCGAACCGATCGCGCTGGCTCTCCGCCAGGAGCGGTCGGTGACCGACCAGATCGTCGAGCTGGCGCGCACCGCGCGCGACGAGGGCGACTACCTCGGCGAGCAGTTCATGCAGTGGTTCCTGCAGGAGCAGGTCGAAGAGGTCGCCACGATGACGACGCTGCTCACCGTCGCCGACCGCGCCGGTTCCAACCTGTTCAACCTCGAGGATTTCGTCGCGCGGGAGCTCAACTCGA
This sequence comes from Rhodococcus sp. 105337, assembly GCF_012844225.1. Classification (GTDB taxonomy): domain Bacteria; phylum Actinomycetota; class Actinomycetes; order Mycobacteriales; family Mycobacteriaceae; genus Rhodococcus. The sequence continues at coordinate 99,221 of NZ_JABAGQ010000005.1, forward strand.
AGGCCCGCGAACTGCGCGGCAACGCGCCGACCGTCGCCGGCGGCAGCATCTGACGCGACCTGCAGCCCACAGGGCCCGAATGCCACAGTTCCCGGATCACCGGCGAACTGTGGCATTCGGCTTTGCGGGGGACTTCTCTCGGCCCCGGAAAAATCAGCGCAGGGTGATCTGACGACTGCGGATTCCGTCGCGGGAGCGCAGCTCGGCAGTGGTCAGCGGCTCGTCCACGGCCAGCGCGGCATCGAGGCGCGCGCCGAGTTCGAGTGCGGGTTCCACCCATTCGTCGGCGTGCTTCTCCCGGTCGAGATCGAAAACCGGAACCAGCAGTCCGTGCGTGCGGAACGACCCGGCGAAGCGTGATCCCTCCCCGAGGTGGAGGCCACCGGCCGCGTGCACGCGCGACAACGCGGCCATGAGCGCGTCCTCGTCCTCGGGCCGAACCCAACGCAGGTGTGCCTTCTCGCCGGGATCCACCCACCACGCACCGACCAGCCCGTCACCGTTCAGACGCGCCGAGGGCAACACCGCGCTGTTGGCGTGCTGCACGGTGTGCGCAATGTCCTGGCTCGGCTCGACGCCGGCCGGAATCCACCAGTTGAAGTCGGTGTGCACGGTGATCGGGGGAACAACATTCGCGTCGAGCAGGTCCTGCAGCCGCGGGGTGTCGTCGTCCACAGTCGCGGTCTGCAGCGACGATCCGGGCTCGGCCGTGCGGGCCCACTCGATCGCGGCGGCGAGTTCCCCGGCCGGGTCCGGGCCGTACCCGCTCGCGAGCTGCAAGCCGACGTACGCGACGGTCTCGTCGTCTTCTTCGCGGACCAGCGCCGCGACGCCACCCGGAAGGATGGTCGCACCGACGATCTTGCGTCCCTCATCGGTCAGCGGCAGGTCGACCAGTGCGGACGGAACGAACTCGCGCAGCGCGACGAGGTCGCATTCGAATGCGAGGCCCTCGAACGGTCGCGTGGACGCGGCGACCGCGGCTTCCCGCTCCAGTCTCCGCTGCTCGAGCTTGGCGGCGCGGTTGGCACCGGGCTTGGGTCCACTGTTTCTCTTGCTCTTCTTGGCCACGGCGCCAAACTACACGCCCGGCCTGCCCGCCCGATCTATACGCCGTGAGCAGCGTCGAGTTGCAGCTTGGTACGGCCCGGATGGTTGGTGGCCACCCATCCGACGCCGAGTTCGCGGCACAGCTCGACGTCTGCGGGGTCGTCGACGGTCCAGCAATACGTCGCACGGCCCGACGCAGCGGCACGGTCGACGAGATCCCGGTGCTCCCGGAGCGTCATGATCGACGGGCCGATCGCGGTGGCGCCCACGGTAGTGGCAGCACTTCCCCGCAGATACCGGGAGGTTTCGCCGAGCAACACGGTGGGCAGCAACGGAGCTGCCCGGCGGATCCGCCATACCGCGCTGCCCGCGAACGACATCACCACCACGCGGGAGAAGTCGGCCGACGCAGGCGTCGCGAGCCCGAAGCTCGCCAGCGCGTCGAGCAGCTTCGCCTCGACCAGCGCGCCGTACCGGACGGGATGCTTGGTCTCGACGAACAGTTTGACCGGCACACTCGTCCAGTCCATGACGAGCTCGAGCAAACGGTGCAGGGTGAGCAGTTCCGCCGGTTCACCGGGCTTGCCGTAGTCGTGCTCGGACAGTTCCGCGAGAGTCATTTCGCTGACGACACCCGTTCCGTCGGACGTGCGGTCGATCGTGCGGTCGTGGATGCACACGAGGTGCCCGTCACTGGTGAGCCGCACATCGCACTCGAGTCCGTCGGCGCCTTCCGCGAGGGCCAGTTCGTACGCGGCGAGAGTGTGCTCGGCCTTGGCCGCCGACGATCCCCGATGTGCGACCACCCGAGGGCGATCCACGGCGCTCACGTGCTTGCCACCGGTTGGGGTACGTCGTCGCGCTCGTCCTGGGCACCGGCCGGAGTGTCGTCCTGCGACAGGGACGCCGTGTCGGCCGGGCTGCCGGCGGTCGCGGCGCGCGGCACGATCGGGGCAATGGGCGCGTATGCGGGTCCGGTGGCGTAGGTGAATCTCCGGTGGCGCATCGGCCTGCCCCAGATGTCCGTTCCCTCGAACAACCGCACCACGTGCAGCGTCGTGAGCGCGACCGCCGTGGCCAGCGCCGCAGCGAACGCCGCGAGCAGCACGCCGTCCGCACGGGCCTGGATCGTGTCGCGCTGACGCCACAGCACGACCACGACGAACATCACCGCGTCGAGTACCCACAGCACCCACCAGATCCGGATCGCCCGGAGAAGCCTGGGGTCGCGACCGGCGATCTCGGTGAGGAGCACTCCCGGCATCGCGAGGTTGACTCCGGGCACGACGACACCGAGCAGCACCGTCGGCGACGGCCGGGGATCGACCTCGCCGCGTTCGGCGAAGACGCGCCGGCGTAGTTCGAGCAGGCGCACCGCGCACGCGACGGCCGCGGCGAGCGCGACGAACGGTGCACCCACCTGCGTCGCCCACACGGCGGCGTCGGAGACCGCGAGAGCCAGCGGGTCGACGAGTCTGGTCCGGTTGAACACCAGCAGTCCGTACCGGAACGCCTCGGCGAGAGCCGCGAGGCCGAACACGACGGCGGCGCCCACGAGGAGTGTCGGCGCGAGATCGGAGATCGTCTCGCTACGGCTCGGTTCGTACTCGGTGTCGACCGGCCGCGGATCTGTCAGTCCCCAGCGCGGTATCTCCCGGTATCGCGGCGTCGGAGCCGTCCCGCGCGTGCGCGTGGGCTCAACGGGACCGATCGGTACCGCCGGGCGCGCGACCCAGCGAAAGTTGCGGCGCGACGGGGGAACCGGAACGTCGGTGGAGACGGGCGAGAGCAGGACGCCACGGCAGGATGGGCACCACTGCCGGGGCTGATAGGTCACCGGCCAGCGGTTCTCGCACCGAACACAGATCTGGTAGGCGGCCATCAATAGATCTTCGCGGGTTCATCACCGTCGGAAACCAGGGGAAGACCGCTCTTCTGCCACGCCACCATGCCACCGTTCACCTGGATGGCGTCGTACCCGATGCGGTTGAGGTACTGGACTGCGCCGAGCGAGCGTCCGCCCTGGCGGCAGACCACGTAGACCTCGGCATCGATGTCGATTTCCTCGAGTCGTGCTGGGACGTCGGCCAGCGGAATGTGGACCGCGCCGGGTGCGTGTCCGAGCGCCCATTCGTCGTCTTCGCGTACGTCGAGGAGTACAGCGGCGGCGCTCGTCTCTGGCACCTCGTCCACAGACACGGTGGGGACGTCGGAAAAACTCACGATTCCAATAGTGGCACGTGCTGCGGGGCGATGCAGCCGAGGACGCTTCACTACGCGCTCGTGTCACCTCCACACACCGCAGGTCCTGGAGTTATCCACAGTTTCCACAGGTTCATCCCCAGGCTCTACCGGAGGTGGGGATGCCCGGCTCGAGACACGTCACATCGTCGGTCGTTCGGTACGAAACCCGGGAGAGGGGGGCACCTGAAATGATGCATTCATGGAACTACGAATCTTCACCGAACCCCAGCAGGGCGCCACGTACGACGATCTTCTCGCCGTCGCACAGACAGCCGAGCGGCTCGGTTACGGCGCATTCTTCCGTTCCGACCACTATCTCGCCATGAACGCCGACGGCCTGCCCGGCCCCACGGACGCGTGGATCACGCTGGCCGGACTCGCGCGCGACACCTCGACGATCCGGCTCGGCACCCTCGTCACGTCGGCCACGTTCCGCTATCCCGGTCCGCTCGCCATCTCCGTCGCACAGGTCGATGCGATGAGCGGCGGCCGTGTCGACTTCGGTTTCGGCGCAGGATGGTTCGAGGAGGAGCATCTCGCCTACGGCATCCCGTTCCCGTCCCTGAAGGACCGTTTCGACCGGCTCGAGGAGTCGCTGGCCGTCATCACCGGACTGTGGGACACACCCGTCGGCGAGACGTTCTCGTACGAGGGCACGCACGTGCGGATCCAGAACTCACCGGCGCTTCCGAAGCCGCAGCAGCAGCCCCATCCGCCCATCGTGATGGGCGGCGCCGGCAAGAAGCGCACACCCGCCCTCGCCGCACGGTACGCCGACGAGTTCAACGTGCCGTTCATGTCGGCCGAGGACACCGAGGTGTTGTTCGACCGTGTGGCAGGGGCATGCCGCGACGCCGACCGCGACCCGGCCACGCTCACGTACTCCAATGCCCTCGTGCTGTGCTGCGGGCGCGACGAAGCCGAGATCGCCCGCCGCGCCGAACGGATCGGCCGGGAGGTCGGCGAGCTGCGCGAGAACGGTCTCGCGGGCACCCCCGCGGAGGTCGTCGAGAAGATCAAGAGCTACGCGGCGGTCGGCTCGCAGCGCATCTACCTGCAGATGCTCGATCTCAGCGACCTCGAACACCTCGAGCTGGTCGCGGCGGAGGTCATGCCGGCCGTGCGCGACCTGTAGCCCTCACAGCTGGAAAACGGTGGCTCAGTAGCTGCTGGTGGAGCCGAGGAACGCCTCGATCTCCCGGTTCCACCGGCGGCGACGGGTGCGCTCGAGTCCCCACCGCGCCGACTCGAACATCGTGATCGCCAGCGCGACCGACAGCGCCCACAGGAACACACCGGCGCAGACGGCAGAGACCTTGGCGGCGGCCACCGTGAGCGGAGGGTCGGCGAGTTCACCCGAACGGGCGTCGACCCACACCGTCACGTCGCCCCCGGTAACGGACCAGCTGTCCACCGGAACCACGGCCCGGCGCTGCTCGTCCCCCCACTGCCAGGTGGCCGACGCGGGGGCGGTAACCGACGACGCGACCTCTCCCCCTCCCGGCGCGGCAGGGTCGGGCGCGGACTCGAGGGTCGCGGAGACCGGGGTGCGTTCGGTGCTCTGCTTCTCGGCGAGCGCTACCCAGGACTGCCACGATCCGGCGCCGACGACCCCGGCGACCGGAATCGTCAGCGCGAGCGTGGTGAACAGCACGAAGAACAACCACGCTTCGATGCGGTCGGCCCGGCGTACGAGCGGATTCCCGCCGCGCCGGCTGCGGCGCATGCGGTCGAGGTAGTCGCCCGCGCACGTCGAGGTTTTCACGGTGACCGGTCCTCCCCGTCGGCAGTCGTGTTCTCCGAGGATGCGACGGTCGTCGGCGGATTTCAAGACGCGACGACCGATTCGCGCACCCCGGACTCACGCTCCGGGAGGTGCCGGGAACGGGATCAGGCGCCGAGCCCCACCGGGCAGCTCACGCCGGTTGCGTGCACCGGGCAGTAACCGTGGGGATTCTTCGCGAGGTACTGCTGGTGGTAGTCCTCGGCGTAGTAGAAGTGCGTCAGAGGTGCGATCTCGGTGGTGACAGCGCCGTAGCCGGCTGCCGCGAGCCGCTCGCCGTACGCTTCGGCCGTCGCCTCGGCCATCTCGATCTGCGTCTCGTCGTGCGTGTAGATCGCCGAGCGGTACTGGGTTCCCTGATCGTTACCCTGCCGCATCCCCTGCGTCGGATCGTGGTTCTCCCAGAACTCCTGCAGGATGCGCGCGTAACCGATCACCTTGGGATCGAAGACGACGAGCACGACCTCGGTGTGACCGGTCCGGCCCGAGCACACCTCTTCGTACGTGGGATTGGGGGTGTAACCACCGGCGTACCCGGCGGCGGTCGAGTACACGCCGTCGAGTTGCCAGAACTCCTTCTCCGCACCCCAGAAGCACCCCATCCCGACCACGGCGGTCTGCAGCCCCTCGGGGAAGGGGGGAACGATGCGATTGCCGTTGACGTAGTGGGTCTCGGGAACGACTACGAGCTCGGAACGCCCGGGTAGTGCGTCCTCGCGGGCCACCATCTGCGACTTGGAACCTGCACGGGCCAGAATCTCGTCGAACCAGGACATGTCCCGATGCTACGCGCGGGGCCCGGTGGTGGCCGGTTCCGCGGCCACCGTGCGGGCCGGGGTGAGCCACCGGGTGCTGATCCAGCGCGCGGCGGGTACCTCGACACCGCGGTAGACCACTTCCGACACGAGGGCGCAGCCGAGCAGCACGCACACGATCGCACCGGTCTGCCCCACCACCCCGACCGTGTTCTCGTAGATCCGGTACATCACCAGGGTGTGCGTGAGGTAGATGGCGTAGCTGCGGGTCGCGACCCAGTCGACGACCCGGAGATGCGCGAAGCGGCCGTTGTAGCGGGAGACCAGCACGACGCATGCGAACACCACGGTGATGGTCCACAGGTAGCGCGTCCCCGCCCAGTACACCTGGGTGTCGGTGGCGAGCACGATCACGTGGACCTGCGCCAGCAACGCCAGGACGAGCCCGCGGCCGGAGATCAGTCCGGCCCATCCGAGGTAGGCGATCTGCCCGAGGAACACCGTGGGCAGCGTCGCCGCGATCCGGGAGAGGAAGGGCACGCTGTACGGCTCCGGGATGTACAGGTTGTAGATGAGCACCAGCATGCACAACACGGCCCCGAGGACGGGAATGATGAGCGGGTTGGCGCGCAGGAGCGAGCGGCCGGCGACGCAGTACAGGTAGAAGACGATCTGCACGGCGAGCGTCCACGCGACTCCGAGCACGGCCACCTGCGGCTTCAGGAAGAAGGCGCCGAGGATGAAACTCAACGCGGCCTCGGAGTTCGAGACACCCGTGTGACCACTGAACATGCCGTTGATACCGAGCCGGACCAGCACGATCGCGGCGAGGATGCAGACCCAGAACGCGGGAACCAGGCGCGCGGCGCGGGCGATGAGGAAACGCCGGGGTGATTGCCGCATGGCGGACCGGGTGATGAGGAGCCCGGTGAGCATCATGAACGCCGCGACCCCGACGAACGACAGATGCTGGTTCAGCCCGGCCCCGTCGACGAAGACGCGGTACACGAGGTCGATGCCCCACCATCCGGTCCCGAGGTCGTCGATCAGATAGAACGAGATGTGGGAATAGACGACCGCGAGCACTGCTGCGAACCGCAGCAGATTGACGCCCGGAAGATCCACGCGAGGTGCGTCGACCCCGTTCGCGGGTTCGTTCAGGAAGGGCCGATACACCGCCCAATGTTAAGGTTCCGCTCTCGAGCGTCACCAATTGGTCCAGCTCGACCGGGGTTTCTGCTGGTCGCGGGAGATGTCCTCGCGGGAAACGGCGATTCTCGTCGCTGCCGCCCCGAGCCTCGTGGGCGTACGTCCGAGTGACAGCTGTGGTTGCGCGGGGTGTACTTATGAGTTGGGGTGGAAACCACACGGTGTGGGTAATCCACACAAGTGTTGTGGTGAAACCCGCAAGGCACGGAAACAACCGCACGGGCCCTACCGGGCTCGCAAAGAAGGGACCCTCGTGGCTGAGTACACACTTCCGGAACTGCCCTACGACTATGCAGCGCTCGAGCCGCATATCTCGGCGAAGATCATGGAGCTGCACCACGACAAGCATCACGCGACCTACGTCGCAGGTGCGAACACCGCTCTCGAGAAGCTGGCCGAGGCGCGCGAGAACGGCACGCTGGCCGCTCAGGCAACCAAGCTCGAGAAGGATCTCGCCTTCCACCTCGGTGGCCACACCAACCACACGGTGTTCTGGCAGAACCTCTCCCCCGAGGGTGGCGACAAGCCCGAAGGCGAGCTGGCCGCGGCGATCGACGACGCGTTCGGTTCGTTCGACAAGTTCCGCGATCACTTCTCCGCGAACGCGAACTCCATCCAGGGCTCCGGCTGGTCGATCCTGGCCTGGGATTCCATCGGGCAGCGTCTGCTCATCGTGCAGCTGTACGACCAGCAGGGCAACATCCCGATCGGCCTGACCCCGCTGCTCATGCTCGACATGTGGGAGCACGCCTTCTACCTGCAGTACCAGAACGTGAAGGCCGATTACGTCAAGGCGTTCTGGAACATCGTGAACTGGGCGGACGTGCAGGCTCGCTTCGACCGGGCACGCACCCAGACGGCAGGTCTGATCGTCTAGAGCCCGAGGCTCCGATCGGCTGAGCCGAATCGGCTGCGCCGGATACGAACGGAGGGACGCCGCAGCGCGGCGTCCCTCTTGCCGTATCCGGCCCCCACCCGGACTGGCACTCGGCACCTCTTGTGTGCAAGCACGAGAAGTGGGCATTCTTCGTCTACCGGCCATAGGGCCGGGAACCGGCTTGCAACGGCGCGACCGGACCGGCTCGAGTGGATCGGGGTGGGTTCGATGACGGACTACGCACACGGACGGATCGAACTCGCCGCATTTCACGCGGCAGGAGCGCTGCGCGGTTTCGTCGTGTCGGGCAGGTGGCCCGACACGACCCGGGAGTGGACGCAACTGCTCGCGCTGACGGTGCGCGTGGCATCGTTGCCCGGACTGCTGCCCACCTCGACCGTGTTCGGGGTCAAGGAGGAGTTGCCCGACGATCCGGAGCCCGGAACGGTCGGATTGCTGATCGCCGAGGGGCCCGTCATCGGCGCCGAAGCCGTGACGCCGGAGCGATTCGCGGACTGCCGGCCGTCGGCGCTCATGTTGCATCCTCCGTCGGAGACGACTCCGACGCTGCCCGAGAATGCGGGTGCCGCGTCGGGGTGTGTGTTGTTGCCGGGCCTCCCCCACCTGGGCCTCGACCACCGGGCAGCCTGGGTGGAAGGGGAGCCGGACGGTACCGTGACGTCCCTGGTGAGCAGGGTCGGAGTGAATCCGAGCAGTGATCCCGACACCGCAATTCTGGCGATGCTGCTGGCCGCGTGACCCGCACCCGCACAAGAGAGTTCGGTTCTCCGAAACTGAGCATGCCCTTTACCGATGCGCTGTCGGGCCGGTATCGTTTGCTTCGCGAAGGGGAGTAGCCCCCAATCGCCGAGTCGACATACTGGCGGCGCCGCGCAGGCGGACCGCCCGGCACGGCGAACCGGACGGTAGTCCGGTGGGCGAGACCTTCGGCCGTCGGCGCACCGTGCCCGACGTCCGGAGGAAGCCCAATTTTCCTCCAGCGGGTGAGGAGGAATGCCGATGTGGTCCGCCGTCGTACTGAGCTTCGCAGTCATCTTCGTGGCCGAACTGGGCGACAAATCCCAGTTGATGGCCATGACGTTCGCGTTGCGGTACCGCTGGTGGGTCGTCCTGACCGGCATCCTGTTCGCCACGACGGCCGTGCATCTCGTATCGGTGGCCGTCGGGCACTATCTCGGCGTCGCCATTCCCCCCGTCGCGATGTCCATCGTCGGCGGCCTCGCGTTCCTGTTCTTCGGTCTGTGGACGTTGCGAGGAGATTCGCTCGACGACGCCGAACAATCGAAGGCCGGACGCGTGGCGCGTTCCGCGTTCCTGGCCGTGGTCTCGGCCTTCTTCCTCGCGGAACTCGGCGACAAGACGATGCTCGCGACCATCACCCTCGCCGCCGACAACGACTGGGTGGGCGTGTGGATCGGATCAACCGTCGGCATGGTTGCCGCCGACGCACTCGCGATCATCGCCGGTGCGGTGCTCGGCCGTCACATGCCGGAGAACGCCATCCGGCTCGGCGCGTCCGCCTTGTTCTTCGGGTTCGGCGCGTGGATGCTCGGCGACGGACTCGCGCCGGACTCGGCCGTGGTCGGTCCGGTCGCCGGAGGGATCACCCTCGTCCTCGCCGCTGCGGGGGCGGTCGTCGTCGGGAGGCGGGCGGCACGCCGGACGACTGCGGAGGTTCCGGCTCCCGTCGAGCCCTGATGTCCACCCGGCTTCCCGGCGTGACCAACGCCACCGCGTGAGCGCCGAACATCCGGGCTCCTCTCGCTCCAGAAGAGTATGCTTGCCGATAGGCAAATACTTTGGGAGTTGAATGACACCACCGATGGGAAGCACACACTTCGACGACGACGACATCCACCGCCTGCGCATCGCCCTCGGCCGGATCGCCCGGAGCGTCGGCCGGTCCGCAACCGACGAGGGGCTCACCCGGTCCCAGTCGTTGCTGCTGACGACCGTGGCGAAGCACGGGACGATCGGGGTGCGCGAACTCGCGGAGCACGAGGGACTCAACCCCACAATGTGCTCGCGGATGGTCGGCAAGCTCGAAGAAGCCCAACTCGTCACGCGTTCCTCCGACGCCGGCGACAAGCGCGTCGTGCGGATCCACATCACCCCGGCGGGGGCGCGGCAGTCGGATGAGCTACGCGCTCGCCGGACGGCGATGTTCGCCCGGCACCTGGCGGAACTGGACGACGACCGACTCGACGCACTCCACGACGCCCTGCCCGCCCTCGAAGCACTCGGTGAGCGCATGTGCCGGGGACGGGAGGTGCGTGAGTGACCGTCATCGACGACATCCGCGGACAGACGTTCGCGGCCCTCCGCGGGCCCAACTTCCGCCGCTACATCGGCGGTCAGGCGATTTCACTCGTCGGCACATGGATGCAGACCATCGCCCAGTCGTGGCTCGTCCTCCAGCTGACCGGCTCGGCCACCGCCATCGGCATCGTCCTCGCCCTGCAGACCGTGCCGATGCTGCTCCTCGGGCCGTACGGCGGGGTGATCGCGGACCGCACCGACAAGCGCCGGCTCATGATCGGGCTGCAGAGCCTCATGGGTGTGCAGGCACTCGTGCTGGGTCTGCTCGTCGTGACCGGCACCGTCGAGTTGTGGCACGTCTACGTGCTCGCCGTACTGCTCGGCCTCAATCAGTGCTTCGAGAACCCCGCACGGCAGTCCTTCATGCTCGAAATGGTCGGGCCCGACGATCTCCGCAACGCGGTGAGTCTCCAATCGGTGCTCGCCTCGTGTTCCCGCATGATCGGCCCGGCTGTCGCGGGCATCGTGATCGCCGCAGGTGGTATCGGACTGTGCTTCCTGCTCAACGCGGCAAGCTTCGTCGCCGTCGTCACGTCGTTGCTGACACTCGACGTGTCGAAACTCGTGCCCTCACCGCCCACAGCCCGCGCGCGCGGCCAGCTACGCGAGGGACTCGCCTACGTGCGGCGCACATCCGATCTCGCGGTGCCTCTGCTGATGATGGCGCTGGTGGGATGCCTCGCCTTCGAGTTCCAGGTCGTGCTTCCGGTGCTTGCCGACCAGACGTTCGACGCGGGTGCCGAGGCGTACGGCTTGCTCACCGCGGCGATGGGTGCGGGATCGGTAGTCGGCGGTCTCGTGGTCGCGACCTGGGGGCACACGGGCACCAAGCCTCTCGTCCTGACGGCGCTCGCATTCGGTGTCGCAATGGCCGTAGCCGCAGCGTCCCCGACCATGCCCATCCTGGTGGCGACGATGGTCGTCGTCGGCGCTCTGAGCGTGACCTTCACGTCCACCACCAACAGCACGCTCCAGCTCACCGCCGCGCCGACCATGCGTGGCCGGGTGATGGCCCTCTGGTCCGTCGCCTTCCTCGGCTCCACCGCGATCGGCGGTCCCATCGCCGGCTGGGTCTGCGAGCAGGGCGGCGGGCGAGCCGGGCTGTTGCTGGGCGCGGGCGCGTGCCTCGTCGCCGCCGCGATGGGTGCCGCGGTGATGCGCCGACGGGCTGCGATCGAACTGACACCTGCACGCTAGGGTTCGTGACGGACCACACACGCGTGCCGCAAGGCCCGGACGAGGAGTTACGAACAGTGGAAATTCAGGGATCTGCCGCACTGGTGACCGGCGCCGCATCCGGCCTCGGTGCCGCCACCGCCCGTCGCCTCACCGACGCGGGGGCCACCGTCTTCGGTCTCGACCTCGAACAGTCGATCGAGCGCGTCGGCGACGCGGCACCCGAGGGCGTCACGCTCATCCCCACCGACGTGACCAGCGCCGAGGGCGTCCAGTCCGCGATCGACCGCATCGTCGAGTCGGGACTGCCGCTGCGCACCGTCGTCAACTGCGCCGGCGTCGGCTGGGCCGGCCGGATCCTGTCGAAGAACGGGCCGCACGACCTCGAACTGTTCCGCACGGTCATCACCGTCAACCTGCTCGGCACCTTCAACGTCATGCGCCTCGCCGCCGATGCGATCGCCAAGACCGAGCCGGTCGACGAGTCCGGCCAGCGCGGCGTCGTCGTCAACACCGCGTCCGTCGCCGCGTTCGAGGGCCAGGTCGGGCAGATCGCCTACTCCGCGTCGAAGGGCGGCGTGCACGGCATGACCGTTCCCGCAGCGCGCGACCTCGCGCAGTACGGGATTCGCGTCAACACCATCGCGCCGGGCATCGTCGACACCCCGATGCTCGCCGGCGTCACCGAGGAGTACCGCAAAGGCCTCGAGGCGGGCGTGCCGTTCCCGTCGCGCCTCGCACAGCCCGCCGAGTACGCACAGCTCGTGCAGATGATCGTCGAGCACGACTACCTCAACGGCGAGACCATCCGCATGGACGGTGCGCTGCGCATGGCGCCGCGCTGATCCGCGACGCACAACGCTTCCCACGTCGGCGCGGTGGAGTCACGTACTGCGTGCCCACCGTCGCCGCGTGCGGCGGCCGCGTGCGGTCAGAGATCGTCGATGTGCGGAATCTCGAGGACCGCACGATCGGACATCCACTCCCGCAGGATCTTGGTCGCGACCACGTCGTCCTCGTTGTACTCGAGCAGCCGCGCGCGCTGACTCGGATCCGGCTCGCCGTCCAGCCCGACGGCCTCGCGGTACCAGCTCATCGACGCCTCTCCCCCGGCTTCGTCGTCGCGCCAGTGGTGACCGGCGATCGGGGCGACCTTCTTGAGCCCCCTCCCGTTCGGGCACACGAACTGGTCGGTGACGGCCTGGTAGATGTCCACCCATTCGGATGATCCGATGAACGCCTTGATCTCCGCTTCGGGCGGCACACCCGGAAAACCGCGGAACCGCCGCGCCGACGACAACAACCACTTGTCTTCCGCCGACCTCGAATAGCAATAGGCCGCAAACGTTTTCCCACGGCGCTCGGCGGTACGCCGCTGGTCCGACAACCACGCCCAGAACTCGGCGAACGACCGCGCCTCGTCGTCGGTGGGTACCGGCACCCAGGTCGCGAACGGCCGGTACTCCGACTGCGATCCGGAGTTGAGGAGCGTCCCCCACAGATAGGCGCCGTGCTCGTGAAAGCTCTCCATGTCGACATCGACCTCGATGTCGGCGCGGTGGACGTGCACATGGCGGTACCGGCGGACGAGGGGGGCGCCCGCGAGCCACGCCTTCGCGATCACCACCGCATCCTCGAAGGGGCCCTGCGGCCAGATCTCGGGTGGTTCGCCTTCCCAGCCCGCGAGACCGTCGATGGTGTGAACTCCGAGTTCCCTGAGGACCTCGGCGCGCTGACCCGACGCCACCAGCGACACATCGCGTTCGCGGGTGAGTTCGGCCCGGCACCGATCCCACCACGGGCACGTCCTGCACTCCCCGATCTGCGACGGTTTCGTCGGCGTCCGGCCGCGGGCGATCTCGACGCGATCGGTCAACCGGGCGTCGTACTCGTCGAGGACCGCGCTCAGGTCGTGCACCAGAATGCAGTCGCCGCCGTACCCGATCGCGCCGCCGATCTGCCCGGGACTTGCGAGACCGTGACGCTCGAGCATCCGGTACAGGTGCGCGAGGCGCATCTGGTCGCGGACCTGGCTGCGCACTTTGCGTGTCTGGTCCACCACCGGCTTCCACTCGAACAGCCCGGTGGTCGTGGCGCCCTGACCGGGATCGGTGACCTTGTGGTTCACGACGATCACCGGGATGTAGCCCCCGCGCACGGTGTCGCGCAGCAGAATCTCCGACCTGCCCCGGCGTCCGGTGTCGACCTCGACGGGCAGCACCGCACCCCAGATCCGGTCGGCTCCGGCGCGACACGCCTCGAGAGTCTGTTCTGCGCGCTGCGACATCGAGCCGTCTGGGCCGATGAGCACCCAGCCCTCGGGGTCCGCCTCGAACAAGTGCTGACGGATCGCCTCACGGTGGGCGGCGGCCGCCTCCTGGCGCTGCCGCGCACCCGCGTTCTCGGCCGCACCTGCAAGTTCGTGGGGGAACGAAGCGTCCAGATACACCCGGTGGCGGCACCGCGTCAGCGCACTCGCCTCGAGGGAAACGGGTGTTCGCCGCACATCACGGGTTGGCTCCACAACTGTCCAGGGTATTCGCTGCGCACGGATCGCCTCGCACCAGCACCGTCACGTTAGGCTGACGCGGGGCGCCGGAGCGTCGTGTCGTACCGAATGGAGGGTGCTGTTCGATGGGGTTGTTCACACGGAAACGTCGCGCCACTCGCAAGGCGGAAGCCAAAGCTCTCAAGCACAGGGCGAAGCTCGAAGCGAAGCTGGTGGCGAAGAACCAGCTCAAGAACGACCGGCGAGCAGCGAAAGCGCAGCAGAAGCTGAGCAAGAAGCTGGCGAAGTCGCAGGTCAAGCTCGATCAGGAACTGCTCAGTTCGCAGGCGAAGATCGAGAAGGAACAGATCGCAACGCTCAAGGCACAGAAGAAGGCCGCAGAGAGCCAGGGCCTGACCGCAGCGAAGGTGCGCCGGTACCTCGGTGTCGCCCGTCTGCTCGCGCCGGTGCTCGTTCCGATCGTCTACCAGGTGGTCACGGCGCTGCGCGGTCAGCTCGACGCGCGACGGGCACAGCAACTCGGTGTCCCCATCGACGAGCTCGGCTCGTACACGGGCCGCGGTGCACGACTCAGTGCCCGGATCGCCGGCGCCGAACAGTCGCTCACCAAGATCGAGTCCCTGCACCCGAAGGACGCCGAGACGCAGAAGTTCGCCGCGGCGATCCGCGGTCGTCTCACCGACCTGACCGCGGCGGTGCAGGCTGCCGAGCAGATGCCCGCGGCGCGCCGGAAGTCGGCGCACGCCGCGATCTCGTCCGAGCTCGACGGCATCGAGGCCGATCTGCTCGCCCGGCTCGGGGTCCGCTGACCCGAACGTGAACACGAACCCGGCCCTCCTCGGCAGCACCGCGGGCATCACGACCGCGGCGCTGGCTGCGGCTGCGCACGGCGCGGCCGGTGGCGGTGTGCCCACGGGCCCCGCCTCGGCACTGCTGCTCGCAGTCGCCGCGGGGGTCGGGATCGTGGGTGCGTACGTGCCGACGCTGCCGCCGATCGCACTTCTCGCCGTCGGGCAACTCGGCACCCACGCCGTTCTCTCCGCCCTCACCGAGGGCCACCCGCACACGTCGGGATCGATGTTCGCCGCACACCTCGTGGCCGTCGCAGGCTGCGCGGTGCTGCTGGTCGCCGCCGCCCGGCTCTTCGACGCGTGCAGTACCGCGATCCGGGCCGTGACACTCCGGCTCGGCGGCGTACACGTGCCGGCGTCGCTCGCCCCGACGAGAACGACCGACCCGCTCGTCTGGGGTCGCGCTCCCCCGGCGATCTCCCGGAGAGGTCCACCGGTCGCGCGGTGACGCGCAGCCGTATTCGTTCTCCGAGAAAGATCCACCCATGAAGACATCACCTACCCGTGCCCTCGTCGGCGCGGGCGCCACTGCTGTGCTGATGCTGGCCGGTTCCGGTCTCGCGTCCGCACATGTCACGGTCGTCGCACCGGGCGCGGAGCAGGGCGGTTACACCGTGCTGACGTTCCGTGTGCCCACCGAATCCGATACCGCCGGAACCACTGCGGTGTCGGTCGGCCTGCCCGGCCTGAAGTCGGCACGCACCGAACCATTGCCGGGCTGGTCCGCGACGATCGAGAAGGATCCCGAGACCCAGCTCGCCACCGGCGTCACCTGGACCGCGGATCCGGGAGTTGCGGTCAGTCCGGGCGAGTTCCAGCAATTCGTGCTCTCCGCCGGGCCGCTCCCCGACGAGGCGGAAGTGTGGTTCCCCGCGGTACAGACCTACAGCGACGGCGAGGTCGTCGCATGGGACCAGGTCACGACCGGGGACACCGAACCCGAACGTCCCGCTCCGAGCCTGACGCTCGCGGCGGGCAACGGCGACGGGCACGGCGGCGGAGCACACACCACCGGCACCGACGCCGGCACCACGTCGGAGGACTCCGGCACCGATGTCACCGCACGGTGGCTCGGCGGCATCGGTCTCGTCCTCGGTGCGCTGGGCGTGGCCCTCGGCCTCGGCGCCGTGATCCGGGGACGGCGCTCATGAGACGCCTCTTCGTCGTTCTCGCCGCGTTGTTCACCGCACTGGCGCTCTCGGCCGGTCCCGCGTCGGCGCATTCCGTGGTGCTGTCGAGCTCGCCGGAGGACGGTGAGCAGATCGCGCAGGCACCCGAGCGGGTGAGCGTGACGTTCAACGAGCCCTTGCAGGAGCAGTTCGCGGCGATCACCGTCGTCGGCCCGGACGGCAACCTGTGGTCCGTGGGCGACCCCGCCGTCGAAGGTTCCACGGTGAGTGTCGCCGTGGACGGACTCGGTCCGGTCGGCGAGTACACCGTGGCCTTCCGGGTGACGTCCGCCGATGGGCATCCCGTCAGCGGTACCCGGACCTTCACCCTCACGCAGGAGGGCACCGGCGCGCCCGGTGAGCCGGCGTCCGGTACGTCCGAGACGGCCGACGGGAACGAGAGCGGCGACAGCGGGCCCGCCGTGTGGTGGTTCGTCGTCGCCGGTGTAGTCGTGATCGCCGGCGGACTGGTCTTCGCCCTTCGCAAGCCGAAGGCATGATCGGATGATCTCGGTGCGCCGGCGGTGGCTTCTCGGTGCCGCCGTCGGCGTACTCGCCGGCACCGTCGCCGGAGTGGCGTGCGGCTGGATGCTCGCGACCCCGGAGGCCTCCAGCTGGGTCCGGGCGCTGTCGGTGGGCACGGGATCGACCGTGCTCGGTATCGCGGTCCTCGCTGCGATGATCCGCGGTGAACGTCGGCCCGGAATCGAACCCGACGACGTGTGGCGCGCGATCGCGACGTCGAGCGGAGTGTGGCTCGCGCTCGAATCCGTCCAGCTCGTCCGGGAGGCCGCGTCCGCGGTCGCCGTTCCGGTGGGCGACCTGCGCGCCGGCTTGTTCGCCGAATACCTCGCCACTGCCGGTTCCGGGCGCGTCGAAGCCGCCGCCTGGGTCTGCGTCGCCGCGTGCGGCATCGTCGCGGTGGTGGCGTACCGGCGGTCGGCGTCGTGGTCCACCGCACCGGTACTGGTGTTCGCGGCGCTGGCGCTGATCGCGCGGCCCGCGACCGGGCACATGGCTCAGCAGACACTCGGTTCCCTGCTCAATGCCGCGCACGTCCTGGCCGCGGCCGTCTGGTTCGGGGTGCTGGCCGCATTGGCCCTCCTCGTGCGCAGACGCGGTACGTGGGCTCAGCTGCTCCCGCGCTACTCGGCGCTCGCACTGCGGTGCGTGGCGATTCTCGCGGCGACGGGCGTCATCGACGCTGCTGTCCGGATCGGGTCGCTCAGCGGACTGTTCGGCACCGGCTACGGACGCATCGTGCTGGCGAAGACCGCTGTGCTCGTGGCGTTGCTGGTGCTGGCGTGGACCTGGCGCCGAACGTGGGTGCCGGACGCGGTGTCGCACCGCGTCACCGCCGAGGAGTCGCTCCGCAACGCAGTCGTGGAGGTGTGCGGCATCGCCGTCGTCTTCGGCCTCGCCGCTGCCCTCGCCACCGCCTCCTGAACTACCGCCTCCTGAACTACCGCTTCCTGAGTTACCGCGTCCCGCGCGACCGTCACTGCCCTGAGCGGGCGGCGCGGCGGAGGTCACCGACGAGCGACCGGAGCGCGTCGTCACGGTCCGATCGGGCGCGGAGAACCGCGGACGGATGGATGGTCACCACCACCGACGGATCGTGCCCGCCGCGTATCTCGTCGGGCAGGCGCAGCACTTCGCCGCGGTGTTCGGTGAGCCTGAATCCGTTGCCCAGCAGCGCTTGCGCCGCGCTCGCGCCCAGACACACGACCACCTCCGGGCGTATCGCCTCGAGTTCGGCCAGCAGCCAGGGGCGGCACGCCGCTATCTGGCCACCCGACGGCTTCTTGTGGATGCGGCGCTTGCCGTTCGCCGAACGGTCGAAGCGGAAGTGTTTGACGGCGTTGGTGACGTAGACCGAGCCGCGATCGACACCCGCCTGCTCGAGAGCCTTGTCGAGCAGATACCCCGCCGGTCCGACGAACGGCTCGCCGGCGCGGTCCTCCTGGTCTCCCGGCTGCTCGCCGACGAGGAGCATGCGTGCGCTCTCGGGCCCCGCTCCGAAAACGGTTCGGTCGGCGGCCTTGTACAGGTCGCATCCGCGGCAAGCGCGCGCCGCCGCCGCGAGTGCGGGCACCTCGCGTGTCTCGGGCAGGTACTCCTGGGCACCGGGATAGCTCACCACGACGACGGGATACCCCCGGACGCCGGCGATCCACGCGCGCGGCGACACGAACGTGCGGGATGGTGGTGAGCGGCGTGCCCCATCAGCCGGGCACCACGGGTTGCTGCCCGGCGACGCGGCCCAGGCCGACGGCGACACAGACGGCGGTGATCGATCCCGCAGCCATGATCGCCGCGAGCACGACGACCTGGAATCGTCCCGCTTCGAGCGGGGAGAGCCCGCCGAAGATCGCGCCGACGAACGCACCCGGAAGTGTCACCAGGCCGGTTGTCTTGGTCTGATCGATCGGCGGAATCATCGCCGCGTGCACCGCGAGCCGTGCGTGCTCGGCCGTTGCCTGCCGCATGGTCGCGCCCAGCGCGAGCCATCCCTCGACTTCCAGCCATCGATCGACGACGAACTCGTGGAACCGCCGGCCTGCGAGACCCGCGACGGTCATCGCGTTGCCGATGACGATGCCGCCGAGCGCGAGCGCGTACCGCGGCGTCGCCGCTACCGCTCCGGTCACGAAGATCACCGCGAGCGCGACACCGATTCCCAGCAGCATGGCCCCGGCGACGATGGCCAGGACGCGAACGCCGCTTCCGACCCGGCGCGCGGCCGTCCATGTTCCGACCGAGAACATGACGAGCAGAACGACGCCGACCCACGCCCCGTTGGTGATGACTCCGGTGAGCACGACGCTGACGATCGCGAGTTGCAGTGCGCCACGCGCCACCGCGTACAACGACGCGAACCTGTGCGGAACCCCAAAGGCCCACAACACCGACGTGGCCACCGCTGCGAGCGCGAGGACACCGATCAGTGTGCGGAGGAGCACGTCAGGGTCGTCGATCATCGGATCGAGCGTATCCACCCGGACATGCCATCGCGATGCCGTGCGCGATACGGTCGATGCATGGCACGCAAGTCCGCTGTTCGCCGTCACGAACCCGAGTCCGACGACTACCTCTACGAGCCCACCGAACGGAGGATCCGGGGGCAGTTGTTCGATCGGACGATCGTCGACAGCAGCCGGGCTCTGCTGGTCTGGGCGCCGGGGAAGCCGGTGCCGTTCTACGCGTTCCCCCGCGACGACGTCCGGCTCGATCTGATCGCGGCGTCGCTGTCCCCGAGTCGCAGCCGACCGGATGTGTGGCAGTGGTATGACGTCGTGATCGACGAGCAACGCGCGTATTCGGTGGTCTACCAACTCGACGTCGACGGTCTGGACGATCGGCTGATCTTCCAGTGGTTCCGGCACGGGGAGACCGGGCCGGGTGACGAGGTCGACGAAGGCGAACGCTGGTTCGAGGAGGAAACCGAAGTGTTCACCCATCCACGCGACCCGCACCATCGGGTCGATGCTCTGCGCAGTTCGCGCCACGTTCGGGTCGAGATCGGCGGCACCGTGGTCGGCGAGACGCGCAATCCGGTGCTCGTCTTCGAGACGGGATTGCCCACCCGCTACTACCTGCCGCCGGAGGATGTCGATTTCTCCGTCCTCGAGGAATCCGAATGGCGGACGAGTTGCCCCTACAAGGGGACCGCGCGGTACTGGTCGTTCGTCGGCCAGCCTCCCGCGGAGAACGTGGCGTGGTCGTATCCCGAACCGTTCGCCGCGGTCGCCGATATCGAGGGCTACCTGTGCTTCTACGACGACGCCGCGGAGATCACCGTCGAGGACTGACCTGCGCATCGCACGCGGTAATGTTGTTCTCACTTCGAGAGAACAACATTTGCAGATTCTTATATTTGCACTAATGTAAAACTTCATGACTGCAGCGGAGCCCAGGGGCCAGGACGCGAAAGGTTCCCATCGCGAGCGCAAGCGGGCCCGCACGTGGGCCGCAATCCATCTCGCCGCGGCCGAATCCGCCGCCGTGCACGACCGCCTCTCGGACGTGACCGTGGAAGCGGTCGCGGAACGGGCCGAGATTTCGCCGCGCACCTTCTTCAACTACTTCAGGTCGAAGGAGGACGCCGTCCTGGGCCAGCAGGCTCCGGTGATCCACGACGACATCGCCGACGATTTCCACATCGAGGCCGGCGACGACCTCGTCGAGAAGGTCGCGTTCCTGTTGCTCGCGGTGTTCCGCACCTCGGTCCACCGCCTCATCACGTACGGCGAATACGTCACGTTGCTCGACCGCCACCCGGAACTGGCGCGCCGGCGCCTTCAGCACATCGATGCCGTGGAGGCACTCGTCGCCGACCTCGTCACCGCACGTCTCGCCGAGTCGCAGGCGCCCGGCACATCGCCCGGCGGACACGGCGGGCACACCGTCGAGGAGACAGCCCTGCTGATCGTGACGGTGGCCGGTGCCGTGATGCGCACCGCGATGGCTCCCGTGCTCGACCTTCGGAACGGGACCGAGGGCGACGCGGACTCCGTCCTCCGCCGCACCTGCGCACACTTCAGGGAGGTCACGCGAGCATGAATGCCACCGCCACCACCGCCGCACCGCGCAGCCACACCGAATTCGACCGCCGCGCAATCACCTTCATTTTCATCGGGCTGATGGCGACGATGCTCGTCGCCTCGCTCAACCAGACCGTGCTCAACCCCGCACTCCCCACCATCGTCGGCGAACTCCACGGTGTCGACAAGATGCTGTGGATCGTCACCGCGTACATCCTCGCGTCCACGATCACGATGCCGATCTACGGCAAACTAGGAGATCTGTTCGGCCGCAAGCCACTGCTGCTGACCGCCCTGACCATCTTCCTGGTGGGCTCGACCATCAGCGCGTTCGCGGGAGATATCACGTGGCTGATCGTCGGCCGCGCCGCCCAGGGTGCGGGCGGCGGCGGACTGATGGTGCTGTCGCAGGCCACTGTCGCCGACGTGATTCCGGCCCGGCAACGCGGAAAGTACCTGGGCATCATGAGCAGCGTCTTCGCGGTGTCCTCGGTCGCCGGCCCCCTGCTCGGCGGCTGGTTCACCGAGGGACCGGGATGGCGGTGGGTCTTCTACATCAACCTCCCGCTGGGCGTACTCGCCTTCATCGCGGTGGCGTTCTTTCTCCGGCTACCCCGCACCCGCAACTCGCGGCCCCGCATCGACATCGCCGGGATGACGGTCCTGTCCCTCGCCACGACGCTTCTCGTCTTCGTCGCGACCTGGGGCGGCTCGCGTTACCCGTGGACCTCTCCCGTGGTGCTGGGTCTCATCGCGGGCACGCTCGCCACGGCAGTTCTGTTCCTGTTCATCGAAAGCCGTGCGGCGGAACCTATTCTCCCGCTGCACCTGTTCCGCGACCGCAACTTCGACGTGAGCACCCTCGCCGGTCTCCTCAACAGCATCGCGTTGTTCGGTGTCGCGGCATACATGCCGACCTACCTGCAGATGGTGGCGGGACGGAGCGCGACGGTCGCGGGCCTGCTCATGTTCCCGATGATGGGATCGATGCTGATCACCTCGACGCTGGCGGGACGTCTGGTGAGCCGGACCGGCCGATACAAGGTGACGCCCATCGTCGGCTCGGTGCTCGTCGCGGTGGCGATGCTGTTGCTGTCCCTGCTCACCGTGGACACACCGATCTGGGTGCTGTGCTGCTTCCTCGCCGTGCTCGGGGTCGGACTGGGCGCATCCATGCAGATCATGGTGCTCGTCGTGCAGAACTCGTTCCCGGTCGAAGAGGTCGGCACCGCCACCGCGGGCAACAACTACTTCCGGCAGATCGGAGCGACGCTCGGTTCGGCCGTGGTCGGCAGCGTGTTCGCCACCCGCCTGAATGTGCTTCTCGCGGAACGGGTCCCGGAAGGGGGCCTCGCCGCGGACGACGCCGATTCCCTCACCCCGGCCATGGTGCACACCCTGCCCGACGCCGTGCAGCAGCCGATCCTCGAGTCCTACAACGACGCCCTCACACCGATCTATCTGGCGATCGGCCCGTTGGCGATGGTGGCCGCGGTACTGCTGTGCTTCGTCGTCGAGAAGCCCCTCGCGACCACCATCACGCGGCGTACGGACCCGGCCGTCAACGACCCGGCAGCCACCCCATCGCCTTGACGAGCGGGGGCAGCATCTTGGCCCAGATCTGCCTCGGAAGCCCGCGCGGGCCGTCGAGGTTCAGCACCCGGGTGACGGCCACGGTCTGCGACTCGGTGTACTTGAGAAGCCCTTCGGCACCGTGCCGGCGGCCCACACCGGAGATGCCTACGCCACCCATCGGAGCATCCATGCTGCCCCACGCCGGCGCGTAACCTTCGTCGACGTTGACGGTGCCGGCGCGGACCTTCGCCGCGATCTCTTCACCCTGCGCCTTGGTCGCCGCCCAGACGGAGGCATTGAGCCCGTACTCGGTGTCGTTCGCACGCCGGATCGCTTCGTCGACGTTGTCGACCGGGTACACCGACACGACCGGACCGAAGGTTTCGTCCCGGTAGCACTCGGCGTCCTCGGGAACGTCGGTGAGCACGGTCGGTTCGTAGAACAGCGGACCGAGGTCGGGGCGGGCCTTGCCGCCCGCCACCAGCGTCGCGCCCTTCGCCACCGCGTCGTCGACGTGGCCCGACACCGTCTTGACCTGGGTCTCGTTGACGAGGCAGCCCATCTCGGTGTCGAAGTCGTAGGACGCGCCGAGCTTGATCGCGCGCACCCGGTCGCCGAACATCCGCAGGAACTCCGGAGCGATCGACTTCTCGACGTAGATACGTTCGATGGAGATGCACAACTGCCCGGAGTTCGAGTAGCACGCGCGCACCGCCGCGTCGGTGACCTTCCGCAGGTTCGCTCCCGCGGTGACGATCATCGGGTTCTTGCCACCGAGTTCGGCGGAGAAACCGATCAGGCGCCGGCCGGCCTGCTCGGCGAGCAACCGGCCCGTCTGCGAGGACCCGGTGAACATCAGATAGTCGGAGTTCTCGACGATCGCCGTGCCCACCACCGATCCGGGGCCGGGCACCACGGCGAACACATCGCGTGGCACACCCGCCTCGTACAGCAGTTCGGCGACTGCGAGAGCGCAGTACGGCGTCTGACTGTCGGGCTTGAGCACCACCGCGTTGCCCGCGAGCAACGCGGGAATCGCGTCGGACACCGCAAGGGTCATCGGGTAGTTCCACGGCGCGATGACGCCGACGACACCCTTCGGATGGTGCAGCACGGTGGTCTTCGTCAGGACGGGAAGCATCCCGGTCGCCCGGCGGGGCTCGAGCAGTTTCGGAGCGACGTGCGCGTAGTGGCGCGCCGTCATCGAAATGTCGAGCACCTCCTCCTGCGCGGACGTGCGGGACTTACCCGTCTCCGCCTGAGCCATGTCCATCAGCTGGTTTCGCCGCGCGTACACCAGTTCGCGGTAACGGAGGATGATCTCCGCGCGCTCGGTGACGGGCATCCGCGCCCAGGACGCCTGCGCAGTGCGGGCACGATCGATCGCGGCCTTTGCGTCGTCGGCGGTTCCGACGGGGACGGACGCGATCTCCTTCCCGGTGAACGCCTCGACGACAGGCCGCGTGGGCCGGTCCGCCGCGTCGGGAATAGCGATGAGATCGGCGAGACGTGCGAAGGTCGCAGCGCTCGGAGCAGGCATAAGACACCCCTACCGGTGAGTAGTTCTCGGAGTTACACCAAACGTACCCTCGGAAGGTGGTCCCTGTCACAAGCGCCTACCTCCGCCCGGGTCGTGAGTTACCCGGCGAAACCGGGCATCCCGCGCGCCCCGGCTTCCTAGACTGGGGCATATGACCACATCGAAGGGCATATCCGATGAGAAGGTCGATCGAGCGAAGATCGAGAACCGGGCGCCCTCTGTGGCTCACATGTTCCTCGACCGCATCACCGCGTCTCCCGATGCCGAGGCCTTCCGGTTTCCGATGGGTGCGGAGGAATGGATCGGGGTCACGTGGGCGCAGACGGGCGAACGCGTACGCCTGCTCGCCGCGGGCCTCATCGCGCTCGGCATCCAACCCGAGGACCGGGTGTCTCTCGCGTCGACCACACGATACGAGTGGGTCCTCGCCGACCTCGCGGTGATGTGTGCGGGCGCGGCCACGACCACGGTCTACCCCACCACGAACGCCCACGACGTCGCGTTCATCGTGGCGGATTCGGGAAGCCGGATCGTTATCGCCGAGGACGCCGACCAGGTCGGCAAGCTGGTTCAGCACCGGGACGAACTGCCGGATGTCTCCGCGGTGGTGGTCGTCGACGGCCACGGTGACGGCGACTGGGTACTCGGTTACGACGATCTCGAGGACCGCGGACGCACACTGCTCGCCGAGAACCCGAACGCGGTGTCCGACCGGATCCAGCGGATCCGGCCCGATCACCTCGCGACCCTCATCTACACGTCGGGTACCACGGGAAGGCCCAAGGGTGTTCGTCTGCCGCACTCGGCCTGGACCTATGAGGCCGCCGCGATCGACGCCATCGGCCTCCTCGGTCCCGACGACCTCCAATACCTGTGGCTTCCGCTGTCGCACGTGTTCGGGAAGGTGCTGCTGACCCTTCCCCTCCAGATCGGTTTCCCGACAGTGGTGGACGGACGAGTCGACAAGATTGTCGAGAACCTCGCGGTCGTGCACCCCACATTCATGGGGGCGGCGCCACGGATCTTCGAAAAGGCGCATGCCCGAATCGAATCCATGATGGAAGACGAAGGCGGCGCGAAGAAGAGGATCTTCGACTGGGCCGTCGGCGTCGGACTGAAGATGTCCCGGGCCCGGCAGGACGGCAGGTCCCCTGGCACGCGCGACAAGCTCGGCTACGCGCTCGCCGACCGACTCGTGTTCTCCACCGTCCGCGAGCGGTTCGGCGGCAGGTTGCGCTTCTTCATCTCCGGTTCCGCGCCGCTCAACCCGGACATCGGCAGGTGGTTCGATGCGGTGGGTATCCCGGTGCTCGAGGGGTACGGGCTCACCGAGACCGCGGCCGCGTCGTGCGTCAACCGCCCGGACTCGAACCGGATCGGCACGGTCGGGCGCCCGGTGCCCGGCACCGAGATAGCGATCGCCGACGACGGCGAGGTGCTGATCAAGGGGCCGGGCGTCATGACGGGCTATCACAATCGTCCCGACGCGACGGCCGAGTCGCTCACCGAGGACGGCTGGTTCCGCACCGGCGATATCGGCAGCATCGAGGACGGTTATCTGAGGATCACCGACCGCAAGAAGGACATGTTCAAGACCTCGCAGGGCAAGTACGTCGCACCGTCCGCGACCGCGGCGACGTTCAAGGGAATCTGCCCGTACGCGTCGGAGATCGTCGTCTACGGCGAAGGCAGGCCGTACTGCGTCGCGCTGGTGGGCCTGGACGCGGAGACCGTGACCGAGTGGGCCGGCAGGAACGGGCTCGACGGGGCGAGTTTCGCGGAGATCTCGCGGCACGAGAAGACGCGCGGCATGATCTGGACGTACATCGAGGAGCTGAATCTGCAGCTCAACCGGTGGGAACAGGTCAAGAAGTTCACGATCATCGACCGCGAACTCACGGTGGAATCCGGTGACCTGACGCCGAGCATGAAGTTGCGCCGCAAAGTGGTGGTGGACTCGTTCTCGGACAGCCTGGCGGGTCTGTACGACTGAGGGCTTATGCTGTCGATATGAGTAGTGCACGACCTAATTTGTTTCAGCGCCTCGGATACATGGTCGGTCGCACGTTGCCGCCCGAGATGCGCGAGTGGGTTCGCAACGACATCCTCGGTCCCGGGGGCGCGCGGCGCTATCTGCTGCGCTGGAACCTGCCGATCATCCCGCCGTTGATGCTGTTCCTGCTGATTCCGGGCCCGGTCTGGATTCCCTTCGCGATGATGCTGCTGCTGTTCCTGCCCTGGGTCTACTTCTCGGCGGCACTCATGCCCGTGTGGCAGCGCCATCGCTTGCAGCAACACGGAATCGATCCCGAACTGCTGAGCGAGAAAGCCCGTAACCGGGCGGCCCGGGAACGCGAGGACTACGAGCGTCGCATGGGCCGGGCCGTCTGAGCCTCGGCTCCACCGTGCGCCGGCCTACGACAGCACTTCCACCAGCGTGGTCTCGCTGTCGCCGGTCATGTACTTCTCGACCTTGTCGAGATGGTGACGCCAGAAGGCCTGTGCCCGGCCGGGTTCGCCCGCGCGCAGTAGTGCGACGAGTTTGCGGCTCGCGCGCAGCGCGACGGCCGCGCCGGGCCGGTCCGGCTCGGCGCGAGAGGAAATGTACAGGGCGGCATGAGCATCCATGATGTCGAGGAGCATGCCGGCCAGCGTGTTCAGCGTCTCGTTGCCGCCGAGTTCCATGACCGTGCGATGCACCTCGGTGTTCGCCTTCGCGAACGCGTGTGGATCGTCCAGGAAGGCTTCTCCCCGGTCGACCACGGCGGCGAGTTCGTCGATCCGCCCGTCGGGATCGGCCGCGATCAAACCCACCGCCGCGACCTCGAGTTCGGTGCGGGCGCGGTAGACGTCGGCCAGGGGGACGCCGCGGTATTGCAGCAGCAGGCCGGCATAGCGGGCTGCGGTGGACCTGTCGGGCGCCTGCACGCGGGCGCCCCCGTGGGCCCCGCGCAGAACGGTGATGATGCCTTCCGACTCGAGTATCCGGAACGCTTCACGCAATGTCGGGCGCGAGACGCCGAACCGCTCCATGAGCGCGGCCTCGTTGGGAAGCGGCTCCCCGGCTTCGAGTTCTCCGGTGATGATCTGGCGGCGAAGATTCGCCGCGATCAGTTCCCCGGCCTTGGGCACACGCACGATCGTCGAACGTCCGTCGAGTGGCATGTCCCCGTCCTGTTCTCCCGGTCGGTCGTTCACCCGGCATAAGTGAACCTTTGTGAAGGATACAAGGATCTAACGCTTTGGCCTGCGAAGAGATTAATCATCGATCTGATTGCGGCGATCTCGGTCCCCGCCGTCCGGACGGCCCGCCGCCGTCCCTTTATCCTCAGCACATGAGCGAAGCCACTGCCCACGCATTCACCGCAACCGCCGACCTCGCCGACGAGATCGGTCCGGACATCCGTAGCTGCGACACCCAGTTCATCCAGTTCGGTGGCCGCAGCGAGTTCGCGGGCCCCGTCACGACGATCAAATGCTTCCAGGACAACCTGCTCGTCAAGCAGACCCTGTCCGAGCCCGGCAACGGCGGCGTGCTCGTCGTCGACGGTGGCGGCAGCATCCACACCGCGCTCGTCGGCGACATCATCGCCGGCCGCGGGGTCGACAACGGCTGGGCCGGCGTGATCGTCAACGGTGCTGTCCGGGACTCCGCGATCCTGCGCACGCTCGACATCGGGGTCAAGGCACTCGGCACCAATCCCCGTAAGAGCACTCAGACAGGGTCCGGCGAGAAGAACGTGCCGGTCGAGATCGGCGGCGTGACGTTCAACCCCGGCGAGATCGTCTACAGCGACCACGACGGCGTCGTCGTGCGCGCGGAGAACTGACTCGATACGCAGGTCAGGTGTCGCGCACGACCCGCGCGCTCATCCCGCCGATCTCGACCACATCACCGACCTGGAGCTGACGGCCTCGTCTCACGTCGACTTCACCGTTGACGGAGACCAGGCCGTCGGCGATGACCTCCTTGGCCTCGGCACCCGATTCGATCAGGCTCGCCAGCTTGAGGAACTGGCCGAGTCTGATCGACTCGTCACGGATCGGTACTTCGAAGACATCGGACATGCCAGCCATTGTCCAGCACACTGGTTCGATGAGCCGTCCCGCCATCGTCTGGTTCCGACGCGACCTCCGGCTGCGCGATCTTCCCGCCGTCCTTTCCGCTACCGACATCGCGCAGCAGGGCGTGGCGTTGTTCGTTCTCGACGACGCCCTGCTCGGTCCGTCCGGGCCGCGCCGGCGTGCCTTCCTCATGGCGTGCCTGCGTGCTCTCGACGACGATCTGTCCGGCCGCCTCCTCGTGGTGCGAGGTGATCCGGCAGAGGCCGTGCCTGCGGTCGCCCGCGCCTTCGACGCGTCCGAGGTTCACATCAGCGCCGATTTCGGCCCGTACGGGGCACGGCGCGATGCGCACGTTGCCGAGGCGCTCGAGGGTGTGGCACTGGTGTCCACCGGATCGCCGTACGCGGTGTCGCCGGGGCGCATCACGAAACCCGACGGCACGCCGTACAAGGTGTTCTCCGCGTACCGGCGTGCCTGGCTCGAACACGACGTGCGGCCACCCGCAGCGACCGACGCCGGGACCATCGACTGGATCGACCCGGCGGGCACGCCGGGCCGCACAGCGATCCCCGACGCCGGCGACATCGCGCTTCCTCCGGCCGGGGAACGGGCCGCCCTCACCCGCTGGCGAGAATTCCTCGCCGACGATCTCGAGCGGTATGCGACCGACCGGGACCACCCCGGTGCCGACGGCACGAGCAGGTTGTCGGCCCACCTCAAGTTCGGGTGCATTCATCCCCGCACCCTGTTGCACGACCTGCGCGACCGCTCCGGCGCCGGGGCCACCACGTTCCGCAGCGAACTCGCGTGGCGCGACTTCTACGCCGATGTGCTGCACCACCGTCCCGACACTGCGCGGCGGAACTACAACGAGACGTTCGACGCGATCCGATACGACACCGGCCCCGACGCCGACGCGCTGTTCACCGCGTGGTGCGAAGGGCGGACCGGGTTTCCGATCGTCGACGCCGGTATGCGCCAGCTTCTGGCGGAAGGCTTCGTCCCCAACCGGGTCCGGATGATTGTCGCGTCGTTCCTGACCAAGGATCTGCACATTCCGTGGTGGCGGGGGGCACGGCACTTCATGACGCACCTCGTGGACGGCGATCTCGCCTCGAATCAGCACAATTGGCAATGGACCGCGGGGAGCGGAACGGACGCCGCGCCGTACTTCCGGATATTCAATCCGACGGCGCAAGGCGAAAAATTCGATTCCGAGGGTGATTACGTCCGATGCTGGGTACCCGAACTCCGGAGTGTCGTGGGCAGCCGGGTGCACACGCTGCCGGACGGCCCGCCTGAGGGATATCCCGCGCCCCTGGTGGACCACGCTCACGAACGCCGGGTGGCGCTCGAACGGTACGGGGAAATTCGATCGACGAATCGACCCATCCACCGGTCGGGTCGCGCCGAATGAGAAACAGGCGGACCGTCCGCCTCCGACAATAAGGAGACACCGTGCTGCGAGATTTCGTCGAGACTGCATTCCTGGCCATCCATACCCCGCTGGTCGAGGGCTACCTGTTCCTCCTCAGCGTGCTTCCAGCCTGACCGGAATGCGGCGCCGGGAGTGCCGGCGCCGCACACCGGATCCCGACAATCACGGCGCCACAGCGGCGAATCCAACCCGGAGGAAACATGGGCATCGAGTACAGCAGTATCGTCGACGCCCCCCGTGACGACGTGTTCGCCTGGCATGCCCGCCCCGGCGCCGTTCATCGACTGATTCCACCCTGGCAGCCGATGAGCGTGGTGTCCGAAGCCGATTCGCTCGCCGACGGACGTGCCGTCCTCGGCCTCCCCGGCGGCCTGCGCTGGATCTCCGACCACCAGCCCGACGGTTACGATCCCCCTCACCGTTTCGTCGATGCGCTCGGCCGTGACGGGTTGACGTCGCTGCCGCCGAACCTGATCCGGTCGTGGCGGCACGAGCACCGGTTCGACGTCGTGGACGAATTCCGGACCCGCGTGACAGACAAAGTGGACACACCGGTCCCGGAACGCGTTCTGACCCAGACATTTCGGTACAGGCACCGCCAGCTCGCCGACGATCTCGCCAGCCACCGCCGGGCGCACACAGAGGGAGTGTGTCCCCGCACGGTCGCGGTGACCGGCGCACACGGCGTGGTGGGCAGCGCATTGACCGCTTTCCTGAGCGCCGGCGGCTACCGGGTGGTGCGCCTGGTGCGCCGGCCCGTTCACGGACTCCGGGAAAAGCAACTGGATCAGGAAAGGCAGTGGGATCCGATCGATCCCGCGCCCGATCTGCTCGAAGGCGTCGACGCCGTCATCCATCTGGCGGGCGCCTCGATCGCCGGACGCTTCACCGAGGCGCACAAGGCAGCCGTCCGCGACAGCCGGGTCGCGCCGACCTGGCGACTCGCCGAACTCGCCGCCGGCACCAGCAACGGGCCGGCGACATTCGTGTGTGCGTCCGCCATCGGTTTCTACGGATACGACAGGGGCGATGCGCCTCTGGACGAACACTCTTCGCGCGGAGCGGGTTTCCTTGCCGACGTGGTCTCCGAGTGGGAATCCTCGACGCAGCCCGCGGAGAAGGGTGGTGTGCGAGTGGTCCAGGTTCGGACCGGGATCGTGCAGACTCCGCGCGGCGGCACCCTGCAACTGATGCGGCCGCTCTTCTCCGCCGGCCTCGGCGGCAGACTGGGCAACGGCCGGCAATGGTTGTCCTGGATCGATATCGACGATCTGCTCGACATCTATCACCGTGCGCTGACGGATCCGTCCGTTTCGGGACCGGTGAATGCGGTGGCTCCGCAACCGGTCCGCAACGAGGAGTACACGCGGACGCTGGCGAGCGTGCTCCATCGTCCCGCGTTGCTGCCCGTCCCCGGTCTCGGTCCACGACTGCTGCTGGGAGACGAGGGCGCACGCGAGGTCGCCGGCGCGAGTCAGTTCGTCGTTCCCAAAACGCTCCTCGACATCGGGCATCGATTCCGCAGACCCGACCTCGAGTCGTCGCTGAGGCACCAGCTCGGCCACATCCTGAACGGGAAGTGGCGGGCGCGATGACCGCCGGCCGTGTCCTCGTCACCGGTGCCACCGGATACATCGGCGGACGGCTCGCGCCGCGACTGCTCGAAGCCGGTTATCGGGTACGGGTACTCGCGCGCAGTCCGGACAAACTACGGGACGTGCCGTGGGCCGACGATGTGGAGATCGTGCGCGGTGATCTCACCGACCCCGCGTCTCTCCGCGAGGCGTGCCGGGACGTGGATGTCCTGTACTACCTGGTCCATTCGATGGGGGGCCGAGACGAATTCGTCGAAGCCGAGCGGCGGGCTGCGGAGAACGTGGCGGCCGTTGCGCGCGAGTCCGGGGTGTCGCGCCTGGTCTACCTCGGAGGTCTGCATCCCGAATCCGGGCAATTGTCACCACATCTGAGCTCTCGCGCCCAGGTGGGACGGATCCTCCTCGAATCAGGTGTTCCCACCCTGGTACTCCAGGCAGGCGTCGTGATCGGGTCGGGGTCGGCGTCGTTCGAGATGATCCGGCACCTGAGCAACCGCCTACCGGTGATGACCACACCGCGCTGGGTGAACAACCGCATCCAGCCGATCGCCGTGCGCGACGTTCTGCACTATCTCGTCGCCGCCGCCGACGCACCCCTTCCCCGCAGCGGGACCTACGACATCGGCGGTCCCGACGTGCTGCGGTACGGCGAGATGATGCAACAGTATTCCGAGGTGGCAGGCCTGGTGCGGCGACGCATCGTCGTACTTCCCGTACTGACCCCACGACTCGCCGGTCTGTGGATAGGGCTCGTCACTCCGATCCCGCCGGGACTCGGCCGGGCACTCATCGAATCGCTGGGTTCCGACGCGGTGATGCGTAATCACGACATCGACGCCGTGATCCCTCCCCCGTCCGGCGGACTCACCGGATATCGCGAAGCGGTGCGTCTCGCACTGAGCCGGCTCGAACACGGTGAAGTCGAAACAAGCTGGTCGAGCGCGTCCCCCGTGGGCGCACCCGCAGATCCGTTGCCGTCCGACCCGGACTGGGCGGGCGAGGTCGTCTATATCGACGAACGCTCCGTCGAATCGGACACGTCGGCGGACCGGGTATTCGCGGTGGTCGAGAGCATCGGCGGCGAAAACGGCTGGTACTCGTTCCCGCTCGCGTGGACTGTGCGCGGGTGGCTCGACCGGTTCTCCGGAGGTGTCGGCCTCACCCGAGGGCGCCGCGATCCGAAAAAATTGCACACCGGCGATGCACTCGATTTCTGGCGGGTCGAACGTATCGAGCGCCCCGAACTCCTCCGATTGCGCGCCGAGATGCGGGCACCCGGTGGCGCATGGCTGGAATGGCGGGTCGAACGACTCGCGGCCGACCGCACCCGACTCACGCAACGAGCGATCTTCTTTCCCAAAGGTATTGCCGGGCGACTGTATTGGTACTCGCTGTTGCCGTTCCACGGCATCATCTTCCGCGGCATGCTCGAGAACATTGCGGGCACGGCGTCACGATCGGGTTCCTGACCGGATTCGCGACCGGAAAGGAGGGCCTGCCTTCACGGCAAGCCCTCCTCCCTCCCCGACCGGTACTAGACGGTGCAGAGCGGTCTGATCTCCTGCATCCCCTCGGTCGTCGGCGACGTCAGCATCAGGCACGCGTTGTACCCGCTGTTTTCGACGACGCGCCGGATCTCCTGCCATGCAGCAGGATCGACTACCGGAGAACGCGACAGCACGAACCCGGACAGGCGTGTCGAATCACCGACGAACGCCCACGAGTAGTCGTCTGCCAGGTAGGTGACGATGTAGTTGGTCGGCCCGTCCAGTGAATCCTGGGACGGTACTCCGGGGAACGACACATGCAGCTGCGCAGTGTCGTTCACCCGTGCATTTCCGACGATGCCGCGACGCTCACCGGTCACCGTGGTGCACGAATTCTCCACTCGGACGTTACGTTCGTCGAGCAACGTGTAGTTCGCCGTGGTGTCGCGCACGCAGTCGATGTTGAACGGCGCCGGATTGGCAGCGAGCTGATACCACTGTCCGACATACCTGTTCACGTCCAACTGCGGGACGGGTGTGAGCGGCGCGGCCTGAGCCGGCGCCGCAAGAACAGCCGCACCCGCGGCGGCGATGAACGCCGCCGCGAGTCCCCGAACGCTGCTTCGGATTTTCCGCATCGATACCTGACCTTCCCGAGGGTGAGTTGGAGAGAGCACTTACTGCGGGGTCAGGACGCCGTCGATCAGGTAGACCACGCCGTTCTCGGTCTCGATGCCGCCGCAGATCACGTTGGCGCCGTTGACCGTCCACATATCCTCGGAACCGGCTACCTCGACAGTCCCACCCTGCACGGTGGTCTGGGTGCCCGCGACGTCGTCGATGGTGAGCTCACCCGGAACCACGTGGTAGGTCAGGATGTCCGTCAGCATCCCCGAGTCGGTCTGCAGCGTTTCGATCGTGGCGGGGTCGAGAGCCGCGAACGCTTCGTCGACCGGTGCGAAGACGGTGAATTCGCCGCCGTCGAGCGTTTCGACGAGATTGACATCGGGGTTGAGCTGGCCGCTGACCGCCTGTGTCAGCGTGGTGAGGATCGGTACGTTACCCGCGGCCTCGGTGATCGTCTGCGTCGAGAGTTCTTCGACGGACGAGGGACCGGTCGGATTCGCCTCGACGTAGGCGGCGCAACCGGGGCCGACGGGACCCGCTGCCGCAGCCTGCGCCGAGGTGCTTTCCGTGGTCTCCATTGCCGAACCGGTGGTCGTGGTCGCTGCCGAGGTGTCCGACGCAGTGTCGGAATCGTCGGACGTACAGGCCGCGACACCGAACGCGGACATCGCACCGATTCCGATGACCGCCAGGCTCTTACGTGTAGCGATGTTCATAGCTGAAATTCCCTTCGTAAGCCGTGGCCTGGACGACCACGCCGATCGATGTGTCAGGGGTCATTCGCTACCAGTGTGAAGGCGGATGGGTCGGGGCGTGGAGTTTTTCCTTCGACGCCCCGGACCAATCCGGGATGCGTGCTGCAACGAACGACATTCATGGAGATTCTTCCGGGCCGTTCACGGGCCCACGTGCTGGTGCTTCCGGGCGGCAGGCCTGTCGGTACCGAGGCGCCGCGCCCGTGGCATGCGTCCGAGCTCCGGATGACGGCGTTCACCCACACGCTGGGCTCACGCCTGCGTCCGCATCACATCACCGTGGAGCAGGTGCGTTACCGCTACAGAGGATGGAACGGCACGCATATGAGTCCGGTCCGCGATGCCCTGGAAGCGCTCGACCGCGCCACCCGGCGGGGCCACACCCGGATCGGGCTCGTGGGCCACTCGATGGGCGGGCGGGTCGCCGCGCACCTGGCCTCCCAGGGCGGGGTGGAATCCGTCGTGGCCCTGGCACCGTGGTGGCCCGAAAACGACTCCGAGCACATACCCATCGGCCGTCATCTGCTCGTCGCACACGGCACCGAAGACCATGAGACGGACCCGCGAGCCACGCAGAGTCAGACGATGGCCGCCCGCGACCGCGGAGTGAACGCGCGCTGGCGTCCCTTGCCCGGAGCCGGACATTTGCTACTCACAGACCCCGGCTGGTGGGCCAGAACGACCGCAGATTTTCTGGTGTGCACTCTCACCAGCGAGCCGTTGACCTCACCTGGAGACGATCATGCTTCCTGACACCCCACGGTCCGCTCCTCTGCCCGGCGGTGGAATTGCGGTGCCGGCCGCCGCCGGCGCCGCGGTCCGGCGCTCCCGTATTTCGCGGCGGTGACGGCGGTGCTGTACTCCGATGTCTTGAGCCGCCGGTTTCGCCCGGCTAGGCTTTCGTTCGATGAGCGGACTGAGCCGATGACCGGCGTCGGTAGAGACACCGACACCCTGGGGGCGCTACTCACGCGCGTCGCCGCACAGGATCAGGCCGCGTTCGCCGAACTCTACGACGCCACACGGGCACGGGTGTTCGGCATGGTCCTGCGAGTCCTGCGCGATCCCGGCTACAGCGAGGAGACGACGCAGGAGGTCTACCTCCAGGTGTGGCGCTCGGCCGGCAGCTTCGATACGAGCCAGGGATCCGCACTGTCGTGGATCATCACGCTCGCGCATCGGCGGGCCGTCGATCGCGTACGCAGCGAGCAGTCCGGCGCCGACCGGGAGTCGCGCTACGGCTCGGCGACGGTGGACTCCGCCTTCGACTCCGTGAGCGAAGAGGTCACCCAGCGTGACGATCGCCGGCGTGTCACCGACTGCCTGGGCTCGCTCACCGATCTCCAACGCAGATCCGTCGAGCTGGCCTATTACGGCGGATACACGTATCGGGAAGTGGCCGAAGAACTTTCATCGACGCTACCCACCGTCAAGTCGCGGATCCGCGACGGACTACTCCGATTGAAGACCTGTTTGGGGGTGAATTCTGATGGCGCTCGACGATGATCGGGACCTGCTCGACATGGCGCCCGTGATCGCCCTCGACGCACTCGCACCCGACGAGCGGGACGAGGTAACGGCACGGCTGGACGACGCCGCGCCCGAAACGGTCGAGCGTTTCACCACCGACCTCCGGGACGCCCGGGAGACACTCGCCCAGATGTCCGCGGCCACCGCGACCGAGCCGCCCGCCGGATTACGGGGCCGGGTGCTCGCACTCGTCGCCGCGGAGAGCGCCACCGACCGTCCCGCCGAGCACGGCGGCGCGGAGAACTCCGGCCCGGACATCGGGAATTCGTCCACCGACGTCATCTCGCTCGACGAACGACGCCGGCAGAGCAGGCGGCGGAACTTCCTGCTCGCCGCGGCCGTAGCCGTGGTCGTGGCGCTCGGCGGTGTCGTCGTCGCGAACCAGTGGACCCAGACGACCGACAGCCCCCTCGCCGAGCGGGTGCTTGCCGCCGAAGACGTCCGCACCACCACCGGCACGCTCGAGGGCGGCGGCGTGGTGACGGTCGTCTTCTCCGAGGACGCCGGCGCCGGCGTGCTCGTGATGAACAACGTGGCACCACCCGCCGACGGCACCGTCTACCAGATGTGGCTGATCGGGCCGGACGGACCGGAGTCCGCGGGCACGATGACCCCGGCGGACGTGGCACCGTCCACGACCGCGCTGCTCGAGGACATCTCGGGCGCCACCGCCCTGGGATTCAGTGTGGAACCCGCCGGTGGATCCACCGCGCCGACGTCGATATTCGCCGAACTGCCACTGGGTTGACGCGATGTCACCTACGGTCCGCGACGACGACCGTGGCGTCCGACTCGTCCGAGAAGAGCACTCGCGGGCGGTACCCCGCCTGCGTCAGCATCTTTTCCGCGGCGGGAGCCTGAGTCGCTGCGATCTCGATCAACAGATGCCCTCCGGGTGCCAGCCAGCGCCCTGCCTCGGCGGCGAGTCGCCGATGGATGTCGAGCCCGTCCTCGCCCCCGTCGAGCGCGACACGCGGTTCGAAGCACCGCGCCTCACGCGGCATCGACTCGAGTGCTCCCGACGGGACATAGGGGGCATTCGCGACGAGCACGTCGACGCGTCCGAGCAGGGAGCCGGGCAAGGACGCGCACAGATCACCCTCGAGCACCCGCTCGCCGGGCAGATTGAGCCGCGCGCACCGCACGGCGACAGGATCGATGTCGGTCGCGTACACCTCGCACACGCCGAGCATCGCCGCGAGTGCGGACGCCACCGCACCGCAACCGCAGCACACGTCCACCACGACCGGGTTCGGGGGAGCCACCCGCGCGGCGCATCTCGCCAGGAATTCCGTACGACGGCGGGGGACGAATACCCCGGGCGACACCGCGACCCGCATGCCGCAGAACTGCACCCACCCGAGGAGATGCTCGAGAGGCGCTCCGGCAATTCGTCTCGCGACGAGAACATCCAGTTCCCGCTCGGAGGTTGCGGCGTCGGTGAGCAGGCGCGCTTCGTCTTCGGCGAACACACATCCGCCCCGGCGCAGCGCCGCGACGACGGCGGGCGAGGGCACCTGCTGCGGCGAGTTCGGCTGCGGCGGTATCGGCTGTTCGAAAGCCATGGTGAACCCTATCGCGCGGCGTCAACCGGTTTCCGTGGATGGATCGTCGGCGACGGGGGTACTCCCGGTCGTGTGAGCAGAGCTGCCCCGGTGCGCGCGGACGAGTTCGACGAGCAGGCGGCGCAACGTCTCCGGATCGGAGACCGACAGCGGAGACGCGGTGTTGTCGCCGACAGCGGCGTTGTCGTCTCGCTCGAGTTCGAGCACCCGGCGGTATTCGGCAGCGCCGGCGGCCGTGATCCGCACACGCATCCGACGCTCGTCGGCGGGATCGACGGAGCGGGAAGCGAATCCGCCACGCACGAGATGATCGACGGTGCGGCTCATCGTCTGGTCCGTCACGCGACACGCCCGCGCCATTTCTCGTTGGGACATCGGTTGCGCCGCAATCGAATGCAGCGCGATAACCCCGGCATGGGTGAGCCCCCGCTTGCGAAGCTGCTGCTCCCACGCCTGTTCGACGAGGCGGGCAGCGGTGGAGAGCAACCGCCCGGTGGGCCACGCCTCGAGATCGTCGGGTCCCGCATCGTTCAGCACGCTGAATAATCTAGTATTCGGATATTCGCTCACGCCAGGAGGAATCTTGAGCACTGCAACCGCACCACCGCGAAAGACCGGTCGCTGGAGGTGGCTGCTCCCCGCCCTCCTCCTCATCGCGTGGCTCGTAGCCGCGGGCGGAGGCGGGCCGTTCGCCGGCAAGCTCAGCGAAGTCGCGTCCACCGACGCCAGTTCGTTCCTCCCGGCCTCCGCCGAGTCCACCCGGGCCGACGAGCTCTATGCGCAGTTCAACAGCAGCGAGTTCATCCCGGCGATCGTGGTCGCCGAACGCGACGGTGCGATCACCCCCGAAGACATCGAGTTCATCGCGTCCGAATCGGCCGGTCCGCCACCGATCCCGTCCGAGGACGGCAGCGCGGTGCAGATGATCGTCCCGATCGATGCCTCCGGGGAGGTAGGGGACGCCGTCGAGGAACTGCGCACGGCACTGGAGAACGCCCCTGAGGGGTTGACCGTCCACGTGACGGGACCGGCCGGCCAGGCCGCCGACCTGTCGTCGGCCTTCGGGGGCATCGACGGTCTGTTGCTGCTCGTCGCCGGCGGCGTCGTCCTCGTCATCCTCGTGGTGGTCTACCGCAGTCCGATCCTGCCGTTCGTCGTCATCATCTCGGCGGTGTTCGCACTGGCCCTCGCGAGCCTGGTGGTGTACCAGCTCGCCAACGCCGACATCATCGCGCTCAACGGCCAGAGCCAGGGCATCATGTTCATCCTGGTGTTCGGCGCCGCCACCGACTACGCATTGCTCCTCGTATCCCGATACCGCGAAGAACTCCGGATGGAGCAGGACAAGTACACCGCGATGCGCGCGGCGCTCCGTGGGTCGATCGAACCGATCGCCGCGTCCGCGGGCACCGTCATCCTCGGCGTCCTGTGCCTGCTGCTCTCCGACCTGAACTCCAACCGCGGCCTCGGTCCGGTCGCGGCGATCGGTATCGCCGCGTCCTTCCTCGCCTCCGTCACCTTCCTGCCCGCCGCACTCGTTCTGCTCGGCCGGACCGCGTTCTGGCCCACCCGGCCCAAGTACGAACCCGGCACGGACCAGGACGACATCGACAGCGGACACCGCTTCTGGGGCCGTGTCGCCCGATGGGTCGGCTCCAAGCCCCGCCCCATCTGGATCGTGTGCACGCTCGTGCTCGTCGCGTTCGGCATCCTCGCTCCCCAGTTCAAGGCCAGCGGGGTCGCGTCCTCCGACGTGTTCCTCCTCCAGACCGACTCGAAGTCCGGCCAGGAGGTCTTGGGTGAGCACTTCGACGCCGGCACCGGATCGCCCACGATCGTCGTCGCGCGTGAATCCTCGCTGGACGCAATCGTCGACGCCACGGCCGGGGTCGAAGGTGTCACGGAGGCCCGGCCCGTCACCGGACCGGGCGACGTACCTGTCGTCATCGACGGACTCGTCGCGGTTCAGGCCACGTTGTCGGATCCCGCCGACTCGCTCGCCGCAGAACAGACCGTCGAAAGAATCCGCGATGTGACCCACGCCGTGCCGGAGGCGGATGCGCTGGTCGGTGGTCCCACCGCCGTCGACCTCGACACCAAGGACACTGCCACCCGGGACCGGACCCTCATCATTCCGGTCGTGACCCTGGTAGTGCTGCTGGTGCTCATCGTGCTGCTGCGCGCCGTCGTCGCGCCGATCCTGCTGATGCTCACCGTGATCCTGTCGTTCGCGGCCACACTCGGCGTGTCGTCGCTGTTGTTCAATCACGTATTCGGTTTCCCCGGTGCGGATCCGGTGGTGCCGTTGTTCGGCTTCGTGTTCCTCGTGGCCTTGGGTATCGACTACAACATCTTCCTGATGACCCGAGTCCGAGAGGAGACCAAGAAGGTCGGTACCCGGCAGGGCGTGTTGCGCGCACTGACCGTCACCGGCGGCGTCATCACCTCGGCGGGCGTCGTTCTGGCCGCGACGTTCTCGGCGCTCGCTGTGATCCCGTTGCTGTTCCTCGCACAACTGGCGTTCATCGTCGCGTTCGGTGTGTTGCTCGACGCCCTGCTGGTGCGCGCGCTCCTCGTGCCCGCGCTGTCCATCGACATCGGCAAGAAGATCTGGTGGCCGAGTGCGCTGTCCCGGACCGAGCCCGACGAACACGCCGCGACCGACGACGACACGCCCGGAGTGACCCCCACAACCGAATCCGGACGAATTCGATAGGGATGCACTCCAAGTGACCGCGCTCCCGCCGGTCACTCGGAGGGTTCCCGGCGCCGTGCACCGGCCGTAGCGTTACGGTCGGTGCATGTCTGCGGATCCCATAGCGCCGCCCTCGTCGTCGCCGTCACCGTCGCCCTCGGCGGCCCGGGAACGGCGTACCCCGGAGCCCCACCCGTCGCTGTCGGCACGCCTGAGCAGTCACCTCACCGCCGTTCCGCACATCGCCGGGCTGATCCTCGGCGTGTACGCGATCGCGATGGCCGCGTGGTCGATTTCGCCCACCCTCCGGTTTCTGATCCGCACGCCGCGCGAATACATCGACGAGTACTACTTCGACGCCCCCGACACGAGTCTCGCGCTCGCACTGGTCGTCGGACTGCTCGCCGGAGCAGTCGCAGGGCGTAAACGCATCGCGTGGTGGATTCTCACGATCTACCTCGGCGGCTTCACGATCACCAATCTCGTGTCCGCGATCGTCGAGAGCGACGCCACGCACCTGGTGGCCCTCGTTGTGCATCTCGCGGTGGTAGCCGTCCTGCTCCTCGCGTACCCGGAGTTCTACACCCGGGTCCGGCGCGGCGCGGTCTGGACGTCGGTGGGTGTGCTCGCCGGCGGACTGGTCGCCGGCACCCTCGCCGGATGGGGTCTGGTCGAACTCTTTCCCGGCACCCTGCCGCCCGCCGACCGCTTCCTGTGGGCACTGAACCGTGTCACCGCGCTGGGATTCATCGACAACGACCAGTTCGCGGGTCGCCCGCACGGATTCGTCAACACGACCCTCGGTCTGCTCGGCGCACTGGCTGTGCTCGCCGCCGTCGTGGTGCTGTTCCGGTCCCAGCGCTCCACCAACGCCCTCACCGGACCCGACGAATCGGCGATCCGAGGGCTCCTGTCCCAGAGCGACGACTCGCTCGGCTATTTCGCGACGCGGCGCGACAAGGGGGTCGAATTCGCGCCGAGCGGCAAAGCTGCGGTGACCTACCGGGTCGAACTCGGAGTCTGTCTCGCGAGCGGCGATCCCATCGGGAATCCGGAAGCCTGGCCGCACGCGATCGACGAATGGCTCGACCTGGCACGCGCCTACGGCTGGACACCCGCTGTGCTCGGCGCCGGCAGGGAAGGGGCGACGGCGTATCACCGTGCGGGACTGAACGTTCTGGAACTGGGAGACGAGGCAGTGCTGTCCACGGACAGTTTCACTCTCGCGGGTCGTGAGATGCGTCCCGTCCGCCAAGCCGTCAATCGGGCGCGGAAACACGGTGCGACAGTGCGCATCACCCGCCACCGGGATCTGTCTCCGATCGAGATGTCCGCGGTCGCTCAGCGCGCCGACGCGTGGCGTGACACCGAATCCGAGCGTGGGTTCTCCATGGCCCTCGGGCGCCTCGGCGATCCGATCGACGGCGACTGCCTGCTCGTCGAGGCAGTGGTCGACGGGTCGGCCGTCGCGATGCTGTCGCTGGTCCCGTGGGGCTCCGACGGAGTCTCCCTCGATCTGATGCGGCGCGATCCGCACGCCCCCAACGGCATCGTCGAGTTGATGGTGTCCGAACTGTGCTCCCAGGCACCGGAATTCGGGATCCATCGTGTGTCCCTCAACTTCGCGGTGTTCCGCTCCGCATTCGAAGAGGGTTCACGCCTCGGAGCCGGGCCGATCATGCGAATGTGGCGGTCGATCCTGCTGTTCTTCTCGCGGTGGTGGCAACTCGAGTCGCTGTATCGCTCCAACGTGAAATACCGGCCCGAGTGGGTACCGCGGTATCTGTGCTTCCGCGAGACACGGGAGATCCCGCGGGTCGCGCTCGCCGCAGCCGTTGCCGAAGGATTCCTCACCCTGCCGAGCTTCGGCCGTCGTACCACGCGCACCCACACCGGCACCCATTCGTCGTTCCCCCACAACGTCGACTCGGCAGAAGCACTGCACGACGACGGAAGCGCACCCGACTCGGCGCCGGGCGACACCGACACCGTGGACGCCCGCAGCGATACCCGTCCGGAACAGGACCGGGTGCGGAGGGCGACCCTCGAACGCATCATCGAGCACGGGGTGGACCCGTATCCCGTCGCGATCCCCCCGACGCACACCGCCGCCGAAGCACGTAACGCCCTCACCGGCACGCGTGTCGTCGTCGCCGGACGGCTGATGCGCATCCGGGATTTCGGTGAGGTGCTGTTCGCGGTTCTCCGCGATTGGTCCGGTGACATCCAGATTCTCGTCGACAGCCAACGCGTTGCCGGACAGCGCTTCCTGTTCGATCTGGGTGACCTCGTGGAGGTGACCGGCCGAATGGGACGCAGCCGGAGCGGGGAGATCTCGGTGCTCGCCGACTCGTGGCGGATCGACGGCAAGTGCCTGCACCCCCTACCCGGCAAGTGGCACGGGCTCACCGATCCCGAAACCAAAGTGCGGCAGCGTTACCTCGACCTCGCGGTCGACACCGGGGCGCGAGAACATCTCGCCGGCCGAAGTGCGGTCGTGCGGTCGCTGCGCGAGGAACTCCAGTCCCGCGGATACCTCGAGGTCGAGACCCCGATCCTGCAGGCGGTGCACGGCGGCGCCAACGCGGCGCCGTTCGTCACGCACATCAATGCCTACGACACCGACCTCTACCTCCGGATCGCCCCCGAGTTGTACCTCAAGCGACTGTGTGTCGCGGGCATGCCGAAGGTGTTCGAGATCGGACGCGTCTTCCGCAACGAGGGTGCCGACTTCACACACAATCCCGAGTTCACAATCCTCGAAGCCTATGAAGCACACAGTGATTACGAGAATATGCGGGTCGTCGCCCGCGAACTGATCCAGGCCGCCGCGCGTGCGGCACACGGCCGCGAGGTCGTCCTGCGCCCGAATCCGGACGGCACATCGACCGAGATCGACATCTCGGGAGAGTGGCCCGTCACGACGTTCCACGATGCCCTCTCCGAAGCACTCGGCACGTTCGT
This sequence comes from Rhodococcus sp. 105337, assembly GCF_012844225.1. Lineage (GTDB taxonomy): Bacteria > Actinomycetota > Actinomycetes > Mycobacteriales > Mycobacteriaceae > Rhodococcus. The sequence goes on from NZ_JABAGQ010000005.1 coordinate 141,564, forward strand.
CGATGCACAAACGCCCGCCGACGTACTGCGACGCCTCTGCGACGAGCACCGGATCGCCTACAACCCGTCGTGGGACGCGGGCGCAACCGCGCAGGAGATGTACGAGCACCTCGTCGAGGCCCGCACCGAATTCCCGACGTTCTACACCGACTTCCCGTCGTCGGTGTCACCCCTGACCCGGCCCCACCCCCGTACACCGGGTGTCGCCGCGAAGTGGGATCTGGTGGCCTGGGGAGTCGAACTCGGCACGGCCTACAGCGAACTCACCGACCCGGTCGACCAGCGTGCCCGTCTCACCCGGCAGTCGCTCCTCGCCGCAGGCGGCGACGAAGAGGCGATGCAACTCGACGAGGACTTCCTGGAAGCGCTCGAATACGCGATGCCGCCTACCGGCGGACTGGGTATGGGTGTCGACCGGATCGTCATGCTTGTCCTCGGCGGCAGCATCCGCGAGTCGCTGGCGTTCCCGTTCGCGAGGCCGCGCCGGTCCTGACAGGCGGTTTCACGTGAAACCGCCGCACCTGGCATCGTGAAGTCCGTGCAGCTACTTCTGATCCGCCACGCTGAGCCGAACAACGCGCGTTCCGGCAACGGCCTCCCGGTCGACCCGCCGCTCACGGAGGGCGGACGACGGCAAGCCGAGCGTCTCCCGGACGCGCTCGCGCCGTACCGGATCACGCGGCTGTTCTCGAGCCCCCAGCAGCGCGCGGCCCAGACCGCGGAACCGGTTGCCGCGACCCGGCAGCTCGAGGTCGAACGGGTGGAGGATCTCGCCGAGTACGACTACGGCCTCGACCACTACCTCACCATCGAGACCGCCAAGAACGTCGCGTCGGACGCCTACGACCGAATCCGTGCCGGTGAGCTACCGGACTTCGTCGACGCGGAACTTTTCCGCACCCGGGTGCTGCGGGGACTCGACCATGTCGTGGCCTCGTGCGATCACTCCGACACCGCCGCGATCTTCGTGCACGGCGGAGTGGTCAACGTGGTGCTGCAAGACCTGCTCGGTCTTCCGCGACCGTTGATGTTCCCGATCGAATACACGTCGGTCACCCGCATCCTGGTTTCGCGCACGGGAGCTCGCCGGGTCGCCTCGATCAACGAGACCGGCCACGTGAGGGACACCCTGCGGGTGTGAATCGGTGCCGACCCGGCCCCGGTCACCGCGGGGTACGTGGAGCGGCGAGGCGCATGACGACCCGGGGCGCGCCGCCGAGGGTTCCCCGCACGGGCGCGACCTCGACGAACCCGGCCTTCTCGAACATCGAGCGCAACCCCGGGTAGGTGAACACGGCATCGACCTTGTCTCCGGTATCGAGGGGATAGCCCTCGACGACCTCGGCGCCGTGCTCACGTGCGAACGCGATCGCTCCGAGCAGGAGTTGCTGTCCGATACCCCTGCGGCGACGCCGTCCCTTCGTACGGAGACAGAAGATCGACCACGGATCGACCCCGTCCACCAGTGGATAGGTCTCTGTGTCCCGTAACGCGGCGACCTGCGAGCGGGGTGCGACGCCCGCACATCCGACCACCTCTCCGGCGAGATACGCGAGGATTCCCGGGGCCGGACGGTGAGGTCTCGACCGCCTTCGCCATGGTTCCCACCGTAAACAGATATCCCGGCACGCCTGCGTCGTTTTTACACTCCGGTTATAAGACGAGCGTGGAGCGTGACATCGAACGACTCCGTGGTGCGAGGTGCCGTTCGTCTTCCCATATGGCCGCGCCGGTTGTGTCGCCCGTCGCGCAGGAGTGGAAGAACCCTGTTCCGGGTGCGGACGCCGCCGACCCGGTTGGTACGGTCACCGCCGGAGGTGGCACCGGATGGACGCGGACAGGATCGACGAGCTCGTGCAGAACGGGCTCAGCACACAACACGAACTCGAGGCGGTCCTCGGGGCACCGCATCCGGCGATCGTCGACAAGGCCCGACCGCACCTGACGCCGCTCATCCGCAACTTTCTGTCGCTCGCCCGCTTCTTCACCCTCGCGACCGCCGATGCCGCGGGCAACTGCGACTGCTCACCTCGGGGCGACCTCACGTCTACGGTGCTGGTCCTCGACGACCACACGATCGTGCTGCCGGACCGGCCGGGAAACCGGCGCGCCGACTCCTACCGGAACATCCTCGAGAATCCGCACGTGGGCTTGCTCTTCTTCGTCCCCGGTGACGAAGAAGTTCTGCGAATCAACGGCCGTGCCACCCTCTCCACCGACCCCGAACTTCTCGAGAAGCTGTCGCTGAGCGGGAAGCCGGCTCTGCTCGCGGTGATCGTCCGCATCGACGAAGTGTTCCTGCACTGCGCCCGCGCGATGCTCCGCGCGAAGCTGTGGGATGCGGCGACGTATCCGAAACACGAACTCGTCCCCAGCATGCGCGATATGCACGCCGAACTCGTCTCCATCGACGTCCCCGCCGACGCCGAAGCCGGGAAGCGCGAACTCTATCGCGAATACCTGTACTGAGGTCGTGCCCGGCTCACGCCTTGGATGCGATCCAGTCCCGTAGCCAGTGCGTTGCGGTGGTGCCCCGTTCGTCGACCGGGTAGTTCGAATAGTCCTGATGGATCTGCGATCGGTAGAACTCGCGGATCTGGGCCTCGCGACGCCCGTTGGCGTCGGGTGTGAGCTGTGCGTGCAGCGTGGGGATTCCGCCTGCGGCCATGATGTCCGCGTAGAGAAGCGTGGCCTCGTCCCGATAATCCTCGAGCTTGTCGAGCGGGCTGCCCGCCGACATCGCGAGGAAGCCCGCCACTCTCGTGACGAAATCCTCCGGGGGCGTGGAACAGTACAGGTCGCCCACCGCGCAGATCGTCCGTACGTTCGGCGAGACGAGACCGAATCCTCCTACCCGCGCGCCCCCGGCACCGTTACCGGCCACAGGGTGTCCTACGAGCGGATCTTGTTCCGAGCGGCGCGGATCGGAGAGTAATCCGACCGCAACCAGCCGGTGTGGTCCCACGACGTCGAGCCCGGTTCCGATCGCGGCCGCGAGATCACCTGCTGCGTCGGCACCTTGGCTGTATCCGACGAGGGCAAAGTTCGTGAGCGGGCAGTGGGCCGCAGTGGCCGCGATGAGGGCACGGGCATTGTCGACGGCACGGTTGCGCGACGCGACGTATACCTCGCCCTCCCATGGAAACGCGCTCGCCGGATATTGCACGTAGTCGACTCGGGTCCCCGCGGGGAGGCCGCTCGTGACCTGGGCGAGCATGCCGTTGCCGCGTGAGGGGTCGGGAGTATTCGACGTTTCCCACGTACCCGGGACGGCGACCACATTCACTGTCGGGCACGCCGGCGGATTCGCCGCGGCGGCAGGCGCTGCCACGATCACCGACCCACATGCCGCGACGACGGTGACCACCGCGGCCCACACGTTCTTCATCCCCATCGACCCGTCCCGCTCCGTCGCCCACTGTTGACCAAGAGAATGGCATATGCCCGAAGCGAGCGCGAGGTTTCGATGCCGGTGGCGGGCACGGGCGGGATCGTCCTCACCGGATGACGGTGACCTGCCCGCCGCCGATGTTCGTCACGAAGACGTTGCCCGTCCCGTAGTCCACATCGGTGCCCGGTACCGATCGGTCGACCACGCTCGCTCCGGTCCCTGCCGGGGGATCGACCACGGCGATATCCGGACCGAAAAGGTTGGTCACGTAGACGTTTCCGGTGACCGGATCGGTGATCACCGCGCCGGGGGGAGGCGGAGTCGACGGGGGCAGCGGTCCCGGATCACCGTCCGTGACGGTAACCGCACCGGTGCCGATGTTCGTCACGAACACGCCGTCGGTGCCCGCGTCGACCGATATCTCCGGCATCCCGGGATCCGGTGGGGGTGTGCGTGGCGCCGCGGGTTCCGGTGTGACCGACCGGCGGTCGACGGCGACCGCGCCCGTTCCGAAGTTCGTCACCGCGACGTTGCCGACGCCCCCGTCGACGCGCATCTCGACGAACGCCGTCGACACCTCGGTGCGTCCCGCCACCCGGCCCTCCGGGTGGCTGACGCTCACCGTGCCCGGACCGACATTGGTGATGCAGGCGTTGCCGGTGCCGCCTTCGACGCCGAGAAGCCGTGGGCCGTCGAAGCCGAACACGGCGGGGACAGGATCGGCCCCGTCCACCGAGACGATTCCGCCGGCGTTCTGGATGCACGCTCCCGTCGGATCGGCAGTGGCCGCCGGAGCCGTCGACACAGCCGCTCCGGCGATGCACGCGCCGACCGTGAGGAGCGTCCATCGCCGTCGCGAAACAGTCATGGGCAGAACGGTAACCGCTCCGTCGCCGGTGGGCGGAAGAACGACGGTAACTCGAATCGGCGACGCGTTTACACCGCCCGCTGACAATCCCTGCTTACAAACCGACTGCGTCCTCGGGCCGCTCGGCGGTTCGCCACCCGGGGATCTCCGCGCCCGACGCCCACGTGGAATGCGTGCCCGAGCTGACCCGTTCCGGAAGACGAATCCGGGCGACCGGGCCGTCGGCGAGACGCTGTGCGTCGAAGACGAGGCACTCGGACAGATCACGGTTCATGTCGACGGTCATGGTGACGAGGTACCCGTCGTCCTCACTCGAAGATCCGATCCGCGGCGCCATCACGGTTTCGCTTCCGAACACTCCCTCACCGAGCGCGTAGTGCTCTTCGGCGCCGGTCAGCGAGTCGTGCTTGACGAGGCCGTCGAACAGGAACCACCCGGGCAGGCCCGTCGCCGCGTACGTGTAGCGGTGCGGCACTCCCGTGTGTACGGGGCTGATCATGCCGAACTCCGTGACCCGTTCGGAGAGGCGCTCTTCCGTGACGCCGCCGGTGCGCAGGTTCAGGCGCCACCGGTGCAGGTGCGTGCCCATCCTGTCGAGAGCGAGAAAGCGGAACATGCGCTCGTAGAGCGACCCGTTCCCGGTGTCCTCCGGCTCGGGTGTCTCCTGGTGGAACCCTTCCAGGACGATCTCGTCGCCGTCTTCGTAGGCATTCGTCCAGTGCAGGACGTAGGTGGGAGCCGCGTCGAACCACATGATCTCGCTTCCGCCGCCACGCCGCGGGAGCACGCCGAGGCGCATCGGCATATCGGGATGGAAACGCGAGACGTACTTACCCGCCGCGAGGGCTTCGGGTATCCAGAAGAGCGGGCAGTCGTTGAGGATGGCGTAGTTCTCGGTGAACGCCATGTCGTGGGGTAGCCGGGGACCGGGCAATTCGATGTCGGTGTAGTGCACGAGTTTGTCGGACGAGTCGACGACGCCGTAATGCATGTACGGCGCGTCCGTTCCGTAGTTGAAGAAGAGCATCTCCCCGGTGCGGTGATCGACCTTGGGATGCGCCGACACTCCGAGGTTCGACGGGAAGTCGCCGCCCCACTCCGCTTTGCCGACGGTCTCGAGCGACATCGGTTCCACCCGGTACAAGTCGCCGCACTGCCAGAAACTGGTGAGCGCGACCCCGTTGTGCACGGTGACATCCGTGCTCGAGCCGTCCTTCATCCTCGTGCGCGCACCCCATCCGTCGGTGCGTTCCGACTTCGCCGGATTCTCGGCGATTCCCGCCCAGAGTGCGCGGCCGGCTTCCTGCTCGGCGACGAAGCCGTCCGTCCGGACGAACCGGTTCCGGTAGAACGCCTTCCCGTCGCGGAAGCCGACGACATGCACCATGCCGTCACCGTCGAACGGGTGGTAGCGGCCCTGCTGGGCAGGGTGCACCGGATTCTCGGTGTTCCGGATGTACACCCCGTCGAGATCGGCGGGCAGTTCCCCGACGACCTCCAGATCGTCGGCGCGGTGCTCGGTGACCTGGGGTCGCCACGGCCCCGTGCGATAGGGGTGGTCGTCGTCGGTGGGCAGCGTCGACAATGCGCGGCCGAGAATTTCGAGGTCCATCGATGCTCCTTCGGCTCAGCCGATGATGAGGGATACGGAAGTGGTGGTGCTACCACCGAAGTTGAAGGTGGCCGCCCGTCGGGCGCCGTCGACTTGGTAGTCACCGGCGGTACCGGTGACCTGGCGATGGCAGTCCAGCGCCATGCGCACGCCCGTCGCCCCCACCGGGTGTCCTCCGCCCAGGAGTCCCCCACTGGGGTTCATGGGCATCCGGCCGCCGATCTCGAGATCGCCGGCTTCCACGGCCCGCCAGCTTTCGCCGGGCGGCGTGAGACCGAAGTGGTCGATCGCCACGTACTCGCTGATGCTGAAGCAGTCGTGCGTTTCGATCAGTTCGAGTTCGTCCACACCTCCGATTCCGGCGCGCCCGTATGCGTCGGCGACGGTGTCGGCGAGGTGCGGGAACATCAAGCCGCCGCCCGAACTGCGTGCGAGCTTCTCGTCGAGGGAGAGCCCGACGGTGCGGTGACCCCAGCCGAGAATCCGGGAGCGGGGGGCCGCGTCGAACTCCGGATGCCGGGCGACGTACCGATCGCTGACGAGGACCACGCCCGCTCCTCCGTCGGTGAGGGGGCCGCAGTCGATCTTGCGCAGGCTGCCCTCCACGAGCGGATTGGCGGTGTCGTCGGCCGTGAACGATTCGGGGGAATAGGACCGTGTCCGGGTCTGCGCGCGAGGATTGCTCCGGGCGTTGCGGATATTGAGTTCGGAGATGGCCCACAGGTGCGCCGGGTCGAGTCCGTACCGGGTCGTGTACTCGCCGGCGATGCGATCGAACATGTAGGGCCACATGAATTTTGCGTCCTGGCCCTCTCGTCCCACCCACGCGGCCGGACTCATGTAGTTCGTGCCGATATCGCCCGGCACGGTCTTCTCGAGTTCGACACCGAGGACGAGTGCGCAGTCGTAACGCCCTGATTCGAGGTCGGCCATCGCGGCGAGAATCGCCAGAGAGCCCGACGCGCATGCTCCCTCGTGCCGGCTCGCGGGAACGTCCCACAATTCAGGGATCATGGACGCCGGCATCGCCCCGAGGTGGCCCTGCCCGGTGTAGAGCTGGCCGAAGGCATTGCCCACGTGGACGACGTCGACCTCGCTCGCGCCGATCCCCGCGTCGTCGAGCGTGCGGCTCGCGACCTCGGCGGTGAGATCGCCGATGTCGAAGCCTTCCTTGGTGACGTTGCGGGCGAAGTCGCTCTGGTAGCCGCCGGCGATCCACACCTGGGCTGATGTCATGTCGTCTCGCTTTCGAGATCGGTTCGACGGGTCGGTGGAGGTCTTGGGAGAGTAATTCCGCGACGGTGAAGCCCGCCGTCCCCGTTTAGTACAGTTATTGAAGCATCTTGGTGTGAGCCACGCAACGACGAATGCGCACCGGAGGAGGTTGGCCCGTGACCCGAAGCAATACCGTGCCGAGCGACCGGGCTGGGACCGTCAATCCGGTCGCCGCCACGCTCGATCTGCTCGGCGACCGCCTCACACTCGCGCTGCTCGGCCACGCGTTCGTGAGCGGCACGACCCGGTTCAACCAGTGGCTCGAACTCACGGGAGCCCCGTCCTCGGTGCTGACCGACCGGCTCCAGTCACTGGCGGCGGCGGGTGTGCTGGAACGCTCCCCGCAGTCGGCCGGCTCGGATCGACACGACTACCTGCTGACCGATCTCGGGACCGCCACCTGGCCGATCCTCGTGTGCATCTGGAGTTGGCAACGGGAATGGACACCCGAAGGTGCGTGGCAGCCCGACCTGGTGCACGACGCCTGCGGGCACCGTGGTCCCGCCGTCATCCGCTGTGGATCCTGCGGCACTGTCGTCACCACCCACGACACGGACATCGAGATGGATGCGGAAGCGATCTGGACCGTGACCTCCGGGGCCCGGCGGCGCTCCACCCGCGGGCCCGCCGGCAAGAGCGTGTCGGCAGACATGCAGTTCAACGCGGTGATGGAGGCTCTGGGTGATCGCTGGAGCGGCGCGATCACCGGTCTCGCACTGGCCGGAGCCCGCCGGTTCGGAGAATTCCGGTCGGCGCTGGACATCTCCCCGACGACGCTCACCGATCGCCTCGCCCGGCTGTGCGCCGCGCAGATCCTCGGCCACCCGTCCGGTACCGACCGCCAATACCGCGTGACGCACCGTGGTCGTGCGCTGTTCGGCGTGTTCGTCTTCCTGATCCGGTGGTCCACACAGGCCTTCCCGGAGGCGCCCGGGCCGCTGCGGATCCTGCACCGCGAGTGCGGCGCGATCCTGCATCCGGAACTTCAGTGCAGGGGATGCGACGGGCCGGTGGATCGGCACAGTGCGCGGATCGAGCCGATGCTGCCCCATCCCTGACGCGGGCCTTCGGTCCCCATCTTGACACCGACCGATGTCACCCGGTATCACTTCGTTAGCTGTAGTGACTCGGGTCACGACATTCAACGAGTCGGAGCAAATCTGTGAATCGGAGCAATCCCCCGTACATCTACGACGCCGTCCGCCTCCCCCGTGCCCGCGTGCGCAAGAGCGGCGGCACCCTGGCAGGCGTACGCCCGGTCGAGCTGATCGCCCGGCTTCTCACCGCACTCGACGAACGCTGCGGTGCATCCGAGGTTGTGGACGACGTGCTCCTCGGAATCAGCACCGCCACCGGAGAACAAGCCGGCGACCTCACCAGAGCGGCCGTGCAGTGGGCGGGCTGGCCCGATCACATCCCCGGCGGCGTCGTCTCCCGGTTGTGCTGCTCCGGGCTCGATGCCATCGAAGGCGCAGCCGCACGGGTGGCCGCCGGTACGGCGCGCGCGGTGGTCGCGGGGGGCGTCGAATCGATGTCCCGGGTGCCGATGTTCTCCGATTCGCCCCCGATCGCTGTGGACCCCGAACTCGGTGAACGCACCGGGTTCGTCACCATCGGGGTGTCGGCCGATCTCACGGCGGCACGGTACGGGTTCACCCGCGAGTTGCTCGATGCCTACGCGGTCGCCTCGCACGGGCGTGCCGCCACCGCGCCCCCCTCGCCGTCACTGATCAGCATGAAAGTCGGCGATACCGAACTCGATTCGGACGAGGGCCCGCGCCCCGGAGTGACACTCGACGATTTCGCCGCGCTGCCCGCACTCTTCGGAGAAGACGCCGGGTGGGAGCGGGTCGCCCGCCGGTTACCGGATTCACCGCGCCCGGCGGCGGGACTGCACACAATCGCCACCGCGCCTCAGCTGGCAGACGGAGCCTCCGCGATTCTGATCGGTGACGCCGAAGCCGGTGCGGCCCTGTCGAGGCGGCCCCGCGCCCAGATCGTCGGGACGGCGCAGAGCGCGGTCCGCTCACCGCTCCTGACCGCTCCCGTGGTCGCCTCGAACCGGGCGCTCGCACGTGCCGGCATCACGGCGCAGGACCTCGACGTTGTCGAAATCAACGAATCCTTCGCCGTGACACCGTTGATGATGATCGAGGAACTGCACCTCGACCCGGCCCGCGTCAATGTCCACGGCGGCGCTCTCGCCGTCGGACATCCGCTCGGGGCCACCGGCGGCATTCTCGTGGCTCACGCACTCGACCAGCTCGAACGCACCGGAGGCGAGCACGCGCTCGTCACCATCCCCGCAGCCCTCGGTCTCGGCTCAGCCCTGGTGCTCCGCCGGCTGTGAGCGATACCCGCGACCACTTTCCCACCCGGACTTCGCGAAAGGCCCCCTGATGTCCACACCGCTTTCCCACCCGCCCACCGCACGCGCGTGCCATCCCGACGCCACAGTCTCCGAATACCTGGAACGGGGCTGGTGGCAGGACGAGACGCTCCCGGACCTCTTCGAATCCTGGGTACAGCGCAGGCCTTCGCATGCCGCGACCACCGACCCGGCCAATTTGGCGGATCTCACCGGGGCACAGCCCCGGTCGCTGACGTGGCAGGAACTCGACGAGTTCGTGCGGCGGGTCGCAGCCGTATTCCACGCGCGTGGAATACGGCAGGACGACACGGTTGCCGTGCAGATGCCCAATTCGGTCGCCCTCACCGCCACCTACCTGGCACTGTGGCGCCTCGGCGCCGTGGCGGCCCCGATGCCCGCGTCGTATCGCGGTCACGAACTGTCCGGCATCGTCGATGCGTGTTCTGCCGTCGCCGTCGTCACTGTGGGTAGACTCGGCGACCGCTCGCTCGCCACCGAAGCGTCGGAACTGGCCTCCGGCCACCGGACCCTCGGCACCGTATTCGCTTTCGGACCGCACGTGCCGGAACAGGCCGTCGAGATCGACACCGCATCGGTGCCCGCACCCCATCTCGACGAGGCCGATGCCTATGCGGCCGCAGTGGTGCGCACGGTCAACGACCGGGTCACCGTGTGCTGGACGAGCGGTACCGAGGCAGCGCCCAAGGGCGTACCCCGGTGCCACGCGGATTGGCTCGCGGTGGGCCGAGGAGTGCAGGACGGCCTCGAAACCACGGAGGATTCCGTGCTCGTGAACCCGTTCCCCTTGGTGAACATGGCCGGGTTCGCAGCGGCGTTGCTGCCCTGGCTCCTCGGTGGGGGTCACCTCGTCCACCACCACCCCCTGGACATCGCGGTCTATCTGGGCCAGATCCAGCACCACCGGGCCACCCACACCACCATGCCCCCGGCGATCCTGACGATGCTGCTCAAGAACGACGACCTGCGCGGCAAGTTCGACCTTTCGTCGCTCGCGCGCGTCGGGGCGGGTGGCGCACCGCTGCCGCCGTCCGTCGTGGCGTCCTGGCAGAACGACCACGGGGTCGAGGTGATCAATTTCTTCGGATCCAACGAGGGCGTGTGCCTTCTCGGTGCACCGGGCGACATCCCGGACCCGACCGTCCGCGCTCAGCATCTGCCGAACTACGCGGCGCCGGACCAGTCCTGGGTGGTGCGTCTGAGCCGCAGCACCGAGGTACGCCTCATCGATCCCGTGACCGGCGCCCTGGTCGACACCATCGGCGGCCGCGGCGAACTCCGGTTGAAGGGGCCCACCGTCTTCGCGGGTTACCTCGAGGGCACCGCGACGTCGTCCCCGTTCGACGAGGACGGCTTCCTCTGCAGCGGTGACGTTTTCGAGTTGTGCGGTGAGCACGGCGAGTACCTGCGCTTCGTCGACCGGATCAAGGAGATCGTCATCCGGGGCGGCATGAACATCGCACCGGCAGAGATCGAAGGGCTGCTGCAGGACCACCCGGCGGTCGCCGAAGTCGCGATCATCGGTATCCCCGACGAGGTACTCGGCGAAAAATGCTGTGCAGTCGTGGTTCCCACTGCCGGTGCCACCCCGACACTCGACGATCTGACGGCGCACCTTCGCGCGCGGGACATCGCGTCGTTCAAACTGCCCGAACGCATCGAACTCGTCGACACCCTGCCGCGCAACGCGGTAGGCAAACTGTTGCGACGCCACATCCGCACCGACCTCCTGGAATCCCTATGAGCATGTCCACAGCACCCCACTCCACTCCGGTCGGCCTTCCCGCGCGCGTGCGCATCCCGGTGGTCGCGGCCCCGATGTTCCTGGTGTCGGGCCCGGAACTCGTCATCGCAGCGAGCGCGGCCGGAATCGTGGGCTCCTTCCCCACGCCCAACTGCCGCACGACCGCCGAACTCGACCGCTGGATGGGGACGATCTCCGACGGTGTCGCGGCCGCGGGACCGGATGCCGCACCGTGGGCGGTGAATCTGGTGACCCACCGCTCCAACCAGCGGCTCGAGGAGGACTTGCGCCTGGTCGCCGAGCATCGCCCGCCTGTGGTCATCACGGCTCTGGGGTCTCCGGAACCGGTGATGGAGACGGTCAAGGGATACGGCGGGCTGGTGCTCGCAGATGTGGTGTCCGTCCGGCTCGCCCGTAAAGCCGCCGGCTTCGGAGTCGACGGACTCGCGTGCATCTCGGCGGGAGCCGGGGGGCACACGGGCCATCTCTCCCCGTTCGCGTTCGTCTCCGCCGTGCGGCAGTTCTTCGACGGACTGCTCGTCATCGGCGGGGGCATCGCCGACGGCTGGGGTGTGGCAGGTGCCGTCGCGGCCGGCGCCGATCTCGTCTACATGGGCACCCGGTTCCTGACGGCGACGGAAAGCATGGCGTCCCCCGACTACAAGCAGATGGTCGTCGAGCACGGACCGGACGACCTCGTCGTCAGCTCCGGCATCACCGGAACCAGCGCCTCGTGGTTGCGTCCCAGCCTGATTGCGAACGGTCTCGATCCCGACGCCCTCACCGCACCGGCCGGCCGTGACTACAACGCCGGTGCGGACGTGCAGGGGCGGTGGAAGAACATCTGGGCCGCGGGCCAGGGTCTGGGCCTCATCGACGGCGTCACGCCGGTGAAATCCATCGTCGACGACCTCGCCGCCGAATACGCGGCCGCGACGCGCCGTTTCGCCGGCCGGACCCTCCGGTAGGTCCGGGAAGAGACAAACGGGGCCGCACACTCTCGTGTGCGGCCCCGCCTGTCGTTCGGCAGCGTCAGCGCTGCGGCATGGTGCTGGTGGTGATCGGAACGGGAAGCGCCGTTGCTCCCTCGAGGAATCGATCCACTGCCGCCGCGCATGCGCGACCCTCGGCGATGGCCCACACGATGAGAGACTGGCCACGACCCATGTCGCCGGCGACGAACACGCCGTCGACATTGGTGGACCACTCCTCGGAGCGGGCGACGTTGCCGCGCTCGTTGAGGTCAACACCGAGATCCGTGAGCAGGCCCGGCTTCTCGGGCCCGACAAAGCCCATCGCGAGGAGGACGAGATCGGCTTCGAGTTCGAAGTCGCTTCCCTCGACCTTCTCGAAACGGCCGTTCACCATGCGCACCTCGTGGGCGCGGAGACCCGTGACCTTGCCGTCCTCGCCGACGAACTGCTCGGTGTTGACGGAGAAGACACGGTCGCCGCCCTCTTCGTGTGCCGAAGAGACGCGGTACATCAACGGGTACGTCGGCCACGGCGTCGAGTCGGCGCGCTGCTCCGGCGGGCGCGGCATGATCTCGAACTGGCTGACGCTCACCGCACCCTGACGGTGTGACGTACCGAGGCAGTCGGCGCCGGTGTCGCCGCCACCGATGATGACGACCTTCTTGCCTTCCGCCGTGATGGTCGGCGCGGGGAGGTCACCGAACTGGACACGGTTGGCGATCGGCAGAAACTCCATCGCTTGATGGATCCCGTCGAGTTCGCGCCCGGGGATGGGCAGGTCGCGCGCGACGGTCGCACCGCCGGCGAGGACCACGGCGTCGAACTGCTCGCGCAGTTCGTCGGCCGTGATGTCGACCCCGACGTTCACTCCGGTCCGGAAGACGGTGCCTTCGGCCTCCATCTGTGCGAGACGGCGGTCGATGAACCGCTTCTCCATCTTGAACTCGGGAATGCCGTAGCGGAGCAGTCCGCCGATGCGATCGGCCCGCTCGAACACCGTGACCGTGTGCCCGGCGCGCGTAAGCTGCTGCGCCGCAGCAAGTCCTGCCGGACCCGACCCGACGACCGCCACCTTGCGACCGGTGAGCTTCGACGGCGGCACCGGCTTGACGCGGTTGTCCTCGAAGGCCTTCTCGATCAGCTCGACCTCGACCTGCTTGATCGTCACGGGATCCTGGTTGATGCCCAGGACACACGACGCCTCACAGGGTGCCGGGCACAGCCGCCCGGTGAACTCCGGGAAGTTGTTGGTGGCGTGGAGACGTTCGATGCCGTCCTCCCACTTGCCCTTGTACGCCAGGTCGTTCCACTCGGGAATCAGGTTTCCGAGCGGACAGCCGTTGTGGCAGAAGGGAATACCGCAGTCCATGCAGCGGCTCGCCTGGACCTGGAGGGTCTCGAGCGGGAAAGGCTCGTAGACCTCCTTCCAGTCGAGCAGCCGGAGGGGGACGGGACGACGGACCGGAGTCTCGCGTGACCCGTGCTTGAGGAAGCCGCTTGGATCACCCACGAGCTGCCTCCATGATCGCCTCGTCCACGTTCCCACCACGAATGGTGGCGTCCTTGATAGCCATGAGCACCTTCTTGTAATCGCGAGGCATGACCTTCGCGAAGTGGCTGACTTGTTGTGACCAGTCGGCCAGGATGCGGGCTGCAACGTCGGAGCCCGTTTCGTCACGATGCCGTTCGACCGCGCCCTTGAGCCAGACGAAGTCTTCGCCCTCGAGATCCTCGAGGTCGACCAGCTCGGTATTCAGGTTGTCCTCGAAGTCCTTGTCCGGGTTGTACACGAACGCGACGCCACCGGACATGCCCGCACCGAAGTTGCGGCCGGTCTTGCCGAGGATGACGACCTTGCCACCCGTCATGTACTCGCAGCCGTGGTCGCCGACGCCTTCGACGACGGCCGTGGCTCCGGAGTTGCGGACTGCGAAACGCTCGCCTGCGACACCGCGGATGAGAACCTCACCGCCGGTGGCGCCGAACAGGATCACGTTGCCGGCGATGATGTTGTCTTCCGGCACGAATCCCGGTGCGGCGTCGAGCGGGGGACGCACGACGATGCGGCCACCCGACAAGCCCTTGCCGACGAAGTCGTTCGCGTCCCCGTACAGGCGCAGCGTGATACCGCGAGGCACGAAGGCACCGAAGCTGTTACCGGCCGATCCCGTCAACGTGATGTCGATCGTGCCGTCCGGCAGGCCGTCCTTGCCGTACTTCTTGGTGACCTCGTGGCCGAGCATCGTGCCGACCGTGCGGTTGACGTTCGTGACGGCCGTGTCGATCTCGACGGGCGTGCCGGACTCGAGAGCCTGCTGCGCCTTGGCGATCAGCTCGTTGTCGAGCGCCTTGTCGAGTGCGTGGTCCTGTTCCTTGGTGCAGTGCATGTCCTGCTCGCCGTAGATGGGCGAGGTGACCTTCTGCAGCAACGGCGACAGGTCCAGCTTCGACGCGCGGTAGTGGTCCACAGCCTTGCGGGTGTCGAGGCAGTCGACCTGCCCGATCGCCTCGTCGAGACTGCGGAAGCCCAGCTCCGCGAGGTACTCGCGCACCTCTTCGGCGATGTAGAGCATGAAGTTCTCGACGAACTCCGGCTTGCCGGTGAACCGCTTGCGCAACACCGGGTTCTGCGTCGCGACACCCACGGGGCAGGTGTCGAGATGACAGACACGCATCATGACGCAACCCGAGACCACGAGAGGCGCGGTAGCGAAACCGAACTCCTCGCCTCCGAGCAGCGCCGCGACGATGACGTCGCGACCCGTCTTCATCTGGCCGTCGACCTGCACCACGATGCGGTCGCGCAGACCGTTGAGCATGAGCGTCTGCTGGGTCTCGGCCAGGCCGATCTCCCAGGGTGCGCCGGCGTGCTTGAGCGAGGTCAGCGGCGACGCGCCGGTGCCACCGTCGTGACCGGAGATGAGCACCACGTCGGCATGCGCCTTGGACACGCCCGCCGCGACCGTGCCGACGCCGAGTTCGGACACCAGCTTCACGTGGATGCGGGCTTCCGGGTTGGCGTTCTTCAGGTCGTGGATCAGCTGGGCGAGATCCTCGATGGAGTAGATGTCGTGGTGCGGCGGCGGCGAGATCAGGCCGACGCCCGGCGTGGAGCCGCGCACCTCGGCGACCCACGGGTACACCTTGTGCGGCGGGAGCTGACCGCCCTCGCCGGGCTTGGCGCCCTGCGCCATCTTGATCTGGATATCGGTGCAGTTCGTCAGGTAGTGCGACGACACACCGAACCGGCCGGACGCGACCTGCTTGATCGCCGAGCGCCGCCAGTCGCCGTTCTCGTCCGGCGTGAAGCGGTCGGGATGTTCGCCGCCCTCACCGGAATTCGATCGGCCGCCGAGACGGTTCATCGCGATCGCGAGAGTCTCGTGGGCCTCCGACGAGATGGAGCCGTAGCTCATCGCACCGGTGGAGAACCGCTTGACGATCTCGCTCGCCGGCTCGACCTCCTCGAGAGGCACGGCGGGGCGCAAACCGGTCTTGAACTCGAACAGGCCACGGAGCGACGCGAGCTGCTGCGACTGGTCGTCGACGAGCTTCGTGTACTCCTTGAACACCTTGTATTGACCGGTGCGGGTGGCGTGCTGGAGCTTGAACACCGTGTCCGGGTTGAACAGGTGGTACTCGCCTTCACGACGCCACTGGTATTCGCCGCCCACCTCGAGCTCGCGGTGCGCGTGCTCGGACGGCCGGTCGAGGAATGCCGACCGGTGACGGGCTGCCACGTCGTGGGCGATCTCTTCGAGGCCGACACCCCCGAGATGCGACTGCAGGCCGGTGAAGTACTCGTCGACGAGGTCCTGCGACAGGCCGATGACCTGGAACAGCTGCGCGCCGGTGTACGAGGCGAGCGTGGAGATGCCCATCTTGGACATCACCTTGAGGACGCCCTTCGACGCGGCCTTGATGTAGTTGGCGATGGCCTTGTCGAGGGTCATGCCCTCCGGCAGGTCGCCGTTCTGCAGCAACTCGTCGATGCTCTCGAACGCCATGTACGGATTGACCACGGCCGCACCGAAACCGCACAGCGCGGCGATGTGGTGCACCTCGCGGGCGTCGCCCGCCTCGACGAGCAGACCGACCTGCGTGCGCGTCTTCTCCCGCACGAGGTGGTGGTGCACCGCGGAGGTGAGCAGCAGCGACGGGATCGGCGCGAGCTTCTCGTCGGACTCGCGGTCCGACAACACGATCAGGCGTGCGCCCTTCTCGATGGCCTGGGACACCTGCGCGCGAATGCTCGCGAGCGCCCGCTCCAGACCGGCTCCGCCTTCCGCGACCGGGTACAGGCCGCGGATGATGACGCTGCTGAAGCCCGGGAACTGCTTCTCGTCGTTGACGTGGATGAGCTTCTGCAGATCGTCGTTGTCGATCACCGGTGCGGAGAGCAGGATGCGCCGGCACGACGCGGCGGTGGGGTCGAGCAGGTCGCCCTCGGGCCCGAGCATCCCGCCCATGCTGGTGACGATCTCTTCGCGGATCGCGTCCAGCGGCGGGTTGGTCACCTGCGCGAACAGCTGGGAGAAGAAGTCGAACAGCATCCGCGGCCGCGACGACAGCACAGCGATCGGGGTGTCGGTGCCCATGGAACCGAGCGCCTCACCACCGGTGGCAGCCATCGGCTTGACGAGAAGGTCGACCTCTTCGTTGGTGTATCCGAACACCTGCTGCCGCAACACCACCCGCTCGTGCGACATGTAGGTGTACTTCGACTGCGGCAGGTCTTCGAGACGGGTGACGCCCTTCTCGACCCACTCCTGGTACGGGAGTTCGGCGGCGAGTTCGCGCTTGATCTCCTCGTCTTCGACGATGCGGCCCTTGGCCGTGTCGACGAGGAACATCCGGCCCGGCTGCAGGCGCCGCTTGCTCACGATCTTCTCGGCGGGGATGTCGAGCACACCCACCTCGGACGCCATCACGACCAGGCCGTCGTCGGTGACCCAGGCGCGCGACGGGCGCAGACCGTTGCGGTCGAGCACCGCACCGATGACGACACCGTCGGTGAAGCACACCGACGCGGGGCCGTCCCACGGCTCCATGAGCGCGGAGTGGTACTCGTAGAACGCACGACGGGCCGGATCCATGGCCGTGTTCCGTTCCCACGCCTCCGGGATCATCATGAGCACCGCGTGCGGCAGGCTGCGGCCACCGAGGTGGAGAAGTTCGAGAACCTCGTCGAACCGCGCGGTATCCGAGGCACCCGGGGTGCACACCGGGAAGATCTTCTCGAGCTTGTCGCGACCGCCGAAGATGTCGCTCTCGATCAGTGCCTCACGTGCACGCATCCAGTTGGCGTTGCCGGTGACGGTGTTGATCTCGCCGTTGTGTGCGACGCGACGGAAGGGATGCGCGAGAGGCCACGACGGGAAGGTGTTCGTGGAGAAGCGCGAGTGCACCAGACCGAGAGCCGACTCGACGCGCTCGTCCTGGAGGTCCACGTAGAAGCCCTTGAGCTGCGGCGTGGTGAGCATGCCCTTGTAGACGAAGGTCGACGCCGACAGGCTCGGGAAGTACACGGTCTCGCGGCCGGGGCCGTCCTCGCCGGGGCCCTCGTGTCCGAGTTCGTGCTCGGTGCGCTTGCGCACCACGTAGGCACGGCGCTCGAGGTCGATGCCGGTCAGGGCGCGGGCGCCCGACGCGACGAAGATCTGGCGGAAGGTCGGCATGGCGTCGATCGCCATGGAGCCGAGTTCCGACTCGTCCACGGGCACCTCACGCCAGCCGAGGACCTCGAGACCCTCTTCCTCGACGATGCGGTTCACCTGTGCAACAGCCTCATCGGCGGCTTCCGTGCCCTTGGGCAGGAAGGCGATACCGGTCGCGTAGGCACCTTCGGCGGGAAGGTCGAAGTCGATGACAGCGCGGAAGTACGCGTCGGGAATCTGAATGAGGATGCCGGCGCCGTCGCCGGTGTTCTGCTCCGCTCCCGCAGCACCGCGATGCTCCAGATTGACGAGCGCGGTGATCGCCTTCTCGACGATGTCGCGGCTTCGGCGACCGTGCATGTCGACAACGAACGCGACGCCACAGGAATCGTGCTCGTTCGAGGGGTGGTAGAGCCCTTGAGGCCCGGGGAGAAGAGTCATACCTAGCCTTCGTTGCGTGCGATAGCACCGACGACCAGCAGCGCTGATGGCCATCTACTGCCGTAGACGGGTATCGGCCGGGTGTCCCGATACCTTCGACACCGCCAGTATCCGCTCATCCGCGACGGTGCGGGTGCCTTTTGTCGGCAGCACGAGACGGGTCTGGCGACCGGTGGGACATCGTGGGCCCACCGCTCTGGAGGAAACGATATGCCAGGTCACCGGGGGTAATGCAACATAGGCTGCCCTACCTTGGGGCTGACCTGCGTAAATTCCCCGTTGACACGCCTGTGACGAGCCGTTCACATAACCGCGGTTCGCTGCAGGACGGCGTCGAGGATCCTGCCGATGCCGGTCTGCGGGTCCGTCGCGTCGTCCTCGGAGGTGAGGCGGTGGAGGATCACCCCGTCGACGTAGTCCACCACGATCTGCGCGGCGGTCTCGGGGTCGTCGGCGCCGAGCGCGGCAAGGATTTCCCTGCCCCACGCCCGCAGTTCTCCGCGCCTCGCTCCCACCGACTCGCGCAGAGCCGGGACCGTGGTCGATTCGACGAACAGCGCCAGTCGCGCGCGGGTGCGCACCGCGTCCGGACCGGTCGCGTAGAGCACGTACTCCCGCAACAGGACCTCGAGGCCTCGTCGGTCCGGTGCCGTGCCGTCCACCGTCAGTGCCGCCAGATCCTGGCGATCACGTTCGAGGAGGCGATCGAGTACCCCCTCGACGAGTGCACCCCGGGTCCGGAAGTAGTTCGACGTCGAACCTGCGGGAACACCCGCACGTGCGTCGACGCGGCGATGGGTGAGGGCACGCACCCCGTCCCCTCCCAGAACCTCGATGGCGGCGTCGAGCACAGCGGCACGCTTGTCGGTCACGGTCCCAGCATAAACCGGTCACTACGTTTGTAGTGACACCACACTACAAACGTAGTAGATTGCGGTGCATGAGCGGGACACACGCAGGGAAGGCCGCGATTCTCGGTGGGGGCATCGGCGGGCTCACCGCTGCGAACGCACTCGTCCGCTTCGGCTGGCACGTCGACGTATTCGAACGCGCGGAGGGCCTGCCTCCCACCGGAACCGCGCTGGGACTGTGGCCCGAGGCACTTGCCTCGCTCGAGGTCGCCGGCCTCGGAGGCGAGGCCGAGAAACGGGGAGTGCTGCAGACCTCGGGGTGGTTCCTGCGCTGGGACGGCCTGCCCATCGCGCGCCTCGAGAATCTCCGGCGGCCCGCCGTCCTCCTGTCGCGGCCGCCGTTGCTCGAGCTCCTGTCCGCCGGGTTACCGGATGGCACAGTGCACTTCGGTCACCCTGCGCCGGCGGCACCGGATCTCTCCGGATACGACGTCGTGGTCGGCGCCGACGGCATCGGGAGCGCGACCCGCGACGCCCTCTTCGGGTCGCGGTTCCGGCCGGTCTACACCGGATTCACCGCATGGCGAGGATGGGTCGACGGGCGTGCCGCCTCACTGAGCGAAAGCTGGGGACCGAACGCGCTGTTCGGGATCACACCCCGGGACGGCGACCTCACCAACTGGTTCGCGGCGGTCCGCGCGCCGGCCGACTCGACCGGCGGTGTTCCCGACCTCCGCGAGCGCTTCCGCGAGTGGCACCCCGCGGTCCTCGACGTACTCGATCGCCTCGACCCCTCTATGGTGCTGCATCACGACCTGTACCAGTCGCCACCGCTGCCGTCGTACGTCCGCGGCAAGGTGGCCCTCATCGGCGACGCCGCACACGCGATGGCACCCAACCTCGGCCGCGGTGCCTGCGAGGCGATCGTCGACGCCTCCGCGCTCGCCGTCCTGCTTCGCGACCACCCCGTCACCGAAGCCCTCCATCGCTACGACCGCGCGCGCCGGCACCGCACCCAGCGACTCGTGCGGGCCTCCCGGATGCTGGCCGGGGTCGCGACCGCCACCCGGTTCACCACCGCGCGCAACGCGGCGGTGCGCGCCACCTCGAGATTCGCCTGACGCCCCGGGTTCCTTCGAACCGAACCCACGGCCCTCCGCCGCGTCGTAGCGTTCGGGCGCATGAGCCCCGAATTGGAAGGGCACGGTGGCGATCACGCCGCCGCTGTGGCCCGCGCACACGGTGTGGAGACGATGTTCACCCTCTCCGGCGCCCACGTCTTCCCCCTGTACGACGCCGCGGTGAAAGGCGAGTCGAGGATGCGTCTCGTCGACGTGCGACACGAGCAGACGGCGGTGTTCGCGGCGGAGGCGACCGGCAAGCTCGAGCGGCATCCGGGCCTTGCGGTACTCACCGCCGGGCCGGGCGTCACGAACGGGATCAGCGCCGTCACGCAGGCCCACTTCGCGGGCTCGCCACTGGTCGTACTGGGCGGCCGCGCCCCCAATGCGCGCTGGGGCACGGGCAGTCTCCAGGAACTGGATCAGCCCCCGTTGTTCCGGTCGGTCACCAAGTTGTCGGAGACGGCCCGCACCGTCGGTGAGGTCGGCCCGACGGTGGATGCGGCGTTCACCGCGGCCGAATCCCCGCATCGCGGACCGGCTTTCGTTGATGTCCCGATGGACGAGCTGTACGGACGAGTGACGGCGCCGCGGCCGCAGGCGCATGTGCGTTCCCGCCTCGAGCCGGATTTGGAGGACCTGGCCGAGATCGCCCGGCTGCTGACCAGCGCGGAACGGCCCCTGCTCGTCCTGGGCACCGATGTGTGGGCGGACGGCGCCGAGAACGCGGCCCTCTGGTTCGTCGACGAACTGGGCATACCGGTGATCACCAACGGCATGGGACGCGGCATCGTCCCCGGCGGTCATCCGCTGCTCGTCAGCAAAGCACGGAGCGCGGCGGTCGGCACGTGCGATCTCGTGCTGGTCGTGGGCACCCCGCTGGATTTCCGGCTCGGGTACGGACGGTTCGGAGGCCGCGACGGCGGGCCGGCCGCCCAGGTCGTGCACATTGCGGACTCCCCCGGCCAGATCTCGGCACATGCCGAACTCGCGGCCTCCGCGGCCGGGGATCTCACGGCGTGCTTCGACGGCATTCTCTCGGCCTTGCCCGCAAGGCCGGATATTCGGGCGTGGGCGGACCGGTTGCGCGCTCTCACGCTTGAGGCGGCCGCTCGCGATACCGCGCTGCTGTCCGCCGACTCGGACCCCATCCATCCGGCCCGCATCTACGGTGAGCTTCTCCCGCGCCTGGCCGACGACGCCGTCGTCATCGGGGACGGCGGTGACTTCGTGTCCTTCGCGGGAAAGTTCGTCGAGCCGCGAAAGCCGGGCCTGTGGCTCGACCCCGGACCGTACGGATGCCTCGGTGCCGGTCTGGGGGCGGCGATCGCGGCGCGGATAGCGCGGCCGTCGAGCCAGGTCGTGTTGCTGCTCGGCGACGGAGCCGCCGGGATGTCGCTGATGGACGTCGACACCCTCGTGCGGCACCGGCTGCCGGTGGTGATCGTGGTGGGGAACAACTCGGCGTGGGGGCTCGAGAAGGGGCCGATGCAGATGTTGTACGGGTATGACGTCGCGGCAGACCTCACCCCCGGCACCCGCTACGACCAGGTAGCGGTCGCGTTGGGTGCCGGGGGTGAGATGGTCGCCGATCCCCGGGCGATCGGCCCGGCCCTCGACAGGGCTTTCTCGTCGGGGATCCCCTATGTGGTGAACGTTCTCACCGACACGGAGGCGGCCTATCCTCGCGCGACCACGGGCATCTGAGAGGCCCGTAAACAACAACTGGCCGCAGCGATGAACATCAGCTGCGGCCAGAGGTAACGAAAGAATAACGCGGCGCTTTCGAAACCGTAAGTCGCGCTCAGGTGAACTCTGTCACATTGCGGTTCGTTCCCAGACTCGGTGGGTACCGAGCAGCTCCAACACCGCACCGACAGCGTCTTCCGGACCGGTCGCAGAGACCACGCCCGGTGCCGCGACGCCCTCGAACAACGCCTGGCCGTCACCCCACGCGGCGACTGCCTTCTGGTGCCGGAGAGTCTCGTCGACGAGGACCCGAGCCCGTGGATCGGATGCGGGGGTGGCGAAGAGAACCGCGTCGAACTCGACGGACCGTGCGGTGAGGAACGTCCGGGAGATCGGGACCACACCGCCGAGCTTTCCGCCGTGCGGTGCGATGACCAGCGGGACACAATCCGCGCCGTCGATCGCCGTCACAGCAGCCTGCACCTGATCGAGGTCGCTGGTGTCGTCCGCGACGATACCGATGATGCGGCCCTGAACCGGCCACGTCTTACCCACCTGTGACAGGGCCGGGCTCGGGGCAGGATCGACGAGTTCGATCGTGGGTGCGGGAGCCTCGAGACCGAGCCCTGCTGCCACTGTCGCGCACAGATCGGCGTCGATGTTGGCGAGGATCTGGAGCTGGCGCTCCTTGATCGTCTGCTCGTAGCACTTGCCGAGTTCGAAGGTGTACGCGTACGCGACGTGTTCCTTCTCGATCTCCGACAGGCTCTTGTAGAACTGGCGGACCTGCGAGTAGTGGTCGTCGAAACTCCGCGACAAGGCGCGTTCCTTCTGTGCCGCCTGCAACTCGACCGGGAAGTCGATGAAGGCGCCTTCGTCGGCACCTGCCGCGAACGGGCACCCGGCATCGAGGGAATTCGGCTTGTACGGCGCGACGCCCTTGTGTACCGCGTGCTGGTGGAACCCGTCGCGCAGCATGTCGTTGACGGGGGCGTGCGGGCGGTTGATCGGAATCTGACCGAAGTTCGGCCCGCCGAGCCGGGTGATCTGCGTGTCGAGGTAGGAGAACAGGCGCCCCTGCAACAGCGGGTCGTCGGTGACGTCGATACCGGGCACGAGGTGGCCGGGATGGAACGCGACCTGCTCGGTCTCCGCGAAGAAGTTGGTGGGGTTGGCGTTGAGCACCATGGTGCCGATGATCTGCACCGGAGCGAACTCTTCCGGCACGATCTTCGTCGGGTCGAGCAGATCGATGCCCTCGAAGGTCTGTTCCGGATTGTCGGGGAACACCTGGACCCCGAGATCCCATTCCGGGTATACCCCGGCCTCGATGGCGTCGGCGAGGTCGCGGCGGTGGTAATCGGGGTCGAAGCCGTTGATCATCTGGGCTTCTTCCCACACCAGCGAATGCACGCCCAGACGTGGCTTCCAGTGGAACTTGACGAGAGAAGTCTCGCCCGCGTCGTTGATGAGCCGGAAGGTGTGGACGCCGAAGCCCTCCATCATCCGGTACGAGCGCGGAATACCGCGGTCGGACATGTTCCACATCGTGTGCGCGGTGGCCTCGGTGTGGAGCGAGACGAAGTCCCAGAACGTATCGTGCGCGCTCTGTGCCTGCGGAATCTCCCTGTCGGGGTGCGGCTTTCCGGCGTGGATGACATCCGGGAACTTGATGGCGTCCTGGATGAAGAACACGGGAATGTTGTTACCGACCAGGTCGAAAGTGCCCTCGTCGGTGTAGAACTTGGTCGCGAATCCACGCGTGTCGCGAACGGCGTCCGCCGAACCTCTCGAACCGAGGACGGTCGAGAACCGCACGAAGACAGGAGTTTCCGCGCCCTTCTTCAGGAAGCCGGCCTTGGTGACGGTGGTCGCTGCACCGTTGGCGCGGAACACTCCATGGGCGGCGGCGCCGCGTGCATGGACTACCCGCTCGGGAATGCGTTCGTGGTCGAAATGGGTGATCTTTTCGCGGAAGTGATGGTCCTGCAGAAGAACAGGTCCACGTGCCCCTGCCTTGAGGGAATGATCGGTATCGGTGAGACGCGCGCCCTGCGCGGTAGTGAGGAACGCGCCGCTCTGGGCGCGGGCACCGTCGATGTCGACCTTGTTGCCCGTTGCGGTCACGCCCGCCGGCTGCTGCTGGTCGGGCTTCGCCTCGGGAGTGTCAACCGGTGTCGTGGGTTCTGTGAGCTGTGGCTCGATGGACGCGGGTGCGCCCGAAACCTTAGGGGGTTGCCCTGCCATATCGAAAACTCCGATCGGTAAGTGCGCCTTGGACTCTTCGAGTACCCGAACAACCCCGTGACAAACCGATTCGGCGCGGTCTCAATCCTGGGGGGTCCCCTGGGTCTCACCGAGCATCTTCTGTATCTCCGCTTCCGTGCGTGTCTTGCCTAGTCCGGCCGCCGACAGCACGCCGGAACCGTTCTCCACTTCGAGCACGGCGAGAAGGATGTGCTCGCTCCCCACGTAGTTGTGCCCGAGGCGCAGAGCCTCCCGGAACGTCAGCTCGAGTATCTTCCGGACCTGTGCGTCGTACGGGATCAGTTCGGGCAGCGGCTCACTCGACGGGGCAGGCAGGGCGCTTGCGATCGAAGAGCGCAGCGCCTCGAGATCGGCCCCCTGGGCAACGAGCGCCTGCGCAGCGAACGAGTCTGTGTCGGTGAGGAGACCGAGAGCGAGGTGCGCCGGGGCGATCTCGGGGTTGCCCGCGGCCCGGGCTGCGTTCATCGACGCCATGACGACGTTCTTGGCACGGGGCGTGAATCGGGAGAACCCCTGCTCGGGATCCAGGTCGTTCTCTCGCTTCGGAACGAATCGCTTCTGGGCGGCCTGTTTGGAAACGCCCATGCTGGCGCCGATCTCGGACCATGACGCACCCGAACGTCGCGCCTGGTCGACGAAGTGGCCGATGAGGTGATCCGCGATGTCGCCCAGGTGATCTGCGGCGATCACGGCGTCGGAGAGTTGGTCGAGGACGTCGGGATGGACTTGCTTGATTCCTTCGATGAGGTCGTCGAGCCGAATGGGATGGGTCGGTCGTAGGAGTTCCATGCGTCAACGCTAGGTTGACGATCCGGGCTCGTCAACCCCTGGTTGACGGCCGTTCCGGCTCAGGTACCGGGCTCAGGCGCCGCCGTCCCGGTTATCGTCGAGTGCATGACGCGACGAGTGAGTGTGTGGGGCGGCGGGTTCTGGCTCAGCGGAAAGACCGGGGAGGCTGCGCTCGACGCGGCCCGTGAACTCGACGATCTGGGCTACGCGCGACTGTGGACGTCGGGTGGATTCGGCGAGGGCGTTCCGCCGGTGTACGGCGAAGTCCTGAATGCGACGACGCGCCTCGGCGTCGCGAGCGGCATCGTCAGCATCTGGCATGCGGAACCGGCCGACGTCGCCGCGACCGTCGCGCGCTTCGAGGAGGAACACCCGGGCCGGTTTCTGCTCGGCGTGGGCACCAGCCACGCACCCGTCGTCGACGCGAAGGCTGCGCACACCTACACCAAGCCGTACAGCCACATGGTCGAGTACCTCGACGCGCTCGACGCCGCCCAGCCGCCGGTTCCCGCCGAGCGCCGTGTCCTCGCGGCCCTCGGCCCGCGCATGCTCGCCCTGTCTGCGGCACGAGCGGCCGGCGCTCATCCGTACTTCGTTCCTGCCGAACACACCGCACAGGCACGCGAAATCCTCGGAGCCGGTCCGTTGCTCGCCCCGGAGGTCGCCGTCGTGCTCGAGAGCGACGAGGACACCGCTCGTGGCATCGCGCGCGAATACATGCGCGGCTACCTGTCACTGCCGAACTATTCGAACAACCTGCTGCGTCTGGGGTACACCGAGGACGACGTGGCCGGGGGAGGCAGCCACCGGCTGATGGACGCGCTGATTCCGTGGGGCGATCTCGACCGCGTCGTCGCCGGCATCGACAAGCATTACCGCGCGGGCGCCGACGAAGTGGCCATCCAGGTGCTGACCGCCGATCCCAACGCGTTCCCGGCCGCCGACTACCGCGAACTGGCAGCGGCACTCATCAGCTGAACGCCGTCCCGCGGAGCGTCAGTCCGTGCGCTCGAATCGGTCCGGGAGCCGGAGGTAGAGACGGTCGACGAGGGGCAGCAGCGCAACGGTGATGCCCGTGACGACGAGCACGCCCAGGGCGAAACCCGAGAGCACGTCGTGCACGTAGTGCACGCCGCCGGCGACCCGGGAGAATCCCAGCAGCACCGCCACGGGCGCAACGAACCAGATGATGCGCGGGACGGCCAGAACGCAGGCGGTCGCCAGCGACGCGGCGATCACCGAGTGGTTCGACGGCCACGACCAGTCGCCCACTTCGGGGCACTCCAGGACGGTCGTCACGTCGAATGCCCGGCACGGCCGGGGTTCGGTGATGACGAGTTTGACGAGCTCACTTGTCAGGTACGCCACCACGGCTCCTGCGCCACCGGCCACCATGATCCGGAGCGCGCGGCGGTCGCGCAGCCAGGACCGCACCGCCAGCACGGCAAACGTCGCAACCAGTACCAGCGGCCCCTTCTCCGCAATCACACCCGCCAACGCCGCCAGCGGCGACGCCTCGATGGCGCGGGCGATTGCGGTGTACAGCTCCTCGTGCACAGGGACAGCCGCCAGTGCGAGGAAAGCCAGGACTACGGCGGTGAGCATCGCACGCCGGAGCGTCGCCCGGGACAAGCGCGTACGAACGGCGGGTGAAGCCTCGACGAAACTCATGGCACGACGCTATCGCGGCGCCGCACCGAGTCGTAGACCGGCAGGTAGCCGCGATGCACGCGGCCCGGCCGATCGCTACTCGGCCGTTTCCAGGGAGTCCTCCTCCGCGTAGTGCGCGAGAAGTTCTTTTTCGCCGTCGCGCTTCGGGTACACGAAGAACACCAGCAGAGCTCCGAGGACCACGATCACGATCGCTGCGGCGTACGCACGATCGTCACCGTCGAGAAAGGCGGTGCGGGCCGCGGACATGATCTGCTCCGCATATTGCGGGTTGCTCTCCGCGACGTGCACAGCACCCGCAAACGACTTCTCGAGGGCTGCCTGCGTTTGCTCGCTGACGGACTGAGCGTCCGGTGCGCTTGCGATCGTCGCCGCCCACGAAGCCGTGTAGCCGGCAGTCAGGAGTCCACCGAGAGTCGACTGCATGATGGCGCCACCGAGATCCCGCTGCAGATCCGAGGTACCCGATGCCATTCCGGCCCGTGAGACCGGAACCGAACTCGTGAGCGAGTGGGAGGCGGGTGTCCCTGCGAGGCCGATGCCGGCACCGATCAACATGAATACGAGGGCGATCGACCAGTAGCGGGCGTTCTCGTCCCACAGCACCAGCGCCAGGACCAACGCGAGCGCAATCGGCACGTATCCCGACAACAACGTGAACCGGGAACCGTACGCCTCCACGAGTTTCGCGGACTGCGGCGCCACCAGCACCATCACCGCTGCGGCCGGCAAGGCAGCCGATCCCGCCGCCAGTGTCGAATACCCGAGAACGTTCTGTAGATACTGCTGGCTGACGTACATCGATCCCATCAGCGATCCGAACACGATGATGCCCGCCACCGCCGCGACCCAGAAGATTCGGCGACGCGCGACCCGCAGGTCGAACAGCGGGTTCGGCGCCCGAAGCTGGCGGATGACGAACACGGCCCCGGCTGCCAGTGCGATCACGCCCGCGGAGACGGCGGTGGTCTGCATACCGCTCACCGGCGCGAAGGTGATGCCGAGAACGAGCGACCCCACCATTACGACAGACACGACCCCGCCGAGGTGGTCGACCGGAGCGGTGGACTCGTTGACGTGCCTCGGAACGAACACGATTGTCAGGAGGAGGGCAGCCACCGCCAGCGGAATCGTCACCAGGAAGACCGATCCCCAGTAGAACCACTCGAGCAGTGCTCCTGCCACGAGCGGGCCGAGCGACGTGAGACCACCGCCGATGGCGGACCACAATGCGATCGCCCGGGTCCGCGCCGCACCCGACCACAACGCGGTGATCAATGCCAGCGTTGTCGGGAAGGCCAGTCCCGCGGATATGCCACCGAGCACCCGCGCCAGAAACAACACCTCGGTGGTCGGCGCCAGACCGGCGAGTAGCGAGATCGGCACCGACAACGTCATGCCCAGCACCAGCATCGTTTTTCGGCCGTAGCGGTCGCCGACCGCACCGAGATAGAGCACCGACCCCGCCAAACCCAGCGAGTATCCGACCGCGATGAGGTTCAGGTCGGTCTGGCTGCTGTCGAATGCTTTCCCGATATCGGGCAGGGCCACATTGGCGACGGCGAGATTGAGATTCGCGACCGCCGCGACGAGGATGAGCGTTCCCAGCACCAGTGGCGCGCGGGCGGGCTTATCCGTCGTGGATGGGAGCACGAGAAACAGTGTGCGTCCTGCGACTCCGCGGGCACGCGTTGTTCGGCGAAGTGGTCCGTCCACGCCGAACCTGCGCCCGGAAAGTCACCGGGAACGAACAATTTTGTGCACCAACGGTTTGATCCTGACAAAACGGGTATAACCACCTCGGCAAAGAAGCAGTATGGGCTAGTCAATCTCTCTACCGAAGTCTCAAGGAAGGACCCGCGCGATGCTCGGACTCGGAATCCTCGGCTGGATCATCATCGGTGGTTTGGCCGGTTGGATCGGCAGTAAGTTCATGGGCACTGACGCCCAGCAGGGCATTCTCCTCAACGTTGTTGTCGGTGTGATCGGCGGCCTGATCGGCGGCTTCCTCCTGAAGCTGTTCGGTGTCGATGTCGAAGGCGGTGGGCTGATCTTCAGCTTCCTGACCTGCCTCCTCGGCGCTGTGATCCTGCTGTTCCTCGTCAAGGCTGTCACCGGCCGTGGTGTTCGCCGCTAAAGACTGAGGTAGCTCTTCCTGGGCCCGCCGACGACGCCGGCCCTCGAAGACTCTTCAACTCACCGACAAGGAAATGCCGGGCCCACACGGCCCGGCATTTTCGTTGTCTCCGCCACAGCCCGCTTCGTTTCGGGGCCTGCCGGCTCGGGTATTTCATGCCGTATGAGTATCGAAGATGGGCCCGGCGACACCCTCAGCCCGAGCGAGGGTCTCGACGCGGACGAAGTACGCAATGACGACGGCGACGAAGTTGTCGATCCGCCCGAAGGATGGAGCGAAGCCGACAAATTCGGCACCACACAGCGCGAAGAGCAGGAAGGCGAATCGCTCGACCAGCGGCTTGCCGAAGAAGAACCCGACATCGAGCCCGAAACACCGCCGGAAGTGCCGGTCGCGGTGATGCCGGACGACGAACTCACCGAAGACCTCGTGGACGAGGTCATCGATGAAGATGCGGATGAGGACGACGGCACCGTCAAACATGCGGAAGTAGTCGACGGGGTCATAGTCGAGGATTCCCGCGTGGACCGCGGCCAGATCGACGGTAGCCCCGAAGACGGCGAGTCGATCTTCCCCATCGTCGAGTAACAAAGGCGCAGATGCTCCGCGTCCCCGGCGGGCGCGGGGCATAGCCCTGCAGCCTCGCGGGGCCTTACGTGCAGGACCGTGACCGAGCGGTCGGACACCGAGCGGTCGGACTCAGCCGGACGATTCCGCTTATTCTGCGTCGACAGCCTTCTCGAGGGGAATCGGATGATCGTCGATGCGGCCGCAGCAGGGGGTATCGCCCTCATCGAGCTCGGCATGGTGCTCACCCCCGGGCCGAACATGGTCTACCTGACGTCCCGCGCGATCGGGCAGGGCCGACGCGCCGGCCTGGTGTCGTTGGCGGGCACGGGGGTGGGATTCCTCTGCTATCTGCTGATGGCAGTTGCCGGTCTGTCTGTCGTGTTCGGCGCGGTCCCTGCGGCGTTCACCGTGCTGAAACTGGCCGGCGCTGCGTATCTCGCATACCTGGCCTGGGGAATGATCCGCCCCGGCGGACGCGGCCTGTTCTCCCCTCGCGAACTGGATCCGGTAAGCGATCGCCGGCTCTTCGGGATGGGCCTTCTGACCAACCTGCTCAACCCGAAGATCGCAGTGATGTACGCCGCGCTGCTCCCCCAGTTCGTGTCTCCGGAATCGGGCCCGGTGTGGCTGCAACTCCTCCAACTCGGCGCGGTCCAGATCGTGATCGCAGTCGCTGTCAACGGGATGATCGTGCTCGGAGCGGCGAAGATCGCGGGTTTCCTGTTCGCCCGGCCGCGCGTGATGCTCGCCCAGCGATGGGCTGCCGGGACACTTTTGGCGGGTTTCGCAGTGAAGACTGCGCTCGGCAAAGGACCTGCGCCCGCCTGAGACTGCGCCGCCGCAGCCGGTAACGGGGGAGAACCGTCGATACTCACGAATTCGAACCCATCGCAGCCTCGCTCACATACTATCGGTTTGAATACGACGATATATCAATCCTACGGTTTGTTTTCGTTTCCGCGGAGTAGGCCTGCGGATACGTGCCTCGGCTCACTACCTTGAAGAAACCGGATCCACATCGGCCGGAAGGAAACGCTGATGTCCGATAATCCGAATCCAGGCAACACCGGATCACCCGGCCCCGGCTATTACCGCGACCCATCGGGAGTGATGCGCTGGTGGGACGGAGCCCGGTGGACCGATAGCGTCCAGAACAGCGGTCCGTCCCCGTCTGCGCCCCAGCCACCACCCTCTCGGCCGCCGGAGAAGTCGCACACGCTGCGCAATGTCCTGCTCGCGCTGATCGCGGTGTTCGTGCTGGCAATCGGCGGGTGCGTCGCTCTCCTGGCGTTTGCGGGAAACGAGGTCAACGAGGCGATCGAGTCAGCAGAGGTGGACGACGCTGCTCCGGGCGGCCCCGACAACCCGCTGACGATTGCCGAGGGGCAACCGTTCGAGGTCTCCGGATTTCAATATGCGCCCGGATGGTCCGTTACCCAGGACACGCTCGGTAACGCACAGGTGGAGGGTCTTCGAGTCACGAACGCGCGGGACGAGACGGACAGCGCGATCGTAGAAATCAAGTTCATGAACGGAAGCGAAGTGGTGGCGCTGGTCAACTGCACGACGGAACAGATTCAGGTGGGGCAAACCACGTCCCTGAACTGCTTTGGTGCCGACGACTTTCCGGCGACGTACGACCGGATCACCATCAACGACGCCTTCTGATCGGGTTCCTGCGGTCGGCGAGCTCAGGACACACCTCGTCGGCATCGACCAGCCACTGGATGGTGTGTGCCTCGAGGACCGACTCGGGATGTGCGCGAGGGAGATCCACCTGTGGCGAGCGGAAGACCGGCTACGCCGAACTCGGCGATGAACGGATCGCCTGGATGCCAGACGATCCCGTGCCGATCACGGACCCTGCGATGAACTCACGCTAAGGCGGGGTGACCCGCGTGGTCAGCGCACAGGAGCGCTGCTGCGTCCGTGCTTTCGTCCGCTCAACTCGGCATCGAGCGTCGCTTGCGCCGCGCGCATCTGCTCGGCGTACACCGGGTCTTGCATTCGCTGCCACATCACGTTCTCGGGTACGTCCTCGATGTGGCACGTCACCCACCAGATGTTTCCGAACGGATCCTTGATGCGTCCCCCTCGCTGACCGAACGCGCTGTCGCTCAGCTCTGTGACCACCTCGGCCCCGGCGGCGACCGACTTGGCGAACGTCTCGTCCGCATCCGGAACGAACACACGCAGCAGACTCGGCATGGTCGGCCAC
Source organism: Rhodococcus sp. 105337 (assembly GCF_012844225.1). GTDB lineage: Bacteria > Actinomycetota > Actinomycetes > Mycobacteriales > Mycobacteriaceae > Rhodococcus. Next base: position 173,229 of record NZ_JABAGQ010000005.1, read on the forward strand.
TCCGGGCGGCGGTCGAAGGCCAGGACCACTGTGTCACCGACCCGGATCTCTCCGTGCCCGATCGACCCGTCCTCGGTCTCGACCCGGGCGAGTTCCTCGCCGTCGAAGGCCCGCGCGACGAAGTCCAGGAAAGCGCGGGTGTCGTCGGTGACCACCCAAGGGGCGACGCTCGTGTAGCCGGCCGGGGCGGAGTTGCGCTGTTCGGACATGGGCGGTTCCCCCTCGACGCTGTTTCCCTGCGGTCGTGGGCAACGCTATGTACGAAAGAGGTCGGATTCGGTCCTCGATGCTGCGGTTTCGGAATCTGCGATCCGAAAGACTGCGCGAGGACGAGGAACGTCAGGACATCGCAGCGTGGGTCGGCAGTCGTCGAGAGACCGGGGTCACCGGGGGCGCAGCCCGCGAGATGCCGATACACGCACTCCGCGGCCCTTTCCGAACGAAAAACGAGGCCCCGATCTCTTTCGAGTTCGTGACCTCGTTCGTGTGCAGTTCGTTGGAACTGCTCCTGGTGGGCGAAGGGGGACTTGAACCCCCACGTCCCGAAGGACACTGGCACCTGAAGCCAGCGCGTCTGCCATTCCGCCACTCGCCCGAGCAACGCAGAAAACAGTAACACAGCTACTAATCAAACAACGATTCGCCTGGTCAGGGCGAAAACGGAGCCTCACGGGACCCCTGCGCAGTACCGATCGGAACACGCGCGGGGTGCCGCCCGGTCCAAACGTGGAAAAAGTGGATACCATGCAGTTGCACGATCTGCATCACGACACGCGGAGACCTGAAAGGGGGTCGCAATGGGCATCGCCCAACGATTCGAACGCAAGCTTCAGTCCGCTATCGGCGACGCTTTCGCCCGCGTGTTCGGCGGCGGCGTGGTTCCTCAGGAAGTCGAAGCTGCGCTGCAGCAAGAGGCGACCGACGGCGTCCAGCAGCTCGATCGAGGCCATACCCTGGCCCCGAACAAATACGTGATCACCATCAGCGAATCCGATCATGAGGCCCTCGCTGCCGACCGGGACTTGACTGTCAAGGCCTTCGCGCGTCACCTTGATGACTTCATCCGTGAACAGGGATGGCAGACGTACGGTGACATCCAGGTCGTCTTCGAGTCGTCGTCGGCACTGCACACAGGGCAGTTCCGGACTCGCGGCTCGGTTGATCCAGATGTGGGGCGCTCAGCGGCGCGCGCCCCGGCTCCGCGGAACCCGCAGATCCGCCCAACAGTGACACCCGAACCAGGAGTTGGCCCCATGACGCAGAACCCCGGCTACGAACCGAGCCGTGACCCCGCCGAGGCGGAACCGCAGTACGCACGCAACGGTCACGCGCACGTCGGCCAGGATCAGCGTTACGCACAGGGCTACAACAACGGCGCGGGCTACGCAGGTAGCCAGGCCTACAGCGACCCGCAGCAGGGCGGTTACGACAACCAGCCCCAGGGTGGCTACGGCGACCCCGCCCAGGGCGGATACGACCAGCAGGCCTACAGCGATCAGAACTACGATCCGCAGGGATACCAGCAAGGCTATTCCCAGCAAGGCGGCTACGACCAGCCTGCCGGTTACGACCAGCAGGGCGGTTACGACCAGCAGGCCTACGGCGCGCAGCCCCAGGCATACAGCCAGGACTACGGCCGCGACGGCGCTCAGCAGTACGGGCAGCCCGGCTACGACGATCGTTACCAGGCTCCGCAGCCGCAGGGCGGCGGATACGACCAGGGCTACGCCGACCAGGGTTACCAGGCTCAGCCGTACGGCCAGCAGGGCTACGCCGAGCCGGCATACGACCAGGGCTACGCGGCAGCAGAGCCGGCGTACGACCAGGGTTACGCGGGAGGTGGCTACCAGTCCCCCGCCGCCGGTCGTGTGCTGACGGCCACCCTGCAGCTCGAAGACGGCAGCGGCCGGTACTACCAGCTCCGTGAGGGCAGCAACATCATCGGTCGCGGGCAGGACGCACAGTTCCGTCTCCCCGACACGGGTGTCTCGCGTCGTCACATCGACATCCGCTGGGACGGGCAGGTCGCGATGCTTTCCGATCTCGGATCCACGAACGGCACCACCGTCAACGGCGCGTCCATCCAGGACTGGCAGCTGGCCGACGGCGATATCGTCCGGGCGGGCCACTCGGAAATCCTTGTGCGCATTCTCTGAGCTGCGGATATCCAGGGCCTACGGGGTCCGTCGACACCGTCCGACGCGTGTACTGCGCGTCGGACGCTGTATCGAGTCGGCCGTGTCCGTATTGTGAGTGACCGCAGCGCACCGGACGGCATATGCCGGTCGACCGAGCCGAAGGAGGATGAGCCGTGCAGGGGTTGATTCTGCAACTGACCCGGGCGGGTTTCCTCCTCCTGTTGTGGTTGTTCGTGTGGTCCGTGCTGCGCAGTCTGCGGTCGGACATCTATGCGGGGACTGCTCGACCGTTGCCTCGGTATTCGCCGAAGCAGTCGATGCTCCCGTCGCTGGGCCGCAACAAGACCGCCAAATATCTCGTGGTGACCCACGGTGCGCTCGCAGGCACCCGGATCACCCTGGGCACCCAGCCCGTCCTCATCGGCCGCGCCGACGACTCGACGCTGGTGCTGACCGACGACTACGCCTCGACCCGGCACGCCCGGTTGTCGCCGCGGGGATCCGACTGGTACGTCGAAGACCTCGGGTCGACCAACGGCACGTATCTGGATCGTGCGAAAGTCACCACCGCTGTCCGCGTCCCTCTCGGTACGCCTGTCCGAGTGGGTAAAACCGTGATCGAGCTCCGCCCGTGACCCTTGTATTGCGTTATGCCGCCCGCAGCGACCGCGGCCTCGTCCGATCGAACAACGAGGATTCCGTCTACGCCGGCGCACGTCTGCTCGCGCTTGCCGACGGTATGGGCGGGCATGCGGCCGGTGAGGTCGCCTCCCAGCTGATGATCGCCGCGCTCGCGCATCTCGACGACGACGAGCCCGGTGGTGACCTCCTCGGAAAGCTCGATTCCGCAGTCCGTGAAGGCAACGCCTCTATCGCCGATCAGGTGGACGAGGAACCCGAACTCGACGGGATGGGCACCACCCTCACGGCCATCCTGTTCGCCGGAAGCAAGCTCGGACTCGCGCACATCGGCGACTCCCGCGCTTATCTGCTGCGCGACGACCAGCTCACCCAGATCACCCGTGACGACACGTTCGTGCAGTCGCTGGTGGACGAGGGTCGTATCACTGCCGAGCAGGCCCACACCCATCCCCAGCGTTCGCTCATCATGCGCGCCCTGACCGGCGCCGAGGTCGAGCCGACGCTGACCGTCCGCGAAGCGCGGGCCGGCGACCGCTACCTGATCTGCTCGGACGGCCTGTCGGATGTCGTGAGCGACGAGACGATCGCCAACACGATGCGCGAGGGCACCCACGACGAGTGCGCCGACCGGCTCATCGAACTGGCGTTGCGCAGCGGTGGCCCCGACAACGTCACCGTGGTCGTCGCCGACGTGATCGACCTCGACTACGGGCAGAGCAAGCCGATTGTCGCCGGCGCCGCGTCGGGCGACAACGACGAGGACACTCCCCCTCCGAACACCGCTGCCGGACGCGCCGCCGCGATGCGCCCGCCGCGCGCCGCTCCGAAGCGTGTGATCGTCCAGGCGCCCGAGACGCCCCCGAAGAAGCGCAGCCGACTGTGGTGGCCCGTCGTCATCCTCGCGCTGGTCGCGCTCCTCGCCGTCGGCTTGGTCGTCGGCCGCCAACTCGTCCGCAACAACTACTACGTGGGCGACAACAGCGGAGCGGTGACCGTCCTGCGCGGCCTGCCCGGAAACGTCTTCGGGTATTCGCTGCAGGAAGCCGCCCTGGTCGGATGCCTCACCGACGACGGCACGCTGACCCTCACCGCACCCGGTGATGCGCAGTGCCGGGTCATGCTCGTCGACGATCTGTGGCCTGCCGCGCGTGAACAGGTTCGCGCGGGCTTGCCGTCGGGCTCGCTCGAGGACACGAGCGCTCAGATGGAACGTCTCGCCGAGATGGATCTGCTGCCCGTGTGCTCCGTCGAGGAAGCACCCCCGACCGAGCCCACTCCGGCACCGCCGGCGACTCCGGCACCCGGAACGGACGGCACTGCCGCACCCGGCGTTCCTCCCGCCGAAGCTTCTGCGCCGGCACCACCGGCACCCGGGGTCGACGGTCAGCCGCTCCCCGCGCCCGAGACGACCGCGCCCGAGGTACCGGCGGCACCTCCTGCGCCGCCCCAGATACCCGGCCAGAACTGCAGGGTGGGCGCCTGATGTCGGTGACCCATGGCGCGGGGGCCTTCCCAAGTCCCCCGGGTGGCTTCGCTCCGGCACCGGTTCAGTCGACAGGTCGTAATACCGAACTTCTCCTGATCCTGGGTGCCATCGGCATCACCACGGTGTCGCTGATACTCGTCGAGGCGAGCCTCGAGCAGACGATCACCCCGGATCTCCTGAAGTACGGCGTGACGTACGCGGCGCTGTTCCTCGTCGCGCATCTCGCCGTGCGCCGGTTCGCCAAGTACGCCGATCCGTTCCTGCTGCCGATCGTGGCGTTGCTCAACGGACTGGGCCTGGTGCTCATCCACCGGCTCGACCTCGCCGACCAGGAGAACGCCCGCTACATGGGGGTGGAAGCGCCGTCACCCGATGCCACCCAGCAGGTGCTGTGGACCGCGCTCGGAATCGTGCTGTTCATCGCGGTCCTCGTGTTCCTGCACGACTACCGTCTGCTCGCGCGGTACAGCTACACCCTCGGCCTGATCGGACTGGTCGCGCTCGCGATTCCGGCGCTGCTGCCGTCCCGGTTCTCCGAGGTCAACGGCGCGAAGATCTGGATCAAGCTGCCCGGATTCAGCATTCAGCCGGGTGAGTTCGCCAAGATCCTGCTGATCATCTTCTTCGCGTCGGTGCTCGTCGCGAAACGCGATCTGTTCACCACCGCCGGCAAGCATTTCCTCGGCATGGACTTCCCCCGGGCTCGTGATCTCGGCCCGATCCTCGCGGCCTGGGTTCTCTCCATCGGTGTGATGGTGTTCGAGAAGGACCTCGGTACGTCGCTGCTGCTGTTCACCACCGTTCTCGTGATGCTGTACATCGCGACCGAACGCGTCGGATGGCTGGTGATCGGCTTCTCGCTGCTCGCGGTCGGGTTCTATTTCGCGTACCAGATGTTCGGCCACGTCCGGGTGCGTGTCGAGACGTGGCTCGACCCGTTCGCCGATTACAACAACACCGGCTACCAGATCTCCCAGTCGCTGTTCGGTCTCGCGACCGGCGGTGTCGCGGGTACCGGTCTCGGAAGCGGACGGCCGATCCAGGTGCCGTTCGCGAAAACCGACTTCATCGTCGCCACCATCGGTGAGGAACTCGGGCTCATCGGGCTCGCCGCCATCCTGCTGCTGTTCCTGATTCTGGTCATCCGGGGCCTTCGCACCGCCCTGGCGATCCGTGACAGCTTCGGCAAGCTCCTCGCCGCCGGCCTGTCGTTCACCCTGGCGGTCCAGCTCTTCGTGGTGGTCGGAGGCGTGACGAAGTTGATCCCCCTGACGGGCCTGACCACACCGTTCGTGTCGTACGGCGGTTCGTCTCTGCTCGCCAACTATCTACTCCTGGCACTGCTGATGAAGATCTCCCATGCTGCCCGCGAGCCTGTGGTTCCGCGGAAGAAGGCCACGCCGATCGCGGACGCGCCGACGGAAATGTTGGGGCGCGAATGAACGGTCCGCTTCGTAAGGTTGCGATGGCGGTGATGTTCATGGTCGTCGCTCTTCTCGCCAACGCCACGTATGTGCAGGTCATCGAGGCCGATGACCTGCGCACCGATCCGCGCAACTCCCGCGTGCTGATCGACGAGTACTCCCGTCAGCGCGGTCAGATCGCCGCAGCCGGGCAGGCGCTTGCCGTCTCGATCCCGACCGACAGCCGCTACAAGTACCTGCGTGAATATCCGGCGCCGCCGAATCAGCCCATGAGCCCGCTCGCCTACGCGCCCGTCACCGGCTTCTACTCGATGCAGTACGGCAGCACCGGACTCGAGCGCTCCGAGGATGCGCTGCTCAACGGGTCCGACAACCTGCTGTTCGGCCAGCGACTGTTCGATCTGGTCTCCGGACGCAATCCCCGTGGCGGCAACGTCGTCACGACGATCGACCCCGTCATGCAGCAGGTCGCCTACGACGAACTGACGAGCAGGGGCTACACCGGTTCGGTCGTCGCGATCGAACCCAGCACGGGCCGGATCCTGACCATGGTGAGCACGCCCAGTTACAACCCCAACCGTCTCTCCGGACACGACGGGGCAGCGACGTCGGCGGCGTGGGACGAACTCAACGCCGATCCCGACAAGCCGATGCTCAACCGTGCGATCTCGCAGACCTATCCGCCGGGGTCGACCTTCAAGGTCGTCGTCACGGCCGCGGCCCTCGAGTCCGGCGTCACCCCGGACACCCAGCTCACCGCTGCCCCGAACATCACCCTGCCCGACACGGCGACCACCCTCGAGAACTACGGTGGTGCCGCGTGCGGTGGCGCACCTACGGTGACGCTGCGTGAGGCGTTCGCGCGGTCGTGCAATACCGCCTTCGTCGAAATGGGCATCGCCACCGGGCGGGAAGCCCTCGTCGACCAGGCCGAAGCGCTGGGAATCGACGAAAACATGGAAGTGCCACTGCCGGTCGCGCCCAGCACCATCGGGCCCATCCCGGACGGGGCCGCTCTGGGCCAGACGAGCATCGGGCAGCGCGACGTGGCGCTCACCCCGCTCGAGAACGCGTCGATCGCCGCGACCATCGCCAACGGTGGTGTCCGGATGGAGCCGTATCTCGTCGAGCGTCTGCAGGGCCCCGATCTCGCGGTGCTCGAGGAGACCACACCGGAGTCGCTCGGCCAGGCCATTGCGCCGGAGGTCGCCGCGACCCTCACCGACCTGATGGTGGGTGCCGAGGACTTCGCCGGAGGCCAGGGCATCCCCGGTGTGAAGATCGCGTCGAAGACCGGGACCGCGGAGCACGGCAGCGATCCTCGCAACACCCCGCCGCACACGTGGTACATCGCGTTTGCGCCGGCGCAGCAACCCACTATCGCCATCGCGGTGATCGTGGAGGACGGTGGCGACCGTGCACTCGCCGCGACCGGCGGCTCAGTGGCCGCGCCCATCGGACGAGCCGTGATCTCGGCCGGGTTACAGGGAGGCTGACATGGCTTTGAGCAACGGCGCCATGATCGCCGACAGATATCGACTCCAGCGCCTCATCGCGACCGGCGGCATGGGACAGGTGTGGGAGGGACTCGACACCCGGCTCGACCGGCGCGTCGCGGTCAAGGTGCTCAAGGCCGAACTCTCGGGCGACGAGGACTTCCTCGCGCGCTTCCGGTTCGAGGCGCGCACCACCGCACAGCTGAACCACCCGGGCATCGCCGGGGTGTTCGACTACGGCGAGACCACCGACACCGAAGGCCAGTCCATCGCCTACCTGGTGATGGAACTGGTCCACGGCGAACCGCTCAACGCGGTGCTTTCGCGGGTGGGTCGGCTTTCGCTTCCTCACGCCCTGGACATGCTCGAGCAGACCGGGCGTGCGCTGCAGGCCGCGCACAATGCCGGTGTCGTGCACCGCGACGTCAAGCCCGGGAACATCCTCATCACGCCCACGGGGCAGGTGAAGATCACGGACTTCGGCATCGCGAAGGCCGTCGACGCGTCTCCGGTCACCCGCACCGGCATGGTGATGGGAACCGCCCAGTACATCGCCCCGGAGCAGGCTCTCGGGCAGGAGGCGACCTCCGCGAGTGACGTGTACTCGCTGGGCATCGTCGGCTACGAGGTGCTGTCGGGTCGCCGCCCGTTCCTCGGCGACAGCGTGGTGACGGTCGCGATGAAGCACGTCCAGGAGACACCGGCTCCGCTGCCGAACGATCTCCCGGCCGAGGTGCGCGAACTCATCAGCATTGCGATCTCGAAGGACCCGCTCCAGCGCTATTCCAACGGCGGCGAGTTCGCGAACGCGGTGGCCGCGGTGCGCTCGGGCCGGGCTGCGCCTCCGCCCGGCAACGTGCCGCCGGTGACCAGCGCGAATCGCGTCCTGCCGCCCGGGGTTCCGGGCACCTCGGCGCCGACTGCCGCCACGCGCGCGCTCGATCCGAATCAGTACTACTCCCCGACCGCCTACACCCAGCCGCAGACCGGTGCGCTGCCCCCGACAGCGGGACAGCCGCCCGTCTCGGGACCGCCGACGACGGGTGGGCCGGCCGGCGACGGTGACGGCGGCAAACGCGGGCCGAGCCCGACTGCCTTGGCGTGGGCCGCGGGTGCGGCGATCCTGCTCGCCCTGGTGACGCTGGGGATCGTCTTGTTCGGCGGGGACGACGAGGGAACGCGAACACCCGGACCGTCGCCGACGACCCAGATCACGACGACCCGTCCCTCGACGACCACGACGACGCGGCCCCCTCGGACCACCACGATCACCGAGGAAACCGTGCCTGCCCCGGCCCCGGTCGAGACACCGACTTTCGACGCACCCACCACGACCGTCCCGCCGACCACCACGGTGCCGCCGACGACGGATGCTCCCACCACGACCGTCCCCACAACCACGAACGCGACAACCACACCCACCACGACCACGGTGACGGCGCCGGACGCCGGCGAGACCGACGGTGAGGCGGACGGAGACGCAGACGGCGGGGACCCAGATCCCGAAGCCAGCAACGGTACGAACAACGCACCGCCGGACACCCAAGGAACGTCATGACCACACCGCGCAAGCTCTCCTCTCGGTACGAGCTGGGTGAGATCCTCGGCTTCGGCGGCATGTCCGAGGTACACCTCGCGCGGGACACACGGCTCGGCCGGGACGTGGCGATCAAGGTTCTGCGTGCGGATCTCGCGCGCGATCCCACGTTCTATCTGCGTTTCCGTCGCGAAGCACAGAACGCCGCGGCGCTCAATCATCCCGCGATTGTCGCGGTCTACGACACCGGCGAGGCCGAGACCGATGCCGGGCCGCTGCCCTACATCGTCATGGAGTACGTCGAGGGCGACACCCTGCGCGACATCGTTCGCCGCGACGGCCCGATGGCACCCAAGCGCGCGATGGAGGTCATCGCCGACGTCTGCGCAGCGCTGGACTTCAGCCACCGCAACATGATCGTGCACCGGGACGTCAAGCCCGCGAACGTCATGATCAACAAGGCCGGGGCCGTGAAGGTCATGGACTTCGGCATCGCCCGTGCGTTGTCGGACGCCGCCAGCCCCATGACGCAGACCGCCGCCGTGATCGGTACGGCCCAGTACCTGTCGCCCGAGCAGGCGCGCGGCGAGCAGGTCGACGCGCGGTCGGACGTGTATTCCGTCGGCTGCGTGCTGTTCGAAATCCTCACCGGCGAACCGCCGTTCAAGGGCGACTCTCCCGTGGCGGTCGCATACCAGCACGTCCGGGAGGATCCGCCGCTGCCGTCGTCGGTGAATCCGTCGATTCCGCACGAGCTCGACTCGGTGATCCTGAAGGCGATGGCGAAGAATCCCGCCAACCGCTACCAGTCCGCAGCCGAGATGCGCAGCGACCTGATCCGGGTACTCAACGGTCAGCGACCCAGCGCTCCGATGGTGATGACCGACGAGGACCGCACCACCCTGCTCGACTCCGCGGATACGAATCCGGGACGGCACGCGCGAGTGGCGCCGGCCGCCCCGGCGGGTGCTGCGGGGAGCAGTGATTCCGGTGGAGGCGGCGGGTCGGTCACCAAGCGCGTGCTCCTCGGTCTCGTCGCGCTGGTGGTCGTGGGCATCGTGGGTGTGTTCCTGTGGTCGCTCGGTCCCGGTTCGACCGCCGCACAGGTGGCGGTCCCCGATGTCCGGAACCTGACCTCGGATGTGGCGGAGAACCAGCTGCAGGACGCCGGTTTCCGGGTGTCGATCCAGCAGAAGAACGATCCGGTGGTGGCACGTGGCAACGTCATCAACACCCGGCCCGTCTCGGGTACGCAGGTCGAAGAGGGATCGACCGTGACACTCGAGGTGTCGAGCGGGCCGGAGCAGGTGCAGATCCCCCGCCTCACCGGAATGTCGCAGCAGCGGGCCGCGCAGGAGCTCGCCGCCGTGGGTCTGCGTCTCGGCTCGGACGTGCAGCGAGCGCCGTCGGACGCCGACGATGTGGATCTCGTGGTCGGACAGAGCCCGGCCGCGGGCGCGAGCATCGAGCGTGACGGCGAAGTCACCATCACGCTGGGAAGCGGACCGGAACAGGTTCGGGTGCCCAACGTGGTCGGTCAGGCCACCGCCGTGGCCACCGGCAACATCGAAGGTGCCGGCTTCGAGGTCGTCGTCGAGCAGGTCGACTCGAGCGAGCCGGACGGCACTGTGGTGTCGACGAGCCCCGCGGGCGGCGCGTCCGCAGCACAAGGGTCGACGGTGACGATCAAGGTCTCCAACGGTGACCGCGTCGAGATGCCGGTGGTCACCAACCGCTCGGTGTCGGAGGCGCTGTCGGCGCTGCGGAGCGCCGGGTGGACCGGCTCCGCGTCGGATCTCGTGCAGACTCGTGAAGCCACGCTGTCCCCGGACCTGGTGGGCACCGTGATCACCCAGGCGCAACCTCCGGGCTCGGAGATTTCCAAGACCCAGACGATCACGATCGGTGTCGGAGTTCTCGGTATCCGCTGATCGCTCCCGCGTGACGACGAAGGTCCCGGACATCATGTCCGGGACCTTCGTCGTAGTGCGTGCGGGTCAGGCAGCGCCACCGTCGAGCGCGCGTGCCATTTCGGCCTCCAGCTGCGCGACGAGAGTCTCCTCCGGCGCCTCGCCGCACATCCCGAGCCAGTTCGCGAGCATCCGGTGACCACCTTGGGTGAGCACGGACTCGGGGTGGAACTGCACGCCGTGGATCGGCAACTCGGAGTGGCGCAACGCCATGATGACGCCGCTCTCGGTGTGACCGGTCGCCTCGAGCTCGGCGGGCATGGTTTCGGGAAGGACGGTCAGCGAGTGGTAGCGCGTGGCGGTGAAGGGACTGGGCAGGCCCGCGAGAACACCGGTGTCGTTGTGCCGCACGACGCTGGTCTTGCCGTGCAGCAGTTCAGGGGCCCGGTCGACCGTCGCGCCGAAGGCGACCCCGATCGACTGGTGTCCCAGACATACGCCGAGCAGCGGAGTGCTCGTGTCGGCGCACGCCTTGACGAGGTCGATGCTCACGCCCGCACGCTCGGGGGTGCCCGGTCCCGGGCTCAGCAGCACACCGTCGAAGTCCTGGGCGACACGGGCCAGGGCGCCGGGCGCGGTGAGCCGGTCGTCGTCGTTGCGCCACACGTCGGCCGTCGTGCCGAGCTGCCCGAGATACTGGACCAGATTGAAGACGAAGCTGTCGTAGTTGTCGACGACCAGGATGCGCATGCCACGAGAGTACCCACAGGTCAGCGGGCGGGCGCGCCCCCGGTATAGGCGGGAACGGACTTGTCGTCACCCGCGGTCTGCGTGTAGCCCAGCCCGTAGCGGGTCGCGTACTGCTTGTACAGCCGGATACCCGGTTCGGCCCCGAGGGCAGCCTCGAGACGCGAGCGGTCGCCGAGGGCGGTGATGACGTAGGGCGGGGAATACGTGCGGCCGTGGAGCAGCAGAGTGTTGCCGATACAGCGCGGCGCCGACGTCGCGACGATCCGCTGGTCCTGCATCGAGATGGCCTCGGCGCCGCCGGCCCACATCGCATTGAGCACGCTCTGGACGTCCTGCTGGTGCACCACGAGGTCGTCCGGCGACGCACCGGACGGATACTTACCGTCGGCGTCGCGCGACGCATCGGTGAGGGTCACCGTGATCCCCGGTCCGCGCAGAGCCGTCTGCCCCGCCGGATCCGCGACGGCGGAAAGTTCGTCGAGCACGGACGCGACGTCGCCGTCGGTCGCGGCGACGCGGGCCTGCACCTGCGCGACCTGCTGGGCGAGGTCGTCACGGGTGGTCGCGAGGTCGTCGGTTCCGGATTGTGCGGCCCGGACCAGATCGGACAGGCGCGGCGAGTCACCGACGCGGAGTTCGTTGCCGTCGGAGACGCCGCGGGTGGTACCGATCAACAGACCACCCACGAGGCACACGGCCAGGGTCGCGGAACCCCAGGCCACTCGACGCGGCCGCCACTCGGACACCTCACCCCTCCGTTCCGGCCTTACGTTAGCGTGAACAGGACAGCGTTAGCGTATACAGCACAGGTAGCTGCCCAACTTACTCCGCTCGTCCGGCACGGGCGGAGTCGCAAGAACGAGGACACGATGCCCAAGTCGAAGGTACGTAAGAAGGACGACAGCGCGGCCCCCAGGACGGTGAGCCGCACACCGGTGAAGGTGAAAGCTGCGCCGTCGAGCACCCTCTACGTGTCGGTGATGCTCGGCCTCATGATCATCGGTTTGCTGTGGCTGGTGGTGTATTACCTGGCCGCAGAACAGATTTCGTGGATGAATTCGCTGGGTGCCTACAACTTCCTCATCGGATTCGGGTTCATGGTGGCCGGGCTCGTCATGACGATGAGATGGCGCTGAAATCGCGCCTCGTTCTGTGGATTACATCTTTGTTATTCATCCCCACCTGGGGATAACCCTGTGTACAAAGCGATGTGAGGGCTGACGTGAGCGCCGAGAACACACCACGGTGGTCCACTCCGCCCGGCGCCGTCGTGGCCCTTGCTGCCGGAGGCGTCGCGCTCGCGGTGGCGGCTGCGACGGCGGTCGATGCGGCCGGACGTGTCCTCGTGGGGGTCGCGGCCGCACTGGTGCTCGCATTCGCTGCCTCCGCCTGGCGCCAGCGTCCCCGCCTCGAGGTTCTACCCGAATCCTCGGGACTCGCCGTGACCCGGCTGACGGGACGACGCGAGTACCCGGCCGCGGCGCTGCACCGCGTGCGACTCGTGGAGTATCCCCGCATGGGCAGGCGGGTGCCCATGCTGGAAATCGACACTATTGATCCTCGCGACGGCTCCGAGAGCCTGATGATCTTCGGTCGCTGGGATCTGGGAGCCGACCCCCGCGAGGTGCACGAAGCACTCGGCGCGCGGGGGCTGGCACCCGATCACAAGCCCAGCTGAGCCCGTAAGCGAAGAACCGCGACCACGACCACCGCCACGACGAGGATGGCGACCGCACCGAGTGCGACCCATCCCGTGCGAGTCGCCCGCGCGCGATCGTTGCCCGCACGGAGCGATTGCGGCCCGTACAGCAGTGCCGCGGTGGCGGCCGCACCTGCCACCAGCCCGCCGAGATGTCCCCACAGGGAGATCCCCGGGATCGTGATGCTGATGACCACATTCAGCGCGACGACCGCCAGCACCGGAGCGGGACTGCGGCGGAGCCTCATGAGGATCACCGCTTGGGCGCCGAGCAATCCGAAGACCGCACCGGACGCGCCGGCCGTGACGGCCCCGGTCTGCAGGAGCATCACCGCGGCGGAACCGCCGAGGATCGAGATCACGTACACCGACAGGTAACGGGCGCGGCCGAGAACCAACTCGGTGTCGCGGCCGATGATCCAGAGCGCGAACATGTTGATCGCGAGATGCATCAGGCCGAAGTGCAGGAATCCGCTGCCGATAATCCGGATGTAGTCACCGTTGGCGGCGATCGCCGGCGGCCACAGAGCCCAGTCGAGAAACAGCGGTGACGACCGCTCGTTGTTCATCACGCTGCCGGACTGTGCGGCCGTGACGAGGAAGACCAGGACGTTCAGCGCGATGAGCGTGTACGTCACGATCGGGGTCGTCTTCGCCGAACGTGCGGGCGCACCCGCGATGGTCCGGGCCTGCGGGGTGGACCGGGCGGCCTCGGCGACACAGTCCACGCAGTGCTGGCCGACCGCGGCCGGACGCAGGCACTCGGGACAGTACGGACGCCCGCATCGAGTGCAGGTGAGCAGAGTGGGGCGATCGGGGTGGCGGACGCACCTCGGCTGGGGCTGCCGGCCACCACCCTCGGCCGCAGGACCCCAGCCGGGGTTCGTCATGGCACTTCTCTCAGGAGATGGTGATGCTGTTGATGACGACCTCGTCGACCGGACGGTCGGCGCGATCGGTGCTGGTCGTGGCGATCTCGTCGACGACCTTCTTCGAGTCGGCGTCCACGACCTCACCGAAGATCGTGTGGCGACGGTTGAGGTGCGGCGTCGGGCCGACGGTGATGAAGAACTGCGAGCCGTTGGTGCCCGGGCCCGCGTTTGCCATGGCGAGCAGGTAGCCGCGGTCGAACTGCAGTTCGGGGTGGAACTCGTCACCGAACTGGTAGCCCGGGCCGCCGCGACCGGTGCCGGTGGGGTCGCCGCCCTGGATCATGAAGCCGTCGATCACGCGGTGGAACACCGAACCGTCGTAGAACGGTCCGCTGGACTCGCCCTTCGCGTTCGCGGACTTGTATTCCTTGGTGCCGGTGGCGAGTCCGACGAAGTTTTCCACGGTCTTCGGGGCATGGTTGCCGAAGAGCGCGATCACGATGTCTCCGCGGTTGGTGTGGAGGGTGGCGGTTGCTGTCTGATTCGGTGACGTCATTCCCCTATGGTGCCATTCCTGGCTTCGGGGCCTACGCGGTCCTTCCCCTGTCGGCACCGCACGACAGACGGGAACACGTGCTGCGGTATGGAAGAGTGGGACGTATGACGAAGGTGAGCGACTCCAGCACCCGCAGCGGTTCCCTCCCCGACCTCGTATATCCCCTGGCACAGACGGGAAGCCTGAGCGACGCCCTGCATGTCGCCGGCGAGGGCGCGGTCACCCTGGCGCAGGGATCCGCGGCGGCAGGCCTCGTGCTCTCCCGCCAAGGGCTGGAACTGACGAAAAATGCCGTCGAGCGGGTCCAGGACGCCCGCCGGGAGAAGGCCGCGCTCGCCGCCGCACCTCGTCGGCGCACAGCGCCCCGCCCGGGACGCAAGGCACTCGTCACGACGGGCGCGCTCGCCGCGGTCGTGCTCGGCGCACTCGCGTTGTACCGGAGTCGGCGGCCGGCGCACCCGCCGATCGCGCCGGAACCCCCGCGCGTACGTCCGGCGGCAGGTGACACGACTCCCGCCACCGACTGATCCTGTCGGCGGGCACCTCTCTGCCGAGTGCCCGCTCGGAGTCCCGCACTCGTGCGGGAGCCCGGCTCACCGGTGGGCGGGCATCCCCGGGACAGGGATATCCGGCACGACCGGCGGGTCAGCGGGCATGCCACCGTATTCGCGTTCGGCGCTGCGTATCTCGTGATCGACAATGCGGCACGAGACGAAGTACAGAAGCACGACGAGTGCGAGAAGAACGGGTACGGACGCAAGTAGGGCCATGGTCGCCTCCAGTTCGATCCGAAGATCGACGAGGGTTGACGGGCGGACGCGTCGGCGGTGACTACTCGAGAGTAGGCCTGTATCGCGCACCCGGCATCTCGAGACACCGCAGCCCCGGGTGATCTGTTTCACACCTGCGGTGCACGTCCTGCGATTACTCACCGGTATCGGTCCGTCCAATCCTGTGACGTGCGACACAGAAGGGTGAATACTCGCCGGTAGGCAAGCCCTTCTGGAGGCAGACATGGCAGAAACGCGCGTCACCGAACAGCAAGCCCGTGAGGTCGCCGAAGAAGCACGAGAAGCGGACTGGACGAAACCGTCGTTCGCCAAACACCTCTTCCTCGGCAGGTTCACCCTCGATCTCGTCCATCCCTTCCCCCGTCCCACACCCGACGAAGACGCCCGCACCGAAAAATTCCTCACCTCGCTGCGGAACTTGTGCCGGGACATGAGCGGCCCGACCATCGAGCGCGAGGCACGCATTCCCGACGACTACATCCGCGGGTTGGCGGAACTCGGGTGCTTCGGCATGAAGATCCCCGAGGAGTACGGCGGCCTGGGCCTGTCGCAGGTCGCCTATAACCGGGCGCTCATGCTCGTCGCGTGCGTACACCCCAGCCTGGGAGCGTTGCTCTCGGCACACCAGTCGATCGGTGTACCCGAACCGCTGAAACTGGCGGGCACCCCGGAGCAGAAGAAGCGGTTCCTGCCGCGCTGCGCGCGCGGCGCGATCTCGGCGTTCCTGCTGACCGAACCGGATGTCGGTTCCGACCCCGCACGACTCGCCACGAGTGCGGTTCCGGTCGAGGACGGCCGGGCGTACGAACTCGACGGCGTGAAACTGTGGACGACCAACGGTGTGGTCGCCGAGTTGCTCGTGGTCATGGCGCGGGTCCCCAAGAGCGACGGGCATCGCGGCGGTATCTCCGCGTTCGTCGTCGAAGCCGATTCGCCCGGCATCACCGTCGAACGCCGCAATTCCTTCATGGGCCTGCGAGGCATCGAGAACGGCCTGACCCGCATGAACAAGGTGCGCGTGCCCGCCGAGAACCTCGTCGGACGCGAAGGTGACGGCCTCAAGATCGCCCTCACGACACTCAACGCCGGACGGCTTGCCATCCCGGCGATGTGCGCCGGAGCCGGCAAGTGGGCGCTCAAGATCGCCCGCGAGTGGTCGGAAGCCCGGGTGCAGTGGGGCAAAGCACTCGGCGAACACGAGGCGGTGGCCGCCAAGATCTCGTTCATCGCGGCGACCTCCTACGCACTCGAGTCCGTGGTCGAACTGTCCGGCCAGATGAACGACGAGGAGCGCAACGACATTCGCATCGAGGCCGCGCTCGCGAAGTTGTGGGCCAGCGAGATGGGCTGCGCCATCGCCGACGAGTTGATCCAGATCCGCGGGGGCCGCGGCTACGAGACAGCCGAGTCGCTCGCCGCACGCGGTGAGAGAGCCGTGCCCGCAGAACAACTCGTCCGGGACCTGCGCATCAACCGCATCTTCGAGGGCTCGAGCGAGATCATGCGGCTACTGGTGGCCCGAGAGGCAGTCGACGCACATCTCCGTGCCGCCGGCGACCTGATCGACCCGAAGGCGTCTCTCGAGACCAAGGCGCGCGCCGCGGCGAAGGCGAGCGGCTTCTACGCCAAGTGGCTGCCCTCGCTGGTGGCAGGAAAGGGCCGCCTTCCCGGAGCTTTCACCGAATTCGGCATCCTCGCACCACATCTCCGGTTCGTCGAACGTAGCTCGCGCAAACTCGCCAGGTCGACGTTCTACGGCATGGCCCGGTGGCAGGGCGGTCTCGAGAAGCGTCAGAACTTCCTCGGCCGCATCGTCGACATCGGTGCCGAACTGTTCGCGATGTCGGCCAGTTGTGTGCGCGCCGAACGTCAACGCGCCGACGGCCATCCGGGTGCCGATGCCGCATACGAACTCGCCGACGCCTTCTGCCGGCAGTCCCGGCTACGGGTAGAGGCACTGTTCGACGGATTGTGGAGCAACACCGACGATTCCGACCGGAAGCTCACCCGCGGTGTCCTCGACGGTCGCTACAGCTGGCTCGAGAACGGCATCCTGGATGCGAGTGAAGGAACAGGCCCGTGGATCGCGGAATGGACACCGGGCCCGTCCACGGAAGAGAACGTGGCTCGTCGGATCATCGACACCAGAAACGTCGTGTAGGCGCAGAACCACAACGGCCCGCCCTCGTGACGAGGGCGGGCCGTTGCGTTCGGGGTCGCGTCAGAAGGCGCCGCAGTTGGACGGCGCGGGTGCGTCACGCAGACGCGCGTCGAGGTACTGGACCGCGTTGGGCAGCCCGGTGAGCAGCGGTACAGCGTGGTTGATCACGAAGCCCGGCAGGATCGGCGGCGTGAGGTTTGCGTCGAACTGGACGGTGGCGCCGTTGTCGCACCAGTCCAGCGCAAGCTGGCGACCCTGCCCGTAGGGAACCGTGTCGTCCTGCGTGCCGTGCTGGAGGAGCACCGGGATCTGCGGGGTCAGGCGGCCGATGCGCTGCTCGTCGATCGCTTTCTGGACCTGGGGAAGCCGGCCGACCACCACGTCGAGCGGTTCACCGGTGCGCGTGAAGTCTTCGGTCCGCTGGAACGCGAGAGTGGCAACGGTTTCCGGAACACACTGGTTCGCCACCGCGGCGAGCATGGCGCGGCCGCGGTCGTTGATCTCGGCCTCGACCTCGGAGCGAATCTCCGGGTATGCCTCGATCAGCCCGTTGATCGTGTAGCCCACGGCGCCGGTGAGGAGCGTGCCGTCGATCTGCTTCAGCGTGGCCAGCAGATCGGCGGGAGGGGCACCGACGTAGGCGCCCTTGAGGTTCAGTTCCGGGGCGTACGTGGGAGCGAGTTCGGCTGCGGCCCCGCTCGCACCGCCACCCTGGGAGTATCCGTACAGCCCGACGGGACTGTCGGGGGTAAGGCTCGTCCCGGGAAGATTCAACGCCGCCCGGACCGAATCCAGCACCGCGTACGCCTCGGCGGCCCGGTTCACGTACGTGTGGTGCCCGGGAGTCCCGAGTCCGTCGTAGTCCGTCACCACCACCGCGATGCCCTGGAGCAGCAACGCATTGATCGACAGCAATTCGTACTCGGTGAACAGATCGAGCGGCGGGTTGTACTGCACCAGCGCACCGAGATTGCGCGACGGAGCGCACTGGTCGCCCTGTCCGTGCGTGCCGACCGCCACCGCGACGAGAGGGCGAGGTCCCTCACCGTTCCACACGGTCGACGGCTCGAGGTACGTGCCGCTCACCGCATTGGGTGCGCCCTTCGCATTGTTCGAGCGGTACAGCAACCGCGTCCCCTGCGCGGGGAACACACCGTCCCCGGTCGGAACCCGGATGGCAAGATCGGACGGTTCGCTCCGGAGGATGTCTCCCGGGCTTCCCCCCTGCTCCAGCGCGGGCGGCGTGTAGAAGTCGCCCTCGGCGTGTGCCGTCGCCGGCGCCGCCAGAAGTCCCCCCACGAGCGCTGCGGATGTCAACGCCGCTGCCGCCCATTTCCGGGTGCTGCTCGTTCCCATATTTCCTCCACCACATCCCGGACCTAGGCGTGCCTTCGGTCACATGGTACGGACTGTAACACGTACATTACCGACCGGTAAGGCGATGCTCGGGCGCAGGACACGAGGTGAGACGGCCCCGGAAACCCGGTCGCGGAAGCTCGGTGCGTGCTCGGTTTGCACCCGCAGGAAGGGATGACAGTTGCGCGACGACCGGTATGTGGTATGTCCTGATCATGACGATCGGGGTCGCGGCGCGGCACAACCACACGGAGTGGTGCCGGTAGCAAGATGGACCCGGATCGACAGACGAGGGGAGAGTCATGGCAATCGGGGTGGGGCTCCGAATCGGAAGGGTCGTGTCCACAGCGGTGGTCGCGTCCAACGAACCCGGCACTCCCGACCCGGTGGTCATCGCCCGCGACACCGTTCTCCATATCGGCCGGGACGACTCGACCTTTCTCGGTGGCTCCGCGCGGGCCGACGACGAGGTCCGGACGCTCAGCGGTTTCCTCTCCCGCGTAGGCGACCCCGCAGGACTCTCGGCGAGCGACGGGCGCGTCTACCGCGCGGAGGACGCCATGGCGACGGCCATCCACTGCCTGCTCACCGAGTGCCATCCCCTGCCGACGTTCGGCGGTATGGACAGGGACAGCGACCCCGGATACACCGCCACCTACCCCTCCCACTGGGACCCCGCGACCGTCGCAACCCTCCGATCCGCGCTCGACTTCGCCGATCTCCGGCACGTCGATCTGGTGTCGGACGCGCAGGCTGCGGCCACCTGGTATGCCTCCGAGATCTCGGAAACGCCCGGTCAGCTCGTCGGGGTTTATCACGTCGACGACGTGGGTTCGACTGTGACGCTGGTGCGCTCGGGTGTCCCCGTCGGCAAGGCATTCCGGGTTCCCGTCAAGAACGCACCGTCACCCGCAGCCCAACTCGCGTCGGCACTCGGTTCGTTCGGATGGTTGTCGGACAATCTCGACGCCGTGGTCGTGATGGGTGACGGACTCGTCGCGCGTGATCGCTCGCATATCCAGGAGATCGCCAACAGCCTCGCGACCAAGCTGATGGTGCGTAGTCTCGTCGGACCGGGGCCGGAGCAGACCGCGGCGCTCGGCGCGGCGATTCTCGCCGCTGGTTTCACTCCGGCGCGCGAGACGAAGAAGACCCGGATCGGTCTGCCGCCCTCCTACGATGAAACGGACGTGCTCACCGGTGGCCTCGCGCGTCTGAAAGCCATCGAGGATCTGTACGAGACGGAGAACTCCGCCGCTGCGGTCGCGGTGACGGTAGAACCGGACACCGCAACCCGCCAACCTCCGCAGCCGGTGC
Source organism: Rhodococcus sp. 105337 (assembly GCF_012844225.1). Lineage (GTDB taxonomy): Bacteria > Actinomycetota > Actinomycetes > Mycobacteriales > Mycobacteriaceae > Rhodococcus. Next base: position 193,364 of record NZ_JABAGQ010000005.1, read on the forward strand.
GAAGCCAGGCCGACACCGTGCGGATAGCCGCTGTCGTGCTGCTGGCGGTGCTGGTCGTGGTCGTCGCCGCCGCGGTCCTGATCTGAACCCGCGCGGAATCCCGATCACGGTCGGGATCTAGCGAGGACTTCCGTCTCCCCCGTCGGCGATCGACGCCAGTTCGGCCGCGTCCTCCGCACCGAACTTCTCCTCGAGCGATTCCGGTGAGTAATCGAGATCGATCTCCTCCACCGGGCGACCGCGAGCAGATTCGATGGCGCCTAGACGCCGCTCGGCCCGGTCGGCGGCGTAGGAGACGAATTCGTCGGGATCCAGCCCGTACGGCTGCTCGTCGAACTGATCGTTGACCCACCCGATCATGCCGAGTGCCATCGGAAGCAGCTCGTTCATACGCTGTTGCACCACAGCCCAATTCGAGTCGTCTGCCGCGACGTGCCGCCGGCAGGTGAAGGTGCCCCACGCCATGTGCCGGCGCTCGTCGTCGCCGATACGCCGGACCAGTTCCTGCATTCCGGGAAGGATGCCGCGCGTCGTGCAGACCTTCTGCCACGCGTAGTAACCGGTGAGCGCGAGGCTCCCCTCGATCACATGGTTGTAGGTGACGCTCGCGCGTACCTGGTTGGCCGGCGACGGATCGGACTCGAGCAGTCGCAGCGAGTTCGGCAACTCGTCGTAGAAGAGCTGCCGGTAGAACGGATTGTCGGCGACATAGGGATGTAGATCGGAGGTGAGCCCCACCGAGTCCATCCACAGCCGGAACACCTGCAGGTGCTTGGCCTCCTCGAAGCAGAACTGCGTCAGATACATCTCGTCGCCGATCCGCCCCTCGGCCTCCATCGCACGCACGAACGGCTGGATGTCCTGGGTGACGGCTTCTTCTCCCGCGGCGAACTGCGCGACGAGGAACGTGGAACTGCGGCGCTGCTCGGAGTTGAGCGCCTGCCAGTCGGCAGCGTCGCGCGAAAAATCGAGATCCGCAGGATCCCAGAATTTCGCGTTGCCCTTCGCGAAGAGTCGGAGCGGGAAGGCGTCCCAGTTGAGGCCGCCTTCCCGCAGCGACGCGAACCCGAGACGTGTCTGTGTGCTTCCGGTCACACCCCGAGGGTAACCCCGCCCCGGGCGTCCCGGAAGCATTCGCCACCGGCACGTCCGGCGCGAGTTCACCCGGCCAGGAGCGTGTCTCCCGGATAGCCCTCCGGACCGAAGCCCGGTGGAACGACGAACACCGCGGATCCGACGGGGGTGATCCACGGATTGAGCGCATCATGCTCGGCGAGGCGCTGCTGTACGGGGACGAACTGACGGTCCACATCGACCTGGTACGCCGCGAACAACAGCCCTGCGCCGTCGTCGTCGTAGTTGTATCCCCGACGCAGGAATTGCTCGTCGGCGGTCCGTGGCCGCGCCCTCGCCACGTGCGACTCCGGTGGGATCACCGGAATCCCGTACCGGTCCGTGGCCTCGAAATCGGCGTCGTCATGCTCCTCGGTGCCGGTGAGCGGAGCACCGTTCGACAGGGTCCGGCCCACCGCGAGCTCTCGTGCGGGCCGGTCGAGTTCGTCCCACGTGTCGAGTTCCATCCGGATCCGGCGAAACACGAGCGAGGTTCCGTCGCGCAGCCACTCCGGTTCACCGGGGTTCCAGACCTGCCGCCCGAAGTCCGGGCTGCCCGGCGCCGGATTGACGGTGCCGTCCACCTGGCCCATCAGATTCCTCATCGTCATCCCGTCGGGCCTGGCGCCTACGGCATGCCGGAATCCCCGCTGTACCCAGCGCACGGTGGCCAGCGATCGCACGTTCTTGGTCAAGGTGCGCGTGGCGTGGGAAACCACCACGGGATCGTCGGCACACACCTGCAGCACCAGGTCCCCACCCGACCACCGGTCTTCGAGGCGATCCACCGCGAACTCGGGAAGGGGACGTAACCACGCCGGACGCCGGTCGGCCAGTCCCGCGGCGTCGAACACCACCGGTCCGAATCCCACGGTGATCGTGAGCCGAGCCGGATCCACCGCGAGTTCCGGTTCGGTGTCCCCCAGCGCGGGCCGTCCGGCAGTGAGGCGCCGTATGTCCTCCGCCCACACCTTCATGATTCCGGCCAGGCCCGCGCGGTCGACACCGCTCGCGAGATCGAGTGCGGCGAACGAGGCGAACGCCTGCGGCGGGGTATCGATCCCGGCTTGGTGACGGCCGTGGGGGTCGATTGTGGCCGCGCCCATGCGCTCGGGCGTCCGGGATGCCACGGCTGCGCCACCACCGACCGCCGCGAGACCGGCCGCCCCTACGGCTGCCAGTCCTCCACCGAGTAGATGACGGCGGCTGAGCTCAGCCACCGTGACCCGCCCCGGTTGTCGCCGGCTCGTACTCCTCCTGTGCCCCTGCGAAGTCGCGGACCTGCGCGGTGAAGTCCTTCACGGATCCGTCCTCGAATTCCAGGGAGAAGGTGACGTCACTGCCGGGCCTGATCGGTTCGACGATGTCCATGAGCATCAGGTGGTCGCCGCCGGGAGCGAGGCTGTGGGTGCTTCCGGCTCCGATCACGAGGCCGTCGGCCATTTCGCGCATCACCATCGCGCTTCCCCCGTCCGGGGCCATCTCGTGCAATTCGGTGCGGCTCGCGCTCGGGCTCGATACTGCGACCACATGCAGGTCCGTATCGGCCGTGTTGGACAACTCGGCAAAGGCGCCGGTCATGCCCGAGTCGGCGGCCTTGACCCAGGCATCGGACACCGTCAGCGCCTCGGCGGCAGTGGGCGGCGCATCGGTCGATCCGCAGGCGGTGAGCACGGCCAGAGCAGCGGCAACTCCCGCAACGGCCACGGTACGAACAGTTTTTCTCGTCATCGGTAACTCCAGGAAAGTGGGTTGGCGCGCGAGGGCGCCGACCGCCGTAGGAACGGTGGTCGAGGAGGAAAAAGGAGGTCAGACCGTGACGAGCGGTGGTCCACGGGTCGAGACTCCCGTGGGGAAGACCTGCATCCGGCGCACCGCGGGGCGGTAACCCACGGGGAGTGCGGCCGGAACGGGCAGAGAGGAGAAGGGAACGCGGATCGCGGCGATGCGGCGCACCGCGTTCAGTGCGAGAGCGCTACCCCGTTCTGCACCGCGTATCAGGGCGGACGCAACGAGGACCGCTGCCAGGTGAGCAGCAAGCATGCCCGGACCGGGGAGATGAAAGTGGCCGCTGCCCAGCGACAGTGCGATATGACCGAAGACCTGCCCGGCGAGGAGTAGCGGTACGACCGCCAGCCGGGTACCCGCCGCGACAGCGCCCGCGATCACGGCGACGGAAAGAAGAACCGTGAGGGCGGTAGTGCCCGGATATGCGCCCTCCGCAACGGCGTGCGCGACGATCGCGACCACCCCACAGGTGCCACCCACGAAGCCACCGCGCATGCGCGCGAGAAGCTGAGGGTCGGCGGCCATGCCCCCGATGATACGTCTCGTACTACAGAGCGTCGTATGTGATGCAGCACTGTCGCGCCGGGTTTCACGTGAAACGCACGCAACCCGCAAGTACGACGAAACCCACCCCCTGAACGGAGGTGGGTTTCGTGTTGCTGTGGAGCCTAGGAGATTCGAACTCCTGACATCTGCCTTGCAAAGGCAGCGCTCTACCAACTGAGCTAAGGCCCCGTACGCCGACTAGCGACTGGGTACCTCGTGCCACTCGTCCTCACTACGCAGCATGCGAGCAAGTCCGACGACCGCCAGAAAACCAGCTCCCACAGCGATCAGGAACTTCATTTCTGGCTGCCTTTCGGGCACGGGGAGTGGGCCTAGGAGGACTTGAACCTCCGACCTCTTCGTTATCAGCGAAGCGCTCTAACCGCCTGAGCTATAGGCCCTCGAACCGGATGGAACACTACCCCACCGACGCCGGATGATTCAAATCGCCTCGACGGGGCAGCATTCCTGCAGGTCAGTCCGGGTCTGCGAGCGTTACCTGAACGCCACCGACGAGGTCGGTGCACAGGTTGTAGATGAACGCTCCGAGGGTCGCGAGAGCGGTCATGAGAACCATGTTGGCCAGGCCGATCACGGTCGCGTAGCCGAACACCTGGCCTACCGTGACGAGTCCCTCACTGCCCGCATCGCTCACGATGTCGGTGAACGCGCTGTTGAGCCTGTCCCACACGCCCATCCCGGCGAGCACGGCGTAGAGCAGACCGACCGCGATCATCCACACGAAAAACAGCGAAACGGAAATCACGGACGAGATCTTCAGCATCGACCACGGGTCGATCCGCCGCACCTGCACCGTGGCGCGTAGTGCATCACCGGTGTCGACACCCGCGGGGGCCGGGGCAATCGCCGTCGGACCCACCTTCGGGGTCTCCCCCGTTGCCGGCGCGACAGGCGTCGGATGCTTGACGGCGGAGAGATCGGGCAGATCCTTCGCAAGATCCTTGCGCTCGATATGCCGCGTGGGCCCGTCGATGACCGCGGCTTTCGCCTTCGCCGCAGCACGGTCGTTGCTCGCGCGCTCGTTGGTGGTGCGCGTAGCCGACGCCGAGGAACCGGAGTTACCGGAGTTCATCGCGGCCGCTGCCGTACCCGTCACGACCGGACGGGTCGACGGTGCCGGATTCTGAGCTGCGGCAGGCTTGCCGGCGGGAGGCTGGCCACCCGTCGACGGCCGCGAAGCGGAGGATCCGCCGCCTGCCGCCGGCCCGGACTTGCCGAGACCGGGGCCGACTCCGGGCAGGTTGGTCTGCGGCGTCTTCTGCGGCGAAGAACCGCCCTGCGCGGTCCCTTGCTGGCCGCGCTGCCACGGCGGGGTCTGGCCACCCGGACGCGCCGTCTGGTTGGCGGGCCTCGCCGAGCGGGACTGATCGCCGCCCTGCGACGACTGTGCTGTCGCAGCTCCGGACGGTGCCCCGCCCTGGTTCCCGGTGCCCGGATTTCCCGCGCTCTGGTTCCCGGCGCCCTGGTTCGCCTTGGGAGCCTCCGGTTGCGGCGCTGCCGCAGCCTGACGAGGCTCCTCGCTGCGTACCTGCGACTCGCTGCGCACGGACTCCTCGCGCTGTGCGGGCTTCGCCGTACCGGCCGCCGGACCCTTACCTTCGGACTTCGGCGTCTCGCGGGCCTTCTCAGGGGCCTTCCCGGAAACCTCCGCCGGCTTCGACGGAGCGGATTGCCCAACCGGGCCACCGCTCTGCGGAGATCCGGCAGGCTTGTCCGCCGCCGTGTTCTGGGGCGACCGTTCCTGCTGCGGAGCCCGGTCCTGCGGTGCCCGGTCCTGCGAGGATGCCCCCTGCGGAGCCGGCCCCTGTGAAGGCGCCGCACCGGATGAAGCGGACGACACCTCCTGCCCATTGCGATCCTCGGGTTTCCGGCCGGGTTGCCCCTGGCCGTTTCCGTTGGGTCCCTGGGGAGTGCTCACTTACGACTCCTTAGCTCCGGATACGTCTGCGTCGTCCAGCTCGTCGGCATTGCGGGCGATCGCCAACAGCGTGTCGCCCTCGGCGAGGTTCATCAGGCGCACACCCTTGGTCTGCCGACCAGCCTTGCGCACCTGCTTGGCGACAGTACGGATGACACCACCGTTCGAGGTGATCGCGTACAGCTCGTCATCGTCCTCGACGATCCGAGCACCGACCAGGGTGCCACGCCGGCGGTCGTACTGGATGGTCAAGACACCCTTGCCGCCGCGGCCCTGAACCGGGTAATCCTCCATCGGAGTCCGCTTCGCGTATCCACCGGAGGTCGCGACCAGCAGGTAGGTGCCTTCCTTGACGACGTTGAGCGACAGCAGGCTGTCCTCACCGTTGAACCGCATGCCCTGGACGCCGGAGGTTGCGCGTCCCATCGGCCGCAGCGCTTCGTCGGTCGCGGAGAACCGGATGGACTGTCCCAGCTTCGAGACGAGCAGCAGGTCGTCGTCGGCGGAGCACAGAACCGCGCCCACCATTTCGTCGTCCCCGCGCAGGTTGATCGCCACGATGCCGCCGCTGCGGTTGGAGTCGAAGTCCGACAGCCGCGACTTCTTCACCAGGCCGTTGCGCGTCGCGAGCACCAGGTACGGCGCGTCCTCGTAGCTCTGCAGACGGATGACGCCCTGGATCCGCTCGTCGGGCTGGAAGGCCAGCAGGTTCGCGACGTGCTGACCGCGTGCGGTGCGGTTCGCCTCCGGCAGTTCGTATGCCTTCGCCCGGTAGACGCGGCCCTTCGTCGTGAAGAACAGCAGCCAGTCGTGCGTGGAGGTCACGAAGAAGTGCTTGACGATGTCGTCCTGCTTGAGCTCGGCGCCCTTGACACCCTTGCCGCCGCGCTTCTGCGACCGGTACAGATCGGTGCGGGTGCGCTTGGCGTAGCCCGTCTCGGTGATCGTGACGACCACGTCTTCGCGAGCGATGAGGTCCTCGTCGGTGACGTCACCGTCGGCGGCGACGATGCGTGTCCGGCGATCGTCGCCGTACTTCTCGGCGATCTCCTTCAGCTCGTCGCGGACGATGGCGCGCTGCCGCTCGGGCTTCTCGAGAATGTCCTTGTAATCATCGATCTCGCGCTCGATCTCTGCGAGGTCGTCGATGATCTTCTGACGTTCCAGAGCGGCGAGGCGTCGCAACTGCATCGCGAGAATCGCATCGGCCTGGATCTCGTCGACCTGGAGCAGGTCGATGAGGCCGCCACGCGCGATGTCGACGGTCTGCGACCTGCGGATGAGTGCGATGACGTCGTCGAGCGCGTCGAGTGCCTTGACGAGGCCGCGCAGGATGTGGGCCCGTTCCTCGGCCTTGCGCAGCAGGTACCGCGTACGCCGGACGATGACCTCGACCTGGTGCACGACGTACAGCCGGATCATCTGGTCCAGGCGCAGTGTGCGCGGCACACCGTCGACGATCGACAGCATGTTGCAGCCGAAGCTCGTCTGCAGCTGGGTGTGCTTGTACAGGTTGTTGAGAACGACCTTCGCGACCGCGTCACGACGGACGGTCACGACGATGCGCATGCCCACACGATCCGACGACTCGTCGTGGATGTCGGAGATGCCCGCGATCTTGCCGTCGCGAACCTGTTCGGCGATCGAGGTGATGAGGTTGTCCGGGTTGACCATGTACGGCAACTCGGTGATCACGATGGTGGTGCGGCCCTTGGCGTCGTCTTCGATCTCCACGACACCGCGCATCTTCACCGAGCCGCGGCCCGTGGTGTACGCGTCGTGGATGCCCTGGGATCCGGTGATCAAGGCTGCGGTCGGGAAGTCGGGTCCCTTGATCCGCTCCATGACCGCGGCGAGGGTCGTTTCCTCGTCGGCTTCGTAGTTCTCGAGTGCCCAGTAGATCGCCTCGGCGACCTCTCGGAGATTGTGCGGGGGGATGTTGGTCGCCATGCCCACCGCGATGCCGCCCGAACCGTTGATCAACAGGTTGGGGATACGGCTGGGGAGAACTGTCGGTTCCTGGGTCCGGCCGTCGTAGTTCGGCTGGAAATCGACCGTGTCGTGGTCGATATCGCGCAGCATCTCCATCGCGAGCGGGGTGAGCCGGCACTCGGTGTACCGCATGGCGGCCGCACCGTCGTTGCCGCGGGAACCGAAGTTGCCCTGTCCGTCGACGAGCGGGTACCGCAACGCCCACGGCTGCGCCAGGCGCACCAGGGTGTCGTAGATCGAAGAGTCGCCGTGCGGGTGGTAGTTGCCCATCGTCTCGGCAACGGCACGCGCCGACTTCACATAGCCGCGGTCCGGCCTGAACCCGTTGTCGAACATCGCGTACAGCACGCGACGGTGGACGGGCTTGAGTCCGTCACGCACGTCGGGCAGAGCACGCCCCACGATCACGCTCATCGCGTAATCGATGTAGCTGTTCTGCATCTCCAGCTGGATGTCGACGGGCTCGATGCGGTCGTGCCCCGGCCCCTCCGGAGGCAACGTGGTGTCGGTCATGAGCTCCTTCTTCTACTCGGCTCGAACGTCCGCCCGCGGTCTTCCGCCCGGCAGACGTCTCGCAACCACACGAGTCTATAGGTGCAGGTCACCCCACGCCGCGAAGGACAGGCACTTTCCGCTCACGTCTCCGCAAGGGAGAGGTAGATCACACACGAAAGCGCCGTCCTGCACCACGTCATGCCCCACTTCCCGCGTCGGTCCGGAGATCGATCAGGTCCTCGTGCCGGTCCTTCTCGGCCTCCGGTGCGAGCACCAGTGCGGTGATCGGCACAGCCAGCACGATGATGCCGAGAATGAACGCGGGGAACAGAAACGACAGGACGCTCATGCCGCTCGGTTCCGGGGCTCCGGGGTCGACGACCACGTGCACCCCCGCCATTCCGGTGTAGTGCAGCGCGACCACGGCCGAAGCCATGACGAACGCGGCCATCAGACGGATGTGAACCCTTTCGGCGCTCCGCGCGAGAGCAAGCGCAAGCGTCGACGCGACCACACCGATGCCCACCGACAGGAGAACGAACCTCGCATCGTGGTCGATGGTGCCCTGGACCCTCATCGCGGTCATCCCGATGTAATGCATGAGGGTCACCGCGAGACCCATCACCAGGCCGCCGATTCCCGGACGGACCCCGCGCGGAAGCCGCTCGAGCACCGCGGAGCGGACAGTCACGATCCAGATGCCGAGCATGGTGGTCGCCACCGCCGCCAGCACCGAGAGCACCGTGGGTCCGAGGTGGTAGCGAATCACGGTTCCCGGCACGGAGAACCCCATCATGCCGATGAAGTGCATGAGCCAGATCCCCACGCCGCCGATGGCGAGGGACGCCATGGGCAACCACCAGTTGCCCCCGTTGCGTCCCGAGTCCTCGTGCGACCTGCGAATGCAGGACAGCCCGGTGTAGGACCCGGCTACAGCGGTCGCGTAGGCCAGCACGAATACCCACGGCCCCATCGAGAAATGGTGCACGCCGGACTGTTACCGCGTGGGGGTCCGGAACGTCTCCGCGTTCCACTCGTCGGCTTCACGCTCGAGTTGCGCCGCGACGCGGTCCGGGGCGAGCAGCACCGCGACAATCGGAACGACCAGCATGAGCAGTCCGGCGACGAACAACGGGAACAGAATCGCGAACACCTCGATGCCGGCGGGTGCCGGCACCGTCGCGTCGGGAGTCACCCGGATGGACGCCGCAGCGAGAAAGTGCACGACGATCACTGCGGCGCCGCCGAGAACCCCACCGACCAGCCGCTTGGGCCATGTGTCCGCGTGCTGCACCAGCCACATCAGACCCGCGGCCGTCACGAATGCGACGAGCACGCCGGCGCCGACGAAGATGAGGTTGAAGGAGACCTCGCCTTGGGTCCGGACCGACCACATGATCACGTAGGGCACAGCGGCGAGTCCGGCGCCGAGTACGAGAGCAGCCGGCTCCGTCCTCGACGAGGAACCATCCGACGGCGACGCGATCAGCAGAGCCATGAACACCGTCACCAGCGCGAGCAACATCGAGAACACGATGGTGACCAGGTCGTACCGGACGATGCTGTTCTCCACCGCGAACCCGGCCATCGGCAGGAACTGTGCGAGCCACACACCGACTCCACCGAGGACGAGGCATGCGACCACCAGCCAGAATCGGCGAACGCGGTCGCTGCCCGCGGTACGAACCTTCCGGACGCTGGTGACCCCGACGAACACCCCGATCGCCGAGGTGAGGTACGCCAGCAAGATCACCCATGGACCCATGGTGAAAAGCTGGAGTCCCTCGACCACTAGGGGGCCACCGGCTGGTGCAGCTTCCGCAGCGCGTATTCGGTGACGGTCACCAATGCCTGCTTCGCCGATTCACGGGAACGAGCGTCGATCGACACGATCGGGACATCGGGTGAGATCGCCATGGCCTGGCGGATGTCCTCGAGCGGGTAGCGCGGCGCGTCGTCGAACTCGTTGATCGCGACGATGAACGGAAGGTTCCGCGCCTCGAAGAAGTCCACGGCCGCGAAACTCTCGTCGAGCCGACGCGTGTCGATCAGCACGATCGCACCGATCGCGCCTCGGATGAGGTCGTCCCACATGAACCAGAATCGGTGCTGGCCCGGAGTACCGAACAGGTACAGCACGAGGTCCTCGGCCAGACTGATACGGCCGAAGTCCATCGCCACCGTCGTCGTCGCCTTCTGTGGCGTCGCGGTGAGATTGTCGACCCCGTCGCTGGCGTTCGTCACGAGCGCTTCGGTGCGGAGGGGGACGATTTCGGACACCGCCCCGACCAGCGTGGTCTTTCCGACACCGAAGCCACCCGCGATCACGATCTTGGTCGAGGTCACGCGCTTGGTGGCGCTAGAGTTCGCGAAGTCCACTGAGGACCCTTTCAATCAGCTCACGACGCTCCGCGTCGCTCGAATCGTCTTTCAGCGTGGCCAGGATCTGTACGTGTCCGGCTTCGACAAGATCGGCAACGAGGACGCGTGCCACTCCCAGCGGCACGCCCACCCTCGCCGCGATCTCGGCAACCGAGGGCGACTCCTTGCACAACTCCAAGATCGTGGCGTTGATGTTGTCCAAGTCACGGGCCCGAGGGTCCGTGCCCGGGATCGCCTGGATCAGTGCTTCCAACGCCAGTTCGACCGCAGGACTCGTACGTCCCGAAGTCAGCGAGTAGGGCCGTACCAGGCTGGGCTGATCCGGCACCGACTCAGGCTTGCGCGATTCCATGGCCACCTCGACGTCAGGACCCCTGGCCGACCCGCGGGGTTGCCTCGACCGAGGCACCCACCCGGTCCACCAAGAGCGCCATCTCGTAGCCGACCTGTCCGATATCGCACTCCGACGCGGTCAAAGCCGCGAGGTGCGAACCGTCACCGACACTCATGAGCAGCAGGTAACCGTGCTGCATCTCGACGACCGACTGGAGAACTCCGCCGCCGTCGAACAACTGCGAGACACCGTTGGACAGGCTCGCGAGGCCGGAGGTGACGGCAGCGAGCTGCTCGGCACGGTCGACCGGAAGGTGGGCGCTGGCAGCCATCAGCAGGCCGTCGGCGGACACGAGTACGGCATGCGAGACACCTGGAACTTCGCGCGCAAAGTTGGAAACCAACCAGTCCAGTGGACGGGCCACGTCGGATCCATGATCAATGTTCATCGAACTCCCTGTTCATTGTTCTCGCGATTGCTGGTATTCGCCGAGGTGCGACCGTTACGGACGCCCTGCTGGTGGCGACTCAGGTTCGCCCGAATGGCTTCCGGGTCCCGGCGTCGGATCGTCTTGGGCAGCTCCCCGGTGGCGGGAGCCCTCACCGCACCCGGAACGAGGCGGTGACCCGGCTCGCGCCTCGGAAGGCCGGCCGTCGTGTGTTCTTCCACCGATACTTCTGCTGCTCGCTGTGCTGCTTCCCATCCTGCGTCGGCAGCCGAACGCCATTCCTTCCTCCGGCGGTCCTCCGGAAGACTGGTCGGATCGACAAGCCAATCCGACATCATGTTGGAGAAGATCGGCGTGTGCGGTGCGGGCTGCGGTCGGAGCCCGACCGAATCCGGCCTGGGCTGGAAGAACGACGCTGTCTTCGCGGAGTTCGTCCGGTAGCGATGGCGAGCGGCGTTCTGCGCGTCGCTCTGCGGCGCCACCGATCCGCCGTCGGCAATACTCGCCGACGGGATTGGCGTCGGACCCGCCAGTGCGGCAGCCGAGGGTTCCTGCGCGGTGGCAGGACGCGGCGGAAGACCGGGGGTCGCCCCGGGCCGGCGACGCGGAAGTCCTCCGGCCGGTGCGCTGTCCGGGCGAGGTTGCGGCCCACCGGCAATGCCGGGCGTAGCACCCGGACGACGCTGCGGCAGCCCGTTCGGAGCCTCGTGTTGCGGCTGCTGCTGCGACGGCCGGAGATTCTGCGGCGGCTGCACCTGCGAATGCTGTGCCTGCGAATGCTGGGGAGCACGCTCAGGAGTCGTCTGCTGCGGCGACGGGGCTGCGCCGCGTCCCTGCAGTCCGGGTGTAGCACCGGGCTGACGCTGCGGGAGCCCCGACGGACGGGTTCCCTGCTGCGCATCCGGACGCTGCTCCTGCGGGGCAGGTCCCGAACGGACCGGAAGGCCGGGAGTATTACCCGGTTGACGCTGCGGGAGGCTCGAAGCTTCTTGTTCCCGAACAGGTTCCGGCTGCTGCCGATGTGTGGACGGCTCGGCCGCCGCGTGGCTGCCGGTCCGTTCGGCCGGACGCTCGTCCCGTGCCATCCGACGATCGCGCTCGTCCTGCTGAGGACGATCCTGACGAGATTCCTGTCCGGCCTGCGCCTCCCGCTCCTGACGACGAGCGTGTTCGTCCTGCCACACGCGGTCCTGAGCGGGACGGTTCTGACCGTGCTGGCCGCGGGGAGGAAGCGCCGAGACGAATGCTGCCGCGGCGTCGGGCTGGATCCTGCGCGGAGCCTGCTGCGGCTGCGGCAGACCGGAGGTCGCGCCGGGCTGACGCGTCGGCAGACCGGGAGTCGCGCCGGGCTGACGCGTCGGCAGACCGGGAGTCGCACCCGGCTGACGCGTCGGCAACCCGGGAGTCGTACCCGGCTGACGGGACGGAAGACCCGGTGCCGCTGCGCCGGGGTTGCGGGTAGGCAGACCCGATGCCGCTGCGCCGGGGTTCCGGGTGGGCAGACCCGAGTTCGAAGCCGGCTGGTTCGAACCCGGCTGGCGCGGAGGAAGTCCCGGTGCCGCGCCCGGCTGACGCGTCGGCAGACCGGAGCGGTCGCCCTGGCCTTGCTGAGGCCGGCCCGGAACACCTGATTCCCGGAGTGCGGACAATTCGTGCGCACCCGTCGACTCGCGCGGAACCGCGCCACGAGAGGCCGGCGCGAAGCCCGCACGCTCGTCGTCGCGGGAACGCTCGTCACGACCCGGTGCGGAATCACGGCGGACACCCTGACCCGGATCTCTTCTCTCCGAAGACCGCTCGTCCTGCGCGTAGTACGACCGGTCGGGCGCCTCGATGCGGATCGGCTGCGACGGCGGGTTGGACTCCGCGTCGGAACGGTCGTACGCATCGACACGGATCGGCTGCGACTGCTGATCGGACTGCGGTTGCGGCCGGGGCTGGGGCTGCGACTGCTGATCGGACTGCGGCCGGGGCTGGGGCTTCGGCCGGGGTTGAGGCTGCGAGGGCGCCTGAGACTGCGACCGCGCCGGTTCGTATTCCTTCTCGCGGGAAGGCGGCGGCAGCTGGGGAGTCTCCTGCGACGACGGCGAGGACAGTGCCTCGGGTGCAGACTCGGGCTCCGCGTCGATGATTCGCGGTTGCGGACCCGTCTGGGACAACGCGAGCGGCGAGACGAGCAGCACATCCGGGATGTGAACGCTCGCGGTGATGCCGGGGTTGCGTGCGGTGTCGAAGGTCGGGCGCAGCCGCACGGTGAGGCCGTGACGCTCGGCGAGCCGCGACACCACGAACAGACCCATGTGGCGGGCGGTGTCGGGACCGACCGCGCCACCGCTCGTCAGGCGCTCGTTGATGATCTCGAGTTCTTCCGGCGGTATACCGATGCCGCGGTCGGCGATCTCGACAAGCAGTCCACCGTCGACGGCGCGCGCGAAGCTGAACGTGACGGTGCTGTCGGGCGGGGAGGCCCGCAACGAGTTGTCGACCAATTCTGCGAGGAGATGCACGATGTCGGTTGCTACCGCACCGCTGAGCGCACCGTCCGGTGTCGAACCGATCTGGACCCGCTGGTAGTCCTCGACTTCGGACATCGCGGCACGCAGGATGTCGCCGAGCTGTACAGGCGCCGAGTGACCGCGGCGGATGCGCGTGCCGGAGAGGATCAGCAGGTTGTCGCCGTTACGGCGCATACGAGCCGCAAGGTGATCGAGCCGGAAGAGGCTCTCGAGACGGCTGGGGTCCTTCTCCTCGTACTCGAGACGTTCGATGAGTCCGAGCTGCTGCTCGACGAGGGACTTGCTTCGCCGGGCCAGCGTCTCGAACATGTCGTTGATCTGGAGACGGAGGTGGGCCTGCTCTCCCGCGAGACGCAGTGCCTGGCCGTGCATGTCGTCCACCGCGCGCGCCAGCTGACCGATCTCCTCGGTCGTGTGGACGGGAACGCGGGTGAACTCGATGTCCTCGATGCTGTCGCCGACCTTGATGCGGTCGATGGCCTCGGGCAGCTCCTGACGGGCAACCTTGAGGGTCCCGTACCGCAGCCGGCGGATGGGGCCGACGAGAGACCGGGACACGAGCAGCGCGAGGACGAGAGCGGCGAGCAGAGCGGCGAGCACGATCGCGGTGTCGCGCAAGGCCGCTGCACGGGTCTCCGCGGCACGATCCTGAATGGTCGTCGTGATCTGCTGCGCTGCAGCGTCGATGATGCCGCCGTACACGTCGACGCTGTGCAGCAGCGACGCTCGGACGTTGAGGATCGGGAGCGGGCCTTCGCCGGCAGCCGCGACCATGTCGGTGCGTTCCTTGACGCCGGACCGCAGGTCGGCAATCTGCGCGTCGGCCATCGGGTACGACCGGGAAAGAAGTTCGAGCATCGCAAGCTCGCCGCCGGACGCGGACACGAGCGCGGTGTCGGGCTGTTCCGGGTTCTCGAGGATCGCGAGCACACCGAGCACCTGTCCGAACAGGTATCGCTGCGAGTACCAGGCGTTGACGAGTTGGTTGCCGTAGTCGAGGATCTCGCGGTCGTCGACACCGTCGAGGACCGCTTCGACGATCCTGTTGAGGTTGTCGCGCACCTCGCTGGTGACGGCGGCGATCTCAGCGATCGCGACGGGCCCGGCCTGCATCTTGGTGTAAAGCGTTTCGGCGCTGGCGATCGTGCGGTCGAGGTCCGAGACGAGCGCCTCGTCGAACTCGGGGCTTGCCGCGATCGTCTTCATCGTGACGAACGTTTCCCCGAGTGTGTCCATCTCCTCGGGCGTGATCGTTCCCGCTGCCGCGCTACCGGTCGCCGTCGCAAACGCCGTCGAGAAGTCGACGATGTCGGGCACGACCGCGACCTGATCGGCCGCGGAGGAGAAGTGCACCGCATTGGACAGTTCGTTCTCGACGCGAAGACCACCCAGGACCATCGCCACTGTCACGGGGACAGCGAGGACGGCGGTGACCTTCGTGCGAAGACCCCACCCCTCGATGTTCCACCACCGCTGCCGGGGCGGCGATTTGTCACTCATGGATTACAGCTCTCCTTCCACCCCGTTCGCGCCAGGCGACGAGCGCCAACCGGCGCACCGCTCGAAACTGAGTGCGTTTTCGATCGATGCAGTCGAACGAGACGTTCCTGGGTGAGGGCACCATAGCGGTACATACAGGGAATACGGAAGGCGCACGCTCGTACGCTCCTGCGAAATGCACCCGACCCCCTGTACGGCTGCCACACATGGCGGTGGCCCAATGGACTGTACTAGCGGGTAGCCAGCCAGCGCGACCAGCGTGTCACTGTCACATGTCACATCATCGGGACCCCTAATGTGATGTCTCTCACAAAAGGGATCCCGATGTGGTCAGATTTCGCTCAGCGCCCGCCGAGCGGCCCCGCGTCAGACGTCGAGGAACCGTACGTCTTTGGCGTTGCGCGTGATGAAGCTTCTGCGTGCCTCCACGTCCTCACCCATGAGGACGCTGAACAGTTCGTCCGCGGCGGCGGCATCGTCGAGCGTCACCTGACGGAGAACGCGAACGGCCGGATCCATGGTGGTCTCCCACAGTTCCTTCGCGTTCATCTCGCCGAGGCCCTTGTAGCGCTGGATACCGTCGTCCTTGTTGATCTTCTTACCGGACTCGAGACCCACCTTGAGCAACGCGTCCCGCTCCCGGTCGGAATACGCGAACTCGGGCTCGCTCCGCTGCCACTTGAGCTTGTACAGCGGCGGTTGCGCCAGATAGACGTGGCCGTCTTCGACGAGCGGCCGCATGAACCGGAACAACAGGGTGAGAAGCAATGTCGCGATGTGCTGGCCGTCGACGTCGGCGTCGGCCATCAGCACGATCTTGTGGTACCGCAGCTTCGCGATGTCGAACTCTTCGTGAATGCCCGTGCCGAAAGCCGTGATGATGGACTGGACTTCGGCGTTCTTGAGCACCCGGTCGATGCGGGCCTTCTCGACGTTGATGATCTTTCCGCGCAACGGGAGGATCGCCTGGTACATCGAGTCGCGGCCCGACTTCGCGGAACCGCCGGCCGAGTCGCCCTCCACGATGTAGATCTCGCACTTGCTCGGATCCTTGGAGCGGCAGTCGGCGAGCTTGCCCGGCAGACCACCGATATCTGTAGCGCTCTTGCGCCGCACCAGTTCTCGCGCCTTCCGGGCTGCGAGACGGGCGTGAGCGGACGACACTGCCTTCGTCACGATCGTCTTCGCGTCGGCCGGATTCGCCTCGAACCAGTGCGAGATGTGCTCGTTGCACGCCTTCTGTACGAACGACTTGACCTCGGTGTTGCCGAGCTTCGTCTTGGTCTGTCCTTCGAACTGCGGCTCGGCGACCTTGACGGAGACGATCGCCGCGAGACCCTCACGGATGTCGTCACCCGTCAGGTTGGGATCCTTCTCCTTGAGAAGTTTCTTGTCCTTCGCGTACTTGTTCACCACGGTGGTCAGGGCCGCACGGAAGCCTTCCTCGTGCGTACCACCCTCGTGGGTGTTGATGGTGTTGGCGAAGGTGTGGACGGACTCGGAGTAACCCGAGTTCCACTGCATCGCGACCTCGAGTTCGTGGCCCGTGCCCTTGGCCGTGAAACCCACCACCGAGTTGTGGATCGGCGACTTCGTGCGGTTCAGGTGGCGCACATAGTCTTCGAGACCACCGGGGTAGTGGTAGACGCGAGTCTTGACCTTCTGGACCTCGGGCTTCTTGGCCTCGAGTTCCTGATCCTCGGCGGTCTTCGGCGCGTCCGCGGTCTCGAGGACGACCTCGTCGGTTACTTCCTCGGGAAGCACGCGCTCGTCGGAGAGCGTGATGGTCAGTCCCTTGTTGAGGAACGCCATTTCCTGCAGGCGGCGCGCGACCGTCTCGAAGTTGAAGGTGGTCGTCTCGAAGATGTCCGGGTCCGGCCAGAACCGGACAGTGGTGCCGGTCCGTGTCGACGGCTCACCCTTGACCAGCTCACCGGGCTTGGAATAGGTGTACGTCTGTTCCCAGTGGTACCCGTCGCGATCGATCTCGACCTCGAGTGTGGTCGACAGCGCGTTGACCACGGAGATGCCGACACCGTGCAGACCACCGGACACGGCGTACGCATCCGAGTCGAACTTGCCGCCGGCGTGCAGCTGGGTGAGGACGACCTCGATCGTGGGAACGCCCGACGAGTGCATCCCGACCGGGATACCGCGGCCGTCGTCGACGACCTGCACGCCACCGTTCTCGAGAAGGGTGACCTCGACCTTCGTCGCGTACCCGGCCATCGCCTCGTCGACCGAGTTGTCGACGACTTCCCAGATCAGGTGGTGCAGACCACGCTCTCCGGTGGAACCGATGTACATACCAGGGCGCTTGCGTACCGCCTCGAGTCCTTCGAGGACGGTGATGGACGACGCACCGTAGTCTTTGTTGCTCTTGTTCGACTTCTGGGCAGCCACGGGTGGGTAGCTCTCCTTCTCCGCCTCGGCCCCGCACAACGCGCGCGGCATTCTTCATCCATCCTACGTGCCCGACCCTCGTATGCCGGGGGCGACACAGAATGCGGTTGCTTACCCCGCTGATATCCCCGCAGCGGGCCTCGCGCGCATCAACACACGTAATTTCCTACGTCGGCTTCATTCCGCGCTCGTGATGCTCGCGGGCGACCTGGATCACCCATACGTATCGCGAGGACCACGCCCACGGACATGCCGCTCGCCCTTGCGCCAACTCGGCGCCGTGGGTCCGCTGATGCGCAGTTCCTTCACCACGCCGTGGCCCACGGCCGCGGCGATCTTCGCCAGGATCTGCGATTGCATCATCCGCAACTGGGTTGCCCAGGCCGTCGACTCGGCCGAGATGTGCAAGATGCCGTCGCGCAGTGTCGTCGGCTGGGCGTGGCCGGCGATGTCCTCGCCCACCACACGAGCCCAACTGCCGAGGACGGTGCCCTCGGATACGTGCGTCGACCAGCCTCGTTGCTTGGCTACCGCGCCGGTGAGAGCGCCCAGAGGCTGCGGATCCCGGTCGTCGGGTCCGGGGCCGGACCAGCCGCGGCGACGCCGGCGAGGACGCAGGTTCCCGCGCGACGCGCGACCCTGTCCCACTGCCTTGCCGCTGGCCTTGGCTGCTGCTCGAGCTTCCTCGAGCGCGCGCCGTGCGAGGTCGACACCCTTCAGTTCCGGTTCGCCGGACGGCGAGCCGTCCTGTGGCCGTGACTCGTCACTCATCGAACCTCCCGACCGATTGTGCGTCTGCCCATTGCACCGATCCCAGCACAGAGATCCGACCGTTGTCGGTGTCTTCCACCTCCACGGGGAACCGCGCGCCGCTCAACTCGTCCGGCACGTCCTCGGGAACAGCCGCGGTGATCAGTACCTGCTCCGCGGTCGCAGCGACCTCCGCGAGCGCAGCGCGGCGACGGCGATCGAGTTCGGCGAAGACGTCGTCGAGCAACAGCACGGGGTCGGTACCGTCCGTACGGAGCAGCGCGAAGGCGCCGAGCCGGAGCGCGAGCGCGAACGACCACGATTCGCCGTGACTCGCGTATCCCTTCGCACCGTGCTCGCCGAGGATCAACTCGAGATCGTCGCGGTGCGGGCCCACCAGGCACACACCGCGTTCGATCTCCTTGTTCCGCGCTTCTGCCAGACGGTGCAGGAACACGGTCTCGAGGAATTCACGGTCGTCCGGTGCGGGAACGCGGGCCGGATCGGAGAACTCGTCGGGCAGTGCATCACCGAGGCTGCTGCGATATCGCAGGCGGGCGGGACGGGATTCGGGCGCGATCGAGCGGTATGCCTCCGACACGTGCGGGGCCAGAGCGTGCAACAACTCGAGCCGGGCCGCAAGCAACTCCGATCCGTGTGCGGCGAGGTGCCCGTCCCAGACATCGAGGGTCGCCAGCGCACTCGTACCGTCGGTCGAGCGCGTGCCCCGGCGCAGCGCGCCTCCGGCTGTCTTGAGCAGCGCCGAACGCTGCCGCAGCACCTTGTCGTAGTCGGCCCGGACGCCGCTCATCCGGGGATAACGGGTGGTGAGAAGTTCGTCGAGGTACCGGCGCCGGTCACCGGGGTCACCGCGGACGAGCGACAGGTCTTCGGGCGCGAACAACACGGTCCTCAGAATCCCCAGAATCTCCCTGGGGCGACGAGCCGGCGACTGGTTGATGCGGGCGCGATTCGGCTTGCCCTCGTTGATCTCGATGTCGATGCCCAGCTCACGACCCGCATTGACGACCTGCGCACCTGTGAATGCACGTGTCGTACCGGCGCGCAGCAGCGGTGTGTCGGACGCGACCCGGTGCGACGACAGGGTCGACAGGTATCCGAGAGCCTCGAGCAAGTTCGTCTTGCCGTGTCCGTTGCGGCCGACGAAGACCGTCGCTCCTGGCGACAGCTCCACGGAGACGGCTTCCCAGGAGCGGAAGTCGCGCAACGAGAAGGTGCGAACGTACACGGACCGTCCAAATCTGGCGCGCCGGTCAGCCCGGCAGGCGCACCGGCATCAGCAGATAGGTGTAATCGCTCTCGGGAGCAGCGAAGGTACCCGAAGCGTCGGGCGACGGTTCTTCCTCGAGTGCGGGCCGGAGCACGGCGGGCCGGCTCGCGGTGGTGAACCCGAACGAGACCTTGTCGGTGTGCAGCGACGTCAAGCCGTCGAGCAGATAACCGGGGTTGAACGCGATGACCAGCGGTTCACCGTAGAACTCGGCGGGATGTGATTCTTCGGCGCGACCCGCATCGTCGCCACCGGCGGACAGGAGCACGCCGCCGTCGGTGAACTCGAGTCGGACCTGAGCGCCACGTTCGGCAACGAGCGCGACACGCTTGATCGCCTCGACGAGCGGAGCGATCTCGACGGTGGCCATCGCTGTGTGCTCGTTCGGCAGCAGCTGGCGGAACTTGGGGAATTCGGCATCGAGGAGCCGCGTGGTGGTGCGGCGGCCGTCGGCGACGATGCCGAGCAGACCTTCGGCGCCCACCGACGAACCGCTACCCAGTGCGAGCTGCACGGGCGAATTCGACGACCCGCCAACGGTTTTCGCAGCCTCCGACAGAGTCTTCGCCGGTACGAGCACTGCGGCCGTGGTGGTGTCCGTGGTCGGCATCCACTCGAGTTTGCGCACCGCGAGGCGGAACCGGTCGGTGGCGGCGAGCACCACGTCGGTGCCGTCGATCTCGACCCGGATGCCGGTGAGCATCGGCAAGGTGTCGTCCCTGCCCGCTGCCACCGCGACCTGGCTGATGGCCTCGGCGAACAGGTCGCCGGCGAGCGAGCCGGTCTGCTGGGGCAGCTCGGGGAGCTGGGGATAATCCTCGACGGGCATCGTCGGGAGCGAGAACTTTGCGCTGCCGCACGTGATGAGTACACGCGTGCCGTCGAGAACCACGTCGACCGGCTTGTTGGGCAGCGAACGGGTGATGTCGGCGAGCAACTTGCCCGACACGAGGGCCTGGCCGGTGGTGATGACTTCGGCCGCCACGTGGACCTGCGCCGAGACCTCGTAGTCGAATCCCGACACGGTCAGGCCCTGCTCTTCGGCTCCGAGGAGGACACCGCCGAGGACGGGCACCGGAGGTCGTGACGGCAGACTCCGGGCAACCCACGCGACAGAGTCGGCGAAGTCCTCGCGAGCAACACGAAACTTCATGCTTCCAAGCTCCATCGCCCGGTGGATCCCTTCGATCGTGGTCTCGACAAGTCGTACGAAGTCTGACACAAGGCCCCGACTCCGCGGGGCGGCGTCGGGGGATGCGGCTCCACGGTATGCCTTCCCTGGCTGGTTGGAAAGCTGGGGCCGGGAGAGGGCACCTCACTCGAGACGCCTGTGGAACAGCTCATCCACACACCTGTTTTTAAATAGTATTTCTCAGAAGAACTCACAGAAGTAGTAATAGGTCCTGTGCAATCTGTGGACCGATCGACGTCTAGGCTGGTGGGGTGCCCTTCTCGAGGCGCCGCACTCGAGGATGAACTCGAGGACTACTCGAGGATGGAATGTGGACTCCTCGAGAGTGTTAGTCCTCTGTCCACCGTCCGTCCACAAAGATCCCATGTTGTACACACCCTTGTCCACAAGTGTGAGTACCCGGACTTTCTCGAGATGCGGGACGGAAACAGGACAGGGAGCGCCCGTGTGGGCACTCCCTGTGGACAGCTTTCTGCGGCGAGGACTACCGCTTGGACCTCTGCTTGATCCGCGCGGTGAGTTCCTGGACCTGGTCGTACACCTTCCGGCGTTCCGTCATCTCTTTGCGAATCTTCTTGTCCGCGTACATAACTGTGGTGTGATCGCGTCCGAACGTCTGCCCGATCTTCGGCAGTGACAGATCCGTCAGTTCTCGGCAGAGATACATGGAGATCTGCCTGGCCTGCGCGAGTGGACGCGCCTTGCCCGGACCGCACAGGTCGTCGATGGACGTACCGAAGTACTCCGCGGTCACCGCCATGATGGTCGCTGCGTTGATCTCGAGAGCCGTCGAATCGGGCATCAGATCACGCAGCACGACCTCCGCCAGCGTCAGATCGAGCGGCTGGCGGTTCAGGGACGCGAAGGCGGTGACGCGGATCAGCGCACCCTCGAGTTCGCGGATGTTGCGTTCGATCCGGCTGGCGATCAGCTCGAGGACGTCATGGGGAACGTTGAGCCCGTCCATGCGCGCCTTCTTGCTGAGGATCGCGATGCGCGTCTCGAGTTCGGGCGGCTGGACATCGGTGATCAGGCCCCACTCGAACCGGGTGCGCAGGCGTTCCTCGAGGGTTGCCAGCTGCTTGGGAGGACGGTCCGACGAGACGACGATCTGCTTGTTCGCGTTGTGGAGCGTGTTGAAGGTGTGGAAGAACTCTTCCTGGATACCTTCCTTGCCCTCGATGAACTGGATGTCGTCGACCAGGAGGATGTCCGTCTCCCGGTACCGCCGCTTGAACGCGACCTTGCGGTCGTCGCGGAGGCTGTTGATGAAATCGTTCGTGAATTCCTCGGTGGAGACGTACTTGACCCGCATACCGGGGAACAACCGCTGGGCGTAGTGACCGGCGGCGTGCAGCAGATGGGTCTTGCCGAGACCGGACGCACCCCAGATGAACAGCGGGTTGTATGCCCGGGCCGGGGCTTCGGCGATCGCGACGGCCGCGGCGTGGGCGAAGCGGTTCGACGCGCCGATCACAAAGGTGTCGAAGGTGTATTTCGCGTTGAGGCTGCTGCTGCCCATGGAGGGCGTCTCGGGAGGTGGCGGCTGCGTGAAGTAGGACGGCCACGATTCGCGGACGGCGGTCAGTGCCTCCCGGTCGTCGTCCACTTCCTCGTGGTCGCCGGGCTCGCCGTCGAGCATGTCGTGGTCGCGGGCTGTGGTGTACCTCCGCCGGAGGTGCCCGATGCCTTCGCCGGGAGCCATGCCGTCGCGGGAGGAGCGACCGTCTCGAGGTGAACCACCGTCTCGAGATCCCGCCGGCTCGCGCCGTGCATCGCGGGCGCGGCTCTCTCCGCTGCGGGTATCCCCGGCGCCCCGGTCCTCGGGAAGGCCCTCCAGGGGCAAAGTGTCGCGGGGTTCCGCGTACGGATCCTCCGCGGGGTCGTCGATGCGTTCGCGCGGCTCGACCCGAACGCCCAGTCCTTCCACGCGATGACCCAGGTAGCGGGTGAGCACCCGGAGAATAGGTTCGCGCAGGTCACGCTCGATGGATTGCTGGGCCAACGTGGACGGGACCGACAGCAGCGCGAAACCCTGGGCCAGCGTGATCGGCTTGACCAGCGCAAGCCACGCCTTCTGGCTCTTGGTCAGCACTCCGTCGTCCGCTGTCAGCTCGGCGACGACGTCCGCCCACACATCGGCAAGCGCGTTCGGCTCGTCGTTCACGTAGCTTCCTCCCACAGGTCGACATGATTTCCACACGATTATCCACAGGTGTGGACAACCGGGGGGGACGACCCGGTGGATGTCTGCAGAAGTGGTGCAACTGTGTGCACGGGTGAAGTGGAAGACCTGATTCGAGGGGCCCGTCGGTGTGCCGACGCTTCGTGATCAGTCTGGCACACGAGATCGGCTCCGCGCGGTGGCGCTGTGCGGCGCGTCAGGAGCGACGGCACGCGACCGGCGGCCGCGCGCATCGTCTATGGACGTGCGGCGAATGGGCAAGACGGCCTATGCGCTGCGGGTTCGCTGACGAAGCCATGCGAGAGAGCGTAACCCACCGTGACGTGGGACACAGGGGTGTTCGGGGCCCGACTTTCGACGGATGTGCACCACAACCGGGACCGCTCGGGCACAGAGACCGCAGTTTGATTTCGCGTCGGAATCCGCGTAGCCTCGAACAGTCACTCATGCAGAAGTGATAGGTCCGTGCTGCACTTATTGCGCACGGGTCGTGCGAAAATCCGTACACGTTAGACCGATGGCGCCTGCCGGCGTCACATATATCTCGAGGAGTGTTGACCGTGGCTAAGGGCAAGCGGACGTTCCAGCCGAACAACCGACGCCGCGCGCGCGTCCACGGCTTCCGTCTCCGGATGCGGACCCGTGCGGGTCGCGCGATCGTGACGGCGCGTCGCCGTAAGGGCCGCGCCGAACTCACCGCCTGATCCCGTAACGGGAGCTCGGGGTGTTACCTGAGCCGTATCGACTGCGGCGCCGCACGGACTTTTCCGATACCGTCCGTCGCGGTCGCCGTCAGGGGCGGCGGGACCTGGTGATTCACGCTCTCGAGCGTGATAGGTCCGAGTTCTTGGTGAGTGTCGACGGTCCCCGTTTCGGGCTCGTCGTGAATAAGGCTGTCGGGCCGGCGGTGATTCGACATCGAGTCGCACGCCGGCTTCGTCATATCTGTGCCGGCCTCGTCGAGCGAGTACCCGAGAACACCGACCTCGTGCTGCGTGCTCTTCCGGGCTCGGCGACCGCGGATTCGCGGGAACTCGACAAGCAGCTCCGGTCGGGTCTGACCAGGCTCGGACTTCTTCTCGACGCATCTCCCACCGGCGAGGAGCCGTCCTCCAGCGTCCCTGCCGAGAGTGCAGGCGTCCACGCCGATGCCGGGAAGCCCGCATGACCGCCCCGAATGCGAGCGGAAACACCATCCGCTCGGCGCCGGCAAGGGCATTGATCTTCTGTATCGAGCTCTACCGCACGTACGTGTCGCCTACCCGGATGCCGACGTGCCGATTCGTTCCCACCTGCAGCGAATACGCGGTCGAAGCGTTGCGCGCGCGAGGGTTCGTGGTCGGCACGGCGCTCACGTTGGTGCGGCTGCTCAAATGTGCTCCCTGGCATCCTGGAGGATGGGATCCGGTACCCGAGCGGAGTCATCGGTCGTCCCACGTGGGTACCTGACCGGAGCGAAGACCTGAGACCGACGCCTCTCCGTGGCGACATGGACGACCCGAGGAGTACATAGAGCCGTGCTCGACTTCATCTACTATCCCGTGTCCTGGATCCTCTGGGTCTGGCACAAAGCCTTCTCGTTCGTCCTTGCTCCCGACAGCGGCTGGACGTGGGCGTTGTCGGTGGTGTTCCTCGTGTTCACCCTCCGCGCCATTCTGTACAAGCCGTTCGTCAAGCAGGTCCGCACGACCCGGCAGATGCAGGAACTTCAGCCGCAGATCAAGGCGCTTCAGAAGAAGTACTCCAACGACCGGCAACGCCAGGCACTGGAGATGCAGAAGCTCCAGAAGGAACACGGCTTCAACCCCCTGATGGGTTGCCTGCCGGTCCTGCTGCAGGTGCCGGTCTTCATCGGTCTGTTCCACGTGCTGCGGTCCTTCAACCGCACCGGTACCGGCTTCGGCCAGCTCGGCCTGACGCCGGAAGAGAACGCACGTGTCGGCAACTACGCCTTCAGCCCGGAAGACGTCGAATCCTTCCTGAGCGCGCGTCTGTTCGGTGCCCCGATCTCGTCGTGGATCACTCAGCCGATCGCCTCGCTCGAGGCCTTCGCGCCGTTCGGTGACATCCCTTCGCGGTGGCAGATCGCGGCGGTCGCCGTTCCCCTCATGATCGTGGCCGGTATCGCCACGCACTTCAACGCCCGCGCTTCCGTCGCCCGCCAGAGCACTCAGGCTGCCGCGAACCCGCAGGCCGCGATCATGAACAAGCTCGCGCTCTACGTGTTCCCGCTCGGTGTGCTCGTCGGTGGTCCGTTCCTCCCGATCGCCATCATCCTGTACTGGGTGAGCAACAACGTGTGGACGTACGGCCAGCAGCATCTCGTCTTCCGGAAGATCGATCAGGAAGAAGAAGAGAAGCGGGCAGCGGCGCTCGCACGCCGCAACGAGAACGCCCCGAAGCCGGGTGCCCGTCCGAACAAGGCGAAGAAGAAGAAGGGCGCCGTCGCTGCGGCGGAGAGTGCTCCTGCCGACGGTGCGGCCACCGACGTGACGCCCGAGGTCTCGCTGACCAAGGACGTAGACGCTCAGGCGAACGGCAACTCGACGCCCACGTCCGGTCCCGGATCATCGGCCCCGAAGCCGGGTAGCCGTCCCAAGAACTCCAAGCGCAAGCGGCGCTGACCGAAGTAGAAGAGAGCTGATCATGGCCAGTGACCTGGACAAGGCACAGGAGGACATCGAGGTGACCGGCGAGGCGCGCGAGCCTGAACTCGACACCGACGTGGTCGACGACGAGGACTTGATCGAAGAGGGGGAAATCGCCGGCGACTATCTCGAACAGTTGCTCGACGTGCTCGACTTCGACGGCGACATCGACCTCGACGTCGAGGGTGACCGGGCCGTCGTGAGCATCGACGGCGGCAAGGATCTGAGCAAGCTCGTCGGAACCAACGGTGACGTTCTCGACGCCCTCCAGGAGCTCACACGTCTCGCCGTGCAGCAGGCCACCGGGGAACGCAGCAAGCTCATGCTCGACATCGCAGGCTGGCGTGCGGGCAAGCGTGCCGAGCTGACCGAGCTGGGTACCTCCGCCGCGAAGCGGGTCCTGGCCGGCGGCGGTCGTGAGGAACTTGCCCCGATGACTCCCTTCGAACGCAAGATCGTGCACGATGCGGTCGCGAAGGTCGACGGGGTCTCCAGCGAGAGCGAAGGCGCCGAACCGCATCGGCGCGTTGTGATCGTGCAGGATTGAGCCGTCCGCTTTCGGCTCGAAGAGGGACCCTGAACACTCGGGGTCCCTCTTTTTATTCGATGGAGGCCAGCGGGACCGGCACCGCCGGCACGCCGTCGGCACGAGAGGATGTTTCACGTGGAACAAGACGAGGCAGGATTGCTGGCCACCGCCCAGCAGATCTTCGGCGAGAGATTCGAGCTTGCCGAGCGTTACCATCGCTCACTGTCGGTCGACGGAGTCGAGCGCGGACTGATCGGTCCGCGTGAAGTGTCCCGACTGTGGGAGCGTCACATCTTGAATTGCGCGGTGTTGGGCGAACTCATCCAGGAGGACGAGGCCGTCGTCGATGTCGGCAGCGGAGCGGGCTTGCCGGGTATTCCGCTGGCGATCGCTCGACCCGATCTGAGAATCACACTCGTCGAGCCGCTCTTGCGACGCACGGTCTATCTGGCGGAATTTGTGGAAGCCAACGGTCTCGACAATGTCTTGGTGGTGCGAGGCCGCGCGGAACAGCCGAGTGTGCTTCAGGAAGCCGGCGGAGCCGACGTGGTCACGTCGCGGGCGGTCGCGCCGCTCGCGAAACTCGCCAAGTGGTCCCTCCCCCTGATCCACGAAGGCGGCCGCATGCTCGCGTTGAAAGGTTCCTCGGCGCACGAGGAGATCGAGCGAGACCGAGCCGAGCTTGCCCGCCTCGGTGCCGGCAATCTCGAGGTGCTCGAGTGCGGCCGCGATGCGCTTCCGGTTCCGACACTCGTTGTGAAAGCGGAGCGCATGCCACGTCCTTCGCGGCGGAGAAAGAACAAGTAACTGTTCCACGTGAAACGAGCCCCTCACTCCCCTCGCGGAGTCGAGGGGCTTGTTTTGTTCGGGCCGGCGCCGGACATCTCGAGTACCGATCGACCGGGATGCCTCTCGAGCTCGAGGCAGTCCCTCGAGTACCGAGTGGCATCCGGAAGTGTTCGGACGGCGTCAAGGGTCGATTTTGTTCCCGTGTGGGCGGGTACCGGGGACCCCTTCTCTTTTCGTCACTGTGACGCCAGAAGTGGGACCGTGCCGTGTAAAAGTTCTCCGGATGAGGGAAACGCTGTGGCACAACGTCTTACGGTGACAGAATTTCAAACACGTTGCGCAACAAGTTATTCGGCTAATCGAAAGTGAGCAATACCCGTATCTCAGCGACCCAAGCGACACGTGTCGTAGTTTCACGTGAAACATTCCCCACTCCCCCGGCCCGCAATGTTCCACGTGAAACAAAGAAGCGTTGTTTCACGTGGAACGTCCTGCGGTGTGATCGCGTGGCAGCCACATAGAATGCGGGTGGAATACTGAACCGACCGAGGAAGTGGACGTGAGTCGACGCGTCGAAGCCACGACCAATTCTTCGGACATGCCTCGCCTCCTCGTTGCTCGAACAGGCCGCGTCCCGTGCGCCGTGTCCCCGGAGCGAAGAGGATGTAGCGTGCGGACCGTGCGGATCAAACGTTTAAGGAGCGTTCTATGACGGGTGGATCTGAATCCGCTGTTTCACGTGAAACCGAGGCGATGAACGACGAGTTCTCACCCGTCCCCTTCGATGGGTTTTCCGCGATGGATACGCCGATCGGCGCTGCGGCACATCGCGCGAGTCAGGTGCTCCACCCGAGCGATGCAATTGCTCTCCCGAAGCCGCACGAGCGCCGCGTGTTCACGATCGCGAATCAGAAGGGTGGGGTCGGCAAAACCACGACCGCGGTCAACCTCGCCGCCGCGCTGGCGGTCCAGGGTCTGACGGTGCTCGTCGTCGACCTCGACCCTCAAGGCAACGCGAGTACCGCGCTGGGAGTACCTCATCACTCCGGCGTTCCGTCGAGTTACGAAATCCTCCTGGGCGAGGTGCGCGCCGTCGACGCCGTCCAGCAGAGTCCCCACAGCGAGCGCCTCTTCTGCATCCCGGCGACCATCGACTTGGCAGGCGCCGAGATCGAACTCGTGTCGATGGTGGCTCGCGAAAACCGTCTCCGGAACGCACTCACGAAGGACGCGCTCGGGCCGCGCGAGTACGACTACGTCATCATCGACTGCCCGCCGTCACTGGGCCTGCTGACGGTGAACGCTCTTGTCGCAGCCAAGGAAGTGCTCATCCCGATTCAGTGTGAGTACTACGCCCTCGAAGGTGTCGGGCAGTTGCTGCGCAATATCGAACTCGTGCAGTCGCACCTCAACCCCGACCTTCACGTCTCGACGGTGTTGCTCACGATGTACGACGGCCGCACGAAGCTTGCCGATCAGGTCGCCTCCGAGGTGCGCGCACACTTCGGGTCCGCGGTGCTGCGGTCCGTCATCCCCCGGAGCGTGAAGGTTTCCGAAGCTCCCGGCTACGGGATGACAGTTCTCGACTACGATCCGGGATCGCGCGGCGCGATGAGTTACCTCGATGCGGGTCGTGAGCTGGCGGCACGCGGGATACAGAAGAAGCAGGGGAACGAATGAGTGCGACACGCAAGGGCGGGCTCGGACGAGGCTTGGCTGCTCTCATCCCGACCGGTCCACCGGTAACTGCGCCGGCCACGACAGCGCCCACCTCGACGACCACCACCTCCACGACCACCGAATCGACGACCAGCGCATCGGCACCGGCCGCTCCCGCGCCGCCCGTGAAGCCTGCCCCCAGTCGACGTGCCGGTGCGTCACCGGGAATGTCCTCGTCGCCGTCCGGACTCGGATCCGCCGCAGCGGACCTCATCATCGGCGACGGAAAGCCTGCCTCTCCCGAATCCACGGCGCCGGGCACGGAAGGCGACGAGGCTGCGCCCGCCGAGGTCGATCAGGGTCAACTCCCCTCTCCCGCCGGGGCGGTGTACCTCGAGATCCCGATCGACCGAATCGACCGGAACCCGAAGCAGCCCCGTCAGGTCTTCGACGAAGAGGCACTGACCGAACTCGTCCACTCGATCCGAGAGTTCGGCCTGATGCAGCCGATCGTGGTGCGGCGAGCCGACGATGACCGCTTCCAGATCATCATGGGCGAGCGCCGGTGGCGGGCCTCCCAGGAAGCGGGACTCGACACGATCGCCGCGATCGTCCGGGACACCGACGATCACGCGATGCTGCGCGATGCTCTGCTCGAGAACATCCACCGTGTGCAACTCAACCCCCTCGAAGAGGCGGCCGCGTATCAGCAGTTGCTCGAGGAGTTCGAGGTCACCCACGAGGAACTGGCGACACGCCTCGGACGCTCGCGCCCGGTCATCACGAACATGATCCGGTTGCTCAAGCTGCCCATCCCTGTCCAGCGGCGGGTCGCTGCGGGCGTGCTGAGCGCGGGTCACGCGCGCGCCCTGCTCGCGCTCGAAGCCGGTGCCGACGCTCAGGAAGCACTCGCGATGCGGATCGTCGCCGAAGGGATGTCGGTACGCGCGACCGAGGAAGCGGTCATGCTCGCGAACCGCAGTGGTGCTCCCACGCCGTCGCCGTCCTCGAAGCGGAAGCCCATCCAGATGCCGGGGTTGCAGGACGTCGCCGAGCGTCTGTCCAACTCCTTCGACACCCGCGTGACTGTGAGTCTGGGGAAGCGCAAAGGCAAGATCGTGGTCGAATTCGGGTCTGTGGACGATCTCGAACGTATCGTGACCATGATGCAGACCGACCGCGAGGTCGGCGCGGATCCGACCGATCGGGCCCGCCAGTCTTGACTTCCCGAGGGGGGTCGGACAACAGTCTGTGAGAGAAAGACGTGGAGGCGAAGGTATCCCGTGTCGACGCGAGTCACGCCGCTGTCCTTGAGTGCGATCGAGCAGTTGCCTGCGCACCCGAGGCGGTGTGTGTTCTGGGAAATGGATCCGGCGCCCGCCGGTGATGCCCGCAACTTCTGCGATCCCGAATTCGAGAAAGAAGCGTGGCTGTCCATGGTCATGCTCGAGTGGGGGTCGTGCGCACAGGTCGCCACGTTCGGGGACACCGACGACAAAGTGGCAGGGGTGGCGTTCTACGCGCCACCCAACATGGTTCCCCGGGCGCGACTCTTCCCGACCTCACCCGTCAGCGCCGACGCGATTCTGCTCACCACGATGCGCATCGAGCCTCACGCGTCCGACCTGGATGTGGGTGCCGATCTCATTCGCGCCGTCGTGACCGATCTGGTCCGCCGCAACGTCCGGGCGCTCGAAGCGTTCGGGGTGCGACCGCAGGAGGACGACAGGCCGTCGGCGGGAGACGTGCCCAGCACCACCTCCGCGCGGGAATGCTCCCCTGCCGAATGCATGATCGGCGCCGACTTTCTCGAGGACATGGGCTTCGAGGTGATCGCCCCGCATCCTCGCTTCCCACGATTGCGGCTCGAACTCGACCGCGACCACGGATGGAAGGAAGAGGTGGAAGCGGCTCTCGAGCGCCTGATCGAAGCGGCCTCACTGACCGTGGAGGATGTCACGGGGCGCACCGCGGTGGGCGTGCCGTAAAGGTGCCGGCGACCGCGGTGCCGAGTCCCCGGCAGCGAGTCAGCGAGTTTCGGTGATGGAGAGTTCCTCGGCCAGCAGTTCGGCGAACGTGTAGGTACCGGTGGGCTGATCGTCCTGCCCGAGCAGATACAGGCGCTTCACTGCGACGAGGATTGCCTCGGCAATGACGTCACGGGTGCGCGGGTCGGCGAGCAGTGATGCGTCGTGCTCGTTGGTGAGGTAACCGAGATCGATCTGCACGGTGGGCATATTCGTCAGGCGCAGCAGGTCCCAGGTGCGCCCGTGGCTGCGGCAGTCCTGCAGCGAGGTTCGCGCGACGATCTCGCGCTGGATGAACCCGGTCAGTACCTGACCGATCATGGATTCGGAGCCGTGCGAGTTGCCGTAGTGGAAGCTGGCGATGCCACTCGCGTGCGGGTTCGAACTCGAATCGCAGCGCAGCGAGATCATGAGATCGGCACCGAACGCGTTCGAAGTGCCGGCGCGTTCGACGTCGGTCGGATCCGCGTGGTACGGGCGCGAGAGGAACGTCTCCATGCCGGTCGCGGCCATGCGGCCCTCGAGGCGGCGCGCAAGATCCCACAGGATGTCGGCTTCCGAGATGGGCCCGTGCACGCTCGGCACGATGATGCCGTGGTGGGTGCCGCCCAGACCGGGATCGATGACGATGCGCTTACCGCTCAGCTGGGGGCCCGACCGTCGTACGATCTCCTCCTCGCTGATGGCGTGAGGCGATCCGCCCGACACCCGGGTACCGAGCAACTCGAGTGCCCGCAACGTTTCGGGTCCACAGATTCCGTCCGCGGCGAGACCGATCTCGCGCTGGAACGAGCTGAGTCCTTCGTGGGTCTTCTGGCCGAAGTAGCCGTCGACGCGGTCCACGTAGAACCCCAGGTCCTGCAGCCGGGTCTGCAGCGCCGCCACGTCGTCGCCGTACAACGGCGCCGACAGCTGGTACATCAAGGTTCGGGCGCCGAGTCGGTACGACGCCTCCTTGAGGGAGCGGTACGTGGCCGGGCCGACAACCCCATCGACGAGCAGACCGCGCTGCTGCTGGAAGGCGCGCACGGCGCCGTCGAGTTCGCGGTCGAAAACGACGTCGGACCCCATCCAGCTGTCGGAGGAGTCGGGACGGGCGTGCAGGAAACCCAGACCGGCCAGAGTGCTCCGAATCTCGGCGACTGCCGGGCCGTGGTCGCCGTGACGAAGAGGGCGCATGCGTTGGGCCTTTCCGTGCTGACCGGATTGCGCCCGGCACGGGGCAGGGCAGCATCGAACGGAATTATCTCAGATGCGCCGGGAGCCGGGGCCCGGGGCGGCGCATCCGAGAATCGATCCTCGGGACCGTACTACAGGACGTCCGCGAGGTCCCGAAGCAACGCCGCCTTACCCTTCGCCCCCACGATCGTCTTCACGGGCTTGCCGCCGGAGAACAGGATCATGGTGGGGATGGACATGACCTGGTAGTCGCGGGCCGCCGACGGGTTCGCGTCGATGTCGAGCTTGGCGATCGTCAGCTTGTCGCCGTGCTCACCCGCGATCTCCTCGAGAACCGGAGCAACCATCTTGCACGGACCGCACCACGTGGCCCAGAAGTCGACGAGCACGGGCTTGTCGGCCTGCAGCACATCCTCGACGAACGAGGAATCGGTGATGGTGACGGTGTTGGTGTCCTTGACGGCCACGGCTATCTCCTGGTGTCGCGTGTTATCGGGGGGTGGGTGGGACGGTCAGACCTGGGCGGGCACGATCGAGGGCGGTACCTCGTGGCGTGCGACGAGCCAGCGCTCGGCGTCGATCGCCGCGGAACAACCGCTGCCGGCCGCGGTGATGGCCTGACGATAGGTGTGGTCGACGAGGTCTCCGGCCGCGAAGACACCCGGCAGGGACGTCGCAGTGGTGCGGCCGACGACCTTCACGTAACCCTCGTCGTCCAGTTCGACCTGTCCCGCGACGAGTGCGCTGCGCGGGTCGTGTCCCACGGCGACGAAGAGTCCGGTGACGGCGAGATCGCTGCGCTCGCCGGTGACAGTGTTCTCGACGGTCAGCGACGAGACGCTGTTCTCTCCCAGGACCTCGAGGACCCTCGTGTTGGTGAGGAAACGAATCTTCTCGTTAGCCTCGGCGCGCTCGAGCATGATCTTCGAGGCGCGGAACTCTTCGCGGCGGTGGATGATGGTCACGCTGCGCGCGAACCGCGTCAGGAACGTGGCTTCCTCCATCGCCGAGTCGCCGCCGCCGACCACTGCGATGTCCTGATCCCGGAAGAAGAACCCGTCACACGTGGCGCAGGCGGAGACGCCGCGGCCGAGGAGCCGCTCCTCCCCCGGCACACCGAGGTAACGGGGTTCGGCGCCCATGGCGAGCACGACCGCGTGACTGCTGTAGGTTTCGCCGTTCGCGACCACGGTCTTGACCGGGCCGGCGAGATCGACGGCCTCGACGTCTTCGGTACGGATGTCGGCACCGAAGCGGAGCGCCTGCTCGCGCATCTGGTCCATCAACTCCGGACCCATGATGCCGTCCTTGAAGCCCGGGAAGTTCTCGACCTCGGTTGTCGTCATCAGCTCGCCGCCGAACTGCGTTCCCTCGAAGACGATGGGCGAGAGTTCCGCGCGGGCGGCGTAGATCGCGGCGGTGTATCCCGCCGGGCCCGAACCGATGATGATGAGGTCGTGAATGGTGGGCGAGGTCGTCATTCGGCGGAGGCCTTCCGGTCGGCGGTCGGGGCTGTCGTAGATGCCACGTGCCGAGAGACCGGCGCGGCAGCATACACAGATGTCAACACCAGGGTAAACGGTGTTGTTCCCCTCGCAGCGTGCGTCGTGCCACAGCGCGTGCGCACCCGCCGCCCGGAGGTGTCAGACCGCGCCCGGGACATCCCGGAGGGTTTCCCGGATCACACATTTGGTCCCGGTGTAGATGGTTGGCATGCACTTGTTGCAGTGGATGCACAACCCTTCGTCCGCGGTGTGGTTGCGGAACTTGTCGACCAGATACGGGTCACGGAGAAGCGCCCGGCCCATGGCCACGAACTCGAAACCTTCGTGCAGGGCGTTGTCGATGGTGTCGATGCGGTTGATGCCACCGAGCAGGATCAGCGGCAGCGACAGTTCGGACCGGAACTGCCGGGCCATCGGGAGGAAGAACGCTTCCTCGAACGGAAGTTTCGGGAAGAGCTTGGGTCCGTACACCTTCAAGCCCCAGCCGATGACCTTCGGCTGTGACTGCACGAACTCCTTCATCGGAACGTCGCCGCGGAAGAAGTACATCCCGTTGAGCAGCGAGCTGCCACCGGTCAGCTGCATCGCGTCGATGGTGCCGTCGGACTCGATCAGCTTGGCCATGGGCAGCGACTCGTCGAGCCACAGTCCCTTCGGGACGCCGTCGGTCATGTTGAACTTGGCGATGACAGCGACCGAATCCCCCGCCGCAGCGCGCACGGC
Organism: Rhodococcus sp. 105337; assembly: GCF_012844225.1. Classification (GTDB taxonomy): domain Bacteria; phylum Actinomycetota; class Actinomycetes; order Mycobacteriales; family Mycobacteriaceae; genus Rhodococcus. Next base: position 227,297 of record NZ_JABAGQ010000005.1, read on the forward strand.
GGCGAGGACACGCCGGGGAAAAGCGGTGCGGTTGGCGATGCTTCCCCCGTACCGGTCGGTCCGCTTGTTGAGGTTGGGGCTCATGAAGGAGCTGAGAAGGTAGTTGTGCCCCAGGTGTACTTCCAGCGCATCGAATCCGGATTCGACGGCGTATCGCGCGGCCGACGCGTAGTCCTCCACGATCGCGTCGAGTTGCCCGAGTGTCGCGCCGCGGACGAGACCCATCGCGGGGGCGCTGATCCGGGTGGAGGGGGCGGTGGTGCTCATCCCGTTCGACAGCTGGTTGGCGACGAGCCCGGCATGCCCGATCTGCGCGGACGCGAGTGCGCCCTCCCGGTGGACGGCCTCGGTGAGCCGGGTCAGCCCGGGCACGGCGTCGCGGTCGAGGACGAGGGTGTCGCGGTGGACGCGACCCGCGGGCGAGACGGAGCAGTACGCCACGGTCGTCAACGCGGTACCGCCGCGTGCGACTTCGGCGTGGAAGTCGACAAGTTTGTCGGTGACCGCACCCTTGGGCATGACACCCTCGAACGTCGCGGCCTTGATGATGCGGTTGCGGAGCGTGAGAGGCCCGAGGCGGGCGGGTTCGAAGACGGTGGATCGCGGCGAAGTCATGACCCTACTTTCGATGCCAGTGGTATCGTAATAGGCCGACTATAACCCCGATCACACACCAGGCACTGTCTGGTCCCACTCACACGAGAGCCCATGCCAGCTGTACCTGCGGGACGTCCGAGAGATCCTCGAATCGACAGTGACGTCCTCGCCGTCACCCGCGAGATGCTCGTCCGGGACGGGTGGGACGGCCTCAGCATGCGGGCGATCGCGGCGCGTGCGGGAGTCGGGCGAGCCGCACTGACGCGCAGGTGGCCGAGCAAGGCGCACCTGATGCTCGATGCGCTGCTCGGCTCGGCACCCGATCTGGCGCCGTACGACGGAATCGACCGCAAGGGCTGGATCGAATGGGTTGTCGCGGGGAGCAACGAACTCTTCTCGAGACCCGAGGTTCGCGCCGCCCTACCCGGACTCCTCGCGGCGCTGCGTGACCACGAGGACCTTCGCAGCACACTGTGGCGAACCTTCAGCGGTCCGAGTACTGCGCTGTTCACCGAGAACGGTGACGGGGACGCGGAACTCGATGCCCGGGCGGCGCTCGTGATGGCGGCGGGGACCGCGCTGTTCACCGGGCTGATCGCCGCGGAGGACGACACCCCGGCGCTGCGTGCACGGATACTTCACCTGCTGCTGACCATCGCCGAGTGACGACGCACGCCGAGCGCCTATCCGATGGTATGAACCGCCAGGGTAGCGGGAGTGTTTGCGTCACAATCGGTTCCGACCATCACCGCGGTCAGTTGCGGAGGGTGCGGTCCACCGAGGAGCAGCAGGACGGCGTCACGTTCGCGAAATTCCGTCTGCCGCGATCCCAGCAGAGGAGAATTCGAATCGAAACCGTTGGCTTCCAAGCAGTTCCGGAGCCGAACCGTATCCGAGAGAGGACCGAGCGAAGTCGTGCCGACCATCGAGCGTAGCTCGGCGGGCTCGAACACGGAGTCGCTCTCGTGGGCGGCGTAGGCGTCGCTACCCGCGTCGTCGTCTCCCCCGGGCGCCGAGTGGAGCAGGACGAGTGCGAACACGCCGGCGAATGCCGCTGCCGCGGCAACCCCGGCTCCCGCCAGCCATGTTCGGGCAGGTCGTCGCGGAGCAGTTGCCAGAGCGGCGTCGATCCGGGCGGCCACCGCCGGAGGAATCGGTTCCGCCGGATCACTGTCGCGGAGCGTGCCGAGACGCGACTTCACCGCGTCGAGTCGTGCGAGGACGGCCGCGGCCTCCGGGTCTGCGTGTACGAGGGGCCAGAGCCTGTCGGCCGAGGCGTCGTCCAGCACGCCCGCGTGCAGGTCGGCGAGCAGGTCGTGCGAGTACGGCGGACGTGGCATCTCGTCCTCGTTCATGCGCATTCTCCTCGCGGGTGGGTTGTCCTCACCAGAGTAAGACGATCCGGACTCGTGTTCGGTTCCCTCACTCCCGTAGGTCGCCGAGAACGACGGCGAGTTTGCGACGTGCCCGCGCGCATCGGCTCTTGACCGTCCCCTCCGGTACTCCCAGCCGGCGGGCCGCTTCTCGCACCGAATATCCCTCGACGTCGATCGCCACGATCGCGGCGCGCTGATCGGGCGGAAGTGTGAACAGTGCGGTCCTCACATCGAGCGCGAGTTCCGTGTCGTGGATGGAATCCCGCCCCGTACGAGGAGTTTCGGAATCGTCGGGGAAGAGCGGAACCGTGGGCCGAACCCTGTTGCGCCGGATGCGATCCAGGCACGCGTTCACGACGATGGTGTGCATCCAGCTACGGACCGCGGCGTCCTCACGGAAGTTCGCGGCCATACGATGCGCGGACAGGAGAGCTTCCTGAAGCGAGTCGGCCGCGTCCTCCGGCGAGTAGCTGGTACGTCGCGCCACCTGCCACAAATGGTCGTAATGGCGCGACAGCAGTGTCGCGAACGCCTCCCGATCGCCGGCCGCGTGTGCCGACAACAGGGCTGCGTCGGACACGAACGTGCCCGGCACCTCTGTGAGCACAGAGTCGTCGGGCACGGCGATTTTTGCGATCCCCCCGAAAATTCGCACGCGCGGATGGTAGCCGATCGCACGGCGATTGCCCCGGCTTGCGCTCGGGGCGATCCGGTTAGTCCGAGCCGATGAACTCGATCTCGGAGATCGAACTCTTGTTGCTGCCACCGTCGGAGCTGAGCCCGGTGATCCACAGCAACACGTGCGTGGTGCGGCCGTCGGCGTCGAGCGGAATCTCGGTTTCGCCGGATCCGAGTGTCGCCTGGCCGATCACCTGCGTCTGGTCCAGGGACGTCGAATCCGAGGGCGCGCTGCGGATTTCGAGCACGGTCCCGGGCGACTCGGACGTGACCTTCGCCGACGAGAGGGTCGCTGCGTCCTCGAGCGTCACCAGCAGGCCCACCCCGCTCTTCAGGGACGGGAAGGGATCGAAGTACGCGTCGGTGCTCCACGCCGTGGCAGGGTCGCCGTCGATCGCAAGCGACGCGGACGCCGGAGAATCGGGGGTGCCCTGCGGCGAGAACACCGTCACCGCGGATGCCGGCACCGGGCCCCCGGCTGCGGCGGGAGCCGCCTCCTCCGACGCGGACTCGGGTGCGGCAGGTGCTTCGGCGGTCGGTGTGAGACCGAATTCCTGGCTGGTGAGCGGCGCATCGCTTGCGTCGCCGGCGAGCAGATTCGTGATCCACCAACCGATCAGCGAGAGCAGCACGACCGTCGTGATACCGAGGCCGATCAGCGCGACGAGCATGCGCTGGGAATGCTTCTTCTTCTGTTCGAGCGCCTCGGGGTCCGCCAGGGCATGGCTTTCGGTCATGTTCGCGCGCTGGCCGATACGGAGCGCGGGAATCATGTCGGTCTTCTGATCCACCACCGACGCCTGGTCGAGGATGTGCTGCACCGTTGCCGCGGTGCGGATCCCGCCGTCGGTGTTCAGAGCGCGCACGGCGACCGCCGAGATCTCGAACGGAACGTCGGGGCGGAGCACCTTGGGTTCGACCGGTTTGCCGTCGGCGCCGCGGTCGGCTTCCGGCATGCCACCGATGGTCGCGCCGCTGTGGTGCGGGGCCGGCGGCCGTCCCGGAGCGGGCGGTTCAGCGAGCGGCCAGCGGCCGGTGATCAGCCCGTACAGGCTGGCTCCGAGACCGTGCACATCGGAGACGGCATCCGCGTCGGAGAAGGTTGCCGGGAACGCCATCACCGCGTCGCCGGAGACACTGATCCGGATGCGGTCGGGGTGGTCGATCGACAACGCGCTGCCCGCACGGTGCGAGGCCTCTGCCGCTGCCGCGAGGGCGCGGACGGCTCGTGCAGCGCCCAACGGGGACGGCTGCGTGGCGGACATCTCGCGCAGCGAACGACCGGGCGTCCACTCGGCGACGACGATGCCGCCCGAACTACCCCGGACCACGTCCAGGACACGTGCCAGTCCGGGCGAATTGATCCGGCCGAGCCGCAGCGTCCGGGACAGGATGGCCTGTGGAGAGTCCGGCCCGGTGCCGTCGGCAGCGCTCTGGTCGGCGTCGACGAACGTCAGTGCCACCTCGCGGTCGAGTTTGACGTCGAGTGCCTGCCAGAACCGGAGCCCGCGTGCGCCACCGTGGGGCGAGAGCAGCCGGTACCGGCCACCGGCCACGGACGCGCCGGCGATGAGTTCCGGTCCGCGCATGGTGCGGCGGGGCGCCGACCCGGGAACCCGGACGGGCGGAAGCTGAGGAGAGCCGATCGGTATGACCCCGGTGTCGTGGTGGGTGTCGCGCGGCGGACTCGGCGGCGTGGGCCGCTGATCGTTTCCGGCCGGCGTCGATCCTGCCTGCTGTGACGCGTCGATCGTGGACCTGCCGGCAGCGTGGTCGTCGCTCACCCTCACTCCTTCGTTGTCGACTCGTCCACTTCCGGTGCGGAGACGAGGATCGCCCGTGGGGGCCGCGAAGTAGCGCGGACCACGGCGCCCGTGTCGAATCTGCTGTTGACCAGGGTACGGGAGTTGTTGCTGCGCCTCGACGGGACGGGGCACGTTTCTGATCGCGGGCATGACTTCGGTGATCGCGTCGTACGGTCCGACTCCGTAGTCGCCGTAGTCGATGCGCGGCAGTACGACGGTCTTCTCGAAGTCGGACTCCGGGTAGGCGTCGTAGCCGAAGCGGCGGCGGGTCGGGAAGGCACCGGTATCGGCCGGCGAAGTGGCCGTGGACTCCCCGAGTTCGGCTTCGCTCTCTTCCGCGCCGCCACCGCGCACCGCGGCGATCTTGCGGCGTACGGCGGCCTCGATGGCCATGATCTCGGGAACCTTGAGCAGATACATACCGACGAGCGCGACGAGCAGCATGAGGATGCCGCTGATCGCGACACGCACCATCGAGCCGAGGCCGCCGAAGCGGTCCGCGAGGGCGTCCAACTGCAGGAGTCTGTCGGCGACGAGCACGACGACCGCCCCGCCGGCCGACGCCAGCACCACGTGCCAAATCGTGCGGCCCACGTTGGCCATCCGCAGGTCGCCCAGGGTGCGGTGCAGCAGGAACCCGCCGATGAACGCACCGCAGGTGAACGCGAGACCGGTCGCGACACCGAGCAGGACGACGACCTGCTGGTCGTTGCTCGCCACGACCGGAGCGAGCGCCGACAAGCCGATCTTGACGGCGGTGATGCCGAGAATGATCCAGGTGGGGGTCCAGGCCTGTTCCCGCGCGTAGAAAACACGCAGGTGGATGAGCACGAGCGAGTAGGGAATCAGGGTGAAGGCGGACCAGCTCACGGCCTGGCCGAGCAGGGACGCGTTGCCCGCGCCGAAATTGCCGTAGCCGTACAGGGCGGTCCCGACGTGCGTGCCCGCGATCGTGAGGAACGTGACGATCGGGATCAGCGCGATCATGGTCATCCGGGTCGCGACCGACAGGTCGTCGACGACCGCGGGAGTGTCGCCCTCGGCGGCGTTGCGGCTCAGTCGCGGCATGATCGCGGTGAGCACGGTGACGCCGAGCACGCCGTACGGCAACTGCAGCAGCAGCCAGGCGTTGTTGTAGATCGCGGGGCCTGCGGCATCGGCGCCCGACGAGATGTTGGTTGCGAAGATCATGCCGATCTGGCTGATCAGCACGTACAGCACGATTGCCGCGGCCATCCCGCCGAACTGGCGCAGGCGGTCGTCGAGGCCCCACAGCGGCTTCAGGTTGATGCCTTCGCGGCGGAGCGCGGGGATCAGGCACATCGCCTGGGTGATGACGCCGAGAAGCACACCGAGGCCGAGTACCAGCAGCTTCGGGTCGCTCATGCGCACCGGATCGAGGGTGATCTCCCCCGGCATCAGGTAATAGACGACCAGCACGACGAGCACGACGACGTTGTTCGCCACGGGTGCCCATGCGCCGGGCTTGAAGACCTGCCGCGTATTGAGAATGCCCGTGAACAGGCCCGACAGCCCGTAGAACACGATGGCCGGCAGCAGCAGGTACGACAGGGCAGTCGTCAGTGTCGTCGACACCTTGCCGGAGTCGTCGAGGAACACGTGCGTCGTGAGCAGCGGCGCGGCGGCGACCGCGAGGATCGTCGCGCCGCCGAGCAGCACGACGGCCGCGGTGAACAGGCGACGGACGAATGCCTCGCCGCCGTCCGGGTCCTCGCGTTCCGCCCGCACGAGCACCGGCACCACGATCGAGGTGAGGACCGCGCCGAGGACCAGCTCGGAGATCATGTTGGGGATCTGGTGGGCCACGGTGAACGACGACGCGACGCTCGCACCCAGCAACGTGAGGATCAGCAGTTGCTTGAGGAACCCGGTGATCCGGCTGACCAGGGTGGCGACGGCAATGGAGCCGGTGGCCGCGAGCAGGCTCGGAACCTTCCGGCCGGTGGGACCGGCACCGGTGACGTCCGGTGAAGTCGTCGGTGACTTCACGTCGTCGCGGGTCGCGTTCCCCGTCATTCTCGTTCGTACCCTTCGTCGGCTGGATCCGGTTCCCCGCGGAACCGGTGCAGAAGCCGCCTGCCCGCCAGGAACAGCAGGAGCGCTCCCGCACAGCCCGTGACGATGGCGAGAATCCGGCCATACGCATTGGAACGTACCGTCACGTTCGTCGGACTGCCGAGAGACAGGCCGGATTCCGTGGTGAGCGAGAACTCCAGTTCGAGCTTCCGCGAGTCGCTGATCTGAGCGGGCACCGTCAGGGTGCGGCTACCGCGCGGAGGCAGCTGGGTCGGCCCGATATCGGTGATCTCCATCGCCGAGGGCGCGTCCACGTGCAACCGCACTGTGATGCCCACGGGCAGATCGTTGCGCGCCACCAACAGTAGGGGACTCTGTTCGGAGGTCAGTGTGTACACACCACCCGGTGAGAGCACTGTCACTCCCGCGAACATCCCGTCCACGGCTTCTTCGACTTCCACCGCGCGCAGAGTCGCGGCGTCCACCGCCTGCTCGGGGTCTTCACCCCGCCGCCCCGCCGACGCCATCGCGCGCAGCAGATCCTCCCGCAGCGGTGTGAGGAACTCCTGCGGCGTGAGCTGGGCCTGGGGATCCTCGATCAACGCTGCCTGCAGAGCATCGAGCCGGGGCGTCTGCTCGGCGGCAATCCGGACCACTTCTGCCGGCACACCGTCGGTGACGGCTTGCTCCGGATAGTCGAGCACGGAGGTATTCGGGTCGTCTGCGGTGGCTGCTGCCGCGGCGACGAACTCGGTGAAGGGACGAGCCGTCGCCGTTCCCGAACGGATGAGTGACGAGATCATGGACAGCGTGGCCGACGCCTCGTCCGGGGACGGCGACCAGACCTGCGGCGGAGCGAACAGCACCGAGCGGCCGGGTGCGGGCAGCGGCACTCCCGACGCCGCGTCCACCGACGGGGCCAGCGCCGGAAACGCCAGCGCACCGAGCGCGTCCTGGAACCGTGCGGTCGCGGAGTCGTCGGCGAGGTCGTAGCGCGCGGCCTTGGTCACGAACGAGGGGGTCGACGGCGCGTCGCCCATGCCCGCGAGTGCTGCCGAGGCCGCGGCGTCGAACAGGCCGGCCGTCAGCCCGTCCACTCCCGACACCCGGACACTGTTGCGCGGGGATGCGCCGCTCATGGCGGCGCGTCCGTCGTCCACCGCGGTGTCGGCGAGTACCGCCGTGACCGGGCCGTCCGCGGCGACGAGAAGCCCGGCGTTCTCGGTGAGGACACCGGAATCGGGCCACACGACATCCGGAAGCGACGTGGTTCCGAGGATCGTGTCGACAAGCGTGCTCGGGGACCGCAAGGCGGGCACGGTCAGCGAGGGATCGTCCAGTTCCGCGAGCGCCGTCAGGTCCGCCTGGGCGAACGGCACCGCCACCGTGCACATGGAGGTCGCGAGTGCCCGGATGCGGCCGAGCCACGCGATAGCCGCCTCGGTGCCCGTTCCGGGGCTCGCGGCCCCCATCGGATCGGCCGGGTCGTCCACCACGAGATAGTCCCGGGTCATGTTCGCGACCGTGACCAGCAGGTCGGGGTCGATCGCCAGGCACATGCCTTCGGTGACCCGCGGATCGGTCTCCAGCGATTGTTCGGCAGCGCGCAGCAACCCGTCGAGCCGTCCTCCTTCGGCCAGCGACGTGGCGAGCACGTCATCGACGAGCCGGGCGGGTTCCGTCGCGGATCCGGGAACACCCGAGGCCAGCCGCGGCGTGTCGGCCAAGGGCCACAACATCGAGACGGCGACGGGGCGCGACACCTCGGGTGGAACGGCGGGAAAGCTCTCGGTCTCGCTCCTGGGCGCCGTTCCGGCGGTTCCGCCCGAGGGCGTGGACGCCGACGTTCGCGGGCCGGAGGTGTCCTCGCCCGCGGGCACTCCCAGCACGGGCAGCAGGAAACGGGCATCGTCCAGACGGGCCTGGCCCCCGTATTCGGGCGAGCCGTTGACGTTGACGAGCAACGGGTAGACACCGGGGGTGTCGATGCCGAGCGACGGCTCGAGTTCGGAACGCAGGGGCAGCTCGATCGTGAACTCGGTGCGGTCGCCGCGGCCGAGCCGGTCCGTGACCTGCTCGAATTCGCCCACGGTGTCGAAACCCGACTGATCGAGGGAGAGCGAGGTGCGCAGGGCAGCAGGGTCGGAGATGACGGGTGCGCGCTGAAGTCGCACCCAGACGTCCTCGACATCGCGGTCGCCGACATTGGTGACGGTGCCCGTGACCTCGACTACCGATTCACTCGTGAGCGACACCACCGACGGGGTGACCTCGTCGATGCTCAGAGCGAGAAACTTGGTGTCTTCGGAGTCCGGCTGTGCCGCCGCGGGTGCGGGGATCGCCACACCGATCGTTGTGAGAACGAGCGTGAGCACGGCCAGAACCGCGGCACCCGTTCGGGAAACCACCGCCGTCATCCGAGATGGGCCCCCGGTTCGTCGGTGCGGGGACGCGATTCGGGATGCATCTCCGCAATGAGCTGGTCTGCGACGTCGGCGAGCTTACGTTCGTCGGCGTAGGCGAGCCTGGACCGGAGTTCACGGAGCGGAACCCACGCGACTTCGGTGACCTCGACATCCGCGTCGGACAGTTCACCGCCGAGGTAACGCAGAAGATAGTGGTGCACCGTTTTGTGGACGCGACGGCCTTCGGTGACGAACCAGTAGTCGATGCTGCCGAGTTCGGCGAGCACCGTGCTGCGGACACCGGTCTCTTCGTGCACCTCGCGCATCGCGGTCATTTCGGCGGTCTCGCCGCGCTCGATGTGCCCCTTCGGCAGCGACCACAGCAGGCGGCCGCGACGGTCGGTACGCCCGATCAGCGCGGCGCACAGCTTGTCGGGTGGACCGCCGAGTCCGTCGACGACCAGCCCGCCGGCCGAGGTCTCGCGGACGGTGCGCAGTCGAGGGCCGGGTGCGCCGGGTGCTCCGCCCTGAGCAGCCTTTTTCGCGCTCGTGCCACGACGCCGCGAGCTGCGGCGGTTGCGATTGGCACGTTCGGCGGGCGACACCTAATAGATAGTAGATGTACCGCCGTCGGTCCCGGCTCAACCACACGAACGCCCTGCTCGGTAAGGTGCAAAGACGTGAACTCACCCACCGCAGACCTCGACCGCCGAACCCGGTTGCTCGCCGGAGCCGACGTCACTCTGCGCTCGTTGTCCGATGTCCTGGCTCCACTCGGTGCGCGGTTCACCGAGGCGGGCCATGAGCTGTATCTCGTCGGCGGGAGCGTCCGCGACGCGCTTCTCGGCCGGTTGGGTACCGACCTCGACTTCACGACAGACGCGCGCCCCGAGAAGGTCCAGGAACTGCTGCGCGGGTTGGTGGACCATCAGTGGGACACCGGCATCGACTTCGGCACGGTCAGCGCGGCAAAGGGATCCGAACAACTCGAGATCACCACGTTCCGCAGCGACGCCTACGACCGTGTCACCCGCCATCCCGTCGTCGAGTACGGAACGAGCCTCGAGGACGATCTCGTACGCCGTGACTTCACCGTCAATGCGATGGCCGTTCGGATCGGTCCGGACGGTGCCGGTGAGTTCGTCGACCCGCTCGGTGGGCTCGACGCGTTGCTCGCAGGTGTTCTCGACACTCCGGCTCGGCCCGAGGACTCGTTCGAGGACGACCCGCTGCGCATGTTGCGGGCGGCCCGATTCGTCTCCCAACTGGGCTTTTCGCTCACCGAGCGGGTCCAGACGGCGATCCGCGAGATGGCGGACGAGATCTTGCGCATCAGCGCCGAGCGGGTGCGGGCCGAACTCGACAAGCTGATCCTGGGGGACCATCCGGTCGACGGCATCGAGTGCATGGTGGAGACCGGCCTGGCGGAGCGCGTCATCCCGGAGATCCCCGCGATGAAACTCGAGATCGACGAGCATCACCAGCACAAGGACGTGTACTGGCATTCGCTCACCGTGCTCACCCAGGCGATCGATCTCGAGGACGGCGACCCGGACCTGGTGCTGCGCTGGGCGGCGCTGCTCCACGACATCGGCAAGCCCGGCACCAAGCGCAACGAGGCCGGCGGCGGCGTCAGCTTCCATCACCACGAGGTGGTCGGGGCGAAGCTGGTGCGCAAGCGGATGCGGGCCCTGAAGTACCCGAAGCAGATGATCGAGGACGTCGGCCAGCTGGTGTTTCTGCACTTGCGCTTCCACGGGTACGGCAAGGGCCAATGGACGGACTCGGCGGTGCGGCGGTACGTGCACGATGCCGGGGACCTCCTCCCCCGGCTCCACAAGCTGGTTCGGGCCGATTGCACCACCCGCAACAAACGGCGCGCCGCAGCACTGCAGGCCACCTACGACGATCTCGAGGTGCGCATCGCGCGACTGGCGGAGGAAGAGGGCGTCGCGAAGGTCCGCCCGGATCTCGACGGCAACGCGATCATGGAAGTTCTCGGCATTCCGCCGGGCCCCGAGGTGGGCAGGGCGTGGAAGTTCCTCAAGGAGTTGCGCCTCGATCGCGGTCCACTCGATCGCGACGACGCCGAGGCCGAGCTCCTGAAATGGTGGGAGCAGCAACCGAAGTCCTGAGCGTGTTGCCGGCACCTCACACCTCCTCCCGTCACCCGTGAGCCAGATGTCACAGCGTGCTCATCCCATGTGACGCGTCCGAAACACCGAGTCCGCAGCATGGAAGTCGTCGTATCGGCGACGGCAACGGCGTGCCCCTCGGTTCACTGCCGGCGGACGCGGTGCCGGGTAGGAGATTCGGATGCGGGATGACATCACGACGGTGAAGACCGCGTGCTCCTACTGCGGTGTCGGGTGTGGCATGGTGCTCGACGTCGCCACCGATCCCGATACCGGTGCCCGCAGGGTGGTCAAGGCGTACGGCGACAAGGAGCACCCCACCAATCGGGGGCGCCTGTGCACCAAGGGTGCGACGAGCGCGGAGATGCTGGCTGCGGCGGGCCGTCTCGAGACCGCGTACGTGCGTGACCGCCGCGGCGGCGCTCCTTCGCCGGTGCCGGTGGACGCGGCCGTCGCCGACACCGCACGCCGTCTCACGGAGATCATCGGAACCCACGGACCCGATGCGGTGGCGTTCTACGTCTCCGGACAGATGTCGCTCGAGGCGCAATACCTCGCGAACAAGCTCGCCAAGGGATTCGTGCGCACGAGCCGGATCGAATCGAACTCGCGGCTGTGCATGGCCTCTGCGGGCACCGGCTACAAGCAGTCGCTCGGTTCGGACGGGCCACCCGGCTCGTACGAGGACTTCGAGCACGCCGATCTGTTCTTCGTCTCGGGTTCGAACATGGCCGACTGTCACCCCATCCTCTTCCTGCGGATGATGGAACGTGTCCGAGCCGGGGCCAAGCTCGTCGTCGTCGATCCTCGGCGCACCGCCACCGCGGACAAAGCGGACCTGTTCCTGCAGATCGCGCCGGGTACCGACCTCGCACTGCTCAACGGCCTGCTCCACCTGATCGTCGAGAACGGGCACGTCGATCGTGACTTCGTCGAGGAGTACACCGAGGGCTGGGAAGCGATGGAGGAGTTTCTCGCCGAGTACCCGCCCGCTCTCGTCGCCGGCATCACCGGCCTCGAGGAAGCCGACATCCGCACGGCTGCACGATGGATCGGCGAGGCCGGCGAGTGGATGAGTTGCTGGACGATGGGGCTCAACCAGAGCACCCACGGCACCTGGAACACCAACGCGATCTGCAATCTCCATCTCGCCACGGGAGCGATCTGCCGCACCGGAAGCGGCCCGTTCTCGCTGACCGGTCAGCCCAACGCGATGGGTGGTCGCGAGATGGGGTACATGGGTCCCGGCCTGCCGGGCCAGCGCAGCGTGTTGTCCGGCGACGACCGGGTGTTCGTCGAGGAGCAGTGGGTGCTACCTCCCGGCACGCTGCGCGCCGAAGCAGGCACCGGCACCGTCGACATGTTCCGGGAAATGGCACAAGGAACGATCAAGGCGTGCTGGATCATCTGCACCAACCCGGTGGCCTCGGTCGCGAACCGGGCGACCGTTCTCGAGGGTCTCGAGAACGCGGAACTCGTCATCGCCCAGGACGTGTTCCTCGAGACCGAAACGAATGCGTACGCCGACATCCTCCTTCCGGGTGCCCTGTGGGCGGAGTCCGACTACGTGACAGTGGGATCCGACCGCACTCTGAACCTGTTGCAACAGGCCGTCGAACCGGTCGGAGAGGCACTGCCCGACTGGCAGATCATCGCGCGTGTCGCCTGTGAGATGGGGTTCGGTGACGCGTTCACCTACTCGTGCGCGGAGGAGATCTTCGACGAGATCACGCAGTTCTGGAATCCGCAGACGGGGTACGACCTGCGCGGCGTGACATACGACAGGCTGCGGCACGGCCCGGTGCAATGGCCGTGTGGCCCCGGCCGCACCGACGATCGCAGTCCGGTCCGGTATCTCAACGACGGAGACAGCCGGACGCTGGTGGTCCGCGACGACGGATCCGTACCGGAACTGGCCTTCGCGACACCGGACGGACGAGCCCGGTTCTTCCCCCGTCCGCATCTGCCCACAGCCGAACTGCCCGACGACGACTACCCGTTCGTTTTCAATACCGGTCGCGTACAACACCAATGGCACACGCTCACCAAGACGGGCAAGATCGCCAAGCTCGGAAAACTCGACCCCGGACCGTTCGTGGAGATCAGTCCCGAGGATGCCGCGCGGTTGTCGATCGTCGACGGTGACGCGGTGGACATCGCATCGCGGCGGGGGCGCGCCATCCTTCCGGCGGTGGTGACCGATCGGGTGATGCCGGGAAACTGTTTCGCCCCGTTCCACTGGAACGACCTGTTCGGGAACGATCGCGCGATCAACGTCGTGACCAACGACGCCGTCGATTCCGCGTCGCTCCAGCCAGAATTCAAGTTCTGCGCGGTCGCCGTGACGAAAGTCGCGGCAGCACCTGTATCCCCTTCCCTGCCCGCCGACGATTCGGTCGTCGGACGGCTCGCGGAGACGCTCGGAGTCGGCGGTATCCCCGCTCCCCTGTTCGGCGACGACGAGAAACGCTATCTCGCAGGTCTTCTCGCCGGTCTGCGGTCGTCCGATGTCACCGCCGCGCCGTCGCTGCCGGCTTCGGCGCCGTTTCCTCCCGCGACCCGGGCGTGGCTCGACGGACTGTTCGCGGGGATGTACTCGCAGAGCGCTGCGATCGACGCCGGCTCCGATGCCGCGGCCGGGGACCGGAACCCGGAACCGCCGGTCGTGGTGGCGTGGGCGTCGCAGACGGGGAATGCCGAAGGATTCGCGCACACCTGCGCCGAGCGTCTTCGTGCCGCGGGACGTGAGGCCACCGCGGTCGGGATGGGGACGCTGACCGTCGCGGATCTCGTGCAGATACCGGAATTGCTGGTGGTGACAAGTACGTTCGGTGACGGCGACGCGCCGGACAACGCTTCGGCGTTCTGGAAGAGCTTGAACGGTGCAGACGCACCGTCGCTCGCCGGTACCCGCTATGCGGTACTGGCTTTCGGCGACTCCAGTTACGACGACTTCTGCGGGTACGGACGCAAGGTGGACGACCGGCTGGCCGATCTCGGAGCGACCCGGATGGTTCCACGCGTGGACTGTGAACCGGATTTCGAGGACCGCGCGAACGAATGGGTGTGCTCGGTCCAGAATCTGGTGGCCGGTGACGCGCCCGCGCAACCTGTCCCGCCGCGGGCATCCGTGTACAGCCGCAAGTCCCCGCTCGTCACCCGCCTGACACGCAACATCGCACTCAGTGGAGCCGGATCGTCGAAGGATGTGCGGCAGTTCGGATTCGAGCTGTTCGACCCGGAATTCGAATATTGTGCGGGAGATGCCCTCGGGGTGATGCCGACCAACTGCCCCGAGGCCGTCGAAGAATGGATGCAGGTCACCGCGCTCGACGCGGAGGCGCCCGTCGAAAGCGTCGATCGTCCCACCGTCCCTCTCCGGGAGGCCGCGGCTCGGTACCTCGACATCACCAGGACCACTCCCGAATTGCTGCGCTTCGTGCAACGCCAGAGCGGGAGTCCGGAACTCGCCAAGCTGCTGCGACCCGGAAACAAGATGGAATTGCAGCGGTGGCTGTGGGGGCGGCAGGCGATGGATGTCATCGCCGAATACCCGTTCAAGGCACCGCTCGACGAGTGGCTCGGTGTGCTCACGCGGCTTCAGCCACGCAGCTACTCGATCTCGTCGAGTCCGAAGTCCAACCCGCGGGAGGTGCAGCTCACCGTGTCGGTGGTGCGATACGGCTTCGAGGGCCGCGACCGGGCCGGCGTGTGCTCGGGCTTCCTCGCCGACCACAGCAAGGGCGTCGACATCCCCATCTTCGTGCAGCGGAATCCGCACTTCCGGCCACCACCCGGCGATACTCCGATGATCATGGTCGGGCCGGGAACGGGGATCGCGCCGTTTCGGGCCTTCCTCCACGACCGCCGCGAATCCGGGCACACCGGTCGCAGTTGGCTCTTCTTCGGCGACCAGCGGTCGGACACCGACTACCTGTACCGCGACGAGATCGAGAAGATGCACGCCGACGGGTTCCTCACCAAGCTGGACCTCGCGTTCTCGCGTGACCAGCGACAGAAGGTGTACGTGCAGGACCGCATGCGTGAGCAGGGCGCCCAGCTCTGGAGATGGCTGGAGGACGGCGCTCATTTCGCCGTCTGCGGGGACGCCGGGCGCATGGCGAAAGATGTCGACGCGATGCTCCGCGAGGTGGTGCAGACCCACGGCCGGCTCGACCAGGAGGCGGCAGCGGCATACGTCGATCGTTTGAGTGCTGAGAAGCGGTACGTGCGCGACGTCTACTGAGAAGGTTGATACAACCGCATCTGCGGACGTATCGTCCAGTTCGTGACTTGTGTGCGGAACATATCGTGACGACTTTCCGTATCCGCGACGCCGCACGCCTGCTCGGTGTCAGCGACGACACCGTGCGGCGCTGGATCGACCAGGGCGCCCTTCGTGCGAGCAAGGACGACACCGGCCGCAAAGTGGTCGACGGCAGCGAACTCGCGGCGTTCTCGCGGGCCCAAGCCGACGCGGCACCGGATCTGCTCGGCGTCGGGAGTTCCGCCCGCAACAAATTCGTCGGTCTCGTCACCCGGGTCGTCTCGGACCCGGTGATGTCGCAGGTCGAGATGCAGTGCGGGCAGCATCGGGTCGTATCTCTCATGAGCACCGAAGCGGTGCGGGAACTCGGCCTCGAACCGGGCAGCGTCGCGGTCGCGGTCGTCAAAGCGACAACCGTCATCATCGAAACACCCGGAGGGTCCTCGTGAGGCGCGTGCGCGCAGGATGGATCCTGGTGGCGTCCGTGGCACTGGCTTCGGTCGCCTGCGGTTCGGAACAGAGTGATCGGAATCCGTCGGGTGACGGTGTGACGGGCACTGTCACGGTGTTCGCGGCAGCGTCGCTCAGGGACACGTTCACCGAGATCGGCACCGCGTTCGAGCAAGTGCACGACGACGCCGCCGTGGTGTTCAACTTCGCAGGGTCGTCGGACCTCGCCGGCCAACTGGCGCAGGGCGCACCCGCCGACGTGTTCGCGTCCGCCGATACCGTCACGATGTCCCGCGTCGTGGACGAGGGTCTCGTCGCCGGTGATCCGGTGCTCTTCGCGGCCAACACGCTCACGATTGTCACCGAGCCGGGGAATCCGAAGGGCATCACCTCGTTCGACGACCTCGGCCGCGACGGCGTGTCGGCGGTCGTCTGCGCACCCCAGGTGCCGTGCGGCGCCGCCACCGTGCGCGCCGAGGAGGCGACCGGAACCGAACTGTCGCCGGTCAGCGAGGAATCCTCCGTCGCCGACGTGCTCGCCAAGGTCACCTCGGGACAGGCCGACGCCGGACTGGTCTACGTCACCGATGCGCGCGCCGCGGGCGACGCCGTCACCGTCGTGGCGTTTCCCGAGTCCGGGGACTCCGTCAACTCCTATCCGATCGCCGTACTCGAAGATTCCCGGAATCCGGACGCCGCCCGCGCGTTCGTCGATTTCGTCGCCGGACCCGAAGGACTGGAGATTCTCGGGGAAGCCGGGTTCGCCGGTCCATGACGGCGGCCCGCACCCCGACCGGTCTGCCGGCGTGGATCTATCTTCCGGCGATCGCCGGCGGCCTGTTCGTGGTGCTGCCGTTGGTCTCGATCGTGCTCTCCGTCGACTGGTACCGCTTCCCGGAACTGGTCACGTCCGAGGCATCGATGCAGGCGCTCGCGCTCAGTGTGCGGACCGCGTTCACCAGCACCGTGCTGTGCATCGTATGCGGTGTGCCCATGGCTGCCGTGCTCGCACGCAGCACGTCCCGCGTGATGCCGGTGCTCCGTTCACTGGTCCTGCTGCCGCTCGTGCTGCCACCCGTGGTGGGTGGGATCGCGCTGCTGTACACCTTCGGCAGACGCGGCCTCATCGGTGAGCACCTCGAGGCGTTCGGGATCCGGATCGCGTTCTCCACCACCGCTGTCGTGCTGGCACAGACCTTCGTGGCGTTGCCGTTCCTGGTGATGAGTCTCGAGGGAGCGTTGCGTACCGCGGGCCGACGGTACGAGGCGGTGGCGTCGACGCTGGGCGCCCGGCCCACTACGGTCTTCCGCAGGGTCACCCTGCCGTTGGTGCTGCCGGGACTCGTCTCCGGTGCGATCCTGGCGTTCGCGCGGGCGCTCGGGGAATTCGGCGCGACTCTCACTTTCGCGGGCAGCCTCCAGGGCGTCACCCGCACCCTCCCTCTCGAGATCTATCTGCAGCGGGAAACCGATCCCGATGCCGCCGTGGCGTTGTCGCTGCTCCTGGTCCTCGTGGCAGTGCTCATCGTGGTGGCCGCACGCGGACGCCGGGCAGGTGGCGACTGGTGAGCGAACTGCACGTGCACGCACGGGTGGACGCACGGTCCGTCGACTTCGACCTGGACGTGGCATCGGGCAGCGTGGTCGCGATCCTCGGTCCCAACGGTGCCGGGAAATCGACGCTGCTGAACCTGATTGCAGGACTGGTTCTTCCGGACGAAGGCCGGATCGAGCTCGGTGGCCGGATCCTCACCGACACGTCGGCGGGTGTCGCGGTGCCGCCCCATCGCCGGTCGGTTGCCCTGCTGGCACAACAGGCTTTGCTGTTCCCGCACCTGACCGCTGCGGGCAACGTGGCCTTCGCACCGCGCAGTGCCGGAATGAGCCGCCGCGCCGCGCATACCGAGGCGTTGCGCTGGCTCGACGCCGTCGACGCTGTGGCGTTCGCCGACCGCAAACCGCACCGTTTGTCGGGCGGGCAGGCTCAGCGGGTCGCGATCGCCCGCGCTCTCGCTGCCGACCCGCAGTTGCTCCTGCTGGACGAACCCATGGCCGCGCTGGATGTCGCTGCGGCGCCGGCGATCAGGTCACTGCTGCGCCGGATACTGCGTGAGGACCGGCGCACGGCGCTCGTGGTCACACACGACCCCCTCGACGCCCTGGCCCTCGCCGACCGCGTCGTGGTGGTCGAATCGGGACGTGTCGTGGAACACGGCGCGGTGCGGGACGTCCTCACCCGGCCACGGAGCGCTTTCGCCGCACAGATCGCCGGGATGAACCTGATCGCCGGCACGGTGACAGCGGATGGCGTGGAGACGGAGGTCGGTGCCGTGCACGGCGTCGTCGACGAGGAGTGCGTACCGGGAGATGTGGCCGCGGCCGTCTTCTCCCCCGCCGCGGTCGCGGTGTACGTGGACGAGCCACACGGGAGTCCCCGCAATGCGTTCGAGGTGACCGTCACCGAAGTCGAGGCCCGGGGCTCGACGGTGCTGGTGCGCACCGGAGTCGCCGGTCTGGCGGCCGAAGTGACGCCCGCCGCGGTTGCGGATCTCGGTCTCGAGCCGGGCTCGGCCGTGTGGTTCGTCGTCAAGGCCATGGAGATTCGCGTTCATCGCGCCGCGCTTCCGGCCCTGCGGGGGTCGTGACTAGGTCCGCGACCGCCCGAGTGCGAGAACGCCGGCCAGGGCGAGCACGTAGATCAGCCCGCCGGCCAGGGCAAGTCCCGGGCTGCGCCCGTCCGGCGCGATCAGGAAGGCCGACGCGGCGATCGCGGCAAGGAACGCCAGGTTGAACACGGTGTCCTGCAACGCGAATACCTGCCCGCGACGTGCGTCGTCGATCTCGATCTGCATGGCGGCGTCGCCCGTCAGCTTGATGGTCTGTCCCGCGACCCCGAGGAGGAAAGCGGCGATCAGCAACGATCCCGTCGTCAAGGAGGTGACGAACGCGAACTGCACGACCGCGGCGGCGAGCAATCCGGCGGTGACCGCACGAGGTCGCCCGAGCCGTGGGAGGAGGAACGGTGTGAGGGCGGCGGCGAGGAGCATTCCCGCCGCCGTGCAGGCCACCGCGGCACCGAATCCGGCGAGCCCACCGGGTAGGTCCGACGGGTTGTCGGCGTTTCGCAGGACGAGAAGCGTGATGAGTGTGTTCAGGCCGAACACGATGCGGTGCGCCCCGATACCGAGCAGCGCGGCAGCGACTCCGGGATTCTCGGCGACCGCGCCCGCGCCGGTTCGCAGGCCGGCGAGTACCGCGCTCGCGGGCGAACGGAGTCGTGCACCGTCGGGTCCGAGCGCGTTGCGGGGGAACCCTGCCGCTGCGGCGGCGCCGACGATCGATCCGGTCACGCCGACCGCCACCGCGATGCCGGAAGCCGTGTCCCCCGCACCGACGACACCGATCGTCGCGACCGCGACGGCGGCACCCGCTGCGGCGACCACCGAACCCGCGGTCGCCAGAACGGAATTGACCGGGACGAGCCATGACTGCCTCGTCACGTGGGGAAGTGATGCCGAGACTCCGGCGAGAACGAATCTGCTCACCCCCACGGCGGCAAGTGCCAGCAGCATCAGGGGCAGTTGTGGCCCGCCGACGAGGAGTACCGCCGCCGCGGACGCGACGAGAACTCCGCGTACCGCGTTGGCCCATACCAGGACGAGACGGCGATCCCAGCGGTCGAGCAAGGCTCCGGCGAACGGTCCGATCACCGAATAGGGCAGCAGAAGCACCGCGAACCCTACGGCGATGTCCACCGGATTCGTGTGACGTTCGGGGTTGAAGAGGATGGCTCCGCCGAGGGCGGCCTGGAACAGACCGTCCCCGAACTGCCCGGCGAACCGGACGGCTGTCAGTCGCGCGAGTCCCGGGGAATGCCGTAGCGCCGTCGCGGTCGATCGCCACGCCTGTTTCTGGGAGTCCCGCACACACGCGACCCTATCGATCGCGACTTTGCGCGGATGTCCCGCCCGGCGCGGCAGGGAGCAGCGCTCACATTTGTTTGCGGTGCTTCCGGTAGGGCAGGCTGGGCGACGTGACAACACCCCGCGCCCGGGCTCGTGCCCGCACGATGGCGGACATCGTGGCCATCGGCCGTGAGCATCTCGCCGCCGGTGGCGCCGAGGCCCTGTCGTTGCGGGCGGTCGCCCGCGATCTCGGGGTGGTCTCCTCGGCCGTCTACCGGTACGTCGCAAGCCGCGACGAACTTCTGACCCTGCTGGTGATCGATGCCTACGACGAACTCGGCGATGCCGTCGACGCAGCCGTCGATGCCGTGGATGCCGCCGACCACCGGGCACGCTTCTTCGCGTTGGGCCGGGCGGTGCGAGCCTGGGCGCGTGCCGAGCCGGCCCGGTACGGCCTGATCTTCGGTACCCCTGTGCCCGGCTATCACGCACCCGCCGAGCGGACCACCCAGCCGGGGACCCGCGTCGTTCTGACTCTGGTACGCATCCTGGTCGAGGCCCACCGGGCCGCGGCGCTGGACGAGGCGACGGAAGTCCCCACAACCGCCGGGCTCGTCGGTGATCTCGATCGCATCCGTGCCGAGATTTCCGCAGACCTGCCGGACGACGTTCTGGCGCGCGGTCTGTTCGTGTGGCCGGCGCTGTTCGGGGCGGTGAGTTTCGAAGTGTTCGGCCAGTACGGCACGGACACCTTCACGGACCCGGAGTCGTTGTTCGACCACCACCTCGCGTTGCTCGCGCGGACAGCCGGGTTCCGGCCGACATCGCGGTGACGCCGGTGACAGAATGTCTCTCGTGGCGCAGCACCAGGAGGAACCCGAGGACCGCACCGCACCTGTGACTCCGAAGGTGCGGCCCGGAAGTCTCCTCGTCTCCGCCACCGACCTCACCGAACCGACTTTCCGCCGCAGCGTCGTCTACGTCGTGGAGCACACCGACGCGGGCAGTTTCGGCGTCGTCCTCAACCGCATCAGCAATACCTCGGTCGACGCGATGCTGCCACGGTGGACGCGGCTCGCGGCGGCGCCGAAGGCGTTGTTCGTCGGCGGCCCGGTTCACCGGAGTTCGGCATTGTGTCTGGGCACGGTCCCGGTCGGAATGTCCGTCGACGGTGTGCCCGGTATCCGACGGGTCGACGGGCGCGTCGTGATGATCGATCTCGATTCGGATCCGGCCGTCATCGCCCGGCACGTCGAAGCCGTGCGGATCTTTGCCGGGTACGCGGGATGGAGCGGGGGTCAACTCGACGGGGAGCTGCGCAACGACGACTGGATGGTGGTCTCCGCGCTCCCCTACGACATCTTCACTCCCGCGCACGTCGACCTCTGGGCGCGGGTCCTGCGCCGTCAGCCGCTCCCGCTCGCGCTGCTCGCGACGCATCCGATCGAGATCGAGCGGAACTGACCGACCGTCAGGTGGACGGTTCCGTCAACCCGGTGGGGTCGGTGGATACTGCGGCGCCGCGTCGATCCGCGAGGGTGTTGAGTGCCCCGGCCAGCTCATCGGCGCGTGCCGAGGTGACCGTGAAGACGTGGCCCGACGCCGTTGACACCGCCACAGCCGGTCCGGTGGTGGTGACGAGGCCGTATCTGCCGCGCCCCTTCACCCGCAAACCCCAGCCGCCCCAGTCCTGGAAGGGCCGGGTCTCGGTGACCTCGGCCCCGACGATCTCGTCGAGGTCGTAGACCACCGCATCCGTCGCGAGGTTGCGCACCCGGATGCCCTTCTCGTCCACGATCACGGTGAAGCGCAGCAGGCTCACGGCGAGGACGGCGACCGGAACGACGACCGCCGTCGGCCACCAGCTGTCCGTGGCTGCGCACACGAGGACGGTGGGCACGAGGACCGAGCCCAGCAGGACGACGGTGGCACCGGCGCCGATACCGACTCGGTCCACCAGGGGTGATTCGACCGGTCCGCGGGGCAGAGCGGGTGCGGGCGGGCGTGATGCGGGTGTGCGTTCGCGTCCGTCGCGCAGCAGGGCCGCACCGAGCCATCCGACTGCGACACCCGCGACCGTGCCGACCGCGATCGACCAGGTGGGAAATGCTGTCTGTGTCGCGTCCGCGACGTCGAGCTGGGCGCCGAGCACGGCGACGAATGTCGCGACCATCACCCCGGTGACCCCGAGACCGATGACGAGCATGTAGCGCCGCATCAGCAGCAACGACCGGGCGAGCGCCGCGATCGCACAGCAACCGCCCCCGACCATCACGACGAGCAGCGCCATCGTCCACGCCGACGAGCCGACCGGTCCGAAGCCGTCCGGGCGCGATCCGGTCCAGTGCGTTGCCACCTCGGCCGGTAGCCGTGGCTCCCAGAGACGGGCGAGAACGATGATCGAGGCGGCGGCGAGTACCGGAACCACGATGCCGAAGACAACACCGACAGGATCGATCACGCGGGTCTGCGACACGGCCTCACTCTGCGAAACGGCCTCACTCTGCGACACGGCCTCACAGTAGAGGCTCGGAGCCGTTCTGCGTTGCCGGCGACGCCGGCGCCGGGATCTGTCAGGCGCTCGGCTCGCACGCCCCGCGCAGGCTGCACGCACCGCAGGACGAGCCGCATCCCTCGGATTCCGTGGGCTTCGTCGCCGCCGCGACCCGCGCACCGACCGCACCACCGGCACCGGCGGTGACGAGCGCCGCCCCGACGGTGACGACGATCGCGATGATCGCCGCGACGGTCGGCAGGGTCAGGCAGGCGATACCGCCCACGGCGAGTAGGACGGCAGCCCCGAGCATGCTGGGGGCCGCAACCTTGTTGGCCAGCGCGAACGTGGTGTCGTCGCGAAGAGAGTCGGGGGTGCGCACTCCGGCCCAGCGGTTACGCGGCAACTTCCCGGCCAGCGCTGCGACACCGACCGCTCCGACGACGAGAGCGAGCAGGAAGAGCAGAAGGGCGACGATCAGCACTCGGTCAGGATACGCGTCGGCCGAAGGCGCCGGTGAGGTCGGGTTCGGGCACGTTCTACCCTGGTAGGAGCCCACAAACGCCGGCCGAGTAGATAGCGATCACCGTGACCCGTCCCGATCAGACCTCCGCACAGCCGCACGCTGCCGCACAGCAGCAGTCGTCCGACGCCACCCCGAAGCATCGGTATACCGCCGAACTCGCGGGGCAGATCGAGCAGCGCTGGCAGGAGCTGTGGCGCGAGCGCGGCACCTTCCACGCCGCCAATCCCGTCGGCGCGCTCGCCGGCGATGTGCCGGCCGACAAGCTGTTCGTGCAGGACATGTTCCCCTACCCTTCGGGTGCGGGCCTGCACGTCGGCCACCCGCTCGGCTACATCGCGACGGACGTCTACGCGCGTTATCACCGCATGCAGGGCCGCAATGTGCTGCACACACTCGGCTACGACGCCTTCGGGCTGCCGGCGGAGCAGTACGCCGTCCAGACGGGGACCCATCCCCGCACGACCACCCAGGCGAACATCGCCAACATGCAGCGCCAGCTCGGGCGCCTCGGACTCGGGCACGACGAGCGTCGCTCCATCGCGACCACGGACGTGGAGTTCTACCACTGGACGCAGTGGATCTTCCTCACCATCTACAACGCGTGGTACGACCGGTCGGCAGGGAAGGCCCGCCGGATCTCCGAACTCGAGGCGGAACTGGACGCGGGTGTCCGCTCCCTCGAGGACGGCCGTGACTGGTCGACCCTGTCGGATGCCGAGAAGCAGTCCGCTCTCGACGGCTACCGCCTCGTGTACCGCTCGGATTCGCTGGTCAACTGGTGCCCCGGCCTGGGCACGGTGCTCGCCAACGAGGAGGTCACCGCGGACGGCCGTTCCGAACGCGGGAACTTCCCGGTGTTCCGGAAGAACCTCCAGCAGTGGATGATGCGCATCACGGCGTACTCCGACCGGCTCATCGACGATCTCGAATACCTGGACTGGCCCGAGAAGGTCAAGTCGATGCAGCGCAACTGGATCGGGCGCAGCCACGGCGCACAGGTGAAGTTCGGTGTGGCCGGGCATGATTCGGATATCGAGGTCTTCACGACCCGGCCCGACACGCTGTTCGGTGCCACCTACGTCACTCTCGCACCCGAGCATCCGCTGGTCGACGAGATCGTCGCCGCATCCTGGCCGGAGGGTGTCGATGCCCGCTGGACCGGTGGCGCCGCGTCCCCAGGTGACGCCGTCGCCGCGTACCGCGCGTCGATCGCGGCCAAGTCCGATCTCGAGCGGCAGGAGAGCAAGGAGAAGACCGGCGTCTTCGTCGGCGCCTACGCGGTCAACCCCGTCAACGGGGAGAAGCTGCCGGTCTTCATCGCGGACTACGTCCTGACCGGGTACGGCACCGGAGCGATCATGGCGGTGCCGGGCCACGACCAGCGTGACTGGGAATTCGCGACCGCCTTCGGGCTGCCGATCCGCGAGGTCATCACCGGTGGCGACATCTCGGAGGCGGCATACACCGGCGACGGTGTGCTCGTGAACTCCGACTACCTCGACGGTCTGGCGGTGCCGGACGCGAAGAAGACGATCATCGCGAAGCTCGAGGAGTCCGGGGCGGGAGTCGGAACCGTCCAGTACAAGCTGCGCGACTGGCTCTTCGCGCGCCAGCGCTACTGGGGCGAACCGTTCCCCATCGTCTACGACGCACAGGGCGAGGCTCACGCGATCCCCGAATCCATGCTGCCCGTGGAGCTTCCGGAGGTCGAGGATTACGCTCCCGTCTCGTTCGATCCCGACGACGCCGACTCGGCCCCCTCGCCTCCGCTCGCGAAGGCCACGGACTGGGTGAACGTCGAACTCGACCTCGGCGACGGTCTGCAGCGCTACACCCGCGACACCAATGTGATGCCGCAGTGGGCAGGCAGCTCGTGGTACCAGCTGCGCTACATCGACCCGCTCAACAACGAGGAGTTCTGCGCCAAGGAGAACGAGCAGTACTGGACCGGGCCGCGCCCGGATCTGTACGGGCCGAACGATCCCGGCGGCGTCGATCTGTACGTCGGCGGCGTCGAGCACGCGGTGCTGCACCTGCTGTACGCGCGTTTCTGGCACAAGGTGCTGTTCGACCTCGGATACGTGACCTCGTCCGAGCCGTACCGGCGCCTGTTCAACCAGGGATACATCCAGGCGTACGCCTACACCGACGCGCGCGGTGTCTACGTCCCGGCCGAGGACGTCGTCGAACGCGACGGAAAGTTCTTCTGGACGGGTCCCGACGGCGAGCAGGAAGTCGCCCGCGAGTACGGAAAGATGGGCAAGTCGCTCAAGAACTCCGTTGCGCCCGACCAGATCTGCCACGACTACGGTGCCGACACGCTCCGCGTCTACGAGATGTCGATGGGCCCGCTGGACCAGTCGCGTCCGTGGGCGACCAAGGACGTCGTGGGTGCGTCCCGCTTCCTGCAGCGTGCCTGGCGACTGGTGGTCGACGAGGAGACGGGCGATGTGCGGGTCACGGACGAGACGCCCGGCGACGAGACCCTGCGTGCGCTCAACAAGGCCGTTGCCGGGGTGACGGACGACTACGCACACCTGCGTGACAACACCGCGATCGCCAAGCTGATCGAGTACACCAACCACCTGACCAAGCAGTACCCGGCGGGTGCGCCGCGCAGTGCGGTCGAACCCCTCGTGCTCATGCTCGCTCCGGTGGCGCCGCACCTCGCCGAGGAACTGTGGTCCCGGCTCGGACACACGGAATCGCTTGCGCACGGGCCCTTCCCGACCGCAGACGAGAAGTGGCTCGTCGAGGACTCCGTCGAGTACCCGATCCAGGTCAACGGGAAGGTGCGCAGTCGCATCACGGTGCCCGCCGATGCGAAGCCGGATGCGATCGAAGCCGCCGCGCTGGCGGACGAGAAGATCGTCGAGATGCTCGGCGGCGCCGCGCCCCGGAAAGTGATTGTCGTACCGGGCAAGATGGTCAACGTCGTGAAGTAGACGTGTTCACCTAGGCGACGAACATGTGCCCGGCAGCTCGCACGAGCTGCCGGGCACTGTCGGTTCCTGCTACTTGGACTGCCTCGAAGCCGAACGCCGCGAGGACTTCTCCGCGTCGGCGAGGTTGCCCACCTTCTTGGCGTCCTGCTCGGCCTTCTTCGACTCGAGTTTCTTGGCGACGGCATCCTCGAGCGCGATCTTGGCCGGTTCGGATGCCTGCTTCTCGGCCTCCCGAACGGCCGTCTGCTGCTTCCGCTTCGCCGCTTCGGCGGTTTGCTGCTGCTTCTCGGCCTGCTTCGTGGCCTGCGCGGTCTGCGCTGCCTTCTTCTGCGCGGCTTCCTGTGCGGCCTGCTTCTCGCGCTCGTCGCGCTGGGCTCGCGCCTGCTCCACGTCGCGTTCGCGTTTCCGTCGCGCCTCCTCGCGCTCGTCCGCCGCGCGTTCGTGCGCGCGCCGCAGTTCCTCGTCTGCAGCCCGCTTTTCGTCGGCCGCCTGCCGGTCGAGTTCTTCGGCGCGGATCACGGCCTGCGCGCGTTCGTTGGCCAGCGCCCCGCGTGTGGCGATGTCCTCGTCTCCCACCACACTGCCGACAATGCCGTCGAGCATACCGAGGCCGCGCTCGTACATCAGGCGCGGTGCCGCGTCGGACGGGAGGAACCGCAACTGCTGTTCGATCACGCCCAGAGGGAATCGGGCGATGCGATATTGCAGTCGCAGAACGCTTTTGGGTAAGGCGGTCAGATTCATGGGCACATCTCCAGTCTCCGGTTCTGTGGGCCGTACGAAGTCGGGGTCTCGTCGAACACGGTTCGCGGGGTCGCCGCTGACGCCCGCGTCAGCGGTCGTGCTCGTCCAGCGCTTGTCCGAGAGCCTCGGCCCGGCGGCGTTCCTGTTCCGCCTCGAGGCGTGCGCGCTCGGCGTCGGTGACGGCTTCTCCGTGTTCCGCGTGGGCGTCGCCCACGTCTGCGGCAACGTCGGCTGCCTCCGCGTTCTCCCGAGCCCGGGCACGCTGTTCGGCGAGGGCCGCGTCGCGCGTCGCCTGGGCTTTCTCGCGCGCCACCTGCTCTTGTTGCTCGCGTTCGGCCTCGTGCTTCCGCATCTCGGCTTCCTGGTGCGCACGGGTCTCTGTGGCGTCGGCTCGGCGTTCCGCCGCCGCACGTTCCTGGCGGCCGGCCTCGTGCACAGCCTCGAGATGGTCGGTGGCCTGCTTGGCTTCGGCGTCCGCCAGCTGTGCGGACGTGTCCGCTTCCTTGCGCTTGCGTGCCTCCTCCTGCTCGAGGCGGCCTTCGGCGGTCAGGGAGTCGTTGCGGGTGAGCGCTCCGGCTACTTCCTTGAACTTGCCGACCACGGATTTCCTCAACCCTTCACGGGCTTTGTGCGATGCATCCTCTTCGGCCACGGGAACTCCTTCCGATGGGTCCACGAGAAAGTGGCTTTCGGCGGGATAACCGCGAATGGCACGCTTCAATCCTGAACCGGCCGGAGAATTCCCGGTGTCGTCACCCGCCCGTGCGGGCTTCCCCCAGGTGGCTGCGCACGAAATCGAGCACGTCACCGAGAACTTCGTCCCGGTTGGTCTCGTTGAAGATCTCGTGTCGCGCGCCGGGGTACACCTTCGACGACGACGTGCTGCCGGCGAAGGTGGACCAGCCGCTCGCGGTTCCGTCGAGCGGCACGAGGCGGTCGTCTTCCCCGTGCAGCCACAGCACGGGCACGGTCTCGACCGGGCCGGCCGTCGTGACGAGGTCCAGACACGCCTTCAGGGCTTGCACGGTGACCCGCTGGAACGGTCCGTGCCACACGAGAGGATCGTCGATGTACGCGCGTCCCACCTCCGGATCGCGCGAGAGTGTCTCGGGATCGATAGGAGTATCAGGGATCTCGTCCGCTGCCAGCAGCGTGTCGACCACCGGCCACGTACCGAGAACCGGCCCGGAGAGAACGACGGCGGCGAGTTCGTCTCCGAATCGCTGCGCGTACCGTGCGGCGATCATGCCGCCCATCGAGTGTCCGATCAGGGCGACGGGAAGCCCCGGGTGGTCGCGCCGGGCGGTGAGATCGAGGCGGCGGAAATCGTCCACCACGAGCTCGAAATCGGGCACGAAGACGCGCTCGCCGTCGCTGAGTCCGTGACCGGCATGGTCGACGGCGTACACCGCGGCGCCGTCGTCGACGAGTCGCGCGGCCACATGGTCGTAGCGGCCGGCGTGTTCCCCGTAGCCGTGGCACAACAACGCGATGTATCGGGGCGTCGCCGTCTCCCATTGCCTGGCCGCGAGCGTGCCGGCGTGTCCGTCGAGGGTGAAGGCGAGGGTCTCGGGCATCGTGCTCCTGGCGTCGCGGGTCGAACCGTCGGTGGTGGGGTAAGCATGGCACGACTGTGGCCCAGGACTGTGTGATCACAGCCTGGTCGGAATGCGCGTCGTGCTCTAGCCTCCAACGTGGAACACGTTCCAGAAATCGAGAGGGCTCACCCATGGCACCCACCCGTGACGCGATCCGCGCCACCGTCGAGAACTATGTCCGGTCGGTCGCGAAGGGAACGGTCGACGATGTGCTTGCGCTCTACGCGCCCGGCGCCACGGTCGAAGACCCGATCGGTACGCCCGTGCGCACCACCGAGGCCGAACTCCGCGAGTTCTACGGTGTGATCGAGCCGATGACGCAGACGGGCGAAGTACTCGAACTCAAGATCGCCGAGAACAACGCGGCGTTCCTCTTCCGGCTCGTCACCCACCTCGGCGAGCAGGATCTGGTCATGGAGGTCGTCGACGTCATGACGTTCGACGACGAGGCGCGAATCTCGAGCATGAAGGCGTACTGGAGCCAGGAGGACATGAAGACCGTTCCGGCGTCCTGATGGCGTCCCGCACCGTCGACGTCGACGGTTTCACGTGGAACATCGACGACAGCGGCGACGGCCCCGCCGTCGTCCTGTGCCACGGCTTCCCGGGTCTGGGCTACAGCTTCCGGCACCAGAGTGCCGCGCTTGCCGGAGCCGGATATCGGGCGATTGCGCCCGATATGCCGGGGTACGGCGGCACCGATCGTCCGGCCACCGTCGAGCAGTACACAGCCGTCGCGACCTCCGACCGTCTCGTCGGACTGCTCGACGCTCTCGGGATCGCCCGCGCGGTATTCGTCGGCCACGACTTCGGTGCGCCCGCCGCGTGGACCACGGCGCTGCGTCATCCCTCCCGCGTCGCCGGTCTGGTCCTGCTGGCCGTGCCGTACGCGCCGGACAGGCTCCGTGCCCGCCCGACGGAGTTGTACCGGAAGATGGCGCGACAGCATTTTCTGCACCTGCACTATTTCCAGGAACCCGGCGTCGCGGAAGCGGAACTCGATCCGCGGGCGCGCGAATTCCTGCAGCGGCTGTTCTTCGCTCTCTCCGGTGAGTACCGGTACCTCGACGTGTGGAATCACCCGTCCGAGGGGAACGGCTATCTCGACGTGCTCCCGCAGGCACCTGCCCTTCCGTGGGCGTGGCTCTCGGAGGAGGAACTCGACACGTACGCCGCGGTATTCGACCGCACCGGCTTCGGTGGCGGGCTGTGCTGGTACCGGGCGTACGACGCGAACTGGCTCGCCTCGGCTCCTTACGAGGGCGCCGAGATCACGGTGCCGACGCTCTTCGTCGCGGGCGACCGGGATCCGGTCGTCACGATGTCCGGTCCTGGAGCGCTCGAGCGGATGAGCGCCGCTGTGCCCGACTTGCGGGGCATTCATCTTCTCCCCGGAGCCGGACATTTCGTGCAGATGGAACGGAAGGCGGAGGTGGACGCTCTGCTCCTCCGCTTCGTGTCCGACGTCGTCTCGCCCGCGGGAAGTGCCGAATAGCCATATCTCCGTACGCCATCGACCTAACATGGCGACGTGGCCACCGACACAGTGCGTGGATTCGGGCTGGTGCTCGCGCTCACCGCGACGCTTGTGGCGGGCGCGTGCACATCGGGCGGTTCGGAGGAACCCCCGACCGTGCGACTCCAGGTGACGACGTCGCAAGGCGAATATCCGTGGACCGGCCGACTGCTCCCGGCGCAAGCGCCCGTGGCCGTACCCCCGCCCGCACGCGATGTCGTCGAGACGGCCGGCGACCCGGTGGCGGCGGACGGCGCGACGCCCGCGGTGTCGGGTGACCGGGCCGCTCTCTACGGCGGGAGCCTCGAACGAGATTTGTGTGACCGGAATGCACTGGTAGACACGCTCGAAGGTGACCGCTCCAAGGCAGACGCGTGGCGGGACGTCCTCGAAGTCCCCGACATCCGGGGGTATATCGCCAAGCTCACCCCGGTGCTGCTCCGCGCCGATACGCGCGTCACCCTCCACGAGTACGAGGACGGCGTGGCACGACCCGTCCAGTCCGTACTCGAGACGGGAACGATCGTGCTCGTCGACAACCGCGGAGTCCCCAAGGTCCGATGTGCCCGCGGAAATCCCCTGTCGTCGCCGGTGCTGACAGAAGGTGCCGAGCTCGAGGGCCGAAGCTGGTCCGGCCTGAATCCCGAACGGCTGTTCGTCGTTCAACCGGCGGCCCAGCCCATCGAGGAGTTCCGGGTCGTCGACATCATGACCGGTGGCCTCCTGCCCGTCCGGATCGGAGAAGGCAAGCAGGCGCCCGCGCCCCCTCCGCCACCGGAGGTCGCGCCGACGGAACCCGAACCGTCTCCGTCGCCCGAGCAGCGTGCACAGGAGCAGCGACCGCAGCCCGCGCCGGCACCCGAACCCGCACCGCCCCCGGTGGCACCGCCGCCCGCCCGGCCCCCGGTGTTCGTGCCGCCTCCGCCGCCGCCGGCGCCCGCCCCACCGCCGGCACCCGAGCCGGCTCCACAGCCACCGCCGGCGCCTGCTCCGGCTCCGCCTCGTGCGCCGGCCCCGCCACCTCCGCCGCCGCCCCCTCAGATCCAGATTCCGATTCCCGGCGGACCTCCGGTCGTCATTCCGCTGCCCTTCTGAGTCCTGCGGCTCCGGGGCGCACCCGCGTCACCAGGGACGCAGAACGATCTCCGTGGGTTGCGCGTCGCGCGGGGTCTCGATCGCCTGCCGCACCGCCCGGGCCACCGTGCTCGGCTTCAAGAACTGCTCCGGGTCGTACTCGCGACCTTCGGTGGCGATGATCGCCCTTTGCATGTCGGTGTCGATCCGGCCGGGGTGGACCGAGGTGACGCGCAGCGACGGCTCCTCGAGCCGCAGCGCGTCGCCGAACGCGCGGAGCGCGAATTTGCTCGCCGCATACGCACCCCAGCCCGCATTCGCGCGGAGACCCGCTCCCGAATTGATGAGCACCACATGCCCGTTCGCTGCACGCAACGCAGGGAGCAGCAACCGGGTGAGCTCGACGACGGCGACGACATTGCTTTCGAACGTCTCGCGCCACTGACCGGCGTTCCCGTCGGCGATCGTTCCGAGTTCCGCGATTCCGGCGTTGTGTACAAGAACGTCGAGGTGCTCGATGCTCCCCGTGGATCGTGCAACGGCATCGTGGTCGAGGAGATCGACCGGCCACGCGGTGGCGGCCGGAAGTTCGGTGAGCACGGCGTCGAGGGAACCGCGACTGCGCCCACCGACCAGGAGATCGTGTGTGGGGGCGAGTTCACGGGCGATCGCGGCACCGAGGCCGCGGCCTCCGCCGGTGATGAGAGCTGTTGGACGCATGGGTCCACACTATGAGCCGCGCGGAGGGCATGGCGATCGCGGCAGGACACCGCTTGCTCAGCGCACCGCCAGGATGTCGGCGAGCCGGCCGTCGCGCGGCGTCGACACCACCGGGTCACGGGGGAACCGCAACTCCAGGAATGCCTTCGGTCGCGAGAGCAGATGCTCGCGGAGAAGATTCCGGACGCGGGTACGGGTTCGTACGTCCCCGCTCGCCCGGACACCCGTGATGTCGATGCCCGCCCGGCGGCACAGCGCGACGGCGCGGGGCAGATGAAACGACTGCGTCACGATCAGCGCGTGCCGGACTCCGTAGGTCTCCACCGCCCGGCGAGCGGTGTCGTAGGTGTCGAGGCCGTACGGATCGGTGACGATCTGCTCGCGGTCGACGCCGTGCGCAACGAGGTACCCCACCATTGCCGCGATCTCGTCGCCTGACGTACCCGCCGCGTCGCCCGACACCAGCACCGCCCGCACCCGGCCGCTGCGGACCAACTCGACGGCCGCGTCGAGCCGTCCTCGCAGGTACGTCATCGGCGCACCCGCACGCACCCGGGCGCCGGGCACGATCACCACGGGCGCAGGGGGTGCTTCGGCGATGTCCACCATCCGGCCCTGCGCCTGCGCGCTCACCTGTGACGACACCCAGGCGAACGCGGACATACCGCCCGCGACGGCGACGGCAAGAGCAATCGGACATTTCGGCATGGCCTCCACCGTACGGACCCGCGTTGCCACAATGGAGAGATGGATCCGGTCACAGCTCTTCGTGAGGTCGCGTTCTATCTCGAACGCGAGCATGCCGCCACCTACCGCGTCCAGGCCTTCCGGCACGCGGCCGACATCGTCGCCGGACTCGACGACGTGGCGCGGTCCTCGAGGCGCCGCCGGGACAACTGGACGGAACTGCCCGGCATCGGTCCGAAGACCGCAGCGGTGATACGCGAGTCCTTCGACGGCGTTCCCGAGTATCTCGCCCGGCTGCGCGAGGAAGCCGAACCCATCGGGAGAGGCGGGCAAGAATTGCTCGCGGCGCTGCGCGGTGATCTGCACACCCACACGGACTGGTCGGACGGCGGCAGCTCGATCGACGAGATGCACCGCGCCGCGTCGTCGATGATCGGGCACGAGTACTACGCGCTCACCGACCACTCCCCCCGGCTCACGGTCGCGAACGGGCTCAGCGCCGAACGCCTTCTCACTCAGCTCGAGGTGGTCGCGGAGATCAACGAGAAGGGCGAGGGCGCACGGATACTCACGGGAATCGAGGTCGACATCCTCGACGACGGAACGCTCGACCAGGACGAGGGCCTGCTCGCGGAACTCGACGTGGTGGTGGCCAGCGTGCACTCCCACCTCCGTGCCGACCGTGACGTGATGACGAAGCGGATGCTCCGTGCTGTCGAAAACCCTCACGTCGATGTGCTGGGGCACTGCACGGGCAGGCTCGTCACGGGGGGTCGCGGGCAGCGTCCCGAATCGAAGTTCGACGCCGAGAAGGTGTTTGCGGCGTGCCGCGACCACCGCACCGCGGTGGAGATCAACTCCCGGCCGGAGCGCCGCGATCCCCCGTCACGCCTGATCGATCTCGCGCTGGCGACGGAGTGCCTGTTCTCCATCGACACCGACGCCCACGCACCCGGGCAACTCGCGTGGCTGGGCTACGGTTGTGAGCGCGCTGCCGAGCGGGGCGTCGAACCGGATCGGGTGATCAACACGTGGTCCGTCGACGACCTTCTCGCCTGGACCGAAGGGTAGGAACCCGGTGGAACACGTCGATGTGCTGGTCGTCGGTGCCGGTCTTTCCGGAATCGGTGCCGGATACCGCCTGCAGACGCGGTGCCCGGACCTCCGGTACGCAATTCTCGAGAGCCGCGACTCCCTCGGCGGAACCTGGGACCTGTTCCGGTACCCCGGAATCCGATCCGACAGCGATATGTACACACTGGGTTACCCGTTCCGGCCGTGGCGAGGGGAGAAGTCGATCGCCGACGGTGCGGACATTCTGCAGTATGTACGCGACACTGCCGCCGAAAACGGAATCGATACTCGAATACGGTTCGGGCACAAGGTGACCGAGGCGTCCTGGTCGTCGGAGCATGCGCGGTGGACGGTGCGTGCCCGGGTCGGAGACCGGACGGTCGAGATGTCGTGCTCGTTCCTGTACCTGTGCAGCGGCTATTACAGCTACGAGTCCGGGTACCTACCCGAGATTCCCGGGCTGGACGACTTCGTGGGGACGGTCGTCCATCCCCAGTTCTGGCCGGAGGATCTCGACTGGCACGGCAAGCGGATCGTGGTGGTCGGTAGTGGCGCGACAGCGATGACCCTGGTGCCCGCGCTCGCGGAACGGGCCGAACACGTGACGATGTTGCAGCGCTCGCCGTCGTACGTCATGTCTCTTCCGGCGCAGGACGGGTGGGCCCGCCTCCTGCACCGTTACCTGCCCGGCGCCGTCGCCCACCGTGCGGTGCGGGCGAAGAACGTGGTGACCAATCTCGGTTTCTACCAGTTCTGCCGGCGGGCACCGTTTCTCGCGAAGCGCGTGCTGCGCACGCTGACCGCGCGCCGGCTCCGTGACAAGGCGCAGGTCGATCCTCACTTCACGCCGTCGTACGATCCGTGGGACCAGCGCCTGTGCGTGGTGCCGGACTCCGATCTGTTCGAGGCGCTGGGAACCGGCGCGGCAGAGGTCGTCACCGACCACATCGACACGGTCACCGAGAAGGGTGTCCGGTTGCGTTCGGGAACCGAACTCGACGCCGACATCCTGATCCCGGCCACCGGCCTTCGTCTGGTACCGGCCGGCGGGATCGCGATAGCCGTCGACGGCGAACCGGTCGATCTTTCCTCCACGGTCATCTATCGCGGCACCATGCTCGACGGCATCCCGAACGCCGCGTTGTGCATCGGTTACACGAATGCGTCCTGGACCCTCCGTGCCGACCTCACATCTTTGTACGTCTGCCGGGTGCTCGGATACATGCGCCGCAAGGGATACCGCATCGCCGTACCCTCGTACACCGGCGACGGGCAACGCAGACCGCTGCTCGGATTGAACTCGGGGTATATCCACCGCGCGGAAAACACGCTGCCCGGCCAGGGTTCCCGCAGCCCATGGCTCATGCGCCAGAACTACCTGCTCGATCTGCCCACCATGAGATGGGGCCGGGTCGACAGGTCCATGCAGTTCAGGTGATCCGCATTCTGCCCGGTCAGGGCGTCTCGACCCTGCCATCGGGGTAACGCGCGAAGCGCCCCGATTCCGCGGGATGCACCGGGCCGTCGGACTCCCACGGCCAGCCACCGAATCCGGTGCGCCGGTAGTCGTCGAAAGCCTTCCGGACGCCGTCTTCGTCGTTGAGCACGAACGGCCCGTACGACACGACGGGCTCACCGATCGGGTGACCCTGCATCATCAGGATCTGCGTCCCGTCGGGTCCGCCCCGGAGTACCACCGGTGCCGTGGCGTCGACCAGCGCACCGTGGCCGGATTCCACTGCGGTACCACCGATGGCGACCGGGGAACCGCTGTAGACGTACAGGACCCTGCGGGTGTCGGGGCCCGCGGCGGGCGGAAGTGTCCACTCCGATCCGGCAGAAAGGTCGATGTTCCAGATCGCGACGTCGGACTCCGGCCGGGATGCCCACGACGCCGGCGGTGGAGGTGGCGGTGTCGCGTCACCGAGCGCACCCGCGAGGACGCGGACGTGCGTGGATCGCCCGGATGCGTCGGTCGCGACGACGGTGGGCGTGACCTCGTTCCAGAGCATCGCGAAGTGAGGTTCCGCGGTTTTCGACTCGCGGGGAAGGTTGAGCCAGATCTGGAACAACTCGAGGGGGTTGGGGCGGTCGCGGTGCAGTAGGGGGAACATCTCGCTGTGCACCACGCCGTTGCCTGCCGTGAGCCACTGCGTATCGCCCTCGCCGAAGCGCGCGGTGGCGCCCACGGAGTCGGAATGATCGATGATGCCGGTCCGGACGAACGTCACGGTCTCGAAACCGCGATGCGGGTGCTGCGGGAACCCCGGGACGGTCGTGCCGTGGTACATGTTCCAGCCCTCGGGATTGCCGAAGTCCTGACCGAGCGGACGGCCGGTGAGCGGAGCGTCGGGACCGAGGTCGGGGTTGCCTGCCGGGTAGGCGTCGACGTGGTGGGCGACGAACAGGAACGGATCGATCGTCTGCCAAGGGGAGCCCAGAGGGAAAACCTGCAATACGGGCGAGTCCACGGAAGTCATGATTCGTGCAACCCCTGCGTCTTCCCGTTTGTTCCGGCGTCCACCGGTGTGCCGGACTTCCGGACCGGGGCCTCACTGTCGTCGATCACGCGCGAACCGGCCGCGAACCGCCGTACCTGGGTGTCGTCCCACAAGTGGGCTGGGACCGCACCGCCGAGCAATTCCCTTGCCAGCGAAGGGGTATCGGACAGGGGCGTATCGCTTCCCGCGATGATGATGTTGCCGTACCTTCGGCCCTTGAGCATCGCGGGATCGGCGATCACAGCCAGGTGTTCGAACACGGACCCGATCGTGGCGGCTTCTCGCCGCGCGGTGGTCAGGTCGCGGGTGTCCCCGCAGTTGACGACGTAGATGCCGCCGGGCGAGAGCACCCGCCGCGCGTGACGCGTGAATTCGACCGTCGTCAGAGCAACAGGCGTCCGGTCGAAGGCGAACACGTCCCGCACCACGAGGTCCCTGCTGTCGTCCGAGAGGCCGGTCAGGACCGCGCGGGCCTCCCCCACCCGGATGCGGAGCAGCGGTGCGCGCGGAAGATCGAACCACTCGCGTACCAGTTCGGCGAGCCGGCCGTCGATCTCCACGACCACCTGGCGTGCGTCGGGATACACGGCTGCGAAATACCTCGCCATCGTGCACGCGCCGCCACCGAGATGCAGCGCGCGCAGCCGGGTGCCGGTGGCGAATCTGCTCTCCACGAGCAGCGCGATCCAGCGCATGTACTCGAACTCGAGCAGGGTGGGATCGCTCAGGTCGATATGAGAACTCGGCACCCCGTTGACCTCGAGCACCCAGCCGTCGGGCAGATACCGGTCCTTGACCAGCTCACATGTACCGGTGTCGATGTCGTACAGACCCTCCACGGGTCCCTTCGCGGCATCTGTCGCTTTCACCCGGCGCGGCGTCGATGCAGCCCGGCCACCTCGCTGCCTGCCCATACTTCGAGCGTAGTCCCGCATGTATCGCGCGTGTTACACAGGCGGGCCCGGCGTGCGGATCGGCGGGGAAGCCGGAGAATGAGACGATGCCGGACCGAGGATTCACCCCGACTCAGCTCGCCGCGCGCGCCGCCTACCTGCTGCGCGGCAACGACCTGGGATCCATGACCAGTGCCGCACCCAGGCTGTATCCGCACATGTGGAGCTGGGACGCCGCGTTCGTCGCGGTCGGGCTCGCGCCGCTCAGCGTCGAGCGCGCCGTCGTGGAACTCGACACCCTGCTGTCGGCGCAGTGGAAGAACGGCATGATCCCGCACATCGTGTTCGCGAACGGTGTCGACGGATATTTCCCCGGGCCGGCGCGATGGGCCGTGTCCGAACTCGCGGACAACGCCCCGGTGGGAGTGGAGACGTCGGGCATCACGCAACCGCCCGTGCACGCGATCGCCGTGCAACGCATCCTCGAGAACTCGCGGCGGCACGGCCGCAGCACCCGAGCGGTCGCGGAGGAGTTCCTGGACCGCCGGTGGGCCGATCTGATGCGGTGGCACCGCTGGCTCGCCCATGCCCGCGACCTGGACGGTAACGGCCGCATCGCGCTCTACCACGGGTGGGAATCGGGCATGGACAATTCGCCGCGGTGGGATCTCGCCTACTCGAACGTCACCGCCGGTAACGTTCCGCTCTTCCGCCGCGAGGATCTCAACCACGTCGCCGATCCCGCCGAGCGTCCCAGTGACGGCGAGTACGCCCGCTATCTGTGGCTGCTCGAGGAGATGAAGGCGGCGCGCTACGAGGACGACGTGCTCGCCAAGACGATGAGCTTCGCGGTGGAGGATGTGTTCGTCAGCGCGATCTTCTCCCTGGCGTGTGAAGTTCTGGCCAATATCGGCGAGGAACACTCCCGGCCCAACGCCGATGTCCGCGACCTGTACGGCTGGGCCGAACGGTTCCGGCACGGCGTCGTCGCGACGACCGATCCCCGCAGCGGCGCAGCGAAGGACTTCGACCTTCGTAGTGGAAAATGGGTAGCCACAGACACTCTCGCGATGTTTGCTCCGCTTCTGTGCGGCGGTCTCGACCGGCAGGCGGAGCGGGCGCTGCTCCGGACCTTCGAAGGCCCGAAATTCTGTGGCCACCCCGATCTCCGTTACGCGGTGCCACCGTCGGCCTCGCCCGTCTCGGGAGCGTTCCGGCCCCGCGAGTACTGGCGAGGCCCCGTGTGGCCCGTGATGACGTGGTTGTTCTCGTGGGCGTTCGCCCGGCGCGGTTGGGCAGAACGTTCGAACATGTTGCGGGCGGAGGGGTTACGCCAGGTCAGTGACGGTTCGTTCGCGGAGTACTACGAACCGTTCACCGGTGAACCGCTGGGCAGCATGCAGCAGTCCTGGACCGCTGCCGCCGTCCTGGATTGGCTGGGGTAGCGCGCCGCAGGCCCGTCAGGTGCCGATCCGTCCCCCGTCGGACTTCCATGCTGCGACGACAGCCGGCCGGGGTGCGGTGTTGCCGCCCTCGGGCCAGTGCGATGCGGGACTGTCCCACGATGCTTCGTCGGTCTCCCCCGGATGCTGAACACACACGACCACCCGGTCCGCGTCCACGATCGGGCCGCAGGTCTCGGCGCCGATCGGCACGGTGAGGAATTGTTTCGTTTCGCCGCGGCGCGGCCCGTCGAGTACAACGGCGAACAGGCCGTCGTTGGAACCGAGAGCGTTACCGTCCGTGGAGATCCACAGGTTGCCGTGGGGGTCGAAGGCGAGATTGTCGGGGCACGAGATGGGACTGACCTGCGCCGGGTCGAATCCGCCGAAGTAGGTGTCCGCCTCGTTCGGGTCACCGCACACGAGCAGCAGATTCCACGTGAACGATGTGCCCGCGTGGTCGTCGTCGATCTCGAGAACCTGGCCGTTCTTGTTGTTGACGCGCGGGTTGGCTTCGTCGGCGGGGGCAGTACTGTCTGCGCCGCGCTTGGTGTTGTTGGTCAGTGCCACGTACACCTTGCCGGTCACCGGGTTGGGCTCGAAGTCCTCCGGCCGGTCCATCTTGGTCGCACCGACCTTGTCGCCGGCGAACCGGGTGAAGACGGCCACCTCGTCGGCGCTCATGCCGTCCACCAGCGAGACTCCCCGACCGTCTTCCTCGGCGCGCAGCAAGGGAATCCACCGGCCTGTGCCCGAAAATCGGCCGCCCTCCGGGGGTGTGCCCGACCCGTCGATCGCGTCGGGGTGATCGCCGGTGAGTTCGGCGACGTACAGCGTCCCGGCGTCGAGCAGAGTCATGTTGTGCCGTACTGCGGCCCGGGAGTTCCCGGGTTGCATCTTCCGCGACGAGACGAATTTGTACATGTAGTCGAAACGCTCGTCGTCGCCGCTGTAGGCGACCACTGTGCCGTCGGCGGTGACGTACACGGTTGCGGCTTCGTGCTTGAAACGCCCGAGCGCGGTGTGCTTGACCGGGACGGAGTGCGGATCCCACGGGTCGATCTCGACGATCCATCCGAATCTGTTCACCTCCTGGGGCTCGGATGCTATGTCGAATCTGGTGTCGAAGCGTTCCCACTTCCGTTCGGTCTCGCCGCCTTCCAGTCCGTACCGCGCCAGTCGTTCGGCGGCGACAGGGTCGGTGATGCGTTCTGCGTTCGCAAAGTACTGGTTGAAGTTCTCCTCGCCGGACAACACTGTGCCCCATGGTGTCAGGCCACCTGCACAGTTGTTGAGGGTGCCCGCGACGCGCGTGCCTGTCGGGTCCGCAGTGGTTTTCAGCAACTCGCTTCCGGCGGCGGGTCCGGTGAGGACGAATTCGGTGGTTCCGGTGATGCGCCGATTGTACGGTCCGAATGCCGGTGTGAGACGCCCGGTCCCGGGCTCACCCTGGACCTGGACGACGGACAGTCCGTGGTTGGCCCAGCCGATCCGCACCTGTTCCTCGGTGGGGTTCTCGGCGTCGTAACCGGCGAACATGAAGGGCTCGGTGGTGTACTCGTGGTTGACGACGAGCAGATACGTGTTCGCTACCCCGTCCACCGGGAGCAACCCGGCGAAGTCGTTGTTGAACCCGAACTGCTTTTCCTGTGCTGCCGCCGTCTGGCGATCGATGTCGAACGCGGGAGCGCCGGGCAGAACGGCATCGCCCCAACGGATGACCACCGCGGATTCGTACCCGGCCGGTACCGTCACGGCGTCGTCGGTGTTGGGTGCCACCGCGGCGAAGTCCGTTCCGGTGGCCGCGGGTCCGAGATCTACCGCACGGGGGCCGGCGGTGGGTTCTGCACCGCTGCTCGCGGCCGCGGAGTCGTCCGCACAACCGGCGAGGGCACCTCCGGCCCCCACTGCGAGAACGGCCATGGCGCCGCCGCGCAACACCCCGCGGCGTGTGAGCGCGGTACGCACGACATCGCCGAAATAGGTACCGCCGGAGGTGTTCGGCACGCTCTGCGAGCATGCGTCGCCACATTTGTACAGGCAGGTGATGTTCGCGCGGGACGAACTGCCGTCGTGCGTCGGGAACAGGGGCAGGTGCGTGCGGGCCACGGGCGTATCTCCTCGGTTCGGGGGGCTCCGAGCACCGTAGGAGTCGTACACGATCGGCAGGGAACGAGAAGATGAACGGGTAATGAGCGTTGTGCGCCTTCAGGATCCGTCCGGAGCGATGCCGTCCGCCGCGTCGTCGTTCGTGTCGACCGCACCGGGCCGCGTGTCCAGAAACGGTGCTACCCGCCGGGTGATCGCCTCGTTGTACGCCGCCGGCGCCTGGATCGGGTTGGCGTGCCCGATGTGTCCGAGCTTCGACACGAGGAGCGTTCCGCCGGGTCCGCCTGCCTGGTCGAGGAGAATCCGCTGCGTGTAGTCGACGTCCACGACCGGGTCGTCCTGCGCGAGCCGGGGCCGCAGGAAGACGACGGCGGGACGGACCTTGTCGTCGCGGGGTTCGGCGAGTGCCTGCAGATTGTCGGTGGCGCCCGACGCGACGATCGCGCGGAATTGTGCCTCGATCAGTCCGTTGCTCGCGGCATCGTCCGACAAGATCTTGTCGCGCAGCACTTCGTCGACCACGTTCCGCAGTTCGGTGGTGTCGATCCGCCGATACCAGCGGTCCGAGGGGACGACGAAACGATCCTGCCGTGCGGCGACCTCGACCGTCATCCGCATCAACCGGCTTTCGCGTGCGCCGGGCAGCCAGCCGATCCAGCGGAGCAGGTCTTCCCCCGCATTGCGGCTTTCGGCCCGCACCGCGTGGAGGTCCACCGGAGTGCAATCCAGGATCACGCCCCTCACCTCGAGCGGTGATTCCTCGTACAGGTGCTGCGCGACTTTCAGCGCGATGATGCCGCCCATGCTGTGCCCGACGAGGACGACGTTCTCCACGCCCGACCACCCGGCACGCTCGAGGATCAGGTCGCTGACGACAGCGGTGTCGAGACCGCTGTTGTCGTATTGGACCGACCACACCTGACCGATTTCGCTCAACGCCGGTAACGCCTCGGCGGTCGGGGTCGCATCGAGGTTGCCCAGGCCCACCAGATCGACCACGGCGGTATCGAGATCGTCTCGCTCCGCCGCGTCGTAGACCTGATGGATCTGCGGTTGTGTCAGGGCAAGCTTTTCCCGAACGGGTGCGACGTCCCACGTCCAATACAGGGTGGCCAGCACGATCAGTGGTACGAGCACGTACACGAGCCGGGCCAGAATGATGCGCGCGCGGCCGAAGCGGGTCCCGCTGTGGCCGAGCCGAGTATCGCGCATGCGCCGACGCCGGCGGTCGTCGTCCCAGTCGTCGGAGGTGCACGGTGGAAGATTCGGTAGATACGGCATGCACCATCCATGGTAGGTGCTGAGACGTGTGCGCCACGTAACAGCACCTACCCGTGGGTTTTTCAGGCCGTGGGTTTTTCAGGCGAGACCGGCGCTCGCGTCGCGCCAGGCGATCGCCTCGACCAGGGGCGCGAGGTCGTAGTCCGGCCCTCCGATGCCGACGGTGAACTGGGTGATGCCCTGCTCGACGTAGAGTGCGGCCTTGTCGACGCCGGGCCAGTCCGTGGACCGCTCGATCTCGTCGGGGCTACGGCCCAGATCAGCACATCGTTGTGCGAGGATGTCGGACTTTTCGACGTGGGTGTCGAACTCGCCGAAGCTGTGCCAGATGTCTGCATACTTCGCGACGAGCGGAAGGGTCTTCTTCGGTCCGCCACCACCGATGAGGATCGGGATGTGCCGCGTGGGCGGTGGGTTCAGCTTCTCGAACCGGGACGTGATGCGGGGCAGGTATTCGGCCAGGAGGTCCAGGCGGGAGCCTTTCGTGCCGAAGTCGTAGCCGTACTCGTCGTAGTCCTTTTCGAACCAGCCGGAGCCGATACCGAGGATGAGACGGCCGCCGCTGATGTGGTCGACCGTACGGGCCATGTCGGCGAGCAGGTCGGGATTGCGGTAGCCGCCTCCGGTGACCAGTGCGCCGATCTCGACGCGTTCGGTCTGCTCGGCCCAGGCACCGAGCATCGTCCAGCATTCGAAGTGGGCGCCGTCGGGATCGCCGTAGAGCGGAAAGAAGTGGTCCCAGTTGAAGACGATGTCCACGCCGGCGTCCTCGGCGCGGAGCACGGTGTCGCGAATGACCCTGTAGTCGGGTTGTTGCTGGGGCTGCAGTTGAAGTCCGATACGAATGGTGCGCGTCATCGTTCCACCGTAGGACGGCATCGCCGACTCCACACTGTCAACTGGGTGCTCAACCGTGCGCCGGGATCTTCGGCATCCCGGGGTATTCGTCCTCGAGTCCGCGGAGAAACGATTCCAGGAGGAGTTCGAAGCTGTCCACATCGATCTCGGCCGCGTACTCGCGCAGCCGATGCGCCTGAGAGAGATGCGGATATCGGGTGCTGTA
Source organism: Rhodococcus sp. 105337 (assembly GCF_012844225.1). Lineage (GTDB taxonomy): Bacteria > Actinomycetota > Actinomycetes > Mycobacteriales > Mycobacteriaceae > Rhodococcus. The sequence goes on from NZ_JABAGQ010000005.1 coordinate 269,619, forward strand.
GGTCTCGGCGTGCGGGTCGAAGCTGCCCGCGAACGACGTGATCGCCGAGCCGATGACGATGTACTTGATCGACGCTCCGATGAGCGTCGCGGTGCGCGGGGGCCAGCCCGCGCGGGTCAGGCCTCCGTGGACGGCGTCCGCATGATGCAGGGCGGTGGGACGTTGGCGTGGACTCGACGCAAGGAAGGGGACGAGGTTGGGATGGACGGCGAGCGCCGCCCGATACGAGCGCGCCCAGATCCGCAGTCCTTCCTGCCAGTCCTCACCCTCGAATCCGCTCACATCCACCGTCTCGGCGATGCCGTCGGCGATGTCGTCGAACAGCTCGTCCTTGTTCGCGTAGTGGCTGTAGAGCGAGGGTGCGCGCACGCCGAGTTCGGCAGCGATTCTGCGCATGGACACGGCAGCGAGGCCGTACTCGTCCACCAGCGCGAGCGTGGTGTCGCGAATGAGTGATCGGTTGAGCAGGGGCGTGCTGGGTCGTGCCATGGAAGGTCCTTTTCGACGCCGATCTGGACGAACTAACGATGTAAGGTTAGTTTTGCATTGTGTTGGGCGCCACAATCCGCAAAACGTGGATCCGGGCGTTCATGAGCCATTGCCACCACCCGTGACGGAAGGCCCCCATGAACCTGAAGCTCACCGAGGAGGAGCGCGCATTCCGTGACGAGCTGCGCACCTTCTTCACCACCGAGATCCCCGCCGATGTGCGCTCGAAGGTCGCCGCCGGCAAACCTCTCGGCAAGGACGACTTCATCGCGACTCAGCGCATCCTCCACGCTCGGGGCCTGGCCGTCCCGAACTGGCCCGTCGAATGGGGCGGTCAGGAATGGACCCCCATGCAGCGCAATATCTGGCTCAGCGAGATGCAACTCGCGTCGGTGCCCGAACCGCTGCCGTTCAATGCGTCGATGATCGGTCCTGTCATCGCGCAGTTCGGCTCGCAGGACATGAAAGAACGCTTCCTCCCCAAAACCGCCAACCTCGACATCTGGTGGTGCCAGGGATTCTCCGAGCCCGAAGCAGGGTCGGATCTCGCGTCGCTCAAGACCCGCGCGGTGCGCGACGGTGACGACTACATCGTCAACGGACAGAAGACCTGGACCACACTCGCCCAGCACGCCGACTGGATCTTCTGCCTCGTCCGCACCAATCCGGACGTGAAGAAGCAGGCCGGTATCTCGATGCTGCTCATCGACATGAATACACCCGGGGTCACCCGGCGGCCGATCAAGCTGATCGACGGCAGCCACGAGGTCAACGAAGTGTTCTTCGAGGACGTGCGTGTTCCCGCAGAAAACCTTGTCGGCGAAGAGAACACGGGCTGGACGCAGGCCAAGTTCCTGCTCGGCAACGAACGCACCGGCATCGCCAGGGTCGGCGCGACCAAGGTCAGGCTCGCTCGCGCCAAGAGCCTCGCGGCGGACATCGCGGTCGGAGACGGCACTCTGCTCTCGGATCCGATCTTCGCCTCGCGTCTCGCCGAACTCGAGAACGAACTGCTCGCTCTCGAACTCACACAGCTGCGGGTGGTCGCCGGATCTGCGGACGGTAAGCCCAATCCGGCATCGTCGCTGCTGAAGCTCCGAGGCTCCGAATTGCAGCAGGCGGCGACCGAGCTTCTCGTCGACGTTGCGGGACCGGACTCGCTGCCGTCCGGCGCCTCGGACATCGATTCGCCGGAATGGGCGCAACTCACCACCCCGGCCTACCTCAATACCCGCAAGGTGACCATCTACGGCGGTTCGAGCGAGGTACAGCGTTCGATCATCGCTTCTTCGATTCTCGGACTGTGAGGCCCAGGACATGAACTTCGAACTCGACACCGAGCAGGACCTGCTCCGTAAGACCGTCCGCGACATGCTCACTGCGGCATACGACGTGGAAGCCCGTAACCGAGTCTCCGACAGCGACCTGGGGTGGAGCCCCGAGGTATGGAAGCAGCTCGCCGAACTGGGAGTGCTCGGACTGCCTTTCGCGGAGGAACACGGAGGCATGGGTGCCGGCCCGGTGGAGGTCATGGCGGTCATGACCGAAATCGGCCGTACGCTCGCACCCGAACCGGTACTCGCCGCGGTGTACCTGCCGGGCGGTCTCGTCGCCGAACTCGGCAGTGACGCACAGCGTTCCGAACTCGTGCCGCGGTTGTCCGAAGGTGATCTCCGGCTCGCTTTCGCGCACGACGAGCCCGGTAGCCGGTGGCCCACGGTCGATGTCGCCACCACCGCGACCCGCGACGGTGACCGGTGGTTGCTCTCCGGTCGCAAGAACCCTGTGCTGCACGGAGATTGCGCCGACATCGTCCTCGTGTCCGCGAAGCTTCCCGACGGCGGCGTGGGCCTGTTCCTGGTCGACGCCGGTGCGGACGGCCTCTCGCGCACGGTCTACCGCACGAACGACGAGCGACGCGGTGCGCAGATCGTGCTGAACGGCGTGGCGGCGCAACCCCTCGGTGACGCCGTCGACGCGTCCGCCGCGATCTCCGGCGCCGTCGTCCGCGCGCAAGCCGCGCTGTGCGCCGAAGCGGTCGGGGCGATCGACGCATCGGTGCAGCTGACCACGGGTTATCTGAAGCAGCGCAAGCAGTTCGGTGTGCCGCTGTCGATGTTCCAGGCGCTGACACACCGCGCCGCCGACATGTACGTCCTGTACGAGCTGGCGGCCAGCATGAGCCTGTACGCAACGATGGCACTGGCGGACGGCATCGTCGATCCGATCATCGCGTCGAGGGCGAAGTTGCAGGTGGGCCGGACCGCACGCAAGGTCGGGCAGGAGGCGGTGCAGATGCACGGAGGCATCGGTGTCACCGCGGAACACTCCATCGGCCACTACCTGAGCCGACTCACCGCGATCGAGCACACGCTCGGCACCATGGACGATCACCTTCGGGTGCTTGCCGGCGGCGTGACGTCCTACGACCGGGTCGAGATCGCCGGAATGTGACCGCTGCGTCCGGGCGGACAGCGCACGAGACGGATCTCGTCCTGTCAGGTGCGCTGTTCGCCTCCGGTGATCCCCGTGGCACGCAACACGAATACTGCTTCCGCGCCGATGATCTCACCGACCAGCGTGAGGAAGCGATCGACGAAACCGGCGCCGTGAGCTGCTTCAGTGGGATCGTCGGGATCCTGGGGATCGAGGTGGTGAGCGAGTTCGTGCAGAACCACGAGTTCACGGAACGCCCAGGCGCGATTCGCGCGATGCTCGGGCAGGGCGATCGTGGCGCAATCATTTTCGTAATGCGCAGCGGTATTCCCGGCGCGTACACGGATCCGGACGGGCACCGCGGCGCGAGGCCAGCGGGCACGCACCCAGTCGAGCGCGAGTACGGCATCGACGTACCGCTGCACCGAATCGAGGGACGCGAACCGCCGCTCGACGGGCAGCGTCACACTCGATCCGGCCACCTCGACCGTGCGCAGACCGCGCTCGTCGGCGAGATCGAACATGCGGCGCACCATCGCCTCCGCGTCGTACACCGCAGACTTGCGGATATCACGAACCCGGGTCATCCCTCCAGCCTCCTCGGCGACGACGGAAGTTCGGGTGCCGTACCCAAGCGAGCCGCGCGACCCGCCTTGTCGCCGGCACGCTGTGCATCGGTCGAGCGTGCCGACGGAGCACGGTTGCCCCGCCAGCTTCCCCGGGCCTGGGACGTGCTGCGGTAGAAGTCGCGCAATTCCACGGCTTTGCCGCGCAGCACGAGTTCGGTCCCGGGAGACGACGACTCGGCGTCCTTCTCGATTTCCTCTTTGGTTTCGGCGAGTCGTGCACCGATACGCGCAGCGAACGCCGACTGGAAGTTCAGCCTCGCGGTGACGGGAGCGATCGGCTTGCGTACCCGCGTTCTGACGTCGCGCCCGCCGCGCCGTTCGATCACGGTGCGGACCGTCGACTCGCTGCGGTAGGTGCCGGACCGCAGATACGCGTCGGACGCACGGACCATCTGCACCAGCAGCGACGAGTACAGCGCCTCGCACACGTCGATATCGTCGGCGAAGCCGTAGGCGAAGATCACCGTCGACGTGGCCGTGATGTCGCACTGCACGTCGTTGGCCGCGGCGATGGCCAGGAACAACTGCGCGTAGGTGCGCAGACCCTTCTTCCCGACCTCGCCGATGGTCACCAGTCGCTGCACCGGGGTGGCGCGACGCTCCTTGGCGCCCGCGTGCGCGCGTGCCACCGCGAGGTCGACGGAGGCGGCGGTCGCGAGTCGCTGCGCGGCCGCCAGGAAGGCGTCGGCTTCGTGCGCGTTGTCCGTCGACTCGGCCTGTCTCAGCAGGCCACCGATCCGGGTCAACATCTTGTCCGAGCTCACCAGAGAAGGGTAGGCCGTCGCACCGACGCGGGGTGCTGACCTCAAAGCGCTGCGGGATCTCCGTGAACAGCCCAAGATCGGCAGGATGGACGTCGCAGTCGATTTTGTCACCGCGGTCAACGACCGGTTCTGGTATGCCGTGATCGCCTTGCTCATCGGATCCGGTCTGTATTACACGATCCGGTCGCGGTTCATCCAGATCAGGCTGATTCCGGACATGCTGCGCTCGATCGTGGAGAAGCCCGAGCGACTCCCCGACGGGGAAGAGGGCATCTCCGCATTCCGGGCCTTTTCGATCTCGGCGGCGTCCCGCGTCGGTACCGGCAACGTGGCGGGGGTCGCCATCGCGATCAGCCTCGGCGGCCCGGGTGCGGTGTTCTGGATGTGGGCCATGGCGCTCATCGGAGCGTCGACGGCGTTCCTGGAATCGACCCTCGCGCAGTTGTACAAAGTGCGTGACAAAGGCGCATACCGCGGCGGACCCGCGTACTACATGCAGTACGGGCTCGGTAAGCGCTGGATGGGAATGATCTTCGCGGTGATCATCACGATCACCTATGGGTTCGTGTTCAACGCGGTGCAGACCAACTCGATCGTCGATGCGGTCGCCGGTTCGGTCGGTGACAAGACCTTCGGTCTGCAGGTCGTCGTGGGAATAGGGGTCGCGTTGTGCGTGGCCGCCGTGATCTTCGGCGGGGTCCGGCGGATCTCGGCGGTGTCGCAGATCGTGGTTCCGGTCATGGCGACCGCATATCTGGTGATCGGTGTGGTGGTCGTGATTCTCAACGTGGGCGAGGTGCCGGGGATGTTCCGGCTGATCTTCGAGAACGCGTTCGGAATTCGGGAGATCGTCGGCGGTGGATTCGGTGCCGCATTCATGAACGGCATCCGCCGGGGCCTGTTCTCGAACGAAGCCGGTATGGGGTCGGCACCCAACGCCGGCGCCACGGCGTCCGTCTCGCACCCCGTCAAGCAGGGACTGGTGCAGAGCCTGGGCGTGTACTTCGACACCTGGCTCGTCTGCTCGATCACCGCGTTCATCATCCTGCTGTCCGAGCCCGAGTTCGGCGGCGGTCTCGAAGGTGCCGCGATGACCCAGAACGCACTGTCGCTGCAACTGGGCGACTGGACGGTGCATTTCCTCACCGTCATGATCTTCTTTCTCGCGTTCACTTCCGTTATCGGCAACTACTACTACAGCGAATCGAACATCGAATTTCTCACCGGGACGCGCAGGGCACTGCCGTACCTGCGCAGCGCAGTGGTGCTCTGCGTGTTTCTCGGTGCGATCGGATCGGTGCCCCTCGTGTGGGCGCTCGCCGACCTCTCGATGGGCGTGATGGCGATCGTCAACCTGATAGCACTGATCCCGCTGTCCGGCATCGCCTACGCGCTGTTCCACAACTACACCGCACAGCGCAAGCAAGGACGCGATCCGGTGTTCCATCGCGGGGACGTTCCCGGCCTCCGCGGGATCCAGGTCTGGGGCGAGGACGACGAGTTCACACCGAGTAGCGGAAATACGCCACGAACACGGTAGATTCCCCTACCGCACAGACTGTGTTCCGCTTCGGAAAGGATCTGCGATGGCCTCGGTGACCTTCGACAAGGCGGTCTGCCTGTTCCCGGGCTCGACGACCCCCGCGGTCGATTCGCTGGATCTCGAGATCGAGGACGGGGAATTCCTCGTCCTGGTCGGCCCCTCGGGCTGCGGGAAATCCACGTCGCTGCGCCTGCTCGCCGGTCTCGAGGAAGTGCACAGCGGCCGCATCCTCATCGGCGACCGCGACGTCACCGCGCAGGATCCGAAGGAACGCGACATCGCGATGGTCTTCCAGAACTACGCGCTGTATCCGCACATGTCGGTCGCCGAGAACATGGGATTCGCCCTCAAGCTCGCGAAGCACCCCAAGAGCGACATCCGGGAGCGGGTCGTCGAAGTCGCCAAGATGCTCGACCTCGAACCGTTCCTCGACCGCAAGCCCAAGGCGCTGTCGGGTGGTCAGCGGCAGCGCGTCGCGATGGGCCGCGCGATCGTCCGCCAGCCGCAGGTGTTCCTGATGGACGAACCGCTCTCCAACCTCGACGCCAAACTCCGCGTCCAGACCCGGACGCAGATCGCACAGTTGCAGCGCCGGCTCAACACCACCACCGTCTACGTCACTCACGATCAGGTGGAGGCGATGACGATGGGTGACCGCGTCGCAGTCCTCGACAAGGGTGTCCTCCAGCAGTGCGCGTCGCCGCGCGTGCTCTACAACAAGCCCGCCAACGTCTTCGTCGCCGGATTCATGGGGTCGCCCGCGATGAACCTGTTCCGGCTGCCGGTCATCGACCGGGGCGTCCGGCTGGACGAGAGCTATGTGCCGGTACCGCGCGATGTGGTCGGTCAGGTCACCGAGTCGGAGGTCACCCTCGGCATCCGTCCCGAGCATCTCGAGATCTCGAACGACGGCCTGCCCATGGATGTCGACGTCGTCGAAGAACTCGGTTCCGAGGCGTACGTCTACGGGCGCGCGGTGGTCGGTGGCCGAGACCAGCAGATCGTCGCGCGCAGCGACTGGCGGAGTCCGCCGCAGAAGGGCGAACGCGTGCACCTGCGGTTCGACCCCGAGCAGGTTCACATCTTCAGGACGTCGGACGGGACGCGCATCGGCTGACCTCCGGAGGTGAGCACCGGCGAACCCCGACACTCGGCCGTCCAGGATGGGCGGAATGCCGACTTTTCCGGGTGGCGCGTGCCACAGTAGTGGCCGGTGTCGGTTACCTCCGCGTTACCGGCGATATTTTCCGACCTCGAATGGGGAGATAGTTGATGAATCTCAACACGAAGGCGATGCGTAGAGCCGCGATCGCCGCGACGGCGGCCACTGCGCTCGTCCTCGCAGGTTGCTCGTCCGACGACAACGCCGGCAGCGACGACAACAGCAGTGCTGCGCCGGCAGGCGGCCGCGGCCCGATCACGATCGTCGAGGGTCAGGATCCCCTGAACACGGCGCTCGAAAGCATCATCGCCGACTGGAACGCCGATCATCCGGACGAGCAGGTGACGTTCAAGCCGCTCGCGACCGAGGCCAACGACCAGTACGACGACATCGCGCAGCGCATGCAGGCGCGCAGCGACGAGTACGACCTCATCGCCGTCGACGTCACCAACACCGCGGAATTCGCGGCCAACGGATGGCTGCGCCCCCTCGAGGGCGACTTCGCGATCGACACCGAGGGCCTGCTGCCCGCGACCGTCGAATCGGGCACCTACAACGGCACCCTGTACGCCGCGCCCAAGAACACGAACGGTGCGTTCCTCTACTACCGCACCGATCTCGTCGACCAGGCGCCCGCCACGTGGGACGACCTGAAGGCCGAGTGCCCGAAGGCCGAAGAAGCCGGCATCGCGTGCTACATCGGCCAGTTCAAGAACTACGAGGGCCTGACGGTCAACGTCACCGAGATCGTCAACGGCTTCGGCGGCTCCTTCGTCGGAGAAGACGGTCTCGCACCGGCAATCGACGAGCAGACCGCCGAAGGCCTGCAGTTCATCGTCGACGCGTTCGAGGACAACATCATCCCGGCTGCGGCGCAGACCTACACCGAGGGCGAGTCGCAGACCGCGTTCGGCAACGGTGAGGCGATGTTCCTGCGCACGTGGCCCGGCTTCTACACCGACGGTGAGAGCTCCTCGATCGCCGGCAAGTACGGCATCGCCGTCCTCCCGGGTGTCGACGGACCGGGTGCGTCCACGCTCGGTGGCTACAACGTCGGCATCAGCGCGTTCAGCGATGCGCCGGAGACCGCGCGTGACTTCCTCGAGTTCATGCAGACGCGCCAGTCGCAGCTGTACTACGCCGAAGCGGGCGGCGCTCCCGTCCTCGCCGAGGTCTACGACGATGCGGCGATCATCGAGCAGTACCCGTACTTCACCACGCTGAAGGAAGTTCTCGAGGCTGCCAAGCCGCGTCCGGCGTCGCCGTACTACTCGGCCGTGTCGAAGGCGATCTCGGACAACTCCTACGCCGCGATCCGCGGTGAGAAGACCGTTCAGCAGGCGCTGGACGACACCCAGGCCGGCATCGCAACCGCCGGCAACTGATGCTCTAGGAGCAGTACATGGCAGAACCGCAGGTCGGTATTCCCGCGGATCCGCCACACGACACCGCGGTCGGGACCACGTCAGGTCCCGACCGCGGGCATGTCGGTGGGCGGCATCGTGGGCCCAACGCGCCCGTACCCGTGGTGAAGAAGCGACGCACGATCCCGATCTGGATGTTCGTCGCTCCGTCGATGATCGTCCTGGCCGTCATCATCCTGTATCCGCTCGGACGAGCGGTGTGGATGTCGGTACACGGTGACGCGAAGACCCTCGATCCCGAGACCGGTCGATTCGTCACCGGCGGCTTCGTGGGGATCGACAACTACACGCGCTGGATCACCCAGACCTGTGGGACTGCCACCGGCACGATCCCGTGTCCCCCGGGGACGCTCGGCTCCCAGTTCTGGCAGTCGATCTTCAATACGTTCTTCTTCACGGTCGTCACCGTCTCGCTCGAGACCGTCGTCGGTTTCGCGATGGCGCTGGTGATGGCCAAGTCGTTCCGCGGCCGCGGCCTGCTGCGCGCTTCGGTTCTGGTGCCGTGGGCGATTCCCACGGCCGTCACCGCCAAGCTGTGGTTCTTCATCTTCGCCAACGACGGTATCGCCAACAAACTGCTCGGCACCGACTTCATGTGGACCGCCGATCCCTGGCCGGCCCGTTTCGCCATCATCGTCGCCGACGTCTGGAAGACCGCGCCGTTCATGGCGCTGCTCATCCTCGCGGGTCTGCAGATGATCCCGTCGGACGTGTACGAGGCAGCGAAGGTCGACGGGGCCAACGCGTGGCAACGCTTCACGCAGATCACGTTGCCGCTGGTCAAGCCCGCGTTGATGGTGGCGATCCTGTTCCGCACCATGGACGCGCTGCGTATGTACGACCTGCCCGCGATCATGATGGGCTCCAATCCCGCGACGTCGACGATCTCGGTGCTCGTCGTGGACCAGATGCGGCAGGGTGCGAACTCGGCGTCGGCGCTGTCGACGATCACGTTCCTCATCATCTTCGCGTGCGCATTCGTCCTTGTCCGGTTCCTGGGGGCCAACGCCGTCGATACCCAGGAGAAACAGCGGAAGGGAGAGGTCGCATGACCGCCGCGCGCACGTCCAAGCCCCGGTTGCGCTCGTTCGGCACCTACGTCGGGGTCGCGATCATCGTGGTGTGGGGCCTCGCTCCGTGCTACTGGATGATCGTCACGGCATTGAGGGATCCGCGGGAGACGTTCAGCACCTCCCTGTGGCCGTCGAACCCGACGTTGCAGAACTTCGCGGACGCACTCGATCCCGCCGCCAAGGTCAACTTCTCGCGCGCACTGCTCAACAGCGTGATCATCGCGGGTGCGACCACCGCGATCGCCCTGCTCATCGGCGTGTTCACCGCCTACGCACTGTCACGGTTCGACTTCCGTGGCAAGTACTTCGTCACGGGCATCATCCTGGGTGCGTCGATGTTCCCGGTCGTCGCACTCGTCACGCCGCTGTTCCAGTTGTTCACCGACATCGGCTGGATCGGCAGCTATCAGGCCCTGATCATCCCGAACATCTCCTTCGTGCTGCCGCTGACCGTGTACACCCTCACGTCGTTCTTCTCCGAGCTTCCCTGGGAACTCGAAGAGGCCGCGCGGATGGACGGTGCCACCCGCGGACAGGCTTTCCGCCTCGTGATGCTGCCGCTGGCGGCCCCCGCGCTGTTCACCACCGCGATCCTCGCGTTCATCGCGACGGTCAACGAGTTCCTGTTGATGTCGCAGCTCTCGAGCGAACGCACCGCACCGGTGACGGTCGCGATGGCCCGCTTCACCGGAACCGACCCGTACGTCACCCCGTACGCGTCGATCATGGCCGGCGGCACACTCGTGATGGTGCCGCTCGTGATCATGGTGCTGCTGTTCCAGCGCCGGATCATCTCGGGTCTGACCGCAGGTGGCGTCAAGTCGTGAAACGTCTTCCGAAACGGCAGCGACTCGAGATGCTCCTGGGCTTTCTCACCGTCTTCACCGTGCTGGCGGTGGTCGGCGCGGTGGCCGAGATGCGTACTTCGGCGCCGGGGATCGTGCCGTCGCTGGTGCTCCTCGGCTTCGCGGTGGCGTGGTGGTTCGCGTTCCGGGCTTGGCGGCGCACCGGCTCCTGATCTGCTCGTAGATCATCTGTGCCGGGCACTTCCGTACCATTCCTAGTCGGGTGCGATTGCCCTGCCCGCCCGGATTCCGGAGAAAGTGATACGAGTGACTTCCTCGAACAGGCACACAACCGGCAGGAACGGTTCTAGAAAGTCCGCGCGCTCGAGTGGGTGGCGGATCGCGCGGTGGGTAGTGCTCGCCGTCGTCGCGCTTCTGGTGATCGTGCCCGCGGGGTTCTTCATGTCGTCGTACACGGCGACAGAGGTTCCGCGTCCGGCCGACCTGAAGACGAACCAGATCGCGCGGATCTATGCCGCCGACGACACGACCGAGATCACGCGGGTCGTGCCGCCCGAAGGGAACCGCGTCGAGATCACCATCGACGACGTGCCCGTGCACGTCCGCGACGCGGTGTTGTCGGCCGAAGACCGCAACTTCTACACCAACCCGGGTTTCTCGATCACAGGCTTCGCCCGCGCGGCCCGCGACAACGTCATGGGTAAGGAAAGCGCCGGTGGCGGTTCCACGATCACGCAGCAGTACGTCAAGAACGTCCTGGTCGGCGCGGACCGCACTCTCGACCGGAAGATGCGCGAACTCGTCATCTCCACGAAGATGGCCCGCGAATGGTCGAAGGACGAGATCCTCGAGGCGTACCTCAACACGATCTATTTCGGGCGCGGCGCATACGGAATCGCGGCGGCGTCGCAGGCATATTTCGGCAAGCCCGTCGGTGAGCTGTCGGTGTCCGAAGGGGCCGTGCTCGCGGGCGTGATCCAGACCCCGTCGACTCTCGATCCCGAGTACAACCGCCTCGCCGTCGAGGCACGCTGGAACTACGTGCTGGACGGCATGGTGGGTATGGGCGTGCTCGACGAAGGTGAGCGCGCCACCCAGGTGTTCCCGGACACCGTGCCGTCGAACTCGCTCGCGCTCGCGAGTCAGGCGACGGGACCGGAGGGCCTGATCCGGTCCCACGTCCTGCGCGAACTGTCACAGGCCGGAATCAGCGAGCAGGTTCTCAACACCGAGGGCCTGCGCATCACCACGACCATCGACCCCGTCGCGCAAGAGGCTGCCGTCGGCTCCGCGCGCCGCACGCTCGAAGGCGAGAACCCCGACCTCCGCACCGCGGTCGTGTCGATCGACCCCCGGTCCGGTGCCGTACGCGCCTATTACGGCGGTGAGGACGGCGCCGGGTTCGACTACGCGCAGGCGCCCCTGCAGACCGGTTCGTCGTTCAAGGTGTTCGGCCTGCTCGCGGCACTCGACGAGGGGATCGGTCTGAACGCGAAGTTCGACAGCTCACCGCTGAAGATCGGGAACCTCGAGATCGGCAACGTCGAGGGCGAATCGTGCGGGCGGTGCACCATCGCGGAAGCACTCAAGCGGTCGCTCAACACCAGCTTCTACCGGCTCATGATGTCGATGAAGGACGGTCCGCAGAAGATCGCCGACATCGCACACCGGGCGGGAATCCCGAAGACCATTCCCGGCGTCGAAGGCACCACCCTCGGAACGACGAACGGGCCTCCCGAAGGCGGCATCGTGCTCGGCCAGTACGAGTCCCGGGTCATCGACATGGCATCGGCGTACGCGACGCTCGCCGCGTCCGGGACGTACCGCGCGCCGTACTTCGTGCAGAAGGTCGTCACGGCGGACGGTGTGGTACTTCTCGATCGGCCCGCCTCCCCCGCCGAACAGCGCATCGATCCCGCCGTCGCCGACAATGCCACGCAGGCGATGCTGCCCATCGCGGCGCACTCGCGCGGACATGCACTGGCCGGGGGCCGCCCCTCGGCGGCGAAGACCGGCACCACGCAGCTCGGCGACACCGGGCTCAACAAGGACGCGTGGATGGTGGGATACACCCCGTCCCTGTCGACAGCGGTCTGGATCGGAACACCCGACGCCGGTCCCATCACCAACAGCTGGGGCGGATCGATCTACGGGTCGAGCCTGCCGGCGGACATCTGGAAGGGCACGATGGACGGCGCCCTCGCCGGTACCGAGGTGGAGAGCTTCCCGTGGCCGGCACCGATCGGCGGTCAGGCCGGCGTACCGGCCGACCCGGGAATCGAGGAGCCCGAGTCGGAAGCCCCCGTCCCCGGGTTCCGGCTTCCGGATTTCTCGAATCTTCCGCCGATCACGATTCCGGCACCGCCGGTTCAGCTACCCGTGCCCGTCCCGCCGCAGATCGAGGTGTTCCCCGGGGTCACGATCCAGATTCCGGGGCTGTGAGCTCGTCGTCCGGCGTGAGGACGGCGGGCAGGAGCGTGCTGACGTAGTCGACCACATCGTCGACGGAGAGCCCCGGTTCGTGCAGCCGGTCGATTGCGAGGGATTCGACCAGCGACCACCATCCCCGAAGCCGCATCCGGGTGAGCGAGCCGTCCGCGCACCCGAGCGCGGAGATCACGCGATCGACCAGGGTGTTCTTCATCGAACCGTGGATCTCGCGGATCTGCGGATCGGACCCGTATCCGCCGTGGAAGAAGGTCTGGTAGTTGTCGCCGTGCCGGTCGATGAACGACACGAACGCCTGCAGAATCGCGCGTAGCGGATCGGGGTCGCCCGGGGCGGGTACCGCCGCGCGCAGCAGGCGGCGCGAGGCGGAACCGACGATCGCCACGTAGTAGTCCTGTTTCGTCGGGAAGTACCGGAACAACAGGCTGCGGGAGATTCCGGCGATGTCGGCGACACGATCGATGGAGAGCGCGTGGATGGGGCGCGTCGCGAGTTCCTGCAGACCGATCGCGACGAGTTGCCGGCGTCGTTCCTCGGGTGGCAGCCGTCGGCGTTTGCCGACCTCTTGTCGCGGGGTGCTCATCCGGTTAGCCTAACTGAGCATTGCTCATTACCGTTCCTACGGAAGGCGCACATGGATTTCGGACAGTCCGACCGCAGCCGCGACTATCTCGAGCGGCTCCGCACGTTCATCGCCGACGAGGTCGCGCCGGTGGAAGCCCGCCTGCACGCCGCCCGCGGCGTCGCCCAGGCCCAGCGCCAGGACACTTCCGGTGCAGACGCATGGGCGGTGAGCGACGAGTTCCGCGAACTCCAGCGTGCTGCCCGCGCCCAGGGACTGTGGAATCTCTTCCTTCCGGACGCGGAACTCGGCGCCGGTCTGTCGAACGTCGAATATGCCTCGCTCGCAGAGGAAATGGGACGCTCGCCGTTCTACTCCGCGGTGTTCAACTGCGCCGCGCCCGACACGGGCAACATGGAGGTGCTCTACCACTACGGCAGTGCAGCCCAGAAGGATCAGTGGCTCCGCCCCCTGCTCGACGGCGAGATTCGCTCCGCGTTCTGCATGACCGAACCCGGTGTCGCCTCGTCGGACGCGACCAACATGGCCGCGACCGCCGTGGTGGAGGGCGACCAGGTGGTGCTCAACGGGCGCAAGTGGTGGAGCACCGGCATCGGGCACCCGGACTGCAAGGTCCTGATCTTCATGGGGCTGACCGATCCGGAAGCTCACAAGTACCAACGGCATTCGATGGTCCTCGTTCCCGTGGACACCCCGGGCGTGACGATCGAACGCATGTTGCCGACGATGGGGTTCTACGACGAGCCCGCAGGGCACGGCGAGGTGTCGTTCACCGATGTGCGGCTGCCGCTCGACGCGATCATCGCCGGCCCCGGCCGAGGATTCGAGATCGCCCAGGGCAGACTCGGACCCGGCCGTATCCACCACTGCATGCGTCTCGTCGGCCTCGCCGAGCGCACTCTCGAACTCGCGTGCCGTCGCGGCCTCGAGCGCACCGCGTTCGGCAAACCCCTCATCGACCTCGGGGGTAATCGTGAGCGCGTCGCCGACGCCCGCATCGCGATCAATCAGCTGCGACTGCTCGTTCTCCACGCGGCATGGCTGCTCGATACGCAAGGTCTCGCCGGTGCCCGGTCGGCAGTCTCCGAGATCAAGGTCGCGGCGCCCCGCGTGACGCAGCAGATCGTCGATTTCGCGATCCAGATCCACGGTGGCGCGGGGCTGTCCGACGATTTCCCTCTCGCCGGAGCCTGGACGGCGGCCCGTGCGTTGCGTCTCGCCGACGGGCCGGACGAGGTCCATCAGGGATTGATCGCGCGCGGCGAACTCGGCAAGTACAAGCAGGACGGGGTACGGCAGAAGTGACGACTCTTCCCGACAACGCGCGCGATGTGCGTGAGGAAGACGCATTCGACGTCGCCGCGGTGGCGTCGTGGCTCTCCGAGCATGCCGGCATCGACGGCGTTCCCGCGGTCCACCAGTTCGCGGGTGGCGCATCGAATCTCACCTATCTGCTGCGGTACCCGGACCGCGATCTCGTGCTCCGGCGACCACCGGTGGGCGCGAAACCGTCCTCCGGCCACGACATGGTGCGCGAGTACCGCATCCAGTCGCTGCTCGCCCCTGTCTACCCGTACGTCCCGACGATGATCGGCCTGTGCACCGACCACAGCGTCCTGGGCAGTGATTTCTACGTCATGGAACGCGTACCCGGAACGATCCTGCGCACGAATCCGCCGACGGATCTCGCACTCACGCCCGAACAGACCCGCGGCCTCTGCTTGCGGATCGTCGATCTGCTCGTCGAATTGCACAGCGTCGACGCGGCCGCGACCGGACTGGACGAGTTCAGCCGCGGCACCGGATATGTCGCCCGCCAGGTGGCGGGGTGGTCGTCACGGTACGAGAAGGCCCGCACCGACAACGTTCCCGACTTCGACCGGGTGCGGACCTGGCTCGATCGAGCACAGCCCGCCGACGTGGCGCAAACGGTCGTCCACGGTGACTTCCGCCTCGACAACGTCGTGCTCGACGAGACCGATCCGTGCACACCGCTGGCGGTTCTCGACTGGGAACTGGCCACCGTCGGCGACCCGCTGATGGATCTCGGTTCGTCCCTGGCCTATTGGGTGCAAGCCGACGACGATCCGATGCTGCTCGCGACCAAGCGGCAGCCCTCCGACCTTCCCGGGATGCTCACCCGGCAGGAGATCGTCGACTACTACTCCGAGAAAACCGGATTGCCGGTGGACAATTGGGGTTTCTACGAGGTGTTCGGCCTGTTCCGGCTCGCCGTCATCGCGCAGCAGATCTATTACCGCTACCACCACGGCCAGACCACCAACCCGGCGTTCAAGGATTTCTGGGTCATCGTCGGCTATCTCGATACGCGCTGCAACGCGCTGATCGACCGAATCGAAAGCGAAGTGCGATGAGCCGACCGGAACGACGCAACATCCTCATCACCGGTGCCAGTTCCGGCCTCGGTGCCGGGATGGCGCGCGAGTTCGCGGCGCGGGGACGAAATCTCGCACTCGCGGCGCGGCGCGTCGACCGGCTCGAGGCACTGCGTACCGAGTTGCTCGCCGAACATCCGCACATCACGGTGACGCTGCGTGCTCTCGACGTCGACCGGCACGACGACGTCTTCACCGTCTTCCGTGAATTCGACGAGGAACTCGGAGGTCTCGACCGGGTGATCGTCAACGCGGGTCTCGGCAAGGGACAACCGTTGGGCACCGGCTATTTTCGTGCGAACGCGCAGACGGCCACCACGAACTTCCTCGGTGCCCTCGCGCAGAGCGAAGCCGCGCTCGAACTCATGCGACCGCGCAACGCCGGGCACGTCGCGCTCATCTCGTCGATGAGCGCTCTCCGCGGAATGCCGAGGAACATGACCACCTATGCGGCTTCGAAGGCCGCGGTGGCGTCGCTCGGCGAGGGGATGCGGGCGGACCTGGCGAACACGGGAATCGGTGTGAGCACGATCTACCCGGGCTTCATCCGGTCGGAGATCAACGAGAAGGTGAAGAACGTGCCGTTCATCGTCGACACGGAAACGGGATGTCGCGCACTGGCGGCCGCGATCGAGAGAGAGCCTGCCCGCGCCTACGTGCCCGCGTGGCCCTGGGTGCCGCTGGGCTTCGCGATGAAGGTGCTGCCGCTGTCGGTGGTCCGCCGGATGGTGTGACGCTCCTCCGGTCCGAAAAAGCAGAATGTCACATTCGGGCAGTCGTCGTACTGCCCGAATGTGACATCCGGTAGAGCGTGAGAATCAGGCGTCGGCGCCGATGATGAAGGCCTCGAGCTCGTTACGAGCCTTGTCGTCCGCCATCTGGACCGGCGGGGACTTCATCAGGTACGCGGAAGCCGGAAGGATCGGTCCGCCGATGCCGCGGTCCTTGGCGATCTTCGCCGCACGGATCGCGTCGATGATGATGCCGGCGGAGTTCGGCGAGTCCCAGACCTCGAGCTTGTACTCGAGGTTGAGCGGAGCGTCACCGAAGGCGCGGCCTTCGAGGCGCACGTACGCCCACTTGCGGTCGTCGAGCCACTGCACGTAGTCGGACGGACCGATGTGCACGTCGCGGTCGTGGACCTTGCCGGCGAGGGGACCGGTGAGGTTCGACGTGACGGCCTGGGTCTTGGAGACCTTCTTGGACTCGAGACGCTCACGCTCGAGCATGTTCTTGAAGTCCATGTTGCCGCCGACGTTGAGCTGGTACGTGCGGTCGAGCACGACGCCGCGATCCTCGAACAGCTTCGCCATCACGCGGTGGGTGATGGTGGCACCGACCTGCGACTTGATGTCGTCGCCGACGATGGGGACACCCGCGTCGGTGAACTTCTTGGCCCACACGGGGTCGGACGCGATGAACACGGGCAGCGCGTTGACGAACGCCACACCGGCGTCGATGCAGCACTGTGCGTAGAACTTGTCGGCCTGTTCCGAGCCGACGGGGAGGTAGGACACGAGGACGTCGACCTCGGCGTCCTTCAGGACCTTCACGACGTCGACGGGTTCGGCCTCGGAGACCTCGATGGTCTCGGCGTAGTACTTGCCGATGCCGTCGAGAGTGTGGCCGCGCTGCACGGTCACGCCGGTCGGCGGTACGTCGGCGATCTTGATGGTGTTGTTCTCGCTCGCGAGGATCGCCTCGGACAGGTCGAATCCGACCTTCTTGGCGTCCACATCGAATGCGGCGACGAACTGGACGTCGCGCACGTGGTACGGGCCGAACTCCACGTGCATCAGGCCGGGGACGGAAGCGGTGGCGTCCGCGTCCTTGTAGTACTCGACGCCCTGGACCAGGGACGAGGCACAGTTCCCCACGCCCACAATGGCCACGCGCACCGCGGTGCTGTTCTCACCCATGGTCGGGTTCTCCTTCTTTGTTGCGTGCTGCTGTCGACTGCTCGGCGGCGATCAGTTCGTTGAGCCACCGCACTTCGCGTTCGCTCGATTCGAGGCCGAGCTGATGGAGTTGACGGGTGTAGCGGTCCAAGGTGCCGCCGGCCCGTCCGATCGCGTCGCGGAGCGCTTCCCTGCGCTCCTCGACCTGGCGGCGCCTGCCCTCGAGAATTCGCATCCGCGCCTCGGCGGGGGTGCGACTGAAGAAAGCGAGGTGCACACCGAATCCGTCATCGGTGTAATTCTGGGGTCCCGTGTCGGCGACCAGTTCGGTGAAGCGTTCCCGCCCCGCCGGAGTGAGCCGATACACGCGCCGGGCGCGTCGCTTGACGGTCCCGGGAACTCCCGAATCCTCTTCGATGAGCCCGTCCGCCTGCATGCGTCGCAGAGTCGGATAGAGAGACCCGTAGGAGAAGGCACGGAACGGCCCGAGGAGCCCGGTGAGGCGTTTACGCAGCTCGTACCCGTGCATAGGCGACTCGAGGAGGAGACCGAGGATAGCCAGTTCCAGCACGAGTCACCTCCTTGTCCGAGTGAACCAACCGATGGATACGACACAAAACTATATCGCGCCGATATAAACGACGATACGCCTTGGTGAAATCATCCGGAACATCCGTCCAGGTGGAAAGCGGTTCCCGGACGGCCCTCGGTTGTTGCGGGCACCTCCGGCGGGGCCGAGATTGCCGCGCGTCACAGGGTTGCTGTTACCACTCCGCACCCACCTGTCGCCCCGGCGCACGTACTCTGGGGTCCGTGCGAATTCAGCGGCAGGTGGTGGACTACGCGTTGCAGCGTCGGTCGCTGCTTGCCGAGGTCTACTCGGGGCGGCGCGGTGTGGCCGAAGTCTGCGACGCCGGCCCCTACCTGCTCCGGGCAGCAAAGTTCCACGGCAAGGGCAGCGACGTCACCTGCCCGATCTGCCGCAAGGAGCAGGTGACCCTCGTCTCGTGGGTCTTCGGCGAAAAGCTCGGCCCGGTGTCCGGGTCGGCCCGAACGCCCGAAGAGCTGACCCGCCTGGCCGCCAGCCAGGAGGAATTCTCGGTCCATGTGGTCGAGGTATGTCGCACGTGTAGTTGGAATCACCTGGTGCAGTCGTACGTCCTGGGGTCGCAACCGGCCCCGAAACGCCCACGTCGCCGGACGACGGGGCAGGACCGTCGCACCGCGAGCGAGTGAACGGGCGCCGGACGACGTGAGCGAACGCTGCCCGATGAAGTTCCTTCCCGCATACCGCCCGCACGAACCAATCCTCGCGTGCCCGTCTTCGGACGGGCATTCGAAGATGCGGCGTCACGCGTCGCGCAAACAGTTGGAGATGAGTACGTGAGTTCCCCCGACAACGAACCCGAGGGCAACAGGTCCGATCCGCCTCACCGGGACAACCCGGCAGGGCCGCCGCCGCAGCAGCGACCGGCGCCGCAAGGGGGACCCGCCCAGGGACGACCGTTGCCGCCTCAGCCGCGCCCCCAGGGCCGGCCCGGCCAGCCTCAGCCGCCGCAGTCCGGCGGCCGTCCGCCGTACCCTCCCCAGCCGTTCCCGCAGGGGCGGCCGCAGCAGCCTCCCCAGGGACAGCCGTATCCCCCGCGCCGGGGTCCCGCGCCGTCCAACCCGAACGCCCAGAACCCGAACGCCCTGCCGCCTCGCGGACCGGGCGCAGGTCCGGTGCCGCCGGGAGCGAACCCTCCGCAGCGCACCCAGCAGTTCCCGCCTGCTCCCGGCCACAACACTCCCCAGGGACGTGCGCCGCAGCGCCCGCCGCAGGGTCCCGACGCGGCACGCGGTCCCCAGGGCGGTCCGTCCGACCCCGGTGCGGCCACCCGCCGCGTGGCGTCCCCTGCCGGTCCGCCGTCTCGCTCCCCGCAGGACTCCCGGCCGACGACCGCTGTCGCGGGCGGTCCGCCCGGTACGCCGCCGCCCACCCGTCGCGGCAAGGGCGGCGGCGGTCGTGGTGGTGACGGAAGCGGCGGCGGCAGAAAGATCCCCTGGCGCACCATCCGTCGTGTCGGTTACGGCGTCGTGGCCGCGGGCATCCTCATCCCGTTGCTCGCCTTCATGCTCGCGTACGTGGCACAGGACGTGCCGCGTCCGGGTGAGCTCGTCACCAACCAGGCTGCGACGATCTACAACTCCGACGGGACCGGCGTCATCACCAAGGTGATTCCGCCGGAAGGCAACCGCCACGAGGTCGAACTCGACCAGATCCCGTTGCACGTGCGAAACGCCGTGCTCGCCGCGGAAGATCGCGACTTCTACTCCAACCCGGGCTTCTCGGCGTCCGGTTTCGCGCGGGCCGCGCGCGACAACATCCTCGGCCGCGAGAGCGCCGGTGGTGGTTCGACCATCACACAGCAGTACGTCAAGACCGCTCTGGTCGGCAACGAGCGCAGCCTGACCCGCAAGATGAAGGAACTCGTTCTTTCGGTGAAGATGGCGAATCAGTGGTCGAAGGACGACATCCTCGCCGCCTACCTCAACACCATCTACTACGGCCGCGGCGCGTACGGGATTTCCGCCGCGTCGAACGCGTACTTCGGCAAGCCGGTCAACGAACTGACCGTCGAAGAAGGCGCGGTCCTCGCGTCGTCCATCCAGCTGCCGTCGCTGCTCGACCCCGAGCAGAACCCCGAGGGCGCCAAGTCGCGCTGGACCTACGTGCTCGACGGCATGGTGGCCGCCGGCACCCTCAACTCCGCCGACCGCGCAGGCATGGAGTACCCCGCGTACGTCCCGCTCGCGGAACTCGACAACGGCGACCAGTCCTCCGGTCCCGAGGGCCTGATCAAGAACCAGGTCCTGCGGGAACTGGCATCCGAGGGAATCGACGAGACCCTGCTCAACACCGCGGGACTCGACATCACCACGACGATCGATGCGCAGGCACAGGCCTCGACACTCGACGCCGTGCGGTCCAACCTCGAAGGCGAACCGGAGGAATTGCGCACGGCCGTCGTCTCGGTCGATCCGCGATCCGGTGCGGTGCGTGCCTATTACGGCGGTGAAAGCGGTATCGGTTACGACTTCGCCAGCGCGGGCCTGCAGACGGGTTCGTCGTTCAAGGTGTTCGGTCTCGCCGCGAACCTCGATCAGGGTGTGCCGCTGTCCAAGACCTACGACAGCGGTCCGCTGACAGTCAACGGCATCAAGATCGGCAACGTCGAAGGCCAGTCGTGTGGCGAATGCACCATCGCGGAGGCGCTCAAGCGGTCGCTGAACACGAGTTTCTACCGGATGATGCTCGAGATGGACGACGGCCCGCAGGCGATCGCCGACATGGCACACAAGCTGGGCATCCCCAAGGAGGTTCCGGGTATCGGTGAGACGCTCACCGAGCCGAACGGAGCCGGCCCCAACTACGGAATCGTGCTGGGCCAGTACCAGTCCCGCGTGCTCGACATGGCATCCGCCTACGCGACGCTCGCAGCCTCCGGCCGGTACCACGAGCCGTACTTCGTGCAGAAGGTCGTCACGTCCGAGGGCGAGGTCCTGCTGGACCGCGGCAGCCCGGTCGGCGAGCAGGTCGTCGACGAGGTCGTCGCCGACAACACCACCGCCGCGATGATGCCGATCGCGGCCTACTCCAACGGGCACGCGCTCGCCGGGAGCCGCCCGTCCGCATCCAAGACCGGTACCGCACAGCTCGGCGATACCGGGTCGAACAAGGACGCATGGATGGTCGGTTACACGCCGTCGCTGTCCACCGCCGTGTGGATGGGAACCGAGGAAGGCCTCCCGCTCGAGAACAGCTGGGGCGGGATGATCTACGGCTCGGGTCTGCCGTCGGATATCTGGAAGGACTCGATGGACGGCGCTCTCCAGGGCACCGAGGTCGAATCGTTCCCGAAGCCCGGAGCGATCTCGGGTGTGGCAGGTGTGCCTTCGTGGACGGCGTCGGAAACGGCGAAGCCCACCACGACGGCGCCCGAAACCTCCCGCACCATTCCGACCATCCCGGAGATCCCGGAGATCACCACCCAGAACGTGGAGATCTTCCCGGGCGTCACGATTCCGGTACCGGGAGTCGCGCCGCAGACCACACGCCCGACCGTGCCCTCGCGTCCGGACTCCGGCGTCGAACAGGACGAGGAGGACTCCGGCGGAAACGTCGAGGACAACGCTCCTTCCGAGCAGACGACGCAGAACCGGGTACCGGGACAGAACGGGGCGGGACAGAACGGGCAAGCGGTTCCCGGCGCGCAGGCACAACAGCCCGAACTCGCACCGGCACGGTAAAAAAGTCGCGTGACGGTCGAAGGGGAGCGCAAGAACCGGGAACCGGTGTCACCGGGCCCACTCGCCGAGGACCGCCGATCGGTGGATTGGCGCGACACCCCGGGTCGTACAGACCCGATGGTGTCGCGCCTGACCACGGTGATCGGCGGTCCGGTGGGCCGGCACGCCATGATCGGCCGGACCCGCTTCTTCACCCCCGTGCGCGCGATGCTGCTCCTCGCCGTGGTGTTCCTCGCGTTCGGCTGGTTCACGAAAGCCGCGTGCATCCAGCAAGCGCCGATGGGCCCGGACGGCGCGCCGGGTCTCGACTGGAGCAACAACCGCCAGTACGTGGCGATGTGCTACTCGGACATCGTTCCCCTGTACGGCGCGGAGCGTCTCAGCGAAGGCGCCTTCCCGTACAAGACGTCGTGGGAGGAACCGGGCCCCGACGGGCAGATGCAGACCCGGTACATGGAGTACCCGGTGGTCGCGGGCATGTACCAGTACGCGTCCATGCGCATCGCGAAGGCGTGGGATGCGACGCCGTGGCTCCCCGGTGGTCTCCAGGTCGCGATCTACTTCAACGTCGTCGCGTGGGGCCTGGCGCTGGCGTGGCTGGCGACCGTCTGGGCGACCGCCATGTCTGCGGGGCGACGCGTGTGGGACGCCGCGCTGGTAGCAGCCTCGCCTCTCGTCATCGTGCACGCCTTCACCAACTTCGACGCGCTCACCACCGCGTTCGCCGCCGGCGGGTTGCTCGCCTGGGCGCGGCGCCGGCCCGTCCTCGCCGGTGTGCTGCTCGGCCTCGGGGCCGCGACGAAGTTGTATCCTCTGCTGCTGCTCGGCCCGTTGTTCGTGCTGTGTCTGCGTACCGGGAAGCTCCGGCCGTTCGCGAAAACCGCGGGGGCGACGGCGGCCACGTGGCTGGTGGTGAACCTGCCGATCATGCTGCTGTATCCGGCGGGCTGGGCCGAGTTCTTCCGTTTGAACTCCGATCGGGGCGCCGATCCCGATTCGATCTACAACGTGCTGCGCTCGTTCGTCGGCTGGCCGAACTGGGCACCGTCCACCCTCAACCTCGTCTCGCTGGTGCTGTTCGCCGCAGCATGCGCCGGTATCGGACTGGTGGCGCTCACCGCCCCGCGCCGCCCGCGGCTCGCTCAACTGTGCTTTCTGGTCGTTGCCGCGTTCCTGCTCACCAACAAGGTGTGGAGTCCGCAGTACTCGCTCTGGCTCGTCCCTCTTGCGGTACTCGCCATCCCGCATCGTCGTGCGCTCCTGGCCTGGATGACTGTCGACGCGCTGGTGTGGGTACCGCGCATGTACTACTACCTCGGTCCCGCAGAGAAGGGGCTTCCGGAACAGTGGTTCACCGCCACGGTGTTCCTCCGCGATGTCGCCGTGGTGGCGCTGTGCGCCGCGGTGCTGTGGCAGATTCGGCGGCCCGTCAAGGATCCGGTGCGATACGGGTTCATCGACGACCCGGTGGGAGGCGTCCTCGACCAGGCGCCCGACCATCCGCCCTCCTGGCTCCCCGATCGATTGCGGCCGTCCCACCAGCGTGTGGGAAAGCGGAAATCATCCAAATGGACTACGGTCACCGGTCGCCTCCGGGTCCTAGGGTCGGAGGGGAAGTGAGGAGGTTCTGTGACGGCGGGCGGACGAGCACCGGTTGTGGGAGCCGGTCGTACATCTTCGAACTTCACGGCGTGCGATCTGGCCTGGTCGGTCGCCGCAGGTGACGCGGCGGCGCTTCCCGTGCTGCTCCGGGAGTTGCACCCGGCCGTGTCGGCGTACAGCAGGGCACGGGCGAAGCACGTGGGCTATTCCTTCTCGGACGCGGATCGGCTCGCCCTCGAGGCGTGCCGTTCGATTCTCACCGCACTGTCCGCGCCGTCCGGTGCCGACCGGCCGTTCCTGCGCCTCGCGTACTCCCTGGCGGCCGAAACTGCCGACACCCGCTTCGCGGTCCGGCGCGACGCGCCCCTCACGCGCCTCCAGCAGGACATTCTGATCCTCCGCACGATCGTCGGCCTCGATCCCGAACAAACAGCGGTAGCCATGGCTCTCACCCCCCGCCGCGTCCGCGTCGAGCAACACGCTGCGCTGTCGTCGCTACGCGCGGCATGACGTATCTCCCGCGCTTCGGACGGGTCAGATACGCAGGGCAGTGAACGGCGCGACCGGAATGTTGCGCACCACGAACCACAGTGCGATCACCGCGAGCGCGAAGTGCGGAGCCCAGCGGAACCTGCTCCAGCGTGGTCCCGCTGCGGTCCCGCGAATCCGGCCGACGGTCCACACCGCGAACGCCGCCAGCAGGCCCGCCACCGCGACGACGCCCAACGCGTTGTAGTGCAGCGCCGCCGGGATATCCAGGTGCACCAGCGAATACAGCATTCGCGACATCCCGCACCCCGGACAGTAGACGCCGAAGATCGTGAAGGTGGGGCACGGTGGGATCACTCCGCCCGGAGTGGTCGGGTCGGCCCAGACGACAGCCGCGCACGCACACGCCGCACCCGCCGCGACGAGTGTCGGGGCGGTCAGGCGCGCGAGCGCGGGTCGCACGGTGTCGCTCATGCCGAGTCCACGGGGGGTCGATCGGACCGCACTTTCGGGCGGTAGGTCCGCCCGAAACTGCGCGGACTGTCCTCGTAGATGTCGATCAACTCCCAGTCGAGTCGTCGACCGCCCGGCACGTCGAAGATGCGGGTGCCGTCGCCGAGAAACACCGGGGCGACGAAAACCTGCAACTCGTCGATCAGATCGTGCTCGAGCGCCTGCCGGGCGATATCCGCGCTGATGATCTGCACGTCCCGATCGCCCGCGATCTCCTGAGCGCGACGAATCGCTTCCACGATGTCGCAGTTCATCGCGACGACGGTCGGATCGTCGGCGAGTTCTTCCGGCCGGTGGGTGAGGATGAATTCGGTTCCCGACCAGGCGCCCCCGTAAGCCTGGGAGGTCACTTCGTCGCGTTCGTCCTGCTGCTCCTTCGCCGCGTCGTAGCCTGCGCGGCCGGAGATGATCACCGCAACATCCCCCGCCATGCGTTCCGTGGTGCCCTCGGCCATCGGTTCGGCCGCGGACAACCAACTCATGTCGTGCCCGGGACCGGCGATGAAGCCGTCGATCGAGCACGTGAATCCCCAAGCCACCTTGCCCATCTCTACTCCTTGCCGGTCGACGGTCCGGAGGTCACCGGTTCGCCCGCGCTTCCAGCCTTGCCCGTGC
This sequence comes from Rhodococcus sp. 105337, assembly GCF_012844225.1. Lineage (GTDB taxonomy): Bacteria > Actinomycetota > Actinomycetes > Mycobacteriales > Mycobacteriaceae > Rhodococcus. The sequence goes on from NZ_JABAGQ010000005.1 coordinate 294,779, forward strand.
GACGGGCCATTCGTCGTCCGTCATCGAGAACAGTGCGGTCGTACGCCACGAGCCGTCTCGGCGCCGGCGGTGTTTGCGCAGCAATCCTTCGTGCCGGGCACCGAGGCGCGCGAGCGCCTCGCGCGAGCGATTGTTGAATTCGTCGGTGTGCCACTCCACACGCACCGCACGAAGGTCGTCGAAGGCATGCCGCAACAACAGCAGTTTCGCTTCCGTGTTGACGTGCGTGCGCTGGGCCGACGTCGCCAGCCAGGTATGGCCGATCGTGAGTTTGCGGTGTTCCGGTTCGAGCAGGTAGTACGACGTGGACCCGACGACCGCGCCCGTGTCCTTGTCGATCACCGCGTAGGGCTGCCGATCCGGATCGTCCACCGCGCTGCGGACGAACGATTCCGCGTCCGCGGGAGTGCGGATCACGGCAGCGGACCAGCGGAAGATCTCGTCGGGATCGTCGGCCGCCTCGAGCAGTCGCGGCGCGTGCGCGACTGTGAGCGGATCGAGCCGCACGCGCGCACCCTCGAGAGACGGGTGGTCGGACCAGATGTCGCTCATCGAACGCTTTCCGTGCCGAGGGCTTCCCGACCTCGCTCCGCGGGTGGAGTACCGGGCGGCGGACGCCGCGGTGCGCGCAGGAAGACGAAGAACAGTACGACCAACAGTATCGCGCGTCCCCACACACCGATCGTGGTGAGAACGAGAGGTAGTTCGATGTCGATCGCACCTCCGGTCGCGTAGAACCAGCGGAAGACACCGATACCGATCGCGAGGTCGACGAGGAGGTATGCCGCGACAAGCCGCCACGGAACCTGCAGCAGGACCAGCAGCGGCAACAACCACAGCGTGTACTGGGGTGAGTGGACTTTGTGGAAGAGCATGAAGCCGCACAACATCGCGGCCGCAACCGGCAGCCACGGATACGGGCCCCCACGGAGATACCGCCGGCGGCCGAGCCACAGGGCGAGGAGGAACGACGCGGCGATGAGCAGCGGAGACGCGACGGCGACGACCTCGTTGAATTCCGGTGTCACGCCCGTGCCCTCGTAACCACCCAGCAAAGGCCGCAGACCCCAGAACCAGACCGAGTTGCTCGTCCCGTCGGCGGCGCGGTTCTGCTGGAACGTGAACGACGCACGCCAGCCTTCGTACCCGAGGACGGCGAACGGAAGGTTGATCGCGACAGTCGTCGCCACCGCGGCGCCGGCGACCGCAAGCGCGCCCCGCACGTCACGCACCGTGCCGGCCGCACGACCGCCCGTGAACATGTAGATCATCAGCGGCAGGACGAAGATGCCCGGATAGATCTTCAGGCAGAACCCGACCGCGAGAAGCGCGGCCGCAAGAACGCCGCGCGTGCGCAACGACCAGCGTTCGACGCCGACCACCGCGATCGCCAGGACGGTGATCGCGACGACCGGGAGATCCCAGTTGAGGAACGCGTAGAGCACCAGTGGAGGTGTCGCCGACCACGCCAGCGCTGCCCATCCGGCGAGGCGCGCGAGCAGCCACGCCGTGAGGAGTCCGAACGGCGCGAGGAGCAGTGCGGACCGCAGCAGGAAGTCGGCGTCGGTATGGACGCCGATCGCGCCCAGCCACATCAGCAGACCGCTGAGCACGGGATATTCGACGGTGCTTCCGACGAGATTCCCGGCCGCGTCGATGCTGCCGTCGACGAAGGGGAACCGGTGGAGATTGATGCCACGTCCGAGCCACAACTGCTGGATGTCGGAATAACAGACGTGCGCGTCCTTGATGTCCTCGAAGCGGATCGTGCGACCGAGTTCGTCGAACGGTGCACCCGCGCAGCGGGCTTTGTTGAGGTATCCGAGCCAGAGCGCGATCGCGCAGGTCAGGACGGCGACGAGCGAGATCGTCCTGGGGCTCGTGCGCATGTCCTCACCCTAGGTCAAATCCGCTGCCCGGGGCGGAGGTCGATTTCCCTGGTCAGGGATGGCTCATGTACCCTTCTTGGGTTGCTGACGCAACGACCCTCCTGTCACGGATCGTCCGTGACCGTTCACAGTCCATAGGAGGTGATGAGGTCTTATGCGTCATTACGAATTGATGATCATCCTGGACCCCAGCCTGGATGAGCGCACTGTTGCTCCCTCGCTGGATACGTTCCTCAATGTTGTTCGCCAAGAAGGCGGCAAGGTCGACAAGGTCGACGTGTGGGGTAAGCGTCGTCTCGCATTCGAGATCGCGAAGCAGAGCGAAGGCATCTACGCGGTTATCGACATCAGCGCGACGCCCGCCACGGTTGCAGAGCTGGATCGCCAGCTCGGCCTGAACGAGTCGGTGCTTCGCACCAAGGTTCTGCGCCACGGCAAGTGAGCCTGTCGGCGCCTGGCCGTAGGCTCTGGCGCATCAGGTCTCCACACACAGCAGGAGGAACCACATGGCAGGCGATACCGTCATCACCGTGGTCGGCAATCTGACCGCCGATCCCGAACTGCGTTTCACCCCGGCGGGTGCCGCGGTCGCGAACTTCACGGTCGCGTCCACTCCCCGCATCTTCGACCGTCAGTCCAACGAATGGAAAGACGGCGACGCTCTGTTCATGCGCTGCAATATCTGGCGCGAGGCAGCGGAGAACGTAGCCGAAAGCTTGACCCGGGGCTCGCGCGTCATCGTGCAGGGCCGGCTCAAGCAGCGCAGCTACGAAACGCGTGAAGGCGAAAAGCGCACTGTCGTGGAGCTCGAGGTCGACGAGATCGGCCCTTCGCTCCGCTATGCCACCGCCAAGGTCAGCAAGGCCGGTCGTGGTGGCGGCGGCGGAGGCGGCTTCGGTGGTTCTTCCGGCGGATCGGGCGGTGGACGCCCTAGTTCCAACGCGAACGTCGGCGGCGACGACCCGTGGGGCAATGCCCCGCAGGCCGGCTCGTTCGGCGGTTCCGGGGACGACGAGCCCCCGTTCTGATCCGACCTTCGATCGGAACATCCAGAAGTACGGAGAAAGACCATGCCTAAGTCGCCCGCGCGCGAGAAGGTTTTGAAGAAGAAGGTCTGCGCTTTCTGCAAGGAAAAGAACACGCAGATCGATTACAAGGACACAACGCTGCTGCGTAAGTACGTCAGCGATCGCGGAAAGATCCGCGCTCGCCGCGTCACCGGCAACTGCGTGCAGCACCAGCGCGATATCGCTGTTGCTGTCAAGAACTCCCGTGAGGTCGCTTTGCTGCCTTACGTCTCGACGGCTCGCTAGGAAAGGGAGGGAACACGATGAAGCTCATCCTCACCGCTGACGTGGACAACCTCGGTGCGCCTGGCGACACCGTTGAGGTCAAGGACGGCTACGGCCGCAACTACCTGCTGCCCCGCGGCCTGGCGATCGTCGCCACCCGTGGCGCCGAGAAGCAGGTCGAGGGCATCCGCCGTGCACAGGAAGCGCGCGCTGTGCGCGGCCTGGAGCACGCCAAGGAGCTCAAGACCGCTATCGAGGGTCTCGAGAGCGTCTCGCTCAACGTCAAGACCGCCGGTGACTCGGGCAAGCTGTTCGGCTCGGTTACCGCGGCCGACGTTGCCGGTGCCATCAAGGCTGCCGGTGGCCCGGTTGTCGACAAGCGCCTCGTCGAGCTGCCCAAGGCTCACATCAAGGCGACCGGCAAGCACCAGGTCGTCGTGAAGCTGCACCCGGACGTCGTCGCGAAGTTCACGCTGGACGTCGTGAGCGCCTGATTTCCGGTTCGAGGAGCCCCGCGCGATGGTTGCGCGGGGCTCCTCGGCATCTGTGCACAACCTGTGGATGGCGGGTGTGGGTAAACGCACCGGTGTGACTCGGGTCATATCGTTTCGGGAACGAACAGATGAACACGCCCGGGCGGCATTGTTATCGCGACACGCCGAAAATTCCTTCTTCCACAGGGCTGAACAGCCATTTTCCCTAGTTAACCTGCATCGTTATCAAATGTGAGATGCGTTCTCCCCAGGTTATCCACATCAGGTGCACAACCCTGTCCACCTGATTCCACAATCTATCCCCAACTGTGTGCACAACCCGATTTGGTCGCCCTCGAAATCGTCCCTAACGTCGAGCGCGCAACTCTCCCTCGTGGGGAGCTGCAACCCACTGCGGTGTCGGTGGGGACGAGTAGAACGTGGAGTGTTTCCCGGTGGCGCCCACCGGGAGTCGGTACGGGTCAACGGCCGGCGAACCACCGGGCGACGGTATTTGGACGGAAGGCGGCATCACGTTGGCTGTTGTGGACGATCGTGGCCATTCCGACTATCCGGGGCCCCCTGACGAAGACTCAGGTGGTGACTTCGGTCGCCAGCCCCCGCAGGACATGGTTGCCGAGCAGTCCGTCATCGGCGGCATGCTGCTGAGCAAGGACGCCATTGCCGACGTTCTCGAAGTGCTGCGCCCCGGCGATTTCTATCGCCCCGCTCACCAAGCCATCTACGACTCGATCCTCGACCTCTACAGCCGCGGCGAACCCGCCGACCCCGTCACCGTGTCGGCCGAACTCGACCGCCGAGGCGAGCTCAAGCGCATCGGCGGCCCCGCGTACCTCGTCACCCTGACCCAGACGGTGCCTACTGCCGCGAACGCCGGCTTCTACGCCGAGATCGTTGCGGAGAAGGCCATCCTGCGACGGCTCGTCGAAGCGGGCACGCGCATCGTCCAATACGGATATGCCGGCTCGGACGGTCAGGACGTCGCAGAAGTCGTCGACCGTGCGCAGGCCGAGATCTTCGATGTGTCCGAGCGGCGCACCACCGAAGACTTCGTGGCCCTCGAAGAACTGCTGCAGCCGACGATGGACGAGATCGACTCCATCGCCAGCCGCGGCGGCATCTCGGTCGGCGTGCCTACGGGGTTCGCCGAACTCGACGAACTCACCAACGGACTGCATCCGGGACAGATGATCATCGTCGCCGCCCGTCCCGGCGTCGGCAAGGCTCTCGCCCTCGACACCCCGCTCCCCACACCCACCGGATGGACCACCATGGGTGAGGTCCGCGTCGGCGACGAACTGCTCGCTCCCGACGGAAAGCCCACCCGCGTGCTCGCGGCCACCGAGATCATGCGCGACCGGCCCTGTTTCGATGTCGTGTTCTCCGACGGCACGGTGCTCGTCGCCGACGAACAGCACCAGTGGCGCACCGCCGACGGGGTGGTGCGCACCACCGGCGAACTCGCCGCCACCGTCGACGCCGGTCACGCGGTCCCCCACACCGATCCCTTGGCCCTCCCCCCGGCAGACCTACCGGTCGCACCGTTCACCCTCGGTGCGTGGCTCGGCGGCCCTCCCTCCGACGCAGAGGTACACATGCGGGTGGAAGGGGAAGGCGGGTTCACCGAAGAATTGATGTCGCTCGGGGCGCACATTCCCGTCGAATACCAGCGCGGCTCGATCGTGCAGCGCCGCGACCTGCTCGCCGGCCTTCTCGACGCCGGCGGTCGCATCGACGACGACGGCACCATCCGCTTCTCCACCGGGCGCGAGCGCCTCGCCCACGACCTCGCCGAACTCGTTGCGGGCTTGGGCTACGCGTGCACCGTCGACGACGGAGTGGTGTCGTTCACCGCCGACGACGACGTCTTCGTCCTTCCGAGCAAGGCAGTGCGCCACAAGGAATGCCGCACCGCCGTGGCTCGCGAACGGCACATCGTGGCCGTTCGCCCGGTCGCGTCGGTGCCCGTCCGCTGCGTGGAGGTCGACGGTGACCACATGTACCTCGCGGGTCGTGCGATGGTGCCCACGCACAATTCGACTCTCGGCATGGACTTCATGCGGTCGTGCTCGATCAAGCACGGTATGGCGTCCGTCATCTTCTCCCTGGAGATGGGAAAGACGGAGATCGTCATGCGCTTGCTCTCCGCGGAGGCGAAGATCAAGCTCGGCGACATGCGTTCGGGTCGCATGACCGACGACGACTGGACCCGCCTCGCGCGGCGCATGAGCGAGATCAGCGAAGCGCCGCTCTACATCGACGATTCACCGAACCTGACGATGATGGAGATCCGCGCGAAAGCACGGCGGCTCAAGCAGAAACACGACATCCGTCTCATCGTCGTCGACTATCTGCAGCTGATGACCTCCGGTAAGAAGGTCGAGTCGCGCCAGCAGGAAGTCTCCGAATTCTCGCGTAGCCTCAAGCTTCTCGCGAAGGAACTCGAAGTTCCGGTCATCGCGATCTGTCAGCTCAACCGTGGTCCCGAACAGCGCACCGACAAGAAGCCGATGGTCTCCGACCTCCGCGAGTCGGGATCGCTCGAGCAGGACGCCGACATGGTGATCCTGTTGCATCGCCCCGACGCATTCGAGCGCGACGACCCGCGCGGTGGTGAAGCCGACCTGATCGTCGGTAAACACCGTAACGGTCCGACGGCGACGATCACCGTGGCTCACCAGCTGCACCTGTCGCGGTTCGTGGATATGGCGCGAGGCTGATTCGCCTATTGTCGTGCCGCGTCGATCGGCAGCGTGAGAGACGCGTACGACAATGCTCTGGCCGAGTGCCCGATCGGGTTGTTCAAGAATGAAGTGATCGTCAAGGGAAACCCGTTCCAGCCCGGTCCCTACAGGTCTGTTGAGGACATCGAATACGCCACGATGGAGTGGGTCGACTGGTTCAGTCGCAGTCGCCCGCACAGCCGTCTCGGATACGGGCCGCCCGATGAATTCGAGGCGGCGTATTACGCTCGCCTTTCGACTCGACAACCGGAGATGTCACCGATATAGGAGCGGCAAGACGCCCGAGACGGTCCAGTAATAGCGTGTTCTCTCGTCAGCCCAGCCGGTAGCTGTTCCGATGAATCACGCGATGGCCTTACTTCGTTCGGTCTCTACGCACCTACAAGCCCATTCAGCTGCAGCGCGTACACCACTTTGATGGACTCGATCCCAACGGCATCGAAGACGAACTACCCCTGGCGGTAGATTGCTATAAGTTGCTCGAATGACTAAAGCCGATCCGGTCGCGACGATAAATAAGTTTGAGCAGACATTGAGGGCGTCGGCTCAGATGCCGATAGTGCCCCGTGGAGTGGTGGACTTCGGATCGGCTCTGCAGTAGACGTAGTGATCAACGAGTCGTGCTGGATACTATGCTGTTTCGCTCGAGCCGGTCAACGACAACGCCGGTTCGGTAGCGTGCTGTTTGGCGGCGATCACCGCCCGGAGCTCGTCCATGCTCACATCCGAGACATACCGGCGGGTGACCTGCCACTCGTCGTGCTGCTCGATGACCACCGCGGTCGCCAACCGGAGGAATGCCGCCGGGTTCGGAAAAATCTCCACG
>NZ_JABAGQ010000006.1 GCF_012844225.1 Rhodococcus sp. 105337
GCGCGATTAGCTCAGCGGGAGAGCGCTTCCCTGACACGGAAGAGGTCACTGGTTCAATCCCAGTATCGCGCACCAGGTTCGACCAGCACGTGGGTCGAATCGATGTAGAGTCAACGTGCATGCGGATGTAGCGCAGCTGGTAGCGCATCACCTTGCCAAGGTGAGGGTCGCGGGTTCGAATCCCGTCATCCGCTCCAAATCTGGACCCCACAATCCCGCGCGATTAGCTCAGCGGGAGAGCGCTTCCCTGACACGGAAGAGGTCACTGGTTCAATCCCAGTATCGCGCACCAGGAACGACGAAGGCCCCCTTCCTCAGGAAGGGGGCCTTCGTCGTATCCGTCCGGTGGACGCGGCCCTCGATCAGGAACGCGACCGGCGTCGCATCCGAGTCGAGGGCCCGCGGACTACCGGCCCGCCGCCGCCGTGTGGGTCCGGTTGATTCCGGCGATCATCGCGCGAAGAGTCGATTCCACGCCGCTCTCCCCCATGCCCATCACCCACGTGCGACGTGCGCCGGACCCGCAGAGCAGGAACGTCACGTGCAGGTCGCCGAGATCGTGCCGGTGGAACGAGTGGATCTCGATGCCGAAACCGAGGTCGTAGAGCATCGCCGTCATCCCCGCGACGGGACCACACGCGAGCGCGGACGCGGAGTGGATCGTATCGCCCACCGCGATCGTCGCTTCGAACGCCGATCGGCCCGCCGGCAACGTGGTGGCCGACCAGTCACCCAATCGAAGGGGACCGCGCTCGGAGGCGTACACCGCGAGGAACTCCGGCCACGACATTCCGGCGGCTTCGGCACGCAGCGGGAGCGGAAGCGGGCGGCCGTACCGCGCAGCGAAAGGATCGAGGGGCGTAGCACTGCCGGGCGCGCACGCCGGTGCGGCACGCAGAGCGGTTCGACGAGAATCCGACGGACGCGCAAAGGCAGCATCGAAATCGGAGGAGATGAAAGAAGTGAAGGCGTTCATTTCGGGAGGTCTTCCGCGAGAAGGAAGGACCGACGCATAGCTCAACGACCCGCAGCGAGGGGTCGGTCCGAATCAGACCCCGCTACGGCGGTGAACTACGAGTACGCGCTTCATAGGTGCCGACCTTAAAGGGTTTGTGAACGTTCCGCAACAATGAGTTGTGCACGATGTGACGGAAACGTGACCGCAGCAGGTGGAACTCCCCGAAAACACTCGGGTAGCGTGGAACGTGCCATCCCCCCCGATGGTATTGGACCCCAGCCATGACCCCCCATCCAAGGCTGGGGTTCAGCCATTTCCGGGCCCGGAACTTCCCGCCCCGACCACTCGGTGCTTCACTGGATCCATGCCCACGTCGTCGTCACTCGAAGAGTCCGTCTCCGTCGGTCCGGCAGGCATCTGGGATGCCGAGACCATCGCCGGAGTCGCCGCCACCACGTTTCCGCTCGCGTGCCCTCCAGGGGCCGGGTCCGAGGACATCGCGGCGTTCGTCGAGGAAACCCTCAGCGCAGAGAACTTCAGCGAGTACCTGACCGACCCTCGCCGCATCGTGCTGAAAGCCTGCGTCGACGACGAGATCGTCGGCTATCTGATGGCCGTAGATCCGGCGAGTGAGACCACGGTGGACCCCGCGAGTGAGAACTCGGTGGACCCCGCGAGTCAGAACTCGGTGGACCCCGCGAGTGAGAACTCGGTGGACCCCGCGAGTCAGAACTCGGACGCGTACGCCGTACCCGACGTGGTCACCGCACGACCCGCCATCGAGATCAGCAAGCTGTACGTACTTCCGGGACATCACGGCGCCGGAGTATCCGCCGCGCTGATGGACGCGATCGTCGAGCGCGCCGCCGAGCGCAGGCGTGCCGGGCTGTGGCTGGGTGTGAACCAGGAGAACACGCGTGCCCGTCGCTTCTACCAGAAGCACGGCTTCGAGGTCGTCGGTACGCGAACCTTCGTTGTCGGTTCACAGACACACGACGATTTCCTCATGCAACGCGTGCTGTGACCGCCCCGCCGGTCAGCCGGCGGCAACCTCGAAACGGGACAAGGCGAGCAGACGCGACGTGGCACGCAGGTACTTCTTGCGGTACCCGCCCGACAGCATCTCGGGTGTGAAGATCTCGTCGAGCCGTGCGCCGGCGACCGTCACCGGAATGCTCGCGTCGTAGAGGCGATCCGCAAAGACCACGAGACGCAAAGCGACCGACTGATCGCGCGCGGGGTGCACCCCGTTGATGAAGACCGCGGGCACTCCTTCGACGAGCTTGCCGTACCGGGACGGGTGCAGGGTGCTCAGGTGATCGCACAATTCGTCGAAGTCGTCGAGCGTCGCGCCGGAAACCTGGTCCGCACGCTCGATGAGCTCCTCCGACTCGATGGGATCGGGGGCCGGCGGCAGGTCGCGGTGGCGATAGTCGGGTCCGTCCACGCGGATCGTCTCGAAGATCGAGGCGAGCTTCTTGATCTCGCGCAGGAAGTCCTGGGCCGCGAAGCGACCCTCGCCGAGCTGGCCAGGCAGTGTGTTCGACGTGGCCACGATCGACACTCCGCGTGCCGACAATTCGGTGAGCAGCCGGGAGATGAGCATGGTGTCGCCCGGATCGTCGAGTTCGAACTCGTCGATGCACAGGACGCTGTGACTCGACAGTTCCTCGACGGCCTTGTTGAACCCCAGCGCTCCGACGACGTGGGTGAGCTCGACGAAGGTGCCGAAGGCTTTCGGGGACGGTGCGCTGTGGAAGATCGAGGCGAGCAGGTGGGTCTTGCCCACGCCGAAACCGCCGTCGAGGTACAGCCCCGCTCCCTGGGCCGGGGCCTTACGGCCGAACAGGCCGCGCTTGCCGCCCCGGATCTTCTCGACCTTGCCGACGAACTCCTCGGCGGCCTTGACCGCCGCGGCCTGGCTCGGCTCGGCAGGATCGGGGATGTACGACGCGAAACTCACCTCGTCGAACATCGCGGGCGGCACCAGCTGGGCCACCAACTGATCTGCGGGCACCACCGGGTTGCGGTCGACGAGGCGTTCGTGCATTCATCCAGCGTAAGGCCGCAGAGTGAGTGGGTAGCACCGCCCAAGCGGAATGCGACCTACTTCACAGAACGTTCACCATGTGTTCACGAGTCGCGAGGACAATCCACTGCCCCGCGAGGCGGCGCCGATTTCACTCTTACCGGGATCATGTCCGGGCCTCGGGACGGCCGCTCACGTCGACACCTGTGCACTCCCCGATCGGTGACACCTGGCAGGCTGTCCCCATGCGCAGAACCGGTGTGCTCGCGGTGGGATGGATCGCGGTGGCCGCAGTGGCCGCCGCGTGCGGAGCGGGACCATCGGTCCGGCCCGACGTCGCCGTGGTGCGCGAAGGAGTCGATAGCAGCGAACCGACCGTCCAGGAAGACGAGGACGCGGCGCCCGAACTGCCCGTTCCCCAAACGGACCTCACGTGGCGCGACTGCACTTCCGACACCGTGGCGTCCTACTCGCTCTCGTCGGGGCCGACAGGTCTGTCGCTCGAATGCGCCGAAGTGCCGACGCCGATCGACCCCTCCGGTGCTGTTCCCGGCACCTTCCCGCTTGCCGTGCTCCGGGCGCAGCTCCCGGACACCCCGGACGACGTCGCACCACTGGTCCTCACGACCGGCAGCGACATGCCGTCGACGCGCGCCCTCGCCGCACTCGCAACCGGCCCGCTCTCGGGCGTGCTGACGACGCGTCCGGTGGTCGCGGTGGATCGTCGTGGCATCGGGATGTCGCTGGCCATCGACTGTGTGTTCGGCGCCGACCGTCGCGCCCTCGCCGATCTGGGACAGTTCGGTCGCAGCGGGTCCGCGCCGGAGCGAGTGGCCGAACTCGGCCGCCAGGCCACCATCTCCTGCACCGACTATCTTCAGCCCCAGGAGTTGATGTTCAGCGCGTCCCACGCGGCCGGCGACATCGACCGGCTGCGGCAGGCATGGAACGTCGAGCGCGTGGGCCTCCTCGGCATCGGAAACGGCGCGGCGGTGGGTCTCGCATATGCCGCGGCCTACCCGGGTGCCGTGGGACGGCTCGTGCTGGACTCCCCCGTCGCCGCATCGGGCGACGCAGAACAGATCGCGGAGTCGCGCGCCCGCGGCGCCGAGTCCGCGGTGGACGCGTTCTCGCGGCAGTGCGCAGCGCTCGACTGTTCGCTCGGTGACGACCCCCGGCAGGCTCTCGAAGACCTCCACGCACAGGCCTCGAGCGGCGCTCTGGCACCGGTGTCCTCCAATGCCTTGCTGACGGTGATCACCGCGTATCTCGGCACACCGCGCGGAGATCTTCCCAGCCGGATCCGCGAACTGTCCGACACGCTGGCTTCCGCGCGGGACGGCGATGTGGTGCCACTGCTCGATCTGGTGGGCACCGCCGAACAGATTCTCGCCTCCGACGGCCAGTTCGTCTCGCGGTGCAGCGACGGCCAGCGATGGCCGACGCCGACCCGCGCGGCCGATCTCCAGCGCAACTGGGCGACGCTCTACCCCCTGTTCGGTGCGGACACGGCCGCGGCTACCACCGCATGCGCGGCCTGGCCCACCCTGCCCGCTCCACCCCTGCCCGCAGCCCTCGACACCCCTGTACTCGTCACCGGCGGCGCTGCGGATCCCATTGTCGGCAGCGTGGGAGTCGAATCGGTGACCGGCGCGCTCACCGCCGGCGCGATCGCATGGTCGACCGTGTCCTGGCAGGGTGCCGGTTATTCCGCCTCGTTGCATTCGACGTGCATTCAGGGCCGCATCGAGCGGTACCTGAGTACGGGAGAGCTGCCGCCGAACGGAAGTCTCTGCCCGGCATGAGACGCGACGCGCCGTTCCCCTGCGTGCCGGGGGACGTGCGCGGTCCCGATCCCGGACGGGGTACCGTGCCGTAGTGTTCCTCAGCAGTCTCGAACCCCGGACGGCACGAACCACCGCAGACGTGGTCAAGGCCGTGGTGTGGCCATTGGCGGTCCTGACCGTTCTTCACCGGGTGGTGATCAAAGCAGTCAACGGTTTCCGGACCGATGATTTCACCCCGGTCTACAACGCGGCGCTCGCGTTCCTCAACCGGCTTCCGGTCTATACCGCGAACTTCCAATGGGTCGACCCGCACTACCTCTATCCCCCGTCCGGGACGCTGCTGATCTCGCCGATCGCCGTGATCGACCCCGAACGATCCCGGTGGCTGTTCATCATTGCGAACGCCGTCGCCATCCTGATCGCGCTGTACCTGCTGCTGCGCATGTTCGGCTTGCGGCTCGACTCGCCCATCGCTCCCATCCTCGTGCTGGGTGCGTTCGCGTCCGAGACGGTGACCAACACGCTGGTCTTCACCAACATCAACGGACTGGTGCTGCTGGGAGAAGTCGCGTTCCTGGTGCTCCTGCTCAAACGCCGAGACCTCTGGGCGGGCGTGATGCTGGGACTCACGTTCGCGGTCAAACCGATCCTCGCGCCTCTGCTGTTCCTTCCACTCGTACGCGGCCAGTGGAAGGTGTTCCTCACCGCCGCCGGGGTGCCCATCGCACTGAACATCATCGCGTGGCCACTGTCGGTCGACGCGTGGGATTTCGTCGAACTCACGGTGCCGTACCTGCTCGAGTCCCGCGACTACTTCAACAGCGCGATCGTCGGCAACGGGATGTACTACGGGCTGCCCGGCTGGCTGGTCCTGGGCCTGCGCGGTGTGCTCGCCGTGCTCGTGGCGGTGTCGCTCTGGCTGCTCTACCGCTACTGCCGCAACGACGAGGTCTTCTTCGTGTGCACCGCCACCGGTGTGCTCCTGAGTGCGTCGTTCCTGCTGGGATCGCTCGGCCAGATGTACTACTCGATGATGCTGTTCCCGCTGCTCATGACCGTGCTGCTGCCCAATTCCGTGATGCGGAACTGGCCGGCGTGGCTGGCGGTGTACGGATTCATGAGCTACGACTCCTGGTTGTCCGGGCGCTGGGTGGAGGCGGGCCGCGCGGCGGAGTACATGAAGACGACGCTCGGGTGGTCGCTGCTCATCATCGTGATCTTCGCGGTGCTCCTCGACCGTTACCTCGCGGCGCGCCGCGAAGGGCGGCTCGACGACGGTATCGAGCCGTCACACCTGCTCCCCGCCGCGGAGCACACCGATGAGGTCGCCGCACGGGCCTGAGACGTACCGGGCACGGCAGGACGGGACGGGGTGCGTCGTGGCGGCGGTCTCGGAGCGCGACTAGCGTGGGGACATGACTTCCACTCCCCGATCCGAACCCGCTCCCAAGGTTGTGCTGAGCGAGGACGAGTGGCGCGACAAGCTCACTCCCGCCGAGTATGCGGTGCTGCGTCAGGCCGGCACGGAACGGCCCTTCACCGGTGAATACACCGACACCGAGTCCGAGGGTGTCTACGAATGCCGGGCATGTGGCGCCGAACTGTTCCGCAGCAGCGAGAAGTTCCCGTCGCACTGCGGCTGGCCGTCGTTCTTCGATCCCGCCGACTCCGACGCCGTGATCCTGCGGACCGACGATTCGCTGGGGATGCGCCGCGTGGAAGTGCTGTGCGCCTCGTGCCACAGTCACCTCGGCCATGTCTTCGAGGGCGAGGGCTACCCGACCCCCACCGACCAGCGCTACTGCATCAATTCGATTTCCTTGCGCCTGGTTCCGACAACGTAACCCCCGCGTCCTTCAAGGCGCTCCACAGCCCGTCGGGCCGCTCCGTCGTCGGGAGTGGCTCGACGAGGCGGAACGCGCACCCGATCTCTGTAGCGGCGCCGTCCGCTTCCACACTGTCGCCGATCATCAGGGTGCGTTCGGGTTCGACCCCGAGCGCTTCGACGGCATAACGGAAGATCTCGGGCTCCGGTTTGACCGCACCGATCTCGAAGGACAGCGCGAACACGGAGACCAGGTCGTCGATGCCGAGTGCGGCGAAGGCAGGCCGGATGTCGAATGCGATGTTGCTCAGGACCCCCACCGCGATGCCGTCGCCCGCGAGTGCTTCGATCACGGGCACGGTATCCGGGTACACCGTCCAGCTCGTCGGATCGACCACCTTTCCGTACAGCGTCTGAGCCTGCTGCGGGTCCTCGACACCGGATCTGCAGAGCACGGTCAGATACGCCTCCCGATGCCGGCGCGGGTCACGGTCGCGATTGATCCAGGCGTGGTGCTCCTCCGCGTCCATCTCCACAGGCTGTCCGGTAGGAGCGGTCAGCCGCCGCATCAGTTCGGCCTGCCGGCTCACGTCGAAGGCCTCACCTCGTGCATCGGTGATGCCGGCCATCCAGCTCTCGTCCTCTTCGAGCCGGAACAGCGTGCCGGAAAAGTCGAACAGAACAGCATCGAACGGTCGCGCGCTCATGGTCCGAGGCTATCGACTCACCGACCGCCCCGCTGTGCGACGCGAACCCGCCGGGTGGCGCCGTCGTGGCTATGGGGCCATGATCGGACCATGGCGACAACGCGCAGCGGGCCCCGGATCGGCACAGCGAAGGTGTCCATCGTCGGCGTCGGCAGCGTCGGAGCGGCGGTGGCATACGCGTGCCTGCTCCGCGGCACCGCGAACACGATTGCGTTGTTCGACACCAACGCGGCTCGGGTGCGCGCCGAGGTTCTCGACCTCAATCACGGCACCCAGTTCACTCCGGCCTGCCGCATCGAAGGCAGCGACGATATTTCCGTGACCGCAAATTCCGACCTCGTTGTCGTGACCGCGGGCGCGAAACAGAAGCCCGGTCAGTCCCGGCTCGATCTCGCAGCGGCCAACGTCGCGATCACACAGTCGGTCACGCCCCGGTTGCTGGCGGAGTCTCCCGACGCGGTGATTCTGTTCGTCAGCAATCCCGTCGATATCGTCACGGCAGCGGCCATCGCGGTGACCGGCGTCGACGACGGCAGGATCTTCGGGTCCGGCACGGTTCTCGACTCGGGTCGTCTGCGCTATCTCATCGCCGAGCGTGCCGGGGTGGCGATCGAGAACACCCACGCGTTCGTCGTCGGCGAGCACGGCGATTCCGAACTCGCGCTGTGGTCGGGAGCGTCCGTCGGTGGCATTCCCATCGACTCGTACACGGTCGACGATCGCGTCGTGTTCGATGCCCGGACCCGCGCAGACATCTTCCACGAAGTGGTGCGCAGCGCCTACGAGATCATCCAGGGCAAGGGTGCGACGAACCTCGCGATCGGGCTGTCGACGGCCCGGATCGTCGAGGCAGTGCTGCGCGACCAGCGGCGCGTGCTGCCCGTGTCCTCGTTGCAGACCGGGATCCACGGCATGCGCGACGTGTGCCTGTCGCTGCCGACCATCGTCGACGCGGGCGGCGCGGACAGAGTTCTGGAGGTGCCGCTCTCGGAAGACGAAGCGGCCGGACTGGCCGAATCCGCCGCGACCCTGCACAACGTGCAGAAATCACTCGGGTTGTAGAAATCGCTCGGGTTGTAGACCGCGCGTTTCCTCACGTCACGGTCGGCGGGGCCTGATCGTCGGCGGGTCGTACGCGCGGATGGGCGGCAACTCCCCCTCGAACCGTTCGATCTCGACGAGCACGTGCTGACCCGTGCATCCCTGCGCCAGCGACGACGTGCCCGTGTCGGGAGTGAGAACATTCGGGTTGCCGTGCACGCACATGGACTCCGGATCGGCAGGGTCGAGCGGGTCGTACCACGCTCCCGTCGCGAGTTGGACGACCCCGCGGCGCAGTCCTTCGTCGAGCAGCGCACCGGCCAGGCACGCACCCCGGTCGTTGTACACGCGCACCACGTCGCCGGGGGTGATTCCGCGCTCGGCCGCGTCCTGCGGATGGATCCGGATCGGTTCGCGGCCGTGGACCTTGCTCTTCTGACTGGTCGCACCATGGTCGAGCTGGCTGTGCAATCTGCTCTTGGGCTGGTTCGCGATCAAGTGCAGTGGGAACGTCTGTGCCCGCTCACCGCCGAGCCACTCCTCCGGTTCGTACCACGTCGGGTGGCCCGCGCAGTCGTCGTATCCGAAGCCGTCGATGTCCGCCGAGAAGATCTCGATGCGCCCGCTCGGTGTGCGGAGCGGATTGTGCTCCGGGTCGGCGCGGAACTCCTCGAACAGCGTGAGGTCGTCCTCGGTGCGCATGCGGACGTGGCCGCGACGCCAGAATTCCGCGAACGGTGGCGGGTCCTCGAGCCGGCGCTCGTCGGCGAGGACGTAGCCGCGCCACTGCCCGTACAGATGCTCGAGCCACTGCGCCGACGTGCGCCCCTCCGTGAACCGCTCCCCGAATCCCAGTCGGTGCGCGAGGGCGGAGAAGGTGTCGTAGTCGTCGCGGGCGTCGGCGAAACGGGGTGCGGCCGCCTGCATTGCGACGAGCAGCGGATCGTTGCGCGTGCACGACAGATCGTCGCGTTCGAGCGCGGTGGTGGACGGCACGACGATGTCCGCGTGCTTGGCCATCTGCGTCCAGTACGGGTCGTGGACGACGATCGTGTCCGGCCGCGTCAATGCGCGGCGCAGGCGGGCGAGATGCTGATGGTGATGGAACGGATTGCCGCCCGCCCAGTAGACGAGACGGGTATCCGGAAATGTCAGCCGTCGGCCGTCGTAGTCGAACTGCTCTCCCGGATGCAGCAGAAGATCGGAGATCGCGGCGACGGGGATGAAGTCCTCGACGTCGTTGTTGCCCTGGAACAGGGTGGGCAGCGGGTAGGGCACGGGCGCGCGGCCGGGTTCGTTCATCGATCCGTACCCGTGGCCGAATCCCCCACCGGGAACACCGATCTGACCCAGCATGGCCGCCAGGGTGATACCGGCCCACGGTGCCTGCTCACCGTGTCGTACCCGCTGCAGCGACCAGGTCACCGAGATCAGCGTCCGGCCGGAGGCCATCCGGCGAGCGAGATCGACGAGGGTGGCGGCCGGCAGACCCGACAGTTCCGCAGCCCATTCCGGTGTCTTGGGAACACCGTCGGTGCGGCCGAGCAGGTACGCCTCGAACCGGTCGTATCCGGTGCAGTAGCGGTCCAGGAACTTGCGATCGGCCAGACCTTCGGACGCGAGGACGTAGGCGAGCGCCAGCATGATCGCGACATCGGTGCCCGGGCGGGGTGCCAGCCATTCGTGCTCGCCGTGGACGTCGTCGCGCAGCGGGGTGATGGACACGATGCGTCCTCCGCGGGCGCGCATCCGGTCGAGGCCGCCGCGCGTCGGATGGTCGCTGGTGCCGCCGTCGTTGACGCCGGTGTTCTTGAGCGGCACACCACCGAAGCACACGAGCAGGTCGGTCTCACGGGCGATGACGTCCCAGTTGGTGGAACGCGCGAACAGTTTCCAGTGGGCCCCGACCACTCGCGGCATGATCACGCCGGTCGCGCCCAGCGAGTAGCTGTGCACCGAGCGGGTGTATCCACCGAACATCTTCAGGAAACGGTGCACCTGGCTCTGTGCGTGATGGAAACGTCCGGGCGACGACCATCCGTACGATCCACCGAAGATCGCGCGGTTGCCGTGACGCTCCGCTACTCGCGTCAGTTCCGCGGCGAGCAACTCGGTGAGTTCGTCCCAGGAGACGGCGACGAACTCGTCGCTGCCGCGGTCGGTGCTCGGTCCCGGCCCGTGTTCGAGCCATCCCCGCCGGATCGCGGGACCCGTGATCCGGGAGCGGTGCCGCACCGATCCCGGAATGTTCTGCAGGATCGGCGACGGGTCGGCGTCCCCCGCGTAGGGGTGCGCGGCGACGACTTCGCCGTCACGCACCTCCGCGGAGTACATACCCCAGTGCGCCATCTGGGAGAAGCGTGCTCCGGGCAGCGCGGAGCCGTCCGTACCGATCGGACCGGTCACGGTCAGGGCAGCGACTCGATGAGCGCTTCGACCTCGACGCGCGGACCGGTGAAGAAGGGTGTTTCCTCGCGCACGTGCATCCGGGCTTCGGTCGCACGCAGGTCGCGCATGAGATCGACGATCCGGTCGAGTTCGGGTGCCTCGAAGGCGAGGATCCACTCGTAGTCGCCGAGTGCGAACGAGGGCACGGTGTTCGCGCGGACGTCGGGGTAACCGCGTCCTGCCTTGCCGTGATCGGCGAGCATGGTCCGGCGCTCGGCGTCGGGCAGCAGGTACCACTCGTAGGAGCGGACGAACGGGTAGACGCAGACGTATGCGCCCGGCTCCTCACCGGCGATGAACGCCGGCACGTGGCTCTTGTTGAACTCTGCGGGTCGGTGCAGCGCGACATTCGACCACACCGGCGCGCTGGCCCGGCCCAGGTCCGTGGTGCGCCGGAAATCGGCGTAGAGCTTCTGGAGGTCTTCGAGCCGCTCGGCGTGCGACCAGATCATGAAGTCGGCATCCGCGCGGGTGCCGGCGACGTTGTAGATGCCGCGGACCGTGACGTCGGTGTCGTCGAACTGGGCGAAGAACTCCTTCGCGTTCTTGATCGCCGCTGCGCGGTCGTCGTCGAGAACGCCCGGCTGCACCTGGAAGACGGACCACATGGTGTAGCGGAGGGTGGAATTGAGTTTGTCGTAATCGAGACGTGCCATACCGTTCATCCTGCCATTCGTGCGGCGAGTCGTGCCGCCGCGGTGGTTCCCGACGCGACGCATGCGGGGACGCCGACACCGTGCAGCATCGCGCCGGCGATTTCGAGTCCGTCGACTTCCGCGACTGCGGCGTCGAGCGCGCCGACGACATCGTTGTGCCCGGACCGATACTGCGGAAGCCCCCCGTGCCAGCGCTGCACGTAGGAGGCCACCGGCTCGTCCTCGACTCCGGTCACGGCGGCGAGGTCGGCGCGGGCGAGGGTGACGAGTTGCTCGTCGGAGGCGGAGAGCAGCGCGTCGTCGCCGTAGCGCCCGAACGACGCCCGGGCGAGCGCGACGTCACGCTGCGCGAGATGTGGCCACTTCCGGCTCGACAGGGTGAACGCCTTCGCGGCGAGTTCTTCTCCGGTCGCCACCAGAATCCCGGAGTTCTGCGGCAACGCCGAACCGCCGGGGAGAGCGAGAGCGACGACGACCGACGACGCGAGGGGTATCTCTGCCGCGAGGGCCGCGGCCGTCGGCACCGCCTCGGCCAGAAGCGCGGCGACCTCGGTGGCGGGTACCGCCAGCACAACTCCGTCGACCTCGCCGACG
This sequence comes from Rhodococcus sp. 105337, assembly GCF_012844225.1. Taxonomy (GTDB): domain Bacteria; phylum Actinomycetota; class Actinomycetes; order Mycobacteriales; family Mycobacteriaceae; genus Rhodococcus. The sequence goes on from NZ_JABAGQ010000006.1 coordinate 12,046, forward strand.
GGGTCGAGCGACCATCGTCCGTTGCTGCGGCGCAGCCCGCCCGCGGTGGTCTCCAGGTGGATCTCGGGCGCGGCCGCACGCTCGAGCGCTGCGAGCAGCACCCCGTAGCCGTCGCGCAGAGTGCCGAAGACGGGGGTGTGCGACGGTGCCGGGAGTGCCGCCGCGACCGCGGCGGTCAGGCTCGTCGCACCGGCGTCGAGTGCGGCGGCGAGCGCCGGGACGGTGGCGCGGACACCGGCGGTGTCGGACAGTCCCGAGTAGACCCCGCCCAGGAGCGGGTCGACACTGCGGCGGACGACCTGCTCGCCGAAACGCGAGCCGACGAGCGCGGCAACCGACATGTCGCCGGTCCGATCCCAGTTGAGCGGCACGCCCGGTTCGTCGCTGATGCGCTGCAGCGTCTCGTCGTCGACGAGTCCTTCGACGGAACGGGCGTCGGCGGGGATACCCATGAGCGTCCCCGCGGGCAACGGCCGGAGCCGGCCCCCGGCATAGAGCAGTGGCCGCGCGCCCGACGGATGGACGATCTGGTCGCTCAGGCCCAGTTCGTCGAGCAGGGCGGGAACCTCGGGCCGACGCGCGATGAAGGCTTCGGCGCCCACGTCGACGGGCCCGTTCGCCAGGTCCACGGTGTGCAGTTTGCCGCCGAGTCGCGGGGACCGTTCGAGTACGACGATTCGGGCATCGGGGCCGAGTGCGCCGCGCAAGCGGTAGGCGGCGACGAGGCCGCTGATGCCACCACCGACGACGGCGACGACAGGGTCGGTCACAACGAATGCACCAGCTCGACGACGCGGGTGAGCATGTCGGGATCGGTGTCGGGCAGCACACCGTGGCCGAGGTTGAAGATGTGGCCTGTCGCACCGGCCGCGAGTGCGCGGTCCGCTTCGGCGACCACGCGCCGGACCTCGCGTTCGATGACGTCCCAGCCGGCGAACAGGATGGCGGGATCGAGGTTGCCCTGCAGAGCCTTACCCGGCCCGACCCGCTGCGCCGCCACATCGAGCGGGATGCGCCAGTCGACTCCGACGACGTCGGCTCCGGCCTCGCCCATCGCGCCGAGCAATTCGCCTGTGCCCACACCGAAATGGATCCGCGGTACCTGGGCGGCAGCGAGTTCTGCGAACACGCGCTCGGAGTGCGGGAGCACGTATTCGCGGTAGTCGGACAACGGGAGCGCCCCGGCCCACGAGTCGAACAGCTGGATCGCGTCGACGCCGGCTGCCAGCTGGGCGCGCAGGAAGGTGATGGCCATGTCGGTCAGACGCCCGAGCAGCGAGTGCCAGGTTGCCGGATCGGAGTGCATGAGCGCCTTGGTGCGCTCGTGGTTGCGGCTCGGGCCACCTTCGACCAGGTAGGACGCGAGCGTGAAGGGGGCTCCCGCGAAACCGATCAGCGGAGTGGTGCCCAGTTCCTTGGTCAGCAACGTCACGGCGCGAGCGACCGCGCCCACTTCCTCGGCTTCGAGGTGCGGAAGGGCGGCGACATCGGCAGCGGTGCGCACCGGGTCGGCGACAACCGGCCCGGTTCCGGCGACGATGTCGAGATCGATTCCCGCAGCCTTGAGCGGAACCACGATGTCGGAGAACAGAATTGCGGCATCGACCTTGTGCCGGCGTACCGGCTGCATCGTGATCTCGCAGACGAGTTCGGGGTCGAAGCACGATTCGAGCATGCCGACGCCCGCGCGGATCTCCCGGTATTCCGGCAGCGAACGCCCCGCCTGGCGCATGAACCACACCGGGCGGTGCGACGGCTGCATCCCCCGGGCCGCAGCCAGCAACGGAGCCTCCGGCAACGCTCTGCGCGACGGGTACTCCGCGGGCACCGCGGAAGCGACGTTCGTGTTTTCCAAGCCGGTCATCGATCCTCGTTCTTCGGTCTCGTCGGGTTCGGTCGGACCCCGGTTCGAAGCCCATGCTGCCACGCTCACCCGCCCCGCCGGAACCGGCGCGCCTCCCGCGTGCACTGCGTCACCGGCGCTAACGTCCGCTGTCGTGACCACCTCACCCGAGCCGGCCCGCTTCCGCGCGGCCGTCGAATCGATGAAGGCGGCCACCGTCCGCAGCGAGATCGAAGTGGCACCGATCAGACCACCGCAGCGACTGGCACCGCACAGTTTCGCGCTGGGCGCCGAGGTCCTGCACGACGAGTCCGACGGTGTCCCCGAGGAATCCGAAGGCGATGCCTTCGGCCGCCTCATCCTCCTGTACGACCCGAACGGTGACGAAGCCTGGCACGGCACCACTCGGCTCGTCGCGTACATCCAGGCCGACGTCGACGCCTCACTCGCCGCCGACTCGCTGCTTCCGGATGTGGCCTGGAGCTGGCTGGTCGATGCCCTCGAAGCGCACGGCGAGCCGTTGACCGCACTCGGCGGAACCGTGACGGCGACGAGTTCGGTGCGGTTCGGCGACATCGCCGGCCCTCCGCGAGCGCATCAACTCGAGCTTCGCGCGTCGTGGACTCCTCGCTCCGACGTGCTCGCCCCGCACGTCGAAGCCTTCTGCGATGTCCTCGCATACGCCGCGGGTCTTCCGCCTACCGGCGTAGCGCAACTGCGGTCCTGACGGATACGCCCGATTCGGGCCTTCGGGAGACGGTCGAGTTCTAGCCTGAGGGGCATGCAGCGCCTCAGTGGTCTCGACGCCGGCTTCCTCTACCTCGAAACCCCCAGCCAGCACCTGCACATCTGCGGGTTGCTCGTCCTCGATCCCTCCACGGTGCCGGACGGATACGACTACCGGGCCGTCCGCCGGGAGTTGGACGCACGCCTCGACGCGGTCCCCGCCTTCCGCATGAAGCTCGCCGACAGCCGCTTCAATCTCGACCATCCGGTCTGGGTCGACGACAAGGACTTCGACCTCGACCGCCATCTGCATCATGTCGCGGTACCGTCTCCGGGCTCGCGGACCGAACTCGCCGACCTGTGCGGCCACATCGCCGCGCAGCCGCTCGACCGTGCGAAGCCCCTGTGGGAGATGTGGGTGGTCGAAGGACTCGACGACGGTTCGATCGCGGTGATCCTCAAGATGCACCACGCAGGCGTGGACGGGGTGTCGGGTGCGGCGATGATCGCTCAGCTGTGCAGCCTCGACCCGGCGGCACCGCGCCCCGACACGATCGCCCCCGGCGTCGGCGGCGGAAACGAGATCTACATGGCGGTCGCCGGCGCGGTGAACGTCGCCCTGCGTCCCCTGCACCTGGCCCGGATACTTCCGTCCGCCGTGACCTCGGTGGCGTCCTGGGTGGCACGAGCGCGCCGTGGAGACGCCATGCCGGCCCCCTTCACCGCGCCGCGGACCCCGTTCAACTCGACGATCACCGGCCACCGGGCCGTGGCGTTCGCCCAACTCGAACTCGCGGATGTCAAAGCCGTGAAGAACGCGTTCGGCGTCAAGGTCAACGACGTGGTGATGACCCTCGTGGCGAGTGCGCTGCGCAGTTACCTCGCAGGCCGGGGCGAACTCCCCGACAGTCCGCTCGTCGGGATGGTGCCGGTCTCGGTCCACGAGGAGTCCCACCGGCCCGGACGTAACCAGGTGTCGGCGATGTTCGCGGGCCTGCACACCCACATCGAAGATCCGGTCGAGCGCCTGCGCGCACTCGCCGACGCGAACGAGGTGGCCAAGGACCACAACGCCGAGCTGGGCGCGAACATGCTGCAGGACTGGTCGCAGTTCATGGGAGCTGCGGTGTTCGGCGCAGCCATGCGCACGTACGCCGCATTGCGGCTCGCCGACAAACACCCCGCGATCCACAACCTGGTCATCTCCAACGTGCCCGGTCCCCCGCAGGCGCTCTACTTCCTCGGAGCGCACGTGACCGCGCTGTACCCGTTCGGCCCGCTCTTCCACGGAGCCGGACTCAACATCACGGTGATCTCGCTCGAAGACAAACTCGACGTCGGCCTCATCACCTGCCCGGAACTGGTCCCGGACCTGTGGGTACTGACCGACTGTCTGGCGCCGGCGCTCGACGAGTTGCTGGCCGCCGCGGAGCAGGCCCGGTCATCGGACGACGAGGACTCGAGCATCGACGGCGTGAGCCGATGAGCGCCCGTTCTGCGCGCGGCACAATCTCGCTTTCCCAGGACAGCCGCTAGAGTCACGCCCATGTCTGCAGGCCAGGACCACGAGACGGTAGCGCCCGAGCACAGCTCTCCCACTGGCGGTGATTCCCCGAACGAGCACCCGCCCGCGGCGACGGTGCCGCTCCTCGAGCCGCGGGAGGGCGTACCCGAGGTGGTCACCACCGCCGCGGGTGTCGCCGAGGCGGCTGCGCTGCTCGCCCGCGGGCACGGACCGCTGGCCGTCGACGCGGAACGGGCCTCCGGCTACCGCTACTCCGCCCGGGCCTATCTCGTCCAGTTGCGGCGCAACGGCGCCGGCACCGTGCTTCTCGACCCGATCCCCACGGCAGCCGACCTCGCGCCGCTCGCGGAAGTGATCAACGACCTCGAGTGGGTGCTGCATTCGGCCGACCAGGATCTTCCGGGCCTGGCAGAACTGGGCCTGCACCCCGCTGTGCTGTACGACACCGAACTGGCGGGCCGGCTCGCCGGGTTCCCGCGGGTCGGGCTCGCTGCGATCGTCGCCGACACGCTGGGGTTCGAACTGAGGAAGGGGCACGGGGCCGCGGACTGGTCGACGCGTCCGCTGCCCGACTCCTGGCTGAACTACGCGGCGCTCGACGTGGAAATCCTCGTCGAACTCCGCGACGCGATGGCCGAGGAACTGGAACGGCAGAACAAGACGGAGTGGGCCGCGCAGGAGTTCGAACACATCCGGCTGGCCGGACCACCCGCACCGAAGCCCGAACGCTGGCGGCGAACGTCGAAGATCCACACGCTCAAAGACCCGCGCCGTCTCGCGATCGTGCGCGAGTTGTGGATCACCCGGGACGAGATCGCCGCGAACCGCGATATCGCGCCGGGCCGCATCCTTCCGGATTCGGCGATCATTGCGGCGGCGGAGGCCGCGCCGGCCACCCTCACCGACCTGCGCGCCCTCCCGGTCTTCGGTGGACCTCGTCAGCGGCGGTCGTCGCGGCTGTGGTTGTCGGCGATCGATCGTGCCCGCGCCCTGCCCACGTCGGAACTGCCTCCGGTCACCCCGCCGTTCACCGGTCCTCCGCCCGTGGGCCGGTGGGCCCGGCACCATCCCGAGGCTGCCGCACGACTGACGGCCGCGCGCGCCGAACTCGCAGCGCTGAGCGAGGAGGTGTCGGTTCCCGTCGAGAATCTGGTGAGCCCCGAACTCGTTCGGCGCCTGTGCTGGGACTGGGACGTCACGCCCGGGTCGGATGCCGAGGCCTACATCGAGGAGAAGTTCGCGGCCGGAGGTGCCCGGCCGTGGCAGCGGGCGCTGACGGCACCGCGGCTCGCGAAAGCTCTCGCGCCGGCGGAGTAGCGACCGGTCAGGACGGATCTGCTCCTCGTGTGAGAGCGTCGCGCACGAAGTGTCCGAGGTGCCGGGCCGCAGCGGCCGCCTCGGGGACGAGCGGGTGGAATGCGTGCCACACGTGTACCTGTCCGGGCCAGATCTGCAGTTCGTGGGGCACTCCCGCCGCGGCGAGAGTCTCCCTCGAGGGCCTGCGTGTCGCCGGTGATCGCTTCGGTTTCCCCGCCCTGGACGAAAAACGGCGGCCAATGCGGCCCGGGAGTCGCGGCGAGCAGATCGAGGCGAGGATCGGCCGGGTCGCCGTCCGGGGCGTAGGCGCGCCGCGCACGGTCTGCGAACTTCACCGACAGGAACGGATCACGCCGGGCCGCTTCACGTTCCCAGCCGGTGCGGAGCCACAGGTCCAGCCACGGAGAGACGAGTGCGACCCCGGCGGGCAGATCTGCGCCTTCCCGGTCGAGTTCGACGACGAGTCCGTAGGCGAGGTGGCCGCCGGCGGAATCTCCGGCGATCACGATGTCGCGGGCAGCGTAGCCACGTATCCGGAGGTGGTCGAACCCGGCGCGGACGTCGTCGGGCGCTGCCGGGAACGGTGCTTCCGGTGCGCGACGGTAATCGGGCAGGAATGCGGGGACTCCTGCGGCACGGGCGATTCGGGCGGCGACGCCGATGTGCGACGCGGACGACCCCATCACGAAGCCTCCCCCGTGCAGGTAGTAGAGAACGTGCGGCGAGTCGCCGGTCCCGGGCGGGACCACCCATCGGCCGGGGACCGGTCCGGTGCGGTCGCGCGCGACGCGTGTGCCCCGCGCGAGGTCGAGGCGACCGGCGACCGACAATCCGAGACGCAGACCGCCGAGCGGCACCGGGCCGAGCGGGACGACGTCCGCGAGGATCCGGGCGCTCACGGCGAGGACGGCCGCGAGGGCCCGGCTACGGCGGCTCCCGCGCCCGGGAGGCACTACGGCGACGGTGGCGCGCCCCTCGTCGTCACGGCCGCTTACCGGCCCGACGGGCACACGGGTCACGCCGGCGCCCCGTCCGCCGTGGCCGAACGTGCCCCGAACCGGCGACGCGCGTCGCGCAGGACGAGCGACGCGGGAAGGTGGCGCACCCGGAGCGGAAGCGCCCGGTACAGCGGCGCGGCGACCCGCATGGCGCGGTCGAACCTGCGCTGCTGAGGGTCCGTCCAGAGGAGGCCGTAGGCGTCGCGGATGCGGGCATCGAGAAGACCGACGGTGAGGAAGCGGGCGGGTGACATACCCGCGCGGATGTACCACGGCGCGTGCCCGCCGCGTAGCAGTGCGTGCGCGTAGGCACGGACGGTGTCGTCGACGACGAGATCTGCGACGACGCTGTCCCAGTAGTCCTCGAATGCCGCGAGGTCGGCCGGCCACAACTCGGCCGGAACCTGGAGCGCGGTGCCGTAGACCGCGAACTCCCGGTACATCCGCTCGGCCTCCGAACGGTCGAGAGGCCCGAAGAAGCGTTCGTAGATGTCGCGGCCACCGCGGAACATGACCGCCGCGATCCACAACTGCAACTTCGGGTCGAAGGCGTTGTATCCCTCTGCCCGGACGGGCGCATGAGCACGGTTGACGAACCGGACCACCGCGCGCCGCTCCTCGTCGCTGCCGAACGCCACGAGGAAGATGTACGCGCTCGTGTTCCGGAAACGAGCAATCGGGTCCGTGAGGGCCTTGCTGTGCTCGGCTACTCCGCGCCCGACCGGGGCAAGTGCAATCTCCGTGAGGAAGCGTCGAGGGGAACTGAGCAGGAACACTGCCTCACCTACCACGCCCTGCACCGTGGGGTCGGGCCGACGTCGCATCATGGAGTGCAATGTATCCGCAGATCAAGCGGTGTCAAGAGGAACGAGCCCGATGGCGATGCCTATGCGCCCGTGTCGCCGGTCGGTGGGAATGCCCGTTAACTTGCCGAGGGTTGACGCGTGTATCCGGCGGCACCACGTCAGTCGGCGTGTACGGGCACCGCGGGGAGCGAGAACACACTGCTCACAGGCGTGCGCCGGGGTGACCCGCATGCCGGCGCGAAATCGCAGGTATTAAGTTACTCACCGGTAATGACAATGTAGGCTTGTCCGCGAGGCCGGTCGCCGTCTGGCGATCGAGCACTCCTCGCCACGGCACGTGTCGGCGAGTAATCGCTCCATCAGGAGGAATCCGCGTGGCTCCCACCACCTCAACACAACGCAACGTCGTCTTCGTCGACGGAATCCGGACTCCGTTCGGTAAGGCCGGCCCCAAGGGCATGTACGCCGAGACCCGTGCCGACGACCTCGTCGTGAAGGCGATCCGTGAACTGCTGCGCCGCAATCCGCAGCTCGACCCCTCCCGTGTCGACGAGGTCGCAGTCGCGGCCACCACACAGACCGGCGACCAGGGCCTGACCATCGGCCGGACATCCGCGATTCTCGCGGGCCTGCCGGAAACCGTGCCCGGCTTCGCCATCGACCGCATGTGCGCAGGCGCCATGACGGCCGTGACCACCACGGCATCCGGGATCGGCTTCGGTCAGTACGACGTCGTCATCGCCGGTGGTGTCGAGCACATGGGCCGCCACCCGATGGGTGAGGGCGCCGACCCCAACCCGCGTTTCCTCGCCGACAAGCTGGTCGATCCGAGCGCGCTCGTCATGGGCAACACCGCCGAGAACCTGCACGACCGGTTCCCGAGCATCACCAAGGACCGCACCGACGCCTACGCGGTCAACAGCCAGAACAAGTACGACGCCGCCAAGAAGGCCGGCTGGATCGCCGACACGCTGGTTCCCGTCGCGACCCGCTCCGCCACCGGCTGGGGCCTCGCCACCGAGGACGAGCCGCCCCGCCCGGGCACCACGATCGAAGATCTCGCAAAGCTCAAGACGCCGTTCCGCCCCGCCGGCCGTATCACCGCGGGCAACGCAGCGGGTCTCAACGACGGCGCGACGGCCGCGATTCTCGCGGGCGAGGACACTGCGCGTGAGCTCGGTCTGCCCGTCGGCATGCGCATGGTCGGCTTCTCCTTCCAGGGCGTCGATCCCGCGGTCATGGGCATCGGCCCCGTCCCGGCGACCGAGAAGCTGCTCGCCCGCACCGGCCTGAGCATCGAGGACATCGGTCTGTTCGAGATCAACGAGGCGTTCGCCGTGCAGGTGCTCGCGTTCCTCGAGCACTTCGGCATCGACGACGACGACCCGCGCGTCAACCAGTGGGGCGGTGCGATCGCGTGCGGCCACCCGCTCGCCTCGTCGGGCGTCCGCCTGATGACCCAGCTGTCGCACCAGTTCGCGCAGCATCCCGAGGTCCGCTACGGCCTGACGACCATGTGCATCGGTCTCGGCATGGGCGGCACCGTGATCTGGGAGAACCCGAACCACGCCGATTACGAATCCGGAGCCGCATAACCATGACATCGGACACCGCACACGGGGCGACCGACGCGACGGGGATCGCGTCCGCGTTCGCCGACGAGGTCGTCACCCACGCGTACACCAAGCTGCTTTCCGTCCCCGGCATCGAGGGCCCGGTAGCCCTGATCACGCTGGACAACGGCTTCGACCACACCAAGCCGAACTCGTTCGGTCCCGCGGGACTGCTCGCCTTCGACAAGGCGCTGGACGAGGCGTTCGCCGCCAACCCGGCCGCGATCGCCGTCACCGGCAAGCCGTTCATCTTCGCAGCGGGCGCCGATCTCAAGGGCGTTCCCGCCGTCACGCGCCGTGAACAGGGCGTGGAGCTCGGAACCCTGGGACACAACGTGTTCCGCCGTCTGCGCGACACGACGATCCCGACCTTCGCCTTCGTCAACGGTCTGGCGCTCGGCGGCGGACTCGAGGTCGGACTGCACACGCACTACCGCACGGTCGCCGACAACGTTCCGGCGCTCGGCCTGCCCGAGACGATGCTCGGCCTGGTCCCCGGTTGGGGTGGCACACAGCTTCTCCCGAACATCGTCGGCCCCGACAACGCGGTCACCCTGATTCTCGAGAATCCGCTGAACAACGGCCGCACCATCAAGGCCAAGCAGGCCGAGGCGCTCGGTTACGCCGACGTCGTGCTGGCATCGGCCGATTTCCTCGAGCAGTCGCTCGCGTGGGCGTCGAAGGTGCTCGCGGGCGAGATCGTGCCGGCGCGTCCGGAGATCGACCGCGGGGCCGGCTGGGATGCCGCCATGGCACGCGCCAAGGCCCTCGTCGCCGGAAAGACCCGCGGCTTCTCCCCCGCCGCCGAGCGTGCGATCGAGCTCCTCGAACTCGCCCGCACCACCGACATCTCCGATCCCGAGTCGCTGAGCAAGGGCTTCGACGCCGAGACCGAGGCGCTCGCCGACCTGCTGATGTCCGACGAACTGCGTGCGGGTCTGTACGCATTCGATCTGGTCAACAAGCGCGCCAAGCGCCCCGCCGGCGCTCCGGACAAGTCCCTCGCCCGCAAGATCAGCGGCGTCGGCATCGTGGGCGCGGGCCTGATGGCCAGCCAGCTCGCGTTGCTGTTCGTCCGTCAGCTCAAGGTGCCGGTGATCCTGACCGACATCGACCAGGATCGCATCGACAAGGGTGTCGGCTACGTCCACACCGAGATCGACAAGCTGCAGGGCAAGGGCCGGTTGTCGCCCGACGCCGCGAACCGCCTCAAGGCGCTCGTCACCGGTTCGCTCGACAAGGCCGCGTTCGCGAAGACCGACTTCGTGATCGAAGCCGTGTTCGAGAACATGGACGTCAAGAAGCAGGTGTTCGGCGAGCTCGAGCAGCACGTCACGCCCGAGACGATCCTCGCCACGAACACCTCGTCGCTGTCGATCACCGAGATGGCGTCGGGCCTGCAGCATCCCGAGCGGGTCGTGGGATTCCACTTCTTCAACCCGGTCGCCGTGCTGCCGCTGCTCGAGGTCATCCGGGGCGAGAAGACCGACGACGCCACGCTGGCAACGGCATTCGCGACGGCCAAGTCCCTGAAGAAGTCCGCCGTGCTGTGCGGCGACAAGCCCGGCTTCGTCTTCAACCGCCTGGTCACCCGCACCCTCGGTGAGGTCATGACCGCTGTGGACGAAGGCACCCCGTTCGAGGTGGCGGACAACGCCGTCGGCGCGCTCGGCATGCCGATGTCGCCGTTCACGTTGCTCGCGCTGGTCGGGCCCGCCGTCGCCCTGCACACCGGGGAGACCCTGCAGGCCGCGTACCCCGACCGCTTCGTGTCGTCGCCCGGTCTCGAGGCGCTGGTGGAGGCCCGTAAGCCCGGCGTGTGGTCGTACGCCGACGGGCAGCAGGTCGTCGATCCCGAGGTCGCCGCACTGTGGCCTCAGGGTGACTCCCCGTCCACCGCGGAGGAGGTGCTCGAGCGCACCCGCCGGGCATTCGCAGAGGAGATCGCGATCATGCTCGACGAAGGTGTCGTCGCAGCACCCGAGGACATCGACCTGTGCCTGATCCTCGGCGGCGGCTTCGCGTTCTGGAACGGCGGCATCACGCCGTACCTGGATCGCACCGGAACGTCGGAGGCCGTCAACGGCAAGCGTTTCCTGGCCCCGGGCGTCGCCGACGTCGCGTAGCACCGGTTGCGCTCGGCGCACCTGAAAAGAAGGCGTGTCGCCCCCCTGGGGCGGCACGCCTTTCTTCGTGTGAAGATCGTCCCCCGCAACCTGCCGCGGCGTAGTGTCCCCGATGAGCAATTGCCGTAGCTTTCCGACCGAGCAGCGCCCCCGGGTGGTGCACGACGTCAGCAGGAGCTTTCATGACGCAACCGTCGTCCGCACACGCTGCCAAGGTCATCGCGGTTACCGTCGCCGCTGCAGTGGGCGGATTCCTGTTCGGGTTCGACAGCTCCGTCATCAACGGCGCTGTGGACTCGATCGAGCAGAATTTCGCGCTCAGTTCGTTCGTCACCGGGTTCGCGGTCGCGATCGCGCTGCTCGGCTGCGCGGTAGGTGCCTGGTTCGCGGGCAGGCTCGCCGATCGCTGGGGCCGCAAGCGAGTCATGGTGCTCGGCTCGATCCTGTTCCTGGTCTCGTCGACCGGTTCCGGCCTCGCGTTCAGCGTCCCCGACCTCATGCTCTGGCGGGTTCTGGGCGGACTGGGCATCGGCATCGCGTCGGTCATCGCGCCGACCTACATCTCCGAGATCGCACCGGCCCGGTACCGCGGCGGTCTCGCCTCGCTGCAGCAACTCGCCATCACCCTCGGCATCTTCGCGGCCCTGCTGTCCGACGCGGTGTTGCAGAACGCCGCAGGCGGTGCGTCGAACGACCTGTGGTGGGGACTCGAGGCCTGGCGGTGGATGTTCCTCGTCGGAGTCGTCCCCGCTGCGGTCTACGGCATACTCGCGGTGCTGATCCCCGAGTCGCCGCGATACCTGGTGGGGCAGGATCTCGACGAGGAAGCCGCCGAGGTCCTCGCCAACGTGACCGGTGAACTGGAACCGGAAGAACGGGTACGCGAGATCCGGCTGACACTGCGGCGCGATACGAAGGCGTCGTTCGGAGATATCCGGGGCCCGGTCTTCGGGTTGCAATCGATCGTCTGGGTCGGCATCACGATGGCGATCTTCCAGCAGTTCGTCGGCATCAACGCGATCTTCTACTACTCGACGACACTGTGGCAGTCGGTGGGGTTCACCGAGAACGAGTCGTTCACGACCTCGGTGATCACCGCCCTGATCAACGTGGTGATGACCTTCGTGGCGATCCTGTTCGTGGACAAGATCGGCCGGCGACCGCTGCTGATGACCGGTTCCCTCGGGATGTTCGTCAGCCTGTTGCTGGCCGCGATCGCGTTCTCCCAAGCCGAGGGCGGAGGGGACGACGTGTCGCTGCCGGCACCGTGGGGCGCCGTGGCACTCGTCGGCGCGAACGCTTTCGTCATCTTCTTCGCCGCGACGTGGGGCCCCATCATGTGGGTCATGCTGGGCGAGATGTTCCCGAACCGTATGCGGGCAGTCGCGCTCGGTATCAGTACGGCCGCGAACTGGATCGCGAATTTCACCGTGACCCTGGCCTTCCCGCCGTTGACATCGGCGGTGGGCCTGTGGTTCCTCTACGGATTGTTCGCGTTCTTCGCGTTGCTGTCGTTCTTCTTCGTCAAGACGAAGATCCGGGAGACCAAGGGAATGGAACTCGAGGACATGCAGACCTGATCCCCGGCGGGGATCAGCCGACCTCCCGCTCGAGTTCCGCGTCCGTACCCTTCGGGGCTACACCGGTGCCGTTTCCGGCCGACGCGCTGCCGTGTGCGGCCGCCTTCGGAGACGCGACGGTGTGCGGGGTAGCAGTCCATCCCGTCACACGGCGTACGACGTCCTCGACGGTGAGCCCGAGTTCCTGATGGATCTCGGAGCGCGACGCGTGATCGAGGAACCGCTGCGGCACCCCGAGGGCGCGCAGGGGTACGTCGATGTCGCGGTCGCGGAGCGCAGCGGCCACCGCCGACCCCACACCGCCGTGTGTACCGCTGTCCTCGATCGTCACGACGAGCCGGAATGCGCGCGCCAGTTCGGTGATCGATTCGGGGACGGGGAGCACCCACCGCGGATCGACGACCGCGACGCTGATCCCCTGCTCCGCGAGAACCTCGGCGGCGTCGAGTGCGAGTCGCACGAATGCACCCACCGCGACGACGAGCACGTCGCCGGAGCGTTCCTCGGGCATCCGCAGCACGTCGACGATTCCGTCGATGCGTTCGACGGCCGGGATGTCTTTCCCGACCGAGCCTTTCGGAAAGCGCAGCACGGTGGGGCCGTCGGAGACGTCGAGTGCTTCGGCAAGCTCTTCTCTCAAGGTCGCCGCGTCGCGCGGCGCAGCCACGCGAATGCCGGGGACGATGCCCAGGAGGGAGAAGTCCCACATCCCGTTGTGGCTCGCGCCGTCCGAGCCGGTCACGCCCGCTCGGTCGAGCACCATCGTGACGGGCTGCTTCAGCAACGCGACATCCATGAGCAACTGGTCGAAGGCGCGGTTGAGGAACGTCGAATACACCGCGACGACGGGATGCAGGCCACCGAGCGCGAGGCCGGCGGCGGACGTCACGGCGTGTTGCTCGGCGATACCGACGTCGAAGGTGCGGTCGGGGAACCGCTCGGCGAATTTCGAGAGTCCGGTCGGGCCGGGCATCGCCGCGGTGATGGCGACGACCTCGTTGCGTCCTTCCGCCTGGGCGATGAGTTCCTCGGAGAACACCGACGTCCAGTCGGGTGAGGACGACGACGATGTGGCCACACCGGTGCGCGGGTCCATGATTCCGGTCGCGTGCATCAGATCGGCCAGATGATTCTCGGCCGGTGCGTATCCGGCACCCTTGCGGGTCACGGCATGGACGATCACGGGGCCGCCGTAAGCCTTGGCGCGACGCAGAGCCGCCTCCATGGCCGGCTCGTCGTGGCCGTCGACCGGTCCGAGGTACTTGATCCCGAGATCGGTGAACAGCACCTGCGGGCTGACCGCGTCTTTGACGCCGGCTTTCATGCCGTGGAGCACCGAGTACGCCGTCGGACCGACCACCGGAAGCCGCTTGACGATCCGGCGGCTGTTGTCGAGGGCACGTTCGTATCCGGGCTTGAGGCGCAGCACCGCGAGATGGTCGGCGAGTCCGCCGATCGTCGGTGCGTAGGAACGGCCGTTGTCGTTGACGACGATCACCAGCGATCGGTCGGCACCGGCGGCGATGTTGTTCAGCGCTTCCCAGCACATTCCGCCGGTGAGCGCTCCGTCGCCGACGACCGCGACGACCGTGCGGTCGGGTTCCTCGGTCAGCGCGAAAGCTTTGGCGAGGCCGTCGGCGTACGACAGCGCCGCCGACGCATGCGACGACTCGATCCAGTCGTGCTCGCTCTCGGACCGGGACGGGTAGCCGGACAACCCCCCGCGCTGGCGCAGGGTGTCGAACCGATCTCTGCGTCCGGTGAGGATCTTGTGGACGTAGGCCTGGTGGCCCGTGTCGAAGAGGATCGGGTCGCGCGGCGAGTCGAAGACCCGATGCAACGCGATGGTCAGTTCCACGACGCCGAGATTGGGCCCGAGGTGTCCCCCGGTCGCAGCCACCTTCTCGACCAGAAAATTGCGGATTTCCCCGGCGAGCTGCGTGATCTCGGTGGGGGTCAACCGACGAAGATCGTCGGGGGACTGTATGCGGGACAAGACACCCACCTGGAGAAGCTCCCTCCGGCTCGGGATTCGCGCGTGGCCGCGCGAGCAAGTGATCACCAGTCTACGGAGCGATTGCAACAAGGGGGTGAGCGCACTCCGCAGAGACGGCGCCCGATATCGTGATGCACACGACATCGGGCCCCGTCCGCAACGTGCGTCACACGTCGGTCGTGTCCTTGGTGCGCTCGTCACCGGTCGGCTCCTCGACGAGGTCGATGGTGGTGCGCAGTTCCCGGTTGGGGATGACAGCGACTGCGAGCAACGTGATCACTGCGAAGCCCGCGGCCACGAGGAAGAGCGTGCCGGTGGCGTCACCGTAGGCGTGCTGCACGATCTCGACGACGGGCGCGGGCAGCACACTCAGGTCGAGGCTGCCTCCGCCGCCGGCCCCGGCATCGATGCCGAGCTTCGCGAATCCTTCGGCCGAGATCGTGGCGACTCGCGACGCCAGGATCGAGCCCAGGACGGAGACGCCGATCGCGCCACCGAAGGTGCGGAAGAACGCGACGGAGCTACTGGCCGCCCCGATGTTGCGCACGCTGACGGTGTTCTGGACGGCGAGCACGAGGTTCTGCATCAGCATGCCGGTGCCGAGACCCACGATCGCGATATATCCGCTGATGGCGAGCAGCGACGTGGTGTGGTCGATGGTCCCGAGCAGCGCGAAGCCGACGAGTTGCAGGACCGCACCCCCGATGAGGAAGCCCTTCCACTTACCGAAACGCGTGATGAGCTGACCGGACAGCATCGAGGAGACCAGGGTTCCCGCCACCATCGGAATGGTGAGCAGACCCGCCTCGGTGGGGCTGTATCCGCGTGCGGTCTGGAAGTACTGGCCGAGGAACGTGGTGGCACCGAACAGGCCGACACCGACGGCGATGGACGCGATGATCGCGAGCGCCGTGGTGCGCTCGGAGACGATCTTCGGCGGGATGATCGGGTCGGCAACCTTCGTCTCGACGATGATCGTCGCGATGAGCAGCGCCAATCCCACGCCGACGTAGAGCGCCGATTCGGCGGAGATCCACTCGTAGTAGCCGGCCTTCCCGGCGAAGGACACCCAGACGAGCAGCACGCTCACCGCAGCGGTGATGAGGGTCGCACCGAGCCAGTCGATGTTGACATTCTGCTTGCGCACGGTCTCGATGTGCAGGGTGCGCTGGAGCAGGACGAGAGCCACGACGGCGATCGGTACACAGACGTAGAAGCACCAGCGCCAGCCGAGGGTGTCGACGATGACGCCGCCGAGGACGGGACCGCCCGACATCGCGACGGCCATGACCGCGCCCATGTATCCGGAGTAGCGACCGCGCTCGCGGGGCGGGATGATGCTGCCGATGATCGCCACCACGAGGGCGGTCAGACCGCCCATGCCGATGCCCTGCACCACACGAGCAGCCAGCAGGATCGGCACGTTGTGCGCGACGCCGGCGAGCACCGACCCGACCACGAAGACCAGGATCGACAGCTGTACCAGGAGTTTCTTGTTGAACAGATCGGCGAACTTGCCCCAGATCGGGGTGGATGCCGCGTTCGCGAGCAGGGCGGTGGTGATCACCCAGGCGTACTGGGTCTGGGTCCCGTTCAGGTCGGCGATGATCGTGGGCAGCGCCGTCGACACGATCGTGCTGCTCAGCAGCGCGGTGAAGAGCGCGGCGAGCAGACCGGAAAGAACGACGAGGATCTCGCGGTGCGTCATCGGCGCATCGGCCTCTGCCTCAGGACCTGGCGGAAAAGCGCCGTGCCTGGAGTCGGTGGTGGTCATGAAGAAGTCCTTTGGGCGGTGGCGGTAGCTATCGGAAGCAATGAAGCGTTGAGCCGGCGGAGAACTGCGATCGCGTCGTCGACCTGCTGCTGATCCCAGTCGGCGAGTTCGGCGGACAATCGCTCGGTGCGCAGTTCGCGGACCGACTCGAGAACGTCCAGTCCCTTCCGCGTACATCGGAGGGTGTGTGCTCGCCGGTCACCGGGGTCCGGGCGTCTTTCGACGAGCCCCCGTTCGACGAGTTCACCGATCTGCCGGCTGAGCGAGGACTGACTGACGCACATCTCCGCGGCGAGTTCGCTGGGTCGGCACTCCCCCGCTCTCGCGAGGAGGATCAGCACCCCGACGAGCGTGTTGGGAAGCACTGCGGTCTCGTTGTGCGCGAGCGCCGAGCGCATCGTTCTACCCAGCAGAAAGATGGCGTCCACGAGTTCGTGCGCCGTCTCGGTCCGAACCGGCACGAAAACCTCCGAAGAAAAGTATTTGGTTACGACATGCAACTATAACATATAGTTGCTTGCTGTAACCAAATACTTCACGAAACGGACGAACCTCCCAGCGGCGTCACCGGCCGCTCAGGAGACCCTGCTCACCGGGTGAACAGCGCGAGGCACTCCACGTGATGAGTCGACGGGAACGCCGCGAACGCGCGGACTTCGGCGAGCTCGAAACCCTGTGCGCGGTACAGGCCCACGTCACGGCCGAATGCCGCGGGGTCGCATCCGAGGTGGATGACCCGGCGGGGCCCCGCCTCCGCGATGGCACTCACGACCTCCTTGCCCGCACCGGCGCGCGGCGGGTCGAGCACGACGACCTCCGGAGCCGGAAGCTCGCCGACGAGGCGCTCCACGCGTCCGTGCCGGAACGAGATCTGGTCCAGGTCCGCCAGCGCAGCCGTACCGTCCTCCACAGCGGTCCGCGACGACTCCACGGAGATCACACTCCCCCGGCTTCCCACCTGTCCGGCGAGCGAGGCGGCGAAGACACCGACTCCGCCGTACAGGTCCCAGACGGTGCTTCCCTCCGATGCCTGCGCCCACTCCGCGACGACCCCCGAGTACGTGGTCGGCGCCCCTCGATGGGCCTGCCAGAAACCGGTTGCCGCGACGGTCCACTCGCGATCGCCGACCCGTTCGACGGGTCGTCCCGATCCCTCGACGACCTTCTCCGCGCGAGGCGCACTCGTCGCAGCCCGGCGCGCGGCGGCGCCGCGGCGGCCGGGGCTCTTGTGACCGGTACCCGAAATCACGGGAGGTGCGATCTCGACGATGTGCCGGTCGCCGTTCGCATCCAGCACCACCTGCAGTTCGGCGCCGGGACGCCACACCTGGTCCGGCAAACCCCGGTAGGCGGCGGCGTCTATCTGTGGGCACGCAAGCTCGGGAACGACGTCGTTGCTGTGGTACCGCCGGTACCCGGGGCTGCCCGCGGCGTCGACCGCGAGCCGGACACGGGTCCGCCACAAGGTGCCGTTCGGCGACCCGCCCGGGATTTCCTCGACGGTGATGTCGCGCTCGACACCGCCGAGTCTCCGCAGCTGTTCGCTCACCACCGCGGCGGCAAAGCGGCGCTGCGCGGGCACGGAAGCGTGTGACATGTCGCAGCAGCCCGCACCGCCCGGCCCGGACACCGGGCACAGCGGATCGACCCGATCCTCGGAGGCTTCCAGGATCTCCACCGCGTCGGCGAAACAGAACGAGCCGCCGCGGTCCTCGGTGATCGACGCGAACACCCGCTCCCCCGGAAGGCCGTGGCGGACGAAGATCACCCGGCCTTCGAACCGGGCGACGCAGAAACCGCCGTGCGCGGGGTTGCCCAAGATCACCTCTACCCGGCGTCCGGACCAATCCGTGCGCGTGCCCTGTCGTTCCTGCCGACTCACTGCTGTTCCTCCTTGTCGAGACCCCGGCGCACCGCTCCGGGCGCCGAATCGATCCGTTCTCGTCCCACCGCTGCCGACGAGCGCAGCTGCCAGGGCACGCTCGTGACCATCACCCCGGGTTGGAAGAGGAGACGGCTCTTGAGACGTAGCGCACTCTGGTTGTGCAGGATCTGCTCCCACCAGTGACCCACCACGTACTCCGGGATGAACACCGTCACGACGTCACGCGGCGAGTCACGCCGGACACGCCGGACGTAGTCGAGCACGGGCCTGGTGATCTCACGATACGGCGACTCGACGACCTTCAGCGGAATGGTGAGGTCGCTGCGCTCCCATTCCCGGACCAGCTTGCGGGTGTCCTCCTCGTCGACGTTCACGGTAATCGCTTCGAGAGTGTCGGGCCGGGTCGCCCGCGCGTACGCCAGGGCGCGCAATGTCGGCAGGTGGAGCGTCGACACAAGCACGATCGAGTGGGTGCGACTGGGCAGAACCCCGTCCCACTCCGCACCTTCGAGTTCGGCCGAGATGGTGTCGTAATGACGACGTATCGCCTTCATCACACCGAAGATCGCCACCATCGTCGCGACCGCGATCCACGCACCCGCGGTGAACTTCGTGACGAGCACGATCAGCAGCACGGCCGTGGTCGCCACGAACCCGATCACGTTGACCGACCGTGAACGCTGCATCCGGCCACGGCTCGCCGGGTCCGTCTCGGTGGCAAGGAATCGGGTCCAGTGCCGGACCATTCCGGCCTGTCCGAGACTGAAGGCGACGAACACGCCGACGATGTAGAGCTGGATGAGCTTGGTCACTTCGGCGTCGAAGACCCACACGAACACGATGGCCAGACCCGACAGGAACACAATGCCGTTGCTGAACGCGAGGCGATCGCCGCGGGTGTGCAGCTGCCGCGGGAGGTACCGGTTCTGGGCGAGCACCGAGGCGAGCACGGGGAACCCGTTGTAGGCGGTGTTCGCGGCGAGCACGAGGATCACGGCCGTCACCACCGCCATCAGGAAGAACGCCACCGGAACGTCGCTGAAGATCGTCTGGGCCAGCTGCGCGACGAGCGTTTTCTGCTCGTACCCCTCGGGGGCACCCCGGAGCTGGGTCGCCGGATTCTCCGCCACCACCACGCCCAGACGCTGGGCGAGGAACACCACCCCGAGGAAGAGCGTCACGGCGATCGCTCCGAGCATGAGCAGTGTGGTCGCCGCGTTCCGAGCCCTGGGCTTACGGAAGGCCGGAACCCCGGTGCTGATCGCCTCGACACCCGTCAGCGCCGCACAGCCCGACGAGAAGGCCCGTGCGAGAAGGAAGATGAAGGCGATCGCGGTGAGGTCGGTCTGCTCGGCGACGAGCTCGAACTCCGCCGATTCCGCTCGCAGGTCCTCCCCCAGGACGAAGATCTGGAACAGCCCCCACCCGAGCATCGCGAGCATGCAGGCCACGAACGCGTACGTCGGGAAGGCAATGGCCTTGCCCGCCTCCCGGAGCCCACGCAGGTTCACCGCGGCGAGTATCGCGATGGCGGCGATGGCGAAGAGCACCTTGTGCTGCGCGACGAAGGGCACCGCCGAACCGATGTTCGCCGCTGCCGACGACAACGAGACCGCGACGGTGAGCACGTAGTCGACCATGAGGGCGCTGCCGACCGTCAGACCGGCGGTGGCCCCGAGGTTCTTCGTCGCGATCTCGTAATCGCCGCCGCCCGAGGGGTAGGCGCGCACATTCTGCCGGTAACTCGCCACGACGATCACGAGAACGGCGGCGACTGCGAGGCCGATCCACGGCGAGAACGCGTATGCGGACAAGCCGGCGATGGACAGGACGAGGAAGATCTCCTCCGGCGCGTATGCCACCGAGGACAATGCGTCGGAGGCGAATACGGGCAGGGCTATCCGCTTGGGCAGCAGATCGTGCCCGAGAGTATCGCTGCGGAACGGGCGACCCAGCAGGAGCCGTTTCGTGGCGGTGGAAAGCTTGGACACCTGCAAAGCCTAAGCCGTCCGCCTGGTGGAACACTGCATCGGACGCCGGTGTCCGTTTCCGCACGCCACCGACGCTTCGCCGAGTCCGACCGCGCGCCCGACCGCCGGGCGGTACGGTTCCGTTCGGCGACCACCGACCGTGGTCGCCTCCTCGACGATCGACGAAACGGAGTGTCCACGGTGTACGTGGTGGTGATGGGGTGTGGCCGGGTGGGTTCGTCCGTGGCCACCGCGCTCGTGCGACTCGGCAACGAGGTGGCGGTCGTCGACCGGGACCCGAGCGCATTCCTGCGGCTGGGACCGGATTTTCCCGGCCACACGGTCGTGGGGATGGGATTCGATCGGGACGTGCTGATCCGGGCCGGCATCGAGCAGGCCGACGCGTTCGCCGCGGTGTCGTCGGGTGACAACTCGAACATCATCTCGGCGCGTGTGGCCCGCGAGATCTTCGGGGTCGATCGTGTGGTCGCGCGGATCTACGACGCGAAGCGCGCGGCCGCCTACGAGCGCCTCGGCATCCCCACCGTCGCCACCGTGCCGTGGACCACGGACCGGTTCCTGCACGCGCTCACCCACGACAGCGAGGCGACGCGGTGGCGGGATCCGACCGGCTCGGTCGCAGTGGCCGGCGTCGACGTCCACGAAGGCTGGGTAGGTCGGCGCGTGACCGAACTCGAGGAAGCGACCGGTTCCCGCGTCGCGTTCCTCATCAGGTTCGGCACCGGCCTGCTGCCGGATCGCAGGACCGTGATCCAGGCAGACGATCTGGTCTACATCGCTGCCGTTTCCGGTTCTGCGGCCGAGGCGATCACACTGGCCGAGAACCCTCCGGCGGAGGACAACTGAGCACGATGACCCCGTCAACCGAGAGGATCCGTCGATGAAGGTCGCCATCGCAGGCGCGGGAGCCGTGGGACGGTCGATCGCCCGCGAACTCGTGCGCAACAACCACGAGGTCATGCTGCTCGAGCGCAAACTCGACCACGTCGAACCCGCTGCCGTGCCGGAGGCCGAGTGGGTGCACGCCGACGCGTGCGAGCTCAGTCTGCTCGAGGCTGCCGGTCTCGAAAACTACGATGTGGTGATCGCAGCGACCGGCGACGACAAGGTCAACCTCGTGCTGAGCCTTCTCGCCACCACCGAGTTCGGGGTGCCGCGCGTCGTGGCCCGCGTCAACGACCCCCGCAACGAATGGCTGTTCGACGAGTCGTGGGGGGTCGACGTGGCGGTGTCGACCCCTCGCATGCTCGCGGCGCTGGTCGAGGAGGCCGTCACCGTGGGCGATCTGGTGCGATTGATGACATTGCGAAGGGGTGCGAACCTCGTCGAAATCACCTTGCCCGACACCACCGCGCTCGCGGGCAAGCCGGTGCGCAAATTGCAGTTGCCGCGGGACGTCGCGCTGGTGACGATTCTTCGCGGTGAACGAGTCATCGTGCCGCAACCCGACGACCCCCTCGAGGGGGGAGACGAACTGCTGTTCGTCGCTGCGCAGGATGTCGAAGACGAGTTGCGCGCGGCCGTCGGCGTCTAGTCTCCCACTCCGCCGGGACCTCGGGACGATTCCCGTGCCGGGTCCCGGTTCCGGCCCTCACCCGACCGGCGCTGCACGGCTCACCTCGGTACGCTGTGCCGACCATGCCGCCGAGGCGTGACCGAGGGACTTCGGAGGTGACCGAACCATGACCGTGTATCGGCAGCAGATCGCCGGTGTCACATACGAATTCCAGGGTCTCGTGGATCTCCTGGCGAAAGCGTCGCCGCGGCGGTCGGGAGACGAACTCGCCGGGTGCGCCGCGCATTCCGACGCCGAGCGTGCGGCGGCTCAGTGGGCGCTCGCGGACGTGCCGCTGTCGGCCTTTCTCACCGAGGCGATCGTTCCGTACGACACCGACGAGGTAACCCGTCTGATCATCGACTCCCACGACGCCGACGCGTGTGCGCCCGTCGCGCATCTGACGGTCGGCGGCTTCCGCGACCACCTGCTCACCGTCGCGGCGCAGCCGGACCCTGCCCCCGCGCTGCGGGCACTCGCGCCGGGGCTGACCCCGGAGATGGTCGCGGCGGTCAGCAAGATCATGCGCAACCAGGATCTGATCGCGGTCTCGCGGGCAGCGACCGTCACGAGTGCCTTCCGCACCACCATCGGCCTCCCGGGCCGATTGTCGACCCGGTTGCAACCGAACCATCCGCTCGACGACCCGCACGGTGTCGCGGCGGCGGTGCTCGACGGCCTGCTGATGGGATGCGGTGACGCGGTGGTCGGCATCAACCCCGCGAGCGACTCCCCGCGCGCGGTGGGCGACCTCCTGCGGTTGCTCGACGACATCCGGCAGCGGTTCTCCATCCCGGTCCAGTCGTGTGTACTCACCCACATCACGACGACCATCGACCTGGTGGCGCAGGGCGCGCCGGTCGATCTGGTCTTCCAGTCGGTCGCGGGCACCGAAGGCGCCAACCGCGGATTCGGAGTCGATCTCGCCCTCCTGCGTGAAGGCAACGAGGCGGCGCGGGCGCTGCGCCGCGGAACGGTCGGCGAGAACGTGATGTATCTGGAGACCGGTCAGGGCTCGGCGCTCTCGTCGGGCACACACCTGGGCGCCGGCGGACGCCCAGTGGATCAGCAGACCTTGGAGGCCCGCGCGTACGCGGTGGCGCGTGAGCTCGATCCTCTCCTGGTCAACACCGTCGTCGGTTTCATCGGACCCGAGTACCTCTACGACGGCAAACAGATCATCAGGGCAGGGCTCGAGGACCAGTTCTGCGGCAAGCTCCTCGGCCTGCCCATGGGAGTCGACGTCTGCTACACCAATCACGCCGAGGCCGACCAGGACGACATGGACACCCTGCTCACGTTGCTGGGCGTCGCGGGCACCGCGTTCGTCATCACGGTGCCGGGAGCGGATGACGTCATGCTCGGCTACCAGTCGCTCTCGTTCCACGACGCGCTGTATGCGCGGGAGGTCATGGGTCTGCGGCCCAGCCCCGAATTCGAGGAATGGCTGCGGGCACAGGGCTTGGCCGACGATTCCGGGCGCATCCTGCCCGTCGATATGGCGGCCTCGCCGCTGCGAGCACTCGGAGGGGCGCTGTGACGGACGCGTGGGAGGCACTTCGGCGCCACACGCAGGCCCGCATCGGACTGGGACGGGCCGGCAACGGCTTGCCCACGCGGCGGCACCTCGAGTTCGTCGCGGCGCATGCGGCGGCCCGCGATGCCGTTCATGCACCTCTCGACGTGGAGTCCCTCGCACAGCAGCTGGAGGCGCTCGAATTCGATGATCTGCCCGGACGCCCGCGTCTCGGTGCGCCTCTGACGGTGCGCAGCGCGGCCGCCACCCGGGACGTCTATCTCCGCCGCCCCGACCTGGGACGCCGGCCCGAGGACGGGACCGCACTTCCCCACAGCGGTGCCGACGTGGGGATCGCTCTGTGCGACGGCCTGTCGTCGACCGCGCTCCTGGACCACGGCCCCGCGCTCGTCGCAGCGATCGTGCGTGCGCTTCCCGGGTCGACTTTCGCGCCGCCGGTCATCGCCACGCAGGCGCGGGTCGCACTTGGCGACCACATCGGCGCACAGCTCGGCGTCACGACCATGCTGGTGCTCATCGGTGAGCGCCCCGGACTGTCGAGCGCCGACAGTATCGGCGTCTACCTCACGCATCACCCCGAGCCGGGGCGCCGCGACTCCGAGCGGAACTGTGTGTCGAACATCCATCCGCCCGGCGGGATGACATGTGAGGGGGCCGCGCGGGTGATTGCTGCACTCGTGGACGGTGCTCGGCGGCTCGGCGCCTCGGGCGTCATGCTCAAGGACGGTTCGCGCGGTCCGGCGTTGGCCGACGGAGAACACCGCGCGTTGTAGCGCTGTCTCGTCCGGGCGACGTCACACCTCGCGGTGGCGGCCCGAGGGAGGAATCGGGGTCTCCCCCGGTTCCTCGGCTTCGGCGGCCTCGGGAGCCGGCTCGACGAGACGGTCGGCTTTGCGTACCGCCCACAAGGTCACCAGCAATACCAGGCCGGTGAGCGGCCAGCCCATTCCGATGCGGGCCACGGCCAGCCAGCCGGTTTCGTCGGCGTCGTAGAGGTGGTTCTGGACCAGATAGCGCGCCAGGAACACCAGTGCCCACGCGACGGTCGCGATGTCGTACGCACGGACGGCGTCCTTGTGCGACCGCCACCGTGAGCCCTGCCCGTTCAGCATCCCCCAGACCACGCCCACGAGCGGCCTGCGGACCAGCACCGATACGACGAATGCTCCGCCGTAGATCAGGCTGGCGTAGATCCCGAAGAGGAAGTACCCCTTGGCATCACCGGTGCGATACGCGATGAACGCGCACACCGCGACGCCGATGAAACCCGAGATCGCGGGCTGAATAGGGGTGCCTCGAATCAGCCGCCACGCCAGGACACCGCAGGCGACAGCCACGGCCGCCCAGATCGCGGCCGTCAGGCCCCACCAACTGTTCACCGGCACGAACACCAGGACGGGCAGCGTCGAATACACCAACCCGCTGATGCCACCGAGTTGTTCCAGCATCGTCTGCTGCCTGATGTCGCTCACTCCTACGAGAGTGCCATATTCCCGGGGCTACCCCGGTCGCGGACGTGCGGAGTCCCGTCGCGCCTCACGGTCCGCGCCCGGTCAGGCCGGGCCGCGCAATTCGTAGTAGGGGTTGTAGATCACCCGTCGCCCGTCGCGTTCACCGACTCGTCCCCGTACGAGCAGGGTCTTGCCGGTTTCTATACCCGGGATACGGCGGCGTCCGATCCAGACCAGAAGGATGGAGTCGGTGCCGTCGAACAACTCCGCCTGCACTGTCGGGGCGGCTGCTTTCGAGCACGACTCCACGCTGCGGAGCCGGCCGAACATGGTCACTTCCTGGCCGCGGGTGCACTTGACGACGGGAAGCGCGCCGGTCGAATGAGACGACTCGGCCATCTCTTCTGCGTCGAGTTCCTCGAGATCCTCGGTCAACCGACGAGTGAGCCGGCGTAGGTAACCGGCCGCGGCGGGTGGCATGGCGCGCTCCTGTACACGGTGGGCACATGTGTGTGCCCGAAGTTGTCGTTCGACCGCCACTGTAGACCGATTCCGGGCAAGCACAAGCACACCGAGTTGTGGTCCGGTTTCGAGCATTCGGCAGGATTGTGACATGCCCCGCACTGTGCCCTCCACCATCGATCTCAGCACTGTCACCGTCGCCGTCGTTCTGCCCGGCACCGGCTCGGATGCGAACTTCGTCGACCGCGTCTTCCGGGGCGCGCTGCGTTCCCGGGGAATCGACGTCGTGGCGGTCGATCCCGACCCTCGGGGAGTCGTGCGCAGCTACGTCCGCGCCATGGATGCTGCCGCGCGCAGCGGCCCGATCCTGGTCGGTGGAGTGTCGATCGGGGCCGCGGTCGCCCTGCAGTGGGCGGCGGAGCATCCGGATCTCGCTGCGGGAGTGCTCGCGGCCCTGCCCGCGTGGACCGGCGATCCCGCCGCGGCGCCTGCCGCGGCGAGCGCGCGATGGACTGCGTCGGAACTCCGTGCTCACGGTTTGGACGCGGTGACGGCCGCGATGGCGGCGTCGAGTCCTTCCTGGCTTGCCACAGAGCTGACCCGATCCTGGAAGGCTCAGTGGCCCGACCTGCCGTCGGCGCTCGAGGAAGCCGCCGGTATGCACGCGCTCGACGTGGACAGGCTGCGCGCTCTCGAGGTGCCGGTCGGGATCGCTGCGGCCGTCGACGATGCGGTCCATCCGTTCGAGACGGCGGAGCAATGGGCGCGGGAGATTCCGCGTGCCGCGCTGGGGAGCCTCCGACTGGCAGACATCGGCGCGGATCCGGGCCGGCTCGGCACGATGTGCCTGACGGCGCTCGACCAGGCGTGCGCCGGCCCGGCCCCGCGTGAGGACCGGACCGGCGGTACGGGCTAGAAGCCCAGCTGCTGCATAGCGGAGCCGGACTCGCCGCGGCGAGGCGGCTGCGGCTGCCGCGTGCTCGGCGGCGGCGGGTTCGTTCCTGCGCGCGCCTGCGGTGCGGGTCCACCCTGACGCGGCGCCGGAGGCGCAGCCGGGGCGCCTTGCGGACCGCGTTGCTGCTGTGGGGCGGCTCCCTGCTGAACGGGTTGCTGCTGAGCGGGTTGCTGTCGCGCCGCGGCTTGTTGCTGCGCTGCCGCAGCGAGCTGCTGCGCGAGTGCTTCGGGAAGGACGACGGGCAACGGCGTGCGCACCGGATACGGCTCTGCTCCTCGTCGCACCACAGTCCCCGCGACGACGGATCGCGCGAGCACTACCAGTTCCGAATCCCCTCCGGCGTTTCCGGCCGGACCGGCGACAACACACCGAATCATCCAGCGAGGGCCGTCCACACCGATGAACCGGAGGTCTGCGTTCGGCGTCACACCGTGCAGTTCCCTGCCCCACGGACCGGATTCCATACTCACGGTCGCGTTGTCGTTGCGCAGGGTCTCGGACAGTTCCGCAGCGACCTCGCGCCACTGACCCGGCGACTTCGGCGCCGCGTACGCCGAGACGGTGATCCGCCCGTACCGGGTGACGAGGTGAACGTTCTGCGGCGCACCGTTCTGCGCCATCTCGACCTGGATCTGGCTTCCCTGCGGGAGGGGCACCAGCACGGAGCCGAGATCGAGACGGGAACCGGTGAGGTCCTCTTCGTCGATCTCGGTGATGTCGAAGGGCCCTTCGTCGCCGGCGGCACCGGTCGCGTGGTCGTATCCCGCCTCGTCGTACGCGCCAGTGCCGTAACCGGCCTCGTCGTACCCGGCCTCGTCGTACCCGCCCTCGTCGTAACCGGCCTCGTCGTACCCGGCATCATCGAAGCTGCCGTCGTCCGCGTAGGACTGCTCAGCGCGATCGGCACCGGTATCCGGTCCACGATTCTTGCGACGTCCGAACATGTCAGGAACCTTCCTTCACGAGACCGGCGTGTCCGCCGCTCGATCCGTATCCGCCGCTTCCGCGTGCGGTGTCGTCGAGTTCGTCGACCTCCACGAACTCGGCGAGTTCGACGCGTTGGACCAGCAACTGGGCGATCCGGTCACCGCGGCGCAGCTCGACGGCGTTTTCGGTGTCGTGGTTGATCAGGCACACCTTGATCTCTCCACGGTATCCGGCGTCGACCGTCCCGGGGGTGTTCACCACCGACAGACCGAACTTCGCTGCGAGTCCGGACCGCGGATGGATGAGCCCGACGGTACCGATCGGCAGGGCAACAGAGATGCCGGTCCCCACGAGAGCTCGCTGGCCCGGTTGGAGAGTCAGGTCGGCGGTCGTGCACAGGTCGACACCTGCGTCACCGGGGTGAGCACGGGTGGGCACAGGGATCCCGGGGTCGAGGCGACGCAGCGGGATGCGCGGAAGGTCGGTCACGTGGACCGAGGTTACTCTGCGGATGCCTGTCCCCCGCTGCGGGCGCGAGGCCGTCCGATACGGGCGACTATCCTGGGCCTGTGTCTCGATCCTCTCGCTCCGGAGCGACTCCCGGCCGGACCACCGGCACCCCGACCTTCTCCGAACAGATGTGGGTGCCGTGGTGGTGGTGGCCCATCGGGCTCGGCATCGCTGCGTTGCTCGCGGCGGAACTCCATATGGGAGCGCCGGGCCTCTACGCGTGGCTGCCGTACGTGCTGCTGCTGCCCTTCCCGATCTGGGCTCTGATCTGGCTCTCTCGCAGCAAGGTCGAAGTGGTCGACGGGGAGCTGGTCGTGGGACGCGCACATCTACCGGTGGAGGTCATCTCACGCGGTGTGGTGGTTCCGGCGTCGGCGAAGAGCGCTGCGCTCGGCCGCCAGCTCGATCCGGCCGCATTCGTCCAGCACCGGCCGTGGGTCGGGACGATGGCGATGGTTGTACTCGACGATCCCGACGACCCGACGCCCTACTGGCTGATCAGTACCCGGCGTCCCGCCGAGTTGCTCGAAGCGTTGGGCTGCGACGTTTCCACAGGAAATTAGCCACAGGGAGCACCCGCGGGAAGCAACCATCAGGTCGCAACCACCCGGTCGCCGCAGCGCCCTGAGGTCGTCACACGGAGCGGCCGCGCGGCATGGTCATGCCGAGCGGCCGCGGGGCGACCTCAGGCTGCGCAGTCGCGGGGCGATCTCAGGCTGCGCAGTCGCGGGGCGATCTCATGCTGCGCAGTCGCGGCAGATCAGGACGCCGTTCTCCTCGGTTGCCAGTCGGCTGCGGTGGTGCACCAGGAAGCAGCTCGAGCACGTGAACTCGTCGGCCTGCTTGGGCACGACGCGCACCGACAGCTCTTCGCCGGACAGATCGGCACCGGGCAACTCGAAAGACTCGGCGGTATCCGATTCGTCGACGTCCACCACAGCGGACTGCGCTTCGTTGCGCCGCGCCTTCAGTTCCTCCAGTGAATCCTCCGACACCTCGTCACTTTCGGTCCGCCGCGGTGCGTCGTAGTCAGTCGCCATGTCCTCTTACCTTCTAATCTTCGTGCGGGCGCTCAGCAGAAGCACCGAAGGTGCTCCCGGCCAAGGCAACGCTCGACGGTGTCATGAAGTTCCCTGGGATAAGTCCGGAACACCGGACATACCCGAATACGTGCATTCGAACCCGCGTCGTGCAACTCCTACGACTCGGGCCGCCGAACAATAGCCGACGCGGACCCGAAATATGCAATCAATTTCGCCGCCCGCCCGGAATTGTCGAGCAATTGTCACCAACACCACAGAAACCCGTGGCATTCCCTCCCCGCGAAGGCAGACACCTCCGGAGGCCTCCACCTTCCGAAGGCGCCGCCCTCTAGAGTGAGTGCGCACCATCACCGGCACGAACACGAGAGGCAGGGCGGCGTGGTTTCCCTGATCACCCAAGGCACCGCTACCGACAAGCGCGGCCGGCCGTTCCGTCACCGCCGGACACTCCCGGCAGCGATCGCCGCGGCAGTCCTCGCGGCCGCGACCATCGTCGTCTGGACCTCGGTGTTCAGCTCGGTCGAGCCGGTGACCACCACCGTCGCATGCAACGCTCCGGCCCTCGGCGCATCAGGCCCGGACGGCGCCGAGCCCGCACCGCTCGGAGACGTCGTCGATCGGTCCACTCTGCTCGACGTCGAGCCCGCGCCCCTCGCAGCCACCCGCGTTCGCGTGTTCAACGCCAACGGCGAGCGTGGCCAGGCGACACACGTCGCTGCGCAGCTGAGCGACTACGGCTTCGCCAGCGCGCCGGATGTTCAGGCCGGCAACGACCCCGTGTACCTGGATCAGAACATGCAGTGCCAGGGACAGATCCGGTTCGGGGAGTCCGGTAAGGCCGCGGCGAGCGCGGTCTGGCTGCTCGCACCGTGCGCCGAGCTGGTCCTGGACGAGCGCGGGGACGACACCGTCGACTTCGCCCTCGGGACGTACTTCAAGGACCTCTCCCCCTCGGCGGACGCGGAAGAGGTCCTGCGGACCCTCCGCGAGGTCCCGGCCGGAGAGGGTTCGGCGCCCCTCGACATCGACCTTCTCACCGCCGCGCGCGACGCCCGTTGCTGATTACTTTTTCACTTCGAGTGCAAAAGGGGACGCCGCTCACTATTTCGACGTGACGCGACACAAAGCATATTCGGGTGAACCGGGCGGAATACTCAATTCGGCGCGGCGTCATTTGCGCCTAATTCGGCGAGTAACTCGTTGAAAGCGACCGCAATACCCGGCGCCGCCGCGACGGTGATCTCTCCGGCGTCGCCGAAACCCTCGGGCACCCGTACCGTCGCGCCCGCCTCGGCCGCGACGAGCGCACCCGCCGCCCAGTCCCACGGATTGAGGCCGTGCTCGTAGTGCGCGTCCACGCGACCCGCGGCCACCATGCACAGGTCGAGCGCTGCGGCGCCGATCCGCCGGATGTCGCGGACCCGCGGCAGGAGCGCTGCGACTATCGCGCCCTGATGAGCGCGCCGGCCCGGAGTGTAGGAGAAGCCCGTCGCCACGAGCGACATCCCCAGGTCGGTCACCGGGTTGCATCGCAGCGGCGTCTCCGTGCCGCGCGCGTCCGTGAGGGTCGCGCCCGCGCCCAGGGCAGCCGAGTACATGTCGCCGGACGTGATGTCGACGACCGCCCCCGCGATCGATCGGCCGTCCACCTGCGCGGCGACCGAGACGGCGGACGCCGGGATGCCGTAGACGAAGTTGACGGTGCCGTCGATCGGATCCACCACCCAGCACACTCCGGTCTCCCCCGTGCCGGCCACCTCGCTGCTCCCGCTCTCCTCGCCGAGAAACGCGTCCCCGGGTCGCAGCTCGCGCAAGCGGGCACGGATCAGGTCCTCGCTCTCGGTGTCCGCCACGGTGACGGGATCGGTATGCGTGGATTTCGTGCGGACCGAATCGGTGCCGTCGGATCCGGGCGGGCCGAAGAGTTCACCGCGACGGGCCCGGACATGGTCGGCGGCCTCCCGGGCAACCGTGACGGCCACCTCGCGCAGGGCGGACAATTCCGATGGGGTGGCGTTTCGCTCGGCAGGCATCTCCTCATCCGAACACACCCGCACGCAGGACACCAGCGCACCACTTGCGGCCCGCGGAAACGGAGATGCACCGGTTCGCGACCCCGCGCCGCGACGGACCACACTATCGTTGCGACACAGGCGCAGTCCGGATTCCCCCGGGCCGATCCGAGCGAGAGGAACACGTGATGACCCAGGACACCCCGACGGTTTCGTCGAAATCGGTGCAGTCGTCGAACCTGGGGTTCGGTGTCGACGTCGGAGGCAGTGGCATCAAGGGTGCGGTGGTGGACCTCGACACCGGGGAACTCGTCGGTGAACGCATCAAGATCCTCACTCCGCAGCCGTCGACACCGGATTCTGTCGCCGCGACGGTTGCCGAAATCGCGGACCAGGCCGGATGGTCCGGCCCGGTGGGTGTCACCCTGCCGTCGGTCCTGATGGGTGGAGTCGTGCGCACCGCCGCCAACATCGACTCGTCCTGGATCGGCACCGATGCGCACGAACTGTTCACGGGCGCACTCGGACGGCAGGACGTGTCCATCCTCAACGACGCCGATGCTGCCGGGATCGCCGAAGATCGCTTCGGCGCGGCGAAGGACACCGACGGAGTGGTCATCCTGCTCACCTTCGGTACGGGCATCGGCTCGGCCGTGCTGCACAACGGCGTCCTTCTCCCCAACACCGAATTCGGCCACATGGAGATCGGCGGGCGCGAGGCCGAACACATCGCGGCGTCCTCGGTCAAGGACAAGCTCGGTCTGTCGTACAAGCAGTGGGCCAAGGAAGTCTCCCGCGTTCTCGAGCACTACGAAGCGCTGCTGTGGCCGGACCTGTTCATCGCGGGAGGCGGGATCAGCCGTAAACATCACAAGTGGATCCCGCTCCTGACCAACCGAACTCCGGTCGTTCCCGCCGAACTGCGCAACGCGGCGGGGATCGTCGGAGCCGCATACGCAGCGAAAACCGGCGTAACACCCTGAGTCGCGCTCATCCTCCCCGGACGGAATCGTTACAATGGTCCTCAGCCGGCCGGAACCGGCCTGATCCCGACAGACCTCTCCGCCGGAACACCTCTGGCGCGACGCCGCACTACCTCGTCACGAAAGGGCGTACGTGGCAGCCACCGACATCCACACCGCTGATTCAGAGAACGAATCCGCACCCGTTGCAGGCGCCTCGGGCGCCGCCGCCGACGCTGACGGCACCGCCGCGGATACCGCGCCGAGCGCCAAGTCGCCAGCGAAGAAGGCCGCAGCAAAGAAGGCTCCCGCCAAGAAGGCCGCAGCGAAGAAAGCTCCTGCCAAGAAGGCCGCAGCCAAAAAGGCTCCCGCCAAGAAGGCCGCAGCGAAGAAGGCCGCCGGAGCGGCCGGCGAGGAAGAGTTCGACGCGACCAGCGTTGCCGATCTCGCCGACCTCGAGATCTCCGAGGGAGAACTCGCCACCACCGAGGATGTCGTGGTGGAAGAGGAAGAGCCCACCGAGAAGGACAAGGCGTCCGGTGACTTCGTCTGGGACGAAGAGGAGTCCGAGGCGCTTCGTCAGGCCCGTAAGGATGCCGAACTCACCGCTTCTGCCGACTC
Organism: Rhodococcus sp. 105337; assembly: GCF_012844225.1. Lineage (GTDB taxonomy): Bacteria > Actinomycetota > Actinomycetes > Mycobacteriales > Mycobacteriaceae > Rhodococcus. Next base: position 44,261 of record NZ_JABAGQ010000006.1, read on the forward strand.
GGTGCGCGCGTACCTGAAGCAGATCGGCAAGGTCGCCCTGCTCAACGCCGAGGAAGAGGTCGAGCTCGCCAAGCGGATCGAGGCAGGCCTCTACGCCGTCTACCGTCTGCAACAGCTCGCCGAGAAGGGCGAGAAGCTGCCCGTCGCGCAGCGGCGCGACATGAACTGGATCTGCCGCGACGGCAACCGCGCGAAGAACCACCTCCTCGAGGCGAACCTGCGACTCGTGGTCTCGCTCGCCAAGCGCTACACCGGCCGCGGAATGGCGTTCCTGGACCTGATCCAGGAAGGCAACCTCGGTCTCATCCGCGCGGTCGAGAAGTTCGACTACACCAAGGGTTACAAGTTCTCCACGTACGCCACGTGGTGGATCCGGCAGGCGATCACGCGTGCGATGGCCGACCAGGCCCGCACCATCCGTATCCCGGTGCACATGGTCGAGGTCATCAACAAGCTCGGCCGCATCCAGCGCGAACTCCTCCAGGATCTGGGACGCGAACCCACGCCGGAAGAGCTGGCGAAGGAAATGGACATCACGCCCGAGAAGGTGCTGGAGATCCAGCAGTACGCGCGTGAGCCCATTTCGCTCGACCAGACGATCGGCGACGAGGGCGACAGCCAGCTCGGCGACTTCATCGAGGACTCCGAAGCGGTCGTCGCCGTCGACGCGGTGTCGTTCACGCTGCTTCAGGACCAGCTGCAGTCTGTCCTCGAGACCCTCTCCGAGCGCGAGGCCGGCGTCGTCCGGCTGCGCTTCGGCCTCACGGACGGGCAGCCGCGCACGCTCGACGAGATCGGGCAGGTGTACGGCGTGACCCGCGAGCGTATCCGCCAGATCGAGTCGAAGACGATGTCGAAGCTGCGGCATCCGTCCCGGTCGCAGGTACTGCGCGACTACCTCGACTGACAGAACAACGAGAACGAGGGCCACCCCGCGGGGTGGCCCTCGTTCTCGTTGTTCACTCCGGCACGCCCCTCGCTGCAGTCCGATGACGACGCCGGACACTCACAGTCGCGCGAACCGGCCGTCGGCGCCGGGCAGGTATTCGGTGACGGCGACGACCGCACCGACCGGCAGCGGGCCGTACAGGTGCGGGAACCGCATCGACTCGGGGTCTTCGGGCACACCCGGCTCGTAGCGCACCGGGTCGGTGAGCGCCGAGGAGTCCACGTGCAACAGCAGCAGGTCGGTCCGGCCGGCGAACAACCGGTTGGCGGGCAGATGCACCTGCGCGGGCGTCGACAGGTGCACGAATCCGGTCTCGCTCAGCGACAGCGGCGTCAGGGCGCCTGCGTCCCGAGCCCGGTCCCACTCGTCGCGTGGGCAGAGGTGGAGGAGAGTGTCGGTCATCGGCTCATTGTCCTCGTAGCGGTGTCGAATCTCTCCCCGCAGCCCAGCGCTGCCGGGACTCGCTGGTTCGACGCTGCGCTGTCAGCGAACACACCCTGGGACAAAGCTCCACGTCGGGGCCTTTTCGCTGGTCCATGCGTGAACCGCGCCACCATTGGGCACCCCGGGGAACAACGCATCGAACCGAAACGTCTGTCAGAGTAGATCCACCGCGCTACCCCCGGCGCGGCGGACCAGACCCCAGGCACCCGATTTCAGCGGTAGCCAGTTTGGAGGAGTCATGCCCGGTACGTTGACCAGCCCGAAGTTGACCGCTGCAGATCGCTGCGATCGGTGTAATGCTGCCGCTCGCGTGCGCGCCGTCCTTCCGACCGGTGGTGAATTGCTGTTCTGTGGCCACCACGCCAGCGAGCACACCGATCGTCTCCGTGAACTCGGAGCGACGATTGCCACCGAAGAGGAATCCGACGCGACCGTCTGATCCGCCGTCGAGAGCCACACGGCCCCGACATCCGACCCGAAGCGGGCGACCACAGCAGATGTGGTCGCCCGCTTCCGTCTGTTCCGGCTCTCCGTCTGTCACCAGCTCCGCAGGATCGCGATTCGATCTCGCAACTGCTCGACATTGGCCATCGCCGTCGGCGGACCTCCGCACTGCCGGCGCAAATCCCCGTGGATCACCCCGTGCGGCTTACCGGTCCGGTGGTGTACCACCGCGACGAGCGAATTGAGCTCACGACGCAACTGCGCCAGCGAATCGGCGGTCGCGACCCGCTCCGTGACCTGAGGGGGAGGTTCGTGCGCGGGAACCGCTTTCGGCTTCTCGAGTTGCTGTTCCTGACGTTGCCGCAGCAGGGCTCGCATCTGGTCCGCGTCGAGCAGGCCGGGCAACCCCAGATAGTCGGCTTCCTCGTCGCTCCCGGAGAACGTGGCGGTGCCGAACGAGGAACCGTCGTAGATCACCTGATCGAGTTCGGCGTCGGCACCGAGCGACTGGAACGCCTTCTCGTCCTCCCCCGGCTCGTCCTTACGGCGGTTGGCGTCGGCGAGCAACTCGTCGTCGAACCCCTCCTTCACCCGGTGGGGTTTGCCGAGAATGTGGTCGCGCTGAGCCTCGAGCTGGCTGGCGAGGTCGAGGAGGACCGGAACGGACGGGAGGAAGACGCTGGCGGTCTCGCCTTTGCGGCGTGCACGCACGAACCGTCCGATCGCCTGCGCGAAGTACAGCGGGGTGGAGGCGCTCGTCGCGTACACCCCCACTGCGAGACGGGGCACGTCGACGCCTTCCGACACCATTCGCACCGCGACCATCCAGCGCTGGGTGCTGGCGCTGAACTCCGAGATCCGCTTCGAGGCGGTGGGATCGTCGGACAGGACGACGGCGGGCGCCTCCCCGGTGATGACCTCGAGCGCTCGGGCATACGCGCGGGCGACTGTCTGATCCGTCGCGATGACGAGCCCACCGGCGTCGGGCATCCCCCCGGCACGCAACTGTTCCAGGCGGGTGTTCGCCGCCCGCAGAACGGCCGGGATCCAGTCGCCCTCGGGATCGAGAGCGGTACGCCACGCTCGCGCCGTCTGTTCGGCGCTCAGCGGCTCGCCGAGGCGTGCGGTGAACTCCTCCCCCGCATTGGTACGCCACCGCGCCTCGCCCGAATAGGCGAGGAACACCACGGGCCGCACCACGCCGTCGGCGAGGGCGTCGGCGTACCCGTAGGAGTGGTCGGCTTTGGACTGCATCAGTCCGTCACCGTTCGGCTCGTACGTGACGAACGGAATGGCGCTGTCGTCACTGCGGAACGGGGTACCGGTCAGCGCGAGACGCCGGGTGGCGTCACCGAATGCCTCACGGATGCCCTCACCCCAGCTCTTGGCGTCACCACCGTGGTGGATCTCGTCGAGGATGACGAGGGTGCGGCGCGCTTCGGTGCGTACCCGGTGTTTGAAGGGGTGCGAGGCCACCTGTGCATACGTGACGACCACACCCTGGAAATCACTCGAGGTCTGGCCCGTCGAGTTCGAGAAATTCGAGTCGAGGGCGATACCGACGCGCGCGGCACCCGCCGCCCACTGATGCTTGAGGTGTTCGGTGGGCGCGACCACCGTGATCTGATCGACGGTGCGGTCGCGCAGCAGTTCCGACGCGACACGCAGCGCGAAGGTGGTCTTGCCGGCGCCCGGGGTCGCCACCGCCAGGAAATCACGAGGCTTGGTCGCCAGGTACTTGGTCAGGGCGCGACGCTGCCAGGCGCGCAGCTGTCCCGCCGGGGCGGAGGTCGTAGCTTGTCCGACGGTTTCGATGCTCACCGGTTTCTCGTGCTCCTTGTCCGCATAGCTCTGATCGACCTCCGCCGGTGCCGCGACGCAGTGCGCCTCGACCGGACGCCGACCGTCATGAAGCCTAACGTCTCCGCGCGCCGATCCCGGTCACGAACCGCGCGCCGACGATCACCTCCGGCGGGATCGTGGCAGACTTTCCCTGCACCTACCGGCCCGGCTACGCGCATGACGGCACGTCGTCGGGAATGCTGGAAGCAGATGAACGACACACCCCGATCCCCCACCTCTCAGCCCCGCGGCCGCCTGCGGCACGCGGTACGCCGGACTGGGCAGGTCATCGGCCACACCCTGGCGATGTCCTGGAATCACTCGATCTTCAGCAAGGCGGCAACCGCGGCCTTCTGGCAGACACTGTCGTTGCCGCCACTGCTGCTCGGGCTGCTCGGCAGCCTCGGTTACGTGGGCGGATGGTTCGGACCCGACACGGTGGACATCATCACCTCCAAGATCGTCACGTTCACCCGTACGGCGTTCAGCGACAGCGTGGTGGACCAGATCATCCAGCCCACGGTCGAGGATGTCCTCAACCGCGGACGCGCCGACGTGATGTCCGTCGGGTTCGTGCTGTCGCTGTGGGCGGGGTCGTCGGCGATTGCCACCTTCGTCGATTCGATCGTGGAAGCCCACCATCAGCAGAACCACCGCAACCCGATCTGGCAGCGCATCTTCGGACTGCTGCTCTACGTGATGTTTCTCATCCTGGCGGTGTTCACCCTGCCGCTCGTCGCTCTGGGCCCGACGATGATCGGCCGGTTGCTGCCCGACTCCTGGTACACGCTCGGATCGAGCATCGTCGACACGTTCTACTACCCGGGTGTCGGACTGCTGCTGCTCCTCGGTCTCACCACGCTCTACAAGGTGGCCCTGCCGAAGTCGCTGCCCTGGCACCGGCTGCTCGGAGGTGCGCTGGTCGCCGGCGCGTTCTTCATCGCCGCGAGCGTGGGACTGCGCTGGTACCTGACGATCATCGCGTCGACCGGGTACACCTACGGAGCGCTGGCCGCGCCCATCGCGTTCCTGCTGTTCACGTTCTTCCTGGGATTCGCGGTCGTGCTGGGCGCCGAGTTCAACGCGACCGTTCAGGAGTTCTGGCCGGCGCGTGCGACCAGGATGGAACAGTGGAAAGAGTGGCTGTCGGCGCAGGCCGATCAGGTGCCGTCACCCGAACTCGGTCCGGTCACCAACCTCACGCGGCGGCTCACCGCGGCCAGCCCGATCCGGATTTCCGATCTGTTGCGCCCGGGAGACCAGCAACCCGAGGCGTGCCCGATCGACCGGCACGAGCGAGCCGACACCGACGGGGAGTGCATGGAACTCGAGCGGGGCGGCACGAAAGTCGACCGGCCCCGTCCGGACAGCACCGCACCCGAATATGCAGAAGCGGCCGGGGAAGAGAGTTCTCCCCCGGCCGACGATGCCGATGTACTACCGCTGGATCCGGGCGCCGGAACCGAGCCCGAGGCTCACTCGCCGCCTCTGCGGAGGCCTTCATAGACCTTCTTGCACTCGGGGCACACCGGCGAACCGGGTTTGGGCGATCGCGTCACAGGGAAAACCTCGCCGCACAACGCAACCACGTGGGTTCCCATGACCGCGCTCTCCGCGATCTTGTCCTTCTTCACGTAGTGGAAGAACTTGGGAGTATCGTCCTCGGTCGTCTCGTCGGGGGTGGTATCCGGCCGTTCCTTGGTATCCGTGCTCACGTATCCATGATGCCGCACGACGGCCGAGGATGCGCGTGTGCATCTCGGGACCTGTCGTGGGAAGGTGGAGGCTATGGCAAGAACTTCAGGTTTCGGTGGATCTCCCGACCACGGATCGCCCGATAACCCGGTTCTGATCACGGAGGCGTCGGCGTCTCTCGAGGACCAGCACCGAGCGCGGGTCCGCAAATACCTCACGTTGATGTCGTTCCGTATCCCCGCGCTCATCCTGGCGGCGATCGCGTACGGCGTCTTCGAAAACCCCTGGATATCGATGGCCATCATCGGCCTGTCGATCCCGCTCCCCTGGGTCGCCGTGCTGATCGCCAACGATCGGCCGCCGCGCAGCAAAGACGAGCCGAGCCGCTGGGACGGCCGTTTCGACACGAACCCCGCCATCGAGGCACCCGACCGCCGGGTCATCGACGGCTGACGCACGACGCCCTGCGAGAATGCCGGGGTGGACCGCGACCTGCTTCTGTCGATCTGCCCTGCCCTGCGCACGGCGCTGAACCGATCCCGCTACGACCTCGACGCCGTGCGGGAACTGCTCGGGCCCGAGGCGCACGCCGCATACGGTCGCGGGGAGCCGGTACCGGCGCGCCGCGCGGCCCGCGGGGCCGGTGATCTGGGTCTGCTCGTGCGCCTGTTCCTGTTGCAGGACACCTGCCCCGAGGACGACGTGGCACGCGCGCTCGCTCCCCTGTCCCCGGCCGACGCGATCCGGGCCGGACTCCTCGAACGCGACGGTGACGGCGTGCGCGCCGCCCTCGACCTCCGCCCGTTCGACGCCGGGACCGGCACGCGGTGGTTGCTCTCGGACCTCGACGGCTCTCTCCGCCCCACCGTCACCCGCCCCGACCATGTCCTCGGCGTCGGGCAGGCCTCCCTGTCGCTGCTCCACGCCACTCCCACCGACCGGGTCGGATCGGTGCTCGATCTGGGCACCGGATGTGGCGTCCAGGCGATCCGCGCCGCCGAGTACGCGGACACGGTGACCGCAACCGACATCACGCCGCGGTGCCTGACCCTCACCGCCGCCGGCGCGGCGCTCAACGAGATCGACCTGGAACTGCTCGAGGGATCGTGGTTCGAGCCGGTCGCGGGCAGGACATTCGATCGCATCGTCGCGAACCCGCCGTTCGTGGTGAGCACCGGCGACGTCGAGCACAGTTACCGGGACTCCGGGATGGATCTCGACGGCGCCAGCAAGCTGATGGTCTCGCAGGCGGTCCGGTATCTGAACCCCGGTGGAACCGCTGCGATGCTCGCGTCGTGGGTGCACGTCGACGGTGAGGACTGGCGGGCCCGCGTCGCCTCCTGGCTCCCTTCGCACGGCGTCGACGCCTGGGTCGTCCAGCGAGACGTCGCGGACCCCGCGCTCTACGTGGGGACGTGGCTGCGCGACGGCGACGCCGACGAGCGCGACCCCGACGGTGCAGCCCTCGCCGAGCAGTGGCTCGACCACTTCGAACGCAACGGCGTCGAGGGCGTCGGGTTCGGATTCGTCTATCTGAGGCGGACCGACGGCCCGTCGGACGTGCTCGCCGAAGACCTGCGGCACGGGTCCACCGATTCCCTCGGGAACGAGGCGGTCGACTACTTCCGGCGTGTCGAGTGGCTCCGGAACCACGATGTGCTCGGCGCGCGGTTCACTCTGCGGCCCGACACCGCTCTCGAGCGGGTCTATCTTCCCGGCGCGGAGGGCTGGAAAGAAGCCGTCGTCCGCGTGCACCGCGGCAACGGACCCGGGTGGCAACACGAGATCGACGACCTCGCCGCGGCGCTGCTCGCAGGATTCCGGGCCGACGGATTGCCGTTGGAGGACCTGGTGACGTTGCTTGCCGCCGCACACGGGGAAGACGAGGACGCGTTGGCGGCACAGGCCGTCTCGCTCGTCCAGGGTCTGGTCCGGCACGGACTGGTCGAACCGGCCTGATTCCGGCGTCTGCGGCGGTGGCGGGTTCCGCCTGGACGATCTCTCAGGAACTTCTCAGGACGAGCGGCAGGTTTCCGCAGGTCAGTGCGGTCGTGCTCACAGTCTTACGGGAACTATCGGTGGGCTTCCGAGCGTTGAAGCTTGTAAGACACCACCGATGAGGAGGCACGTCATGGCACGCCCCGCAACAACCGCTCGCGTCGATTCGGACATCGACAGCCAGAGCCCCGCCGCTGATCTCGTCCGCGTTTATCTGAACGGGATCGGCAAGACAGCTCTGCTGACGGCAGCCGACGAGGTGGAGCTGGCCAAGCGGATCGAGGCCGGTCTGTATGCCAAGCACGTGCTCGAGACCAAGAAGCGGCTCACTGCTGCGAAGAAGCGCGACCTGTCGATCGTCGTTCGCGAAGGCCAGGCCGCCCGCAGCCATCTGCTCGAGGCGAATCTGCGTCTCGTGGTTTCGCTCGCGAAGCGGTACACCGGACGTGGTATGCCCCTGCTGGACCTGATCCAGGAAGGCAACCTCGGCCTGATCCGCGCGATGGAGAAGTTCGACTACGCGAAGGGCTTCAAGTTCTCGACCTATGCCACGTGGTGGATCCGTCAGGCCATCACCCGCGGCATGGCCGACCAGAGCCGCACGATCCGCCTGCCCGTCCACCTCGTCGAGCAGGTCAACAAGCTCGCCCGGATCAAGCGTGAGTTGCACCAGCAACTCGGCCGGGAAGCCACCGATGCGGAACTGTCGAGCGAATCGGGCATCGCGGTCGAGAAGATCGCCGATCTGCTCGACCACAGCCGCGACCCGGTGAGCCTCGACATGCCGGTCGGCAACGACGAGGAGGCGCCGCTCGGTGACTTCATCGAAGACGCCGAAGCCACGTCCGCCGAGAATGCCGTCATCGCGGGACTGCTGCACAGCGACGTCCGGACGGTGCTGGGCACGCTCGACGAGCGCGAGCAGCAGGTAATCCGCCTGCGGTACGGCCTCGACGACGGACAGCCCCGCACGCTCGACCAGATCGGCAAGCTGTTCGGGTTGTCGCGCGAGCGGGTCCGGCAGATCGAACGCGAAGTGATGAGCAAGCTTCGCGAGGGCGAACGCGCAGATCGCCTTCGCGCATATGCCAGCTGACCGGGCGCGTCAGCGGTAAAAGATCCCCGAGGACCGGGCTGGGTCCTCGGGGATCGTCTTGTCTGTGGGGCGCCCCCGCGGATCGGCGGTCAGCGCAGGCGCCGGGGCCCCAGATCGAGCGGGTGCGGTTCCGGGCCGACCCGCACGTGGGCGTCGGTCAGTTCCACACCCACAGGGGACGCGAGCAGCGGCTCACAGACGAGATCGCGCACCTCGGGCAGATCGTCGGCGAGAGCCGAGATCCGCTGGACGAAATCCACCAGCGCCGCCTTGTGCACCGGGGCCGCGTTGCGGTAGCCGGAGAGCAGCGGTGCGGCCTTCGGTGCGTCGATCAGTTCGGCCGCTTCGTCCTCGGTCAGGGGCAGCACCCGGTACGCCCGGTCGCCGAGAAGGTCGGAGATGACACCGGCGAGGCCGAACGAGATGAGTGCGCCGAACGACGGATCGTCCTGCACGCGGATCGCACATCCGATGCCTTTGACCGCCATCTTCTGCACGTGCAGCAGCGGCTCGCCCGACATCGCCGCAAGGTCGCGGTACGCGATCCGCACGGATTCCGCGTCGACGAGATCGAGCCGTACCCCACTCAGGTCGGGACGATGGCGCCACTGCGCCCCGGTGGCTTTCACGGCGACCGGAAAACCGATCTCCTTCGCCGCCGCGACCGCTTCGGACTCGGTGGTCACCGCCCGGAAATCCGCGACGTGCACGCCGTAACACGCCAGTAGCAGCGCCGCCTCCGTGTCGGACAGGTACCTGCCCTCGGGAGTGGTCTCGAGCCACCCCTGGACGAGCGCGCGGGCCCGGTCGGGATCGATCCCCGCCGGGCGCACCACCTGCGACGGCGGCCTGCTGCGCCACTTCGCATAACGCCATGCCCGCGCGAGCGCCTTGGCCGCACGCTCGGGCCCCGGGTACGACGGCACCGACCCGCGGGTGGGGTTGCCGGCGGAATCGCGCACGGCGAGAACATCCGGGATGCCTTCGGTGGCGAGGAAGGTCGTCACCACGGGCTTGTCGGATCCGGAGACCGCATCGCGCAGTGCCTGGGCGAACGGTTGCACGTCCACCGCGACCGGTGGCACGAACACCGCGATCACCGCATCGATGCTCGCCGAATCCAATGCGTGCGCCACGGCCTCGGCGAACTCGTCCGGGGTCGCTTGCGGCCCGAGGTCCACCGACTCCGGTGCCACGAGTCCTTCACCGCGTGCGGCGTCGACCGCGAGCACACCGAGAGCCGTGGAATTGCCGATGACGGCAACTCGCGGCCCGGCGGGCAGCGGCTGATACCCGAAGAGCAGAGCCGAGTCGAACAGTTGCGCAATGGATTCCACCTGCACGACACCGGCCTGTTCGAACAGACTGCGCACCATGGTGTCGTCCATTTCGCCGGTACGTGCCGCGAGGGCCGGCGGTACGGCATGGCGTCCGCTCTTGACCGCCACGATCGGTTTGCTGCGCGCCACCCGGCGGGCGATCCGCGAGAATTTGCGCGGGTTGCCGAAGCTCTCGAGGTACAGCAGCACCACCTCGGTCGCCGGGTCGGTGTCCCAGTACTGCAGCAGGTCGTTGCCGGACAGGTCGGCGCGGTTGCCGGCGGAGACGAACGACGACAGGCCCACCCCGGTCTTCGCGGCCTCGTCGAGGATGGCGATACCCAGAGCGCCCGATTGGCAGAAGAAGCCGACGTTGCCGAGCGACGGAAGTACCGGTGCCAGGGTCGCGTTGAGCAGAATCGACGGATCGTTGTTGGCCACGCCGAGCGCGTTCGGGCCGATCAGCCGCATGCCGTGGGAGCGGGCGGCGAGGGCGAGTCGCCGTTCCGCGTCGCGCCCCTCCGGCCCGGTTTCGCCGAATCCGGACGAGACGACGAGCAGCGCCTTGACGCCTTTGGCGAGACAGTCGTCGAGTACGGCGTCGATGGACTCGGCGGGCACCGCGGCGATCGCGAGGTCGACCTCGTCCGGGATGTCGCGGACCGTGGGGTAGGCGCGCACCCCCCGCACCGATCGGTGTTCCGCGTTGACCGGGTACACCGGTCCGGTGAACCCGCTGCGCAGCATGTTCACGAGCACCGCATTACCGACCTTGCGGCTGTCGGTGGACGCACCGATCACCGCGACGCTGCCGGGGCCGAGGATGTTGCGGACGCTGCGCGCCTCGGCGGCGCGTTCGCGGGCGTTCCGCACCGAGACGAGCGCTTCGGTGGGGTCGATGGCGAACTCGAGTCGCACCACCCCGCCCTCGAAACTGCGGCTGACCTGGTATCCCGCTTCGCGGAACACCGTGATCATGTGCCGGTTCTCGGCGAGAACCTCCGCGACGAAGGTGTGCAGGCCGTTCTCGGCTGCCGCACCCGCGAGATGCTCGAGCAGGATCGGCCCCAGACCGCGCCCCTGATGCGCGTCGGCGACGGTGAACGCGACCTCGGCGGACAACCCGTCCCCCTCGTCCGGGAGTCCTTCGTACCGCCCGACCGCGATGATCTCGTCGCCGAGCAGCGCCACGAACGCGACACGGGTGTGGTGATCGACGACGGTGAACCGGAACAGGTCCTTCTTCGAAATCGTGGGATACGGCCCGAAGTACCGCAGGTACCGGGTCCGTTCCGACAGTTTGCTGTGGAACTCCACGATGCGGTCGGCGTCCTCGGGGACGATGGGCCGCAGATGCACGACGCCGCCATCGGAGGCCAGGACGTCGGCGACCCAGTGACGGGGATAGTCCCGGGCGACGCTGAGCGCGCGCTCGCGTGCCGCATCGGCAGCGATCTCCGCCTCGCTTTTCCCGGACTCGAGGCCCGGGTCCGCCGGTACTTGCTGGGATTCAGTCACGCGGGTCCTCCGGATCCAGGCCGAGCAGCGGGAACGCCGATCGGCGTGTGGCGATGATCGCCGAGTCGATACGGGTGAGCGCCCGATCGAGAGACGCCACCCCGGTTTCCGGGGTACCTCCCGGGCCGTCCCAGGGAAGGTAGGACACGTCCGAGTCCTCCCCCATGACGGTCGGCAGATCCACTCCGGGTGCGAGGGCGCCGACCCGTTCGCGCCAGTCTTCCGGAACGGCGGTGGTGGGGTCGATCTCGCGGTCGAGCGCCGCCGCGATGAGGTGGGTCCATGCCCGGGGCACGACGCGAACCAACCCGTAACCGCCGCCGCCGACTGCGAGCCAGCGGCCTTCGCAGTGCCGGTCCGCGAGATCACGCATGGCGAGATAGGAGGCCCGCTGACCGTCGACGGTCAGCGCCAGATCTGCGAGAGGGTCCTCGCGGTGACTGTCGGCGCCGCACTGGCTAATGAGGATCTGCGGGCGGAACGCAGCGAGCGCTCCGGGCACCACCGCGTGAAAAGCCCTCAGCCACAAGGAATCGACAGTGCCGGGCAGAACCGGCATGTTGATCGAGGTCCCCTCGGCCTCACCCGAGCCCACCTCACTCGACCATCCGGTGTTGGGCCACAGCGTCGCGGGGTGCTGGTGGAGAGAGATGGTGAGCACCCGCGGGTCGCCGAGAAAGGCGTGCTGGACTCCGTCACCGTGATGCGCGTCGACGTCCACGTAGGCGATGCGGTCGTAACCGTTGTCGAGAAGCCAGGAGATCGCGATCGCGGCGTCGTTGTAGACGCAGAATCCGGCGGCCCAGTCGGCCATCGCGTGGTGCATTCCCCCGCCGATGCTCACCGCGCGCAGGGTCCGGCCCGAGGCGATCTCCCGGGCGGCGGCGAGTGTGCCGCCGGCGAGGGTGGCACTCGCCTCGTGCATGCGGGGGAAGATCGGATTGTCCTCGGTACCCAGGCCGTGCGGGGCGTCGGCGACGGCAGCGGTACCGGGGGCGACCGCGCCGGCCCGTTTGACGGCATCGAGGTAGGCCGGGGTGTGGATGCGCAGCAGGTCCACATCGTCCGCGGGAGACGGATGGACCGTCTCGACACCCTCGAGCAGACCGATACTCTTCGACAGCGCCATGGTGAGATCGAGCCGCGTGGGGTTCATCGGGTGTGTCGGGCCCCACCGGTAGTCGAGGTATTCGGGGCTCCACACCACCACTCGATCGCCGCCCAATTGTGTCGTACCGCCCTCGGCGGTGGAGCTAGTGGTCATGAACACAGACGCTACTGGTCCGGGATGGGACGCGCGAGCAACCAAGGGCGCCCCCACCGCCCTATTCGCACGGTTAGAATCGGCGCAGACGAAGGGGTGTGAGAGTGAAGGACCTGGTCGATACCACGGAGATGTATCTCCGGACGATCTACGATCTGGAAGAGGAAGGCGTCGTGCCGTTGCGTGCGCGCATCGCCGAACGCCTCGAGCAGAGTGGACCCACCGTCAGCCAGACGGTCGCCCGCATGGAGCGGGACGGCCTGTTGCGCGTCGCCGGCGACCGCCATCTGCAACTGACCGAGAAAGGCCGCGACCTCGCGGTGTCGGTCATGCGCAAGCACCGTCTCGCGGAGCGACTCCTCGTCGACGTGATCGGCCTCGACTGGGAGAACGTGCATGCCGAGGCGTGCCGTTGGGAGCACGTGATGAGCGAGGAGGTCGAGCGGCGACTGGTCGAGGTGCTCAACAACCCGACGACGTCCCCGTACGGAAACCCGATCCCCGGCCTGGCACAGCTGGGCTTGGACAAGGATGCTGCTCCCGACGAGAAGCTGGTTCGGCTGACGGAGATTCCCGCCGGTAAACCGACCGCGGTCGTGGTGCGTCGGCTCGCCGAATACGTGCAGTCCGACCCCGATGTCATCGCGCGCCTGCGTGAGGCCGGAGTCGTCCCGGACGCGCGCGTTACAGTCGAGACGCGCCCGGGCTCGGTGACCATCACCGTGGCCGGGCACAACAGCTTCGAGCTTTCCGACGAGATGGCCCACGCCGTGCAGGTGAAACAGGTTTGATGCAGACCTCTTCACAGGCCCGCGGCGGGCCTGTGAAGAGGGGATCCACAGCGTGAGACTTCTGGTGACCGGCGGTGCCGGGTATGTGGGCAGCGTGTGCAGCACAGTGCTGCTCGAACAAGGCCACGAGGTGGTTGTGGTCGACGACCTGTCCACAGGCAACGCCGACGCGGTCCCCACCGGTGCCGAATTCGTCGAAGGCGACATCGCGACGGTCGCGACCGAGGTCCTCGGCTCCGGTGACGACGGCCCCCGCTTCGACGGCGTGCTGCACTTCGGCGCGCAGTCGCTCGTCGGCGAATCCGTCGAACACCCGGAAAAGTATTGGCAGGGCAACGTCGTCACAACCTTGACGCTGCTCGAGGCGATCCGGCGATCGCGCACTCCCCGTCTGGTGTTCTCGTCGACGGCGGCGACTTACGGTGAGCCCGACGAGGTACCGATCGTCGAGGACGCACCGACGAGACCCACCAATCCGTACGGCGCGTCCAAGCTGGCCATCGATCATGCGATTTCGTCGTACTCCCACGCGCACGGTCTGGCGGCGACGAGCCTGCGGTACTTCAACGTCGCCGGGGCGTACGGCGGTGCAGGTGAGAACCGGACGGTGGAGACCCACCTGATTCCCCTGGTGTTGCAGGTGGCGCTCGGGCAGCGAGACCACATCTCCGTGTTCGGCACCGACTGGCCCACCAAGGACGGGACCGCGGTGCGCGACTACATCCATGTCAAGGATCTCGCCGACGCGCATGTCCTGGCGCTCACGCGGTCGGAACCGGGTCGCCACCGCATCTACAACCTCGGCAGCGGTGAAGGTTTCAGTGTCCGAGAAGTGATCGCTGCGTGCGAACGCGTCACGGGACTGCCGATCGCGTCGGTCGACGCCCCCCGCCGGGCCGGCGATCCCGCGGTGCTGATCGCGTCGAGTGCTCGGGCGATGAACGAACTCGGATGGGCTCCGAAACACACCGATATCGACGAGATCGTCTCGGACGCCTGGGAATTCACCAAGAGCCTCGGCGATCGCTCGCACGCCGCACGTCGCGGCTGAGTCACCGGGCAGGTCCGTCCTGCGGTAGTGCGACACCCAGTCTCGCGGCGATCTCGTATCCGGTCGCTGCGAGGCTCCTGATCGCGTCAGGACGCAACCCTGCCTGCAACGCCTGATCGAGTAGATCGGAAAGCCGGTGTCGCGGATCGGATTCCAGCGCGACCCCGAGAGCGACGCCGGCGAACGGCCCGTCGCCGCGCACGTACGCTCCGAACGCCACCAGTGCGGCCGCATCGGCGCGTTCGGGGTCGGGCAGGGCGCGTACCAGATCCACCCAGAGGCGTTCGGCGGCGCCCGCCCACGGTCCTGTTGCGAGGGCCAGCGCGGCGTCCCGGACGGTCCGGTTCGCAAGGATCACAGCCAGTTCGGCGCATTCCCCCGGCAGCAGATGTTCCCCGTCGCGGCCCAGGAGGACCAGGGCCAGGAGGGTTCCCAGTTCGGCCCGGTCGGCGGCGGCGGATCCTCCGCTCCGTTCGGCACGCTCGTACGCGAGGTCGCGGGCGTGCACGGCCGCGTCGAGCCTGCTCGCGACGTCGGCGCGGAAACTCGCCGGGTAGGGCTCGAGGAGTGTGGTGAGTTCGCTGCGAGTTCGCCGGATGGGGTTGCCGTCGAACACCCGGGTGGCCGCCACGACGGAGGCGTCGGGGTCGGGCACCGTCCCGGAATCGTCGCGACCGGGAACGAACCACGTTGCGCCGGCATCGATGGCGGGGACCGCGAGCGCACCGCCGAGCACGATGTCGGCGGTCGCGAGATAGGCGGCGAACTCCTCGAGGAGGGCGTGAGCACGGCCGGCGGCAGGTCCGTGAGGGTCCTGAAGCCTGTCGTCGACGAGGATCGCGATCACCGAGTCGGCTTCCTCACGTGCGCACACGGCACGGAACCGGCGGAACGCCTCGCGCATCGGGTCCTGCGTCCCGTCTCGGGGTCCGTCGAGTAACAGGTCGTGCCGCATCACCGCTCCGATCGTGGCGGCCCCCGTCTCACCCGGCCGGGTTGTCACGGGCGAGAGGCTGAGAACGACGAGGGAGCGCGCGGGACGGAACCCGAGCAGCGCGGGCACCGCTGCGATCAGGTCTCCGATATCGGTGAGGCGGAGCGGGCGTGAGGACGAGGTGGGTGTGGTCATGCCCGAACGGTCTCCCGGCCCGAGGACAGGTCCGGTGCCTCCGGGGCTCCATCGGTGCGCTCTGGGGATCGACCCGCGCTCTGTGGACAACCGCGCGGCGTGCCGGTACCGCCGCGGACGCACGTGGCCGGCGCGTGGGTACCCGCGTCTACCGTGGCCGGGCTTCGAGCGCGTACCGCACCGCGTCCGCGTAGACCCGATCGACGTTCTCGGCGTCCGCGGCGCCCGATTCGAACGACATGTACGTCACCAGCACGCGCACGTCCCCGAGTTGGGCGGTATGCGTGAGTATCGACTGAGCGAGAGCGTCCGGGCCTTCCCCCGAGGTGACCGTCCGGGACAACGCCAGTGTCTCCGAGCCCGGGACGAGCACCGGCGGGTCGGGTTCGAGCGCCGTGGTGACGGTCGCGGTGACGCCCCGGTGGGTGGCCTCGACCCGCGCGCACTCGACCAGGTGGCGACGGTAGTCCGCGAGGGGCTCCGCCGGGGTCGTCACTTCGACGCTGAGCGTGGCGCGGCCGCCGGTGTCGGTGCCGACGGCCATCGCCGTCCCTCCCGGCCCGTAGTCCTGCGGCGGCGGCAGGCAGCCGCCTGGGTTCACGCGGGCACCCGGTGGGATCCCGGTGAGGTCCGGCGCCGCCTGCGCCACCGCCTGCGGGGGCAGGACCACGGCACTGTACGGCTCCGGGAAGCGGTCGACCGGCAAGAGCAATTCGGCTGGGGTGCTTCCGCTACCGGGAGCGGCGCCGGGTGGCGGCGCCGCGGTGGCCGGCGGGCTGCCGGTGTGCGGCGTGGCCTCGGGGCGTGCGACACCGGAAATGCTGGTCGTGCACGCTGCGACCAGGACTGATGCGCCGGTGAGGAGTATCGCTGCCGTGATCGTGCGGCGCGCGGCCGGGCGGGGCGGGCGAGGGTCGTCGGCGGTCCTGCACCGTGGAGCGTCGCACTTCGCCACCCGAACCTCCGTCGTCCACAGTCCAGCGGGGCCCGGACCCGGGAAATCGCCACCGCCGCTTCAATTAGACTCGGACACCACCATGCCACGCCGGTGCTGCACCGGCGGGAAGGCTACGACGGCGCAGTGTGATCGGAGTGGTTCCCCAATGGACGAGCAGTCCCGGATGTACGAGCTGGAGTTCCCGGCTCCACAACTCATGACCACCGACGGGCAGGGTCCGGTTCTCGTTCACGGCCTCGAAGGGTTCGCGGACGCCGGACATTCGGTCCGGCTGGCCACCACGCATCTGAGGGAGACGCTCGAGACCGAACTCGTGGCGTCGTTCGCGGTCGACGACCTCATCGACTACCGCTCCCGGCGACCGCTGATGACCTTCAAGTCGGACCATTTCTCCGACTATGCGGCCCCCGAGCTGAACCTGTACGCCCTCATCGACAATGCGGGAACTCCGTTCCTGCTGCTTGCGGGCAGCGAACCGGATCTCAAATGGGAGCGGTTCATCACCGCGGTGCGCCTGCTCGCCGAGCAGTTCGGCGTGCGGCGCACGATCGGCCTCAACTCCATCCCGATGGCGACACCGCACACCAGGCCGCTCTCGGTTACCGCCCACTCCACGAACAAGGACCTCATCGCCGGCCACCACCGCTGGTCCGGTGAGTTGCAGATTCCGGCGGGGGCGTCGTCGCTGCTCGAGCTCCGCATGGCGCAGCACGGACACGAGTCGGTGGGATTCTCCGTGCACGTGCCGCACTACCTGGCACAGACCGACTACCCGGCGGCCGCCGAGACGCTTCTCACCCACGTGGCGGAGATCGGCGATCTCGACATTCCGCTGCAGGCACTCGACGAGGCCGCGGCACGGGTCCGTGAGCAGATCGACGAGCACATCGAGGGCAACGAGGAAGTACAGGGAGTGGTGCAGGCCCTCGAACGGCAGTACGACAGCTACGTGGCCGCGCAGGAACAGCAGACCTCTCCCCTGCCGACCGACGAGAATCTGCCGACCGGCGAGGAACTCGGGGCGGAATTCGAGCGCTTCCTCGCGGAATACGGCCAGCGCGGCGACGACGATACCGATCAGTCGCTCTGAGCGGAACGGGGCGCGTCACGACGCGGCGGGTCCACGGTGGGACGTTTCATGACCGTTACGATCGTCGCCCATCGCGTCACATACACTCGGTACGCTCTCGCGGCATGCAAGAGTGACTCCGGGCGGCGATTACCGTCAGGTCGAGAAACCGGCCGTACGTAGGTGCCTCCCCACGTCGGCAGGAGACGGTGATGACCACAGCGCGTCCGAGGAAGCTCCGCCCGGTTCCCGACAAGGAACCGCGCATGGTCTTCCGCACGATCCACGGCTACCGGCGCGCGTTCCGGATGGCCGGCAGCGGACCTGCGCTGCTGCTCATCCACGGTATCGGTGACAACTCTTCGACGTGGACGGACGTGATTCCGCACCTCGCCGAGAAGTACACCGTGATCGCCCCCGATCTGCTCGGCCACGGCCGATCGGACAAGCCGCGAGCCGACTACTCCGTCGCCGCGTATGCCAACGGCATGCGTGACCTGCTGTCGGTGCTCGGGATCGACAAGGTCACGGTCGTCGGCCACTCCCTCGGCGGCGGAGTCGCGATGCAGTTCGCGTACCAGTTCCCGGGCAGGGTCGAGCGACTCGTGCTCGTGTCGTCGGGCGGCGTCACCAAGGATGTCCACCCTGTCCTGCGCATGGTGTCGGTACCCGTCGTCAGCGAGGTGCTCAAGCTCCTGCGCATACCGGGTGCGATGCCGGCGATGAGGCTCGCCGGCTCCGCGCTGGGCCAGCTCAACAAGTCGCCGCTCAAGCCCGGCGCACTCCTGCACGACGCCTCCGACCTGGTACGTATCCTCGGCGAACTTCCGGATCCGACGGCGTGCCAGGCCTATCTGCGGACCCTGCGGGCGGTTGTCGACTGGCGTGGCCAGGTGGTGACCATGCTCGACCGCAGTTACCTCACCGAGGATCTGCCGGTGCAGCTGATCTGGGGCGACCGCGACAGCGTCATTCCGGTGGGGCACGCTTACCTCGCGCATTCCGCGATGCCCGGTTCCCGACTCGAAGTGTTCCGCGGCGCCGGCCACTTCCCGTTCCGGGACGATCCCCTGCGTTTCCTCCGGGTCGTGGAGAACTTCCTCGACAACACCGCGCCCCTGCAGTTCGACGAGGAGAGCTGGCGGAAGCTCCTCGTCTCCGGGGTGAGCGAATCGCGCATCACCGGCGGCCCGGCCACCCGCATGGCCGTGCTCGACGTGATGGAGTCCGACGAGCGCAGCGCCACGTAGCAGGCCTCGCGGTCCGCTGCCGCGACGGAACGGCAGCGCGGAAAGGCCCTCGCCACCGGGCGACTAGCCTGGAGCAGTGCTGCTTCCCGATCTGATACCCGACCCCGTCGACGACGACACCCTCTTCGACGCCTTCACCTCCTGGACGACGGATCGGGGACTGTCGCTCTACCCGGCGCAGGAGGAAGCGCTGATGGAACTCGTGGGCGGTTCGCACGTGATCCTCGCGACGCCCACGGGGTCGGGCAAATCGATGGTGGCGATCGGAGCCCATTTCTTCGCGCTCGCGGCCGGCAAGCGCACGTTCTACACCGCACCGATCAAGGCGCTCGTCAGCGAGAAGTTCTTCGCATTGTGCGAGGTCTTCGGAGCCGACCGGGTCGGGATGATGACCGGCGACGCCTCGGTGAACCCGACCGCCCCGATCATCTGCGCGACCGCGGAGATCGTCGCCAACCTCGCACTGCGCGAAGGCCCGGACTCGGACATCGGCCAGGTGGTCATGGACGAGTTCCATTTCTACTCCGACCCCGACCGTGGATGGGCCTGGCAGGTGCCCCTCATCGAACTGCCTCACGCGCAGTTCCTGCTCATGTCCGCGACCCTCGGGGACGTGTCGTTCCTCCAGAAGGACCTCACTCGTCGCACCGGGCGCCCGACCGTCGAGGTCTCGGGGACCGAGCGACCGGTGCCCCTGACCTTCTCGTATTCGCAGGCCCCCATCGGTGAAGCGATCGAAGAGCTGGTCACCACTCACCAGGCACCGGTGTACGTCGTCCACTTCACCCAGGCCGCCGCACTCGAGCGTGCCCAGGCACTGACCAGCGTCAACATGTGCACGAAAGCCGAGAAGGAGGCGATCGCGGCCGCACTCGGCGAATTCCGGTTCTCGACGGGATTCGGCAAGACCCTGTCCCGGCTCGTGCGGCACGGCATCGGCGTCCACCACGCGGGAATGCTGCCCAAGTACCGGAGATTGATCGAAAAGCTCGCGCAGGACGGTCTTTTGAAGGTGATCTGCGGCACCGACACGCTGGGTGTCGGAATCAACGTTCCGATCCGCACGGTGCTGCTCACCGGACTGACCAAGTACGACGGCACCCGCACGCGGCAACTCAAGGCGCGCGAATTCCACCAGATCGCGGGCCGCGCCGGCCGGGCCGGGTACGACACCATGGGCACGGTCGTCGTGCAGGCGCCCGAGCACGAGATCGAGAACGTCCGGGCCCTCGCGAAGGCGGGCGAGGACCCGAAGAAGCGCCGCAAGGTGCAGCGGAAGAAGGCGCCGGAGGGGTTCGTCTCGTGGGGTGAGGGCACGTTCGACAAGCTCATCGTCGCGTCGCCGGAACCGATGCAGTCGCGGTTCGCCGTGAGCAACTCGATGCTGCTCAACGTGATCGCGCGGCCCGGCAACTGTTTCGACGCCATGCGGCATCTGCTCGAGGACAATCACGAACCCCGGCCCGCGCAGCGCAAGCACATCCTCAAGGCGATCTCCCTCTACCGGGGTCTGCTCCAGGCCGGTGTGGTCCAGCAACTCGACGAACCCGACGAATACGGCCGCAGGGCCCGGTTGACGGTCGATCTCCAGCGCGATTTCGCGCTGAACCAGCCGTTGTCGCCTTTCGCACTGGCCGCGATCGAACTGCTCGACATCGATGCTCCCGGCTACGCCCTCGATGTCGTCTCGGTGATCGAATCGACGCTCGACGATCCCCGGCAGATCCTCATGGCGCAGCAGCACGCGGCACGCGGGGAAGCCGTGGCCCAGATGAAGGCCGACGGTATCGAGTACGACGAGCGCATGGAATTGCTGGAGGAGGTCACCTGGCCGAAGCCGCTCGCCGAGCTGCTCGATCCGGCGTTCGAGACCTATCGCGGGGGCCATCCCTGGGTGTCGGAGACGCCGTTGTCCCCGAAATCGGTGGTGCGCGACATGATCGAGCGCGCGATGACCTTCTCCGAATTGGTGAGCCACTACGGTCTCGCGCGATCGGAAGGGCTCGTGCTGCGGTACCTCGCCGACGCCTACCGCGCGCTGCGCCAGACGGTGCCGGACGTGGCGCGCACCGAGGAACTCGAGGACATCATCGAGTGGCTCGGTGAGCTCATCCGGCAGGTCGATTCGTCCCTGCTCGACGAATGGGAATCGCTGACGAACCCGGGTGTCGAATCGGACGACCAGCAGGTCGCGTTCGGGGCCGACGTTCCGCGGCCGCTGTCCGCGAACACGCGTGCCTTCAAGGTCATGGTCCGCAATGCGATGTTCAAGCGCGTGGAACTCGCGGCGCGCCGCCGTTGGTACGACCTCGCCCAGCTCGGTGACGGTCTGGATGCGGAGGACTGGGAGGACCTCCTCGAGTTGTACTTCGAGGAGTACTCCGAGATCGGTACCGGGCCCGACGCCCGTGGGCCGCAACTCTTCTCGGTGGAGATGGACACCGACGTGTGGCGGGTCCGCCAAACGCTGCACGATCCTCAGGGCGACCACGGATGGGCACTGCTCGCCGAGGTCAACCTCGCGGAGTCGGATGCGGCAGGCGAGGTGGTGTTCGACGAGTTCGAGGTGGCAGAGGGCTGACGCGGTTCGGGCACGCGCCGTACCGGTAACCTGACCAGGTGAACGAAGAGTCCGCGCAGGCGTTCCGGCTGGCCTATGTCCCTGGGGTCACCCCCACCAAGTGGGTCCGGGTGTGGATCGAACGTATGCCGGACGTCCCGATCGAACTCGTCCCCGTGGAACCGACGGCGGGCGCCGACCCCCTGCGGGACGGAAGCGCCGACATCGCTCTGCTGCGCCTGCCGCTCGAGCGGGACGGACTGTCGGTGATCAACCTCTACACCGAGGCATCCGTGGTGGTTGTTCCGAAGGAACACGCGATCGCCGCCGTCGACTCCGTCTCCGTCGCCGATCTCGCGGACGAAACGGTGCTGCACCCGCTCGACGAAGTGCTGGACTGGGCCACCTTCCCCGGCGAAGAGGCGTTCGAGCGACCCGCCGACACGGAGACCGCGATCTCCCACGTGGCCTCCGAGGTCGGTGTGCTCGTCACTCCTCAGTCGCTCGCCCGCCTCCACCATCGCAAGGACCTCACCTACCGGCCCGTCACCGATGCGCCCGCATCGCAGGTCGGGCTCGTGTGGATGACCGAGAACACCACCGATCTCGTCGACACGTTCGTCGGTATTGTCCGCGGCCGCACCGCCAACAGTTCCCGGGGACGGCAACAGGATTCGGAAACCCCCGCGGAGAACACCAAGGACCGCAAGGGTCCTCGGCGCGGGGAACGACAAGGATCCCAGCCGCGGCGCGTCGTCGGCGACAAGAAGCAGAAGGCACGAGGCGGCAAAGCCACCCGGCCCAAGGGTTCGGGCCGGCCCCGCAAGGGACGCGGCTGACGCGCACTCAGGCGATGGGACGGACCTGCGGAGGCAGTTGCATCCTGATGAGATCGGCCAGCGCCCGATAGTCGGCCGCGCGGGCGGTGGACGACCGGACGACCAGCCCGACGGTGCGGCTCGGCGCGGGAGATGCGAAGTACGCCATCGCAAGATCTCCGCGCGCCGTCTCGACCGGAATCGACGACGCGGGAACGAGCGTGATCCCCAGTCCCCCCGCGACGCACCGCACGACGGTCGCGAGGGATGTCGCGCGGGTGTCGCCGGCCACCGGCCGGGCGTCGACGGACCGGCACAGATCGAGTGTCTGGTCACGCAGGCAGTGCCCCTCGTCGAGCAGCAGCAAGGGGGCGTTGTCGAGAGCGGAGAGCGGCACGTCCGTACGACCGGCCAGCTCGTGCCCCTTGGGCACGACGAGCACGAAGTCCTCGGAATACAACGGCATTTCGACCACCCCGGAGATGTCGGAGGGCAGCGCCACCACCGCAGCGTCGAGTGTCCCCGCCCGCAGCGCTCCGAGCAGCCGCGCGGTCTGGTCCTCGACGACGTGGAGCACCAGGTTGGGCATCGTCACACCGAGCGCGGGAAGCAGATCCGGCAGCACGTAGGGGGCGACCGTGGGTATGAACCCCAGACGGAGCGGGCCGGACAATCCGTCGGAGGCGCCGGCGGCCGCGGCGACGAAACCGTCGGCCGCGTCGAGGATCACCTGCGCCTGCGGCAACAATCGCGCGCCCGCCGGAGTCACCAGCACGCGACGGGTACTGCGCTCGATCAGGTGGACCCCGAGACCGTTCTCGAGGGCCGCCAACGCCTGAGAAAGAGTGGGCTGGCTCACATTCAATCTCGTAGCCGCAGTACCGAAATGGCGATACTTCGCGACTGCCACGAAGGCACGCAGCTGCGACAGGGTGGGTTGATAACTCTGATCGGACACGCCTATCAGTCTAGTGCCACCAATCACCTTTACCTTTTGAAAGGTTTCCGGCAAGATGGTTTTCATACCGGAGAACGGTCCGACAGGATCGTCCGGTAACGCATGATTCCGTGCCGACCGGCGCGGAAGCGCGTGATCGACTCGCTTGTTCACGACTTATCGAGAGGACCGAGAATGGCACTGCTGACCATTGGCGATCAGTTCCCCGCTTTCAACCTGAAGGCCCTCGTCGGCGGAGACCTGACCCAGGTCGACGCCACCCAGCCCGATGACTACTTCACCACCATCACCAGCGACGACTACGCCGGTAAGTGGAAGATCATCTTCTTCTGGCCCAAGGACTTCACCTTCGTGTGCCCGACCGAGATCGCCGCGTTCGGCAAGCTGAACGACGAGTTCGCCGATCGTGACGCACAGGTGCTCGGCGCTTCCGTCGACAACGAGTTCGTCCACTTCCAGTGGCGCGCACAGCACGAGGATCTCAAGACCCTCCCGTTCCCGATGCTGTCGGACCTCAACCGTGAGCTCGTCTCGGCCACCGGTGTTCTGAACAAGGACGGCGTCGCCGACCGCGCGACGTTCATCGTGGACCCGAACAACGAGATCCAGTTCGTCTCCGTCACCGCCGGTTCCGTGGGCCGCAACGTCGACGAGGTCCTCCGTGTCCTCGACGCTCTGCAGTCGGACGAGCTGTGCGCATGCAACTGGAAGAAGAACGACCCGACCCTCAATGCGGGTGAGCTCGTCAAGGCGGCGCTGCAGTGAGTGTCGAGAACCTGAAGAACGCTCTGCCGGAGTACGCCAAGGACCTCAAGCTCAACCTCGGCTCCCTTGCGCGTTCGACGGAACTCAACGAGCAGCAGCTGTGGGGCACGTTCCTCGCCGCCGCGGCCGCGACCAAGTCGCCGACCGTGCTCAAGGAGATCTCCGAAGAAGCTGCCGACGTGCTGTCCGCGGAGGCGTACAACGCCGCCCTCGGTGCCGCGTCCATCATGGGCATGAACAACGTCGCCTACCGAGCCAAGGGTTTCCTCGGTGACGACTACGCCCAGGTGCGGATGGGTCTGCGGATGAACATCATCGGCAACCCCGGCGTCGAGAAGTCCGACTTCGAACTGTGGTCGCTCGCGGTCTCCACGATCAACGGCTGCCACGATTGCACTGCTGCGCACGACAACGTCGTCCGCAAGGAGGGCCTCACCAAGGAACAGGTCTGGGAGGCCGTCAAGATCGCGGCAACCCTGCAGGGTGTCGCCCAGGCGATCACCACCGCCGAGCTTCTCGCCGGCGTTTGATCCGCCCTTCCGTTCGCTGAAAAGGACCCCTCCTCGGAGGGGTCCTTTTTTGCGCCGTCCCCGGTGCCGCGGTCATTCGGGAGGCGCAGCGCTCGCGGTGCCGCCGAGCGCCCGCCCCGTGGCGAGATCCTCGTCGTCGAGCAGAACCTCGATCTCGCCGCCGAAGTCCACGCCGGGCGCGAGGGGAAGCCGGTCCCCACTCCAGAACCGGCCCGGGTCGTACCAGTTGCTGCCGCGCCGCCGTTGCTCGAGCAGCCCCATTTCTTCCATCGTCACCGCCACCACCTCTGCGCAGTAAGCACTTTCGAGACCGCCTCCCCCGGGCACCCGGTCTCGTGCCGTCTTCCGGCTCAGCGGGAGCCGGCCGGCGAACCAGCGGCCCGTCAGCTTGGCGGTGGACGGGAACGGAGTGCCGTCGAGCCGGGCGACCGTTCGGAGCAACTGGTCCTCCTGCTCGGTGCTCACCGGCACGGAGATCTGCCGCAGCCATGCACGCTGCCCGTAGCGGGCGCTCCAGACCTGCACCGCACTGCGCAGGTCGTGCAACTGCACGCCGCGCTGGTGGCGGCCGGTCCACATGTCGGGCAAGGTTTTCCCGAGTTCCGCGTGCCACATCAACGGCGGCAGGTCGTCGAGCACGACCGCCATCCCGACGTGATTGACCGGAGCGTTGGTGAGGGCTTGGATCGCGCGATCCGCACCGCTGCTGCCGCGGAAGATCCAGAGATCGCCGGTGCGGGCGATGGACACCGCGTCGTCGAGGGTGATCTGCGACCGAGCCGGGTACGTGGGCATACCCGACAGCCTTCCACGCCGCGCGTGCGCACGACGCTAGGGTCGGGGGCATGGCACTTCGCGGCAGACAGTGGTGGAAGCTTCTCGGCTTGGCCGGAGTCGTGGGCGTCGCCGCGACCGGAGCGGTGACTCTGCGTGCGGAACGCAAGCGCCGCAGTTACACCCCCGACGAGGTGCGCTCTCGCCTGCACGAACGGTATGCGCGGGCCGTCGCGCAGCAGGACGGCCGCGGCGACCTCCCGCTCACCCAGGTCCCCGCGGGCGCACCGGCCCGGATCCGCCGTGTGCTTCGGCGGATCCGGGATCGCGGCTGAGCGGTCAGCCCAGCGCTGCGGCGAATCCGTCCGCGAGGTCGCGGACCTGCTCGTCGGTCATGACGAACGACGGCGAGATCTGCAACGCGCCCTGTCCTGCCGCCCGCCCCGAGATGCCGTGCGCACGGAGCTGTTTCACGACTTCCGGCGCCTCTGCCGGGTCGGTGAGCTGCACCGCTGCGACGGCTCCCAGTCCGCTGCGGACCTCCGCGACGCGAGGATGGTCGGCGAGCGGAGCCAGGGTCTCGTGCAGCGTCTTCTCGAGGCGCGCCGACTCGGCGAGCAGATTCTCGCGCTCGAGGATGTCGAGGTTCGCCAGAGCGGCCGCAGCGGCGGCGGCGTGGCCGCCGTACGTGTAGCCGTGACGCCACCACACGCCGCCCGCAAAGAAGGGCTCGGCCACCCGGGGAGCGATGAACACCGCACCCATCGGAAGGTAACCGGACGTCAGTCCCTTCGCGGTCGTGACCATGTCCGGCTGCAGATCGAACCGGGAGGAGGCGAACCACGAGCCACCGATCCGGCCGAAGCCGGTGACGACCTCGTCGACGACGAACAGGATGTCGTGCTCACGGCAGATGTCGCGGATCTCGGCGAGGTAGCCGTCCGGCGGCAGGTACACCCCGCCCGCGCCGATGATCGGCTCGCAGAAGAACGCCGCGATCGTGTCGGCACCGACCTTCTCGATCAGCGCGAGCAGCGCTTTCGCGTCGTCCCAGGTCACTGTCGCGGTGTCGTCCCACAGCCGGCCGTATCCGTCGCCGTTGACCGGGATACCCGCCAGCGAGGTGCCGCCGACGTGCATGCCGTGGTAGGCCTTCTCGCGTCCGACGAGCAGCGTCTTCGTGGGTTTGCCGACCTCCTGCCAATAGCGTCGCGCCAGTTTCGCGGCCGTGTCCACCGAATCGGAGCCGCCGGAGGTGAAGAAGATCTTGCTGCCCGGAACCGGAGCGATCGTCGCGAGGCGTTCGGCGAGTTCGACGGTCGGCTCGGAGGTCAGGTCACCGAAGTTCGAGTAGTGGGCCAGCTTCCCGATCTGGTCCGCGACAGCCGTCGCGATCTCGGTGCGCCCGTGCCCGACGTTGGTGAACCACAACCCTGCCGTCGCATCCAGGTAGCGGGTGCCCGCGTCGTCCCAGATGTAGGCGCCCTCACCACGGGCCACGACGAATGCGCCGTCACGCTCGACCACGCCCATATCGGCAAATCCGTGCCACAACGCGCCCACGACCAACTCCTGTCCACGACCAAGATTGTCGCCGGTCATCGTATGCGGCGACCTCGGTCGGGGCGCACACGCCCCGGCCCGGCACCGTGTTCCCTCGAGCCGGTCCCCGGTTTCCGGTTCGACGCAGGCCTCCGCGAGCCCCGGGCCCGGGCGTTTCGCTAGGCTGTGTACTCAGCATGTCCATCTCCCCTGCCCCGAACCGCCGCGACCTGAAGTCGGCGCTCGCCGACGTGTCGCTCCGCGACGAACACCGCCTCCGCCGCCGTCTCGACCGCGCACGTGGCGAGGACGCACTCGCCGGCATCGCCGCCGAGATCGAGCGCGCCCGCGGGCGTCTCGCCGACCGTGCCGCCGCGGTCCCGGCGATCACGTATCCCGAGGACCTGCCCGTTTCCCAGCGCAAGGACGACATCGCCGCGGCGATCCGCGATCACCAGGTCGTGGTGGTCGCAGGTGAGACGGGATCGGGGAAAACCACCCAGATTCCCAAGATCTGTCTCGAGCTCGGTCGCGGGGTTCGCGGTCTCGTCGGCCACACCCAGCCACGCCGGATCGCAGCCCGTGCGGTGGCCGAGCGGCTCGCCGAGGAACTCGGCTCGGAAGTGGGCGACACCGTCGGCTACACCGTGCGCTTCACCGATGAGGTGTCCGGGTCGACACTCGTCAAACTGATGACCGACGGCATTCTGCTTGCCGAGATCCAGCGTGACCGCATGCTGCGCCAGTACGACACCCTCATCATCGACGAGGCGCACGAACGCAGCCTCAACATCGATTTCCTGCTGGGCTATCTCCGCCAGTTGCTGCCGCGACGGCCCGACCTGAAGGTGATCATCACCTCGGCCACCATCGATCCCGAACGTTTCGCCCGGCATTTCGCCGATGCGGACGGAACACCGGCGCCGATCGTCGAGGTGTCCGGGCGGACCTATCCGGTGGAGGTGCGCTACCGGCCGCTCACCGTGGAGATCGGTGACCAGCTCGTCGACCGAGACCCCGTCGACGCGGTGTGCGAGGCGGTCGAGGAACTCCAGTCGGCCGGTGACGGCGACATCCTGGTCTTCCTCTCCGGCGAACGCGAGATCCGGGATACCGCGGACGCGCTGCACGACCGCAAACTCCGCAACACCGAGATCCTGCCGTTGTACGGCAGGCTCTCCGCCGCCGAGCAACACCGCGTGTTCTCCTCCCACACCGGCCGCCGGGTAGTCCTGTCGACCAACGTCGCGGAGACGTCGCTGACGGTGCCGGGTATCCGCTACGTCGTCGATCCGGGTACAGCGCGCATCTCCCGTTATTCGGTGCGCACCAAGGTGCAGCGTCTCCCGATCGAGGAGATTTCCCAGGCCTCCGCTCGCCAGCGCGCTGGCCGATGCGGACGTGTCGCCGACGGAATCTGTATCCGGCTCTACTCGGAAGACGATTTCGAGGGCCGCCCCGAGTTCACCGAGCCGGAGATCCTCCGCACGAACCTGGCGTCGGTCGTGTTGCAGATGACCGCACTCGGTCTCGGAGACATCGGTTCGTTCCCCTTCGTCGAACCACCCGACCCGCGTGCGATCCGCGACGGCATCGCGCTGCTCGAGGAACTCGGAGCGCTCGAACCGGCCAAGGCCGGGGAATCGCCGCGGCTGACCGCAACAGGACGTGAGATCGCCCGGCTTCCGGTGGATCCGCGCATGGCCCGGATGATCGTCGAGGGCCATCGCAACGGATGTCTGCGCGAGATTCTCATCATCGTCTCGGCGCTGTCGATCCAGGACGTACGGGAGCGACCCTCGGAGTTCCAGCAGGCGGCCGACGAGAAGCACGCCCGCTTCGCCGTGGAGGGCTCGGATTTCCTCGCCTTCCTACGCCTGTGGGATTACCTGAAAGAGCAACGGAAAGAGCTGTCCTCCAGCCGATTCCGGAGAATGTGCCGCGACGAATTCCTGCATTGGCTGCGCATCCGTGAATGGCAGGATCTGCAAGGGCAACTGCGCCAGATCACCGTCTCGCTCGGCTGGGAGACACATCACCGGCCCGTGAGCGACGAGGCGATCCACCGCTCGCTCCTCGCCGGCCTGCTCTCGCACGTCGGCCTCCGCGAAGGCGACAAGCGCGATTACCTGGGCGCCCGCGGTGCGCACTTCGCGATCTTCCCCGGCTCGTCCCTGTTCAAGAAACCCCCGCGCTGGGTGATGGCCGCAGAACTGGTGGAAACGTCGCGGCTGTGGGCACGGATGGTCGCGCGCGTCGAACCGGAATGGGTCGAGAAACTCGCTCCGCATCTGATCAAGCGGACGTACTCCGAGCCGCACTGGTCCATCAAGCACGAGTCCGCGATGGCGTACGAGCGCGTCACCCTCTACGGCATTCCCCTCGTCGCCCAACGGCCCGTGCAGTACGGACGGATCGATCCCGAGGTCTCGCGTGAGTTGTTCATCCGCCACGCACTCGTCCAGGGCGAGTGGCGGACGCGCCACAAATTCTTCCACGCCAACCGGGCACTGCTCGAGGACGTCGAAGAACTCGAGCACCGCGCGCGCCGGCGCGACATCGTCGTCGACGACGACACGCTCTTCGAGTTCTACGACGAGCGGGTCGGTCCGGACGTCGTCTCCGCCCGGCACTTCGACACGTGGTGGAAGAAAACCCGGCACTCCCAGCCCGACCTGCTGACGTTCACCCCTGAAACCGTCGTCAACCAGGATGCCGCCGCGGTCCTCGAAGGGGACTACCCCGACGCCTGGCGTCAAGGGGAGATGCAGTTCCCGCTCACCTACCAATTCGAGCCGGGCACCGAGAACGACGGTGTGACAGCACGGATTCCGGTCGCACTGCTCGCCAACGTCCGCCCGGTCGGCTTCGACTGGCTCGTTCCCGGGATGCGGCAGGACCTCGTCACAGCACTGATCAAGACTCTGCCGAAACCTCTTCGGCGGCAGGTTGTTCCCGCGCCCGACTATGCGGCCGCAGTGCTCGCGTCGGTGACTCCCCGTTCCGAACCGCTCGTCAATGCGGTCGCGCGTGAATGCTCCCGGCTCGGCAACTGCCGTATCGAACCGGGCGACTTCGACCTTGCGGCTCTCCCCGACCACCTCCGCATGACTTTTGCGGCGGTGGACGAGAAGGGCACGGTTCTGGCGCGCAGCAAGAGCCTGACCGAACTTCGGGCCCGACTGTCCACCAGGGTCGATGCCGAGGTATCCCGGGCCGCGTCGGGCACCGAACGCGCGCCCGCAGTGGTCTGGACCGCGGAGACCCTCGGCACGCTCGAGCCGACCGTCACCCGCAGTGTCGGAGGCCAGCAGGTCACCGGTTACCCGGCGCTCGTGGCGGAGGGTTCGGGTGTGGCCGTCCGAGTCCTGAGCACCGCGTCGGCCCAGGCTGCCGCGACCCGACTCGGACTGCGGACGCTGCTCCTCGCGACCGCACCGACGAAATCGAAGGCCATCACCTCCGGCCTCACCAACGCCGAACGCCTCGCCCTCGGCCGCAACCCCGACGGTTCGTTCGACGCGCTCGTCGAGGACTGCCGGGCGTGTGCAGTGGACGAGATGATCGCTGCGCACGGCACCCCGGTACGCACACCGGCGGAGTTCGAAGAACTGGCGAAAACGGTTCGTAGCCGTCTTCCCGGTGCGGTCGCCCGTCTGCTCCGCGCAGTGGTCCCGGTCCTCTCGGGC
Source organism: Rhodococcus sp. 105337 (assembly GCF_012844225.1). GTDB lineage: Bacteria > Actinomycetota > Actinomycetes > Mycobacteriales > Mycobacteriaceae > Rhodococcus. Next base: position 74,714 of record NZ_JABAGQ010000006.1, read on the forward strand.
GCACACGAGGTCGGCGTCGCACTCGAGCGGGTCCGCGGTGAGGCCGCGGACGACGTACGAGAACAGTTGTCCTCACTGGTTTTCCCCGGATTCGTGACCGACCTGGGTTCGCGCCGCCTCGCGGAACTGCCCCGGTATCTGGCGGCAGCGGTGCAGCGCCTCGATGCGCTGCCCGGTGGTTCCCCACGCGACGCGCAGGGCATGGACGTCCTGGACCGCGTGTACTCCGCGTACGACCGGTTGCTGGCACGGCTTCCCGAAGGACGCCGAACGGCGCCCGACGTCGTCGATATCTACTGGATGATCGAAGAGTTGCGCGTGAGCCTGTTCGCGCAGGGACTGGGTACCCGAATCCCGGTGTCCGAGAAGCGGGTCCTCAAAGCGATCGACGCCGTCCGCTGAGCGGAAGCGCAGACCCCGCGCTCAGTCGGCGTCGGGGACGCGCTCGGTCTGGTGCTGACGAAGTTCCGTGATCTCGCGCTCGAAATCCTCTGCCGAACTGAAGGACCGATACACCGACGCGAAGCGCAGGTAAGCGACCTCGTCGAGATCGCGCAACGGGCCGAGGATCGCCAGTCCGACCTCGTGACTGGGCACCTCGGGTGAGCCTTTGGCACGGATCGTGTCTTCGACCTGCTGAGCCAGTTTGTTGAGCGCATCGTTGTCGACGTCGCGCCCCTGACATGCGCGGGCGACACCTCGGACGACCTTCTCGCGGCTGAAGGGTTCGGTGACCCCGCTGCGCTTGACCACCGACAGAACGGCGGTCTCGACGGTGGTGAAACGGCGGCCGCATTCGGGGCATGCCCGGCGGCGACGGATCGCGGCACCCTCGTCTGCCTCGCGCGAATCGACCACCCGAGAATCGGGATGGCGGCAATACGGGCAGTGCATGTGGGTTCCTTCGTCGCTGCCGTGAGGGCCGCGACGCCGGCGTGGGACCGATGCCGTCCTGGCGGAATCGCTGCCACCCTCGGGTGCAGTGATGCCGACGCGACCACACGGGGTGGTGTGACTGACAGTCCACGACAATACCCGCATGTCCGGTTCGGCCGGGTGCGGCGGGTCGACAGACGGCGTCGCCACCGGAATCACCCCCGGTCCGGCGCGGGCACCAGGAGTCGATGGCCCGAGGTCAGGGCCCCCGCGTCGAGGTCGTTCATCTCCGCGATCCGCGCGAGCGTGACATCGACCGGAGCGTCCGGATCGACCCGCACAGCCAGCGCAGCAGGCGTCTCCCCGTCGCGTACCTCCGTCACGACCGCCGAGCCCGCGCCCGCCGTCACCTGGCTCGTCCGAACGTGCGCGACCGTGAGCAGCGCGGCGGTGGCGAGCGCGCTGGCCAGCACAACGGCAATCATCTGCCGCCACGTGACGCCGTCGGACACCGCTCGCTGCGACGGACGCGCCGCCACGATCCGGGTGCGCCGGAAGAGCGGATCCACCTGGGGCGCACGACCGGACCGGACACGCTCGTCTCCCGCCCACAAGGCACCGGCACCTCCTGGTGTCGCGCGGGACACCAGCCGTGACGGCTGTCGCGTGCCGTTCCGTGCCGGCCGTCGCGTACGAGGATGCGCCGGCGGCACCACACCCCCCGCTCGACTGTGCGCCGCATTCCGCCGAACCGCTGTTGCACCCATCGGAACCTCCGTGTGCGTTCGCCGTGTCGATCGTACGTTCGATACCGTAAGGGTATTCGATCATCCGTTCGAACGAAAGTCTGTTCGAATTTCTATCACAGGGGCGCGACGGACGTCACCCGTTCGCCGCATGAATCTCGAACAGGTGTTTGATATACGCGGGCGATGTCGATAGATTCGGTAGGTAACACCAATCGCATCCGACACTCGACCCACGGAGGTCACGACCATGGCGGACGGCAACTCCGCGGCAGGCCGGAGCCGGAAGGCGGCCGACGACACGACACCCGGCCTCACCGAGCGCCAGCGCCGCGTCCTCGAGGTGATCCGGGACTCGCTCACGGTTCGCGGGTATCCCCCCAGCATCCGGGAGATCGGCGACGCCGTCGGGCTCAACTCCACTTCCTCGGTGGCGCACCAGTTGCGCACACTCGAGCGCAAGGGATTCCTGCGGCGTGACGCAAACCGTCCGCGGGCCGTCGACATCCGCGGACTCGACGACAACGGCTCGGTGACGTCTACGGAGACCGGCTCCGCCACCACGATCGTCGCGACCTCCGACCCGGATCTCATGGCCTCGGCCGCGATGGTGCCGGTGGTCGGGCGGATCGCCGCCGGCGGCCCCATCCTCGCAGAGGAGTCGGTGGAAGACATCTTCCCGCTCCCCCGCGAACTCGTCGGACAGGGTTCGCTGTTCCTGCTCAAGGTCGTGGGTCAGTCCATGGTCGACGCGGCGATCTGCGACGGGGACTGGGTGGTCGTGCGGCAGCAGAACGTCGCCGACAACGGCGACATCGTCGCGGCCATGCTCGACGGTGAAGCCACCGTCAAGACCTTCAAGCGCGTGAAGAACGACGTGTGGCTCATGCCGCACAATCCCATGTTCGAGCCCATTCCGGGCAACGACGCCGTCATTCTCGGCAAGGTCGTCACGGTCATCCGCAAGATCTGAGCGTCTGTTCCCGGACACGACGAGGCCGGGGTGCCGTCCGCGTAGTGCGGGGCACCCCGGCCTCTTCCGATCCGGTCACCGGGCGAGCCGGTACGAAGGTCAGATCTCGAGTCCGCGCCCGATGACTTCCTTCATGATCTCGTTCGTTCCGCCATAGATCTTCTGCACGCGCGCGTCGAGGTAGGCGCGTGCCACGGGGTACTCACGCATGTAGCCGTAACCACCGTGCAACTGCAGGCAGCGATCGATGAGCTCGACCTGCTTGTCGGTGGTCCAGTACTTCGCCATCGCGGCTTCCTGCACGGTGAGCGTGCCGGCATTGAGTTCCTCGATGCACTTGTCGACGAAGACACGCGCGAGCTTCGTTTCCGTCGCCAGTTCGGCGAGTTCGAAGCGGGTGTGCTGGAACTTGCCGATCGGCTTGCCGAAGGCCTTGCGGTCGCGGCAGTACTGGATCGTGTCCTCGAGGACCTTCTCCATCGCCGCAGCAGCGACGACGGCGATCGACAGACGTTCCTGGGGAAGGTTCTGCATCAGGTAGATGAAGCCCAGTCCCTCTTCGCCGAGGAGGTTGGCCGCCGGCACCCGCACGTCGGTGAAGTGCAGTTCCGCGGTGTCCTGGGCAGCGAGGCCGATCTTGTCGAGGTTGCGTCCCCGCTCGAAGCCGGGCATGCCACGCTCGACGACGAGCAGCGAGAACCCCTGCGCGCCCTTGTCGGGGTCGGTGCAGGCCACGACGATCACCAGGTCGGCGTTGATGCCGTTCGTGATGAAGGTCTTCGAGCCGTTGAGCACCCAGTCGTCGCCGTCGCGTACCGCGCGGGTCTTGATGCCCTGCAGGTCACTACCGGTGCCCGGCTCGGTCATCGCGATCGCGGTGATGATCTCGCCGGAACAGAAGCCCGGCAGCCAGCGCTTCTTCTGCTCGTCGTTGGTGAGCGCGAGGAGGTACGGCGCCACCACGTCGTTGTGCAACATGAAGCCGACGCCGCTGAAGCCGCCTCGCGTGGTCTCCTCGGTGAGGACGGTGTTGTAGCGGAAGTCGTCCACCCCGCCGCCGCCGAATTCCTCCGGCACGGCCATGCCGAGGAAGCCCTGCTCGCCGGCCTTCTTCCACACCTCACGGTCGACGATCTTGTCCTTCTCCCACTGCTCGTGGAAGGGGGCCACCTCCTGTTCGAGGAACTTCCGGTACGACTCCCGGAAGAGTTCGTGCTCGGGCTCGAAAAGGGTGCGTTGCATCTGCGCTCCTGTGTGTGACGGCTTTCGACACCCCAACCGTATGCACGGAAATGTGTGGTGACGCTGACAGGAGCGAGCGAGTTTTGTGACCGCGCACGCACCCTCAGCGACGAAGGTCACTCAATCGCCGAAGGATCGGGTACGCGATGAGGATGCCGATCGAACCCCAGGCGATGCCCCCGAGCTCCACCGAACCGACGGACAGAGTGAGGTCACCGATACCCGCGACCAGCGCCGCCGCGGCGACGGTGAGATTCACCGGGTCGGTGAAGTCGACCTTGGCGTCCATCCAGATCCGCACGCCCAGAAGGCCGATCAGGCCGTAGAGGACGAGTGTTGCGCCGCCGAGCACGCCGTCGGGCACGGTGAAGACGAGTGCGCCGAACTTCGGCGAGAAGGCCAGGACCACGGCGGTCACCGCCGCGACCCAGTAGGCCGCGGTCGAGTAGACACGAGTGGCAGCCATGACACCGATGTTCTCGGCATACGTCGTGGTTCCGGATCCGCCGCCGGCACCGGCGAGGGTGGTGGCAAGTCCGTCGGCCAGCAGCGCATTGCCTGCCACGTCGTCGAGGTTCTTACCCGTCATGGCGGCTACCGCCTTGACGTGCCCGACGTTCTCGGCGACCAGGACGATGACCACGGGAAGCGTCAGCAGGATCACGGAGAGTTCGAACGTCGGCCCCCGCAACTCGGGCAGCCCGAACCATGCAGCCTCGCGCATGGCGTCGACCCGCTCGGATGCGAGCGATCCGGTCAACGCGGCGAAGATCCACCCGACGACGACGCCGACCAGAATGCCCAGTCGCCCGAGCATGCCCGGTCCTACCACGGTGACGAGAAGGATCACGACCAGTGTCACGAAGGCGATCAGCGGCTGCGCTTCGAACGAACCTGCCGCTGTGGGGGCGAGATTGAGGCCGATGAGTGCCACCACCGCGCCGGTGACCACCGGCGGCATGACCGCGTCGATGACGTGGGCGCCGAGCGCTTTGACGAGCAGGCCGATCAATGCGAGCACGACGCCGGCGACCAGGATGCCGCCGAGTTGAGCGGCGGGACCCGAACCGGCGGATGCGGTGAGCGGCGCGATGAACGCGAACGACGACCCGAGGTAGCTGGGCACCCTCCCGCGGGTGAGTATCAGGAACAACGCGGTGCCGATACCGGAGAAGAGCAGCGTCGTGGTCACCGGGAAGCCGGTGATGGTGGGGACGAGCAGCGTCGCTCCGAACATCGCGATGACGTGCTGCATCCCGATGCCGATGGTTCGCGGCCACGACAGCCGCTCGTGCGGTGCGACGACCGCACCCTTGTCGATGTGGCGTCCGTCGCCGTGCAGCGACCATCCCAGACCGCCGAAGCGTCGGCGCTCGGTGCCGCTCTCGCGGTCTCGCTCGGTCCCGTCCACTCGTTCGGTCCCGTTTTCTCGCTCGGTCCCGTTCTCTCGCTCGGTCCCGTCCTCTTGTACGTTCACGAAACGCAATGTTAAGGCTCCGCGCCCCCTGCCGCCCAGGTCGCCCCACCCGAGGTCAGCGAAGCGGGCGACGCAGTGCGAATCAATCCCCGGATGAGGTGCCACTCTCCAAGATGCTGACGATGGAATAGAGCGAGAAGCAGATCGCGCCGAGCCCCACCAGCACCCGGGCGGCGATGAACACACTCTCGTCGTCGACGGCTGCCTGGAAGACGAATGCGGCCAGGAAGAGACACGTCAGCGCCGTCACGACCGGCAACAGCGGAACCCTGTTGGCGAGTTCGAACGTTCGGCGCCAGACGAGGGCGAGCAGGCCGACCTTGCTCAGAATGCTGAAACAGACGAGCCCCAGCCCGACCATTACGAAGCCCGGCGTCCGATAGTAGTCCGGCCCGTTCCACGCGAGCAGAACGATGCCCCAGACGAAAGCGATCGTCCCCGCCGCGATCACGAGCCAGGGCCAGATGATCCGGTGCCGAGGGCGGTAGGTGTCCTGGATCTGCCGCACGATGCTCACGACCAGCCCGATCAGCGCCGTACAGATCAGTGCCAGTCCTGCGACGACGTGCCCCACGGTGAAACGCGCGGGCGTCGTCCCGAGTACCAGGTTGGTGATCGCAAAGGCCCAGGCCACGATCGCAAGTACCACGGGAATCAGGCACAGCACCAGCGCGGTGGTCGGAGAGAAGGCCGTTTCCGGAGGCTCTCTGTCCCCCTCCGGCTCCGGTAGCTGTGAATTCTGCGGGATGAGCGAGAATTTCGTCGACGCGGTGGCAACGGTCGCGACACACCCACTGATCAGTCCGAGTCCGAACACCACGTGACCCGCCACATAGTCCGGGCTCTCCCCCGCACTCGATGCTCCGAGGAAGAGTGAGATGCCGTACGCGGCGGTTCCGATCGCCGCCGCGTATCCGAGCACCGGATAGAGGATCCGGTCGGTCTCGTTGAACCGGCCGATCAACTGGCGGATGATGGTCGCCGCAGTGCAGAACAGGCAGAGGCAGATCGCCCCGAGGAATGTCACCACCCTGCCCGCGACAAAGTTTGCCGGGTCGTCTGCCGCTGTCCAGACGTAGATGCCGAAGCCGAGACACAGCGCCATCATCATCAGCGGGATGGCCCGGAAAAGAACACTCACCCAATAGTTCACGAAGATCACGACCTCTTGTGTCGGGCACGTCGACCTAGCGTTCACATGAGGACCGTCGACCACCTACCGGTGGAGTGCCGGTCGGGTGCATATCGGGCCCGTTCTTGAAGTAGATCACGCTGCCGCAGCGCCTATGGCGCGTTCGGAGGCTCGAGATCAACGGGCCCGTTTTCGGGAGTCGGCGGATACGGCGGTCAGGTCACTCCAGGATCCGGGTCGCCGCCGATCGCGCGGACATCGCATCACCGGACGCGAGCACCGCCTCGGCTGCCTCCCGGCAGCGGTCCATCGTCACCGTCGCCAGCCTGGCGCCCACCGGCGCGACCGCGGACGCCGCACAGGACAGCGACGTCACACCCATGCCGGCCAGGACACAGGCGAGAAGCGGGTCTGCTCCCGCCTCTCCGCAGACGCCGACAGGTTTGCCCACTGCTGCCCCGGCCCGGGCCGTGTGCGCTACGAGGGTCAGAACTGCCGGCTGCCAGGCTGTGGTGAGGGCAGCGAGCTGCGAGGACATCCGGTCCGCCGCCATCGTGTACTGGGCCAGGTCGTTGGTGCCGATCGAGAGAAAGTCGACGTGTTCGAGCAGCCGGTCGGCAAGTAGAGCGGCAGAAGGGATTTCGACCATGACACCCGGGGAGAGGTTGCGTTCCCGGACCAGTGCTGCGAACTCCGCGGCTTCGTCGATCGTCGCGATCATCGGAGCCATCACCCATGGGGACGCACCGGTCCGGATGGCGGCGTCGGCGACGGCGTCGAGCTGGCGTTCGAGAATGCCCGGTGCGGCCGACGTGATCCTGATGCCGCGAACACCGAGAGCCGGGTTCGACTCCTCGGGGTGGTTCGCGAAGCGCAACGGTTTGTCGGAGCCGGCGTCGAGGGTGCGGACGACGACCTTGCGTCCGGCATACGCGTCGAACACCTCCCCGTAGATGTCGGCCTGTTCGGTCACCGTGGGCTCGGTTTCCCGGTCGAGGAAACACAATTCGGTGCGGAACAGGCCGATACCCTGCGCGGGAGTCTCGCGTGCGGCTCGTGCGCCTGCCCCGTCCTGCACGTTGGCGAGGATGTCGACGGGGTGACCGTCGGCGGTGGCGCCCGGTCCGGTCCATGCAGCGGTGCGCTCGCGCTCGGCGCGGTCGCGGCTCACCGCCTCGTCGGCCTCGTCCCGATTCGGTTCGATCACGATCCGCCCGGTGGCACCGTCTACGAGGACCGGCGTCCCGGGCGGGATGTCGTCGAGGCCGGTAGCCGCAACGACACACGGGATGCCGAGTTGGCGCGCGATGATCGCGGTGTGGCTGGTCGGGCCTCCGAGAGTGGTCGCGATGGCGACCACGAGTGCGGGATCGAGGCCTGCGGTATCGGCCGGGGCCAGGTCGTCGGCGAACAGCACCGAGGGCACGTCCGGGGTTTCGAGGCCGGGCTCGGGGAGGCCCTGCAGTTCGGAAATCACACGGTCGCGCACGTCGAACAGGTCGGTGACACGTTCCGCCTGAAGACCGCCCATCTTCTCGAACACGGCAGCGAACTGTTCGGTGGCCGCGGTGGCAGCGGAGACGGCATCGGACCCGGAACGGATGCGGGTGGCGGCAGCACCCTTCCACGCGCGGTCCTCGGCGAGCATGGCGGTCGCGGCGAGCACCTCGGACGCGGCGCCGGACGCCCGGGACGAACGGACACGGAGACGTTCCGCGACATCGGCGACCGCACTTTCGAACCGGCCCACCTCCGCTTCCCGGGCCGTGTCCGGAATCGACACGGGATCCGGTGACACGATCGGCCGCGGAGCAGGACGGATGACCGGGCCGAAGCCGATGCCCGGAACAACCGGCGTTCCGGACAGGACGCGTGCGGTGTTGCCCATGGATACCTCCTCGCAGGGATCAATGTGATCGAGATTACTCCGAACCCTTGACATGTCAACACAGACGGGCGTAAAACAACATAAAGCAACAGAAAACCTCGAAGGAGTGTGGGTGTACGCGGAGGAACGCCAACAGGCGATAGCGGACCTGATCGGTCACAGAGGACGCATGTCCGTGGCCGCGCTCGCCGATCGGTACGGCGTCACCACCGAAACCGTGCGACGGGACCTCGCACTGCTCGAACGACTCGGCCACGTGCGCCGGGTCCACGGCGGCGCAGTTCCCTTCGCGGCACTCACGGTCACCGAACCCGCACTGGCGGACCGGGAACACTCGCGGGCTGACCAGAAGAACCGGATCGCCGCCGCAGCGGCCGCATTCCTCCCGTCCTCCGGCGGAAGCGTCGTCTTCGACGCCGGCACCACGACCGGCAGGATGGTCTCGGCCCTGCCCACCGACACCGAACTCACCATCGCGACCAATTCCGTACCCATCGCCGCCCGCCTCGCAGCACTCCCCTCCGTGCAACTTCACCTGATCGGCGGACGCGTGCGGGGCGTCACGCAAGCCGCGGTGGGACCGGACGCCGTGCAGTTCCTCGAGATCCTGCATGTCGACGTGGCGTTCGTCGGAACCAACGCGCTCACCGTCGAACACGGGCTGAGCACGCCCGATGCGGACGAAGCCGCGGTCAAACGGTCCATCGTCCGCTGCGCGGAACGCGTTGTGGTGGTGACAGATTCATCGAAGGTCGGACGCCGGAATCTTCTCCGTTTCGCGCCCATTTCCGCCGTCGATGTCCTCGTCACCGACAGCGACATCGAGGAAACGGACCACAAGCAACTCGCCGAACTCGGAATCGAGGTGGTGATCGCGTGATCGTCACATTGACTGCCAATCCCAGCCTGGATCGCACCGTCGGACTCAACGGCGCGCTCGTGCGCGGTGCGGTTCTCCGCACCACCGGAACGACGGTCGACCCGGGAGGGAAGGGCATCAACGTCGCCCGCGTCCTGCGCCGTGCCGGACGCGACGTGGTCGCGGTTCTTCCCGCCGATCCCGGTGATCCGCTGCTGACCGCTCTCGACGAGCGCGCGGTGCCGTACCGGGCTGTCGCCACCTCCGGGCCGGCCCGCAACAACATCACGATCGCCGAACCGGACGGCACCACCACCAAGATCAACGAACCGGGGAACACGTGCACGGGTCGCACCCTCGGCGAACTCCACACGGCTCTGCTCGACTCCGCGCGCGACGCGTCCTGGACGGTCCTGTGCGGTTCGCTGCCACCCGGCATCCCCGACATCTGGTACGCCGACCTGGTCACGGCACTGCGAAGCCTGGGATGCCGCATCGCGGTAGACACCTCGGAAGCCCCGCTGCTCGCGCTCGCGGAACAGTTTCCCGCAGCCGCGCCGGATCTGATCAAGCCCAACTCCGACGAACTCGCCCAGCTCACCGGCGCCGACGCGGCCACGTTGGAGGCGCGCGCCGCAGTCGGTGATGTCGGCCCGGTCGTCGACGCCGGCCGGGTTCTGGTCGAGCGGGGCGTCGGAGCAGTTCTCGCGACGCTCGGGGCGGCAGGCGCAGTCCTCGTCACCTCCGACGGTGCGTGGCACGCATCGACGGCCCCGGCGACGGTGCGCAGCACCGTGGGCGCCGGGGACTCGTCCCTGGCCGGCTACCTCGTCGCAGAGCGTGCCGGGCACGGAAGCGCGGACTGCCTGCGGTACGCGGTCGCGTACGGCAGCGCCGCCGTCGAATTGCCCGGCACCGAACTTCCCGGACCCGAATCCGTCGATCCGAACGCCGTGCGCATCACCGGCCTTCAAGACCGTCCGGAGCCACCCACCCGCGCTCTCCCCTCACACCCGTAAGGACACGTCATGACACACAGCGCATCCGATCCCGGCGACCGCCCGGCGATCATCGACGCTGATCTCATTTCCCTCGACGTCGATCTGGGGTCCGACAGGGCGTCGGTGATCTCGGCACTCGCCGGACGCCTCGGTGCTGCCGGTCGCGCATCCGACGCCGAAGCACTCGCTGCATCGGTCCTCGACCGGGAAGCCAAGTCGGCCACCGGGCTTCCCGGCGGGCTGGCCATTCCCCACGCCCGGGCCGACTCCGTCACCACGCCTTCCCTGGCCTTCGCCCGATTGTCGCCGAAGGTCGATTTCGGGGCTCCCGACGGGCCCGCCGACCTGGTGTTCCTCATCGCCGCCCCCGAGGGCGCCGGTGCCGATCACATGAAGGTGCTCACCGCGCTCGCGCGGGCGCTGGTGCGGCCGGACTTCGTTGCCTCGCTGCGCGACGCGAAGTCCGCCGACGAGGTCATCACTCTGGTCGAGAGCGTCCTTCCGCCCCGGACACCGGGAACAGGAAGTGAACCGCAGCCGGCCGCAGCCGCCGCGGCCCCGCCGGGCGCCACCACGGAGAGCCCCACGGGCGCTGTGGCCGGCACCCACGCGCGGGAGGACGCCGAGGCGTCGACCTCTCCCGATTCCCGGACGATCGTCGCGGTGACCGCGTGCCCCACGGGTATTGCCCACACCTACATGGCCGCAGACGCATTGACCGCTGCCGCCGAACGCGCCGGAGTGACCCTCCGCGTCGAGACGCAAGGCTCGAGCGGCAGCACACCGCTTCCCGCCTCCGCGATCGCCGAGGCGGACGCTGTGATTTTCGCGACGGATGTCGGAGTCAAGGGACGCGAACGCTTCGGTGGTAAGCCCGTGATCGCCTCCGGAGTCAAACGCGCGATCAACGAACCCGACGTCATGATCGCCGAGGCGCTGCGGGCCGCATCCGATCCGTCGGCGCGCACGGTGGAGACCGACACGTCCGCCGCGACGCCGGAAGGCGGCGACACGGGATCCGATCTGGGCTGGGGCACCCGCCTGCGGCAGATCCTGCTCACCGGCGTGAGCTACATGATCCCGTTCGTCGCCGCCGGCGGCCTGCTCATCGCGCTCGGCTTCCTTCTCGCCGGACACGAGATCGGCGACTTCGCCGCCGACATCGTCCTCGACAACAGCCTCACCAATCTCCCCGACGGTGGCCTGACAACCTATCTCGGTGCGGTGCTGTATCAGATCGGGTCGCTGGCATTCTCCTTCCTGGTGCCGGCTCTCGCCGGATACATCGCGTTCGCGATTGCCGACAGACCAGGCCTGGCACCGGGTTTCACGGCCGGCGCCGTCGCCGTCTTCGTGGGAGCCGGGTTCATCGGCGGCCTGATCGGCGGCCTGATCGGCGGCTTCGCCGCGCTGTGGGTGGCCCGTATCCCGCTGCCTGCCTGGGCTCGGGGCCTGATGCCCGTCGTGATCATTCCGCTGCTCGCGAGCCTCATCGTCGGCGGCCTGATGTTCCTCGTGCTCGGACGCCCGCTCGCGGCGATTACCTCGGGATTGACCAACTGGCTCAACGGCCTCTCCGGAGGCTCGGCAGTACTGCTCGGCGTCATCCTCGGCCTGATGATGTGCTTCGACCTCGGGGGGCCGGTCAACAAGGCCGCGTACGCGTTCGCCGTCGCGGGACTGGACGTGAACAACCTGGCGTCGCTGCAGATCATGGCCGCGGTCATGGCTGCCGGCATGGTCCCGCCGCTCGCGATGGCGCTGTCGTCGCAGATCCGGCCGCGTCTCTACAGCGAGGCCGAACGCGAGAACGGGAAGGCCGCATGGCTGCTCGGGGCGTCCTTCATCTCGGAAGGCGCGATCCCGTTCGCAGCGGCGGACCCCTTCCGCGTAATCCCGTCCATGATGCTCGGCGGCGCGCTCACCGGCGGCCTCGTCATGGCCACGGGCGTCACGTTGTCCGCCCCGCACGGAGGACTGTTCGTCCTCTTCGCGATGGATCACGTGGTGTGGTTCCTCGTGGCACTGGTGGCGGGCACGATTGTGGCAGGAATCGCCGTCACCATCGCCAAGGAAGTCACCCACACCACCGACGCCATCGCCGACGAGTCCGATTCTCAGCCCACCGCAGTCCGTTCCTGAACCCGTCCCGTTCGCGATCGAAGGAGATCCCATGCCCAGCACCACCGTCGCCGTCGGCTCGTCCATCGGCCTGCACGCCCGTCCCGCCGGAATCATCTCCGAGGCCGTGGTCGCCTCGGGTGTTCCCGTGACGCTCTCCGTGGCCGGAGGCGAGCCGGTGGATGCCGGTTCGGCTCTGATGATCATGACGCTCGGCGCTTCTCAGGGCACCGAGGTGACTGTCACGTGCGACGACGACGCCGTTCTCGATCAGGTGGCGAAACTGGTGGCTACCGACCTCGACGCCTGATCGCCACCACTGCTGCGAGCGCGAGCACGACCACCGCCGCAGCCACCGCGCCCACCACGGGCAACACTGCGGTCGACAACTCTTCGTCGCCGGCGTCCTCGGGACTGTCGGCGACGAAGAGGTCTGTGACCCCGCGCACGATCCGGACGGGGGGCTGTTCCCCGGTGTCGGAGTTCACCTCCGACGCCGTCAGCAGATCACCGTCCGCGGTGAACGCTACCGCCTCGCCCTGTGGTTCTCCGGGGACGGCGATCCGCAGGTCCGGGCCGGACAACAGCGCCGCGACGATGTCGCGGTCCGGGGCGTGGAAGAGGTACACGTCGGTGTAGGTCCGTACCGCCGCGACCGTCCCGTCCTCGCTGACGGCTCCCCCGGTGATCATCGACGAGGACGCTCCCGGGACCGGTCCGCCCGGGGTCTCGGTAGGGCCGAGAGCGAGAGTGCCGACCCGCTCGAGATCTGTGGGTCCGGGCGACTCGAGTTCGGTCACGGTGCGGGCGCCGGCCGGCCGGTAGATCCCGCTCGGCCCGAACAACGACTTGGTGACGACGACAGGCTCGCCGTCGGCCGACACGAGAAGAGTTTCCGCGTCCTGGGGACCGTCCGGGTAGCGGAGGCGATACAGGTCGCCTGCGCCGGACTCGGGATCGAGCGAGACGAGCGCCACGGTCTGCCGGTTACGGGAGTTGTCACCGAGATCCGCGAGCCACAACCGGCCGTCGGACCCGGCTGCCATGTCCTCGACGTCGTACGGATCGGCGGGAGCCGGAAACCGTTGCACCACAGCGCACTCGGAATCGAGTTCGACGATTCTCTCGTCGGGGCCCGCGTCGGGTGTCGCGAACACCCGTCCGCCGAGCACCGCCAGACCCGACAGTTCGGCGAGTGCGGGATCGCTCGGGGTGCAGAGCACCTCGGGTACTACCCCGGCCGACGGGACCTGTCCGTCGTCTGCACCCGCCGGCGCCGCGAGCACCACGGCAAGCAGGAGCGGGACCCCCGCAGCCGAGCTGCGCACACCGCGCATCAGGCGGCGTATTCGCCCAATGCCGAGGCGAGCGCCATCGGAACCCTGGCATGCACACGCGTGCCGTCGGATTCGTGTGCCGAGTCCAGGATCTGCCCGTCGGAGTGGATACGGGCGAGCAGGTCTCCGCGGGTGTAGGGAACGAGCACCTTCACCTCCACGTCGGGGTCCTCGAGGACGCCGGCGAGCCGCGTGCGCAATTCGTCCATGCCCTCGCCTGTGCGAGCGGAGACGAACACCGCATCGGTGAGCAGGCTGCGGAGCTGGGTCAGCGTCACCGGATCGGCGGCGTCGACCTTGTTGACCACGATCAGTTCCGGCGGCGGCGGTGTGTCGCTCTCGCGCAACACCTCCGTGACGACCTCGCGCACCGCCTTGATCTGCTCGGTGGGCATCGGATCGGAACCGTCGACGACGTGCAGCAGCAGATCGGCGTCGGCGACCTCCTCGAGCGTCGACCGGAATGCCTCGACCAGCTGGGTCGGGAGGTGCCGGACGAACCCGACCGTGTCGGTCAGGACGAACTCGCGGCCGTCGGGCAGGGCTGCCCGGCGGGTCGTCGGATCGAGTGTCGCGAAGAGAGCGTTCTGCACCAGCACACCCGAGCCGGTCAGCGCGTTGAGCAGGCTGGACTTGCCGGCGTTGGTGTAACCGATGATCGCCACCGACGGAATCCGGTTGCGCAGCCGCCTGGTCCGTTTGGTGTCGCGCGCTGCCTTCATACCCTTGATCTCGCGGCGCAGCTTCGCCATCCGTTCGCGGATACGCCGACGGTCCGTTTCGATCTTGGTCTCGCCCGGACCGCGAAGACCGACGCCGCCGTTGCTGCCGGCACGGCCGCCCGCCTGGCGCGACATCGACTCACCCCAGCCACGCAGGCGGGGCAGCATGTACTCCATCTGTGCGAGGGAGACCTGTGCCTTGCCTTCGCGCGACGTCGCGTGCTGCGCGAAGATGTCGAGGATCAGCGCCGTCCGGTCGATGACCTTGACCTTGACCACCTTTTCCAGCGCTGTCAGCTGCGCAGGGGTGAGCTCACCGTCGCAGATGACGGTGTCGGCGCCGGTGGCAAGGACGATCTGACGGAGTTCCTCCGCCTTGCCGGAGCCGATGTAGGTCGCGGCGTCGGGTTTGTCGCGACGCTGGATCAGTCCGTCGAGGACCTCCGAGCCGGCAGTCTCCGCGAGTGCGGCGAGTTCGGCGAGGCTCGCGTCGGCCTGCGCGGACGTACCGCCGGTCCAGACACCCACGAGCACGACCCGCTCCAGCCTCAGCTGGCGGTACTCGACCTCGGTGACATCTTCGAGTTCGGTGGACAGCCCGGAGACGCGCCGAAGGGCGGCGCGATCGTCGAGTTGCATCTCGCCGACGGACGGATCGTCGACGGTCCAGTCTCCGTGTGCGGTGTTCGCATCGTCGGGACTGTCTTCTGTGGTGGCACGGTGGGTGTGCGATGTGTTTGTCATACGCCTCCATGTTCCCATGAAGCCCGAATCGATGCATTCGAGTTTCTGCCGCCTCCACCGGGGAGAGGCCAGGTCACCGGAGGGACGACCACCAGTCGTCTGCAAGCTCACCCTTCGCGACGAGGACCGAGGGACCCCGCAGCCACGCACGGCCCTGCTCGATACGCACCTCTACGGAGCCGCCGGGCACACGCACCTGGACCACGCCTTCCTCGCTGCCGTCGTAGTTCAGCGCGGCAGCCGCAGCGGCCACGGTTCCGGTTCCGCAGGAGCGGGTCTCCCCCACACCGCGCTCGTGCACTCGCATGTGTACCGCCCCGGAGAGGATCGGCGTCAGAAACTCGATGTTGACCCCCTGCGGGAAGAACCCCGGGTCGAACCCGGGCGCAGTCAGATCGAGCGCTGCGAGACTCGACTCGGTCAGAGCGGGGTCGACGCACGCCAGGTGCGGGTTTCCGACGTCGATGCCGATTCCACTGTAGAAGCGGCCGTCGAGCGTTGCGGTGGACGTGCCGAGTTGCCGGACGAGTCCCATGTCCACGGTGACCTCGCCGAAGACGGGTCCGGTCGCATGCACCTGAACCGGCTTTCCGCCCGCGCGGCTGCCGACCACGAAGTCCCGCCCCGTCTCGAGACCGTGGGCCGTGAGGTAGTGCGCGAAGACCCGGACCCCGTTGCCGCACATCTCGGCGATCGACCCGTCCGCATTCCTGTAGTCCATGAACCAGTCGTCGGCGCCGGTGCCTTCGGGGAGTTCGGGTAGCACCCCGGCGGACACGAGGGCTCCGGTGCGCGCGACACGGAGAACACCGTCGGCGCCGAGCCCGCGGCGGCGGTCGCACAGCGCCGCGATCCGTTCGGGCGCGAGATCCAACCGCGCGTCGGGATCGGGGAGGATCACGAAGTCGTTCTCGGTGCCGTGCCCTTTGCTGAACTCCATGCCGGTCACCTTATCGAGGACAGGCCGTCAGCGACGGTCCGGCGTCATCCGAGAGCTCGGCGTCACACCGTTCTCGGCGTCACACCGTTCTCGGCGTCAGACCGGTCTCGGCGTCCCGCACGGCACGCAGCGCGGACTCGGTGAGCTTCGGATCGCCGCCGTCGAGCCAGTGGATGCGCGGATCACGCCGGAACCACGAACGCTGGCGCCGGACGTAACGGCGGGTCCCGATGAACGTACGTTCGCGAGCATGGGCGAGGTCGTACCCGCCGTCGAGATACTCGAGAACCTGGGCGTACCCGATGGCGCGGTGGGCCGTGACGCCGTCGCGCAATCCGTTCTCGGCCAGCGTCCGGACCTCGTCCACGAGCCCGAGGTCGAACATGGTGTCGGTGCGGCGAGCTATGCGGTCGTCCAGTTCCCCGGTCTCGCGGTCGACGCCGAGGATCACGGTGTCCCAGCGGGGATCACCGATCGTCGGCTGGGATGCGGCGAACGGCATGCCGGTGAGTTCGACGACCTCGAGTGCACGCACCATCCGTCTGCCGTCGGTGGGAAGGATCGTCTCGGCCGCGACGGGGTCGGCGTGGCGTAGCGCCTCGTGCACGGCTGCGGGCCCGCCCTCGTCGAGCACTGCCTCCCACTTGGCGCGGACCTGCGGGTCCGTCGCGGGGAACTGCCACTCGTCGAGCAACGCCTGGACGTACATCATCGAGCCGCCCACGATCACGGGGACGCGTCCCCGGGCGAGTACGGCTTCGATATCCGCTGTCGCGGCAACCTGATAACGGGCGACCGTCGCCGTTTCGGAGACATCGAGAACGTCGAGTTGATGATGCGGAATCCCTCGCCGTTCCTCGACGGGAAGTTTGGCGGTTCCGATGTCCATGCCGCGGTACTGCTGCATCGCGTCGATGTTGACGATTTCGCCGCCCAGCGTGTCCGCGAGGTCCAGGCCGAGGTCGGACTTGCCGGTCGCGGTGGGACCGACGACAGCGATCGGTCGTAGTACCGTCCCGCCGGTCACGGGCGCCACAGCCCCGTGTAGTAGCCCACGCCGTACGGCGCCTCGGCATAGGTGACCGCCGCAGAGGCGGGCGCCCGAGTGAACGCGGCGGCGAACACCTGCCATGCCGCGCGGCCGGCCAGCCGGACCTCGGCGCACAGGGCCGGGTCGAGCGCCGCCAGACCGTCGGGGTCGCCCGAGGCCAACGCCGTCGCAAGCTCCGAGTCGACGTTCCCGGATCGGGGGTCGAACGCTCCCGGCGCCTTGTCCGTCAGGGTCGCGGGACCGTCCGCGACCACCAGCAGCGCACGTGGGACGGAGTCGGCGTCGAGCCGTTCGCGCACCAGGCGGCCGAGCTTCGCGCACGTCGCGGGGTCGGCGTCTTCGGCCAGGATGTGCACGTCGACGAGGGTTTCCGGAGCCACGCGGTCTCGAAGCCATCCGGCGACGAGAGCAGCGAGCGGGAGATCGGGATCGGGCTCGCCACGCGCGCCCGGTCCCAGCGCGACGGGAACATCCGCCCCGTACCCGCGGAAGGTGCCGCGTGCCGTCGGGGGGACCTCGACAGCAACATCTCCTGTGCCGACGACGAGCCACTCGGGGACCGCAGCGAGTTCGCGGGCGACGTCGAGCACCGCCCGGCGAAGGGCATCGGTTTCGGCCACGGCGAGACCGTTGAGCTCCGGTACGAGCAGCGGTGGGGAGGGCACGAAGGCCCCGGCGATCAACACACCGGCAACGGTAGTCGACCGGACCCGGCGCCCTGCGCCGCCACGACCTGTTTCAATAGGGGGCGGATGTGTGGTCACGGACTCCCGCGACCCGACCTGCGGTAGAACGATGCGACCAGGCAGCCGTGCCGCGCGGCAGAGATGAGGTACTGATGAGTGACCCGAATGCACCGGAACCCGCAGTGGAGCGGACGCCCGGCGATGCACCCCGGCCCGGACCGCCCAAGCCGGGTGCCCCGCGTCCCGGCCCGGTGAAGGCCGCGACCGCCGGCGTCCAGAGCACCGGCTCGCACCCCAAGCCGCACCCCGTCACCTCCCAGAGCCATCCACACATGCCCTCGGTGCCGGCCGGCGATCCCAGCAAGTTCGGCCGGGTCGACGAAGACGGCACCGCGTGGGTCGTCACCGCCGAGGGGGAACGCTGCATCGGTTCGTGGCAAGCCGGTGACGCAGCAGAAGGCCTCGCCCACTTCGGGCGCCGATACGACGATCTCGCCACCGAGGTAGCAATCCTCGAGACGCGGCTCGCCTCCGGCACCGGTGACATCAAGAAGACACGCGCCGCGGCGGAAGCCCTCGCCGAATCCCTCCCGACGGCCGCGGTGATCGGAGACCTCGACGCGCTCTCCGCGCGGCTCGCCGACATCATCACCGCGTCGGAGCAGGCTGCCGTCGCCGCCAAGCACGAGAAGGAACAGCAGCGCGCCGAGAGCACCGCACGGAAAGAAGCGCTCGCAGCGGAAGCCGAGACGATCGGTGCCGAGTCGACGCAGTGGAAAGCGGCGGGCGATCGGCTCCGCGAGATCCTCGACGAGTGGAAGTCCATCCGCGGAGTCGACCGGAAGGCCGACGACGTCTTGTGGCGCCGGTACTCGAAGGCCCGCGAAGCGTTCAACCGTCGTCGCGGTGCGCACTTCGCCGAACTGGACCGTGAGCGGGCAACCGCCAAGAGCCGCAAGGAAGAGCTGGTCGCGCGGGCCGAGTCGCTGCGGGACTCGACCGACTGGGGCGCTACCGCAGCCACCTTCCGCGACCTGCTCGCCGAGTGGAAGGCCGCCGGCCGGGCGCCGCGCGAAGCGGACGATCAGCTGTGGAAGCGTTTCAAGGCCGCGCAGGACGTGTTCTTCGCGGCGCGCAACAGCGCGAACGCCGAGCGCGAGGCCGAGTTCGAGGAGAACGCGCGCGCGAAGGAAGCCTTGCTCGAGAAGGCCGCGACGATCGACCCGTCCACGGACGTGGAGGCCGCGCGGGCGCAACTGCGGGAACTGCAGGACAAGTGGGAGGCGATCGGCAAGGTGCCGCGCGAGCGCACCCACGACCTCGAAGGCCGCCTGCGCGCCATCGAGAAGCGCGTCCGCGACGCCTCCGAGTCGGAGTGGCGCCGCACCGACCCCGAAGCTCTCGCCCGTGCCGCGCAGTTCCGTGAGCGGGTGCGTCAGTTCGAGGACCAGGCCGCCAAGGCGACGGCGAACGGCCGCGAGAAGGAAGCGGAGCAGGCCTTGGCGCAGGCTTCGCAGTGGCGTGAATGGGCCGAAGCCGCAGAAGGCGCCGTCGGCGAACTGTGACGGACATACGACGGTGCCCCTCCCGGAATCGGGAGGGGCACCGTCGTCTGTAGCGCCGGGGGATCTCTACGTATCGCGGAACAGCCGCGGGCGGTCGTTTTCGGCGACGACGCGACGCAGGTCGCTCTCTGCTTCGAGTTGTGCGGACGTCCGCGCCCACACCACGCGTGCCCAGTGGAAGACGATCACCATCATCGCGAACCAGCCCAGGACGACTCCGAAGCCCGGGCCGCTCGCCACCGACTCGACGGGCAGCGTCTGACGTGTCCAGATCGAGAGCATCCCGAACACGAGTGTGACCGACGAACCTGCCAGCGTCACCCAGGCCAGCACCCATTTGCGGGTGAGCAGCGCCAGGATCGAGCCGAGTCCGCCGAAGATCAGGGCGAACCACACGAACAGCCGGGACGGGAGGGCGATCTCCTGCGTCACGGCGTCGGGGGCGAAGGCCAGCACCTCCCAGCCGTTCGCCGAACCCGCGTGCGGCAGAGCGAACGAGCCGAGCAGCACGAGCACTGCGATCGCCACGACCATCGCACGCGCACCGGGATCGATCTCTTTGGCGGCGTTCCGTTCGGCGGCCTCGAGGCCGGCACGGATCTCCTCGGTCATGCGTTACATCCCATCTGGGTCGGGAGGTCGGCAGGAGCACCGATCGTGGGCAGGCCCAGACCCACGCCGATCGGCGGAGTCTTGGGGAGTTTGCCCTGCTCGAAATGGTCTCCGGCGCGGGTACGGCGGTGGGTGAGTATCGGGTTGTCGGCGATGAGGTGGTGCGGCGCCGCCCCGGTGACGACGACTGTGATCACGTCGCCGGGACGAACAGCGGTGTCGATGTTGCCTTCGGGACGGAAGTGCACGAGGCGCCCGTCGCGTGCGCGCCCGCTCATGCGCGCGGTCTCGGCGTTCTTGCGCCCTTCCCCGGCGGCGACGAGCAGTTCCACCTCGGTACCCACGAGTTCGCGGTTCGCCTCGAGGGTAATGCGCTCCTGGAGTGCGATGAGCCGCTCGTAGCGTTCCTGGACGACTGCCTTGGGAACCTGGCCGTCCATCTCGGCTGCCGGGGTGCCGGGGCGCTTCGAGTACTGGAAGGTGAACGCACTGGTGAAACGGGCCTGTTCGACGACGTCGAGAGTGTCCTGGAAATCTTCCTCGGTCTCGCCGGGGAAGCCCACGATGATGTCGGTGGTGATCGCGGCGTGCGGCATCGCGGCGCGCACCCTGTCGATGATGCCGAGGAACCGGTCCTTGCGGTAGGACCGGCGCATCGCGCGCAGGATCCGGTCGCTGCCGGACTGCAGCGGCATGTGGAGCTGCGGGCAGACATTCGGTGTGTGCGCCATCGCTTCGATGACGTCGTCGGTGAACTCCGCCGGATGGGGTGAGGTGAACCGCACACGCTCGAGGCCCTCGATGTCACCGCACGCACGCAGAAGCGAGGCGAAGGCGCCGCGGTCGCGGGGCTGTTCGGGATCGGCGAAGGACCGGCCGTACGAGTTGACGTTCTGCCCGAGCAGCGTCACTTCGAGGACACCTTCGTCGACGAGGGCTTTGACCTCGGCGAGTATGTCGCCCGGACGCCGGTCGACTTCCTTGCCCCGCAGCGACGGCACGATGCAGAACGTGCAGGTGTTGTTGCATCCGACCGAGATGGACACCCATCCCGCGTACGGCGACTCCCGCTTGGCGGGAAGCGTGGAGGGGAAGGCCTCGAGGGAATCGAGAATTTCGACTTCCGCGCGGCGATTGTGACGCGCCCGCTCGAGCAGCGCCGGCAGGTTCCCGATGTTGTGGGTGCCGAAGACCACGTCGACCCACGGGGCCTTCTGGACGACGAGACTGCGGTCCTTCTGCGCGAGACAGCCTCCGACCGCGATCTGCATGTCGGGGTTCTCGTCCTTGACCGGCCGCAGGTGACTGAGGTTGCCGTAGAGCTTGTTGTCTGCGTTCTCGCGGACTGCGCACGTGTTGAAAACAACGAGGTCAGGGGACGTTCCCGGGGAAGCGCGATGAAAACCGGCGTCCTCGAGCAATCCGGACAGTCGCTCGGAATCGTGCACGTTCATCTGGCAGCCGTATGTGCGGACTTCGTAGGTCCGGGCAGCGGCGCGGGAGACATTCTCGTCGATCAGTGACACGTCTCAGGGTAGCTCACGCGGACGAGGGGTCTTCCCGCCGGTGACGCCGGGCGACCGACGAACCGGTCTGTTCCGGTGGCGGCCGTAAATTTTCCGTGACAGCATTCACTCCACGGCCCGAAATGCGAGGAATCGGCGCAAGGACCGCATAAGGTCTTCCCATGACATCACCGGCAGCCGGGACGGAGAAGCCGTCCGACAACTCGGACAGCACCACCTCGATGATCTCCCTCTCCCGAGTCGACAAGCACTTCGGCGACCTTCACGTGCTGCAGGACATCAACGTCGAAATCCCTCGTGGGCAGGTCGTGATCGTGGTCGGTCCCTCGGGATCGGGAAAATCCACACTGTGCCGCACCATCAACCGGCTCGAACCGATCGACTCGGGAGAGATCCGGGTCGACGGCACGCTGCTTCCCGCCGAGGGCAAGGCTCTCGCGAAGCTCCGTTCCGACGTCGGCATGGTGTTCCAGTCCTTCAACCTCTTCGCCCACAAGACGATCCTCGAGAACGTGACGCTCGGGCCCGTGAAGGTGCGGAAGATGAAGAAGGACGACGCACGCGAGACCGGCATGCGGCTCCTCGAACGCGTGGGCATCGCCAACCAGGCCGACAAGTACCCCGCGCAGCTTTCGGGTGGCCAGCAGCAGCGCGTCGCCATCGCGCGGGCGCTTGCCATGAACCCGAAGGTGATGCTGTTCGACGAGCCCACGTCGGCGCTCGATCCCGAAATGGTTCAGGAAGTCCTCGACGTCATGACCTCGCTGGCGAAGGAGGGCATGACGATGGTCGTCGTGACCCACGAGATGGGCTTCGCCCGCAAGGCCGGCGACCGGGTGCTGTTCATGGCGGACGGCCGGATCGTCGAAGACACCGACCCGGACAGCTTCTTCACCTCGCCCAGTTCCGATCGCGCCAAGGACTTCCTCGGCAAGATCCTCAGCCACTGAGCCGACCTCGTGGGCGTACTGCCCCGTGAGGTCCCTGCAAGCGCCGGTGCGGAGATGTCCGCGCCGTTTCCACCCGCACGACACCCGCAAACCGGAGGTACTCGATGAAACTGTCCCGCTCGATCCGCCTGGGCATCGGCATGATTGCCCTTGCCGTCACCGCGACGGCCTGCGGCGGCGACGAGACGCGCAGCGTGTCGGATTCTGCCGAGAACGGCAACCTGACCGTCGGCATCAAGTTCGATCAGCCCGGGCTCGGCCTGCGCAACCCCGACGGAACCTTCACCGGGTTCGACGTCGAGGTTGCGAAGTACATCGCCGGCCAGCTCGGCGTCTCGGAAGAGAACATCGAGTTCAAGGAAGCCCCGTCGGCACAGCGCGAGACGCTCATCCAGAACGGTGAGGTCGACTACGTCGTCGCGACCTACTCGATCACCGATTCCCGCAAGGAGAAGGTCGACTTCGCCGGCCCGTACTTCGTCGCCGGCCAGTCGCTGCTGGTGCGCTCGGACAACACCGACATCACCGGCCCCGATTCGCTCAACGGTGGCAAGCGTCTCTGCTCGGTCGCAGGTTCGACCCCGGCGCAGAAGGTCAAGGACACCTACGCGCAGGACGTCCAGTTGCAGGAATTCGACACCTACTCGGCATGCGTCGAGGCGCTGCGGAACGGGGCCGTCGATGCGGTGACCACCGACGACATCATCCTCGCCGGCTACGCAGCACAGAGCCCCGGCGAGTTCAAGGTCGTCGGTGAGCCGTTCACCGAGGAGCGTTACGGCATCGGCGTCGCCCTCGGCGACGACGAGTCGCGCACCGCGATCAACGACGCGATCGAAGAGATGATCTCCAGCGGAGCATGGGAATCTGCGTTCCAGGAGACGGTCGGCGCGTCGGGCTACCCGCTCCCCGAAGCACCGTCGGTCGACAAGTACTGAGTAGAACCCGGCACCGGTCGATCCGGTTCCGGAAGTCCCCGCCGAAGTAGCGCCCGGCCGGTTCGTCGACGACGTCGCGAACCGGCCGGACCGCTCCGGCAACCGCCCTCCCCTCGATCCGGAGTAGACCTGTGGATCTGTTGAGCAAGTACGGAAGCCAGCTGCTCGATGCGTTCTGGACCACCATCCAGCTGACGGTCGTGTCGGCAATCGGCGCGCTGGTCCTCGGAACGATCCTCGCGGGCATGCGGGTTTCCCCCATCCCCGTCGCGAGGGCCATCGGCACCGCCTACGTGACCATCTTCCGTAACACGCCACTGACGCTGATCATCATTTTCTGCCTGTTCGGGTTGTCTCAGACACTCGGAGTGAAACTCGCCTCGGAGTCTTCCCCGACGTTCCTCGTCGACAACAACTTTCGCCTCGCGGTGCTCGGTCTGACCGTGTACACCGCCGCGTTCGTGTGTGAGTCCCTGCGCTCGGGCATCAACACCGTGTCGCTCGGGCAGTCCGAGGCCGGGCGCTCACTGGGCCTGACCTTCGGGCAGAACCTCCGGCTCATCGTGCTGCCCCAGGCATTTCGTGCGGTGATCGCGCCGCTCGGTTCGGTGCTGATCGCCTTGACGAAGAACTCGACCATCGCCTCGGTGATCGGTGTCTCCGAAGCGTCGCTGCTGATGAAGACGATGATCGAGAACGAAGCCGCGATCTTCGCGATCGGTGGCATCTTCGCCCTCGGGTTCGTGATCCTGACCCTCCCGACCGGCCTTCTCTTCGGCTGGCTCAGCAAGCGATTCGAGGTAGCACGATGAGTGCCAGCGGAAGCGTTCTCTACGACGTACCCGGCCCCCGCGCGAAGGCGATCTACCGGATCCTGTCGGTGGTGGTGGTCGCGCTACTGCTGCTCGCCGCGTGGTTCATCTACCGAGCACTCGACTCGCAGGGTCAGCTGACCGCGGCGAAGTGGGAGCCGTTCCTCGAATCGACCAGCTGGACAACGTATCTCCTCCCCGGCATCCGGGGAACGCTCATCGCAGCGGCCGCATCGATCGTTCTGGCGCTGATTCTCGGTGCTGTGCTGGGCATCGCGCGCATGTCGGATCATCGCCCGGTACGTATCGTCGCCGGCACCATCGTGGAACTGTTCAGGGCCGTTCCCGTCCTGATCCTCATGATCTTCGCCTACCAGGTGTTCGCCGAGTACCGCGTGTTCAAGTCGGATTATCTGGCACTCGCTGCGGTGATCACCGGCCTGACGCTCTACAACGGATCGGTGATCGCCGAGATCGTGCGAGCCGGCATCAACTCGCTTCCCCGCGGCCAGACCGAGGCCGCATCGGCGATCGGCATGCGGAAGAACCAGGTCATGCGGCTCATCCTGCTGCCGCAGGCGGTCACGGTGATGTTGCCGGCGATCGTGTCGCAGATGGTGATCGCGCTGAAGGACTCCGCGCTCGGCTACCTCATCGGATACGTCGAAGTAGTGCGTTCCGGACAGCAACTCGGCGCCTTCTTCTCCAACTACCTGCCGTCGCTGCTCGTGGTGGCCGCCATCATGATCGTGCTCAACAGTGCTCTGACCCAGTTCGCGACGCGACTCGAGAAGCGTTTGCGTTCCGGACGCGGGAAGAAGGGCGCAGTGCCTGCGGAAAGTCCTCAGACGATCCCTGTGCTGGCCGTCCCGGGCATGGACATCACCGACAAGCGGTGACCTGTCAGTCGGCGGGCAGGTCGCCGGTGTCGGCACCGAGGGCCGCGAGTTCCTGCCGCACCACGTCGAAGGCCATGCCCTGCGCGTAGCCGCGTCGTGCCAGCATTCCCACCAGCCGCCGCACCACCTTGTCTCGCTCGAGCGCACGTTCGCGCCGGTCGCCCTCGGTGGACAGCGGCGGCTGGGTGCGAAGCTTCTTCCGGACCAGTTCGACGGCGCGCTCTCGTTCGTCGTCGCTGTCGATCCGGTCGAGGGCCGCTTCGGCGTCGTCGGCGTCGATGCCCTTGCGCCGCAACTCGAGCGCGATCGCACGTTTTCCTCTGCCGGAGTACAGGTGACGTGACCGCGCCCATTGCTGGGCGAAGTCCGCGTCGTCGATCAGTCCCACCTCGGTGAGACGGTCGAG
This sequence comes from Rhodococcus sp. 105337, assembly GCF_012844225.1. GTDB lineage: Bacteria > Actinomycetota > Actinomycetes > Mycobacteriales > Mycobacteriaceae > Rhodococcus. The sequence goes on from NZ_JABAGQ010000006.1 coordinate 100,217, forward strand.
GGTGCGTTCGGCGACTTCCGCTGTGAAGCCTTTCTGCTCGAGCTTCGCGGCAAGTTCGGCGCGGCTGCGGGCGCGATCGGTGAGCAAGCGAAGGCACACGTCTTTCGCCTGTGCTTCGGTTCCTCCGCCGGGCCCCTTGCCGGTGCCCCGGTCGGTGCGGGAACTGCGGTCGGGCCCGGAGCTTCGCTCGGATCTGCGTCGGCTACTCCCCCGAGTGCCCCCTCGGCTGCTGTCGTCCATGCTGCGGACACTAGAGGAGGACACCGACGGGATACGAGGAAGGGACCGACCACACCGGTCGGCCCCTTCCTCACGAACCTCGTGGAAGTCTCGAACTCTAGAAGTCTGCGGGCTCTTCGGCCTCGCCGGCGGTGACGACCGCCCCGATGCCGAGCTTCTCCTTGATCTTCTTTTCGATCTCGTCACGCACGTCGGTGTTCTCGAGCATGAACTTTCGGGCGTTCTCCTTGCCCTGTCCGAGCTGATCGCCCTCGTAGGTGTACCAGGAGCCCGACTTCCGAATGAAGCCGTGCTCGACACCCATGTCGATCAGCGAACCTTCCTTGCTGATGCCGTGTCCGTACAGGATGTCGAACTCTGCCTGCTTGAAAGGAGGCGACACCTTGTTCTTGACGACCTTGACGCGGGTGCGGTTGCCCACCGCGTCGCCGCCGTCCTTGAGCGTCTCGATCCGTCGCACATCGAGACGCACGGAGGCGTAGAACTTCAGCGCCTTGCCACCGGTGGTGGTCTCGGGGCTGCCGAACATCACGCCGATCTTCTCGCGCAACTGGTTGATGAAGATCGCGGTGGTGCCGGAGTTGCTGAGCGCGCCGGTCATCTTGCGCAGTGCCTGGCTCATGAGCCGGGCCTGCAGGCCGACGTGGCTGTCGCCCATCTCGCCTTCGATCTCGGCTCGGGGCACGAGAGCCGCCACCGAGTCGATCACGATGATGTCGAGGGCACCGGAACGGATGAGCATGTCTGCGATCTCGAGAGCCTGCTCACCGGTGTCGGGCTGGGAGACCAGCAGCGCGTCGGTGTCGACTCCGAGGTTGCGGGCATATTCGGGGTCGAGCGCGTGCTCGGCGTCGATGAAGGCGGCGAGACCGCCGTTCGCCTGTGCGTTTGCCACCGCATGCAGTGCCACCGTCGTCTTACCGGAGGATTCCGGCCCGTAGATCTCGACGACGCGGCCACGCGGGAGACCACCGATTCCGAGCGCGACGTCGAGAGCGATCGACCCGGTCGGGATCACTGCGATGGGCTGGTGGGCTTCCTCCCCCAGTCGCATCACCGAGCCCTTGCCGAAGTTCTTGTCGATCTGCGCGAGGGCGAGCTCGAGCGCCTTTTCGCGATCGTGAGTCTGTGCTGCCATGTTGGTCCCCTTCATCGAATCTCGTCCTGCTTGTCGACGACGTTAGAAGCCGGTACCGACAAGTTCGCTGCGGCGAGCACAGAACGTCTCTTCTGTGGATGGATTCGCTCCGTGTGGACGGCGTCGTCACCGCCCGGCCATATCAGCATAGACGAACATCTGTTCGAATGGTCGGAACAGGGCACTCCCCGCTGCGCTGCGGTCACCGTCGCGCCGGTGGCACATCGAACTCTTCGCACAAAGCCCGCCACACCTCCCGAGGTTCCTGGCCTGCCTCGATCGCCTGGGCGGCGGTACGGCCGCCCAGTTCGAGGAGCACGTGGTCGCGCAGCAGGGCGTCGCCGTGCATCTGCCCGAATTCGTCTCGGACCATCTCGTGGAATTCCGTCAACCGCACGCGCCCCACGGTAGTCGTCCCCGACGACGCGGTGCCGCATCCGCCCCGCGGCAATTCGATCTTCCCGAGTTCCTCACCGCACCGTGCTTCAGCGGAGGGCGGCCTCGCACACCGCGACCGGGTCCTCGACACTTCCCGCCGTGGCAGCCGCGGCGCGGGCCGCCGCCGCGAACTCCGGGCGCGACAACACCGTCTCCACCGCGGTCCGCACCGCGCCCGCATCCAGCGGCCGCACGACCACGGCGCTGCCCTGGCGGGCCGCACGGTTCGCAAGCTCCCACTGGTCGCCTTCACCGGGAACGATCACGGCGGGAACTCCGGCGCTGAGCGCCTTCGCCAGCATTCCGTGCCCTCCGCCGCACACCACCACATCGGCGGCACGGAGCAGCACGTCCTGACGGCCGCGCCCCGCGACCGCCCAGTCCGGCAGCGAACCGGCCGGCGGGTCGAGCATCGTCGCCGCCACCCGCATCCCCGTGCCGCTCAGCCCCTCGCACACCGACTCGACCAGTCCCACGACACCGGTCGTGGCGGTCGACGGTGCGACCATCACCAGCGGCCCGGTGCCGGACGGAGGCTCGAGCACCACGTCGGTGGGTTCCCACAGCAGCGGGCCGACGACGTGGGCGTGCGCGGGCCAGTCGGGCCGGGGCACCTCGAGGGCGGGCACGGTCGCGACGAGGCGCGCGCACGGTCCGGGGTCCCGGGCCGGCAGGCCGATCCCGATCCGCGCGTCCGCCCTGTGCCGGACACCTTTACGCACCGAACTCGCGGTCATGGCACGCAGCACGGTGTCCCGGAGGCGTCCTGCCGCTCCGGTGCCCACGGCGAGCCCGCTTCCGATCGGCGGCAATCCTCGAGACGGGAGGTAGAGGGGGTGCGGCGACAATTCGATCCAGGGAATGCCCAGTCGCTCGGCCGCCATGCCGCCCCCGGCGGTGATGACGTCCGACACCACGAGGTCCGGGAGCAGGGCGCTGAGGTCCTGGAGCATCTCGGTCGCGATGTGAGCGGCCCGCCCATGGATCTTGGCTCCGGCATCCGCGTCGTCGTCGTCCGACCGCGGAGCCAGCCCCTTGAGCTCGGCGACGGTCACGCCCGGAACATCGATGCCGAACCAGCGCTCACCGGTGAACAGGATCGCCTCGTGGCCGGCGGCGGCGAACCGGCGCGACAATTCGATCGCCGGAATCGCATGGCCTGCATCGGGTCCTGCCACCACTGCCACTCGCACGCAGCTCAGACTGCCACAGCCGATCAGGACGGTCCGCTGCTACCCCGCGACGGTGAACAGTTCGAACCCGACGGCACGCTCGGCCGGGAACCCCGGCAACGCTCCCGACGACATCTGCACCTGTGCCCGGGCCTGCTCGTCGACGTCCACGGTGCTCAGCGCCTCGAGATATCGCCGGTGCGCCGCGAGCGAGCGCTCGGCGGTCTCGACAGTCTCGGTGACGTCGACCGCGTGCGTCGGTGACGGAGTGTTCACCGCGATCCACCGCACACCCGGCCAGGGTTCGAGCCCGTCGCGGGTCAATTCCGGAAAGATCCACTCGTTGGCGGCGTCGGCCACCGCGTCGAGGACGCAGATGCCGAGTGCACGATGGTCCGCGCTGTTGAGGATTCCGGGCAACCAGGTCTCCCCGAAATGGGCGGTCACGACCATCTGCGGCCGGTGCCGCCGGATCGCGGCCGCGATAGCGCGGCGCAGTTCCGGACCCGCGACGAGCAGGCCGTCGGCGTGCCCGAGGAACTCGACGGATTCGACCCCGACGATCCGAGCGGACTCCCGCTCCTCGTCCTCACGTACAGGCGCGGATTGTGCCGGCGGAAGACCGGCGATACCCGCTTCGCCACGTGTCGCGAGGACATACCGCACGTCCTTGCCCTGCCGCGTCCATCTCGCGACTGCCGCCGCCGCGCCGTATTCGATGTCGTCCGGGTGCGCCACCACCACGACGGCGCGTTGCCAGTCCTCCGGTACAGGATCCATGCACTCACTATCCACCCGCACGATCCGGCTCACCGGGCTCCGAGACACACCGCGCGGACGAAGACCCGGCGGTACGTCTACCGCCGGGCCCCCTCTCTGCCGCCGTGGCTGTCCACCGTCCGGTCAGAACCGGGTGACATGGTCGTCCCTGTCACTGCGCGACATCGCTTTGTACAGCAGATATCCGCCGAAGATGATCGCGCTGAGTACGAGGATGCCGAACAGGTGGTCGAACAGGGCGCCGATCACCGCGAGGCCCACCCACACGAGTGCGACCATTCCTACGATCTTCCAGAACATCGTGTTCTCCCGCCTGGCACCTGAGCACCGTCGCTGTCGTACACACTCGATCCTCACACCGTCACGACGGAAAAACACCACGTCATCGCGTAGTTCAGGAAAAGATCAGGGGATACCCGCAGCGCGCGGCCCGGCCGTCTCAGGGGTGCACCCCGAACGGGGGTGGTGGCGTGGGGACCCTCCTGGACCCTTACGCTCTACACGTTCGATCCCACTGCTACTCGACCCGCCGTCAGAAGGCTGAGAAATCGTGTCCTCGACCCGTCGTATGCCCGCTCGCGATCTCGCGCAGATCGCCGTCTTCGCCGCTCTGATCATCGCGCTGGGTCTGCCCGGCCAGATCACCATCGGCTCTTCCGGCGTCCCCATCACCCTGCAGTCTCTCGGTGTGATGCTGGCCGGCGCGTTGCTCGGCGCCCGGAAGGGTGTCCTGTCGGTGACGACGGTGATCGTGATCGGTCTCGCCCTCCCCGTGCTGGCGGGCGGACGTACGACGCTCACGTCCCTGGCCGGACCGACCGCGGGTTTCCTGATCGGCTGGATTCCCGCCGTCGCCGTCATCGGGTGGCTGAGCATGCGGATGCTCCCCCGGTACCGGACAGTGCTGGGTGTCGGAGTGAACGTGCTCGGCGGCATCGTCGTCCTGTACGCCCTCGGGATCGCCGGCATGGTGCTCCGGACCGACCTGACGGTGTGGGCCGCGGCCGCCGCGAACGTCGCCTTCCTTCCGGGCGACCTGATCAAGGCTGTCGTCACCGCTGCGGTCGCGGCGCAGGTCCACCGGGCCTACCCGGCGCTCCTCGCAGGCCGGATCCAGCGGCAGCCCGCAGCCGACCCGACGCACTGACGGACGGAGCGCACCGGTCGATGAGCGAAATCTGCTTCCGGCAGGTCCGGCACTCCTACGGTGACCGGACCGTCCTCGACGGCATCGACCTGACGCTGACCGAGCGACGGGTCGGCATCGTAGGGGCGAACGGGAGCGGGAAGTCGACGCTCGCGCGCATGATCAACGGTCTCGTGGTGCCCTCCGTCGGCGCCGTGACGGTCGACGGTTTCGACACCGCGAAGAAGGGCCGGGAGGTCCGCAAGCGGGTGGGCTTCGTCTTCACCGATCCCGACCATCAGATCGTGATGCCGACGGTCGCGGAAGACGTCGCATTCTCTCTGCGACGCAGCGGACTGGGGAAAGCGGAGCGCGCCGACCGGGTGCGGGAGGTGCTCGCCGAGTTCGGTCTCGCCGGGCACCACGATCATCCGAGCCACCTGCTCTCCGGTGGGCAGAAACAACTGCTGGCACTCGCGGCGATCATGGTCACCGACCCGGACGTGCTGGTGGCCGACGAGCCCACCACCTTGCTGGACCTGCGCAACACCAAGCTGATCGCCCGCACGTTCGCCTCGCTCCGCCAGCAACTCGTGGTGGTGACCCACGCCCTGGATCTGCTCACGGAGTTCGACCGCGTCCTCGTGGTGGACTCGGGTCTGATCGTGGCCGACGACGAACCCGGACCGGCCGTCGCGTACTACCGGAAGCTGATCGGGTGAACACCTTCGGCCTCTACCACCCCGGGACGTCGGTGCTGCATCGAGTGCCTGCCGGACCGAAGCTTGTCGTCACCGCAGCGATCATCGTGGTCCTGAGCCTGTGGATCCGGCAGCCCTGGCAGGTTCTTCCGGCTGCCGTACTCGCGGTGATCACGTACACGGTTGCACGAATACCCCTGCGGCTCACGGTGATCCAGTTGCGGCCGATCGTGTGGATGCTGGCGTTCGTCGGCGCGTTCCAATGGATCGTCGCGGGCTGGGAACGCGCTGTCGTGATCTGCGGTTCACTGCTCGTCGCCGTCGCACTCGCCGCGCTCGTCACCTTGACGACACGCATGACGGACATGCTCGACGCGATCGTGTCCGCCGCGCGGCCGCTGCGCCGTGTGGGCGTCGACCCGGATCGTGTCGGTCTCGTGCTGGTGATGACCATCCGCGCGATCCCGCTGCTGGGGGCGGTGGTGACCCGGGTGACGGAGGCACGCAAAGCCCGCGGACTCGGATTCTCGCTGCGCGCTCTGGTCGTGCCGGTCGTGGTCGGTGCGCTGATGACCGCCGAAGCGATGGGTGAAGCGCTCGCCGCGCGGGGCGTCGACGACTGAGGGCGGGCTTTCGGTCGCGCGCCGGCTACGGACGGCCGCGATAGCGCCGCTCGATCTGCGCGACGTCCTGCCAGGACAGTGCCCAGCTTTCGAGCTTGTCCGACGTGGTGATCAGCTCCGCTCGATGCTGTTCGAGCAGCGCCATCGAGCGGCTGCCCTCCGGGGCGGCAGCCAGGCGGGCGGCGGCCGCGACGAGTTCCTCGTACTGGTCGACGCCCGACTCGAGCCGCTGACCCGCAGCGGTGATCGCCGTGTCGAGGTGTGCGCCTGCGGCAGCACTCCCCCGCGACGCCGCTTCGAGCGCGACGACGTCTTCGACCACTGCGTCGAGCGCGGCCGACGCCGCACGCGCCGCCTCACCGATCTCGTCGAGGTCGTCGGCGGCGACAGCGCCGGATCGTGCGATGACGGCGAGCAGCCGGGCCAGGCTCTGCTCGTCGGCGGACAGGCGCTCCATGGGGGCGCGCGCCACCGAGCCTGCGGGAGGCAGAGTCCGGCGGCCCGGTCCGGGTGGAGGTAACGGGAGCGCGTCGAGGCGGCGGAACGTCCGCACCGCCATGACTGCGGGAACGACGAATGCGGCTGTCGCTCCGCCGGTGGCGACGATCGTCCAGTCGGGCGCCGACGCGGCGATGAGTGTGGCCGTACCGATACCCCCGGTGCCGCCTGCTGCGCCGAACAAGCGGGCGCGACGACGGGCCCGGCGCTTCTTGCGACGAAGTCGCGCCGCGGGATCACGCCAGCGGCGGGCAGCATCGACCGCAGCGCCCGTGGCGTCTCTGAGCACGGCAGCGGCCGGGCCGGAGATGCTTCCGGCCCGGCCGCTTCCGGGTGCGTTCATGGCGAGGTCACGTTCCTGGGGTGGTCGCGTGCGTTACTGGCTACCGGCACTGTCCGCAGCGGCCGGCGGCTCCTTGCCGATATCGACGGCGGGCGTCGCGGGCGCACCGGGCAGGGCGTCACCCTTCATGGAGGCGCGGATCTGCTCGAGCCGGCTGTGTCCGGCCATCTGGACGGTCGCCTGCTGGACCTCGAGCATCCGTCCCTGCACCGTGTTCTGCGCGAGCTCGGCAGAACCGAGCGCATTGGCGTAGCGACGCTCGATCTTCTCGCGCACGGCATCGAGACTCGGCGTGGTTCCGGGCGCGGACAAAGTGGAATCCATGGAGCGCAGGGATTCGCTGACCCGTTCCTGCATCTTGGCCTGCTCGAGCTGGCTGAGCAGCTTGGTGCGCTCGGCCACCTTCTGCTGCAATGCCATAGCGTTCTGCTCGACAGCCTTCTTCGCCTGCGCCGCAGCCTGCAGGGACTGGTCGTGCAGCACCTTCAGGTCCTCGACCGACTGCTCGGCGGTGACGAGTTGCGCGGCGAAGGCCTCGGCGGCGTTGGTGTACTGAATGGCCTTCTCGGTGTCGCCCGCAGCACTGGCCTGGTCCGCCATCATCACGGCCTGCCGGGCACTCGCGTTGAGCTTCTCGACCTCGTCCAGCTGGCGGTTGAGCTTCATCTCGAGCTGCCGCTGGTTCCCGATGACGGATGCTGCCTGCTGTGAGAGTGCCTGGTGCTGCCGCTGGGCGTCCTCGATGGCCTGCTGAATCTGGACCTTCGGGTCGGCCTTTTCATCGATCTTGGAGTTGAACAGCGCCATCAGGTACTTCCAACCCTTGACGAACGGATTAGCCATGGGTGTGATCCCGCCTCCATCTGGTACGCCGCGCAGAACGCGACCCGATGCGCGGCCCTCGCGCACCGATTCCGGACCGCCCTGCCGGTCGAATCCCGGCGGTCCAACCTGCCGAGCCCGGATCACCCTGGAGGCGAAGCCGGGATATGTCGCTTGTCCGCGCCGGATGCCCGGTGCGATCTTCAATCCATGTTAGGCGGCAGCAAGCGCCCGCGCCGCCGGTGCAGGGATCACAACTCTGGTCTCTTGCGCAATCCGCGCAGAATCCCGCGCCACCCCGTCGGATCCCGCGAGATCGGAGATACCGACCTCGGCAACCCGCTCGTTCATGCCACTGCGGCGGGGAACCGCATCGGCGAGCGACTCGCTCACGTCGGAAAGGACGTCGGAGAGCGGGACGGCGAGCGCGTCGCAGATCGCCGCGAGAAGCTCACTCGACGCTTCCTTGCGCCCACGTTCGATCTCGGAGAGATACCCGAGGCTGACCCTTGCGCTACTGGAGACTTCGCGCAGGGTGCGGCTTTGCGACACACGGGTACGCCGAAGGCTGTCCCCCAGTGCTTCGCGTAGCAACAGCGCCATCGCATCCTCCTTCGTCCTTCGTACCTATACCCCGACAACGTGCAACAGCACCTACGGGTTCCCACTTCTCGATCGAACCTCGAGAACGCGGTGAACAGACATTACAACGCCGAGGTCGTATGCAGGCGGGCGAGTAGTCCCGACACGGCGGCATCGACCGATCCGAGCCGGATGCCCCACCGGTCTCCCGCCACCTCGGGCCGGCCCACGCGGGTACCTCCCGGCCCGCTGATTCCGATGTACACCGTGCCGGGAGGATGTCCGTCCTGGCTGTCGGGTCCGGCCACGCCGGTCAGTCCCAGCCCCCAGGTGGCGTCGCATCGGGTACGCGCACCGTCCGCGAGTGCCGCAGCCGTGGACTCGGAGACGGGACCGTCGTGCGCGAGGATCTCGGTGTCGACGCCGGCCAGAACGGCTTTCAGGTCGGTGGCGTATACGATCAGCCCCCCGCGCAGGACCGCGCTGGCGCCGGGAACGCCGGCGATCGTCGCCGCGACCAGTCCTGCGGTGAGCGACTCCGCGGTCGCGACGGTCTGTCCGCGCGCCGACAACTCGGCCACGAGTTCGGCTGCCCGCGTCGCGGAGGCAAGCGGGTCGGCAGCGGTCACGACGACGTCCGGTCCCCGCCGCCGTCGTGCGCAGGTTCGCCGGCCCGCACCGCCGTACGCAGTCTGGCCGCCTGCACGACGTAGTCGAGGCCCGTCACGACGGTCAGCACCACCGCGAGCACCATCATCGTCACCGCCACCGGCGCGATCGCGTCGGGCAGCGGGAGCAGGTAGATCCCGATGGCAAGGGTCTGGACGAACGTCTTGGCCTTGCCGCCCCGGCTGGCCGGGATCACGCCGTGCCGCAGCACCGCGAATCGCAGAGCTGTGATGCCCAGTTCACGAGCGGCGATGATCGCGGTGACCCACCAGGTGAGGTCGCCGAGGAGCGAGAGCCCGACCAGCGCGGCACCGATGAGCGCCTTGTCGGCGATGGGGTCGGCGAGCTTGCCGAAGTCGGTGACCAGGCCGTACCGGCGCGCCAACTGGCCGTCGATCCGGTCGGTGATCGCGGCGACCGCGAAGACGGCCGTGGCCGCCAGGCGCCACCCGGTGTCGTGCCCGTCGCCGACGAAAAGCAACACCAGGAACACCGGGACCAGCGCGATTCGCAGCACCGTCAGGATGTTCGCGATGTTCCACAAAGGCACCGGATCGTGCGGGGAACCGGCGTTCGGTCCCGGGGCGGCGCCGCTCCCGCCCGATGCGGCGACGTGCTGGCGGGGCGTGCTCATGGGCCCCACAATATCGCCTGGGGCACGCGCTACTGTTCACCGCATGACAACAGCGGCGCCGGAATCCAGCACAACCGACCGAATGGTCGTGCGTCGGGCCCGAACGTCCGACGTGCCGGAAATCAAGCGGCTCATCGACATCTACTCGGGAAGGATCCTTCTCGAGAAGAACCTGGTGACCCTGTACGAGGCCGTCCAGGAGTTCTGGGTGGTCGAGGTCGGTGCGCGTGTCGTCGGGTGCGGAGCGCTGCACGTGCTGTGGTCCGACCTCGGTGAGGTCCGCACCGTGGCCGTCGACCCGCAGGTCAAAGGGCGCGGCGCCGGTCATCTCCTGGTCGCGCGGCTGATCGAGGTGGCCCGGGAACTCGAGCTCGAGCGGCTGTTCGTGCTCACCTTCGAAGTGGACTTCTTCGCCCGCCACGGATTCACCGAAATCGAAGGCACCCCGGTGACAGCCGAGGTCTACGCCGAAATGTGCCGGTCGTACGATACCGGTGTCGCCGAATTCCTGGACCTGAGCTACGTGAAACCGAACACGCTCGGGAACACCCGGATGTTGCTCACACTCTGAGCCGCGACGCCCGTCTCCCACCGGATCGAAGGAAACTTCATGGCCATGTTCGCCGTCGAATACACGTACTCCGACGCCACCGCCGCGGCCCGCGACGAGCACCGCCCGAAGCACCGGGCATGGCTCAGCGGTCTCGTCGAGGACGGACGGGTCCGGGCAACCGGCCCGTGGACCGACGGGTCCGGGGCACTGATCCTGCTCGACGTAGCCGACGAGGCCGCGGCGCGGGACCTGATGGCTCAGGATCCGTTCGCGCAGCGCGGCCTCGTCGATGCGGTACGCATCACCGCCTGGACTCCCGTGATGGGCGCTTTCAGCGGTTAGGCGATCGGCGCCGTCATCGCTTGGCGGATGCTTCCACGTGCCGCGTCCGCAGCAAGCTCGCAACCGTGGTGATGATGAGAACACCGACGATCACAGCCAGCGACAAGCCGGTGGAGATCTCGGGCACCGCCACGTGTTCGCCGCCGTTGATCCAGCCGAGCGTGTTCTCGTGCAGCGCGTGCAGCACGAGCTTGACGCCGATGAACGCCAGGATCACCGAGAGTCCGTACGACAGGTACACCAGGCGCTCGAGCAGGCCGCCGATGAGGAAGAACAGCTGCCGCAGACCCATGAGCGCGAACGCGTTCGCGGTGAACACGAGGTAGGGCTCTTCGGTGAGACCGTAGATCGCGGGAATCGAGTCGAGCGCGAACAGGATGTCGGTGAACCCGATCGCGATGAGGGCCAGCAGCATCGGCGTGACCATCTTCTTGCCGTCGATGCGGGTGACGAGCTTGTCGCCGTCGTATTCGTCGTGGACCGGCAGGAACTTACGCGCGAGAACCACCATCTTGTTCTCGGAGATACTTCCCTGGTCCTCACCGTGGTCGCGGATGAGCTTGACGGCGGTGTAGATCAGGAAGATCCCGAAAAGGTAGAACACCCAGCTGTACGCATTGATGGCGGCGGCGCCGACAGCGATGAACAGGCCGCGCATCACGAGGGCGAGAACGATGCCGATCGTGAGCACCTTCTGCTGATACTCCCGCGGCACCGCGAACGTCGCCATCAGGATCACGAACACGAAGAGGTTGTCGACGGACAGTGCCTTTTCGGTGACGTAGCCGGCGAAGTACTCCCCGCCGTACGTCGGCCCCCACACCATGAAGACGACCACACCGAAGATGATGGCGATCGTGATGAACACCGCGGACCAGAAACCCGATTCGCGCAACGTCGGCGCGTGGGGCTTGCGTACGTGGGCATAGAAGTCGAAGACGAAAAGTCCGACGATCACCGCGATGGTGATCAACCAGGTCGTCAGGGTTACGTGCATACCTCGGCCTTCCGGTAGGTGTATACCTGCCGGAGGTCTCTCCCGCCCTGCACGAATGCCGGACCGACGGCCCCGGAACGGCATCGGCGCCGTACGTGTTGACGAGACCGCCGCGAAGTAGGGGATACTCCCCTCCACAGCTGACACGATTGTGCCATATGTGTCTCAGGCGTCCCCGGACCCGGATCCTGCGTCGTCCGGATCCCCGCCGCCGCGGATCGAGTACAGGAGCCCGTCGAGTTCGTCCGGTTTGACGAGCACCTCGCGAGCCTTGCTGCCCTCGCTCGGACCCACCACCCCGCGAGTCTCCATGAGGTCCATGAGCCGGCCTGCCTTCGCGAATCCCACGCGCAGCTTGCGCTGCAGCATCGACGTGGAGCCGAACTGGCTCGTCACGACGAGTTCGACGGCCTGGAGGAACACGTCGAGGTCGTCGCCGATGTCTGCGTCGACGTCCTTCTTCTCACCGGCCTTCGGTGCCGTGACGCCCTCGGTGTACTCGGGTTCGGCCTGGTTCTTCGCGGCGTCGACGACCGCCGAGATCTCCTCGTCGGTGATGAACGCACCCTGCATGCGGACCGGCTTGCCGGCACCCATGGGCAGGAACAGCCCGTCGCCCATACCGATCAGCTTCTCGGCGCCGGGCTGATCGAGGATGACGCGCGAGTCGGTGAGAGAGCTCGTCGCGAACGCGAGCCGCGAGGGCACATTGGTCTTGATCAAGCCGGTCACCACGTCCACCGACGGACGCTGGGTGGCCAGGACGAGGTGGATGCCGGCGGCGCGGGCCTTCTGCGTGATCCGGACGATCGCTTCTTCGACGTCGCGCGGAGCCGTCATCATCAGGTCCGCCAGCTCGTCGACGATCGCGAGGATGTACGGGTAGGGCCGGTAGACACGTTCACTGCCGAGCGGGGCGGTGATCTCGCCCGACTTCACCTTCGAATTGAAATCGTCGATGTGGCGGACGCGATTGGCCTGCATGTCCTGGTAGCGCTGTTCCATCTCCTCGACCAGCCACGCCAGCGCGGCCGCGGCCTTCTTCGGCTGCGTGATGATGGGCGTGATGAGGTGCGGAATGCCTTCGTAGGGCGTCAACTCGACCATCTTGGGGTCGATCAGGATCATCCGGACCTCGTCGGGCGTGGCCCGGATGAGGAGCGAGACCAGCATCGAGTTGACGAAACTCGACTTACCGGACCCGGTGGAACCCGCCACCAGCAGGTGAGGCATCTTGGCGAGGTTCGCGGAGACGAAATCTCCCTCGATGTCCTTGCCGAGACCGATGACCAGCGGATGGTGGTCGCGGCGGGTCGACGGGGCGGCGAGGACATCCGACAGCCGGACCAGTTCGCGGTCGGAGTTCGGTACCTCGATACCGACCGCCGACTTACCGGGAATCGGCGCGAGCAACCGGACGTTGTCCGTCGCGACCGCGTACGCGATGTTCCGGGCCAGCGCGGTGATCTTCTCGACCTTCACGCCCGGTCCGAGTTCGACTTCGTAGCGGGTGACGGTGGGCCCCCGGGTGAAGCCGGTGACCGCCGCATCGATCTTGAACTGTTCGAGGACTTCGGTGATCGACTCGATCATCTCGTCGTTCGCCGGCGACCTCTTCTTCGGCGGATCGCCCTTGGTGAGCAGGCTCAGCGACGGCAGGACGTAATCGCCGTCGACTTCGCGGTCGGGAACGACGAGAGCATGGGCATCGGACTGCTCCGGCACCGGTTCGGGCTCCGGAACCGGTGCCGCCGGGACCGGACGTTTCGCGCGGGTGCGCGCCGGTGCGGGGGCGGTTTCCGGCTCGGGTTCGGGCGGCGGCGCCGCGGCGGTGGCCTCGTCGTCCGGCCACAGGGGCAGTATCTCGGTCTCGGCCTCGAATTCGTCGGGTGGGTAGTTCTCGACGGGGGTGCGGCGACGACGCGACCTGGGCTTTTCCGTGCGATACCCGTCGTCGTAGAGACCAGGATCGTCGTCGTAGTAGTCCCCGTATTCGTCCCCGTATTCGTCGTCCGCGGGGTATTCCAGGCCGAAGTACTCACGGAACAGTTCGGGCAGTTCCCGGATGGTGGTGCCGGTGAGCAGAAGAATGCCGAATCCGGCGGCGAGGAGCATCAGCGGAACGGACAGCCACGCGGTCAGTCCCGCGGTGAGAGGTCCGCCGACCGCGGCGCCGACGAAACCGGCGCCCTCGGATCGACCGGTCGCATCCCCCGGGAGGCCGGACGCAACGTGCCACAGGCCGAATGCCGGGAGAGCGACGAGAAGCCCACCGAGCACGAGCCTCGGGCGGATCTCGGGGAACGGTTCGGTACGCATCAGGGTCAGGGCGATGCCGATGGCGACCAGCGGGAGCACCGCTCCCGCGCCGCCCACAACGGCGCGCACACCGGTCTCGACCCAGTCCCCGACCGGACCTCCGACACCGAACCACAGCGATCCTGCGACGACCACCCCGACTGCGACGAGTCCCAGCGCGATACCGTCCCGCCGATGGCCGTGCTCGATGTCGGTGGCCATGCCCATGGTGCGCGCGGTGGCACCGAGCGCGCGCGCCGCCATGAACCATCCGGCGGCGACGCCCTTGCCGAGCGCGCCGAGTACCCCGCCGGAGGTGCGGGACCGCCGCGCTGCGGCGCCGCGCGGGGTGTTGGCGCGGGGCCGGGGCGAGCGGCGGGTTCCGGCCGAGCCCGTCCCGCGGGACGTTCGCGCTCCGCCCGACGTCTTCGCCGTCGCGCCTCGGCCCGCTGCTGCCCTACCGGTACCGGCCTTCGCCTTTCCCGACTTGGCCGAGGCCGCACGGGACCGGTTGGCACCGCCGGACGAGCCGCGTGCCCCCGTCCGCGACCGTGAGGTCGTTGAGGACGAAGCGCGACTGCCCGACTTTCCTGCCATAACCGCCAGGGTAACCGCCCGGGCCTCTCGTGAACCATGTGCAACACGGGTAACGCCGGGCGGCACTGGTCACAGGTGGTGCGGCGCTCTCGGCCACGACGCCGCGACGATGCGGGGCCGGCCGGTCACACTCCGCGCTTGGATCCGTCGATCTCGGCGACGGCGCTCGGCTCGCCCTCCTTGTCGACGTGCACCGCGTCGCGTCCGAACGCGTGAAGAAGTAGTTCCGCGGGCTCGCCCCGAAGGACGACGCTGCGAGGCCCACGCTTCCGGACGGTGACGCGCTCGCCGTCGGGGCGCTCGAAGACGACGGTGACATCGGACCCGCCGTAGCTGGTGCGCGCGAACATCCGCCCGGTCCTCCACAACTGGTCCTGGACCTCGGTGGAGAGGCGTCGCGGTTCCCATCCCTGCTGGGCGCGGCGCACATCCTCGTGGTGCACGAACATTTCCACTGCGTTGGCCACGGAGTCCAGGAGGAAGAGCGGCGACCACTTCGGCGGACCGGAGTCGACCTCGGACAGCAGGTGAGACCACTGCTTGTCGGTCGCCTCGCGACGGACCTTCTCCGTGTGGCCGGCGAAGGCCGGGATCATGATTCCGGGCATCGTGTCGACCCGGCGCTCTCGGACGAGGAGATGCGCGGCGAGATCGCGGGTCGTCCAGTCGCCGCAGAGGGTGGGCGCGTCGGGACCGACCTCGGACATCGTGCGGACCAGGGCATGTCGTTCCGTGCGGGCAAGACTCATCCGGCCACTCTATCGACGGCACGGGCGCGCGGCACGGGAAGAGTCCCGTGCCGCGCGAACATGCCTGGTCGGGCGGGCGAACTATGTCAGGACACAGCGATGACGGTCGGCACGATCATGGGGCGACGGCGGTACGTGTCGGCCACCCACCTGCCCACTACGCGCCGGATACCCTGCGCGATGCGGTGCGTCTCCGTGACGCCTTCGGCCGCAAGCTCGCTGAGGGTCTTGTCGACGAGCTGGGCGGCTTCGGTGAGCGCCGTCGGGTCGTCGGAGAACCCTCGGCCGGAGACCTCGGGTGTGCTCACGGCGCGGCCGGTGGTCGCGTCCACCGCGACCGAGATGGAAATGAATCCACCTTCGCCGAGGACGAGACGGTCCGACAGTGTCGATTCGCCGACATCGCCGACCGACAATCCGTCGACGTACACGTAGCCCACCGGAACGCGGCCCACGATCTCGGCGAGGCCGTCGACCATATCGACGACGACGCCGTCCTCGGCGAGGACGATTCGTTCCTTGGGCACGCCTGTGGCTTCGGCCAGTGCGGCGTTGGCGCGCAGGTGCCGCCATTCGCCGTGAACCGGCATCGCGTTCGTCGGCCGCACCGCGTTGTACAGGTACAGCAGTTCGCCCGCGGACGCGTGGCCGGACACGTGCACCTTCGCGTTCTGCTGCGTCACGACCGTGGCGCCGCGCTTGGCGAGACCGTTGACCACGGCGAACACGGAGTTCTCGTTGCCGGGGATCAGCGACGACGCGAGCACGACGAGGTCGTCGGCGCGGATGTTGATCTGGCGGTGTTCCCCGCGCGCCATGCGCGACAAGGCCGACAACGGCTCACCCTGCGAGCCGGTGGACACCAGAACGACCCGGTTGTCGGGCAACGACGCCGCGGCGTTCAGATCGACCTCGACGCCGTCGGGAACGTGGAGATACCCCAGGTCCTGCGCGATCTGCATGTTGCGCACCATGGAGCGCCCGACGAAGGCGACCCGACGGTTGTAGCGGTGTGCGACGTCGACGACCTGCTGGATCCGGTGCACGTGGCTCGCGAACGACGCCACGATGACCCGGTTGTTGGCCTTGCCGATGACGTTGTCGAGCACCCCGCCGATCTCGCGTTCGGGGGTGACGAATCCGGGGACCTCGGCGTTCGTGGAGTCGACCAGGAAGAGGTCGACACCTTCGTCGCCCAGGCGGGAGAACCCGGCCAGGTCGGTCAGCCGGTTGTCGAGCGGCAACTGGTCGAGCTTGATGTCACCGGTGTGCAGCACGAGACCGGCCGACGTCCGGATCGCGACCGCGAGCGCATCGGGAATCGAGTGGTTGACGGCGAAGTACTCGCACTCGAACGGGCCGTGATCGGTGCGTTCGCCCTCGGTGACCTCGACGAGGCGGGGCCGTTGCCGGTGCTCGCGGCACTTGGCGGCGACAAGCGCGAGAGTGAACTTCGAGCCGACGACCGGGATGTCGGGGCGCAGTCGCAGCAGGAACGGGACGGCACCGATGTGGTCTTCGTGACCGTGGGTGAGAACGATCGCCTCGACGTCCTCCATCCGGTTCTCGATGTGCCGGAAGTCCGGCAGGATCAGGTCGACGCCCGGCTGCTGGTCTTCCGGGAAGAGCACGCCACAGTCCACGATCAGCAGACGGCCCTGGTGCTCGAAGACGGTCATGTTGCGGCCGATTTCGCCGATGCCGCCGAGAGCGACGATCCGCAGACCGTTCTTGGGCGCCTTGGGAGGGGTCCCGAGGCGTGCGGTGGGATCGACGGGCGGACGCGGGTCGGGACGCTGCGCCGATGCCGAATTCTGGACGATGCGGCGCTGCGGCCGCGACGCCGGCGGGCCGGCGTTACGGGTGGCGCGGCCACGACTACTGGTGGGACGACTCATTTACAGAACCCCTGCTGCTTGAAGATCGGCCGCGAGGGCGTCGATCTGGGCCGATACCGGTGCGACCTGCGGAAGGCGCGGCTCGCCGACGTCGATACCCAGCAGTCTCAGCCCTGCTTTGGAAGCGCTGACACCGCCGAGTCTTGCGACCGCGCGGTAGATCGGCACCATGGACAGATTGATCGTGCGGGCCAGTTCGAGATCGCCTGCTTCGAAGGCGGTGTGCAGTTCGCGCAACCGGCCGGGCACGAGATGACCGATGACACTCACGAATCCCACAGCACCCACCGACAACCACGGCAGGTTCAGCGGGTCGTCACCGGAGTAGAACTTCAGATCGGTCGTGCCGATCAGTTCGGCTCCCGCATTGAGGTCACCCTTCGCATCCTTCACGGCCACGATCCGCGGATGCTCGGCGAGCAACCGCAGCGTGTCCGTTTCGATGGGCACCACAGAGCGTGGCGGAATGTCGTAGAGCATGACGGGAAGGTCGGTGGCATCGGCCACCGCCACGAAGTGCGCGTAGAGACCGGCCTGCGGCGGCCGGGAGTAATACGGGGTCACGACCAGCAGGCCGTGCGCGCCGGCGCGCGCGGCATCGCGGGCGAGTTCGGCGCTGTGCGCGGTGTCGTTGCTTCCGGCACCGGCGATGATCTTCGCGCGATCGCCGACAGAAGCGAGAACAGCCCGCATCAGTTCGAGCTTCTCGTTCTCGGTGGTGGTAGGCGACTCGCCGGTGGTACCGGCGAGTACCAGCGCGTCGCAGCCACCCTCGACGAGGTAGTTCGCAAGACGCACACCCGCGTCCACGTCGAGCTTGCCGTCGGCAGTGAACGGGGTCACCATCGCAGTGGCGACGGTGCCGAACGGGAGCTCGACAGCAGTTGCGGATTCACCGTTGGTCATGGTCAGAAGGCTACCGCGTGGGGATACAGGTCCGACACACGCCCGCCTCCGCCGGGTGGGTCAGCGGTCTGCGGCAAAGGTGGGAGCGGCGATTTCGCTGCCGTCGGGCATCGCCGTGATCGTGAAGTCGGAGAACGCGTTCGGCGCCGCATCGGTGAGTTGCCGCAGGCATTCGACGGCGAGCCGCCGGATTTCCACATCGGCGTGCTCGGTCGCGCGCATCGCGATGAAGTGCCGCCACGACCGGTAGTTGCCGGTGACCACGATGCGGGTCTCGGTGGCGTTGGGGAGCACCGCTCGCGCCGCTTCCCGCACCTGCTTCGCCCGCAGGGGCCCGGGAGGCAGATGCGCCATCTTCTCGTCGAGTGCGTCGAGCAGTTCCACGTACGCGTCGCGGCTGCGCCGGGTGGCGGCGAAGAACAGTTCCTCGAGATGAGGATCGCCCGCGATCGCGGGAGGAACGACGACCGGAGCATCGCCGTCCGCGACGAAACGCTGGGACAGCTGGGAGAACGAGAAGTGCCGATGCCGGATCAGTTCGTGGGTGCACGAACGGGAGATTCCGGTGATGTAGAAGGTGACCGAGGCGTGCTCGAGTACCGACAGGTGGCCCACGGTCAGCAGGTGCCGCAGATATCCGGTGTTGGTCGCGGTCCGCGGGTTCGGCTTCGACCAGCTCTGATAACACGCACGTCCGGCGAACTCGGCGAGCGCTTCCCCTCCGTCGGCGTCGGTTTCCCAAGGGATGTCGTCCGGCGGCAGGAATTCGGTCTTTGCGACGAGCCTGACCTTCAGGTTTGCGGGTTCGGGAATCATGCGCGTCTCCTCCCGGTGCGTGATCGCACCCTAGCGACCCGGAGCCTCCGCGCGCTCACCGCCACCTCGATGACGCCACCACGACAGCACTCGTGGCGTCATAGGCCTGTTGACTGATGTCACGCATGGCGTCACACTGACGGCATGAACATCGACACCTATACCGCGGCGATCACCGACGCCGTCGTCAACGCCGCCGAACTCGGCGACGAACAGACCCGCCGTACCGCAGCGGCCCTCTCCGCCGCTCTCGCCGCGCCGGCCCGGCTGGCCGTTCTCAGTGCGCTGTCGGATATGGCCGGGGAAATCAGCAAGCAGTTGGACGACCACACCGTCACGGTTCGGCTCGACGGCACGGAAGCCGTCGTGGATGTGCGCAGCGATGCCACGCCGCACACCGACTCGCCGTCGCAGACCTTCGAGGAGATGACCGGAGACATCAGCCGGGTCACCCTGCGTCTCGTCGAACAGATCAAATCCCGCGCCGAGGAAGCGGCCGCGCAGAGCGGTGTCTCGCTCAACTCCTGGGTGGCGCAGGCCGTGCAGGGCGCACTGAAGGATCAGAAGCGGTATCAGAAGCGCGCCGAAGAGTGGCGCCGGCAAGGCACCACACCCACCGCTCCCCCGGCGCCGGCTCCCCGAGAGGACGAAGACGGCGATACGGCCTGAAAACCCCTCCCGTGCGGTAGATTCCCGACGCACCGAACGCGGGAACGAGAGGACACCGAACCGATGGCCGTGAGCAGCACCAGAAGCTTCGAGATCAAGGCGACACCGGAGCAGGTGATGGCGGCTATCGCAGCGGTGGACCGGTTGCCCGAGTGGTCGTCGACGCACAAGAAGGTCGTTGTCGAGTCCACCTACCCGGACGGCCGCCCGCACCGGGTGCGCATGACCGTCTCGGTCATCGGACTCACCGACGAGCAGGTCGTCGACTACACCTGGGACGGCGACCGGTCGATGTCCTGGACGCTCGTCGAGAGCACGCAGCAGAACCAGCAGGACGGTGCCTACACACTCACACCGGCAGGCGGAGCGACCGAGGTCGGTTTCAGCCTGACCATCGATCCGAAGATTCCGGTCCCCGGATTCCTCGTCCGACGCGCCGAGAAGACGGCGATCGAGACAGCCGGCAAAGGCCTGACGAAGTTCGTCGAGGAGAACTACCGCTGACGCGGGCAGCCCCTCACACCCTGTCGGCGAGAGTCACCGCAACCGTCCCACCGAGCTCGTAACAGCGTTCGCGGACCTGCGCGTCGATCGGGCCGGTGATCTCCAGGTCGGCAGCCACCTGCGTCAACCCCATCCCCGTCACCAGTTTGCGCACCGACGACACCGCTCCCGCGGTGTCGTCGTTGCCGTGGACCCACATGCCGTACGGGCGGCCCGCAACGGCGTCCAGACACGGGTAGTACACGGTGTCGAAGAAGTGTTTGAGCGCGCCCGACATGTATCCGAAGTTCGCGGGAGTACCGAACAGGTAGCCGTCGGCGGCAAGCACGTCCGGGACGGTCGCGCCGAGGGCGGGCACCGCACGCACAGTCACCCCGTCGATGTCGGGGTCGTTCGCCCCCGCCAGCACCGCTTCGAGCAGCTCGCGCGTCGCCGGAGACGGCGTGTGGTGGACGACGAGCAGCGTCCGGTCCGTGGCGTCGGTTCGTTCGGGTTGTTCGGTCACAGGCGAAGACTACGACGGGGCGTTGCCCGAGCCGCGATACCGCGCCCGCTACGTCGTGCTGTCGCGTTCTGCTTTTTCGAGGGCAACCGCCCGGCGCATCGTCTCGCGGGCACGCCCCCGGTCACCCGCATAGTCGTAGGCGCGCGCCAGCCGGTAGGAGTTCCGCCAATTGTCGGGATCGGCTTCCCATTCCCGTTTGACGGTCTCGAACAGGGCGTCCGCCGCGTCGCGGTCGATCTTTCCGGACGGCCGTCGCGGAAGGTCGGTGACATCGAGTTCGAGACCTTCCTCGTGGATGCGCTGCGCAAGCTGCTGGTGCTGCCAGCCCGCACGCAGACTGGCGTACACGATCCAGACTCCGACGAGCGGGAGCAGCAACACGCCGATACCCAGCCCGACCGCGGCGACGCCGCCGGACCGGACGAGTTCGACTCCGCGGCTGCCGAGCAACACGAAGTAGAAGGCGAGCGCGGCGACGATGAACGCGATCGGTACGAGGACCTTGACGAGATCTTTTTTCACAGGTCGAGGAGGGGGTCGATGCCCAGCGTCAGGCCGGGACGGGAAGCGATCTCGCGGACTGCGAGGAGTACGCCCGGTGCGAACGAGGAACGGTCGATGGAATCGTGGCGGATCGTCAGCGTCTCACCCTGGGTTCCCAGCAACACCTCCTGGTGCGCGACCAGCCCGGCGAGACGCACCGAGTGCACCCGCACCCCGTCGACGTCGGCGCCGCGCGCACCGTCGAGTTCGGTGGTCGTGGCATCGGGGCTGCGTCCCACGCCTGCGGCGGCACGTGCCTCGGCGATGAGTTCCGCGGTGCGGTAGGCGGTGCCGGACGGCGCATCGGCCTTGTTGGGATGATGCAGTTCGATGACCTCGACGGAGTCGAAGAATCGGGCGGCGGCCTGCGCGAAGCGCATCGACAGCACCGCGCCGATCGCGAAGTTGGGAGCGATGAGCACACCGACGGCGGGCTGATCGGCGAGGCGGCTGCGGACCTGCGCGAGGCGGTCGTCGTCGAAGCCGGTGGTGCCCACGACGGCGTGGATGCCGTGGTCGATCAGGAACTGCAGGTTGCCCATGACCACGTCGGGGTGCGTGAAATCCACGACGACCTGCGTGCCGGAGGTCACGAAGTCGTCGAGGCTGTCGCCTCGGTCCACCGCTGCGACGAGTTCGAGGTCGGGGGCCGCCTCGACTGCCGCGCAGATGGCCTGGCCGACTTTGCCCTTGGCCCCGAGCACACCCACCCGAACTGCTGCTGCGTTCACTTTGCCGTCCACGACCTTCCCGTCACGTCTTTCCGAGGAAAGCGTACGCAACCGGGGTTGTGGTCTGCACGGGTGGTCACCGCGACGGCGCAGGTGCCCGGCAGGCGGAACAGGGTCAGCCGACGATGTCGCGCACCGCGGCGGGGAGATCGCGCGGGCGTCGGTACGGCCCGACCACCGCGGCGGCGAACGGACGGTGCAGTAGTTCGGCTGCGACCTCACGCACCTGTTCCGACGACACGGTCGCGATGCGCTCGAGGGTCTCGGTGAGGCTCCAGTGCCGGCCGTAGTTCAGCTCGCTGCGTCCGATGCGGTGCATTCGCGCCCCGGTGTCTTCGAGACCGAGGACCAGACCACCGCGCAACGAGCCTTTGGCGCGAGCGCATTCCGCGTCGGTGATGCCGTCCTTCGCGACGGCGCCGAGCACCTCGCGGATCACGGCCGCGACCTCGGAGAGATTCTCGGGCTGGCACCCGGCGTACACGGAAAACGCGCCGGTGTCGGCGAAGGTGTCGATACCGGAGTAGACGGAGTACGCCAGACCCCGCTTCTCGCGCACCTCCTGGAACAACCGTGAGCTCAATCCGCCGCCGATCGCGGCGTTGAGCACCGACAGTGCCCAGCGGCGGTCGTCGTGCCGGCCGAAGGAACGAACGCCGAGCGAGAGGTGCGACTGCTCGCCGTCGTGCTCGGTGATGCTCAGGGTGGGTGTGGTGCGCAGTTCGAGCCGGCCTTCCCGGCGCGGCACCGGCCCGCCCGTGCCGTCCAGGTGCCCGGCGAAGGCGCGGCGGACGAGTTCGACGGTGTGCTCGTGATCGACGTTGCCGGCGACCGCGACGACCATCCGCTGCGGGGTGTACCTGCGCACGTGGAAGGAGTGCAGCTGAGCGCGGGTCATCGCCTCGATGGAGTCGACGGAACCGATGATGGGACGGCCGATGGGGTGATCTCCGTACAGCGCGGTGAGGAAGGAGTCACCGAGGAGATCCTCGGGATCGTCGTCGCGCATCGAGATCTCCTCGAGTACGACCTGCCGTTCGACGTCCACGTCGGCGCTGCGGCACCGGCCCCGTAACACCACGTCGGCGACGACGTCGACTGCGAGCGGAAGATCGTCGTCGAGGACGTGCGCGTAGTAGCAGGTGTGTTCCTTGCTGGTGAACGCGTTGAGTTCACCGCCCACCCCGTCGATGAGCTCCGCGATGTCGAGCGCCGTGCGCGTCGGGGTGGATTTGAACAGCAGGTGCTCGAGAAAGTGTGCCGCGCCGGCGACGGACGGCTGTTCGTCGCGGGAGCCGATTCCGACCCACACGCCGACCGCCGCCGATCGCACGCCCGGCACGTGCTCGGTGACCACTCGCACGCCTCCGGGCAGAACGGTGCGGCGAACGCCGGAATCCACTGCGGGGGCGGAAGCGGTATCGGAAGGAGAAACGTGCCGGGTGGGAGCCATGTGTGAGTTCTACGGTCCTGCGGTCGGGGTCCGGCACATACGTCCGGGAACGGAACATCACACGATACATGCGCGGGCGGATCCGGCGACGGTCACCAACCGCGGCGCCGGGGCTGGGAGCCGACCAGCTGACCCTCTCGCGCCTCTCCCCTGCTGCGGTAGACGATGTACGGGCGGAACAGATATCCCACCGGTGCGCTGAATGCGTGGACGAGCCGGGTGAACGGCCAGATCGCGAACAGCACCAGACCGATCAGGGTGTGGATCTGGAACGACACCGGCGCCTCGACGAGGAGTTCGCCGCGTGGCTGCAGGATCCAGATGGACCGGAACCACGGCGAAACGGTGTCGCGGTAATTGTGTTCGCCGACCACTCCCGCGCCCATGAGGGTGGTGGCGAGACCCGCGACGATCGCGGCGACCAGGACTACGTACATGACCTTGTCGTTGAGGGTGGTCGCGGAGTACACCGGGCCGTTGGTACGCCGGCGGTAGATGAGCAGGCACACCCCGATGAGGGTCGCGGCGCCGGCGATGGTCCCGAGCACGAGAGCTTGGACGTGGTACGCGTGCTGGCTGATCCCTATCGCGTACGTCCACTGTTTCGGGATCAGCAAGCCGATGACGTGGCCGATGATCACCACCAGAATGCCGAAATGGAACAGCGGACTGCCGATGCGCAGCAGCCTGCTCTCGTAGAGCTGTGACGAGCGGGTGGTCCAGCCGAACTTGTCGTATCGGTACCGCCACCACGTGCCGACGATCAGGATCGCGAGTGTCACGTACGGCACGATGTCCCAGAAGATTGCACCCGCGCTCATCGTTTACGGCCCTTCTCGTCGGTCGTGGGCGTCCCGGCGTGGCGGAACGGTCAGGGTGAACGGCTGCAGGCCGATCGCCTCGGCCGGAGGTCCGGCGTGCATCAGCCGGCGGGCCCGTTGTTCCTGGGCCTCGTCCACAGGAGGCAGCGTGGCGCACACCGCGGCGACGGTGTCCGCGTACGGCGAATCGTCGCCGACCAGCGCGCGATGCAGGACGTCGATCGGTACCCGGTGCGCGACGAGCAGCCGTTCTCCCGCCTCGGGTGCGACGGTGGCCGCGAACTCGAGGACCACCGGGAGGTGGTCGGGCGCCTCGCCGACCGGAGGTTCGGCGCCCGCCTCCCGATAGGTCTGCACGAACGCGTGGATTTCCGATCCCCGGTTGCGTGTGTCTCCCGCGGTCCAGTAGGTCAGGTACATCGTCGAGCGCCGACGCAGGTCGAACGTGTCGACATACGCCTGGGCCGCATCGAGCAGGCTGCTACGACGCAGGTACGCGGCGGTCCGGGTGAGCCGGCCGCGCGCGGGCTCGTCGATGTGGTCGACGAGTGCCTCGACGGTGTCGAGACGCTCCGCCATCTGCTCGTCCGGATACGCCAGCAGCAACGAGGCCGCCTGGTGGACGAGCCGGGTCTGCAACCGGCGAGCGGGATCCTCTCGGCGTGACGCCCGCCGGAACAATGTCACCGCCGCTCCTCGCCGTCGCCGGGCCAGGCACCCGGGAACAGACCCGTGGGCGCTCCTTTGCCGTCCCAGTTCAGCAGATTGACGCGGGAGGGCTCGCGCTCGTTGACCGCGAGGCCTTCCGTGGTCTGGCGCTCTGCGAGCGCGTGGAACGTTTCCACCGCGACCGGGACGGGTCCGCCGCTCGACTCACCGAAGGGCCCGGACTCGTACATTCCCGGTCCACCGTCGAACGACAGAGAGCAGTCCGTGGCGGATTCCTCGAGCTTGTGTCCTTCGGTCGCGTAGGCCGTCGGGATCACGTAGCGCTCTTCGTACTTGGCGAGGGCGAGCAACCGGTACATCTCGTAGATCTGCTCCTCCGTCATGCCCACGGACTCCGGGATATGCGGCTGGGTGTCGCGACCGAGGTTGATGTCGCGCATATACGACCGCATCGCGGCGAGCCGTTGCAGGACGGCTTCCACGGACGCGGTGTCCCCCGCTGTGAACAGCTCCGCGAGGTAGCGGATGGGAATGCGCAACGACTCGAGTGCTCCGAACAGGTTTCCGAGATCTTCCCCGTCGTGACCGTCGCGGCTGACCGCGTCGACGACCGGCGACAGCGGCGGCACGTACCAGACCATCGGCATGGTCCGGTACTCCGGATGCAACGGCAGCGCGACCTTGTAGACGTTGATCAGAGAGTAGATCGGTGACTTCTGTGCGCCGGCGATCCAGTCGTCGGAAATCCCTTCGGCCCGGGCCCCCGCGATGACCTCCGGATCGTGGGGGTCGAGCAGGACCTGACGCTGGGCTTCGTAGAGATCCTGTTCGTTCTCCACCGCCGCCGCGTCGAGCACCCGGTCGGCGTCGTAGAACACCAGCCCGATGTAGCGCAGACGCCCGACGCAGGTTTCGGCACACACCGTCGGTAGCCCGACCTCGATGCGGGGATAACAGAACGTGCACTTCTCGGCTTTGCCGGTCTTGTGATTGAAATAGACCTTCTTGTACGGGCATCCGGAGATGCACATCCGCCAGCCGCGGCACCGGTCCTGGTCGACGAGGACGATGCCGTCCTCCGAGCGCTTGTAGATCGCTCCGGACGGGCACGACGCGACACACGAGGGGTTGAGGCAGTGCTCGCAGATCCGGGGCAGGTAGAACATGAACGTCTCTTCGAGCGACGTCTTGACCTCTTCGTTGATCTTCGCTAGGATCGGGTCGTCCGGAACGATCTCGGGCGAGCCCGCCAGGTTGTCGTCCCAGTTGGCCGACCACTCCACTTTCATCGGTTCGCCGCTGAGGAGACTGCGCGGTCGCGCCACCGGGATGTTCTCCCCCGCAGGGGCGTTGGTGAGGGTCTCGTAGTCGTACGTCCACGGTTCGTAGTAGTCGTCGATCGACGGCATCTTGGGGTTGGAGAAGATCCGGCTGAGCTTGTGGAGGCGGCCGCCGTCGCGCAGCCGAATCCTGCCCTTCTTGTCCCTGATCCAGCCGCCGCGCCACTTGTCCTGATCCTCGTAGGTGCGGGGGTACCCCTGACCCGGACGGGTCTCCACGTTGTTGAACCAGACGTACTCGGTTCCGGAACGGTTGGTCCAGGTCTGTTTACAGGTCACCGAGCACGTGTGACACCCGATGCACTTGTCGAGGTTCATGACCATCGCCATCTGTGCCATGACCTTCATGAGTGCCCCCGTCCGTGGGGTCCGATGGTGTACATCAGTACGTCACCTCCTGAGACCGGCGGCGCACGACCGTGACTTCGTCGCGCTGGTTGCCGGTCGGTCCGAGATAGTTGAAGGCATACGAGGTCTGGGCGTAGCCGCCCGCCAGATGACTCGGTTTCATCAGGATCCGCGTGATCGAATTGTGGATCCCGCCACGCTTTCCGGTGGTTTCGGTGAGCGGGACATCGATGACGCGTTCCTGCGCGTGGTAGACGAACACCACGCCCTCGGGCATGCGCTGCGACACGATGGCCCGGCACACCACCACGCCGTTGCGGTTCACGGCCTCGATCCAGTCGTTGTCGCGCACCGAGATCTTCGCCGCGTCCGCCGGACTCATCCACATCGTCGGTCCGCCGCGCGAGAGCGAGAGCATGAACAGGTTGTCCTGATACTCCGAGTGGATCGACCATTTCGAATGCGGGGTCAGGTATCTCACCGTCAGCCCCACTCCGTCACCGGTACCGAGGGATGTCTCACCGAACAGACGGTTCATGTCCAGCGGGGGCCGGTAGGTCGGAAGTTGCTCGCCCATCTCCTCGATCCAGTCGTGGTCGAGGTAGAAGTGCATCCGGCCGGTGAGGGTGTGGAACGGTTTGAGTTCCTCGATGTTGGTGGTGAAGGGTGCGTAGCGGCGACCACCTGTTTCGCTGCCCGACCATTCCGGGCTCGTGACCACCGGTACCGGCCGGGCCTGCGTGTCGGCGTAGGTGATCCGGCGTTCCTCACTGCCTTCGGCGAGGTGGACGAGCCTGCGCCCGGTTCGCTTCTCGAGTTCGCGATACCCCTGCACGGCGAGCCGGCCGTTCGACGCCCCGGACAGCGCGAGAATCACGTCGCACATCCGTTCCGCAGTGGTGATCGCCGGGCGCCCGGCGGCGGCACCGGAATCCATGACGCCGAACTTGACGGCGAGTTCGGCGACCTCCTGGTCGGGGTGGGTGGTCACCCCCTTGGTGGTCAGCCCTGCCGACTCCGCGAGCGGCCCGAGCGTGGCCCACTTGTCGGCGACGGCGGTGTAATCCCGCTCGACGACCACGAGAGGCCCCATGGTCTTCCCCGGGATGGGCACTTCACCGGTTTTCCTCCAGTCGTTCTCCGTGCCACCGGGATACGCCATCGCACCGGGCGTGTCGTGCTGGAGCGTCCCCATCACCACGTCGGTCCGCGTTCCCAGATGCGTGCGTGCCAGGGCGCTGAACGCCTTCGCGACCGCACCGAACGCCTCGTAGTCCGAGCGGGTCTCCCAGGGCGGATCGATCGCGGGGCTGAACGCGTGCACGTAGGGGTGCATGTCGGTACTCGACAGGTCCCCCTTCTCGTACCAGGTCGCTGCGGGCAGCACGACATCCGAGAACAGCGTCGTCGACGTCATCCGGAAGTCGATCGACATGAGCATGTCGAGTTTGCCGTCGGGGACGTCCTCCCGCCAGGTGACGTCGTTGGGCCGCAAATCCGGCGCGGTCTGAGCACCCTGAATGTTCGAGTCGGTACCCAGCAGATGCTGCAGGAAGTACTCGTTGCCCTTGCTGGAGGAGCCGAGAAGATTCGACCGCCACACGCTCAGCACGCGCGGCCAGTTACGCGGCGACCCGGGATCGGTGACGGCGAGTTTCACCGTCCCCTTGGCCAGTTGTTCGGCAACATATTCGGGGATGTCGCGACCGGCCGCACGAGCCTCGTCCGCCAGATCGTGTGTGTTGCGGTCGAACTGCGGATAGAACGGCGACCAGCCCATCGCGACGGCCGACGCCATCACATCCATGGTGTGCTTGTCCCGGAAGCGCCCCCGCGACAGCGGGCTCGAGAGGGCGTCCGCCCGGTACCCGTCGTACTTCCACTGGTCGGTGTGCACGTACCAGTACGAGGTGCCCGCCATCTGACGAGGTGGCCTGCTCCAGTCGGTGGCCATCGCCATCGTGGCCCATCCGGTGGCGGTTCTGCACTTTTCCTGCCCGACGTAGTGCGCCCAGCCGCCGCCGTTGCGTCCCATTGCCCCGGTCAGGAGCAGCAGGGACAGCACGGCCCGGTAGGTCGCGTCGCCGTGGAACCACTGGCAGATTCCGGCTCCCATGATGATCATGGAGCGCCCGCCCGATTCCTCGGAGTTTCGCGCGAGTTCCCGGGCCACCCGGATCGCTTGCGCCGCAGACACTCCGGTGATCGATTCCTGCCACGCCGGCGTGTAGGGCGTCGACGGATCGTCGTACCCGGTCGGCCACTGCCCGGGCAGATTCAACTCTGCCCGCTGCACGCCGTATTGGGCGAGCATCAGGTCGAACACCGTGCAGACCAGGTGCTCACCCACCCGGCGGACCGGCACACCGCGCTCGAGGCTTCCGCCCCGACCGTCGATCGTGTCGAAACTCGGCAGATGCACGGCGAGGACCTCCGCTGTGCCGCCGGCCGGCGGTGCCACCGTGAGGGCGGGCGACAGGTCACCCAGTTCGAGGTTCCACTTGCCGATACCCTCCTCGCCGTAGCGGAATCCGAGGGAGCCGTGAGGAACCGTCACGCTGTCGGTGGCGCTGTCGAGGAGCACCGGTTTGAACGGGGCGTTCTCCACGTCCTGCCCGAGGTCGGCCGCGGTGAGGTTCTTGCCCGCCACCCACTTTCCGCCGCGCTCTTCGAGTTTCACGAGGAAGGGCAGATCGGTGTACTGCGCGGAGAAGTCGGTGAAGAAAGGTACGGGCTTCTCGACGTAGCACTCGCGCAGCAGGACGTGGCCCATCGCCATCGCCAGGGCACCGTCGGTTCCGGCAGCGCACGGCATCCACTCGTCCGCGAATTTCGTGTTGTCCGCGTAGTCCGGGCTGATCGCGACGACCTTGGTCCCGCGGTACCGCACCTCCGTCATCCAGTGTGCGTCGGGGGTGCGGGTCACCGGGACGTTGGAACCCCACATCAACAGGTACGACGCGTCCCACCAGTCGCCCGATTCGGGGACGTCGGTCTGGTCCCCGAACACCTGCGGGGACGCGACCGGAAGGTCCGCGTACCAGTCGTAGAACGAGGTCATCGCGCCGCCGACCAGTTCGACGAACCGGGAACCGGCTGCGTGCGACACCATCGACATGGCGGGAATCGGGGAGAAACCGGCGATCCGGTCGGGCCCGTACTCCTTGATGGTGTGCACGTGGGCCGCGGCGACCATTTCGGTGGCTTCGGCCCAGGTGACCCGCACCAGCCCGCCCTTGCCTCGCGCACGCTGGTACCGGCGCCGGCGCTCCGGGTCGTTCTGAATGTCCGCCCACGCCAGTACCGGATCACCGAGACGCTGTTTGGCCTCGCGATACATCTCGACGAGGACTCCGCGCGCGTACGGGTACCGCACCCGTGTCGGAGAGTAGGTGTACCAGGAGAAGGCCGCTCCTCGGGGGCAACCGCGCGGTTCGTACTCGGGGCGGTCCGCTCCCACCGTGGGATAGTCCGTCTCCTGGGTTTCCCAGGTGATGATCCCGTCCTTGACGTAGATCTTCCACGAGCACGAACCGGTGCAGTTCACGCCGTGTGTCGATCGCACCACCTTGTCGTGGCTCCACCGGTCGCGGTAGAAGATGTCACCTTCTCTGCCGCCCTGGTGCAGGATGCTGCGGGTGTCGGCGGATTCTTCGCCACGCGTGAAGAACCGGCCGCTACGCACCAGCAGTTCCTCGAGCGTCCCACCCACAGCGACTTTTTCCGTAGTCACGTGCTCTCCTCCGGTTGCCTGTGTGGAGCGTCCCGCGATGCGGCAGGTTCACGTGCCTTCAGCCAGACCGCGGTGTAGACCAGTGCAATGAGAGCCGCCGCGACCAGGAGCAACAGGCCCACGGTGTAGTCGTTGCCCACCGGGTCGTAGGTCGCGCCCATGACCAAGGGCGGGAAGTATCCGCCGAGGCCACCTGCCGCCGCGACGATTCCGGTGATGCTGCCGACGGACTGCGCGGGCGAACGCCGCGCCACCCAGGCGAACACGCCTCCGGTGCCGATGCCGAGGAAGATCGCCATCGAGATGAAGACAACGGCCGACCAGAAGTCCGGCGGTGGCTTGAACGTGGCGATGAATGCGGTCACGGCGGTGCCGGCGAAGGATGCGATCACCACGTACTTCGGTGGGATCCGGTCGGAGAGGGTTCCGCCGATGGGGCGGGCGATCACCGCGGCGACGGCGAACCCCGCGGTACGGGTACCTGCATCCACCGCGGAGAACTCGTACACCGTCCTGATGTAGGTGGGCAGGTAGCTGCTGAACGCGACGAAACCGCCGAAGACGATGGCATACAGGAACGACATTTCCCAGGTGACCCGGAGTTTGCATGCCGCAAGGAATTTGGGCACCACCGGCTGGGTGTTGGGAACGAATGCGGGCGCGTTCCTCATGACGGTCAGACACAACACCGCGGTCAGTGCGAGCACCACTGCGATGATCACGTGGGTGGCGACCAGCCCGAACCATCCGACGAAACGCGGCGTGAAGAAGGCCGACAGTGCCGTGCCGACCATGCCCGCACCGAATACACCCGTGGCGAAGCCACGACGCGACGGGTCGTACCAGTTGTTGGCGAACGGGATCCCGACGGCGAAAATCGTGCCGGCGATTCCCAGGAAGAATCCGAAGACGAGCAGCAGCGGGTACGAGCCCGCACTGCCCGCGAAGCCGACCGCGAGGACCGGCAGTATCGACGCGAGGGTGATCGTGATGAACATGACCCTGCCGCCGTAGCGGTCCGTGAGGGCGCCCACCACGATCCTGCCGAGCGACCCCACGAGGATCGGGGTCGCCACGAGCATCGATGTCTCGGAGCTGCTCAGCGACATGTCGCCGGCGTAGGTGGTGGACAGCGGTCCGATCAGGTTCCAGGCCCAGAAGTTCATGGCCGACACCCAGGTCGCCAGTGCCAGGTTGACTCCTGGACGTGCCCCGATTCCTGAGGCTGTAACCGTGCTCACACCACCAGGGAACACCCTCGGCAGAATCGCCGTACGCCTTTTGCCTAAAGGTTTACACGGGGGTGGTCTTCGATTCTCCATGTTGCGAGCCATCGGCGACGCTCCGCCGCAGGTCGGGTCGGCGACCGGACAGGACCCTCGCGCAACGACACCGCGCGCTGTTCCCGCCCCGAAGGGAAGGAACAGCGCGCGGTGATTGCCTGTCCCGGAGCGGGAGGCTACCGGGAGGAGCCGATCAGGACTCGGTGGCTGCCTCGGCCGGAGCGGCCTCGGCGGCGGCGTCGTCCTCGACGGGCACGAGGCTGATCTTGCCCCGGTTGTCGATGTCGGCGATCTCGACCCGCAGCTTGGACCCGACGCTCACGACGTCTTCGACCTTCGCGATGCGCTTGCCGTTGCCGAGCTTGCTGATGTGCACCAGACCGTCACGGCCCGGGAGCAGGGAGACGAACGCACCGAACGCCGTGGTCTTGACCACGGTGCCGAGGAAACGCTCGCCGACCTTCGGCAGCTGCGGATTGGCGATGGCGTTGATCTTGTCGATCGCTGCCTGCGCGGACGGACCGTCCGCAGCTCCGACGTACACGGTGCCGTCGTCCTCGATGGAGATGTTGGCGCCGGTCTCCTCGGTGATCGAGTTGATCATCTTGCCCTTGGGCCCGATGACCTCGCCGATCTTGTCGATCGGAACCTTGATCGTGGTGATGCGCGGCGCGAACGGGCTCATCTCGTCCGGAGCGTCGATGGCCTCGGCCATGACCTCGAGGATCGTGGCGCGCGCGTCGTGTGCCTGCGACAGCGCACCCGCGAGCACCTGCGACGGGATTCCGTCGAGCTTGGTGTCGAGCTGCAGCGCGGTGACGAAATCCTTCGTTCCGGCGACCTTGAAGTCCATGTCGCCGAAGGCGTCTTCGGCTCCGAGGATGTCGGTCAGTGCCACGTAGCGGATCTCACCGTCGACCTCGTCCGAGACCAGGCCCATCGCGATACCCGCGACCGGAGCCTTGAGCGGAACACCGGCGTTGAGCAGCGACAGGGTCGAGGCGCACACCGAACCCATCGACGTGGAACCGTTGGAGCTCAACGCTTCCGACACCTGACGGATCGCGTACGGGAACTCTTCCTGGCTCGGGAGCACCGGCACGAGTGCCCGCTCCGCGAGGGCGCCGTGGCCGATCTCGCGACGCTTCGGCGAACCGACGCGGCCGGTCTCACCGGTCGAGTACGGCGGGAAGTTGTAGTGGTGCATGTAGCGCTTGCTGGTCTCCGGGCCGAGCGAGTCGACCTGCTGAGCCATCTTGACCATGTCGAGGGTGGTGATACCCATGATCTGGGTCTCGCCACGCTCGAACAGAGCCGAACCGTGTGCACGGGGAACGACCGCGACCTCGGCCGAGAGTGCACGGATGTCCGTGATCCCGCGCCCGTCGATACGGAACTGGTCACGCAGGATGCGCTGGCGAACCAGCTTCTTGGTCAGCGCGCGGAAGGCCGCGCCGATCTCCTTCTCGCGGCCCTCGAACTTCGGGCCGACCTGCTCGAGAACCTCGACCTTGATCTCGTCGGTGCGCTCGTCACGCTGCTGCTTGCCGGCGATGGTCAGCGCCTCGGCCAGCTTCGTCGACGCCGCAGCCTCGACCTCGGCGTACACGTCGTCCGCGTAGGCCGGGAACAGCGGGAAGTCGCCGGTCGGCTTCGCGGCAGCAACAGCGAGCTGCTGCTGAGCGACGCAGAGGCGGGCGATGAACGGCTTGGCGGCCTCGAGGCCCTGCGCGACGATCGCTTCGGTCGGCGCCTGTGCGCCACCCTCGACGAGTGCGATGACGTTCTCGGTGGCCTCCGCCTCGACCATCATGATCGCGACATCAGCGGTGTCCGGGTTGTCCGCACCGCCGACGATGCGGCCCGCGACCACCATGTCGAACACGGCGTTCTCGAGCTGCTCGACCGTCGGGAAGGCAACCCACTGGCCGGCCTTGTTGTCGTCGGACGTGATGAGTGCGACACGCACACCGCCGACGGGTCCGGAGAACGGCAGTCCGGCGAGCTGCGTCGACGCCGACGCCGCGTTGATCGCGACCACGTCGTACAGGTCGTTCGGGTTCAGGCTCAGAACCGTGACGACGACCTGGATCTCGTTGCGCAGGCCGTCCACGAAGGACGGGCGCAGCGGCCGGTCGATCAAGCGGCACGTGAGGATCGCGTCGGTGGAGGGACGGCCCTCGCGACGGAAGAACGAGCCCGGGATGCGCCCGGCAGCGTACATACGCTCTTCGACATCCACCGTGAGCGGGAAGAAGTCGAAGTGCTCCTTGGGGTGCTTCGACGCGCTGGTGGCCGACAGCAGCATGGTCTCGTCGTCGAGGTAGGCGACGACGGCGCCGGCGGCCTGCTGTGCGAGGCGGCCGGTCTCGAAACGGATGGTGCGGGTGCCGTAGGCACCGTTGTCGAGTGTCGCGACGGCTTCGTAGACGCCTTCGTCGGTCTCGACTGCGGAATTGCTTGTCATCTTTGTATCTTCTCTTCCCTCTTCGTCTTCGCCGTACCCGCGCGGGCTCCACGGCCCCCTTGGCCGTGGTAGCGCACCG
This sequence comes from Rhodococcus sp. 105337, assembly GCF_012844225.1. Lineage (GTDB taxonomy): Bacteria > Actinomycetota > Actinomycetes > Mycobacteriales > Mycobacteriaceae > Rhodococcus. The sequence goes on from NZ_JABAGQ010000006.1 coordinate 134,284, forward strand.
ATTCACGGAGGCGGTCGTCGATCGAAACCCTCCGGCGGGGGCGTCTCTTACGGACGCCGTGCCCGGACCGGAAAGTCACTACCGAGGACCGACACCATCGGTGCATACGGTTCACCGCCGTCGGCGGTGTGGCGTGCCGGCTATACCGGCACAAACACCGATAGCCAACGGGGCCCAGTGTAGTGGGTGCCCCGTTGGCTGTCGGAAAAGATCAGCGGATGCAGATCGTGTCGCTTCTCGGCTGCGTCAGCGACGCAGGCCCAGACGCTGGATGAGCGAGCGGTAACGCTCGACGTCGACCTTCTCGACGTACTTCAGCAGGCGGCGACGACGACCGACCAGCAGCAGCAAGCCGCGGCGGGAGTGGTGGTCGTGCTTGTGCTGCTTGAGGTGCTCGGTGAGGTCGACGATGCGCTTGGTGAGCATCGCAACCTGAGCCTCGGGCGACCCGGTATCGGTCTCGTGCAGGCCGTATTCGCCGAGGATCGACTTCTTCTGTTCGGTGGTCAATGCCACTGGTAGTTCTCCTGAACAACTGACGTCCGCGTGACAGATAGCGGACCGGGTCCGCCGGTGCGGCCGCCGCGAACCGCAGCACACACCAGCGGTCGATATTACCAGAGCCGCGCCCGCCCCCCGCGCGCCCGCCTCTCCCGTACGTTCGGCCGACGGGGATACCCGGCGGCCGGTACATGCGGTCAGCCGGCAGCGAGTACCTCGCGCACGCGGTCGGCATCGCGGTGCATCGCAGAAATCAGCGCCTCCACGGAATCGAACTTCTCCATGCCGCGCAGCCGTTCGACGAAGTCCACCGCCACGTGCTGACCGTAGAGATCGGCTTCCTCGTCGAGGACGTATGCCTCGACGGTGCGCTTGCGTCCGGAGAACGTGGGATTGGTTCCGACGGACACCGCGGCCATGTACCGCTCCCCGACCGAGACACCGTCGACGGGTGATCCCGAGCCGAGCACGGTGAACCATGCGGCGTAGACGCCGTCGGCCGGGATAGCGGCGTACATCGGCGGCGCGACGTTCGCGGTCGGGAAGCCGAGCCCGCGCCCTCTCCCGTCGCCGTGCACGACGACTCCTTCGACGCGATGAGGGCGGCCGAGCGCATCGGCCGCCGCAGCGACATCACCGGCGTCGACACAGGACCGGATGTAGGTCGAGGAGAACGTGACGGCGTGCTCGGCGACGAGGGTCAGGCCCTGCACCGCGAAACCGGATCGCGCGCCGATCGAGCGCAGGAGGTCGACGGTGCCGGCCGCCTTCTTGCCGAAGGTGAAGTTCTCCCCCACGACCACTTCCGCGACATGGAGTCGTTCGACGAGGATCTCGTGGGCGTACCGCTCCGGCGAGAGCTTCATGAATTCGGGGGTGAACGGCACGACGCAGAACACGTCGATTCCCAGTTCCTCCGCCAGCTCGGCGCGCCGCGCCAGTGTCGTCAGCTGCGCGGGGTGACTTCCCGGCCGCACGACCTCCATGGGGTGTGGATCGAACGTCATGAGCACGCTCGGGACACCTCGTTCCGTCGCGGCTTTCACAGCGCTCGAAATCAGCTGCTGGTGCCCCCGGTGTACGCCGTCGAACACCCCGATCGTCACCACACAACGACCCCAGTCCGCAGGTATCTCGTCCAGACCTCGCCATCTCTGCACATCGGCAGCCTACGGCGCACGCGCCGGTCGGTCATCCTCGACCGGCTCCGTAGCCCACGTGGACAACATCCGGCACCCGAATGCATAATTTCGGTGTGCCGAAGATTTCCATTGGATGGGTCAAAACCGCCGTTCTGGCGGCTGCTGCCGTCGCCCTCACCGCCTGCACCTCACCGACGGACGCCGACGAGCGGCCGTTCGCCCTCACCACGTTCACCGTGATCGCCGACATGACCCGCGCCGTCGCCGGAGACCATGTGCGCGTCGAATCCATCACGAAACCGGGCGCCGAGGTCCACGGCTACGAGCCCACTCCCAGCGACCTCCGCAACGCCGCCGACGCCGATCTCGTCCTGGACAACGGACTCGGGCTCGAGCGCTGGTTCGAACAGTTCCTCGAAGACGCCGACGCCTCGCACGTCGTCCTCAGCGACGGCATCGAACCGGTGTACATCACCGGAGACAGCTACGCCGGGCAAACCAATCCGCACGCGTGGATGTCACCGCTCACCGCGCAGATCTATGTCGACAACATCGCCGCCGCGTTGTCCGATCTCGCACCCGAACACGCGGACGACTTCGCGGCGAACGCATCCACGTACAAAGCCGAACTCGCGGCGCTCCACGACGAACTGATCGCCGGTGTCTCGGCACTACCGGAGGAGCAGCGAGCCCTCGTGACGTGTGAGGGCGCGTTCAGTTATCTGGCGCGCGACGCAGGGTTGCGGGAGGCCTACCTGTGGCCGGTCAACGCGGACCAGCAGGGCACGCCCCAGCAGGTCGCCCGGACCGTCGACTTCGTGCGCGAGAACCGGGTCCCCGCGGTGTTCTGCGAATCGACCGTGTCGGACAAGGCGCAGCAGCAGGTCGCGGCGGACACCGGGGCGCGGTTCGGCGGCACCCTCTACGTCGATTCGCTGTCCGGCCCGGACGGTCCCGTCCCCACCTACCTGGACCTGCTGCGGCACGACATCTCGACGATCACGGCAGGATTGACACGATGACGGCACCTGCACTGGACATCGATACGGTCACCGTCCGCTACGACACCGTCACCGCGCTCGACCGGGTGTCCCTGAGCTTGTCGCCGGGAACGGTGTGCGGTCTGGTCGGAACCAACGGCTCGGGCAAGTCGACCCTCTTCAAGACGATCATGGGCCTGGTCCGGCCCGTGTCGGGACGCGTGTCCATCGCGGGCGAATCCACGGTGGTCGCGCGCCGGACCGGCGCAGTGGCATATGTGCCGCAATCGGAGGCCGTCGACTGGGATTTCCCGATCGGGGTGCGGGAAGTGGTGATGACCGGCCGCTACGGTCACCAGGGATTCATGCGCCGGCCCCGGCCGGCGGACCGCGCGGCAGTCGAGTCCGCACTCGACCGTGTCGGCATGACCGACTACGCGACACGGCAGATCGGCCAGCTCTCCGGAGGACAGCGCAAACGCGTGTTCGTGGCGCGCGCGATCGCGCAGGAAGCTCCGCTACTCCTGCTCGACGAACCGTTCGCCGGCGTGGACGCGAAGACGCAACAGGCACTGACAGCGGTGATCCGGGACCTCGCGGCCTCGGGACGCGCAGTCCTGGTCGCCACGCACGACCTCACCGGACTGCCGGTTCTCTGCGACGAAGCCGTGCTGCTGCAACGACGCCTCCTTGTGCACGGTCCACCCGAGGAGGTGCTGCGTCCCGAGAACCTGGCGCTCGCATTCGGCGCTTCCCCCACCGAGTCGCCGGCGAGTGCGCCGGTCGCGCGAGAGGTGCAGTGATGCTGGATCTCCTTGTCGATCCTCTGCAGTACGGATTCATGCAGCGCGCGCTGATCGTGGCGGTCGCCGCCACAGTGGTGTGCGCGTTGCTCAGCTGCTGGCTCGTCCTGATCGGCTGGTCGCTCATGGGCGATGCCGTCTCGCACGCGGTCCTGCCCGGTGTCGTACTCGCCTATCTCGTCGGCGCACCCTTCGCGCTCGGCGCCCTGCTGTTCGCCGGGATCGCGGTTGCCTTGATCGGACTCGTGCGCAGCACGAGCCGGGTGAAAGAAGACGCGGCGATCGGAATCGTGTTCACCACGCTCTTCGCACTCGGTGTCGTGCTGATCTCGAAGAATCCCAGCCAGGTCGATCTGAACCACGTACTTTTCGGCAACCTGCTCGGACTTGCCTCGAGCGACGTCTGGCAGGTCTCGGCGCTCGCGGCGGTCGTGCTGATCGTGCTGGTGGTCAAACGCCGCGACCTGACGTTGTTCGCGTTCGACCGGGTGCAGGCGCACGCCCTGGGTATCTCGCCCGGCAGGTTGTCGGCTCTGCTGCTCGCACTCCTGGCCGTGACCATCGTCAGCGCGATCCAGGCCGTCGGCGTCATTCTGGTCGTGGCGATGCTCATCATTCCGGGCGCAACCGCGTATCTGCTCACCGACCGTCTCGCGCGGATGCTCGTCATCGCCCCCATCCTTGCGGTCGCGGCCTCGGTGGTCGGGGTGTACACGAGCTACTACACCGACGCCGCGACCGGTGGTGTCGTGGTGCTGGCGCAGGCAGTGGTGTTCGCAGCCGTGTATCTGTTCTCGCCGCGCCACGGAGTGGTCACCAAAGCGATCCGGCATCGCACCGGTGCCGGCGACGCGGGTGAATCCGTGCTGCCGGTTACCTAAACTGAACGCGTGACGGACACGAGCGAGACCACCGCGACCGAGACACTGTCCTCGGTGGCCCAGGACTATCTGAAAATCATCTGGACGGTCCAGGAGTGGTCCGGAGAGAAGATCTCCACCAAACTGCTTGCCGAGAAGCTCGGAGTCTCGGCGTCGACCGTGTCCGAAGCGGTGCGGCGCCTGGCCGATCAGGGCCTGCTCGACCACGCACGCTACGGGTCGATCTCGCTCACCGATGCAGGCCGGACCGCTGCCGTTTCGATGGTGCGGCGGCACCGCCTCATCGAGACCTTCCTGGTACGGGAACTCGGCTACGGCTGGGACGAAGTCCACGACGAAGCCGAAGTGCTCGAGCACGCGGTATCCGAACGGATGGTCGCCGCCATCGACGCCAAACTCGGTTACCCGGAACGCGACCCCCACGGCGACCCCATCCCGTCGCACGACGGCCGTATTCCGGCGCCGCCCGCCCGTCCACTGACCACGTTCAGCGACGGCGAGCACGGCCGGGTCGCGCGGATCTCCGACGCCGACCCGGCGATGCTGCGCTACTTCGACGAGGTCGGCATCGCCCTCGACACCGATATCCGCGTGGTGGAACGACGAGATTTCGCCGGAACGGTCTCGATCGGGATCGGCACCGACGGCCGCACCGTGGACCTGGGCACCCTTGCCGCAGGCGCGATCTGGCTCGTCTGAGCCGTCACATGTTCGCGGGCCGGACCACGAACACCGACGCCGCGCGACGCCCCTTCTCCTGGACCAGCGCCGCCGCGCGGCCGTGCTCGTCGACCGCCGCGTAGACCCCCTCGATCCCCACGGGTTCGAGCCAGCGTCCGTTCGCGAGCACTGCTGCTTCGTCGTCGCTCACGGTCCGGCACTCGAACGCGGTGCGGATCGCGTCGTCGATGCCGAGACTCGGCACGGGATCGTCCGCGAGTTCCTCGAGGGTGCGCGCGTGTTCGAGTCCGAACGGGCCCACCCGGGTGCGGCGCAGGGCCGTCAGGTGTCCCCCGACTCCCAGGGTGGCCCCGAGGTCACGGGCGAGTGCGCGAATGTAGGTTCCCGACGAGCAGTCCACCTCGACATCGAGGTCGACGAAGGCACCGTCGTTGCGGCGCGCGAGCACGTCGAACCGCGACACCGTCACCGGCCGCGCGGGGATCTCGACGGTCTCCCCCTCGCGCATGCGGGCATAGGCGCGCTTACCGTCGATCTTGATGGCACTCACGCTCGCCGGAATCTGCTCGATGTCTCCGGTCAGCGTCTCCACCACCTGGGCGATCCGCTCGTCGGTCACGCCGGACGCATCCGACGTCTCCACGACGTCGCCTTCGGCGTCGTCTGTGACGGTGCTCCGGCCGAGCCGGATCGTCGCGGTATAGGACTTGGTGGTCAGCGACAGCAGACCGAGAAGCTTGGTGGCCCGCTCGACGCCGAGCACGAGCACACCCGTGGCCATCGGATCGAGAGTGCCGGCGTGGCCGACCTTGCGGGTGCCGAGCAGCCGGCGGCAACGCGCCACCACGTCGTGGCTGGTCATGCCGGCAGGCTTGTCGACGACGAGCAGGCCCGCGCGGGCGACGGCAGGATTGTCGGAGAATTCGTGGGTTCGGTCGGTCATCGTTCAGCGCACCGTGATCGCGGTGAGAACGAGACCGTCGGCGACGAGCCATCGTCCGTCGAATCCGGTGAGCGGTGGACCGTTCGGCGTGTCGCCGGGCACCAGTATCCGGGAATGGAAGGTGCCGGTCACGGCATCGGCGGTGGTGTCGCGCTCGAACGTGATGTGCGCGTCCTCGAACCCGAGCCACCGGCCGGTGAGCGGGAACCATGCCTTGTAGGTGGCTTCCTTCGCGCAGAACAGCAGACGGTCCCAGTGCAGGTCGTCGCCCGCCGACGCGAGCCATTCCCGTTCCGGTTCGAGGCTGACCGCAGGCAGAACGCCGTCGGGGAGCACGTCGTGAGGCTCTGCGTCGATCCCCAGCGACCGCACCTGCAGCGAGTAGCCGAGCACTGCGGCCCGGTACCCGTCGCAGTGGGTGAGACTGCCCACCAGCCCACGCGGCCACACCGGAGCGCCGCGCTCGCCCCGCAGGACGGGGCCGGGTTCGACCCCGAGGTGCCGCATCGCCTGCCGGGCACAGTGCCGGGCACCGGCGAACTCCCGGCGGCGTTTGTCCACCGCGCGTGCGACGAGCGGTTCCTCCTGCGGATGCGGCCGCAGTCCCGGCGGGTCGGAGAACATTTCCGCAGCGGCGACCCCCTCCGGCACGATGCGCGACAGCAGCGCCGCGTGCGTCTCGGCCTGTTCTCCGACGGACGGCTCGGTCACCGCATCTCCCTCTGTCGTTGTGCTCGCATCTTCTCGGCTTCGGCTTCCATCTCGGGTGTCACCGTGAAGTGACCGCCCCACTTGTTCAGGGTTCCCGGCGGGTAGTCCGGCACCGGAAGGATCTGCCGGAGAAGCCGATCGGGCAGTCCGCGCCGCTGCCATTCCCTCGGGTAGCCGACCGACACCTCTTCGAAGCGGACCCCGTCGTAGTACGTCGTCCGGGGAATGTGCAGGTGCCCGTAAACGCTGCACAGCGCGCGGTAGCGCAGATGCCAGTCGGCCGTCTCGGTGGTCCCGCACCACAGTGCGAACTCGGGGTAGAACAGCATTCGGGTGGGTTCACGCACCAGCGGGAAATGATTGATCAGCACCGTGGGCAGAGCCGGGTCGAGCGCGTCGAGCCGAGCCCGGGTCTGTTCCACCCGCACCGCGCACCACGTGTCCCGCGTGACATACGGGTCGGGCCGAAGCAGGAACTCGTCGGTCGCGACGACGTTGCGGTCGCGTGCGACGGTGAGGCCTTCGGCCTTGGTGGTGGTGCCGTCGGGCAGGAACGAGTAGTCGTACAGCAGGAACATCGGTACGAGCACTACCGGTCCCCCCTCGCCTTCCCAGACGGGATAGGGATCCTCGGGCGTGAGCACCCCGAGTTCGCGGCACATCGTGACGAGGTAGTCGTAGCGGGCCACCCCGTGCATCTGCACGGGATCCTTCGCGGTGGTCCACAATTCGTGGTTGCCCGGAACCCAGATGACCTTCGCGAACCGGCTGCTCAGCAGCGACAGAGCCCAGCGGATGTCGTCGGTTTTCTCCGACACGTCGCCGGCCACGATCAGCCAGTCGTCGGGCGACTCCGGATACAGGTCTTCGGTGACCGGCCGGTTGCCTCGATGGCCTACGTGAATATCACTGATCGCCCACAGCTTCGCTGCCACCGGCATCAACCTCCCGACTCGTTGTGCACGCCGACCTGCCGGTCCGCGCCCGTCACCGCCCATCGACCCGAGACCGTGCGTCCCACGACGGCGAGCATCCGCAACACGATGAACACCGTAAGCCCCGTCCAGATCCCCGCCAGACCCCAGTCGAAGACGAGAGAGCACCAGATGAACGGCAGGAACCCGATCAAGGCCGACAGCAGCGTTGCCGTACGCAGGAACGCGGCATCACCCGCACCGAGGAGTACCCCGTCGAGCGCGAAGACGACACCGGCGACCGGCATGATCGCGACGAAGAACCACCATGCCACGTCGATCTGACCGAGTACCGCGAGGTCCGACGTGAACAAGCCCGGAATCACCGTGCGCCCGAGCAGGAACACGACGGCGAGACCGGTGGCGAACAACGCGGACCACGCGGTGACCCGCCATGCGAGCCGGGTGGCACCGCGCCGATCGGCGCCCCCGAGCGCAGCACCGACGAGCGCCTGCGCCGCGATCGCCAGCGAATCCAGCGCGAGCGTCACGAAATTCCACAGTTGCAGGACCACCTGGTGGCCGGCAACTGCCGCGGCGCCGAACCGCGCGGCCACGGCCGCGGCGGAGAGAAAGCACGCCTGAAATGCCAGGCTGCGGGCGATCAGGTCCCGTCCGAGCCGTAACTGGGCGCCGATCACCTCGGGCCGGGGCCGCAGCGGCACTCCCGACCGCAAGAGCGCCACCACGAACAACGTCGCGGCGACCGTCTGGCCGAGCACGTTCGCGACGGCGGAGCCGACGAGTTCCCATCGCGGTGCTCCCAGCAGTCCGTGCACCAGCACGGGACACAACACCGCGGACAGGGCGAGACCTGCGATCACGTAGCGCAGCGGCCGGAAATTGTCCTGCACTCCCCGCATCCAGCCGTTGCCGGCCATACCGATGAGGATCAGAGGCACTCCGAACAGTGCCACCCGCAACCACGACACGGCTTCGGCGGCGATCTCGTCGTCACCGGCGATCAGGCGCGAGACAGGTCCGGCGAGGAGCTGCCCGGCCAGCAGAATGAGCAACCCCACTCCGACGGCGAGCCAGGTCGCCTGGACGCCCTCACCGACGGCGTCGTCGTGGCGGCGGGCGCCGTGGAGTCGCGCCGATCGGGCGGTGGTGCCGTACGACAAGAAGGTCAACTGTGTGCTGACCGTGGCCAGGACGAGTCCGCCGATCGCGAGTCCCGCGAGGGGCAACGCACCGAGGCGCCCCACCACAGCGATGTCGAAGAGCAGGTACAGCGGTTCGGCGGCGAGGACTCCGAGCGCGGGTAGGGCCAGACCGAGAATGCGACGGCCGGAGATCTCCGGCGTCGTCGCGGTGTCTCCCGTGGGTTCCGTCGTCACCCGAGTACGCCACGCAGTGCCGCCACCACCGAGTCCGGTGCGCCGTGCGCGGTGTAGCCGGCTGCGAACGCGTGGCCGCCGCCGCCGAGGGCGGTGGCGGCTGCGGATACATCCACCACGGTCTTCGACCGGAGCGACACCGTCCACACTTCGGTCCCGACCTCCTTGAACACCGCGGCGACCTCCGCTTCTGCGGTGGTCCGCACGATGTCGATCACGCTCTCCACCTCCTCCGAACCGAGGTGTGCCGAATCGGCGCGACGAACGAACGCGTAGACCAGTCCCCTGCCCCGCACCGCCTCGGGTACCAGAGTCGCGGACGCCAGCACCGACGAGAGCATCGGCAACCACCCGAAGGGATGGGTATCGAGGAGCCCGCGGGTGATCGCGGATCCGTCGATGCCGGTCGCGAGAAGACGCGCCGCGAGGAGATGCGACGCAGGCCGGCCCCAGCGGAACGAACCGGTGTCCGTCACGAGCCCCGCGTACAGGCAATGGGCGAGGTCCGCGTCGAGCACGACACCCCACTCGTCGAACAGGTCGGCGAGCACCACGGCGGTGGCCTCCGCGTCCGGCACGATGAGGTTGTCGGTCCCGAACCGGGTGTTGGACACGTGATGGTCGATGACGAGGGTGCGCGCAGCACCTGTCAGGCGGTCACGCAGATCGCCGAGGCGCCCCGCCGTTCCGCAATCGACGGTCACCACGAGGTCCGCATCCCGGCGCACCGCGGCGGCGGGCGTAACCAGATGCCCGCCGGGCAGTGAGCGCATCGACTCCGGCACCTCGGCGGGAGCGGCGAAGGCCACCTGCACAGCGACGCCCCGCCGCTCGAGCGCGAGACCGAGTGCGAGCCCGCTGCCGAGGGTGTCGGCGTCGGGCTGGATGTGACACAGCACGGTCACCGTCGTCGCGGCGTCGAGCAGGGCCACGGCGCCCGGCAGGTCGACCGAGGCCCCCACTGCGGGCGCGGTGGCGTCCGCGCGAGGAGCAGCAGACCTCGGTTCGCTGCTCGGATCGTTACTCGGCGTCGTCACCGGTGTCACGCTCACGGGGCTCCTTGTACGGATCGGGATCGCCGGCGGGTACTGCGCCCTCGCGGGCGCGGGCCACATCCTCGTCGGCTGCGCGTGCCCGCGCAAGCAGTTCCTCCATCTGCCGTGCCGTGTCCGGCACGGTGTCGGTGACGAAGGTCAAGCTCGGGGTGAAGCGCACACCGGTGCCCGCACCGACCATGGTCCGCAGAACGCCCTTGGCCTTCTCGAGACCGGCGGCGGCTGCCTCCACGTCGGGTTCGGTGTCGAGGTCGGCGCCGCGCACGGTGTAGTAGACGGTCGCGTCGTGCAGGTCGGCGGTGACCTTCGCGTCGGTGATCGTCACGAACTCGAGCCGCGGATCCTTGATCTCGGTGCCGATCGCCGTGGCCACGATGGTGGCGATGCGCTTGGCGAGTCGGCGGGCCCGTGCTGGATCGGCCATGTCGTTCGTTCCTCTCCTCGGCCACCAGTGCCGGTGGCCGTGATGTCCGTCGGCCGGGTCAATCCTCCGGACCGAACAGTCTTCGTCTGGTGGACAGCAGGTCGAGTTCGGGGCGCTGTGCGACCAGTCGCTCGCAGGTGTCCAGTATGTCGCGCACGTGCGCGAAGTCGGGTGCGACCACCGCCACAGCCAGGGTGGAGCGCCGATAGAGGTCGTGCTCGCCGGTTTCCGCGACGGACACACCGAAGCGACGCAATTCGGCGAGGACCGGCCGGATGTACGACCGCTTCTCCTTGAGTGAATGCACGTCTCCGAGCAGGATGTCCAGCTCGAGCGCTCCCAGGTACATCCGCATCCTCGGTGTCGGTGGTGGCGTCCCGACACGCCCGTGGCGGCGAACGACGAATCGTTCGCCGCCACAGGCGCGGGGTGTATCAGTCGCGCGGCTTCTCGCGAAGCTCGTACGCCTCGATCACGTCGCCGACCTTGATGTCGGAGTAGGTGACCGTCAGACCACACTCGTAGCCCTCGCGGACCTCGGTGACATCGTCCTTCTCGCGTCGCAGCGACGAGATGGTGATCGTCTCGGCGACAACGTTGTTGTCGCGGAGCAGACGAGCCTTCGCGTTGCGCTTGACGATGCCGGACTGCACGAGGCAACCCGCGATGTTGCCGACCTTCGACGACTTGAAGATCGCACGGATCTCGGCGCGGCCGAGCTCGACCTCCTCGTAGACCGGCTTGAGCATGCCCTTGAGAGCCTTCTCCACCTCGTCGATCGCCTGGTAGATGATCGAGTAGTAGCGGATGTCGACGCCCTCGCGGTTCGCCAGCTCCGTCGCCTTGCCTTCGGCGCGGACGTTGAAGCCGATGATCACCGCGTTGGACGCAGCTGCCAGGTTGACGTTGGTCTCGGTGATGCCACCGACACCGCGGTCGATGACCCGCAGACGCACCTCGTCGTCGATCTCGATACCCATGAGGGCCTCTTCGAGGGCCTCGACGGTACCGGAGTTGTCGCCCTTGAGGATGAGGTTGAGCTCGTTGTGCTCCTTGAGAGCGGCATCGAGATCCTCGAGGCTGATCCGCTTACGGCTCTTCGCAGCGAGCGCGTTGCGCTTGCGTGCATTGCGCCGGTCGGCGATCTGGCGAGCGATACGGTCCTCGTCGACGACAACCAGGTTGTCGCCGGCGCCGGGCACCGACGTGAAGCCGATGACCTGGACGGGCCGCGACGGAAGCGCCTCGAGGACGTCCTCGCCGTGCTCGTCGACCATCCGCCGGACGCGACCGTAGGCGTCGCCCGCGACGATGGAGTCGCCGACCCGCAGCGTGCCGCGCTGGACCAGCACCGTGGCGACCGGACCGCGACCGCGGTCGAGGTGCGCCTCGATGGCGACGCCCTGCGCCTCCATGTCGGGGTTGGCCCGCAGATCGAGCGATGCGTCTGCCGTGAGCAGCACCGCTTCGAGCAGCTGGTCGATGTTCAGCCCCTGCTTCGCCGAGATGTCGACGAACATGGTGTCGCCGCCGTACTCCTCGGTGACAAGGCCGTACTCGGTGAGCTGCTGACGGATCTTGTCCGGGTTCGCGCCCTCCTTGTCGATCTTGTTCACCGCGACCACGATCGGCACGTCGGCCGCCTGGGCGTGGTTGATCGCTTCCACCGTCTGCGGCATGACACCGTCGTCGGCCGCGACCACGAGGATCGCGATGTCGGTGGACTTCGCGCCACGGGCACGCATGGCGGTGAACGCCTCATGACCCGGGGTGTCGATGAAGGTGATCAGGCGATCGTCACCGTTGAGGTGTGTGAGCACCTGGTAGGCACCGATGTGCTGCGTGATGCCGCCGGCCTCGCCCTCGCGGACCTTGGCCTGACGGATCGTGTCGAGCAGTCGGGTCTTGCCGTGGTCGACGTGACCCATGACGGTGACCACGGGCGGACGCTGCTGGAGGTCTTCCTCGCCGCCCTCGTTCTCGCCGTACTGAATGTCGAACGACTCGAGCAGTTCACGGTCCTCGTCCTCGGGGGAGACGACCTGCACGACGTAGTTCATCTCCGAGCCGAGCAGCTCGAGGGTCTCGTCGTTCACGGACTGAGTGGCCGTGACCATCTCACCGAGGTTGAACAGTGCCTGCACGAGTGCAGCGGGGTTCGCGTCGATCTTCTCGGCGAAGTCGGACAGCGATGCGCCACGAGCGAGCCGGATGGTCTCGCCGTTGCCACGCGGCAACCGCACGCCACCGACCGACGGCGCCTGCATCGAATCGTATTCCTGCCGCTTCTGCCGCTTCGACTTGCGACCGCGACGCGGAGCACCACCGGGGCGACCGAACGCACCGGCTGCGCCGCCACGGCCACGACCGCCGGCGCCACCGCCGCCGGGACGACCGCGGAAGCCACCGGGAGCACCTGCTCCTGCGGGCGCGCCGCCACCGGCGCCACCACCGCGGTAGCCGCCGCCACCGCCGGCGCCGCCACCGGGACGACCGCCCGGAGCACCGCCGGGACGACCCGGACGGCCGGCCGGAGCCGGACGTGCAGCCCGCTGCGGCATGGCACCGGGGTTGGGACGAGGGGGCATCGAACCCGGAGTCGGGCGAGGTCCGCCCTGACCGGGAGCCGGACGCGGACCGCCCTGGCCGGGAGCCGGACGGGGTCCGCCCTGACCTGCGGCGGGACGACCCTGACCGGGAGCCGGGCGGGGTCCGCCCTGACCTGCGGCGGGACGACCCTGGCCGGGAGTCGGGCGAGGACCGCCGGGACGCGGAGCCGGACGCTCTGCCGGAGCAGACGAGTACGGGTTGTTACCGACGCGCGGGGCCTTGGGGCCGGGACGCGGGCCTGCCGGCTTGGGACCGGGCTTGGCCGACGGAGCCTGCGGGGACGCCGCCGCAGCGGGTGCCGCTGCTTCGGGAGCCGACGCAGCCGGAGCCTCGGCAGCCGGAGCGGCCGGAGCCTGCGCGGCCGGAGCCGGAGCTGCGGGAGCCGGCTTGGGGGCGACCGGCTTGGGAGCGCCGGGCTTCGGCCGCGAACCGGCGGCCGGGCTCGGAGCCGGTGTGGTCTCGGCCGGCGCGGGTGCCGCCGGTGTTGTTTCGGGGGCCGGGGCTGCAGCCGCCGGCGCGGGTGCCGCCGGGCGCGGACCCGGACGGGGTCCTCCGCCGGGACGCGGTCCCGGGGTGGGTGCGGCCTTACCGGCCGTAGCGCCGTCTTCCTTCGCGCTGCCGAACGATTCGCGCAAACGACGCGCAACCGGGGGCTCGACGGTCGAAGACGCCGACTTCACGAACTCGCCCTGCTCCTTGAGCCGTGCGAGTAGTTCCTTACTGGTGACACCGAGTTCTTTAGCCAACTCGTGCACGCGGGCCTTGCCTGCCACTGCTCTCCTCACTGATGAGGTCGAGCCGGCCAATGCCCGCACGACCTCGGGTTATCTCCGATGGACGTTCATCGCTGGTGCTTCACGGTGTGCTCATGAGTGTTCGTACCTGTTCTTCTCAGAGTTCGATGTCACTGTTGGTGCCTCGTCGCCGATCTCACTGTCACGCAGTCCGGTGACAATCGCCGGACTCCGCCACGTTCTGTGATCTCGCCGCCGCGGACCCGACCAGCTGATCCAGCGCCGCTGTATCCGGATTTCCGGATACTTTGAGTGCTCTGCCGAATGCTCGGCGCCGAACGGCCTGACCCAGGCACTCCGGGGTGGGGTGCAACCATGCACCTCGCCCGGGAAGCCTGTGCCCGGGGTCGGGAACCACGACGAACGTTCGTGATCCGTGCTCGCGTGCCACGACCCTCAGCAGCTCGGCAGCCAGCGTTCGCTGCCGACAACCGATACAGGTACGCACCGAGCCGGTGCGCGACCCATGGGCCGAGGGCAGTTCATGCTGAACCATCGACCACTCTACCGTTGTTTTGCGAAGAATCCCGCATTCCACGCCTACCTGCCTGTCGGCGCGTTACCGGAAGCCTCGTTCGTGGCGGGTGCAGCGTCACTGCGGATGTCGATTCGCCAGCCGGTCAGGCGTGCTGCCAGGCGGGCATTCTGACCCTCTTTGCCGATGGCCAGGGACAACTGGAAGTCGGGCACCACCACGCGCGCGGCGCGTGCTTCGGGGTCGACGACCGTGACCGATACCACCTTCGAGGGCGACAGGGCATTTCCGACGAACTTCGCAGGATCCTCGTCGTAGTCGATGATGTCGATCTTTTCCTCGCCCAGTTCGCGCATCACGTTGCGCACGCGCTGACCCATCGGCCCGATGCACGCGCCCTTCGCGTTGAGACCCGGAACGAGCGAGTGCACGGCAATCTTCGACCGGTGACCGGACTCGCGAGCGACCGCGACGATCTCCACCGAGCCGTCGGCGATCTCGGGCACCTCGAGCGCGAACAACTTGCGGACCAGGTTCGGGTGCGTACGCGAGAGCGTGATCTGCGGTCCGCGCTGGCCGCGGGACACGCCCACGACGTAGCACTTGATGCGGTCGCCGTGCTCGTACGTCTCGCCGGGGACCTGCTCGGCAGGAGGGATGAGCCCCTCGGTGCTGGTCGTCTCGCCGCCGATCTTGACCACCACCATGCCGCGGGCATTCGCGCGGGAGTCGCGCTGGACGACACCGCTGACGATTTCGCCCTCGTGGGTGGCGAACTCGCCGAACCGCTTTTCGTGTTCGGCGTCGCGAATGCGCTGCATGATGACCTGGCGCGCCGTCGTTGCGGCGATGCGTCCGAAGTCCTCGGGGGTGTCGTCCCATTCGGCGACGACGTTGCCGTCCTCGTCGCGCTCTTCGGCGAGCACCTGGATCGCACCGGTCTTGGTGTCGACGGCGACCCTGGCGTGCGGCTGGTGGCCGTCCACGTGGCGGTACGCCGTCAGCAGCGCGGTTTCCAGCGTCTCGATCAGTTCTTCGAACGGGATGTTCTTCTCGGACTCCAGCATTCGCAGAGCCGCGATCTCGATATTCACTTGTCCAGCCTCGTTTCGTTCACGTCTTCTTCTTCGTCTTCTTCGTCGCCGAGGACCTCGGCGATCTCGCCTGCGGCCGCCCTGCCGTCCGGGAGTCCCCCGGCCAGTTCGAGCTCGCGCGGGTTGGGCTTGGCGAACTCCACCTCGACCACCGCATGCCGGATCTCGCTCAAGGGGATAGCGCGCACGAACGGGCCGGCACGATCCGGCAGCACGACGCGGATCTCGTCACCGACCAGTTCTCCGACGCGCGCGACGATGGTCTCGTCGGCGAGCTGGATCTTCGCCTTGCGTCCTTGAGCCCGCCGCCAGTGCCGATCGTGGACGAGCGGGCGGCCTACACCCGGACTGGTCACTTCGAGCATGTAGGGCGCCTCCCCGAAGTCCGACACGGAGTCGAACGCCTCGGAGACCACCCGGCTCAGTCGCGCAGCCTCGTCCAGGCTGAGCCCGGCATCGCTGTCGACGAGCAGCCGGACCGTGCTGTGTTTTCCGGCCGCGGTCACCACCACGTCTTCGAGGTCGTATCCCTCTTCGGCGAGAAGATCGGAGACGAGCTCGACGATCCGTTCCGGGGGCGGCACAGGCATTGCGGGCGGGCTCCTCGTTCAGTTGTGGTCACAGCGGACAGCCGGCCGATACGGATCCGAACCGGCTGGGTCAAGCGTAACGCGCAAATCGGGGCGCCGTGACCAGGCCGCCGTGGTTCGCTACCGGGGTCTGCTGGCACGATGGTGCGGTGCCGATGTCAGTTACCCGTACCACCCTGTCCCGACGAGCCCTGTTGCGATGGTCCTCGGCGACGATCGGCGGGGTCGGTGTCCTGGGAGTCACCGGATGCGGGCTCTCCGACGACGACGCCGAATCGGAGCCGGATCCGCTGCTGGCGCAGGCCGCGAGCGCGCGGCGGGATGCCGCGACCGCCCGCGCACTCACCGCCCTGTACCCGGATCGGGCGGGCGCGCTGAGCGTGATCGCCGACGAACGCACCGCGCACGCCGACGCGTTGGACGCGGACGTCGCTCGCATGGCGGGAATCACTGCCGACACGACCACATCGGGTACCTCGTCCACCACGTCTGCGCCCGGCGCGGAGCAGCCGACCGTCGAACAGTTGCGGGAAATGCTGGTCCGGTCGCAGCGCAGCGCGGCGGACCTCGCCCGCACGCTCACCGGCTACCGAGCCGGTCTCCTGTCCTCGATCAGCGCAGCATGTGGAGTCCAGACGGAGGTTCTGCTGTGAGTTCCCCGGAGCTCGGACCCGAGCAACAAGCCCTTGTCGACGCGCTGGAAGCGGAGCATTCGGCCGTCTTCGGGTACGGACTCGTCGCCGCGTTCGCGGACCCCTCCCGTTCGGGTGACGTCGCCGCCGATGCCGCCGCGCACCGTGCCCGCCGCGATGCAACCGTCGACGCACTCCAGTCCGCCGGAGTGACACCGCCCACCGCCGCGCCCGGGTACACCGTTCCGTTCCCGGTGACCGACCCCGTCGAAGCAGCCCGGCTGGCCGTGCAGATCGAGAGTGACACGGCGGTCGCGTGGCGGTCGGTCGTCGAGCGCGCACGCAGTGAGGCCACGCGTGGAAACGCACTCGACGCGCTCACCGAAGCCGCCTTGCGCGCTGCCCGCTGGCGTGTCGTCGAAGGGGTTCCCCCGACCGTCGCCTTTCCCGGCCGGCCCTGACAGCGGCGCCGTGGCCGAGCCCGCAGGCTCGACCACGGCGCGTGGTGTTGCTGCTCGCCCGGCCGGGGCCGGACGCGCGGCGGTCAGACCCTGGCCAATCGGTCCGAGTCCCGGGACTCCGGCAGAACCGACGGCGACTCGACCGGGAGGTTCGCGTCGCGCACCTCGCGGTACGGGCGCAGGTGGGTGTACAGCTCGTCGCGCAACGGGTTGCGGTGCCGCGTGACGATGGTGAACACCTGGTAGGCCGCGACGGCGATGTTGGCCGCGAGCGACAGCGCCGACACGACGAACAGTGCGGTGGGGTTGTGCGACGACTCGACGGCGAACTGCGACGAGGTCACGAACGTCGGGACTGCCATCGTGAACATCATCCACAGGGCCAGCGTGTGGGCGCGGTGCTGCAACCAGGCGCCCTTCTTGATGAAGAAGGCGGGGATGGTGCAGGAGATGAGCAGGGCCGCACCGGCGTAGAAGGCGTGGTCACCGACGCAGTTGTAGACGTAGGCGAAGTTCCACAGGTCGTACGCGATGATCCAGAACCACATCATGTCGGGCCAGATCATGTCCTTGGACTTGTCGCGCGAGACGATGATGCCGGCCCAGCCGCAGATGGTGACCAGGTTGAGGATCCCGGCGATGCCGTTCATGTAGTTCCACGGACCGCCGACCATGAAGACGCCGTCGTGCATGCCCTGCATGCCCGCGACCTCGAAGTCACGAATGACTGCCTCGCCGATGTTGATCGCCAGGATCAGGGCGGGGAACATCAGCATCCAGCGGTTCTTCGCCAGACGCGGGACGTACCGGATGAGCATGAAGCCCAGGCACCCGATGAGCGCCGAGTACACCTTCACCCAGTGGAACCAGGTGCCCGTCGACGAGCCTGCGCCGGCCGTCGTCGGCCACACGAACAATGTCAGGACGAGAGGCAGCGCCACGAAGAAGCCGAGACCGGCCCACTTCCAGCGGCGCGTCACCTCGTTGAGGGCGATGAGGGCGGCCAGCACGACGCACCACATCACCCAGGAGTACCAGGGAATGGATTCGAACAAGAACATCGGAGCTCCTCTTCGCGGCCCGCGGCGTGCGTGCCGTCCGGATATCTTTCGCGGCCCGCGGCATGCGTGCCGTCCGGATATCTACGGTAGGAATCCCGGCACCGAGCGTCACTAGACATCTGACGCGATGTGTCCAGGGACCTCGGGCGGTACCGTGAGCCATGGCCGACGAGAGTGCCGATGCGCAGCGGCGTGCAGGTGCACGCGACGCGCTGGCAGCCGCGCTCAAGGCCCGGCTACGGACCGAGCCGCTCGACAAGGTGACCGTGACGGAGCTGACGCGCGACTGCGGACTGACGCGGCAGGCGTTCTACTACCACTTCCCCGACGTGCGGCACCTCGCTGTCTGGGTGTTCGAGAGAGAGGTCGCCGGCCGTGTCCGCACGTACGCGTCCGAGGAGGGATGGGCCGACGGTCTGGTCCGGTTGCTGCTGTACATGCGCGACAACCGCTCGTCGACGCTCGGGGTGCTCGACGGGCTGGGCAGATCCGGGCTCGAGCGCTTCCTGTTCGGGCAGATGCGGCCCGTCACCGAGGCCGTGATGGACCAGGACGGCGGCGGACCGGCACGCGTGCAGGACCGCGTACTGGTGGTCGACTTCTATACCTCGGCGGTGCTCGCCGTGGTGCTGCGGTGGGTCTCGGACGGCATGGTCGAGCACCCGTACCAGTTGGTCGGCGATCTCGAGATCATGCTGCACGGCGCGGTGCGGGAATCCGTCCGCCGGCTCGACGCTCGTGCCACGCCGCCGCGGCGAGCTCAGGGCCGGTGACCGGCAGGGCCGGGTTTCCGGGACAGTCCCGACCGTCACCGGTTCAGTGCGCGCCGCACCGCCATCCCCACCGGGGCGGTGCCGGTGGCGTCGAGCCGGAAGGGCGCGACCGTCTCGATCGGCGGCTGGGCGATGATGCGCGGTGGCCGAGTTCCGCTCTCCTGCCCGCTGTTCGGCGGTTGAGCGCTGCGCATCGGCTGGGCCGCATGCACCAGGAACGGGTGGCACACATAGACATCGCCCGCGGCACCGGTCGCCTCGACCGTCGGCCGGGAAGCCGCGTCGAGCATGCCGTCCTCGTCCATGGCGCGGCACAACTCCAGCACCGAACGCCCGTCGCGGTGGTCGACGAGGTAGCCGGGCACGTCGAGGTGCGAACCCACCTTGATCCTGGTGGGAGCGTCGTCCGGTCCTACGTCGGTGAGCAGGAACAGCACCAGCAGACCCCGGCCGCGTGAGCGGAGATCGACGTACGGCCAGGTCTGTCCCTCGACGGCGAAACTACCGTCGACGTGCCATCCGGTATCTCCGGGATCGGCGGGATGCGGAAACCGGACGGGAAACGTGCCGAGGCCGCGGGGCCGAACCCAGCGACCGGATCCCAGCAGACGGTCGTAGGCGTCGAGTAGGACCGGCATCGTGGCGGCCTCGACGAACGGCGGATCCCATCGACCTCCGACCCGCACGACAGGTTCGGTCCACGTGCCCGGGTCCGATCGGTCTGCGTCGAGATCTTCCCAGAGGAGATCGCAGCACCGCTCCGTGATCGAGCGCGGAACGGCGCCTGCGATCCGCAGATATCCCTCGTCGATGAAACGCTCGGTGTCGACCATGCGCTCGGTGTCGACCATGCGCTCGGTGTCGATCACGCGCTCGGTGTCGATCACGCGCTCGGTGTCGGCCGCTTCCCGGTTCTCGCTCACACGAACAATGTCCGCCGTCCCGGGTGCCGGGCGCCACCGATTTTCTGCCGGACCGGCGGTCCCGGCTACGGCTACTGCTCGACGACCAGTGCCAACGCGAAACCGTCCCAGCCCTTGACCCCGACGGTCTGCAACGCCGTGGCGTCGAGACGAGGTTCGGCCGCCAGCACGGCGAGCAGTTCCCGCGACGCGCGGACCTTCGAGTCGTCGTCCTCCGGATCGCTGATCGCGCCGGCGCGGACCACGTTGTCGACCACGATCACCGTGCCCGGACGTGACAACCGCAACGCCTCGCGCACGTAGTTGCTGTTGTTCTCCTTGTCGGCGTCGATGAACACCAGGTCGAACGGTCCTTCGAGGTGCGGGAGCGTGTCGAGCGCCGGGCCGACGCGAATGTCGACGCGCGCTCCGACGCCGGCCTGGTCGAGGTTGGCACGCGCCACCTCGGCGTGCCGGGGTTCGTACTCGAGGGTCGTCACGTGTCCCGACTCGCCGACCGCGCGTGCCAGCCAGATCGCCGAGTACCCGCCGAGCGTGCCGATCTCCAGCACCCGGCGGGCACCTCGGATCCGGGCCAGCAGGTACAGGAACTTGCCCTGAACCGGCGCGACGTCGATGGGCCTCAGTCCCGCCTCCGCGTTCGCCTCGAGGGCGGCGTCGAGGGCGGGATCGTCGCCGATGAGGAAATCGGCGAGATAGGTGTCGGTCGCGCTCCAGTTCTCGGACATGGGCCCATTCTGGCCCACCGGCTCCGGGTATGCGATCAGCGCCCGAGGATCTCCCGCACCGCCTCGCCCACCGGCACCTCGCTCGACTCTCCGGTGAGGCGGTTGCGCACTTCGACGTTGCCGTCGGCGAATCCGCGTCCCACCACGACGACCAGGGGCATCCCGAGCAGTTCCGAATCCTTGAACTTCACACCGGGCGACGCCTTGCGATCGTCGAACAGCACGTCCAGGCCGGCGTTCGAAAGTTCCTCGACGAGGTTTTCCGCCCCGGCGCGAGCCTGCTCGTCCTTGTTGGCGATGACGACGTGCACGTCGAACGGCGCGACCTCGGACGGCCAGCGCAGGCCCTTCTCGTCGTGCTGCTGCTCGGCGATCACCGCGACCAGGCGGGACACGCCGACGCCGTACGAGCCCATCGTGGGGCGCACCGGCTTGCCGTTCTCGTTGAGCACATCGACGGCGAACGCGTCGGTGTACTTGCGGCCGAGCTGGAAGACGTGGCCGATCTCGATGCCACGGGCGGACACCAAGGGGCCGGCACCGTCCGGCGACGGGTCACCGTCGCGGACCTCTGCGGCCTCGACCGTGCCGTCGGCGACGAAGTCACGACCGGCGACGAGCCCGAAGACGTGCTTGCCGTTCTCGTCCGCGCCGGTGATCCATGCCGTTCCGTCGACCACGCGCGGGTCGACGAGGTAACGGACGCCGTTGGCGAGCAGCGCCTTCGGGCCGATGTAGCCCTTGACGAGGAACGGGTTGGCGGCGAAATCGGACTCGTCGAGCAGCGCGACCTCCGCCGGCTCGAACGACGCCTCGAGACGCTTGTCGTCGACCTCGCGGTCTCCCGGGATGCCGATTCCGACCAGTTCCCACTCTCCGCCGGGCTGCCGCACCTTGACGAGGATGTTCTTCAGGGTTTCGGAGGCGTCGACGTCACGGCCGAGGATCTCGGTGGCCACCTCGACGAGCGAACCGATCGTCGGGGTGTCCGGCGTGTCGTGGACGACCGCGTCCGGCAGTCCGTCGAACGGAATCGGTGCGGGGGCGAGCGTCTTGACGGCCTCGACGTTGGCGGCGTAACCGGACTCGACGCACCGGACGTAGGTGTCCTCCCCGACCTCGCTCTCGGCCAGGAACTCCTCCGAAGCGCTGCCGCCCATGGCGCCCGACGTCGCGGACACGATCACGTACTTCACGCCCAGGCGGGCGAAGATCCGCTCGTAGGCGTCGCGGTGTGCCTGGTACGACTGCGCGAGGCCCTCGTCCGTGAGATCGAAGCTGTACGAGTCCTTCATCACGAACTCGCGGCCGCGCAGGATGCCGGCGCGGGGGCGCTCCTCGTCGCGGTACTTGGTCTGCACCTGGTAGAGGGTGACCGGGAAATCCTTGTAGGAGTTGTACTCACCCTTGACGGTGAGCGCGAACAGCTCCTCGTGCGTGGGCCCGAGCAGGTAGTCGTTGCCCTTGCGGTCCTGGAGACGGAACAGTCCGGCGCCGTACTCGGTCCAGCGGTTCGACGTCTCGTAGGGCTCGCGCGGCAGCAACGCGGGCAGGGAGATCTCCTGCGCTCCGATGCTGTTCATCTCCTCGCGGACCACCCGCTCGACCTGACGCAGCACCTTGAGCCCCAGTGGCAGCCACGAGTAGATGCCCGGCGCGATGCGCCGCACGTACCCGGCCCGGACGAGCAGTTTGTGGCTGGCGACCTCGGCATCGGCCGGGTCGTCGCGGAGAGTGCGGAGGAACAGGTGCGACATGCGAGTGATCACGGTCGATGAGCCTACCGCTCGCCGGAATCGGGCCCTCGGTACGGTGGGCTGTTGTGCTGGTGCTTCTCCCCCCTTCCGAAACCAAATCCACCGGCGGCTACGGCGGGCCGCTGGATCTCGGCGACCTCTCGATGCCGCAGCTGACCGAGACCCGCGAGCTGCTCGTCCGGGCTCTGGTCGAGCTCGCCGCCGATTACGACGCGTCGAGCCGGGCGCTCGGCCTGGGCGCGAACGGAGCAGACGAGATCGAACGCAACGCCAAGTTGTGGGTCTCCCCCACCCGTCCCGCACTCGAGCGGTACACCGGGGTGCTGTTCGACGCCCTCGACGCCGCACGCTTCACGAAGGTGCAGCGCGAGAAGGCGTACCGGCGACTGGCTGTCGGCTCGGCGCTGTTCGGTGCCGTGCGTGCGAGCGACCCCATTCCGGCCTACCGCCTCTCGGGTGGCTCGAAGCTTCCCGGGTTCGGCACCCTCGCGGCGTTGTGGCGGCCCGAGTTGACCGACGCGCTCGTCGCCGACGCGGCAGGTGACCTCGTCGTCGATCTCCGTTCGGGTGCCTATCAGCAACTCGGTCCGGTTCCCGGCGCGATCACCGCGACGGTGCTGACGGAAAAGCCCGACGGCACCCGCTCGGTCGTGAGCCATTTCAACAAGCACCACAAGGGGCTCCTCGCCCGCGCGCTGGTGCAAACCCGGGCCGAGCCGGCCGATGTGCGAGGTCTCGCGCGCGTGGCGTCGAAGGCCGGACTGCGGGTGGAGATCGCCTCCCCGACGGAACTGATCGTCCTCACCTGACTCCCGGCGCGACGGGCCGGGAGTCAGGGGTGACACCTCATCCGGACTGAGCGGACTTCTCGGCTTCCTGAGCCTGCGCGACCTCTTCGGAGGTGAACCGGATGAAGAACGCCGCGATGCCGGCGATCACCGCGCACGCGGCGCATCCGACGAGTGCGAACATGTATCCCTCACCCTGCGCGGTGAGTTGCGCGGCGGTCATGTCCGCGACCGCGCCGGACGTGCCTCCGAGCGACATCGTCTTCGAGGTGGCCAGCGCGCCGATGACGGCGAGGCCGAGCGGTCCGCCGAGCGTCTGCGCGACCTGCGCGATGGCGGACAGCGGCCCGATCTCGTGCGCGCCGACGCCCGCGATGGCGCACAGCGGAAGCGGGACCACGGCCAGACCCACCCCGAACCCGACGACCAGCACCAGCACGAACAGCGTCGGGAAGTACCGCACCGTCTCGTCCATCGTCGACCCGTAGAGCAGGCTCAGGGTCATGATGACGGCACCGGTGACCACGAGCCATCGGGGCTGCACCCGTGCCGCGAGCTTGGACGAGGCTGCGGCCGCTCCCCCGAGACCGAATGCGAACGGCACGAACGCGAGGCCCGCCTGCAGCGGCGTGTAACCGAGAACGTCCTGCACGAACAACGCGACGAACGCCGCGAGGCTGAACATCACCGCGCCGGCGAAGAAGATCGCCACGAAGGTCGCCACGCGGTTCTTGTTGCGGAACAGCACGAAGGGCAGGAGTGGGTTCTCGGCACGGCGCTCGACCAGCAGGAAGATCCCCAGCAGGATGACGCCGGCGGCGAGCGCACCGATCACGGCGGCGCTGCCCCAGCCGAGTTCGGGACCTTCGGTGAGGCCGAACACGATGCCGGTGCAACCGAGCGTCGCAAGGATGGCACCCGGAACGTCCAGTGCCAGACGTTCGGACGACGTTTCGCGCAATGCACTGAGGGCCAATACGACGATCACGACACCGATCGGGACGTTGATGAGGAAGATCCATCGCCACGACACCTGCGTCAGCGCCCCACCCAGGATGAGGCCTGCGATCGATCCGACGCCGGTCATCGCCGCGAAGACCGCGATGGCCCGGTTACGGGCGGGACCGGCGGCGAACGTGGTCGCGACGAGCGCGAGCGCCGTCGGTGACGCGATCGCGGCGCCGACTCCCTGGAGCGCACGCGCACCGATGAGCATCGCCTCGTTGGTGGCCAGACCGCACAGCAGCGACGCGAACGTGAACAGGCCGACGCCGGCGATGAACATCCGTTTGCGCCCGAAGCTGTCTCCGAGGCGGCCGCCGAGCAGCATCAGCCCACCGAATGCGAGCGCGTACGCGGTGAGGACCCAATTCCGGCCGGCGTCGGACAACCCGAGTTCCGCCTGCAGTGGAGCGAGAGCAAGGTTGGCAACGGTGCCGTCGAGCACCACCATGAGCTGCAATCCGCTGAGGACCAGGGTGGCCAGAGCGAGTGCGCGAGCGGTCATGGGGTGCGCGGCGCCGGAGGCGTGTGCGGTATCCGAGGTGTGTGCCACGGGGTCCAACGTTACCGACCTTCCGGACCGAACCCGGCGACCGGACCGATGACGATGATGGCGGGTGGACGGGTCCCCTCTTCGCGGACCCGGGCGGCGACGTTGCCGAGATCGGTCCGGAGCACCCGCTGGGTGGCCAGGGTTCCTTCCTGAACCACCACCACCGGGGTGTCGACGGGCCGGCCCCCGGCCGTCAGGGCGTCGGCGAACTTCTCGATGCGTTCGACGGCCATGAGCAGCACGAGCGTCCCCCGGAGTTTCGCGAGGGCACTCCAGTCGGTGAGCGAATCGGGATGGTCGGGCGCGACGTGCCCGCTCACCACGACGAACTCGTGTGTCACCCCGCGATGGGTCACCGGAACGCCCGCGGCGGCCGGCACCGAGATCGCGCTGGTGATGCCCGGGACGACCGTCACCGGTATTCCGGCGGCGGTGCACGCCTCGAGCTCTTCGTATCCCCGTCCGAAGACGTAGGGGTCGCCACCTTTGAGCCGGACCACGAACTTTCCGGCCTTCGCCCGATCGATCAGGGTGTCGTTGATGACCTGCTGCGCCATCGCGCGGCCGTACGGCAGCTTGGCCGCGTCGATCACCTCGACGTGCGGATCCAGTTCGGCGAGGAGTTCCTGGGGGGCGAGATGATCCGCCACCACCACATCGGCACGGGCCAGCAACCGGCGGCCCCGGACGGTGATGAGGTCCGGATCACCGGGTCCACCGCCGACCAGCGCCACGCCGGTCGGCTTCTGCGCCGCGTCGTCGGCGACCTCGGACAGCGCCGCGCCCGCGAGGGCGTCCCGGATGGAGGTGCGCACTGCCGCGGACCTGCGATGGTCGCCGCCGGCGAGGACTCCGACGGAAAGCCCGTCGTAGCGAGCGGTCGCGGGTGTGACGGCACTACCTTCGCGTGCGCTGTCGGCGCGCACGCAGAAGATCCGGCGGCGTTCCGCCTCGGCGACGATGGCGGCGTTGGTCTCGGGCTCGTCGGTGCAGGCCATCGCGTACCAGGCGTCTTCGAGGTCGCCGTCGCGGTAGTCGCGGACGTCGAGCGAGAGGCGGCCCTTCGTGGCCATGCTCTCCACCGCGGGTGTGGCGGCCCGTGCCACGACGTGGACATCGGCGCCCGAGGCCACCAGCAGGCCCAGACGACGTTGCGCAACGCTGCCGCCGCCCACGACCACCACACGTCGTCCCCGAAGGTCGAGCCCCACCAGGTAATTGGTCTCGTCGTCGGCTACCGGCACCGGCATTCCCCATCTCTCGTGTCGAAGCGAACCGTCGAGAGATCAACCCCGGGAGCGCTCCTCGTCTCGCCCGCCCGTCGCGGACGAGTGCGGCCCGGCTCGGAGCCGGGCCGCCATATCCGTGCCGCGGATCAGACCGCGGCGGCTTCCATGGGTGCGACCTGACCGCGACCCGGAACGACGTCGAGCTGAAGCGTCTTGGTGGTGTGGTCCCACACCTGACGGAACAGATCCTGGTTCTCGGTGAGCTTGACCCCGAGGGAGGGGACCATCTCCCGGAGCTTGGGCTGCCATGCGGCCCACTGCTGCGGGAAGCAGCGTTCGAGGACGTCGAGCATCGCGGGGACCGCGGTGGACGCACCCGGCGACGCTCCGAGCAGACCCGCGATCGAACCGTCCGCAGCGCTGACCACGGCGGTACCGAACTCGAGCACGCCGCCCGCGCCCTTACGGCGGATCACCTGCACGCGCTGGCCGGCGACGATCAGCTCCCAGTCTTCGAGTCGTGCCTCGGGCGCGAACTCCGCGAGGGTGCCGATGCGATCGGCGGGCGACTGGGTGAGCTCACCGACGAGGTACTTGACCAGGCCGAGTTCGGTCACGCCCACTCCGAGCATCGACATCAGGTTGTTCGGCTTGACCGACTTGGGCAGGTCCATGATGCCGCCCTGCTTGAGGAACTTGGGCGACCATCCGGCGTACGGCCCGAACAGCAGACCCTGCTTCCCGCCGATCACGCGGGTGTCGAGGTGAGGCACCGACATCGGGGGCGCGCCCACCGCGGCCTTGCCGTACACCTTGGCGCTGTGACGAGCGATCACCTCGGGGTTGGTGCAGCGCAGGAAGGCACCCGACACGGGGAATCCGCCGAAGCCCTTGGCCTCGCTGATGCCGGACTTCTGCAGGAGGTGGAGGGCACCGCCACCCGCGCCGACGAAGACGAACTTGGCGTGGACCTTGCGGGACTCGCCCGTGCGGCGGTTGCGCACCTTGACGATCCAGCTGCCGTCGGACTGCTTGCTGATGTTGGTGACCTCATGGCCGAAGAAGACCGTGCCACCCGAGGCCGCCACATTGTTGATGAGCTGCTTGGTGAGGGCACCGAAGTCGACGTCGGTTCCCGTCTCGGTCCAGTTCAGCGCGACGGGGTCGGAGAAGTCCCGGCCGGCGGCCATGAGCGGCAGCCGCTCGGCGAAGAACTCGGGGCTCTCGGAGTACTCCATGCCCGCGAACAGCGGATGGCCCGCGAGGGCGTCGTACCGGGCACGCAGGTACTTCACGTCGTCCGCGCCGTGCACGAAGCTCACGTGCGGGATCGGGTTGATGAAATCCTTGGGGTCGCTCAGGATGCCGTTGTCGACCGCGTACGACCAGAACTGGCGCGAAACCTGGAACTGCTCGTTGACGTTGACCGCTTTGGCGATCTCCACCGAGCCGTCGGGCTTGCCCGGCGTGTAATTCAACTCACACAGCGCCGAGTGGCCGGTACCCGCGTTGTTCCACGGGTCGCTGCTCTCCGCCGCCGCGGCGTCGAGCCGCTCGAAGGCGGTGATCGACCAGTCGGGCTGGAGCTGACGCATCAGCGCGCCGAGGGTCGCGCTCATGATGCCGGCGCCCACGAGCACTACATCGGTTTTCGCCTCTACCACGTTCTCTGACACGGGGAAATCGACTTCCTTGTCTGTTCGCACGCGCCGTCGCGCCTTCGCGCACCGCTTACGTGAGTGTCCCGAACGCGCCCGCACACAATCCCCGATTTCAGGATTCGTCCGCAGCCGCGCGACTGCGACGCACAGGTTACCCGGGCGTATACCGGCTCTTCATTTTCACCTCATTGTCTACCCGCAGCACCCCCCGCCGAACCCTCCTAGAGTGTGATAGTGACTACTTGGCAGCCCGACATCCTGGGCGACGGATACGAGCAACTCGTGTTGCCGCTGGGCGACGACCCGGACGGTGAGGGCGACATCACCGCGACCCTGGTGCGATATCAACCCGCCACCGGCGCGGTGGGCGAGCCGAGCGCGCTGCCCCATCGCGCGGTTCTCTACGTTCACGGCTTCACCGACTACTTCTTCCAACAGCACCTCGCCGAGCATTTCGCCGCGCAGGGGTATCGGTTCTTCGCACTCGACCTCCGAAAATGCGGACGCTCGCGCGCCCCGGGCCAAACGCCCCACTTCGTCACCGACCTCGAGTATTACGACCAGGAACTCGACGAAGCGCTGCGCATTGTCTCGGCCGAGGTCTCCGGGGGCGGCGTCGTACTGGCCGCGCACTCCACGGGTGGCCTCGTGCTTCCGCTGTGGCTCGGCCGCCTGCAGCGTCGCCCCGGCGGATCGGCCTCGGCCGGGGTGAGCGGGCTCATCCTCAACAGTCCGTGGTTCGACCTGCAGGGCCCGTCGTATCTGCGCAACGTCGGTACCGCCGCGATCGACGTGCTCGGACGCGTTCGCCCACACTCCGCCGTGCCCGGGCGAAAGCTCGACACCTACGGTGTCAGCCTGCAGAACGGCGGCTGGTCCTACGACCTCGACATGAAACCGCTGACCGGATTTCCGATCCGGTTCGGCTGGTTGCGTGCCGTGCGCATCGGGCACGCTCGCCTGCATCGCGGTCTCGATGTCGGGGTGCCGTCGCTGATCCTTCGTTCCGGGGCGTCACGCTTCGCCCCGAAGTACGACGCCACCATCGACACCGTCGATGCGGTCCTCGACGTGCGTCAGATCGCGCGGTGGGCGGGCTGCCTGGGAGACCGCACCACGATCGTGCCGATCGCGGGCGCGCGACACGATGTGTTTCTCTCCACACCGGGGCCCCTGGCTGCGGCATTCCGGGAATTGGACCTGTGGCTGGGATGGTTGAACGGAGACGGAACCGCGGGCGAGCCCGCCGGGGCCGGGGATGTTTCCGCACCGCCACAACCCACGGGAGAACACGCGTGACCCATTACGACCTCGCGATCATCGGCTCCGGATCGGGCAACTCGATCCTCGACGAGCGCTACGACGGCAAACGCGTCGCGTTACTGGAGGCGGGCACCTTCGGTGGCACCTGCCTGAACGTGGGCTGCATCCCCACCAAGATGTACGTGTACGCAGCGGACGTTGCCCGCACCATCCGGTCGGCGCCCAAGTACGGGATCGACGCCACGATCGACGGGATCCGGTGGAACGACATCGTCGACCGGGTCTTCGGCCGCATCGATCCGATTGCCGCGGGCGGTGAGCAGTACCGGCGTGAGGGCTGCGCGAACGTCACGGTGTACGACGGTCATGCACGGTTCGTCGGCGAACGCACGCTCGACACCGGGACCGGCGAGACGATCACCGCCGACCAGATCGTCGTGGCAGCCGGCGCGCGCGCCGAGATCCCGCGGGAAGTGCTCGACCGCGGGGTGACCTACTACACGAGCAACAACATCATGCGGCTCCCGAAGCTCCCCGAATCGATGGTGATTCTCGGAACCGGCTTCATCGCGATGGAGTTCGCCCACGTCTTCTCCGCCCTCGGCACCAGGGTGTCGGTGATCGGGCGGAGCGGCAGACTGCTGCGCCACCTCGACACCGACGTCTCCGAACGCTTCACCGCACTCGCGCAGCAGAAGTGGGACGTCCACCTGGAGAACCCGGCCCGTGCCTTCCGGCCGGTGGGCGACGGAGTGGAAGTCGAACTGGCCGACGGCGCCGTGGTGGCCGGAGACGTGCTGCTCGTCGCGACGGGCCGGCACCCCAACGGCGATCTCCTCGACGTCGCGGCGGCGGGGATCGAACTCGACGCGTCCGGGTCCATCGTCGTCGACGACTTCCAGCGCACAACGGCGGAAGGTGTCTTCGCGCTGGGCGACGTGTCGTCGCCGTACCAGCTCAAGCACGTCGCGAATCACGAAGCGCGTGTCGTGCAGCACAATCTCCTGCACGACGCGTGGGGACCGGACACCTCCGCACTACAGCGCACCGATCACCGGTTCGTGCCTGCCGCGGTGTTCACCGATCCGCAGATCGCGACCGTCGGACTCACCGAGGCGGAGGCCCGCGCCGCGGGATACGACATCTCCGTCAAGATCCAGGACTACGGAAATGTCGCCTACGGCTGGGCGATGGAGGACACCGAGGGGTTCTGCAAGCTGATCGCAGACCGGTCCACCGGCCTGCTTCTCGGTGCCCACATCATCGGTGCGCAGGCATCGACAGTGATCCAGCCGCTCATCCAGGCCATGGTGTTCGGTATCACGGCACAGGACATGGCCACACGCCAGTACTGGATCCATCCGGCACTTCCCGAATTGGTGGAGAACGCACTGCTCGGCCTGTAGAGCCGAACTCCTCCGGCCCTCGCACCCTCCGCGGCTGCGGGGGCCGGATGCGTTGTGGCCTACCAGCTCCCGGTGCGCAACGCGATCGCCGACGCGAACTCTGCCGCTGCCCGTGCGGGCACGTTGTCGATGCTGCCGAGGTCGACCACGCGAAACTCTCCGGTCACGTACCGCATCGAGGCGTCCGCTTCCGGCTTGCGGGCCGGGTCTCCGATCACGATGGTGGTGGGTACTTCCGCCACCGGTGCCGACGCGTCGCGTACGGCGCCGTCGAACATCGGGACGACGGGATGGCCGCGGTCGACCACAACGAGACTCGCGAAGCGGCCGAAGCGGCCGGAAGCGACCGTCCAGGCCATTTCGGCGCCGGCGCCGATGCCGGCGAGGTGCACCCACGGCAGCGACAGTTGATCGAGCACGGCGAAGACGCCGTCCGGAGTCAACCCGTCGAGAGTCTCGGGCACGATCGTGCGCAGATCCGAGTTGTGCAGTCGCTCGCACACCGAGTCGAATACGTCGGCCCGTTCCCCCGCGTCGGGCAGCAGCAGCACGGAGTGCCGGCTGTCCGGTCCGTCGACGCGCACCTCGATCGAACCCGAATCGGTGGTCACCATCGTCGATTCCATGCCCCGAAACGCTACACGTCCCCACGACGACCGGCCCTGCGTCCCGTACCCGGGAAACCCGGACGGGCACGCCCGCCGCTTCTGCGATTTCCCGACGGATCGGTGTCTCCGGGTTTAACCGGATCCGGCCCGGGAAATCGGCCGCTATGACTCCGACGAGCAACGGCGACCGCTCGCCCCGAAACGACCCGTCCGACACCGTGTCCGGCCACGATTCGGTCTCCACCCTCGACCGAACCGCCGAACACCAGGAAACACACGCACCGGCGACATCGTCGGCACCGGCGAACACCCGACACGAGAACCGCAAGCTCGGTGGCTACGTGGCAACCCTGCTGCTGTACGGGCTGTTCGTGGCGGTGGTGGCCGTCCTGACCGCAGTCACCCCTCGGCGACTGCCGGGACGGCTGACCGTGCGCGACCTCGTCGTCTCCGCCGCCGCGGCCCACAAGTTGTCGAGGACGGTGACCAAGACGTCGGTCACCCGCCCGCTGCGCGCCCCGTTCACGAAGCCCGGTGAAAAAGGCGGCCCCGGCGAGGTCATGGACCGGCCGGCCGGGCGTGCGGGCCTCAAGCACAGCATCGGAGAGTTGCTGACGTGCCCGTTCTGCTTCGACGTGTGGGCGATCACCGCCGTCACGGTGGGCAGGGTGTTCGCACCCGCCGCCACGGTTGTCGTGGTGGATGCACTCACAGCGCTGACGGGCGCAGATTTCCTGCACCTCGCCTACGCCCGCGCACAGCAGATGGCGGAGGGGTGATCCGGCGGGTCGGCGGACCCGGCGACGGGTAGGTGAGACGGCCGGTTTACGGAACCGTCAGAATCTCGGCTCCGGTGTCGGTGACGACGAGCGTGTGCTCGAACTGCGCACTCCACTTGCGGTCCTTGGTGACGACGGTCCAGCCGTCCTCCCAGATCTCGTAGTCCGGAGTGCCGAGATTGATCATCGGCTCGATCGTGAACACCATGCCCGGCTCGAGGACCGTGTCGATGTCGGGGCGGTCGTAGTGGAAGACCACCAGACCGTTGTGGAAGGTCTCGCCGATGCCGTGACCGGTGAAATCGCGCACCACCCCGTACCCGAACCGGTTCGCATACGACTCGATGACGCGACCGACCACGTTGAGGGCTCGCCCGGGCGCGACCGCCTTGATCGCCCGGGCTGTGGCCTCGCGGGTACGTTCGACGAGAAGCCGTGCCTCCTCGGACACATCACCGGCGAAGAACGTCGCGTTGGTGTCGCCGTGGACGCCGTGGATGTACGCGGTCACATCGATATTCACGATGTCGCCGTCCTCGATCACCGTGGTGTCGGGGATGCCGTGACAGATCACCTCGTTGAGCGACACGCACACCGACTTCGGAAATCCCCGGTAGCCGAGATCGGACGGGTACGAACCGTGGTCGCACATGTACTCGTGTGCGATGCGGTCGATCTCGTCGGTGGTGACGCCCGGTGCGACGGCTTTACCCGCCTCGATCAGCGCTTGTGCAGCGATCTTCGACGCGATCCGCACCTTCTCGATCGTCTCGGGCGTCTGCACCCACGGCTCGTTGCCCTCGTTCGCGGTCGGCTTCCACACGTATTCGGGACGCTCGATCGACTTGGGTACTTCACGGATCGGTGTCGCGGTTCCGGGGACGAGCGGGGCGCGGGTAGGCATGGAATCAGATTAACCCGCGCGCCGCGCTCGCACCGACACCCCGGCCGAGCCGCGGTTCTCGTTACGGAGTGACGCCCTGACGGCCCTCGTTACGGAGTGACGCCCTGACGGCCCTCGTTACGGAGTGACGCCCTGACGGCGCAGAATGTATCGCTGGACCTTGCCGCTCGGCGTCTTGGGAAGGTGCGGAACGAAATGCACGGTCCGCGGGTAGGCGTGAGCCGCGAACTTCTTCTTCACCAGTTGCTGGAGATCGGCCTCGAGCGCATCGTCGCCCTCGACGCCTTCGCGCACCACGACGAACGCTTCGAGGACCTCCCCGCGAAGTTGGTCGGGCACGCCCACCACCGCGGCCTCCACCACGTCCGGGTGCATCACCAGAACCGATTCCACGTCGAACGGCCCGATGCGGTATCCGGCCATGATGATGACGTCGTCGTCACGTGAGGAGAAGAAGAAGAAACCGTTCTCGTCGACCCGCCCGGCGTCGCCGGTGAGGTACCACCGGCCGTCGTCGCTGAACCGGTCCGCCGTCTTCTCCGGTGCGTCGACGTAGCCGGTGAACCACACGAGCGGGCTGGCGGGGACGTCGATCGCCACTCTGCCCACCTCTCCCGGGGCCGCGACCTCGTCGCTGTCGTCGCGCAGTACCGCGCAGGTCCATCCGGGCAGCGGCTTGCCCATCGATTGCGGCGGAACCTGTTCGCGCAGCCCGTCCGCCCAGGCGTCGACCACGAACATGCCGTGCTCGGTCTGGCCGTACTGGTCGCGCACCACGGCACCGAGGGTCTCTTCGGACCACGCCAGCACATCGGGGGTGAGCGGCTCCCCCGCCGACGACGCACGGCGCAGCGTCACCGCGGGATGTGCCGCGGTGTCGGCTCGCAGGCTGCGATAGACGGTGGGCGCGGCAGCGAAGTTCGTGACGCCGAAACGGTCGAGGATCTGCCACGTCAGCGCCGGTGAGAAACCTCCGTGGAGGAGGATGCTGCGGCGTCCCGCCGCGAGCGGGCCGAGCAGGGCGTAGTAGAGGCCGTACGCCCAGCCGGGATCGGCGGCGTTCCAGAACACATCGTCCTCGCGCACGTCGAGCCCGAATTCGAGGTACGCGTGGAAGGACGCGAGGGCCCTGACCGGCACGGGCACGCCCTTCGGGGTGCCGGTCGTGCCCGAGGTGAACAGTTGCACGAGACCACCGGCCGCGCCGACCGCCACCGCCTCGGCACGCGGGTCGTCGGCCGAGTGGGATTCGAGCAGGTCCGCGAAGCGCACACCGACTCCGCTGCTCTCTCCCGCGACCACGACCTGCCACGGAGCGTCGTGCGGCATGTCGTCACCCGGTGCGAGTTTGCCCACCTGATCGCCGTCCGCGACGACGACCCGCGCACCGCCGGCCTGCAACCGGAAAGCGATGGCGGGCGGTGCGAATGCCGTGAACAGCGGGAGGTGGACGGCACCGCGACGCCAGATCCCGAGCAGCGCGACCACCAGGTCGGCGGACTTGCCCATGAGCGTGGCGACGTGGTCACCGGGTTCGACGCCGAGGTGCGCGAGTGCCGCGGCGAAACGCTGCGATCGTTCGCGCAGTTCGCCGTAGGTCAGGTCGGTGGAGGTGAGGTCGGGTTCGATCACGGTGAATGCCACCGCATCCGCGGGATGGTCGTCGCACAGCAACTGCGCAGCGCACGCGTCAGGGGTGTCGTAACGATCCAGCAGTTCCCGAACGCGTGTCGCTGTGTCGACCATCAGGTCCGTCCTCTCCTCGTATCCCGGCGGGCCGCGCTCTACGCGGCACTCGTATGCCTCTATGATCCGAGTCACACATTGGTTCCGATACCCCCGGAAAGGGGTGACATCCGGTGTCGGTCGTCTCATCGCCGCTGCTTCGCCCCCGTGACGGGGATGCACTGCGTCTCGAACTCCGTCGCACCGCCGCGCAGGCACAGGTACCCGTGGTCTTCGCCGGCCAGGTCCAGAACAACGACCTGCATCTGAGCGAGTTCTTCGGGACCCGCACCAACAACCTCGCCGGCGTCGTCGTGCCACCCCGCGCGGGGCTGGGAGGCCGTGTGCTCTCGGAGGGCCGCCCCGTCACCGTGGCCGATTACGGACGCTCGTCGTCGATCACCCACCACTTCGATCGCCCGGTCCTCGGGGAAGGTCTCCGGTCGATCCTGGCGGTGCCGGTGATGGTCGGCGGGGTCGCGCGTGCGGTGTTGTACGGGGCCGCGCGGGAATGCGCACCGCTCGGCGAACGCGCGGTACATGCCTTCGCGCAGACGGCAAGCCGGCTCGCGAACGAAATCGCGGTGCGCGACGAAGTGGACCGGCGGATGGCGATGCTCACGCACCTCGGGCCGAACGGGCACGATCCGGTCGCGACCGCTCATATACGAGAAGTCCACGCCGAGTTGCGCACTCTCGCACGGGATGCCGGCGACGAGCACTTGCAGCGGCGCCTGCGCGAGCTGTCCGAACGACTGGCGGTCGCGATGGGAGGCACCGAGAAGGGGCGGCCGGAGGTGACGCTCTCGTCCCGCGAGACCGATGTCCTGTCCTACGTCGCCCTCGGGTGCAGCAACGCCGAGATCGCGAGGCGGTTGTCGGTCGGTCCGGAAACGGTCAAGAGCTACCTCCGCAGCGCCATGAGCAAACTCGATGTCCATTCCCGCCACGAAGCGGTGGTCGCCGCGAGAAAATCAGGGCTGCTGCCCTGACCCCTTCGGGTTCCGGATCGGTCGGGCATCGGGAAGGAGCGTTCGATGCCGGAGACCACCGCAGCGCCCGAACTCAAACGTGTGATGGGGCCGGGTCTGCTGCTCCTGTTCATCGTCGGAGACATTCTCGGCACAGGGATCTATGCACTCACGGGCAACGTCGCGAACGAAGTCGGCGGAGTCGTCTGGCTGCCGTTCCTGACCGCGTTCGTCGTCGCCACGATCACCGTGTTCAGCTACCTCGAACTGGTCACGAAGTATCCGCGCGCCGCGGGTGCCGCGCTGTACACGCACAAAGCTTTCGGGATCCGCTTCCTCACGTACATGGTCACGTTCACGGTGATGGCATCCGGTATCACCTCCGCATCGACAGCGGCACGGGCGTTCGCGGCGAATTTCGGGGAGGCGTTCGAGCTCGACCTCGCGGGCGGAATCGGGATCACCGTGGTGGCGCTGGGGTTCATTGTCGCGGT
Source organism: Rhodococcus sp. 105337 (assembly GCF_012844225.1). Classification (GTDB taxonomy): domain Bacteria; phylum Actinomycetota; class Actinomycetes; order Mycobacteriales; family Mycobacteriaceae; genus Rhodococcus. The sequence continues at coordinate 170,000 of NZ_JABAGQ010000006.1, forward strand.
CGCCGTGATCAACGTGCGCGGGGTCAGCGAAAGCGTCAAGACGAACGTCGTGCTCACCGTCGTGGAACTCTCGGGCCTGCTCATCATCATCTTCATCGGGATGTGGGCGCTCGGGTTCGGCACCGGTGACTTCTCGCGAGTGGTCGAGATCGATACCGGTGATCGCTCCGTCTTCACCGGGGTGGTCGCGGGCACGGCTCTCGCGTTCTTCGCCATGGTGGGATTCGAGGATTCCGTGAACATGGCCGAGGAGTGCAAACACCCGACGCGGATCTTCCCGAAGGTCCTGCTCGGCGGTCTGTGCATCACCGCGCTCATCTACGTGCTGGTCTCCATCACGTCGGTGGCACTGGTGCCCCCCGACCTCCTCGGGGAGGGCGAGACACCGCTGCTGCGGGTCGTCGAAGCGGGTGCGCCGGCCTTCCCCCTCGGCATCTTCGCGTTCATCACGATGTTCGCGGTCGCCAACACCGCCCTGATCAACATGCTGATGGCGAGCCGCCTCCTCTACGGGATCTCGCACGAGGGTGTGGTCCCCGCTGCGCTGGGCAAGGTGCACCGGACGCGGCGCACGCCCTACGTGGCGATCGCCTTCACCTCCTTGCTCGCAGTCGGGCTCATCACGTTCGTCGGGGAGATCCCCGAACTCGGCGGCACGACGGCATTGCTTCTCCTCATGGTGTTCACGATCGTCAACGTGGTCGTGCTGGTCCTGCGCCGTGATCACGTGGACCACAACCATTTCCGGGCGCCCACGGTGCTGCCGGTCATCGGTGCCTCGAGTTGCCTGTTCCTCGTGTCCCCGTTGGTGGATCGACCGGGCACCCAATACCGCATCGCAGGCGTCCTGCTGGGAATCGGCGCACTGCTGTGGGTCGCCACCCGCCTGCTGGCACGATACGGCGGGATGACGCACCGGACGTCTGCACCGGCGGAGCCACCCGTCGACTGACGATCAGGCTCCGTCGTCCCGGTAGCCGGGAGGCAACGCGGCGAACATGTCGCGCGTGACCGCGACGGCATTGTCCGAACTGCCTCCTCGCACCACGAGGGTCGCGAACGCGAGGTCACCCCGGTAGCCGACGAACCAGGAGTGCGAACCGCCCTCCACCTCTGCCTCACCGGTTTTGCCGTACACGTCGCCCTGGTCCCGGATGCGGTCGGCGGTGCCGCTCGTGATCACCAGGCGCATCATGTCGCGCAGGCCCGCCACCACCTCCGGAGAAACCGGAGCGGGATCACCCTGCACGACCGTCTCCCGGCCTTCGATCAGATACGGGACGGGTGTGCGCCCGCTCGCGACGGTCGCGGCGGCGAGCGCCATCCCCAACGGGCTGACGACCACCTTGCCCTGCCCGAATCCGTCCTCGGTGCGTTCGACCAGATCGTCCGCGGGCGGAACCGACCCGGTGAATGTCGGCATGCCGACCACCTCGTAGTCGACGCCGATGCCGAATCGCCCGGCGGCGGTGTGCAACGCATCCGATTCCATCTCGGAGGCGAGTTTGGCGAACGAGGTGTTGCACGACCTCGCGAAGGCGGTGGCGAGTGTGACCGAGCCGAGCGCGAACTCGTTGTAGTTCGGGATGCTGCGGTCGCCGATGGTGATGCGTCCCGGGCACGGAACGATGGTGTCGGGCAGTGCGAGACCGCTCGACATGGCGGCGCCCGATGTAATGATCTTGAATGTGGAGCCGGGCGGGTATTGCCCTGCGAGCGCCACCGGTCCGTCGCGGTCGGCAGCGGAGTTCTGCGCCACCGCAAGCACCGCGCCGGTGGAGGCCTCGATGACCACAGTCATTGCTTGCTCCGTCCGGGCGCCGACCGCATTCTGCGCGGCCACCTGGATCGGACGGTCGAGGCTGATGGAGACCGACGGCACCGGCATGGGTTTCGTCTCGGTGAGCACATCGGTGTCGACGCCGTACTGGTTGACGATGACGACGCTCCACCCCGCGGTCCCGTCGAGGTCGCCGATCACCGCCTTCTTCACCTGCCCGACGAGGTCGGGCGCGAAGGCACGATCCGTCGAGACCAGATCGGACTGTTCGGTCACCACCACACCGGGTATCGCGGCAAGACGGTCGGCAACGAGTTCGTAGTCGTCCTCCGCGAGCCGCATCACCGACCGAGGGCCGGACACCGCGGTCACCGATTCGGCGATCGCCTGAGCACTCAGCGACGAGTCGAACTGCACGAGCGCGGCGGCCAGAGCCTTCGCCGCGGACGAGACGTCTCTGTTCTGCGTCGCATCGAAGGCGATGCCGTACACGGTCCCCGGGACGAGCACGTCGCTGCCCGCATGCTCGTTGACGCGGGCGCGCGGGGCCGGAGTGCTGCGCAGTTGCATGGTCTGGCGGTTGCCGAGTTGCGGGTGGAGAGCCGATTTCGCCCATCGGACCGACCACTGCTCGCCGCTTCGCCCCATGTGCAGTTCACCCGTGTACTGCCACACCCTCTCTCGCGGCAGGTGCCATTCGTAGCTGTACCCGACGGTCGCGGAATCTCCGTCGATGCGCGTGGAGGTGGTGGTCGCCACCAGGGATTCGGCTTGCAGCCCGTCCCATGCCTCGCCCAGTGCGCCCTCGGCCTCGTCCGGCCGGTCCGAATGCGCGGCCGCTGCGGCGAAGTCCTGCGCCGCGAAGTCGTCGAGAAAAAGCTGCGCGGCGGCTTGGGGGCCCGTGACGCCGGGCGTGCACGCGACGAGAAGACCGCACAGCAGCGCCGTCGCCACCCAGACCGCGACGACGGCGACACGACCGGGCCGCGCGGGCGCCAGAGGTGAACGTCGAGGGCTCATCGCCCGTCATGGTAAGCGGACGAGCGCCCGAATCGGCCGAGGCGCGTCAGTCGAGCAACACGGTCGTGAATGTCGCGACCTGGCGGAAACCGATGCGTTCGTACGTGGCGCGCGCCCGGGTGTTGAAGCTGTTGACGTACAGGCTCGGCAGACGCCCCGTCGCGGTGACGGCTGCGCCGACCGCGGCCGTTCCGGCGGCACCGAGACCGGCGCCGCGTTTGTCCGGGTCGACCCACACGCCCTGGATCTGGCCCACCGTCGAGGACTGTGACCCTACCTCGGCCTTGAACACGACCCGGCCGTCCTCGAAGCGCGCCCAGGCGCGTCCGGCGGCGATGAGGCTCGCGACCCTTCGCCGGTATCCCGCTCCCCCGTCGCCGAGACGCGGGTCGACTCCGACCTCCTCGATGAACATCGAGATGGCGGCGGGGAGATAGGCGTCGAGTTCTTCCGGGCGCACCCGCCGGACGCGCGGATCGGGATCGATGCGGGGTTCCCGGTCGAGAACCAGCAGCGGTTGCTCGGCGCGAACCTCACGCGGAGGCCCCCACGCGGATTCGAGTGCTTCCCACATCGGCAGCGCCAACTCGGCGCGGCCCACGATCGAGGAGCACAGACGCGGCCCGCGGACGGCTCGCTCGGCGAACGCCTGGATGTCGTCGGGGTTCCCGAGCAGGGGTATGAGGTTTGCGCCGGCGAAGCAGAGTGAGGACTCCGGCCCGCCGCGACTCCACATGTCGCCGCCGACAGCACGACCGTCGAGACCGTACTCCTCGACGCGACCCGCCACCATGCACGACGCCACAGGGTCTCTCGCGAGCACCCGCAACACCGAGGCCGTATCACGGCCACCCAGCGACCGGACACCCAGAAGCTTGAGCACTCGCTCACCACCCGTCGACAAGCCGATACGAGATCAGGGTGCCACGCGTCACCCGCTCAGGGAAATCGGGGTATCAGCCGACGGACACGACCGGGTTTCCGGCTCCGGCGTCGCCTTCCATCTCCTCGGCGATCCGCATCGCCTCTTCGATCAGCGTCTCGACGATCTGCGCTTCCGGCACCGTCTTGATGACCTTGCCCTTGACGAAGATCTGGCCCTTGCCGTTACCCGACGCCACACCGAGATCCGCCTCGCGGGCTTCACCCGGACCGTTGACGACGCAGCCCATCACTGCGACGCGCAGCGGGATCTCCATCCCCTCGAGCCCAGCCGAGACCTCGTCGGCCAGCGTGTAGACGTCGACCTGTGCGCGCCCGCACGACGGGCACGACACGATTTCCAGCTTGCGGGGGCGCAGGTTCAGCGATTGCAGGATCTGCGTGCCCACCTTGATCTCCTCCGCGGGCGGAGCGGACAGCGATACGCGGATGGTGTCGCCGATCCCTTCGCTCAGCAGCGCGCCGAACGCGACCGCGGACTTGATCGTGCCCTGGAAGGCCGGTCCGGCCTCGGTGACACCGAGGTGCAGCGGGTAGTTGCACTGGGCGGCGAGCTGACGGTAGGCCTCGACCATCACGACCGGATCGTTGTGCTTGACCGAGATCTTGATGTCGCCGAAGCCGTGTTCCTCGAAGAGGCCCGCCTCCCACAACGCGGACTCGACGAGCGCTTCGGGCGTCGCCTTGCCGTATTTCTGCATCAGGCGCGGATCGAGGGAACCGGCGTTCACGCCGATGCGGATCGGAATGCCCGCGTCGCCGGCCGCCTTCGCGACCTCCTTGACGCGACCGTCGAACTCCTTGATGTTGCCGGGGTTGACCCGCACCGCGGCGCATCCCGCGTCGATGGCGGCGAAGATGTACCGGGGCTGGAAGTGGATGTCGGCGATCACGGGGATCTGGCTCTTCTTCGCGATGGTCGCGAGAGCGTCGGCATCCTCCTGCCGAGGGCAGGCAACACGCACGATGTCGCAGCCCGAGGCGGTGAGCTCGGCGATCTGCTGAAGCGTGGCGTTGATGTCGTGGGTCTTGGTGGTGCACATCGACTGCACCGAGATGGGGTGATCGCTTCCGACACCGACATTGCCGACCATGAGCTGGCGTGTCTTGCGTCGCGGCGCGAGGACCGCGGGCAGTTCGGGCATGCCCAATCCGACGGGGCTGGTCACAGTTCGCCTTCTTTCGTAGCTACCCGGCAATTCTAGCGGCGCAGGTCAGAACAGCTGGATGGGGTTGATGATGTCGGCGGTGAGGGTGAGGACCATGAACGCGCCACCGATCACGACGGCGACGTAGGTCAGCGGAAGCAGTTTCATGTAGTCGACGGGCGCTCCTTCCGGCAGCCCGCGCAATCCGCGCACCCAGTTGCGGATGCGTTCGTAGATCGCCACGGCCATGTGCCCACCGTCGAGCGGAAGCAGCGGCAGGAGATTGAAGGCACCGAGGAAGAAGTTGAGCTGCGCGAGCAGCAGGACGAAGGATTGCCAGATCCCGCGCTCCGCGAACTGCCCGCCGATGACACTGGCACCGACCACGCTCACCGGGGTGTCGATGGCGCGCTCACCGCCTGTCACCGCAGTCCACAGATCCGACACCTTGCTGGGCAGATCCATGAGCGACTGGGCAGTGATCACGGCCAGGTCGCCGGTGAATTGGAACGTCGCCGGAATCGCCGTGAGTGCGTTGTACTCGGTCGGACGGTTCTCCTCTCCCGTCACGCCGATCGCGCCCACGGTCTCGGAGGTGATCTCCCCGGTCGCGGTGTTCTCCACGTACCGCTGCACCTGTTCGACGGTCACCGGCACGGTGAGGGTTTCCCCACCCCGCTCGACCGTGAAGTCGACGGTACCCGTGGCGGCGCGTGTCGCCTCGACCAGCGCGTAGAACCCTTCGACCTCCTGGCCGTCCACAGCGACGATCACGTCACCGGGCTGGATTCCCGCCTCACCCGCAGGCCCGGTGCCGGTACACGGGGCGAGCGCGTAGTCGCCGTCCGCCCCCGCCTGGCTGGGTGCCACACAGGACACCTCCGCGACGGTGGCCTTGGGATGCAGTTGCGGCAGCGCCCACGCGACGGCGAGGACATAGATCAGGACGATGCCCAGCGCGAAGTTCATCCCGATGCCACCCGCCATGACGACCAGGCGCTTCCACGTCTTCTGCTTGTACATCGCGCGGTCGTACTCGTCGGGAGCGAGTTCGTCGAGGGCGGTCATGCCCGCGATGTCGCAGAAACCTCCGGCCGGGATGGCCTTGAGACCGTATTCGGTCTCGCCGCGGCGGAAGGCGAAGATGCGCGGCCCGAAGCCGATGTAGTAGCGCCGAACCTTCATGCCCAGTTTCTGCGCGGTCCACATGTGGCCGGCCTCGTGCAGGGCGATGGAGGCGGCGATGCCAAAGGCGAAAACCACAACGCCCAATACGAACATCATGTGTGGCCGATCCTCCTAGTCGACGAGTGTGCGCGCCCGGCTGCGGGCCCAGCCGTCGGCTGCGAGCACATCGTCCACGGTACTGGGTTGCGCCGACCACTCGTCGGCGTCGTCCAGCACGGCCTCGACGGTCTGCACGATCCGGGGGAACGAGAGCCGTCCCGCGAGGAACGCCTCGGCGGCGATCTCGTTCGCCGCGTTGTACACGGCGGTCAGGCAGCCACCGCGGCTTCCCGCGGCGCGTGCGAGTTCCACAGCAGGGAACACCGCGTTGTCGAGCGGCTCGAACTCCCATGTCGACGCCGTCGAGAAATCGAGCGCCGGAGCCGCCTCCGCGACACGGTGCGGCCAGCCGAGCGCGAGCGCGATCGGCAGAGTCATCGACGGCGGCGAGGCCTGGGCGAGCGTGGACCCGTCGGTGAAGGTCACCATGGAATGCACGATCGATTGCGGATGGACGGTGACGTCGATCCGGTCGTAGGCGATACCGAACAGCAGGTGCGCCTCGATGAGTTCGAGCCCCTTGTTCACGAGCGTCGCGGAATTGAGGGTGTTCATCGGGCCCATCGACCACGTCGGATGGGCGCCGGCCTGCTCGGGTGTGACCGACTCGAGACGATCTGCCGTCCAGCCCCGGAACGGCCCACCCGACGCGGTGAGCACCAGACGGGCCACCTCGTCGGCAGTGCCGCCGCGCAGGCACTGCGCCATCGCCGAATGCTCGGAATCGACCGGCACGATCTGGCCCGGAGCGGCCGCTGCCGTCACGAGCGCACCACCGGCGACGAGCGATTCCTTGTTCGCCAGCGCGAGGCGCGCCCCGGTCTCGAGAGCCGCGAGGGTCGGCGCGAGCCCGAGCGAGCCGACGAGCCCGTTGAGCACCACGTCGGCTTCCACCTCCCGCACGAGCGCGGTCACCGCGTCGGGGCCGCTGCGCACCGGACGGTCGAGGCGCGACGCAGCGGCGGGGTCGGCGACCGCGACCTCGGAGACACCGAACAGACGGATCTGCTCCGCCAGCAGGTCGATGTTGCCACCGCCCGCGGCGAGGCCGACCACCTCGAACTTGTCGGGGTTCGCGTCGATCACCTGGAGCGCTTGGGTCCCGATGGAGCCGGTGCTGCCCAGCAGCAGCACGCGTGTACGGGAGGAGTTCTCTGCTTCGGCCACGGATGCATTGTTCCCGACGGCGGTGTCCACGTCATGAACCGGTGGTCACGGGTCGTACCGGACTTGCCGTGAGAGCGCCCCCACTTCATACGACGGGCGGTCGTATGTCACGATTAGCGGCAACAGGACCAACTGGCAAGCAGGAGGAAACGGTGGCCGGTACCGAGCTGGAGTCCATTCATGACAGAACGGTGGCGGAGGTGCCCTCGGCGGAGTGGGGCTGGAGTGGTGAAGCACCGCGCGCGTTCCGTGCCGCAGGCTGGATTTTCGCCGCGTTCCTCCTCCTGATGATGATCGGCAACCACACCGGCCGCGTCGAGGACCTCTACCTCATCGGTTTCGCTGCGGTGATCGTGTTCATCCTCGTCCGCGACATCGTCAGTCGCCGTCGCATGCGGTAACACCACTGGTCGAACAGCAGGGCCCGCCCGGAGTGATCCGGGCGGGCCCTCGCCGTCGTGGCCCCCGCGTCTCCCGCCACTGCGCGGAATCAGCGGCCCCGCCACGGCACAGAATCAGTGGCCCCGCCACCGCACTGAATCAGCGGCCCCGCCACTGCACTGAATCAGTGGCCCCGCCACTGGGGCGCACGTTTGGCCGCGAACGCCCTCGGCCCTTCCTGCGCGTCCTCGCTGTTGTAGCAAAGCTCGGACGCGTGCCGGGCGGCGACCAGCGCAGCCGAGCGTCCCATCTCCGTCGAGAGCATCACGGTCTCCCGCGCCGCACGAACCGACAGGGGTGCGCCGGCGAGGATCTCACCCGCCAGGCCGAGTGCCGTCGCGAGGAGGTCTCCGGGCTCGGCGAGCCTGTTGACCAATCCGATCTCGTACGCCCGCTGCGCGGTGATCCGGTTTCCGGTCAGGAGGATCTCCATCATGATCCGCTGCGGGATCATGTGGATCAGTGGAGAAGCCCACGGTGAGCTCCTGCCCACCTTCACTTCCGTCACCGCGAACGTCGCACCGGTACTCGCCACACACAGGTCGCACGACTGCGCGATCAGCCAGCCCCCGGCGAACGCGGCCCCGTTGACGGCCGCGATCGTGGGTTTCGACAGTTCGACCGTGTCGTACGGGACCGGAATCAGCGTGCGGGGGGGAACCGTCATCCCCGTCTCGACCATCTCCTTGAGGTCGCCACCCGCACAGAACGCCTTGTCCCCCGCCGCGGTGAGGACGGCGACTTGCAGGCCGGGATCGTTCTGGTTCTGCCGATCGGAAGCCTGGAGTTCGACGAGAAACCGTCCACCCCGGTGGCGCTGGCCATCGGGCTGCTCATGGCACTGCTCCTCGGCCTTCTCACGCACTACCTGGTGTTCCGGCCCGTCCGGCGCGCACCGGCACTCGCGCAGGTGGTCGTCTCGGTCGCACTGATGCTCACCATCCAGGCGCTGGTGGTGCTTCGGTTCGGCCCGAACAACATTCCGATCGAGGCGATCGTCCCGGACGGCTCCCTCGACGTCTTCGGCACCACCGTCTCGTCCGCCGAGTTGGTGATGGCGGGGATCATGGTGGCGCTCTCCGCACTGATCTGGGCATACTTCCGCTTCACGCGGGCCGGTGCGGCCACCCGAGCGGCCGCCGAGAACGAGCGGGGCGCGACGCTCATGGGATTCTCGGCGGACCGCCTCGCCGCACTCGCGATGGTGATGGCGTCGTTCGTCAGCACGATGGGTGTCGTCCTGGGCGCGAGCTTGACCGGGTTGAATCCTCTCAACTATTCGCTGCTCGTCGTGCCCGCTCTCGCGGTGCTCCTCGTCGCCCGGATGGAGTCCGTCGCGACGATCGTGATCGCCTCGCTCGCCCTCGGAGCATTCCAATCGGTGCTCAACCTGCTCACCGGTGAGAACTGGTGGCCGGTGTGGGCGCAATCCGGCGTCGACCAGGTTGTGCCGTTCCTCGTGATCATCGTGATCCTCTTCGCGTTCGGCGGTCGCATACCGTCCCGCGGTTCGCTCCAGACTGTCAAACTGCCCGATGTGCGGATTCCGCGCTTCCGGCCGATCCCCGCCGCCGTCGTGGTCGTCGCGACCGGGGTACTGCTGGCGGTCACCTCCGGCACGTACCGTTTCGGGTTGACCTATTCGATCATCCTGATGCTCCTGGCCCTGTCGTACGTGGTGATCACCGGTTACCTCGGCCAGATCTCGTTGGCGCAGGCGGCATTCGCCGGAGCGGCAGGATTCATGCTGTCGAAGGTGACCACCGGCTGGGGTCTACCGTTCCCGGTAGCACTGGTGTTCTGCTCGCTCGTCGCGGCGGGGCTGGGAATGCTGGTAGCGCTGCCCGCCTTCAGAATCCGGGGCGCGCAACTCGCGATCGTCACCATCGCGGCCGCCCTGGCCATCGAGCGGTTCGTCTTCAACAACTACAGCCTGACCCCTCCGTCGGGAAATCCCATCGCCAACCCCACGCTGTTCGGACTGAATCTCGGTGTGCGCGAGGGCAGCGACATCGCGCGTCTGTCGTTCTCCCTCACCGTCCTGGTCGTCGCAGTCCTGGTCGTCTGGGGATTCATCCGGCTCGCGTCCGGCGACACGGGCCGGACGTTTCTGGCAGTACGCGCCAATGAGCGCGCCGCCGCCGCGAGCGGCATCAACGTGCGGCTGACCAAGCTCGTCGGGTTCGGTCTCTCCGCCTTCATCGCCGGTGTCGCCGGGTGCCTCATCGGGTACAGCGCAGGCCAGCTCTCGGCGGAGTCCTTCACGGTCTTCGTGGGATTGCAGGTGCTTGCGGTCGCGTACCTGGGCGGCATCACCTCGGTCGGCGGCGCGATGATCGCCGGCGTGATCGGGCCACTGGGGATCGTCTACGTGTTGCTGCACAACGTGTTCGATTTCGGTGACTACTACGCCCTGATCTCCGGACTGGCGCTGATCGCCACCGCGATCGTCAATCCCGTCGGGGTGGCGGGAGAAGCATCCCGGATCGCCGATCTGGTCCGCTCCCGCCGATCGCGACCACCGGCCCCACCCGGGATCGACTCCGCCCCGAACGCCGACGACAGAAAGGTTGCGGTGAGTGATGCCGGATGAGAAACCGGCGCGGCTGTCCGCGCGTAACGTGACCGTGGCCTACGGAGGCGTCGTCGCCAACGACGACGTGTCGCTGACGGTCGGCTCCGGGGAGATCGTCGGACTGATCGGACCGAACGGTGCCGGCAAGACCACGTTCGTCGACGCAGTCACGGGCTTCACCGAGTACTCCGGCGAGATCACACTCGGCGACACACGGCTCGACGGACGTGCTCCGCATCTGCGCCGACGCGCCGGACTGTCCCGCACATGGCAATCCGGTGAGCTTTTCGGCAACCTCACCGTCGCGCAGAATGTCGTTGCCGCCCTGCGTCCCGGCGGACCGGCGACGCTGTGGCGCGATCTGTTCGGCCGACGGAAGACCGGCACGGACGAACTCGTGGCCTCGACGCTGCATGCGGTAGGCCTCGGCGATCTCGGGGAGACCACGGCGCGCGATCTCACCCTCGGACAACAGAAACTCGTCGGCGTCGCACGTGCACTCGTCGGGAACTGCCGCCTGCTGCTGCTCGACGAGCCCGCCGCGGGCCTCGACAGCCAGGAGAGCCTCGACTTCGCCGAGCGTATCCGTGCCGTGGCGCGCGGCGGTCCGGGAGTGCTGCTCATCGACCACGACATGTCGCTCATTCTCGGTGTGTGCGACCGCATCTACGTCATGGAGTTCGGGAAGGTGATCTTCTCGGGCACACCGGAAGAGGCGAGAAAGGATCCTGCTGTGATCGCTGCGTACCTCGGCACACCGATGGAGACCACTCATGGCTGACGTGGTGCTCACCGCCGAATCCATGACGTCCGGTTACAACGGCGTCGCCGCGGTCTCCGACGTGAACCTGACCGTCTCCGCCGGTGAGGTCGTCTCGATCCTCGGATCCAACGGCGCGGGCAAAACGACGACTCTGTTGACACTCGCGGGACTGCTTCCGGTGATGGGCGGTGCGGTCACCGCCCTCGGTGCCCCGGTCGACCACCGCAGGCCCTACCGGATGGCGCGGCGCGGTATCCGACTCGTTCCCGACGACCGCGGACTCTTCTCCACCATGACGGTGCGCGACCACTTCCGGCTGGCCCGCAGTACAGCCGACCGTGCCCGGGAAGAATTCGTTCTCGACAGGTTTCCGGCTCTGGCCCGATTGCAATCGCGCACAGTCGGTCTCCTGTCCGGCGGTGAACAGCAGATGCTCGCGATCGCGGTGGCGCTACTCGCGGAACCGCGGATCCTCATGGTCGACGAGATGAGCCTCGGGCTGGCACCGCTCGTCGTGGAACAGATGCTGCCCGCCATCCGGGACCTGGCTCGCGACGAGAACATCGCCGTCGTGCTGGTCGAGCAGCACGTCGAACTCGCTCTCGCCGTGTCGGACCGCGCGATCGTGCTCGGGCACGGCCGCGTCGTCCTCGAGGGCAGCGCGGCGGAACTGCTGGCCGACCGGGATCGTCTCGAGGCAGCGTACTTCGGCGCCGGGGACAGCGAGGCGAAGCAGGATCGCGCTGTCTGAGCCGGCTCAGTCCGAGGTGGTCCGGGTCGCCACGTCGCCCCGTTCTCAGCCTTCGGCGGCGAGCTGGCCACACGCCGCGGCAATTTCCTGGCCGCGGGTGTCACGCACCGTGCAGGAGACGCCCTGGGCCTGTACGCGCCGCACGAACTCGCGTTCGACGTGCTTGGGGCTTGCGTCCCACTCGCTACCCGGCGTCGGGTTGAGCGGAATCAGATTGACGTGCACCAGCGCGCCGAGTGCCTTGTGCAGCTTCTTGCCCAGCAGGTCGGCACGCCACGGCTGATCGTTCACATCGCGGATCAACGCGTACTCGATGGAAACCCGGCGCCCGGTCTTGTCGGCGTAGTAGCGCGCGGCGTCGAGCACCTCCTTCACCGACCAGCGGTTGTTCACGGGTACGAGGGTGTCGCGCAGTTCGTCGTCGGGGGTGTGCAGCGACACGGCGAGTGTCACGCTCAGCCCCTCGTCGGCGAGCTTGCGGATCGCGGGCGCCAAGCCGACCGTCGAGACAGTGACCGAACGCTGGGACAAACCGAGACCGTCGGGTGCCGGCGAGGTGATACGACGGACCGCAGCGACGACCCGCTTGTAGTTCGCGAGCGGTTCGCCCATGCCCATGAACACGACGTTGGACAGTCGCCCCGGCCCGCCGGCTACGTCACCGTCGCGAAGCGCGGCCGCGGCCGCACGCACCTGGTCGACGATCTCCGCGGTCGTCAGATTGCGGTCGAGACCGCCCTGGCCGGTCGCGCAGAAGGGGCACGCCATCCCGCATCCGGCCTGGCTCGAGATGCAGAGTGTCGCGCGGTCGGGGTAGCGCATCAGCACACTTTCGAGGAGTGTGCCGTCGTGGGCGCGCCACAGCGTCTTGCGGGTCTCGCCCTTGTCGCAGGCGATGTGCTTGACCGCGGTGAGCAGAGGGGGGAACAGGGCCGTGCCCACCGTGTCCCGCACCGTGGCGGGCAGGTCGGTCATCTTGGCCGGGTCCGCCTCGAGACGCCCGTAGTACTGGCGAGCGAGTTGGTCGGCGCGAAACGCCGGCAGACCCAGCTCCCGCACCGCCTCACGTCGCTGCTCGGAATCGAGGTCGGCGAGGTGTCGCGGCGGCATGCCGCGCTTGGGTGCGTCGAATACCAGGGGCAGAGAAGAAGCCATAATGATCCATTCTCCCATGAACCGGAGCGGGCCGGACTCGCCGTTGCTGTGATGCTCGCCTATCGGCAGGGGGACGATGGCTCTATGGCCACCAGCATCGCTCCGGAACTCGCCCGATCGTGGCTACTGGTGCCCGGCACCGCACCGGAAAAATTCGACGCCGCGGCCGCGTCGCCCGCCGACGCGATCGTTCTGGACCTCGAAGATGCGGTTCCGGCCGCGAGCAAGGCCGACGCCCGCGCCGCCGTGGCGCACTGGATCAGCGAGGGCAGTTCTGCGTGGGTGCGCATCAACGACACCAGCACCCCGCACTGGGCCGACGACCTCGCGGCTCTGAGCGCGATCCCGCATCTCGCCGGAGTCATGCTCGCGAAGACCGAAAGCGGCCAGCAGGTCGATGCCACCGCCGACGCGATGCCCGACGGCACCCGGATCCTGGTGCTCATCGAATCGGCGACCGGTCTCGAGGCCGCGCCCGAGATCGCCCGGGCCGACGGCACGTTCCGCCTCGTCTTCGGCAGCGGTGACTTCCGGCGCGACACCGGTATGAGCGATTCGCCGCTGGCCCTGGCCTACCCGCGGTCGCGTCTGGTGATCACCAGTCGCGCCGCGCGCCTGCCCGGGCCCGTCGACGGTCCGTCGCTGAGCGCCGACCCGGCGGCGCTGCGGCAGGATGCCGAGCACACACGCTCGATGGGCATGACCGGAAAGCTTTGTATGACGCCGGAGCGGACGCCGTATGTCAACGCGGCGTTGAGTCCCAGCGCCGAGGACATCGCATGGGCACGCCGGGTGATCGACGAACTGGGCGAGGACGGCCACGGTGTGCACGACGGCAGCGACCTGCCCACACTGGCGAAAGCGAAGAAGATCACCGAACTCGCGAGGGCATTCCACGTCGGCGTGTCGCGCTGACGGGCACGACGCGGTCCGGCTCAGCGTATTTCGACGCCTACCGGTTTGCGGCGGACGTGGAGGCGATAGCGCACGGTCAGTGTCGTGCCGGGTGTTTCCCTGATCGCCCGGGATGCCACCTCCGGGCCGAATTCGATACCCAGCACGCGTTCGAGGGCCGCACGGTCCGGAAACGCCCATTCCGTGTCGACGCGTCGCAGGTCGAATCCCTGGGCGCGGAAGAACGCTTCGACGGCCGGAGGGTCGTAGTGCGGGAGGTCGGCGCGCATCCACTCTCCGTACGGATGGGCGGTCGCGTCGAGATCGACGACGGCGAGCGCTCCCCCGGGCCGCAGCACCCGCATGGCCTCGAGGATGCCGGCCCCGCATCCGGGGCCGAAGAAGTACGCGGTGCGGGCGTGAACGAGGTCGGTGGAGGCGTCCGGCAACGGCAGAGACGCGGCGGATCCTCGCAGAACCCGGACGGTCGAAAGATCCTCGACCCGGCGCCGTGCCGCCGCCACGAGCGGCGGGTGGGGTTCCACACCGGTCACCGTGCGCGCCGCACGGGCGAACATCGGCAGATGGTAGCCGCTGCCGCATCCCACGTCGACGACGTCACGGCCGGTCCAGTCGACCGACTCCCGCAGCGCCGCATAAACGGCGCCGCGGGTGTCCTGGGCCCGGTTCTCCTCTTCGTAGACCGCGGGCCAGTGCCAGATGTTGGGGCTCGCTATCACGCCCCGGTCGCGGCCGCTGTTGCCGACAGCCACTAGATGAACGCGGTGAGGATCAGCCAGGTGACGAATGCGGACGGCAGGATCGAATCCAGCCGATCCATGATGCCGCCGTGGCCCGGCAGGAGTGTGCCCATGTCCTTGATGCCGAGTTCCCGCTTGACCTGGGATTCGATCAGGTCACCGGCCGTGGCCGTGAAGACCAGGACCACGCCGAGGACGGCACCGACCCACCACGGGCCGTCGAGCAGGAAGGTGACGGTGAGGATTCCCACGGCCACACAGGCGACCAGCGAACCTCCGAATCCTTCCCAGGACTTCTTCGGGCTGATCGCCGGGGCCATCGTGTGCTTACCGAACAGTACGCCCGCCGCGTAACCACCGATATCGGACGCCACGCACACCAGCATCAGGCAGAAGACGCGGGCGGCACCCTGATCTTCGAGGACCATCAATGTCGCGAACGAGGCGAGCAACGGCAACCACGCCGCGGTGAACACCGCTACCGCGGTGTCCCGGAGATAGTTGTGCGGCTGCGCCGCCAAGCCGCGGTCGAACAGTCGCCACAACATGGTGACCACCACGGTGCCCGCGAAGGCACCGAGTACGCCGGTGGTGCCGTACGGCCACCCCAGCCAGATGATCGCCTGCCCACCGAGCAGGAGAGGCACGCGGGGAACCGACACGTCGGCTTCGCGGAGGCGCTTGGTGACCTCCCACGTTGCTATGGCGATCGCCGCCGCGACCACCCCAAGCCAGGCAGTCGGGGCGAACAGCAGAATTACGATGACAAGACCGCCGAGCCCGGACCCCACCGCGATCGCGGCAGGGAGGTCTCGACCGGCACGGGAGGCCGGCTTCGCGGGTGCGGTACCGGATGTCGAGTCCGAGACTGCGGGGGTGGTACCGGAGTCGCCTTCGGCACCGAGTGGAAGCTGCGGGGTTGAAGACCCGTCGGCTCTGCCCACCGTCAGACCTCCATCAACTCGGCTTCCTTGTGCTTGATCAGTTCGTCGATCTGCGCCACGTACTTGGCCGTGGTCTTGTCGAGTTCCTTCTCCGCGCGGTTGACTTCGTCCTCGCCGGCTTCGCCGTCCTTCTGGATGCGGCCGAGTTCTTCCATCGCCTTGCGCCGGACGTTGCGCACGGCAACCTTCGCGTCCTCGCCTTTCGACTTGGACTGCTTGACGAGTTCGCGGCGACGTTCCTCGGTGAGCTGCGGCACCGAGATACGGATGATGTGCCCGTCGTTGCTCGGGTTCACGCCGAGATCGGAGTTGCGGATCGCAGTTTCGATCGCGCCGAGCTGCGACTGCTCGTACGGCTTGACGATGACCATGCGTGCCTCGGGCACACTGATACTGGCAATCTGCGTGACGGGCGTCGGCGAGCCGTAGTAGTCCACCACGATGCGGTTGAACATGCCGGGATTCGCGCGTCCGGTGCGGATGCCCCCGAGCTCGTCCTTGGCCACCGTGACGGCCTTGTCCATCTTCTCCTCGGCTTCGAAGAGGGCTTCATCGATCACGGCAGTTCCTCCATGTTCCGTTGTCCGTTCATGACCGTACGAGCGTTCCGATCTTCTCACCGTTGACGGCCCGGGCGATATTGCCCTTGGTCAGCAGGTTGAAGACCATGATCGGCATGGAGTTGTCCATGCACAGGCTGAAAGCGGTCGCGTCCGCGACCTTGAGGTCCTTCTCGATGACCTCGCGGTGGGTGATCTCCTCGAACATCACCGCATCGGGAACCACCCGCGGGTCGGCCGAATAGACGCCGTCGACGGCTTTCGCCATCAGCACGACATCGGCCCCGATCTCGAGCGCGCGCTGCGCGGCGGTGGTGTCGGTCGAGAAGTACGGCATGCCCATGCCCGCACCGAAGATGACGACGCGGCCCTTCTCGAGGTGCCGGCGGGCGCGAAGCGGGAGATACGGCTCGGCGACCTGCCCCATCGTGATGGCGGTCTGCACGCGGGTGTCGATACCCTGCTTCTCCAGGAAATCCTGCAGCGCAAGGGAATTCATGACCGTGCCGAGCATGCCCATGTAGTCGGAGCGAGCGCGTTCGAGCCCGCGCTGTTGCAGTTCCGCGCCGCGGAAGAAGTTTCCGCCGCCGATCACCACGGCAACTTCCACACCGCTGCGCACGACCTCGGCGATCTGCTCTGCCACCGTGGTCACGACGTCGGGATCCAGCCCCACCTTGCCGGTGCCGCCGCCGAACATCTCGCCGCCGAGCTTGAGGAGCACCCGGCGGAAACCGGGCCGTTCGTGGGCGTGTTCGGACATGACTCTCCTCTGGTTGCGCATGAATCGGCCCTTTCATCCTGCCTCATCGACCCGGTGGAACCGAGACCGGGCGCGAGACGACACGTTGTGTCATGACCGTTCGCACGGCGGCGGACCGCCCGTGCGGCGGCCGTGCGCGTGCCGGTGGGCGTGCCCTGACACACCTCGACCCCGCCGGCAGAGAGCCGGCGGGGTCGAGAAGCAGACATTCTAGCTGGCGCCG
Source organism: Rhodococcus sp. 105337 (assembly GCF_012844225.1). Taxonomy (GTDB): domain Bacteria; phylum Actinomycetota; class Actinomycetes; order Mycobacteriales; family Mycobacteriaceae; genus Rhodococcus. The sequence goes on from NZ_JABAGQ010000006.1 coordinate 187,174, forward strand.
ACCTCGAACCGCACGAAGCGGACGACGGTGGCACCGGCCTCGTCGAGGATCGCCTTGACGGTCTTCTTCGAGTCCGTGACGGAGGCCTGCTCGGTGAGCACGACATCCTTGAAGTAGCCGTTGACGCGGCCTTCGACGATCTTCGGGAGTGCAGCCTCGGGCTTGCCCTCGGCCTTTGCGGTCTCCTCGGCGATACGACGCTCGTTGGCGACGATGTCCTCGGGGACCTCGTCACGGGTGACGTACTTGGCCTTGAGCGCAGCGATCTGCATCGCGGCGGCACGCGCGGCCTCGGCGGCAGCGTCGCCTTCACCGGTGTACTCGACGAGCACGCCGACCGACGGCGGCAGGTCCGAAGCACGCTTGTGCAGGTAGACGGACGTCTGGCCGTCGAACGACGCGACGCGGCGAAGCTCGAGCTTCTCGCCGATCTTCGCGGACATCTCCTGGACCAGCGCGTCGACCGTCTTGCCGTCGATCTCGACGGCCTTGAGGGCGTCGACATCGGCGGGACGCGCCTGCGCGGCCGCGGTGACGATCGTGTCGGCGAGAGCCTTGAACTCGTCGTTCTTGGCGACGAAGTCGGTCTCGGAGTTCAGCTCGACGAGCACGCCGTCCTTGGACACGACCAGGCCTTCGGCGGTGGAGCGCTCGGCGCGCTTGCCCACGTCCTTGGCACCCTTGATGCGCAGCTGCTCGACGGCCTTGTCGAAGTCGCCGTCGTTGTCGGCGAGAGCGTTCTTGCAGTCCAGCATTCCGGAGCCGGTGAGCTCACGGAGACGCTTGACGTCGGCGGCGGTGTAGTTCGCCATGGAAGCGAGCCTCCTGTGTCTGTGATGGAAAGTCTCGGAGTGCGGGCGGCGCAGCGAATGTCCGGGCCGCTCGCGAACAGACGGCCCCGACCATGGATCTTGCGATCTACCGGTCGGGGCCGTCCATCGGGATCAGGCCTCGGGCGTTGCGTCCGCGGCAGATGCCTCGGCAGCGGGAGCTTCCGCGGCGGGAGCCTCTGCAGCAGGGGCCTCGGCCTCGGCGGCCGGGGTGGCCTGCGAGAGCAGTTCCTGCTCCCACTCGGCGAGCGGCTCGGCGCCGGCCTCGGGCTTGGCGTCGGCGTCGGTGCTCTTGCCGGCGCGGGCCTGGAGGCCCTCGGCGACGGCGGAAGCGACAACCTTGGTCAGAAGCGCAGCCGAACGAATCGCGTCGTCGTTACCCGGGATCGGGTAGTCGACGAGGTCGGGATCGCAGTTCGTGTCCAGGATCGCGATGACCGGGATGTTGAGCTTGCGAGCCTCACCGACGGCGATGTGCTCCTTGTTGGTGTCGACGATCCACACGGCCGACGGAACCTTGGCCATATCGCGGATACCACCGAGGGTGCGATCCAGCTTGTTCATCTCACGCGTGAGCATGAGGATTTCCTTCTTGGTGCGACCCTCGAAGCCACCGGTCTGCTCCATGGCCTCCAGCTCCTTCAGGCGCTGCAGGCGCTTGTGGACGGTGGAGAAGTTGGTGAGCATGCCGCCGAGCCAGCGCTGGTTCACGTACGGCATTCCGACGCGAGTGGCCTCTTCGGCGATGGATTCCTGCGCCTGCTTCTTGGTGCCGACGAACAGGATCGTGCCACCGTGGGCGACGGTCTCCTTGACGAATTCGTACGCCTTGTCGATGTACGTCAGCGTCTGCTGCAAGTCGATGATGTAGATGCCGTTGCGGTCGGTGAAGATGAACCGCTTCATCTTCGGGTTCCAGCGTCGAGTCTGGTGACCGAAGTGGGCGCCGCTGTCGAGCAGCTGCCTCATGGTTACGACAGCCATGGCTGTTGTCTCTCTTTCGTGTCGGTTGATGCGGGCGATCTTGCGATCCCCGCCCTGGCGTCCACATGCCCGTCGAACCCTTGCGGGACCGATCGACGGCCATCGGGTGTACACCGTACGAACGGGTGACACCGTGCGCGGACGCGCGAAGTCGATCTGCGAACACAGACCGCCCGACAAGTGTACGTGCCCAGGTGCCGGATCGCTAAACCGGCACGTCGCCCCTGTGGAGCACTCCCGCTTTGTCCACAGACCCCGGATCGGGTCTGTCGCTCGGGCGGCTGCGGACGGCACCCTTCCTGCATGAGTATCGCGGCCGTCCGCCGGATCGTGTCCCGCAGCGCCTGCCTCGCGGTGCTGGTGTTCACCGTGGGGACCGTCCCGGCCCTGGGCGGCCCCCTCCGGACCGACGGGCCGCCCGCCGGTCCGCTGTTCGGATGGCCGCTCGAACCCCGGCCCGCCGTCACTCGCGCCTTCGACCCGCCCGACCGGAATTGGCTGCCCGGTCACCGCGGCGTCGACCTGGCCGCGTCGCCCGGACAGCACGTCCGGTCTGCGGGTGACGGTGTGGTGGTGTTCGCAGGCACCGTCGCGGGGAAGCCGGTCGTGTCCGTCGACCATCCCGGTGGGCTGCGCACGACGTACGAACCCGTCGTCGCCGCGGTCGTGTCCGGGCGGCGCATCGGGCGCGGCGATCCGATCGGCACGGTCGAGAGCGGTCACGAGGGGTGCCCGGTCGCGGCGTGCCTGCATTGGGGACTGCGCCGGGACCGGGACGAGTATCTCGACCCCTTCCCCCTCGTGGAGCGGCCGGTGATCCGTCTCCATCCCGTGTGACCGGCGTCGAGGACGAGTAGCCGGGGACCACGCTGCCGATTCGCCGATCACCGCCAGGGTGGATGCCGCAGACTCGGTCTATGCCTTCCGCGTCGACGGAGCCGTCCCCGATGCTGGCGACCCTCGGCGTGCTGCCGGCCGGGGACGGCTGGGCATTCGAGATGAAATGGGACGGTGTCAGGGCGATCGCGCGAGCCGGAGCCGACGACTGCCGATTCTCGAGCCGCAACGGCAACGACATCACCGTCTCCTATCCTGAACTGCCCGGCCCGGTGTCGCTCGCCCTGGGCGGCCGCGACGCGGTACTCGACGGCGAGATCGTCGCGCTCGATGCGAAGGGAAGACCGTCGTTCCACCGGCTCCAGCGCCGGATGCACGTGCAGCGGCCTACGCCCGCGTTGCGACGCGAGATCCCGGTGGTGCTGTACCTGTTCGATGTTCTCGCCGTCGACGGCCGGTCGACCACCGCGTTGCCGTATGCCGAGCGCCGGGCCGTGCTCGACGACCTGGTGCGACCGAGTGCGCAGGTAAAGATCCCCCCGTACTGGACCGATGTCGACGGCGCGCAGATGCTCGACCTTGCCCGCCTGCACGGACTCGAAGGCGTAGTGGCCAAACGGCTCGACTCGACGTATCTGCCCGGGGCCCGGGCGCCGACCTGGATCAAGTCACCACTGCGGAACAACACCGAGGCCGTGGTGGTCGGCTGGCTGCCCGGGTCGGGGTCGGCCGCCGGAGGCATCGGTTCCCTGATTCTCGGCGCGCACGACGACGAAGGGCATCTGGTGTACATCGGGAAGGTCGGCACGGGTTTCACCGCCGCGACCCGGCGGACGCTGCGCGCACAACTCGATTCACTCGAGCGGACGACGAGCCCGCTGGCAGTCCCGGCACCGGCTCGCGACACCCGCGATGCGCACTGGGTCGAGCCTGTCCTCGTCGGCGACGTGGAGTTCCGCGAATACGCGGGCGGAAGCCTGCGCCATCCGAGCTGGAAAGGACTACGGACCGACAAGTCACCGGCCGAGGTCGAGCTACCGGGCAAGCACTGAGGAGCGCGCCGCGACCCTCGGCCGGACCGGAGACACCCGCATCGTCAGCCGCGGCCGGCATGCCGGCCGGACAACGGCGGAAAGTCGTCCGCCACGATCGCGGCGAGTTCGACGAAGGCACGCCGGGTCGCAGGCCGCAACCGCTCGAGGTCGATCTCGGCTCCCTCCGCCAGATGCTCGTCGAACGGGACGACATGCAGTGCGCGGCACCGCGCGAGGAAATGCGCGGTCAGCGCATCCATGTCGATCGTCGACGTGCCCGGACGCGGCGCGCTGATCACCACGACCGTGCGGTCGACCAGATCGTCGTACCCGTGGGCCTGCAACCAGTCGAGGGTCGCGGCAGCGCTCCGCGCACCGTCGAGCGCGGGCGAGCCCACCAGCACGAGGGCATTCGCCAGATCGAGTACTCCCCGCATCGCGGAGTGCATGATCCCGGTACCGCAATCGGTGAGGATGATGTTGTAGAAGACCTGGAGGATGTCGACGACAGCGCGGTAGTCGTCCTCGCTGAACGCCTCCGACACCGCCGGGTCGCGTTCGCTCGCCAGCACCTCGAGCCGGCTCGGTGCCTGGGAGGTGTGCGCCCGGACATCGGAATAGCGCCGGATCGTGGGCGCTGCCGCGAGCAGGTCCCGGACCGTGGCGTCGGTCTGCTGCGGGATGCGCTGCGCGAGCGTGCCGAAATCAGGATTCGCGTCGACAGCCACGACACAGTCGCCGCGTAACGAGGCGAACGTGGAGCCGAGCCCGATCGTCGTGGTCGTCTTGCCCACCCCACCTTTGAGGGACAGCACCGCGATGCGGTAATCCCCCGAGATCGGTTGCCGGATCCGTTCCACCAGATGCTCGTGGCGAGCGCTCCCCGTGGAGTCGCCGGGCTCGAGGAGTCCCTTCGCGAACCGGTGCACACCGCGGCGCCACCCGGCCGGCGAAGAACGCCGGGATCGTCGGACCAGCACGTCCGACGCGAGATCGACAGTGGACGGCTGGTGCTCGAACGCGTGAGGGAGCAACGCCGACGGATCGTGTTCACCGGCCTGGTGCGGCGCCCAGGGTTCCTCGGCCTCGACCACCGGATCGGGACAGTCCTCCCCGGAGGCGTTCACCGGGGATGGTTCGGAAGCCGTGACGGACGGCTCGGTCTCTTCGGAGCGCGGCATGTCTTCGGATCGCGGCGCTCCGGGCTCCGGGGTCGGTGTCTCTCCCGCGTCGTCCGCCGCACCGGCCGGGGGCAGGAGTGGCGTTCCGAACGGGACCGACGCGACGGGGCGCTCGGCCGCCTGCACAGCGGCGGCAGCTGTCTCGAGCGAATCGCTTTTCGGTTCGGAGCCTGCCCCCTCCGGCCGGACCACCCGACGAAAAGCCTTCCGTGCCGGTGGTGACTCACTTGCGGCAGGTGGCTGGTCCCGCAGCCACGCGGGCAGAGCATGGCCCGGTTCGTCGCGTCTCATCTGATCCCCCCGAATTCGATGGTGCGGCGCGCACGCTATCAATCCGGGCGGGACTGTGCACGTCCGCACCCCCGAACCCGTGCGCGCAGGACAGTTCGCGCGGGCGCGAGGGCCGACGTTCCGGTCGTCAGGCCCGTGGATGTGCTTGCTCGTGCACGGCACGCAGCCGCGCGACGGAAACGTGCGTATAGAGCTGTGTGGTTGCGAGGCTCGAATGACCGAGCACTTCCTGCACAACTCTCAGATCCGCACCGCCCTCGAGGAGATGAGTCGCGGCACTGTGCCGGAGTCCGTGCGGCGCGAGATCGGGGGCTCCGGGAATTGCCGACACCGCGTCGTGCACGACCGTGCGGACCTGGCGCTGGTCGATGCGTCCGCCGCGCTTGCCGAGGAGCAGCGCATCGCCGGACGACGGCCGCACCAGATGCGGGCGGCCGTGCCGGAGCCAGGCATCGAGCGCGTCGCCTGCCGGAACGCCGTAGGGCACCACCCGCTCCTTGTCACCCTTGCCGAGCACACGCAGCACGCGCCGCTCGCCGTCGACGTCGCCGACGTTCATCCCGCACAGTTCGCCGACCCGGATGCCCGTCGCGTACAGGACCTCGAGGATGACCCGGTCGCGGAGTGCCTGCGGGTCGAGTTCCTGCGCACCCGATTTTGCGGCCTCCATGACCTCGACGGCCTGCTCGTCGCGCAACACGGTGGGCAGTGTCCGATGTGCCCGCGCCGACGCGAGGCGCACGGCCGGATCGTGGTCGAGCCGCCCGGTCCGAACCAGCCAGGCCGTGAACGCCCGCGCCGTCGACGTGCGTCTCGCGATTGTGGTCCGTGCCGCGCCGGCCTCGACCTGCCCCGCGAGCCATGATCGCAGCGTCGCGAGGTCGAGGTCCGCGATGCGGGCGTCCGGGTTCGTTGCAGCCAGGTGTGCGAGCAGGGACCGGACATCGGTGGAATAAGCACGAACGGTGTGGGCGGAGCGGTTGTTCTCGAGGGCGAGATGGTCGGCGAAATCGTCGAGGTGCACGGCGAGCGGGGGCGGCAGTTCTCTCGGACCGTCGGTGCGCATGGGTCTACCGTGCGCGGAGTCACCGCACGGCGCAACGAGCCACGCCGTTACAGTTCGTTAGTGAGTAAAACAATCCCGTTGTCGATGCTCTGCGCGCTCGCGCTACTGTCGGCGATCGCACCACTTTCCACCGATATGTACCTTCCCGGGCTCCCCGTCATGTCCGAAAGCCTCGGCACGACGACGGTCGGTGTCCAGCTCACCCTGACGACGTTCATGGCCGGTCTCGGCCTGGGACAGCTGCTGATCGGTCCGCTCTCCGACGGCTGGGGGCGACGCCGACTGCTCATCATCGGCACGCTCGTCCTGGTGGCGAGCAGTGCCCTGTGCGCGCTCGCACCGACGGTGGAGGTGCTGATCGCAGCCCGTCTGGTCCAAGGATTCAGCGGCGGAATCGGAATCGTCCTGGCCCGTGCGGTCATCGCCGACCGCGCGCGGGGCGACCAGGCCGCCAAACTTTTCAGCATCATGATGATCATCGGCGGTATCGCGCCGGTGGCCGCGCCCCTGCTCGGCGGCGCGCTTCTCGGTCCGATCGGGTGGCGTGGCATCTTCTGGGTTCTCACGGCGCTGGCCGTCGCGATGACCGTCGCGGTGCTGCTCTTCGTCCCGGAAACCCTGCCGCCGGAGAAGCGGCACGGCGGCGGCTTCTCTGCCATGGCAGGCAACTTCGGGTACGTGCTGTCGCAGCGGCGGTTCGTCGGCTATGCCGCGACCTTCGCTCTCAGCTTCGGGGCGATGTTCTCCTACATCTCGGCGTCGCCGTTCGTGACGCAGGAGATCCTCGGACTCAGCCCGGGGCAGTTCTCTCTCGTCTTCGCCGTGAATTCGGTCGGTCTCGTCGGCGGCAACATCGTCAACAGCCGTCTGATCGGACGTTTCCCGACGCGGTCGCTGCTGCGCGCCGGCGTCACCACCCTTTTCTGTGGTGGAGCACTCCTGCTGCTGTCGATCCTGGTTGTCGGGTACACACCGTGGCTGATCCTCCCGCTGATGTTCGTGTGCGTCAGCAGCCTCAGCTTCATCCTCGGCAACGCCACCGCGCTCGCCCAGTCGCAGGTCCCCAAGGCGGCCGGCACCGGTTCGGCGGTGATCGGCGCGTCCCAGTTCGGGCTCGCGGCACTCGTCTCGCCCCTCGTGGGACTCGGCGGTGAGAGCACCGCGGTACCCATGGCGATCTCGATCCTCGTGTGCGGGACCCTCGCGTTGACCGCGTTCACCGTGCTCACCAGGGAAGCCCGCGTCGACGCCGCCCGCGAGCCTGCGCACTGACGCAACGCGCCCCGTCGGCACGACGAGTGCGGCCCGGCTCCCCTCACCGGGGACCCGGGCCGCACTCGTTGTGAATGCCGTTACGACGCTTCGATGGTCGCCAATTCCTGCTTCCAGGTCCGGAAGCCTTCTTCGGTACGACCACGACGCCAGTACCCGGAGATAGAGGCGCGGGCAGGACTCACGCCCCGGTCCTTTCGCAGGTACGGACGAAGATGCTTCATCACCGTCTCCGCTTCACCGTGCACGAAGACGTGGACGTCCCCGGCCGGCCACGGAAGCGACTTCACCGCGGCGACGAGCGGCGCGTTACCGTCGATCAGGTCCTGCGGTGCGTCACCGGCGGCCACCCCACGATGCACCCAGTGCACCTCGACACCCGCCGGAACGGACAAGGGCAATTCGTCCGATACGCCCGCCACCTCGACGAATACCGCCCCCCGAGCGTCGCCGGGCAGCGACTCGAGCGCAGCAGCGATCGCCGGGAGCGCCGTCTCGTCGCCCGCGAGCAGGTGGAAATCCGCGGCCGGATCGGGCCGGTATCCACCGCCCGGTCCGCGCACTACGACGTCGGTCCCGGGCTGCACACTGCGCGCCCACGGTCCGGCGACACCCTGGTCACCGTGCACGACGAAGTCGATCCAGATCTCGCGGGCAGCCTCGTCGACCCGGCGCACCGTGTAGGTGCGTACCGCGGTGTCCTCTCCCGTGGGAAGTTCGATCTTGACGTAGCTGTCGGTGTCGGCTCGCGCGGCGAAGTCGCCGAAGCCGTCTCCGCCGAGGACGACCCGGACGAAGTGTTCGGCGATCGTCTCCGTGCGCAACACGGTCAGGGTCGTCGATGACGGAGATTTCCGGGCCACTGCGCCTCCTGGTAAGGGTTACCTATATCGGCGCAACCGTACTCCGAGGCGGGGTCCAGCGGGGACGTCACCCCTCGGGACGCTCTAGGCTCGATACCCATGAGCACCACCGCGACCGAGATCGCCACCTGGATGACCGACATCATCACCACGGAACACAAGGTCACCCAGACCGACATGGTCGACGCGATCGAGGCCAAGTTCGGACCCGAGTGGACCTACATCAACGACAACGGTCACGCGTCGATCGACCGGGCCGTTCTCCGGGAGTTCCGCAAGGCCCACCGCGGTGGCGTGAAGTGGGACCGGGAGGATCGCGCCTGGTACGTGGACGACACCGCCGCCGCCGAGGGCACCGACTCGGAGACCACCGGGAACTGACACGACACCCCGGCGACGCCGACCCGCCGGGACGATTCCGCGATACTCCGATTCCCGGACCGGCCGAAACGTCCGAACGACCACGCAGGACAGACTCCGGTGGCCATACTTCCGAGTGTGGATTGTTTTCGATCGCCTGCGTTCGATCCCTTCACGGCCGCGTCGGCACGGCGCGGCCTGCGCCCGTAGCCGACATCCCCCGGTCCTGGAGAGCGCATGGCGGATTCACGCGACAAATCGGACGAAGCTCCCGTAGTCGCGCGCGAACTCGCAATCGTCTGCCTGGTCGCTGCTGTTGCCGGCGCGCTGATCGGCTTCGTCGGAGGAGCGTTCCGATGGTGTCTGCTGAGGGCTGACGCAGCACGGATCGATCTTCTGGGCTGGGCGCACGAGTTGCCCGGACCGGGATGGTTGATCCCGATGGGGGTCACGGCCGTCTGTGCCGCGATCGCGGCGTTGATAGTGCGCTGGGTGCCGTTCGCATCCGGTAGCGGTATTCAGCATGTCGAGGCCGTCTCCCGCGGCGAGGTCGACCCACCGCAATTCCGGATATTGCCTGCGACGTTGGTGGGCGGCGTCCTCAGCATCGGGTCGGGTCTCGTGCTCGGACGTGAAGGCCCCATCGTGCACATGGGCGCAGTCGCAGGGGCCGAGACAGCTCGCCGCGCGGGGATGAACGCCGATCACCAGCGACTCCTGCAGACGTCGGTATCCGGCGCGGGACTGGCGGTCGCGTTCAATGCGCCCATCGGTGGCGCGCTGTTCGTCTTCGAGGAAGTCATGCACTCGTTCCGGCTCCGGACTGTGGTGCCGGTTCTGGTGTCTGTCGCCGTCGGGGTCGCGTGCTCCCGTCTTGTCGTCGGAGATTCGCCTGACTTCTCGGTCGGCCCGGTCGATCCCCCCTCGATCACCCTGCTCCCGGTGTTCGTCGTGTTCGGTCTCCTCACCGGAGTTCTCGGCGCTGCCTACAACCGTGCGGTGATGGGTTCACTGTCCGTTGTGGACGCTCTCCGCTCGGTCCCCTCGGTGGTGAAGGCCACTGCGATCGGAGGTGCCATCGGCTTGCTCTCCGCAGCCTCACCTCCTGCTACCGGCGGCGGCGACTCCCTGGTGCAGCACGTGCTGTCGGGCGGCGCGCTCGCGATCCCGCTCGTCGCGTTGTACGTCGCATTGCGGTTCGCCACGGGGCCCGTCTCGTATGCCGCGGGCACTCCGGGAGGTCTGTTCGCTCCGCTACTCGCGCTCGGTGCGCTGTGGGGCGTGCTCTACGCGGGGATCTGCCACGCAATAGTTCCCGGAATCGATTCCTCTGTTGCGGTGCCGATGGCAATCGTGGGAATGGCCTCGATGTTCAGTGCGACGGTGCGCGCACCCGTCACCGGCGCGGTCCTCGTCATGGAGATGACCGCGACGACCAGCGTCACCGTCCCGATGCTCGCAGCCGTCGCCGGGGCATTCGCCGTAGCGCAGTTGATGGGATCCTCGCCGATCTACGACAGCCTGAGAGAACGCATGCTCGCGCAACTGCACCACCCCCCACGTGGAGACTGAAATCCGGCCCTGGTGAGGTTCACGCACGCCGCCAGCCACCGTCCACCAGAACCACGAGCCCGTCCAGCTCGAGCAGAGTCAACGCCGCACGAACCTGCTCGACCGGCACACCCGCCGACTCCGCCAGGACCGACGGAGTGCAACTGCCCGTGGCCGGAAAAGCCTCGTACACAAGAGAACTCTCCGTCGACAAGCCATCGAGATCTCGGTGGAACAACGCGTCACGTCCGTCGTCGCGGGCGAGCAGCGGTCCGCATTCCTCCACGATCTCGCGCGCACTGCCCACCAGACGCGCCTCACCCTCGCGGATCATCCGGTGACAACCCTGCGACGATGCGGAGGTCACCGGACCCGGCACCGCCATCACGGGTTTGCCGAGCCGTCGAGCCCACGTCGCCGTATTGCGAGCGCCGCTGCGCCATCCCGCCTCCACCACGACCGTGCCCGCCGACAACGCCGCAATCAGGCGATTGCGCGCCAGGAATCGGTACCGGGCAGGCGTAGTGCCCGTGGGGTACTCGCTCACAACCAGGCCCGTTTCCGAGACCGATCGCAGCAGCGCGGAATGCGCGGCGGGATAAGCCCGGTCGACGCCGCACGCAAGGACGGCCAGCGTCGGCCCCCCGACCCCCAGCGCCGCCCGATGCGCTGCAGCATCGACCCCGAACGCCGCACCGGACACCACGGTCCACCCGTCGACAGCGAGATCCCCGGCGACCTGCGCGGTCACGTGTTCGCCGTATCCACTCGCCGCGCGGGTGCCCACGATGCCCACGGACCGGTCGGTCAGTTCGTCGATTCTTCGCTCCCCCCACACCCACAGCGCGAGAGGCGGCGCGTCGGCATCGGCGGTGGTGGTCAGCGAGTCGAATCCGAGCAGGTGCCAGGCCGGCCACTCCTCGTCGTCCGGCGTGACCAGGCGCCCTCCCGATCGTGCGAGCCTGCCGAGATCCTCCGCCGCCGTGTCGAGGTGCGCCCGCGCGGCAAGCCGGGACGACAACCGTCCGCCGGCGCCGCCCTGACGAACCGCCTCGGCCACCTCGACCACGCCGTGTTCCCCGATCGCCGCGGACAACGACCGGGACGCGCCCTGCGCCACCGTGGACAGATACGCCCAGGCGAGGCGTCTCTCGTCGGCCGCGCTCACACCAGTCCCCTGTCGCGGAACTGCAGTGCTGTCGCGACATGCACCTCCGACGGCGAGGCCGCGCCCGCGAGATCGGCCAGCGACCACGCGACGCGCAACGCCCGGTCGGCGCCTCTCGCGGTGATCGCACCCTTCCGCAGCGCTCGTTCGACGGGCCGCACCGCCGCGGGGGCGAGGCGGAACTTCTGCCGCAGAGCGGGTCCGGGAACCTCGGCATTGGTGGACCACCCGTACTCGGCCCAGCGCTCCCGCGCAGCGCCGCGTGCGTTCGCGACCCGAGCGCGCACCTCGTCGGTACTCTCACCGGTCTCGTCCATCAGGGCACTGGTCGCGACGGACTCCATCCGGATGCGTAGGTCCACCCGATCGAGCAACGGACCCGAAAGCCTCCCGAGATACCGGCGGCGCGCCGTGGGAGCACAGACGCAGTCGGCGTCGCGTGCCGGTGCGCACGGGCACGGGTTCGCCGCCAGGATCAGCTGGAACCGCGCCGGGTACCGTGCCACGCCGTCACGCCGCGCAATCCGGACTTCGCCGTCCTCGAGGGGTGTCCGCAGTGCTTCGAGTGTTTTCGTGCCCATCTCGGCAACTTCGTCGAGGAAGAGGATTCCGCGGTGCGCTCGGCTTACCGCACCCGGCTTCGCCATCCCTGTCCCACCACCGATCAGCGAGCTCACCGAGGCGGTGTGGTGAGGGGCGATGAAGGGGGGTTCCGTCACCAGAGGACGGTCGGCGGTGAGCGTACCGGCCACCGAGTGAATCGCGGTCACTTCGAGGGCGTGCTTCTCGGTGAGCACGGGAAGAATTCCCGGGAGACGCTGTGCGAGCATCGTTTTGCCGATCCCCGGCGGACCGGTGAGCATGAGGTGATGCGCCCCCGCAGCGGCCACTTCGAGGGCGCGGCGCGCCTCGTACTGCCCGACGACTTCGCTCAGGTCCCCGCGGACCGCACGCGGAGGGGCGCGACGCTCGCCGGGACGCTCGAGAGCACCGTCACCCCGCAACCAGCGCACGAGGTCCGCGAGGGTATCGGCGCCGTAGATCTCGATCCCCTCCACCAGCGCGGCTTCGATCATCGTCGCGGTGGGCACCACAACCCTCCGCCACCCGTGATTCATCGCGGTCACGACCGCCGGCAGCACTCCCCGGATCGGCCGCAGCCTGCCGTCCAGTGCGAGTTCACCCAGCAGGATCGTCTTCTCGAGGAGATCGAGGGGGACGATGTCGGCGGCGTTGAGCACCGCGCACGCAAGACCCACGTCGTAGACGCTGCCCACTTTGGGCAGCGTCGCCGGCGACAACGCCAGCACGACTTTCGAATCCGGCCATGCAGCACCCGAATTGGACACCGCGGCGCGCACCCGATCGCGCGACTCCTGCAGCGCGGTGTCGGGCAGACCCACCATGGTCACGCCGGGTAGCCCCCGGCCGATATCCGCTTCGATCTCGACGACCTGCCCGTCGACACCCGAGACCGCCACCGACCAGGCTCTGCCCAGCGCCATCACAGCACCTGCCGCAGGTGGGTGATGACGGGCGCGTAGCCGCGCTGGAGCAGCACTGTCACGACATCCACCCGGATGTGCGTCCACCGCCTGCTCTGCGCGGCGAGCCACATGCCCGCGAGACGCCGGATCCGTTCGGTCTTACCTCGGGTGACGGCTTCGGCGGGCGTGCCGTACCCGAGACCCGACCGGGTCTTGACCTCCACGAATACGAGGACCGCGCCGTCCTGCGCGATCAGATCGAGTTCCCCGTACCGCGTGCGCCAATTGCGTTCGAGCACCACCATTCCGGCGGACTCGAGGAATTCTGCGGCGAGGTCTTCCCCGCGTATCCCCAGATCCCGATTACGTCCCATGCCCGGCTCCTCCCCCTGCGTGCACCTACTGTGCAGCGGGGAGGGCGCGAGGCAACGGAAACAAGGGCCCCGAGGCGTGATCTGTGGATGAGGGCGGGCGTTGTGGACAACGCCCTCGGGTCGGCTATCCCAGCTTGTCGGGCAACCTCAACTCGGGCTTGTCGAGTTCTTCGATGTTGACGTCCTTGAAGGTGATCACCCGGACGTGCTTGACGAACCGCGCGGGGCGGTACATGTCCCAAACCCAGGCGTCGGACATGCGTACCTCGAAGTACACCTCTCCGCTCGCGTTGTGCGGGAGCAACTCGACCGCGTTGGCGAGATAGAACCGTCGTTCGGTCTCCACGACGTACGCGAACTGACCGACGATGTCCCGGTACTCCCGGTACAGCGAGAGCTCCATCTCGGTTTCGTACTTTTCGAGATCCTCGGCACTCATCGCTTTCGGTGTCCTCCCAGTCCGGTGTGTCCTGTCATCATCCCGCATCTGCCTCGTCGATGAACAATCGCCGCCGGAACGGGGTGTCGCCGGACACCGCCGCGACGTTTGCCCACGACCGTCGATGCTCGTGGCACGGGCCGCGTTCTTGCAGCGCCGCGATGTGGGCGGGTGTGTTGTAGCCCTTGTGTACCGCGAAACCGTACCCCGGTATCTCGCGATCGAGGTCCACCATGATCCGATCTCGCGTGACCTTGGCGAGAATACTGGCGGCCGCGATACAGGCGGCCGCGCCGTCTCCGCCGATGACCGGAAGCGACGGAACCGGCAGACCGGGCACCCGGAATCCGTCGGTGAGCACATAGCCGGGTGCGAGGGACAGGCCCGCGACGGCGCGTCGCATGCCTTCGATGTTGGCCACGTGGATACCGATCGCGTCGATCTCCGCGGCCGGTACCTCGATCACATTCCACGCGAGTGCCCTGCGCGTGATGACCGCGTACAACTCTTCGCGAGTCTTCTCGGTGAGCTTCTTCGAGTCGTCGAGCCGATCGAGCGACGGGTGCGGCTTCGGGCCGAGAATGCAGGCCGCGATGACCAGCGGGCCGGCGCACGGACCTCGCCCGGCCTCGTCGACTCCGGCCACGGGGCCGAGTCCGCACCGCACGAGGGCGGATTCCATCGTCCGCAGGCCCGCGGACCTGCGGATCACCGGACGAGGGGGCCAATTGTCCAGAACGGTCACGAGGGGATTATCTCCGGAGAATCGATCAGACCCCACCGTCCGGGGGGCAGCACGATGAACTGGGCCTTGCCGATCACGTTGTCCAGGGGAACGGCACCCTGGTATTCGTCGCCGACGTGATACCGCGAGTCCGCGGAGTTGCTGCGGTTGTCGCCCATGACCCATACCGCGTCCTCGGGGACGGTGATCGGGCCGAAGCACCGGCCGGACGGTACTTCGGTGTCGCAGTCGACCACGCCGGGCGTGAACGGGTAGTCCATCTGCACATACGGCTCGTCGAGCGGTTTGCCGTCGACGAGGACGCGGCCCTGGTCGTCACAGCACTCGACCGTCTGACCCCCGACTGCGATGACGCGCTTGACGAGGTCGTTCTCGTCGGGCGGCACGACACCGATCAGCGAGCCGACCTCCTGGAGGCCGCGCAGAACGACATTGTCGGAGCGAGTCGAGGTGTATCCCGCCGACCACGAGTCGGGTCCCTTGAACACGATGACGTCGCCGGGCCGGGGATCGGTGAAGCGGTAGCTGATCTTCTCGACGACGATCCGGTCTCCGGTACAGCCCGGGCATCCGTGGAGCGTGGGCTCCATCGACTCGGACGGGATGAGGTAGACGCGGGCGACGAATGTCTGGAGCAGGAAACTCAGTGCCAGCGCCACCACGATGAGAATCGGGAGTTCGCGCCAGAAGGACTTCTCCTTCTTCGTGTCCGTGTTGTCGTCCTTGCGGGAGAATCCACCGCCCGGATCGGCGTCGTCGCGCCGGTGGTGTGCACCGGAGGTTCGGTGGTTGCGGGCGACGGCGTCGTCGCTGTAACGGTGCGCACCCGGACCGGCCGGATCGTGCGGGGAATCTGCCACGACGACAGCCTAGCGTCTGCCACCACGCTCTCCGAACGGCAACAACCCGGCACGGACGAATGTCCGTACCGGGTTGTCGAACTCGTGGTTCAGCGCGTGGAGATCAGCGCTTTTCCTTGATCTTCGCAGCCTTGCCGCGCAGGTCGCGCAGGTAGTACAGCTTGGCGCGACGCACGTCACCGCGGGTGAGGACGTCGATCTTCGCAATGTTGGGGCTGTGGACCGGGAAGGTGCGCTCGACACCGACGCCGAACGACACCTTGCGCACGGTGAAGGTCTCGCGGACGCCGCCGCCCTGACGCCGGATCACGACGCCCTTGAAGACCTGCACGCGCTCCTTGGAGCCCTCGATAACCTTGACGTGCACGTCGAGCGTGTCGCCGGGACGGAAGTCCGGGATGTCGTCGCGCAGCGACTTTGCGTCCAGAAAGTCCAGGGTGTTCATCGGTTACATCCTCTTTTTCGCTCGAGCAGAGGAACCTGGCGGCGACCACCGTGAGGCGGGCTCGACCGGTTCATACCCAGGTCAGGTAGGCGTGCCCTAACGGGGCAACCCGTCAATTGTGCCAGACGACGCCGCTGGAGGCGAAATCGACGGCGGTGGCAGCGCGGGATGCACCTCCCGGTCGAGGACCTCCTCGGCCACGACCTTCGAATTCTCCACGCTCCCGCGCACCGTCTCGAGTGTCGGAGCCCCCGCCACGAGGTTCTGCACGACGACCTTCGCCCGGACGACGGGGCGACGTACTTTCCGCTCCCGGGCGAGCGACCGAGCCATCTTGCGCGAGTCGGGTGCGTACCGCGCCCGTGCCCACGGTGCCGCCGGACGCGACAACCGGAGCGCACCGACCCACAGCAGCGGAGCGAAGAACAAGCCCACCAGCCCCGTCCAGATCTTCCCCTTGGACAGGACGACCATCGCCAGCAGCAGGTCGATCACCGCACCCACCACCAGCAGGCCGCGGCTGATCAGGTCGCCGGTGTCCTCGAAATTGCCGGCGTCCCCGAGGTCCAGCGGCCGGAGCCCGACGAGCAACATGCCCGTCACCGCGACCGCGACGAACACCGCGTCGACCGAGACGCGGCCTTCTTCGTCCCAATAGACGTCGTTGAGGTAGAAGATCAGCGCGAACTCGTCCAGGGTCAGCGCGGCGCCGATCCCGAACAGCGTCGCGAAGACGACCCCGGCCGCCAGGCTGCCGTCCTCGTAGAAGCCGATCAGGCCACCACCGGCGATCACCATGGTCACCACGCCGAACACCACATGGTGCACATGGTGTCCGCCGGGACTGATGTTGCCGGGCCACCACCGCACGTTCGCGCGGATCATGCGCACGCTCATCCGGATGAACAAGAAGGCCACCACGAAACCGATGAGGAAGCACAGCAGCGGAAATCGCCCCTGCTCGACGATTTCTCTGCGGAACCAGTCGATCATTCCGGTCATCGCACGACCGGCAGCCACTCCATACAACTCAGCATCGCAGGTGCGGGGCCACGCCGCGGAACAACGCGACCCCGCACCGGGATACGAACTACTTCCCGAATCCGGCTCGTCGCAGCGCCTCGGCCATGGACCCGGCGGCCGGAGCTTCGCTGCGCCGGCCCGACTGCCCGTCGCGGTTCCGGCCGCCCTGTCCGTTGCCCCGCGTCTGGCTGTCGCCCCGGCCCTGAGTGTTGCCCCGGCTCTGGCCGCCGGCCGGTCCCCCGCGGCGTGCGCCGCCCCGGGGCGGACGCCCGTCGGACGCATCGGGCGTGGTCGAGGGCAGTTCGTCGTCGAGGCGGAGAGTCAGAGCGATGCGCTGTCTCGGCACGTCGACCTCGAGGACCTTCACCTTGACCACTTCGCCGGACTTGACGACGTCGTGCGGATCCTTGACGAAGCTGCGCGACATCGCCGACACATGCACCAGACCGTCCTGGTGCACTCCGACGTCGACGAACGCACCGAATGCGGCGACGTTGGTGACGACACCTTCGAGCACCATTCCCGGCTTCAGGTCGCCCACCTTCTCGACGCCCACCGCGAAGGTGGCGGTCTTGAACTCCGGGCGGGGGTCACGACCGGGCTTTTCGAGTTCCCCGATGATGTCGGTGACCGTCGGCAGCCCGAACTTGTCGTCGACGAAGTCGTCCGGACGCACCGTACGGAGCGTTGCGGTGTTGCCCAGCAGTTCGCGCACGGCCGTCCCGCTGCGTTCGGCGATCCGTCGCACCACGGGGTAGGCCTCGGGGTGCACGGCGGACGCGTCGAGCGGATCCTCACCGTTGGGAATGCGGAGGAATCCGGCGCACTGCTCGAACGCCTTGGGACCGAGCCGCGCGACGTCCTTGAGCGCCCTGCGGCTGGGGAAGGGACCGTTCTGGTCGCGGTGCGCCACGATGCTCTCGGCGAGCGACGACGTGACACCCGAGACGCGCGAGAGCAGCGGCACCGACGCAGTGTTGACATCGACCCCCACCGCGTTCACCGCATCTTCGACGACCGCTCCGAGGGACCGGGCGAGCATCGTCTCCGAGACGTCGTGCTGGTACTGCCCCACGCCGATGGACTTGGGATCGATCTTGACCAGTTCGGCGAGCGGATCCTGCAGGCGCCGGGCGATCGATACCGCGCCGCGGATCGACACGTCGAGGTCGGGCAGTTCCTGTGAGGCGTACGCCGAGGCCGAGTACACCGAGGCCCCCGCCTCGGACACCACGATCTTCGTGAGACCGGGCGTGCCGAGCTTCGCGATCAGTTCGGTGGCGAGCGCGTCGGTCTCCCGCGACGCCGTGCCGTTACCGATGGCGATCAGTTCGACGCCGTGCCTCGCGACGAGTTGGGCGAGGGTCGCCAGCGACTGGTCCCGTTTGTTGTGGGGCTGGTGCGGGTAGATCGTGGCATGGTCGACGACCTTGCCGGTGGCGTCGACCACTGCGACCTTGGTGCCGGTGCGGAAGCCGGGGTCCAGGCCCATGGTGGGACGGGACCCGGCGGGTGCGGCGAGCAGAAGATCCTTGAGGTTTGCCGCGAAGACGTCGACGGCATCCTTCTCCGCGGACTGCTTGAGCCGCATCCGGAGATCGACACCGAGCGAGACCTGCAGGCGGGTCCGCCACGCCCAGCGCACGGTGTCGAGCAACCAGCGGTCGGCGGCCCGGCCGCGGTCGGCGATACCGAAACGTGCGGCGATGCGGCCCTCGAAGTACGACGGCTCCCCCGGCTCGGGCTCGTCGGCATCGGGAACGAGCGTCAGGGAGAGCACCTCTTCCTTTTCGCCACGCAGCATCGCGAGGATGCGGTGGGACGGAAGCTGGGTGAACGGCTCGGAGAATTCGAAGTAGTCCGCGAACTTCGCGCCGTCGGTCTCCTTGCCCGGGCGGACGGCCGCTTTCATGCAACCGCGGCTCCACATCGCCTCGCGAAGTTCACCGACGAGGTCGGGGTCCTCCGCGAAACGCTCGACGAGGATGGCACGTGCACCGTCGAGTTGCTCTGCGGAGAACCCGGCGGGATCGGTGCTCGGGTCCGAGTAGAGGGCGTCGGCGACGGGTTCGTGGCCGGCTTCCCGCGCGATCTGCGCTTTCGTGCGCCGCTTGGGCTTGTAGGGCAGGTAGATGTCCTCGAGCCTGGCCTTGGTGTCCGCGAGGCGGATCTGGGCGCGCAGGTCGTCGTCGAGTTTGCCTTGGGCCTCGATCGATTCGAGGATCGCGGTGCGGCGCTCGTCGAGTTCACGCAGGTACCGCAGTCGCTCTTCGAGGGTGCGGAGCTGGGCATCGTCGAGTCCGCCGGTCGCTTCCTTGCGGTAGCGCGCGACGAACGGAACGGTCGCGCCGCCGTCGAGCAATCCCACCGCCGCAGCCACCTGGTGTTCGCGGACGTCGAGTTCGTCGGCGATTCGCCGGATCACGGTGTCGGGTTCGGTTGTCACGACGATCGACCCTACATTTATCCTTGCGAAGCTCCCCGGGCGCCACATCGGGTTCCGGACGGAGCGTCGACGACGGACGCGTGGACGCATGGTGCTGCGCGCCGCACAATGGCATACAGGAGCAAACGATGAATCGGGGTCGCCGGACCGGTGCTCGGTCGTACGCAACGGTGCTGCTCGCAGCAGCAACGGTAGTGGCGTGTGGATCGCAGTCCGACGGGTCGAAAGAGATCGTGCCGGCGCTTGCCGCGCTGAACCCGGGTGTCACGGATACCGACGGTGACGGGTTCGCGGACCTCGCCTTGCAGATGGGCTCGTCCTCACTCGACGTGGAGTCGCTCGCCGACCGCATCGAAGCGGCAGCGACCCTCGCGGAACGCCGGGGTGCCCGGATGACCATCGCCGTGCTGGATCGCAGCACCGGCGCACGCACGGTGGGCGGCGTGGACGAGCCCGTGGAAACCGCATCGGTGGTGAAACTGTTTCTCGCCGACGACCTGCTGTTCCGCGAGTCGACCGGCGAAGTGACACTCACCGAGGACGACTACGACCTCATCGAGAACATGCTCCGGTCGTCCGACGACACGGCCGCGAATCTGCTGTGGGCGCAGCACGGTGGTTCGGAGATGGTCTTGCGGGTTGCGGAGCGGCACAACCTCACCGGGACCACGCCGCCGTTCTCACCGTGGTGGTGGAACACGACGACCACGGCGTCGGACCTGCTCACCTGGTATGACGATGTGCTCGGTGGTCGCGGCGGGCTCGACGAAGAGGCGCGCGCCCGGATCATCGGATATCTGACCGATTTCACACCCACAGGATCGGACGGGTACGACCAGACGTTCGGTCTGCCCGAAGGCCTGCCGGGCATGACCGATCTCGGGGTCAAGCAGGGATGGATGTGCTGCCTCGACGGCGAGTGGGTGCACCTGTCCACCGGTTTCTTCGGCGACGACCAACGGTATGTCGTGGCCGTGACGTCGCAGGAAGAGGTCACCTACGAGGAGGGCGATCCCGAGTTCGGCACGGGAATCCTGCCGGATACGGCGCTCTACGACGTGACCTACGACGGCAGCGCCCGGCATGCGCGCGAGACGGTGTCGATGGCGGTGGAGACGGCACTGGGCAGCAGCGCCGATCGCTGAGCGGCAGCGCGCAGAGCGGTCAGTTCTCGTCGGGCAGCAGGTCGGGCCGGCGTTCCCGGGTGCGGGCGAGCGATTGCTCCCGGCGCCAGGCGGCGACCTTCGCGTGGTCGCCCGAGAGGAGCACCGCCGGTACGTCCAGTCCACGCCAACTGGCGGGCCGCGTATAGCTCGGTCCCTCGAGGAGTCCGTCGGAGAAGGAATCTTCCTGGTGCGACTGCTGATTGCCGAGGACGCCGGGGAGCAACCTGACGACGGCCTCGACCATGACGAGTACCGCGACTTCCCCGCCGATCAGTACGTAGTCCCCGATGCTCACTTCCTCGACGCGCACGCGGCGGGCCGCGTCGTCGAAGACACGTTGGTCGATGCCTTCGTACCTGCCGCACGCGAAGACGATGCGCTTCTCCTGCGACCAGCGCTGGGCGGTGGCCTGGTCGAACGGCCGCCCCGCGGGGGTGGGGACGACGAGCAGGACGTCGGGGTCGGTGTCGCCGTCGGGGCCGGCGAGCACGTCGTCGAGGGCAGGCCCCCAGACGGTGGGTTTCATGACCATTCCGGGACCCCCGCCGTACGGCGAGTCGTCGACGGCCTTGTGGACGTCGTGCGTCCAGTCGCGGAGATTGTGGATGTCCACGGAGATCAGGCCTTTGTCGATGGCCTTGCCGAGGAGCGCTGCACGCATCGGTGCGAGATATTCGGGAAAGATGGTGACGACATCGAGTCGCACGGAACTACCTGTCTCCCTTGCTGTTCCGCTGTGACGCCTTCGAAGGCGGCTCCCCGAAGTCGGGGTCGAGCAGACCTTCGGGCGGATCGATCTCGATGACACCGTCCGCGAGAGACACGGTCGGCACGATGTCGGTGACGAACGGGATCAGCAGTTCCGCGCGCTCGTCGTCGACGGGACGGAGCGAGAGCAGTTCACCGGCGGCCGTGTGCAGCACCTCGCGCACGGTGCCCACCACGGTGCCGCCGTCGGGACGGCCGGCGACGATGCGCACCGACAGCCCTTCGAGTTCGTGATCGTAGAATTCGTCGGGATCGTCGGACGGCCCCAGGTCGTCGCTGTCGACGACGAACAGGGTTCCGCGCAGCGCGTCCGCCGTGCTGCGATCGTCAACCCCGGTCAAGCGCAGCAGAAGCCGCCCGGAATGCTCCCGGGCGGCTTCTACCGTGTAGTCCTGCAGGTTCTTCTCGCGGGGTTTGCGGCCACGCAGGACCGCACCCACAGCAAAGCGCTCCTCGGGTTCGTCGGTGCGAACCTCGACGACCACCTCACCCTTGATGCCGTGCGACTTCGCCACCCGGCCTACCACGAGCTCCACCTGCATGCGCCTATCGGTCGGTGTCGACGACGTCGACGCGAATGCCCCGGCCACCGATGCCGGTGACGAGGGTCCGCAGCGCGGTGGCGGTACGCCCACCACGACCGATCACCTTGCCGAGATCGTCGGGGTTGACGTGAACCTCGACGGTGCGTCCCCGTCGGCCTGTGATCAGGTCGACGCGGACGTCATCGGGGTTGGCGACGATTCCACGAACAAGATGCTCGACGGCGTCGGCGACCACGGTGCTCATTACTCGGCGGCCTCGGTGGACTCGGCCTCGGTGGCCTCTTCCTTGGCAGCCTTCTTCTTCTTCGGGGTGGTCGCTGCGGCGGCCGGCTCGTTCTCGGCCTGCGCGAGAGCGGCCTGGAACAGCTCGAGCTTGGACGGCTTGGGCTCTGCGGTCTTCAGGGTGCCCTCGGTGCCCGGCAGGCCCTTGAACTTCTGCCAGTCACCGGTGATCTTCAGAAGGTTGAGGACGGGCTCGGTCGGCTGTGCGCCGACGCTCAGCCAGTACTGCGCGCGCTCCGAATCGATCTGGATCAGCGACGGCTCTTCCTTGGGGTGGTACTTGCCGATCGTCTCGATCGCCCGGCCGTTGCGACGGGTACGCGAGTCCGCGATGACCACGCGGTACTGCGGGTTGCGAATCTTGCCGAGACGGGTGAGCTTGATCTTCACAGCCATGGCTGAGTTCTCCTTCGAAGCGCACAAGGCGCATGTCACGTGCAATTCGGACGGCGCACCCTTTTGGCACGCCCGGTTTTGCCTCTAACCTGTGACCGCCGCGCGGTACGTAACCGGATGCGACGACAGCGGTCCATTCTGCCAGATCGCCGAGCCAGGACGAAACCGGAGGTCACGCGAGTGACGCACTCCGCGTGACGACCGCACCGCGGAGGACGACGAGATCCGGACGTGCTGCCGCGGGGTCCCGGCGCGGGTCCTCGGTGTAGACGATGAAGTCGGCCGGAGTGCCCGGCTCGAGGCTGGGGTGGCCGAGCCACGTCCGGGCCGCCGACCCGGCCGCGTCGAACGCTTCGGTCGGGCCGAGACCCACGCGGGCGAGTGCGGCGATCTCGTCCGCGATCCGGCCGTGCCGGACGTGCCCACCGGCGTCCGTGCCGGCATAGATGGGGACCCCGGCGTCGTGGGCCGCGCCGATCGTGTCGGCGACGCGGGCGTGCAAATCCCGCATATGCGCGGCATACACTGGGAAACGCGTTGCGGAATCGGCGATTTCGGGGAAGTTGTCGATGTTGACCAGCGTCGGGACGAGCGCGGTGCCCGCTGCCGCCATGGTCGCGATCGTCTCGTCGGTCAGGCCGGTGCCGTGCTCGATGCAGTCGATCCCCGCGGCGAGCAGACCCGGCAACGCGTCTTCACCGAACACGTGCGCGGTGACGCGGGCGCCCTCGCGGTGTGCCGCGGCGATCGCCTCGACGAGGATGGCATCGCTCCACAACGGCGCCAGGTCGCCGCTCCCCCGGTCGATCCAGTCGCCGATCAGTTTGACCCAGCCGTCGCCGGCGCGCGCCTGCCTCACCACCTCCGCGGGAAGTTGCGATTCGTCGTCCAGTTCGACCGGCAGACCCCGGATATACCGCTTCGGGAGTGCGATGTGACGGCCGGCGCGGACGATGCGCGGCAGGGCCGGATCGTCGTCGAAGCTGCGCGTGTCGGCGGGAGACCCGGCGTCGCGGAGCAACAGGACGCCCGCGTCCCGCTCGACGATCGCTTGCGCGAGGGCCCCGGCAGCGTCTTCGATGCCGCCGCCGTAGCGGATTCCGACATGGCAGTGGGCATCGACGAGACCGGGCAGGATCCACCCGCCGGTCGACGCAACCTCGGCGCCGGGAATCGGCTCGGACGCGAACATGCCGTCCGAGCCGACCCACAGTTCGACGGGCTCACCGTCGAGCGTCTTTCCCCGAACCGCGAATGCCTCGGCGGTCCCCCCTGCCACCGGTCGCTACTTCTTCGGCAGCTTGAACTGCGAGAGGTCGAATCCCTCGAGGCCGGGCGGCAACTCGTCGAGACCCTTCGGCATCTTCGACAGATCCGGCATGCCACCCGGAAGTCCGCCGGGCAGGCCCGGGAAGCCGCCGGGCAAGCCGCCCCGCACCTTCGGCGGAGTGGGCCCGCGGCCGCCCTTCTTGCCCTTCTTGCCCTTCTTGGACCGCTGGTTCTTGCGAGAGCCCATGCCCATCTGGCCGGCCATCGCCGTCATCATCTTGCGGGCTTCGAAGAAGCGGTCGACGAGCTGGTTCACGTCGGAGACCTTCACGCCGGAACCGTTGGCGATACGGAGACGACGCGAACCGTTGATGATCTTCGGGTTCGCCCGCTCGGCCGGGGTCATGCCGCGGATGATCGCCTGGATGCGGTCGAGCTGCTTCTCGTCGACGTTGGCCAGCGCGTCCTTCATCTGGCCCGCGCCGGGCAGCATGCCCAAGAGGTTTGCGATCGGCCCCATCTTGCGGACGGCCATCATCTGGTCGAGGAAGTCCTCGAGCGTGAGCTCTCCCGAACCGATCCGGTTGGCCGTGGCTTCGGCCTGCTCGGCGTCGAAGACCTGCTCGGCCTGCTCGATGAGGGTGAGCACGTCGCCCATGCCGAGGATCCGGCTCGCCATGCGCTCGGGGTGGAAGACGTCGAAGTCTTCGAGCTTCTCACCGGTCGACGCGAACATGATCGGCTGACCGGTCAGTTCGCGGACGCTCAGGGCGGCGCCACCGCGGGCATCGCCGTCCAGCTTGGTCAGCACGACGCCACTGAATCCGACGCCGGCACGGAAGGCCTCGGCGGTGCTGACGGCATCCTGGCCGATCATCGCGTCGAGGACGAACAGCACCTCGTCGGGATCGACCGCATCGCGGATCCCGGCGGCCTGAGCCATCAGTTCCTCGTCGATGCCGAGACGACCGGCGGTGTCGACGATCACGACGTCGTACTGCTTGCTCTTCGCCTCGGCGATGCCCTGCTCGGCCACCGCGACGGGGTCTGCCGCCGTGATGCCCAGAGCGTTCTCGCCGCCGCCGATGGACGTTCCGGGGTGGGGCGCGAACACCGAGACCCCGGCGCGTTCACCGACCACCTGAAGCTGCGTCACGGCACCGGGCCGCTGCAGGTCGCACGCGACGAGCAGTGGCGTGTGGCCCTGATCCTTCAGCCACTTCGCCAGCTTGCCGGCGAGGGTCGTCTTACCGGCACCCTGCAGACCGGCGAGCATGATGACCGTCGGAGGGGTCTTCGCGAAGCGCAGCCGGCGCGTCTCACCGCCGAGGATCGTGACGAGTTCCTCGTTGACGATCTTGACGACCTGCTGCGCGGGGTTGAGCGCGCCGTGCACCTCGGCACCCTTGGCGCGTTCCTTGATCTTCTTGATGAACTCGCGCACAACGGGAAGGGCGACGTCGGCCTCGAGAAGCGCGAGGCGGATCTCGCGGCACGTGGCGTCGATGTCTGCGTCGGACAGGCGTCCCTTGCCCCGCAGGTCCTTCAGGACCCCTGTCAACCTGTCGGAAAGGGATTCGAACACCGAATGCGCTCCTGGGCTATGACGAAGATGCGGACAATTCTGCGAACCAGGGTAGCCGCTCCCGATCCACAAGCATCGAGTGCGGCCACCCAGCCGGCAGGATCACGGTCGTTCAGGACTCCGTTGCGGGCTTCTTCGGCTCGGCCGTAGGCAGGACGGCGAGGAGCTCACGCTCGAGGCGCTCACGCGACGCTCGTGTGTCGAGCCCGGTCAGGTCCACTCCGAAGGCGTCGACCACGGTCGTGCCGAGCGTGGTCACCCGCGCCCAGCGCACATCGGCGCCGACCCGTTCGAACACATCGGCCAGCCGGCACAACAGTCCGAGGCGGTCCTCCGCGCGCAGTTCGAGCACCACCTGTCCGGGCTCGGACGCGTCGAACCAGATCAGGCGCGGTGGCGCCTGCGCGTACATGCCGGGCACGGCGTGCTCGGCCCGCTCCGGAGTCCGGCCTTCCCGCGCGGCGCGGTCTTTCGCGTCGAGTTCGGAGAGCAGGTCCAGGTCTCCGGATCGAGCTCGGCCGAGTTCCTGCCGGAGCAGGCTCGCCTCCGGTGGTGCACCGAATCGGGGCACCACCACGAAGGTGTTGACCGTGCTGCCGGCATGGCTGCCGATCGACGCGGACAGCACCCGGAGTCCGTGCAGGGCAAGGACACCCGCCTCGTCCGACAACACGCCTCGTTCGTCGGGAGCGATGAAGGTGGCCGAGTAGCTGCGGCCGTCCTCGCGGGGATCGAGCGCGACATGCGTGGCGCCCTCCGCGGCCAGCGCCGCCAGTTCCGGATCGATGGGGTCGGGAACGGGAAGCTCCTCACCGGCCATCATCATGCGGCACCGCCGCACCAGTTCCCGCATCAGCGACGCCTTCCAGTCACCCCACACCCCGGGTCCGGTGGCCTGTGAATCGGCTTCCGCGAGCGCGTGGAGCAGTTCGAGCAGGACGGGGTCACCGTCGAGCGCCTCGACCACCGACGCCACCGTCTCCGGGTCGTCGAGGTCGCGCCGGGTCGCGGTGTGCGGCAGCAGCAGGTGGTGGCGCACCATCGCGGTGAGCATGCCGAGATCCGACGGCCACAGTCCCATGCGCCTGCCGATCTGCTGGGCCAGTTCGGCCCCGACGACGCTGTGGTCTCCGCCCCTTCCCTTGCCGATGTCGTGCAGGAGAGCGCCGAGCACGAGCAGGTCGGGGCGTGCGACGCGCGTCGTCAGTTCGCTCGCATACACCGCGGTTTCGACGAGGTGCCGGTCGACGGTCCACGTGTGGATGGCGTCGCGCGGCGGCAGGTCGCGCACCGCACCCCATTCGGGTAGGAGTCGGCCCCACAGGCCCGTCCGGTCGAGCGACTCGATCACGTCCACTGCGCGTCGCCCGGAACCGAGCAGCACGAGCAGGTCGTTGAGCGCTTCCCGCGGCCACGGTTCCCGGAGTTCGGGTGCGTTGTCCGCGAGCCTGGTCAGGGTGGCCGCGGAGATCGGCAGGCCGGACTGCGCTGCGGCGGCAGCGACCCGCGTGATCAGTCCCGGGTCGCGTCGCGGATGTGCGTCCCGCGCGAGAGCGACCTCTCCCCCGTGCTCGACGACGCCCTCGTCGAGTGGCCTGCGCACCGGTCCGCGCCGCAACCTCGACAGGCCCTTGCGTGGAAGCGAGTTCGCGGCGGTCCGGAGCCCGACGTCCACCGAATAGCTCACTGTTCGCGCGGATTCGGTGAGCACGCGCGCGAGGTCGAAGCGGTCGCCGATGCGGAGCGCCGCCCCGATCTCGTCGGCATCCTGCGCACGGAGCTGGTCGCGGCCGCGTGCCGCGACGCGGTGGAGTTCGGTACGCACGTCGAGGAGCCGGCGGTGCGCGGCGGCGAGACCGCCACCGGGCACGTCCGGACCGAGTCCCGGCATGCCGTCGGTGAGCTGCGCGACGGACAGGGCATTGAGCAGCTGTACGTCCCGCAGCCCTCCGCGGCCGCTCTTGAGGTCGGGTTCGGCGCGGTGCGCGATCTGCCCGCTGCGCCGCCATCGGGTCTCTGTCATCTCGAGCAGTTCGTCGAAGCGGGAGCGGATCCCGGTACGCCACTGGCGCCGCACCCCGCCGATCAGCAGGTTGCTCAGCTCCACGTCACCGGCGATGTGCCGGGCTTCGAGCATCCCCAGCGCCGCCGTGAGGTCCGAGGAGAACACCTGCAGCGCCTGCGGGACCGTGCGCACACTGTGGTCGAGTTTGATGTGGGCGTCCCACAGCGGGTACCAGAGCTTGTCGGCGACCTGGGACACCACGGCGCTGTCCATGTCGTCGTGAAGGAGGATCAGGTCCAGATCCGAGTACGGCAGCATCTCGCGACGGCCCAGACCACCCACCGCGACGATCGCGAATCCACAGTCGTGCTTGATGCCGAGCTCGGCACCCTTCGTGGTCAACCAGAATTCGTGCAGGTCGACCAGTGCGTGCCGGAGTGCGGGCGTATCGAGGCGCCGGTTTCGGGAGGTGCCGGCCAGGAGGGCATCGCGGGCGGCGGCGAGGTCGGCCGCTCCGGAGTGTGCGGTGTTGTGGCCCGAAGACACCGAGGGCCCCGGTCCCGCCGCCGAAGCGGCGGGGCCAGGGCCTCGAGTTCCGGACCCGTGGGGGTCAGAGTGCATCCGTTCCTCGTTCTCCGGTACGAACTCGGACCACCGACTCGACGGGGGTGATCCACACCTTGCCGTCGCCGATCTTGCCGGTGCGGGAAGCCTCGACGATGGTCTCGACGACCTTCTCGACCGCCGAGTCGTCCACGACGACCTCGACGCGCACCTTGGGCACGAAATCGACGGAGTACTCGGCGCCGCGGTACACCTCGGTGTGACCCTTCTGGCGCCCGTAGCCCTGCACCTCGCTGACGGTCATGCCGAGCACGCCCGCCTGTTCGAGACCCGCTTTGACATCCTCGAGCGTGAACGGCTTGATGATTGCCGTGATCAGCTTCATATCCTCATCCTTCCCAGTGCCCACTGGCTACTGCGATCACTGCCCGCTGTCTTGGTCTTCTTATCACTTCGGTGCGTTGGAGAAGTCGTTCACTTCAACGCGGTGGCGAAGTCGTATGCGGATTCCGCATGCTCGGCTTCGTCGATTCCGCGGGCTTCTTCCTCGTCCGTCACACGCCAGCCGAGCGGCTTGAGGGCGTATGCGATCACGAGCGTGACGACACCGGTGAACACCAGGGCGACGACCGCGATGACGATCTGGACCACGAGCTGCTTGTAGTCGCCGCCGTAGAACAGGCCGGTCTCGGTTCCCAGGAACCCGATGGCGACGGTGCCCCACAGGCCGGAGACGAGGTGCACGCCGACGACGTCGAGCGAGTCGTCGTAGCCGAACTTGTACTTCAGGCCGACGGCCAGGGCGGACAGCACACCGGCGATGACACCGAGGGCGATCGAGCCGACCGGGCTCAGCGAGCCGGCTGCCGGAGTGATGGCGACCAGGCCGGCGACGGCACCCGACGCGGCACCGAGGCTGGTGGCCTTGCCGTCACGCAGTCGTTCGGTGAGGAGCCAGCCGAGGATCGCGGCGGCGGTTGCGGTGGTGGTGTTGACCCAGGCGAGACCCGCGGTTCCGTCTGCGGCGAATGCCGAACCGGCGTTGAAGCCGAACCAGCCGAACCACAGCAGGGCGGCGCCGAGCATGACGAACGGGAGGTTGTGCGGGCGGAACGCGGTGCGTCCGAAGCCGGCGCGCTTGCCGACCACCAGCGCCAGCACGAGGGCTGCGACACCGGCGTTGATGTGGACCACGGTGCCACCGGCGAAGTCGATCGGTGAGACCGTGGCAACGAGCCCACCTTCACCGTCGTCCGACGTGCCGAACAGCTTGGCCGCGAGGCCGTCTTCCGAACCGGAGAGCAGGCCGCCACCCCACACCATGTGGGCGAGCGGGAAGTAGGCGCAGGTGACCCAGATCGCCGCGAACGCCATCCAGGTTCCGAACTTGACGCGCTCCGACAGAGCACCGCTGATCAGCGCGGTGGTGATGATCGCGAAGGTCACCTGGAAGCCGATGTCGATGATCTGCGGGTAGTTTCCGAGACCGGGCAGGAACTCGCCGCTCTCGTCATAGATCGCACCCTGCAGACCGAAGTGCTGGAACGGGTTCGCGAAGATGCCGGCGATGTCTTGCGAGCCGTAGGACATCGACCAGCCCCACAGGACGTAGACGACGCCGATCACGGCCATCGCCCCGAACGACATCATCATCATGTTCAGGACAGATTTCGCCCGGGACATTCCGCCGTAGAAGAACGCCAGGCCCGGTGTCATCAACAGCACGAGCGACGCTGCCATCAGCATCCATGCTGCGTCCCCGGTGTTCACCACTTCCTCCACTTGCAACCTCCCTGTTGGTCGCGCCGGACGGCGCGTCGTCATCGAGGGAAAGCTTGGCGGCGTCATGTTTCATCGGAAGCGCCGCACTGTTTCGGAGGTGTGAACGACGAACCGGACTGTGTTTCGTCTGTGTTTCGCCTGCGAAGAACAACGGCGCGCACACGGCGTATTCGCCTATTTCGTCCGATTCATGCGTGGCACGACATGCGAGTGGCCGCTCCCCTCTGTCGAGGGAAGCGGCCACATCGAGCGTGTCGCAGCGGGACCGTCAGCCGAGCAGAGCGTCCACGAATGCCTCCGGCTCGAACGGCGCAAGGTCGTCCGCGCCCTCTCCGAGACCGACGAGCTTGACCGGCACACCGAGCTCGTGCTGAACCTGGAACACGATGCCACCCTTGGCGGTGCCGTCGAGCTTGGTGAGGACGACACCGGTGATGTCGACGACGTCGGCGAACACCCGGGCCTGCATGAGACCGTTCTGGCCGATGGTCGCGTCGAGCACGAGCAGTACCTCGTCGACCGCGGCCTTCTTCTCCACGACGCGCTTGACCTTGCCGAGTTCGTCCATCAAGCCGATCTTGGTGTGCAGGCGCCCCGCGGTGTCGATCAGGACCGCGTCGACACCGTTCTCGATCCCCTTCGCCACCGCATCGAATGCGACGGCGGCCGGGTCGGCGGAATCCTTGCCGCGCACCACTTCGGCGCCCACGCGTTCCGCCCAGGTCTGCAACTGATCTGCCGCAGCGGCACGGAAGGTGTCTGCGGCGCCGAGAAGCACCCGGCGGCCGTCGGCGACGAGCACGCGGGCGAGCTTGCCGGTGGTGGTCGTCTTTCCGGTGCCGTTGACGCCCACCACGAGCAGCACGGCCGGATGGTCCTTGTGCGGCAATGCGCGGATCGAACGGTCGAGTTCGGGTCGCAACTCGTCGACGAGGACGCTGCGGAGCAGGGCGCGCGCCTCCGCCTCGGTACGGACCGTGTTCAGTGCGATCTGTTCACGCAGACGATCGACGATCTTGGTCGTGGTCGCGGCACCGAGGTCTGCGACGAGCAGCGTGTCCTCGATCTCCTCCCACGAGTCCTCGTCGAGGTCGCCGCCGCCGAGCAGCCCGAGCAGGCTCTTGCCGACCGCGGACTGCGAGCGGGCGAGGCGCCCGCGCAGGCGCACGAGCCGGCCGGCGGTGGGGTCGATCTCGTCCAGGTCGGGCGCGGCCGGTGCAGCGGGCTCGACCGGTGCCGGCGCCAAGTCCGTCTCGACGGTCGTCTCGGTCGTCGGCTGCGTGACGACGACGGGCTCGACGGGCTCCGTGGTCTCGGGAACTGCCTCGGGTTCGACGGTCTCCGGCGCCGTCTCGGGTGCAGGAGCGGTCTCGGGAGCGGTCTCGGGAGCGGTCTCAGGTGCGGGAGCGGTCTCGGGAGCTGCTGCGGGCTCGGCCGGACCGGTTTTCGGCGGGGTCGGCGTGGTCGGCGGCGCCGGAGCCTCCGTGACCTCGTCCGGCAACGGCACCGTGGGCGGTGCGGGCGCCTTGTCGGGCACCGGCCGCTCGACAGGCTGCGGCGGCGCCGTGGCGGTGGGCCCCTGGGTGAAACTGAACCCGCTCTGCGCCGTGTAACCGCCGGAGCGGTCCTTGGTGTCGGCGGCGTCGAGCTCAGGCGTGTCCTTCACCTGGAGCGACACCTGTCGGCGCCGGTACAGCGTCAGACCGACGACGAGCGCAACGAGAACAACCGCCAGGGCGGCCGCGATGATTATCCAAGCTCCGGTACTCACGCCCCCATACTGTCAGGCTTGCGCCTCTTCCTCCGGCCCGGGGACGGGTGTCGGGACGTTCTGGCCGCGCATGCGCTGGGAGATGACACGGGTGATGCCGTCGCCGCGCATGCTGACCCCGTAGAGCGCGTCGGCCACTTCCATCGTGGCCTTCTGGTGCGTGATCACGATGAGCTGGGATTTTTCCCGCAACTGCTCGAACAGTCCGATCAACCGCCGGAGATTGGTGTCGTCCAGTGCGGCCTCGACCTCGTCCATGACGTAGAACGGGGACGGCCGGGCCCGGAAGATCGCGACGAGCATCGCCACTGCGGTCAGCGACTTCTCGCCACCGGACAGCAGCGACAACCGCTTGACCTTCTTGCCCGGCGGCCGGGCCTCGACCTCGATCCCTGTGGTGAGCATGTTGCCGGGCTCGGTGAGCACCAGCCTGCCTTCACCGCCGGGAAACAGCTTGGCGAACACCTGCTCGAATTCGCGTTCGACGTCGACCCATGCCTCTGTGAAGATCTGCAGGATGCGGGCGTCCACCTCGTCGACGACGGCCAGGAGGTCCTTGCGGGCGTTCTTGACGTCCTCGAGCTGCGTGGCCAGGAAGTTGTACCGCTCTTCGAGGGCCGCGAACTCTTCGAGTGCGAGGGGATTGACCTTGCCCAGCGTGGTGAGATCCTTCTCGGCGCGCTTGGCTCGACGCTCCTGGGTCGTCCGGTCGTAGGGCATGGGTTGAGGCGCGACCACCTGCTCCCCCCGCTCACGAGCTTGCTCGTACTCCGCGATCTCGACGTCGCTCGGAGGCAGCGGCACATCGGGTCCGTATTCCGCGACCAGATCGTCGAGCGCGATGCCGTACTGCTCGAGAATCGTCTGCTCGAGCTGCTCGATTCGCAGCGCCGCCTGAGCACGGGCCACCTCGTCGCGGTGAACGGAGTCGGTGAGCTGGTCGCGCTGCGTGGTGAGTTCCCGCACGAGTGCGCGCGCGTGTTCCAGTTTCTCGGTGCATTCGGTGCGCAGGCGCGTGAGTTCCTCGCGGTGGGCGAGTGCCTCTGCGACAACTGTCTCGAGATGCGCCGAGACCCGGCCTCCCGCTTCCGCGACCGCCGCGGCGACCGCAGCGGCCTGTCGCCGGCTCCGGCGGGCACGCTCGGCCCGCGCGCGGGCCTCCCGCTCGGCCTGGGCGGCGCGCCGCAGAGAATCAGCTTTACCGCGAAGGGATTCCGCGCGTTCCTCGGCCGTACGAGCCGCGAGCCTGGCTTCGACCTCGACTGCGCGCACTTCGGCGAGGGCCGCAGCGGTCATCTCCCGCTCGGCCGCGGTCGAGTCGGTGCCGCTGCCGTCTCCGGTGCCGGACTGTTCGTCTTCCGCGAGCCGCAGCCGCTCTTCGAGCTCGACGAGCTTCTCCCGCGCGGTGTCGCGTTCCTTCTCTGCCGCCGAACGCTGCGCGGCGAGCCGTTCCGATTCGGCGTGCGCGTTCCGCGCCACCTGCCCGAGCCGCCCCAGCTGCTCGTACACCGCCGACATCGCGGCATCCGACTCGTTGAGAGCGGCGAGGGTCTGCTCGACGTGCTCGGCGCGATCCTTCTGTTCGGTGAGCGCGCCGGCGAGCGCCGCCGCGAGTTCTTCGGACCGCCGGACCGCGCGGTCGAGACCGTCGCGCGACGTATCGATCGCGGCCTGGATCTCGAGGGTGCTCGGTGCACGATCCGATCCGCCGATCACCCAGCCGGAACCGGCGAGATCTCCCCCACGGGTCACCGCACGCAGGTCGGGGCGCTGGGCACACACGTGTGCCGCCGCGTCGAGATCGTCGACGACGACGGTGCGGGCAAGCAGGGCGTCGAGCGCTCCACGTAGGTCCGGGGGGCAGTCGACGACGTCCCGGACCCAGCGCGCACCGCTCGGTGGATCGCCCGCGTCGCCGGGGCCGGACGCGTCGGCGGCGACGAACGCGACCCGCCCTTGGTCGGCTGCCGCGAGGGCTGCCACCGCGTCGTTCGCGGACCGCACCGACGCCACCGCGAGGGCATCGGCGGCGGGTCCGAGCGCGGCCGCGACCGTGGCCTCGTACCCGGGTGTCACCCGCAAGCGCTCGGCGAGGGATCCGAGCAGTGCTCCTCCGGTGTCGTTGCCGAGCAACCAGGCAGCGCCGTCCTTACGTTCGAGTCCCATCGACAGTGCGTCGATGCGGGCCTCGAGCGAGGCCACCTCCTTGCCGGCCGCACGTTCGGCTTCCTGCAGTTCGGTGACCCGCGCGTCGGCGAGGCGCTGCGCAGCGACCGCCCGTTCGTGTTGCGCGTCCGCGTCGATCTCCCCGGCGTCGAGGTCGGCGATGCTGCGTTGCGCGGTTTCGAACTCCGCCTGGGCCTCGACGCCGCGCAGGCGCGCTTCTTCGATCGCGACGGTCAGGCGCGCGATCTCCGAGTCGACGGAGTCGGCGCGGGTGCGGAACGTGTCGACCTGCCCGGCGAGGCGTGCGAGCCCCTCGCGTCGGTCGGCGATGGCACGCACCGCCGCCATGTGTGCCCGTTCGGCGGCAACTGCGAGTTCTTCCTGCGCGGCGAGTTGTTCCCGTGCGGCCTCGAGCGTTCCGTGCGCGATCTCGACGGCTTCGACGAGTTCGGCTTCCTCGGCGGCGATCCGGTCGGCGCGGGCCTCCATCTCGTCGGGGTCCTGCCCGGAGCGGTCCTCGGGTTCACTGTGCAGGTGGCGGGCGCGCTCCTGCGCGACCCGCACTGTCGCCGACACCCGTTCGGCGAGCGCGGACAGCCGGAACCAGGCCTGCGACGCGGCCTCCGCGCCCGGGGTGAGCTGGGCGAGCGACTGCTCGTAATGGGCGAGTTCGATGTTGGCGTCGTCGAGCGCGGACAGGATGTGGTCGAGGCGCTCCCGGATGGTGCGTTCCTCCTCGTCCTGACCGGCGAGTTCGGCGCGGCGGGTGACGAGGTCGTCGGCGGCGAGCCGCAGCCGCGCGTCGCGCAGGTCGGCCTGGATGCTCTGTGCACGGCGCGCGACCTCCGCCTGCCGGCCCAGCGGCTTGAGCTGGCGGCGCAGTTCCGCGGTGAGGTCGGTGAGCCGGGCGAGGTTGGCCTGCATCGAATCGAGCTTGCGGACGGCCTTTTCCTTGCGGCGGCGGTGTTTGAGAACCCCGGCAGCCTCTTCGATGAAGGCGCGGCGATCTTCCGGGCGCGACTCGAGGATCGCGGCGAGGCGTCCCTGGCCGACGATGACGTGCATCTCACGGCCGATACCGGAGTCGGAGAGCAGTTCCTGCACGTCCATGAGCCGGCACGAACTGCCGTTGATCTCGTATTCGCCGGCGCCGTCGCGGAACATGCGCCGGGTGATGGAGACTTCGGAGTATTCGATGGGCAGTGCGCCGTCGGCGTTGTCGATCGTGAGGGTCACTTCGGCGCGGCCGAGTGCCTGCCTGCCCGCGGTCCCCGCGAAGATGACGTCCTGCATCTTGCCGCCGCGCAGCGCTTTGGCGCCCTGCTCCCCCATGACCCAGGTGAGGGCATCGACGACGTTGGATTTGCCGGAGCCGTTCGGTCCGACGACGCAGGTGATACCGGGCTCGAAGCGCAGAGTCGTCGACGACGCGAAAGACTTGAAGCCCTTCAGCGTCAGACTCTTCAAGTGCATGGGAGAGAACCTTACCGGCGACTCAGCGCTCGACGAACCCGGTCAGCCCGCCCCGTGCAGGTTCCCAGCTCTCGACGACGAGCCGGACCTCGCCCGGCGTCCCCGGCGAGCGGAGCAGGTCGAGGAGCCGTTCCAGGTCGGCGAGCGGACCCTCGGCGATGACGAGGACCCGCCCGTCGGGGTGGTTGGTGGCGTGACCGACCAGACCGAGTTCGAGTGCGCGCGCCCGCGTCCACCAGCGGAATCCGACGCCTTGCACGCGTCCGTGCACCCACGCGGTCAGGCGCTGCGGTGTCTCGGTCACGATGTCCCTACGCGTCCGGGGTGATGGTCAGCGTCACCTGGGTGCCGCGCTCGAGAGTGCGTCCCACCGTGCACACCTTGGCGATGGAACGCTCGACGAGTGCGATGAGGCGTTGCTGCGCATCGGCGTCGAGTTCGGACATGTCGACCTCGAGGTTCTCGGCCAGGTGCGGGTAGACCTCGTTCTCACGATCGGCGGCACCCGCGACGCGGATGGTGGCGTCGTAATCGTCGCCGAGCCTGCGGGAGAGCGGAAAGTCCGAACTCATCCCCGAGCATGCGGCGAGTGCGATCTTGAGCAGTTCTCCGGGGGTGAACACCCCTTCGACGCCCTCGGAACCGATGGCCACTTCGGCGCCGCGTGAACTGCGGCCCGTGTAGCGACGGGTGCCGGTGCGCTCCACCCACAACTCGGTGGGCGCGGTATCAGGAGTCGGGTCAGCCATACGGAGAATCCTGCCATGCGCGTCCGACACGGGCCGCACGCAGGACCTCGGATCCGCTCACCGCCCGGCGCGCGGCCGCGGCTGGCACTTGGGGCAACTGTAGGAGGAGCGGTTCATGAACTTCTCACGTCGGATGGGAGCCCCGCACCGCCTGCACGGCAGGTTCTCCTGGCCGTACACGTTGAGCGACCGCTCGAAGTAACCCGATTCACCGTTCACGTTGACGTACAGCGCATCGAACGAGGTGCCGCCCTGGTCGAGCGCCTCCCCCATCACCTCTCGCGCCGCCGCGAGGACCGCTTTCAGTTTCGGTCCGGACAGGCTGTCGGTGAGGCGGTTGCCGTGGATCTTGGCGCGCCACAGCGCTTCGTCGGCGTAGATGTTCCCGATGCCGGACACCACCGTTTGATCGAGGAGTGCTCGTTTGATCTCGGTGTGCTTGCCGCGCAACACCTTTACGACCGCATCAGGGTCGAACCGCGGATCCATGGGGTCGCGCGCGATGTGCGCGACCGGCAGCGGGAGGCGTGCTCCGTCGACGTCGAGGAGCGGCGCGAGCGCCCATCCCCCGAACGTCCGCTGGTCGACGAAGCGCAGTTCTGCCCCGTTGTCGAGGACAGCCCGGATGCGTAAATGCTTCTCCTGGGGCACCGTCGGGGGTTGCACGAGCATCTGACCGCTCATCCCGAGGTGTACGACGAGTGCCATGTCACCGGGCTCGAGCACGAGCCACATGTACTTGCCGCGCCGCTCCGCTGCGGTGATGTGCTGCCCGGTCAGTTGCAGCGCGAGATCACGCGGTCCCGGTTCGTGCCGGCGCACCGCGCGCGGATGCAGAACCTGAACGGACTCGATGGTCGCGCCGAGGATGTGCGCCTCGAGACCCCGACGGACCACTTCCACCTCGGGGAGTTCGGGCACGTGCTCAGGCGTCCTCGGAAGAAGCGTCCGTCTCTGCGGTCTCGCCGGCGGACTGATCGGAGAGCGCCTGCCACGCCGTGGCTGCCGCCTTCTGCTCTGCTTCCTTCTTGGTCCGGCCTATGCCGACACCGAGTGGAGTACCGCCGATGATCGCGGTGGCGGTGAATTCCTTGTCGTGATCGGGCCCGGTCGCGGTGATCTCGTACACCGGAACACCGAGGCCCCGCTCCGCAGTGAGTTCCTGCAGGCTCGTCTTCCAGTCGAGACCGGCGCCCAGGCGCGGGCCGCGCTCGAGGAGATCACTGAACAGACGCAGTACCACCTCGCGGGCCACGTCGATGCCGTGCTGCAGATGCACGGCGCCGAGCAGGGATTCCATGCCGTCGGCGAGAATGCTGGCCTTGTCCTTGCCTCCGGTGAGTTCTTCACCCTTACCGAGAAGCAGGTGTGCGCCGAGTCCGCCGGGGCCGAGCTTGCGCGCGACCTCCGCGAGAGCGTGCATGTTGACGACGCTCGCACGGATCTTCGCGAGCTCACCCTCGGACTTGTCCGGGTGGGTCAGATAGAGCTTTTCCGTGACGGCGAGTCCGAGGACCGCGTCGCCGAGAAACTCGAGACGTTCGTTGGTGGGAAGACCGCCGTTCTCGTACGCGTACGAGCGGTGCGTCAACGCCAGGATCAATAATTCGGGTTCCAAAGTCACGCCGAGGGCGACGAGGAGAGGTGTGTACTGCTCCTCGTCGCCCACGGGTGGTGTGTTGGTCGACTTGCTCGTCACGTGAATACCGTTACTAGACGGGCGCGGTCACCTGACGGCCGTTGTACGTACCGCACGACGGGCACGCCACGTGGGGCAGCTTCTTCTCGCCGCAGCCACGGTTCGGGCAGGTAACGAGCGTCGGCGCAGTGGTGTTCCACTGGCTGCGCCGCGACCGGGTATTGGAACGCGACATTCTGCGCTTGGGGACGGCCACGTCTACTTCTCCTCGTTGTTCATGCTGACGATTTCACTGCTGGATTTTTCGGAGCCTGCACCGAACTTGGCTGCCAACCCAGCCCAGCGAGGATCCATTATCTCATGCCCGTGCCCGGATTCCGCAATCGCCAGGCGAATGCCGCATTCGGGACACAAGCCCGCACAGTCGTCGCTGCACAGCGGCTGGAGCGGAAGCTCCAGGCCCACGGCATCGACGAGGACGGGTTCGAGGTCGATCAGGTCGTCTTCGACCCGGTAGACCTCATCTTCGGCGGAAGTCTGATCCGTGACGCTGTTCGGGTAGGCGAACAACTCGGTGAGAAACAGATCGACAGGTTCGGTGAACTGCTCGAGACAACGCGAGCACTCACCGACAGCCTCGGATCGAACTGTACCCGTGACCAGAACACCTTCGGACACCGCCTCCATCCGAAGATCGAGTGCGATATCGGTTCCTGGCTCGATCGCGATCAGATCGAGCCCGATCCGAGAGGGAGACGGAACGACGCGCTCTACCGTACGCATGGAGCCTGGGCGCCTGCCCAGGGAGAGCGTATCCAGAACCAGACCGCCCTCTCGATCGCGACGAGACGCGTTGGTATGGCGGGAGGACACGAAAACTCACTTTCGGATAGACGGCACTGCCAAGTGATTGGGCAACCGTTCTATAATACGCGATCACGCCCCCGGCAGGAAACCGTCGGATACTCCGGCTCGCTGCGTCGGTCAGCGCCGGCGTACAGCGCGATGATCGGCTTCCGCGTAGTCGGGAACGCCGGAGGTACGCAACTGCTGACGTCCGCGGCCTACCGACCGCAGCGTGCCTCCGAGGAGTTCCTCGAACTCCGCGAGCTTGCTGTCGATGTATTCGTCGCATTCGGTGCGCAACCGGTCCGACTCGGCGTGGGCGGAGTCGATGACCCGGGCCGACTCCGCGTGCGCGGCCTGCACCACTTCGGTCTGCGACACCAAGCGTGCCTTCTCCGCCTCACCGTCGGCCACCGACCGCTCGTACGAGGCCTGCCCGGCCTCGGCCAGACGTTCGGCGTCGGCGCGTGCCCTGCCGGTGAGAAGTTCGTACTGCTGCTTGCCGTCGGTGATGAGATCGTCCGCTTCGACCCGCGCGTCCTGCACCAGTTCGTCGGCGTGCGCACGCGCCTCCCCGACCATGCGATCGGCCTGCGCCTTCGCGTCCGCGAGCATCCGGTCGGCGTCGGCGCGCGCGTTCTCGAGGAGCGCGCGGGCCTCCTCGTCGGCGTCTCCGACGGTCTTGTCGGCTTGCGCACGCGCGTCGTCGATCAGCTTGTCGCGATGGTCGAGGACGTCCTGTGCGTCGTCGAGTTCGGGCGGCAGTGCGTCGCGGACATCGTCGAGAAGCTCGAGTACGTCACCGCGGGGAACCACACAGCTCGCGGTCATCGGGACGCTGCGCGCCTCTTCGACGATCGCGACCAGTTCGTCGAGTGCCTCGAATACCCGGTACACGTTCTACCCCAATCACTCGCTTCACCCGGCCGCTGCGACCGTGCCGCATCCAGTCTGCCGCAGCGCGGCCCCAGCAGGTGTTCCCCGCGCCGGTGTGTCGAGAAACCGCGAGAAACCGGAGAGAGTGTGAGAAGTCTCGCTCAGCGGCCGCCGTTGCGGGCAGCGGCCCGTTCCGCGATGCGGGCGAGCAGCCGTTCGTGGACGGCCGCGGGCAGCATGTCGTGCACGTCTCCCCCGTACGTCGCGACCTCTTTGACCAGTGAACTGGAGAGGTAACCGAATGCGGGATTGGTCGCTACGAACAGGGTGTCGACACCGGTGAGCTTGTGGTTCATCTGGGCCATCTGCAACTCGTAGTCGAAGTCGTTGGCGCCGCGCAGACCTTTGACGATCGCGGAGATGTCGTTCGCCTTCGCGTAGTCGACGAGAAGGCCCTGCCACGAATCGACGGTCACGTTCCCCAGATGCGATGTCGCTTCGGCGAGCATGTCGAGTCGCTCCGGAACGGTGAACATCCCCTGTTTGTTCGGGTTGATCACCACCGTCACCACGACCTCGTCGAACTGGAGGGAAGTCCGTCCGATGACGTCGAGGTGCCCGTTGGTCACCGGGTCGAAGGATCCTGGGCAGACCGCGCGGCTCATGACCCAGCACCGTAGCAGGTAGCGATTTCGATCCTGCTCTCCCCATATCTACGTGTACGTCCCGGCTCGAATGCGTCCGGCCACACCGTTTCCGGTGATCGTGACGACCGCTCGAGCACCACGACGGAGTCCTCCCTTACCCAGCCGCCGGCAAGGAGCGCGTCCAGTATCGCCGCGATCTGCTGCTCGTCCACGGCGTAGGGCGGGTCGGCAAGCACGAGGTCGTACACACGATCGGCAGGAGCGGCGAGCACCGCCGCCACCGGTGCCGTACGCAAGACGGCTCCCGGCACCCGCACGGTCGCGATGTTCTCCCGGATCACCGCGGCCGCTTTCGCATCCGATTCGACGAGCAGGGCATGGGCAGCACCCCTCGACAGTGCTTCGAGACCGAGTGCGCCGGACCCGGCAAACAGGTCCAGGACCGCGGCGCCGTCGAGGTCCATTCGTGCTTCGAGCGAACTGAAGAGCGCCTCGCGCACCCGCTCCGAGGTAGGCCGGGTCCCGCGGGGCGGCACCTTCAGGCGCCGCCCCCCGGCCGTCCCGGCAACGATGCGTGTCACTCGGCGCTGTCCGCGGTGGACACCTCTACGAGCAGGTCGCCGCCTTCGACCTGCTGCACGGGACCGATCGCGACCCGCGCGACGCGGCCTCCGCGAGGAGCGGTGATCGCCGCTTCCATCTTCATCGCCTCGATGGTGGCGACGGTGTCGCCGGCCGAGACGGTCTGGCCTTCGGAGACCACCAGGGTCACCATTCCGGCGAACGGCGCCGCGACGTGGCCGGGGTGGTTCCGGTCGGCCTTCTCCGCCGCGGGCACCTCGGACGCGACGGAGCGGTCACGCACCGCCACCGGGCGCAACTGCCCGTTGAGAATGCACATCACCGTGCGGAAACCGCGCTCGTCGGCGTCCGAGATCGCCTCGAGGCCGATGAGCAGTTCGAC
The DNA here is from genome assembly GCF_012844225.1 of Rhodococcus sp. 105337. GTDB lineage: Bacteria > Actinomycetota > Actinomycetes > Mycobacteriales > Mycobacteriaceae > Rhodococcus. The sequence goes on from NZ_JABAGQ010000006.1 coordinate 227,923, forward strand.
GCCCTTGTCCAGGCGCACCCGGTGTTCGTCACTCTGCCGGAGCCCGTAGAAGAACTGGTTGGCGGACAGCTCTGTGGTGTCCCCGTACTGCTCGCGGTGGTTCTCGAAGTCCTTGGCGGGGCCGGGGAACAGCAGCCGGTTGAGCGTGCGCCGGCGTTCGGACGACGACGCGACCAGGCCTTTTTCTTCGTCCGCGGTCAGCTGCTTTTCCGGCTTCGCGTCGGCACGGCCCGCCAGCGCCTTGCTGCGGAACGGCTCGGGCCATCCGCCCGCCGGCGTGCCCAGGTCGCCGCGCAGGAATCCGATCACCGAATCCGGGATGTCGAACTTGCCCGGGTCCGCCGCGAACTCGTCGACCGACACGCCCGCACCGACGAGGTGCAGCGCGAGGTCGCCGACCACCTTCGACGACGGTGTGACCTTGATGAGCCGCCCGAGCAGGCGGTCGGCCCCGGCGTACGCCGCCTCGACGTCTTCGAAGCGGTCGCCGAGACCCAGTGCGATGGCCTGCTGACGCAGGTTCGACAGCTGACCACCCGGAATCTCGTGGGTGTAGACACGACCGGTCGGAGCCGGAAGGCCCGACTCGAACGGCTTGTAGACCTTGCGCAGCGCCTCCCAGTACGGCTCGAGGTCGCACACGGCCTGCAGATCCAGGCCTGTGTCGAACTCGCTGTTCGCCGCCGCGGCCACGATCGCCGACAACGCCGGCTGGCTCGTCGTTCCGGCCAACGCCGCCGACGCACCGTCGACCGCGTCGGCGCCCGCGTGCCACGCCGCGAGGTAGGTCGCCAGCTGGCCACCGGGGGTGTCGTGGGTGTGCACGTGCACCGGGAGGTCGAAATTCTTGCGCAATGCCGACACGAGAGTGGCCGCGGCGGGTGCGCGCAGAAGTCCGGCCATGTCCTTGATGGCGAGCACATGCGCGCCGGCCTCGACGATCTGCTCGGCCAGCTTCAGGTAGTAGTCGAGGGTGTAGATCGTCTCGTTCGGGTTCGACAGATCACCGGTGTACGAGAGGGCGACCTCGGCGATCGTCGTGCCGGTCTCCCGGACCGCGTCGATCGCGGGGCGCATCTGATCGACGTTGTTGAGTGCGTCGAAGATGCGGAAGATGTCGATGCCGGTGGCCGCGGCTTCCTGCACGAAGGCACGGGTCACGGCCTCGGGGTACGGGGTGTAGCCGACAGTGTTTCGGCCCCGCAGGAGCATCTGGAGATTGATGTTCGGGATCGCTTCGCGCAGTGCGGCGAGTCGTTCCCACGGATCCTCGTGCAGGAAGCGCAGTGCCACGTCGTAGGTCGCGCCGCCCCAGGCCTCGATCGAGAGCAGTTCGGGCGTCATGCGGGCGACGTGCCCGGCGACGGTGAGCAGGTCCTTGCTGCGGACCCGCGTCGCGAGCAGCGACTGGTGCGCATCGCGGAAGGTGGTGTCGGTGACGCCGACCGCCTTCTGCTCGCGTAGGGCGCGTGCGAACCCCTCCGGGCCGAGTTCGAGAAGCCGTTGCCGCGAGCCTGCCGGCGGCGGGGTGCTCAGATCGATGTCCGGCAGCTTGTCGTGCGGGTAGACCGTGGTCGGCCGCTCACCGTGCGGTTTGTTGACCGTGACGTCGGCCAGGTAGGTGAGGATTTTCGTTCCGCGGTCCGCCGACGAGCGCAGCGTCAGAAGCTGCGGGCGCTGCTCGATGAACGAGGTGTTGACGCGCCCGGCCCGGAAGTCCTCGTCGACGAGGACGGCCTGGAGGAACGGGATGTTGGTGGAGACTCCGCGGATACGGAACTCGGCGACCGCGCGGCGGGCACGCGCCACCGCCGCGTCGAAGTCGCGGCCGCGGCAGGTGAGCTTGACGAGCATGGAGTCGAAGTGCGCCGAGATCTCGGCGCCCACCGAGGTGCCACCGTCGAGGCGGATACCGGCGCCGCCGGGGGTCCGGTAGCCGGTGATGCGTCCGGTATCGGGCCGGAACCCGTTGGCGGGATCCTCCGTCGTGATGCGGCACTGCAGCGCGGCACCGCGGATGGTGATCTTGTCCTGGCTCAACCCCAGATCCTCGAGCGATTCGCCGGCTGCGATGCGCAGCTGTGCCTGGACGAGGTCGACGTCGGTGATCTCCTCGGTGACCGTGTGCTCGACCTGGATGCGCGGGTTCATCTCGATGAACACGTGGTTGCCGCGCTCGTCGACGAGGAATTCGACCGTGCCGGCGCACTGGTAACCGATCTCCCGTGCGAACGCGACCGCGTCCGCGCAGATGCGATCGCGGAGTGCGGGGTCGAGGTTCGGCGCGGGCGCCAACTCGATCACCTTCTGGTGGCGGCGCTGAAGCGAGCAGTCGCGCTCGTAGAGATGGATGACGTTGCCGTAGTTGTCGGCGAGGATCTGCACCTCGATGTGCCGGGGGTTGACCACGGCCTGCTCGAGGAACACGGTCGGATCGCCGAAGGCGGCGTCGGCTTCACGCGACGCGGCTTCGATGGACTCCCGCAACTGGTCGGGCTCGGCGACGCGGCGCATGCCTCGTCCGCCACCGCCGGCGACGGCCTTCACGAAGATCGGGAAATGCATGTTCTCGGACGCGGCCACCAGAGCGTCGACGTCGGCGGAGGGTTCCGACGACGCCAGCACCGGCAGACCGGCGGCTTTCGCCGCTGCGATCGCGCGCGCCTTGTTGCCGGTCAGCTCGAGGATCTCGGCGGGCGGGCCGACGAAGGTGATGCCGGCGTTCGCGCATGCCGCTGCCAGTTCGGGGTTCTCCGAGAGGAAGCCGTAACCGGGATAGATCGCGTCGGCCCCGGCGGACACGGCGGCGTCGACGATCCGGTCCACGGACAGGTAAGTCCGGACGGGATGACCTTCGTCGCCGATCTGGTACGCCTCGTCCGCTTTCAGGCGGTGGAGCGAGTTGCGGTCTTCGTACGGGAACACCGCGACAGTTCCGGCGCCCAGTTCGTAGGCGGCACGGAACGCCCGGATCGCGATCTCGCCACGGTTGGCGACAAGCACTTTGGAGAACATTGGACGACGGTACCGCGACGTAACAATCGATTCGCTGCCCCGGTTCCATATCCTGGGAAAGTGTGGCTACCTGTGACGACTGGAACAATTCAGACGTCTCAGAGGTAACACGCCGGCAATCCCCTCAGCCCTCTCGCCGTAACCTCTCGGCCCGCTCCCGGAGACGGTGCGCGAAACGTAACACCGGGATCGCGGCTCAGGACTTGTCCAGATACTCGATGCTCTCGGTGTCGAGCGCAGCCGTCACCATGCTCGCCAGACCCGGGTGCTCCCGTAGTCCCGGGTCCTGATCGGTGACGGTCCGCGCGAACGCCCGGGCGGCTTCGATGACGTCCCCGTCGTCGACGAGCGAAAGCAGACGCAGCGTGGTCACCGTGCCCGACTGCGCCTTGCCCAGAACATCGCCCTCGCGGCGCAACTGCAGGTCGAGTTGCGCGAGTTCGAACCCGTCGGTCGTTCCCGCGACCGCCTGGAGGCGGGTCATCGTCGGGGATCCCGGCTTCGTGTCGGTCACCAGCAGGCACAAGCCCTGGTGACCGCCTCGGCCGACGCGCCCGCGCAACTGGTGCAACTGGCTCACACCGAATCGGTCGGCATCGACGATCACCATCACGGTCGCGTTCGGCACGTCGACGCCGACCTCGACCACGGTGGTGCAGACGAGCACGTCGACGGCACCGTCGTTGAACTCGCGCATGACCGCGTCCTTGTCGTCGGCGGGCAACCGGCCGTGGAGGAGTCCGACGTTCAGATCGCGGAGAGGGCCGGAGGCGAGCATCTCGTGAAGTTCGAGCACGGAGGTCGTCTCGGGGGGCTCCTGCGCACCGGACGCGCGTGCGCGTGACTTGCCGGCCGGTGCGGCGCCCTGCTCGCCCGGGTCGACGGGGAGGTCCTCGTCGGTATCTCCGTCGCCGATCCTCGAGCACACCACATAGGCCTGCCTGCCGTCCGCGACCTCTTCCCGGATGCGTTCCCAGGCGCGGTCGACCCACGTCGGATGCACTTTCGCCGGCACCACCCGGCTCACGATCGGCGAACGACCACGCGGCAGTTCCCGGAGGGTGGAGACCTCGAGGTCGCCGAGCACCGTCATCGCGATGGTGCGCGGGATCGGTGTCGCGGTCATCACGAGCACGTGCGGGGACGCGCCGTCGCGGCCGCGGGAACGCAGCGAATCACGCTGTTCGACGCCGAAGCGGTGTTGCTCGTCGACGACGACCAGTCCCAGGTCGAAGAAGTTCACACCGTCCTGGATCAGCGCGTGCGTGCCGATGACGATCCCGGCGTCGCCGGTGACCGCCTCGTTGAGCGCCTTCCGCTTCCGGGCCGTACTCATCGAGCCGGTGAGCAGAGTCACGCGGGTCGCGAGTTCATGAGCTCCGAGTTCTCCGGCCGACGCCAGATCGCCGAGCATCGCGGTCAATGACCGGGCGTGCTGCGCCGCGAGCACCTCGGTGGGTGCGAGCAGCGCACACTGGTGTCCCGCGTCGATCACCTGCAGCATCGCCCGCAACGCCACGATCGTCTTACCGGAACCCACCTCACCCTGTAGCAACCGGTTCATCGGGTGCGGACGCGACACGTCGGCGGAGATCTCTTCGGCGACGGCGAGCTGGCCCGCGGTCAGCTCGAAGGGCAGACGCCGATCGAACTCCTCGGCCAGTCCCCCGTCGCGGCGCGCGCACGCCGGTGCCGAGCGCACCTCCACGTCGTGGCGCCGTTGCGCCAGCACGAGCTGCACGGCCGCGGCTTCGTCGAACTTGAGCCGGTCGCGGGCGCGGTCCACCTCCTCCTTGGTGTCGGGGAGATGGACCGAGCGCAGCGCCTCGTCGAGGCCGATGAAACCCCGGTCGGCCAGCACCCAGTCGGGCAGCGGGTCTTCGACGGGATCGAGCTGGTCGAGGACTTGGCGCACACAGCGCATCACCGTCCACGACTCGACGTCGCGGGTCGCGGGGTACATCGGGATCAACGCGCGGTCGAACACCGACATGTCGACACCCGCCGCGTCCTGCGCGGTACGTGCGAGGCCGGCGAGCGCACCCGCACCTCGGACGCGCGCGGGGGCTGCGGAGACGAGGTCGTCGGCGGTGCGAGGTTCGGGCAGAACCACGTAGCTGGGGTGGGTCAGGCTCCACTTGTCGCGGAAGTACTTGACGGTGCCGGAGAACATCGCCCGGACGCCCGGTTTGATGTTGTGCTTGACCTTGTGCGGGTTGAAGAACGTGACGTCGATGGTGTGCCGGTCGGATCGCAGCCGGACCGCGAGTCGCTTGCCCGCGCGCGATTTCATCGGCACTTCCTGCGCGGATTCGACACGCGCGATGATCGTGATGTGCTGGCCTTCGACGGGGCGGCTCTCACCGAGTTCCGCTCCTTGCGTCGCGTAACGGTGCGGGTAGTGCCGCAGCAGGTCCTCGACCGTGGTCATCCCGAACGCGTCGGACAGGGCATCCGCCGTCTTGTGCCCGAGGAGATGATCGAGCCGGTCCGCGAGTGTCGCCACTGCCGTCCCTTCCGCATTCCGTGTGGTGGCCCTCGCGGCGCACCGACTACTCGACGCCGAGCTGCAGCAGGTCGCTGCACTGGCCGCCCCGGTACACCACAACCTCCAGCGCGGGATGACGGCGATCGAGGTGCTCGGTCAGCTGCTCGGCAAGTCCGTCGGGAGCGTCGGAGCCGACCAGCATCGTCACGAGCTCTCCGCCCGCGGCGAGGATCTTGTCGAGCAGAGACACTCCCGCTGCCACCAGATCATGCTCGATGACTACGACATCATGTCCCGACAAGCCGAGGCTGTCGCCCGGCTCGCACGTTCCCACCCAGGTCAGAGCCCGTTCCTCTGCTATGCGCAACGAACCCCACCGGACGGCGGCCGCGGCTTCGGACATCGCGAACGCGTCGTCGACCGTCGCGCGGCCGGGATCGTGGACGGCCAGCGCCGCCAGCCCCTGCACCATCGACGAACTCGGCAGGAACATCACGTTCCGGTTCTCGGACCGAGCCTGCACACCCACGGCGACGACGTCCTGCGCCGACAGTGAACCGTTCGGCAGGACCAGCACGTCACCGCTGGGCAGGGCGCGAATCGCCTCGAGGAGGAGGTGCGGACCGAAGTCCGTGTCCGCGTGCAACACGGCGGCACCTTCGGATTCGAACAACTCCCTCGTGCCGTGGCCTGCCACCACAGCGAGTACAGCCCGCGGCGCGGTACCGACTGCCGTGAGCGGCACCACCGTGGCGGGAGTACCGGGCTGCGCCGAGCACGCGTCGCCTGTTGCGGCGTCCAGCGCGAAGCACGTGATGTCGATGCGGATCAGGGAACCGGCGGCGAGTCCGGCTTCCACCGCAGCGCCGGGATCGCAGCAGTGCACATGGACCGACCAGGACCCGGCGCCGTCCCCGACGACCGCCACCGAGTCGCCCAGCGCGTCGAGCCGGACCCGGAGGACGTCGATGTCCTCGGTTTCGGCGCGCTCGACGACGTACATCACTTCGTAGTCCTGCTGCGTCTCGGTCCGCGGTGCACGGGAGGGTTCGGACGCGGAACTCGCCGCCGCCGGGACGGGTGGTCCGGTGACCTGGATGCGACGGCGGGGCCGTTGCCCGGTGGTGACTTCGACCAGGCAGTCGAGGAGTATCACGAGTCCGAGGCCGCCGGCATCGACGACTCCCGCTTCGGCCAGTACGTCGAGTTGCGCAGGGGTTCGCTGCAGGGCGTCCGCTGCAGCGTCGGCGGCGGCCACCGTGACGTCGCAGACCGTGGCACCGGGGTCACGGGCCGCACGTTCCGCACCGTCCGCCGCGGCGTCGAGGACACTGACGATGGTGCCTTCGGCGGGCGTGCTCAGCGCTTTCATCACCAGTGTCGACGCCCGCGCCAGTGCGTCCGCGAGTCCGCGGCCGTCGACGGTGGTGTGCCCGGACATGGCGTCGGCGACTCCTCGCAAGGCCTGGGCGACGATGACTCCCGAGTTCCCCCGGGCGCCGAGGAACGCGCCGCGTGCCAGGCGCTCCGACACGTCCCACGCGGTGAGCGCACCGTCGACGGGGCCACCGATGTTCTCGACGGCGGACTGGAGAGTGAGCACGAGGTTGGTGCCGGTATCGCCGTCCGGAACAGGGAAGACGTTGAGGGTGTTGATCTCGTGGCGGCGCTCTTCGAGGGCTTCGAGCGCGATCTCGGCCCATCGCCGCAGCGCGCGCCCGCCGACCGTGTCCCCGACCTCGAGCACCAGCTCACACCCCTCTACGTCGCTGTTCATCCTCTGCCCGAAAGAGTAGCCGGGGGTCGTGCATACGTCCGGTTTGGTCATCCGCCGTGGAGTTCGCTAAGCTGATTGGGTTGCCTCGCACGGGTGACCCTGTTCCCCGTGTTTGTAGGACGCGAAGCAAGACCAGAGAAGATGCATTATCCACTAGACACACAAGGAGTTCGCGACATGGCTGCCGTCTGCGACGTATGCGCCAAGGGCCCCGGCTTCGGGAAGTCGGTCTCGCACTCGCACCGGCGTACCAATCGTCGCTGGAACCCGAACATCCAGAGCGTCCGCGCTCAGGTTGCCCCGGGCAACACCCGCAAGATCAACGTGTGCACCTCCTGCCTGAAGGCAGGCAAGGTTACGCGCTGACCTAGGTCGAGCTGCAGACGAAGGCCCCCGGCGCGAAAGCGCAGGGGGCCTTCGTCGTTCGCGTCGGGTGCCGGATAGTGTGCCGGAATGAGCGAAAACAATAAGTCCCTCGTGCAGATCGAGGACGGCGTGCTGCAGATCGCCGTGGCCACCGCCGAGCACGGCACTTCCCTGTCCCCCGCGGGGATGGAACAGGGCACCGCGGCACTCCGGGCCGCCGGTCCCGAGATCGGTGCGGTCCTGCTCGTCGGCGAGGGCAGCAATTTCTGCGCGGGCGGCAACGTCCGCGGCTTCGCGGGTGCCGAGGACCGGGGCGCGCATCTGTTCGACATCGCGAACCTGTTCCACGATTTCATCCGGGAGATCGACGCGATCGGCGTTCCGGTCGTCGCGGCTGTGCACGGCTGGGCCGCCGGCGCCGGCATGAGCATCGTTCTGCATGCCGACATCGCGCTCGCCGGTCCCGGCACCAAGATGCGTGCCGCCTACCCGTCGATCGGATTTTCCCCCGACGGCGGCATGTCGTGGACCTTGCCCCGGATCGTCGGTCCTGCACGCGCGCGGGAGATCATCATGACCGACGCGGTGATCAACGCCGACGAAGGCGTCCGGCTCGGACTGCTCAGCAGGTTGGTGGCCGACGACGAGATCGGGAGCGAGGCGCTGCGTATCGCCCGGACGCTCGCTCACGGTCCGACCCAGTCGTACGCGTCCATCCGGAAACTCGTCGCCGAGTCCGATTCCCGGTCGCTCTCCGATCATCTCGACGCCGAAGCCGCTGCCATCTCGGCAGCCGCGACCACACCCACGGGCATCGAAGGCGTCGACTCGTTCGTCGAGAAGCGCCGCCCCGACTGGTCTGCTGTGCGCGCTCGCTCCTGACGACGTGCGGTGCGGTGCCGGTGGTCAGGCCAGTCGCCAGTCCACCGGCTCCGCGCCCTGTTCGACGAGCAGCGCGTTCGCCCGGCTGAAGGGCCGCGACCCGAAGAATCCGCGCGACGCCGACAACGGCGACGGATGCGCCGACTGCACCGTGGGCACATCACCGAGCATCGGTACGAGAGTCCCGGCGTCGCGACCCCACAGGATGGCGACGAGCGGTGCCCGACGGGCAACCAGCGCGCGGATCGCTTGCTCGGTGACTTTCTCCCAGCCCTTGCCCCGATGTGAGGCGGCCTGTCCCGGAGCTACGGTGAGAACCCGGTTGAGCAGCAGCACGCCGCGTTCGGTCCACGGTGAGAGATCACCGTTCGGGGGCAGCGGCAAACCGAGATCCTCGGTGTACTCGCGATAGATATTGGTCAGGCTGCGGGGAATGGGCCGTACCGCCGGATCCACCGAAAAGCTCAGCCCCACAGCATGTCCCGGAGTCGGATACGGATCCTGTCCGACGATGAGCACCCGCACCTCGTCGAAGGGTTGCGCGAATGCCCGCAAGACATCGGCCCCGGCCGGAAGGTAGGAACGCCCCGCTGCCAGTTCCGCCCGCAGGAACTGTCCCATCGAGGCGATGTCGTCGGCGACCGGAGCGAGCGCCTGCGCCCAGCCGGGCTCGATGATCTCGGACAACGGCTTGCTCACTCGGGCGGCCTGCTCTGTCACGTTCTCCTGCTCCTGATTCGTGCTTGTTGTCGCGGGTCGTGCACTGGTTTCCCCCGACACGATGGTGGCCCGGTCAGTCGAGGCGACGCAGTGCGGTGCGGTAGTACTCGGCGTTGGCCGCATACATCTTCGCGTTCGCGTCGAAGTGGCCTTCCGGGATCTCGACTCCGTCGCGAACCTTTGCGGGCACGCCCATCGCCATCCGGCGGGCCGGCAACTCGAATCGCGGCGGGATCAGCGCTCCGGCGGCAACCTGGGCGCCGGCGCCGATGGTCGATCCGTTGAGGACGAGCGATCCGGATCCGATGAGAGCGCCGTCGCCGATCGTCGCGCCCTCGATGTGCACGTTGTGCCCCACCACACACCGCGCGCCGATGACGGTGGGCTCGATCGCGGTGCAGTGGACGATCGTTCCGTCCTGGATGTTGGTTTCCTCACCGATGGTGATCGTCCCGTAGTCCGCGCGCAGGACCGCCGTGGGCCATACCGACGCGCGGGCACCGAGTGTGACGTTTCCGATCACGACCGCATCGGGATGAATCCAGGCATCGGGGTGGATATCGGGAACGCGATCACCGAGTGCATAGAGAGCCATGTCGCCCAACCTATCTCGAGGTACCGGGCGAAAAGCTGTGCCACCCTCCGGGACCGGCCGGAGGCCTGCCGTCGACGGTCACCCCGCGCCCCTGCCGCACGGTTCCGATGCGCCGCCACCCGCTGGGCAGCATCACGCCCGGCGGGAAGCACGCTGCCAGCGCGTGATCCTCGCCGCCTGCGAGCACCCATTCCCACGGGTCCGCGCCCAACTCCGCCCCGGCGGCGACGAGACGCTCGTCGGGTGTGATCGCGGCGCGATCCACATCGATCGCAACGTCCGACGCGGTGGCGATGTGCCCGAGGTCGGCGACGAGACCGTCGGAGATGTCGGTTCCGGCGCGGGCACCGGCATCGGCGGCGGCGGGGCCGGCGTCGTACGGGGGTGAGGGCACGCGGTGCGCGTCGACGAGATCCCGATAACCGTCGAGGCCGGCGACGAGCACGGCGAGACCTGCTGCCGACCGCCCCACATTCCCGGCGAGAGCCACGACGTCCCCGGGGCGGGCACCCGAGCGCAGCAACGGCGCACGACCCCCCAGGTCACCGAGGACCGTGACCGACACGATCACCTCGCGCGCCTGGACGAGATCGCCGCCGACAACTCCTGCTCCGAGCGCTTCGGCTGCTTCACCGATGCCCGCGGAGATCTCGTCGAGCACGGCGGCGGGCGTCTCCGGCGGGCAGCCGAGTCCCACGACGAACGCGACCGGCCGGGCCCCGATCGCGGCGACATCGGCACCGTTCTGCGCGACGGCTTTGCGTCCGACCTCGTGCGGGCTCGACCAATCGAAGCGAAAGTGCCGGCCCTCGACCAGCATGTCGGTGGATACCGCGATTCTCCCGTCGGCCGCGGCGACGACCGCAGAGTCGTGCCCCGGTCCTACCAGGGTCGTGCGGGGTTGCCGTCGTCCCGCGATCGCACGGGCGATGGCGGGAAACTCGCCGATGTCGGAGACGGTGGGGCCGGTCTGATCTGCCACGGTGATGGGCGCCTCTTTCTCGGTCGGCAGCGGATACGGGCCGGTACGCCCCCTGCTACGTTCGTTCCACGCTACCGTTGCCGACATCATCCCTCCGACGCTGGACACCATGAACAACACACATTCTTCCGAGCAGGAACCCGGCGACCAGGGTCCTGACGAGCAGGAACCCGCCGACACCGCCGGGTCCGAGCAGGCGACACCCTCCGAACCGCGTCGCCATCCCGCACTGATCGCGACTGCGATCGCGCTGCCGGTGGCACTGCTGGTGGGCGTGGTGGTTGCCGCCGTGTTCGTCGCGCGCACCCCGGTCAACTCTCCGGTCGGGCTGGGTCCGGTGCCCGCCCCCGACGCCGAGTCGGAATCCTGCACCTCACTGCTCGGCGCGCTGCCCGAGGATCTCGGCGACTACACGCGCGCCGAACTCGCCGATCCCGCACCGGCCGGCGCCGCGGCGTGGCAGTCCGCAGACGGCGCGGAGGTCGTGTTGCGATGCGGACTCGAGCGGCCCGCCGAATTCGATCAGGCCGCGGCGCTGACGGTCATCGACCAGGTCCAGTGGTTCGAGATCTCGGGCGCACAGCAGGGCATCGACGCGAGCACGTGGTTCGCCGTCGACCGTCCCGTCTACATCGCGCTGACGGTACCCAACGGGTCGGGACCGACACCGCTGCAAGACGTTTCGGCATCCATTGCCGAGACGCTCCCCCAGCAGGAGATCGATCCCGCCCCGATCGGCGGGCCCTGAACCGTCACCCGCTGCCGATGAGGCGGTGCCGTTACTGCCCGGCGGCCGCGCGCATCGTGCCGGTGCGCTGGAACCGGCTGTGGAACGAGAACGCCTCGTCGAGAAGGTGTGGCGTCTGACCGGCCCCGGGCAGCGCCTCGGCCCGATCGACGTAGTCGTGTAGTTCTGCCCGGAAATCGGGATGGGCACAACGCTCGATGACCACCCGGGACCGCCGGCGCGGCGACAGGCCGCGCACGTCGGCGAGGCCCTGTTCGGTGACGATCACCTGGACGTCGTGTTCGGTGTGGTCGACGTGCGGCACCATCGGCACGATCGAGGAGATCGCTCCGTTGCGCGCGGTCGACGGGCTGAGGAACATCGACAGGTAACCGTTGCGGGTGAAGTCACCCGAGCCACCGATGCCGTTCATGATGCGCGTGCCCATGACATGGGTGGAATTGACGTTGCCGTAGATGTCGGCCTCGAGCATCCCGTTCATGGCGATGATGCCGAGCCTGCGCACGATCTCGGGATGGTTGCTGATCTCCTGGGGGCGCAGCACGATGTGGTTGCGGTAGAAGTCGATGTTGCGCACGAACTCGTCGAGGCCCGCCTCGGACAGCGCGAGCGCGGTGGACGACGCGTAGCGCACCGTCCCGTTCGCGATGAGTTCCAGCATGCCGTCCTGGATGACTTCCGAGTAGCACGTCAGCCCGCGGTACGGCCCGCTGGAGAGTCCGGCGAGCACCGCGTTGGCAACGTTGCCGACACCGGACTGCAGCGGCAGCAGAGTGTCGGCGGGGAGACGCCCGGCCGCCACCTCGTGCGCGAAGAAGTCGAGCACGTGCCCGGCGATGGCCTGGCTGGTCGCGTCCGGCGCCGTCAGCGGGTTCGCGCTGTCCGACACATCGGTCTCGACCACCGCGACCACGCGCGCCGGGTCGACCCGGAAGGTCTGCTGCCCGATCCGGTCCTCGACATCGGTGAGGTGGATCGGGGTGCGGTGCGGCGGGAGCGCGGTGCCGTAGTAGATGTCGTGGACACCGGCCATGGCATCGGGGATCCAGGAATTGACCTCGAGCACGATCTTCTCGGCGACATCGAGCCACGTCTTGTTGTTTCCCACGGAGGTGGCGGGGATCAGTTCACCGGACTCGGTGATGCCGGAGACTTCGACGACCGCGACGTCGACGTGCCCGTAGTAGCCCTCCCACACCTGCTGCGCCACGTGCGACAGGTGGATGTCGACGTAATCCATGCGGCCGTCGTTGATACGTCCGCGCGCGGTCGGCTCGGCTTGGTACGGCATGCGCAGAGCGATGCCGTCCGCCTCGGCGAGCAACCGTTCGGTCTCCGTCGACACCGAGGCTCCGGTGAGAAGATTGATCGTGAAGTCGTCACCGCCCGCCCGAGCACGGCGAATGTGCTCGGCCAGTGCCGGAGTGACCCGCTTGGGGGTACCCGCGCTCGCGAAGCCACTGATCGCGACGGTGTCGCCGGAGCGAATGTGCCGCACCGCCTCCTCTGCGGAAACGATCTTGCGCCTGAAGGATTCGTTGCGGATGCGGCCCGCGGAGGTGACTCCGGCGACTGTCTCCGCCTTCGACGGCGCAGAGGAAAGGGTGGGTGCGTGCATGGCGATGAGGATAGAGGGGCCGAGAGACTCGCCGATCACACTCGCCGAACGGGCGCGATCCCGATCACGTTGCGGCCGGCGTCCGGCGTCGTATCGTATACGCCACCTTGTCGGGCAAACATCTTGTGTGACAGATACTTTCGGCTCTGCGCACAAGGTTCCCGGGCGCCGCGCGTCGCGCGGACGGTGGCGCAGGGCAGGCGGACGGAGGACAACCGTTGGATGCGTTCGTCGCTCACTCGGCACCGCTCACCGAACGAACGCGCCACTCGTCGTGAAAAAACGCGTACCCGACCCGCCGACGGTGGGCCGCTCCGATTCGCAGTGCCACCGTACGAGTCGGTGATGTCGGGCACGATGGGGCAATGAGCATCCCCACCGACGGTCTGCGCGACGACGCCGAACACCTCCTCCGAGAGCTTGCCGGACCGGACGCCCGCTTGCGCGACGACCAGTGGACCGCGATCGAGGCGCTCGTCGTCCAGCGCCGCCGGGCACTCGTGGTCCAGCGCACCGGTTGGGGAAAATCCGCCGTCTATTTCATCTCCGCCAAACTGCTGCGGGCGCACGGACACGGCCCGACGGTGATCGTGTCCCCACTGCTGGCACTGATGCGCAACCAGGTCGCCGCCGCCGAACGAGCAGGTGTGCGGGCCGCGACCATCAACTCCGGCAACATGACGGAGTGGGACGAGATCCACGAACGGATCCGGTCCGGTGATGTCGACGTCCTGCTCGTCAGTCCGGAACGGCTCAACAACCCCGACTTCCGCGATCAGGTGCTCCCGGCTCTCGCACGCGACGCGGGTCTCGTCGTCGTGGACGAAGCGCACTGTGTATCGGACTGGGGCCACGATTTCCGTCCCGACTACCGGCGTATCCGCACGCTCGTCGCCGACCTCGGCGACGGAGTGCCGGTTCTGGCCACCACCGCCACCGCCAACGATCGGGTGGTCGCCGACGTCGCCGCGCAACTGGGAGTCGGCGCTCAGGTCCGGTCGGGTGTGCCCGGAGAGCCGGCGTCGTCGTCCGACGGAACACTCGTTCTGCGCGGCGGACTGGACCGCCCCTCACTGCACCTGTCGGTGGTCCGCATCGACGAACCGGCTCGTCGTGCGGCCTGGCTGGCCCAGCATCTGGACGAGCTTCCGGGTTCGGGCATCGTGTACACGCTGACGGTGTCGGCCGCACGCGATCTCGCGGCACTGCTGTCGGACCACGGCTACGCCGTCGCCGCGTACACCGGTCAGACCGACCCGGCCGAACGGGAGCAGCTCGAGTCGGACCTTCTGGCCAACCGCGTCAAGGCGCTGGTCGCCACGTCGGCGCTGGGCATGGGGTTCGACAAGCCCGATCTGGGCTTCGTCGTCCATCTCGGGGCGCCGTCCTCTCCTATCTCCTATTACCAGCAGGTCGGCCGGGCCGGCCGTTCGACGGACCGCGCGGAAGTCGTGCTTCTCCCCGGCCCCGAGGACCGGCAGATCTGGCAGTGGTTCGCCTCCGTGGCGTTCCCGGAAGAGTCGCTGGTGCGCCGGGTCATCGAGGCGCTCGACCCGGAACGGCCGCTGTCGACCCAGGCATTGGAGCCGCGTGTCGACCTCAACCGGTCACGGCTCGAGATGGTGCTCAAGGTGCTGGACGTGGACGGAGCGGTCCGCCGGGTGAAGGGCGGTTGGATCGCGACGGGACAACCGTGGGTGTACGACGCCGAGCGGTATGCCCGCCTCGAAGAAGCCCGCACCGCCGAACAGAACGCGATGATCGAGTACGAGCGCACCACCGAGTGCCGCATGGTCTTCCTTCGCCGCCAGCTCGACGATCCGGAACTCACCGCGGACACCCCGGGATGCGGCCGGTGCGACAACTGCACGGGGTCGCGATGGTCCGACGTCGTGGACGAGGCGGAGGTGGCCAGGACGAAGGCTCGCCTCGAGCGCCCCGGCGTCGACCTCCCCCCGCGACGGCAGTGGCCGACGGGCATGGCGACGCTCGGTGTGAAGCTCTCGGGCCGCATCACCGACGGCCCCGAGCCCGGGCGCGTTCTGGGAAGACTGTCGGATCTGGGCTGGGGTCCCCGCCTGCGTGCGCTTCTCGACGCTCCGGACGGTCCCGTTCCCGACGCGGTGGTGCAGGCGTCGGTGGCAGTGCTCGCGTCCTGGGATTGGGCGCAACGACCCACCGCGGTGATGGCCGTCGAGTCCCCGGACCACCCGGTGCTCACCGCCTCGCTCGCGTCGCGTCTGTCACAACTGGGCCGACTTCAGGATTTAGGTGTATTACGTCGCCGAACGGGGCATCCCCCTGCGACGGCCGCGAATTCGGCATACCGGATCGCCGCGCTAGTCGATGCGTGGGAGACGCCCGATCTCAGCGGAGTGCGCGGTCCGATCCTTCTCGTCGATGCGGTGACCGACACCGGCTGGACGCTCACGATGGCGGCGAGGACTCTCGTCGCCGCCGGAGCCGACGCGGTGCTGCCGTTCGCGCTCGCGAGCCCGAAGTAATCGCTACGAGGAGACCAGACGCTACATGTTCGTGACCGGTATCACACCACATGTCCTACCTGCACGAAGCGCGGACTTTAGCACCCGAGCCAGGCGAAACGGGTGAATTCGACATCAAATCTTGTTAAGTTACGAGGACTTATGAAGCCCGTTACGGAAAGTAGTACCCCATCTGTAGAGCCGGCTGAATTGAGTTTCCGGAGTCCGCGCATCGCCGACGGAAAACGGCTGTGGCAGATCGCCCGCGACTCCCAGGTACTCGATGTCAATTCCGGTTACGCGTATGTGTTGTGGTGCCGTGATTTCGCCGAGTATTCCGTGGTCGCCACCGACGAGCACGACCGCGCCGTCGGTTTCGTGACCGGATACCTGCGACCCGAGTCGCCACAGACGTTGTTCGTATGGCAGGTCGCCGTCGACGCCGACCAGCGCGGTCGTGGCGTCGCAGGCCGCATGCTGGACACTCTGCTCGACAGGCTCGCCCCCCTCGGCGTCACCCGCCTCGAGACCACGGTGAGTCCCGACAACGCAGCGTCGATCGCGATGTTCACCGCATTGG
Organism: Rhodococcus sp. 105337; assembly: GCF_012844225.1. Classification (GTDB taxonomy): domain Bacteria; phylum Actinomycetota; class Actinomycetes; order Mycobacteriales; family Mycobacteriaceae; genus Rhodococcus. The sequence goes on from NZ_JABAGQ010000006.1 coordinate 244,177, forward strand.
CTCGCCGCCGCGGAACCCATATCACCCGGAGCGATTTGTTCGCGCCCGACGATTTTCCGGATTCTCATCTGGCTGAGGATCTTTACACGATCGGAGAGTGATCACCCGAGATTCGGGTATCGATCACTTCGAGTTTCTTAAATATCGCAGGAGGACCACCACATGACCATCCTGGAACACAAGCCCGGCACGACGGGCGACATGGATATCTTCACGCATCTCGAGTCGGAAGTGCGCAGCTACAGCCGCAGCTGGCCCACCGTATTCGAAAAAGCGTCCGGATCCTGGCTCCGCAGTGAGAGCGGCAAGGACTACCTCGACTTCTTCGCGGGCGCCGGCGCCCTCAATTACGGGCACAACAACCCGATCCTCAAGTCCGCGCTCGTGGACTACATCATGAGCGACGGCATCACCCACGGCCTCGACATGAACACCGTCGCGAAGCGGCGCCTTCTCGAGACGTTCGAACAGCTCGTGCTCAAGCCCCGCGGGCTCGATTACAAGGTCCAGTTCCCCGGTCCTACCGGCACGAACTCGGTCGAGGCCGCACTCAAGCTTGCCCGCAAGGTCACCGGGCGCGAGTCGGTCATCAACTTCACCAACGCCTTCCACGGTATGACGCTCGGCGCTCTGTCGGTCACGGGCAACTCCATGAAGCGCGCGGGTGCCGGCGTCCCGCTGGTGCACGCGACCCCGATGCCGTTCGACAACTACTTCAACGGAGTCACCGAGGACTTCCAGTGGTTCTCCCGCGTGCTCGACGACGCCGGCAGCGGCCTCAACCGCCCCGCCGCGGTCATCGTCGAGACCGTTCAGGGTGAAGGCGGCGTCAATATCGCGCGCCCCGAATGGCTTCGCGCGCTGGCGGATCTGTGCCAGGAACGCGACATCCTGCTGATCGTCGACGACGTGCAGATGGGATGCGGCCGCACCGGCCCGTTCTTCTCCTTCGAGGTCGCCGGGATCACCCCCGACATCGTCACGCTGTCGAAGTCGATCGGTGGCTACGGTCTGCCGTTGGCGCTGACGCTGTTCAAGCGCGAACTCGACGTCTGGGGTCCGGGCGAGCACAACGGCACCTTCCGTGGGAACAATCCGGCGTTCGTCACCGCTACCGCCGCCCTCGAGCACTACTGGGCCGACGACAAGCTCGAGCGCGAAACGCTGCGCAAGGGCGAGCGCATCCGGCAGACGTTCATGAACCTGTCCGACATGTTCGACGGCGTCTCGACGCGCGGTCGCGGTCTCGTCCAGGGACTGGTGTTCGAGAAGCACGAGAACGCACAGAAGGTCTGCGAGCTCGCCTTCGAGGAGGGTCTTCTCGCGGAGACCTCGGGGCCGTCCGACGAGGTGGTCAAGCTCCTTCCGCCGCTGACCATCAGTGACGACGAGCTGGAGTTCGGACTCAATATCCTCGCCGAGGCCACCGCGAAGGTGCAGGCCTGAGCGAAGTCCGCTCCCCCTTTCCCGAGAAACCCTCACCCCTAAGGATTTTCGACACCCATGATCGTTCGTACGACTGAAGAGATCACCGGTACCGATCGCGACGTCACGTCCGAAGACGGCAACTGGACCAGCAAGCGGATCGTGCTCGCCGGCGACAAGGTCGGTTTCTCGTTCCACGAGACGACCATCAAGGCGGGCACCGTCAACGAGTTCCACTACGCGAACCACATCGAGGCGGTGTGGCTGGTGGAAGGCGAGGGCACCCTCCAGGACCTGGACAACGACGTGGAGTACGAGCTGGGTCCGGGTTCGATGTACCTGCTCAACGGCCACGAACGCCACCGCGTCCTGCCGCGCACGACGATGCGGATGATGTGCGTGTTCAATCCTCCGGTGACGGGTCGCGAGGTCCACGACGAGAACGGTGTCTACCCGCTCGTCGAAGAACCTGCCTGATACCCACCCGGGTGGTCGCCACGCGCGACGCGAGCACGTGACCAATTGCGGGGCGGGCGCTTAGAGTCGAATCATGACTTTCGAGCGCTCGCCCCGCATTGCTGTCGGTCCGGCGCCGGACGAGCGCTTCGTCCGAGCCGTCACCAGTGGCGGTGGGGTGGTGTGCGACCTCGACGACGCGCCCGACGCGCTGGTCTGGACCGGCGGACCCGACTCGTTTCCCGAGTCGCTCCCCCGGTCCGTGCGCTGGGTTCAGCTTCCGGCGGCCGGGGTCGAGCGCTGGCTGTCCGAAGGAATCGTCCGGGCTCATCCGCAAGTGATGTGGACCTCCGCCGCGGGTGCGTACTCGGCGACCGTTGCCGAGCACGCGCTCATGCTGCTGCTCGCCGGGGTGCGGGCACTGCCGGCCCACCTCGAGGCAACCTCCTGGGAGCCCGAGGCCTTCTTTCCCACCCTCGGGACGTTGCGAGGATCCACCATCGGCATCATCGGCGCCGGTGGCATCGGCCGGGCACTGATCCCCATGCTCGCGGCACTGGGCGCACGCGCCCTGGCCGTGACCCGCAGCGGCCGTCCCGTACCCGGCGCTGTCGAAACCTACCCCGTCGAGAGGATCGACGAGATCTGGCACCTCGCAGACCATTTCGTCGTCGCCGCACCCTCGACCACCGAGACCGAACAACTCGTCGGCGCCCCGGAACTTGCCGCCATGAAACCCACCGCGTGGGTGATCAACGTTGCCCGGGGACGCCTCATCGATACCGAGGCACTGGTGGAGGCGCTACGACAGGGCACCATCGCGGGAGTGGGTCTGGACGTCACCGACCCGGAACCTCTCCCCGACGGTCACCCCCTCTGGTCGATGCCGAATGCGATGATCACACCCCACGACTCCAACCCCCCGGCGGTACGCATCCCTGCCTACCTCGAGCACGTCACGGAGAACATCACCCGGTTCGCGTCCGGGCTCGATCCCGTCGCTGTGATCGACCCGAGCGCCGGGTACTGAGCGCGCCTCGGTGCGGGGTCACGAACCGGCGCGACCGATATCCCCGTTCTCCGCCTCGTCCCGGTCGGCCCATTCGAGAAGAGCGTCGAGCGAGAAGACGGCGTCGTCGATCCCCGCGTGCAGGTCCCCGTATTTCGCGAACCGGTCCGGGACGGTCGCGACCGTGAATTCCCGCGGGTCGACATCGGGCACTTCCTCCCAGCGGACCGGCGTCGAGACACGGGCGTCGGCCACCCCGCGAATCGAGTACGCGCTCGCGAGGGTGTGGTCGCGCGCGTTCTGGTTGTAGTCGACGAACACGGCCGACTGGTCGCGGTCCTTACGCCACCAGGTGGTCGTCACATCCCGGGGCGCTCGTCGTTCGACTTCCCGCGCGAATGCCCATGCGGCCCGGCGTACGTCGTCGAACCCCCATCGGGGCTCGATCCGGACGTAGACGTGCAGTCCCCGGCCACCCGACGTCTTCGGCCAGCCGACCGCGCCCAGTTCGGCGAGGACTTCCTGTACCACTCCGGCCACGCGCACCACGCGATCGAATCCGCAGTCGGGCATCGGGTCCAGGTCGATGCGCCACTCGTCGGGACGTTCGACGTCGGCGCGGCGCGAGTTCCAGGGATGGAACTCGACCGTGGACATCTGGACGGCCCACACGACGTCGGCGACGCGGGTGACGCACAACTCGTCCGCGTCGCGGTTGTAGCGCGGAAAGTGGACCCGGACGGTGTCGACCCAGTCCGGCGCGCCATGGGGAAGCCGCTTCTGGTGCACCTTCTCCCCCTCGATGCCGGACGGAAACCGGTGCAGCATGCACGGCCGTTCCCGCAAGGCGCGGACGATGCCGTCGCCCACGGCCAGGTAATAGTTCGCGATGTCGAGCTTGGTGACACCGACTTCGGGGAAGTACACACGCTCGGGATGCGACAGCCGAACCGTACGGCCGTCGGCTTCGAGTTCGACGGCTTCCGACGAGTCCTTCCCCATGCGGTCCCTCCTCGTGTACCCACGGGCCACCGCGTGCGGCCCGCCGGCGTGCACCCATCCTCGCGCGCCGGACACCACACCGCAGCACTTTCCGGTGCCGTGCTCCCTGCCGCGCGTTACCGTCGAGCTGTGTTGCTCGAGAGCGTGGTGGAGACATCGGACGCGGTGGCGGGGACCCGCTCACGGCGCGCGAAGACCGAGGCGTTGCGCGCATTGCTCGTGCGCGCCGATCCGGCCGAAGTCGAATCGGTGGTGTCGTGGCTGTCCGGGGATCTGGCCCAGGGACGGATCGGAGTCGGTTTCCGCACGCTCGCGGGCCTCGATCTGTCGCCGGCCGGCACGGCGACGCTCGAGGTCTCCGAGGTGGCCTCGATCCTCGACTCCCTCGCGACGACGTCGGGCCCGGGTTCTGCTGCGACACGTCGAGCACAGCTCGACGAATTGTTCTCACGCGCAACCGCCGGCGAACAGCATTTCCTCGTTCGTCTGCTCGGCGGCGATCTACGTCAAGGGGCGCTCGAAGGGGTGATGACCGATGCCGTGGCCGCGGCAGCAGACCTTCCCCTCGACGCGGTGCGGCGCGCCTTCATGCTCTCCGGACGGCTCAGCGGCACGGCAGCGGCGGCCTTCGAGGGCGGGCTCGACGCCCTGGCCGCGTTCCGGATCGAGGTGGGCCGGCCGGTACGGCCCATGCTTGCCTCGCCGGCCGAGTCCCTCACCTCCGCGCTCACCGAACTCGGCGGCGAGGTGAGTGTGGAGTACAAACTCGACGGCGCACGCATCCAGGTTCATCGTGCGGGAGACGAGGTACGGATCTTCACGCGTACGTTGCGCGACATCACCGGGTCCGTACCGGAACTGGTCGACCTCGTCGCCGGCCTGCCGTGCACCAGTGTGGTGCTCGACGGGGAGACGCTCGCCTTGACCGATTCCGGCCGTCCCCGCCCCTTCCAGGAGACCATGAGCCGATTCGGCGCACGCAGCGAGCGCGAACTGCTGCTGCATCCGTACTTCTTCGACTGCCTGCACCTCGACGGAGACGACCTCCTCGACGCTCCCCTGTCCGAACGACTGGCCGCCCTCGACCGTGTGGCCGCGCGACACCGGATACCTGCGGTGACGGCGCCCGGCCCGGAGCGTGCACAGGCGCACCTCGCGGCGTCGCTCGATCACGGGCACGAAGGCGTCATGGTGAAATCCCTCACGTCCCCCTACAACGCGGGTCGGCGCGGACGCGCGTGGCAGAAGGTCAAACCCGAGCACACACTCGATCTGGTGGTGCTGGCCGCCGAGTGGGGTTATGGGCGCCGGACCGGATATCTGTCGAACCTGCATCTGGGCGCGCGCGATCCCGACGGCGGCCCGCCGATCATGGTGGGAAAGACGTTCAAGGGCCTCACCGACGAGTTGCTGCGGTGGCAGACAGCCGAATTCCCGCTACACGAGTCGCACCGGGACGAGCACACCGTCTATCTCGAACCGCGCCTGGTAGTGGAGATCGAACTCGACGGTGCCCAGGTCAGCACGCGCTATCCGGGCGGGGTGGCGCTCAGATTCGCGCGGGTACTGCGCTACCGCCCGGACAAATCACCGGCAGAGGCGGACACGATCGACGCGGTGCGCGCACTGCTCCCCCGCTCGCCGGTCGGCAACGACGGCCTACCGTAGAAGGGGTGATCGACGTTCGACCTTCCCTCGACTCCCTGTGGTCCCTGGTGGACGGCAAGCGGGTCGCCGTGCTCACCGGCGCCGGCGTCTCCACCGACTCCGGCATTCCGGACTACCGCGGACCGGATTCTCCGCCGCGTAACCCGATGACGATCCAGCAGTTCGTCGGAGACCCGGTGTTCCGGCGCCGCTACTGGGCACGCAACCACGTGGGCTGGAGGCATATGGACGCTGCCCGCCCCAACGTCGGTCATCGCGCCCTGGCCGCGCTCGAGCACGCCGGGTGCGTCACCGGCGTGATCACCCAGAATGTCGATCTCCTGCACACCAAGGCGGGCAGTCGCCGCGTCATCGATCTGCACGGCACGTACGCGCAGGTTCGCTGCCTGGCCTGTCAGCATCGGATCTCCCGATTCACCCTCCACGAACGCCTCACCGGCGCCAACCCGGGGTTTGCCGAACGCGCCCGCGCGATCACGGGACTCGAAGTGGCGCCCGACGCGGACGCGGTCGTGGCCGATACCGACGGCTTCGTCGTGGTCGACTGCGAACGATGTGGCGGGATGCTGAAACCGGACATCGTGTACTTCGGTGAGATCGTGCCCCGGCCGCGTGTGGACGACGCCTTCCGGGTGATAGACGAGGCCGACGCACTCGTCGTCGCCGGGAGTTCGCTGACCGTGCAGTCCGGGTTGCGGTTCGTGCGGCACGCCGTGGCACGCGACATTCCGGTGGCGATCATCAACCGGGGACCGACGCGCGGTGACTCTCTCGCCGCACTCAAGATCGAGGCAGGAACGTCGGAATCGCTCGCGGCGTTGACATCCCGCGTCGCCGAGCCGACACCGACTGCGTAACAGTTAGATTCGCACCAGATCGTCTGCGTGCACCACGGGACGATGCAGATCGGCGGGCAGGTTACGGGTGGAGAAACCGATCATGAAGTCGAGTTCGGCCACGTCGTAGGCAACCACTCCGCGGGCCACGGTGCGGCCGTCCGGAGCGATGAGGGCAACAACATCGCCGGCGTGGAAATTGCCACTGCTACCGGTGATTCCGGCGGGCAGCAACGACCGGCGGCGATCGACGACCGCGCGGACGGCTCCTTCGTCGAGATGCAGCGCGCCGTGGGTATCGGCGGCGTGCCGCACCCAGAACAGCCGGGCAGACAGACGATCGGGACGCGCCGAGAACGCCGTCCCGACGTCCGCGGTGGTCAGTGCCCGGGCGGCGTCCGACGCCGCGGCAAGCAGCACCGGCACACCGGAGTCCGCGGCGAGCCGCGCAGCGGACAGCTTGGAGGCCATGCCCCCGGTGCCGAGTGCGCCGCCCGACCCGGCGACGACACCGTCGAGGTCTTCCGGACTGGTGACTTCCGGAATGAAGTGAGCCCCGCCCTTCCGTGGATCACCGTCGTACAGTCCGTCGACGTCGGACAGCAGGATCAGCGCGTCCGCCCCGACGAGATGCGCGACGAGAGCCGCGAGCCGGTCGTTGTCACCGAACCGCAGTTCCGCCGTCGCGACGGTGTCGTTCTCGTTCACGATCGGCACGGCCCCGAGGGCGCGCAGACGATCGAGGGTGCGCTGGGCGTTCCGGTGCTGGGTGCGGCGGGCGATGTCGTCCGCGGTGAGCAGCACCTGCCCGACGGTCCGGTCGTACCGGGCGAAGGAGGTGCCCCACGCGTGAGCGAGGGCGAGTTGCCCGACGCTGGCCGCCGCCTGCTTCGTGGCCAGATCGCGGGGCCGCGTGGTGAGTCCCAGCGGCGCGAGTCCGGCGCCGACAGCCCCGGACGACACCACCACGACGCTCGAACCCGACCGCATCCGCGACTCGATCGCGTCTGCGAGCCGGTCGAGCCTGCCACGATCGAGGCCGCCCACCAGGCTGGTGATCGCCGACGAGCCGATCTTGACCACCACGCTGCGTGCGTCGGAGATGACCTCTCGCGTGTCGCTCACAACTCTCCTCGAAAAGATCAGAAGTCGTCGTCGTCGGAAGCGAGCCCCCGACGGACCTTCTTGGCATGGCGGCGTTCTTCGGCGCCGACGCGATCGACCTGGTCCAGGCGGGCGTCGGTGCCTCGGCCGGTGCGCACGACGTCGACGCCGGCTGCGGTCTGCGGCTCCCAGTCGAAGCTGACGTCGCCGATGGTGACCGAGGCGCCGGGCTGCGCGCCCATCTTGACCAGCTTGGCCTCGACGCCGAGCCGTGCCAGCCGGTCGGCGAGGTAGCCGACGGCTTCGTCGTTGTCGAACGCCGTCTGGCGGACCCAGCGCTCCGGGCGCTCGCCGCGCACGATGAATCCACCGGGAACTTCGGGATCGGGAACGACGGTGAAGCCGGTCTCGTTGCGCGCGATCGGGCGGATCACCGGACGGGTGGGCTCCGCGGGCGGATGCGCCTCGCGGTACTCCTCGACCATCTTCGCCAGCGCGAACGTGAGGGGCCGCAGACCTTCGTGGGTCACCGCGGACACGGTGAACACCGGCCAGCCGCGCTTCTCGAACTCGGGCAGGACGAACTCGGCGAGTTCGGCGGCGTCGGGAACATCCGCCTTGTTGAGGACGACGATGCGGGGCCGGTCCGCGAGGTCACCGAGGCTGTTGTCGCCGGACAGCGCGGGCTGGTATGCCGCGAGTTCGGCTTCGAGGGCGTCGACGTCGGAGATCGGGTCGCGACCCGGGTCCATGGTCGCGCAGTCCACGACGTGCGCGAGCACCGCGCAGCGCTCGATGTGCCGCAGGAAATCGAGGCCGAGACCGCGGCCCTGGCTTGCACCCGGGATCAGTCCGGGCACATCGGCGACGGTGAAGGTGGTGTCGCCGGACTGGACCACACCGAGGTTCGGAACGAGCGTGGTGAACGGGTAGTCGGCGATCTTGGGTTTGGCCGCGGACAGCACGGACACGAGCGACGACTTGCCGGCCGACGGGAACCCGACCAGACCGACATCCGCGACGGATTTCAGTTCCAGGACGAGTTCACGTTCTTCGCCCTCCTCGCCGAGCAGCGCGAAGCCGGGGGCCTTGCGCGCCTTGGAGGCGAGGGACGCGTTGCCGAGGCCGCCTCGGCCGCCCTGCGCAGCGATGAACCGGCTGCCGACGCCGACGAGGTCGGCGAGGACGTTGCCGTCGGTGTCGAGCACGACGGTTCCGTCCGGGACCTCGAGCACCAGGTCGTTGCCGTTGGCACCGCTGCGGTTGCCACCGGCACCCTGCGTGCCGTTGGTTGCCTTCGCGTGCTGGTGGAAGTGGAAGTCGAGCAGCGTGTGGACGTTGCCGCCCACCTCGAGGACGACGTCACCGCCGTTTCCTCCGTTGCCGCCGTCGGGGCCGCCGAGGGGCTTGAACTTCTCGCGATGGACGGAGGCGCAACCGTTGCCACCCTTACCGGCGCTGACGTGCAGCACAACCCGGTCGATGAAGCGGGACATGGATGGACCTCTTTCCGTGCGAGAACTGGCGAAGCTTCCCGATATGTACTGGCGAAACGTGCTGTGTGGAAAACCAACAAGGGCGGGACAGGGTGTGTGCGACCCTGGCCCGCCCCTATTGGGAGTATGTCGCGAGGAAACCCTCGCAGTGTCCTGTTCGGACGGCAGATCAGGCGTCTGCCGCGACCGGGACGATGTTGACCGTCTTGCGTCCACGCTTGGTGCCGAACTCGACAGCACCCGCTTCGAGGGCGAACAGCGTGTCGTCGCCGCCGCGTCCCACGTTCACACCGGGGTGGAAGTGGGTGCCGCGCTGACGCACGAGGATCTCACCGGCGCTGACGGACTGGCCGCCGAAACGCTTGACGCCGAGGCGCTGGGCGTTCGAATCGCGACCGTTACGGGAGCTTGATGCACCCTTCTTGTGTGCCATGACGAACCCTCCTGGGGGTTGAAGCTCGAAGCTCGAGTTACTTGATGCCGGTGACCTTGACGACCGTCAGCTTCTGACGGTGGCCCTGGCGCTTGTGGTACCCGGTCTTGTTCTTGAACTTGTGGATGTGGATCTTCGGGCCCTTGGTTTGCTCGACGATCTCGGCGGTGACCGATACCTTCGCCAGCTTGTCGGCGTCGGTGGTCAGCTCGGATCCGTCGACGACGAGGACCGGAGCAAGCGAGACAGCAGCGCCGGGCTCACCCTCGATCTTCTCGACCTTGACGAGGTCGCCTTCAGCGACCTTGTACTGCTTACCGCCGGTCTTGACGATCGCGTACGTTGCCATCGGACGGCTACCCCTTGCTTCTTCGAACGTGCTCGCGCCACAGTCTTGCGGTCGCGACTGGTCTGTATGGTGCTTACTCGGTATGGTGCTTACTCGGTCCCGCCGCCATCCTGAGTCCAGGCGCGGCTGGGCAGTATCGCCGAGTAGCGACTGAACAAGATTACGGGAAAGTGGCGGCCAGGGTCAAACCGGGCCGAGCTCCCCGGACCGGTCTCTGCCGGTCCGGGGAGACCCGTCATGCTTCTGCGTCTACGGGCGGACCCGCGGGGCGTCCCGCAGCCCGCCGTGAACGTGTCCTGCGGACCACCTTGACGGCAGGTTCGTCGGCGCTCGAAGGCGCGTCCTCGGGCGTCGACACCGGCGTGGTGGCCGGAGGCGTCACCGGCGTCGAGTCGGCGGCCGGGGCCGGCAGGACGAACACCGTCGCAGCGGCGTCCGCGTCCCCGGCAGGTGCTGCCGGGCGTGCCACACGGCGCGCGCGACGACGACGGGGAGCGGGCTCCGAGTCGGATTCCGGCGCGGAAACCTTCTCCGCCTCAACACTCTTCGGAGCCGCCTTCGCGACCGCAGCCTCGGCGGCAGCGATCTCCTCCGCGACCTCCTCCGGCTCGTCCGCAGGGGTCGTGACCGTAGTCGCGTCCTCTCCGGTGCCGGATTCGCTCCGGGCGGCGTCGGCGATCCGGCCGGGATCGGCTGCCCGCAACGGCTCGGAGATCTTCACCGGGTCGCCCTCCTGGCCGACCGGTGCCTGCGTCGCCGGAGCTTCTGCTCCCGCGTGCGCGGACTCGGCGACAGGAGCGTCGGTGGAGTCGGCCACAGCAGCATCAGCGGAGTCGGAATCGCTGTGCTCCGGGTGGTGCGAGGCCATGGCGAGCGCCACAGGATGAGCCGCGCGCCTGGCCAGCTCCTCCTGCGAGGGCGCCGGGGCCGCGGTCTCTTCCACGACCACCTCGGCGACGGGTTCCGGAGCACTCTTGTCGCGCCCCCGCTTGCGCCGCGAACCGCCGCTCTGCGAACGCGTCGACTCCTCGTGCGGCTTGGACTCGATCGGCTCCGAGTGCACGATGATGCCGCGTCCGTTGCAGTGCTCACAAGTGGTGGAGAACGCCTCGACCAAACCGGTACCGAGACGCTTGCGCGTCATCTGCACCAAGCCCAGTGAGGTGACTTCCGACACCTGATGGCGGGTGCGGTCCCGTCCGAGGGCTTCGGTGAGACGGCGCAGCACCAGGTCGCGGTTGGACTCGAGCACCATGTCGATGAAGTCGACCACGATCATGCCGCCGATGTCGCGCAGCCGCATCTGACGGACGATCTCTTCCGCCGCTTCGATGTTGTTGCGGGTGACGGTTTCCTCGAGGTTGCCGCCCGAACCGGTGAACTTGCCCGTGTTGACGTCGACGACGGTCATTGCTTCGGTGCGGTCGATCACGAGCGTGCCGCCCGAGGGCAACCACACCTTGCGGTCGAGCGCCTTCGCCAGCTGTTCGTCGATGCGGTGAGCACCGAACACGTCCACCGAGTTGTTGGAGCGGTACCGCTCCACGCGCGGCAGCAGGTCGGGTGCGACCGTGCGGATGTAGGACTCGACCGTGTTCCAGGCGTTGGCGCCCTCGATGACCAGCTTCGAGAAGTCCTCGTTGAACAGGTCGCGGACGACCTTCACAAGAAGGTCGGGCTCCTCGTACAGCGCCTTCGGCTGCCCGGAGGCCTCGGCCTGCACCTTGTCGGCCTGGGCGCTGATCGTGTCCCACTGCGACTGCAGACGGGTCACGTCGTGCGCCAGTTCGTCCTCGCTGACGCCTTCGGCGGCGGTGCGGATGATGACCCCGGCTTCTGCCGGAACGATCTCCCGCAGGATGTCCTTGAGGCGCTTGCGCTCGGTGTCCGGCAGCTTCCGGCTGATCCCGGTCGACGATCCACCCGGGACGTAGACGAGGAATCGGCCGGCCAGGCTGATCTGGGTGGTCAGACGCGCGCCCTTGTGGCCGACGGGGTCCTTGCTGACCTGGACCACCACCATGTCGCCCGGCTTGAGCGCCTGCTCGATCTTGCGGGAGTTTCCTCCCAGGCCGGCAGCCTCCCAGTTGACCTCACCGGCGTAGAGCACGCCGTTGCGGCCGCGTCCGATGTCGATGAAGGCGGCTTCCATGGACGGCAGCACGTTCTGCACGCGACCGAGGTAGATGTTGCCGACCATCGACGCCGACCCGGAGGTCGTGACGAAGTGCTCGACGAGGATGCCGTCTTCGAGCACGGCGACCTGCGTCATTCCCGCATGGGCACCGGAGGTGCGCTCGCGGACCACCATGACCCGGTCCACGGACTCACGGCGTGCCAGGAACTCCGACTCGGTGAGGATCGGGGGACGGCGACGGCCGGCTTCCCGACCGTCCCGGCGACGCTGTCGCTTGGCTTCGAGGCGCGTCGAGCCGCTGATGCCCTGCACCTCGTCCTTGACGCGCGCCTTGGGCCGCGGCTCCCGCTCGTGCACGACGGTGGGAACTGCATCGTCGTCGCCCGACGTGTCGGTGTCGGAATCGGCCGATCCGCGGCGGCGACGACGGCGGCGACGGCGACGCGACGTGCCGTCGCTGTGCTCGTCGTCCTCGGAGTCGTCGTCCGAGTCGGCGTGGTCCGACTTGCTCTGGTCCGTCTTGGTCTGGTCCGTCTTGGTCTGGTCCGACGGTTCCTCGTCGGCGGCAGCCGGCTTGCCGTGCCGGTCGTCGCCCGAGTCGGCCGCGGGGCCGGTCTCGGTCCGGTCGTCGTCCTTGCCGCTCTTCTCCTCGTGTTCGGAGGAGGTGTCGTCGTGCTGATCGTTCTCGCCGCTGTCACCGCGTCCACGGCCACGGCCACGACGTCCACGGCGGCGGCGACGGGGATGCTCGTCCTGATCGTCATCGTCCGGGCCCTGGGCCCGGCCGCCGTCGGAGCCCGTATCGCGGGCGGGCGCCTCGTCGACCTGCTCGGCCGGCGCCTCGGCTCCGGCGACCTTGTCGGACGTGGTCTCGGATGCTTTCCCGGAAGTCTTCTCTGCGGTCTTCTCTGCGTTCTTCTCGACGGTCTGCTCGTCGATGTCCTTCGCCGCTGCGCCTCGGCGGGCGCGGCGGCGGCGCGGACGAACCGGTTCGTCGTCGGCGTCCTCGTCCGCAGGCGCGGGCGCGACCGGTTGCAGGAACAGCGGTGCGGCGACCGTGTCGGCTACCGGCTCCGGCGGCGCGAACAACGGGGTGTGCTGTTCCGGGGATGTGAACAGACCGGTGGGTCCACCGATCGACGTCTCCTGGACGGGCTCGTCCTTGTCCGCGACCTTCGGCTCCGGGGAGAGCACCGGCTCTTCGATGTGCGCGAGCGTCGTGTCGCCCGGCGCCTCGGCGGCCGGATCCTCGGGTGCCTGGGCCTCAGGTGCCTGGGCCTCAGGTGCCTGAGCCTCGGTGCGTCCGTCAGGAGCGACCGGCTCGGAAGCGCCGCTCAGTGCGGCGTACACCTCTCGGGCGGCGTCGCGGTGCAGCGTGGCGTGCGCACTGCTGAGCGCAGTCCCGAGTTCGGTGGCCTTTGCGATCACCTGCTTGCTGGTGAGTCCCAGCATCTTGGCGAGCGCGTGCACGCGAATTTTCGCGGGCAGGTTCGGTACCTCGGTGCCGTCGGCGACGACGTCCGCGGATTCGATGGAATTGTTCTCCGGCGGCTCTTGATCGGCCACGTAAGTCTCCTAAGCCCCCGGGCGCGTCCATCACCGACTCGTGCGATGTGAGCGGCCACGCGAGGGCGCTGCTTGTATGCCCGCGCCTGGGGGCGCGAGATCATCCGGTCTCGCATCACACGGCCGTCCGGTGCCCGTTATCACTGCACGGCCGAGCGATGCCTGGCTTGATCGCGGTTCGAGCGCCGGAACATCCAGCATGTCGCGGAGCGAGGTGGTTCCTTCGTCCTCGGCCACAGCGATGTCGGGCATCGATCCGTGATGTCGTTCGGTCGCCCCGGACGGGTTTCGCACGGTGCAACCTTCCCCAGTATCCCACACAGGCGTGCGCGGATACGCCAACGGCGCCCCGCGGGGCGCCGTCGGTCGATATCGGGAACGTTGATTCGTGTCGTCGCGGACGGTTTCCGCACGACACCGGGGCGCCAGCAGAACGGCCGCCACCGTGGGTGGACTAGTTACCGGCGAGGGCCGGGAACCACAGTGCGATCTCGCGTTCGGCCGACTCGGCGGAGTCGGATCCGTGGACGAGGTTCTCACCCGGATCGAGGCCGAGATCGCCCCGGATCGAGCCCGGAACGGCCTTCTCCACCGGATCGGTTCCGCCGGCGAGCTGACGGAACGCCGCGATCGCGCGCGGGCCCTCGAGCACCGCGGCCACGAGGGGGCCACCGGTGATGAACTCGATCAGCGAGTCGTAGAAGGGCTTGCCCTCGTGCTCCGCATAGTGGGCCGCCGCGACCTCGACAGGGGCGACACGGAGCTCGAGAGCCACGATGTCCAGCCCCTTGCGCTCGATGCGCGACAGGATTTCTCCGACGTGACGGCGGGCAACGCCGTCGGGCTTGATCAGTACAAGGGTGCGCTCAGTCACGCGACAAGCGTAGAGGTCAGCCTCGCTGGCCCGGTAGCAGACCCCTCGATTCACGATCCTTGATGTCTTTCCGCAGGTAGAGCAGGTATGCCCAGACCACACCGAAGAGCACGCCGACCGCGCCGAGCGCGGGGTCGATGAGGAATCCGAGCAGGACGAGAGCCTGCAGCGTGAGGTTGAACGGAATCGCCCACGAGCGTCCCTGCACCCCTGCCCCGAGGATCATGAGCACCGCGAGTCCGACGACGTACCCGCCCGACAGCGCGGTCAGGCCGCCGCCGAGGGTCGCGATCACCGGCAGCACCAGCAGTACGACGATCGCTTCGAGAACGAGGGTTCCGGCCATCACACCCCGGAAACCCTTCCAGGGGTCCTTGGTCGGCGGTCCGAACTCCGGTTCCGCCGGGCTCTGGTTGGTCACGCGGGTTCCTTTCCGAACAGACTGCGGGCAGCACCTGCGGTCACCACCGAGCCGGTCACCACGACGCCCGCACCCGATACTGCCTCACCGGGTTCGCCGACTTCCTCGGCAATCGCGATCGCGGTCTCGATCGCGTCGGGCAGTGTCTCCGCGGTGACGACCCGTTCGTCGCCGAACCGCGCGACAGCGATATTCGCGAGATCCTCGACGTCCATCGCCCGGGGCGAGCCGTTATGGGTGACGACGATTTCGTCGAAGACCGGTTCGAGCGCCTCGATGAGACCTGCCACATCCTTGTCGGCCATGACGCTGACCACGCCGACGAGTTTGCGGAAGTCGAACTCGTCGGCGAGCGCGGCCGCGAGCGCCTTCGCGCCGTGCGGGTTGTGGGCTGCATCGAGGAAGACGGTCGGAGCGTTGCGCACGCGCTCGAGGCGTCCGGGATTGACGACCGAGGCGAAGGCCTCGCGCACCGCGTCGACGTCGAGTTGCTTCTGCGGGCCGGCGCCGAAGAACGCTTCGACGGCAGCCAAGGCCACCACGGCGTTGTGCGCCTGGTGCTCGCCGTGGAGCGGCAGGAAGATGTCGGTGTAGACACCGCCGAGCCCCTGGAGGTCGAGTTGCTGACCTCCGACGGCCACGGCACGCCGCGCCACCGCGAACTCGGAGCCTTCACGAGCAACGGCCGCATCCGCTTCGACGGTCTGCCGGAGCAGGACGTCCATCGCTTCGGGCTCCTGTTGCGCGATGACGGCGACCGTGTCGCGCGGGACCAGGTCGTCGCCCCGGGCCTTCTTGATGATTCCGGCCTTCTCCCCCGCGATCTCGGTGAGCGTCTCACCGAGGTATCCGGTGTGGTCGATTCCGATCGGGGTGATCACCGCGACCTGACCGGTGACCACGTTGGTCGCGTCCCAGCGTCCCCCGAGGCCCACCTCCACGACTGCGACGTCGACCGGTGCGTCCGCGAACGCCGCGAACGCCATCGCGGTGGTCACCTCGAACTTGCTCATCTTCGGTCCGCCGGCCGCCTCGGATTGCTCGTCGACCATGCGCACATACGGTTCGATGTCGCGGTAGGTGTCGACATAGGTGCGCGGTGACACCGGCGCGCCGTCGATACTGATGCGCTCCGTCGCGAGTTGCAGGTGCGGACTCGTGGTGCGGCCCACGCGATGATGCATCCGGGTCAGCAGGGCGTCGATCATCCGGGCGACGGAGGTTTTGCCGTTGGTGCCCGCCACGTGGATGGACGGATAGTTGTTCTGCGGCGAGCCGAGAATGTCCATCAGCGCCGCGATACGCGCCAGCGACGGTTCGATCTTGGTCTCGGGCCAGCGCTGGTCGAGTTCCGCCTCGACCAGCGCCAGTTCGGCGACGTCGACCGGGGACGGTCCCCCGGAATTATCGGTGGTCACGCCTGGCCCAACTCCTTCAGTCGCGCGTCGATGCGAGCGATCTCTTCCTCGGCGACCTGCTTGCGCGCGCGGATCTTCGCAACGACCGGTTCGGGCGCCTTCGCCAGGAACGCATCGTTGGACAGCTTGCCGGAGGTCGCCGCGAGATCCTTCTCCGCCGCGGCGAGATCCTTACGCAGACGTGCGATTTCGGCTCCGATATCGATACTGCCGGAGGTGTCGAGCTCGACGGTGACGGTCGCGCGGGACAGACGGACCTCGATGGACGCCGTCGCTGCGAATCCGTCCTCGGGATCGGTGAGACGCGCCAGTGACCGCACCGCGGGAACCTGGGCGACGAGGTCGGCACCGTCGATCCCCTCGAGCCGGGCCGCGACCTTCTGCGACGGCTTGAGGCCCTGGTCGCTGCGGAACCGGCGGATCTCCGTGATGAGCTTCTGCATGTCCTCGACGCGGCGCAGGGCGTCCGCATCGGCGGGCACGCCACTCGCGACCGGCCAGGATGCGATCACCAGCGACTCGCCGCCGGTGAGCACCTTCCAGAGCGTTTCGGTGACGAACGGGATGACCGGGTGC
This sequence comes from Rhodococcus sp. 105337, assembly GCF_012844225.1. Taxonomy (GTDB): domain Bacteria; phylum Actinomycetota; class Actinomycetes; order Mycobacteriales; family Mycobacteriaceae; genus Rhodococcus. The sequence goes on from NZ_JABAGQ010000006.1 coordinate 260,947, forward strand.
AGCATCCGCAGCAACTGGTCGAGCACGGTTCCGAGCACGGCCTTGGTGTGCGCGCTCCTGACGTCACCGTCCGCGAACTGCACCTTGGCGAGCTCGAGGTACCAGTCGCACACTTCGTCCCACGCGAAGTGGTACAGCGCCTCGCACGCCTTGGAGAATTCGAACTTCTCGAAGGCCTCGTCGACCTCGGCGCGCACCTGGTCGAGCCGGTCGAGGATCCACCGGTCGGCGTCGGTGAGGTCGTCGCGGGCCGGGATCTCGCTCACCACGGCGCCGTTCATGAGCGCGAACTTGGTGGCGTTGAACAGCTTGTTGGCGAAGTTCCGGGAGGACTGTGCGTGGTCCTCGCCGACGGAGAGGTCGGCACCCGGGTTCGCGCCGCGCGCGAGGGTGAAGCGCAGTGCGTCGGCGCCGAAGCGGTCCACCCAGTCCAGCGGGTCGATGCCGTTGCCACGCGACTTCGACATCTTCTTGCCGAACTGGTCGCGGACCAGTCCGTGCAGGAACAAATCCTTGAACGGCACCTTGCCGCCGTTCACCGCGTCGTCGTCGGCGACGTAGGTACCGAACATCATCATGCGGGCGACCCAGAAGAACAGGATGTCGTAGCCGGTGACGAGAACGCTGGTGGGATAGAACTTTTCGAGTTCGGGCGTCTTGTCGGGCCAGCCCATCGTCGAGAACGGCCACAGTCCGGAGGAGAACCAGGTGTCGAGGACGTCGGGATCCTGCTCCCAGCCTTCGGGTGCGGTTTCGTCCGGGCCGAAGCATTGCACTTCGCCGTCGGGGCCGTACCAGATCGGGATGCGATGACCCCACCACAACTGCCGCGAGATGCACCAGTCGTGCATGTTGTCGACCCAGGCGAACCAGCGCGGTTCCTGGCTCTTGGGATGAATGACCATGTCGCCGTTGCGCACTGCGTCGCCGGCGGTTTCGGCAAGCTTGTCGACCTTCACCCACCACTGCATCGACAGGCGCGGCTCGATGGTCTCGCCGGACCGCTCGGAATGGCCGACGCTGTGGACGTACGGACGCTTCTCGGCGACGACGCGGCCCTGTTCGGCGAGTTCCTCACGGATCTTCACACGTGCTTCGAAACGGTCCATCCCGTCGAAACGTGTTCCGCTGTCTGCGATCTTGCCGGTCTTGTCCATGATGGTGGGCATCGGCAGGTTGTGCCGCAGACCCATCTCGAAGTCGTTGGGATCGTGCGCGGGGGTGATCTTCACAGCGCCGGTGCCGAACTCGGGATCGACGTACGCGTCGGCGATCACCGGGATCTGGCGTCCCGTGATCGGGTGGTAGATCGTGGTTCCCACAAGGTGCTTGTAGCGCTCGTCTTCGGGATGCACCGCGACCGCGGTGTCACCGAGCATCGTCTCGACACGGGTGGTGGCGACGATGACGTGCGGCTCGGCGTCGTCGAGCGAGCCGTAGCGCAGCGACACGAGTTCGCCTTCGACCTCCTCGAACTTGACCTCGATGTCGGAGATCGCCGTCTGCAGCACCGGTGACCAGTTGACCAGGCGCTCGGCACGGTAGATCAGGCCGTCGTCGTACATGCGCTTGAAGATCGTCTGCACGGCGCGGGAAAGACCCTCGTCCATCGTGAAGCGATCACGCGACCAGTCGACGCCGTCGCCGATACGTCGCATCTGCCCCTGGATGGTGCCGCCGGATTCGCGCTTCCACTCCCACACCTTGTCGATGAACAGTTCGCGGCCGAAGTCTTCCTTCGTCTTGCCGTCGACGGCGAGTTGCTTCTCCACCACGGTCTGGGTCGCGATGCCCGCGTGGTCCATACCGGGGAGCCAGAGCACCTCACAGCCCTGCATGCGCTTGCGGCGGGTCAGCGCGTCCATCAGGGTGTGGTCGAGCGCGTGACCCATGTGCAGGCTGCCCGTGACGTTCGGGGGCGGGAGCACGATGGAGTAGCCGGGCTTGTCGCTTCCCGGGTCCGCCTCGAAGTAACCGGCGTCCACCCACCCCTGATAGAGCTCGGCCTCGACAGCGCTGGGGTCCCAGCTCTTGGGGAGGGCATCTGCGGGATTCTGGGGGTTCTCTGGCGCACTGGTCACCAGGCAATCGTAAGCGTCGAGCACAAACCGCCTGGACACGGGCTGTCGGCCGCTGCCGGTATCCCGGACCGCCGCCGGTGCCCGCACGGGAACGGCCCTCAGCCCAGCAGCTCCGGTAGTTCGACCGGCCGGCCCAGAACGTGCTCGGACAGGAACGCCTCGACCACCCGGTACCAGAGCTTGGCGTGCTGGGGGCTGAGGACCCAATGGTTCTCGGACGGGAAGTACAGGAACCGGTGCACCGTGGTTCCGTCGTCCTCCGCGGGCAGCCCCGACTCGTCGAGCAACTCGTACCAGAGCCGTAGCGCCTCTCCGATGGGCACGCGATAGTCCTTGTCACCATGAATGACCAGCATCGGAGTGACGATGTCGGCGACGAACAGGTGCGGAGAGTTCTCCACGGCCATCTCGGGAGTCATCTCCCGCTGCCAGTACCAGGCGACGTCGGTGGTCGGCGTGAACTGGTCGAGCGCCCACAAACCCGCGTGGGTGACGATCGCGCGGAACCGATCGGTGTGCCCGGCCACCCAGTTCGCCATGTAGCCGCCGAACGATCCGCCCATCGCCGCGGTGCGGTCGGCGTCGATGTCGGGTCGCGCGACGGCCTCGTCGGTGATCGCCATGAGGTCGGTGTACGGTTCGGCTCCCCACCGGCCCCAGCCTCGCAGGACGAACTCTTCGCCGTACCCGGTGGACAGTGCGGGATCCGGGAGCAACACGGCGTATCCGCGCGCGACCATCAGCCACGGATTCCATCGCCACGACCAGGTGTTCCAACTTCCCAGCGGTCCACCGTGAATCCACAGCAGCAGTGGGACGGGCGTGCCCTCCGTCGCGTCGTGCGGCAGCACGAGCCATCCACGCAGCGGGGTTCCGTCCGCGGCGGTCGTGGTGATCTCGGTGTGCCTACCGGGAAGCTCCGGTAGGTCCGCGGGGGCTCGCAACGGGGTCACGGTGCCCGCGTCGGGTCCGGTGAGAGCGATGCGGACGGGGTGCGGCGGCATGCGATACGAGGCGCGCAGCGCGTACAGAGCAGTGCCGTCGGGTGCGACACGCACGTCGGTGTAGGCCTCGTCCCCGCCGGTGAGTGCGTCGGGGCGGTCGGCTCCCGAGCGGAGTACGAAGATGGGGGCGCGTCCGTGGTCGTCTGCGGTGAGGACGAGTCCGGACCCGTCGGGTAGCCATGCGATCGAGGTGGGCCACCGGTCCCATCCGGGTGCCGCGACGGTGGTGGTGCCGTCCGTGAGGTCGAGTACGCGCACCGTCGTCTTCAGGGGCGTGTCGGGATCGCCCGCCGTCTCGTGCAGGAAGGCGAGCCGGGTTTCGTCCGGTGACACGACGGGGTGGAGCGCGTCCCCGGTGGGATCGTCGACGAGCGGCGTGCGAAGTCCGGTAGCGAGGTCGATCCGCACGAGAGTGGTCCGACGGGATGCGCGCGGGCCGGATACGACCCAGGTCGACACGGCGAACGACCCGGTGGCGGCCACGTCGAGTTGCGCGTCGCGCAGAGCACCGCGGATGCCGGGTGTCAGGTCGACCAGGTCTCCGCGTTCCCGCACGGTCAGCAGATGCGGGCGGTCGGGTCCGAGATCGTGATCCCAGTAGCGGACGGGATATCCGGTGTGCAGGGTCGCGGTCACCTTCGCGTCGTCGCGTGCGGTGCGAATACGTTCGTCGTCGCTGTCCCGGTGCCCGAACACGCTCGCGGTGGCGACGATGCGATCTGCGGCTGCCGCGGCGTGGACCGTCGCGATGCCGCCCTTGCGTGTGGCCACGGGTGTTGCTTCGCCTCCGGCTGCGGGGAGGCTCCACAGCGACGCCGGGTCCCCGTCCCCCCGGGAGGCGATGAACAGCAGGTCGCCGCCGGCTGTGAACGTCGGGTTCGATTCGCCCGTCACGCCGTGCGTCAGCCGGCGGGCGGGTTCGTGGCCTGCGGGATCGATTTCCCACAGTGCCCCGGTGTACGCCGTGGCCTTCTCGTCGAGCACCGATTGCGCGAGTACCAGGCGGGTGCCGTCGGGCGACATCACGAGGCTCGTGGCACGCGGCAGCGCAAGGTAGTCGTCGAGATCGTCGAAGGCGGTCATGCCCGAAACCCTAACGTCGGGGACGCGCCCTGCGGGTGTGTCAGGCCGGAGGTGGGCACAGACCCTCACGCGCACGATTCCAGAAGGGGAACAGCTCCGGGCTCCCCGCCTCCGGGTGCCGGACGCGGGCAAGGTCGACGAATTCGAGTTGCGTCTGCCCCGGCTGACCGATCAGGCTGCACGCTTCGACGACGAGGGCGGCCGTCTCGTCGGAGTCGAGCGTTGCGGCCCACGGACCGAGATCGGCTCCGCGCACGAAGCCGTCGAGTCGGGGCGCGATCCGGTTGTACGTGGTCTGCATCGCCACGCTGCACGGTGCGCCGAGCAGTTCGCCGCACGTGGTGGGAGTGCCGTCGAGGAGCACCCGGGTGTCTTCGACGGTCCTCGTCGAATCCGAGTCGGAGAGGCCGCGCAAGGCGAAATAGAAACCGGCAGCGACGACTGCCACCAGTACCAGCATCACTCCGAAGAAGCGTGTCATCGTGCCTCGCCTACGCCGTCACATGCCTCCATGCTGCCGGACGAGGACCGTACACACCGGGCGTTTCGCCCGATGACCCCTGCGGGCTCCGTAGTCCCGGTTGTTAGGCTGGGACGCCTGCTACACGATCGCTGATGCATCCGCGATCATCCCAGCCGAACGGAGAACTCATCGTGGTCGATCTCGCCTTCGTCATTGCCGGATCGGAAGCCACCGGCGGTGCCGGGCTGCAGGTGGACCTCAAGACGTTCCAGCAACTCGGCGTGTACGGGGTCGGTGCCATCACCTGCATCGTGTCGTTCGACCCCGGGAACAACTGGGGTCACCGATTCGTACCGATCGACCCGCAGGTCATCGCCGACCAGATTCAGGCTGCGACGGCGGCCCACGACCTCGACGTCGTGAAGATCGGCATGCTCGGAACTCCGGCGACGATCGACGTGGTCGCGGACGCGCTGGGCAAGAAGAACTGGCGGCACGTCGTGCTCGACCCGGTCCTGATCTGCAAAGGGCAGGAACCCGGCGCGGCACTCGACACCGACAACGCGCTGCGCACCCAGATACTCCCCCACGCCACCGTGGTGACCCCCAACCTCTTCGAGGCCCGCACCCTGTCCGGCATGGACAGCATCGACTCGGTCGACGACCTGGTCGAAGCCGCGCGCCGCATCCACGATCTCGGACCGCAGTACGTCGTCGCGAAGGGCGGTGTCGAACTCGCCGGTGACGACGCGGTCGACGTGCTGTTCGACGGCCGGGAGGTGACGCTGCTGTCGGCACCCAAGATCGGCAGCGAGCGGGTCTCCGGCGCCGGGTGCACTCTCGCCGCCGCGATCACCGCGGAAATCGCGAAAGGCACCGACGTCACTCGCGCGGTGCAGAATGCGAAGGACTTCGTCACCAAGGGCATCAAGGGCCGGGTGTCGGGGCACACGCCGTTCGACACCGTGTGGCAGGGTGCCTGACCGCCGTAGTCACGGGGCGTAGTCGCTGCGCCCGCATCGCACAACCGATTCGATCTTGATACCCTGTCACCGATGTCGCCGACCGGGGGGTCCGGCGTCGCCGACCGATCAGGGGGGATCGTCGTGACCTTACCGTCGCATGCAGTGTCACCACTTCTGCAAAGTCCATGTGGCCGAGCGTTGTACGGCGGCGAAGGCCGACGACCGGGTAACGGGAGCACGCCGCGCCGGCAGGCGACGCGTTGAGCCTGCACGTCGATCCGAACGAACTACTCCGCGCCGCAGCGCGATACGAAGACTCCGCCCGTGTTGTGGCGGCCGCAGTCGACCCGCTTCCCGACACAGTGCAGGCGGGCGCGGCCACCGGCGCGCTTGTCGGCGTACTCGGGCGGGCCGTCGGGGATGTCGCAGGTCTCGTGCACACGCTCGGTATCGCTGCGGGCATGCTCAGCTCCTGCGCCGAGGCGTACCGCGACAGTGACGCCGGCACCGCCGAGCGAATCGTCACTGCATGGCCCGATCAGGGCGAGTGAGCCGTGCCGATCGATACCTACATCGACGGCGATCCCGCCGATATCTCGCGCGTCGGGCACTTGATCCGCTGCCACCTCGCGGCCGCCCTCGCTGCGGCCGGGGACAATGCCGAAGAAGCCCGCCGCATCGCCGATGACGCATGGGAGGGAGAGGCGTCCGACCGGTACCTGCGCGAGGCATCGCGGATCGTGCGGGTCGTCGACGAGTTTCACGCGAGGACGCTCTCCGCTGCGGACGATTTCGACACGCTGTCGGTTGCGCTCGCTTCGGCTCTCGCGGATATGTCGGATATTCGCGACCGCGCAGCGAGTGCCGGACTCCCGGTCGTGTGCAACACCATCGGCGATCCGGGTCCGTATTCGGACGAGTCTCTGCTCCGAATCTATGACGAGTTGGCGGATGCCGCGACAGATGTGCACCGCCGGTGGGCACGCGATATCGCGGGAGTCACCCATCGGTGGACGAGTCCCGCCTGGGCCGCATTGTTCACTACCACCACCGGGTTCGACTACCTGACAGCCGAACTGCGCGAACGCGTCGAACGGTTGGCGGGAAGAGCCACCATGTGTCTCGAACGTTCGGCGCGGTCGATGCAGGCGGTGCTCGACCTCGCGCCGGGTACCCCGTACGACGAGGTGCGGCGCATGTTCGGACAGGCGAAAGCATCCACCGACGATCTCGCCTCCACGATCGCGAAGCGCGGCGATCTGGCGCCGGTTCCGACCAGGTTGGCCGTGGGGACAGGGGCCGTGGGCCTCGTTGCCGGCGTCGGACTCGACTATTTCGGCGGCGGTGAGCCTCTCGAGCAGGCTGTGGTCTCCAATTCGACCGGGCTCGCCGCGTCGATAGCCGCGGGAGCTATTGCCGGGTCAGCGTTTCCCTTCTTAGGCACTCTGGGCGGCGCAGCGGTAGGAACAGCGGTCGGCATCTTCGCCTCCGGCGGTGCCGACCACCTCTACGAGGATTCGTCCGCGACAGTTCTCAGCACCCTCGAAGCCGGAGGCCGCGAACTGGATGAAGCAAAAGATGCGTTGTTCGCCCTCGGCGACGCCGTCCGAGAGGTACTCACCGATGGCAACTGACAATGCGCCGATGGAGGCGGACAGCGGGACCCGTCGGAAGGTATACGGAACCCTCACGGTCTACGGACATTGCGTGACCGCTGCCCTACTTATTGCTCTCAGCACCGGCCTGGTTGTTCACGCCTTCGGACAGTGGCGGGACGGCACGGTGGATATCACCCCGGACAGGTTTCAGTTCGGTCCGACCTACGCGACCGATTGGCTCTGGTTCACACTCGGATTCGGGGTGGTCATCTGGCTTCTCCCCGTCTTCCTCGTGCTGATGCACAGCCCTCGCACCCGGCGTTCCGACATCGCCGTCGGCACCGACGAGGGCATACCGGCTCTCCTGCTCCGTCAGTCACGGTTGATCTACAACCTGACCATGTTCGCGGTGCTTCCCGGACTCACTGTCTTCATGGGGTTCCTGCTGAAAATCGGTGTGTCCACCACCGATGTCTCCCCGGTCGAGGAGGAGATCGAGCCCTGGTGGTTGGCAATCCTCCTGGTCTTCACGTTCGGGTATCAGGCAGTCATCGTCGTGCTGATCGTGCTCGGCCGTGTCCGCCCCGGTCACATCGCGATCCGGCACGACGGACTCCACCTCCGCGGTTACGCCCACGACGCGTGGATACCTTGGGACAGCCTCTTTCTCGTCCAACCCAACGGGCACTGGAAATTCCTCGCTGTCTGGGTCGGTCCCAGCCACCGCGCCACGTTCTCCTCGCCGATCCCCCTGTGGAAAAGATTCGACAACACCGTCATCAAACACGGCTCCCTCACAGACGACCTGCCGTTTTTCGTGCACGTCGACCGCCGACCTTTCAGGATCTCTCCCGAGATCATCGACGCAGCGGTCGAGCACTACATGGAAAACCCCGACGCGCGTCGCGAATTGCGCGACCCCGAAGCCATCGCTCGCACTGTCGAAGTCCTGCGGTCGCACGCCACAACAGCGTGGTGGCGCTCCCAGCGACGTCCGGTTCCCGTCCCCCGTCTCGTACCGGGCTCCACGGGTCGCGACGAGTTCCTCCGGAAGTGGAGCTTGTGACAGCGCGGTCGAGTCCCCTGTCGCTCAGCGCGGATTCCGCCACATGGCCCAGAGGGTGGGCCCGCCGCGGGGAATCGCGATCTCGCGGGTGACCTCGAATCCGAAGCGTTCGTAGTAGCCGATGTTCACTTCCTTGCTGGATTCGAGATAGGCGGGCGCGTGCGTCGCGTCGCAGCGGTCGAGTCGGGAGCGGAGTAGGGCGGCACCGAATCCTCCTCCGCGCGAGTGCGACGCGCTACCGAGCGTCGAGAGGTACCAGTGCGGTTCGGCGGGATGAACTGCCTCGAGTGCTGCGCTGACGGCGATTCCGGCGCGCAGGTGACTGCCGAGTGCGACCGCGAGCCGGGGCCACATGCGAAGCGACTGCCATACCGTCGGCTTCCATGCACCGGGGGCCCCACAATGCGGCACCGCCCACGATTTCGTCCCTCTCCGCAATGTCGGCACCGCCGACCGGCACGGAATGAAATCGGGCTTCGGCAGCGAAATACCGTCGTAGCCCGTGCTCACGACGCCCTTCGTCGGGCCACATCCACGCCATCACCGGGTCGTCGAAGAACGCATCCGCCAGCACAGTTGCGCCGGCAGGGACATCGGTCTTCGTCGCCGGACGCACAGTCACGCTCACAGCATCGACGCTACCGGGCCAATATTTTACGTTCACGTCACACGCCGACGGGTCGTTACGTTTCTTCGTATGCAACACTGTCTCTCATTAAGAAACACGATTGTGGAGGACCGATGACAAAGAGCACCCGTGTAGTGATCGTCGGTGGCGGACTCGAGGGACTGGCCGCAGCCTGGTCACTTGCCGAACGCGGTGAATCCGACGTCCTCGTTCTCGAGCGACACACGCTGTGTTCCGGCATGACCGGAAAATCGAGCGGGATCGTCCGCTGCCACTACGGTGTGCGATCGCTCGCGGCGATGGCCTGGCACGGGGTTCAGGTCTTCTCGGCTGCCGAGGAGATCTTCGGTACGGACATCGGCTTCCGGCAGACCGGGTACATCGTGGGAGTGGGCGCGAACAACGTCGCACCCATGACCGCCAACACCGAGATGCACCGCGATCTGGGTATACCCGTGGAGTCGCTCGACGCCGACGAGGTCGCGCACATATGGCCCGGTATCGCCCTCGACGATTTCGCGGCGTTCGCCTACGAACCCCTCGGAGGGCACGGCGACGCGTATATGACGGGTATGGCCTACGCCGCGCAGGCACGACGCCTCGGGGTCCGAATCCGGCAGGCGGCCGAGGTCACCGCCCTTCTGCAGCGCGGGAACGGCGAAGTCTACGGTGTCGTTCTCGCCGACGGATCCGAAATCCACGCGGACACAGTGGTGCTCGCGACGGGAGCATGGTCTCCGACGCTCGGCGCCACCGCCGGCATCGAGGTCCCCGTACGCGTGCAACGCGAGTCGATTCTGCTCGTCGACCAGGGAACCCCCACACCGGATGTGCCCACATTCTCGGATCTGGTGAACCTGCAGTACCTCAGGCGCGAGCCGAACGGCGACCTGCTCGTCGGCAACAGCGACCACTCGACCCCCGAGTGGGCCGATCCGGACACCTACTCCAACCGCGCCGGCGACCACGTCGTCGCCGCCGCGATCGGCAAACTGGATCGCCTGCTCCCCCACATGCCCGACCCGCGACTGGCGTCGTCCTACGCCGGTTGTTACGACGTCACACCCGACTACAATCCGATCATCGGCCCGTCCCCCGCTCCCGGCCTGTTCCTGCTCGTCGGCTTCAGTGGCCACGGTTACAAGATCTCTCCCTCCGTCGGGCGATTGGCCGCTGATCTCCTGCTCGACGGCATTTCCGGCACGCCCGAGGTGGACGGCGACGACTTCCGGTTTTCGCGCTTCGAGGAGGGCGAGCCCTTGGCGAGTCTGCGCCCCTACGCGGGCGCCGGTGAAATGCGCTAGAGGTGTGCGAGTGAGGACGCGCGACCGACTCCTCACGCGTCTTGATGGTCCGCCTCGGCGCTTGTTACGGTGTCGGCAGTGATACGCATGCTGTCTCTGTGAGCCGAACCCACCGCGACGACTTCTCGTCGCCTCTCCGCGGTGTGGTGATTCCGTGTGTTTCGACCGGGAACCGGACGTTGGTTCCCCGCTCCCCGATTCGCACCCACATCACCTTCTGGAGCACCCATGCCCGTCACCATCCCCCTCTCCTCGGAACTAGAAGCCGACTGTTCGAACTGTTTCGCGCTGTGCTGTAACGCTTTCGGATTCTCGAGATCGGCGGACTTTCCCATCGACAAACCTGCCGGCGTACCGTGCCCGAACCTCGAGCCCGACCATTCGTGTGGAATCCACAGGACGTTGCACGCCAGAGGGTTCCGCGGTTGTGCGGCCTTCGACTGCTTCGGCGCCGGTCAAGGGGACTGCCCCCGGTTTGGTTGACATCTGATCTGTGAGGATCACTCCTCACGATGGAAGGATGTTTCCCATGCCGAA
>NZ_JABAGQ010000007.1 GCF_012844225.1 Rhodococcus sp. 105337
TATCCAGCACGACTCGTTGATCACTACGTCTACTGCAGAGCCGATCCGAAGTCCACCACTCCACGGGGCACTATCCGAGGCTCCGCCTGAAATGCCGTACGAGACTTAGTGATCAGGTGCTGCGCGGCGGCCCGGTTCGCCAATCCGAGAGTGAGAGTGCGCTCACCGACCCGTCGTTTGAGAGTGTCGGGCGTGTCGTGCGCGACGACACGGCCCTCCCGGAGCACCACGATGTCCGTGGCGAGGACCTCCGCTTCGTGCAGGTCCTGCGTCGAGATCAGAAGAGTGCGGTTCGGGTCGCTGTCGTTCAGTCGCGTCAACTCGTTCCAGAAATCCAGACGGGCGAGTGGGTCCAGTCCGGTTGTCGGTTCGTCGAGAACGATGACGGGCGGTTCGCCTATCAGCGCGACCGCCAGATCGACCTTGCGCCGGGTGCCGCCCGACAGCTGCGCGATTCGTTTGCGGCTGTGTTCTCCGAGGCCGAACAGTTCGACGAGTTCGCGCGCGCGTTCGCGTGCGCCTCGCCGGCCCATTCCGAGCGCGAAGCCCTGGAACTCGAAGATCTCCGTCGGGGTGGCAAGGGGATCGAGCGCATTCGACTGGGGTGTGAGTCCGATCGAACGTCGTGCGTCCCGCAGGTGTTCGCGGGAGTCGTGGCCTTCGATGCGAACACTTCCCGAGGTCGGGGTACGGATAGTCGCGATGATCTCCAGCAGGGTGGACTTTCCTGCGCCGTTGGGGCCGAGGACGATCGTGCGACTACCGCGGGCAACATCGACCGACACGTCGTCGAGGACGACGCGGTCACCGTAGGACTTGGTCAGGGCGTGGATTTCGATCGCGGGTGAAGTAGGCACGAAACCAGACTACCTACCGGAAGGTAGGGCAGCAAACAAGCGGCCCCTGCAACCGAAACCGGGCAGTGCCGTCCTACCGCGACCCCACTGACACGGTTGCTGCAGGTAGCACGGCCGAACACCACTCCACGAGTGCCCGCGCAAGCTCGGTGCGCGCGGACAACTGGGGGGCATGGTCGGTGTCCAGGCTCACGACCGTCGCTCCCGGAACGAGCCGCTGCATCTCCCTCTGCGCGGCGAGTGGGACCGAACGGTCGCGTAGCGCCTCGATGTACAGCCTCGGCAGCGATCCGAATCGATCCGCCGTCCAGATGGGCGCCATGAGCCGCGCAGCCTCGAGTTGCGGACGCAGTCTGCGCGCCGCCTCCATCGCATCGACGGCGTCGGCCTCGTGAAAGAAGACTGCGGCAGCGGCTTCGGGCGGCACCACGGTTCCGCGACCGTCGGCCGTGACCTGCAACCACTTCGAAATCCCCACCGGCGGTTCGAGTCCCAGACCGTCGCACAACTGCCCGAAGTCGACGCCGGACGGCAGCATCATTCCCGCCACGTACGCGACTCCGGCGACACGGTCGGGCATCATCTCCGCGACCTGTGTCGCAACGATGCCACCGCCGGAGTGCCCGACGACGAACACGGTGCCTTCGAGTCCGGCCACGTACTCGGCGACGTGTCCGGCAACGTCGTCGAGCGTGACATCGCGGTCGGCCCACCGGCCCACCCCGGGCAGCGACAACGCGTGCGGTGCATGCCCTGCCGCGGTCAGTGGTTCCGTCACCGTGTCCCAGACCCAGCTACCCGCCCACGCCCCGTGAACGAGGACGACATGGCTCACGATCGGTTCTCCCCCGCTGCGGCGAGCACCCGCGCCGCTTCCCGCTCTGCCGCGGTGTTCTTCGTGCCGTGCCGGGAGCCGGCAAGCTTCGCCTTGATGTGGTCCCGCACGACGACGGGTTCGTACGGATCGGGACCCGCATACTCCGGCAAGGTGGAGACGACCGCGTCGACGTTGCCGTCGTGGAAGTAGGCCACCGAACGACGACGCTGAATGCGACCGTCCACGACGGGAGGCTTGACCCGATGCAACGTGGACATCCAGTGATCGTCGGTGATGCGGGCGGTGAGGTCGCCGAGATTGACGAGCAGCGCTCCCGGCGACGGGGACACGTCGTGCCAGATGCCGTCGCTGCCCAGCACCTGCAAACCCGCAACCCGATCGGCCCACAGCACGGTGACGATCCCGAAGTCGGTGTGCTCCCCCATGCCCGTGAGGTCGCCGTCGAGGTTCACGGTGCCTTCGGGCAGGGCGTAGTTGTTCATCCGCAGCACGTCGATCGAGTGATCGGTCAGGTCGGCGAAGAAGTCCGGTGATTGGCCGAGCGCGTCGGCGAAGATGCGCGTGAGGGTGCGGGCGACCCGGCCGGCCTCGGCGTAGTACGCCTGCACCCGGTCTTCGAAGCCGGGCACGTCGGGCCAGAGGTTGAGTCCGTAGTCGTCTTCGGACAGGTCCAGGTCCGGGAAGGACCGGGCTTCGGTTCCGACGTTGTATGCCTCGAAGAAGTCGTTCATGCGACTCGCGGACTCGACACCGAGGCTCAGGCTGAGCGACTCGCTTTTCGGCGGGCTGTAGCCGCGGTTCGCTCCTTCGACCCGATACTCGCGCTTGACCTCCATCGAGAGACCGAAGAAGTCGTCGACGGCGGAGGTGAGTCCGGCGATCGCCGTCTCCGGAATGCCGTGGCCGAGGATCTGGATGAAGCCGACCCGCGAGCATGCATCGTCGACCGCTCGGGCGACGGCGGCACGCTCGTCGGCGCTGCCACCCCTCACATACGGGTCGATGTCGACGGCGGGAACCTCGAACGGCTCAGACGGTTGCGGGCTCACGTACCACTCCTACGGGTGAAGGAAGATCGGCCGAGGTCTCGGGGGCCGGCGTACCAGGGCCGGACGCGGCACGTGCCATGCGCCCGAGCCGCGTGTGGTTGAAGAGCAGGTTCAACGAGAAGGCGGTGATGGCAGCCAGGGTGATACCGCTGCCGAGCAGGATCTGCGCTGCGGACGGGAACCTGCTGAATAGTCCTTCGGATAGTTCGGGCAGCAGACCCACGCCGACCGCGACCGCGGCGATGGTGGAGTTGATGCGGTCGGACAGGTCCACCGACCGCAAGGTGTTGATGCCGACCAGGGCGACGGTCGCGAACAGGATCAGCCCGACACCGCCGACCACGGGCTTCGGCAGGCCCGCGACGACCGCACTCACCTTCGGCAGCGCGCCGAGAACCACCAGGATCGCTCCCGACGTCGCGGTCACGTAGCGGCTGTACACCCGTGTGGTGGCGACGGCACCGACGTTCTGGGTGAAGACGGTATCGACGAAGGCGTTGAAGATACCGCCGAGCACGGCAGATGCGCCGTCGCCGACGAGGCCGCGTGCGATGTCCCCCTTCGACACTCGTTTGCCGGTGATCTCGCTGACGGCGAGCATGCTCGCGGTGGACTCGGCGAACACGACCGCCATGACGATGCTCATCGCGACGACTGCGGTGATCGGGAATTCGGGCGCCCCGAAGTGGAACGGTGACGGCAGGCCCACCCAGGACGAGCCTGCGACGCCGCTGAGGTCGATCATTCCCAGCGGTACGGCGGCCGCTGTACCGACGACGAGCGCTATCAGCACACCGAGTTGGGCCCAGATGCCGCGGCCGAGACAGAGAAATCCGATGGCGACGGCCATGACCAGGACGGCGAGCAGAATGCCCGCGGGCGAACCGTACGACGGAGCAGAGGGATCGCTGCCGACGATCAGCCCACCGGCGACACCGATCAGTGAGATCCCGACGACAGTGAGCACGGCACCGGTCACGAGAGGCGGGAAGAACCGGATGATCGTGGCGAACGGCCAGGCCAGTGCGAGACCGATGATGCCGCCGACCAGCATGGAACCGTAGACCGCCTGAAGCCCGTATTCCTCGGCGATCAGGATCATCGGAGTGAGACCCGCAAAGGTGGCGCCACAGACGATCGGAAGCCGCACGCCGGCGAGTTTCCCCACCCCGAGGCTCTGCACGATGGTGATGAGACCGGCGATGAGTAGATCAGCGCTGATGAGCATCGCGATGGTGTCGCTGTCGAGTCCGACCGCCGCGCCGAACACGAGCGGGACGGTGATGCAACCGGTGTACATGATGAGGACGTGCTGGATACCGAAGGCAAGTTGCCGGAAGAACGGCAGTCTCGTGTCTACGGGGTGCGGTGAGGTCATCTGCTCGCTCCCAATTCGTATGCGGGGCTGTATACGCTGCCGGATACATCCTGGGGCCCGAAGTTTTCCGGCTCGAGTCCTCATGTTTCGCGTAGGTAAGGACAATCTCACCGCGGAAATACCGGCCCGACGCTCGGGCACGACGAACAGTGTCCGGCCGCGGAGAGTGTTCATCGACAGCTGAACCCGGAACGCACGGGCGGTCGTGGGAGCAGAATGACGCCATGGATCCGAAGCAGGACTCGGTCGTCGATCTGGCCGCCGCCCGCGCCACGCGCACGTCCCGGCGGCCCGAGCCGCGCGCCAAGGCGCCGCAACCTGCACTGCTCCGGCAGATCTACGGCGAGATCCTGCGTGACGAGCGCCGCGACCAGGATCGCAGCCTCGACGATGTCGCCCGTGCCGTCGGAATGTCGAAGCAGTACCTGTCGGAGGTCGAGCGCGGCCGCAAGGAAGCATCGTCGGAGATCCTTCGGTCGGTGTGTGACGCGCTGGAACTGCCGATAGAGCAGTTGCTCGGCCGGGGGATCCGCCGGATGACCGCGCACCGCACGCTCCGGGCGCCCCGGAGCGGCGGCATCGAACTGTGCGCGGCGTGAGCTAGAAGCCGTCCCGCTCGAGCAGGACGTGATCGGCCAGTCCGTACGACACGGCCTCCTCGGGCGAGAAGATGCGGTCGCGGTCGGTGTCTCGGCGCAGTTGCTCCACATCGCGTCCGGTATGCGCGGCAAGGATGTTCTCGGTCTGCGCCCGCACGCGCATCACTTCTGCGGCTTGCAGCGCGAGATCGGAGATGGTGCCCTGCCCTTGCGCCGACGGTTGGTGCAGCAGCACCCGGGAGTGGGCGAGCACGTGCCGCCGTCCCGGTGCGCCGGCGGCGAGAAGCACCGCCGCCGCCGAGGCCGCCTGGCCCATGCAGTACGTGGCGACGCGTGCCCGCACGAACTTCATGGTGTCGTAGATCGCGAGCATCGCGGTCGACGATCCGCCCGGCGAATTGATGTAGAGGCCGATCTCGAGATCGGGGGTCTCGGCTTCGAGATGCAGCAGCTGTGCCATCACGACGTTGGCGACACCGTCGTCGATTTCGGTTCCCAGAAAGACGATTCGCTCGTTGAGGAGCCTGCTGAAGACATCGAACGAGCGTTCCCCCGCCGGCGTACGTTCGATGACGTTGGGGATCGTGTAGGTGCTCATGACAGTCCGATCGGTCGGCCCGCGCCGAACGGCGCGAGTTCGGCGAACGACGCGGCGACGGCGTCGATGATCCCGTACTCACGTGCCTGATCCGGGGTGAACCAGCGGTCCCGGTCGCTGTCCCGCTCGATCTCCTCCACGGATCGGCCGGTGGCCTCGGCGAGAATCTGCTGCGACTGGCGCTTCATGTATTCGAGGTTCTCGGCCTGGATCTCGATATCGACGGCAGTGCCCGCAAATCCGGCCGACGGCTGGTGCATCATGATGCGGCTGTGCGCCAGTGCACTCCGTTTGCCCTTGGTTCCGGCAGCCAGCAGGACCTGGCCCATGCTGGCGGCGAATCCCACGGCGACGGTTGCCACGTCGTTGGGCACGAGCATCATCGTGTCGTAGATCGCCAGCCCGGCGTGCACGGACCCGCCGGGTGAGTTGATGTGCAGGACGATGTCCCGGCGGTCGTCGGCGGAGGCGAGGAGGACCAGTTCCGAGCAGACACGCTCGGTCGTCTCGTCGTTCACTTCGCCGGTGATCTGCACGATGCGCTGACGGAGGAGCCTGTCGGCGAGTTGGTCGCGGTAGTTGGTCTGTGGGGGCGGTGGAATGGTCATGGATCCACCTTCGCCGGATCGGGCAACGCGGCAGCGGCTTTGTCCGCTCACGGCAGACGAGCACCGGGGCAATCCTATTCGAGAACGGTTCCGGCCTTTTCGGGAAGTGTGATCGCCGCACATGCCGCCACGACGAACGACGCCGCGAACACACCGAACACCAATGCATTGCCGCCGGAGTCGAGCAACAGGGGCACGAGCAGCGGCGCGACGATCGACGCGAGTCGCCCGAATGCGGCCGCCGAACCTGTGCCCGAGCCGCGGACCGGTGTCGGATACAGCTCCGGGCCGATCGCATACAGTGCGCCCCACGCACCGAGGTTGAAGAACGACAGTGCCATCCCTGCCGCGATGACGGTCCCCGGCGTCTCGGCGAGACCGAACAGTGCCGCGGCCACTGCGGAACCGGCGAGGAAGGTCGCGAGGGTTGCGCGCCGTCCCCACACTTCGATCAGCCATGCGGCTACGGCGTAGCCGGGCAACTGCGCGAGGGTGATGATCAGTGTGTAGCCGAACGAGGTGACGAGGTCGAACCCCTGGGCGACCAGCAGGCTCGGCAACCAGATGAACGCACCGTAGTACGACAGATTGATGCCGAACCAGACGATCCACAGCGCGCCGGTGCGCGCGCGGAGGTTCGGAGCCCAGATCGAGACCCGCCGGCCGGTGTCCGTCGGTGCGGTGGGTTCACCGGAGTCCGGCGGCGAGACTTGTGAATCCGGGGCGGTGGTGGCGCGCCCGGCCGACTCCTCGTATTCGCGGACGATCGCTTCGGCTTCGTCGTATCGACCCTTGCTCTCGAGAAACCGCACCGATTCGGGCATCCCGAACCGGACGACGAGCGCATACGCTGCGGGCACGAGGCCGACAGCGAGCGCCCACCTCCACCCGTCGTCGTTCAGCGGCACGACGAAGTACCCGATCAGCGCCGCGAGAAGCCAGCCCACGGCCCAGAACGCTTCGAGCGCGACGACCACCCGGCCGCGGATCTTGCGGGGCGCGAATTCGCTGACGAGTGTGGAGGCGACCGGAAGTTCGGCGCCCAGCCCCAGACCCACGACGAACCGGAGGGCGATGAGCATCGCCACCGAGGTCGACAGCGCCGCCGCGCCGGTCGCGAGCCCGTACACGAGCAGAGTCGTAGCGAACACCTGACGACGGCCGATCCGGTCGGCGAGCAGTCCACCCACCGACGCACCGATGGCCATCCCGGCGAAGCCGATCGACCCGATCCAGGACAACTGCGTCGACGACAGATCCCACTGCACCGCGAGCGCGGCCATGACGAACGAGATCAGGCCGACATCCATCGCGTCGAGCGCCCAGCCGGTGCCGGAACCGGCGAGGAGACGGCCGTGCCTGCCGGTGAACGGCAAATCATCCAGGCGCTGCGTGCGTGTGGGCATAACCGCGAAAATTACACGGCACCGCGCCGGGCAGGCACGGTCGGGCACCTACGGGGTCTCATCCCCGCGCTGCGGCCTCGAGCGTCGGCACGTCGATCTTCCGCATCGTCAGCAACGCGTCGGTCACGCGTTGGGCCGCGGCCCGGTCTGAGGAGCCGAGCAGTTCGTCGAGCCGCTGCGGCACGACCTGCCAGGACAATCCGTACTTGTCCGAGAGCCAGCCACACTGCGACTCTTTTCCGCCGTCGGCGGTCAGGGCGGTCCAATAGTGGTCCACTTCGTCTTGGGAAGCACAGTCGATCTGGAAGGACACCCCCTCGTTGAAGGGGAACTGTGGGCCGCCGTTGAGCCCGTAGAACACCTGGCCGTCGAGGACGAACTCCACGGACATCACCGTGCCCTCGGGCACCGGAGCCCCTTCCCCGTAGTACGTGATCTCTCCGACCCGCGAGTTGGGGAACACCGTCGTATAGAACTGTGCGGCGTCCTCGGCATTCATGTCGAACCACAACCACGGCGTGATCTTGGGCATGGTGTTTCCTTCCCGGACGGTCTGTCTTCGGTGTCGACGGTGGTCCGCTGTGGCCACCATTCATGGAGTACGACCCGGAACGGCGACGGAAATCATCACCGGAGTCACAACAATGTTTCTTTCGTGATCATCAGGATGTGGATTCATGCATCCGGTGGGGTATGCCTGCTGCGTGCAGTTGCCCAAGAGTGCCTCCGAATCAGCCGGCTTCGCAGTGTGTACGCAGGGGAAACCCGGTGTGCCGGCAGCCGGACCGCTGTCCGCCGTCCGAGTGGGTCTCCGATGCTGACGGACAGCAACGGCACTGCATCCTTCGCGTCCGGGGGGATCTTCTTCAGGGGTGTCCGCGCCGATCCCGCCTACATCTCGGATCTCCGTCGTGCCGTGCGGCAATGGCTCGAGCAGCTCGATGTCGACGACGACCGCAAGCACGATGTCGTGCTGGCAAGCTACGAAGCCTTGGCCAACGCGGTGGAACACGCATACGACCCCGGTGACGCGTCCGCTTCCCTCGACTTCGAGGCGACATATCTGCCCCTCGATCATGTTCTCGAGGTCCGGGTTGCAGACCACGGTTGCTGGCACGACGCCGACGGGTCCCCCAGCTCGCGAGGCCACGGTCTTGCCTTGATACGCGGTCTTGCGACCGACGTGGTCATCACCCCGAGCCCGCAGGGCACGCACGTCACCATCCACTGGTCGCTGTAGCGCGGGTCTCGTCACCGCGACGTCCGGTCGGCCTCGGTGGGAAGTGTTTGCGCCCAGTCGAGCTCGGGTATATCGGCCGGTACTGCGCCACTGCCGACCCGCCGGCGGGCCCGATCCTACGAGGTGTCCATGTCCACCGATGCGCTCGTCATCCTGAAGAACGACCACAAGGAGATCCGGAAGTTGTTCCGCGATTTCCGTAGCGCCGGCGACAACGCGGTCAAGACCAAATCCGCGATCGTCGACAAGATCATCACAGCGTTGACGGTCCACACCTACATCGAGAACGAGGTGCTGTATCCGCGGGTTCGTGACCTCGTCCCCGACCTCGAGGACGACGTCCTCGAGTCGTACGAAGAACACCACGTCGCCGATGTGCTCATCTCCGAACTCGCTGCGATGTCGCCCGACGACGAACGTTTCGATGCCAAGACCACCGTGCTGATCGAGAACGTCGAGCACCACATCGAGGAAGAAGAGGACGAGTGGTTCCCGCAGGTACGCGAGAGCCTCGGCCGTAAGACGTTGCAGGAGATCGGGGCGGAACTTCTCGAATGCAAGGAGAAGGCGCCCACATCACCCGCGCAGCCGTCGGCACTGAAGAAAGCCGTGGACGCGGTCGCCTCCTAGCGCAGTCGTCTCCTGGCACGCGGCGCGCGGACCGTATCCCGTCCCGTCACGGCATCTGCATGTCCGACAACGCCATCGGCATCATGAAGTCTGCGACGGGCTCGCGCACCCACCACGCTCCGGTCGCCCTGCGCTCCGTTCGAGTGGCGTAGCGGTACCGGAACAGCCGCGCCCGGACACGAACCGGCGGTTGATCAGGGAACGGGTTGTGCCGCAGCAGCTTCAGAGTATCCCGATCGTTTTCGAGTAGCTTGCGCACGAAGCGGGGAAACCAGAGGGCGGCGTAGTCCCGCGAGATCGCGGCGAACCACATCAGCCAGTCGAGGCGGAGGTGGTACGGAGCGTATTGGCGGGGCCGCCGCCGCACATCCCCCGGTTTTCCCTTGAACTCGTACTCCCGCCATTCGGTAGCGGGCGTGTCCACCCGGTCCGCCGTCCCCTCCACGATCACCTCACGGCGGGTCCGGGTGATACTCCCGAAGGCCCCGTAGGCGTTGACGAAATGCCATTGATTGAACGACGCGTTCATCGCTTGCCGCTTCGACGCGAGGTTCCGGGCCGGGCGGTAACTGAGCACCACCGTCACCACCGTCAGGGCCACCACCGCCACCGTGAACGGGAGCGGGGTCGGCCCGTAGTCCGTTTCCACGGGGATGAACCGGGCGTAGAACTCGTCCGGCAGTACGGAGAACGCCAGGACGATGGTGATCCAGTTGAGCCAGGCGAAGTTGCCGCTGGCCACCAGCCACAACTGGGTCAGGATCATCACCGCGGCCGCGATTCCGGCCACAGGCTGCGGGAGGAACAGCGCGAACGGAACCACCAGTTGCGTGACGTGATTTCCGGCCACCTCGACCTTGTGCACGGGCCGGGGCAGCAGATGGAACCAGCGGCTCAGCGGTCCGGGCATCGGCTGTGTCTCGTGGTGGTAGTACAGGCAGGTCAGGTCGCGCCAGCACGGATCGCCCCTCATCTTGATCAGCCCGGCCCCGAACTCCACCCGGAACAGCACCCAGCGCATGAGGATCAGCACGAGAAACGGCGGTGCGACGTCGGCGTTGCCGAGAAAGATCGCCAGGACACCCGCCTCGAGCAGCAGCGACTCCCAGCCGAACGAATACCACGCCTGGCCGACGTTGACGATGGACAGATAGAACGCCCACATCACGAACCAGACGCCCATGCACACGACCAACGGCATCCGCTCGGTGAACCCGACGAGCGTGAGCGCCGCCAGGATCGCGCCGACCGTGGCGAGGGTCGCGAAAAGACGGTCGGAGTACCGGAAATGGAACAGACTCGGCGAACTCCTGAAACTGCGTGCGGCCAGGTAGTCGGGCACCGGAAGCAGTCCTCGCGTACCGATCAGCGCCCGGAACTGCAGAAGTGCGGCAAGGAATGCGACCAGGTACAGCGCGGCGAGCCCGCGGGTGACCAGAAGCCGCCCGATCGTGTAACCGTCCGCCGCCGCCCACTCCATCACGTCAGCCCGTGTCCGCTCCGCTGTCCCCGTCCACCTGTACGAGCATGGCACCGCCGGAGCCGGGCGGGACGACTACGCCGGGATTTCCCGACGTAGACCGCTCGCTCGCAGCACCTGCCGTGCCACGCCGGCGCGTACCGATTCCTCGGTACCGATGACCCGGACGTGGACGCGAGCCCGGGTGATCGCGGTATAGAGCAGTTCCCGGGTGAGGAGCGCGGACTTCGCTTCGGGCAACACCACCGACACCGTGCCGTACTGACTGCCCTGGCTGCGGTGAATCGTCATCGCATAGACCGTGTTCACGGCGGACAACTGGCTGGGGTGCAGCAGATAGGGCTCCTCCCCTCGCGCGAAAGCCGCGACGAGTTCGTCTCCGCGCCGGACGACCACGCCGGTGTCACCGTTGTAGATGCGCATGTCGTGGTCGTTCGCCGTGACGAGCAACGGCTGTCCGGGATACCAGCGTTCCGGATCGAGATAGCGTCCGGTGGCGGCCCCGATCCATTCGGTGGCCTGGCGTGCCCACCGTTTCACGCCCGCCGGGCCGTCGCGGTGCGCACACAGCAACCGATGGCTCTCGAACCGCTCGAGTGCTGCGGCGACGTCGCCGCGCTCTGCTGCCGCCGTCACCTCCTCGGCCGACCGGACCACGTCGGCTCTCAGTGCGGTGAGATCCGACGGGCTCACGAACGACACCTCGGGGCTGCTGCTCCCGAGGATCTGCATGACCTTGTCGCCGTCGCCCTGGCGGACCGCGGTCGCCAACTCTGCGATTGCACCGCCGAAGCGTCGTCCCCGGCTCAGACGCACCACACCGCCGCGCAACCGTGCGTGTTCCCTGACGCTCAGTCCGCGCTCTGCCAGATCACCGGGGGCGGCAAGATCGCGTGGGACCGCGAGGTCGTGCGGGACCGCACGCTCGAACACCGGGTTGAGCGTGCCGGTGATGGGCCGACCGACCAGGTCGGCGAGCACCGCACCGGCATCGACGGACGCGAGCTGATCGGGATCGCCCACCAGCACCAGCCGCGTGTCGGGACGCACCGCTTCGAGCAGACGGCACATCATCGTCAGCGACACCATCGACGTCTCGTCGACCACGATCACGTCGTACGGCAGGTGATTGCCGGCGTGATAACGGAAGCGGGTGCGGCCGCGTTGCCATCCGAGCATCCGGTGCAGGGTCATCGCCGTGAGGTCCGGAGGAAGTTTCAGCTCGGTTTCCTGCTCGCGCACCGATTCCTGCAGGCGGGCCGCGGCCTTTCCGGTGGGAGCGGCGAGGCCGATTCGCAGGTCGCGCCCGTGGAGTGTGGTGAGCAACGCGAGGATGCGTGCGACCGTGTGGGTCTTGCCTGTGCCCGGGCCACCCGCGATCACCGTCGTCAGATGGGTGGCCGCGAGCGCGGCGGCGATACGCTGCCGATCGGGGGCAGGAGCGGGAAGCGACGGGTCCGCCTGGTCCCGGAACAGGTTCGTGAGAGCCGAACGGAGTTGCTCCTCGTCTACCTCGGGGAAGCGGCCTTCACGCTCGGCCAGGACCCGCCGGATCGTTTGCTCCTGCCGGAAGTACCGGTCGAGGTACAGCAGCGGCCCGTCGGCGGTCTCGACCAGACGCAGTGGGCGCAGTGTGCCCGGGCCGCCGCCCACGACGAGCGGGCTGCGGCGCAGGGCGGCGAGGACGTCCTCGTCTCGCGGCCACGGGAGGTCTTCGGGAGCGACCAGGGGGTTCCCGTTTTCGTCCTCCTCCACGGTGACATCACGCAGGCGGGTCAGGTCGAGGCATACGGAACCGGCACGCACCGCGCGGACCGCGAGTGCGGTAGCGAGATGCACGTCTGTGTCCGTTTCCCCGCCGAGGGTGGCGAGGCGCACGGCGACGTGCACGTCCGCGGCGGCGAGGGCGCCCGCCTCGTTGAACGTCCGGAGGGCGCCTTTGCCGCGCTGGGCTATTCGCGCATCTGTCACGACACGGCCTTTCCGGCGAGCAGGTCCGACAGATCGGCGACGAGGGCGGCCGGAGGCTGCCAGTCGAAGACACCGCTGCCGGGTGGGCTTTCCGGGCCGGCCATCCCCCGGACGAACAGGTACTGCACCCCGCCGAGATGCACCTCGGGGTCGTATCCCGGCAGACGCCAGCGCAGGTATCGATGCAGTGCCACCGCGTACAGCAGGGCTTGCATCGGGTAGTGCGCACGGATCATCTCGGCGGCCATCGCCTCACGGGTGTAGTGCGCGGTGGTCAGTTCGTCGACCCGCGCGAGACGGTTGGTCTTGTAATCCACTATGACGAAACGGGATTCGGGGGTGCGCAATACCGCGTCGATACTGCCGGTGAGGTAGCCCCGCAGCGGCACCGGCTCGAGGTGTCGCACCGCATCGGCATACGGCAGCATCGGATCACCGGGGGCGAGGTGCCGGCGCATCAGGCTCGCCACGCCCTCGAGCGTGACCGTGATCGGCGCCGGGGTGTCACCGCCGGTCAACGGCAATTCGAAATCCAGTTCCGCGAGCCTGGCGGCGGGACGGAAGTCGGCGAGGGTCCGGCCGAGCGGGCCGAGCGGGGTGCGCAGCACCGGGAGCAACGCGCCGGCCAGTTCGTCGGCGTCGATCTGCGACAACCGTTGCGCGACGACCTCCCGGCAGCAGGCACGGAGTTCGGCTTCCAGGTCGGCAGCCGAGGTATCGACGACTTCGAGCACCGCGTGCACGAGGGTGCCGAACACCGTGCCGCCGGGCAGATGGTTCATCGGGGACGGAATACCCGCGACTGTTGCCTCGGTGGCCGTGTCCGCGGCGACGAGCGGAGCCTCTTCCGGCTCGTCGTCCTTCTCCGGTTGTTCCACTTCGCTGCCCACACCCGGCTCGTCGTGCGCGGCGGCGGTGAGCGCCGAATAGGATGTGCGACGCCATGTTTCGTCGATCACCCGGTCGAACTTCGCCGCGGCGAGGCGGCCGTATTCTTCCCGGGGCGCCGACCAGGTGAGGTGGGGAATCGGGAACTGTCCCACGGGTTCGACGGCGATCAGTCCGCCCGCGGGGGCAGCCCACCTGTGGAACTCCTCCGCCATCGCGTCGTCGTGGGGCACTCGACCCTCCGCGGCCAACTCCGGCGAGCCCGGTTCGCGGGCGAACAGCAACCGGTGCAGCGGTGAGCGCGACGTGGGAGTCGACGGCGCCCAGGAGAGCGTGAGCTGACATTTCGCCCGGGTGACCGCGACATACAGCAGTCGCAGTTCTTCACCGGCCTCTTCCTCGTCGTGCGTGCGCTTGCGTTCCGCGTAGCCGGGACTGCCTTTGCCGCCCACGTCGAGGATGCGACGTCCGTTCTCGTGGAGCAGGAGTCTGTCGGGCTCGGGATTCTTCGCGGCGTCCCAGCCGTACGGAACGTAGACGACCGGGAACTCCAGGCCCTTGCTGCCGTGCACGGTCAGGATCTGCACGGCCGCGGCGTCGCTGTCGAGACGCCGGATGCGGTCGGCCGACCCGCCGTCGGGGTCGTTGATCCTGTCTTCGAGCCACCGCGTCAGTGCCGCGAGACCGAGTGATTGACCGGCCGCCGCATGTTCGAGCAACTGTGCGACGTGCCGTAGGTCGGTGAGCCGGCGTTCGCCCGACGGCTCCTCGAGCAGTCGCGCCTCGAGCGCACCGTACGCTCCGATGCGTTCGAATACCGCGGAGAAACCCGATCGGATGTACACCGCGGACAACTCGCGCAACAAGCCGCCGATTTCGGCGACCAGTTCGTCGCCGCGTTCGTCGACGTCGGACACGGTGCGCCCGAGCAGCGGGGTCAGTGCCGCGAGCCGGACGCGATCGGCCCGGTGCGGCTGCTCCAGCGCGTAGAGCACCCACAACCACTCCCTGGCCGCCGAGGTGGAGAACACACTCGTCCCCCCGGCCAGTACGCACGGCACGCCGGCGGCCACGAGTGCGTCGTGGACGAGGGACACCTGCTTGTGCTTGCGCAGCAACACCGCGATGTGAGCCGGCTCGACACGCTCCGGACCACGGCCGAGATCGACTGTGACGTCGTCGTTGTCGAGGATCTTGACGATATCTGCCGCGACATCCTGGGCGACACGCGCCCGGAGCCCGTCCAGGTTCCTGGGGAATCCCCAGTCGTTGAGGGGGCCCGCGCCGGCACGCGGCAGATGCCTCAGCCGTATCGGGGCGAGACCGGTCATCCGGGATCTGGGTTGTGCGGCATCGACGCGGTTCGCGACGATTCGCGGATCTCCCAGCGCCGCACCGCCGTACACGTACTCGCACGCTGCCACCAGGTCGGCGTCGCTGCGCCAGTTGGTGGTCAGCTCGCAATGCGCGTCCGACGAGGACACTGCGTCGAGGTAACTCAGTACTTCCGCGCCGCGGAAGGCATAGATCGCCTGCTTGGGGTCGCCCACGAGCACGAGCCGGCAGTGCCCGTGGAACGCCCGCCGCAGGATCTCCCATTGCTTGGGGTCGGTGTCCTGGAACTCGTCGATCAACACGACACCGAACCGGTCGCGCACACGGCGACACGCGTCCTCGCCGTGGTCGGGGTCGAGCAGAACGCGGTGCAGGAGAGCGAGTTGGTCGTCGAAGTCACGCAACCCCATACGCCGTTTACGGTGCTCGACCTCGCTCCGCACCTCGCGCGCGAAGTCCACCCGCTCGCCCGCGGGAGTGCCGTCGGCGCCCTCGGGAGCCAGTTCGGATTGGGGATCGAAGATCGCGGCGCGTGCTGCGGTCTTCGCCTCCGCAAAACGGATCGGTGCCTCGCTCCGCCCGTAGCGGCGCAGGTACAGATCGGTGACCACCTCGGCGGTGAGGTCGTCGACGTTCTCGACCACCGTGACGTCCGGCTCGCGTTCACCGGCGATACCCAGTTCACCGAGCATCCTCTGACAGAATCCGTGCGTGGTGGAGATGGTGCCCGCGTCGAAATCCGACAACGCCTGACGCAGTCGCGCGCGGCGGTCGTGGACGTCGTCGGCGGCGAGGTAGCGGATCAGCGGATCGGCGCTCCCCCGGGCCGTGTCCGGGTCCGCGAGAGCAGTCGCCACCTCCGCAAACCGGTTACGGGTACGTTCGCGCAGTTCCTGGGTTGCGGCACGGCTGAAGGTCACCAGCAGAAGCTGGGACAGGTCGACCACACCCTCGGCCACGAAACGCGTCGCGAGTCCGACGATGGCGTAGGTCTTGCCCGTACCGGCACTGGCTTCGAGGACGGTGGTGCCCTCGGGCAGGGGGGCGAGCAGATCGAAACTCGCGGTGGACACGCTCGATGTCGCCGACGACGATACGGACACGAGATTTCCTTCCGTCACGGCCTGGCCTGATTCTCCGACGCGAGCAACGGCTCCCACAACCGGCGCGCGAGGACACCGAAACGACTGGGATCGTCGAACCAGGAACGTTCGTCGTCGAGAGGCTTCGGGTCTGTGAGAGCACCGAGCGTCACTCCCGATCCGTGCAGGTAGCTCACGTGCCGATCCTGCCCGTCGCCGAATGCACCGCCGAAAGCCCGGCTCGCCGCGGTGATCGCCATCTCGACCGAGTCGCCCCGGTGCCGCCGCTCGGCATATTCGGAAGACGCTCCGGTCACCATCGGCAACGGTGTCCGCAGTCCCCGGTCGCGCAGGTCTACGAGGCGCCTCAGTTGTTCCGCGGCGTCGGCGGGGGCGAGCAAGGTGGACCGCCACGCCGGCAGCCGCGAGCGGCTTCGCCCGGTGGTGACGGCCTGCCACTGCCCCGGCCGGCCGGACGCCGCAACGGCAAGCAACTGCACCCACGCGGTGAGTCGATGTTTGGGACCGAGCTTGGAGTACGTACTCCGGGCTACGACCGTCCCGTGCACGCCGCTCACTGTGCCGGTGAATCTGCGCCCGTCCCCGAGATCGAAGACGACGTCGACGGTCTGTGCGCGTCCGGCATGGACCGGCGCACATGCCGCGACGAGGCCTTCGACCTCGTACGTCACATCGTCGAGCACCTTCTCGCCGAGCGCATACGGTGGCAGCGTGCCGCGGCGCCACTCCGCTGCCCGGAAATCCGCGGCCGACATTCCCGCCAGCCGCGCTTCGAGCATGCGGTCGCCGAGGTTCCACTTTGCCAGCGGGTCGAGTTCGGCATCGAGAGCATCCACGATGCCTTCGTCCAGCTCGGGGATTCGTACGCCGAGGCGTTGCCGCAGAAAGCCCTGGCTCGGGTGAACCAGGAACGCGACGAGGTCGTCGAGGTCGACGTCCGTGAGCACCGGAGGAGCGAGCGTCTCCACCGCCAAACCGGACGGCGCTACAGGATCGCGCGAATGCCGTTGTGTTGCTCGGGCTCCCGCGAGTTCGGCAGCATCGAAACCGAACGGGGCGTCGGCCCGGAAGTTGCGGGGATCGAAGGGCTGCAACGGATGACGGCGCACGATCGCCTCGTCGTCGGCGGTCGTGCCGGCCATCGTCGTGATCACGTCGCGAATCTCCGTGAGCGGAATAGCCGGTGGCCGTGCGGCACCGGTGACCGCGTCCGCGCCGGTGTAGAACAAGAGAACCCGCTCGGTCGCGGACATCATGGCATCGAGAAGCAGCTGACGGTCCTCGCTGCGGGAATCCCGTTCTCCGACACAGGGATTCTGCGCAAGCACATCGTCGCCGTCGATGTGCGCATTGCGGGGGAAGACGTCGTCGTCGAGCCCGAGCAGCACCACCACGCGATGAGGTACCGACCGCATCGGCACCATCGTGCACACCGTGAGTTCACCCGTGCGGAAATTGGCTCGGGTCGGGCGTCCTGCGAGGCGGCTCGCGAGCATGGCGCGCACATCGGCCAGCCGCAGTTCCGCGCCGCCCGCGTGCTCGACAGCGGCACCGATCTCACGGTGGGCCTGCGCGAGCTGCCATGCGTCGGCGGGCGCGGCATCGGTGAGCAGATCGAGCGCCTGCATGAGCGCGGCCGACCACTTCTCGGCCGGGTGCGGACCGCGGATCCCCAGCAGCGACACCGTGAGCCTGTCGATGTACTCGGCGAACCTGCCGGCCAGATCGATGTCGTTGCTGTCGACGTCGTCGAGGGGCAGTGCGAGGGAGAGCCATTCACCGCCGGACTCGTCGGCGGCGACGCCGAGGAGAATCCGGTCGAGGGCTGTCCCGAAGGTGTTCTGCGGGAAGTCGGCAAGACCGAACGGGCGGCGTTGCCACGTGCCGAGTCCCCAGCGTGCTCCGGTCTCGGCAGCCCATTCCTGGAGCCGTTCGAGATCGTCGTCGTCGAACCCGAACCGGCGCCGAACCGGGGCCGCGGCCGCGAGATCGAGCACTTCGCTGGCCGTGACGCGGGCGTCGGCGAGGCCGAGGAGGGTGTCGAGCACCGACAGGACCGGATTGGTCTGGCGCAGCCCACGATCGGCGAGTCGCACCCGCAGCGTGTGCCCCGCGTGCTCGCCCACTCCCCGCCCGAACGCGGCGTGCACGAGAGGGGCATAGGTCTCGACGTCCGGGCACATCACGACCACATCGCGCGGCTCGAGGGTGGGATCGTCCTGGAACAGGTGCAGCAGACATTCACGAAGGACCTCGACCTGGCGGGTCGGTCCGTGACATGCGTGGATCATGACGGTGCCGTCCGCCTGCGCGGAGCCCGGCTCCGGGGCGCGGTCCGCCCGGATGTCCGACTGCACTCGGCCGAGCAACGTGGCGGGCGGCTCGGGGGCCGCGTGGGTGATCTCGGTGGCCTCGAGGCCCGACAACCGCCTTTCGAACTCGCGCACGTCACGTCCGAGCGCTGCGAGCAGCGGGTGACGGACACGGAGCGCGCTGTCGTCCTCGGCGCGACACAGCGGGGTCTTTCCGTCCGCGAGCGCAGTCCACATGGCAGGACTCGGGTGCGGAACCCACAGGTGCACGTCGCGGTGGGCACCGAGCGCCGAGACCACCGCGAGTTGCACCGCGTCGAGACGGGTGGGGCCGAACAGCGACACGCGGCCGGGCAGGCCGACGATCTCCGGTTCGGCACGCAACCGCGCGCACAGGGTGCCGAGTTGCTGGGACGGACTGTCGGTGCCGATGCGGTCGCGCACGCGACGCCACAGTTCGGCCTGCCAGCGGAGGTGGTCGGCGAGCGGGGCGCCCGTTCCGTCGGTGTCCCGTCCGGCCGCCCACTCGGCGATCATGTCCGGACGTTGCAGTCCGTAACTGCGCAGGAGGTCGGCGAGATGTGCGGCGGTCGCATACCGGCGCCCCGCCCGATGGTCGTCGGCGCCGTGGCCGAGGTGCCGGGCCAGCGCGGCGCACCACGGCTCTCCGACGGAGTCGTCGATGACGTCGAGCACGGTCCACAACACTCGGGAGTGGAGCCAGGGGTCGTCTTCGGCGGTGGTGTCCGACGCGGCGGCGAGCACCTCCGCGACCAGCCGGGACGGGGACGGGAAATCGATGTTGGCGGCGACGCCGTCGCCGTGTGTTGCGCCCAGCACCGTGGACAGACGCTGTGTGAGCCAGCGTTCGATGCCGCGAGCGGGCACGGCGACGATGTCGCGTGCGAACGGGTCGGCGAGCGGCGCCGTCAGCAACTCGCCGAGCGCGTCGGCAAGGATGTCGGTGCGTTCGGCACGGTGCAGCGTGAGCACGCGTGGGCCCCCTCGTGGTCGACTCGGTCGTCGCTACGGCTTACCACACGCGACGGACACCGCAACGATTGTGCAGGTCGAACGCGAGGACCGCCTGAGCGCACATACGAGACCCGAGGCGGGACCTGGCTCGCAGGACGGGGTGCAGTGTGGAAGAGGTCACTCGGGAAGGTCGAACAGCGGAATCTGGTCGCGCATCGTCAGGCGATCGATCTCCGCCCGGTATCTCTCGCCGAGTTCCTCGGCGACATGCGGCGGGCATCCCAGCTCGCTACCGATCTCTTCCCAGCTGTGACCGGCTTCGCGGCGCTCCCACGCGAAGCCGCCGTCCTCGTCCCACGGCGCCGACATGAACAGATACTGCACGTGCGCACGCCGGACCGCAGCGGAAATTCCGAACGAAAGTGTCGTGCATGTCCGGGGCCCGTGAACCGGGACCTCCCCGTCGCGCGGCGACGACGACGCGGGTCAGAGGCAGGCGACGAGGATTGCTGCGAGACCGCCGATCATGGCGGCGAATGCCATGCCCGCACCGAGGGATCCCATGAGGACACCTCCGGCGATACCCCCCAGCAGTACCAGGCACGCGAACAGTGCGGGGCCGGCCCAGGAGTGCTCGACGAACGCGGTCTCCGACAGGTCCGACGCGCTGCGACGCGTACCGGCGACACTCGGCTGCGCCCAAGAACCCGGACTATTGGGACTTTTCGGGCCTGCCAATGGGTTAGGGGGTACTACGGTCGTCATTCGCTGTCTCCAACTTTCGTCTCACTCGAGTGCCGAGCAGAACCCGGAGAGGCCTTGCGGCTCGATCTCGTAGATTCTCTGGCTCACCGACGTGCTGGGAGCTATGCCCCGGACGTCGCACCCCTAAACAACGCGCGCACGCCCCTGGCCCGGGAGACCGGACCGTGAAAGGAAATTTCTGCTGGGTCAAGAATACTCGATTGTGTCCTGCGTCACGCGATGTTCGGGATCCATCTCGTCGGGTAGCCGTTACAAGTGACATCGCTGGAGCCCATCGACCCCAAGTGCGAAGGAGCAACACACGATGACCCAGACCAACACCGCGGCGCTGCTCACCCAGCTCCGCACCTTGCACCAGCTCACCCACGCCGAAACCCAGGTGGCAGAGACCCGTGTCGCACAGGCCCGTACCGAAGCGGTGCGGCGGGAGCTGACCGAGAACGCTCAGAACTGCCGCGTCCGCGCCGTTGCGATCGAGGAAGCCATCCGCGAGCTCGGCGGGCTGCCCGACGTGATCGGCCCGGTCCTCGGCCGCGCGACCACCGCCGTCAAGACACTGACCGAACAGGCGCAGCCGTTCGACGAGGCACTGCTCGGTGACCTCGCTCTCGAACACCAGCTGCTCGACCGCGCCCGCTACGTCAAGGCGCTGGCGACGGCGGACGGCAACTCGTCGATCGTGTCGCTCGCGAACAAGCTCATCAAGGCTCACAGCGCGACTGTCGAGTGGCTGACCACCGTGATCGCCGAAGAGGCACTCGGTGGGCCCGCAGCCTTGCGGCGCACACCGCTCCAGGCGGCAGCCGGCGCGGCCGTGCGCTTGGTGAATACCCCGGTCAACTGGTCCACCCGCGGCCTCGACCGTGCCATCGACGCAGCCCGCTCGACCCGCCCGCGGATCGAGTCGATCCTGACACGCGGCGCACATGCCGGTGACGTCGCGGCCAAGACCCTCGGAGCCAGCCGCGATTCGGCTCTCGAGACTGCGGAACGGGTCAGCCGACGCGAGGGTGCGGACGGCACGGCGGAAGCCCTGCACCGGGTGCGCACCGCATCGGGTGTCCTCGCCGCGGACGAGTTGCCGATCGAGGATTACGACAAGCTCAACGTCAGCAGCGCCGTCGCAGCGGTGAAGGAACTCACCGAAGCGTCCGACATCCGCGCAATCGTTGCGTACGAGGAAGCACACAAGAATCGTCACGGCGTCGTATCCGCCGCCCAGACGCGCCTCGCGGCCATCGCCCAAGAGGTGCTCAGCTAGCCCGCACCAGGGCGCACACCCGAGCGAGTCGCCGGGTCCGGAGTCTCCGGGCCCGGCGATTTCCGTTCGTGCAGTACCTCGTGTCCACCGCACCCCGAATGGGTACGCGGCAGGACGAGGAATCAACCGGAGAGGACCATCATGACCAAGTTGCTTTTCGCGGTCTCCGCGGCCGACCATTGGACGCTGAGCGACGGCACGCAGCATCCCACAGGGTTCTGGGCCGAAGAGCTGGTCGAGCCGTACAACGTGTTCGACCAGGCAGGTTACGACATCACGGTCGCCACGCCGGGCGGACGTACGCCGGTCGTCGACCAGGCCAGTCTCGAGCCCGATGCGGCGGGCGGCGAGGACCGCGCCGCGGAGCTGAAAAAGGCATTGGAGGAGCTTCAGCCGACGCTGGCCGGCGCCGCAGTCCTCGAGGACGTCGACGCCGCCGACTACGACCTGCTGTTCGTCCCCGGCGGTCACGGACCCATGCAGGACCTCGCCGTCGACGAGCGGTTCGGTGAACTCGTACGTCACTTCACGGAATCGGGGAAGGTCGTCGCGATGGTGTGCCACGCCCCCGCCGCACTCTTGCCCGCGTTCGCCTCCGGTGGCCGCTGGTTGTTCGAGGGCTACAAGCTGACCGGGTTCACCAACATCGAGGAAGTACAGGCCGGACTGGCCGGCAAGGCACCGTGGCTTCTGCAGGACCGGCTTCAGGAAGCCGGCGCCCTGTTCTCCTCGGGAGACGCATGGCAGCCGCACCTGGTGGTCGACCGCACGTTGTACACGGGCCAGAACCCGGCCTCGTCGCGGCCACTCGCAGAACGTGTGGTGAGCGACCTCGCTGCACGGTGAGCGCTGCGCCGTTCGGGCGGTGACCGCTCAGGCGGTCACCTTCCGGGCGAAGGCGATCGTGCGCGCGAGCGCGTCCCGAGCGTCGGGGGTGGAGAGGTCGAACTGGTACTCGTGTTCCAATTCCGGCTCGTGGCCGTCCGGGTAGAACAGCGAATCCACCTCGACGCCGAGGCCGGTCAGCCTCTCCGCGAACGGCCGGGACTGCGTCGCGGTGAGCGGGTCGCCATTGCCGCCGGTGATGTAGGTGGGTGGGAAGTTCGCGGTGACGAGATCGAGAGTCGACATCTGCCGCGCGGCCTCCGACTCCGCGAACTTTCGTTCCCCGAGGTAGGCCCACATCGCTTGCTCGACGCCACAGCGGATCAGGTCACTGCCGCCGCCCAGGGCAGCCACGTTGTAGATTCCGCAATTGAGAACCACCCCCCTGACCTGGCCGGACGCGAAGTGGGGACTGATACCGAGCCTGGCGGCATAGGACGGGTCCGTCACAGCCAGGGCGAGCTGGGCCGTCAGCTGAGCGCCGGCCGAATCTCCCGCCAGAACGATGCGCTCGGTGTCGATGTGGAGTTCTTCGGCGTGGTCGAGCAGGTAGCGTTGCGCGTCCGCCAACTGTTCGACCGCAGCGGGATAACTGTGTCGCGGCGCGAGTGAATAGCCGACGGAGACGACGGTGAACCCGGCGTCCGCCAGGCGCCGGTAGTAGCCGGCGTAGTCGGCGCGGCTACCGGCGATCCAGGCTCCGCCGTGCACCCACACGATCGTCGGGAGCGCCGAGGTTGCCCCGGTGGGACTGTAGACATCAAGGCAGGCGTCCACGTCCCCGTCCCGATACCGGAGACCGCCGACGAACTGCGTCTCGGGGGCTCCATCGTCGAGTTTCGCCGTGAGCCGCTTCGCGTCGCGCTCGAACACGGCCCGGACCACGAATGCGCCGGGAACCGGCGTCAGGGCCAGCGCGGAGTAACCCCGGGCGACCGCGTCGGCGATAGCCCCGACCATCCGTGGTCCGGCGCCGCGACGCGGAGTAGGGGCCGTATCTGTTTTTGCTTGCGACACCCGTGGCTCCTACTCGTCGTTACCGTGGAAACCCGCACCGTCCGGGACCCCACCGATCATGCCAAACAATGCGGCGGCGTCCCGGAACACGGCTGTCGGCGAGGCTGCACGCCACCGTCAGTGAAAAAGCCTGTCCACGAAGGCGTGGAGATTCTCGCGAACGCGCGCGATCTTTTCTTCGGGGCCGAGATCCTCGCGGTACCGGCTTCCGAGTGCGGGCTTCTTCTTGCCCCGCGCATACAGCGAACATGCCAGGTCGATGCACATGTAGGTGCCGAGGGTGTTGCCTGCGCGACCCGCGTCACCGACCTTCCCGGCACTCATCAAGGCGATCCCGCCTCGCGTGTGGGTGGTCAGGCACACCGTGCACATCTGCGACTTACCGGAACCGTTCGGTTCGAATCGCATCGCGATCCCGACGAGACCGGTCTCGCGGGGTACGACGATGTATCCGCGGCCTGGATACGCGGGGTCGGTCCATCCCAGGAAATCCAGATCCTCCCAGGGCCGGTCGGCGAGGTCGCGGGGCGCCGGCAGCCGCTTGGCCTCCCCTTTGGAGCAGTTGACGAACGAGGCTCTGATGTCCCGCTCGGTGATCGCGTCCATGCGGTGTCTCCTCAATCGTTTGCACGGCTAACCGAAGGGACGGTACGCGCGGAGGCCGAGCGGGGACAAACGTTTTTCGGTCCTCAGGCTGCCGGAACGGCGGAGGCGGCCACAGGAGCGTCCACCCGGGTGCGACGCATGCCGATCACGTACAGCGCAAGTCCGACGACGATCCATGCCGCGAGAGTGCACGCCGCCACGAGCCCGCCCGTTCCCTGGAAGTAGGCCGCGGAGCGCACGAGGGTCCCGGCTGCGCCGGGGGGAAGGATCTGGCCGAACGTGCCGAGCCCGCTCGGGAGCCATGCAGAGGTCGTGGAGATTCCGGCGAGGGGATTTCCGAGGAACATCATCGCCATCGCACCGATGGTGAAACCTTTGGCCCCGAACAGTTTCTGGAGCCCGGCCAGCGGGAACGCCAGTGCCGCAATCCCCATGGCGATAGAACCTGCCACTGCCCAGAATCCCGTGTCCACGCTGCCGAACGCGTAGGTGAGAACGGCGGCGACGATGGTCCCACCGACGGCGGCGAAGGTGAACAGCCCCGCCAGATACCAGCCGTTGCTGCGCGGGAGAATTTTGCGGAACGCGACGACCGGGACGATGCCGCCGAACACGAGAGGGAAGGCCAGTCCGCCGATTCCGACACCGGTGGGGTCCGACGCAGGCAGCGGGACCACGTCCTCCACCGTGACCGGCGAGGCCGTCACCTGGCCGACAGCGTTGGCCGTACCGGCGAGTGTGCCGGAGATCGTGGCCGAACCGGCACTGGCAACCAGCGCGTGCACACCCGACTCTTCGACGACGAACCCTCCGACGATCTCTCGGTCGAGGATGGCGTCGCGCAGATCCTGTTCCGAGTCGTACCACTGGGGTGTGTAGGCGTCGGGAGCGGCGGTCACGAGGGCCTGCTCGAAGTCGTCGACGACCCCCGACGTCCCGGCCAGGCCCACGCTCAGGTCGTGCGCCCCGCTCTTCAGCGACGGCATGATGAAGACCATCAGCAGGAGAACAAGGATCACGCCGAGGCCGGCGGTCATACCCAGCAGCATGAACGCCGAGTGAGGTGTGCGCTTGTTCACGACGGTGGACGGGTCCGCGTCACGAGCGGGCGTATCGGCGGTCAGGTGGGACATCGACTCTTCTTTCACAACGAACCCGGCTATAACCGGATGACATTCCTCCGATTATAGCGGAAGATAACCCTCCGGTTGGAGATCTGGTGTCAAATGGAACACGACCCGTCCCTCGTGCAGCCATCACCGGCACCCGACGAAAGAGAACTCATGCGTTCCGATGCCGCCAAGCGTCGCCAGGCGATAATCCGGGAAGCACGGCGCCTGTTCGCGGCAGAAGGAAGCGACGTCGCACTCGAGCACATCGCGGAGGCCGCGGGAGTGGGGATCGCCACTCTGTACCGCAACTTCGACTCGCGGGCCGCCCTGGCCGACGAGGTCTCGCTGTCCATCCTCGGCGAGATCCAGGACGCCGCCGACGAGGCACTCGATCTGATCGGCAGCGCTCCGGACACCGCATGGGTCGACTTCGTCCACCGGCTCGTGGATTTGGATCTGGGTGCCCTCGCCGCGGCACTGGCCGATTTCGTCGCAGACGAGATCTCCGGGCCCGTCCGGGATTCACAGGCGCGAACGCTCGCCGGGGTCGAGAATCTGCTCGCCGCCGCGCGATCCGAAGGACTCGTCCGCCCGGATCTCGGCGCACTCGAACTCGTCCTCGCGATCGGTATGATCACCCGCCCCCAGCCCGACGCGATTCGCCGGGCGACGCCCGGCCTTGTGCCGCAACTCGTTTCGATATTTCTGGCGGGGATGCGGCCGTGACACACACCGCGTGAGAGATCTCACCCGCCACGACACGTCGGACAAGTGGGACAATAGAAGAGTCGGCTCGCGGGCTCCGGCACGTCCATCCGTATGGGTGCGGCGCCCCGTGTCTGCGTCACTGCGTTCCCCCGCAGATGGCACGACAATCGTCTCGGTGCCGCGATAACGCCCACCGGACGGTCGATTCCGACACCCGCGTGCACAAGAAAGCAGTCCCCATGCAGTTCTCGACCGGTCAAATCGTTGTCCATCCCCACCACGGCCCAGCAACCGTCACCGAGATCTTCGACCGGACGATCAAGACCACTCGGCTGTCCTATCTCCGGCTCGCCATCCACCGGTCCGATCTCACGATCGACGTACCCGTCGCCAAGGCGGAGGAACTCGGGCTCCGGGAAATCTACGACACGACGGAACTCAAAGATCTCTTCGAGGTTCTCCACGCACCCACACCCCCCGAAGACAACGGCTGGTCGCGCAGGTTCAAAGACCACCAGGACAAGCTGAGGCTCGGCGACCTCCTCGTCACCGCAGGCGTCGTCCGGGACCTGACTCGCCGTGAGCACCGGTGTGGCCTCTCATTGGGTGAGAAGAAGATGCTCCGGTCTGCCCGCAACGGCGTGCTCACCGAGCTCTGCCTGGCGCTGTCCATCCCGGACGAACAGGCCGAGACGCTGCTGGACTCGGCCATCCTCGCGCCCCGGCCGGCCCTGGAACAGCAAGCTCTCGCTGCCGCCGGCTGAACAGGCGGACAACACGTACGCGTCCGGCGCGCGCCCTCCCGACCGCCGTCCGTTCATACTCGGCTCTCCGACGGTTCGTCGCCGGCGCTCCCGGGCAGCGCGAGTCCCGGCATCAGCTGCTGCAGCGTCGCCTCCCAGTGGCGAGCCCGGTCCGGGAAACACGCCGTGAGCACGTCGACCATGGCGGCAGGCGCGACGGACGCGCCGGGTGACGCCCCCAGCAGACCCGCGATGGAACCGTCCGCGCCGGTGACGATCTCGGTTCCGAACGTCAGCACTCCCACCTTGCGCCGATCCGGCTTGATCAGTTGTGCGCGCTGACCCGCGTCGATCGAGTACCACTCGCCGGGCGACGCTGCCGGATGAAACCGTTGCAACTGACCGAACTTCCGTTCCGGTGAAGCCAGAAGCTGTCCGACGAGGTAGCGAACCAGCGACACGTTCTGGAGGCCCACCGCGAGAAGCGAACAGATGTTGTGCAGTCGAATCGTCGTGAGCAGGTCGGTGAGCCGCCCGTGTTTGAGCAGACGCGTACTGAAGGTCGCGTACGGGCCGAACATCAACGCGCCGTGGCCATCGACCACCCGCTTGTCGAGGTGCGGCACCGACATCGGCGGGGCGCCCGAGTCCGCCTGGCTGTAGACCTTCGCGTCGTGACGGGCCACCAGATCGGGGTTGTCGGTGCGGAGGAACTGCGCTCCTATCGGGAAGACCGCGTAACCGCGAACCTCCGGGATGCGTGCCTTCTGGAGGAGTTTGAGTGCGTACCCTCCTGCCCCGACGAAGACGAACCGGGACCGCACCGTGAATCGGTGGTCCCCGGTGTTGCCTCGCCCCGACACGGTCCATCGTCCGTCTCGATCGCGACGTAGCCGCGTCACCTCGTGGCCGGTCCGAACTTCCGCGCCGGACTCGCGCATTCCTTGGAGCAAACCCTGTGTCAGGGCGCCGAAGTCGACGTCGGTGCCGCGCTCGTCGCGGGTGGCCGCGACAACTCCGGACCCGGTTCGACCGTCCATCAGCAGCGGTGCCCATCGCGCGATGATGTCGGGATCCTCGGTGTACTCCATGTCCGAGAACAGCGGCGACCGGCGCAGTGTTTCGTATCGCTGTCGCAGATAGCGCACGTCGTGCTCCCCGAACACCACGTTAATGTGGGGTGTCGTATTCGTGAACGAAGCTGCGAGCACACCGGATTCGACGAGTGCCCCCCAGAACTGACGAGAGATCCGGAACTGCCGCCCGATTTCTGCGGCGCGCGACGGATCGCCGGGATCGGGCATGTAGTTGAGTTCGCAGAATCCCGCGTGGCCTGTTCCGGCGTTGTTCCACGCGGCGCTGCTTTCGGACGCCGTGTCGTCGAGGCGTTCGAGAACGAGGATCGACCAGTCGGGCTGAAGCCGGGTGAGCAACGCCCCCAGCGTCGCGGACATGATGCCGCCGCCGATCAGTACGGCGTCGTAGATCTCCGGTTGTGTCGGCCCACCGGTGGCGCGAATCTCCTGCACGTCTGCACACCTGCTTCCGTATCGAGGTCCTTCCAGAGTGCGCGCCAGGTGACCATTCCGTCCAATGACATCGTCGCTGGAATACGATCCGGATATGGATCGGTTTCTCTCGGACGAGACGGCCTCGGTAGTGCCATTGCTCGCTGCGTTCGACGCGGCAGCGAGAGAGGGGCACATCACGCACGCCGCGGACAGGCTGGGCGTCCCGCAGTCGTCGGTCAGTCGCCGCATCAAAGCCTTGGAACACACGATGGGCGTATCGCTGTTCCAGCAGATAGGACGCGGGGTGGCGCTGACAACGGCCGGGCGTGAACTGCACGCGCGCACCCGGGAGACGATCCGGGAACTCGACGACGCGATCAACACCGTCCGCAGCCACGCCGATCCCGACAGTGGGATCGTCCGGTTCGGCTTCCCCCTGACACTCGGTCCGGTCAGCGTCCCGTCGCTCCTCGCCGAATTCCATCGCGACGCCCCGCGCATTCGCCTCCACCTCGTTCAGGCACACGGTGAAGCACTGGCGGCGATGGTCCGAGACGGCCGACTCGATCTGGCCGTGATGATCCCGCCACCGGAGGATCTCGTCGTCACCGTCCTCGGCAGTCAACCGTTGTTGCTGCATGTCGCCGACACCCACCCGCTCGCGGAGCGAGACCGCGTCGACCTGGGCGAACTCGCCGACGAACACTTCATCGCCGGCCCACCCACCTACCACGTCCGCACCGAACTCGACAATTACTGCCGCGCAGCCGGATTCGATCCCTACATCGCGTTCGAGATCAGCGAGTTCGACACGATCCGCGCACTCGTCGCACAAGGACTCGGCATTGCGCTCCTGCCGCGAGCGGAGATCCCACAGCCCGGTGTCGCGACCGTGCAGGTCAGCGGGATCGCCGACCGCCCGATCGGACTGGCGATGGGCACACGCCATCCCTCCCCCGCGGCCCTTCGGCTGCACACACATGTCACGACACGGGCACAGTGGCCGCCGGAACCGTAGCCCGACCGGAACCGAACTGCGTCGTGCGCGGCCGTAACAGCCCCACCCGAACACCGATATCCCGGAAAGGACAGCACCCGCCCGACCGAAGGAGTACGGATGTCGACGCAACCTCCCCCCGATGGGTATGGGTACGGGTACGGACCGCCCCCGTTCGAACAGCCACCCCGGCGGCCGAAGTGGCCATGGGTTGTGGGCGGAGTGATCGTCGTTGCACTCATCGCGACTCTCGCCGGCCTCGCCGTCGTGCTCGTTCGCAACTCGGCCTCCGAGGCCGAGGACACGGCGGCTGCCGGTTCGCCGGCACGCACGGTCACCGTCACCGCCGGCTCGCCTACCACGTCCGCGCCACCGCCGGCAGCGACCGAGTCTGCGACTGCGGAGCCACAGGCACTGCCGACCGACGGGATCTTGAAAGTCGGGGTGGACATCGCACCGGGCGAATACGCAGTACGCCCCACCCGGTCCTACGGCGGTTACTGGGAGCGGCTGTCGTGCTTGACGGGGGACTTCACGTGCCTGCTGGCCAACGACAACGTGGAAGGCAACAGCTACGTGGTCGTCCTTCCGGGAGATGTCGCACTGCGGATCGACGGCCTCGAACTCGTTCCGACGGGCAATCCCGCCCCCGGCACGGCACCCCCGGCCGCGGGACCCGCACCGTCGAGTCCCCCGCTCGACAACACGGACGGCCAAGGTTTCGTCGGCGTGCCGCAGGCACGCTGCAATCACACCAACGCCGCCGTCTTCGCCGGACAGACTACCGAGTCGCTCGTTGTGGTCTGCGAGACCGGAGCGGGACGGTTGTACTACAAAGGGGTCCGACTCAGCGACGGAGCTGCTCTGGAGATCGACGATCCCGTGGCGTCGGGGAACGGTTTCACCGCGACCAACAACGGTGTGCAGTACCGCATCTCACCCGACGCACTTGTCATCACCGAGGGCTCGTCGCTGCTCGGCGAGGAACCGATGCTCCAATACTGGACCCGGTAGCGCTGTGCCACGTATTCGTTCTCACATCTCCGGAACCGGTAGTGGTCGGTAGTAACCGACAAACGGCGCCGGTGGGTCAAGTAGATTTCTCATCATGGCGAAGAACGAAATACCGCACCAAGATCTCAACCTTTCCCACATCGGCAAGTACGTGCGCGTGGACCTGAAGAACACGGTCACCGAGCACGAGACCCTGGCGGCAGGTGTTCTCACGCGCATCACCCATCACCTGAGCATCGAAGAAGACAACGCGCCGATCACCCGGATCACCGTCGAACTCGCCGGTACCGACGTGGACTTCGCGCTGCGTGACGACTGCCCCGTGCGGATCGCGGACAGTCTGAAAGAGTTGTTCGGCAACACCTGAGCCCGGCCGAGCGCACGGTCCCGGAAGGTCCCTGAACGGCCGACCCGGGGCCGTGCCGCAACGGGAGCGAACGGACACCGTGAGCCCGATGGTTCGTCGCCGCTACCGGCGATCTCTCCGAAGCCTCCCGACGCCGCTAGGATCCAGCGCGAAACGGAAGCCGGGACGCGACCGTGGCCGTCCACCGACCGACGACGACCGCGCCGATGATCGCTCGCCGCATCAGATTCGCCGCCCCACGCCGGGGCAACCCGGCGATATGATGCTCCATCGTCGCCGGAGACTCGGACCTGTTGTCCGCCAGCATCTTTGTCACATACACAGCCGCGAGCTGGTGGGAATCCATGGCACTGTGACCCAGGATCGGTATCGACACCAGCACCGCGCGGGGTACCAGATCTACGATCTTTTCTGCGATCGGAGGTGGTGTCCGCAGGTCGCGGCCACCGGAGATCACCGCGGTCGGCCACGAGAATGCCGGGATCTGCGCGGGAAAGTCGAAGGGTTCCCCTACGAACTCCGGATGCCGCGCCGCGGCAGCCGCGAAAATCTCCTGCTGGTCGAGCAGTTCACCGTCGGGCGGTAGCCCATATCCGAGCTCGCGGAAAGCAATCCGCGAAACAAGATCGGGTTCGAAGAAGAACGGTGCTCCTCCCCCGTCTATCTCGGCCGAGCCGGCGTTTGCCATCCGATTCCAGATGCGCCGTAACCGTCCGTTGCTCCGCTGGACGAGTAACTCCCGGAGAAGGTCCGGACCTCCGTACTCGTATGCGATCTGCACGACCACGTTGATCTCCGGCTCCGGCACCCCACGCGCGAGCGCGGTACGCAAGGCTTCGACTACCGGCGCCAGATCCGGATCGGTCGCTTCGAGAAACAGTCCGCGCCGGTACGAGCGTGCACCCTCGATGTCATCCGCAACGGACAGCATCGGCGAATCGAGGACCATTCCCACCACCCGATCCGGATACCGAACCCCGAAGCCCTGTGCAAGGTACGTGCCGTAGGACGAGCCGTAGACGATCACACGCTCGACCCCCGCATCATCGAGGACCGCGGCGAGATCCTCGACCACGTGGTCGACCGTGACCGCTTCGCTCGGCAGCTCGTTGCCGTGCAGATCGCGGCGCGACAACCCGACACCGCGATGCTCCATCATCAGGACGTCGAGTCCTGCATGCTCTGCTCGACGGCGCAAACTGCGATAGGGCAGGACGGAAGCAAGTCCCGGTCCGCCGGGCACCATGAGCACAGGAACTTTCCCGCGTGGGCCGGTCCGGACGTAGGCCAGCGGAAATTGTGTCTCGGTGCCGTCTCCGACCGGTCGCATCACTTCGTGCCCGTGGCTACCGGCGATCTTGCGGGCCGCCCTCTTCAGCACGGTCGCCTGGAGTGAAGCCATGTGCCCACTCAACCACGACGGACCGCCGTGCGAACAGAAGTGCTCCGAATCAATACTCGACATGTCCGTTGTGCGACCACTACAGTAGCGCCGTGAAGCTGCGCCCGAGCCTTCCTCCATGCGAGTGGCGTTCCGCGCGCCCGGACCTACCAGCCGGGATCCCCGAGACAGACGGAGTATTCGCGCGAATCGAGACGGAACCCCGCCGATGACCGAATCCGTGCACTGGCGCCTGGAACACGGCCCACGAAACGGGGAAACCATCGTCATGCTCCACGGCAACAATGCCGGGGGCTGGATGTGGGGTCCGCAGATCGAACGCCTCCCCGAGCGTCATCTGCTGACCCCGGATCTACCGGCGCTCGGCGAGCGCTACGGGCTGCGGTGGCCGGGGATGCGCGCTGCCGCCGACGACATCGCCGAGATCATCCGCAAACACGCAATCGGCGGAACCGCGCACGTCGTCGGCCTGTCACTCGGTGGGTTCGTCGCCGTTCATCTCGTGCATCGTCACCCCCAGCTCGTTCGCAGTTGCATGATCACAGGCGTTGCGTTCACCGGGCTGACGTCGCTCGAACGCTTCCTCATCCCGCCTCAGATCCCATTGTGGCGCAAACGTTGGTACTGGCGAGCACAGGCTGCGGCGTTCGGCGTTCCGGCCGACGGGAGGGACCTGTACGTCGAATCGGCAGTCCGCGTCTCCCCCGACACCAACCGGCGCATCTTCCGCGAGGTCGCCGAAAGCTCCATCCCTCCGGAGCCTTTCGCGTACTCCGGCCCGATATTGGCTGTCGCGGGCGAGAAGGAACAGCGCTCCGTGCGTGACGCCTTCCCCGCCCTGGGGAAAGCGCTCCCTCAACTGCAGACGTGGGTAGCGCCGGGGATGCACCATCCGTGGAACGTCGAAGATCCGGACCTCTTCACCACGGTCCTCCGCACATTCGCCGAGACCGGGGAACGGGAAGCGGCCGACGAGACCACCCGCCCCAATCCCTGACGGCGGGTCTCGACCCGCATCGCGGTGAGCCCGACCGACGGTGGGATCATTACCAGATGCCGATGCCCTCACCGCTCCCCGTCAGAGACGGCGTGGGACCGACGCGGCTGCAAGTACCGACTTCAGGGCCGTGGGAGACGATCGCCGAGTACACGGTGACGAGATTCGGCCATCTGGACCCCGACGAGCTGTACCGGCGGTTCGATGCGGGCGAGATCGTGGGCCGCGACGGCCACCCGATCGGCCGTCACACCGCGCTGGGTGTGCATCCTTTCGTCTGGTACTACCGCGACCTGCCGGCCGAGGAGCCGATTCCCTTTCACGAGGAGATCCTGCACACCGACGACAACCTCGTCGTGATCGACAAGCCGCACTTTCTTCCGACCACCCCGGGCGGTCGGTACCTGCGCGAGTCAGCACTCGTCCGCCTGCGGCTCCGTCTCGACAACCCGAACCTGACTCCGA
The DNA here is from genome assembly GCF_012844225.1 of Rhodococcus sp. 105337. Lineage (GTDB taxonomy): Bacteria > Actinomycetota > Actinomycetes > Mycobacteriales > Mycobacteriaceae > Rhodococcus. Next base: position 33,118 of record NZ_JABAGQ010000007.1, read on the forward strand.
TCCATCGTCTCGACCGCGCGACGGCCGGCGTGGTGATGTTCTCTGCCCGGCCCGACACTCGCGGTGCGTACCAATCCATGTTCGAGAAGCGTCAGGTCACAAAGGTCTACGAGGCGGTGTCGACCCAGCCGACGTCATGGGATCCCGGCGTGCCGGCGCTCGGAGGTCGCCCGCTTCCCATCCTCTACCGCAACCACATCGCAGTTCATCGTGGAGAGCTTCGGGCCGTCGTCGACGACATTCGTGAGCCCAACGCCGAGACGCTGATCGATGTGTGCGCGACCGGCAGGAGTCTCTCGGGACGTGCTGTGCTGCACACGCTTCTGCGTCCACGCACCGGACGGATGCATCAGTTGCGAGTGCACCTCGCGGCGCTCGGGATCGGGATCCTGGGTGATCGCTGGTATCCCGAACTGTTGCCGGAAGCGCCCGACGACTATTCGCAGCCTCTCCAATTGCTCGCGCGGGAAGTCGAATTCACGGACCCACTGACCGGTGTGCCGCGCCGCTTCGTCACGCGACGCACTTTGGATGAAGCACCGATTTCGTAGGCCCTGTCTGCCTATCAGGCTTCACGCGGCCCGTGTCGCGATATGAAACGGAACGGCTGCCGTCCTCGCGGGCACAGCAGTTCTCGGCCTTCTGGGTGTCCAGGCCGGGAAAGCGTGGAAACGGGCACATGAGAAGAGGCGGGACCAAGCGGACATGGCACGAGCGCAACGATCACGACTGGAAGCGCGCGCAAGGCATCAGAACGAGTGGTATCTGGAGGGCGACAGCCGGGGCATCTACGGCGAGTTTCCGCGCGTCGACTTGGACAAGTTCTGGGAACCGCTCGCCACGTGCAGAACCCAGGTCCCCGGTCGCCGATCAGGGGCCTACTGCCGACTGTACGAGGCAGCGCTCGATCTGCCTGCAACCGCGGGTCGGTGTCGGCCAGTAGCGGGGCGATCCGGCGCACCCCGCTACGGACCGAAGCGGAAACCTCACCGCATCTCGAATCCCGTACAGCGTGTGAAGCTCTGCCAACCAACAACATTCGATCGGAAAGCGGACTTCACACCGTAGCTCACTCGACCACCGAACGAACGATCTCGGCGATGCGTTTCTCGGTGCCCTCGTCGACGGTCTCGAAGTACCACGCGGCGGGCATCAGCGCCCCGTCCGCCCCGCCTGCAGGTCGGAACGCAGCCTTCTCGGTGATCGCGAGATTCAAGCGTTCGTCATTGCGCAGGGTCACGAGCGCGGGGGTGCCGGCCGTTTTCGCGTAGGCAGGCATTCCGTACCAGATCCGCGGCTTCAGGGTCGGGGCCGTGGCCACGATGATGTCGTGCACACGCTTCACGACGGCCCGCCGCGGCTCTTCCATCTTCGAGATCTTGTCGAGCACCTGCGTCAGGTTTTTCTCGTCCTTCGAAGACATGTCACGTCCTTTCGTCAGCCGATGCCGGGCATCGGCGAAATGAAGTTGGCGTATCGATACGCCGCACTCCATCCGGACATGTCCTGACTGCTCAGGCCTCTCCGCGATGATTCACGTGGTCGTCACGTGGAAGCGCACGGTGGAACGTGCCACCGGAATCAGGATAGCGGTCATGCAGACACATGCCCCCGATACGACGGATTCCAGTCACATGTTCGACTAGAACCTCACCCACTTCCGGCACGGAACAACGTCACTGTCCTTCGTCGGATCGCGCAACTCACGAATGACGCGCAAATCTCAGAGGTCAGGAACTACACGTTGAAGCGGAACTTTAGCGAGTTCCCCGATATGCCGCCTGACCTGCAGAAATAGGCTACTATGCGGCAGTCCTAGCCCCGTTCTAGCCCCATAGGTCCACTCAGGGCAGCTTGTCAGACCAGCGTGAGACGATCCCTCCCATGACCTACATCCATTGGGCGCCCGACAACGGCGAAGTTCATCACTACACCGATACGGGCGGTCTCATCGGAATCATTCAGGGAAAAAAATTCTGGGCGACAAACATTCAGTTCATGAATGACTCGCTCGAGTATGATTTTGGCCTGCAGAAAGTGGCAAAATCCCTGGACGATGCCCTTGAAAGATTGAGGTCGAACGACTCGGAAGAAACTCCCTTCACAGCCGAACTCCAAGCATCCGTGCAGACCGTCATCAGAATGCTAAGGGGAGCCGGGTCAAATCCCAAGGATGGACAGTACGTGTGCTGCTTCTCCAGACATCCCGACGACCTCGGACAATGGCGCGGTTATGCGAAAGATGGGTACTGCATCACTTTCGATGAAGAACTGTTGACAAAGAGCCTAGCAAGCTCCCAGCCCGACGAACGGGCCGTGAGATGCGGCAACGTCGACTACGGCGGCCAAGCCTTCGGATGGACCGAGGCGGAATATACAGATGCAGTGCTGAAGCGCATGCACGAGATCCTCCATAATCCTGATTCGAATTTGTCGGACTACGGATTCTCCGCAGACGACCCCATTTTCGGAGAAATAGTCGATCAGAAAGACCTAAGTGCACTAGCTGCAATCGCCGGCGTGGCTGCCGTTCAGGGCCCGATTCCATTCCTCAAGGAATCATGCTTTGCCGCCGAAATGGAAATGCGGGTGTGCGTGTCACACCCCCACGGAGTTAAATTCCGCACTTCCGCCATAGGCCCGATTCCCTACGCCGAGTTGGCATTTGATCCGAACTCCATCAAGGCGGTAACCGTGGGGCCCGGATTGAATATGAATCTTCGACAAGCGACCCTCGAATACCTGCTGGCACACGAGTTCGGCAAAGACCACGAGATCGAGGTCCAGAATACGGGGCTGTCCTTCAGGGGTTAGCCCCTAATCGCCCGCAGGTCGGTAGGCGCCGATGAGGGCGCCGGTCGTGTCGCGCAGACACGCCACAGTAGAAACGGTACAAATAGCATGTGTATGGATGGCTTGTAGCCCTGATCGGTGTGATTGGTGGCCTGGTATCAGGGTCAGTGGCGTCGTTGATCGCTCCGTGGGCTCAGTGGGGCGCCGAGAAACGACGCGGGCAGCACCAGCGCAAGATCAACAAGATCAAGGTATGGCGCGGAGAGATCGACAAACTCCGGAAGGCAGTCGAGGAGTGCCGCGCGGCGTCGGACGTTACCGACTACAACCCCGACTACGAGTACTACCCGCTGAAGGAATCCGAACTTAAGCGCGCGCTCAATCTCGACACCCAGCAGTGGTACCACAGCCTTCTCGAACAGCTGGATGCCAATGAACGCAGCCAACTTGAGGCCGACCTGCGCGAGTACGCCCAAGAAAACAACGGCGAGCCTGCGATCGCCGCCCTGTCCAAGACGATTGAAAAGCTCGACAAGCGCTGGGGACTGACCTAGCGCCTGATCGCTCGCACGTTCGTCGGCTCCGGTACTGCCGGGTGCGCGAACGCAGCATTCATCGGATTGCTCCAATTCGGTACGAGAGTTGACGGGCGAGCGAACCGAGCACTGCTCAGGTTCTGTAATTGCTGCCGGTCTCTGACCGAACTGGGTACTGCTGATTTGCTCAACTGTCCGCGGACGCTGTCACGCGGGTAATGCGGGAAGCCGCTGATCCCGACCGGGTGCCGGGGTGTTGCGGTAAAAGCGGGCACTGCCCGGTTAACGCCAGGCTACGGCTACTGGTGGCCGCGCGCCAATGCAAACGCCCTGCTACCCGACGGAACTAGTTCCCGAGTAGTTCTGGGGTGTGGCTGTGGTAGCCGCTACTAAGGCACCGTGCGTTCCTAGCTGCGACGATCCGTCGTTCGTAACTGACTTACAACTGGTGGCGCGAGTCGGGGATAGCAGACCGTTCTTACATAGCACGCACTGCCACGGCTCAGCGTGGTCCGAGAGACCAATGCTAAGGGAACAACAGATGACTACGTTGTGATCGAGAATAAGAGCACCGCTATCACGGCTGAGGAACTGCGCATAGACCTTCAGGAATGGCAGAACTCGGTGTTCCGCCAGAATGACGACCCATTCAGTCTCCCGCCTCTCCATAAAATCCGGTGGCCTGCCGCGTTTTCAATGGGCGACGCGACGCAGATCAACGCGACGCTCACCTGGACGGAACCGAGCGGGCCTCAGTCCGTCGAGTTGCCGGTGACTTATAGCTAGCTGATCCAACCGCCAAATACTTTAATCACGTTGAGCGCCTCGCCCTGCGGGCGAGGCGCTCTCGGGTGCTGGCTCGGAAAGGCCGCCGCTAGCCCTGCCTTAGCCCCAGCAGGGGCTAATCAGCCACTAATCCGCAGGTGCGCTATCACTGCTCAGAAAGTGGCCCTCACCTGCGGGTTCGTGATGACGATTCGCCGCCCACCTGGGCGATGTAGCCCCATCAAACGTTGAAGCGGAACTCCACGACATCGCCGTCGGCCATGACGTAGTCCTTGCCTTCCATCCGGACCTTGCCCCGGGCCTTGGCCTCAGCCATCGAACCGGCGGCGTCGAGGTCGTCGAACGAGACGATCTCGGCCTTGATGAAGCCACGCTCGAAGTCGGAGTGGATGACGCCGGCGGCCTGCGGTGCGGTGTCGCCCTGGTGGATGGTCCACGCACGCGCCTCCTTCGGACCCGCGGTGAGGTAGGTCTGGAGGCCGAGGGTGTGGAAGCCGACCCGCGCGAGGGAGGCGAGGCCCGGCTCGTCCTGACCGATCGAGTCGAGCAGTTCCTGAGCTTCTTCCGGCTCGAGTTCGATCAACTCGGACTCGACCTTGGCGTCGAGGAACACGCAGTCCGCGGGAGCGACGGCCTCGCGCAGTTCCTGCTTCTTCGCGTCGTCGGTGAGCACCGTCTCGTCGGCGTTGAAGACGTAGAGGAACGGCTTGGTGGTCATGAGGTTGAGCTCGCGCAGCAACGCGTAGTCGAGGGTGTCCTTCTTCGAGAACAGGGTCGCGCCCTCGTTGAGGACGGCCTGCGCCTTGACCGCCTCCTCGTACTGCGGCTTGAGGTCCTTGTTCTTCTTCGCGTCCTTCTCGAGACGCGGCAGCGCCTTCTCGAGGGTCTGGATGTCGGCGAGGATCAGCTCGGTCTCGATGATCTCGATGTCGGCGAGCGGGTCGACGCGACCGTCGACGTGGATCACGTCGTCGTCGGCGAACACGCGCACAACCTGGCAGATCGCATCCGCTTCGCGAATGTTGGCGAGGAACTTGTTGCCCAGGCCCGCGCCCTCGGACGCGCCCTTGACGATGCCGGCGATGTCGACGAAGGACACGGTGGCGGGCAGGATGCGCTGCGAACCGAAGATCTCCGCCAGGCGATTCAGCCGCGGATCGGGCAGTTCGACCACGCCGACATTGGGCTCGATGGTGGCGAACGGATAGTTCGCAGCCAGCACATCGTTCTTGGTCAGCGCGTTGAAAAGCGTCGACTTGCCGACGTTGGGAAGACCGACGATTCCGAGGGTAAGGCTCACGGGTTCAATATTCTACGCAGGCCCTGCGCGGTCGCCTCATCCGCACGCCACCCGCACCAACTGCGCGATCCGCGCGGCCTGCTCGTCGTCGGGCACGGATGTCCCGTCGGCGGCGAGTTCGCCGACCGTGTCGTTGACTTCCTGATCGCCGGCGCCGTCCTCGATCAACGGGCACGTCTCGGTGACGACGGACTCGATCGACGAGGTTTCCCGGTCGGCGGACAACTGCGGGTAGCCGGCACGGAACGCCGCCACGAACGCACTCATCTTGGCGTCGTCGAACGCTTCTCCGGCTTTGTCGGCGGCATCGGAGGCTGCCTGCTGAACGGAGGAGAGGACCCCGCCGGCTTGTTCCTGCACATTCGTCGCTGCCTCGCTCGCCGAGGAACGCGCCCCGTCCACCGTCGGCGCGTCGTCCGAGCTGCACGCGCTGAGAGCACCGGCGACAGCCACCGCGACCAGCATTGTCGATGCCCGAGTTCTCCGGGACATGCCCGTTCCATACGTCACGTTTCGAGAGTGCCACGAGCGGGGACTCTCGGTCGGGCAAATCCGACAACCCGCTCATGCTCGGATTCCGGGCGTGGTGACCGTAGATTTACGGACGTCGGGCACGTCGACTCGCACAGACATGTCGGAAGGACCAGCGTTGACCGAATCGAAATCCAGCCCATGGGGGACGAACCCCGCCTCGACATCGTCGAAGACTCCTGATCGTGCCACCCTCATCGGTGCCGGCGGAATGTGGCTCGCGAAGTGGTCCGCGATCCTGGTTGTGATCGCTGCGGGTGCCGTCGTGCTGGGCTGGATCATCCAGAAGATGTGGGTGATCGTGCTGCCGGTCGCCCTTGCGATCGTGGTCTCGACGATTCTGTGGCCGCCGACCCGGGCGATGACCAAACGCGGACTCCCGCCCGCACCGGCCGCGTCGATCACGCTCGTGCTGTTCTTCGCGATCGTGGGCGGCATCATCGCCGGCATCGTGCCGTCGGTGGTCAATCAGGTGCCCGATCTGGCCAACAAGGCCACCGAAGGCATCAACACGGTCCAGGACTGGGTGAAGGGCCCGCCCATCAACCTGCAGGACGAGCAACTCGACAACGCCGTGGACGCGGTGGTCGAACGTGTCCAGGGCAGCGCTGCCTCGATCGCCGGGGGCGTGTTCTCCGGGGTCACCACCGCCGGGTCGCTCCTCATCACGTTCGCACTTGTCCTGGTGCTGTCGTTCTTCTTCATCAAGGACGGACCGCGTTTCATCCCCTGGCTGCATCGGGTCAGCGGCAGCACTGCCGGGCGGCACCTCGAAGAGGTCCTGACCCGGATGTGGATCACGCTCGGCGGGTTCATTCGCACCCAGGCCGTCGTGAGCCTCATCGACGCGGTGTTCATCGGCATCGGTCTGGTGATCCTCGGTGTACCGCTCGCGCCGGTGCTGGCGATCCTCACGTTCATCGGTGGATTCGTCCCGATTGTGGGTGCCTTCGTTGCCGGTGCCCTGGCCGTGCTGGTCGCGCTCGTCGCCAACGGCTTCACCACGGCTCTCATCGTGCTGGCACTCATCATTGCGGTGCAGCAGATCGAGGGGAACGTCCTGCAGCCCGTTCTCCAGTCGCGGAGCATGAATCTGCACGCGGCCGTGGTGCTGCTCGCGGTCACTGCCGGATCGTCGCTGTTCGGCATCGTCGGTGCGTTCCTGGCGGTGCCGGTGGCTGCGGTCGCCGCCGTCGTGATCCGCTACATCGGCGAGCAGATCGACAGTCGCTCGGCCGAAGTCGATCCGGACGACGCGACGAAAGCTCTGCCCGCTCCCGGCGACGCCTCGGCGCCCGATCCGAACGCCTCCACCGGGCCGGAGCCCGAGCCGGATCAGAAGTGACGGACGCTCCTGCGGGTCAGCTCGCGACCTGAACAGTGGATCCCGACCGGCCGCGGATGACGTGCAGCCGGCTCGGGATCCGCTGCCGCATCTCGTCGACGTGGCTCACCACCCCGACGACCCGACCTCCGGCGCGCAATTCGTCGAGCACTCCCATCACCGCATCCAGGGAGTCCGCGTCGAGGGTGCCGAACCCTTCGTCGATGAACATCGTGTCGAGGACCAGTCCGCCGGCTTCCGCTGCGACGACGTCCGCGAGCCCGAGCGCCAGCGCCAGCGACGCCTGAAACGACTCGCCGCCGGACAGGGTTTTCGTCGACCTGACCACGCCGGTGTATTCGTCGTGGATGTCGAGCCCCAGGCCACCGCGTCGACCGCGGGTGTCGGCCGCGTCGGAGTGCACGAACTCGTACCGGCCGCCCGACATCCTGCGCAGTCTCTCGGACGCGGCCTCCGCCACTTCCTCGAGACGCGCCGCGAGCACATAGGAGCGCAGCGACATCTTCTTGGCATTGGAGCCGCCACCGGCCACGACGTCCGCGAGGTCGGCGAGTTCGGCCTGCTCGTCGCGGAGAGGGACAAGTTTCGCGTACGCCTGCTCGAGACGCGCCGTGTAGGCGTCGATGTCGAGGTACCGGCGGGCAGCCTCGGTGGCGGCAGCGTGCGCCCGGTCGAGCGCGGCAGCGCCCGCGGCGACCGCTGCCCGCGCCCCGGGCACATCGGCCGTCTCGTCTCCGGTGAGAACGGCTATCGCAGGCTCGGCGAGCGTGGCCTGCGCGACCGCCCGTTCGTTGTCGGCCGCTCGGAGCACACGATCGATCTCGTCGATCCGCTCCCCCAAACGGAGCGCCGCACGCGCAGCGTCGAGGTCGGCGAAACCGGCCTCGGTGGCGGCGGCGAGCGCCTCGGCGGACCGCTGCTCGGCGACCTTCCTGGCATGGGAGGCCGTCGAGCGCGCATCGAGCAGCGCGGTCGCAGAGGCGGCGAGCTCAGCGGCCCGGCGACGCCGCGGCGCGAGGGAGTCGGCATCACCGACCGCAGCGGTGATGCGGTTGCGGACCTCCGCGGCCTCGGCGGAGAGCACCGCGGTGCGGCGGTCCAGGTCTGCGAGTTCGGCCTCGACGCGGCGGATTCGTTCGTCGAGGTCGGTGGCGAGACGGTGCAGTTCGTCGACCGCGGCGCGACGCCGCACCAGATGTTCGGCGAGCGCTTTCGCCGCGTCGTGTGCGTAAACCGCGTCGGCGTGACGGACGGTGAGATCCTCGACCGGAACGTTGCCGCAACGCTGACGCAGCACCGCAACGGCCCCGGAGATCTCGGTTGCCGCGGTCCGCGCGTCGGCGAGCGCTCGCTCCGCGCGCTGTTCCGCAGCCTGTGCGGCGGCCTCGTCGTTCTTCGTGACCGTGTCCGGCGCCGGGACGGCGGGAGCGGGATGCTCTGTGGCACCGCAGACTTCGCACGGCTCGCCGGCGGTGAGCCGGGCCGCCAGTTCGGCGGCCATCCCCTCGATACGGCGACGCCGGATGTCGAGATGCCTGTCGCGGGCGTCGTTGAATGCCGAGTGCAACGTCAGCACCCGTTGCTGTGCTCGTTCGAGGTCGGTGCCGAGCGCGGCGAGTTCGACTGCGGCACCGAGAGAATCCGCGGCGCGGTCGCGGGCGGCGACAAGTCCCGGGAGGGACGCGGCGGCCTGCTCCGACTCGCTCACCGCGGCGACCGCGGCAGCGAGCCGGTCGGGCAGTGCAGCGCGCTCGGCGACCCGTGTCGTGTGGTCGTCGCCGAGGGCGCGGCGGCGCTGGGCCACTCGGCCCAGGTCCGCCTCGATCGTTGCCACGTGCCGATGCTGCTCGAGCAGATCGTCGAGCCGCGCAACCTCCGCCGACCATTGTTCGCACCGGGGCCGGATCACGGCGCGGTCGGTGTCTGCGGGAACGTCACCGACCTCTGCCAGCAGTGCCCGGCCTTCATCGTGTTCCTCGAGCGGAGCGCGGGCTGCGCGCGCGGCCCTGGCAGCAGCCTCCGCGTCCGCGACGGCCCGCGCCGCATCGAGATCGACGACCGAGACCGGAACCGCGCGTCGCGCGGCGTCGCGCTCGCTGCGCAACCGCTGCCGGTCGGGTTCGGAGGCCGTCAGCGTGTCGAGCACTGTGAGGGCGCCGGCGCGGCGATGCAGATTCTGTTCCAGCGCGACGGCGGTGTCGAGCGCGCGGCGGTTCTCCGCGTCGACTTCGCGGGCGCGTTCGAGGACCGCGGCGGCGGCATCGCGGGTGTCGGCGGCTTCGGCGGACAACCGGTGTGCCCACTCGACCGGGTCCGCGTCGGCTCCCGCCTCGATACCCGCGGCGGCGGCCACCTTCGCGGCCAGAAGGTCGACCGTTTTCTGTTGTTCGGCAAGGAGTTTGCCGCCCGTGCCACGGCGGTCGCGGAACCATTGCTCGACATCCCCGAAGCGAGTCGTGTCGAACAGTCGCTCGAGCAGCTTGCCGCGCTCGTCGCTGCCCGCGCGCAGGAACTTCGCGAACTCACCCTGCGGCAGAAGCACCACCTGGAAGAACTGTTCGGCGCTCATCCCCAGCAAGCCCTTGACGGCGTCACCGATGTCGGGGATCCGGGACAGGTTCTCGCCCTGCCCGTCGAGCCAGGTCAGTGTCGCCTTGGCCTGCTGCTTGACAGTGCCGGTGCCCCGCATCTTGGGACGTTCGTATTCGGGACTGCGTTCGAGGACGATCCGCCGACCCGAGATGGTGGCTTCGAGCCGCACCCGCGGTGCGACACCGGCCGGAGCGTGGTCGGAGAGGAGGCGCCGGCCGTCGGCGCGGGCCCCGGGAACGGTGCCGTACAAGGCGAAGGCCACAGCGTCGAGGATCGATGTCTTGCCCGCGCCCGTCTGTCCGTGGAGGAGAAACAAGCCGTCGGAGCCGAGCTCGTCGAAGTCGATCTCGACGGTGCCGGCGAACGGGCCGAACGCCGTGACCTCGAGCGTGTGGAGTCTCACGCGGGCACATCCGTCCGGGCGCGGTCGGCGCCGGGCAGTACGTCGCCGACGCCCTGCTTGCGGTCGGCGTCGCGCAACGCCTGGCCGATCCACCCGAGCTCACGAGCCGACGGTGCGGAGCGCACGTCGCCGAGGAACGCCTCGGCGATCTGCACGTCGCTGCGACCGCGCACCTTGTCTCGGTAGGTGCCTTCGGAGAAGGACGCGGGACGCTGCCACTCGACGTGTACGGCGTGCGGGAACCGTTCCTGCAGCTTGCGCATCGCGTCGAGGGGACGGACCGGGTCGGTGAGTGTGGCCGAGACGTAGTGCTCGGTCGCTTCGGCGTAGGCGGGATCGCCGAGCAGCGTGTCGAGCGTGCCTGTCAACTTGGTCAGCGGCCGGACCACCGGCAGTTCGATGCGTTCGACGGACCGGAGACCGGTCTCGTCGAGGTCGGCGATCCACACCGCTTTGCGGTGGGTGCGTTCACCGAAGGAATAGGGCAGCGGAGATCCGGAGTACCGCACGTGCTCCGCGACGGTCTGCGGCGAATGCAGATGCCCGAGTGCCACGTAGTCGGCGCCGGCGAACGACGCGGCAGAAACCGTCTCGACACCACCGACGGAGATCGATCGTTCGGACCCGGTCGGCTCGGCACCGACCACGAACGCGTGCGCGAGCACCACGGTGCGGCCCCCGCGCCGAGCGGCGTCCTCCCGCACGCGGCGCATCGCGGCATCCAGGATCTCCTGGTGCGAACGCGCTGTGGGCACACCGAGTTCGGTGCGGGTGATCTCGGGCTCGAGATACGGAAGGCCGTAGAACGCGACCGGCCCGTGCCGGTCCTCCAGGACGACGGGGTGCTCGATCTGCGACACCCGGGTGATCAGGTGCAGACCGCCGTGCGCGGCGAACGCTGCTCCGGCTCCGAGCCGCACCGGCGAATCGTGGTTGCCCGAGGTCGCGACGATGACCGCACCGGCCGCGCGGATGGCCTCGAAGCCCGCATTGCACACCGCGACCGCGTCGGAACTCGGGATCGAACGGTCGTAGACGTCGCCGGGCACGACGACCACATCGATGTCCTGCTCGGCGACGAGGCCTGCGATCGCGTCGAGGGCACGACGCTGGTCGGCGAGAAGGTCGACACCGTGGAAGGTGCGCCCGATGTGCCAGTCGGAGGTGTGCAGGATGCGCATGGACACCGACGGTAGAGCAGCGTTCCGACACCGCCGGGTTCCGGGCGGGTGTCGGACGGATGCGGCATCATGCGCCACATGACCGCACTCACGGCACTCGGACTGCTCGTGGCCCTCGTTCTGGGCGCCGTTCTCGGGTGGCTCGCCCGCGCTTCGCGCGACGGTGAACGTGCGGCGCGGGCCGAGTCCGAGCTCGCCGCATTGCGCGGGAACGAAGCACAGCTGAGGCAGTCGCTGGCCGCGGTGAGCGAGGACGCCGCACGGCGCCAGTCCGGTGCGATCGGCGAGCAGGTGTCGCGTCTGGTGGATCCGCTGCACGACGCGGTGGGCGCCCTGGCCCGGCAGGTCGAGCAGGTCGAGCGGAGCCGCGTGCACGCGTATGCCGGGCTCTCCGAGCAGGTCGAAGGGATGCACCGGGTGTCGCAGCTGCTGTCCACCCGGACGCAACAGCTCGTCACCGCGCTCCGGGCACCGCAGGTTCGCGGACGCTGGGGTGAGATCCAGCTCGAGCGCGTCGTCGAACTCGCCGGGATGGTCCGGCACTGCGATTTCGACACGCAGGTCGGCAAGGACGGTGTGCGCCCCGACCTCGTCGTCTACCTGGCGGGCGGCAAACAGATCGTGGTCGATGCGAAGGTGCCGTTCGCCGCCTACCTCGATGCCGCCGAAGCCGATGATCCCGCCGAGCGCACCAAGCACCTGACCCGCCACGCGCGCCAGCTACGCACCCACGTGGACCAGTTGTCCGCCAAGGCCTACTGGGAGTCGTTCGACCCGAGCCCCGAGTTCGTGGTGCTGTTCGTCCCGGGCGATCCGTTTCTCGATGCCGCGCTGGGTGCCGATCCCGATCTGCTCGAGTACGCCTTCGCGCGGAACGTCATCCTCTCGACCCCCACGACGCTCGTGGCGCTGTTGCGCACCATCGCGCATACCTGGAGGCAGGAGGCGCTGTCCCGCGACGCCGCGACGATCCACCGGCTGGGCCGCGAGTTGTATCAGCGTCTGGGCGCGGTCGGTTCCCATCTCGACCGCCTCGGGTCACAGCTGGGCAAGGCAGTCGAGACCTTCAATGTCACGGTGTCGTCGATGGAGACGAGGGTGGGAGTCACAGCCCGCAAGCTCCACGACTTGGAGATCTTCGACGGCGACGTACCCGAGATACGACGGGTCGACGCCTGGCCGCGCCGGAGCACGCAACAGGGCAGAACGGAATCCGACGGTCCTGTCGACGAAGCAAGCTGACGCCGCCGCGCTAGTGTTTAGCTCGTGTCTGCAACCCAACGTGCCCGCTCGGCGGTGCCGCTCGACACGCGGTCGTTGATTTCGACGGTGCCGGGCGTGCCGTGGTGGGGTGCGCTCACCATCGCGGCGGGGTCCACCGCCGTCGGGATTCTGATCGACGCCGCGCGTGGCAACGAACTCACTTCCGCGTTCACCGCCTTCTACGTGCTCGGATGCATCGCGGCAGTCGTCGCGGTGCGCCATCGTGGGCTGTTCACCGCCATGGCACAACCGCCGCTGCTTCTCATGGTGGCGGTCCCCCTGGGCCAGGAGATCATTTCGACGGGAAGCTCGTCGGGCCTCAAAGACCTCCTGCTCAACGTCGCGTACCCGCTGGTGAACAGGTTCCCGGCCATGCTTCTCGCCACGGTCGTCGCGCTCCTGATCGGCGGTTTCCGGATCTACGCCGCTCAGCAGAGCGCGGGAGGAGCACGTTCGCGTGCCCCGCGGCAGCGCGCACGTTCGGCATCGAGGACACGTGCCGCAGGTCGCCGGACGGCAGATCGCGACAGCGAGCCGAGACGGACACGCAGCGCTCCGCGTACGACTCCCAGGTCCGCCAAGCCGTCGGCTGCGGCGGGCGCCGCGCCCGTGCGCAAGGCACCGCCGCCGACCGCATCGGTACGCGACGTCACCGACAGCCGGGCCGAACCCGCGCCCAGACGCCGCCCTGCCCCGGTCGGCGACGGTGCGCGCGCCGTCGACCCCGCGCCGCCCGTCGCACGCACGCCACGGCGCCCGCGTCCGCCTCGCACAGATTTCGTGCCGCCGGCCGACGAGCGCGCCCCGCGCCGCCGTCCGCCGGCAGCCGAGCCGGTCCGCAGGGAGCCGCGTCCGGCCGTCGCACCGCATCCCGCGCCGGCGTACGACCCGCCGCAGGTGCGGTACCGCGACCGCTACGAAGACTGATCCGGGCGGACCGCTACGCGGACCGGCCGACGGTCAGTGGCGCGCCGCGCGCAGCTCGCGCGGCAGGGCGAACACCAACGTCTCGTTGGCCGTGGTCACCGACCGCACGTCGTGGAAACCGTGCTCGTCGAGCAGATCGACGACGCCCTGCACCAGAATCTCGGGCACCGACGCACCCGAGGTGATGCCCACCGTCTCGACGCCCTCGAGCCATGCCGGGTCGACTTCGCGGGCGTAGTCGACCAGGTAGGCCGCACGCGCACCGGCATTGAGCGCCACTTCGACGAGACGCACCGAGTTCGAGGAGTTGCGTGACCCGACGACGATGACGAGGTCGCACTCGGGGGCCATGGCCTTCACCGCGACCTGCCGGTTCTGGGTGGCGTAGCAGATGTCGTCGCTCGGCGGATCCTGCAGCTGCGGGAACTTCTCCCGGAGTCGCTGCACGGTCTGCATCGTCTCGTCCACGCTGAGCGTGGTCTGGGAGAGCCAGATGACCTTCTCCGGGTCACGGATCGTCACAGAATCCACGGCGTCGGGTCCGTCGACGAGCTGGACATGCTCGGGGGCCTCGCCGGCGGTGCCTTCGACCTCTTCGTGGCCCTCGTGGCCGATGAGCAGGATGTCGTAGTCGTCGCGCGCGAACCGCTTGGCTTCCTGGTGGACCTTGGTCACCAAGGGGCAGGTCGCGTCGATGGTGCGGAGTTCACGTTCTGCGGCGGACTGGTGCACTGCCGGTGACACACCGTGTGCCGAGAACACCAGCACCGATCCCGGCGGAACCTCGTCGGTTTCGTCGACGAAGACCACACCACGATCGGCGAGAGTCTCGACGACGTGCCGGTTGTGCACGATTTCCTTGCGGACGTACAGGGGTGCTCCGTACTTGTCGAGGGCCTTCTCGACCGTTTCGACAGCCCTGTCGACACCGGCGCAGTAACCGCGCGGTTCGGCGAGGAGCACTCGTTTGCCCGAGGCCGCGCTATGGGCCGATCGAGTGATCCCGACTTCGAGTGGAACAGACGCAGACATACCACCAGAGTACGGGCCGGGTGATCCCCGGGCCCGGCTCGGCTACCAATCATGCGGTTCATCGGGCAGGCTTGAGGGATGATCCGTCCACCGTTCATGGCACGGGTGGCCGCCGGCATGGCCGTCACCGCCTACGAAGAGACCCTCAAACTGCCGAGTACCGCTGTCTCGCTTCCGATGACGACGGTGAGCCAGATCCTTCAGACGACGATGCGGTTTCAGCAGGTGCTGACGTCGCTGGCGATCAAGGGCGATCATCTTTTCGAATCTCTCGGCGCACGCCCCGAGGAGAACCCGGAGTGGGCGGTGTTCGACGAGTCCGCTCCATCGGACACGAACACCGGCACCGGCGCAGGTACCGGCACGAACGGTGAGGGGTCGGCCACCCCCGGCCGCTTCGCCCTGTATTCGACACCTCCACCGGTTGCCGACGACGAACCAGCCCCCTCCGCCGCCGAGAAGCCCGCGTCCGAGGCGGCGGCACCGGCGCCGAGGAAGCGTGCGGCGAAGAAGGCCGCCGGCAAGTCTGCCGCTGCGAAATCCACCGCCACGAAGACCGCCGCCACCAAGACCGCCGACGTTCCCGAGATCGTCGAGTATCTCGACTACGACTCGCTGACGCTCGCGCAGTTGCGCGCGCGTCTTCGTACCCTCTCGGCCGAGGATCTCACCGCTCTGCTCGACTATGAGACCGCACACGCGGCGCGCGCCCCGTTCATGACGATGCTGTCGAACCGGGTCACGACCGTGCGTGACAAGTGACGGCGGCGCAATCCGCGGCGCGGCCCAATTCTCCGGAGAATCCGTGGCCGGTCCGCACCGTCTCGCAGAAGGTCGCCGGGTGGATCGATCGGCTCGGCACCATCTGGGTCGAAGGCCAGGTCACCCAGATCAATGCGCGCCCGGGCACCCGGACAGCGTTCCTGACCCTGCGCGATGCCTCCGTCGACATGTCGTTGCCGGTGACGTGCGCCCCTCAGTTGCTGCAGGACTCACCGGTGCCGGTCACCGAGGGCAGCCGCGTCATCATGTTCGGCAAGCTCACCTACTGGGCGGGCCGCGGCACCCTGTCGCTGCGGGTCACGGAGATCCGCGCCGTCGGAATCGGTGAACTGCTCGCCCGCATCGAACGGCTGCGGAGTCTGCTGACGGCCGAGGGACTGTTCGATCCGCGGCTCAAACGGCCGCTGCCGTTCCTCCCCCGGCGCATCGGTCTGATCACGGGCAGGGCCAGCGCCGCCGAACGCGACGTGGTGTCGGTGGCTCAGCGACGCTGGCCCGCGGTACAGATCGACGTGCGGCACACCACCGTGCAAGGCCCGACCGCTGTGCCGCAGATCCTGGACGCACTCGAGGCCCTGGACGCGGACCCTGCCGTCGACGTGATCATCCTCGCCCGCGGCGGAGGCAGCGTGGAAGATCTGCTGCCCTTCTCCGACGAGGCGCTGTGCCGGGCCATCGTGGCCTGCACGACCCCCGTGGTCAGTGCCATCGGACACGAGCCCGACAGCCCGCTGTCCGATCACGTCGCCGATCTGCGAGCCGCGACACCCACCGACGCGGCCAAGCGTGTGGTCCCCGATGCCGTCGCGGAGCAGATGCTGGTCGACGAACTGCGGGCCCGCTCGGCGTCGGCGCTGCGCAGCTGGGTGCGGCGGGAAGAACACGTGATCGCGCAACTGCGTGACAGACCGGTGCTGGCCGACCCGTTCCGCGCCCTCGATCGCCGGCACGAGGAGATCGACAGGCTGCGGGAGGCCGGGCGGCGCGACATCGGGCGGACGATCGCGATGGCGTCGTCGACGCTCGAACACATGCGCGCCCGCTTGAGCACGCTGGGACCGGCTGCGACCCTGGCACGCGGGTACGCCGTCGTGCAGCGGGTCGTGCCCGGCGGAACCCCCGAGGTGGTGCGTTCGCTGGGCGAGATGCCCATCGGCACCCAGCTCCGGGTGCGGGTGGCCGACGGCGCCGCCCGGGCTGCGGTCATGGGACACGAAAAATGACGAATACGAGAACTGAGGCAAGAACTGTGGACGACGCCAACGCCGACGTGCGGGAATTCGGCTACGAGCGGGCGCGAGACGAACTGGTCGGCGTCGTGAAGATGCTCGAGCAGGGCGGACTCGATCTCGACGAATCCCTTCAGCTGTGGGAGCGCGGCGAAGCGCTCGCCAAGCGCTGCGAGGAGCATCTTGCCGGTGCCCGTGAACGTGTCGAGAGCGCGCTTGCCCACGCGGACGACCTCGACTCGGACGAGGACGCCGACGAGTACGACGAGGAGTAGGCCCTCTCAGGGCACGATCGGCTCGGCCTGACCCGCGGCGGTGGCCAGGGCGGTCAGCTCGGCCTCGTCGCCTGATCCGCCGATCAGGATGCGGACATCTCCGAAGTCGGACACCCACAACGGTTCGACGCCTTCGCCGCCGTAGACGACCCATTCGCGTCCGTCGACCTCGCGGAGGTCGGTGACGGCGCGCGAGCCTCCGGCGACGAACGACACGAGTTCGGTCTGGCCCGCGTTCGACTGGGTGAACCTGACGTACCGGCCTGCCGGCGTGATGTACCCGACGGTGCTCGAGTCGCCGCCCTCGGCGCCGGAGATGATGCTGCGGCTACCCGAGTTGGCCTGCCAGTCGTCCGGGACCTCCGGCTGACGGATCGGGAAGCCGAGTTCCTGCGCGTCGTACTGCAGACCTGCATCGACGTCGAAGGACGGCACCGGACCGGCGGTCGGTCCACCCGGACTGAACGAGCACTGGCTGGCGATCGCAGCGATGAGAAGACACAGCGCGACCAACGGAATCAGCGACCAGGCCATGTCGCGGGAGTCGTTCAGGATGCGGGGTTTGTCGGATGCCACCCATCCAGTCTGACAGCCCGATGCCGGGCGTGCCGACGCCGCCCGGGTCCGGCAGCCTGCGCGACCGGCGGTGGTGAGACAATCAGGACGCGATACACGTATCGGATCGTGCGGGCGCCGAACGGCGGCCGCCCACGTGCCGGCGCCCCGCGTCGACCGAAAATCTTCAGGAGGCAGTAGCCCATGACGGCCAGCACCCCATCTCGTCGCGAAGCTCCGGACCGCAACCTCGCACTCGAGTTGGTGCGTGTGACAGAAGCAGCGGCGATGGCTGCGGGTCGCTGGGTGGGACGCGGCGACAAGGAAGGCGGCGACGGAGCCGCCGTCGACGCGATGCGCCACATGGTGAGTTCGGTGTCCATGCAGGGCGTCGTCGTGATCGGCGAGGGCGAGAAGGACGAAGCGCCCATGCTCTACAACGGCGAAGAGGTCGGCAACGGCGACGGCCCGGATTGTGATGTCGCGGTCGACCCGATCGACGGCACCACGCTGATGGCGAAGGGCGCGCCGGGCTCGATCGCGGTACTCGCGGTCGCCGAGCGCGGCTCGATGTTCGATCCGTCCGCGGTGTTCTACATGAACAAGATCGCCGTGGGCCCCGAGGCTGCCGATGTGATCGATCTGTCCGCCGGCGTCGCGGAGAACATCCGCCGGGTCGCGAAGGCGAAGAACCGCGCGGTCTCCGACACCACCGTCATCATCCTCGACCGTCCGCGGCACGCCGAGATCATTCGTCAGACCCGGGAAACCGGCGCGCGTATCCGGCTCATCTCCGACGGCGACGTCGCCGGTGCGATCGCGACGGCACGGCCGGACTCCGGGGTCGACATGCTGCTCGGCATCGGTGGTACCCCCGAGGGCATCATCGCCGCGGCGGCGCTCCGCTGCATGGGCGGCGAACTGCACGGGCAGCTCGCTCCGACCGACGACGACGAGCGCCAGAAAGCCCTCGACGCCGGCCACGATCTCGACCGGGTCCTCACGACCCGCGAACTCGTCACGGGCGAGAACATCTTCTTCTGCGCGACCGGCGTGACCGACGGCGACCTGCTCAAGGGCGTGCGCTACTACGGTGGCGGCGCGACCACGCAGTCCATCGTCATGCGAAGCAAGTCCGGCACGGTCCGGATGGTCGAGGCGTACCACCGTCTCGAGAAGCTCGGTGAGTTCTCGTCCATCGACTTCCACGGAGTCGAGGGCGCTGCGCCTCCGATGCCCTGATCTCGTCTGTGGTGCGGGGCGGTTCGACGGAGTGTGTCGTCGTGCCGCCCCGCATCGCTGCTGTGCCGGGCATACGGTGGATTCATGACCGACACATCCGAACAGTCTTCCCAGCAGTTCCGCATCGAGCACGACACGATGGGTGAAGTCCGGGTTCCGGTGGATGCCCTGTGGCGGGCCCAGACTCAGCGTGCCGTCGAGAACTTCCCGATCTCGGGTCGCGCACTCGAACCGGCGCAGATCCATGCACTGGGCCTGCTCAAGGGCGCGTGCGCCCAGGTCAACAAGGATCTGGGGTTGCTCGATCCCGCGAAGGCCGACGCGATCATCGCCGCCGCGAACGAGATCGCCGCGGGCAAGCACGACGACCAGTTCCCGATCGACGTGTTCCAGACGGGGTCCGGCACCAGCTCGAACATGAACACCAACGAGGTCATCGCGTCCCTGGCGAACCGGGGCGGGGTGGACGTGCACGCCAACGACGACGTCAACATGTCGCAGTCCTCGAACGACACCTTCCCCACTGCGACGCATGTCGCGGCGACCGAAGCGGTCGTGAAGGATCTGATTCCCGCACTCGAACACCTCCGCGCTGCACTGGCCGCGAAATCCGAGGAGTGGCGCACCGTCGTCAAGTCCGGTCGCACGCATCTGATGGATGCCGTGCCCGTGACACTCGGACAGGAATTCGGCGGCTACGCCCGCCAGATCGAAGCGGGAATCGAGCGACTCGGAGCGACGTTGCCGCGGCTCGGTGAACTGCCCATCGGCGGTACCGCGGTGGGCACCGGCCTCAACGCACCCGAGGACTTCGGTGTACGTGTTGTCGCAGAGCTTGTGAAGGCCACGGGCGTCGAGGCGCTCCGGCCCGCACTCGACAGTTTCGAGGCGCAGGCGGCACGCGACGGACTCGTGGAGGCGTCGGGCGCGCTTCGCACGGTCGCGGTGTCACTTACCAAGATCGCGAACGATGTGCGCTGGATGGGGTCCGGCCCGCTGACCGGTCTGGGAGAAATCCGCCTTCCCGATCTGCAGCCGGGCAGTTCCATCATGCCGGGGAAGGTCAATCCGGTTCTCCCGGAAGCGGTTACGCAGGTGGCCGCGCAGGTGGTCGGCAACGATGCCGCAATCGCGTGGGGCGGTGCGGGTGGCGCGTTCGAACTCAACGTCTACAT
Source organism: Rhodococcus sp. 105337 (assembly GCF_012844225.1). Taxonomy (GTDB): domain Bacteria; phylum Actinomycetota; class Actinomycetes; order Mycobacteriales; family Mycobacteriaceae; genus Rhodococcus. The sequence goes on from NZ_JABAGQ010000007.1 coordinate 53,066, forward strand.
CCCGGTGATGGCCCGTAACCTGCTCGAGTCGATCCGTCTGCTCGCCAACGTCTCCCGGCTGTTCGCCGACCGCTGCATCGAAGGACTCACCGCCAACGTCGAGCGTCTGCGCACCCTCGCCGAGTCGTCACCGTCGATCGTGACGCCGCTCAACTCCGCGATCGGGTACGAGGAAGCCGCGGCTGTGGCGAAGGAGGCACTGAAGGAAGGCAAAACCATCCGGCAGGCCGTGGTGGACCGCGGCCTGATCGGTGAGAGCCTCAGCGAGGAAGAACTCGACCGCCGCCTCGACGTCCTCGCGATGGCGCGCGTCGAACGCGAGAACTGACCCCGCCGGCGCGGGCGCGCGTCATTCCTGGACGACTTCGGTGGCACCGTCGATGTAGGTGATGTAGCCGAACTGGAAATTGCTGCGGAACCCTCCGGGAACGACTTCCTCGTCGCTGATGGGGAAGCCGAGTACGCCGCCCGCGCCGCCGTCTGCCTCCCACGCGACACGGATCTCGCCCCACACGATGTGGGCATCGGTGTCCGGGCTCCAGGCGATGATGCCGCCGTCGAACTCGGCGACGTAGCCGTCACCGACCTCCTCCTGGTTGCCGGTCGCATTGCCGAGCGGACTCTCCGCGCCTCCGACCTCCATGTACTTCGCGAGGATCGGTCCGCTGAGTTCGACCTCCTCGCCGTTCGGTCCGGGCACGGCGCTCGACTGGTCGGCGGCCGGTTCGGACGGTTCGCCGGAACCGGTGCTCTCGGCATCCTCGCCGGCGGTGATCGACTCGACCGCGCTTTGCGCCTGCGACCCGACGCTTTCGGCTGCGGATCCGACGGCACTGGTCGCGCTCCCGACCACGTCCGATGCGGAGTTGTCGTCCCCGCAACCGACCGCTACCAGTCCGACGGCAGCAACTGCCGCAGCGATGGACGCACTTCGTCGTGGAATTCTCATGGCGTCGCTCCTCGAAGGCTCGCAGCCCCGATACTCGGCACTGCCGGAAGTTCGGACTCACACCGAGTTCCAGGGTGCCCGATCCCGACGACGAAATTGGCATTTCTGCTGTTTCGCCACGCGAACCCGGATCAGGACTCACTGCGTCTCGCCTGCCGATAGGATTCGCGGCAGCGAAAGAGGCCGACATGCGAGTTTCACGCCGTCATCGTTCGACCATGGCTGTCACCGTCGTGGTGCTCGTCGCCGCCGGCTGCGCATCCACGAGCACCGACAACACCGAGAGCAGCGAATCGCCGTCACCCGGCGCGCAAGCCTCGGCGACGGCAGATCCCACCCGCAACCTGTCACCACCCCAGGTCGCCGGCGTCGACATCCCGGACGGACAGATCGACGACGCGGTCTCCCAGCTCGGAGATCTGGCCCGAGGGCTCATGGACAGTTCCGGCATCCCGGGTATGGCCGTCGCGGTCGTGCACGGCGGCGAGACCGTCTTCGCAGAGGGTTTCGGAGTACGCCGAGCCGGGTCCGACGAACGGGTGGACGCGGAGACCGTCTTCCAACTCGCCTCGATGTCCAAACCGATCGGTTCGACCGTCGTGGCGCACCAGGTCGCCGAAGGCGTGGTCGCCTGGGACACTCCGGTTGTCGAGCACCTCCCGACATTCACCCTCGCCGACCCGTACGTCGGTTCCCATGTCACCGTCGGGGACCTGTATTCGCACCGCTCCGGCCTTCCCGAGCACGCGGGTGACGACCTCGAAGACATCGGCTACGACCGCGCCGACGTGATCGAACGTCTCCGCTATCTGCCGCTGGCGCCGTATCGAATCACCTACGACTACACCAACTTCGGACTCACCGCCGCTGCCGAATCCGTCGCGGTGGCCTCCGGGGAGGGCTGGGCCGACCTGTCGGAGCAAGTTCTCTACGAACCCCTCGGCATGACGTCGACGAGTTCCCGGTTCGCAGACTTCGCGGCGCGGGAGAATCGCGCCACCGGGCACATCCTCGTCGACGGGGAATATGTGGCCCGCGACGTGCGGGTGCCCGACGAGCAGTCCCCCGCCGGCGGAATCAGCTCGTCGGTCGAGGACGTCGCGAAGTGGCTGACCATGCTTCTCGCGAACGGCGAGTACGAGGGTGGACGCATCGCATCGCCCGCGGCGCTGCAAGCAGCGTTCACACCCCAGTCGACGTCGTCGCCACCCGAGACCCCGGACAGCCGGACGGGATCCTACGGTTACGGATTCGATGTCGGCACGAGCTCCTCCGGTCGGGTGACGCTGAGCCATTCGGGAGCATTCGCATCCGGTGCCGCGACCGTGTTCACCGCGATTCCGTCCGCCGACGTCGCGATCGTCGTCCTGACGAACGCCGCCCCCATCGGGGTGCCGGAGATTCTCGCGGCGGAGTTCGCCGACCTGGTGCAGTTCGGGGAGGTCCGCGAGGACTGGTCCGGCCTGTATACCGACGCGCTGTCGTCCTTCGCGGATCCGGTCGGGTCACTCGTCGGTCAGTCGCCACCGGCCGATCCGGAGCCGCCCAAGCCGCTCGCCGACTACACCGGCGTCTACGACAACGAGTACTTCGGCCCGGCACGGATCGAGGAAAACGACGGTGAGCTGGCATTGGTGATCGGCCCCGACGACCGGACGTACCCGTTGACGCACTGGGACGGCGACGTGTTCACTTTCCCGCTCAGCAACGAGAACGCTCCCGACGGCACGATGTCGAAAGCTGTGTTCACACCGGACGACGTCACATTCGAGTACTGGGACACCAACGGCCTGGGCACATTCCGCAAAGGAGACGCATGAGCGAGGACAGCACCACCATCCCGACTTCGGGTAGCTCCATCGTCACGGTCCAGAGTTTCCTCGACGCGCTGGCGTCGGGGGAACTCGACGCCGCGACGGATCTGCTGACCGACGACATCGCATGGCACAACACATCCCTACCGACCGTGCGCGGCCGCAGCCGGGTACGCGGAATGCTCCACGGAATGGCACGTCCGTGGGTCGGGTTCGAGGTCGTGACCCACCACATCGCGACGGACGGGGACGTCGTCCTCACCGAACGGACCGACATCTTCCGATTGGGGCCGGTCGAGATCGGTTTCTGGGTGTGCGGCACCTTCCATCTGCGCGACGGACGGATCGCCGTGTGGGACGACCACTTCTCCCCTGGCAACATGGCGCTGGGAGCACTCCGCGGGCTCGTCCGTGCTGCAACCGGTCGCCGGGCGGTCGCGGCATAGAATTCTGCGGTCATCGAACCGGTCGGTGACAGGCCGACAAGGAGCAGTGCCATGACCGACGCCGAGTACACCCCGGGTTTCGCAGCGGGACTCGAGATCCGGCGCGAAGTGATGGGAGACGACTTCGTCGAACGGGCCTTCGACCGCGCTCGCGGCACGGACTCGGAGGAGATGCAGGAGTTCGTCACAGAACACGCGTGGGGCGCGGTGTGGTCGCGGCCCGGTCTGGATCGACGTAGCCGCAGCCTGCTCAACCTCGGCATGCTCATCGCCCTGCGCGCGGAGAACGAGTTGCGCGGGCACGTTCGCGGCGCCCTGCGCAACGGTCTGTCCCGCAACGAGATCGTCGAATCGGTCATCCACTGCAGCGCGTACTGCGGCGCTCCCGCGGGATTGGCCGCGATGCGCGTGGTCCAAGAAGTCCTCGAAGCCGAATTGGGACCGCTGACGGACACCGACGAGACCCGATAGCCGGATGCCCCGTTCCCTCGGCAGGAGGAAACGGGGCATCGGGCCGGTCACCTGTGCGGTGCGCCGCAGGGCTACCGCACGCCGTCTTCACACTCCCGGCGCGAACTCCTCGAGCATGTCGGTCACGAGTGCCGCAATCGGCGACCGCTCGCTGCGCGTCAGGGTCACGTGCGCGAACAGCGGGTGACCCTTGAGCTTTTCGATGACCGCGGCGACACCGTCGTGCCGTCCCACCCGCAGGTTGTCGCGCTGCGCGACGTCGTGGGTGAGCACGACGCGTGATCCCGCCCCCAGCCGCGACAGCACCGTCAGCAGAACGTTGCGTTCGAGGGACTGGGCCTCGTCCACGATCACGAACGAGTCGTGCAGCGACCTGCCGCGGATGTGCGTCAGGGGAAGCACTTCCAGCATGCCGCGGCTGATGACCTCGTCCATCACCGCAGGGCTCGCGAGACCTTCGAGCGTGTCGAACACCGCCTGACCCCACGGGTTCATCTTCTCCGCTTCCGATCCCGGCAGGTACCCCAACTCCTGGCCGCCCACGGCGTACAGCGGCCGGAACACCACCACCTTGCGGTGCGAGCGACGCTCGAGCACCGCGTCGAGGCCTGCGGTCAGCGCGAGCGCGGACTTCCCGGTGCCCGCCTTGCCGCCGAGCGAGACGATGCCGATGGACTCGTCCAACAGCAGGTCCAGCGCGACCCGCTGTTCCGCGGAACGCCCGTGCAACCCGAATGCCTCCCGGTCGCCGCGCACCAACTGGACCCGCTTGTCCGCCGTCACCCTGCCCAGCGCACTCGACGAACCTCCCAGAAGACGAATTCCCGTGTGGCACGGCACGTCCCGAGCCTCATCGAGATCGACGACGCCCTCGGCGAACAACTCGTCGATCACCGTCCGATCCACGTCGAGTTCGGTCATACCGGTCCACCCCGACGGGACGACGTCCTGCGCGCGGTACTCGTCGGCCGTCAGCCCCACGGCACCGGCCTTGACGCGGAGCGGGATGTCCTTGCTGACCAGCGTCACCTCGCGTCCGTCGCCCGCCAGATTGAGCGCGCACGCCAGGATCCGCGAATCGTTGGTGTCGGTGCGGAAGCCCGCGGGCAGGACCGCCTGATCGGTGTGGTTGAGCTCGACGTGCAGGGTTCCGCCGGACTCCCCGATGGGAATCGGCTGGTCGAGCCGGCCGTATCGCTGTCGCAGGTCGTCGAGCAGTCGGAGCGATTCGCGGGCGAACCATCCCAGTTCGTGATGGTGACGTTTCCCCTCGAGTTCGCCGATCACGACGAGTGGAAGCACCACCTCGTGCTCGGCGAACCGGGTGACCGCCCAGGGATCGGAAAGCAACACCGATGTGTCCAGCACGTAGGTACGAACGAGGGGTTTCGTCGCTGGGGACGCACTCGGGCGTTCGGAGCGGGGGGAGACGGAGCGTGTTGCGTTCACGTGAGGCTCCTCGGTCTGCACGGCACCGCGGCAGACGTCGTTCGGTGGGCCGGTAGTCCCTGGTGTCGTCACGACCACGAGAGCCTGGTGCCGGCCCCCTCGCTCGGACTGTGTCAGCCACACGATCAGGGACCTCCCGCGTACCCGGCACCTGCGCCGACTACACCCCCGACGCTAAACCCGACACGCCCCCTCCGCCGGGTAGCGGAGGGGGCGTGTCGATGAAAATTGCGTTAACGCGGAACCGGTCAGACGAGCTTCCAGTCTTCGAGTCCCTCGTACAGCGGCAGATCCTGCGCGAGCTTGCTCACGCGAGCCCGCAACGCGTCCTTGTCCGCGTCGCCGACGAGCGTCTGCGCGATGATGTCGGCAACCTCGGTGAACTGCGCGTCGCCGAAGCCCCGGGTCGCGAGCGCGGGGGTTCCGATGCGCAGGCCGGACGTGACCATCGGGGGCCGCGGGTCGAACGGCACGGCGTTCCGGTTGACGGTGATGCCGACCTCGTGGAGGAGGTCCTCACCCTGCTGGCCGTCGAGCTGCGAGTTCCGCAGGTCCACGAGCACCAGGTGCACGTCGGTGCCTCCGGTGAGCACGGAGATGCCCTTGTCGGCGACGTCGGGCTGCGACAGGCGGTCGGCCAGGATCCGCGCGCCGGACAGGGTGCGCTGCTGGCGGTCCTTGAACTCGTCGCTCGCGGCGATCTTCAAGGAGACGGCCTTCGCGGCGATGGCGTGCATGAGCGGTCCGCCCTGCTGGCCGGGGAACACCGCGGAGTTGAGCTTCTTGGCCCACTCCTTCTTTGCGAGGATCAGGCCCGAGCGCGGACCGCCGAGCGTCTTGTGCACGGTCGTGGAGACGACGTCCGCGTAGGGCACGGGCGACGGGTGCAGGCCTGCGGCGACCAGTCCCGCGAAGTGCGCCATGTCCACCCACAGGTAGGCACCGACTTCGTCGGCGATCGCGCGGAACGCGGCGAAGTCTTCGTGGCGGGGGTAGGCGGACCAGCCGGCGACGATGACCTTCGGCTTTTCGCGCAGGGCGATGTCGCGCACCTCGTCCATGTCGATGCGGTGGTCTTCCTTGCTGACCCCGTAGGACGCGACGTCGTACAGCTTGCCGGAGAAGTTCAGCTTCATGCCGTGCGTGAGGTGACCGCCGTGCGCGAGGTCGAGCCCGAGCAGCTTCTCTCCGGGGGTCATCAGGGCCATGAGCACCGCGGCGTTGGCCTGGGCGCCCGAGTGGGGCTGCACGTTGGCGAATTCCGCACCGAAGAGTTCCTTGGCGCGGTTGCGGGCGAGGTCTTCGATGATGTCGACGTTCTCGCAGCCACCGTAATAGCGCCGGCCGGGGTAGCCCTCGGCGTACTTGTTGGTCAGGACGCTGCCCTGAGCCTGCAGTACGGCGCGCGGCACGAAGTTCTCCGACGCGATCATCTCGAGGGTGTCGCGCTGGCGCGACAACTCCCCTGCCATGGCCTCGGCGACCTCGGGATCGAGGTCGGCGAGTGCGGCGGTATTCATGTCGTTGCCGGGCACAGCGGTCATCGAGAATTCTCCAAGCGAAGGGCGGCAGGATACGTATTCCAGTCTACGAACCCCGTCGACCCCGCCGGACGGCGGACCCCGGTCGAGACGCAGGTCACCGCAGGCTGCTGGGCACGAGAGGTTCGTCGAGAAGCCGGCGGAACCGCTCGGCACGGTCCGCTCCGGCAGGAGCCCGGTCGAGCCACCCGCCCAGCAGGCGGTATCCCTCGACATACGTACTGATGTAGGCACGCCACAACGGAGACGACAGGAATCGCAGCGCCTGCCGGGCACGTTGCGGGCTCGACAGCGACCAGCGCTCGAGGAACCCGGCGACCTCGTCGACGTCGCGGCCACGGTCGTGCAGGAGAAGCGCCGCGTCCTGCCGCACCGACAGCAGGCCCGCCGACGCGTCGTGCAGTTGTTCCGCGAGTTCGCCGTCGAACCGAAGGCCGAGATCGGCGTAGATGTCCTGCGCCCACTTGCCCCAGCCCGGTCCGACGATCGCGTCGAGCGCGAGGTCGGCGAGACCTTCTGCCATCAGGCACTGAGGGGTGTTGACGAGGAACAGCGTCTGCTCGGCCTGGCCGGCCGCGACGAGTCCGGCCTCCTTGCGGCAGTGCTCGGTGTGGTGCCCCGGGTACGACTCGTGGGCGATCAGGTGCGGCAGGTGCGGCATATGTTGCTCGAGGTCGGAGTTGATCGCCACCCGCGACCGGTAGTCGCCGAGGTAGTAGTTGAATCCGGACCACGGCTTGTCGCCGACGACCTCGTACTCGACTCGTTCGGTGTCGGGCAGGGGATACACCGCGCGCACCTTCTCGCGCAGCGCACCGGAGAAAGCCTCCACACACTCTGCGAGGCGATCGGCGGGCACCACCTCGGATGCGCGGTGTGCCTGGAGACGTTCGGCCAGCGGCCCCGGGCCGGGGAGAAGGGCGTCGAGGCGCCGGTGCGCGTCGCGATAGTCGTCCTCGTTGCCGGGGGCGATCCGCACGTCGAAGTACGCGTCGACTTCGTCGACGAATCCGATGTCCTCACCTGCGAACTTGCGGGCGGAACACTCCATCGCGCGCAGGTGCACCTCGAGAAATCGGGTGCGCTCCTCCGGCAACGATGCCGACGGAAGTTCCTCGCGCAGACGACGTGCCGTGTGGGATAGGTCACGGGGATCGGGCCGGGGGGCGTTCTCGATCCGCCGGCGCAGTTCCGGATTCCCGGTATACGCATCGACGAATCCCTCCTCGAGGCGGTCGAAAGACAGCCCCAGCAGCAGGTATTCGGTAACGACGTCGTCCGTTCGCATAACGTGCAACCCTAGTCCCCCACTCGTCCTCCGGAGGCGGTCCGGGGCGCACGACGGGACCCCGACGAGGCATCGCGCTGTGTCTGCGAGCACAATTCGTTCCATGGACATGCATCGCCGCTCCTGCTCCGTGGGAGGTACCGACGAGTCACCCGTCGTCGAGGGACGGTGCCGATGGCTCGCCTGAGCGAACCCAGCCCCTACATCGAGTTCGATCGGAAGCAGTGGCGCACACTGCGGAAGTCGACGCCGCTCGTCCTCACCGAGGACGAATTGATCGGGCTCCGGGGACTCGGCGAGCAGATCGACCTCGCCGAGGTCGCGGAGGTGTATCTTCCCCTCGCCCGCCTGATCCATTTGCAGGTGGCCGCGCGTCAGCGGCTGTTCGCCGCGACCGCCACCTTCCTCGGAGAGAAGCACCCGGACCAGCAGGTGCCCTTCGTGATCGGTGTTGCGGGATCGGTCGCGGTGGGCAAGTCCACCACCGCGCGCGTGCTGCAGGCGCTGCTCGCGCGCTGGGAACACCATCCGCGGGTGGACCTGGTGACCACCGACGGATTCCTGTATTCGTCGAAAGAACTGATGCGGCGCAACATCATGCACCGCAAGGGCTTTCCCGAGAGCTACGACCGGCGCAAACTCCTTCGGTTCGTCACCGAGGTCAAATCCGGTGCCGAGGAAGTCACGGCGCCGATCTACTCACACATCTCGTACGACATCATTCCCGGCCAGTACCACATCGTCCGGCAGCCCGACATCCTCATCATCGAGGGCCTCAACGTGCTGCAGACCGGGCCCCGGCTGATGGTCTCCGACCTCTTCGACTTCTCGATCTATGTCGACGCCCGCCTCGAAGACATCGAACAGTGGTACGTAGAGCGGTTTCTCGCGCTCCGGAAGACGTCGTTCGCCGATCCCCAGGCGCACTTCCACCACTACGCGAACTTCTCCGATCGCGATGCGATCAGCGCCGCGAAAGAGATCTGGCACTCGATCAATCTGCCGAACCTGGTGGAGAACATTCTGCCGACCCGTCCCCGCGCGACACTGGTGCTGCGCAAGGATTCCGACCACTCGATCAACAGGCTGCGACTGCGCAAGCTGTGACGGCCGCGGGGCGCGGACTCAGATGCCGAAGCGCCGGTGCCGGGCCGCGTAGTCGCGCAGTGCGCGAAGGAAATCGACGCGCCGGAACTCCGGCCAGTACGCCTCGGTGAACCAGATCTCGGAATAGGCGCTCTGCCACAGCAGGAAGCCCGAGAGGCGCTGCTCCCCCGAGGTGCGGATGACGAGATCGGGATCGGGTTGCCCGGAGGTGTAGAGGTGGTCGTCGACAGCTTCGACGGTCACCGATTCGATGAGATCGGTGCCGGTGAGACCCTCGGCATTCTTCGTGCGCAGCAGAGACTGCACTGCGTCCACGATCTCCTGCCGGCCGCCGTATCCGACGGCCACGTTGACATGCGTCCCGGTGCGTCCAGCGGTGCTCGCGGCCGCGTCGCGAAGCCTCTTCGCGTGGTCCTCCGGCAGCAGATCGGGCGCCCCGACGATCTTCACGCTCCAGTTCTGGCCCGGCGCCGAGATCTCCTCGACGACGTCGGCGATGATTTCCAGAAGGACGTCGAGTTCTTCCGGGTCGCGGCGCAGGTTCTCGGTCGAGAGCAGGTAGATCGTCGCCGTGTCGATCCCGGCCGCGTCACACCAGCCGAGTAGTTCGGCGATCTTCTTCGCGCCCTCGCGATGACCGTGGCTGACATCGGTGAACCCGTTCTCCCGTGCCCACCGGCGGTTCCCGTCGCACATCACCGCGACATGACACGGGCGCTGTGCGCCCTCCAGTTGCCTGAGCAACCGGCGCTCGTAGAGTCGGTACAACACGCCTCGAGCGCTCACCCCGTCATCACCACGTGGGTCACATTACGCCCACCCGAGTGACGGGTCGCGGCGGTGGTCACACTGCCGGTCGCGACGCTTCCACAGGCGGTATCGTGACCTCGAACTCGACCTACGGCACCGTAGGTTACCTGCGAGTCGAGAAGGTGGGGCGTCCTCATGACGGCTTTCGGCATCGAAGAACTGCCGGTCAAACCCCGTATGCGGGGATGGATTCACCTGTGGGCTTTCACGATCGCCGTGGTCGCAGGGATCACCCTCGTCCTCGCGTCGGTCTTCCTCGCCGATCGGCCGGACGCGGTGTGGCCGACCGCGATCTACAGCGCTACGGTCTGCGGCGTCTTCGGAGTGAGCGCGCTCTATCACCGGGTCCATTGGACCGATCCCGGCGCGCGCATGTGGATGAAGCGAGCCGACCACTCGATGATCTTCGTCTTCATCGCCGGGAGTTACACGCCGTTCGCCGTGCTGGCGTTGCCCGCCGAGACCGGCCGGACCCTCCTCGTCGTGGTGTGGGCGGGAGCGCTCGCGGGCGTGGCACTGAAGATGCTCTGGCCCACCGCGCCCCGATGGGTCGGCGTTCCCCTTTACCTGCTGCTCGGCTGGGCCATCGTGCCGGTCGCGGGCGACCTGGTCGACGAGGCGGGACTGGTGCCGATGCTGCTCCTGCTGGCAGGCGGTCTGCTCTACAGCGCAGGAGCCGTTCTCTATGCGACGAAATGGCCGGATCCCTGGCCCTCGACGTTCGGGTATCACGAGTTCTTCCATGCCGCGACGGTGCTCGCCGCGCTCTGTCATGCCGTCGCGGTGTGGCTTGTCGTGTTCGGCTGAGCGCTCTCGCTGGGCTCACGTGTCACATCTCACAGCAGGCGCCCCACAAGTCACAGATTTGTACACTCGCGAACGATGTCTATGCCGAACCTGCCCGGCTGGAGCCTGGCCTTCGAACTGACCGAGACCAACCGTGAGTGGCTCATCGAACGCCCGTTGGCGATCGCAAGCTATATCGTCGCGGCGATCGTGCTCCGATTCGTGTTGCACCGCCTGATCGACCGGATGACCAAGCCTCGCGACCCCTCGAAGGGGCCACGGCTCTCGATCCTCAAGCCGCTGCAGCAACGCGCAGGCAAGGCCGTCGGCGACCCGCACGCGCGCGAACGCCGGACGCAGCGCGCGCAGACCATCGGCTCGGTCTTCAAATCGGGTGTGTCGATCATCGTGCTGGTCTGGGCAGTGTTGCAGACTCTCGACAGTCTCGGCTTCAACGTCGCACCGTTCATCGCCTCCGCCGGCATCGCAGGCGTTGCGCTCGGTTTCGGTGCACAGAACCTGGTCCGTGACTTCATCTCCGGAATGTTCATGCTTCTCGAGGACCAGTACGGCGTGGGCGACGTGGTGGACGTGGGCGACGCCGTGGGCACGGTGGAATCGGTGGGTCTGCGTGTGACCACGATCCGCGACATCGACGGCACCCTGTGGTTCTGCCGCAACGGCGAAATCCTCAGGGTCGGCAACATGAGCCAGGGACACGCGGTCGCCGTGGTCGACATCCCGATCGCGCCGACGGCCAACGTGCACCGGGCCTGTCAGGTGGCGCTGCGTGCGGTGCTCGACCGGGTCGAGGGCGACGACATCGTGGCCGACGTGCTCGACAAGCCCGAATTGCTCGGGGTCAACTCTGTGAGCGCCGGTGTCGTGACGCTGCGGCTGACGGTGCGGGTGCGTGCCGGCAAGCAGTGGGGCGTACGTCGCTCGCTCACCCGTGCCGTACTCGAGGCGTTCGATAAGGAGGACATCGACTCGGCGTCGGTGATGCTCACGCCCGCACACACCTGACCGGCGACGCGCGGGTGCGCATCGCCGGCCGGGGTGGGACAACCGGGGTCAGGCGTCGACGGCCTGCTTCCGTGCGGCCGACCGCGCCCGCACGGCGTCGATCACGACGACGCACACGAGCGAGACCGCGCCCCAGATCGCGAAGGTGACGAGGTGGCTTCCGACCGTGTCGCCGCCGAAGTAGAGAATCGACCGGACGGACTCCACGGCGGCCGGCATCGGCAGCACCGCGTGCAGCGTCGTGAAGATCTCCGGCGTCATGTACACCGACAGCGCACCGTTGGACGCGGGGACACCCAGGAACATGAGGATGGCTACCGCCGGGAGCACCGCCAGCAGCCCGAACAGTCGAGCCGGAACCGCGGTGAACAGCGCCGTCGAGAAGATCGCGACGATACCCGTGGCGAACAGCTGCCAGAAGTGGCCGTCGACGGCTCCCACGATCGGGTCGGCAATGACCCAGATGACAGTCGACATGAACACCGACCACCCGGCGGCGATGGGCAGAAGCCGACGCAGGCGCATCGCGGCGGGCTGCGCGCTGCTCGCCACCACGACGAGCATGAACCCGGACATGATCCAGCCCATCGCGACGTAGAGCGTCACCGTCCCCATGGAGTCGGCACCCGGCAGCGGCGCGAGGTTCTCGACGGTGAGCGGCATCTGGGAACCGGCGGCCACCTGACCGAAGACCGTCGTCACGACCTGCTGCTGACTCACACCCGCGGCTTCGTTGGTGACGAGGGTCGCGGTGGGCGACGTCGCGGACGGGAGGACGTAGGCGGCGACGGCCGTCCGGTCCTGGACGGCGGCGCGTGCCGCGTCCACCGAGTCGGATGCCTCCAGGGCGAACAGGCCGGTCATGTTCTCTTCCAGACCCGCAACCACCTGCTCGGCCTGCTCGGTGGTCGCGGCCACCACCGTGACGGGCATGTCGCGCGGAGCCGGCTGGTACATCGCACCCAGCATGAACGAGAGCATCATCACGACCATGCCCAGCGGGAAGAACGCCAGCGTCACATAGCGGACGCGGTTGCTGGCCGGACGCGGTCCGGCGGTCAGCGACGGCAGCGTGATCTCGGGGTCGCCCGCGTCAGGGTTGCGACGACGCTTCAGCGCGTCGACGCCCACGGTCGCGACGAGCGCGAGCAGGGCTCCGACGGCGAGAACCAGCAAGTGACCGCCGAGGCCGTCACCTCCGAAGTACAGGACCGAACGCAGCGCTTCACCGGTGGCCGCGGTCGGCAGGAAACCGTGCAGCGTCGCGTACAGCCCCGGCAGCGCATGCACCGACATGCCCATGTTGGATGCCGGAACGCCGAGGACCATCAGGAACAACATGCCGGCGATGACGGCCATCGGTCCGAGGATGCGGGTGAGGAACAACTGCACCGCACCGACCGCGAAGACGGACAGCCACGAGATGCCCAGGACTGCGGCGGTGTTGCCCTCGACCGCGCCGAGGACCGGGCCGGCCACGAGCCACACGAGGAAGGCGATGAGGGCGGACCATCCCGCGAGCAACGGGACCACACGTCGGATCCGCAGGAGTTCCGGAGAGTTCGACAGCATGACGCTCAACGGCATGTAGCCCGCGAGCATGAGTGCGGTGGCCATGAACATCGCCGCCAGTCCGGCGGTGTCGTGCGCAGGCAGCGGGGCGAGATCCTCCACCACGAGATCGAGGCCCTGTCCCAGCACCGGCGGCGCGAGCAGGCCGCTGACCATGGAGGACTGCGAGGCACCGGCGGCACCGGCCGTGTACACCGTCGCGGTGCCGTTCTCGGCGAGTGCCACCGCGCCCGACACCTCGCGGGCCAGGACGAGATCGCGAGCGGCGTCGGCGCCGGAGACGACACGGACGTCCACAGCGTCGGGGTCGGCGTCCTCGAGGGCGCGAGCGAACTGCTCCGCTTGCTGGGCCGGCCCGGCCACGGCGATCGGCATGTTGTTGGGGGCAGGCGAGTGCATCGCGGCCAGGTAGCCCGTGATCATCATCGAGACCATCACGAACGGCAGCAGGATCATCGCGACGTAGCGGCCGATGTGTTCCTTGCGAGCACGTGCGAGGTCGGCCTCGTCGGCGTCACCTCCCGGCGGGCCGCTCTTCTCGGGCGCGAGTGTGTCGGTCAATTCGTATCTCCTCGGGTGTCCGGGCTGACGCGGCTCCCGGTGTGCTCCAGAAATACGCTGCCCGACTTAAAAAGTTACGCGGCATGTCTTAAACTCGACAAGCCGAACGTTGGTGACCTTCGTCCCATCGGCACTGGGCACACTGGTGACCCGACACAGAAAGGCGGCGGCAACGACCGTGGGCACATACGGCGACCAGGCACGACAGGCGCTCCTCGATTCGGCCGAGGAACTCTTCGCCACGTTCGGAGTGGACGCGGTGTCGAACCGGCGCATCGCCGAGCACGCCGGCAACGCGAACCATTCCGCCGTCAGCTACCACTTCGGCAGTCGCGACGCTCTCGTGCGCGCGACGATGATGCGGTATTCCGAGGACGCGCGACGTCGGCGGCGGGAACTGGTCGAGTTGCTCGGTCCCGAGCCGGGACTACGAGACCTGTTGAGCTGCCTCATCGTTCCGCTGACGGACCAGCTGGCTTCGCTTCCCGCCCCGAGTTGGCGAGCGAGATTTCTCCGGCAACTGCGCACGGTGCCCTCGATGGTCGCCACCGTGGCCGCGAACACCACGGCGGACCCGGACATCGTCCACCTCATCGGCCGGGCGCGCGCGACCGTGTCGGATCTTCCCGCGTCGGTCATCACCGGCCGGTCGTGGCTTCTCGGGCACATGGTGATCGACGCGTGCGCCGAGTACGAAGAACGTCTCGAGCGCGAATCCGTCGAGCCGAACTGGACCGGCTTCGCCTACTTCCTCGTCGACGCGTGCGCGGGCATGCTCGAGGCACCCGTGACCAGCGAAGGCGACTTCCTCGGCTCCCGGGCCGAGTCCACCTGGGCATGACGAGCGCGTCGCGCGTCGTTCACGAGGCCGCGAGTACGTCCAGGAGATCGGGCACCGACGTCACCGGACGGTCGCACACGAACCCCCGGCACACGTAGGCGGTGGGTACGCCGTCGACGAGCGGCCTGTCCACGAGCAGCGGTGACGAGCCCGGATCACCGCCCACGACGATCGCGCCACCGGGTGCGGCGTGCCGTGCGGCCCGCAGGAGGTCGCCGCCGCCGGCGACGGCGATCTGGAGAGGCCCTCGAACGGCCGCCTCCGCCACGGTCAGCCAATGGCCCGCCGACCGGGGGGCACGCTCGAGCAGTATCGACGCGGCGGCCAGGGACGCATGGGCAGCGGTGGCGTACCGGCCGTCACCGTCCTCGAGTGCCGACAGCAACAACAACGCCTCGGCGATCAGCGACGCGCCCGCCGGAGTCGCGCCGTCCATAGGATCTCGCGGCCGCGCGACGAGTGTCGTGGCGTCGTGTGCGGTGTCGAACCAGCTACCCGGTTTCTCCTGGTCGGCGAAGGCGGCCAGAGCAGTATCGGCGAGCCCGCGGGCGGGAGCGAGCCAGCTCGCATCGCCGGTTGCCTGGTGCAGGGCGACGAGCGCGGTGACGAATGCTCCGTAATCCTCGAGCACCCCGGCAGGCTCACCGACCACCCCACCGAGCGATGCCCGTCGCAGACGGCCGTCCACCAGGTGCCGGTCCAGCAGCGTCCGGGCGCAGGTCGCGGCGGCCTCGATCCACTCGGTGACGCCGAAGGCCACTCCCGCCTCGGCGAGCGCGGTGACGGCGAAACCGTTCCAGACGGTGACGACCTTGTCGTCGCGGGCTGGTTGCGGCCTGGTCTGCCTCGACAGGAGCAGCCGTTCGCGCACCCGCGCGAACCGCTCCGCGTCATCGGGATCGTCGCGCAACTGCAGCACGGAGGTGCCGGCTTCGAAGGTTCCCTCCCGAGTCACGGAGAAGACGTGCGCCGCCCAGGCGCCGTCGTCCGGCCCGAGCACCTCGGCGAGCTGCGCGGGTGCCCACGCGTAGGTGAGGCCTTCGATGCCGTCGGTGTCGGCGTCGAGCGCCGAGGCGAAGCCGCCTTCGGCGGTCAGCAGGTCGCGCAGGAGAAAGGTGGCGGTCTCCTCCGCTACCCGCCGGAAGAGCACCGCACCGGTAACCCGGGCGAGATGGGCGTAGAACCGCAGCAGCAGCGCGTTGTCGTAGAGCATCTTCTCGAAGTGCGGCACCACCCAGCCGGCGTCGACGCTGTAGCGCGCGAATCCGCCCCCGAGCTGGTCGTAGATACCGCCGCGCGCCATCGCCTCCGCGGTACGGGAGACGAGATCGAGCGTGTCGGTGCGGCGCGTGCGCTCGTACCCGCGCAGGAGACCTTCGAGCAGATTCGACGGCGGAAACTTCGGCGCTCCCCCGAATCCGCCGTGTTCGCGGTCCTCGTCACGCGCGACCGCCGACACGGCGGCGTCGAGCAGTGCGGCGTCGACTCTGCCCGCGCCGGGCGGTAGTCCACCGCTGCTGCGCTGCAACTCCCCGACGATCGCGGCCGCGGCCTTTCCGACGTCGTCGCGTCGCTGGTGCCACGTGTCGGTGATCGCGTGGAGCAGCTGCTGGAAGGACGGCATCCCCCCGCGCGGCGTGCTCGGGTAGTAGGTGCCGCAATAGAACGGCGCACCGTCGGGAGTGAGAAAGCACGTCATCGGCCATCCGCCCTGCCCGGTGGTCGCGACGGTCGCGTTCATGTAGATCGCGTCGAGGTCGGGACGTTCCTCCCGGTCGACCTTGACGCACACGAAGTGCTCGTTCATGACCGCAGCGGTCGCCTCGTCCTCGAAGGACTCGTGCGCCATGACGTGACACCAGTGGCACGCGGCGTAGCCGATGGACAGGAGTATCGGCACGTCGCGCTCACGCGCCTCCGCGAGTGCTGCCTCGCCCCACTCGTGCCAGTCGACCGGGTTACCGGCGTGCTGCCGCAGGTAGGGACTCAGTGAATCCGCAAGGAGATTCGCCATTCCCCCACGTTACGTCGAAGCGCGGGCGACGACGTCAGTTCGACGCGGTGGGAGGCGTGCGCTCCGGATCCGCCGGCGACTCCGTCTTTCCGAGCTCGACGGCGGTGGCTCCCGTCGTGGTGGACGGAGATGCCGCATCGCCGGCCTGCACGACGCCCGGCAGGGTGCCGTCGTCCACCAGCTGGTCGGGCTCGGGATTCTCCGGCTCGAAGGTCTCGGGCAGCTTGCCGAGACGCTTGTTCATGTTCCAGATCAGCAGGGCCGTCGCGATCAGCAGCACCACGACCAGCGCGAGACCGAAAGGCGACGCCTTGCCGAACTCGGGACCGGTCGGGTCCTGTGCCAGGACCGCGACCGCCAGCGTGTCTACCGTCATTTCACCCGTCCGTCCTCGATGCCCGCGAACAGATCCGTCTCGGGAATCTGCGTGACCACGCGGGTCTTGGCCAACTCGAACTCCTCCGTCGGCCAGACCTTCTGCTGGATGTCCAACGGCACCGCGAAGAAGGAGCCATTGGGATCGATCTGCGTGGCGTGTGCCCGCAGCGCATCGTCACGCTGCGGGAAGTAGTCACCACAGGTTATCTGGGTTGTCACCCGGGCCATGAGGTCGCCCTGCTCGGTCTTCCACCGGCTGAGCCATTCGTCCATCGGGAACTTCTCGCCGCGACGCACGTACTCGTCGCGGAAGAGCTCGATCCGCTTGCGGATGAAGCCGTGCGAGTAGTAGAGCTTGGCCACTTCCCACGGCTCACCGAGTTCGGGATGGAACTCGGGGTCCGCTGCGGCGTCGAACGCGGCGACCGACACCTCGTGGCACCGGATGTGGTCCGGGTGCGGGTAGCCGCCGTTCTCGTCGTAGGTGGTCATCACGTGGGGCCGGAACTCGCGGATGACCTTGACGAGCCTGCGTACCGGTTCGTCGAGCGGGATCGCCGCGAAGCTGCCTTCGGGCACCGGGGGCTTGGGGTCTCCCTCGGGCAGCCCGGAGTCGACGAAGCCGAGCCAGAGTTGCTGAACGCCCAGGATGCGGGCGGCTTCGGCCATCTCCTCGCGTCGCACTTCGCTCATCCGGTCGCGGACGCCCGCGACGTCCATCGCCGGATTGAGGATGTCACCGCGTTCGCCGCCAGTGAGCGTGACGACGAGAACATCGTGACCCTCTGCCGCATAACGCGCCATCGTGGCCGCACCCTTGCTCGACTCGTCATCGGGATGGGCATGCACGGCCATGAGCCGTAGTCCGCTCACGTGTTTTCCTCCACCTCACGTCTTGTGCATGGTCGTGACCGCACCGGCGACCGCCTCGCGGGCCGTTCGGGTCCTTCCCCTATAGTTCCACCTGATAATCCCTCCGTCAGCCGTGACCCCGCGGCACCGCCCGCCCGCCTGCACGGGCTCGAAGGCAAAGTGATGAGCAACACCACCACGACCGACCGTTACCCCTCCGATCGCTACCCCTCGAAGAAGGGGTCGATGCGGGGCAGACGCTGGGGCTTCACCGCGGCGGGTCTCGTCGCGGGCCTGCTGCTCGCGTTCGTGTTGTTCCAGAACAACTCGGCGCCGATCGAGTCGGAGATCGTGGCGTTCGATGTCGTCGACGATCACGCCATCGACGTGCAACTCAAGGTCACCCGCGACGATCCCACGCAAGACGCGGTGTGCGTCATCCGCGCGCGGTCGAAAGACGGCAGCGAGACGGGCCGGCGCGAGGTTCTGATCCCCGCATCCGATTCCCCCACCGTCGTCCTCACGTCGCGGATCACCACCACGCAACGCCCCGGAATGGCCGACGAGTACGGCTGCAGCACGGACGCCCCGGACTACCTGCGCGCGCCCTGAGTTTCATCGCTCTCAGCAGCGGTTTTCCCGGCACCTCACCGCGATGGTGCTAGAATATCGGGATACACGGTTCCACCCATTGGGGCCGTGTATTGCTGCATAGAAGCACAGTGCGGCCCTGCTCACCTGCATACCAGGGGGGATTGCGGGGGTCGTGCTCGTAGTCGTTGCACGTGCACGACTTGTCCACGGAGCCGGGGGCTCCAACCCGAAGGAAGTGATCGAGATGACCGAGACCCAGGTGACCTGGCTGACCCAGGAGTCGTACGACCGACTCAAGGCCGAACTTGACCAGCTCATCGCCAATCGTCCCGTCATCGCGGCCGAGATCAACGAGCGTCGCGAAGAGGGTGACCTCAAGGAGAACGGCGGCTACCACGCGGCGCGCGAAGAGCAAGGCCAGCAGGAAGCCCGCATCCGTCAGCTCCAGGAGTTGCTCAGCGCCGCCAAGGTGGGAGTGGCACCGACTCAGTCCGGTGTCGCACTCCCCGGTTCGGTCGTCACCGTCTACTACGACGGTGACGAGACCGACACGGAAACGTTCCTGATCGCGACGCGCGAAGAAGGCGCCCGCAACGGCGACCTCGAGACCTACTCCCCCGGTTCGCCCATCGGTGGCGCGCTGATCTCGGCGAAGGTCGGCGAGACCCGCGAGTACACGCTGCCCAACGGCAACACCATGAAGGTGACGCTCGTCAGCGCGGAGCCGTACCAGGGCTGATCCCTGAGTCGCACAAAAAGGACCAGGCCGGATTTTCCGGCCTGGTCCTTGTCGTTTCCGGCGAACTGCCGACTCTCAGATGATGCGGCGTGCCTTCATATCCGGGAAGACCGCGCCGACGCGGACGACGTCTCCGGTGGTGGGTGCGTGCACCATCTGTCCTCCACCGATGTAGATCGCCACGTGTCCCGGACCGCCTGCCTGCCAGTTTCCGAACAGCAGGTCGCCCGGCTGCGCGAGTTGGAGCGGAATCTCGGTGCCGACGCGCCACTGCGTCTCGGATGTGCGCGGGAGCGTCATTCCGGTCGCCGCGAACACCGCGTGCGACGTCAGTCCCGAGCAGTCGAACCCGCCGCCCGACGGGCCGTGGATGTTGCCGCCGCCCCAGACGTACGGAAGGCCGAGGAACTTGAACGCGAGGTCGACGATGCGATTGCCGGTGTCGGTCGAGCCACCGATCCCCAGCCCCAGGAACGGCGAGAGCATGCGCGCGAAGACCGGTTCCGACGCGCGGATCTTCGCGACGTAGGGCTTGGTCTGATTTTCGTAGTCGGGATGCCCGGACGGCATACCCCCGGATCGGCGCACGGCGCCGACTCCCGCGTTGTAGGCGGCGAGCGTCAGGTCGAGGGTGTCGCCCTGGACGAGTCCGCGCCGCTTCCAGTCGTCGATGAGCTTGTAGTTGTCGCAGAGCAGGTTGCCCGAGGCCATCACGGGGTCGGCGATGCCGAGAATGTCGGCTCTGCCGTCGCCGTCGACATCTTTGCCGTATTGATCCCAGGTTCCGGGCATGAACTGCCCGGGCCCCTTGGCGCCCACCGGTGAGACGGGTGCGGTGGACCCGTACCGGAATCCGTTCTCCGCCGAGTAGAGCGCGGCCAGCACCGGTGCGGTGACACCGTCACAGAGCGCACCTGCCTTCTTCAGCCACGGAGCGAATACCGCGATCGCGCCGATCGGGGCGAGCGTCGTGCCGGGGAGGGTCGCCGGCATCGACGGGAGGGTGACCCCGCCGCCACCTCCGGGAGCCGCGGATCCCGTGCCCGGACCGGGATTCGGCGCGAGAGGCGGAGGCGGAAGCGGAAGGGACGGTGTCACTCCGAACGGCGTCGGCCGAGCGGCAGGCGGTGCCGGTACGAGTGGCGGCGCGGGTTCCAGTGCGGCTGCCGCCTCGGCGGGAAGGTGCGGCTCGATGGCCTCCGCGACCGACCGCGTTGCGTCTGCGACGGCCTGTTGCGCACTCTCCTGCATCGGCTCGGGCAGCGCGGCCACCAAGTCCTGAGCACCTGTATCCGTTGCCGGAGCCGCAGCTTCGAAAGACTCGATTACCTGTGTGGCCTGGTCCTTTACTTCCGCTGGTATGTCGGCTCCCTGCACGAGTGCGCTTGCTGCCGTGGCCACCGCCACGATGACCGCAGACGGGTCGACTGACATCCACAACCCCCACATCCCGATGACCGAACACCCTCACCGTACTTGTGACGCCCGTCACCGGTACGAATACTGCTACTTCATATCACATATATTCGAGAACAGGTTCCAGTTTTGGGGCTGGTGAGATCACTGGGACGGGAGGGCTGAGAGTTACTCGTCCACGGAGGCGAAAAAGTCGGCCGCGTCGGCTCCCGTGAGGGCCTCGACGAGGTCCACCGCGTCCACCGGATCGTCGCCGAGCATCTCGAGCAGCACCTCGCGTTGCTCTTCCGTGACGACCTCGGCGCCGCCCGGCATCACGTGCAGCTCACCGGCAGGCAGGACCCGCGCGCACAGCAGCGTCCCGGCCGGGAGTTCGCCCGTGATCGTCGGCACGTGGACCTCGGTTACGGTGTCGCTCCGGACATCTCGCAAGGCCATTCCCTCGCCTGGACGGACGTCGAGCACCTCGAACACCGACCGCGCGACACCGGTCCATCGCCGCGCCAGCTCCGCCTCGTCCTCGGGAAGAAGCACACCCCGGCGCTCGACGAAGTCCGCGAAAGCTCCCGCCTCGTGGAGGAGTACGTCGTCGACCAACGGGTCGTGGACGGCATCGGCGACCGCGTCGTCGTCTCCGTATCCGGCGCGCGCCTCCGCCAGCGCGACCCGTTCGTCGGCCCACGACGGGTCGAGCGCGTGCATGGTCGCCTTGACGTACAGCCATTCCGCCCGCTCCGAGAGCGGATGATCCGCCTTGCCGAGATGGCACACCTTGTACTTCCGGCCCGACCCGCACCAGCACCGGTCGTTGCGCCCCAGGCCTGGTCGCTCGACAGGCTGAAAGTGCTGGAGCACGTCGTAGAGCGGATGCTCGTCCCCGCCCGGAATCCGGGAGAGCAGCGACAGGCCGCGTACCGCGTCCCCCCGATCCGACGCATAGCGAGCCAGATCGAACAACGCGAGGTCGAACTCGCCACCCTCGTCGGCGGACTTCTCGTACAGTCGCTCGGCGTCCGTGATCCGGCCGTCGGCCTCGGCCGCACGCGCGGCGAACCAGTACGCGGCAGCGGCCGATCGGCGGGGCGCATGATCGAGCAGCCACAACGCGGCTTGTTCGATGGACGCGGGAGCGAACTCCTCGCCGATCAACTCGTCCAGTACGGTCTCGGCGATCTCGGGGTCTGCCAGGACCGCGAACAAACCGGATTTGCCCTCTGCGAAACGTTCTTCGAGATCGGCATCGTCACCGGAGTCGATCGCGTCGACGAGCGATGCGAACAGAGCGACACCCGGGACCGCGTCGACGGGGATACCGAGCTGGTCGGCGTACTCGTCGAACATCGTCCTGCTGATGTACCCCTCGAAATCGAACCCTTCGGGAGCAACGAGGTCACCCGACCGCTCCAGACCGGCCGCTTCGATCGCCTCGGTCAACGGCGGGGCCGGTTCGGTGAACGCCGACGGGGTGTCGGCCAGCACCTGGAGAAGCTCGTCGTCGAGACTCGCGGCGGCGCCGTCGGCGCTCCGGCGTCCGAGGACGGCGAGCAGAGCGGGCACGGGAGTGGGATCGGCGACAACCGGCACCAGCGAGAGCCTGCCACCACCGGCGGTGAGCGCCACGAGATCACCCGGGGACCGGCCCGCGAACGTCCCGCGCGGAAACAGCAGGACTTCCGGCGGCAGCGGATCGTCGTAGGTCACGCCGCGCTCGGCGAGGCGGTCGCGTTGCTCGTCCACCGCGACGAGTTCGAAGTCGTCGTCCTCGGAGACGAGCAGCAGCAACGGTTCGACGTCGTCGACAGCGATGAGGTCACGGGTGATCTCGTCGGCCGAGAGCCGATGAGTGAAGACACGTCCTTCGAACAACGCATCGAGAGCCGCGAACCGGCCGTCGGGCAGAGACAGGACGAGGGGATGCGGGGGTAGCTCCTCGAGGTCCTGAACCAGGGCGTCGGCCTGGCCCAGACCCGCATCCTCGAGGTGCTCGGCCAGCTCTTCGGTAGCGAGGGGACCGTTCATCCTCAGTACCTCGAGAGCGGCGTGCATCAGGGCGTCTTCGGGGGCTGCACTGTCCGTCACGTTCGTGATCGTACGGGGTCGGCCACCTGGTCGGCGCCACGTCGGTATCGACGGCGAAAGGCGCCCCGAAGGGCGCCTTTCGTCGTGGTGATGCCGGGAGAAGCAGGATCAGCCGAGAGCCTGCTCGACGTCGGCCAGCAGGTCGGCGGCGTCTTCGATACCGACCGAGAGACGGACGAGATCGTCCGGCACCTCGAGCGCGGAACCGGCGGTCGACGCATGCGTCATCGCACCCGGGTGCTCGATGAGCGATTCCACCCCGCCGAGCGACTCGGCGAGCGTGAAGATCTCGGTGCGCTTGCAGAAGTCCAGGGCCGCCTGTCGGCCGCCGGCGAGTCGTACGGAGATCATGCCGCCGAAACGGCGCATCTGAGCGGCCGCGTACTCGTGACCCGGATGGTCGTCGAGACCGGGGTAGAGCACCTTGGTGACGGCCTTGTGACCCGACAGCAGTTCGACGATCTTCTCGGCGTTGTCGCAGTGCCGCTCCATGCGGACGGCAAGGGTCTTGATGCCCCGCAGGGTCAGGAAGGCGTCGAACGGACCGGGCACCGCGCCCGCACCGTTCTGCAGGAATGCGAACGCGGTGTCGAGTTCCTCGTCGTTCGTGACCAGGGCGCCGCCGACCACATCGGAGTGACCGCCGATGTACTTGGTTGTCGAGTGGAGCACGACGTCGGCACCGAGCGTGAGCGGCTGCTGCAGGTACGGCGAGGCGAAGGTGTTGTCCACGACGAGCTTGGCGCCGCCCTCGTGTGCGACGCCGGCGAGAGCCTCGATGTCACCGATGTTGAGCAACGGGTTGGTCGGGGTCTCGAGCCACACCAGCTTCGTCTCGGGACGGAGTGCGGCCCGGACGCCGTCCGCATCGTTGACGGAGACCGGCGTGTACTCGATGCCCCACTGCGTGAACACCTTGTCGATGAGCCGGAACGTGCCACCGTAGGCGTCGTTCGGGATCACGAGGTGGTCGCCGGGGCGCAGCACCGACCGCAGGAGGCAGTCGGTGGCGGCCATACCCGAGCCGAAAGCCCGCCCGTACGTGCCGCTTTCGAGCGCCGCCAGATTGGCTTCGAGGGGACGGCGGGTGGGGTTACCGGTGCGCGCGTACTCGAAACCGTTCCGCATCTCGCCGACGCCGTCCTGCGCGAAGGTCGACGACGCGTAGATGGGGACGTTGACGGCACCGGTCTGCGGGTCGGGTTCGAAGCCCGCATGGATGGCGCGGGTGGCGAAACCGTGCTGATTCTGATCGGTCATGAAGTATCTGTGTCCTATCGGCCTTGGGAGATGAATCCGAGGAGGTCGTGCCGCGTGATGACGCCGACGGGCTTGCCGTCGTCGATGACCATGAGCGCATCGGTGTCGCCGAACGCCTTCGTCGCGTCGGCAACGGACTCGCCGACGCCGATGTTGGGCAGCGGCGCACTCATGTGCTTCGCGACCGGGTCGGCGAGGTTCGCACGACCTTCGAAGACGGCGCTGAGCAATTCCCGCTCGCTGACGGACCCGGCGACCTCACCGGCGGTGACGGGCGGCTCCGCGCCGACGACGGGCATCTGGGACACGCCGTACTCACGGAGGATCTCGATCGCGTCGCGGACCGTCTCGGAGGGATGGGTGTGCACGAGATCGGGCAGGTCACCGGACTTGCCCCGCAGCACGTCGCCGACGGTGGAGGCGTCGGGCTTGCCGTCGAGCGGCGCGCGCAGGAAGCCGTAGCTGGCCATCCACTTGTCGTTGAAGATCTTCGCCAGGTAACCGCGACCGCCGTCGGGCAGCAGCACGACCACCACCGCGTCGGGGCCTTCCCGCTCGGCGACCTGCAGCGCGGCGACCATGGCCATGCCGCACGAGCCACCGACGAGCAGACCCTCTTCCCGGGCGAGCCGGCGAGTCATCTCGAACGAGTCCGCGTCGGAGACGGCGATGATCTCGTCGGGGATGGACGCGTCGTACGCGCTGGGCCAGAAGTCTTCGCCCACGCCCTCGACGAGGTAGGGGCGGCCGGTTCCGCCCGAGTACACCGAGCCCTCGGGGTCGACGCCGACGACCTTGACCTTGCCGTCCGAGACCTCTTTGAGGTAGCGGCCCGCACCGGAGATGGTGCCACCGGTACCGACGCCCGCGACGAAGTGCGTGATCTTGCCGTCGGTGTCGGCCCAGATCTCGGGGCCGGTGCTCTCGTAGTGGCTTTCCGGGCCGGCGGGGTTGGAGTACTGGTTGGGCTTCCAGCCTCCCGGCAGTTCGGCGGCGAGCCGGTCGGAGACGTTGTAGTAGCTGTCGGGATGCTCCGGCGGCACAGCGGTCGGGCACACGACCACTTCTGCGCCGTACGCGCGGAGCACGTTGCGCTTCTCCTCGCCTACCTTGTCGGGGCACACGAACACGCATTTGTATCCGCGCTGCTGGGCGACGAGGGCAAGGCCGATGCCGGTGTTACCGGAGGTGGGCTCGACGATGGTGCCGCCCGGCTTCAGTTCGCCCGAGGCTTCGGCAGCGTCGATCATCTTCACCGCGATGCGGTCCTTGGAGCTACCGCCGGGGTTGAGGTATTCGACTTTCGCTGCCACCAGGCCGGACCCCGGTTTCACCACGGAGTTGAGTTTGACGAGTGGGGTGTTTCCGATGAGGTCGACGACCGAATCCGCAATGCGCATGTCCCCATGATCCCACGACCGCCTCCGGCGCTGCGGGGACGGTCGCGGGGATGCTCGATACGAACGAAGGCCCCGGGCGCATCGCCCGGGGCCTTCGTTCGTGGTTGTTGCTAGTCGTTCTGGAAGTAGCTCAGCAGACGCAGGATCTCGACGTAGAGCCACACCAGGGTCACGGTGAGGCCGAGGGCGACGCCCCACGCGGCCTTCTCCGGAGCCTGAGCGCGGATCAGCTGATCGGCGGAGTCGAAGTCCAGCAGGAAGCTGAACGCCGCGATGCCGATGCACACGAGGCTGAAGATGATGGCCAGCGGGCCACCGTCACGCAGCCCGAGGCCGCCGTCGATGAAGAAGCCCGCGATGATGTTGCCCAGCGCGAGGATCAGGACACCGACGAGAGCGCCGACGATCATCCTGGTCAGACGCGGCGTGACCCGGATCGCGCCCGTGCGGTACACGACGAGCATGCCGAAGAAGACACCGAACGTGCCGAGGACGGCCTGAGCGATGAGTGTCGAGCCACCGGCGCCACCGAACGTGATGTCGGTGAACATGAACGACAGCGCGCCGAGGAAGAAGCCCTCCGCCACGGCGTACGCGAGCACGATCGCCGGATTGTCCATCTTGCGGCCGAAGGTGGCTACGAGCACCAGGACGAGACCGAGGAGACCGCCGCCGATGACGAACGGTGCGGCCAGGCCGGTGTTCATGGTGACGAGGACGTAGGAGATCAGCGCAGAGACGGTGAGCACGCCGAGCGTGATACCGGTCTTCGTGACGACGTCGTCGATGGTCATCGACCGCTCGGTCGTGGGCCGCGCCCACGGGTCCGTAGGAGAATACTGCGGCTGGCCGAATTGCTGGGTGACCTGCGCGGCGCCTGCCGACGCAGAGCCGAAACTGGCGTATCCGCCGCCCTCTTGCTTGGGCAGGTTACGGAACACCGGGTTACTGGTGGTGCGCACCGTGCACTTCCCTTCTGGTGGTCGCTTCTGTCCGCTCAACGCGTAAGCCGGGGCAGAAGTTCCCTCCCTCCGACCGCTGTGACGGTCGCCGCAGAGCAGACCCCGGACGAATCGGACTCTACCGGGTGCGCACCGATCGAGTCACGGTGAACTTGGGGTTGCGGCCCTCGACACTCGTGGCGCCGACCACCCGTTTCAGGATGGGGCGGTAGCGCAGGTGCGAGTTGTACACCGTCCACATCTCTCCTCCCGGACGCAGGATGCGACCCGCCGCGGCGAACATCTTCTCCGCGGCGCCGGTGTGGACGGCCGCACCGATGTGGAAGGGCGGGTTGCACACCACGAGGTCGACGGAGGCGTCGGGCAGCGAGCCTGCGACGTCGTCGCGCAGCGCATCGACGCGGTCGGCGACGCCGTTCGCGGATGCGGTCGCCGCGGCCGAGTCCACCGCGGCGGCCGACTGATCGGTGGCGATCACCCGCATGTCCGGGTGCTGCCGCGCGAGCACGGTCGCCAGGATGCCGGTGCCGCATCCGAGGTCCACGGCGACGGATGCGTCCGGTGCCGTTCGCGGCAGGAAGTCGAGGAGGAAGCGGGTGCCGATATCCAGTCGCGGGCCGGCGAACGCGGCGCCGTGCGCGACGACGACCAGGGCGAGTTCGGGGAGGGTTTCCCGTACCGGATAGGTGCTCGGGCCCGGGATCGGCCCGCGCGCGGTGACCACGCGCGACTTCTGCCTCCCCCGTGACGCCCGGACCTCGGCGAAAGATCGTGCGAGCACGTCGTTCATGGCGACGGTGATGTGCTTGTCCCGGCCACCGGCGAAGACGACGACTTCCGGGTCGGCGTGCCGGGCGATCGCTTCGGCTGTCTCGGTGAGCGCGCCGAGCGAACGCGGCAGGCGCAGGAGCACGACGCGGGCGCCGCGGAGGAGTTGTTCGTCCAGACCGTGTGACGCGTACCGGTCTGCGAGGTTCTCACGGGAAGCGTTGGCGGCCAGGGCGCGCTCGGCCACGATCGAATCCTGATGGACGTGCAGGCCGGATATCTCGTAGCGGACCGCCGCGCCGAGGGTCAGGGCACCGTACTGGTCGTCGATCACGACGACGGTGCCGTCGGGAGCCGCCTCGAGGGCCGGGCCGGCTTCGTCGAGGATCAGCCGGTCCGCGGCATCGACAGCGAACAGATTGGGCGCTTCCACATCCGGGAAGCGCCGCAACCTGTCGAACAGCGGGTCTGTCAGCACTCGCCCTTGCCGGCGTTCTCGATGGCGCGGAGCGTGTCTGCCTGCTGCTCTACGTCGAGCTCCTGCCACTGCGGGAGCTGCTGCTGCGCATCCGCGACGGCCTGCGCTGCCTGGGCACGATCCTGTCCCCATTCCTCGAGCTCGTCGAGGTACGGAACGAGAGCGTCGCAGTTCTCGTCGTAGCTGTTGCCGAGCTGCACACCTGCACCACCCTGCGCCGACGAGGCGCTCGTGGTGGTTGTGGTGGTCGTGGTGGTGGTCTCGTCGGCCGATGCGGTTCCGTCCGAGGATCCGCACGCCGACGCGAGCAGGACCACGCCTGCGCCGAACAGCGCCGCGACAGTCTTCTTCATTGATGTCCCACTTCTGATAGCAGTGTTGTTGGACCGGTCCGTTGGCATCGTTGCCAGGGTCCGGTCGGATCACGGTAAACGAGGGCGTGCGAACGATCCGCGTCGGGAGTGCACATTTCGGGACTACGCTGAAGAAACGGCCCCGCGAGGTGATCGAAACGATGCCTGATTACGAGTTGATCTCCACCCAGCGCGCCCCGGCGCCGACGGTGGACACTGCCGAAATCGTGCGTTCGCTGGCCGATGCGGGATTCACCGACGCCGAAGAAATCGGCCGCGGCGGTTTCGGAATCGTCTTCCGCTGCCGACAGGAGTCGCTGGACCGGACGGTCGCGGTGAAGGTGCTCCGCACGACCCTCGATCCCGACAACCTCGAACGATTCCTGCGGGAACAGCGCGCGATGGGCCGGCTCTCGGGCCACCCGAACATCGTCAACGTGCTGCAGGCCGGGACCACGGACTCGAACCAGCCGTACCTGGTGATGCACTACCACCCGCACGACTCGCTCGACACGCGGATCCGCAAGCACGGCCCTTTGCCGTGGCCGGAGGCGATACGGATCGGCGTGAAAGTCGCCGGGGCACTCGAGACCGCCCACCGTGCAGACGTCCTGCACCGGGACGTCAAGCCCGGCAACATCCTCATCACCGAATACGGCGAGCCCCAGCTCACCGACTTCGGCATCGCGCACGTGGGGGGCGGCTTCCGCACGACACCCGGGATGATCACCGGATCGCCCGCGTTCACCGCCCCCGAGGTCCTGCGCGGCGGGCAGCCGACACCGGCGTCGGATCTGTACGGGCTCGCCGCCACCTTGTTCTGCGCGATCACAGGTCACGCGGCCTTCGAACGCAAGGTGGGTGAGCGGGTCGTCGCCCAGTTCGTGCGGATGACGTCCGAGCCCGTCCCGGACCTTCGGGGCTCCGGTATCCCGGATGATCTGTGCGTCGCCCTCGAGAGCGGAATGGCGCCCGACCCCGAGGATCGTCCGGCGTCCGCCGCGGAGTTCGGTGAGCTTCTCCGTGCAATCGAGTGGCGTCACGGTCTGAAGGTCGACGACATGGCGCTGCCCTCGTCGCCGCCTGCGGATCTCACGGACGCGCGGGCGGACGCACCTCCGGAGACGGGCCACCCGCCTACCGCTGCCGTCACGCCGCGGTCGACTGCCCCCGCCACCCGTTTCCGTCCTCCGCTGCCTGCCCGGCCGCTCGTCCACCGAACCCGCTTGCTTCGACTGCTCCGCTCCGGGCAGAGTCGGCGGCTCACTGCCATCCACGGCCCGACCGGATTCGGGAAGTCGACTCTCGCGGCGCAATGGCGGGACGTGCTCACAGCCGAAGGTGTTCCCGTCGCGTGGCTCACCGTGGACAGCGACGACAACGACGTCACCTGGTTTCTCGCGCACCTGATCGAAGCCGTCAAGCAACTCCACCCCGCGCTCGCCCGCGACCTCGCGCAGATTCTGCAGGCGCACGGTGACGAGGCGACCCGTTACGTCCTGAGTACGCTCATCGACGAGATCTTCCGGACCGGTGAGCCGACGACGCTCGTGGTCGACGACTGGCATCGTGTCACCTCACAGGAAACCGTTGCGGCTCTCGAACTTCTGATCGAGCAAGGGCCACCGAACCTGCACGTCGTCGTCACCAGCCGCAGCCGGGCCGGATTACCGCTCAGCCGCATGCGCGTGCGCGACGAGCTGCTGGAAGTCGACTCGGCCGCATTGCGTTTCGACGACCAGGAGTCCGAGGCGTTTCTTCGCGACGTCGGGGGCCTGCATCTGTCTCCCGACGACGTACAGCGATTGAACAACACCACCGAAGGCTGGGCCGCTGCCCTGCAACTCGCGTCGTTGTCGTTGCGGGACAGCGACGATCCGTCGGCCATGATCGAGAATCTGAGCGGTCGCCACCACGCGATCGGTGAATACCTCGCCGAGAACGTACTTTCCACGCTCAAGCCGGAGATGTACGAGTTCCTCACGGCGATTTCGGTCACGCACTCCATCTGTGCCGGACTCGCCACAGCACTGACCGGCGAGCCGCACAGCCAGGCGATGCTCGAGGACGCGGAACAACGCGACTTGTTCC
Organism: Rhodococcus sp. 105337; assembly: GCF_012844225.1. Lineage (GTDB taxonomy): Bacteria > Actinomycetota > Actinomycetes > Mycobacteriales > Mycobacteriaceae > Rhodococcus. Next base: position 83,111 of record NZ_JABAGQ010000007.1, read on the forward strand.
TTCGTCCGGTGGACGACGAACGCGTCTGGTTCCGCTTCCATCACCTGTTCCGCGAGTTCCTGCGCCGACGCCTCGAACGCGACCATCCCGAGCGCATCCCCGCACTGCACCGCGCCGCCGCGCAGTGGTGCGCGCGGCACCACCTGATCCGCGAGTCCGTCGACCACGCGCTCGCCGCCGGTGACACGGCATTCGCGGTGGATCTGGTGGCCACGGACGGCATGTCCCTGATGGAGCAGGGGCATATGGGCACTCTCCTGGCCCAGATCGACAAGCTGCCACCTCGGGCGGTCGCCGACGACCCCCGTCTGCTGTTGAGTCGAAGCTGGGCCGACGCTGCGCTGCAGCGGTTCTCGGAGGCACGGGGGGCGCTTGCCGCCATTCCGGCCGCATGCGCCCGAAGCACTCTCCCCTCGTCCGAACTCGATGCGCTCCTCGTCGAGACCCGCGTGGCCGAAGCGGCGCTCCTGATGAACGCCGATCAGGTCCGGGGGATCGCAGAGTTGGTGGAACCGGTCCTCGCCGAACCCCAGGATGCCCGTCCCTGGGCGGTAGGCTCCGCGTCCGTCCTCGCGTCCTACGCGGACCTCCTGTGTTTCGAATTCGACAGTGCGCGGCGCCGTCAGGAGTGGGCCCGGCCTTACCACGAGCGCGCACGCGGGCAGTTCGCGTCGATCTACGGGATGTGCCTGTGCGGCATGGCCGCGAACGAACAACTCGACGTTGCGGGCGCCGAGGAGTACTTCCGCAGGGCATTGCGCGCGGCTCGGAACAGCAGCGGAATCCACAGCCACGCGGGTCGGCTGTCGGCTGCGATGCTCGGCGAGATGATGTACGAGCAGGGACGAATCACTGAGGCGGAAGCCTTGCTCGACGAGAGTAAATTACTCGGAATCGAGGGTGGCATAGCCGATTTCATGATGGCTCGCTTTGCCACCGCAGCTCGGCTGAAGTTACTGCGCGGAGACAGGGATGCCGCCCTCGAACTGCTCGACGAAGGACTTCGGGCGGCGTCGACACACGAACTTCCGCGCCTGCGAGCACGAATCGAGAACGAACGTCTGCGTTTGGGTTTCGACCCCGAGGTACCGCCGCACCGAACGATGCCGGATCCCGATACGCCCCTCGCGGTGGGACCGGAAGAGGTCACCGCGCAATACGAGGACGCTACCGCGATCCGTCTGCTCTACCGCACCGGCGAGCCGGCCGCCGTGGCCGAATCCGTGGAGTGGGCGCGGTGGTGGCAACGCCGGACCGCAGGCCGTCGCCCGCGGACTCACATGAGTTACACCCGGCTCGTCGTGGCATGCCTCCACGCCGCCGGGCGGTACGAGGAAGCGGAGCGAACCGTTGCGCCGCTCGTCGCGCTGTGCGGGGAGCGCGGATTGGTGCGGCATCTCATCGACGGTGGCCCGCACGTGGTCGCGGTGCTCCAGTCGTTGCAGGACAGGGTGCGCACCGGCACGCTGCCCGGAGGGTGGCCCATCGTCGACGAGGCATTCCTCGCCGAAATGCTCCGACTGGCCGACGCCGGAGGTGTCGGCACCCGAATGTGACGGCCGGAACGGTTGCACGCAGGGACACGCGCCCCGTCGTCACCCGCGACGAACCGGTTCGAGAACACGGGCTCGACCCTGCACACACCGGGAGCGAGTCGGGCAGACTGCGAGAATGACCACCATCCACGACGGCCAGGTCCGCACACGGGTGTGGCGCAGCGGAAGAGTCGAGGGTGACAACGTCCCGTTCGCCGACATCTCGGACTACCTGCAGGACCCCGACTGCCTCGTATGGGTGGATCTTCTCGATCCGAAACCGGAGAGACTGTTCGCGCTGGCGGAGGAGCTGAGCTTCGACCCCCACGCGGTGGAAGATGCGCTCGCGCGCGGCGAACGCACCAAAGCGACGCGCTATGCGACGCACACCTTCCTCACCGTCTACGCCACGCACCTCGCGACCGGCCCTGATCCCGCGGTGGAGGCGTACGAATCCCGGCTGAGCACGACGCGGATCTCGGCATTCCTTCTGCCCGGGTGCCTGGTCACCGTCCGTAGCCGCGGCCCGTTCGACATGGACGATGTGGTGACCCGCTGGGACGCAAACCCCGACCTGCTGAAATTCGGCACCGCTGCGTTGCTGCACGGCCTGCTCGACGTGGTCGTCGACGGGCAATTCGACACCATCCGTGACCTCGACGACGCGATCGAGGAGATCGAGGACGGGTTGTTCGCCGACGAGGCCCAGCCGAAGCAGATCCAGCGGGCTGTCTACAGGCTCCGCAAGGAACTGGTTCAGCTGCGCAGGGTCGTGCTGCCGATGCGAGAGGTCGTCAACGCGGTGATGCACTTTCGCGCCGAACACGGTATCACGCCCGGGCTGGACGGTTGGTACACCGACCTCTACGACCACGTTCTCCGTGCCACGGAATGGACCGAATCGCTACGCGACATGGTCACGACCGTCTTCGAGACGAATCTGTCGCTGCAGGATGCCCGTCTCAACACCGTCATGAAGAAGCTGACCGGCTGGGCCGCGATCATCGCGGTGCCGACCGCTGTGACCGGCTGGTTCGGGATGAACGTGCCGTTTCCCGGCTCGGGAGAGGAAATGGGCGTCCTCGCGGTCGCTGTCATCGTCTTCTTCTCCGCAGCCGTGCTGTTCGTGCTGTTCAAACGCCGCGACTGGCTCTAGGCCGACCGGTCTCCGCTCGGGCGATCGCTAGAGGAAGACCATGATCAGCGCGATGATCAGCGCAATGATCACCAGCACCGTGACCACGCGCCACACCGCCGCTGCCCCGCCACCGGACCGGTTGCGCGTCAGTTCGGGATCGGCATCGGGGGCATCGCCGATGGGGTCGCCGCTGTTCGGGTCGGACATTTTCTCCTCCTCATGGGTCTACCCAGGCAGTGTTACACGGTCGGCCGCATTCGGCGCCGCTTGCCGGTTCGCGGTTTCGCTGCGTGCCGGCCGGGTATCCGGAGAGAGAACCGTCCGTCAAACAAGGAGGACCGACCGATGGCCGATTTCATCGACAAGGCGAAGCACAAGGCAGAAGAACTGGCCGGCAAGGCCAAGGAGCACGGTGGCAAGGCCACCAACGATCGTGATCTCGAGGCCGAAGGCAAGGGCCAGCAGACCAAGGGCGGCATGAAGCAGGCCGGTGACAAGGTCACCGACGCCGCAGACGACGTCAAGAGGTCGTTCAAGCAGGACTGACATCCCTGCCGACATCCGGGCCGGGGGCCGCGCATCGTGCGCGGCCCCCGGCCCGTTTCGCGTGGGACAACCTCAGGACGCGCCCTCGGTGTCGTCGAAGAAGTGCCAGGTTCCGTCTTCGTCGTTCTGGGCCTCCATCCGCCAGCCGAGTTCGCTGTTGTCGGCACGCTTGTCGACGAACCACGCGTGCGCGTCATCGGCACTGGCGATTTCCTTGGTCTCGACGATGTCGCCCTTGGGATCGATCACTCTGTAATTAGCCATGCCCGAGTACTTCCCGGCGGAGCCCCGGCCCTAAACCTCCTTTTCCTCCCCGCTCGCGCCGCCCCGCTCCCGCCGTGTCGCACAGCGGGACCGCGACCCAGGGGTGTAGGGTGGAGAAATCGCACGGCTCGCAGCCTCCGAGCTATCTTCTTCGGACGGGCCTCGATGATCTTCTTCGATCTGCACCCGAGTACCCGCGCATACACCGCGCGACCTCGCTGTTTGCACCTCGTCGCTCCCCTTCGGCCGGAGTTGTCCGCGCCGAACCCGAAAGGACCACCATGAGTAGCTACACCGAAGCCAACAATCCCTTGTTCCTGCAGCCGGTCAACCCGAACGAGCCGGAGCAGGCCGAGCCTGTCGCGCCTGCCGCGCAGGTCGGCCCCTACGACTACAGCTCGATCTTCTCCGGTCGCCCCTGACGGCCTACGGTGTCGCGAACTCCACGAGAGCTCGCGACACCGGTTCGCCGTGCCCGTCGTTCTGATCGGCTGCCGCGGTGAGAACGTCGATGTGGTTGTACCCGGGAAGGGTGATCGCCACAGCGTTCGGATGGTTCGACGCCGGGAGCGTGATTCCACCGCTCCCGCGCAACGTGAGGACCGGGTTCCTCGTCACCCCGTCGCGGTACAGATGATGCGCCGCAAACGACGGGGCCGTACTCTGCGCGAGATCCGACGGTAAGCGCATCGGGAAGTACCACTCGGTGAAATCCAACGGCGGCTCGGACAGGTTGCGCGCCAACTCGTTTATCGATGTCACCTCACCGGCCCGAGAGGTATACCGGCTTTCCTCCGGCAACGACGCTTCGGTACCCACCTCGTCGTAATCGAGCCACCGGTAGATCACCTCGGGGTCGCCGTATACCGCCGGCGACGCCTTCGGGGCGTCCCCGAAGGATCCCGATTCGAGTATCTCCGGAGTGGACGGCACCGGGAACACCTTGTCCTGCACGGGCCCTCCGGTCATGAACCCGACACTCGCCTGCAAGAACCCCAGCGGCTGTGAGTTGTCGTCCAGGAGGGCGCCGAGCACCGCTTCATTGGTGGCGTTGAGCGTCCGCACATCGGGTACACCCGTCGCGAACATCTCCGGATCCTTCGCCAGCAACGTACGCAGCGTCCAGTTCACGTTCGCGTTGTCGGGCATCCGCGACACGATGTCGTTGACCCCGTCGGGGTCCAACCGTGCCGCAAGCCCTGCCAGCGCAAGGGTATTCGTGGTTTCGGGGTTGATGACCGCGGGAAGTTGCAGGACCGGACTCGCCGTGGAGGCCGCTCCGAGGAAGATCTCGAGCGGTGCGGCCAATGCTTCGGGTACGTCGGGTTGCTGCCCGGAACTCGGGAACGGCGCGCCCGCACGAATAACGGTATCGAGCGCGAAATAGCCCGAGCACTGGTTGTAGCCGGCGTCGTCGGTGGTGGCAGGGTCGGCGTCGAAATCCCATTCCGCGAAGTAGCCGGTGATGAAACCGCCCATCGAGTGCCCACCGCAGAGCACCTTCTCCTTGCGGACCTTCTGGTCCGGAAACTCGTGTCGCAGAAGGTCGTACTGGTCGCGCAGGGTCTGCTCGAGACCCACATGTGCGAGCCACGCGACATCCGACCCTGTCGCATGTCCTTCGAAGCGTGCGCCGTCGATCTCGGCGTCGCGGAAGTAGTAGTCGGCGGCCGTATCCAGATCGCCCGTCTCGAGCGCGGCGCGCATCCCGACGTGGTCCTCGAGACAGTTGGAGCGCCGGTCGAGGGCCCAGAACTCGACGTGCAGGCCGCGCTCTGAGGCCGCCACCACCGTATTGCGAGCCACACTCTCGAATGCCCCTGCGCCCTCGAAGATTCCGGGCTGTGCGACGAAGATGCGATCGGCATCCCCGGACTCGACGGGGCCGTCGACCGACCGCCACCGCAGATACGACAGTCGGTCGCACTCCGGTGGGTGCGGCCCCACCTCCGGCGGTAACGGCACGGCGATGGACACGACCGACCCCGCAACCTTCTCGGCGAGCGGCGCTGTGGACAGGTACGGAACCTCGGTCCGGTCTCCGGCCTGCGCGTGGGCCACCCCCGGGAGGACCACCATGCCGGCACCGGCCGTCGCCGCGAGCAGCACCGACATCGACGCCCGCGCGACCGCATCCACGATCTTCATGTGTCCCCCCACCGAGTCCCTCGGATCGAACCGCACCGGGTGGCGTATGGCAACCCCGCCGTCCGGAATCTGTCGATTCCACCACGGTGGGTGCGACGGTGACGTGGAATACCGCATTCGGCGGCAGCGCTCCGCAGGTTCGGTCAGGCGCGGCGCTCCGGGACGGTCCCGGCCCCCGGCCGGGTGGCTCGTCGGCCGATCCGGACCCCGGCCGGGGTCGAACGATCCCGGAGCGCGCGTCGTATTACCCGTTCACCTTCGCCGAAGGTCCCTATCGGTAAGGCCGTTCGTCCTCAATCCTGACGACCTTCGGCGCGAATACGTATTGCCGGCCCAGATTTCCCCGCAGGGTGACGGAGGCGGCCGGCTGGGGATATGAGATTCCGGCGTCACTTGCCCGTGTTCGAACGGCCGTGATCACTCGACCCGCGGTTGCGCCGCCTGCGGAGGAAGTTCGACACCGCCAACAACGATTTCGACGTCTTCGTCGGGTGCCCTTTTCGGCGCTGCAGAACACCGGCAACGAGAGACAAACCCCCGGCGACCAGCGGAACTGCCAGCGAGAGCAGCACCCATCGACGGACCGGCTTACTGAGCAGAGCCCACATGTGAAGTCCTTTCACCCATACGCCGCCTCGTCGATCGAGGCGACGGTCGTGCCATCCATGGACGGCCGACGTCTTTCCCTCTTATCTATGCCCAGAGTGCCCTCCACCTATTCCCTCCTGCGGCGATGAAGATCATCCGGCACAACGCAATCGGATTCGGCGTCACGGCAGGCGAAAGCCCCCTCGAGGGCCCGGCACGGAAAGATCGGCGCCCCTTCCGCTCGGGTACGATTCCCCGGGGTTAAAGAGAAGCCCTTGATCGTCAATCGTGTCCGCGGTGTCGAGTGCGAGTTTTCGAACCGGCGGGATCGGGTCTGTTTCAGGAGAAACCCTTCAATGAGAGTTGTTCCCGCGTCGAATGCTCGGCCGGTCTCCCCTCCCCGCGGTCCAGGGGGAATCGGGGCTTCGGATCGCCGTGCGTCGCGTCACCGGTGGTGCCCGCCGAGCACAGTCGGCCGACACCCGTGTTCGTCTGAGCCGGTAGAGATCTCGAGTGCTTCCGAGTGCATGCACCGAGATTCCGGTCGCCCGGTGGTCACCGCATGACGGACCACGACGGGAACGGATCCTCGACCGTCACCCCGGCGTCGAACAACGCCGATCCCGCAACTGTGTTCACTGCCCTGGCCGAGATCCTGTACGGCGGCGCCGACGCTTCCGAGGTGTACTCGGCGATCTGCGTGGCCGCAACCCTGCTCGTGCCCGGCTGTGACCACGCGAGCGTGATGCTGCGCCGCAACGGAGAGTTCGTCCTCGTCGCCGCCAGCGACGATGTCGCTGCGGCCATCGATTCCCACGAGCGGCACCTCGGTGAGGGACCCTGCCTGGACGCGATCGAGGAAGAGGTTCCGCAGATCGAGGCAGATCTGCGGAACGGCTCGTCGTGGCCCGCACTCGCCCGGGCGGTGGTCGAGTCCACCCCCGTGCGCGGAGCAATGGGTTTCCGGTTGCTGATCGACGAACGGAAGGTCGGGGCACTGAATCTGTTCTCGGATACTGTCGGCGCGTTCACTTCCGCGGCCGCGGCCGACCATGCCAGCATGCTGGCGGCGTTCGCCTCGGTCACTGCCACCGCAATCGGCCGCGGCGAAGACATCGACTCGCTGCGTAGCGGTTTGGTGAGCAATCGGGAGATCGGCAAAGCAGTCGGCCTCGTGATGGCGGCCCAGGACCTCACAGCCGACGAGGCGTTCGACCTTCTGCGGCGCACGTCGCAGCAAGTCAATCTCAAGGTTGCGGATCTGGCCCGCACCGTCGTCGAGAATCATTCCGTCGGCAAGGACCGCTGAGCCCCGACGGCGGCGTGAGCTACTGCTCTGAACTCACGCCGCCTGGGTCCGACCACCCGCCCGGGCAGATGTCAAACCTCTCTCTCCGGTACCCCGCCCTCACTGCACGGAAACCCGCGGGATCGACAGCACCGCCATGTCCCCCGGCGGCGCCGGAACTGCGCTAGGAGCGCGCCGCGCCGGGCAGGCCCGCGGGGTGAACGGCTCCCGATGGTCCCAGCTCGGTCTGGGTTTTCGCGCCGACGAGTGTGAAGCACACGCGGGCTCCCTCCGTCCACGTGGTGTCGATCCAGATGTTGCCCCCGTGGTAGTCGACGATCTTTCGGCATACGGCCAGACCGATACCGGTCCCGGTGTAGACGTCCCGGGCATGCAAGCGCTGGAAGATGACGAAGACTTTTTCCGCGAATTCGGCGGGGATACCGATGCCGTTGTCGCTGACGGAGAACTCCCAGCCGGCCGCGTCGTCCTCCGCGTCCACCCTCTCGCACGTGATCCGGACGACGGGAGTCCGGTCGGGATGCCGGAACTTGATCGCATTGGCCAGCAGGTTCTGCCAAAGCATCGTCAGCAGGGTGGGGTCACCGGTCAGCTCGGGCATCTTCTCGGGCCGCTCGATGCGGGCCTGTGCCTCGTCGATCATGATCGCGAGATTGGACTGCGCCTTGTCCAAGGTCTTGTCCAGGTCCACGCGCAGACGCGCGTCGTTGACCCGGCCCACGCGGGAGAACGCCAGCAGGTCGTTGATGAGGACCTGCATACGTTTCGCCCCGTCGACCGCGAAGGCGATGTACTGGGCACCCCGGTCGTCGAGTTTGTCTCCGTAGCGCTTCTCGAGCAACTGGCAGAAGGAGGCAACCTTGCGCAGCGGTTCCTGCAGGTCGTGCGACGCAACGTAGGCGAACTGCTCCAGTTCGGTGTTGGAGCGTCGAAGCTCGTCGGCCTGGGCATCGAGATCGGCGGTCTGACGAGCTAGCTTGTCCTGCTGCCGGCGTGCATCGGTCAATGCCTGGGCGATGTGCCCGCGCATCGCCTCCACGTCCGTCGCAAGGTCCCGGATGTCCTTCGGGCCCTGCGGGTAGATGTGCTGATCGAAGTTCCCGTCACCGGCAACCCGCCGCGTCGCCGCCCGGAGCCGGAGAAGTGGCGTGGCGACCAGGTTGTGCACGAGCACGACCATGAGTGCGCCGGTGAACAGGAAACCGACCACCATCGCCACGAGGACAGAATTGCGGACGGTGCGGGCTTGCACGAGCCCCTCGTAACCGTCCGCCTGAGCCTGGACGAGGATCGTGTTCTGGTCCTCGAATTGGGAGCGCAGCACGTCGAAGGCGGCACGTCCGCGTTCGATCTCCGCGATATCGGTTCGCTCGGTCCCGCTCGGCGGTGCATCCACGAGCGGCTCTGCGTACTCGGCACGCCATGCCGCCGCATTCGAGGTGATGGTGTCGAGGTTGGCGAGCGCATCGTCGTGGCCGGCCATCAGGGTGCGCAGCCGCTCCACGGAGTTCCGCTCGGCCTCGAGCCCGGTGAGGTACGGCTCGAGAAAGCCCGGGTCTCCGGTGAGGGCATAACCACGCGCTCCGGTCTCCTGGTTGAGCAGAGCAGACTGGAACCGGTACGCCTCGACCTGTGCCGGCTGGATGTCCACGACCAACTGGTCGGTGATCCGGGCGGTCCGGTCGATGAAGTAGGTACCGATAACCGTGCCCACCAGAAGGAACACCGCCAGGGCTGCGAACGCAACCTGGAACCAGCCCTGGACAGTCATCCGGGAACGGATCTGTTCGCTCTTGGGTTCGGGTAACGAAGGATCTCTCATGCTCGCTTAGGTCCTGTTCTTTCCACTTCGCGCCGCACACCGGTCCGATGTCCGCGTGCGTTTCCGATCCGAGCGAGACGGGACGACCCTGCACGCGGCAGGGGTACCGACATCGAGAACACCGCCGTAGCGTACTGGGAGGAATCGGACACGGGTAATCGCACGGCATCGATGGTCTTTTCCTGCCCGTCCGAACGAATTGCAGCCGGACACGCTCGGGTCCCGGGCGGCTCGGGACCGATCCCGGCCGGCGTCCGGGCATGAGCGGACGAGCCACAACGGGATCGCGACGAGCGGAGCGTCACCGTGCCCGAATTGCCGCCATCATCATCGAACCGAGGACGCGAGCACGACCACGTGGCATCGTTGAAGAGCGGGTACCTGCATGTTCACCGAGCACCACACCGTAGGCCTGGAGGCCACCATGCTCATTCTCCTCGGACTCGTTCTCCTGCTCGCAGCCGTCGTCGTCGGGGTTGTCGGCGTATTGACCAACGGCGGCGAGGAACACACGATCACCGACGGGTTCTCCGTCTTCGGCTACGAGGTCACCGGCTCCACCGGGACCCTGTTCCTCTACGGCATCGTCGTGGGCGCTGTCGGCCTGCTCGGGCTGGCTCTGCTCATGTCCGGGGCGCGGCGATCGTCCCGGCGTACCAGAACTGCCCGCCGCGAGGCGAAGGACGCCCGCAAAGAAGCAGCGAAAGCACAAAAGGACCGGGATCGCATCGCGGAACAGAACAGCACGCTCGTCTCGGATGCGAATACCGCCCGCACCACACCTGCCACCGACACCGCGTCCACCACCGGCACCGCACCCACCACCGGGACGACACCCAGCGGAACGACATCACCCACCGACACGACGTCGCACGGAGCCCATCAACGCGGCGCGCGGTACACGGGAGAAGAACGGCCCTGAACGCCCCTGGAGGCGCCATGGGCACCGAGTCCTGTCCATCGGCGAAGTGGACGCCCGCACACGCCTGAGCATCGACGCGCGCCGCTTCCACGAACGGGGAAGGCGCATATCGTCCGCCGCAACGAAGTACTTCGGGTCGCCGCGAACGTTGCTGCCACACCGAAGCTCCGACGCCCAAGGATCGGCCGGGGCGCTTTGTGTGCGGGACGACACCGACGACACCAACTCGTTCGCGGTCGGTGGACTCAGTCGTCGGGCGACGGCCCCGGTCCGGTCGTGGCGTACCGGGCGGCGATGGTGCGGACCGCCTCGTCGACCACCTGGGCGACGGTACACATAGGTGCCCCCAGTGGGACTCGAACCCACACTTGGCGGATTTTAAGTCCGCTGCCTCTGCCAATTGGGCTATAGGGGCGTCCGGAACACCCTAGCGCGTGACGGACTGGGCGATCCCGTCCAGGATGTCGTGCTCGCTCACAACGAGTTCGGTGATGCCGGCGCGGCGTCGGAGTTCGTCGGCGAGGACGGTGGTGACGATTGCGCCGCCGCCGATGACGTCCACCCGGCCGGGGTGCATCGGCCCGAGAGCAGCACGTTTCTCGCGGGTCGCGGCGAGCAGTCCGTCGCACACCTGCCGGAGGCGGTCGAACCCGACGGTCGACAGATGCACCCTGTCGGGATCGTAGGTGTCGAGGTCGTTGCCGAGCGCGGCAAGGGTGGTCATGGTGCCTGCGACTCCGACCCAGGTACGGGCGCGCTCGACCGGAACGTGCGCGAGCGCCTCTGCGATCTTTGCCGCGGCGATCTCCCGCGCCTCCGAGACCTGCTCGGCGGTGGGCGGATCGTCGTGCAGACACCTCTCCGTGAGGCGCACGCACCCGATGTCGGTGGAATACGCTGCGTGAACACCGTTCTCGTCGCCCAGCACCACCTCGGTGGAGCCGCCACCCAGATCGACGACGACGAAAGGTCCCCTGGCGGCATCGAGTTCACCGACGGCACCGGCGAAGGACAAACGCGCCTCTTCGTCACCGGTGATGACTTCGGCTTCGGCGCCGGGAATCACGGCTCCGAGCACCTCGCGGGTCATGGAGAAGAAGTCTTCCCGATTCTGCGCGTCGCGTGTCGCCGATGTCGCGACCATCCGCACCCCGGTCGCACCGGTGTCGCGAATGATGCCGGCGTACTCGGTGAGCGCCACACGGGTTCGCTCGATCGCCTCGGGAGCGAGACGGCCCGTCGCATCGACGCCCTGCCCCAACCGGACGACGCGCATCAGCCGGGTGACATCGGTGAGGGTGCCGTCGTCGGCGATGTCCGCGACGAGCAGGCGAATGGAGTTGGTCCCGCAGTCGATGCCCGCTACGCGAGACACGCTCACTGCGCTTCCCCACGGAGTTCGGCGTAGGTGGGCCAGTCGGCAGGAACAGCGGTGCCGCGCAATCCGGCGTCTGCGGCGAGGGCGACGGATTCGTCGCCGAGCCGGTTGAGACCCGGGCCCTTCGCGAGCGAATGTGCGATCAGAACGTGCAGGCACTTGACCCGATCGGGCATGCCTCCGCCGGTGAAATCGGTACCCAGCGACTCGATGGCGTTACGTTCGGCGAGGTACGACTCGTGGGCACGCCGGTACGAGGACGCGAGTTCGGGATCGGTGCCGAGCCGTTCGGTCATTTCCCGCATCACACCTGCGGACTCCTGCCGGCTCGCTTCCGCGGTGAGGCGGGGATCGGTCAGGTAGTACAGCGTCGGGAACGGTGTGCCGTCCGGCAGCTTCGGCGCGGTTTTGACCACGCCGGGCACGCCGTCGGGGCAACGGTAGGCGATGGCCAGGACGCCGCGGGGTTCGCGCCCGAGCTGTGCTGCGACGGCGTCGAGGTCTTCCTGCGTCACTGAATCGGTCACCCGGGGATATCTCCTGGTTCTGGGGGTGCCACAGGCATCGGCTGCGGCAGTGGTTCGGTTTCGGGTTCGGGAGGCGGTTCGGCCACCGAACGCCACAGGTCGCTGTACCAGGCTCCGGTGGTCGGCGACTCCGGTTCTTCTTCTTCGAGTTCGGGCGGCACGTCGCCGGGCAACTGCACCATGTACGGAATGTCGCCGGGCATCACGAAGCGCAACCGCTCACGTGCCTGCGCCCGGATCCACGCCGGGTCTTCGATGTGCGCCTTCATCTCTTCGAGCGCGGCGATCTCCGTCTCGAGCTGCTCCCGTTCGCGAGCGAGCTGCTCGGCTTCGGAGCGCTGGCTCACGTACGTGCGCAACGGCACCGCGAGCGTCAATGCGAGCGCACACACGACCAGCGCGAGGATGGCCGCGCGCCCCGTGGACAGACCGAGAAAGGTGCGTTCCCGGTGGTCCCGGCGCGCGGCGTCGGTCGCACCGACCCGGGTGGGCCGGGCGCGACCGGAGGCTCCGGAACGCCCGCGGCCGGGCGACGAATGGACGGGGTCCTCGCGTCCGGCCGGACGGGCTCCGGCGCTCTCGGTACCGCTGTCGACCGGAGCGGTAGATCCCGTGGGGCGTGCCCGGCTGGGCCGCCGCGCACTTGCCGCACCTTCGGTGCGGGCTCGACGGGCGCCGGGCCGGGATCTACCGCGCTGGTTCATACCGGATTTCAGCCCTCGAGGTTGAACCGCGGGAAGGCGACTTCGCCCGCGTAACGGGCAGCGTCCCCGAGGGACTCCTCGATGCGCAGCAGCTGGTTGTACTTCGCCACGCGCTCGGACCGTGCCGGTGCACCGGTCTTGATCTGGCCGCTGCCGACCGCAACTGCGAGGTCGGCGATGGTGGTGTCCTCGGTCTCGCCGGAACGGTGGCTCATCATCGTCTTGTACCCGTTGCGGTGCGCGAGATCCACGGCATCGAGAGTCTCGGTGAGAGTGCCGATCTGGTTCACCTTCACGAGCAGCGCGTTGGCGGCACCCTTGACGATGCCTTCTTCGAGCCGCTCGGGGTTGGTGACGAAGAGGTCGTCGCCGACGAGCTGCAGCTTGCCGCCGAGCTTGTCGGTGAGCGCGACCCAGCCGTCCCAGTCGTCCTCGCTGAGCGGATCCTCGACGGAGACGAGCGGGTACGCGGCGAGCAGTTCGGCGTAGAAATCAGCCATCTCGTCGGCGGTGCGGTTCTTGCCCTCGAACGCGTAGCCGGTGCCCTCGGTGTAGAACTCGGTGGCGGCGACGTCCAGTGCCAGAGCGACATCGGTGCCGAGCTTGAGACCGGTCTTCGCGACGGCCTCGCTGATCAGGTCGAGCGCTTCCTTGGTGCCTGCGACGTCCGGCGCGAAACCGCCCTCGTCGCCGAGCCCGGTGGCCAGCCCCCTGCTCTTGAGCACGGACTTGAGCGAGTGGTACACCTCCGCACCCCAGCGCAGCGATTCCTTGAACGTGGGCGCGCCGATCGGAGCGACCATGAACTCCTGGACGTCGACTCCGGTGTCGGCGTGTGCGCCACCGTTGAGGATGTTCATCATCGGCACGGGCAGGATGTGCGCGTTCGGGCCGCCGAGGTAACGGAACAGCTCGAGGCCCGCAGATTCGGCACCGGCCTTGGCAACGGCGAGCGACGCTCCGAGAAGTGCGTTGGCGCCGAGACGACCCTTGTCGGGCGTGCCGTCGGCATCGAGAAGCGCCTGGTCGACGGTGCGCTGTTCGGTTGCGTCGAGTCCGATGATCGCCGGAGCGATCTCTTCGAGGACCGATTCGACGGCCTTCTCGACACCCTTGCCTCCGTAACGGTCGCCACCGTCACGCAGTTCGACGGCTTCGTGCTCACCTGTGGAGGCCCCGGAGGGTACCGCAGCGCGGGCGAAACTTCCGTCCTCGAGCAGCACCTCGACCTCGACCGTCGGGTTGCCCCGGGAGTCGAGGATTTCGCGGGCTCCTACCTGCTCAATGATGGCCACTGGCTGATTCTCCTTCGATGGACTTCACGCTGCGGTGTCTGCACGCTGGGGACAGCCTAACCGGCGCGACCAGGGTGTGAGGCACAGGCGCGCGTCTGGGACGCGGCCGCGACCCGCCTGGACCGTGCTCGACGGTCTGCTACGGACGTACGCCCACACCGTACGCAGCCGCGCGGTCGCGTACGAGCGTCATGTACTCCCCCGAAAGGTTGTAGGCCATCAGAGCCCGCGTCCACCCTTCCGCACTGTCGAGATCGCCGCCGCGCTCGCACAGGTAGCGTCCCGCGCTGAGAGCGGCGTCGTCGATGTTGTCCGGGTCCGCCACGCCGTCCCCGTTGGCGTCCACACCCCACCGCTCCCATGTCTCGGGGATGAACTGCATCGGGCCCATGGCCCGGTCCAGCAGTGGGTCGCCGTCGAGCCTGCCGCCGTCGGTGTCGCGGATTTCGGCGAGGCCGGGGCTTCCGTCGAGCGGCACACCGCGGATCTCGGGTGTCGCGGTGCCGTCGGGGGCGAGGGACGCGCCGCCGTGCCGCCCGTGCCGGCTCTCGACGCTGCCGATCCCGGCGAGGGTCGTCCAGGCCAGGCCGCACTCGGGCCGCGTCGCGGCCAGCACCGCTGCGGCGTGTCCGTACGCTTCGAGCGCCACCACCGGGATGTCGAGCGCGTCGGCCTGCGGTTGCGCCCACTCCCTCAGCAGTCCCGCGGTGCGCCCGGGACCTGCGAAGTCGATGGGCGGAACTTCCGTACCACGCGCGGGCGGCACTCCGTCCGGGACGGCGATCCGGGGCTCCTGCGGCACGGTGAGGCTGACACCCACGGCAAGGAGGACGACCACCCCGAAGATGCCGAAGAGAGCGAACGGCCAGGGGGAACGACGTCGGCGCGGGGCTTGGTACACACCTCCATCCTCCACACGTCGGATCGGACGGCGCGCGATCGGCGCCGTCAGTAGGCGCCGTCCCTGCGCAGGACTGCGCCGACGGTACGACGGAGGATCGACAGATCCATGGTGAAACTCCAGTTCTCCACGTACCGGAGGTCGGCGCGGACGGACTCCTCCCGGGAGAGGTCGCTGCGTGATGCGCGGATCGTCGTGCGCCTTGAACAGCACGCCGGCTCCCGCATCGAGTTCGAGAACATCGTGCAGTCGCTGTTCCGCGCCCGGCACCATGCTCCGGAACGTGTACATCGTGAACCGCGCTCCGCGGGTCTGCCGATACAGCACCCGTTCCGGGACGGGTCTGCTCGTCTCGATCCGGTCCCGTGCCGGCTTCCTGTGACGCGCTTTCCTTCGGTGGGCCGCTTCGGCCGTAGTCGCCTCGGCCCCGGCGGTGCCCGTCGGAACAACGCGCAACAACAGACCATTTGTTTCCAGGTCACCGGGCCCGGAACCCACCGCTCCCCCGCCCCGTCGCCCAGGGCAGGTCGATGTACCCGGCCCTCACCATGCCCTCCACCACCTCGGACGGCTTCGGAGCGCTGAGCAGAAAGCCTTGTCCCCGTCTGCATCCCAGCTCGAGGAGATAGGGGCACCGCCCCCTCCGCCTCGATACCTTCGGCCACGAGGTCCAGACCGAACGACGTCGCGAGCCCGGCGATGGAATTGACGATGACCCGGTCACCTTCGCTGCGATGAAGATTCTGGACGAAGCCCTTGTCGATCTTGAGCGTGTCCACCGGCAGGGACTTGAGGTGACCGAGCGAGCTGTATCCGGTGCCGAAGTCGTCGATCGCGATCCGGACTCCCAGCCGTTCGAGCCGCGAGAGGGTCGCCCTGGTTCGCCGCAGGTCGCCGACCACGACGTTCTCGGTGATTTCGAGACAGACCTCGGCACCCCTCAGTCCGTGACGCCGCAGCATCGACGCGACCGACTCGTCGAACCCCACGGTCACCAGCTGGACCGGTGAGACGTTGATGCCCATCACCAGATGGAGACCGGGGATCTTCTTCTTCCACGACGCGAGCTGGGCACACGCCGTCTCCATCACCCACCTGCCCAGTTCTGCTGCAAGATTGGTCGATTCGGCGACGTCGATGAATTCGGCGGGCGCAAGCGTGCCGAGAACCGGATGGTTCCAGCGCACAAGTGCCTCCACCCCGAGGATCGCTCCCGACCGCAGATCCACACATTACAACACTTCACCTGCGCTTTAACCTACACAGAGCGTCACCCGAGAAAATTTCTACGACTACTGTGCGGGATTTTCCTAGCAGCCTCGAATACAGGGGTCGACTGGACCCTGGGTACGCCGAACCACACGGCAGAGCCGGTGGCGGAATTGCTCTCGATAATCGCATCGAGAGGGGACAGTCAATGGCCGACATCAGGACCAGGATGGGCGACACGATCAGTTCGTGGACCGAGCGCCAGATCGCCGCCGGAGTATTGAGCCCGGGAGCTCGCAGCATGACGCCGCAGGACGCGGCAGATCAGCACAACGCTGCGAACGGCCTGGAACCCGGGCACCCCGACTACCTCGTTGCTCCGCGCCGGCGGTAAGTGCGGCAGCCAGAGACGATCCGCGGCGTGACCCCGAACAGGGACCGACGCGGATCCGCACACGAACATCCACCCGAACAGCAGAAGACCCCGCACCGATATTCGGTGCGGGGTCTTCTTTTCACGTCTCGATCTAGCGGCTGCTTTCCAGCTCTCCGACATACAGCTCGAGTGAATCCGGTACCACGAAGTAGACCTTCGCGGAACTCTCGCGCGGCTGCGTGGCCGCGAGCAGTAGTACTGTCTCGGCCCCCGTGGCCTTGTCTCTGCCCAGCGCCGACTCCGGAAGCTCGGAGGGGTTGGCCACCACCACATGAACCTTCTGAATATCCACCGACGTCCTCGATCCGACGGGTAGTTCGCGAGTCGAGTTCGCAGCACCAGCCACCGCGGGTTCTGCACCCGAGACGTCGAAGCTGACGCGATATACCTCTTGGCAGTCCTCACCGTCGGGATGGTTGGGGACGAACTCACAATTCCAGCTCAAATGCAGAGCACTATCTGAACCGGTATGCATGCTAACCGATTGGTTGCCGACCGGGAAGCTGGAGTCGGTGAACGCGTACTTCGTGTTCTTCGGCAGTCTCTGCTCGTTGGCGCCGTACCCGATGGACTCGGCCGCCTCGGTCAAATCGAGACTGCCGGTGATCCTGATGCGCTGTGGCGGGGTAACGGCCTCATTGGTCTTCTTGTCGAGCCACCCGTCCCCGAACTCTGCACTCAAAAGGTTCGGAACAAACGCCACCGCCGACGTAGTGGCGGCACCACTTGTGCCAGCAGCAGTCTCACCGGCACTGGCGCTGTCATCGCCGCTCTTACCCGTCAGTGCTATCACCACGGCCAACACCACCACCGCCACTGCAGACGCGCCACCGATGAGCACCGTCCGCGGGACACTTGACCACAGCCCCGGCTTCGGGTTGTACGGGGGTTGCGCCGGATCATTGTGGGGATTCGGCGTGTCATTCGGTGTGGTCATCGACTCGTCTTTCCGTATCTCTCCGAGACGACGTCTGCGTTCGGAAGGGTGAACAGTGCAGTTGGTGTGCCTGTACGTGTCCGATACGAAGTATCATCCTCAGTTTTGAAATTACTATGTCACATCAATAACAAACTCGTACAACCTGTCCTGGCCCGCAATTGTGACCCAGCCTTTGCTGGCGTCGCTCCTGTCGAGCGTCAAACTGGTGATCTGGGCGTCGTCGGCGATGCCATTGCCGCGCAACTGGAATCCCGCAACAGCGACACCTGTTCCCAGGTCGATAGCCACCGCATCGAGGCGGTCAGGCCCGGACCCGGTGGCCTGGCCGACCAAGGCGCCGGTGCTGTGTGTCCCTGCCGGATGCTTGGCGCCCGAGGCCTCCGCGACGAGGCTGGTGCCGCCGGCAAACCAGCCGTCGGCCAAAGCCCGATCGACGACCGCGATCACGGAGGCTCCGCGTCCTGGTCTGAGCCCGTCGGTGACCCCGGCTCGGTGTAGTTGCTCGACCTGTTCGCCACTCAGGCACGCCATGTCGGCGAGACCTCCGACAAGGAGCTCAGGTGCCGGCGCCAGCCTCGGCGGGGCGCCGGGGCCGGTCTGCCCCGCGATGACCTGTTGGCTGGCGCCTCCGGTTGATACTCGAGGATCAAATGGTCGTCGTCGATCGAGGCCCGCAGATCGAGTTCGATGCGGGTCCGTCGCTCGCCTTCGTGGTTCATGTCCTCCGTGAAGAAGCCGACGCTGTTGCCGCCCTGCACCTTCACCGCCATCATCGCCTGGTCGGCGCGACCGAGCAGCGCCACCGAGGAGATCTCCCCCGGCTCACCGAGCGCGATGCCGAGACTGACTCCTCGTCCCACCAATTGGCCGTCGAGCGAAACGGATTCGCCCACCACCCGCTGGATCTGCGCTGCTCGCTCCCACGCGTCGGCCGGTGTGGCCGGACCTGCCAGGACGACGACGAACTCGTCGCCACCGAGCCGGGCCACCACGTCGACCGGGCGGTTGACCTGCATCAGCCGCTCTCCGATCCTGCACAGGTATGTGTCGGCGGCACGATGCCCGAGGAAATCGTTGAGCGCTTTGAGGCGGTCGAGGTCCAGAAACAGCACCGCCACCGGTCCCGGGTTCCCGGGTCGCAGCCGTTCGTCGAGGTATTCGAGCAACGCCCGTCGACTGGCCAGACCCGTCAACGAGTCGTGATAAGCGGCGTACCGTAGTTCTCCCTCAGCCCGAACACGTGCTTGCACCTGCGCGAACAAGGCCGCGATGAGGCGAAGCGACTCCATCTCGTCTTCGGTCCAGGCGCGGTCCCGCTCCCCCACCAGACCAAGGGTTCCGGTGGTGATGTCTCCCCAGAGCAGTGGCACCGCGGCAATCGATTGTCCCGGCGCCGCCAACACCCGGGGATCCTTCGAGTTTTCGGAGTCGGCCATGATCGGACCCGCATCGCGGAACTGCAGGACCGCGGAAGAGTCCGGACCGGGGCTGTGCGCTTGCGGGGGCCATTCGGCGACGAGCACGGTGGCCGCGAGGTCGTGATCGTTGTACCTGAGGTAGCAGGCGTCGACCTCGAAGTGGTCGGCGAGGAGCTCGAGAACCCGGTCGAACACTTCGCGGTGCGTGGCCACGTCGGCCGGCATGAGAAGTGCCGCCACCCGGGTGACCAGGCTTTCGAGAGTCGAGGACGAGCGGACCACGCCTTCTCCCTTCGATCGCACTCACGCATGAGCTCACAGTGCCGTATCGACAAGCGGGCGAAGGCCCTTCATTCCAGGGAAATATACAGTTCCATTTCGCCGGCCGCGGGAAGATATGCGACCTCCTCGCGGAATGCCCGTGCGATGTCGCCCTCCTTTTCGGCGATATCCACCTGGGTCCACACGTCTTCCCACGGATCCGTGCTCGACCCGTCCGGCGTGAAGCGTGCGGCGTACTTGTCGGTCACGCGGATCAGCGAGTCACCCACCGCGAGACTGCCGATGTCGTCGCAGCGATATCCGGCCACCACCGTCCATCCGACCTCCGGGTGGGAGACGTAGACGACGGTGACGTCGCGTAGACCTCGTTCGCGGAACCGCTCCAGGGTGAAGGCCAGCAGATCGTCGCCGGGACGACCGGACCCCGGCTCGATCCCGGGCACCACCAGACCACCGACCGCGTATCCGGGCACCTTGACGATGGTGAAGGTCATTGCTGCGCAACCGATGTGGAATCCTCGATCGATATGTACAGCTCGATGCGATAGGCGTGTGGGTAGCACTCGAAATCGCCTGTGAACGCTCGCACGATGTCGCCGCGCCCCTCAGCCCTCCAGATCTGCCGCCACAGTTCACTGAACACGTCGGGAAAGTGACTCCCCACCGCGGAGAACTTCGCATACAGACCGGACGGGAGCCTGGACACGACATGCCCGGGCCGGACCTCTTCGAGCGTCCGGCAGCAGTACCCCACCGTTTGGGTGTAGTACGAACCGATGTCTTCCGCGTGATCGGTGTAGGTCGACGCCAGGGGCCCGCCGGCGTCCTGCTTCAACACTGCGGACCAGGCGCGCTCGAGGTGTGGGTCTCTCAGTTTTCCCAACGCGCGGCGCGGACTCCGCACCGGCAAGCCTGCTACCAAAGTTTCTTCACGCTCGACAATGCAGAACGCCATCGGGCAATCCCCCTCCAAGCCACTTACGTAGGCACCCACCCCGCGCTTGCCCGACCCGCACGCGTAATGGGAATTGCTTCGAGACTAAAGGCAACACCCACACCTTTCACGATAGCCATAAACAAACCTATGGTATGTTTTAGCTAGGTTTCAATCTTCCGGTCATTAATTCATCGCCACACACGTTATGCAGGTCGGCGCTGACGCAAAACGAGGAGGACGAAGTCCCATGGAAGAACCCCCGGCGCCCGCCCGGAGCAGGCATGCCCCGGTGCCGTCGGGCGCCGACCCCCGCTGGGCCGGACTCGCGCGGTGACGGGGTGCCGCGCATGCGGTCATCCGGATCTCGATCCCGCCCTCGACCTCGGCCGCGTGCCACTGCCCGGCCGATTCCCCGTTCGGGAGACTCCCGTTCGCTCCGACGAAGTGCGCAGCCGCCTGGCGATGCTGCTCTGCCGCGCGTGCGGGCTTGCCCAACTGGGCTGTGACGCCGGTCCGGACACACACCGCACTGCGGTCGCACCCGAATACCGCAACGTCGACCACGCTGTCCGGATCATCCGCAAGGCGGGCCTGCTCTCCGGGGGGACCATCTCCGAATTCGGATCACCGAAAGGCGAGCGATGGCTTCCACGCTTGCAGCCCTTCGGTTTTCGATCTCCCCGACACGGTGAGCCCGCGTCGGTCGTGGTGGACTCCTTCGCCCTCGAGCGAGAACTCGATCAGCGCCGCGCTCTCCGGGAGCGGGCGGCTGCGCTGACTCCCGACGGCACACTTCTCCTGGAATTCCGTTCCCTGTCCGCGGTCATCGCCCAACGGCGCTGGGATGCCCTGCAGTACGGACGTTTCGTGTACTACACGGTGACGACACTGCGTCGCGCCCTCGAGGATGCAGGACTGCTTCTCTGGAACGCGTGGCCGATCGGACCCACCGCGGACGTGATACTCGCGGCAGCGGTCTGCGAGGGCACCCTGTACCCGGAACCGTTCGTCCGCCGGCGACTCGCCGCCGAACGCGAGGAGGGCATCACCACCGTTCGTACGGTTCGAGTGCTCCAAGCCGCCGCCGACCGTGACGCTGCCGCACTCCACAGCTGGCTCCGGCAGATGGCCCTCCGGCATCGAACCGTAACAGCCTATGGAGCAACGGCTTCGACCGTCACTTTGTTCGCGCGCGCCCACGTGAGCAGGACCCTCGTCTCCGCCGTCGCCGACGGCACACCGGGCCACCACGGCCGCCGGATGCCCGGCACCGACGTACCCATCGTGGCGCCCGATCTGATGGTGTCTGCGGCACCCGACCACATACTGGTGACGGCGCCGCGGGAGCTGGCCGAATTGCGCTCGCGCTACCCGGAACTCGGCGACAGGTGGACGTTGCCGCCCCGCGGGACGGACGAGTTGCGCCGGGACCGTTGAGAACTCGCCGGGACGCCGGTCAGCCTCTCCAGTGACGCTTCCATGTTTCGGCGTCGTGCGGCCCGGCTCCCGCCGACCGCTCGGCCGTCCGGATCGCATCGGCGAACCGCAGCACGACGCCTCGCAACGCCGCCTCGGTGTCACCCGAATCGTCGATCCGGACCGTTCTCAGCTCGTCGGGTATCAGCTCGTCGGGGAATCCGGCGCGTCGCGCGCGTTCGAGCACCTTGTCGACCAGCGCCAGGCTCGGCTGTGCCATGGCGATCCCGTCGAGGCACGACTCGCGGGCCTTCTCAGCTCTCTTCGCGACCTCCCACGCGGCTTCCTGCTCCGCGACATCCAGCGGCCCGGTATGGCCGTTGGACAAGTGAGGGCTGCGCGCCGCGAGCTTGGCAACGAGCGTCGCGGCGACGTCGTCGACTGTGAAAGCTCCGGACTCCTCGGCGATCCGTGAATGGAAGAGCACCTGCAGCAGCAGGTCGCCGAGTTCCTCCCGTAGGGAATCCGGGTCACCGGACTCGATCGCGTCGAGCACCTCGTAGGTCTCTTCGACGAGATACCGGCGCAGCGACTCGTGGGTCTGGGTGACCTCCCATCCCCCGAACGCCCACAGCCGGTCCATCACCTCCGCTGCTTCGCGCAGCATGTCACCCGGCCCGGTCATCTCCGTACTCACACGCCCACCGATACCGGGGCGCTGATGTCCACCGAGCCCTGGGGCTTTCCGTCCATCGCGAGGAGGAAGTCCGCGATGAACTGGAGCAGTTCGACGTCGCGGACACGATCCGAACCGATACCGCCCGTGCGCGGGATCGGCAACTGCACGGTGCCGCTCGTCGGCCGGTACTGCGCGGACGGGTACAGCCGCTTGAGCCGCATCTGCTTCGAGTCCGGCAATTCGAGCGAACCGATCTTGAGTTGCGAGCCGACCACGGTGACCTCGTCGAGGCCGTACTCCCGGCACAGCAGGCGCAGCTTCGCGACCGACACGAGCCTCCGGACCTCCTCCGGCATCGGGCCGTACCGATCGACGAGTTCGTCGATGACCGTGTCGATGGCGTTGTCGTCGTTCGCGGCAGCGAGTTTCCGGTATGCCTCGAGACGGAGCCGGTCGGAGGTGACGTAATCGGACGGGATGTGCGCGTCGACGGGCAGGTCGATGCGTACCTCCTTGGGCGCTTCGTCCGTCGAGATCGGGCGGCCGTCGGCAGCAGCGCGGAATGCCTCGACAGCCTCACCCACCAGCCGCACGTAGAGATCGAATCCGACCCCCGCGACATGACCCGATTGTTCGGCGCCGAGCACATTGCCCGCGCCGCGGATTTCGAGGTCCTTCATCGCCACGGCCATGCCCGCACCGAGATCGGAGTTCTGGGAGATCGTCGCGAGCCGGTCGTACGCAGTCTCCGTGAGCGGCTTCTCCTGCGGATAGAGGAAATACGCGTACCCACGTTCGCGCGACCGCCCGACACGACCGCGCAACTGGTGCAGCTGCGACAGCCCGAGCGAATCCGCTCGCTCGACGATGAGTGTGTTGGCGTTCGGGATGTCCAGGCCCGTCTCGACGATCGTCGTGCACACGAGTACGTCGAAGTCACGTTCCCAGAAGCCCTGCACGGTCTTTTCCAGAGTGTCCTCGTTCATCTGCCCGTGCGCGACCGCCACGCGCGCCTCGGGGACGAGATCGCGGATCTTCTTGGCGGCCTTGTCGATCGAGCTGACGCGGTTGTGGACGTAGAACACCTGGCCGTCGCGCAGCAGTTCGCGCCGGATCGCAGCGGCCACCTGCTTGTCGTTATAGCCGCCCACGTAGGTCAGAATCGGGTGCCGTTCCTCCGGCGGAGTGAGGATCGTCGACATCTCGCGGATGCCGGCCATGCTCATCTCGAGCGTGCGCGGAATCGGCGTGGCGGACATGGTCAGGACGTCGACGTGGGTGCGCAGCGCCTTGATGTGCTCCTTGTGCTCGACGCCGAACCGCTGTTCCTCGTCGACCACGACGAGGCCGAGGTCCTTCCAGCGGATACCCGTCTGCAGCAAGCGATGTGTGCCGACGACGATGTCGACGGTGCCGTCCTCCATGCCCGCGAGGGTCTCGCGGGATTCGGCGGCGTCGGTGAACCGGCTCAGCCCCTTCACCACGACCGGGAAGGCCGCCATCCGTTCGGTGAAGGTCTGCAGATGCTGCTGGGCAAGCAGGGTCGTCGGCACGAGCACCGCGACCTGCTTGCCGTCCTGGACGGCCTTGAACGCAGCCCGGACCGCTATTTCGGTCTTGCCGTACCCCACGTCGCCGATGACCACCCGGTCCATCGGTACGGGCTTCTCCATGTCGCTTTTGACCTCGGAGATCACCGTGAGCTGATCCTGGGTCTCGGTGAAGGGGAACGCGTCCTCCATCTCCTTCTGCCAGGGAGTGTCCGGGCCGAAGGCGTGGCCGGGCGAGGCCTGCCGTGCCGCGTACAACCGCACCAGCTCACCCGCGATCTCACGGACAGCCTTGCGCGCCTTACGTTTCGTGTTCGCCCAGTCCGAGCCACCGAGCTTGCTGATCGACGGGAGTTCCCCGCCCACATAGCGCGAGAGCTGATCGAGCGATTCCATCGGCACGAAAAGGCGGTCGCCCGGCTGGCCACGCTTGCTCGGCGCGTACTCGATCACCAGGTACTCGCGACGGGCTCCGCCGATGGTGCGTTCGACCATCTCGACGAACCGGCCGATGCCGTGCTGGTCGTGGACCACGTAGTCGCCCGCGGTCAGCGCCAGAGGATCGACCTGGTTGCGGCGCTTGACCGGCGTCTTACGCGCCTCCGTCACCACCCGGTTGCCGGTGAGGTCGGCCTCGGTCACGAGGACCAGTCCCGGCACCACGTTGTCGCCGTTGCCGGTGAGGACGAGACCCTCGTGCAGCGCACCGCGGAGGACGCCGACCTGTCCCCGCACCGGTTCCGCGCCGGGTTCGAGTTCGGCCGCGGGGACCTCGTTCTCCTTCAGCCGCTCGAGCACGCGTTGACCCGTGCCGGTGCCGGCCACCACGATCGCGGCACGTCCGCCGGTGGTGACGTGGGCGCGCAGGTTCGCGAACAGCATCGACAGCAGTTCCTCGGAACCGCGGATCTCGGGTGCCGACTGCACCGCGAGGACGGTCTCGGTATCCGCACCCGACTCGAGCTGGCTCAGCGACCACCACGGTGTGCCCTGGGCCTGCGCAGCTTCGCGCACCTGTCGCAGCGACCTGTATGCCGACGCCGCGAGGTCGAGTGTGTTCCCGTCGACCCCGTTGATGTTCGACGTGTCCAGCGGCGCGGCCCCGCCGATCGACGCAGCGGTCCACGACGCCTCGAGGAATTCCTGGCCGGTGCGCACCAGGTCGGTTGCGCGGGTGCGCACCTTCTCCGGATCGCACAGCAGGACGTGGGTGCCGCGCGGGACGACGTCGGTGAGCAGCTGGAGTTCTCCCGGCTGCAGCACGGGCAGCAGCGCTTCCATGCCCTCGACCGGGATTCCGCCGGCCATCTTCTCGAACATCTCGGCGAGCGCGGCGTCGGCCGGGTTTTCCGCGGCGAGTTTCGCGGCGCGCTCCTTGACCGCGTCGGTGAGCAGGAGCTCCCGGCACGGCGGTGCGATGAGGGTCGTGATCTCCAGTTCGGGGATGGAACGCTGGTCGGCAACCGAGAACGGCCGCAGTTCCGTGACCTCGTCGCCCCAGAATTCGATGCGCACGGGATGGTCCGCTGTGGGCGGGAACACATCGAGGATGCCACCGCGCACCGCGAATTCTCCGCGCTTGCCCACCATGTCGACGCGTGTGTACGCGAGTTCGGCGAGCCGCGCGACGAGCTCGTCGAAGTCGTGCTCGGAACCGAGACGCAGCGTGATGGGCTCGATTTCTCCGAGTCCGGGCGCCATGGGCTGCACCAGGGAACGCACGGTGGCGACGACGATCCGCAGCTCCGGGCCGAGATCCCGATCGTCCGGGCGCGCGAGCCGACGCAGCACCTCGAGTCGCCGGCCCACCGTGTCGGCGCTCGGCGACAGACGCTCGTGCGGCAGGGTCTCCCAGGACGGGAACTGCGCGACGCTGTCCCCGACCATCTGAGCGAGTTCGGCCGTCAGGTCGTCGGCCTCGCGGCCGGTCGCGGTGACCACGAGAACCGGGGTCTTCTCCGCGAGGGCTGCGGCAACGAAGGGGCGAACCGCGGACGGCGCGACCAGCGACTGCTCGGCAGTGCCGACCAGTTCACCGATCCTCTGGAACTGGGAGTCCGACAGCGCGATCCGCGCCAATCCGGACAAGGGGGTGGCGACCGGGGGCACAGCAGACAAGGAAAGCGCTCCTGAGTTTGAGACGAGAACCTTATCGAGTCTATGCCTCGCGCGGGATCTGCGTCAGGACCGAGCGGGCAACAGGGATCACCCTCGGCACGCTCACGTCGCTGCCGCGTAGCCGCGGAGCAGATCGGCACTGTTGTCGCCCAGCGCCGAACGTGCCCACACTGCGAGCCGCACCAGCAGATCCGCGTCGCTCGGATTCGCCTCGGTTCCCGGCTCGAGCCACCGCCGGCGCACCATCCGCAGCAGCGACCGCTGTGCCCGCGCGGGGTCGGCGTCGAGCGCGAATGTGACGAACGCGTCGCGGGTCCACGCTTCGACGCCGGATCGTTCGAGTGCCCGCGCGGTCACAGCGTCGGCAGTGACCACGGCGTCCGCATGACAGAGCAGCGCCACGGAGGTGACGTGCGTTTCTCTCGGGTCGATCACGTACGGCACTTCACGCAGGACCGGGGTGGGCCAGGTCACCCGCGCGTCCGGGAACGCGCGGTCGAGTTCGGCGAACAGGTAGTCGCGGGTAGGTCGGGCGAGGTGTTCCGGCAGCCGGTGATCGGCCTCCGCGATGATGCCGTCGCTCCAATACGGCTGGTACAAACCGTCTTCCGCGAAAGCGAGTGCGACATCCCGGACCCGCGCGTTCGCCAGGACCGTCGCGTCGAGGACGACTCGGATCGGCACCGCTCTCCCTTCGTCGGGCGTCAGAACTTCTCGTACATGCCTTCGCGGCGGGTGAGATCGGCGAGGTTGTCGAGCACCTCGGTGCGGATCCTGGTGTGGCGTTCGCCGAGCGCGAGGACCTCGGTCCGGGGCACCCGGCGATGCAGGCCGTGGAATTCTGCGGTCAGCGCGCCGGTGTCCACCAAACGGGCGGCGTAGCGCCGCGAGCATCCGAGGACGTCGGCGACCTGCGCGATGGTCAGTAATGCGGGCACCAGCCCGATCGTGACGGCAGTGTCCGGGCCGAGCTCGTCGAGCAGACGTGCCAGTTCTCCCGGCGCCTGGCGCGCATCGAACGGTCCGAACGTCACGGCGGCGATGCTGTCAGCACGACGGAGGGAATGCAACGACCATCCGGGCCGGCCGGAGCCGAGGGCGCACTGCGGCCATCGCGTTCAGGACTACAACCGGAGTCTGCGGGTCGCGAACTGGCGGAAGTACTCGAGTTTGCTCGGCGGAACCACCGACGGCAGCAGCAGGCTCCACATCGCCTCGATCCGCTCGGTCAGATGCTTGGTGCCGCTCATCGCCGCTCCCACGGTGCGCGCACCGATACCGGCTTCCATCAGCAGCAACGCGAACGCGTCGGTGTCGACGTGTTCGGCCAGGTCGCCTTCGTCGCCTGCGCGCCTGGTGAGTTCCTTCAACTCTTCGAGCCAGACGTCGAAGGGGCGTTCTTCCGCACCGCGGTAGTCGCCGATTTCGACGAGCAGGCGGAACATCGCGCGGACCACCGGATCGGTTTCGGCGAGGTCGACGTTCAGCACCGACAGTTCGATGGCTGCTTCCAGCGCCGGCGCGCGCCGGTCGGTCTTCACGGCAGTTTCCGCGGCCATCCGGGCGTACCCGGCGTCGATCACGCCGCGAGCGAGTTCTTCCTTGGAACCGAAGTGGAAGTACAGGGCGCCTTTGGTGACACCCGCCTCTTCGATGATCTCGTTCAGGCTCGCGTTGGCGTAGCCTTCCCGCACGAATACCTCGGCGGCTCCTCGTAGTACCGCCTCGCGCGTCACTTCAGCGCGTACCTGCCGTCCCACAGAGACCCCGATTCTTCGTTCGCCACTGGGCGTCGGTCGTGCACTCCTGTGAAGACCACCGTAACACCGATTATCCTGTTCCCGATGCGTTGCAGCGCCTCGAAACAGAACGACTACGTGCCGAGATGCTGGTTTCCGAGCGCCGGGTCTGCTTCGAGACGGGTCAGCCCGTTCCAGCACAGGTTGACGAGGTGCGCTGCGACAACTTCCTTCGACGGCGTCCGTTCGTCCAGCCACCAGGTCGCCGTCGTGGCGACCATCCCTACCAGGGCCTGCGCGTACAGAGGCGCGAGTTCCGGATTGAGTCCTCTCCGGGAGAAGTCGCCGGCGAGCAACTGGCCGACCTGGCGCATCGCCTCGTTGAGGAGACTCGAGTAGGTGCCTTCCTCCGCGGCGACCGGCGAGTCACGCACGAGGATGCGGAACCCGTCGGTGCGCTCCTCGATATAGGTGAGGAGCGCGAGGGCAGCACGCTCGACCCGCACTCGTGAGCGGTTCCGGGTCAGGCTCTCGGTCACCATCGACATCAGCACCGTCATCTCGCGGTCCACCACCACCGCGTAGAGCCCTTCCTTACCTCCGAAGTGCTCGTACACGACAGGCTTGGACACCTGGGCCCGCTGCGCGATCTCTTCGATCGACGCGCCGTCGTAACCACGTTCGGCGAACAACGCGCGTCCGATCTCGATGAGTTGCTCGCGCCGCTGCGTTCCGGTCATCCGGATCCGGGGCGCGCGCTCGGTGCTTTTCCGACTGGCCTGCTCCGTACGGTCCTGCGACGATCGTGACACGGTTCGTCCTTTCCGACGCACCACGTCGGGGCATCACTCGGGGTCGGTCGCCGCCCAGACTATCGACAACGAGCAGATCACCCCCCACGTTCGACGCCGCGCGCCTCCCGTGCGAGGATCAGGGACGCATGCCCGGAGTGCGCCGCGCGCCGGGGGTGTGGCAGTCCGCCGTGGTGTAATCGGCAGCACCTCTGATTTTGGTTCAGATAGTTCAGGTTCGAGTCCTGGCGGCGGAGCGGGGACCGTTTTCGGGGAGCCGTCGCGCTCCCGTGCGCACGCGGCAATTCCGTGCGTATGCAGACCTTGTCGAGGGAGCTACATGCAGGTGCAGACCGCGATCATTGTCCTGGCAGCCGGAGCAGGAACCCGGATGCGGTCGAAGACCCCGAAGGTTCTGCACAGTCTCGGCGGGCGCTCGATGCTCGCTCATTCCCTTCGGGCGGCGAGCGCACTGGAGCCCGGACACCTCGTCACCGTGATCGGGCACGAACGCGACCGGGTCGGCGCCGCGGTGGCCGAGTTCGCCGAGGACACGGGTCACGAGGTGCGCATCGCGGTGCAGGAAGAGCAGCGCGGAACCGGCCATGCCGTCGCATGCGGACTCGCCGAACTGCCCTCCGACTTCGCCGGAACAGTGCTGGTCACCGCCGCCGACGTACCTCTGCTCTCGCCCGAGACGCTGCGCGAGTTGCTCGAGACGCACACGGAACCGGATTCCGCCGCGGTCACGGTCCTCACGACTACGGTGCCCGACCCCACCGGCTACGGACGCATCGTGCGGACCACCGACGGTGACGTCGCGGCGATCGTCGAAGAGAAAGACGCCACCCTCCGCCAGCGGGCCATCGTCGAGGTGAACACCGGCGTGTACGCGTTCGACGCGGCCCGTCTGCGGTCGGCGCTCGGCAGTATCGACACCGACAACGCCCAGGGCGAGCTGTACCTCACCGACGTCGTCGAGATCGCACACCGCGAGGGTCTCGCGGTCCGCGGACTGCACACCGAGGACTCGGTCCAGGTCGCCGGAGTGAACGACCGGGTCCAGCTCGCAGCGCTGACCGCCGAGCTGAACCGCCGGGTGCTGACGCAGTGGATGCGCGACGGCGTGACCGTCGTCGATCCGGCGTCCACCTGGGTCGACATCGACGTCGTACTCGGCACGGATGTCACCCTCCATCCCGGTGTCCAGCTGCACGGCCGCACCGTGGTCGCCGAGGACGCGGTCATCGGACCGGACACGACACTGACCGACGTGCAGGTAGGTGCCGGCGCGTCTGTCATTCGTACCCACGGGACCGGCTCGGTGATCGGCGCCGGGGCGACCGTGGGACCGTTCACCTACCTGCGTCCGGGCACCGAACTGGGCGCGAACGGCAAGCTCGGCGCATTCGTCGAGACGAAGAACGCCCAGATCGGTTCCCATTCCAAGGTGCCGCACCTGACGTACGTCGGGGATGCGGAGATCGGCGAGCACTCCAACATCGGCGCGTCGAGTGTGTTCGTCAACTACGACGGCGTCGAGAAGTACCGCACCGTGGTCGGATCCCATGTACGGACCGGCTCGGACACCATGTTCGTGGCCCCGGTGACGGTGGGTGACGGTGCCTACACCGGTGCCGGAACGGTGCTCCGTCGCGACGTCCCACCGGGGGCGCTGGCGGTGTCGGGCGCGCCACAGCGCAATATTGACGGGTGGGTCCAGCGAAACCGCGCCGGAACCGCCGCTGCCGAGGCAGCATCGAGAGCACAGCAGCAGCACGACCACGATCGGCAAAAGGACGGCCAGGACCAGTGACCAATTGGATCGACAACCAGAAGAACTTGATGCTCTTCGCCGGCCGGGCGCATCCCGAGCTGGCCGAGCAGGTCGCCAAGGAACTGGGTGTACCTCTCACCCCGCAGACGGCACGTGACTTCGCCAACGGCGAGATCTTCGTCCGGTTCGACGAGTCGGTGCGAGGCTCCGACGCGTTCGTGCTCCAGAGCCACCCGTTCCCGCTCAACCAGTGGGTCATGGAACAGCTCATCATGATCGACGCCCTCAAGCGCGGTTCCGCGAAGCGCATCACCGCGATCCTGCCCTTCTACCCGTACGCGCGGCAGGACAAGAAGCACCGCGGACGTGAGCCCATCTCGGCTCGCCTGATCGCGGATCTGCTCAAGACCGCGGGTGCGGACCGCATCATTACCGTCGACCTGCACACCGACCAGATCCAGGGCTTCTTCGACGGCCCCGTCGATCACATGCATGCGCAGGGTCAGCTGGCGGAGTACATCCGCGGCAAGTACGGCGTCGACAACATCGCGGTCGTCTCCCCCGACTCCGGTCGTGTCCGGGTCGCCGAGAAGTGGGCCGACACCCTCGGCGGCGCACCGCTCGCGTTCATCCACAAGACCCGCGACCCGCTCGTCCCGAACCAGGTCAAGTCGAACCGTGTGGTCGGTGACGTGGAGGGTCGTACCTGCATCCTGATCGACGACATGATCGACACCGGTGGCACCATCGCCGGAGCGGTTCGCGTCCTCAAGGAGGCCGGTGCCGGCGACGTCATCATCGCCGCGACCCACGGTGTGCTCTCCGACCCGGCCGCCGAGCGCCTCGCGGCGTGCGGTGCCAAGGAAGTCATCGTCACCAACACGCTGCCCATCCCGCCGGAGAAGCAGTTCGACTCGCTGACCGTGCTGACGATCGCGCCGCTGCTGGCACAGACCATCCGCGAGGTGTTCGAGAACGGTTCGGTGACTTCGCTGTTCAACGGCGTCGCCTAGAAACTGCACCACGAGGTGGTGACTCCCGGGCCGCACGGACCGAAAGGCGCTCCTCGATGTTCACCGGTTTCCCGACCGCGGCTCTCGACTTCTACGAGGATCTCGAGGCCGACAACAGCAAACCGTTCTGGGCCGCGCACAAGGCCGTCTACGACGACTGCGTGCGCGGCCCGATGCTTGCTCTGCTCGCCGATCTCGAGCAGGAATTCGGGCCGGGCAAGGTGTTCCGGCCGTACCGGGACGTCCGGTTCAGCAACGACAAGACCCCGTACAAGACCCATCAGGGTGGCTTCGTCGCGACCGGTCCGGGTGTCGGCTACTACGTCCAGATCGACGCGGCGGGCCTGACGGTGGCCGGTGGGTTCTATTCGGGGACGCCCGCACAGGTCGCGGCGTACCGCGCAGCCGTCGACGACGAACGACGTGGAACCGAACTCGGCAAGATTCTCCGGCGACTGCGGCGCGGCGGGTACGAGATCGGTGGTTCGACGTTGAAGACGCGACCGCGCGGTGTCGACCCCGATCATCCGCGTCTCGACCTGCTGCGGCACCGGTCACTGAACGCCGGTCGCAGCGACGTCTCTCCTCCGTGGATCGACAGCACGCGCACCCTCGACGAGGTCCGCAACTCCTGGCGCGCGTTCCGGCCGTTGGTGGAGTGGCTGACCTCGGCGACCGCTTCGTGACCTGCAGACCACCCGGTATGGAATTGCAGTGTGCCGCAATGGTTTGCCTCTAAACCTGGAGCGTGATGATCTTCGTCACTTCCGGTCGGCTCCGTCGCAGGTCACGCCGGACCGGGGTGCCGCACCGGTGGGGCCCTGACCTAAAGTTGCTCCTCGTGATCGACGCGCAGACTCTCGAGGCCCCCACCGAAAACGCGACAATCCGAACCTCGCGACGGTGGTCTCCCGGGGCGTGCGTCTGGTGTGGCGGCACCGATTCGGTCGAGGAATACCGCAACGAACCCCGATGCGCGACTTGCCGACACCACGAAGCGGTGATCGAGGAAGCCCGTCGTTTCATGGGCATGTACGGTCTGCGTCCTATCGGAGGAACGCTCCAGTCGGATGACGACGAGGAATACGAGCATCGCGTCGGTGCCCGCGATTCCCGTCGCGTACTCAACGAGATCCGGCTCGAACACCAGCCCGATCCCGAGCTTGTCAGGAAGGCGCTGCGCCCACGTGCGGCCGCCGTCGTCGCCGAGGGCAAGCCTGCCACCAAGCGCGCCTCCGCTTCCTCGTCGTCCTCTTCCACCGCCGGCAGCGCCCGTCCCTCGTCGTCGTCGGCGAAGGCCCCGGCACCGGTGAAAAGCGGTGCGGTCGATATCGACGAGATTCAGACTCGCGCTCTCGCGTTGCTCGACCAGCTCACGTCGATCGACGCGCAACTCGCGCGCGTCGCCGAGCAGAGCGGTCTCGCCGCCCGAGCACGTCGCAGTGATCTCGAGAAGCAGAAGGCCACCGTCCTGCGCACTCTCGCCGCGCTGGAGAAGGCTCGCCTGAGCGCGACGTCGAAGTAACCCGAGTGCGGACAGGAAGCCACCCGCCCGTCTGCGCGTTACCCTTCGACCGATGAATTCTGTCCTCGGTCTCGTCACCGGCCTGGTCGTTCTCGTGGTCGGGGCCGAGGTGCTGGTGCGCGGTGGTTCGCGACTCGCAGCCCGGCTCGGCATCACTCCGATCGTGATCGGGGTGACTGTCGTGGCCCTCGGCACGAGCGCACCCGAACTGGCGGTGGGAATCGAATCCGCCGCAACGGGAAACGCGGGTCTCGCGCTCGGCACCATCGTCGGCACCAACATCGTCAACCTGCTGCTGATCTTGGGACTCAGTGCGCTCGTCCGCACGATCCACCTGGGCACACAGACGCTCCGCATCGACCTTCCTGCCATCACCGCGGCCGCGCTCCTGTTGTGGGCGACGTCCGCGGACGGCCTGATCTCACCGCTCGAAGGTGCCGGTCTCATCGCGTTCGGACTGCTGTATACCGTTCTCGTGATCCGCGCCGGCCGAGCCGAAGCCGCCGCCGTCCGTCTGGAATACGCCGACGAGTTCTCCCCCGACCCCGTCCCCTGGCGACTCGGCGCGACCCTCACCGAGGTGGCGATGCTGCTCGGCGGGATCGCTATCGTCGTACTCGGTGCGGACATCCTCGTCGACGCCGCGGTCGCGTCCGCGCAGGCCCTCGGCGTCTCGGACACGGTGATCGGGTTGACCGTCGTCGCGATCGGTACGTCCGCACCGGAACTGGTGACC
Source organism: Rhodococcus sp. 105337 (assembly GCF_012844225.1). Classification (GTDB taxonomy): domain Bacteria; phylum Actinomycetota; class Actinomycetes; order Mycobacteriales; family Mycobacteriaceae; genus Rhodococcus. The sequence goes on from NZ_JABAGQ010000007.1 coordinate 116,754, forward strand.
ACGATCGTGTCCACGATTCGCAACGAGCGCGACATCGCGATCGGCAACCTGCTCGGTTCCAGCGTCTACAACATCGTGTTCATCCTGGGCGCGACCGTGCTGGCGACCCCCGGGGGGGTGACGGTGCCCGACGAGATCGTCCGAGTCGACCTGCCGCTGATGGCTGCGGTCGCATTTCTGTGCATCCCTGCGTTTCTCACGGGCCGGCGGCTGTCGCGCGCCGAGGGTGCGCTGTTCATCGCGACCTACGGCGTCTATCTCACGTTCCTGCTCACGACCCGCACGTGACCGGTCACGTCAGCGCGAGGTCGGCGAGTTCCGCTACCAACGGCGCCAGACGACTGCAGTCGGTGCCGGCACTGGACACGGCGACCGTCGGTACGGTGCGCCCGCCCGTGCGCGCGGCCACCCGGTCGGTGTCGACGGCGTCCTCCACCGGTGTGGCTGCCGTGCACAGGTCGCCGTCGCGCCGGAGGACGATGCTGCGGCCCGCCACGGATGTCCCCTCGCGGTCCGGGCCCGCAACCGGTGCCCCCTCGGGTTCGAGCCCGAACCGCACGCTCCAGGTCTGGGCACCACCGCCGGGCAACAGCACCGAGTAGTCGCAGCGGTACGGGTCGGCGTCCACCGACCACTGGATGAGATTCTCGGGTGCGAACAATCCGACGACCTCGCACGGGTCGGCAGCGGCGAGACGGATCCTTCCCGGACCTCTCGTGGGGCGGGCCGGGAGTGCCCGGAGTCCGTCGACGGCAACATCGTGTGTCTCGTCGGCCGCCTCGCACGCGGTGCCGGTCTCCGGAACGACACCGGGCCGGAAGTGCTCGACCACGTGCACCGCCGCGGTCCGCACCGGCGGATCACCGTCGACGAAGGCGGTGACGGGCAGGTCGAGCGCGAACCACCGGGTGCACTCGGCGGTGGAGTCACCGACAACTCGAAGACGCTCGATCTCGGCGCCGCCGAATCGGACGGCCCGATCCTCCTCACCACGGGGCGGCGCCGACAGATCCAGAGTGATCGACAGATCGCGTTGCCGGTCCCCCGGCCGGCGCACGACGGCGGTGCACGTATCGAAACCTTTCTCCGGCCCGAACCTGCGTAGTTCGCCGTATTTCCCGACAACCGCTTCGGGCATCAGCGCACACGGGTCCAGGCGACGGAGGCGCTCGGCGAGTTCGAGCGCCACCTTGTCCGCGGCGGAGACCGGCTGGCTGTAGGTGTTGGGTTCGATGCGATCCGGCTCGCGGGGAGGTGGCACCGGAGAGGTACCGGCAACCACGGTCGCGCACGCCGCGAGCACGAAACACAGCACGGACGCGACGGTGACGGCAACCGCCGTCGTCGCTCTCCGACGATGCACCTCACCCTGCACACCGGCCCCCGAACCCCGAACGAATGGTCCGCGGATCATCCCACGACATCTCCTACCGGCGCCCCGCAACGGCGACCTGCACGAGACGGGGCATGGGAGACGTGCCCGCGCGCTGGTTGTCTCACACCGTTTCCCGGCCTGCCGCTCGGGTACTCGGTGAGTCCTCCGATCCGTTCCTACGAGGAGTGCGCATGAAGTTCGGGTACAAACTCGCCGCCGAAGCCTTCGGTCCCGCCGAACTGGTACGGCAAGCAGTCGCCGCGGAAGCCGCGGGCTTCGATTTCGTCGAGATCAGCGACCACTACCATCCGTGGCTCGACGTGCAGGGGCATTCGCCGTTCGCCTGGTCGGTGCTCGGCGCGATCGCAGCACGCACCGACACCGTCGGGCTCGCCACCGGCGTGACGTGCCCGACCATCCGGTACCACCCGGCGATCATCGCGCAGGCCGCCGCGACGGTCTCCCTGTTGTCCGACGGCCGGTTCAGTCTCGGCGTGGGTTCGGGTGAACGTCTCAACGAGCATGTCGTGGGCCTGGAGTACCCGTCCATCCGGCATCGTCAGGTGATGTTCCGGGAGTCGCTGGAGATCATCCGGCTGCTGTGGTCGGGCGGCTATCACAGCTACGACGGTGAGTACCTCCAGCTCGACGAGGCACGCGTCTTCGACCTCCCGGAGGTGTTGCCCGACATCGTCGTCGCCGCGGGCGGACCCGACGCTGCACGCCTGGCCGCCGAGTACGGGGACGGGCTCTTCACGACCGAACCGTCGTCCGAGCTGGTCGAGACGTATCGGAGCGCCGGCGGAACCGGGCCACGCTACGCGGAGATGTCGGTGGCGTGGGCACCGAATGCGGACGACGCCGCGGATGCGGCGCTGCGCACCAACCGGTGGGGTGTCACAGGATGGAAGGTGATGAGCGAACTTCCCAATCCGGTCAACTTCGCCGCGGCGACCGAGACGGTGCGTCGCGAAGACATGCTCGAGAACTTCGTATGCGGCAGTGAGCCCGAGGCCTACCTCGACCTCGCACGCACTCACGCCGACGCCGGCTACGACCATCTCGTGTTCATGAATGCCGGACCCGACCCCGACGGCTTCCTCTCGTTTTTCCGCACCGAACTCCTCGAATCGCTGCGCGCCCTCCCGGCATCCGGCTGATCGTCACGATTCACCGGGTCTTCACCACATCCGACCAGGTAGTCTTTTATCGATCAGGCCTGTCGGGGGTCTCGTTCGCAGCCTCGGCATCCAGCTGGGCAATCGTCGAAGGAGCTTGCGTGAGTATCCCCGCCGCCGGTCGCGTCGGCGTACCACAGTGGCGTGGTCTCACCTGTGCTCTCGCACGACCCCGGTTGTTCGCCGCACTGGACCGCGGTTCACCTCTGACGGTGCTCGATGCGCCTCCCGGTTTCGGCAAGCGCACCCTCGTCGCATCCTGGCTGCACGGTGGCGGCGCCGAGGGCCGGACGGTGGTGTGGGTCCCTCCCGACCACGCGAACCCTGGGCACCACGCGACATGGACGGCTGTCTTCGAGACTCTGCGGGCACACGGCGACGATGCGTTCCCGCACGCCTCCGGTCCGGACGAGCCGGGAGCCGACCCGTTCACCAAGGTCGTGCACGCGTTCCGGTCGTGTGAGGGGCCGGCTCTCCTGGTCCTTGCCGGCGTCTTCGATCCCGCGACCACGCTGCCCTGCGTCTACGAACTGCTGAACCGGTGTCCCTCCCTCGACGTCATCGTGTGTTCGCCGGGGACCACGGACACCGACCTCTCCGGCGCCACCGAGCAGGGGATCGACTGCACCTACATTCCCACCGAGCAGATGGCGTTCACGCCGGCCGAGACGGCGACGTTGTTCCACACGGCGGGTGTGCCGCGGACCGACGCCGAGTGCCATGCCCTCAACCGCGCGTTGGGCGGCGTCCCCGCACATCTCGCCGCGTCCGTCACCCTCGTCCGCTCCGCACCCGGGCGACTGGTCGACCCCGACGGCTCACCGGACCCGCGTCTTGCCCACATGGTGAAGCGCTACGCCGCGGCGCGTCTCTCCGAATTGGACGACGAGTCACGCGCTTTCGCGCTGACGATCGCGGCAGCGCGCAGCACCGACGCGACGACCGCCGTCGAACTCACCCGGCATCCGGATCCCACGACGGTGCTGAACCTCATGACGATGCGGGGGCTGCTCGTCCCGTCCCGGCCCAGCGGTGTCTGGCGGTGGACCGAGGCGGTCCGCTCCGCGGTCCTCGAGATTTCTCGCGCTTCACGACCGGGACACGTCGACGCACTGCTGGTGGAGTTGGCCAGGCGGCATCGAGGCGACGAGAATCCGGTCGATGCCGCTGTCTACGCCGTCGAAGCCGAGGATTGGGAGATGGCGAAGGAGATCGTCTTCTCGTCATGGGTCACCATGGTGGACAAGCACTTCGGTTCACTCGTGAGAATCCTGCGCCGCCTTCCGGTGAAGACACTCGACGAATACCCGTCGATCCTCGCGGGACGAGCGCTGTTCAGTCAGATGCTCGACGAGCACGCCATCTTGCACACGGCGCTACCGTCCGACCCTGCCGATCTCCGTGAACTCGGCAGGACGAAGGACGCTCCCCATGCGTTGTTCGTCGGGACGGTGCAGACGCTGGCGCTACGGGTGGGGGGCCGGGTCGACGATGCAGCAACGCGGACACTGAACCTCGAGCCGCTGGTCGAGTCCATCCTCGAGCATCAGCCCGACTCGATCGCAGCGCACCTTCCCGTACTTCGCCTGCAGTGGGCCATCACGCTTCAGCTCGCGGGAATGCTGGACCGGTCGACCACCGCATTCCGCCGCGCCTACCGGGGCGCGCACGCGTCGGGAATCACCTTTGCGGTCCAGAACGCGGCGGGCAGTTCGGCACTGAACTGGGCAGTGACGGGCGATAACCCGCGTGCTCGCGAATGGCTCGATATCGAGCAGCGCGCCGAACCCACCGAGGGGCACTGGGGGCCGGTAGTCCGCATGGGCGGCCGGGCAGCGACGGTATTGCTCCATCTCGACTCGCTCGATCTGGAGGCCGCGACCCACGCGCTCGATGTGCTCGGGACCCCCGGTGAGTCCGAAGAACTGTGGGCTTTCGTCGCGTACTGCCGGGCGTACCACTCTCTCGCCGGGGGCAATCCGTACGACGGACTGACCGGTGTGCACCAGCTGATCACGTCGCATCGCGACCGCCACAGGTCCGGCTCATTCTCCCGGGTGCTCCTCGGCGCGGCGGAAGTGGATCTGCAACTGGCTCTGGGTAACGGCAACCTCGCCCTCGCGCGCGCCGGAGAGGACTCCGCGGGCCACCCCGTGCTGATCGTCCCGTGCGCGCGGGCGGAACTTCTGACCGGCCATCCCGATGCAGCGCTGACGAAACTCCGCCACGTGCCGTGGCCGGAATGCGGTTTTCCTCGCGCACATCTCGAAGCACTGCTCATCGCAGCGGCGTGCCACCTCCACCTGGAGGATCATGCGGGCGCCGTGCGCGACTGGCAGCGCGCCTGCACTCTTGCACCGACTCTCCGGAACCGGCGCGCGTTCACCACGGTGCCGGCGCGCACCGTGGCCCGGTTGGAGGAGCTGAGCGGCATCGCGGTACCCGGAGGGCCGGTCGACGCGGTGTTTGCGGAAACGGTGCCGCGCGCGGAATTGTCGCCGCGCGAAACCGACGTCCTGGTCCTCCTCGCGCGCGGCTCGACGCACGCCGAGATCGCCAGGGAGTTGTTCGTCTCCGCCAATACGGTCAAGACCCAGCTGCGCACCGCCTACCGCAAGCTCGGGGCACACTCGCGCACCGAAGCTATCGGGCGCGCCCGCGAACTCCGGTTGCTGCCCCTCGACCGGGAGTCGTGACCGCGGAATCGGCTCCGGTCCGGTTTCCCTTCCCGGCGACCCGCATGTCGACTATCCACACCGCGGCGGTACACAGCGACAGGCCGACACCGAGCAGGAACACCGCCGTCCACCCGCCGAACGACCAGGCTGCGGCCCCCAGCGCCGATCCCGACGCCGCGCCGACGAAGTAGGTCGTCATGTACACCGAGTTGAGCCGCGAGCGCGCATCGGGATCGAGCGCGTAGACGATGTTCTGGTTGGTGATGTGCACCATGCTCACGGCAAGGTCGATCGTGACCATTCCGACCACGAACCACACCAGCGATACCGCACCCGCCGCAAGTGCCGCCCACGACATGACGAGCACCGCGATCCCGGCCGCGGTCGTCAGAGCGCCGAGGCCCCGGTCGACGAGCCGCCCGACCACGGAGGCTGCGACAGCGCCGACCACCCCGGCAAGTCCGACGAGACCGATCTCGAGTTCTCCGAGCCCGTGCTCCGGACCGGACAACAGGAACGCCATCGTCGAGAACATCGCGCTGATGGACGCGAAGCTGAGCCCACCCATCAGGGCACGGGTGCGCAGCCGTGGGTGCTCGAACACCAGCGTGCCGAGCGACCGCAGTGTCGCACCGTAGCCCTGGCGTGCCGTCGGCGTCGTCGCCGGCAGGACGCGCCACAGAGCGAGCGCGACGACCGCGGTGAGGACTGCGCCGATGCGGTACACGGTGGACCAGCCGCCGACTTCGGCGAGCATCCCTGCGACACTCCGCGCGAGCAGGATGCCCACCAGCAGGCCGCTCATCACGGTGCCCACCGCAGCGCCGCGTTTCTCGGGGGTCGCGAGGGTGGCCGCGAACGGCACGAGCACCTGCGCGGCGACGGAGAACAGCCCCGCCATGGCGGTCCCCACCATGAGCACACCGATGCCGGGTGCGAAACCGCTGATCCCCTGGCCGGCTGCGGCCGCGAGCATGAGCGTCACGGCGAGCCGCCGCTGGGGAAACACGTCCCCGAGCGGTACCAGGAAGATCAGCCCCAGTGCGTAGGCGACCTGCGCGACGGTGACCGTGGCGGCCGCTGCCGAGTGCGACGTGCCCAGCGCGGTCGCAATCGACTCGAGCAGAGGCTGGTTGAAGTAGTTGCCGCCTACGCACAACCCCGTCGCCACCGCCATGAGCAACAGCACGGGGGTGGTCAGCACGGGACGGGACTCCGAGGGCATACCCACCACAATCCCTCTCGCCGCGCGTGGCTGTCCAACCGATCAGCGGCGGGCGGCGCCCAGCACGACGAACCGGCCGTCGCGGTCGATCCATTCGCGGTGCACCACGAAGCCGGCGCGGTCGAGTTCCGCTCCGAGCCCGTCCAGCCGGAACTTCGCGGAGATCTCGGTGCGGATCTGCTCGCCCTTGTCCAGCGACACCTCGAGATCGAGTCCCGGCACCGACACCGTCATCGGCTCCGTCGCCTCGAGCCGCATCTCGATCCATTCGTTGTCCGGGTCCCACACGGCACGATGGACGAAGCGATCCGGGTCGAAATCGGCGCCCAGACGGTTGTTGAGCACTCGCAGTACGTTCCGGTCGAACTCCGCGGTGACTCCGGCAGCATCGTCGTAGGCCGGGATGAGCACCTCGGGATCCACCACCAGCCCCGCTCCGAGCAGAAGCCACTCGTCGCGGTCGAGGATCGACGCGAGTCCGGAGAGGAACGCGGCCCGTTCCTCGGGCACCAGGTTGCCGATCGTGCCCCCGAGGAAAGCCACCATCCGGCGTCCTCCCGAGGGAAGATGCTCGAGCGATTCGGTGAAGTCACCCACCACGCCGTGTACCGACAGCCGTGGGTACTCCACCGACAGCTGTGCCACCGCGGTGCGCAGAGCAGGCTCGGAGACGTCCTGGGGTACGTAGGTGTGGAGGTACGGTTCGAGCGCATCGAGCAGCACACGGGTCTTCTCCGAGGAGCCCGACCCCAGTTCGACGAGCATCTCCGGGCGCGCCGAGTCGGCGATCTCCCCCGCGAATTGCCGCAGCAAACCGAATTCGGTGCGGGTCGGGTAGTACTCGGGCAGCCGCGTGATCTCTTCGAAGAGTGTGCTGCCGCGCGCGTCGTACAGCCACGTGGGCGAGAGATATTTCGGGGTCGACGTCAACCCTCGGTAGGCATCGGCGCGGAGCTTCTCGTCGAACTGTTCGGGTTCGAGATAGACGTCGACTGTCATGGAGCCTTGACCTCCAGTGGGGAGACGATAAGTTTTCCGGGTATCGCATGGACGAGATGCCGGTCGGGCACCGGCTGCCAGCGCAGGTCGTCGTCGTACGGTTCCGAGGCGACGATGGCGACGTCTTCGTCCACAAGGGTCCACAACGAGTGGTACCACGCCGTCGCCCACATCTCGGACCCGTTGCACAACAACAGGTTCAGCCGGGATTCGGGAGCGGCACCGATGATGTCGCGCACCAGGGACATCAGAGCGATGTCGGGTGTCCCGGACCGAAGCCGGTGGCGCAACAACATCCACAGGGCCGCGGAGTCGGTCGGCGCGTCGAGTTGCAGCAAGTCTTCGACGGGCAGCGTGGACGCGAGAGAGGCGAGGGATCCGGGCCATCCTCGGACCACCCCGTTGAGGCTGAACCCCCAGCGCGCTTCACCGAACGGCGCCGCCGCGGACCGTTCCACCGGCATACCCTCGGTGGCCGATCGCAGCGCGACCATCAAGGCACTGCCGCGTATGCCCGACAGCCCCTCTCCCACAAAGGGATCGGACCAGATCGGTGAGGCCGACCGGTACCGGCCGAAAGTTCCGTCGTCACGCCACCAGCCCACTCCGAAACCGTCGGCGTTGATGGTGCCGCCCCCACGCATGTCGCGGGGCGCGAACGACTGGCGAATCAAGGAGTGCGGGCCGCGATGGACCAGCTCGGCAGCTCCCGTGGCCGGTCCGAGATAGCCCAGGTGCCTACACATCCGGCTCCCCGGCACCGGCCGGGTCGTATGCGAGGCGGAAACCCGCGAAGATCTGGCGTCGGACCGGAAGATCCCAGTTGCGGAAGGTTCCCCGGCACGCGACCGAGTCGGTTCCGAACGAACCGCCGCGCAGTACCCGGTAGTCGTTCCCGAAGAACACTTCCGAGTACTCCCGGTACGGGAACGCCCGGAAGCCCGGGTACGGCTCGAACGGTGAGGAGGTCCACTCCCACACGTCCCCGATGAGCTGGTGGACGCCGAGCGGTGACGCCCCCGCCGGATATGCCCCCACCACGGCCGGGCCGAGGTGACACTGTCCGAGGTTCGCATGCTGGGGGCCGGGCTCCTCGTCGCCCCACGGGTACGCGCGGCTGCGACCCGTGGCGGGATCCCACCGCGCTGCCTTCTCCCACTCGAACTCGGTCGGCAGGCGGCCACCCGCCCAGCGGCCGAACGCCTCGGCTTCGTAGAAGCACACGTGCACCACCGGTTCGTCCGGGTGCAGTTCCACGATCCGTCCGAACGACCGCCGTGCACGCCGGCCCGCAGGATCGTGGGTCCAGAACCGGGGCGCCTCGAGCTCGGCGTCACAGCGGTGTCTCCATCCCGGCTCGGACCAGAATTCGGGTCGCCGGTACCCGCCGTCCTCGACGAATTCGAGGTAACGCCGGTTCGACACCGGCACGGTGTCGATCGAGAACGCGGGCACGTGGACGCGCTGCGCGGGCTGTTCGTTGTCCAGCGCCCACGGATCGCTCGACGTCCCGATCTCGACCTCGCCGGCGGGCACGAGCACCCGGCTCTGCTCCGGCGGCGTTCCCCGCCGAGGCGCCTCCGGGGCGTCGAGCAGCGGTGGCCCCTCGCGCAACTGATGCGTGGCGAGCATCGTCTCGCCGTGTTGCTGCTCGTGCTGCGCGACCATGGCGAAAACGAACCCGTCACGCGTGAGTTCGGAATCGAAACTCCCCTGGTTCAGGGCATCCCAGCTGGCGGCACGGACCTCGTCGACGTAACGACGCGCCTCGTCCGGGCCGAGCAGCGGCAACTCGGGCCGTGTCGCGCGGGGATGCAGGAACGCGTCGTACAGGTCGTCGATGCCGCTTCGTAGCGGCGGCCGGCCCCCGACCTTCCGCACGAGCCACTGCTCTTCCTGGTTGGCGATGTGCACGAGATCCCAGACCAGCGGGCTCATCAACGGCGAGTGCTGCGCGGTGAGCTCGGAGTCGGGGAGATCGGTCAGCGATCTCGTCCGAGCGCGCGCACGCTCCAGGTGCTGACGGAGCCGGGTACGCGCGGCCGTCACCGCCCGGTCACCTCCGGTGCACGTCCCCGCAGACATCGGGCAGCGGCGGCGTCGAGAGCACTGGTGAAACGCATGTCGCGCGAGGATTCCGCGGCGAGCGAGAGCAATCCTGCTGCGGCGGCGCGCAATTCGACCGCCCCGAGCCCGACTCGTGCCGCCTCGCTCCACATCTCCCGAACCGGAGCTGCGACCGCAGTGGCTTCCTGCGTCACCGCCGGTGTACTGAGCAGCGCCTCGATGGCGGCCACCGGTACCTGCCACAGGTCACCGGGCTGGGCATCGATGTATCGCACCTCGAGGTGTCCGCGTGGCCGCACCGGAGGGAACAGCGTCGTCATGTGGTAATCGAGATCGCCGACGGTGGGGCGGCGGCCGATCTCGGCATCGAGACTCCCGTCGAGCCAGTCGGCGAACGTGGCGCCCGGTGGAGCATGCCACTCCGGTTCGCCGGAACGCACGCACGTCAACGGCGCATCGATCACCCATGCCGGATAGCCGGCCGGGTCGGGCACATCGGTGAGTTCGGGGTCGAGCGCCAGCCACGCGCGCATCCGTTGCGACACCCACTCACCGTCCGGAGCGCCCCGCATGCTCGGCGAGCACGCGAACGCGGCGATCATCGCCGGGCCCATGGCATGCAGCAGCTTCCAGCGGCGGTCGATCTCGTCGTCGTTCTCGCCGGCATCGACACTGACCTGCACAGCGGCGGTGTTGTTCATCATGAGCCGGCCCATCGGCCCGATCCGGTCGTAGCGCATTTCCATCGCCCCGTACCGGGGAGTGTGGAGCAGCCGCTGAGGGGGCCGGATCGCGTCGGAGGCGCCGTCGAGCATCGTCACCGAACGACGCGCGAGCAGCGCGCGGAGCATCCTCGCGTCGGCGCTGAGCCGATCGCATACCTGACGCGCGGAGGTGCAGGGCGCACTCGACAGTTCCACCTGACCACCGGGCTCGAGGCTCACCACACTGCCCGACGGCAGCGGTCTCTCCGACGACGGCGGCAGGACCGTCCGGGGCGCATGTGAGCCGAGCGCATCGACGAGCGAGGACAGTTGCGGGCGCGCGGCCGTGATGTCGGCACGCGCCGTGAGCCACTCGAGTTCGACGCCGATCAGGCGTGGTGGACCGGCACGGAAGCTCACGTCCCGGACGTGCTTTTCGGCAGCTCCGCGTGTCCCGAGTCCCGCCCGAGCGTGCGATACCGGAAAATTGATCGACATCACCACTCGATTCACCCCCCACGGCTGCCTGACAAGGTCTGCGAACGAGACTAACGCGCGTGGGCACGCAACGCGGGGAGATCGCCTCCGCGCGGCAGGCAACCCGGTGGGATTCCGGTGCGGCGGGATACTGTCCGAGACGACCACGCCGACGTGCGGGAGGGGATGTGCCGATGCTGGATCTCGAGCAGGCGCGCCGGGACACACCCGGATGCTTCGAACGCGTGTTCCTCGACAGCGCCGGTTCGTCGCTTCCGCCCACCCCGGTGGTCGACACTGTGGTGTCGCACCTGCGGCGGGAAGCCGAGGTGGGCGGATACGTCGCGGCGAACGAGCGGCGCGGCGATCTCGACGCGGTGAAGACCTCGCTCGGCCGTCTGCTCGGCGCGCCGGCGGAATCCATCGCGCTGTCGGACAGCGCGTCGCGTGCGTGGACATCGTTCTTCTACGCGGTGCCGTTGCGGCCCGGCGACAGGATCCTCCTCTCCCGGGCCGAATACGCCGCGAATGCGGTTGCGGCACTGCAGCGTGCACGAACGACCGGGGCTCACGTGGAGGTGGTTCCGTCCGATCCGTCCGGACGCATCGACCTCGATGCGCTGACCGGGATGCTCGACGAGCGTGTCCGGCTGGTGTCCGTCGTACACGCTCCCACCAACGGAGGGCTGGTCAATCCCGTGCGGGAGGTGGCCGATGCCGCCCACGCGGTGGGCGCACTCGTACTGCTCGACGCGTGCCAGTCCGTCGGCCAGTTGCGGGTCGACATTCCCGAACTCGACGTCGACGCGCTCTCCGGAACCGGCCGCAAGTGGCTACGGGGGCCTCGCGGCACGGGCTTCCTCTATGTCCGGCCGCGCCTGGTCACCCAACTCGAACCCGCGATGATCGATCTGCACAGTGCGGTGTGGACGGCGCCGGATCGCTTCGACTACGCGCCGGACGCCACCCGGTTCGAGATGTGGGAAGCCGACGTCGCCGCACGACTGGGGCTGGGCGCGGCCGTCGATTATCTGCTCGGTCTCGGGGTCGACGAGGTGGTCGACGCGCTCGGTTATCGCGCCCAGCACCTGCGCGACGGTCTCGATCGAATCCCCGGCGCGACCGTGCGAGATCTCGGTGACCGGCGCAGCGGAATCGTCTCGTTCACGCTGGACGGCTGGGAACCGGACGCGGTGCGGGACGCTCTGGCGCAACGGTCGGTGACGGTGACGGTGAGCCACCGCAGTTCGACGCTGCTCGACATGTCGGCCCGCCGTCTCGAGGCAGTCGTGCGGGCCTCCCCGCACTACTTCGTCTCTCCGGCAGACGTGGACCGGTTCCTGTCGGCCGTCCGCGACCTCGCAGCGCGCTAAACGGTCTCCACCTGCGCGGGTTCGCGTCCGAGGTGCCGATCCGGTAGAGTGGATCGAGTTGTCTCGGCGAGGGTGGACCGCATCTGTCGGATCACCGTGATCGACGCGGCCGCGGCTTTGATGAGCACCTGCTCCTGTCGCGCGTGCCGGCCCACTTGCCGAGAACACCCGACCACGAAGTGCCATCAGCGTAGGAGCCGTTACATCATGTCCGACGAGAACAATCTCGTAGCCAGCGTCCGCACCGAGTTCGGCAAGGGCGCCGCGCGCCGTGCCCGCCGCGACGGTCAGGTCCCCGCCGTGCTGTACGGCCACAACACCGACCCGCAGCACCTCGCGCTCCCCTCGCGTGAGTTCGCCGCCGTCCTGCGTGCCCACGGCACCAACGCCATCCTGACCCTGGACATCGACGGCACCGAGCAGCTCGCGCTGACGAAGTCCGTCGTCGTCCACCCGATCCGCCGCTACATCGAGCACGCCGACCTCCTCGTCGTGAAGCGCGGCGAGAAGGTCACCGTCGAGGTGCCCGTCGTGCTCGAGGGCGAGCCCGCCAGCGGCACGCTGGTCGTCAACGAGGTCAGCACCATCAAGATCGAAGCCGACGCGATGAAGCTCCCCGAGGAGATCAAGGTCTCCATCGAGGGCGTCGAGGCCGGTACCCAGATCCTCGCCGGCGGCATCGAGCTGCCGTCGGGCTCGAGCCTGCAGGACGATGCCGATCTGCTGATCGTGAACATCGTCGAGGCTCCGTCCGCCGATGAGCTCGAGGGCGAAGAGGGTGCCGACGAGGCTCCCGCCGCCGAAGAAGCAGCAGAAGAAGAGGCCTGAGTCTTCACCGGCTCCCTGTGAAGTCACTCGTGCGGCGCGTCATCCTCCGGGGTGGCGCGCCGCACGTGGTTGTAGATGCACGGAAGGAACTGCACGTGAGCGAGGACACCGCGCTCGTCGTCGGGCTGGGAAATCCCGGGCCGAAGTACGAAAACACCCGGCACAACATCGGTTTCATGGTGGCCGACGTGCTGGCAGGCCGGGTCGGTGGCAAGTTCGGTGCTCACAAGCGCAGCAATTCCGACATCGTGCAGGCACGGCTCGACGGTCGTCAGGTGATCATCGCCAAGCCCCGCACGTACATGAACCTCTCCGGGGGCCCGGTCGCGAGCCTCGCCAAGTTCTTCTCGGTCGACCCGTCGAACATCGTGGTGATCCACGACGAACTCGATCTGGACTTCGAGACGATCCGTCTCAAGCAGGGCGGCGGTGAGAACGGGCACAACGGCCTCCGGTCGACGTCCTCGGCACTGGGCACCAAGGACTACGTGCGTGTCCGGATGGGCATCGGGCGCCCTCCCGGCCGGCAGGACCCCGCCGACTACGTGCTCAAGCCGTTCTCCACCACGGAACGCAAAGAGCTCCCGGTGTGGTGTGAAGAAGGCGCCGACGCCGTGGAACTCGTGCTGCGACTGGGGCTCGAAGGCGCCCAGAACCGCGTGCACTGATACAGAACCGTCGGACGGGCGCAGTCGAATCCGCCCGAAACGACCCTACGAGTTGCCGAGTAACATGGACGAGTTGCCGGCGACAGCCGCACCAGTCCCGCTTCGAGAGGTTTCCGCGTTGAGCACCCCGCACGCTTCGGCCGTCAGCGAATCCACCGGAGTCCCGAAGCCCGGATCCGGTAAGGAAGTACGGGCCGAGGCTCAGCGCCGCCGTACGTTCGCCGTCATCTCCCACCCCGACGCCGGTAAGTCCACGCTCACCGAGGCCCTCGCTCTGCACGCGAAGGTGATCTCCGAGGCGGGCGCCGTGCACGGAAAGGCCGGCCGCAAATCGACCGTCTCCGACTGGATGGAGATGGAGAAGGCGCGCGGCATCTCCGTCAGCTCGACGGCACTGCAGTTCAACTACACCTCCTCCGAGTCGGCTCGCGGCGACGACGGAAGCGAGACGGTCAACGTCATCAACCTCGTCGATACGCCCGGTCACTCCGATTTCTCGGAGGACACCTATCGCGTGCTCACGGCTGTCGACGCGGCCGTGATGCTCATCGACGCCGCGAAGGGCCTCGAGCCGCAGACCCTCAAATTGTTCCAGGTGTGCCGTCACCGCGGCATCCCCGTGATCACCGTCATCAACAAGTGGGACCGGCCCGGTCGCGCACCGCTCGAACTGCTCGACGAGATCGACGAGCGCATCGGCCTGACCCCCACTCCCCTGTTCTGGCCGGTCGGGATCGCCGGTGATTTCCGCGGCCTGCTGCGTCGCGGCGAGGACGGCACCGCAACCGAGTACATCAAGTTCACCCGCACCGCGGGTGGCGCGAAGATCGCACCCGAAGAGCACCTGTCGGTGGACCAGGCGTCCGACCGCGAGGGCGATATCTGGACCGAAGCCGCCGAGGAGTCCGAACTTCTCTCGGCAAGCGGTCAGGACCACGACCAGGAGATGTTCCTCGCCGGACAGACGTCCCCGGTGATCTTCGCGTCGGCCATGCTCAACTTCGGTGTCCGGCAGATTCTCGACACGCTGGTGTCGCTGGCACCGCCGCCGCGCGCCCGGATCGACATCGAGGGCAACCCGCGCAACGTCGACGATCCGTTCAGCGCGGTGGTGTTCAAGGTTCAGGCCGGTATGGACACCGCACACCGCGACCGGCTCGCCTTCATGCGGATCGTCTCCGGTGTCTTCGAACGCGGCATGGTGGTCACGCACGCCCAGACCGGGAAGCCGTTCGCCACGAAGTACGCGCTCACCGTCTTCGGGCGTGAACGGACCACGGTGGAGAACGCCTACCCCGGGGACGTGGTGGGTCTGGTCAACGCAACCGCGCTCGCGCCGGGCCACACGCTGTACGTGGACAAGAAGGTGGAGTTCCCGCCGATTCCGTCGTTCGCCCCCGAGCACTTCGCGATCCTGCGCGCCGAGAGCGCGTCGAAGTACAAGCAGTTCCGCAAGGCGGTCGATCAACTCGACTCCGAAGGTGTCGTGCAGATTCTGCGCAACGACATCCGCGGTGACGCCTCGCCGGTCATGGCGGCAGTCGGTCCGATGCAGTTCGAGGTCGTCGCGGCGCGGATGAAGGCCGAATACAACGTGGACCCGAAGATCGAGCCGCTGGGATACGCGCTCGCCCGACGGACCGACACCGCGTCGGAAGACGAGCTCAACCGTCAGCGCGGGGTCGAGGTGTTCACACGGTCCGACGGTGTGCTGCTCGCACTCGTGAGCGACAAGTGGCGTCTGCAGTACATCGAGAAGGAACACCCGGACCTCACGCTCGAACCGCTCGTCGCCGCGACCGACTGACGGAATCCCGGCGGACGCACCCGGTGGGTGCAACCTGCGGACTTTACTGATACTTTCCCTTCCGTCGATCCGACGTATCGGGTGGAATCAGGAGCAACGATGAGCGACGACGCACCGGCCTCGGCTGGGGACGGACTGCCGTCCGGTAGGCCGGGGGACGCAACCGCACGGTCCGGAGGACCGAAACGGTCGGGCACCTTCGTCTACCCGTTGCCGAGCACCCCTCTGCCCAGCAGCACTCCGCTCACCGGCACGGTCCGGCCGGACTCGGCCGGGAAGTCCGCTCCGGGTGTGTCCGGAGCGAACACCGAGAGCGAGCGCGCGATCGACCGCGACCCGGCCGGCGGGGTGGACGCCGGCATCTTCGACGAAGGGACGACCCTGGTGAGCAGCACCAGCACGAACGGCACGGTCAACGGTGCGGGAACCGCAACCGACGGTGCCCGCACCACCACCGCGACGTCCTCCGTCACCGCGCCGACTCCGTCCCGGCGGAACTCGATGGGTGTGGCCTCGGTCCGGATCGCAGCCCGGCTCGCCCAGAACGAACTGGGAACCTCCGGTGGCCAGGGCGACCCGATCTCGGACAACGACGAACTGCTCACCCTGCTCGGCGAGTACCTCGTCGCCGGCGGACTCGAGAAGCCCGAACTCCACGTGACCCTCGGCGGTCAGACCATCGTGGTGGACCTGCAGACTCCGCAACGTCACGCCCGCTGACCGGATCCCCGGCGGCGCGGCACGACGCGCGCGCTGCCGGAACGCCGGTCAGTTGTCCAGCAACGCTACGATCGACGCCTGATCGACGTCCCCGAGCGTGGCAGGCGACCACTGCGGATTGCGATCCTTGTCGACGAGCACGGAGCGAACTCCCTCCGCGAAGTCGGGTGTGAGGGCGATCCGCACCGCGACCCCGAGTTCCCGGGTGAAGCACTCCTCCAAGGTGCTTTCGGCACCTCGCCGCAACAGTTCCGCGGTGACCCAGACACTCGTCGGCGACAGCGCCGTCAGCGCGTCGCGTGTCTTCTCCGCCCAGGCGGTGTCGATATCGGGGTCGTCGGAGAGACGAGCCAGCATGTCGAGTACGGTCCCGTCACCGAAGACCGCCTCGATGTCGGTGAAACGCCGCGCCAGATCCGATTCGGGGGCCGGTTCGACGTACTCGTCGAGCGCGTCCTGCCAGTGCCCCGCCCTGATCCGGTCGGCCAGTTCGCCGATGCGTGCGCTCGGCACATAGTGCGTCGCGAGTCCGACCGCGAGTGCGTCGCCCGCGTCGATCCGCGCGCCGGTGGTGCCCAGGTACATGCCGACGGCGTCGCAACGCGCCGTGGTTCCGCGCAGCCGGGGAAGGAAGTGGCTCGAACCGACGTCGGGAATGAAACCGATCGCCGTCTCCGGCATGGCGAAGGTCGACTTCTCGGTCGCGATGCGCACTGCTCCGTGCACCGAGATCCCCAGTCCCCCACCCATCGTCACGCCGTCGAGCAGCGCCAGGTAGGGCTTGGGGTAGGTCGCGACGAGCCGGTCGAGCCGGTATTCGTCCGAGAAGTAGCCGCGGACGGTGTCGGCGTCGCCCTGCACCGCCGCCTCCCGCACCGGCTTGATGTCACCCCCCGCACAGAACGCGCGATCGGACAGGCTGGTGACCAGGACGGCCGTGATCTCTGGATCGTCGCGCCATGCCTCCAGCGGGGCGTACATGTCGCGGATCATCGACCGGTCGAGCGCGTTGAGTGCAACCGCCCGATCGAGCTGCACCTCGCCGACACCATTGGCGACGCGTGTGCGGATGAAGGAGTCGTTCACGGGCCGGAGCCTACCGGTCGTCCGCCCGTAGTGCGGTATGCCCGGGCCGGTTCCCGCCCTACGGAAACAGCTGTTCGTGCGTCCACGTCGTACCGTCCCGGCCGTAGCGCAGCCGCCGGTGCCGGCGGCCCGGGTCGGCCTGCCAGAACTCGACGGTGGTGGCCTCGAGACACCACGCTCTCCAGTGGGGCGACACCCACGCCGGATCGGCGTCCAGCGCCTCGACCCGCTCACTCACCACACGGTCGTAGTCACGCGGGTCGTCGAGGATCTCACTCTGCAGACCGGTCGACGCGACCGCACGGGCCAGCGGCGACCGTTCGACGAAGTCGCGCCCACACACTTCGGAGCCGCCGGAACGCACCGGCCCCCGCACCCTGATCTGACGGCCGTGCTCACGCCAGTAGAACGTCAGTGCCGCAGCGGCCGTCGCGCCCAGGTGGCGTCCCTTCGGGGACCGGTTGTCGCCCGAGAACCACCAGCCGTCCGCGGTGACATCCTTGAGAAGCAGGGTCCGGGCATCGGGCACCCCGTCCTCGTCGACGGTCGACAGCGTCGTCGCATGCGGCTCTGCGATGCCGGCGTCCACGGCGTCCGTCAGCCACTGCAGAAACAGATCCTGGGGTCGCGGGGTCACCGGACGCTCCGGCGGTGGCTGCGTGGCGAACACCGGGATCGCCCTGACCCAGGCGCGTACGTCGGGGTACTTCTCGAGGTGCGGGATCTCGGCCACCCGGGAAGCGTAACGGCCCGAGGTCGGATAACGGCCCGAGTCACGGGGCGACGAGGTCAGTCCTCTCCCGTCGCCGCGTCGCCGGTGAGCGGACCCACCAGCATCCACCGGTGACCGAACGGGTCGAGCAGGGTCGCGTTGCGATGACCGTGGCTTTCGTTGATCCAGCGTTCCACCGACCCTCCGGCGGTGCGGGCGCGGGCGAGAACGGCGTCCGCGTCGCCGACCGGAAGCATCAAGCTCACCGAGGTGGCGCCGGACTGGGGCGCGGTCAGTCCCATCTCGGGAAACTCCTCGGCGAGGTACACCATCCCCGTCGGAAGGCTCAGTTCGGCGTGACCGATCCGCCCGTCCTCCATCACCACCGGGTCGCCGACGAGCGAGGCGCCGAAAACACCGGTGTACCAGTCGATTGCGTCACGCGCTCGGGAGACGGTGAGGTACGGGAGAGCGCCGGCGGCGGGAAAGTCGTCGTCAGGGTTGGTCGGCATCTCCGGATGATCTCCCTTTTCCGATGTGTTCGTCATGACCCCAGTCTTCGCGCCGGCGGCTCACTCGTCTTGGACGATTGGGAACACTTCCCAGACCGCTCACGAGGCGCGGGGCTGATTTGTCAGCATCGCCCACCGGTTGGTGGTCAGCCGGAAGTTCGGGAGGTCGGACAAGAAAGTCACCGTCTCCCAGTTACGTTCGTAACCGGTGTGGCAGATGCGCCAGTTCCCGTCGTCGCCCAGGATGTAGCGATCGAAGTAGTGCGCCGACCCCCGCATCATCATTCCGTCTTCGGGCACCATGATGGTGTCGGCCAGAAGCCACACGCCCGTTGCGGTGGTCCCGTCGGGTCCGATTTCGATCTCGGGATGACTGCAGTGATGTTCGGTGACAATGCGGGTGCCGAGCGTGTTCTCGAGGAACCCCAGAAAGGCGTCACGCGACTCGAAACTGAGATGCTCGCCGTACACCGCGGTGGCGTCGGGCATCAGGGTGGCGGACAGTTCGGTCCACGATTTGGTATCCAGCGCTCGCAGGTAGCGGTATTTCAAGCGCTCGATCGCCGCCACCGCCGCCAGATCCATCACGGGCCTCCCGTCACCATGTACCTGCAGGTACCGCTCCAAGGTTAGTCCGGAATTGTTTCGGCGGGCGTGCAATTCGGAGACTCGGAGACCGGCTCGATTGCGGTTCGGTCACAGCGCCGGGCCCGGATCACGGCGGAGGACGAAGCCCGCGAACGGTGGTCTCGACGACCAGCTCGGCGTACGCGTCGTCCTCCGCCGGCTCGGGTGTCGTCAGGGCGAACAGCGCGTGACTCAGGACGGCACCGGTCACCAATTCGAGAAGCAATGTCGCCGACGTGTCCGCCGGCAGATCGCCGCGCTCGACGGCCCGGTGCACGATGGTGCGCGCCGCGAGCAGACGGCTCTTGTTGAGGGTGTGGGTCAGGCGCGCGAGCAACTCGGGATTGACCCGGGCGTCGAGCGCGACGCGAAGACTGACCAGCCCGGGCGTCGTGCGATACCCCTGCAGCAATTGGCGGGCGAGCTCGACGAGATCCGAGCGGAGATCCCCGGTGTCGATGGGCACCGGGAGGGGGCTGCGTGCCTCGAGCGCCTGGACGAGCAAATCGTCCTTGCTCTCCCAGCGGCGGTACAGCGCGGCTCTGCCCACTCGTGCCCGCCTGCCCACGGCATCGAGGGTGAAGCCGCGCCAGCTCGTCTCCGAGTACACCTCGAGTACCGCGTCGAACACCCGGTCCTCGAGGTCGGCGTCGCGGGGCCGCCCGCGGCGGCGCGGGGCTGCTACATCTGTCACCACCCGAGTGTGCCAGACCTGGTCCACATATACAGACTGAAACAGTCCGTATTAGGCTGTGGACGTCCCTCCCCGACGAAGTACTCGAAGGAACGCCATGACAGACCCCACCCGGGTTCCCGTCGTGATCGGCGTCGGCGACCTGCGCTCCGGCCGCGCCGGTTCGCCCGCCGACCCACGCGAACCGCTCGACCTCATTCATGAGGCCACCGCGTCCGCGTTGACCGACACCGGTGTCGATCGCGACGCTCTCGTCTCGCGCATCGACACCATCCGGGCCATCAAGACGGCAAGCTGGTCCTACGACGATCTGCCCGGCCTTCTCGGCGAGCGACTCGGCGCGCGAGCCGTCCACACGTCGACGACCCCCATCGGTGGGCACTGGCCGGCGGCACTGCTCGACCGCATCGCGCACGACATCGCGCACGGCACGAGCGGTGTCGCGTTGCTCGTCGGCGGCGAAGCCCAGGCCTCGGTGACCAACGCCTTCAAGCAGGGCACCGATCCGGCATCGCTCGGCTGGACGACCGCTCCCGGCGGCCCGCCCGCGTTCGATCCCGGCGACCTCGGCAGCCCCGCCATGCAGCGGGCCGGAATGATCGCTCCCACCCGGGTCTACCCGCTCTTCGAGAACCGGCTCAGCCACGAATTGGGACACACGCGCGAGCAGTCGATCGACTGGTCCGCCGAGCTGTACGCGGCGTTCTCGGAGATCGCCGGCAACAACCCGGCTGCATGGAACCCGACCCTGCGCACCGCCGACGACATCCGCACCGCCGGACCCGGCAACCGCATGGTCACCGACCCGTACCCGCTGCTGTGCAACGCGATGCCGTTCGTCGACCAGGCAGCCGCCGTGGTCGTCACCTCGCTCGCGACGGCCCGGGAACTCGGCGTCGCCGACGACCATCTGCTCTACGTGTGGGGTGGCGCCGGAGCCACGGAGACCCCGGACGTCCTCGCCCGGGCAGAACTCGGCCGCTCCGCCGCGCTCGCGGATGCCCTGCGCCGCACCCTCGAGGCCACCGACCTTCGGCCCGCCGACTTCGACATCGTCGACGCGTACAGCTGCTTCCCGGTGGTACCGAAACTGCTCGTCGAGCACCTGGGTCTCCCGCGCGACACGGTGCCGTCGGTGACCGGTGGCCACTCGTTCTTCGGTGGACCGCTCAACAGCTACACGCTGCACTCGGTGGTCGCGGTCGCGCAGCGGCTCCGCCGGGACGGCGAACTCGCCCTCGTGCACGGCAACGGCGGCTACCTGACGTACCAGCACGTCGTGGTGCTCGGATGCGCGCCGCACACCGAAGGCTACGTCGGAAATCCCGAGCACGTGCAGATACCGCCGTCCGCACCCGACGCCGCACAGGACTACTCCGGTGAGGTCGAGATCGTGACCGCCACCGCGGAATACGGCCGCGACGGCGCGCCGTCCGTCGGATTCCTCGTCGGCACCACGACCGACGGCCGGCGGGTATCGGGACACACCGACGCGGAAGGGGCGCGGCTTCTTTCGGCAGGCGCGGACCTCATCGGCACCGTCGTCCACGTCACCGACCAGGGCGGGCAACTCACCGTGGCCCGCATCGACACCCCTTCCTCCGAGGAGCACCCGCAGTGACCGAACCGATCGTTCTCGTCGAGCAGCGCGACCACACGCTGATCGTCACCATCAACCGCCCCAAGGCCGCGAACAGCATCAACGCCGACGTGCACCGGGCGCTCGGAGAAGCATGGGAGCGGGCCGCCGACGACCGCACCGTGCGCGCCGTCGTGCTGACCGGTGCGGGTGACGCCGTGTTCTGCGGCGGCGCCGACCTCAAGGCACTCGGCACCGCCGGGCCCGACGGGGTCACCCCGCCCGAGACCGCACACTGGGGATTCGCCGGTGTCGTCAAGCACCACATCGCGAAGCCGATCATCGCCGCTGTCAACGGCACCGCACTCGGCGGCGGCACCGAACTCGCCCTCGCCAGCGATCTCGTGGTCGCCTCCGACACAGCCGAATTCGGTCTCCCCGAGGTGCACCGCGGGCTCATCGCCGGCGCGGGCGGCGTGTTCCGCATCGGACAGGCGATCCCGCGGGCGATCGCGATGGAACTCGTCCTCACCGGGAAGCCGATGCCGGCCGCCGACGCGCTGCGCTGGGGCCTCGTCAACCGGGTCGTGCCGCAAGCCGACGTGCTGACCACCGCGCTGGATCTCGCCGCACAGATCGCGGCGGGGGCACCGCTCGCCGTACAGGCGAGCAAGACGGTGGCACGCGGGATCGTCGACGGTCATGTCTCCGCGGAAGACCATTCGTGGGACCTGACCGAAAAGGCCCTCGCACGGCTCACCACCAGCGCCGACACCCTCGAAGGCGTCATGGCCTTCATGCAGAAGCGTGAACCCGTCTGGAAGGGCGAATGACGATGACCACCACCGAAGCGCTGCGCTGGGACACCGACGAGCAGAAGGCACTGCGGCAACTCGCCGCCGACTTCACCCGCAAGGAGATCCTCCCCCATCTCGACACGTGGGAGCGTGAGGGTTCCATCCCGCGCGAACTCCATCGCAAAGCCGCGGACGCCGGACTTCTCGGGGCCTCCGTCGCCGAAGAGCACGGCGGTTCCGGTGGCAACGCCCTCGACATGCTCACGATTCTCGAGCAGATCATCCTCTCGGGCGGATCGTCGGGCCTGATCTCCGCGCTGTTCAGCCACGGAATCGCGACCCCGCACATCATCGCCTCCGGCAACACCGACCTCATCGACCGGTACGCGCGGCCCGCGCTCGAAGGCAGGATGATCGGGTCGCTCGCCATCACCGAGCCCAGCGGTGGTTCCGATGTCGCGAACATCCGCACCACCGCTCGCCGCGAGGGCGACGAGTACGTCATCAACGGCGCCAAGCTGTACATCACCTCGGGCACCCGCGCGGACTTCGTCACCACCGCGGTCCGCACCGGCGACGCAGGCGCCGGCGGTATCTCGTTGATCGTCGTTCCCACCGACACACCGGGTTTCACGGTCTCGCGCAAGCTCGACAAGATGGGCTGGCTGTGCTCGGACACCGCCGAACTGTTCTACGACGACGTGCGTGTCCCCGTCTCGAACCTCATCGGTGCGGAGAACTCCGCCTTCGGCCAGATCGCCCAGCAGTTCCAGGGTGAGCGGCTGTCGCTGGCCTTCCAGGCCGTCGCCACCGCGCAGCGTTGCTTCGATCTCACCGTCGACTGGGTCAAGTCCCGCGAGACCATGGGACGGCCGCTGTCGAAGCGGCAGGTCGTGCGGCATCGCCTCGCAGAACTCGCCACCGAGATCACTGCGGCACAGACATTCTGCCGCTCGGTCGCGGAACGCTGGGCCAACGGCGAGGGCATGCTGCTCGAAACGTCCATGGCGAAGAACAACGCCGTGAAGGTGTGCGACACCGCCGTGATGGAAGCGGTTCAGCTCGCCGGCGGCATCGGTCTGATGCGCGAGAGCGAGGTCGAGCGCCACTTCCGCGACGCGCGCGTCCTCGGAATCGGTGGCGGCACAACCGAGATCATGAACGAGATCATCAGCAAGCTGCTGGGCTTGTAACCCTGCGGATGTGAACCGATATGCCGGCGGCCGAGGACTTCGGCCGTCGGCATATCGCTGTCAACGCAATGCCCGGCGGTGTCCCGCACGGCCACGGTGCCGCAGGACTTCGAGTCCCGCCACCGCTGCCACCGCGACGACCACGTGCATCGTCACCAGCGCGGCAGTGCTCGCGGTGTCGAAATCGGCCACGACGGTCCCCTGGATCGTGGCGAGGGGCAGCAGTGCCCCCACGACCTGCGCGATCCGCAGGAACCCGCTCCACCACAGACTCAGCAGTGCCGCGAGGGCAAGTCCGGCCGCGAGCGGGCCCGCGGTCATGAGCACGACACCACCGGGCGCCGCCGAAGCTACGGTCCCGGCGTCGGTGTGCTCGAACGAACCGCCGGCGGCGAGCCCGACGAGCCACACGACGAGATTGACCACGAGCGCAAGCAGCACGGTCGCCACCACGACGACGAGCCTGTCCGGAACGCGCACAGCGGCGGAGACAGAAGACGATCGAGAAGTTTCGGACGCAGTCATGAATCCTCCTGAAGGGTGCTGTCATTCGACGACACCCATCGTCCGACCTCGAGTCGGCTCGAGGTCAAGACCTCGACCGCGCCCGGTGACGGTGGAGGTCAGCCCACGTCTTCGGCGAGCTCCATCCACTGCTCCTCCGCGGCTTCCTTCTCCGCGACCACCTCACGAAGCTCGGCATCGAGCTTCTGCAGCTTGTCGGGATCGGTAGCGGCCTCGGCCAGACGGACGTGCAGCTTCGCCTCGCGCTCGTCGAGCTTGGCGATCGCCCGTTCGAGGCGCGAGAGTTCCTTGCGAGCCGCCCGCTCGGCTGCCCCGTCGCGCTTCGCCGGCGTCGCTCCCCCGGTGTCACCCGGCTTGGAGACGGTCGACGCCACTGACACCACGCCCTCGTCGCCCATGGCCGCGCGCCGGCGGAGATATTCCTCGATGCCGCCGGGAAGGTTGGTCAGCTTCCCGTCACCGAAGAGCGCCCACGTCGAATCACAGATGCGCTCGATCAGGAACCGGTCGTGGCTGATGACGACGAGCGTGCCGGCCCAGCCGTCGAGCAGGTCCTCGAGCTGCTGCAGCGTATCGATGTCGAGATCGTTGGTGGGCTCGTCGAGCAGGAGAACGTTGGGCTCGGCCATGAGTACCCGGGTGAGCTGCAGTCGGCGTCGCTCACCTCCGGACAGGTCGCCCACCGGTGTGCGCTGCCGTGCCGGTGTGAAGCCCAGACGCTCCGCGAGCTGGCCGGCCGAGACCTCCTTGTCGCCCAGCATGATCCGCTCGGCCACATCCTTGACCGCGTCGAGTACCCGCATGTCGGTGGGAAGGTCGTCGAGTTCCTGCCGCAGCCAGCCGATTTCGACCGTCTGCCCCTGGATACGCCGGCCCGACGACGGTTCGAGTTCCCCGGCGAGGGTGCGCAGCAGGGTCGTCTTGCCCGACCCGTTGACGCCGACCAGACCGATCCGCTCCCCCGGTCCGAGCCGCCACGTCAGGTCGTGCACGAGTTCGCGGCCGTCCGGGGTCGTCAGGGTCGCGTTCTCGAGTTCGATGACGACGCGGCCCAGCCGACGCTTGGCGAACGAGGCCAGCGCCACCGAGTCGCGCGGCGGCGGCACGTTCGCGATCAGCGCCTCCGCCGACTCGATGCGGTAGCGCGGCTTCGACGTACGGGCCGGCGCCCCGCGGCGCAACCACGCCAGTTCCTTGCGTGCGAGGTTCTGGCGCCTTTCCTCCATGGCGTCGGCCTGGCGCGACCGCTCGGCCCGCGCGAAGATCCAGTCGTTGTAGCCACCCTCGTAGGTTTCGACCTTGCCGCCCACGACCTCCCAGGTCCGGGTGGCCACGGTGTCGAGGAACCAGCGATCGTGGGTGACGACGACGAGGGCACTTCGCCGGGAGATCAGATGCTCGGCGAGCCACTGGACACCCTCGACGTCGAGGTGGTTGGTGGGCTCGTCGAGCACGAGCAGATCGAGATCCTGAACGAGGGCGGCCGCGAGCGCGACCCGGCGGCGCTCGCCACCCGACAGCCCGTCCACGACGGCGTCCAAGCCGAGCTTGTCGATGCCGATCCCGGTCAGCACGGACCGGATCCGCGAGTTGCCGGCCCACTCGTGGTCTGCGACGCCGAGCGGTCCGAGAACCACTTCCGCGACCGTCGATCCGGGGGGCAGCACACCGCGCTGCGTCACCACGGCCATGCGGAGTCCGCCGACCCGGCTCACGCGGCCGGAATCGGGCTCCTCCACGCCGGCGAGGACCTCGAGCATGGTGGTCTTTCCGCCGCCGTTGAGACCGACCACGCCGATGCGCTCGCCCTCCTGCACGCCCAGAGACACCGATTCGAGCAGCGGCTTGACGCCGAAGGACTTCGAGACCTGTTCGAGATTGATCAGATTCGCCACGTGGAGCATTGCCTTCCGGAGTGTTCAGTTCAGTGATGTGCGATATCGGTGTCGAGCACGACGCGGGCGCCCGGCACCGGGCCGGTTGCGAGGCGCACCGTGCGGCACACGCCCGCCCCCGCCAGTTCGGCGCTCACGGTGACCGCGGCGTGATGGTCGGCGACGAGGAACGCGCACGTGGGGCCCGAGCCGGACACCAGCCCGGCAAGAGCACCGGCGTCGACCCCGGCCCGCAGGGTGCGACGGAGTTTGGGGTCGAGCGACAATGCCGCGGCCTGCAGGTCGTTACCGAGCAACGGTGCGAGTTCGTGCGGGTCGCCGGACGCG
This sequence comes from Rhodococcus sp. 105337, assembly GCF_012844225.1. GTDB lineage: Bacteria > Actinomycetota > Actinomycetes > Mycobacteriales > Mycobacteriaceae > Rhodococcus. The sequence goes on from NZ_JABAGQ010000007.1 coordinate 142,800, forward strand.
AGCGCCGACAGTACGTCGTCGGAGTCCCCGACGCGCGCCGGATCGCCGCCCGCGCGCAGGCTGTCGAGCTCGCGGAAGACCACCGGCGTGGACAGGCCGCCCTTGGCCAGCGCCAGGACCCAGTGGAATGTTCCCCGCGTGAGCACCGGCACGAGCTGTTCGCCGCGCCCGGTGCCGAGTGCGGTGCCGCCGTGCAGGCAGAACGGCACGTCGCTGCCGAGCTGCGCGGCGAGCCCGTCGAGATCGTCGCGTGACGCGCCGAGCCCCCACAGGGCGTCGAGTGCGACGAGGGTCGCAGCCGCGTCTGCGCTGCCGCCCGCCATCCCGCCGGCGACCGGAATGCCTTTGGCGATGGTGATCGCCACCTCGGGCGCACGCCCGGCGCGTTCGGCGATCAGCTCTGCGGCGCGCCACGCAAGGTTGGTCGAGTCGGTGGGCACCGCCCCGGCGTCGGCGCCCGAGACGTGCACGCTGAGCCGGTCCGAACCCACCACCGAGACTTCGTCGTACAGCGACAGTGCCTGGAAGACGGTGTGCAGATCGTGGTAGCCGTCCGGGCGCAGATCGCCCACCGCCAGATGCAGATTGACCTTGGACGGGGCCCGCACGGTGACGGGAGCGGGAACGACAGAAAGCACGAGTACACAGCTTACCCGCGCGACGGCAAGGCCCCGGACCACGCGTGCGGTACCACACTCCGACTCTCAGATGCCGAGGACCACTTTCGCGATCATGAAGTACACGAGCAGACCCGTGGCGTCGACGAACGTCGTGATGAACGGGTTGGAGAACACCGCAGGATCGGCACGGACCGCGCGCGCCAGCATGGGCATCACTCCACCCACCGACGCGGCCATGGTGCAGATACTGAGCAGGGTCAGCCCGATCACCAGACCCAGCGACGGCTCGTAGAGCACGGTGACCAGGACGAAGCCCACCGTCCCGAGCAGCAAACCGAGCGACAAGCCCACACACAGTTCGCGAACGAACACCTTTCCCAGATCGCGCGGAGTCACGTCGTTGAGCGCGAGCGCACGCGTCACGGTGGTCGCCGCCTGGTTCCCCGTGTTGCCGCCCGTGCCGATGAGGAGGGGGATGAACAACGCCAGCGCGACCATCTGCCCCAGCGTGGCCTCGAAGACCTCCAGAACCTGCACGGTCAGCGACGCACCGATCGCCAGGACGAGGAGCCACACCACCCGGGAGCGCACGATGTTGAACACCGGAGTGGCCAGATACGGCTGGCGCAGCGGTTCGGTACCGCTGATGCGCGCCTGGTCTTCGCTGTCGGAGTCTTCGAGGATCCGCAGCGCGTCGTCGAACGTGAAGATTCCGACGAGCCGGGTCTCGCTGTCGACCACGGGCAGCGCGAGCCGCTTGAGGTCGGCGCAGCGCCGCGCAGCCTGTTCGCTGTCCTCGGTGGCATAGGCCCAGTCCGGCCGGCCCGCGATATCGGCGATCACGGCGTCGCGCGGCGCCTTGAGAAGGTCGCGCAAGCTCACCACTCCGACCAGGACCCGCGCCCGGTCGGTCACGGGCAGGGTGTAGATGGTCTCCGCGTCGTCCATCCGCTGTTCGAGTTTGTCCAGCGTCTCGGCGACGGTGAGATCGGGATGGGTGACGATGTACTCCGGGCTCATCCGCCGCCCGATGGATCCGCGCGGGTAACCGAGGATCTCGGCGGTGAGATCGCGCTGGTCGGGCGGCAGACCCTGGAGCAGCTTTCCCGCCACTGTCGCGGGCAGTTCGTCGAGCAGGCCCACCCGGTCGTCGGGCTCGAGTTCGGCGAACAGTGCCGCGACGTCGTCGTCCTGGAGCGCACCGACGAGGCTGCCCTGCAGCGCGGGGTCCAGGCCCTCGAAAACCGTCATGGCGCGATCCTTGGAGAGCAGCCGGTACACGATCGCGCGCTGCGTCGGGTCGAGTCGTTCCAGAATCTCCACGACCTGCCCGGTGGTCAGTTCACCGAGCACCGCGGTCAGTGCCGGCAGATCGGTGCGCGAAAGTGCCGTCTCCACCGCTCTGATCGACGACTCGCCACCTGCCACCCGGGACTCACTCACCGTTGCACCCTATCGAAGGAGCACGGATCCGTTTCTTCAACGAGGACAGCTTCGGTCCGCAATACGTGGGATCGTCGAGCCATGCGCGAAACCTCGGCCCGGTTGCTGCGATTGCTGTCGCTCCTGCAGATGCGACGGGAGTGGTCCGGCGCCGAACTCGCCGATCGACTCCGCATCACCACACGAACCGTCCGGCGGGACGTCGAGAAACTGCGGGAACTCGGCTACCCGGTGGACGCGACGGTGGGGGTCGGAGGCGGTTACCGGCTGGGAGCGGGTGCCGAGATGCCGCCACTGCTGCTCGACGACGACGAGGTCGTCGCTGTCGCGCTCGCGTTGCGGTCGGGCGCGTCACATGCGGTCACCGGGATCGGCGACGCCGAAATCCGGGCGCTCGTGAAACTGCGCCAGGTCATGCCGTCGCGTCTGCGGTATCGCCTCGAGGCTCTGCAGGTCGACGTGGTCGACCACGGCCCTGCCGAGTCGGCGGTGGACGCGGGACTGCTGTCGAGCGTGGCGTCGGTGTGCCACACCCACGAGAGACTGCGATTCGACTACCGCACGCACGACGGAATCTCGTCGCGGCGCGAGGTCGAACCTCACCGCGTGGTGCGCTCGGGACTGCGGTGGTATCTCGTCGGATGGGATCTCTCGCGGGACGGGTGGCGTTCGTTCCGCGTGGATCGGATGGAACCGAAGACTCCCACCGGTCCCCGTTTCACGCCTCGGGATCTACCACCCGGTGGCGCAACGGGATTCGTCTCCCGAGGGATCGTCAGCGGCACCTCGTCCGTCACAGCACGAGTGCTCATCCACGCGTCGTTCGGAACGGTCGCACCGATGATCGACGAGCGCTGGGGCACCGTCGAACCCGTGGACGACGATCACTGCGCCGTCGGTTTCGACGGAAGCTCGCTGGACTCGATCGCGGAGTGGCTCGCGGCATTCGATCTGGACTTCACCGTGCTCGACCCGCCGGAACTGCGGGAGGCGTGCGGCCGGGTCGCCCGGCATCACGCCGCGCTCGCCGAGCGGTATCTACGCGCGTGCGCCGATACGAGCCGAAACCCGTTGGGCCCATGACAAAAACGGCTGGGCCGGCACCCGAGAACGGGTGCCGGCCCAGCCGGAGAAAGTTGGTGTCAGCCGATAACGGTGACGCCGGTGGCCTGCGGGCCCTTCTGGCCCTGGCCGATCTCGAAGCTCACGCGCTGGTTCTCCTCGAGGGTGCGGAAGCCGCCGCCCTGGATCTCGGAGAAGTGCACGAAGACGTCAGCGGAGCCGTCGGCCGGGGCAATGAAGCCGAAGCCCTTTTCGCCGTTGAACCACTTCACGGTACCTTCAGTCATTCTGTATTCCTTAAAGCAGGCAGGACGCGTAAACACTGTCCTGTCTCGTCGGGAGACTGTGTGCCTCCCGGGCCTGTCACTACACGATTGAAACGATTCCGTGGTGGCTAATCGCATCCGCTCGCAACCAGAAATGTGCGAGGGGCTAACCACAAACACAATATCCAACGACCGAGATCAGTAGATCACATACGGGCGGCGCCCCACCAGCATCAGTGAGCTGGATCACATATTTATTCCACGGACGCGAGTCGCACGAACGCGGCGGCGTCGAGCTTCTCCCCCCGGGTGGACGGGTCGATTCCCGCCGTGACCAGGCGACGCTCCGCTTCCGCGGGAGAGCCCGCCCACGTGCTCAGTGCAGCACGTAATGTCTTGCGGCGCTGCGCAAATGCAGCATCGACCACAGAAAACACCTTCTTCCGATGCGCGGTGTCGGTCGGCCACGGCGGCTCGGCGTACCGATCGACGCGAACCAGTCCGGATTCGACCTTCGGCACCGGCCAGAAGACCGCACGCCCCACAGCGCCCGCTCTCCGGACGTCTCCGAAGAACCGCGCCTTCACACTCGGCACCCCGTAGATCCGGCCTCCCGGCTCGGCCGCGAGGCGATCAGCCACTTCGGACTGCACCATCACCAATGCCGTACGGATGGAAGGGAACTCGGAGAACAGGTGTAGAAGAACGGGCACTGCGACGTTGTACGGCAGGTTCGCCACCAACGCGGTCGGCGCCGCCGGCAGATCTCGGGGCAGCACCTTCATCGCGTCCATGTGCACGACGTCGAGCCGGTCCACCAGTTCGGGCGCACGCTCCGCGACCGTGCCCGGGAGGCGCTCGGCGAGCCTCGGATCGAGTTCGACGGCCACCACCCGATCGACGACGTCGAGCAGAGCGAGGGTGAGAGAACCCAGGCCCGGCCCGACCTCGAGCACCACATCGTCGCGGTCGACACCCGCGACGTTCACGATGCGTCGCACCGTGTTGGCGTCATGGACGAAGTTCTGTCCGAGTTGCTTTGTCGGACGCACCCCGAACTCCTCCGCGAGCGTGCGGACCTCTGCGGGTCCGAGCAAGGCGGCGAGGCCGCGGGGAGAAGCCGGGGTGGCGTCTGAAGAATCTGCTGGCACGAGGCGAACCTAGCGCACCTGTAGGCGCGTCATGCGCACCGCGAGGTCATCGGAAGGCCTCACCGCAGGCCGAGCTTGCTGGTGCACGAAGGCCATGCACCCCAGCCCTGACCGGCCTGAACCTTCTCGGCGACCGCGATCTGCTGCTCACGAGTCGCAAGGTCGGCGCGGGGAGCGTACTGGGTTCCGCCGAATGCCGCCCAGGTCTGCTGGGTGAACTGGAGACCGCCGTAGAACCCGTTACCGGTGTTGGCAGCCCAGTTGCCCGTGGCCTCGCACTGTGCGAGCGAATCCCAGGTCGAACCGCGTCCCGATGCGGGAGCGGCGGGCGGAGCCGGAGGCGCGGGCTTCGGCTTCGTGCCCACGCGCACCACGGCGGGTGCGGGCTCGGTCAGGACGTTCGATGCGGTTTCGGTGCGTCCGACCTCCACGCCGTTGACGGTGTGCACGTCGAAGGTGATCTCACGCTCGCCCGGAGTACCGGGGTTGTCGTGGGCGATCTCACCTTCGAACATGCCGGGATCGTCGACCCTGTTTTCGGGCTGACCGATGGGCATGCGCTCGGTGCGGGACTCGACGCGGTCGCGGGTCACCACCACTTCCATGCCTTCGGCAAGCGGGGCGTCGAGCGGGTGATTGACCGAGTCGGCCTGCTCGAGGGACAGGTTCTGGCTCTCGAGGAGATCGCCGACGGTGGGCGCGGCGACCCGGACCTCTGCGGCGGGAGCGCCGTTGTCGGCCAACCGCACATTCTTGGGGCTCACGACCTCGAGATCAGAACCTTCGAGGGGCAGACGATGCGAACGCGATGCCGACACGTAGACGTCGTCGCCCAGCCGGAACTGGTCGAGCGCCTCGTCGACAGTGAGTGCCGTCGTCCACACCGAGCGGCTCTCCCCGTCCACGGTCAGCTGGATCTCCCGGGCCCGACGCAGCACGAGCGTGTCGCCGTCGGAGACCTTCGCATCGACAGCGGGCGCGACGACATCGTGCTCGCCGACGGCGTAACCGGCGTCCTCGAGAATGTCGCCGACGGTGGAGCTCATGGTCCCGAAGGCCCTGGTCTCTCCGTCGATGTCGAGCGTCAAGTCTTTATGCTTGACGACCGCTGTTATCCCACCTGCCACAAGCGTCACAAGCAGTGCGGCGATCACGGCGAATAACACCGGGGATTTCGTAGAGTTGATCTTATTGAGAGGTGACACAACAATTCCAGTCAGAAGACGACGGTGATTACAGCACGGTAACGAACCGATATTGTTATGGCAACCCGATGCACTCTACCTGCGTTTATTACGAAATTCCCGAGGTTACATTTCGTGATTGGAAGCCGCATATAAACGATGTGCCGACAATGGTGTGAATGTCCGATATAGGAGGCATGTGACGCGTCTTACAGCTTTCCGATATGCCGATGCATTTCACGGAACATTCGACGGCAAAACCCGCCGAATCTGCGGGAATCGGACAGCAAAAGAGGCTGCGGGTGGTGCACCCGCAGCCTCTCGTCGCCCTCGCGGTTACGCGGCGCGGAGCAGCGGAATCTTCGGCGCGAGGAAGCGGTCCACGCTGAATGCACCCGCCCCGACGACGGCGAGCAGCAGCGCCCCGAGCCCGAGTGCGGTGACGAGTTCGAATCCACCGTCCGCGGCGTACACGCCGTTGTCGACGTGCGCGATGAAGAAGGCACCGGCCATGACGAGGAACAGCAGGACCCCGAACACCGGGACGAGGACGCCGAGGATCAGCGCGAGCCCGCCGAGCACCTCCACCCACGTGGCCACGAACGCGGTGACGGCAGGGATCGGCGCACCCATACCCTCGAAGCCGGCCTTGGTGCCCTCGTATCCCCAGACGTTGAGCTTCTGGAGGCCGTGGACCAACAAGATGATGCCGATGCCGAGACGGGCGACCAGGATTCCGATGTCGCGAGCGAGCGTGCTGTTCACAGGGGGCCTTTCGATGGGCGGAGCCGACGGCCCCAGCGCTTGACGCGACAAATAGTTGACGCGACAACCAAGCTAACAAAAGATGGTTGTAGGTTCAACTACAAGGAAAAGCCTCACTCCGGTCTGGTGCCCGCGAAGGCCTCTCCCAGCAGACGCCGCACACCCACACGGGTCACCTCACGCGGGTTGGGATAGGGCTTCTCCGTCGCCAGTCGCGCAGCCTCGTCGAGGTCCGCTTCGGCCATACCGAGTTCGGCCAAGGTCGTCGGGCCGCCTGCCGCGGCGATCAGGTCGTACACCCCAGCGGGTGCCGTCGGAGTGACCAGCGCGTCGGCGATCCGTTCCATCACGCGCGGGACCGACACCGCGTTGTACGCCATGACGTGCGGCAGCATCACGGTGTGCACCGCGGCGTGCGGCAGACCGAACGATCCGCCGAGGACGTGACAGATCTTGTGATGCAAGCCCATGCCCACGGAGGCGAGGCAGGTTCCGGCCAGCCACGCGGCGAGCAACAGATCCGACCGGCCCTCGCGGTCCGCGAGATCGGCCCCCAGCGCGGGCAGACCGCGACCGATCGCCGAGATCGACTCGACCGCGAGAGCGTCGACGACAGGGTTCGCATGCTCGGAATACAGTGCCTCCACCGCGTGTGCCAGAGCGTTGATCGCGCTGGTCACGGCCAGGGGAATCGGCATAGTTGCGGTGAAGTCGACGTCGTAGATCACCGTCTCCGGCAGAATCTCCCGAGACGAACGCGTGACCTTCACACCCTCGGACGTCTCGCCCAGTACCGGCGTCACCTCCGAACCGGCATAGGTGGTCGGCAGAATTACCTGGTCCAGCCCGCTACGAAGCGCGAGCGCTTTCGAGAGACCGGTGGTCGAGCCGCCGCCCACCGCGACGATCGCATCGACATAGTGCTCTGCCATGCTCACGATCACACGCTCGGTGACCACGACGGGCGTATGCATCTCCGCCCCGTCGAAGCGCGCAACCATCAGCGGACCGAGAATCTCTTCCACGAGGGTGGCCTGCGCATCCACATGGGCGCCTCCGAGCAGCAGCACCCGCGTGCCGCCGAGTCGCCGAACCTCGTCTGCGACACCCGCTGCGCTCCCCGCCCCGAAGATCACCCGAGAGGGGTGGGAGGTGTGGACGAATGCGCGCATGAACCCTACGGTCTCACGCGGTGGCTGCCCACGTGAGTGTCGTTCACGAAAGTCGGTATACCCGTTCGGCGTTCGCTGTGGTCGCGTGTGCGAGTTCCTCGGCGCTCTCGCCCCGCACCTCCGCGAGCGCCCGCACCGTGTACGGCAAGCAGTACGACTCGTTGGGCGCACCACGGAAGGGGTGCGGTGTCAGGAACGGCGCATCGGTCTCGACCAGCACGAGGTCGGCGGGCACGAGCGGTGCGGCCTCCCGCAGGGCCTTCGCGTTCTTGAAACTCACGGTGCCCGAGAAACTGAGCACGTACCCGGCGTCGACGCACTTGCGTGCCATGTCCGCGTCCGAGGAGAAGCAGTGGAAGATCACGGTCTCCGGTGCGCCCTCGGCGTGGAGCACACGCAGCAGGTCCGCGTCGGCCTCACGGTTGTGGATCATCAACGGCTTGCCCAGGCGCTTCGCAAGATCGATGTGCCAGCGGAACGCGTCTTCCTGTTCCGCGGGTTCGGCGCAGCCGTCGAGCTTGCCCGGCCAGTACAGATCCAGGCCCGTCTCCCCCACCGCGACACACCGCGGATCGGCGGCGAGCGTCTCGATGTCGGCGCGCATCGCGTCGTCGAGGCTGTTGGCACGGGTCGGATGGATCGCCACCGCGGCGAACACGCGCTCGTCCCAATGGGCGGCCTCGACCGCGAACTTCGCGGCATCGAGATCGTCGGCGACGGTGACCACCCGCCCGACTCCCACCGCGGCGGCCCGATCCAGGATGGCGGCGGTGGTCGCGGCGTCGTGCGCTCCGCACGCATCGAGATGCGTGTGGGCGTCCACGAGAGGCGCGAGCGGCTGCGGGGGTTCGGGGGCGGGACGGGCTTTGCTCACGCCCTATAAACTAGCGCCACCATGACTGCGCCTGATTCCTCCCGCCCGCCGTTCTATGTCACCACCGCGATCGCGTATCCGAACGGCGTCCCGCACATCGGGCACGCCTACGAGTACATCTCCACGGATGCGATCGCCCGGTTCAAGCGTCTCGACGGCTTCGACGTCCGCTTCCTCACCGGTACCGACGAGCACGGCCTGAAGATGCAGCAGACGGCGGCGAAAGAAGGAATCTCCGTCACCGACCTCGCGTCGCGCAACTCCGACGTCTTCGAGGCGATGGACAAGGCCCTGAAGATCTCGTACGACAGGTTCATCCGTACGACGGACCAGGACCACCTGGAGGCGAGCGCGGCGATCTGGCAGCGGATGGTCGATGCGGGCGACATCTATCTCGACACCTATGCGGGCTGGTACTCCGTCCGCGACGAGGCCTTCTACACCGACGCCGAGACGACGTTGCTCGAAGACGGGTCGCGCATCTCCACCGATACCGGCACGCCCGTCGAATGGACCGAGGAGTCCACGTACTTCTTCCGCTTGTCGGCGTATCAGGACCGGCTGCAGAAGCTGTACGAGGAACAGCCCGAGTTCATCGCCCCCGCGACCCGGCGCAACGAGATCGTCAGCTTCGTCGCCGGCGGGCTCAAGGATCTGTCGATCTCGCGCACCACGTTCGACTGGGGCGTTCCCGTCCCCGGCAATCCCGAGCACGTGATGTACGTCTGGGTCGATGCCCTCACCAACTACCTCACCGGTGCCGGGTTCCCCGATACCGAATCCGAGTCCTACCGGCGCTACTGGCCCGCCGACCTGCACATCATCGGCAAGGACATCACGCGGTTCCACACCGTCTACTGGCCCGCATTCCTGATGTCCGCGGGCCTCGAACTGCCCAAGCGGGTGTTCGTGCACGGGTTCCTGTTCAACAAGGGCGAGAAGATGTCCAAGTCGGTGGGCAACGTCGTCGATCCCCTCGAGATGGTCGAGCGCTTCGGTCTCGACCAGTTGCGCTTCTTCCTGCTGCGTGAGATCTCGTACGGCCAGGACGGCAGCTACAGCCACGACGCCATCGCGAGCCGCATCAACGCCGACCTCGCCAACGACCTCGGTAACCTCGCGCAGCGCTCGCTCACCATGGTCGCCAAGAACCTCGACGGTCAGGCTCCGACTCCGGGTGCTTTCACCGCGGAAGACGAGGCGATGCTCGCGCAGGCCGACGCACTGCTCGACGAGGTGCGCGCCGAGTTCGACGTGCAGGCACTGCACCTCGGCCTCGAGGCGATCTGGCGAGTGCTCGGCGAAACCAACCGCTACTTCTCCGCGCAGCAGCCGTGGGTGCTCCGCAAGACCGATCCCGAGCGCATGGCGACGGTTCTCTACGTCACGCTCGAGGTCGTGCGTATCGTCGGGATCCTCGTTCAGCCGGTGATGCCCGATTCCGGTGCCAAGATCCTCGATCTGCTCGGCCAGGACCCCGGCGCCCGGCAGTTCGCGGACATCGCCACGCGGCTCGTGCCGGGCACCGCGCTCCCCGCACCGTCCCCGGTGTTCCCGCGCTACGTCGACGAGGACTGAGCCCTCACCAGCAGGTTCGCGACGCCCCACCGGTTCTGTCGGTGGGGTGCGCCACACTCCGCTCATGCGGAGCGATAGAACATACATTCGAACAGACGAGCTGCACGCCGAGGTGCTCCTCGCCGAACTCGGGGATGTCTACGAGCGCGGCTGGCAACCCGCCGACATACTGCACCTGACCGCGAGGTCGGGCGACGACACCGACATCCCGCTCGCCGCGCTCACCGTGCTCTTCGATGCGCGCCGTAACCGGGCCGCCGAACGCGCTCCCGACGACTGGGTACGGCAAGTGCAGGCCATCGCCGAACGGCACCCGGTGCCCGCCCGGCTCGCCGCGCTCTCGCCCGACCTCGGGACGGGCCTGCGATACGCATGTCCCGAGATCTCCCGCTACCAGGTCGACGGGCTGGCCTTCACCTGGAAGTACCTACCGGCGTTCACCCGGCTCGATGCCCCACCCTCGCAGTGGCCACCCCTGCGCACTCCCGGCGACACCACAGAGGCCGCACCCGATCCACGCGTGCTCGACCGCATCCGCGGTCTGCTGTCGAAAGCGGAATCCACCGACTTCCCCGACGAGGCCGAGGCGCTCACTGCGAAAGCGCAGGAACTCGTGACGCGGTACGCGCTCGGCTCCGCACTGCTCACCGGTACCACTCGTCTCACCGATCCCGTGCGCGGCCGGCGTCTCCACCTCGACGGCCCGTATATCAAAGAGAAGGTGCTGCTGCTCACCGCGATCGGCGACGCCAATCGGGTCCGCACCGTGTGGTTCACCCGCGTGCAGATCGCGACCGTCGTCGGCACCGTGGCAGATCTTGCACAGGTCGAACTTCTCTTCACCTCACTCCTCGTACAGGCGACCCGCGCTCTCGGTGCCGCCGGAACCGCCGGCCGGCGCGGCGGGTCGGCAACGGCGTTCCGCCGCGCGTTCCTCACCGGCTACGCGAAGCGGGTCGGCGAGAGGCTGCGCGAGGCCGACGCTCGGGCCACGGCGGGTGCCGCCGCCGACGCGCACGTCCCGGTGACCTCCCTCGCGCCGATCCTGGCGCGCCGCTCGGAAGCGGTGGACACCGAGTTCCGGCGTCTCTTCCCCACTACCCGGGCGTCCCGAAGCCGCGGGATCGACGCCGACGGTTTCCACGCGGGGCGCGACGCGGCCGAGTCCGCGTCCCTCGAGGCCTGGCAGCACCGCATCGGGCGGTGACTTCGCGATCGGATGTCACACTCGGCGCTCCACCGGTGTCCCATCGGTGACACATCCGAACCGAGTGAAGGGCGATCGAGATGACAACGCAATTCGACGTGGTGGTGGTCGGCGCGGGGTACGCGGGCGTCACGGCGGCAAATCGGCTGGCACGCCACCCCGAGGTGGCAGTGACCGTGGTGAATCCGCGGCCGGTGTTCGTCGAACGAACCCGACTGCACCAGGTGGCCGCCGGTTCGGGGTCTGCCACCCACAACCTCGCCGACCTGCTGCATCCACGCGCCTCGCTGCGAGTGGGTACAGCGGAACGGATCGAGCCCGACGCGGTAACGCTCACCGACGGCACGGCACTGCGGTGCGACGTCGTCGTGTACGCCGTCGGAAGCGGCCCGGCAACGAGCGCCGTGCCCGGGATGGAAAGAGCGTTCTCCGTCTCCGACCTCGAATCTGCGACAGCGCTGCACACCGCGCTCGCCGAACTTCCCGCCCACGCGCCGGTTGTGGTCGTGGGTGGGGGCTTCACCGGCATCGAAGTCGCCGCCGAACTCGCGTCCGAACATCCCGGGGCCGACTACAGCCTCGTCGGTGATCCGGGCGCGGGCTTCCCGGACGGCACCCGGCAGTACGTGAACCGCACATTGGACAGCTTCGGTATCGACGTGCGGCCGCGCGTGCACACGACGCGCCTGACCGAGGACGCGGTACTCCTCGACGACGGCACCGCGATCCCCGCTGCGCTCGTCGTCTGGGCCGGCGGATTCTCGGTTCCCGACCTCGCCCGTCGCAGCGGGCTGCCGGTGGACGCCTCCGGCAGGCTGCGCGTCGACGCCGGCCTGCAGTCGGCGGACGGCACCGCCGTGGTGGGTGTCGGCGACGCAGTGACCGTCGCGGGCCGGGGCCATATCCGGATGAGCTGCCAGGCCGCGATGCCGCTCGGCGCGCACGGTGCCGACACCGTCTGGGAGATCCTGCAAGGCCGCTCGCCCTCGCCGCTGTCGCTGAGGTTCGTCGCCCAATGTCTCTCGCTCGGACGCGGCCGCGGCGCGGTGCAGTTCACCGCACGTGACGACAGCCCCTCCGCGTTCTCGCTGCGTGGCCGGGCCGTCGCACCGGTGAAGGAATCGATATTGCGTGGGACGATCCTGTCGATGCGACGACAGGCTCGGGGCCGCGACCTCCGATCAGGGGAAGGTCAGGGCGGCGGCCTCATTCGACCCGCGAGGAGTGCGCAGTGACGGCCGAGGACGTCTTCACCGAACACCGGGGGTTGTTGTTCTCGATCGCGTACGAGATCACCGGGAGCGTCGCCGACAGTGAAGACGTCCTCCAGGACAGTTTCATGCGCTGGGCCGGCACCGATCGGGCCGCGGTCGACAACCCGCGTGCATACGCGGCGCAGATCGTGACCCGGCAGGCGCTCAACAGTCTGCGCTCGGCGCGGCGTCGCCGCGAGGAATACGTGGGCCCGTGGCTTCCCGAGCCTGTGCTCACAGTGCCGGATGCCTCCGGGGCGATCGAACTCGCCGAGTCGGTGTCGCTGGCGATGCTGTTGGTCCTGGAAACGTTGAGTCCGCTCGAACGTGCAGTGTTCGTGATGCGTGAGGTGTTCGGATTCGACCACGTCCAGATCGCCGAGACCGTCGACCGCCGCGAGGACACCGTGCGACAGATTGCCCACCGAGCGCGCGAACACGTCCGTGCGCGCCGCCGTCGGTTCACCCCCGCGGGCGAGGAGACGAACCGGGTGGTCGTCGAATTCCTGGCCGCCGCCACCACCGGCAACGTCGACACCCTGTTGCAACTGCTGGCACCCGACGTCGTGTACATCGCGGACGGAGGAGGCAAGGCCACCGCAGCCAGGGTTCCGGTGATCGGCGCGGCCCGAGTGGCGCGGCTGTTCGGCGGGCTCGTGCGGCACCCGCTGCCGGACATGAGAATCGAGGCCGTCCCGGTCGGCAGCATGCCGGGACTGCTCGTGTACTCAGGTGAAAAACTCGATCTCGTCCTCCAGTTCGAGATCGACAACGACCTGATCACGGGCGTGTACGTGGTACGCAACCCCGACAAGCTCGCGCATCTCGGGGCTCACCCGGGGGCTGCCGGGGCGATCTGACAAGCTCGAGCCATGCGGATGGAACGGCTCGGGCGCGGTGGCACTCCCGCTCAGGTTCTCGCCTCCCTCGCGGAACGCGCGCGGAACCTCGGGGTGCCGCCTCCCGCGGCGGTGACGGGCGACTGGTTCGGCTCGGCCGCCCTGATCGCACCGTCCCTGGCCACCGGCGCGGTCGACCCGTCCGACGCCTTCGCGTGCCCGGATATCCGGGAGGCGCGTACGCCCGGGGGCCCGGTCGTCGGCGGCGGCTGGATCGGTTATCTCGCCTACCCGGACGGGTCTGCGTCCGGTCCGTCGCCGGAACACTCCGGGCTGCCCGCCGCGGCGGGCGGCTGGACCGACACCGTGCTCAGGCTCGATGCCGACGGGTGCTGGTGGTACGAGACCCTCGGTGCTGCTCCGTGCCCGTCCGACCTGGCTGCCGCCGTCGTGGAACCTCGGGTCCGGGAGAGGTTCTGGCACATCGATTGGTCGCCGCCGCACCGCGAGACGCACCGACGCGGTGTGGAGCAGTGCCTCGACGCGATCCGCGCCGGCGAGGTGTACCAGGCCTGCGTCTGCACGCGCTTCACCGGTACGTGGACCGGAGACCCGTTGGCGTTCTTCACCGCCGCAGTCGCGCGGACCGCACCCGCGCGCGCCGCATATCTGCAAGGACCATGGGGCGCCGTCGCGTCGCTCTCGCCCGAACTGTTCGTCTCCCGTCACGGCGACGCCCTGCGCTCGAGCCCCATCAAGGGCACGCTCCCGCTGTCCGCCGACCCGGCACTGCTGCGGGCATCGGTCAAGGACGTGGCGGAGAACATCATGATCGTCGACCTGGTTCGCAACGACCTGGGCCGGGTCGCGGAGACCGGCAGTGTCACCGTCGAAGAACTGCTCGCGGTCCGGCCGGCGCCCGGGGTGTGGCACCTGGTCTCGACGGTGGCGGCCCGGTCGCGGCCCGGCGTCACCACCGCGGATCTTCTCGACGCGGCGTTCCCGCCGGCGTCGGTCACCGGATGTCCCAAGATCCGCGCTCGTGACCTGCTCCGGCAGTGGGAACCGCACTCCCGCGGCGTCTACTGCGGCACCGTCGGCATGTCGAGTCCGCTCGCCGGCACCGAATTGAACGTCGCGATCCGGACCGTGGAATTCGGCGCGGGAACCTGCGTGCTCGGCGTCGGCGGCGGGATCACGATCGATTCGGACCCCGACGCCGAATGGCAGGAATGCCTCGACAAGGCGGCGAGCATCCTCGCGCTCAGCACACCTCGCGAGCGGGTGCGGGCAGATCGAACCGCGGCAGGATGTCGCTGACCCGTCCGGACGTAGAGCGGCAGACCCGCTGCGCGACAGCGGCCGCGTCGAGATTCCACATCCGGAGCACCCCGTCGCCGCCCGCTGCCACAACCGTTCCGTTGGGCCGGAACACCACCTGCCAGCGTCCGACCCCGGTGTCGGTGATCGGGCCACCGACCTCCCGCATGCCCTCCGCGTCGGACACGTCCCACAACCGGATCGTCCCGTCGTCGCTGCCGCTGATCGCTTTGGTGCCGTCACGGGTGATCGATACCGAGTACACGGTGCCGGTGTGGCCGCGAAGCGCTTGGGGTCGCGCGGTGAAGTTTCCGGCGACGTCCCGATCCCACATCAGAACTCCGTGATCGTCGCTGCCGGTGACCAGCACGTCCCCTTCACGCCCGAATGCCGCGGCGTTGACTCCGGCATCGTGCCCGCCGGACACCGTGGTGGGGATGGGAGCCCGCGGGTCGGCGATATCCCACGCGTAGATGCTGCTGTCCGCGCTCGCTACGACGAGGCTCCGGCCGTCCGGGCTGATCACGGCGGTACGGACCAGATTCTCGGGACCGGTGAGCGGATCTCCCCACGGCACCGGCGCTGCGGGGTCGGCGATGTCCCACAACTGCACCGAGAAGTCGTCGGCACCGGTCACCAGAGTCGCGCCGTCCGGTGAGAACGCGAGAGACGAGGTGAACCGGGTGCCCAGCGGAACAGGATCGGCAAACGGTCGCGGGTCGGCGGGATCGCGGACATCCCAGAGTTGGACGCTCCCGCCGGAGGTGGGTGCCGTCGCGAGAACGGTGCCGGAGGGCGACAACGCGCACACGTAGGCACCGCCGAGCGGGCGGGGCAGGGTCACGCCTCCCGCGCGGTCCCAGTCTCCGGCATCGTCGACTCGCCACAACGACACCGTCGGGCCGTAGCTGCCGGTGGCGACGAGATCCCCGGCGCGGCTGACGGATGGCTTGGTCAATGCCGCATCGACGACGGAGATCCGTGTGTGCGGCATCGTCCAGACACGCAGATTGGCGTCCTGACCTCCGGTGATCACCGTGTCTCCGTCCGGAGTGATCGCGAGGGTGGCGACACCGCCGCCGTGACCGGTCAGCGCGGGACTGATTTCGTCGAGGTACCGCTCCTCGGGGTCGATGTCCCAGAGTTTCGCGGTGCCGTCCCAGGACGCACTGGCCAGCGTCCGGCCGTCCGGAAGGAACGCGATACTCCAGACACCGCCGGTGTGGGCGCGCACAGGAACCCCGACGGGATACGGGGCCCTCGGATCGCTGGTGTCGAACAGGCGCAACACGCCGTCGTCGCTGCTGGCCGCGAGGGTCCTGCCGTCGCCGCTGAACCCGACCGAGTGCGCGACGTCCTCGAATCCCCGCAGCGGCTCGCCCAGGGGAACCGGTGCTGCCCGGTCGGTGACGTCCCAGAGCCGCACGGTGCGATCGTCGCTGGATGTGGCCATCACGGCCCCGTCCGGCCGGAAGGCGACGGTCCGCACCGCGCCCTCGTGGCCGCGGACCGACGCCACCGGAAAACGCCCCGACGTCGGATCGGACGTGTCGAGGAGCGCGACCGTACCGTCGTCGTAGGGCACGGCGAGCACACGGCCCGACGGTCCGTACCTCACGTTGTGGACGGCGCCCGAGGCGAAGGTCTCCTGGTCCAGCACCGGCCTCGGTGCGGCGTGATCGGAGATATCGAAGATCCACACCGCACCGTCGCCGCCGCCCGCGGCGAGGTATCGGCCGTCCGGACTGAAGGACACCGACGCCATGTACTTCGAGGACAGCTGGAGCGGATCGCCGATCACCGCCGGCCCGGAGTCCTCCCCGAGCGACCAGAGACGGACGGTACCGTCGTCGCTCGCCGAGGCGAGCACCGAACCGTCCAGGGAGACGGCGGTGCTGTACACCGGCCCGGTATGCCCCCTGAGGGTGTTGGCGAGGGGAACCCCCTGGGTCGCGATGAGCCGCGAATACGCCACGTCGCTGTCGGGCCGCAGGTGAGCGGCCGCCAGCGCGAGGTGTGACGACGTGGTCGGGTCCTCGTCACGCATGGAGTCGGACAACGCGATGATCTGCTGGAACTGCGCGGTGCTGCGTTCTGCCTCCGCGCGCCCCTTCGCCACCCAGGCGACCCCGCTCATCACCAGCGCGACCAGCGCCGCGAGTGCCAGAACCGCGATGATGGCGCGTCGCCTTCTACCCAGCCAGGCGATCTGTCTCCTCGACGCATCGAGGAACTCCACGGCGTTCGGACTGAGTGCGACCACGTCGTCCGTGCGCGGCGCAGACCCCGGGTCGCCGAGACTGGGATTCTGTTCGGCCACGACGTCCATACGCCCGCGCTGATAGAGAAGCCCCTTGTTGCGACCGCTCTCGATCCAGGTCACCGCGTCGGCTTCGATCCTCTGCCGCAGCGCGGCATCGGCCCGGTCGTCCTGGATCCAGGATTTCAGGCGCGGCCACGCGTCGATCACCGCGTCGTGGATGAGTTCGACGCTTCCGGCATCCGCGACCAGCACGCGAGCAGACACGAAATGGTCGACGACGCGCGCCGCGGCGTCGCGGTTGCCACCCGCGACCGCAAGTAGTTCGGGCAGCGGGCGGGCGATCTTGACGTCGGTGCCCGTCGCCGTCACGTACACGAGGTGCACGAGCATGGCCCGGGCCAGCGCACGATCGGCTTCGTCGAGTTTCTCCCACGCACGTTCCGCACTCGCGGCGATGGAACCGCGTACACCGCCCGTCGCGCGATACGCCGCGACCGTCAGGGCCCCGCCGGAGCGTTTGTCCCACAGGGTGTCGAGCAGGTGCGAGAGCAACGGCAGTTCCTTGCCGCTGATCTCGCCGTCCGCCAGACCCCCGAGATCGTGCAGGATCAGGTCGACGAGGCCCGCCTCGAGTCGCACGCCCACCATCCGTGCGGGCACGGTGATGACTTCGACCAGGTCGGAGCGTTCGAGAGGCTGCACGGTCTTGGTGCGACGTTCGAGTGCGCGGGCAAGAACAGGGCAGGTGACGGCCTTGTCGTAGAAATCCGACCGCATCGTCGCGACGACGATGGCCGGGGCGTCACCGACGTGTCCGGTCGCGGCGATCTCGAGCAGTCGCAGGAACTCGGTGCGCTCGGCAGGGTCGGTGCACTGGGTGAACAGCTCTTCGATCTGGTCGACGACGATGAGCAGCGTGGACGCCGACATCCGCGCGAGTTCGGCGCGCAACGCCGCTTGCACGGCGGCGGGGTCGGTGCGGTCCTCGACCTCGGCGAGTCCCGGGAGCAGTTCCGTCAGCCGTGCGACGGGGTGGGTGCCCGGGGTCAGGACCAGTGATCGGCAGTCCGATCCTCCGCAGATCTGCGGGATCACGCCCGCACGCACGAGCGAGGACTTGCCGACGCCCGACGCGCCGGTGACGATGACCGGGCCCTGACCGTGCGCCGCGGTCACGACGTCGGCGAGTGCCCGCACGCTCTGGGTGCGGCCGAAGAACAGCCGGGCGTCCTTCTCCTGATACGACGCGAGCCCTTTGTAGGGGCGCATGCCCTGCGGCACCGACGGCGGCGTTTTCTCGGCGCGGGGTGCGCCGGACTGTCCCCGGGCGTTGGTCCACCAGGACTCCCACTGTTTCAGTGAGTACAACCCGGTGACGGGTGGCTCGGAGTTGAGGTCGCGAGCCGCGCGGATGAGGACGACCAGTACCGGGTGGACCGATTCGAAACTGGCGGGTAACCGGTTCCCGCTCCGCCAGTCGCTCACGCGCTGAACGGACACGACGCGGTCGGTGCCCATCGCTCTGGCCACCGCAGCAGCTTCCGACACGACCTTCTTCAGTGCGGGACGGCCGGCAGCGGCGAACAGCATGCGGAGTTGGTCGGCGAAGAACTGCCGCTGGGCTGCGCCAGGTTTTCGGCTGGTCTCCGACATCTTTTCCGCGCCCTTTCACCTCCCGTTTCCTCGCGGATCGGGTCCCATCTGTCCGCTGCGGAATAATTCCTCACCGCAGCTGAGCTGGGATGATACCCGTTCCGCGCGGTTGGGCCTTTGTACGACCCGCCGGGAGGCGGGCAAAGTGGATGCCACGCAAGGGGTCGCTCCCTTGCCGGGTGGGGTGGGGCCTCCGCGCTGATAGGGGCTGATGAGGGGTAGTCCCGGTCCGCGCGGAGGAAACCCCCCGAGGACACGCCGGTTACGCGCTGTCCGGCTTCTCGAGTGTTCGGTTCTCTCCGAGCAGATACGGATCGCGGTCGAGGTAGGCCTTCGTCTCCCGCGCGATCATCCCGGACAGGACCAGCAGTCCGATCAGGTTCGGCAGGGCCATGAGCCCGTTCATCACGTCGGAGAAGTTCCACACCACCTCGAGTTCGGTGGTCGCGCCGATGAACACCACCACCACGAAGACGGCGCGGTACGGCAGCACGCCCCGCGAACCCACGAGACGTTCGAGGCACCGCTCCCCGTAGTACGACCAACCGAGAATCGTCGAGAACGCGAAGAACACCACCGAGACGGCGACGATCCAGCCGCCCCACTCACCGCCGAGGCCGGTTTCGAACGCCGTGGACGTCATGGTCGAGCCGCGCTCTCCGGTGGTCCACGCGCCGGTCGTGATGATGACCATGCCGGTGAAGGTGACGACGACGATCGTGTCGATGAAGGTCTGCGTCATGGACACGAGACCCTGGCGCACGGGATGCGTGGTCTGGGCTGCGGCGGCCGCGATCGCCGCACTGCCCATCCCCGACTCGTTCGAGAAGATGCCGCGGGCGACGCCGTAGCGCAGAGCGACCATGAACACCGAGCCGATGAACCCGCCGGTGGCGGCGGTGCCGGTGAACGCGTCGGAGAAGACGAGAGCGAACGCCGACGGAAGCTCGCCGATGTTGATCGCCAGCACGAGGATGCCGGCGCCGACGTACAGAACGATCATCGCCGGCACGAAACCGGCGGTCACCTTGCCGATCGACTTGATGCCGCCGAGCAGCACCGCACCCGCGAGCACCGCCATCACGACACCACTGGTCCACGTGGGTACGCCGAACGTGTCGTCGAGCTGGGTGGCGACGGTGTTCGCCTGCGTCATGTTGCCGATTCCGAAGCTCGCCAGGACCGCGAACACCGCGAACATCAGACTGAGGATCAGGCCGAATCGGTTCGGAATCGCTCGCGCGAGGTAGTGCTGCGGTCCGCCGTTCTGTTCACCCCTGGCGTCCACGCGGCGGTACTTCACGCCGAGGAACGCTTCGGAGTACTTGCTGGCCATACCGACAAGGCCGGTGATCCACATCCAGAACAGGGCGCCCGGCCCGCCGAAGTAGATCGCGGTGGCCACACCGGCGATGTTGCCGACGCCGACCGTGGCCGCCAGGGCGGTGGTCAAGGCCTGGTACTGCGAGATGTCGCCTTCCGTGGCACCGGGATCGTGCCGGGTGATCAGTCCCAGCCGCAATGCGGGCCACAGCTTCCGGAACTGCACACCGCGCAGGCGGATGGTCAGCACCAGACCGGTGCCCAACAGAAGCGGAATCAGCAGGAACGGACCCCAGACCACCTCCGCTGTCTTGACGAAAAAGTCGTTCAGCGCGTTCATCTACTCCCCTGGTCCTCGATTCGACCGGGAAAGTGTAGGCCCACCCGCCGGGGTTGCCTCGTCTCAGGTGCGTCGCGCGTCGAGCACGGCGTCGTACAGTTCCCGCTTCGACACCCTGGTCCCCGCCACCTCGGCGCAGGCTTCCTTCAGTCGCATTCCGTCCGCGACGAGGCGTTCCACCTCGTCGACGAGGTCCTCGGGGTCGGTGTGCACGGGCGCGGCGCCTTCGAGCACGACCGTGATCTCACCGCGCGCACCTTCGACGGCCCAGTCGGCCAGTTCCGCCAAGGTCCCCCGCCGGACTTCCTCGTACGTCTTGGTCAGCTCACGGCAGACCGCCGCGCGCCGTTCCCCGCCCAGCACCTCGACCGCGTCGGCCAGACATGCGGCAAGCCGGTGCGGCGCCTCGAAGAAGACCACGGCACGGGCTTCGGTGGCGAGGGAGGCCAGCCAGGCACGGCGTTGTCCTGGTTTACGCGGTGGGAAGCCGTCGAAGCAGAACCGTTCGACCGGCAGCCCCGACAGTGCGAGCGCTGTCGTCACCGCGGACGGGCCCGGCAGGCACGTGACCGGCAGGCCCGCCTCGACGCAGGCCGCCACGAGCCGGTATCCGGGGTCGCTGACCGACGGCATGCCGGCATCGGTGACCAGAAGCACCGTCAGACCGGCTTCCACATCCGCGACCAGGCCCGGCAGTCGCGACACCTCGACCTGGTCGTAGAAACTGACCACCCGGCCCGTGATGGCGACACCGAGCGCGGCGGCAAGGGAACGGGTGCGGCGTGTGTCCTCGGCCGCGATGACGTCGGCGGTACCGAGGGCGTCGCAGAGTCGTTTCGATGCGTCCCCGATCTGGCCCATCGGTGTGGCTGCCAGCACGAGTCGTCCCTGTCCGGAGCTCTCGGCCTTCGCCGGATTTACTGCCTGCATGGGGTTCAGCCTACGATCGGGACGTGACCGTGACGGACCACCGCCCTTCCCCGGCCCCGGACCGTCGCCTCCTCAGCCCCGGGCCGCTCGTCCCGCCACCCGACCCCGGACCCACCGACCGGGCACGCGGATGGATAGTCACGGCGTTCGTCACCGCGCTCGCGGCGATCACCCGGTTCACCATGCTCCACTACCCGACCGACGCGAAGACACCCGTCTTCGACGAGAAGCATTACGCGCCGCAGGGGTGGCAGGTGCTCACCGGCGGGTGGATCGAAGACAACCCCGGTTACGGCCTGGTGGTGCATCCCCCGGTCGGAAAACAGCTGATCGCGGTGGGCGAAGCGCTGTTCGGCTACAACGGGTGGGGCTGGCGTTTCTCGTCGGCGGTCGCCGGTGTGGTGCTCGTCCTGCTGGTGGTGCGCATCGTGCGCCGCATGACCCGCTCGACGATGCTCGGCGGTGTCGCGGGGCTGCTCCTGGTCGTCGACGGCGTCACGTTCGTGTCGTCACGACTGGGAATGCTCGACATCTTCCAGGCGGTGTTCGTCGTCGCCGCGTTCGGTTGCCTGGTCGTCGATCGCGACGACATCCGGGCCCGCATCAGACGCGTGCAGGCGGAGGGCCGGATCGGCGACAGCGCGTGGGGACCTCGGTTCGGTGTGCGGTGGTGGCGGTTCGGGGCCGGCGTGATGCTGGGGCTCGCGATCGGCACCAAATGGTCCGGCCTGTACTTCATCGCGTTCTTCGGACTGATGTCCGTGGCGTTCGACCTTGCCGCACGCCGTTCCTACGGGGTGCGCCGTCCCTGGATCGGGACGACGCTGCGCGACATCCCGCCCGCTCTGTACGCGCTGGTGGTGGTGCCCCTGCTCGTGTACCTGTCGACCTACTGGTCGTGGTTCGCGAGCGAAACCGGCGTCGACCGGCACGCGGTCGGCAACCAGATCGGCCACGACAGCGCGTTCTGGTTCGTACCCGACGCGGTGCGGTCGCTGTGGTACTACAGCGCGAACGTTCTCCAGTTCCACTCCGGCCTCACGAATTCGGCGGGCAACCAGCATCCGTGGGAGTCGAAGCCGTGGACGTGGCCGATGGGCCTGCGTCCGATGCTGTACTACTTCGCCGACGGTGAGAACGTCTCCGGCTGCGGTGCCGAGCAGTGCGTCAAAGCGGTGATGCTGATCGGTACCCCGGCGTTGTGGTGGGTGTCGCTGCCCGTTCTCGGCTGGGGACTGTGGCAGATGTTCATCCGCCGCGACTGGCGCTGGGCAGCCGTCCTCACCGGGTACGGCGCCGGGCTGCTGCCGTGGTTCGCCTCGCTCGACCGTCAGATGTACTACTTCTACGCGGTCCCGATGGCGCCCTTCCTCGCGATGGCGGTGGCTCTCACCCTCGGCGACATCCTCGGGGGCCGGCACGCCTCACCGAAACGGCGCACCCTCGGCCTGCTGGCGGTGTGCCTCTACCTCGGGTTGGTGGTCGCGAACTTCGTGTGGTTGTGGCCCATCCTCACGGCGGTGCCCATCTCGATCGAGCAATGGAACTCCCAGCTGTGGTTGCCCAGCTGGCGCTGACCGGGATCATGACGGTGGTTCGTCCAGGACCGTCTCTTCGATGTCGGGATCGATGACATCGGGCTCCATGAGGTCGGGGTCCATGAGGTCCGAGTCCACCTCGCCGATGTAACGCATCCCGTCGAATCGGCGCGCGAACCGCGCATCCACGGTGCCGAGGAAGACCTTCAGCATTTCGAGAAGGTCGTTCAGATGACGGGGAACGAACGGATCGCCGAGCATGTCGACCGTCGCGACCAGCCGATCCTCCACCAGCACCACCTTGATGTGAGGCCAGTCCCGGTTGAGATCGACGAGGGCGTCGGCCGCACCGGACCGTTCGGCGATACCGTGCAGCAGCGGCGCCCACAACTGGACGCGGTGCGCGGGACGGTCGACGACGACGAACACGGCGTGCGAGTCGAGGACGAGCACGAAGTCACCGTCGGCGTCCACCGGCGCCGGGCGGCCCAGACGACGAGACAACGTGTCCTTCACCCGGTCGCGCAGGGCGCCGTCGGCGAGCGCGTCATCAGTGTGCAGGAAGATCGGATGCACCACGTTGCGGTGGCCTCGCAGCACGGACACGACGTGACGAGCGAGTTCGTCGGCGTGTGCCACCGAGCGAGTGACGGTATCGGCACCGGCGACAGCGACCTGCACACGACCGTCGGGCATCGGCTGGATCCGCGCGTAGGTCGCCGGTCCGTGCGCGGTGTCCATGCTGATTCCGATGGACCCGGTGCCGGCCAGAGCAACTATGCGGTCGGCCAGGTTCTCACCGAACCGGTTCCAGTCCCGGTCCAGGACCTCATCGAAACGGTCGTTCTCGGTCACGCGCACTCCTCTCGAAGAGCAAAGGCGGGCAGCGGTCACGGTACTGCGGGTCACGGACATGCCCGTGCAGGCGCGCGGATGATCTTGCAACTCGTTACTGCCGTCCGGTGCGCGGGACGGCAGTCGTTGTTCGGGGCGGAGCAGTCAGTCGATCTGGCGCAACGTGTGCCGTCGCGCCCGTTCACCCACGATGAGCGGATCGGTGGACAGGTCGCGATACAGGCACACGCACAAACCGATCATGACCACCACGAACGGCACCGCCGCGATGATGGTCATCGTCTGGAGGGCGTTGAGAGCATCGGCGCCTCCGGTCCACAGCAGCAGCGCCGCGACGGCACCGGTGAGTGCACCCCAGAAGGCGACTATCCAGGGACTCGGCCGCAAGGTGCCGCGTTGGGTGAGACTTCCCATCACCATCGACGCCGCGTCCGCGCCGGAGACGAAGAAGATGGACACGAGCACCATGACGACGACGGTGGAGACACCGACCAGCGGAAGGTTGCCGAGCATGCCGAACAACTGTCCTTCCACGTTCTCCGCTCCCGCGACGTCGAGTCCGTCCTCCTGCTGACTGATCGCCGCGCCTCCGAAGACCGCGAACCACAGCAGACTCACGACGCTCGGGACGAGCATCACCCCGACGACGAATTCGCGGATGGTCCGGCCGCGGCTGATGCGGGCGAGGAACATCCCGACGAAGGGCGCCCACGACACCCACCACGCCCAATAGAAGATCGTCCAGCTCGACAGCCACTCCCCGGCCGGGCCGTTGGATGCGGCGGTCCGGGCCGACATCTGGGCGAAGTCTGCCGCATACGCCCCGAGGGTCGTCGGGATCAGATTGAGGATGAACACGGTCGGCCCGAACACGAAGACGAACAGCGCGAGGACGACCGCGAGGACCATGTTGATGTTCGACAACCACTGGATGCCCTTGGCGACTCCGGATACCGCCGAGGCGATGAAGGCCAGGGTCAGGATCGCGACGATCCCGACGAGCAGGGCAACGCCGGCCGTCTCGAGCCAGCCGGTGACCTCGAACCCCGACCCGATCTGCAACGCGCCGAGACCGAGCGACGCCGCGGTACCGAAAAGGGTCGCGTACAGGGCGAGGATGTCGATGAATTTCCCGAGCGGACCTTCCGCGCGATGACCCAGAAGAGGAATGAACGCAGCACTGATCAGCTGCTTGCGACCTCTCCGGAACGTTCCGTATGCGATGGCCAGCCCGACCACCGCATAGATCGCCCACGGGTGCAGGCCCCAGTGGAACATCGAGGTCGCCATTGCGGTGCCGGTGCCACCGACGGTGCCCGGTGGCTCGTCGATGTAGTGGCTCAGTGGCTCACCGACGCCGAAGAACATCAAGCCGATGCCCATGCCCGCACTGAACATCATGGCGATCCAGCTGACGGTGCGGAACTCGGGCGTCTCCCCGTCTTTGCCGAGGGGAATCCGGCCGTACTTGCTGAGCGCGAGCCACAGGACGAAGAACACGAACCCGCTCGCCGCGAGCACGAACAGCCAGCCCAGCTCGACGACGATCCAGTCGAGGGTGTTGCCGGTGATCGTGTCGAAGCTCTCGGTGTCCAGCAACCCCCACAGCACAATGGCCACTACCAGGCCGGCGGCGACTCCGAATATGACGCGGTCGGTTCGCGGCCGATCTCGGACCTCGGCAGAGGAAGTACCGACGCCCGGGTCCGGGGATTCTTCGGACACGCGCCGGTCGTGACGCAGACTCATTCGTCAAACCTTGCAATGTCCGCCGGGTTACGAGGCCTCTTTCGAAGAACTGTTCGGTACCGCAACACTCGAAACACGCTGACCAGGCACTTCTGCCGGGGTTTACCAACCCGACATCACGAAAGAAACGTCAGCCGGCGCGGAGCGCTGCGTGTACCAGCGCCAGGACTTCTTCGTCGGACACCCCGAGCGCACGGACGGTGGCCACGTATTCACTCGTCGCGCGCTGGGCTCCGATACGCGTGGGGTCTCCGTTCGCCGCGACGAATGTGCCGCCCCGGCCCTTCGTCTCCAGTACGCCGGATTGCTCGAGTTCACGGTAGGTCTTCGCCACCGTATTGGGCGCGATCCCGAGGGTCTCTGCGAAGCCGCGAACGGTGGGCAATTTCGTGCCGGAGATGAGGTCGCCGCGGTGAACGAGCTCGACGATCTGTCGGCGCAGTTGCTCGAAGGGCGGGACCGCCGAGTCGTGGTCGATGACGATATCGAGCATCTTGGCAGGTTAGCAGCGCTTCCCTGCCGTCACGGCCACAACGGAAAGCTAACCGGCGTTCACCCTCGTAGCGCCCCTCGGCGACGTGTTGCCGTCCTGCTCGAGCGAATCGTCACCACCCTGCCTGTACGTGCCCGTCTCGAGCAGGTCGCGGATCTGGATCAGCAGATCCGTCTCGCTCAGGGGTTCGTCCTCGGGTTCCTTGTCCGGCGCGAAGCGGGCCTTGGCAAGGTTGACCGGAAGAATCAGGACGAAGTACACGACCGCGGCGATGATGAAGAAGTTGATCCCCGCCGCGATCACCGCACCGATGTCGATGAAGGTGGCGTCGTTCGACGCGATGACCCGGAACCCGAAACCCATCTCGTTGTCGCCACCGACCGCTGCGATGAGCGGGTTGATGATGTTCGAGGTGAATGCGGTCACGATCGCGGTGAACGCGGCGCCCACCACCACCGCGACGGCGAGTTCGATGACGTTTCCGCGGAGCAGAAAGTCCTTGAAGCCTTTGAGCATGTGTCCCGCACGCCTTTCCGATGATCCCGTGTGGACGGGAGTGACCGCGGAATCGTAGAGCGCCGTGGCGACGGTCCCCAAACCGGCAGCTCCCGCGGACGGCCGGCAGTGCAGAATCGAGCCATGGCAACCCACGCGACGATCTATCACAATCCCCGGTGCAGCACGTCCCGGAACACCTTGAAGCTGTTGCAGGAATCGGGCATCGAGCCCACTGTGGTGAAGTACCTGGACACTCCGCCCTCACGCGAGGAACTGACGACGCTGCTCGCCGACGCCGGACTGAAGCCCAGCGAAGCGATCCGCTCCAAGGAAGCGCTGTACAAGGAACTCGGCCTCGCCGGCTCGAGCGAGGACGACCTGCTCACGGCGATGGTGGAGAATCCGATCCTCATCGAGCGGCCGCTGGTGGTCACCGACAAGGGCACCGTTCTGGCCCGCCCGGTGGACCGGGTACGCGACATCATCTGACGAGACGGCCGACGGCCGGCACGGGAACTACGCGGGGGCTCGCGACAGCGGGCACGACATGCATCGCGGGCCGCCGCGGCCGGATCCCAGCTCCGACCCGGCGATCCGCAGCACTTCGATGCCGGAATCCTCGAGCCGGGTGTTCGTCTCGACATTGCGTTCGTAGGCGACGACCACTCCCGGCGCCACGGCGAGGGTGTTGTTCCCGTCGTCCCACTGCTCGCGCTCGGCCACCACGGCGTCCAGACCGGTGTCGATCACCCGGATCTTCTCGATCCCCATCGCGTCGGCCGCAGCCTCGAGGAACGGCCGGGCGCCCGATATCCGGACTCCACCGTCGCCTGTGCTGCGAATCGTGAATGCCTGCAGAGATTCCCGAATCGCCGGATACATGACCACCGCGTCGACATCGACCATCGTGCACACGGTGTCGAGGTGCATCGACGCGCGCTGCTGCGCGATCGGCACCGCGAGCACAGTGTGCGCAATTCCGTCTTCGAAGGCGCTGCGCGCGAGAGCTTCCGCCCCCGCAGGGCTGGTGCGTTCCCCCACGCCCACGGCGATGACACCGGGTGCCGGTAACAGCACGTCCCCACCCTCGACCGGAGCGGTGTGCGATTCGTAGGCGCGGCGCACACCGAGGAATTTCGGATGGAACGCGTAGATGAGATCGGTGAGATTCGTTTCCCGTCGCCTCGCGGGCAGCGCGAGCGACGGGATTGCGACGCGCGGGCCGATCCAGAACGACGAATCGCGCGTGAAGAGCAGGTTGGGCAGCGGCTCGATCGCGAAGTCGGCGCCGTGATGCATCATCCGCACCAGCGACGGCGCGACGTCCATGCCTTCGGCGGGAAGCTCGTCGAACGTCATGCCGGCGATGAGTATCCGGGCGAGGTCCGGGGCCGGTACCCCTCGCAGATGCCCCGCGAGTTCTTCCGCCAGTGGGTGCCCGAGACGACGCGGGTCGACGGCACTGGAAATACTCTGGACCCGCGCGGCCCCGCTCACCTCGAGGGTCTCGGTGAGGAGGTCGGCCAGCAGCAGGACCTCGACACCGCGACTACGCAACAGTTCGGCGAATGCGTCGTGTTCTTCCTGCGCACGTGCCACCCACGGGAGGGCATCGAACAACAGCTGGTCATTGTTGCGAGGTGTGAGCCGCTCGAGTTCCGCGCCGGGCCGGTGCAACATCACCGCCCGGAGCGCACCGACTTCGGAATCGACACCCCACGGAGCATTCATGCTCCGAATCTAGCGAGTGCGGGCGGGTTCGGCTCGGCCGGTGAGAGGATCACACGAACGTGTCGTCGCAAGCAGGAGGCCAGCCCGTGTCAGAGTCCGCGTCCCCAGACTCCCCCGATCCGCTGGGTGAACTGGCACCGTTCGCCGGTCGGTGGACCGGTGCGGGGGAAGGCCACTACCCCACCGTCGACGACTTCGCCTACGTGGAGACGATCGAGCTGAATCCGTTGCCCGGCAAGCCTTTTCTGATGTATGTCAGCCGCACGAAACATCGCGACGACGGACGTCCGCTGCACACCGAAAACGGCTACCTCCGGCGGTCGGGCGGCGACATCGAGTTTCTCGTCTCGCAGCCCACAGGCTTCGTCGAAATCCAGCGTTCTCAGCTGTCACACGGGGTGCTCGACTTCACACCGGTGGTGTTCGAGCGGTCACCGGATGCGAAACCCGTCCGAGAGCTCAGGCGGAGGTTCGTACTCGACGGAGACACGCTGCGGTACGACCTCTGGATGGCACACGCCGACACTCCCCTCACCCACCATCTGCGCGCCGAGCTGCGGCGCGAGGGGTGACGACCCGCCGGAAGTAGTCGTCGGACACCTGTGATTCTCAGCGTGACGCCGCGCCGGCGTTCGAGCGACCAGAAACAGTTCAGCAATCGCGTCGTGGCCGACAACCTCGGTTTAGAAGAGAGTTGTGATTGGATTTGTCCTTTCACTACACGGGCTCGATCAACAGGTTTAAGAGATCGTTCTTTCCTTTCGGATCTGTCGATGTTTTCCCAGCGGCCAGCACTTTCTTGATCGCTGCTCGCAGATGGAGTGTTCGCACTACGCCGACTAGGTCTTCACCCAGTATTTCTTGCGGTCTGTCAATGATGCGGAACGCCTTGCCCCTTCCGAGCTCATTTATCAACCGATCCGCGATCGTGTCAACCCACTGAGCCTTGAGGCGCGCCTCTTCGGCCTTCCAATTGGCTTCCCAATCGCCGCCAAACAGAGTGCCGTCGGCAGCGATCTTCGCGTGATACTTTCGCCACTCCTGAAGTCCAAGCGATGCGGACTCACCGAATGCCAGCAGACCGTCAATATGACGCGTAGCGAACACCAGGTAGTACACGGGCTTCAAATCGGCACGCGGACGCACATCAATGACCCAGGTGCCTGCGCCGCCGATTCTCTCTGCAAGCCGTTGGGCATACCCCTCAACGACGGCCTGCTCAGCCGCCGCCTTGTCGTCTTCTGAAGCTACCTTGTTGGGGCACTTGTCGAGCCACGCGTACCGCCACCAGTCGCCTCCACAAACGTCGTCAATCCGTTTCAGCGAGTTCTCGACAGGTTTGTCGCTGGTCAACATGCCCGCAAAACGACGCAGGTGCGCTGTGAGGTTAATCAGGACCTCGGTCGGTGCGTTGCTACCAGGGCGGTTGAAGATACTGACAACCTCATCCATCGGGATGATTAGGCCGCACGGGTCCAGGTAGGCGAACAGTGGGATGCCGTCGACCGCATCCAAAAGGGCAGGGAGGTGTGTTGAGACATCGCCGTCAGACACTGTGACGGTCAATCCTGAGCCCTCGTCGGCTACCACGCTCCGCAGCCTGGCAACGGTATCGGGGTCCTGCTCCACAAAGTGAAGCTCGGCCCTTCGGGCAGACCTCATCGCAGCCAAGTCATGCGCGGTCTTTAGAAGCATGGCGCCGGAACCCTCGGCTCCATCATCGTATCGACCGGGCCCTGCGTACCCGTCGATGAAGGCAACCCGGTTGCCCGTAGAAGTACTGCCAGTTTTGCTCGCGAAGGGCATGGCGTACTGCTTGATGATGGCGTGCTTCAATACTGCCGCCGACTTCTTGCTCTTGTGAAACTGTTGACTCAATGCATGCCCCTGCCGAATTTGGATCGAGGAGGCCATGCTAATCGATTGAGTCACCAACGTCTTGCAACTTCCGCCTTGGCTACCAATCGGGGTCGGGACGCTTGGTTCGATGTGATGTGTATTTTAATTCCGGCCGCTGGAGCCTCGCGCTAGCGCTTCAATTCGTCGACGATGCTCGTAGTTCATCCGCGATCCCGATCTCGCGTTCCAACGGAGAGATACTAGGGCGCGGCAACAGCTGCCATCAAGGAGCAGGAGGGGTCAAGCCCGTGACGTGGTGTGCGAGGTCGTCGCGTGATTCCTCGTCGTCGGGCTATGCAGTTAACGCCGGTGTCACCTCCTCCGTCGGTTCGGTGACGGTCTCAGCAGGCTGGTTGTTGCTGCGGGAACGGGCGAGGACATCGAGTGCGAGATAGCGAGGTTTCGATCCGCTCGTCGCGCTGCTCGGCGAGCACCGCTCCGACCAGCCGGATCAATGCGGTCCGATCGGGAAAGTTCCCGACGCCGTCGGTGCGGCGCCGGATCTCCTTGTTCAGCCGCTCCTGCGGATTGTTGGACCAGATCTGTCGCCAGATCTGATTCGGAAACGCGTTGAATGCAGCAGATCTGCTCGCGCTGCGTCAAGATGTTCTGCGACTTTGGGCAGTTCGTCTCCAGGACGTCGATCACCCGTCGTATTGCGTGAACGGGGTCGGCGTCGGTTGGTCCTCGACCGAATGCAGCAGCGTCTTCACCCAAGGCAACGATGATTTCAGGGTCAGTGCCATCAGCCGGTCGAATAGTGCGTCCGGCATCGCTGACACGATGCGCCGGGCAGGGTCACGCCGACCGCGGGCACCAGGCGGGCATGCGCGTCGGAGGTCACCAACTGCACCCCCGGACAGGCCTCGGGCGACCAGTCCACGGAAGAAACCCAGCCAGCCGGTGCTGTCCTCGGCGGAGGTGAACTCGACATCCAGGATCTCACGGTTACCCTCGGCGTTGACGCCGACCTGCTCATCCAACTCTTTCGCCATGACGCGGACCTCCGACGTCGACAGCGAAGCCATCCCGGGAGTGTCGACGAGTTACTCCCTTCGCGGGTGGACACCCCGCGCAGATAGCATGTGGCGACCACCGAGGCCAGGGCCCTTCGGCCCGTCTGCGCCGTTGTAGCAACCAGTCGGAGAATACGATTCTTGCCGCAGTTTGGGGATCGCGACATCGAGGGTGCCAACTCTCGTATCGGAGCCCCGGTGCCGGTAATCGATGCTGACGTGACGCGTTCGTCACGACGCCGACCGAAGTCGGCGCCGCACAGGGTCGGCTTCGGCGCTCATCAGGGCGTCGATAAACGTCGACAGCAGGTCGCGCATAGGTCGGGGCTGGCGCCGGTCAGTGAGGTCTTCGACAAGGGGGCGCAGGTCGATATCGTGAGTAGTGGTCATCGCGTGGCCCTGTCCCGAGTGACTTTGGGCGGTCTCTTCGAGAATCACGCTGAACCGCCCCAGATCGAGTGGGGACCTCGTTCAGACCACCTCAATGCCAAGTTTTTCTAGGCGCTCATTTGATTGGGCATCTCGTTCCAGAGTTGCCCATCAAGCTGTCGTCCTAACGCCTTGGGTGTGCGGCCACCCCACTGCTTGAAGAAGAACGGGACGTCGGCCGATGTGCAAATGTCTCTGATACCACGAGCCCACGACAACTCCATCGGTCTGTAGTTCGGACCCGACTCGCCGCCGGCAATGACCCATCCAATGCCGTTGAGGTTGATGCCATCTAGCGGACCGAGCAATGGCTCGCAGGATAGGAAGCGGACCGTGGCAGGGACTTCGCGGAGGTGGTCAACTCGATTGAGCACGCTGTTGTCCTCGACCGAGACCCCCATCCACACGTTGTTGGGCCAGTCGAGCTTGTCCGCGATGCGCGCCAGTCGGAGCGACCTCTTTGTTAGCACCTGATACGTGTGCTGAGGAGTGTCAATCATGACGTCAAATACGTCACGAATGAACCCGATCGGGACTTGCGCGTGGAAGAGGTCGCTCATTGAGTTAACGAACACCACGCGCGGATTTCTCCATCGATACGGCTGGTCAAGCGACTGCGGATGGACCGTGACACCGAAGCCCGGACCGGACGTAATCGGATTGCCGTCGTTCTGGTACTTGTCGGCACCCATAGCCTTCAAACGCTTCGCGAGAGTCAGTG
This sequence comes from Rhodococcus sp. 105337, assembly GCF_012844225.1. Taxonomy (GTDB): domain Bacteria; phylum Actinomycetota; class Actinomycetes; order Mycobacteriales; family Mycobacteriaceae; genus Rhodococcus. The sequence goes on from NZ_JABAGQ010000007.1 coordinate 174,972, forward strand.
CGTAACAGTGGTCACACCCCGCGGAGACTCGATCGCATCCCGTGACAGGGTTCCACGTCGCTTCGGTCCACTCGATCGCCGAGTTGTCAGCCATAACTCCCACTAATCAACCGAATATTTGTTCGAACGATGGTCGTTCTATCGCACACTACTAGGTCATCCTTCGTCAAGTGCCCTCGGTCAAGAACGCCGGAGACCTCTGTGTCAACAGCAACTGAATTTTGGTTTCGCCCAAGACCCTTTGGGCGGGCCTTATGTGGGATAAGTGCACCGCTCCACGCACTTGTCTAACCTTCAACCGCGAATGATGTACGTCAGCCGCACGAAACATCGCGACGACGGACGTCCGCTGCACACCGAAAACGGCTACCTCCGGCGGTCGTGCGGCGACACCCTTCGGTACGACCTCTGGATGGCTCACGCCGACACTCCCCTCACCCACCATCTGCGCGCCGAGCTGCGGCGCGAGGGGTGACGACCCGCCGGAAGTAGTCGTTGGCCGCCTGCATGACCAGGTTGTAGGGGGCCGCGAACTTACGGGCCCACCAGTATCCGAATCGCGTGTCGAACGAGGTGTAGACGAGGAACCGGTTCTTCTTGATACCGGTGACGATGCACGCGGCCACCTTCTCGGGCGAGGCCGCGTGCTTGACGAAGCGTTGCGTGATCTTCCGGACCTCGGGACGGTCGCGATCGACACCCACGATCTGGACGCTGTCGACCAGAGGTGTGCGCACCGCGCCCGGGACCACGAGAGACACACCGATCCCGTTGCGCTTGAGGTCGAACCGCAGCACCTCCGACACCCCGCGCAGCCCGAATTTGCTCGCGCTGTACGCGGAATGCCACGGCAGCGCGAGCAGTCCGGCGGCGGAGGAGACGTTGACGAGATGCCCGCCCCGTCCAGCTTCCATCATCGGCGGCACGAAGCTCTCGATCACGTGGATGGGACCCATGAGATTGACGTCCACCATCAATTTCCAGTGCTTGTGCTCGAGCCGGTCGACGGTCCCCCACACGGACACCCCCGCCACGTTGGCGACGATGTCGAGCGCTCCGCACCGCGAGTGGACGTCGTCCGCGAAAGCGGCCACCGCGTCGTAATCCGCGATGTCGAGCGCAGCCGAATGAAGTACGACGCCTCCGTCGTCCCTGACCTGCCGGACCACTGCTTCGAGGCCGTCCGCGGCCACGTCGGTGAGGACGAGTTCGGCTCCCTCACCGGCGGCGTGGAGTGCCAGGGCGCGCCCGATTCCGCTCGCTGCGCCGGTTACCAGAAACTTGGTGCCGCGCAGGTCCTTGATCGCCATGGCGACACCCTAACGGCCATGGCGGCATTCGGTGCCGAGTCGATGATCAGAGGCGCTGTGCCATTTCCTCCTGGTACTGCTGGATGGTCCGTTCGATAGTCGTGCAGTCGTCGGTGCGACCTTCGCTGCGCGCGAGGTCTGCGCGTTCGCGCAGCACGCGGATGGCGCGGCGAAGCTCGTCATCACTCATCCTCTGGTCCATGGATCCAGTCTGAACGTTGGGGCACCACCACGCCAGCGGTCTGGCGCGCCGATTCGCCGGGTGTTCGGACGAGCCGGAGTGAATTCGTACGAGAAGGCGGCTCGCGACACACTAGATTCGGGGGCACCCCAGCAGAGGAGAGTCCTGTGGGAACGGTGGTCATGTACGGCTCGGTGTCGGTGGACGGTTTCGTCGCGGACGAGCACGACCAGCCCGGACCGCTGTTCACCTGGTTCTCCGGCGGCGACGTCCCTCTGGACGAGAGCGACGTCATCACCGTGTCGCAGACGTCCTACGACTACATCCGCCCGTACTGGGACGCGATAGGGGTGACGATCGTCGGCCGGCACGTCTTCGACATGACGGACGGCTGGGACGGGGTGCCTCCGAGCGGTGTCGACCACGTGGTCGTCGTGACCCATCGGGCGGCGCCCGAGGGTTGGGACCCCGCGGCGCCGTTTCGCTTCGTCGACAGCATCGAGGCCGCTGTGGCCGAGGCGCAGGAACTTGCGGGTGACCGCGTGGTCGAGGTTGCCGCCGGCGAGGTCGGTGGCCAGGTGTTTGCCGCGGGCCTGGTCGACGAGGTGCGCATGGACGTCGTCCCCGTCGTGTTCGGGACCGGCAAGCGTTACTTCGGGTCGGTCGACGCGCAGCGCCTTCTGGAAGATCCTGACGTGGTGATCCGGGGCAACGGGGTGCTCCACGTGCGCTATCGGGTGCGCCGCTGATCGATCCGAGCGAATGTGGGACGAGTCCCCTGCGGACCTGGGCACGGGGATACGAAAAAACCCTGCCCACCGATCACGGGAGCAGGGTTGGAACTTCGACCAAATGGTGGAGCTGAGGGGAATCGAACCCCTGACCTCTTCGATGCGAACGAAGCGCGCTACCAACTGCGCCACAGCCCCGTAGGTTCCTGACGGAACCGACTCGGAAACCTTAGCAAACCTCCCCACCCAAAACGAAATCGCGCCATCGGCACAGGTAGGGCACCTTTTCTTGCGCAACAGGCACACAGCGGAAGGCCCGCACCGACGCGGTGCGGGCCTTCTGTGCGTTCGGGTTACTGCCCCGCTGCGCGCGGGACGAAGTAGTCGCGGGGACGTTCGTCGTAACCGTGCTCGTCATAACCGTGCTCGGCGTAACGGGGCTCCTCGTAGCCCGGGTCGATGTGACCCGAGTCGTCCACGTAGTAGCCGAGGTGGTCGAAATCCGGGTCTTCGTCGTCGATTTCGAGGACCACGGCCCCCCGCCGGCGCAGACGCTCGGGGACCAGCCGGAGTTCTTCGTCGGTGCGCGACTCGACGCCGAGCCGTGACCGGTGCAGACGCGCCAGCCGGCGACGGCGGATCTCCTGCTCGAGCTGTACTTGGCGGCGGAGGTAGAAGAGGTAGCCGACGAGCGCCGCGGTCCCAGCGCCGCAGATCCACCACATCACCGACGACACGGTGAGCGCCAGCGCTGCGCTGAGGATCGCGGCGATCAGCAAGGCAAGGACCGTGCGCTGACGCGCGTCGTAGCGTTGCGCACTGGCCACGGCATCGGCGTGCGGGTCGAATCCGCCCCGGCCGCGGCGCTGCGGCACGAAGTCGCGTGCGGGCGCCCGTCCGGGACGGCGGGTACGTGCGAAATCGTCGTCCGAAGAGAAGTCTTCGTCGGTGTCTGTTCCGGGCCTGTCCTCGAGGTCTGTGTCCATGCGGTCCTCCGCTGGGTGTCCGTGCGCGTGATCACGACTCGGACGCCAGTTCGGGTCGCTGCGATGCCCGGCAGCCGGCCCACGGGGGGCGATCGGCTCGTCGTCACCGCGATGCAGAACCCTTGTCGCGAGCGCGGCGTCGGTCGTCTGCCGGATCCGTGGACGCTTGGTGACCAGCATGGGCACCAGAACGAACAACCACACGGCAACAAGCCCTATCCACAGGAGTGAATTCGGCATCCGGCGGCCCTCCTCCCAGTCGTCACCTGCTAGTCCGTCGGCGCCACCGACCTAACTCAGGCTAGCGGCATGTACACGATTACCCGTAGAGAAACGCCGACTCAGGCGACTACTGCTGCCACTCGAGTCACGCACTCCCACAGGACACATTGTTCACTCTAGTCACAGAATTCACCGGAAGCCTGAGGATTATCACTCAGGTTCGGAGTTACATTTGTTACACCGGTCGGAGGTTTCAAGACCACGTCGCGCGGCCACCCCGAACCAGGCGGTCGGACACCGAACCGGGAACCTCTTCGACGGTCATCGCCACCAGCATGTGGTCACGGAATCGGCCGTGCACGTCGAGATACCGCTGGAGCAGGCCTTCTTCGCGAAATCCGACGTTCTGGAGTACGGCGCGACTGGCAAGGTTCTCCGGACGGACGGTCGCCTCGACCCTGTGCAGACCCACGGGTCCGAAGCAGTGATCCAGCCCCAGCGCAACGGCCGCGGTGGCGACACCGAGACCGTTGACGTCCTTCTCCACCCAGTAGCCGATCCACGCAGAGCGCAGCGCCCCGCGCACGATGTTGCCGACCGTGATCTGTCCGCAGAAGCGCCCGTCGAGTTCGATGGCCATCGGGATCATGTGTCCCCGGTGCGCTTCGGCTCGCAGACTCCGGTACAGGCCGGGCCACACCGAGATGTGGTGCCGCATGTCCCACGGGGACTCTCCGGTGGGCTCCCACGGTTCGAGGTGCTCGCGGTCTCGCATCCTCAACCGACTCCACGCTGCCGCATCGCGCAGTTTGAGCGAGCGCACGGTGACGAGACCGCCCGCCACCCGCAACGGCCCCAGCCGGGCCGGCCACCCGGGATGTCGCGACATCAACCGCGCTGCCCGAGGAACGCCACGTCCACCCGGTCGCCGGCGCGCACCTCGGAGGTTTCGGGTTCCACGATCACCAGGCAGTTCGCCTCGGCGAGCGTCGCGAGGAGATGCGACGACGCGCCCGCAGCACCCCCGAGTGCCTGAACGAGATACTCCCCGGTCGCCTCGTCGCGCAGCAGTTGCCCGCGGAGGTACCCCTTCCTGCCGGGGATGGAGGTGATGGGGGCGACGGTGCGAGCCGCCACGATGCGGCGCATCGGCTGTCGCCGTCCGAGCGCGATACGAATGAGCGGCCGGACCATCACCTCGAAGACGACGAGCGCACTGACGGGGTTCGCCGGCAACAGGAACGTCGGGACCTCGTCGCGGCCGAGTCTGCCGAAGCCCTGGACCGACCCGGGGTGCATCGCAACCCGTTCCACTTCGAGGTCACCGAGATCGGACAGGGCCTCCCTGACGTCTTCGAGGGCACCGCCGCCCACCGCTCCGGCGATCACCACGATCTCGGCACGGATCAGCTGACCTTCGACCACTTCGCGGAGTCGCTTGGGGTCGGTACTCGCGATGCCGACCCGGTTCACGTCCGCCCCGGCGTCGCGTGCCGCGGCCGCCAGCGCATACGAGTTCACGTCGTATACCTGCCCGGGGCCGGGGGTGCGCTCGACGTCGACGAGTTCTCCGCCGACGGAGATCACCGAGAGCCGGGGCCGGGGATGGACGAGCACTTTGTCGCGGCCGACCGCGGCGAGCAATCCCACCTGCGCGGCACCGATGATCGTGCCGGCGCGCACCGCGACGTCACCGGGCTGCACGTCGTCGCCGGTGCGGCGGACGTAGTCGCCCGAGCGCACCGTTTTGAGCACCTTGATGCGGGCGGTCCCCTGGTCGGTGTAGTCGAGCGGCAGGACCGCGTCGGCCAGTGTCGGCAGCGGAGCACCGGTGTCCACGCGGACGGCCTGGCGGGGCTGCAACCGGATGGGCTGCCGCGACCCTGCGCGAACTTCGCCGACGACGGGCAACACCACGTCGTCGGGTCCGTCGTCGTCTCCCGACTCCGGGGACCGGCCCTCCGCGAGCCGCACATCGACACTCCGCACGGCGTAACCGTCGATCGCGGCCTGGTCGAAGCCGGGTAGCGGCCGCTCTGTGACCACTTCTTCTGCGCACAGCAAACCCTGCGCTTCCGAAATGGCCACTCGGACCGGCCGGGGTGCGACTGCTGCCGCCGTCACCCTGGCCTGTTGATCCTCAACCGACCGCATACCGCTTCTCGACCTCCAGCCAGGTGCCGCCTGTCACTGTTCCAGGCGCTCGATCAGCCACTCGCGGAGCGAGGGACCGTACTCGTCCGTGTTCAACGCAGAGTCAACCGCAGCGCGAAGGTACCCGCCGGGATTTCCGAGGTCGTGTCGGGTGCCGCGATGCACGACCACATGGACGGGGTGACCCTCGGCGATCAGCAGGGCAATGGCGTCCGTGAGCTGGAGTTCTCCGCCTGCGCCGGGCTCGATGCGACGCAGTGCGTCGAAGATCGCCCGGTCGAGCAGATAACGGCCGGCAGCGGCGAAGGTGGAGGGGGCGTCTGCGACATCCGGCTTCTCGACCATGCCGAGGACCTTGAGCACGTCGGGGTTGACGGCATCGGGAACGATCTCGACGTCGAAGACGCCGTACGCGCTCACCTGCTCCTTCGGCACGTCGATCGCGCACAGCACCGAACCGCCGCGCTTGGCACGCACACGCTGCATGATCTCGAGGACACCGACGGGCAGCACGAGATCGTCGGGCAGCAGCACGGCGATGGCTTCTTCGTCGTCGTCGAGCGCTGCTTCCGCGCACGCCACCGCGTGGCCCAGACCGAGCGGCTTCTCCTGGATCACCGACTCGACTTCGAGCAGGCCCTGCGCCTTGCGCACCTTCGCGAGCAGTTCGTACTTGCCCTTTTCTTCGAGCTTCGACTCGAGAACGAGGTCTTCGACGAAATGCGCGACGACACCGTCCTTACCGGGCGCGGTCACGATCAGCAGGCGCTCCGCGCCGGATTCGGCCGCTTCGCCCGCCACGAGCTCGATGCCCGGGGTGTCGACCACAGGAAGTAGCTCCTTGGGGACCGTCTTCGTTGCGGGGAGGAACCGCGTACCCATGCCCGCCGCCGGGACAACCGCGGTCTTGAAGCGCCACGCCGCGCCGTCCGTTTTGTTCGTCATAGACTCCCACCCTAACTTCGGCCAACCGATCGGTGGCCCCGTGATCTTAAGGCGACCCGCATGGCCCGCACTTCCAAAGCACTCTGGCGTACCCGGATTATCTCCGCGCGACACCGCGTAGAAAGCGATCTTCGCCACGTCGAAGACGAAGCACTCGCGCGCACGGCCGCATCCCTGGCCCCCGCAGGCTCGACGGTCTGCGCGTACGTTCCCGTGGGTTCGGAGCCCGGTTCGACAGCGCTTCTCGACGCGCTGGTCGCCGCCGGTGTCACCGTCCTCGTGCCGGTGACCCGTGAGGGGTCGGCGCTCTCGTGGGCGGAGTATCGCGGCGAGTCTTCGCTGGTCGCAGCGAGTTTCGGGCTACGGGAACCCGCCGGCGACGTGCTTCCGCCGGAGACGGTCGGCGACGCGCACACGGTGCTCGTACCCGCACTCGCTGTCGACGTCCGGGGCGTGCGACTGGGCCGGGGCGCGGGCTTCTACGACCGGACTCTCCACTTGGCGTCGCCCGATGCGAGGATCGTCGCCGTCGTACGCGACGACGAACTTGTCACAGAGTTGCCCGAGGATCCTCACGACATCCGCATGGGCTGGGCACTCACCCCGGAGAAAGGGCTGGTACGCCTCGGTGCGGGCAACCGTGCGGAACAACACACCCGCTAGCGTTGTTGGCACTGTCGGCGATAGAGTGCCAAAGCTGCGGTCTGACGAATACCGCGGTACGACGAACTGGCGGAGGATCAAGCGGTGCCCACCTACTCATATGCCTGCACGGCGTGCGACAACAAGTTCGACATTGTGCAGTCGTTCAGCGACGCTTCCCTGACCGAGTGCCCGGAGTGCAGCGGCAAGCTGCGCAAGCTGTTCAACTCGGTCGGGATCGTGTTCAAGGGCAGCGGCTTCTACCGCACCGACTCCCGCAGCGGCAGCACTGCAAGCGAGAGCGCGAAGAGCGACTCGAAGTCGAGCACCTCCGAGTCGGCACCGGCTGCCTCCTCGTCGAGCTCTTCCTCGACGAGCACGTCGTCGGCGAGCACGTCCTCGACCCCGGCCGCCGCAGCGAGCTGATCGGGGTTCTCCCCAGGCGCCCTGCACATCCCCAGGACGCCGGGCACACCTCTTCGCGAGACCGGCGGGCAGATCCGAACGCATAGCGTCGGCACATGCCCGTCGGTCCGTTGTCGTTTCCGCCCCGGTTCACTCCACCCGGGCGCGGCCGTCCGTCCGGCCCTTCCTCGCTCCAGCCGACCCTTCCCGACCGGATTGCCGAACGATTCCGGCCGGGCTGGGCACGTGCGGGTACCGCCCGGAAGGTGGGCGCAGGAGTTCTCGCCGTTCTCGCGACAGTCCTTGCGCTGCGCGGTGATCCGGATACCGAACGCGTGCCCGTGGTCGTGGCCGCACGGGACCTGAGCCCGGGGCGAGCACTCACCGCCGACGACCTCACCCTCTCCGAGCGCGACGCCTCCGGTCTCGCCGCAGGTTCACTCACCGACCTCGCGAATGCCGTGGGCCACACGCTCGCCGGCCCCGTGCCCGCCGGGGAAACCCTCGTCGACGCCCGTCTGGTGGGCCCACGCCTCGCGTCCGCGGCCACCGGCGTCCAGGACGCGCGCGTGGTCCCGATCCGCCTCGCGGACGCCGGAGTGGGCGAACTGCTCCGCGAAGGCGACCTCGTCGACGTCGTGACCGTCGCGGGTGCGACGGACGCCGCCGTGCCCGACGCGCACGTCCTCGCGAGGGGTGCGATCGTCGTGCTGGCCCAGCGCGCCGACTCGGCGGGCGACCGGAACGAGCGCGTGATTCTGGTTGCGCTCGAACCGGATCAGGCCACGGCCGTCGCCGCCGCGTCGCTGGTCAGTGCCTTGACGGTGACGCTGCACTGAGCCCGCGGGCCGGTCCCGGACTGTCGGCGCACCCGAGTGCGGTCGGCACCGAACTGCCTGAGACGGCCATACCGAACGCCCGGCCGGTTTATCGTCAGCCTGTGGATGTGATCCACCGCACGTGCCCGCGCTCGTCGCCGGAACCCTTGCACGAAGGAGAGCACCATGCTTAAAGGCTTCAAGGACTTCCTCCTCCGGGGTAACGTCCTCGACCTCGCCGTCGCGGTGGTGGTCGGAACAGCGTTCACCGCGATCGTCACCGCCTTCACGACATACGTCATCGAGCCGCTGATCGCCGCGCTGGGCGGCGACAACGAATTGGGTTGGGGCTTCCAGATCCTCGCCGACAATCCGACCACGTTCATCAACGTGGGTGCGGTGATCACGGCCGCGATCAACTTCATCATCATCGCCGCGGTCGTGTACTTCGTGCTCATCCTTCCCGCCAACGCGGCGAAGAAGAAGTTCGTCACCGAGGAGGCGGACAAAGAGGCGAGTGCCGAAGATTTGCTCATCCAGATCCGCGACATCCTCGAAGCGCAGGCCGGCACGCCGGGCCAGGGCGGCGGGCACACCCGGTCCACGCCGGATCTGTCGTAGACCTTCCGCACGAAAAAGGCTGGGCCCACTCGGATTTCCGAGTGGGCCCAGCCTGTGGTGCGGTTCGGCAGCTGCCGGACGTCTACTTAGACGGTCCAGACCTGACCGTAGGTGGTGACGTTGTCGCCGTTCGCGGTGATCGCGCGGACGAACGGACGCACCTGGACAGCGCCGAGGACGCCGGAAGCGGTGCCGTGGACGTTGGCGAACTGAACGGTCTTGAAGTCACCGTCGAACTCGCCCTCGGCGACGACGAGCTCCTCGATGCCCGGAGCCGGGGTCAGCTCGAGCTCGGCGTATGCCTGCGGGAGGATGTCGGTGACCGTAGCGTCGACCACAGTGGTCGGATCGAGGCCGAGCTCGAGGCCGGGAGTGGAGTAGGTGACGCCGATGGCGCCGTCGATGCTGCCGGCCCATGCGAACTGGTAACCGAACTGGAAGGTGGTGCCCTCCGCGTCGGCTGCACCCTCACCGAGGATGTTGGCGGTGCCGCGGCCGTTGTGGAAGAACTCGCGGTTGAACGGGCTTCCGCCGAGGGCCGGAACGCCCTGGATGAAGGTGTCTTCCTGCGTCACGACGACCTCGAGGCCGTCGGAGACGATGCGGTTCTGATCGTTGACCTCGGCCGAAGCGGCACCGGAGGCACCGAGGACCAGACCGAGAACGGCGGCACCGGCCACAGTGGCGTTACGGGCGGCCTTGAAGCCACGCGACTTGATTCCCATGATTACTCCGTTTTTGGTGGTGGGTACTACTGGTGGGATGGGCAGTGCAGGACTCAGAGGGTCCAGACCTGGCCGTAGGTCGTGACGTTGTCGCCGTTCGCGGTGATGGCGCGCACGAACGGACGCAGCGAGACCGGGCCGATGACGCCGGTGGCGGCACCGTGAACGTTGGCGATCTGAACTTCCTTGAAGTCGCCGTCGAATTCGCCTTCGGCGACCACGACTTCTTCGATCCCGGGTGCCGGGGTGAGCTCCACGGCCGCGGTGGCCTGCGGGAGGATGTCGCTGACCGTGGTGTCGATCGGGCCGACCTCGGGCGCGTAGACCTGAACGCCGTCGACCTCGACCGGGTTGCCTTCGTCATCCAGGACCGGCACGAACGTCGTGGTGGCCGAGGCCTCCAGCTGCGGGCTGCTCCAGCTGAAGCCGATCGAGCCGTCGATCGACGCCGACCATGCGACCTGGTAGCCGAACTGGAAGGTCGTGCCCTCGAAATCGGCGGCGTCGGGGCCGACGATGTTTGCGAGACCACGCCCGTTGTGGAACCACTCACGGCTCAGGGGGCTGCCACCGATCGGGGGCACACCCTGAATGAAGGTGTCCTCCTGAGTGACGATGACTTCGTTGCCGTCGGAGACGATCCGGTTCTGGTCGTTGACCTCTGCGCTCGCGGCGCCGGTCGATCCGAGAACCAGACCGGCCACGGCGGCCGCCGCCACCGTGGCGTTGCGGGCGGCTCTGAAACCGCGTCGCGTCTGAATCTTCATGAATGCCTCATCCGTTCTCTGAGTGCCGGGTGGCGCACCCGCGTCCGGCACTGCTGGTCGCCCTCGTCGCCCGCGAAGGCGTTCTCCACAGCGAACGCACCGCCGGAGTGCCCGCCGGTGCGTTCGGTGCGTCAATCGTCCACACGGTTTTGCGTTACCGATTCGAGATCGAAGAGCCGGTGTGTGAGACCTCTCCGCGACCTGATCGAACCTGAGAGGGAGATTAGACCGTGACCTTTCGCGGGGCAACGGCTAGAGATTCATGCGAGCCGGACATTCGGGGCTGTGAGCCCGTCGCTCCACGAGGCTGTCTGTACTCGCGCCCACAACGGGCGAATGTGACGGCGTTCTCGTGCCTCCCGGACAGACGAGTCCGGGCGAGAATGCGTTTCAGCAGGTGAGAGTGGGGATTCCCCGGGCAGGCGACGTAGAAACCTCTCGGGATTGTGTCGGGGGGCACAGGATCTGCCTGGTGGTGAACGAGGACGCGAACCGAACGGAATGTTTCGGGAACGTTTCGTTGCCGCCTATAACGGGTTCATCTCAGAGTAAGGTGAGCCTCACCAACGTGAGGTAGATCACACATGTCCGTGGTGTGGAGGCACTTGCTGACGCAGCCATTCGTCGGAATCGCGCCCACCTTCTCGCCTCTCCTCCCCTCCGCCCCGTTCGTCACGGGTGGTCTCGGGAAGCACGTCGCCGAAGATGCGCGCGAGCCGCGCCCGGTCGATCCGGGCGCGGCTCGGGGACGGTGACGCAGGCCGATCGGCTGCGTTGTCGGCGGGGGTCCCGCACGACTCGTCGTTCGAAATGGTCCTACTCCTCCACTCGCGAGAATTCCTGAATCACATGTGCCGCCAGCGGCAGCAACGTCGCCATGCCGTCCCTGATCGCGGCGCGCGACGACGGCAGGTTGGCGACCAGCGTCGAGCCGGACACCCCCACGAGCCCGCGCGACAATCCGGCATGCACATTGCCGGACGCCAGACCGGACGCACGTAGCGCCTCGGTGATGCCGCGGATCTCGTGATCGAGGACGTCGGCCGTGGCGTCGGGAGTCACATCACGGGGCATGACACCGGTGCCACCCACCGAGATCACCAGATCGACACCGCCGATCACGGCGGTATTGAGTGCATTGCGGATCTCGACCTCGTCTGCCGCGACCGTAACCACACCGTCCACCGCGTATCCGGCTTCCACCAGCAGCTCGGTGACGAGCGGACCGGCCGCGTCGGGGCTGTCCCCGTGGGAGACCCGGTCGTCGACGATGACGACCAGGGCGCGGCCGATTCTCAGGTCTTCGAGTTCCATGACACCCACGGTAGTTCGCGGCTGCGGCGGACGCGCTGCATGCGCAGAATTGTGAGCTATGTCCATTTTTCGGCTCCTCGCCGCTCTACCCCGACGTCGTTTCGACATCGACGGTGTTCTGGTTCCCGTTCGCATCCTGGTAGGTGATCTTCACCGTCTCGCCAGGAGCATGCGAACGGATCGCCGCGATCAGCGCATCACCGTCGGTGATGACCCGATCGTCGACCTTGACGATGAGAGAGCCGGCGGGAATTCCCGCACGCTCGGCAGGCCCGCCCGCGACCACTTCGGCGACACGCGCGCCGTTGTCCTGGCTCTGGGACGGCACCTGGACGCCGATGACGGCGTGCTGCGCCGTCCCGGTATCGATCAGTTGATCGGCGATACGACGAGCCTGGTTGACGGGGATGGCGAAGCCCAGCCCGATCGATCCGGACTGCGACCCGGCCGTGGCGATCGCGGTGTTGATCCCGACGAGACGCCCCTCCATGTCGACGAGCGCGCCGCCCGAGTTCCCCGGGTTGATCGCGGCGTCGGTCTGGATCGCGTCGATGACCGAACTCTGGTTACCCGTCTGCCCACTGGTGGACACCGGCCGTTCGAGTGCGGAGACGATGCCCGCGGTGACCGTGCTCTCCAGCCCGAGCGGTGAACCGACGGCGACGACTTCCTGTCCCACCTGGATGTTGTCGGAGTTGCCCAGTTCGATCGGGGTGAGATCGTTGCGGCCCTCGGTCCGGATCACGGCGATATCGGAGACGGCATCGGCCCCTTCGATCGTCGCGGGAGCCGAGGTGCCGTCGGAGAAGTACACCGTGAGCTGTCCTCCGCCGCCCGCACCCTCGACGACGTGGTTGTTCGTGAGGATCAACCCATCCGAGGAGAGAACGACGCCCGAGCCTTCACCGCTGCTGTTGCGACCCATCACCTCGATCCGCACCACACTCGGCACCACTTTCTGGGCGACCGCCTGGACGCTGCCCTCGGGTGCCTCGACGACCGTGACGTTCTCCTCCGCGGGCGTATCGAGCGAGTTGACCACCGCGGTACCGCCACCGGAATCCTTGACCGCCCACGCGCCTACTGCCCCACCGATGCCGCCACTGACGATCGCGAGTGCGATCGCGCCGACCGCCAGCGCCGAACGGCCGGGCATACGCCCCGTGCCCCGGGTCTGCTGTGGGTACGGCCCCTGTGGATACGGGCCGGTGGGCTGACCCGGGCCGTACGGCCCCGGCGACTGGCCCGGGCCGGTAGCGCCCGTCGGTTGCGCCGGCCCGTACGGACCGGTGGGCTGCCCTTGCCCATAGGGGTGCGGTTGCGGCGAACCTGCGCCGCGGGTGGGGTCATCGTTCATGGTCATCGCCTTCATCCGATTCGAGCACCAGGACGAGCGTCCGGTCGCCCGAAGCGCGGTGGCGCTTCGGCGTCCGCTTCCCAGGATGGACTGCTCATCTGAGAACCGGCTTAATATTCGGCTCCTAAATCCCTGTCAGTCCGCGACGGCCCGGTCCGCTACGCCCGGTCGGTCCCGGTGTCGTCACCGAGATCGGGGGTTCCCGGCAGCACAATGCGGATCAGCGCCCCACCTCGCTCCGAACGGTCGACGGCGATGGTGCCGCCGTGCTTCATGACGATCTGCCGGACGATGGCCAGGCCGAGGCCCGAGCCCGGCATCGAGCGAGCGCTCGTCGCGCGGTAGAAACGCTCGAAAACCAGTTCGCGTTCTTCTTCCGGGATGCCTGGGCCGGCGTCGTCCACAGTGATTTCCATCAGGCCGGGGCCGATCTGCCGCATCCGCACGAACACCTCTGCTCCGGCGGGACTCCATTTCGCCGCGTTGTCGAGGACGTTGACCATCGCTCGGGTGAGTGCGGCGTGGTCGCTGAACACGTACCACGGCTCGGTGACCGCGGTGAAGACCACGTCGGTCCGTCGTCGTCGTGCCCGCTCGAGACTCCGATCGACCACCTCCGCGATGTCCACGGCCTCGAACACCGCCTCCGGCGCGTCCTCGCGCGCAAGATCCACCAGGTCCCCGACCAGCGTGGACAACTCTTCGATCTGCCCGACGACGTCTTCGCGAAGCTCTGCCATGTCCTCGGGGGGCAGACTCCGCGCACCGGGTCTACTGGCCGCGATGAGCAGTTCCATGTTGGTGCGCAGCGAGGTCAGCGGCGTTTTCAGCTCGTGTCCCGCATCCGCGACCAGCCTGCTCTGCCGTTCGCGCGACTCGGCGAGCGCCCGCAACATCATGTTGAAACTCTCGGTGAGCCTCGCCAGCTCGTCGTGTCCGCTCACCCGGATCGGCCTCAGGTCGTCGGTGCGCGCGACCCGCTCGGCGGCGGCCGTCAGCCGCGCGACCGGTCTCAGGCCCGTCCGGCCCACGGTCGCTCCCACGGCCGCGGCCAGCACGACGCCACACCCACCGACGACGAAGAGCACGCTCGCCATCCGGTTCAGCACTTCCACGGTGGGCCGCAGCCGTTGTGCGATGACCACCGTGCTGCCGCCGGGCATGCGCTGGGCGAGGACGCGTTGCTGGTCGACCGTCCGTAACGACGACTCGCGCTCGCCCTCCGCCACGGCCAGCTCCGGTTCGCCGATCGGAACCGACGATCCGGGCGGGACGTACCGGCTCAGGTCGCTGTAGATCAGCGCAACGCTGATGTCGGAACTGTAGAGCTGGGCGCCACCGATGTATCGCGGGTCGTAGGTGATGAGCGTGCTCGACTCGACCAGCGCCTCGGCGCGGGCACGAAGTTGCTGATCGACGTCGGAATACAGCGCGCGGGCCACGACGGCATATGCGGCGATCGAGGTGACCGCCACGGCGAGGGCGACAGCGCCTGCCGCGAGCAGTGTGACGCGGGTGCGCAGGGGCACCGACCGCGTCAGCAGCATCGGCGGCCGCATCTTCGACTTCACGGTGCGGTCTCGCGCAACACGTACCCGACACCGCGCACGGTGTGGATCAGGCGGGGTTCACCCCCGGCCTCGGTTTTCCGGCGCAGGTAGCCGACGTAGACCTCGAGAGCATTACCTGAGGTGGGAAAGTCGTATCCCCACACCTCCTCGAGAATCCGGCTGCGCGACAACACTCGTCGCGGGTTCGCCATCAGCATTTCCATCAGGGCGAACTCCGTGCGGGTGAGACTGATCCGGCGGTCGCCCCGGGTGACCTCGCGGGTCGCGGCGTTGAGTGTGAGGTCCTCGAACCGCATCGTTTCTTCGGCGGACGCGTCGGGGTCCGGGGTGGCGCGGCGGAGCAGTGCCCGCAGGCGGGCGAGCAGTTCCTCGAGTGCGAACGGCTTGGGAAGGTAGTCGTCTGCTCCGGCGTCGAGTCCCGCCACCCGTTCGGAGACGGAATCGCGGGCGGTGAGGACGAGGATCGGCAGGTCGTCGCCGGTGCTGCGCAGACGCCTGCACACCTCGAGGCCGTCGACGCGCGGCATCATCACGTCCAGCACCATGGCGTCGGGCCGTGACGCCACGACGTGTTCGAGCGCCTCCTGTCCGTCCGACGCGAGGTCGACGGTGTATCCGTTGAAGCTGAGAGAGCGGCGCAGCGATTCCCGCACTGCCCGGTCGTCGTCGACCACCAAGATGCGCATGGTTCTCAGTGTGGACCGGACCGCTGAGAATTGACTGAGGGGCGTGCCGTGCGGCCGGAATCGTACTGCGGTCTGCCCTGCTCGTTGCGTCCGGTAAGATTGCTCAATCGAGACGCTGCGGACGGCCGCCCGCGCGGCCACCTGCGGAAGTTCGGGCTCTCACGAGGGCGTACGTGAAGTCGCCCACCGCGGGGAAATACCCGGCGTCCACAAAGTCGAGCTGGTGAGGAGCGAGATATGGCAGTCAAGCGAGGACCGTCCAAGAAGTCGCGTGCCGTAGAGGGACGCAAGCCCAAGAAGAATCCCCTCTTCGCGGCAAAGATCGATTACGTCGACTACAAGGATGTGAACCTGCTTCGCACGTTCATCTCCGACCGCGGCAAGATCCGCAGCCGTCGCGTGACCGGCCTGACCCCGCAGCAGCAGCGCCAGGTGGCCATCGCGGTGAAGAACGCGCGCGAGATGGCTCTCCTCCCCTACATCAGCAGCAAGTAGGCGCACGCCGCAGATTCCGACGACCGCCCCTTCCGTAGTCACGGGAGGGGCGGTCGTCGTATGCGCGGACGGTGTTCGGCGCCGACCCCACGTCCGAGCGGTAAATCGGGCAAACTGGGCATTATCATCGCCACACGGGTAAACCGCCTGCATTTCGCCCAAATTTCGGGAACTCCTGTTGGCACCTGGCCCGATTCCCGGATAGGTTTTTGTTCGCTGGAACGAATCGCACTGCCGGGGAGGACAGAGGATCGTTTCAGCGGAGTGCCCCCTATAGCGCGACGGCTCACCAGTCCCCACCGACACCGAGCCTTCCCGCGCATGACGACCGGGGGCATTCACCCCGTCCGCTGCCCCACTGGGGGCAGGCTGTCGGGGACACCCCGCCGACGGCGGGCTCACGCCCGCCGTCGGCGGCTCCACGTGCTCGCGCCCCCTGCCCCGGAGTTGCGGCAGCAGAACCGGACCGAACCGTTACCGGTGGTAACCTTTTTCGCCGGGCGTGACGCGCCCGGTGGAGAGCTTCGTACGAGTGGGTGAATCGGTGTCGGGCGTGGTCGCGGGGTTCACCGTCATCTTCGTCATCATCGCGATCGGATTCGTGCTGGGACGCCGGGGAACGCTGGGCGCCGAAGCGCAGACCGTACTCAGCCGGCTCGTATTCTTCGTGGCCACTCCCGCCCTCCTGTTCGACGCGCTCGCCACGTCCGACCTGGCGGTCATCTTCTCCCCGAACCTGTACGTCGCCGCGGCCACCGCGTTCGTCGTCGCCATCGCGTACTTCGTCATCGCAGCCCTGTGGCTGAAACGTTCCGTACCCGAACTCACCATCGGCGCACTCTGCGCCGGGTACGTCAATTCCGCGAACCTCGGAATCCCCATCGCGGTGTTCGTTCTCGGCGACGCCTCGTTCGTCGCTCCCCTGCTGCTCTTCCAGATCGTGGTGCTCTCCCCTATCGCCCTGACGATGCTGGATCTGTCGACGATGCGTGCCGGAGCGTCCAGACTCGACACACTCACGGCCCCGTTCAAGAACCCCATCGTTCTCGCGGGTGCCGCCGGACTCGCCGTCGCGGTCAGCGGCTGGACGGTGCCCGCGGCGATCCTGCAACCGTTCCACCTGCTCGGAGGAGCCTCGGTGCCCGGCGCGCTGCTCGCGTTCGGACTGTCGCTGCAGGGCGTGCGAGTGCTCGAGAAGGGTACGAGCCCGCGACGGGACGTCGCACTGGCGTCGGTGCTCAAGATCGTCGTGCAACCGCTGCTCGCGTACGCGATGGGCCGCTACCTGCTCGGACTCGACGGGCACGCGCTGTTCGCCGTCGTCGTGGTCGCGGCCCTCCCCACCGCCCAGAATGTCTTCGTCTACGCGAGCGCGTACGGGCGCGGAATGGTCCTCTCGCGCGACGCGGCGCTCGTCACCACCCTCGCCTCGATACCCGCGATCGGCATCGTCGCGAGCCTGCTGGCCTGAGTAGCGGCCGTCAGGAACGCCCGCGCGACCACGCCTCCCACAACCGGGCGTACCGACCGCCGCGGCGCACCAACTCGTCGTGGCTGCCCTCCTCGACGATGCGTCCGTCGTCCATGATCACGATCCGGTCCGCTGTGGCGGCGTGGCTGAGCCGGTGCGCGACGATCAGCGCCGAACGCCCCCGCAGCGCTTCCTCCGCCGACCGCTCCAGTTCGTCGGCTCCCGCCGATCCGGCGTCGGCGGTGGCCTCGTCGAGAATGACGAGGGCCGGATCGAGCAGGATCACTCGCGCGAGTGCGAGCTGTTGTTCCTGCATAGGGGTGAGGACGTGCCCGCCCGACCCGACTTCGGTATCGAGGCCGTCCGGAAGCCGCGACACCCAGCCCGCCGCGCCGATCCGTTCGAGCACCGCGGAGAGTCGCTCGTCCGATGCCTCCGGCGCAGCCATCCGCAGGTCGTCACGCACCGAGCCGGAGAACACGTGGACCTCCTGCGTCAGGAGAGCGATCTCGCGGGTGCGCCGGTCGTCACCGAGCCGGTCGATCGGGACACCGCCGAAGGTGACGCTCCCGGCCGTCGGGGGATGCACCCCGGCAACGACCGACGCGAACGTCGTCTTTCCTGCTCCGGATGCACCGACGAGAGCGACATGCTCGCCGTCGGCGATGGTCAGGTCGACGCCGTGCAGTATTTCCGGTCCCGACTCGTAGCCGAATCGCACTCCGCGGGCGACGACTTCGCGGCCCGTAGGCTGCGGCAGCTCCTGTCCCGTGGTGCCGGTCTTCTCGTACTCTTCGCACTCCTCGATGAGCCCCGCGATGCGCGAGAGCGACGCGAGGCCGCTCTGCAGGTCGTCCATGACGAGGAGCAACTGCCCCATGGGACCGAACAGCCGCAGGAAGAACAACATCGCGGTGGTGGTGACGCCGACGGTCACAGCATCCCGGTCGACGAGCACGAAACCAACCAGCAGGATGGACGCCATCCCGAGGAACTCGGCAAGATTGATGCGGCCGAACAGGCGGTTGACCACGATCCGCGCGCGCAACTCCCAGCGCGCGACCCACCACGAGTGCTCGTCGATCGGTCCCGCGAGACGAGGCCCGAGGTCGAACGCGTGCACGGTCGCCAGCCCACGGATGCCGCCGAGCACGTGGTGCGCACGCTCCCCCATGGCCACCCGCGACTCCCGGTACACCGGTGGCGCGTCGCGCGTGTACATCCGGGCACCGATGTAGTGGACGGGCAGCACAACGATCAGAACGAGGAGGAACCGCCAGTCGAGTGCGGCGAGGCCGAACATTGTCAGCACCACGGTGAACAGCGCACCCGAGATGGCAGGTGCGGCGGTACGGATGGCCGAGCCCACCTGGGAGACGTCGTCCGTGGCACGCGAGACCAGGTCGCCGCTGCCCGCCGACTCGATGCGCGAGAGCGGCAAGCGCATCGCAGCGGTGAGCATGCGTTCTCGCAACCGGGCCAGCCCGGTTTCGAACAACCGGGAGGTCAGGACGAGTCCGAATCCGCCGAGAGCCGCGGCGGCGACGGTCCCCGCGACCATGGCGGCTGCGAGCCACGCGATGTCGCCGAGGTCGCCGCCCTCGAGCACCACGTCGACCGAACGTCCCATCGCCCACGGGGTGACGAGCCCGGCCGCCGCCCCGAGGACCAGAACCACGAGGACAGCACAGGTCTCGCGGCCTTTCCCGGCGAACGACGCGCGGGCGATGCGTACCGTGCCACGGGCGTCGGACGTGCGGAAACGTTCGCCGGCGCGGGAGGTGGTTGCGGTCATGGCTGCTCCTGCTTCGGAACCGACGGCATCGCGGACCGGGCCGGCAGGCTCAGGATCTCGTCGGCGACGGCGGTGAACGCCGGTGATCGGGTGAACACGATCGTGGTGTGACCGCGCCGCGCTTCCGGCAGGCGTTCGGCGATCGTCGCCTCGGTGACGGAGTCGACGGCAGTCGTCGGATCGACGAGCACCAGCACGTCGACCGGGGACGCGAGCGCCCGTGCCAGGGCGACCCGCTGTCGCTGCCCGCCGGAGAGCAGCCTGCCGGCCTCCCCGACCGGAGTGTCGAGACCCGCGGGCAGCACCCGCGCGACGTCGTCGCACGCCGCGGCGAACACCGCCCGGGTCACGCGTGCATCGGCATCGGCCGCGTCCGGCGGGATCCCCGCGGCGATGTTCTCGAGGATTGTGCCTTCGAACAGGTGCGACGCGTGGGGCACGACACGCAGGCTGCGCCGCGCGGCGCCGGCTCCGAGTTCGGCCAGGTCCACACCCCCGACCAGCACCCGGCCCTGTTCGGGGAGGTGCACTCGCGACAGCACGGCGACGAGGTCCGCGGTGGCGTCGGCATCGGCCCGGACCACCACGAATGCTCCTTCCGGGACCGTGGCGGTCAGGGCGCGCACGTGTCCGGCGGTGAGGCAGTCGAATTCGACGGTGGCGCGGCCGTCGGTGTCGCGATCACCCACAACGACGGCGGCCGGAGCCTGGAGGATGCCGAGCACACGCTCGGCCGATGCGACCGCCGATGCCCACGCGGCGCCCATGCTGGTGCCGAGCGCCGCGAGTGGACCCATGATCACCTGAGTGACACCGACGACGGTGATGAGCTGGCCGACGGTCAGCGAACCGGTGACAGCCATCGCACCGGCCGCGATCGCAACCCCGGCGACGAGCATCCCGGAGACGAGTTCCATGGTCGCGACATAGGCCCCTTCGGCCCGTGCCGAGCGCAGCACACCGTCGAGCGCGCGCCTGCTGGCCGACAGGTAGCGGCGGGACGCCTCGCCGTCGGCTCCGATTCCTTTGACCACGCGGATACCGGAGACCAGGTCGGTGGCCGTCCCCGCTGCCGTACCCGCGACCTTCTGTTCTTCGAGGCTGCGCCGGCGCAGCGGACCGGAACCCTTGTCGAGCAACCAGAGGATCAGCGGTGCCCCGGTCAGGATCGCGACGCCCAGCATCCAGGAGGTGCTGAGCAGGACGACCCCACCGAAGAGGACCGCGGCGAGGTGACCCACGGGATACACCGCGACGGCGATCCCGCGGGCGAGTTGCTCGACGTCGGACGTCGCGATGTTGAGCGTCACGCCGGGCGCCTGCGGCGGCCCGCCCACACCGCGGACATCGAGGATGCGATCGGTGACCCGGGTCCGCAGGCGGTGCTGGACCGCGAGCATTCCGGCCTGCCCGATCCTGCCGCCGAAGCGGGCGGAGAACGACAGGACCACGAACACTGCCGCGAGCACGAGCAGCCACGCGACCAGAGCGCCGGCGTCGCGGGTGGCAACGGCGCGGTCGATGGCCTGCCCCATCACGACGGGCACGAGGGTCTCGCAGATCTGATGCACCGAGACGAGGACCGCGGCCGGGACGGTCCATTTCCGGGCGGCGAAGATCGTCCGCACCGTGAACTGCCGGGGCGTGGTCTGCGCGTCCACCCGGATCTCGGGCGTGGGCATGGCCTGCGCCGGCGGGTCGAACAGGACTGGCAGCCTCATGGTCCTCCGGGGAGTCGGTCGCGGCGAGGACCCGCCACGGGTGCGGGCTTAGGGTGACCGCATGCGTCTGATCGTCCTGCTCGCTTGTAGCGTTCTCGCCGTCGCCTGCGGATCCGGCAGCCATGACATTGAACCACTGCCGGAAATTGCTGTGCCGCAAGGGGCGACGGAGTTCACCGCGCGACCCGACATCGTCGACCCGCATCCGGTGCAGATCCAGGGATGGTCACGTGCCGGAGACGACCGCATCGCCCTGCACTTCGAGACGGGAACGCCGGAATGCTACGGCGTGCACGCCACGATCACGGAGACCACCGACGCAGTGGGTGTCACGGTGCTCGGCGGCACCCTGCCCGAGGCTCAGGACCGCATGTGCATCATGATCGCCGTGACCGGGACGCTCGAGGTTCCGCTGGAGTCGCCGCTCGGAGACCGAGTCGTCACGGCGGGTGAGCCGCACTGACCACGTATCTCGACGACGTGACGCACACATCCCGAACACCTTACGGACGGTCGCCCCGACCGGCCCGAGCCGTCTACGAGGTACGGTGCCGGGCCGCATACCGTAGCGGCATGGCGATGTCGCTCACCCCGTCTCCCGCGGCGGCAGGCATCTGACCGATGTCCCACGCTTCCCGGATCGGCGTACCTCGCCATTGGCTGCTGTACCTGTGCACCGCGACCGCGCTGTTGCACGCGGCCTTCCAGTCGGTTCGTGTGCTCGTGTCGTACCGGATCCTCGCGCTCGGCGGCGATGCGACGACCATCGGCCTGGTCACCGCCCTGTACGCGATCGTGCCGTTGATCGCGGCGGTCCGGATGGGTCGTGCCGTCGACCGCGGTCACGCCACGATGATTCTGCGGATCGGGATCGTGGTGTCCACGCTCGGTGTCGGGCTCATCGCGGCAAGTTCGGGTCTGCTGGTGCTCGGCGCGGGCAACATCGTCCTCGGCTTGGGGCAGTTGCTCGTCACGGTATCCGGCCAGGCATTCGTCTCGATCCTGTCGCCGCCCGACCGGCTCGACCGAGGATTCGCCGGCATCACGCTCGGAGTCTCCGTCGGTCAGGCCGTGGGTGTGCCGGTCGCGGGAATCATCGCCGCCGGCCACAGCGCGGACGACGGCTATGTGGAGACCACGGGCGCGCTACTGGTGATGACGGCGATCTGCGCGGTGGCATTGCCGTTCGTGCTCGGCCTGCGGGAGCCGCCCGGTTCGGGGCGCACCGCCGACGACGGTGCACCCCAGTCGGTGCTCTCGATGCTCTCCACTCCCGGCATGAAACCGGCGATGCTGTCGAGTCTGATCGTCCTCGCCGCCGTCGACCTCGTGGTGGTGTACCTGCCGCTGCTCGGGGAGCAGTTCGGGTTCGGGGTGCTGCTCGTGTCGGCGCTGCTCACCGCGAGGACGCTCACGTCGATCCTGTCCCGCGCGCTGTTGCCGTGGGCGTTGCGGCACGTCGGCCGGCGCCGGTTGCTCATCTCCGCCACTGCGGGCACCGTCGTGCCGGTCGCGCTCATTCCGTTCCTGCCGAACCCGTGGCTCATCGCCGCGATGCTCGCGGTCTGCGGCGCGTTCTGGGGAGTCGGTCAACCACTGACGATGACCTGGGTCGTCGAACTGGTTGCCCCCTCCGACCGAGCCTCCGCGCTGGCGGTCCGGCTCACCGGCAACCGCCTCGGCCAGGTGCTCGTCCCCGTCGCCGCCGGCGGGATAGCCGGAATCGCAGGGGTGGCGTCGGTGTTCTGGGTGACCGCAGCGCTGCTGTCCGCCGCGGCCACCTCGACGTGGCGGGCACTGCGAACCTGACCCGCTGCCCAGGTCAGCGGCGGCGCATCCGCACGTAGTCGCCCACCACCGCGGCGCCGAGGCCGTCGAGGTCGGGTGCCACGACCCGTCCCCCCACCCGGCGGGCCATCCGGTCGACGATCCGGGCCAGCCCGGGATCGTCGCCGAGCCGGAAGATCGTCACCTGGGCGCCGATCTTGCCGAGATGGTCGAGTTCGCGCACGGTCAGGCCGAGGGTCCTGGCGCTCGGCGGATAATCGAACGCCGCGTACCCCTCGGGTTCGAGGTGGGCGGTGGGCTCGCCGTCGGTCACGACCAGCACGACGGGCTGCGCGTTCGGATGACGACGCAGGTGCCGGCCCGCGAGCATCAGCGCGTGATGAAGATTGGTCCCCTGCTCGTACACACCGTCGAGGCCCGCCAGTTCCGGTGCGGTGACCACGCGCGCATGCCGCCCGAACGCGATCAACTGCAGCGCGTCGCCCCGGAACCGTGTGGACACCAGGTGGTTCAGTGCCAGAGCGGTGCGCTTCATCGGCACCCAGCGTCCGTCCATGACCATCGAGAACGACGTGTCCACGAGCAATGCGACCGCCGCCTGAGCTCGCTGCTCGGTATCGACCACCTCGACATCGCTCACCGACATCCGGACCGGCACGCCGGGGCTGCGCAGCGTCGCGTTGGTGAGGGTGCGCACGACGTCCCACGGCTCGGTGTCGCCGAACTCCCAGGCCTTCGTCGCACCGGTGGGCTCCCCCATCGCCCCGGCGCGGCGCGATTCACGCTGACCCGTGCGGGACGATATCCGGTTCATCACGTCCCGCAGCGCGGTCTGCCCGAGCTGACGCATCGCCTTGGGCGAGAGCCGCCACTTGCCGTCCGCGCCGCGGTCGAAGAATCCCTCTTTCTGCAGTTCCTTCTCGAGATCGGCGAGTGTGCGAGCGTCGGCCACGGCCTGCGGACCGAGGTGGCGCTCGAGTTCGTCGAGATCGATGTCGTCGAGAGAGGCCCCGGCGTACTGCTGGGACAACTGCTCCGCGAGCCGGTCGAGTTCCGCGATCTCCTGGAGCGCCGAGGTCGCCTCACCGAGTCCCATCCCCTCGTCACCACGGGTACGTTCGGATCCCGCCCAGTCCTCACCGGGCCGCGCGGCACGGAGATGTCCGTCGAGCCGGTCGAGCTGATTCGTCAACGACGGCGACCCGAACGCCTGCTGCGCGAGTGCGTCGAGTTCCTCCCGCTGTTCCGGCGTCAGCGAGTTCCGTAGCCGCTGCGCGGCGGCTGCCCGCTGCGCGAGCGAATCGAGCAGTTCCTCCACGTTCTGGGGATCGTCGGGAAAGAACTCGCCGTGCTCGGCCATGAACTGTTCGAAATCCTCGGGTGTGTCCTCCCCGCGCGCATGCTTGTCGAGGAGGTTGTTGAGGTCCTCGAGCATCTCGGAAATGCGCTGCCGGTCTTCCTCGGTGGCACCTTCCAGTGCCTGCTTCATTCCGGCGAACCGCTGGTCGAGCATTTCCCGGCCCAGCAGATCCCGGATCTTCTCGTAGTCCTGCCGCGCCTTGTCGCTGCGCCAGTCGTAGTCGGCGAGTTCCTGAACGGCTTGCGCTGTCGACGCCGGCAGTTCCTCGATCCGCATCTCGGCGAACCGGGCGTCGTCGTCGAGGGCGCGCGCGAGTTCCTTCCGTTCCTCGAGCACCGCCCGGTCGAGGAGTTCGCGCACCTCTCTCAGAGTGCCGTCGAGATCGGTGCGGTCGAGCAGTTCCCTCTTGCGCCGGTTGGCCTGCGCGGCAAGCTTGTCGAGTCCGCGCATGCTGCTGCTGCCGCGCCGCAGCAGTTCGCGCAGGGCGCGTTGCGGCGACGCCCCGCCGAGGACGTCGTCGCCGATCGCGGAGAGCGCGTCGCGCAGATCCACGGGTGGCGCGAGCGGGTCGCCCCCGTGGTACGGGCCGTACCTCGCGGAACGGTCCATCAGGAGTACACCGCCGCGCCGCGCGGGCCGGCGTCCTTTGCGATGCGCCGCGCCAGATACAGGCCCTCGAGTGCGAGTTCGATTGCGGCGGCGCGAGAGCCGCTGTCGGAAGCGCCGAGTCGTTCGGCGACCGTGTCGAGGACCGGCAGTTCGGGCAGCGCGTCGAGCAACGATTTCGCAGTGACGCGCTCGCCGGTGATCACCGGCTCACCCTGCTCGACCGCGGCGACGAGTGGGGCGAGATCGATCCCGGCCAGCCGCGTGCGCGCCGTGTCCGCGGTCGCACGACGCAGCAGGTGGTCGAGGATCTCGAATTCCCGTCCTTCCTCCCCTGATTCGAACTCCACCTTTCCGCGTAGTACCTCGACGACGGTGGCCAGGTCGACGGGCCGCGCCACGGGGTCGTCCTCACCGAGCACCGCGCCGCGGTGCACGGCAGCGGCCGCGACGGTTTCGGCGCCGGCCACGGCGAAGCGCGCGGAGACACCGGAGCGCTGGTCGACCGACGTCGACTCGCGCAGCAACCGCGTGAAGCGCGCGAGAATCTCGACGAGGAAATCGGGAACGCGGGCCTGCAGGTCGGCTTCCTGCTCGATCACCGCGACCTCGTCGTCGAGTTCCATGGGGTAATGGGTGCGGATCTCGGCACCGAACCGGTCCTTGAGCGGGGTGATGATCCGTCCGCGGTTGGTGTAGTCCTCCGGGTTCGCGCTCGCGACGAGCAGTACGTCCAGCGGGAGCCGGAGTGTGTAGCCGCGCACCTGGATGTCGCGCTCCTCCATGACGTTGAGCAACGACACCTGGATGCGCTCGGCGAGATCGGGAAGCTCGTTGATCGCGACGATTCCGCGGTGGGCGCGTGGGACCAGCCCGAAGTGGATCGTTTCGGGATCACCGAGGCTGCGTCCTTCCGCCACCTTCACCGGGTCCACGTCCCCGACGAGGTCGGCGACGGAGGTATCGGGAGTTGCCAGCTTCTCGGCGTAGCGCTCGCTGCGGTGTCGCCACGCGACCGGCAGATCGTCGCCGAGTTCGCCCGCGCGGCGGATCGAGACGGGCGTAATGGGTTCGTAGGGGTGCTCACCGAGTTCGGATCCCGCGATCACAGGGGTCCACTCGTCGAGCAGCAACGCGAGGGTACGCAGCAGGCGCGTCTTGCCCTGGCCTCGTTCGCCGAGAAGGACGACATCGTGACCGGCGAGCAGTGCCCGCTCGAGTTGGGGGACCACGGTCTCGTCGAATCCGACGATGCCGGGCCAGGGATCGGTGCCGTCGCGCAGCGCGGCGACGAGGTTCTGCCTCATCTCGTCCTTGACGGGACGATGTACGTGGCCGGAGGCGCGCAGCTCTCCGAGGGTGGACGGGCGCGGTGTGGGAGACGTCACCTCATCCAAGGTACGACCGTGCGGCGGTTTCGGCACCTGCAAGCCGAGGAACCTCTTCTTCCCGGACGACCTGGGCCGCCGGATCCGGTGGATCGTCGAGAAACCTGCCCGCTGTGCGTCGCCAGTAGGGGGATTCGCCTGCGGTGGTCGCGGTCTAGGCTGGCGGAAAGGCATCGCCACCGGGCCAGGCCGGACACCTCGGTTCGTCTCCGCGATGATGGGTAGTCCCACAGACGAAAGGGGGCCGCGTGGATGCGTTTCCGGACTCGACACCGGACGAGCTGACGGCTGTGTACGCCCGGATGTCCGGAGTGCTGCTGTCCGAACAGACCGTCGCCACAGCACTGCAATTGATCACCTCCCTGGCCGTGGACACCCTGCCCGGATCGATCGGATCCGGGGTCAGTGTCCGCGGTATCAACGGGGACGAGGTCACCTCCGCCGCGACCGATCGGATGGTCGAACGCGCCGACGCGTTGCAATACGAACTCGGCCAGGGACCGTGCCTCACCGCATGGCACGACGGGGTGATCGTGCGCGTCGACGACGTCGGCACCGATCCCCGGTGGCCGCTGTGGTCGGCACGGGTGGACTCGACCGGTATCCGGTCGGTGCTCAGCGCGCCGCTGGTCACCGCGGACCGGTCGTGGGGGGGCGATCAAGGTGTATTCCGACCGCGCCGGGGCCTACGACGAGACCGAGGTCGGCCTGCTGCGGCGGTTCGCGGCCCAGGCCGCCATTCTGGTCGCCAACGTGCACACCTTCCGCAGTGCCGAACGGCTCAGCGACAACCTCAAGCGCGCGCTGCACACCCGGGATCTGATCGCCACCGCGAAGGGCATCGTGATGTTGCGCGAACAACTGGACCCCGATCAGGCCATGCGGTGGCTGATCGAGCAGTCCAGCCTGTCGGGAACCACCCTGGCAACCCTGGCAGAGACGCTCGTCGAGGCGGCCGGTGACGAAGCGGGGTGAGCAGGTGATGCGTCTGTTTCCGTCCGGCGAGGCGCATCGCCGGTTCCTCGAGGCGCTCGCCGCGACCGGGCTGAGTCTCGACGAGTTGTGGTTGCGCTACTTCGCGCTCGGCGGGGATGCGGGCAAGGTCGAGATCGAGGCCTATCTCGACGGAATGGTGCCGTTGTCGGTTCTGCAGCACGACCTTCTCGCGCATGCCGTCAACGAGCGTCTCGCGGAGATCGCTCCACCGCGCGCGCCCTACGCGGAGGAACTGCCCGCCCCGGAGTCCGCAGACAACGACACCGAATCCGGCCGTATCGACGGCACGGCGGCCGGTGCCGAAGACGGTGACAGCAGGGGGCCGGACGTCGACGACGACGCACCCTGACGCCGCCGGGGCGAGACCTCCGTTCGGCGGCACTCCGCAGGTACGCACCCATGAGGTGCCTGAATACGGAACGTCGGGGGCTCTTCTGATAGACACGGTGTATGTCGGACACCGAGATCACCTTTTCCAGCGGCGACGTGACCCTGCACGGCAGCGTCCGGGTACCCGTGTCGATGAGGAGGGGTGTGGTGCCCGGAGTGCTCCTGCTCGCCGGCAGCGGTCCTACCGACCGCAACGGTGACAGCGCCCTGCTTCCGGGGCCGATCGGCACGCTGCGCCACCTCGCCGACGTCCTCGAACGGCACGGCTTCGCCAGCCTGCGCTACGACAAGCTCGGCAGCGGCGTGACCGGCCTCGGACCGTACGACGTCGAGGACGTCGCCGATCTCGGGTTCTCCACGTTCATCGACGCCGCGTCCGCAGGTCTCGATTTCCTCGCAGGCCGGCGCGGTGTCGACGCGAACCGTCTCTACGTCGTCGGACACAGCGAAGGTGCGCTGATCGCCCTGGCGCTGGCGCAGGACAACCCGCGGATCAGGGGTATCGGTCTGATCGAACCCCTCGCGGTACGCCTGCTCGACCTGCTGACCGCCCAGATCGACGCCCAGCTCGACGCGGTGGTCGTCGCCCAGAAGCTCCCCGTGCAGATTGCCGACGAACTCCGGCTGGCGCTGACCGGAGCGGTCGAATCGCTGCGGGCCGACGGAACCCTCAGCGACCACCTGCCCGAACCCCTCCGTAACGCCGGGCTCGTTCCCGCGAACGCCAAGGCTCTCGCGGAGGAGGACGCGCTCGATCCCCGGATGCTCGCCGCCCAGGTCGACGGCGACCTGCCGGTGCTCTCGAGCGCATCGACCAAGGACATCCAGGTGCGTATCGAGGACGTGGACGCTCTCGACGACGCGCTCGTCCACACCCGCCTGACATCGCTGCGCATGACCCGCACCAACCACGTCCTCAAGGACATCGGGGACCAGCAGTCCACGGGCGCCGACTACATCGCCGACCTGCCCTTCTCGGAGGAGTTCACGTCCGGTTTCGAGGCGTGGCTGAAGAGTCTGTGACCGGGTCCGCGAAATAACAAATGTCGCTTTCACGTTATTGGTGTATGGTTTCCCGTTAACCCGCTGGTACGCCCGAGAAAGGTACGGTTCGATGCGATTCAAGCACATGCACGTCATCGGCTGTTCCGTACCTTTTGCGCACCTTCATTCCCACTTCGCCGCAAGGCCACCCCGAGAATAGAAGTCACACGACGACTCCCTTCTCGGGCACCCGGGCACATCGCCCCGGGTGCCCTTTCTTATCCCCACAGCTTCATTCCCCGACAGGAGAAACAACATCATGAAACTTCGCATCGAACCCGGCGGATCCGTCCCGTCGGACCTGCCCGGCGACCTGACCGGCCACGCCATCACGATCGATCTCAGCCGCGTCGGTGGCACCGAAAGCGGCGCCGCCGCAGCAGATCTGATCCGTGAACTGCTCGACCGGGGTGCCGCGCGGCTCGTCATCTCCGAGGGCCGCGGATCGCGCGGAACCGAGTCCGCACACGACGACGCCGCCCACTCGCACGCTGCCTGACCCGCAGGCACGTGCGCCGTGGACGGCGCCGTCCGGTATCTGTCAGTGGGCGAAGTGGCGGGCACCCGTCAGGTACAGGGTGATCCCGGCTTCACGCGCTGCCTCGATGACCTCGTTGTCGCGCACCGATCCGCCGGGCTGAACGACGGCCTTCACTCCGGCCTCGGTAAGCACTTGGAGGCCGTCCGCGAACGGGAAGAACGCGTCCGAGGCGGCGACGGAACCGACGACCCGGTCGCCCGCGCGTGCCACAGCCAGACGCGACGAATCGACGCGGTTGACCTGCCCCATGCCGACTCCGACGGTCGCGCCACCCGAGACCAGGAGAATCGCATTGGACTTGACGGCGCGCACCGTCCGCCACGCGAACTCGAGATCGCGCAGGGTGGCTTCGTCGGCGGCCTCGCCGCACGCGAGCTGCCAGTTGGCCGGTGCATCGCCCTCGGCATCGAGCGCGTCGCGTTCCTGAAGCAGGAGCCCGCCGGAAATCTGGCGCATCTCGATCTGCGAGGACGACGGCGAGTCGGCCCGCAGGATGCGGATGTTCTTCTTGCGGGAGAGCACCTCTACCGCACCGTCCGCATACGACGGCGCGATGACGACCTCGGTGAAGATCTCGGCGACCTGCTCGGCCATCTTCACGCTCACCTCACGGTTCGCGGCGATCACACCACCGAATGCCGACACCGGGTCGCATTCGTGGGCATTGCGGTGAGCGGTCGCGATGTCATCGGCGATCGCGATCCCACAGGGGTTGGCGTGCTTGATGATCGCGACGCACGGCTCGCGATGATCGTGCGCGGCGCGCCATGCGGCGTCGGCGTCCTGATAGTTGTTGTAGGACATTTCCTTGCCGTGGAACTGCTCGGCCTGAGCGAGTCCCGGCTCGCCCGACCCGTCCACGTAGAGGGCAGCCGCCTGGTGCGGGTTCTCGCCGTAGCGCAGCACATTCGCACGGGTCCACGTGGCGCCGGTCCAGGCGGGGAACTTCGCATCGTCGTCCGGAGCCGCGTAGCCGCTGTTCATCCAGGTCGCCACCGCGACGTCGTAGGCCGCGGTGTGCTGGAACGCTTGCGCGGCAAGGCGCTTGCGCTGCTCGAGGGTGAAACCGCCGGCCGCAACGGATTCGAGGACATCGCCGTACGCGGCGGGATCCACGACCACGGCCACCGACGGATGGTTCTTCGCAGCGGCGCGCACCATGGACGGTCCGCCGATGTCGATCTGCTCGACGCACTCGTCGGGGCCGGCGCCGGAGGCAACCGTCTCCGTGAACGGGTAGAGGTTGACCACGACCAGTTCGAATGCCTCGATGCCCAGATCGGCGATCTGGTCGAGGTGGTCCTGCTTGCGGGTGTCCGCGAGGATGCCCGCGTGGACACGCGGGTGCAGCGTCTTCACGCGACCCTCGAGGCACTCCGGGAAGCCGGTGAGTTCCTCCACCTTCGTCACGGGCAGGCCCGCTCCGGCGATCGTCGCCGCGGTGGAGCCGGTCGAGACCAGCTCGACCCCCGCGTCGTGGAGTCCTGTCGCCAGTTCGACGAGTCCGCTCTTGTCGTACACGCTGACCAGCGCGCGGCGCACAGTCTTACGTTCGGTCACCGGGGATCACGGCCTTTCGTCCATCGGAAACAACTCCACGGGTCGCGACGGCGGCGACCACCTCTGCCAACAGCCGTCGCTCCACAACTTTGATTCGTTCGTGCAGGCTCGCCACGTCGTCGTCCTCGAGGACGGGCACCGCCTCCTGCGCGAGCACCGGGCCGGTGTCGACTCCGCCGTCGACGAGGTGCACGGTCGAACCGGTGACCTTCACGCCGTACGCGAGCGCATCGGGCACTGCGTGTGCGCCGGGGAACGACGGCAGCAATGCCGGGTGGGTATTGATGATGCGTCCACCGAAACGGTCGAGGAACGCCGGTCCCAGGATCTTCATGAATCCGGCGGTGACCACGAGATCGGGCTCGAATTCGGCGACGGCCTCGGTGAGTGCGCGATCCCAGGCAGCCCTGTCCGGATGCTCGCGCAGGGACACCCGGAACACGGGGATACCGGCTGCCGCCGAGTGCTCTTCGGCCGGGCACTCGCGGTCGACACCGACAGCGACGATGCGTGCGGGGTAGTCGTCGTCACGCGCCTGCTCGAGCAGTGATGCCAACAGGCTTCCCGTCCCGGACGCGAGTACGACGAGCCGCGCCGGTGCGGTGGGCGGCAACTGGTCACGCGAGGCAGTCAGGGCACTACTCCTGGAACTCGAGGGGGTCGGCCGACGAACCGGCCGTGTCAAAGCCTAGTCGGCGCCCTTCTTGCCCTTGCCCTTGCCCTCCGTGTCCGACTCCGCCTCCGACTCGGCGTCCGCCACGGCTTCTCGGCTTTCGTCCTCCCCGGACTCGTCCTCCCCGGACTCGTCCTCCGCAGACACGCCCTCCGACGTCTCGTCGGTGCGGGAGTCGGAGTCCGGGTCCGCGTCGTGATCGGAATCCTCGGCCGCGTCGCTGCGCTCCGCTGCCTCGTCATCCTCCCTCAGCTCGTCGTCGATCGGGTCATCGTCCAACTGCTCGTCGTCTGTCTGCTCGTGGTAGTCCTCGCGCAGGACTGCGGCGGTCAGGCGACCCTCGCGCCACATGAGCAACTGGGCGACGATGAGCCCGAGCAGTCCTGCCCACGCGAACAGGAGCACGCCGGCGAGCCACCATCTGGCCCCGACGACCCCGAAGATTCCCAGTGGGCCACCTGCCGCCCAGGTGATGCCTGCGGTGACCAGCCCGGCGAACCCTGCCGCGGCCAGAACCGTCCGAGCAGCGTCGAGGCTTCCCACCGGCGCCCCGTCGGCCTGCGCCTGGAGCGTGCGCTGCGCGGCAAACCGGCCGAGCAGAGCACCGACTGTGGCCGGCACAGCAAGCAGTACCGGCCACAGTGCGTGCGCCGGTCCCGCCGGGATCGCCGCGAGGATCGGGAGAGCAGGCAGATCGCCCCCCGACGCCTCGAACAAGCTCAACCGCACCTGCCCGAACTGTGCGGTGCTCCCGGCCAGCACCGCGGACGCACCGATCACCAGATTCGGCAGGTACAGGATCGACAGGACGGTGAGACCGAGGACGCCCGTCCAGGTTTCACCGCGTGCCAGCAGGTCGCCCAGTGTGGTCCACGACCACAGCAGTCCCGCGACGACGAGGACGCCGCCGACCGCGAACATGCCGAGCACCGCCCTCGCCGCGGGGCGGACCGACAGCACGAGCCATTCCGGCACCGCGTACCGGAGGACCAGCGGCCGCCACAGACGTGAGCCGATTCCGAGCAACGCGGCGAGCAGGTACAGGCCCGTCACCCACGCCAGAGCCGCAGCGGGGTTCGGCGACGCGACAGGAAGAACACCCGCCGCGTCCTGCATCACGACGAGCGCGACGACCGTGACGGTCAGCGGGCCGGCCAGTGTTGCCGCGGTGATGCGTGCGGCGTCGGGGCCTTCGAGTTGGTACCCGGTGTAGTCCATGACGGCGTCTGCCGCCGAGGCGGCCCCTCGCGCCGACAACCACACCAGGACCGCTGTGGGCAACAGGGGAAGCACACCGAGCGAGGTGCCGTCGATCGTGAGGGTCACCTGGTGCAGCGCGAGCCAGGTACCCGCGATGGCGGCGTAGATCCCCGCCAGGTCGCTGTTCGCGAGCACCATGGTGGTCACCACGATCGTGGCGACCACCGCGAGCGTCACCGCGGGAAGACGTGCCGCGGTACCGACCAGGATTCGGAACCGCTCCGGATCGAGGTGGCCGTCCTCGGGTGGAGTGTGCCGGGTCGACCGGCCGAGCGTGGAAGTCATCGAGTCGAGGGTGTCACCGACGTGTCGCGGAGGGTGTCAGGCGCGCCGATCACCGTTGGTCACCCGGTGAGCGGAACGCCTGGGTGGGGGCGGGCTCGCCGGGAGCGGAACCCTCGTTGTCTTCGGCGCGGTTCACGACGGCGCGCTCGGCATCGGACTCGGGCGCCGACGACGCATCCTCCTGCTCCGGGCGGCCCGGCGACTGCTGCGCGTCCGTGTGCTCCGACTCGGACCGGTCGTACTCGCCGCCGGTGTTCACCCCGGAATGCGACTGGGTGGCCTGGTCGGGCCCGCCGTACTGAGCGGGAGTGAAGCGCTGTGTGCGTTCCTGGTTGGTGCCCCCGTGTTCGCCCGAGTGCTGCTGGCCGAACTGCCCACCGTGCTGCTGTGCGCCCGCAAAAGGCTGGTCGCCCGCAAAAGGCTGGTCGCCCGGCTGCTGTCCGGCGGGGTACTGCGACTCCGGCGACGGCGACGCGGAGGAAGACGACCCACCGGGGTACTGCTGGCTACCGGAGTGCTGGCTACCGGACTGCTCGGACTGCCGGCCGGAGGCGGGCTGGCCCGGGTACTGCTGCGCCCCACCGTACTGCTGGCCCCCGTACTGACCGCCGTACTGCTGGCCCCCGTACTGCTGGGCATCGAACTGCTGACCCGGGAACTGCTGAGCACCGAACTGCTGACCGGGATACTGCTGAGCTCCGGCGGCCTGCCCGCCGTACTGCTGCTGGCCGCCGTACTGGCCGCCGTACTGCTGCTGGCCTGTGTACTGCTGCCCGCCGTACTGCTGGGCACCGAACTGCTGTCCCGGGTACTGCTGGGCACCGAACTGTCCGACACCCTGCTGCGCCGAACCCTGCTGCGGCGAACCCTGCGGATAGCCTTGTGCGCCACCGCTCTGCCGTGCCGAGCGTCCGGGCACCAGAATGCCCAGTCCGAACAGCAGAGTGACGACGGCGAGCGCGGCCTGCACGAAGCCGAAGACGAGGATCGTGACTCCGCCCCAGGCGATTCCCGTGTCTTCCGGCAGATGGAACAACTGGAAGAGCGAGGTCACGAAGCCGACTCCCGACGCGACCACTGCCACTGCCCGCAGGTCCTGGCCGGGCAGCAACGAGAGCGCTGCGCTGACGCCACCGAGCAACAGGAAAGCGAGGGGCACGACGGCGAATCCGAAATCGAACGACGACAGTGCGACGCGGGAACCGAACGTGATGCTCACATACGGCGCGAGACCGAGTAGAAAGTTCACGACACCGAGCGCGGCGACCACAAGTGGCAGCAGCAGCGGCACCACCTTGCTCGGGGTGGATTGCCCTGCGGGGAAATTCATCGGTCCTCCTGCTGTCGGTTCGGCTGTCGTCCGTCTCCTGCGTACCAGCCTAGGCACGACCCGCGAGAATGGGGCCATGCCGCACACTTTTGCCCCGGGCCCGGATGTCGTTGTGGAAACCGAGGTCAAACGTTCGCGATTTCTCGCCGCACTCCGGCGTGTCGAATCACCGGAGTCGGCGCTGGCCTTCGTCGAGGAACAACGGCGACTGTATCCCGATGCACGCCACCACTGCTGGGCGTTCGTCGTCGGCGACGAGCATGCGACGCGGGCCGAGCGGTCGAGCGACGACGGCGAACCGGGCGGAACCGCAGGTATCCCGATGTTGCAGGTCCTGCATCACCGTGACCTCGTGAACGTCGCTGTGGTGGTGACGCGGTGGTTCGGCGGCATCAAGCTGGGTGCGGGCGGACTCGTGCGCGCGTACTCGGGAGCGGTCACGACCGCGCTCGACTCGGCGCGCGTGGTCACGCGGGTCCGCCGGGAGCTGTTCGAACTCGGGGTCGATCATGCCGACGCCGGTCGCGTGGAAGCCGAGCTGAGACAGCGCGGGGTCAGCGTGCTCGGCGTCGCGTACGGCGAGCGTGCGGTACTGACCGTCGCGACGTCCGACCCGGTCGTTCTCACGGCGACGGTCGCGTCGGTCACGTCCGGTTCGGGTGACCTCACGCCGGTGGGGCACCAGTGGATCGACGAGTAGGCACCGAAAGCACACTGCCCCCGAAACACGCCTGCCTCCGAAAACACACTGCCCGTGTGTGTTCCGTCGGGAACACACACGGGCAGAGGTCGAACGGTGCGAAATTACAGCGACTGCAGGATTTCGCGCGCGAGAGCGGCGGTCTCGGACGGCGTCTTGCCGACCTTGACGCCGGCGGCCTCGAGGGCGTCCTTCTTGGCCTGGGCGGTGCCCGAGGAACCGGAGACGATGGCGCCGGCGTGGCCCATGGTCTTGCCCTCGGGTGCGGTGAAGCCCGCGACGTAGCCGACGACCGGCTTGGTCACATTGGCCTTGATGTAATCGGCTGCGCGCTCCTCGGCGTCGCCGCCGATCTCGCCGATCATCACGATGACCTTGGTCTCGGGATCCTTCTCGAACGCAGCAATCGCGTCGATGTGGGTGGTGCCGATGACCGGATCGCCGCCGATGCCGATGGCGGTCGAGAAACCGTACTCACGGAGTTCGAACATCATCTGGTAGGTCAGGGTGCCCGACTTCGACACCAGACCGACCGGACCCTTGCCGGCGATATTCGCCGGGGTGATGCCGACCAGCGCCTCACCGGGGGTGATGATGCCGGGGCAGTTGGGGCCGATGATCCGGGTCTTCTCGCCCTTGTCGACGTTGTAGGCCCACGCGTACGCGGAGTCCTGCACCGGGATGCCCTCGGTGATGACGACCAGCAGCGGGATCTCGGCGTCGATGGCCTCGACGATGGCGTCCTTCGCGAAGGCCGGCGGAACGAACGCGATGGAGACGTCCGCGCCGGTCTCCTTCATGGCCTCGGCGACGGTGCCGTAGACCGGCAGTTCGACGGCGTTGCCGTCCTTGTCGGTGTGCGAGACCGTGGTGCCGGCCTTGCGGGCGTTGACGCCGCCGACAACCTGGGTGCCGGCCTTGAGCATGAGAGCGGTGTGCTTGGTGCCCTCGCCGCCGGTGATGCCCTGGACGATGACCTTGGAATCCTTGGTAAGGAAGATTGCCATTGTTCTGTGTGTCCCTTTACTTCGCCGCGAAGGCGAGCTCGGCAGCCTTGTCGGCAGCCTCGTCCATGGTGGCGACGACCGTGACCAGCGGGTGGTTGGCCTCGGAGAGGATGCGGCGACCCTCCTCGACGTTGTTGCCGTCGAGGCGGACGACCAGCGGCTTGTTGGCCTCGTCGCCCAGCGTCTCGAGCGCGCCGACGATGCCGTTTGCCACGGCGTCACATGCGGTGATGCCACCGAAGACGTTGACGAACACGCTCTTGACCTGCTCGTCGTTGAGGATCACGTCCAGGCCGGCGGCCATGACGGCAGCCGAAGCGCCGCCACCGATATCGAGGAAGTTGGCGGGCTTGACTCCGCCGTGCTTCTCACCTGCGTAGGCAACGACGTCGAGAGTGGACATCACGAGTCCTGCGCCGTTACCGATGATGCCGACCTCGCCGTCGAGCTTGACGTAGTTGAGGTCGTTCTCCTTGGCCTTGAGCTCGAGCGGATCGGTGGCGTCCCGATCCTCGAATGCCTCGTGGCCGGGCTGACGGAACGCGGCGTTCTCGTCCAGCGTCACCTTGCCGTCGAGAGCCAGAATCTGGTCGTCCGGGGTGCGGACGAGCGGGTTCACCTCGACGAGGAGCGCGTCCTCCTTGATGAACACCTCCCACAGCTTCTGGATGGTGTTGGCGGCGGCATCGAGCACCTCTGCGGGCAGCTTGCCGGCCTCGGCGATCTCGCGGGCGAAGGCCAGGTCGACGCCCTTGACCGCGTTCACCGGGATCTTCGCGAGGGCGTCCGGGTTCTCCTCGGCGGTGACCTCGATCTCGACGCCACCCTCCACGGAGCACATCGCCAGGTAGGTGCGGTTGGTGCGGTCGAGCAGGAAGGAGATGTAGTACTCCTCGGCGATGTCACTCGCCTCTGCGACCAGCAGCTTCTTCACGACGTGGCCCTTGATGTCGAGGCCCAGGATGGCCTCGGCGTTGGCCACGGCGGCATCGACGTCGGCGGAGTACTTCACGCCGCCCGCCTTGCCACGGCCGCCGACCTTGACCTGCGCCTTGACCATCACGGGCTTGCCGATTTCCTCGGCGATCTCGCGGGCTCCGGCGACCGTGTCTGTAACACGTCCAGCCGACGTCGGCACGTCATGCTTGGCGAAAAGTTCCTTCGCCTGGTATTCGAAGAGATCCATCTGCTCACCGTCTCGTCTGCGTTCACGCCCGCTCGGGGGTATTGAGCGGGCCGGTTCGGACTCTAGTTACATGGACGCCCTGCGAAACGTCCGCGCTCCGGGCATGTGGCGCATGTCACGGATCCTGGACGCCGAGGGTTAGCTCACGGGTTTCCTCCCGGAATGTGAGAACGCCGCAACCAAGAGGAGCACCATCCCCAGGATGACAGGCGCCGCTCACGCGGCCGCGACCGGCTCCCCCGAGGCCGCCCGGCAGTCGGCCCCCGATTGCTCCGAGGCTCTTTCGCAATGCAAAAGTCATTGGATGTTTCATCCCGTGACATTCGGCCCATTCCCCGCTTTTCCCAGCACATAACTGTGATGCCGCTCACATAAGGGCTTTGGTTTGCGTTATAGGTTGCCCTGCTTGCGATCGTTTCGTTACCGTCGCTCAGGTCAAGTAACGATGAGGTCACGAAACGGAGGATGGCGATGCGCCCAGGCAGCCCGATTGCCGAAAGCCACGCCCGCCGGCCCGAAACGGCACCGGACGACTGGAACGCTTGGACCACAGCGACCATAGATTTCCGCACGACGGGCCTCGCCTCCGAGCCGACCTATTACGTCGACGCTCCCACCTCGGATTCCGCCGAATCTTCCGACACCGTCTCTCCTGTTCGCCGCAGCGGAGCGCACCGGGTGCCCACTCCCCCGACCGCGCTCAAGGGCCGTGCCGCGGTGTTCGCCGTCGCCGCCGGCGCAGTCGTCGCAGCGGGTCAGGCAGCGACCAACGGTGGCCCCGGCCAGAACGCCGACCACAGCCAGGTCGCACTCGCCGCAGACACCAGCGACTCCTCGGTCATCACGGCCACCGCGGTGCCGCAGGCAGCGCAGTTCACTTCCGACAGCACCGGTGCGGCACCCTCGCAGGCGCCCCAGGTGCTCAACATCGCCGACCCCAACGACCTGTCGCAGTTCTCCAACCTCCTCGCCAAGGGCGAACGCTTCAGCGAGGAGCGAGCGGCACGCGAGGCAGCGGCCCGACGGCCCCTGTTCGTCCTTCCCGCTGCGGGCGCGTTCACCTCGAACTTCGGTGCTCGCTGGGGCACTCTCCATGCCGGCATCGACATCGCCGGCCCGATCGGCACCCCGATCCTCGCGGTCGCCGACGGTGAAGTCATCGATTCCGGTCCCGCGTCGGGTTTCGGTATGTGGATCCGGTTGCTCCATGCCGACGGCACGGTCACCGTGTACGGGCACATCGATCAGTCCATGGTCAGCGTGGGACAGCAGGTCCTGGCCGGCGACCAGATCGCCACCATGGGTAACCGCGGATTCTCCACCGGTCCGCACCTCCACTTCGAGGTGCACCTCAACGGCGTCGACAAGATCGACCCGGTGCCGTGGCTCGCCACCCGGGGCATCGCCCCCGGCAGCAACCGCGTCTGACGAACTCCCACATCGCGCGCCCTTCCGCCGCGATACCGGTCGCCTCGCGACAGCCCGCGCGGGCAACCGCGGTGCGGGCGCCTAGAGCTTGATCATCGGCACGCCGCCGACCAGCATCAGCCGGACCTTACCGGCACTTCCGAAGTCGATGACGACCGTCGCGGTAGGCCCACTGCCCTTCGTCTCCAGAACCGTGCCCAGCCCGTACTTGTCGTGGCTGACGCGGTCGCCGACGGCGAGCACGAGGTGATTGTTTCGCCCGCGCGGCGCCCCGAAACTCGGCGAGGACGAACGCTCCTCCCTCGCACCGAACCGCGATCCCGTGCCCGAGCCGATGGCATGTCCGCGCCCCGGCCCCGGATCTGTCCGCTTCCATTCGACGAGGTGCTGCGGAATCTCCTGCAGGAAACGAGATTCCGGATTCGTGACGGGTTGTCCCCACGACGAGCGCAGCACTGCGCGGCTGACGTACAGACGACGGCGCGCTCGCGTGATGCCGACGTAAGCCAGACGCCGCTCTTCGGACAACTCGGCAGGATCACCGAGCGCACGCATGTGCGGGAACTGCCCGTCTTCCCAGCCCGTCACGAACACGACGGGGAACTCGAGTCCCTTGGCGGTGTGCAGCGTCATCAACGTGACGACACCGTCCTGGTTTTCGGGGATCTGGTCGGCGTCGGCGACGAGTGAGACCTTCTCCAGGAACGCCGCCAGCGAACCGGGATCCGGGTCGCCGTCTTCACGTCCCACATCTTCGATACCCGCGGCATTGCGCACGTCGGCGCTGAATTCCCGTGCGACACTGACGAGTTCGTTGAGGTTGTCGAGCCGGGCGCCGTCCTGCGGATCGTCGCTGGCGGCGAGTTCGGAGCTGTACCCGGTGCGTTCGAGAATCGCCTCGACCACGTCGCCGATGTCGACCGTGTCGTTGCCGTCGGCGTCGGAGACCACCAGCATCGCCCGCAGTTCGTCGAGAATCCCCACGAATCCGGCGATCGCCTTCTGCGCACGAGTGTTCAGCAGGGCAACTTTGCCCTCGGCCGCATCCCGCAGCGCCTGACCGAACCCGATGCCGAGACGCTCGGCATGCACCGCCACGCAGGCCTCGGCCCGGTCGCCGATGCCGCGTCGAGGCGTGTTGAGGATCCGGCGCAGGCTCACGGTGTCCTCGGGGTTCTCGAGGACCTTGAGGTACGCGACGATGTCGCGCACTTCCTTGCGCTCGTAGAACCGGACCCCGCCGACGACCTTGTACGGCACGCCGTGACGGATGAACACGTCCTCGAAGGCCCTGGACGCGTTGTTGGTGCGGTAGAACACCGCGATATCGGAGAACTTGATGCCCTCGTCGACGAGACGGTCGATCTCCGCCGCGACGAACCGCGCCTCGTCGTGCTCGTTGTCGGCCACGTACCCGACCACGAGATCGCCCTCACCGGAATCGGTCCACAACCGCTTCTCGCGACGACCGGTGTTGCGGGAGATCACCGCGTTTGCCGCGGACAGGATGTTCTGGGTGGACCGGTAGTTCTGCTCGAGCAGGATCGTGCGCGCCTGGGGATAGTCGCGCTCGAACTCCTCGATGTTGCGGATGGTCGCGCCGCGGAAGGCGTAGATCGACTGGTCGGCGTCGCCGACCACGCACAGTTCGCTCGGCTCGACGGTGGAGTCGTCGTCGGGGTCGCCCACCAGGGTGCGGACCAGCACGTACTGGGCGTGGTTCGTGTCCTGGTACTCGTCGACCAGCACGTGCCGGAAGCGCCGGCGGTAGTACTCGGCGATGTCCGGGTGAGCCTGCAGCAACGCGACGGTCTCGCCGATCAGGTCGTCGAAGTCGAAAGCGTTCGCGGCACGGAGGCGCTGCTGATACAGCGCGTACACGCGCGCGACGATCCGTTCCAGATCGCTGGCGTCGGCACCGACGGCGGCCGCTGCCTCTTCCGGGCCGATCAGTTCGTTCTTCAGATTGGAGATCTGGGTGGAGAGCAGCCGCGGAGAGTACTTCTTGATATCGAGTTCGAGGTCTTTCGCGATCATCGTCAGCAACCGGCGCGAATCGTCGGCGTCGTAGATCGTGAAGTTGGAGTTCATGCCGGGCAGGAGGCTCGCCTGGGCCCGCAGAATCCGGACGCAGCTCGAGTGGAAGGTCGACACCCACATCGACAGGGCACGTGGCCCGACCAGAGCGGCTACGCGCTCGCGCATCTCTGCGGCTGCTTTGTTGGTGAACGTGATGGCGAGCACCTGACCGGGTGCGACGCCTCGCTCGCCCAGCAGGTAGGCGATCCGCCGCGTGAGCACTGCCGTCTTGCCCGAGCCCGCACCCGCCACGATGAGCAGCGGCCCACCTTCGTGCGTGACCGCTTCCCGCTGTTGTGGATTGAGTCCCTCGAGGAGAGCGTCCGAATCGGGGGTCGTGTGGGCGGGAGCAACGGGAGTGTTCATCGTTCTACCAAACTACCGGACGCGTACGACAGCGAATCCCCGACTTGGCCGCGGATTGACACGGTGGCAAACTGGACGTTATGTCATGCGCCCTTCACCGGTCGGACGGCCAGCGCTGACGCGAGGAGATGACATTGAACGCCAACACCGACGCTGCTCTTTCCGGCGAAACCGCCGACGCAGTGCCCACCACCGAGGCCGAGATCGACGAACTCCGCAAGGAGATCGATCGCCTCGACGCCGAGATCCTCGCGGCCGTCAAGCGCCGCACCGAGGTCTCGCGCATCATCGGCCGGACCCGGATGGCGTCCGGCGGCACGAGGCTCGTGCACAGCCGCGAGATGAAGGTGCTCGAGCGTTTCAGCGAACTGGGCCAGGAAGGCCACACCCTCGCGATGCTGCTGCTGCGCCTCGGCCGCGGTCGCCTCGGCCACTAGCCCACGGGCAGTGCCGGCCTGAACACTGCGCCGGCCTGAACACTGCCGGCCCGTGGGCGTAGCGGCCGGGGCTCCCTCCCGTTACCGGAGCGCGATGTATTTCGTCTCGAGGTATTCCTCGATACCTTCGGTCCCGCCTTCGCGGCCGATGCCGGACGCCTTGATCCCGCCGAACGGTGCGGCGACATCCGACACCACTCCCCGGTTGACGCCGACGATGCCCGATTCCAGTGCATCCGACACCCGGAGCGCCCGATCCAGATCGTGCGTGAAGATGTACGCCGCCAGCCCGTACTCGGTGTCGTTGGCTGCGGCGACGGCCTCGTCCTCCGTGTCGAAACCGGTGACGGCGGCGACCGGCCCGAAGACCTCTTCCCGCAGGATGCGAGCAGTACGCGGCACGTCGTCGAGCACCGTGGCCGGATAGAACCAGCCCGGGCCCTCCGGGGTCTCGCCGCCGAGTCGCACCGTCGCGCCTCCCGCAACCGCGTCTTCGACCAGTTCGATCACCGTCTTCTTCTGGTTCTCGTTGATCAGCGGCCCGAGGGTCGTGTCGGGATCGGTCCCCGGCCCTTGCTTGTACGACGCCATGCGTTCGGTGAGCTTGGTGACGAATTCCTCCCGGACGGAGTTCGCGACGTGGAACCTGTTCGCGGCCGTGCACGCCTCACCGCCGTTCCGCAGTTTGGCCGCAACCGCACCCTCGACCGCTTCATCGAGGTCGGCGTCGTCGAACACGACGAACGGTGCGTTTCCGCCGAGTTCCAGGGAGGTGCGCAGGAGCGACCGGCCGGCGGTCTGCGCGAGCGACCGTCCTACCGCCGTCGATCCGGTGAAGGTGAGTTTGCGCAGCCGCGGATCCTCGAGCAGGGGGCCGGTCACATCCCCGGCGTGGGACGTCGGCAGCACCGACAACACGCCTGCGGGCAGACCGGCTTCGGCGAAGAACTGGGCAAGCATCAGCAGGGTCAGCGGCGTCTCCGACGCAGGCTTGACGAGCATCGTGCACCCCGCGGCCAGAGCGGGGGCGATCTTGCGGGTACCCATCGCGAGAGGGAAGTTCCACGGCGTGATCGCAAGGCACGGGCCGACCGGTTGCTTCGTGACGAGAATGCGGCCGTTGCCCGCCGGGGCGGGGGTGTAGCGGCCGGCGATCCGCACTGCTTCCTCGGAGAACCATCGCAGGAACTCGGTGCCGTACGCGACTTCGGACCTGCTCTCGGGCAATGCTTTACCCATTTCGAGGGTCATGAGCAGCGCGACGTCGTCGGCGCGTTCGCTGATCTTCGCCCACACCGCGCGAAGAAGTTCTGCTCGCTCACGCGGAGGCGTCGCGGCCCAGTCGCGGCCTGCGGTCACCGCAGCATCCAGGGCGCGCATGGCGTCGTCGGGAGTGGCGTCGGCCACCTCGGCCAGAACGTCACCCGTGGCGGGGTTGTGGACGGGAAAGGTCGCTCGATTTCCGGCAGGCACCCACTCGCCACCGAGAAAGAGGTCGGTGGGCACGGACCGGATCAGTTCTGATGTGTCCATGAACCCCATCATGCGCGTCCCGCGCCGCGGAGGGTGCAAACCCGGCGGTTCGGGGAGGTGGACACTACTGTCGATCGCATGAGCGACGTGACCCGATCCACCCCGTGGCAGAAGTTGGTCGATCATCGCGCGGAGGTCGAGGGGATGCATCTGCGGGAGATGTTCGCCGCCGATCCCGGCCGCGCCGACGCGATGACCGCTGCCGCCGGGGATCTGGTGGTCGACTACAGCAAACACCGGGTCACCGCCCGCACCATGGAGTTGCTGCTCGATCTGGCCCGGGCGGTCGGGCTCGAGGCGGCCCGCGAGGCGATGTTCACCGGCGAGCATGTCAACGTCACCGAGGACCGGGCGGTGCTGCACACCGCGTTGCGGTTGCCGCGGTCGGCGCGGTTGGTTGTCGACGGGCGTGAGGTCGTCGCCGATGTTCACGAGGTGCTCGACGCGATGGGGGAGTTCACCGATCGGGTGCGTGACGGCCGGTGGCGGGGGGCGACCGGGGAGAAGATCACCACGGTGGTCAACATCGGGATCGGGGGGTCGGATCTGGGGCCGGTGATGGTGACGCGGGCGTTGCGGCACTATCACGACGGTCCGCAGGTGCGGTTCGTGTCGAATGTGGATCCGGCGGATCTGACCGGGGTGCTGGCGGGGCTGGATCCGGCGTCGACGTTGTTCGTGGTGGCGTCGAAGACGTTCTCCACGCTCGAGACGTTGTGCAATGCGACGGCGGCGCGGCGGTGGGTGGTGGCGGCGCTCGGTGAGGAGGCGGTGGCGGCGCATTTCGTGGCGGTGTCGACGCATGCGGAGCGGGTGGCGCAGTTCGGGATCGATCCGGTGAACATGTTCGGGTTCTGGGAGTGGGTGGGGGGCCGGTATTCGGTGGATTCGGCGATCGGGTTGGCGGTGATGTGTGCGGTCGGGCGGGAGCGGTTCGGGGAGTTGCTGGCGGGGTTCCGGGTGATCGATGAGCATTTCCGGTCGGTGCCGCTCGAGCGCAATGTTCCGGTGTTGTTGGGGTTGTTGGGGGTGTGGAACACGTCGGTGTTGGGGGCGCAGTCGCGGGTGGTGTTGCCGTATGCGAATGATCTGGTGCGGTTTCCGGCGTATCTGCAGCAGTTGGCGATGGAGTCGAACGGTAAGTCGGTGCGGGTGGACGGGTCGGCGGTGTCGTGTCGGACGGGGGAGATTTTTTGGGGGGAGCCGGGGACGAACGGGCAGCACGCGTTTTTTCAGTTGTTGCATCAGGGGACGCATCTGGTGCCGGCGGATTTCATCGGGTTCGGTCGGTCGACCGATGATCTGCCGACCGTGGGTGGGTCGGGATCGATGCATGAGGTGTTGATGGCGAACATGTTTGCGCAGGCGAAGGTGTTGGCGTTCGGGAAGTCGGCGGCGGAGCT
>NZ_JABAGQ010000008.1 GCF_012844225.1 Rhodococcus sp. 105337
TACGCGATGGCCCACCCTCGGCGAGGGAGCGACACGCCGCGGACCTGGCCGGATGCGCTCAGCCGATTCCCACCACTTCCCGGGACTTACCCGAGCCTCGAGCGGAAGACCTCGTTCGCCTCGCTTTGCCGGAG
This sequence comes from Rhodococcus sp. 105337, assembly GCF_012844225.1. Taxonomy (GTDB): domain Bacteria; phylum Actinomycetota; class Actinomycetes; order Mycobacteriales; family Mycobacteriaceae; genus Rhodococcus. The sequence continues at coordinate 135 of NZ_JABAGQ010000008.1, forward strand.
GATTCGAACGTGCTCGAGACCGCCCTGGAAGACATCGGTGCCATGGCGGGAGCGGTACGTGAAATCAGGCTGTCGGAAACATCTCTCGACGATGTGTTCGTTGCACTCGCATCTCGCTGACACGTCGGCTTCTCTGCTCGAAGGACACGAATGATCTCCACTGCAACATCTCCCGTTCACACCCCGGCCGCCATCCCGATCACGGTCGTCACGGCAGCGACGATCCGCTCGCTCCGGACGCTGCTGCGTTCCCCGGCGTTGTTGGTCAGCCCCCTTGCACAATCGCTGTTCTTCCTGCTCGTCTACACCGGTCAGTTGAGCACCGTCGGAGAGACCTATCTGCCCGGCGGTAGCTTCATCGCCTTTCTCCTGCCACTGATTCTCGTCACCGGAGTCGCGACCGGTGCCGGAGCGGCGGGCACCCTGGTCCATCAGGACGTGTCGAGCGGATATCTCGACCGGCTCCGCATGGCGCACGGAACGTCCGCGCCTTTTCTCGCGGGGACACTCGTCGCGACCCTCATCGTTGTCGCATTCCAGCAGGTCGTGACCGTCGCAGGCGCCGTACTGGTCGGTTACCGCCCGGGGGCGCTGCCGGGAGTGGTTGCCATGCTCGGTCTCATGCTCGTTCTCGGCCTCGCGGTGGCATTGTTCACGGTGGCACTCGCCGTGCGCGGAGCCTCGACATCGAGCATCAACCTGGTCACCCTCGTAGTGTTCGGCATGTCGTTCTTCACGGGATTCTTCGCTCCCGTCGAACAGCTTTCCGGGTGGATGCGTGCGGTCGCCACCATCAACCCGATCACCTACCTCGTGGAGACCGCGCGCCATCTGGAAAGCGGAGCCGCCCTCGAGGCGGCGCCCCTCGCGACCGCCGTGCTCGTTACGCTCCTGGTAGCGGGTGCACTTGCCTGTGTCCTGTCGTCGAACCATGCCCGGAGGAACCGATGATCGACGGAACCGATACCCGGACGCAGATCATGAGGGCGTTCGCCGACCAACTCGCCGCGACCGGTTACTCCGGCATCTCGCTCGTGGGGGTGGCCGACGACGTCGGGATCCGCAAACCCTCGATCTACCACCACTTTCCCGGTGGGAAGGAAGACCTCTACCGGGCAGTGGCGCAAGAGTTCATCGAAGGTCTCCACGTGCACATCCTGGAGGCGCTCGGAAGCGACGGACCGTTGGACGATCGTCTGACCGCGCTCGCCGTTGTCTCCTCCGAGCACCACCGGTCCACGATCACGTTCGAGCAACGGATCTACGACGCCCTCGACCAGGTGGGCGAGACGACCCGCGAGGAGATTTCCGGACTCTATGTCCGCAAAGTCCTCGACCCGGTGGTCGCCCTGTTTGCCGACGCCGTCGACAGGAACGAACTCACCGGGGAACCCGAGTTCTTGATGAACGCCTTCCTTCACCTCGCACGCGCGACGGAGTCCGGCGGAGCTGCCGTTGCACGCCGGATCACGGAGTTGTTCCTGAACGGCGCACGGCCACGCCCCGACGGGGTCGGCTAGAACGCGGTGCCCCAGGCGGCACCGAGTCGTGCGCGGAGCGCGGCCTTGTCGTCGTCCGGTAGCCAGCAGGCGTCGACGGAGCCGATCGCGATGTCGCACAACTGTTCCGGCGTCACCAGTCCTTCTTCGACGACCGTGACGTACTCGTCGCTGATATCGCGGCCCAGCATCGCGGGGTCGTCGCTGTTGACGGTGACGTGCAGCCCGGCCTCGAGCATGCGCGGGAGGGAGTGGTCACGCACCGACGGGTAGACCTGGGATATCAGGACGTCCGAACTCGGGCACAGCGTGAAGACGATGCCGCGGTCCGCTGCCTCTGCAGCCAGCGCAGGATCCTCGACCACGAGCGGACCGTGATCGACGCGTTCGCAGCCGAGGACCCGGACCGCGTCGGCGACACTTCGGGCGCTGAACTCTCCGGCGTGGTAGGTCCGGCGCAACCCGCGCCGCGCGGCCTCGGCGAATACCGGAGCCAACGCGGCGTCATCGACGCCGGCTTCGATACCGTCACCGCCGATCCCGACGAGGAATCCGTCGGGATCGGGCAGTGAGGTGAACAGATCGAGTTCGATCTGCGCGAGTGCGGGGCCGAGAAACTTGGTGCAGTCCATGATCATCCGGACGCCGATTCCGGTGTCGGCGATTCCGTCTCGCAACCCCGCGGTGATCCCGTCCCACACGTGGGCCGCGGGCACTCCACGCGAGAGGTGGACGTGCGGGGTGAAGAACATTTCGGTGTAGACGATTCCCGTCGCTGCTGCGTCGAGCACCGATTCGTACGCGATGCGGTGGAAGTCCGCGGCGGAGACGAGTGTGCTGCATACCGTGTCGTACACGTCCAGGAAGTGCCGCAGGTCGCGGTACGTGTAGAGCGTGCGCATGTCGTCCACGGGCAGCGGCGTGCCGTTGGCTGCGGCGAGTGCGTGCACCGTGTCGGGGCGGACGGTGCCCTCGAGGTGGCGGTGCAGTTCGATCTTGGGCAGCGCCCGCACTGCCTCGAGGGTCACCGTCATCGGGTTACGCTCCGCCCTTGTATTCGACCTCGAACTCGCCGGACTTGATCTTCTCCCGGTACTCCTCGAAGAGCGCCATCGCCTCGGGGGAGATCTTGTCGGCGAACGCAGGGTTCACCGCGACGTCGACGCCGCCCTCCGCGAAGTCCACGTCGTAGTACTTGGCGGGATCGATGTTGCCCGACTCGACGTCTGCCACCATCGCGCGGAGGACCTCGTCGAGATTCCACACGATCGAGGACACGACGTTCTCGGGGGCGAGCGGCGTCTGGTCCATCGCGTAACCGGCGACACCCACGCCGCGCTGCTTGGCACCTTCGATCGTGGCCGCGTCCACGCCGCACGTGGTGAACTGATCGGCGCCCTGGTCGACGAGCGCGTTGACAGCCTCGAGGGTCTGGGCCGCAGCGTCGGACCATCCGCCGATGTAGGACGGCCGGAGCTGGATTTCGCCCGGTCCCTTGTAGCTCAGGCGGGCACCGTCGGCGAACGACTCGATCTGCGCCTTGCACACCGGGATCTCGAAACCGGCTGTGCCGGCCAGAATTCCGGACTTCGTCAGGTCACCGGCGAGAATGCCCGACAGGAAGGAGCCCTCGTAGAACGGTTGGCTGTAGTCGGCGAGGTTGGCAGTGATGTCACCGAACCCGCCGGCGTAGGCGAACAACACGTCTGGGTAGTCCGCGATGACACCCTTGATCGGCTCGCCGTAGTTGAACGAGTGTCCCACGACGAGGTCGTGGCCGTCCTCGGCGAGGTCGGTCACGATCTGGGCGATCTGTTCGGAGGTGGCGCCCGAATCCTGCTGCACCACGGTCAGATCGATGAGTCCCTCGGCTTCGAGTTTCTCGGCGCCTTCCACCATGCCCTGGTTCCACCCGAGGTCGTTGACCGGGCCTGAGGTGATGATGGCGGCTTTGACGACGCCGTCGGACGACGACGATGCTCCGGACTCCGAACTCGACGAGCATCCGGAAACGGCGACTCCGGCCGCGGCGATCACCGCAACAGCGGTACCCAGTTTCTTCACGTGTTTCTCCTAGGGGAACGGAGACTCGTGTACACGAGCCTGTCTCGGGGGGGGTAGTTATCTGGCAGGAACGAAGGGAACGCCGAGTGCCTTGGGTGCGTTGTTGCGGGCGAAACCCACGGTGGTCACGACAACGGCGACGAGGGTTACCGCATACGGCATCGCCTGGAACAGTTCGTACGGCACCGAGGTCGCTTGACCACCGGACGCTGCTTGCACGCGCAACTGGAAGGCATCGACGAGGCCGAACATGAAGCCGCCGGCGATGGCGCCGAGCGGGTTCCACCTGGCCAGGATCACCACACCGAGGGCGATCCAGCCTCGGCCGCCGGTGATGCCGTCCTGGAAGAAGCCGAGTCCGTCGATCACGAGAGCGCCGGCCATGCCCGCTGTTGCGCCGGAGATCAGAAGGGTGATCCAGCGGGTGCGGGGAACCGAGACGCCGACCGAATCGGCAGCCTCGGGACTCTCTCCCGCCGCGCGCACGGAGAGCCCGAACGCGGTGCGCGAGAGCACCCACCACAGTGCCACCACCAGCAGCAGTGCTGCATAGACCAGGGGCGACTGCGAGAAAACGATCTGGCCGATCGCCGGAATGTCCGAGAGCACGGGCAGGTCGACGGGCGTGCTGCCCTGGATGCGCGGGGGCGTGCCCGTGATCCCGAAAACTTGGAGGTAGAGGAACGACGCGAGCCCGGTCCCGAGGATGACCACCGAGATACCCGTGATGATCTGGTCGACTGCCATGGTGATCGTCAGATACCCGACGACCGCAGCGGTCAGGAGGCCGGCGAGGGCGCCGGTGGCAGCTCCGAACAGGGGGTTTCCGGTGTAGTAGACGGTGACGAACGCCGTGATGGCGCCGACCATCATCTGGCCCTCGATACCCAGGTTCATGAGGCCGGAACGTTCGGCCAGGCAGGCTCCCGCAGCCGCGAGGATGATGGGCACCGCGAGGCGCAGCGCCGCCGTGAGCAGGGGGACGAGCGCTCCGGCGCCCAGGACGTCGGACCAGTTCATCGGGCACGCTCCACGATTCGATTGGCGAGCAACACCGTCAGGATCATCACGGCCTGCACGACGGTGCCGATCGAGGCCGGGATCTCCTGGGTGCGCTGCACGGCCTGGCTTCCGAGCGTCAGGCCCGAGACCAGGGCCGCCGCAAGGACGATGCCGAACGGATTTCGCCGTCCGAGCAGGGCCACCACGATCGCGGTGAAACCGATGCCCGAGGAGACGGCGAGCGACAGGCGGAACTCGCTGCCGAGCAACATGATCGCTCCGGCGATGCCGCCGAGCGCGCCGCTGACGAGTGCGGAGGTGACGATGGTCCGGGCGACGGAGATGCCGTTTGCCGCAGCCACACTGGGGCTCTCACCGACGATCTGGGACGAGAACCCGAATCGGGTCGAGCGCATCAGCCACCAGACCAGCGGGACCGCTGCGACAGCCACGAACACGCCGATGTGGATGCGCGTGCCCGGAATGGTCGCCAGGGCCGCCCAGTCGGGGATGCGTTCGGATTCGGGAGTGAAGCCGTTGGGGTTGGCGAGAGGTTTGCGGACGGCCCAGGCCAGAGCGTAGAAGACGAGGTAGTTGAGCATGAGCGAGGAGATGATCTCGTTCACGCCCAGTCGCGATTTCAGGACGCCGGCGATACCGCCGATGCAGGCGCCGGCAGCGGCGGCGGTGACGGCCACGACGGGGATCGCCACCCAGGAGGTACCGAGCGGAATGCTCAGGACCACGGCCGCAGCGGTGATCGCTCCCACGTCGTAATGACCCTGTGCGCCGATCGTGATGAAGCCTGTGCGGTAGGCGATCGCGTAGCCCAGGCCCATGAGCACCAGCGGTGTCATGCCGGTGAGCAGACGTCCGAGCTGCGTGTCGCCGCCGAGTGCGGCGTTCAGCATCGTCGCGTAGGCCTGTCCGGGGTTGCCACCGGCGAGGACGATCAGTACCGCGCCGACAGCGAGACCCACGACCACTGCGAACAACGGGATCCCGACGGTGGTCAGGAGGCCGCGCAGGCGCGAGCTCGTCGCCGGGTCCGGGGTCGGTGCCGCCGTCGGCGGACTCAGCATGTCGGTGCTCATGCCGCCACTTCCTGGAATCCGCCCATCGCGGAACCGAGAGCCTCCCGATCGAACGGGCCCTCGTCGAATTCCGCGACGATGCGGCCGCGATACAGGACGACGACACGGTCTGCGAGGCTGCAGATCTCGTCGAGGTCGGAGGAGATCAGCAGGATCGCGGCACCACGCGCCCGGTGTTCGACGAGGGTGTCCCACACGAACTCGGTGGCCCCCACGTCGAGGCCGCGCGTGGGCTGGGCGACGACCAGCACATCGGGAGCGCCGTCGAGAACCCGGCCGAGCACCACACGCTGGGCGTGACCGCCGGAGAGTGTGCCCGCGAGGGTGCGGGGACTCGAGGCCTTCACCGAGAGCGCCGCGATGATGCGTTCGGCGCGGTCGCGAACGGCGTTGCGCGACAGTCGTCCCCATCGCCGCGCGAGGGGAGCGGTGGTGTAGCTGTCGACCGCGAGATTCGTGTCGATGCCGAGTGATTTCACCAGGCCGCGGGTGTAGCGGTCGGACGGAACGATGCCGACCCCGGCGTCGCGGAGCGAGCGCGGACTGGAGATGTCGACCTCCTTGTCGGCGATGCGCACCGCACCGGACGGATCGGTGGCAAGACCGGAAAGCACGTCCTCGAGCGCGGACTGTCCGTTGCCCTCGACGCCGGCCACCGCGACGAGTTGGCCGGCCCCCACCCGCAGGGTCACCTCGTCCAGCTTTCCGGGCACCGAGACCCCGACGAGTTCGAGCATGCGTCCTCCGGAGGGTTCGGAAGCGGCCCGCCGGATGCCGAGTCCGACGTCGCGGCCCACCATGTCGCGGGCGAGTTCGGCGGTGGTGACCTCTGCGACCGGTTTCTCCGCGACCAGCCGTCCGCCGCGGAGCACACCCACCCGGTCTGCCGCTTCGAGCACTTCTTCGAGGTGATGCGTGATGAGCACGATTCCGACACCCCGCTCGACCGCCAGATCGCGAATCTGTGCCAGCAGTGAATGTACCTCCGCGGGAGCGAGATTCGCGGTCGGTTCGTCGAGCAGGAGATAGCGGGCGCCGAGGTGCAGGGCGCGCAGGATCTCGACGCGCTGTTGCTCGCCCACCGACAGAGTGTCGACGCGTGCCGACGGGTCGCAGGCAAGCCCGGTTTCGGCTGCCAGCGCCGAGATCTCGTCACACGTGCGGCGCAGCCGTCCTCGGCCGACAACTCCCCGCGAGCGCCCCAGGAGGAAGTTCTCGGCAACCGTCATCGACGGGACCAGCATGAAATGCTGGTGGACCATGGCGATGCGGTCGCGGCCCCCGGCGTCGAGCGACAGGTCGTCGACGGTGATGGTGCCCGCATCCGGAGGCAGCAGTCCGGTGAGAATCCGCATCAGCGTGGACTTTCCGGCACCGTTCTCGCCGAGGAGTGCGTAGACCTCGCCGGGCCGAATGTGCAGCGAGACGTCGCGGAGGACGATGTTGTCTCCGAACGACCGCGCGATGCCCTGCATCACGACGCCGTCGTCGGCGCCGGAGAGTTCGGCCGCCGGTGCGGTGGTGATGCGGGATGTTGAAGCTGGTGTCACCATTCGGTGTGACCTTCCGAGTAATTCGCTATTTGTTAAGGCGAGACGATCCAGGGTCCGGGTTGAGAGACCATGTCCGATCCGTGACGTTTGTGTTTCGGGGTTCGGAAGACGGTTTCGTTTGTGCGGAACCTGCGACGTGGAGGGGGAGATGTGACACCGGAAGAACACGATCGGGTTGCCCGGGTCGGACGGGCTGTTCGCATTGCCCGCAGACAGGCGGGACTCAGCGCTCGGACGCTGGCGACGCGCGCCGGGATCAGCCAGGCGTTCCTGAGTCAGGTCGAGCGAGGACTCAACGTGCCGTCGCTGGCGACGCTGTACAAGATCGCAGATGCGTTGGAGTGCTCGCCGTCGCACTTTCTCGACGCGGCACCGGAAGGAGACGTGCTGGTGGTGCGGGCGGAACGGCGCGTCGCGCAGGCTGTGACCGGGGCCCCGACCACCCCGACGACGTGGATTGCACAGGGCAACGGAGCGATCGGCGAGGTGTACCAGTACGTCATCGCCCCCGAGGACGATGTCAGCGGGTGGTTTCGCCGCCCGGACGACCTCGTAGTCGTGATCACCGATGGTTGCCTCGAAGTGCGAATGCGGGACCGTGAATCCGTCGTCCTCGAAGAAGGGGACTGCCTGTTCGCCGTCGCCGGCACCGAAATGCAGTGGGAGCACCGGGGAGTGGAACGCGCGCGGGTGGTGCTGTGCGTGGGCGCGCCGCGGGAACCGTCGTAACACGCACCTCACCGGAACGAGACGGCACGGCAGCATCGCAGGAATTAACTGATAGCGATCACTTGCCGACCCTCTTTCCAGGAGCACCCATGGACGCACTGCCCGTCATCGACCTCCGGCCGTTACGTGACGGAAGCGACCCGCACACGGTCGTTCGCGCGCTCGACGCCGCGTGCACCGACCTCGGGTTCTTCGTCGTGACAGGACACGGCCTCGAGCCGGGACTCCGCGCCGAGACGATGGAGCAGGCGCGCCGGTTCTTCTCGTTGCCGTTCGAGGAGAAGATGGAGATCTCTATCGCGAAGTCGCCGTGCCACAGCGGATACGTCCCGCCGAAGGCCGAGACTCTCGACGCGGCGATCGGAGCCGATGCCAAGGAAGCGCTCGACATCACCTACGACCGTGGCCCCGACCACCCGGAGGTCGTCGCGGGCACACCGTTGCACGGGCCGGCGCAGTGGCCGGCCGCACTCATGCCCGAATTCAAGAGCGTCGCCGACGAGTACGCGCACGCCTGCCTCGAGATCAACACGCACCTCATGCACGGACTCGCCCTCGCCCTCGGCCTGACCCGCGAGGCGTTCGAGCCCATGTTCACCGATCCCATCGCCTCCCTGCGCATGCTGCACTACCCACCGGTCCCGGAGGGGGACACCGCGCCCGGCGCGGGAGCCCACACCGACTACGGGTCCCTGACGCTGCTCGCACAGGACGATGTCGGGGGGCTGCAGGTCGCGGCGCGCGGGGGAGGATGGATCGATGTCGTCACCCCACCGGATGCGCTCATCGTCAACCTCGGCGACATGATCGCGCGGTGGACCAATCACCGATACGTGTCGACCCGCCACCGGGTGCTCAACCCCGTTGGGAAGGACCGGTATTCACTGCCGTACTTCGTGGCCCCGGATTTTCATGCGGTGATCGAGGCGATCCCCACGTGCGTGGAACAGGGGGCGGAGCCGATCTACCCGCCCATCACGGTCGGGGAGTACATGCTCTCGCGTTTCGACGCGACGCACGACTACCTCAAGAAGGAGGCGTCATGAGGTGTCGGCCCCGATCCGGAATGGTTCGGGATACGGGTCCGGATCGTCAGACGGTAAGACACACGGTCTTGGTCTCGAGGTAGTTCTCCAGTCCTGCCGCACCGTTCTCGTACCCCCACCCGGACTGCTTGTGGCCTCCCTTGACCAGTTCAGGGGAGAAGTACGAGTGGCAGTTGATCCACACTGTGCCGGCGCGGATCGCGCCGGCCATCCGGTGGGCTCGGGAGAGATCCGCTGTCCACACGCTCGCGGCGAGACCGTAGTCGGTGTCGTTGGCCCAGGAGATCACCTCGTCGGTGTCGTCGAACGGGGTGACGGTCACGACGGGCCCGAATATCTCCTCGCGCATCATGGGTAGATCCGGTGCGGCGTCGACTACGACCGTCGGCTCGTAAAAGCTGCCGGACTCGCCCACCGCGCGGCCACCCGTCACGACAGTCGCGCCCCGGCGCACACCGTCATCGACGTAAGCGGCCACAGTCTGCCGGTGCCGCATGCTCACCAGCGGCCCGAGGTCGGTACCACTGTCGAGTCCGTGTCCCAGTCGGAGTCCGGCGGCAGCCTCCGCAAGACCGTCGACCACCTGCTCGTAGACGGCACGCTCGGCATATACCCGCGACCCTGCGACGCATACCTGCCCGCAGTTGGCGAAGATGCCGCGAGCGAGACCGGGCACAGTCTGCGCCAGCTCTGCATCGCCGAACACCACCGCGGGCGACTTGCCGCCGAGTTCGAGGGTGAGCCGCGCAAGGCGGCCCGCACCGGCCGATGTCACGAGTTTCTTGCCCACTTCGGTCGACCCGGTGAAAGTCACCTTGTCCACGCCCTGGTGCTCGGCCAGCATCCGCCCCACCTCGGCGCCGCCGGTGAGGATGTTCACCGTCCCGGCGGGAAGCCCCGCCTCCGCGAGCAGTTCCCCCAGTCGCAGTGCGGTGAGCGAGGTGTCCTCAGCCGGCTTGAGTACCACCGTGCACCCCGCAGCCAATGCCGGTGCCAGTTTCATGGCAGCCATCAGCAACGGCGAATTCCACGGCACGATCGCAGCCACCACACCTACCGGTTCACGGAGCGTGTGAGCGATGACCTGCTTGCCCAGCGGCTGATAGGTGATCGACGGTGTCACCGTGGTCCCGGTGATCTTCGTTGCCCAACCCGCGTAGTAGCGGAACTGTTCCGCGGCAGAGGGTATCTCCGCGAAGCGGGACGTTCCCCAGGATTTGCCCTGGTCGAGGGTTTCGAGCTCGGCGAGTTCGTCTGCATGATCGTCGATCGCTTCCGCGATCCGCCACAACACCCGTGCTCGAGCCGAGGGGGTGAGTGCCGCCCATTCCTCCCTGAGCGCCCGGCGGGCAGCGATGACGGCGGCGTCCACTTCGTCCTGGCCGGCGCAGGAGAGGACGGCGAGAGGTTTTCCCGTAGCAGGATCGATCGTTTCGAACGGTGTGCCCGATCCCGAGACCCATTCGCCGTCGACCAGTAGACGTTTGTCGCCGCTGGTGAGGAAGGTTGCGCTGTAGCGCGGCAGGACGGCGGTGGTCATGAGTCGGCTCCTCGGGAGTGGACGGGGCGGAACGGCAGCGCACCCCAGCGCAAGCCCTTGGCTTTGAGCCAGCGCCGATAGGTGACAGACGACGCGTCGGCCCGGGTAGGGATCTCGTCGCGGGGATCGAGGGGCAACAGCAGGGGACGTTGGTTCTCGACGATGATGCGGTCCTGAAGGAAAATAACCTGCTCGAACTGCACAAGGTCGGTGTGCGGCGAATCCGGGTCGACGAGATACATCACCGGCTGTGCACGGCAGAGTGTTTCGTCGATCGGCTGGATCAGCAGTGCGATCGCGTCTAGGCGGGTGGGATCGGACGGTGAGACCCGGTACAGCATCACCTGATACGGCGCAGGGACACGGTATGTCAGGTGTGCGAAGGACCCTTCGGACGTGGCGGAGACCTGCGGTTGGAAGAACGTGCAGTCCGTAGCCCACACTTCGTCCGTCTCCTTGCGGATCTCCCACTTGTAGCGCGCAACCTCGGTGGCAGCCTCACCGCCGAGGATGCCGGTGTGCACGAACGGGAAATGCGCCATGTCCAGGAAGTTCTCGACGACACGGCCGGGTGAGGTGCGCATGGTGACCCAGCCGCAGGGCACGTAGCGGCGGTCGGGCTCGTCCGCCTCGTCGATGGTGAAGACGTCTCGTGCGGGAGTCCCCAGGGTGGTCCAGACGAAACCGAACCGCCGCTGCACGGGTAGTTGCCGGCCGTCCGTCAGCACGGTGGGTTCGCCGTCGGAGCCGATGCAGCACTCGATCGCTGCACCGAGCAGACGTGTCCGCACCGTGGTGCCGACGACTTCGTTCTCGGAGCACACCGGATACCACTGGTCGAGCACCACGGGGTCGTCGCACATGGTGGAGGTTGCGGGGCGGGTCACGAGATACTCCCTTCCGTACCGGAGATGAGGGCCGCCGCCCGTTCGGCGAGCGCGATCACGGGGGCGTTGGTGTTGCACGAGGGCAGTACCGGAATCACGGACGCATCGACGACTCGCAGGCCGGTGACGCCGTGGACCCGCAGGTCCGGGTCGACGACCGCATCGGGACCGACGCCCATGGCGCATGTTCCGGCGGTGTGGAAGAACGTCGCACAACTCGCGCGCACGAACGCTTCGGCGTCGTGACGTCCGAGCCGGCGATCCGGTGCCACGGGTGCCTCGATCAGTGGTCGGAGTGCAGCGGTGCCGGCGAGGTCGAAGACGCGATCGAGGCCGGACACGAGCGCGTCCAGGTCGCGCGGGTCGGACAGGTACCGCGGATCGACGCGCGGTGCCACGCCCGGGTCCGCGGACTGAAGCGTCAGCGCTCCGGTGCTGTACGAACGCATGAGCCCCGGTGAGAGCGCAAAGACGTGTCCGGTGACGTCGTAGCGTTCGGCGATCTCCGGGGTGGCGTGGCGCCCCTGGACGACGAACGCGTGCAGATCGGGGAGGTCGAGGGACGCGTCGGAGCGCCAGTTGAGAATTGCTCCACCGCCGTTGTCCCGCACCGGTCCCAGTGGCTCACGCGCGCGGAAGTTCACGCCCATGAGCAGCGGATGGTCCTGTAGGTTGCGTCCCACCCCCGGCAGCGCAACGCGGACGGGCACATCGTGCGAGCGCAGTTGCACGGGATCGCCGATGCCGGAGAGGAGCAACAGATGAGGACTCGAGATCGCACCGGCGCACAGCACGGTCTCGATGTCGGCGTGGATCTCGGTCGCGTGTTCGCCCCGGCCTACGCGCACGCCGGTGCACCGCTCACCGTCGAACACCAGACCGGTGACGGTCGAGTCGGTACGGATCGTCAGGTTGGGACGGGACAGCACCGGTTCGACATACGCACGGTCGGTGCTCGCGCGGTGCCCGTCGTCGTCGACAGTGAGATTCGCGAGCGCGGCGCCCTCGATCTCGGGGCCGTTGCAGTCGTCCAGCACAGCCATGCCGAGTTCTGCTGCGGCTCCCAGTAATCCGAGTGCGACGGGGTGCGGATCCGAGGGGCGCGTGATGCGGATCGGTCCTCCGGACCCCCGCAACAGGGTGGCTCCGCCTTCCCAGTCCTCAGCCCGGCGGAAGTAGGGGAGCAGGGACGCGAAGTTCCAGCCCTTCGCGCCCGCTCCCTCCCAGGCGTCGTAGTCGGACGGGTGGCCGCGATACCAGAGCATCGCGTTGATGCTGCTCGACCCACCGAGCACCCGTCCGCGTGGAATGAGGACGGCACGGCCGTCGAGCAGGGGGTTCGGAGCGTAGCTGTGCCCCCAGTCGTACTCGCTCCCCAGGAGATCCGCCCACGTTCCGGGGTGGTCCAGCGCGGCTGCGCCGGTGTGGTCCGGACCGGCTTCTACGAGCAGCACGGTGGTGTCCGGGCTCTCGGTCAGGCGGGCGGCCAGCACGCACCCGGCCGACCCGCCTCCCACGATGACGTAGTCGTACCGGTCAATTGTGTTCACTGGGCCCCATAATCGTGATGCCCTCCGTCGCCTCCACGTGGCGGACGAAGATGTACTTGTCTTCGCGTCCGTCGCTGTGCTTGCGTTTGATGCCCGGCTGCACGCTGCTCGAGACCTTGGCGACGAGCACATAGGGTTCGTCGGCGGCGAGTCCGGCAACACAGTGCTTGTCGAACTCCTCGAGCGTCGTTGCTGTATAGGACTTCTCGATTCCACAACCGCGAGAGATCGCCGCGATGTCGACATTGCCGCGGGCCGTATGCGTCGGTGGGCCACCGATGGATTGGTAGCACTCGTTGTCCCACACGACGGTGAACAGGTTGCGTGGCTTCTCGTTGGCCAGTGTGGCGAGGATGCCGAGGTTGAACAGCATGCCTCCGTCGGTGTCGAGGGAGATGATTCTGCGGTGCGGCAAGCCGACGGCGAGTCCGAACGCCTGCGGGGTCACACAACCGAGTTGCTGCTGGAACAGGCTCGCCTGCCGCATGTGTGGAGCGGCGTTGTACCACTCGTCGACGCTGGCGCCGAGCGAGAGGATGACCAGTTCGTCCTCGAGGCGGGCGGCGAGTGCCTGCATGCACTCGAATCGGGTCATGCGCATGGTGGTCATCGGACGAGTCCTCCTCCGAGAGCGATGGCGGAATGGTGGTAGGCCGAGTAGGACCATTCGAATGCGTCGCGGATGGCGCGCTCGATGCCTTCTTCCTCGCGCACGATGCGGTACGGGATGCGCAGAGCGTCGAGGATCGGTTCCATGGTGATCCCGTGCGGTACGGCCCACCAGTTGTTCTCGCCGAGTTCGCCGCGGTAGCTCATGAGCATGATGACCGGGATGCCGGCTCCGAGTCCCATCCGGGCGAGGGGTTCGACCGAGGCGCGGAGTCCGGAGTTCTCCATGATGAGCGCGGCTCGCTTGCCGGAGAGGAAGATTCCGCCGCAGATCGCGGCACCTTCACCCTCGTTGGTCACCTGGATGGTGCGGATCCCCGGGTGTGCGTCGAGTGCGGGGTACAACTCTTTGAACAGGGAATCCGGTAGATAGCAGACGGTGCTCACGCCGGCCTGCTCGAGGCCGCGGATCACCGCGTCGACGGTGGATTGCTGCATGTCGGTCCTTCCGGTGGTGGTCAGGGGAAGACGGGGATTCCGGGCATCTCGACGAAGCCCGGCAGGTGTTTGACCTGCCGCATCCAGCGCCGGAGTGCGGGGAACGTGTCGTGGTCGATGCCGATGTCCCGGCTCAGCGCAGCGGCGGGGTACAGCGCCAGATCGGCGACCGTGGGCCGGTCGGCGGTGAACCAGTCGTGGTCGGCGTGGAGAGCGAGGTGGTCGTCCAATGTCTGGAGAACCGTGAGCGCAGCGCGCGTGTCGACGGCGTCGGTGGTGTAGAGCGCGGTGTCGCGGCAGGCGTAGACGTGTTCGAGCGGACCCGACGCGAACGTCAGCCATTCCGGTGTCGTTGGTGCCCAATCGGTTCCAGCTGCCAGGTGTTCGAGAACGGCCATGGTGCCGACGAGTACGGCGGTACCGGTCTCGAGTACCGGGAGCACACCGGACGGTGTGAGTTCGCGGTACCGGCCGGTCAGATGCGCCCCGCCGGGGATCACATCGACGGGTTCGATCCGGTGTTCGTAACCGAGCACCGACGCCGCAAGTCGCACCGAATAACAGCGCGGGTCGAGCGGAAAGTCGTGGAGTACCGGAATCGTCATGATGCGACCATCGGTGCGAAGGCGGTCGCACTCTCGCGGATGTCGTGTATCCGGCGGACCAGCGCACGCACCGTGTCGTCCGGCACCGCCCCCGGAGCGATCAGGTGCAAGGCGGTGGTCTGCGCGTCGACTACCTGAATTCCTGCGAGGATCGCGGTTCCGTCGAGGATGCCCACTGCGACCGTGCCCTTGTCCTGGAAGTCTTCGGTGAAAGAACGCAACCGATCGACGACCTGCTCCCTACCTTCCCGGATCCAGACCGAGCGGACGGGGGTGGCCACGGAGGGGATACGGGAGAGTTCGGTGTCGTCGGCGGGATCCGCCGAACTCACCCAGACGAGACCGCCGCGCTCGAACGCCCGGTACCGCGTCGGCCGGACAGAGCCCGGAGGTTCCATTCGTGGGTGTGCGGGCACATGACGACATGCGCCGTCGCCGTCGAATTGCCAACCGTGGTAAAGGCATACGAGCCGATCGTCGCGGACGAATCCGAAGCTCAAGCGCATTCCGCGGTGCGGGCAGCGGTCGGCCCAGGCGTGGAGCGTGCCGCCGGCATCGCGCCACAGGGCGACGGACGACCCGTCAACGGTGGTGCCGGTCGCGGCACCCGGTTCGATGTCGCGACCGAGCGCGACGGGAAGCCAGACGGTCATGGCAGGACTCTCCTCTCGGTCGATGTGAGGTCGAGGACGACGTTGTCGTCGGGTGCGAGCGCGCACGCTGCCTCGAATGCCCCGACGAGGTCGGGGTCGCCGTGGGTGTGGAGTTCGATCCGGTGTTCGGTCGCGGTCACCACAGTGGCGTGAATGCGGAGAAGCTCGGCTCGGGACACCGAGAACCGGATCATGACAGCGGGATCGAATCGTCCGACGAGCGTGAGCGTGGACGAGATTGCGCTGCTCATGTCAACAGGAGCAGGTGTGCCGGCCGAGTCCGATTGCGGTGGCGGCTGTGTGATTCATGAGTCCTCCGGGAGACGTGTGGTGCTTCGTCTGGGACGGCCCTCGCACCCGTCTCCGGAGATGTCCTCTTCCGGAGGGGAGCTCCGGATCGTTCGCCGGCAGTGCCGGACGGACAGCATCGACTCGATTTGCGATGCGGTTCAAAGTATTACACAGCGTTGGAATGAAGACCGCCGCCGGGGATGAAATTCCCGTTACGGCCGTGTGACTTTCGCGTGCGACAGGCGGGTGCCGCCGGTGCAGCACGGCGGCAGACCGCCGACGGCGCCCCTGTGCACTGGATCCGGTGGGTCGCGAGACGCGTCGCCACCGGATCCGGTGCGTCAGAGCGAGTCGAGAACAGAGGTCGTGAACAACTGGTCGGCAGACACGTCGATCCCGGCAGCATTGAGCGTCTTGATGTTCTGGTCGATCAACGCCGGGGGAAGTGCAAGCAATCCGAGCGAGTCCGTGTCCGGCGTAACCATGATCTGTTCGAGGATCTTCGATTCCAGGAGTTGCTGTGCCCGGTCGAATCCCTGGTCCTTACCGAACACGTCGACGGTGAGGTTCGTCCCGAGCTCCGGATCGGCGAGATTGGCTTCCCATCCGCGCCGTTCTGCTCGGAGGAAGGCGGCAAGCTGCTCTGGATTGTCCTGCACCGTCCGTGCTTTTGCGAAGTAGACACCGGAGAACACGGCGTATCCGTAGTCGGCGAAGAGGAACGTGTGGGTCTCGATGCCCTTGACTTCCAGCTGGGTAGGTTCGTTGATCACGAACACGACCTGCCCGTCGACCTCGCGGTTCGCGACGGGTGACGGATCGAACTGGACCGGAACGACCTCGACGGACCCGGGATCGATGTCGTTGATCTGAAGTAGCAGGTTGAACGCAGTCTCGTTCAACGCGGCGACACCGATCTTCTTCCCGATCATGTCCTGGGGCGAGTTGATGGGATTGTCGGCACGGGAGAGGAGGCAGAAGGGGCTTTTCTGGAATCGCGTGCCGAAGATTCGCAGATCTGCGCCTTGTACCACCGCTTTCGACACGACGTCGGCGTTGCTGCCGCCGATGAGCGCCTTGTCGGACATCACGACCGTGTCGGGGCTTGTGTTCGGGCCGCCGTTGAGGAAGTTGACCGAGAGCCCGTTCTCTCGGTAGTAGCCGCGGTCGGCGGCGATCCAGCTTCCGGAGTGCTCGGTGGTGGGAAGCCAACTGAGCTGATAGTTGAGGGCGGTGGTCCCGTCCGGCGCGGTGGTTGCGCCGCTCCCGGATGAGCATGCAGACAAAAGGGTGGGCCCTCCGAGGGCCAGCGCACCGAGGCCGAGCCCACGGCGGAGCAGAGTGCGACGCGAAAGGGGATGTTTCGCAGGGGTCATCGTAGAACTCCTTAGTGGAAGCGATTGCGACTGAGCGCGTTCTCGGCTGCGGTGGCGAGAGCGTAGGCAAGAAGTGATACGACCGTGATGAGGACCACCGAGGACCACAGCCGGCCGTAATTTGCGCCGGTAGATGCCCTGAGCATGAGGAAACCGATTCCGTCCCCGGTCGCCAGCCATTCGGCCAGAAGTGCCCCCATCACGGCAGAAGGGGCCGCGATTCGTGCCGCGGCGAACACGCTCGGCAACGCGTACGGAATTCGGGCGCGAACCATCAGGTCGAATCTGGAAGCGCCGTAGGCGCTGAGCAGATCGATTGCTCCCGACGGCACTGAACGGAGCCCGGTGACAATAGTGACCAGCGACGGGAAAAAGGTGACGATTCCTGCGATCACGACAACGGTTGCGACGTCGCGGCCGAAGACCAACGCGATCAACGGCGTCATCGCAACCAGTGGTACGGCGCGGAGAGCTACCGCTACCGGCATCACGGCAGCTTCGACAGCGGGCCACGAGAGTACTGAGACGGCGACGACGAACGCGGCGACAGTCCCGGCCAGATACCCGTAACTCGCGTGAAGTGTTGTCGTGCCGAGCGCCGAGATCAGTTGGTCTCGTTCGCTACCCGGCGTGGCAAGATAACGCCACACGTCCGCGGGTCCTTTTGCGAAGTACGGATTCAGCCCCATGATCGCGACCTGCCACAACACCAGCGATCCGAGTACGGCTCCGGCTGCGGTACCCGCAGTGAGGGCAATCCTCTTGGGGATCGATCCCGATGCTGTCCTCGGGACGGTTCCGCCGGTCATGGTCGCCGACCAGGAGCACACACGGCGTTCGACTGCCGCAGTGGCCAGATACGCCGCACCCGCAAGCATCGTTGCGTACAGCGCCAGTGCCCAGGTGCGTTCCACGTCCAGGGATTGCTGCGCATAGACCATCGCAACGCCGAGTCCTGAGTCCGCGCCGAGATACTCACCGATGATTGCGCCCAGTACCGCTGCCGGGGCTGCAATCCTCAAGCCACCGAAGGTCGCCGGTAATGCAGACGGCAGAGTTACCCGGACGAACTCCTGCCGGCGCGAGCCCCCGGCCGTGCGTACCACATCGATCGCCGCCTGGTCTGCGGCCTTCGCGCCGACCATGACCGCGACGAGCGTCGTGAAGAAGACGCTTTGTGCGGCGATGACAACTTGGGGTCGGTCGCCGTCGAGCACCGCGGTGAGAATCGGAGCGATCGCGATCACGGGGAGGCAGTACAACGCGAGCGCCACTTGGGTCGCAACTCTCTCGATCGGCCGGATGAGAATGAACACTGTGGCCAAGACGAATGCCGCCGCATTACCGAACAACCACCCGCGCGCGGCTTCCGAGGCGGTCTGTACGAGGTTCGGGAAAACCATCGACCAATCCGTCACCGCTTGGGCGACGATCGCAGTAGGAGTCGGTAGGGCGAAGTAGGACGAGAAGACAGTGGCGGCGAGCAATTGCCACACCGCCAGCATCGCGAGGATTCCCGCGACGCGATGGGTTGCTCGCCACTTGTGCTGTTGCAGTGTGAGATTCCCCTGACGGGTGGAGCTGAATATCGACACGGCTTCATACCTCGATCCTGAGCAGGGGGAATGTCTCGGACTCAGTGCGCGAACGAGTGCTGCATCCGCGTCGAGATGCGGCGGTGCTCGACCAGCGCGTCGGCCAGTCCGGCGACACGCAACTCTCCCGACTCCACGAGAACGCGGCCGTTGACCACGGTGATCCACGCGCGCGCCGGCCCGCAACGCAACAGGGCTTCGACCGGATCGGTATGGGCTCCGGCCAGCGACACGGGATCCATATGCCACGCGACGAGATCGGCAACGGACCCCGGTGTGAGTCTGCCGAGTTCGTCGTCCCACCCGAGGCACCGGGCCGATCCGACTGTGGCGATTCCGAGTGCGTCGCGCGCCGTCATGCTGGTCGGCCCCCCGATGAATCGACCGAGGAGCAGCGCGGTACGGGCTTCGAGCCAGAGTGACGCGTGATCGGTCGACGCCGAGCCGTCACAGCCCAGTCCGACTGCCATACCCTCGCTGTGCAAGGCCGCCACGCGGGCCGTTCCGGAGCCGATGAGCATGTTCGAGCTGGGACAGTGCGCCACGCCGACTCCGGCGGAGGCCAGCCGCCGCGTCTCGCTGTCGGACGGGTGGATGAAGTGTGCGACCCACGAACGGTTTCCGGCCCATCCGACATCTTCGAAATGTTCGACGGGGGTGCGGCCGTACCGTTCCGTACAGTAGGTGTGTTCGTCGAGATCTTCGGCAAGATGAGTATGCAAGCGCACCCCTGTCCGTTCCGACAGCTCTGCAGTGCGGCGCATCAAGGCGTCGTCGACGGAGAAAGGGGAGCACGGCGCGAGAGCGATACGAGTCATCGCACCCGGTTCCGGATCGTGGTACGTGTCGATCAGGCGCTGACTGTCCGCGAGAATGGTGTCGGCATCCTGCGTCACACTCGCGGGAGGGAGGCCACCGTCCTCGACCGACAACGACATCGACCCGCGAGTGGGGTAGAAGCGGAAGCCGATATCACGAGCCGCACGGACCTGAGCGTCGATCAGATTGGGCCGCGGATGCACGTAGAGATGGTCGGTGGAGGTCGTGCAGCCGCCCAGCAGGAGTTCCGCGAGTCCGACATACGTCGAGACGTACACGGCCTCCTCGTCCAGGTTCTCCCAGATCGGATAGAGGCCGGTGAGCCAGTCGAACAGCGATCCGTTCACCGCCGGCCCGTAGGACCGCGTGAGATTCTGATACATGTGGTGATGCGTGTTGATCAGTCCTGGGGTGACCGTCCTCTGCCCCGCTGAGACAGTCTGCTGTGCAACAGGTTCGGTTCCTCTGGTCCCGACTGCGGCGACACGTCCGGCGGAAATTGCCAGCCAGGCGTCCGCGATCTCGGATCCGGGCTCGAGTACCAGATAGCCGATATCGCGCACAAGCAGATCGTGCATGGTTGTTCTCCCTCTCCTGGCAGACCGGACCTGTCTGTGATGGCCCTCGCACCCATCACCGGAGAGGGTGTCCTCCTCTGGAGGGGAGCTCCAGATCGTGTACCGGTCGCGCCGGACGGACGGCGGGCTCGTTCTCTGATGCCCTATGGCGCAAGAAGTTACGAGTACTCTTGGACGATAGCTTTGCGCGGATGTAAATGATGGGTTACTCGTCGGCCCTCTTGACACGCGATGGTGGGCGCGGCACCGTAGAGATCCTCCCGGGCATCGCGATCAACAGCCCGTCGGCGGTGTCTGTCGTGACACGCTCGTCAATGCATCTCCTACGGATCGGAGTTCGGCACCGTGACTTCTCTCTCCTCATCCGTTGTCCCGCCGGATTCGGCGGGCGCACTTCGCCCTCCGGGTACCGGCCTGGATATAAGCGGTTTGACCCGGACGTTCCAGTCGGGACGATCGCGCGTCACCGCGCTCGACGACGTCGACATCCGAACCTCGGAGGGGCAGTTCCTGTCGTTGCTCGGTCCGTCCGGATGTGGCAAATCCACCGTCCTGCGGATTCTGGCGGGTCTCGACCGCCCCGACGCCGGCCGTGTCCTTGTCAACGGCATGAGCCCGCAGGAGTTGCGCGAGGGTCATGAACTCGGTGTCGCATTCCAGGATTCCGCCTTGCTGCCGTGGCGCAGTGTCGAAGCGAACATCGCCCTTCCGCGCCAAGTCGCCGGGCTGCCGTCGGATCCCGAGTTGGTTCGGCAACTCATCGGCCTGGTGGGGCTGGGTGGGTTCGAGAAGTCCAAGCCCGCGCAACTGTCCGGCGGAATGCGTCAGCGCGTGTCGATTGCGCGCGCTTTGGTGTTGCGGCCTTCTGTGCTTCTGCTCGACGAACCGTTCGGTGCCCTCGACGACATGACCCGGCAACGCCTGAACCTGGAGTTGCAGCGGATCTGGACCGAACGGCGCGCCACCACCTTGATGGTCACGCACGGAATTGCCGAAGCTGTCCTGCTCTCCGATGTCGTGGCTGTCATGAGTGCACGCCCCGGCCGAATTATCGATGTGGTGCCCATCGATCTCCCCAGGCCGCGCACCGCTGAGACGATGCGGAGCGCCGAATTCCACGGCTATGTGGATGCCCTGAGCAAGTTGCTGTTCAGTGGCGAATCCGGCGAGGGGTGAGACCGGGCGTACGAGGGGCCATGAGTTGCACCTCCCTCCTTTTCCTGTAATAATTCCAAAACTGGATTAATTACAGAAAAGCCGGATCATGTGGGGCCGGGGGGAGAAGGAGAGAGTCACATGTTCAGTGTCGACCGATCGGTCGCCCTGCCGCCGCTGGTGCTCGGTGGGCTGCGGCCGCTGTATCGCCAGATGCTGCGCAACGGGGTACACAGCGCCTCGTTCGAGTACCTCGCGCCGGGTGCCGTGCTCGATGTGTGCGTGATCGCGGGCGCACACGGTCCCGAGTTCAACATTCGTTCCCGTGAACACGGCATCGACTTCACGCTCGCGATGACCACGCACTTCCGCGCCGTGCCGGTGCTGGATGCCGACACCTATCGCGCGCTGTGCGAGGTGATCGCGCCGGATGCCGAGCCCACGCCCGCGACCATCGTCGACTTCCTCCTGCGGGTGGTCGCCCAGTCGCCGGCGGTGCTTTCGCGGACGCACGCCTGCGCGGCCTGAGAGTCGAAACCCCAGCAATCGGCCCCGGCGGGAGAAACTCCCACCGGGGCCGATCACGCTGTGGCGCCGGGTCTTACAGCCCCGGACGCTTGCCGACGGTGAGCGTCACCTCGCCGGTATGGGCGAAGAAGTCGTTGCCCTTGTCGTCGACGACGATGAACGCCGGGAAGTCCTCCACGTCGATCTTCCAGACCGCCTCCATGCCGAGTTCTTCGTATTCGACGATCTCGACGTTCTTGATGCAATCCAGTGCCAGGCGTGCCGCGGGGCCGCCGATCGAACCGAGGTAGAAACCACCGTGCCTGTGGCACGCATCGGTCACCTGCTTGGACCGGTTTCCCTTGGCGAGCATGATCATCGAGCCGCCGGCAGCCTGGAACTGCTCGACGTACGAGTCCATGCGACCGGCTGTGGTCGGGCCGAACGACCCGGACGCGAGACCCTCCGGAGTCTTCGCCGGGCCGGCGTAGTACACGGGGTGGTCCTTGAGGTACTGCGGCATCTCCTCGCCCGCGTCGAGACGCTCCTTGATCTTCGCGTGCGCGATGTCCCGGGCGACGACGAGAGGACCCGTGAGCGACAAGCGCGTCTTGACGGGGTGCTTCGACAGTTCGGCGAGGATCTCGGGCATCGGGCGGGTGAGATCGATCTTCACGGCGGCGCCCTTGCCGGTCCCGGAGACACCGGACGTTTCCGCGTCGAGCGCGCTGTCGGTGATCTCGGGCAGGAAGCGGCCCGGGTCGAACTCGAGCTGCTCGAGGAACACGCCCTCCGGAGTGATCTTTGCCTTCGCCTGGCGATCGGCCGAGCACGACACGGCGATCGCGACCGGCAGCGACGCACCGTGGCGCGGCAGGCGCACCACGCGGACGTCGTGGCAGAAGTACTTGCCGCCGAACTGCGCGCCGATCCCGATCTTCTGGGTGAGCTCGAAGACCTTCTTCTCCAGTTCGTGATCGCGGAAACCGCGACCCGTCATGGCGCCCTCGGTCGGCAGTTCGTCGAGGTAGTGGGCGGAGGCGTACTTGGCGGTCTTGAGTGCGAACTCTGCCGACGTACCGCCGACGACGATCGCGAGGTGATACGGCGGGCACGCTGCGGTGCCGAGCGACCGGATCTTGGCCTCGAGGAACTGCATCATCGAGTCCGGGTTCAGGATCGCCTTGGTCTCCTGGTACAGGTACGACTTGTTGGCCGACCCGCCGCCCTTGGCCATGAAGAGGAACTTGTAAGAGTTCTCGTGGCCCTTCGCGGTGTCCGCGTACAGCTCGATCTGTGCGGGCAGGTTGTTGCCGGTGTTCTTCTCGTCCCACATGGTCAGGGGAGCGTTCTGCGAGTACCGCAGGTTCAACCGGGTGTAGGCGTCGTACACGCCCCGCGCGATCGACTCCTCGTCGTCACCGGGGGTGAGCACCTGCTGGCCGCGCTTACCCATGACGATCGCGGTGCCGGTGTCCTGGCACATCGGCAGCACGCCTGCCGCGGCGATGTTCGCGTTCTTCAGGAGATCGAGCGCGACGAACTTGTCGTTGTCCGATGCCTCGGGATCGTCGAGGATGCTCGCGAGCTGCTTCAGGTGATCCGACCGCAGATAGTGCGAGATGTCGTGCAGCGCTGTTTCGGTGAGCAGGCGCAGCGCCTCGGGCTCGACCTTCAGAAAGGTGCGGCCGTCGGGGCCTTCGACGGTGGACACCCCCTCGCTGGTCAGCAGCCGATACTCGGTGGGGTCTTCCCCGATCGGCAGCAGGTCCTCGTAGAGGAAGTCGGCCATTGTTTCTCCTGGAAGAGGGGGTGGTGTTCCGGAGACAGATTAGTCGCGCAAGATCGTGACCTCGACAACGGGGCATGTGACGCAGGCGTCACATGCAGGTGGTGTGGCCCGCATCTCCGGAACATCGGGGAGTTTCGGGATGTGTGGGGCTGCGGTCATCCCAGGTCCACAGATCCGTGCCCGATCTCGCAACTCGGAGGTGACGCGCGTCATGCAGTCTGCCGGTCGAAATCCTTACACTGGTATGGATGCACGAGAAACCCCGGGAGAAGACCGCGTGACCGCTGAAGCCTCACCATTGCCCTCCTTGGCCTGGCTGCCCCGCTTCCACGCATGGATAGATGTCGCGGTAGTGGTTTGCGTCCTGATCGCAACCAATGTGATCGCGCACTTCACGACCGTATGGGCGTCGATCGCCACCGTGCCGGTCTCCGCCGCGATCCTGGTCGTCCTGATGCGGCGCCGAGGTATGCGGTGGTCGGAACTCGGCTTGTCGCCGCGCCACTGGAAGCGCGGCACGCTTTATTCGGTGGCCGCAGTCGCGCTCGTTCTCACAGTCGTGGCGATAGGCATCGCGCTCCCGTTCACCCGGCAGTTCTTCCTGTCCGAGCGCTACGCAACACTGTCCGGCGCGCTCGTCGCATCGATGATCATCATTCCGCTACAGACCGTGATTCCCGAAGAACTCGCTTTTCGCGGCGTGCTTCACGGCACCCTCGAACGCGTATGGGGTGCTCGCGGAGTATTCGCTGCCGGGTCGTTGCTGTTCGGTCTGTGGCACGTCGCGTCCTCCCTCGGTTTGACCGCGGGCAATGCCGGCCTGGCGGCGATCTTCGGGTCCGGCGTCTTGGGGCAGGTCGCAGGCGTCACCGGTGCGGTGATTGCGACCGCCGCCGCAGGGTTCGTCTTCACCTGGCTACGCCGGCGCAGCGGGAGCATCCTCGCTCCGATCGCATTGCACTGGTCGCTCAACGGCGTCGGGGCGCTGGCGGCAGCCCTCGTGTGGCAGATCTCGATGGGCTGACGAGCCTTCCCCTTCAGGCGTGCCGCTCCCGTCTTGTCACTTCCGTGACGTCACTCTTCCGGGTTCTCGATCCAGGAGCCATAGGGCGGAGGCCCGTCGCTCTGAATCTGCAAGCCGAAACTCGGGGAGTGCTTCCACACGTATCCCGGCAGCACATGCTCTTCCGACGTCGTGTTGTTCATGATCACGATGTCCCCGGTGGCACGCTGCTCGAGAGCGAAACCGTCGTCGCGTCCGTCGACGACCCACCATTTCGTAGTGCTCATGACGAAGCCTTTCGGATCTGCTCGAACACAGTTTCCGTCCCAACGGTAGCGCGCACGACACCGCCACGACACCGCTTCGGCAACCTCTCCGGTGCCTACCCGGCGCGCAGCGCCGAAGCCGTCCAGGCGTCCGCGGGATAGAACGCTTCGATGGCCAATTCCGACACCGTGACGTCCAGGGGGGTCCCGAACAGCGTGGTCGTGCTCAGGAACGACAACACGCCGGTGTCGACCCGTAACTGCAGCGGCACGACCAGCGCGTGGGGATCCGTGGCCGAGACCGGGTCGTCGCACGGATACTGCTCGAGTTCCCGGTGCAGGCGCGCGAGCACGGGATCGCCGGTCGCCGCGATCTGATGGCGCAACCGTGCCAGCAGGTGCGCGCGCCACTGGCCGAGATTGGCGATACGCGGCGCAAGTCCCCGCGGGTGGAGTGTCAGCCGCAGCACGTTGACGGGCGGTTCGAGCAGGTCCGCCGCACAGTCCGAGACCAGCGCCGTGATGGCGTCGTTCGCGTCGACCATCGTCCAGTGCCGGTCGACGACCAGCGCGGGAAACGGCCGGTGCAGTTCCAGGATCCGGGTGATGGCATCGGCGACCGCACTCAACGGCACGTCGTCGAGCCGGTGCTCCGGATAGGCGGGCGCGAGCCCCGCGGCGAGCAGAATCGAGTTTCGTTCCCGCAAGGGAATATCGAGATGCTCGCTCAGTCTCACCACGATGTCCCGGGACGGCTGCGACCGCCCTGTCTCGACAAAGCTGATGTGCCGCGACGAGATGCCTGCCCGATGCGCAAGGTCGAGTTGGCTCATTCCCCGGCGTTCCCGCCACGCGCGCAGCAACGCCCCGGGCCGGACCCCCTCGACGACCGTCATGTTGTCGAGAATAGAGCCGCCGGGAACGGCCGCCATTACCTCCGAGGTAATCGACCGGCGCCGCCCGGCGCGGCACGCTCGAGGCATGACCGCATACGCAGTAGCCCACCTCCGCAGCGTCGACTTCGGAGACGCCATCGCCGAATACCTGACGAAGATCGACGACACCGTTCGTGCATTCGACGGCCGGTTCCTCGTCCACGGAACAGACCCCCACGTCCTCGAAGGGGAATGGCCCGGCCACCTGGTGCTCATCGAGTTCCCCGACCTCGAACGGGCACGCGGGTGGTACGACTCGCCCGAGTATCAGGAAATCCTTCCGCTGAGGACCGAGAACTCGGACGGTTCGGCGATTCTCGTGGAGGGCACCGCGCCCGGTTATCGCGCGGCGGGCTACCTCGACAAGATCAGCGGGCGGGTGAACTCGGAGCGCTGAGGATCCCCGCGGCCCGAGCAGGTTCCGCGTAGGCCACCGCCAGCGACTCGACGGTCTCGTGGGCATTGAGTCCGCTCGGGTTGGGTACCACCCACAACGGTGTGCCCCCGATGGTGTCGTCCTGAAGACCCGTCCGCGCCGTGCGCTTGCCGAACGCCGCCCGGTACGCCGTGATCCCCGCAACCGCGACGACCCGCGGGCGGAACTCGGTCACCACCGACGCCAATCGTTCGGCGCCCGCACGCAATTCGTCCGACGTCAGCTCGTCGGCGCGGGCGGTCGCCCGCGGAGCCAGGTTGGTGATGCCCACGCCGCGTTCGATCAGGTGGTTGCGATCGGCCGCACTCATTCCTTCCGACGGGGCGATCGGGTGTGTGATGATCCCGGCCCGAAAAAGCGCGGGGTAGAACCGATTTCCGGGTCGCGCGAAGTGGGCACCCGTCGCCGCAGTCCACAGCCCGGGATTGATCCCGACGAACAGCAAGCGGCATCCCGGCCCGACGAGGTCGGGAACCACGGCGTCGCGGAAGGATTCGAGTTCGGCACGTGTGAAACCCATCGGTCCACAGTAAGCGGTGGCTGCCCCTACCCCGAGGGCACCCACGTGCCGTGCAATCCCGCCGGCACCCGGATCGGTAACCGCACCCGTGCACGCGGTCCGGTGCCGGGATCATCGGCGGAGAACACCAGGAACCAGCTCGTCAGATCGGTGAAGTCGGTCGCGATCGAACCCCAGTAACCGGCGCCGGACGTGCTCGTGAGGTACACCGGCTCGCCGGGGGAGAGCCTGCCCCCGGACCACACCGTGTCGGCGCCGGAATCTACGTCGAACCAGAACAATGCGTCGGCGGAGCCGGACGGCAATCGTTGCGACCCGCTGCGGCCCAGCGTGGCGACGATGCGGTGTCGGTCCGTCGACAGACGCTCGTCGATGCGTGGGAACTCGATGTCGCGGTCGTGGAGTGTCGTGCGGGCGACGCCGTCCCGGCCGATGACGGCACGGCGCAACAGCGACGGGTTGGGTCCGTCGTGCTCGGTCAACGCGCCGGGATACCGCCACTCGACGTAGTCGACCGCGACATCTCCTCCGGGGAGGTCGAAGGCATTGGCGGTGTGCCACATCCAGAAGGAGTCGGTGGAGAACCAGCGCACTGCGCCACCGTCGCGGGGGACGAGGGCGACCCGGACCCCGAGTTCGGGTTGCCAGTCGAGGGGCGAGGCGCCCGTGAAGATCTTTTCCAGGTCGAAGACCATCGGCGCCAGGATCAGCACGATATAGGTCTCGGTGAGAGCCATGTCGTGCACCATCAGAGGGCGGTCGGCACCGTCGACGGGTGTGGCCGCGCGTACGACCGCGCCGTCCGGGCCGAACACCGACCATGTCAGGAACGGCGCGTCGAGCATGTAGCAGAACGCGACCATCTCGCCGGTGCGCGGATCGATCTTGGGATGGGCGGTAAGGCCGACAGGTAACGCCCCGCCGAATGTCTCCCGGCCCAGCGTTTCGAGTTCCGAACCGAGCGCGTACGGCGGCGCGGCCTCGGCCAGCGCGAGCAACCGCCCGCCGTGACGGACCACGTTGATGTCGGGAAGTTCGCGCATGGTGTTCGCGAGATCGGGCCCCACCTCGTCGGCGGGCGGAAAATACGGGTCGGTGATGCCGGCCCACAGGGCTCGTCCCGCCTTCTCCTCGGCCACGACCTGCGGGGTCCGCACGAACCGGTTCGTGTAGCGCGCGGTACCGCCGGACAGTTCGACGCGGTGCACCATTCCGTCCCCGTCGATCGGGTAGACGTACTGCCCGATCGGATCGAATCGAGGATTCGGGCCGTTGCGCAGGTAGCTGCCTTCCAGGTCGTCGGGCAGATGTCCCTCGACCACGAGGTCTCGTACGTCCACCTCGTCGCGTTGCGGCGCGAACATGCCGCTCAGGTGCGCGTGGTGGGCCATGTCGACGGGTGCGGGTCGGTTCATGAGGTCACCTCATGCGAAGCGGAGAAAGGGGTGGAGTCCCCGTCTCGCATGGTAGGTCGCCGGCCGGGTGCGAGCGGACGGTTTCGGAGCGGAGCGCGACGGCCGGGGTCCGTGACCAATCGGCTAGGGTATTTTCCGACGTCCAGGACCGAAGCCGCGGCCGCGTGGCCGCAACGTTAGGGGAAGGTGTGCAGCGCCGGAACGCGATCGGTAATTCCGTCCGGAACACCGGAGGCGACGAATCCGCGTTGCCGCCGTACACGGATCTCCTGTGGCCGACGCTGCAGGCCGTGATCGAAATCGGCGGATCCGGGGTCATCGAGGAGATCGACGGGGCCGTGATCGCCCGGGTCGGTTTGTCCGAGGCGGACCGGGCCGTACTGCACGGTGACGGGCCCGGCACCGAAATCGAGTACCGGATCGCCTGGGCGCGCACCTACCTCAAGGGCATGGGCCTGCTGTCGAACACCCGTCGAGGCGTGTGGAGCGTGACCGACGACGGTCGCGCGGTCCGCGAATCCGAGATCAAGCCCATGCAGGTCGCGTACACCGCGGAGAAGCGACGCCGACGCCTGGTCCGCAACTCGTCCCAAGGCGCGCAGGTCGTGCCGCTCGCCGCTGCACCCGAGGATCCCGAGCTGTGGCGAGAACCGGTACTCGGGGCGGTCGCCGACCTTCCCGCGGAGGGTTTCGAGCGCCTCGTCACCGCTGTGCTGCGGTCCGCGGGCTTCACGACTCTGACAGTCCCCGCTCCGGGTGGGGGCACCGACTCCGACGCGCAGGTGGAGGGCACCGGCATCCTGCGTGTCTCGCTGCTCAGCTTCTCGGTGTTCTTCCGGTTCGTCCGCGGACAGGAGCGCGCGGGCGCCGACGTCGTTCGCGAATTCCGTGCGGCGATGGTCGGTCGCGGGGAGAAGGGTCTGCTGGTGTCCACCGGATCCTTCACCGACGATGCGCGCGCGGAGGCACACCGGCACGGCGCTCCGCCCATCGATCTCGTCGACGGCGAGGGTCTGTGCGACCTCCTCAAGGAGCACGGACTCGGCATACGCACCACGGTGCGCACCGTCGAAGATGTCGCGCTCGTGCCCGCGTTCTTCGCCGAGTTGGCGGGCCGCTGAGGACCGTTCGCAGCGTAGGTCCGACCAGCACCTTTACCGATGTGCTGCGTGTGGCAGGTGTGAATGTGGTGCAATCCGAAGGCACGATCACACATTCCGGAACGGGGGCGCCATGACGTTTTCTCGTCGAGACATGTTGCGGTACGCGGCGATCGGCTCGGGCGCCGTGGTGGCCTCCGCGGTCATGGCCCCGGGGGCGGCGCAGGCCCGGGACGTCCTCGGCACCATCGTCGACTATTCGGCGGGTGTGCCGTCGGCGGCGTCGATCAGGGCCGCAGGACACATCGGGGCGATCCGGTATGTATCCGACCGTCGGCCCGGCGCCGACTGGATGCTCGGTAAGCCGTTGACCCGGGGAGAAGCCGGCGCCCTGCTCGACAACGGACTGGAAGTGGTGTCGTGCTACCAGTTCGGCAAGGCGGAGACCGCCGACTGGCTCGGCGGCTACGACGCAGGACTGAGGCACGCGCGACGCGGTCTGGAATTGCACCGCGCGGCGGGCGGACCCGCCGACCGGCCGATCTACGCGTCGATCGACGACAACCCGAACTTCGAGCAGTTCACCACCCGGATTGTGCCCTACCTTCTCGCGTGGCAGGAGGTAGTCGGCCCCGCGAACACCGGCGTGTACGCGAACTCTCCGACCATCGACTGGGCGTCCGCGGTAGGCCTCGGCGCGTTCTACTGGCAGCACGACTGGGGCACGTCGGCCGGTTACGTCCATCCGCGCGCACACCTGCACCAGAAGGGCGGCGGGACCATCGACGGAATCGGTATCGACGTCAACCGCGTCTTCAGCGCGGATTACGGACAGTGGTCGCTTACACGCCTCTAGCCGGTCCGACCTCGCGTACTCGCGGAGGTGGCGGCGGGATGAACGCGGTGAACACCAGGGCCACGACGGACGCGAGCGCCGCGATGAGGAAGGTGGTGCGGAACCCGCTGAGTTCCGGCACGACTGCATCGCCGACCTGCACGGTCATCGCTGCGAGCACGACACCGATCACCGCTGCCGCCGTCGAGGTACCGATGGACCGCATCAGCGTGTTCAGACTGTTCGCCGCCGCGGACTCGTGGAGCGGGACGGAACTCATGATGAGCGCGGGCATGGCGGCGTAGGCGAGACCCACACCGGCTCCGATGACCATCGATGCCGCGATGATGTGCCACAACTCCCGGTGCAGCAGATACGCCGTGAGATAACCGGCGCCCACGAAGACCACGCCGCAGGCGAGGGTGACACGCGGGCCGAACGTGGTGGTGATCCGTGCCGACACGGGGGACAACGCCATCATGACGAGTCCGCTCGGCGCGAGGGCCATACCGGCAGCGACCATCGTCTGCCCGAGTCCGTAGCCGGTTTCGGGTGGCGCCATGAGCAATTGGGGGAACGCGAGGACGTTCGCGTACATCGCGAAGCCCAGCGCGATCGACGCCAGGTTCGTCATCAGAATGGGACGGCGGGCGGACAGTCGCAGATCGACCAGCGGCCGGTCGACGCGCAACTCGTACCAGCCGAATCCCAGGAAGACCAGCAGCGCTCCGCCGAGCATGGCGAGGGTGGCCGGCTCAGCCCAACCCCACGAATTTCCCTTCGTCACCGGAACGAGAAGGAGAATCAGGGCGGACGAGAGCAGACCCGCTCCAAGGAAATCGAACCGGCCCGGGTTGCGTCGCGGTGATTCCGGGACGAACTTCCATACCGCGGCGATGCCGACCGCGCCGAGCACCAGCGAGGCCACGAACAACATGTGCCAGTCGGTGAGCTGTGCGACCAGTGCCGCGAGGGGCAAGCCGATTGCTCCGCCCACACCCATGGTCGCGCTGATCGTGGCCATCGCGCCGGGAACCCGTTTGGCCGGAAGCTCGTCGCGCAGGATGGCGATGCCGAGGGGGATCGCGCCTACGGCGGCGCCCTGGAGAGTCCGACCGATCACGAGGGGCAGGAGTGTGTTCGCCATCGCGCACACCGCGGAACCGAGCACCATCATGCCGAGGCTGACGAGCAGCATCCGGCGTTTGCCGAACATGTCACCGAGCCGGCCGCTGATCGGGGTGACGACCGCACCGGCCAGAAGTGTCGCGGTCACTGCCCAGGACGTGTTCTCCGGAGATGCGTTCACGAGGAGCGGCAGCCGGGGCAGGATCGGCACGATCAGGGTCTGCATGAGGGCGACGCTGATCCCGCACATGGCCAGGACCGCGACGATCCCGGAAGGAGCGGGTTGCTCCCGCGTCGGGATCGGAGTTTCGACGGCCATGCCTCTCCTCGCTCAGGGGCCGGCGAGATCGCGGCCGAAAACTTTAGTGCGCCATATCAACTAGTTGGTCCACCGTGTCTAGCACGGGGATACCGCCGATGTACAACCGGTTTCGGTCCAGCGCACCGGACCGAAGCCCTGTACAGACACGCGAAGACCGCCGGGAAGAATCCCGGCGGCCTTCGGTTGTTCTGTTATCGGTGTCCGTCAGGGCACGGACACCAGGCCCAGGGTGGGGAGGAAGGTGCACGAACGCGGGTCCGCGCCTTCCTTCTGGGTGGTGATGCCACCCGAGACGACCGCTACGACCTGGCCGGCGCCGGTGTCGGCGATGGCGGTCAACGTTGCGGGACCGTCCGGGTTGATACGTGCCTCGTTGGTGAGCGGCTGGGTGCCGCTGCGGCCGTTGGAGACGTTGATCCAGCTCAGGGTCAGGTCCTGTTCGCCAGCGGTAGGCGCGGTGCCGAGCGCGGTGAAGACGAATCCGACCTGACCGGCGGCCGGGCCCGGGGGCGGCAGCTGAGCAGGACCGGCCACTGCGAGCGCGCTGCCCACGGAGTCCTGTCCGTCACCGATGCAATCCTGGCCGAGCGTGGGGTACAGGAACTGCGAGATCACGACCGTGCCCGGTGCCGGAATGTCGGGGCCGCCGCCGCCGCTGCCGTCCAGGAAGGTGATGACGCGCTGAAGGGTGCCCTTCAGGGACTCCGGAAGCTCGGAATTCGCGAGCAGTTCCTTCGCCTGTGCGAGCAGGTCGTTGCTGCCGTCCGCGACGTCGGCAACATCCGACGGCCCTGCCGCAGCTCCGACGATGGCGGGAGCGAGCGATGCGAGTGCTTCTACCTGCTCGGGGTTCGCCTGGATTTCGGGGATCAGACGTGTCAACGACTCGATGGACAGGTCGGCCGGGACCTCGAACTGCGGGAGTTCGACGAACTGGGTCAGGTCGGGCAGCGCCGGGGGCGCCGGTTGCGCGAAGGCGTGCGACGGCACCGCCAGTCCCGCAGTGGCGGCAAGTGCGCACGCTGTGAGCGCACGCCGCATTCCTCGAGTACGAAGCACTGTTCCCCATCCTTGTCGTTGAAGCACCTGGTAGGCCTGGAAGACCAGCCGGTACTGACGGCTCGAGGCGACACTCTATGGAGTCCCCTCCCGCAGGACAACCCACCGTGCCGAACCCGGGTTGGCGGTTGCCTTCGGGGGAGTGTAGCCACAGTTTGTTCCGAATGGCGGTACCCGGTAGACGGTAACGTGTTTCCTTTGTGACTGTTGTGAGTAGAGATGAGATTGTTACCAGAGTGAATCAGGGTTTCGGAGGGCTGGGTGTTCGCCGGTAGTCTCTAGAGCCGAAGGTCCGGACATCCGGGCCAGGGAACGACGGGAGGCTGCACCGCGGTGCCACGACGAGTTCCTTCGTATCCGGTGCGGTGGTGCGCGGCACTGCTGGTGGTGTCCGTCGCGGCACGACTCGCCTGGACGTTGTTCACGCCCAACGGGATGAACCTCGTCGACCTGCATGTGTATGTGGACGGCTCCGCCGCTCTCCTCGACGGCGACCTCTACAACTTCACCTACAGTCGCTACACCCCGGACTTCCCGCTGCCCTTCACGTATCCGCCGTTCGCAGCGCTGGTATTCCTCCCGCTGCACGTAGTGCCGTTCGCGGTGCTCGGCGTGGCGTGGCAACTGCTCACGGTCGCGGCCCTGTTCTTCGTTGTGCGTATCGCTTTCGAACTTGTGATCGGGCCCGAAGCGCGCACGCGGCGGTGGACCGGGGTCGCCCTCGCGTGGACGGCCGTCGGCATCTGGACCGAACCGCTGCGCACCACCCTCGACTACGGGCAGATCAACGTCTTCCTGGTCCTCGGCGTCATGGTCGCGGTGCGCAGTTCCCGGTGGTGGCTTTCCGGCGGCCTCGTAGGAATTCTCGCCGGAATCAAGCTGACGCCCGCCATCACGGGCCTCTACTTCCTTGCACGGCGTCGATGGCGGGAAGCCGTGTTCTCTGCCGTCGCGTTCGCGGTGACCGTCCTGGTCAGCGTGCTCACGCTCGGCGAGCAAGGACTGACCTACTTCACCACCCTGTTCGGCGACGCCGACCGGATCGGTCCGGTCGGATCGGTGTGGAACCAGTCGCTCCGCGGCGCGCTGAGCCGCATCGTGGGGGAGGACGTCGAGACCGGACCGCTGTGGCTCGTCGCTGTCGTCGTGTGCGCCGCACTCGCGTTCGCCGCGTGGCGTTCGCTCGGAAAGGACGATCTGCTCGGGACCCTGCTCGTGGTGCAACTCCTCGGTCTGCTGGTTTCGCCGATCTCGTGGGCCCATCACTGGGTGTGGGTCGTTCCGATGCTGATCTGGCTCCTGTACGGCCCGCTGGCCGGGCTCACCGGCACTCGTATCCTCGCCGCGTTCTGGGCCGTCGTGACGCTCGTCGGCGTGCCGTGGGTGCTCAGCAGTGCGCAGGACTCGATCTGGACGGTGGGGCGGCCCGCGCCCCTGGCGTGGCTGGGCACGGTCTACGTCGCCGGTGCGGTCCTCGTCTACGTCTGGATGATCGTGGGCGCGCGGAAGTTGCGGGCCTCGGAGACTGAGCACGCCGCGACGGTTACCGTCGCAGAAGAAGCCTCCGACGCCGCGACCCCTACAGACCGACCGTCTGAGCCAACTGATCGATCCGGCGCGCCATCTCCGCGTCCGATTCGGTGATCCCCCCCGAGGAGTGCGTGCACAGCGAATAGGTCACCTTCCGCCATCGGATGTCGATATCGGGATGGTGGTCCGCCTCTTCGGCGGCCTCCGCGACCTTGTCGACCAGCGCGATCGCGTCGGGGAACGTCGGAGCCTCGATCGTTCGGATCAGGGACGCACCTGCTCGTCGCCAGTGCGGGAGTTCGGACAGTGCCGCGTCGATCTCGCCGTCCGTCAGTAACTGGGCCATGAACCATTCTGGGACGATGCACGGCATGACCGCAACGACACCGCCGACGGGACACGTCGTCGCCGGGGCTGTAGT
This sequence comes from Rhodococcus sp. 105337, assembly GCF_012844225.1. GTDB lineage: Bacteria > Actinomycetota > Actinomycetes > Mycobacteriales > Mycobacteriaceae > Rhodococcus. The sequence continues at coordinate 34,547 of NZ_JABAGQ010000008.1, forward strand.
CCGTGACGGGCGCGTACTCCTCGCTCAGCGGACCCGGCCGCCCGAACTCGCCGGCCAGTGGGAATTGCCCGGCGGGAAGGTCGAACCGGGGGAGAGTGCCGAGGAGGCGCTTCGCCGCGAACTGCGCGAAGAACTGGGTGTCGAGGTCCGCGGCGGAGAGCGTTTCGGCGCCGAAGTTCACCTTCGCGGCGGTCTGGTGATGTGTGCGTACCGGGTGCACCTGCTCGACGGAGAACCCCGCGCGCTCGATCACGCCGCGGTGCGCTGGGTCGATGCCGGTGAACTCGACGACGTGGACCTCGTGGCAGCGGACCGGGTGTGGCTGCCGGACCTCCGGGCGCTGCTCGCCGGCTGAGTTCAGGCGGCGCGCGCCTTCTCCAGGTGCTTGCGGAGTTCTTTCTTGCTCAGGTCGTCGTTCGCGACCTTCTTCATGCGCATGATGACCACGGGGCACTTCACGCAGCGGGTCTTCTTGCGGCAGCACTTCTTCTTCGGCTTCAGGCCGGCGACCTTGCTCGGCTTGATCTTCTTGCCCATGAATCGTCCCGCCCTCGTCGCAGCATCCGGGTGTCAGGTTAGCGTGCCCTTACGGGAACGCAAGAGGCGGTTGTAGACCTCCTGGGAGGGCTGTAACGCTCGCATAACGGCGTCCTCGCGTGGTGAATCTCACGTTCCGGCGTCGTGACCTGGCATTACGGGGAGGGGCCGGAGCAGGCGCCCCCGGAAGAGCGGTAGGATGTTCGTGGCCGCAGTGCCTGCTCGGGCCGTCTCAGGCCGGGTGTGGGCGTATCGCAATCGCGTAGCGGCTTCGAACAATATGCGCCGTACGGGCGAGGTGCCGACCGGGTCCAGTGCCGTGTGGCCGCGGACAACAGCCAGGAGAGCCATCGCGTGAGCACCGCTGATTTTCGGAACGTCGCCATCGTGGCGCACGTCGACCATGGAAAGACCACCCTCGTCGACGCCATGCTGCGCCAGTCGGGCGCGTTCGCCGAACGTGCGGAACTCGTGGACCGGGTCATGGACTCCGGTGACCTCGAGCGTGAGAAGGGCATCACCATTCTCGCGAAGAACACCGCGGTGCACCGTCACCACCCCGACGGCAGCGTGACTGTCATCAACGTCATCGACACCCCCGGCCACGCCGACTTCGGTGGAGAGGTCGAGCGCGGCCTGTCCATGGTCGACGGCGTCGTGCTGCTCGTCGATTCCTCCGAGGGACCGCTGCCGCAGACCCGGTTCGTGCTGCGTAAGGCACTCGCCGCGTCGCTGCCGGTGATCCTCGTGGTCAACAAGACCGACCGTCCCGACGCCCGCATCGCCGAGGTCGTCGAGGAAAGCCAGACCCTGCTGCTCGACCTCGCGTCCGATCTCGACGACGAAGCCGCCCAGGCTGCCGAACTCGCGCTCGGACTTCCGGTGCTCTACGCATCGGGCCGTGAGGGCAAGGCGTCGCGGAAGCAGCCCGAGAACGGCCAAGCGCCCGACGCGGAGAACCTCGACGATCTGTTCGACGTCCTCATGGAGTACGTGCCGGCGCCGAAGGGCGACGTTGCGGCACCGCTGCAGGCACACGTCACCAACCTCGACGCGTCCGCGTTCCTCGGTCGTCTCGCGCTCGTCCGCATCCACAACGGTGAGCTCCGCAAGGGCCAGACCGTGAGCTGGATGCGCGAAGTCGACGGCGAGCCCGTCGTCACCCGCGCGAAGATCACCGAGTTGCTCGCGACCGTCGGTGTGGAGCGGCATCCCGCAGAGTCCGCCATCGCCGGTGACATCGTCGCCGTCGCAGGTTTCCCCGACATCATGATCGGCGACACCCTCGCGGACCTCGAGAACCCCGTGGCACTGCCCCGGATCACCGTCGACCAGCCCGCGATCTCGGTGACGATCGGTACCAACACGTCCCCGCTGGTCGGGCGCGTCAAGGGCCACAAGCTCACCGCACGCATGGTCAAGTCCCGCCTCGACGCGGAACTCGTCGGCAACGTGTCGCTGAAGGTGCTCGACATCGGCCGTCCCGATGCCTGGGAGGTCCAGGGTCGTGGCGAGCTGGCGCTGGCCATCCTCGTGGAGCAGATGCGCCGCGAAGGCTTCGAGCTGACCGTCGGTAAGCCCCAGGTGGTTACCAAGCAGGTCGACGGCAAGCTGCACGAGCCCTTCGAGGAGCTCACCATCGACACCCCCGAGGAGTACCTCGGTGCCATCACGCAGTTGCTCGCCAACCGCAAGGGCAAGATGGTGCAGATGACCAACCACGGTGCGGGCTGGGTGCGGATGGAATTCCTCGTCCCGTCCCGCGGCCTGATCGGTTTCCGCACCGACTTCCTCACGGAAACGCGCGGCACCGGCATCGCCAACGCCGTGTTCCACGGCTACGCCCCGTGGGCCGGCGAGATTCGCGCCCGCCATACCGGCTCGCTCGTCTCCGACCGGACCGGCACCGTCACGCCGTTCGCGATGATCCAGCTGGCCGACCGCGGCACGTTCTTCGTCGAGCCCGGTGCGGACACCTACGAGGGCATGGTCGTGGGCATCAACCCGCGTCAGGAAGACCTCGACATCAACGTCACCCGCGAGAAGAAGCTGACCAACATGCGTCAGTCTTCCGCCGACGTGATGGAGACGCTGGCCAAGCCCATCGAGCTGACCCTCGAGGCTGCTATGGAATTCTGTGCCGGCGACGAGTGCGTCGAGGTCACCCCCGAGATCGTGCGCGTCCGCAAGGTGCACCTCTCGGCGACCGACCGGCAGCGCGCGCGGTCGCGCGAGAAGGCCCGTAACAAGTAGTAAGGATGTGGCGGTCCCGGCGAGCAGTGTGCTGGCCGGGACCGCCACGTACCGTCTGGTCGACGGGAAGGAAGCCGGAGTGTTGCGTACGCGTGTCCGTCGCCGGTGGCGAGCCGGAGTCCCGGCGCTCCTCGCATCGGCGGTCCTGGTGCTGACGGCGTGTACCGCCGATCCGCCGCCGCCCATCGAACAGGCCGAGCCGACGACTCCTCCGGCTCCGACGCGACCCCGCAGCACCGTGGTCGTGGCGATCGACAGGGTCGATACCGGCTTCAATCCGCATCTGCTGTCCGACCAGTCGCCCGTCGCGAACGCTGTCGCGGGCCTGGTACTGCCCAGCGCGTTCCGGGCCGTGCCCGATCCGCAGAATCCGGCGGCGACGCTGTGGGTACCGGACGAGACCGTGCTGATCTCCGCCGAGGTCACCGAGCAGGATCCCTTCACCATCACGTACCAGGTGCGCGACGAGGCGCAGTGGTCCGACAGCGCCCCGATCGCGGCCGAGGACTTCCGGTACCTGTGGCAGCAGATGATCACGCAGCCGGGAGTCGTCGATCCCGCGGGCTATCGGCTCATCGACGACGTGCGTTCGTCGGGCGGAGGCAAGACTGTCACCGTCACGCTGCGCGAGCCGTATCCGGCCTGGCGCGAATTGTTCACCGACCTGCTGCCCGCACATCTCGTCAAGGACACCCCCGGCGGGTTCCTGAGCGGACTGTCCGAAACGATTCCGGTCTCGGGCGGCAGATTCCACGTCGACGCCGTCGACCGTGGCCGCGGCGAGGTGCTCCTCGAACGCAACGATCGGTTCTGGGGCACTCCCGCTGTGCCCGACGAGATCCTGATGCGCCGCGGGGGCACCGACTCCCAGTTCGCCGAGTCTCTGCGCAGCGGTGACGCTCAGGTGGCACAAGCGCGGGGCGGGGCGGCGTTGCTCGCCCAACTCGACGCGGTGCCCGGCGTCCGCACCGGCGTCCAGTTGCAGCCGCGCACGCTCGACTTCACCCTCAACACCCGTGCGGACGAACTTGCCGACCTGCGCGTGCGCCGGGGGATCCTCGGTCTGCTCGACCCGGAGCTACTCGCACTCGTCGGTGCGGGGACTCAGACCAGCGTCGTCCCGGCACGCGCCCAGGTGCTGGCGCCGTCCGATCCCGGATACGCGCCCACGATGCCGCCGCGACCCAGCAGGGAAGAGGCACTCGGTCTGCTCGCGGAAGCGGGATACATGCCCGTCGCTCCGGAACCCCTGCCCGAGGAACCGCCCGCCGACGCCGACGGTCCGTCTGCCGACCCGACGTCGTCACCTACCGGCGCACCGCCCGCCCCGGAAGCGGACGACACTCTCCTTCTCCGCAACGGCGAACCTCTGAACTTCGTGATCGGAGTGCCGGAAGACGCCGAGACCACCCTCGCGGTCGCGCGCACGGCGGCCGATGTCCTGCGCGACGCCGGTATCGCCGCGACCGTGACGGAGCTACCCCCGGACGAGTTGTACGGCGAGTCGCTGGTCGACGGCAGCGTGCATGCGGTCCTGGGATGGATGCGGGTGGGGGACGATCCCGCGACCGCAGCGCTGTCCCGGTTCGGGTGTCCGCCGGTGCTGCCCGTCGTCGAGGGCGCTGCCCGCGCCACCGATCCGCCGAAGGCAGAGGGCGGGGACTCCACGAACCCCGGTGACGAGGCCACGGAGGCCGCCCGCACTACCGGGTCGACCGGTGGAAGCTCGGACGACGAAGAAGACGAGATACGGGCAATGCTCGATGCGCCGAGCAACCTGTCCGGGGCGTGCGATCCCGAACTCGAGGAAAAATTGCTCGCTGCGGTGCGCGGCACCGCCGACCCCCGCGAGGTCATCACCGCCGCGCAGCCCGGCCTGTGGGCGCTCGCCGTGAACCTCCCGATCCTGCAGGATCGCACCGTGGTCGCGGCCGGGCCGGAGATCGACAACGTGTCGCTGGCCGGTTCGGTTCCCGCCGGCATCGTCGGAGACGCACATTTGTGGTGGAGGAGTACACCGTGACAACAGATTTCGTTCAGACGCCGAACGTTGCGGATCGTCGGCTGCTGCTGGTTCACGCCCATCCCGACGACGAATCGCTCACCACAGGCGGCGTCATCGCCCGCTACGCTGCAGAAGGCGCCGAGGTCACCGTCGTGACCTGCACGCTCGGCGAGGAAGGTGAGGTCATCGGGGACCGCTGGGCGCAATTGGCGGCCGATCAGGCCGACCAACTGGGCGGGTACCGCATCCTCGAACTCGGTCGCGCTCTTGCGGCGCTCGGGGTGGACGGCCCGCGTTTTCTCGGCGGTGCAGGCCATTGGCGAGACTCGGGAATGGCCGGGACACCCTCTGCCGAGAACCCGAGGGCGTGGGTGAACGCCGACGCCGACGAGGCGCTGGAGGCGCTCGTCGCGGTGATCCGGGAGACCCGCCCACACGTCGTCGTCACCTACGACCCGCGCGGTGGGTACGGGCATCCCGATCACATCGCGGTCCACGACCGCGTCACCGCTGCCGTCGAAGTGTCCGGCACCGAAGACTTTCCGGAGGCGGGTGCGCCCTGGACTCCCGCGAAGGTGTACTGGACCGTCACCGAACGCTCGGCTCTGGACGCGGGAATCGCCGCTTTGGACCACCTGCCCGAAGGCTGGCGCATGCCGGAAGCGGACGAGCTTCCGAGTGTGCCCGACGACCAGGTGACCACCGTCGTCGACGTCAGCGGTGTGCTCGACGCGAAACGTTCGGCGATGGCCGCCCATGCGACCCAGGTCGTCCTGGCTCCCGGTGGGGGCGCGTTCGCACTGTCGAACATGGTGGCGCAACCGGTGTTCGCCGAGGAGTACTTCGTGCTGGCCCGGGGGGAACGCGGTCGCGTCGACGACACCGGTCGTGAGGATGACCTGTTCGCCGGCATCGGCTAGTGTGACCTGGGTCATAGATACTGCGGTCCTGGCGCCGCGGTCATAGGTACTGCCGCGCGGGGGCGGCCTCACCGCAGGGGGTTCGATGTACAACTGGTCCGTGCAAAACCAGATCGTCGCGTTCGTGGACTCGCTGCGGCCCTACGCAGGCGAGATCCGCGCGGAGTACTACGACGCCCTCTACCACTTCGCCGATCAGCAGAGTGCCCTGCTGACGATGCTCGGCTACCCGCCCGTCCCGTGATCGCACAGGACCCGGTTGCGCCGCTCGTGGCCGTGTGGCGCACTATCGTGTCATGACGGTCGATCCCGCAACCGGGCTGTCCGGTGGTCCCGCGTCCGTATCCGAACCCGCACCGCGCAGGGGCGTAGTCGCCCTGCTCGTGATCAGCGGCGGGCTGTGCGCCGTACTGTCCGTGTTCTACCTGGGCCTCTATCTCGGCGGGGTGCCGTTCCCCATTGTCATCGTGCTGGCCGCCGTGCTGAATCTTCTCCTGGTGGCAGCGATGCGCACCGAGACGGGATCGCTGGGCCGCGCCGCGCTTCCGCTGGTGGCGTGGGGCGTCGTGTTCCTGCTGTGCCTGGCGGGCGGTCCCGGCGGCGACCAGGTGGTCGTCGCCGACTGGCGCATCCTGCTCCTGCCGGTCGCGGCCCTCGCGCCGGCGGGTGTGTACCTGTTCTCGGTTCGCATCAAGGAGATTTCACGGGCAGTCCGGCCGCCCGAGCAGCGTCCCTGAGCACCGTCGCCACCATGTCCTGCGTCAGCCGCCCGGTGAAGGTGTTCTGCTGGCTCACGTGATAGCACCCGAACAGGTGGAGGGGCTGCCGCGCGTCCGAGACCGGGTCCAGGACGACATGCGCCCCGTGGGCGAACTTCGGCCGTGGCGTGGGCACCGTCCATCCCGCGGAGGCCAGTACCGGCAGCAGTGACTGCCACCCGAACCCGCCCAGTACGACCACCGACCGCAGGGTCGGTGACAGCAGATCGAGTTCTTGTTCGAGCCAGCGGCGGCACGTGTCCCGTTCGAGGACCGTCGGTTTGTTCGCCGGCGGAGCACAGTGCACCGGTGAGGTGATGCGCGTTCCGAACAGTTCGAGACCGTCGCCGCGGTGCGTCGCGACCGGCTGCGACGCCAAACCCGCCTCGTACAGCGCCGCGTACAGCACGTCACCCGAACGATCGCCCGTGAACATCCGCCCGGTGCGGTTTCCTCCGTGCGCCGCAGGCGCGAGCCCGACGATCAGCAGGGACGCGTCGTCCGGCCCGAAGCCGGGCACCGGCCGTCCCCAGTACTCCTCGTCGCGGAAGGCGGCACGCTTCTCCCGCGCGACCTGCTCGCGCCATGCCACCAGCCGCGGGCACGCCCGGCACTCGACGAGTTCGGCGTCCATCTGTTCGAGGTTGTCCGGTTCCGGGCCGGGCAGCGGGCCCCTCATCGCCGCGTCCAGGAGTCGGCGCAGCCGGGGGTGACCGCCTCGACCAGCGACCATGCGAGTTCCTCGGGAATGTCGATCACCTCGTAGTGTCCTGCCCCGGCCGGCGTCGCGGCGACGACCGTGGCCACGCCTGCCCGGCGCTGGAAGAAAGATTGCCGCACCGTCCAGCCGATGATCCCCTCGGCGTCCAGGCTCACGCGTTGCCGGTCCATCGATCCGCTCCGCGTCACGAGACGACCGGGCACGACGGCGTGGCCGAGTCCGCGATAACGGTCCCATGCGAGTGCGCATGCCCCCGCGAGGAGTCCTACGGCTACCGCGACCGTTGCCGGAAGCGGTAACGAGCGCCCGGTCACCGCCAGAGCGCCGATCACGGCGGCGGCGACAAGACCCGCAGGGACGAGTGCGCGCGTGTAACGACGGCGACGCGCCGCGGGACCGTGGGCGAGCAGCGGCACGTGTACGGGGAGTGGATCGGTGAGCACCTGTGCGGCGACGCGGTGCACGTCGCGTTCCGGCGCCGACGGCAGTACCAGCGACGATTCGCCGCTTTCCGCGGCCACGCCCGTCATGATCGCGTCGAGACGCGCGCCGCCGGCGAGCCGGAGAGCGAGCGGCTCACGCAGGTTGACGCCGCGCAAGCGCTCGCGATCGAGGGTCGAATGACGGACCTTCACGAGGCCGTGGCCGATGCGCAGCATGCGCCCGTCGTCGGTCACCCGCAGGTTTCCGTAGAGCAACACGTAACGCACGCAGGCGCCGATACTCGCGATCAGCAGCACGACCAGCGTGAGGACCACGACCGAGACCGCCACACCGGCAGCCTCGAATGCCGCGACACCGCGTTCGACGCTGCGGGACTCGGCGAGACGCTCGCCCAGCCCGTACTGGAAGGCGATGCCCACCACGGCAGCGATACCGATCAGGCCGGTCGCGGAGAAAGGGGCGTACCGAACCCAGCGCGGATCGAACCGGGCGATCTCGATTTCGGGCGACGTTTCCGCCGAAGGTGCCGTCGCCGCTGCGTCGGCATCGCCGGAGTCGGTGCGCGCCGACCTGTCGCCGAGCAGGGCGTCGCGCAACGCCGGAACGGAGTCGGCGGCGAGTCCGTTGAGTTCGAACCGGTTGCGGTCGCGGCCTGCGCCGGCGGACTGGCCGGTCCCGATCTTCACGACGGCGAGACCGAGAAGCCGGTGCAGGACCCGTTGCTCGACGTCGACCGACCTGATCCGGCTCCGCGGGATCGACAGTTCCTGTCGCTGGAGCAGCCCGCGCCGGAGTTCGACGTGGACAGGTCCCACGCGGTACGTCGTCGTGAACCACCGGGACAAGCCGATCACCACGAGCACCGCGGCGGCTGCGAGTCCCCAGTACGGGTTGCCGCTGCTGCTGCCGAGCACGACCGTGCCGACCAGCACGGGCAGCAGGCGCAGGATCTCTTCGACCGGGTGGACGAGCAGCATGCGCGGGTCGAGCCTCGACCACGATGCGGGCTCGTCGGTCCGGTCGGGCGCGGACACCGCGGCGACCCGGTCCTGGTCGGGGTGCGGATCGGTGGTCACGTCGCGTCGACCCCGTCGCGGCCGGCGATGTCGGTCAGTCGCGCGACTGTCTCGTCCGCGACGGCCACGTCGAGTGCGGTGATCTCGACGGCACCTGCGGACGACGCGGTGGTGACGGTGACGGTGGCCAGGCCGAGCCGGCGGTCGATGGGGCCGCGCTCGGTGTCGACCGTCTGGATGCGCGAGATGGGCGCGATGCGCCGTTCCTGGGTGAACCATCCGGATCGCGTGTACACAGCTGTATCGCTGATCTCCCAGCGGTGGACGCGGTACCGCCACTGCGGCACCACCGCGATGTGCAGTCCGCCGACGACGACGGTCGCCGCGGCGGCGGCGACATGCCAGAGCGTGAGACGGGGATCGACGACCCACCACACGATCTGCGCGACGACGACCGGCACCCACAGCAGAGCGGCGTTGATCGACCACAACAAGCGTGCTTTGTCGCTCGGGCGCCACGCCGGGTCGGCCATTCGAACCTGTGACACCGGCGCCTCGGCCCGCGGCGGCGTCTGTTCCACCGGAGGTTCCGAACGCACCTCGGCATCGCTGTTCACTATGGCCCTCCCATACTCGCCGGGGCCTGTGACGGCGGCCCGACATCCGTGTCGGCATCCAGGCTAGGCTGATGCCGGAACTCGAGCCCGGCCCGTCCGGGCCGGAATCGCACAAGGAGGATCGCCATGACCGAATCGTCGGACGCTCTCGACATCGACATCCCTCAGGGTGACGATTCCGAAGCCGATCGCATCGATCAGGCTATTCCTGTGGGTGAGGAACCCGCAGACGTGCCGCCCTCCGATGTGCCCCTCGAAGCCGACCCCGTCGACACCTACGAACAGCACCGCGAAGTGCCGTCGGACGACGACTACCCGCGGGAATAGACCCCGAGGTGGCATGGGCGCCGGGTGAGGCGGATGATCGGCCAATGACCGATTCCGCAGACGACACCGCGCAGTCCGCGATGCTCCCGACGCCCGCCGTGCGTCCCGGGGCGGTACCGCCGCCGGCGCCTTCCGCGATGCGTCGGGCGTTGCGCCGGGCGCGCGACGGCGTCACGCTCAACGTCGACGAATCCGCAGTTCTGTTGCAGGCACGCGGATCCGATCTCGAGGACCTGTGTGCCTCCGCGGCCCGGGTGCGTGATGCGGGTCTGCTCGCCGCCGGGCGGCCCGGCACCGTCACCTACTCCCGCAAGGTTTTCGTCCCGATCACCCGGCTCTGCCGGGATCGCTGCCACTACTGCACATTCGTGACGGTGCCGGGAAAACTCCGCGCCGAAGGCCGCGGAATGTACCTCGAACCCGACGAGATCCTCGAGATCGCGCGCCAGGGCGCCGAGTTGGGCTGTAAAGAAGCCTTGTTCACGCTCGGGGACCGGCCCGAGGAGCGCTGGCCCGAGGCTGCGCAGTGGCTCGAAGAGCGCGGCTACGACTCGACGCTGGACTATGTGCGCGCAATGTCGATCCGGGTTCTCGAGGAGACCGGCCTGCTGCCGCATCTCAACCCCGGCGTCATGAGCTGGGCCGAGATGTCGAGGCTCAAGCCGGTCGCGCCGTCGATGGGCATGATGCTCGAAACCACCTCGGAGCGACTGTTCACCGACAAGGGACAGTGCCACTACGGCAGCCCCGACAAGGATCCCGCGGTGCGCTTGCGCGTGCTCACCGACGCCGGGCGTCTGTCGGTGCCGTTCACCACGGGAATTCTCGTGGGTATCGGTGAGACCGTCGCCGAGCGTGCCGACTCGATCCACGCGATCCGGAAGACGCACAAAGCATTCGGCCATATCCAGGAAGTGATCGTCCAGAACTTCCGCGCCAAGGACGACACCGTGATGCGCGACGCGGACGACGCCGATCTCGGCGAGTTCCTCGCGGCGGTCGCGGTGTCGCGGCTGGTCCTCGGACCGGGCATGCGTATCCAGGCGCCGCCCAACCTCGTCTCGCTCGACGAGTGCCGCGCTCTTCTCGGCGCCGGCGTCGACGATTGGGGCGGAGTCTCGCCGCTGACCCCGGATCACGTCAATCCCGAACGGCCGTGGCCGAACCTCGACACGCTCGCCGCGGTGAGCGCCGACGCGGGTTACGTGCTCACCGAGCGGATCGCAGCCCAGCCGCAGTACGTCCTGGCGGGGCAGCCGTGGATCGATCCCCGGATCACCACGCACGTGCGCGCCCTCGCCGACCCGGAGACCGGACTGGCCCGCGACGTGCTGCCGACCGGCCTGCCGTGGCAGGAACCCGACATCGACTGGGAGTCGTCCGGCCGGGTGGACCTCAACTCCGAGATCGACGTGAGCGGACGCAACACCGAGTACCGCTCCGACCTGGGCAGTGCGTTCGGCGACTGGGAAACCGTGCGCGAACAGGTGCTCGCCCTCGGTGAGTCGGCTCCGGTCCGGCTCGACAGCGACGTGCTGGCCGCACTTCGCTCGGCCGAGCGGAATCCCGCGGGATGTTCGGACGACGAGTACGTCGCGCTCGCCAACGCGGACGGAGCCGGTCTCGAAGCACTGGTCGCGCTCGCCGACCAGTTGCGCCGCGACACCGTCGGCGACGACGTCACCTACGTGATCAACCGGAACATCAACTTCACCAACATCTGTTACACCGGTTGCCGCTTCTGCGCGTTCGCGCAGCGCAAGGGTGACGCGGACGCGTTCACGCTGTCGGCCCAGGAAGTCGCGGACCGCGCCTGGGAGGCGCATGTCGCCGGCGCCACCGAGGTCTGCATGCAGGGTGGTATCGACCCCGAGTTGCCGGTGACCGGGTACGCCGACCTGGTACGGGCGGTCAAAGCACGTGTTCCGTCCATGCACGTGCACGCGTTCTCGCCGATGGAGATCGTCAACGGCGTGGCACGCAGCGGTACGTCGATCCGCGACTGGCTGATCGATCTGCGCGAGGCCGGACTCGACACCATTCCGGGAACAGCCGCCGAGATCCTCGACGACGAGGTCCGGTGGGTGCTGACGAAGGGCAAACTGCCGGCCGCCGAGTGGGTGGAAGTCGTCACGACCGCGCACGAAGTGGGTCTGCGTTCGAGTTCGACGATGATGTACGGGCACGTCGACCAGCCGCACCACTGGGTCGGGCATCTGAACGTGCTTCGCGGCATCCAGGACCGCACGGGCGGGTTCACCGAGTTCGTGTTGCTGCCCTTCGTCCATCAGTCGTCGCCGCTGTATCTGGCCGGTGCGTCGCGCCCTGGTCCGACGATGCGCGACAACCGGGCCGCGCATGCTCTGGCCCGCGTGATGCTGCACGGCCGGATCGACAACATCCAGACCAGCTGGGTCAAGCTCGGTGTCGCCGGAACGCGCGCGATGCTCGAAGGCGGCGCCAACGATTTGGGCGGCACGCTGATGGAAGAGACGATCTCCCGGATGGCGGGTTCACAGCACGGCTCGGAGAAGTCCGTCGAAGAACTCGTCGCGATCGCCGAGGGCATCGGCCGTCCCGCGCGTCAGCGCACCACCGCGTACGCGCCCCGGGGGCTCGACGTCACAGTTCGGTAGCCTTTCGGAGTCCGGGTACTCGCGGGTACACGTTGCCGGGTCAGGGCACCCTAATGCACAGGCGTGCCCGAACAACGGGGGATACTGGACGAGTGGTGAGTGCGCCACGAACGATGGACCGCGCACGGCCGGCGGATCGCCGGTGCGGCCGGGTCGGCGGGCCGACAGAGAGGCAGGGAGACAGCAGTGACGTACACGATTGCGGAACCGTGTGTGGATGTGTTGGACAAGGCATGTATCGAGGAGTGCCCCGTCGACTGCATCTACGAGGGTGGACGCATGCTGTACATCCATCCCGACGAGTGTGTGGACTGTGGAGCCTGCGAACCGGTGTGCCCGGTCGAGGCGATCTTCTACGAGGACGACGTGCCCGACGAGTGGTCCGATTACGTCAAGGCCAACGTCGACTTCTTCGACGACCTGGGTTCGCCCGGCGGAGCGGCGAAGCTCGGCAAGGTCGCCTACGACCCGCCGTTCATCAAGAACCTCCCTCCCATGGGCGAGGAGTAGGTGTCGCTCGATGAACGAACGGGCGGTGCTGCGGTGAAGGCACGCGTACGCCGGTCGGTGGCCGGGAATCTCCCGGACTTCCCGTGGGACTCGCTGTCCGAGGCGAAGGCCAAGGCCGCCGCGCACCCCGACGGGATCGTGAACCTGTCGGTGGGCACCCCGGTGGATCCGGTCGCTCCGGTCATCCGCGATGCACTGACATCGGTCGCCGCGGAACCGGGGTACCCCACCAACCACGGAACCGAGGAACTGCGGGAGGCGGCCGTGGCCGCGCTCGCGCGCCGTTACGGCATCACCGGCCTCGATCCCGCAGCGGTGCTCCCCGCGATCGGGACCAAGGAAATGATCGCGTGGCTGCCCACGCTGCTCGGCCTCGGCGCCGACGACCTCGTGGTCATCCCCGAATTGGCGTACCCGACGTACGAGGTGGGCGGATTGCTCGCCGGGGTGCGCCTGATCCGCGCCGACGGACTCAACCGGCTCGGCCCCGAAGGCGCGGCGCTGGTCTTCGTCAACTCGCCGTCGAACCCCACCGGCAAGGTGCTCGGGCTGGACCACCTGCGCAAGGTCGTCGACTGGGCGCGAAGCCGCGACGCGATCGTCGTATCCGACGAGTGCTACCTCGGGCTGACCTGGGAGGGCGAAGCCCTCTCGATCCTGCACCCGAGCGTGTGCGACGGAGACCATACGAACCTGCTCGCGGTGCATTCGCTGTCGAAGACGTCGAACCTGGCGAGCTATCGCGCCGGGTTCGTCACCGGCGATGCCGAACTCGTCGCCGACCTGCTCGAGGTGCGCAAACACTCGGGCATGATGTTGCCGCTGCCGATCCAGGCGGCGATGACCGCCGCGCTGAACGACGACGAGCACGAGAACATCCAGCGGGAGAAGTACCGGGCACGCCGCGACGTCCTGCTCGCTGCCGTCCGCGGCGCGGGCTTCACTGTGGATCACTCGGAGGCGGGCCTGTACCTCTGGGCGACCCGCGGCGAAGAGTGCCGGGCGACGGTCGACTGGTTCGCCGAGCGGGGCATCCTCGTGGCGCCCGGAGAGTTCTACGGTCCCGGCGGCGTGCTGCACGTGCGGATCGCGCTCACCGCCACCGACGATGCGATCGACGCTGCCGCCCGGCGACTGCGCTGACGCTCCGTCCGGTCCCCGGCGCCTACGCTCCGACGCGGCGGCGTTGCCGTGTGCCCGTACCCGGATCGCCGGTAGATTGAGCGCGTGAGTGCATCCGGCGACGACCCATTGCTGTGGGCGTTCTACGCTGCCGTCGTAGCGCTCACCGCCCTGGCCGCGATGCCCGATCCTCGCTCGTCCCGCGCGGCGGCGCGCGCGTGGTGGTGGCCCCCGCCGATGGCCGCCGTCGTGCTGTGGGGCGTGGTTGCGGTGGCGTCGGTGACGAGGCTGATCGTGCCGTCCCTGGTCGAGTTGTTCCGGCGTGAACCGGTCCGCACGCGCGACGGGGGACAGTGGTGGCGCGTGCTGACCGCGGGGCTCGTCGAGGACGGCGGTGTCGTCGTGACCGCCGCGAACCTTGTCCTGCTCGCGGTGGTCGCCATCGCAGCAGTGCGGATATGGGGCTGGTACCGCGCGGCCGCGCTCTTCGTCGTCGGACAGATCCTGTGGGGACTGTTCACGACCTTCGTTTCTCCGTCGGTGGGTGCCGGCACCTCCGGCGCCACACTGGCCCTCGCCGCGTCGATCGCGGGGCTCTGGCCGGTGGTCGGGGCGCGGCGGCGATTGCTGCTGGCCTCCTCGGCCACATTTCTTCTCGGGGTGGTGCTCGTGGCGTTCGACGATGCCCACGGTGTCGCCGTGCTGATCGGGATGCTGCTCGGCGCCGTGCTCGGAACCGTGCTGCCGCCCCGGCGTCCGGCGGTGCTCAACTCGGGGTCGCTCGGCGGCGTCGCGTCGTGACGAGAGTGCCGGTGCCGCCGGGAGGTATGGAATCCTGTCGCGTGTGTCTGCACTCCTCCGTTCGCTGAATCCACTGGCCGTCGCTCGCGGCGACGACATTCCCGACGCCGTCCGCATCGACGGCCACACCCTCTCCCGGAGCGACGTCCTCGGTGCCGGAACCGCGCTCGCGGCGAGGGTCGCGCGGGCCGAGCGGGTCGCGGTGCTCGCGCACCCCACCGCGACGACCGTGGTCGCGATCGTCGGCTGCCTTCTCGCGGGGGTGACGGTCGTGCCGGTTCCGCCGGACTCGGGACCGGCGGAACTGTCGCACATTCTGAAGGATTCCGGCGCTCAGGCGTGGGTCGGCGCCGCTCCGGACACCCAGCACCCCGAGGTGCCGCAACTCCCGGTGCTCCCCGTGCGACTCCACGCCCGCGACTGGCACCACGTGCCCGAACCGTCGCCGCGTCGCACCGCGTTCGTGCTCTACACCTCGGGTACCACGGGTGCGCCGAAGGGCGTCCTGCTCAGCCGCGGCGCGATCGCCGCCGGAATCGATGCGCTCGCCGAGGCATGGGACTGGACGGACCGCGACACACTGGTGCACGGCCTGCCGTTGTTTCACGTCCACGGTCTCGTGCTCGGGTTGCTCGGCCCGCTGCGGATCGGTAGCCGCCTGATCCACACGGGTACTCCCACCCCGGAGGCGTACGCACGCGCACGCGGCACCCTGTACTTCGGTGTTCCGACGGTGTGGTCGCGCATCGTGCAGGACGAGGAGTCGGCCCGCGCGCTGAGCGGTGCCCGCCTGCTCGTCTCCGGAAGTGCCCCGTTGCCGGTTCCGGTGTTCGAGAAACTTCGGGAGCTGACGGGCCTGACGCCCATCGAGCGGTACGGCATGAGCGAGACGATGCTCACCCTGAGTACCCGGGTGGACGGTGAGCGCCGTCCCGGCTGGGTCGGGACGCCGGTCGCGGGCGTGCAGACGCGACTGCGGGACGAGCACGGTGCCGACGTGCCGCACGACGGCGAGAGCATCGGCGTCCTGCAGGTGCGTGGGCCGATGCTGTTCGACGGCTACCTGAACCGGCCCGACGCGACGGCCGCCTCCTGGACCCAGGACGGGTGGTTCGTCACAGGCGACGTGGCGGTCGTCGACGGCGCCGGTTTCCACCGGATCGTGGGCCGCGAGTCGACGGATCTGATCAAATCCGGCGGTTTCCGGGTGGGCGCCGGAGAAATCGAGACGGTGCTTCTCGGCCATCCGTCGGTGGGGGAGGTGGCCGTGGTGGGCCTGCCCGACGCCGACCTGGGGCAGCGCATCGTGGCGTTCGTCGTCCCCGCGCCCTCGGGCCCGGAGGTGGACGAAGACACATTGATAAGCTATGTTGCAGAACAACTTTCGGTTCACAAGCGCCCGCGCGAGGTGCGTGTCGTGGACGCGCTGCCCCGTAACGCGATGGGAAAGGTGCAGAAGAAGCAACTGGCGTCCGACGCCCCGTGACCGCCGGTCGTACAGCGTTTCGTGCGACTCCGGATCATAGAAAAGACGCCCCAGGGGTTGCGCATGCCGCGGTACGAGGCGGATTCTCTACTGCACGGTATATAGGTTTGTTACTTCGATGGGGGTTCGAGGGATGTCTGTAACGGATCAGATCCGTATAGCGGAGCACGGCCGGGGTGGCGGTCGTCAAAGCGAGGTTCCCAGATTCGTGGTCGACGGGAAGCCTGCGTCGGTACCGCTGCGAGATCTGCCCGCCGTCGCGCGCAAGCTCGTGGCGCACTTCGCGGACAATGTCGCGCCGTGTTCGCTGCGCCCTGGCGAGTCGCTGCGAGGCGACGTCACCGAGGTCACCGTCCGCTGTCTTCGTATCGCGATCCATCTGCTCGACGCCGGAGAGTTGCCGTCGGACTCGGATCTTGCCGACCTGCGCAGCAGCGCCGCGCAATGGGCACGCGCCGGGTTCCGTCTCGAATACATGCTGCGCATCTACCACGAGGGCATCCGCCTGGGCTGGGAACTCGTCACCGAGAAGGCACGCGAGGGTGACGTCGCCGCGGTCGCCGACGCGTCACGGTTGTGGATGGCGCTCCTCGAAAAGGTCACGGTAGCCGCGACCACCGGGTTCGTCGCGGAACTCGACGCCATTCGGCGTGAACGCGATGTCGCGGCCCAGGAATTGGTGACCGCGCTGCTCAGCGGACAGGACGCGGCATCGGTCGCGCAACGCTCGGGTCTCCAGCTTGCCGACGGCTACACGGTTCTTGCAGTCTCGCTTGCGCGGCACCCCGACGAACGCAATCCCCACGTCCGGCCGGAGGTGGTGGCGCGCCGCACCCTGCGCCGCGTCGAGATCGAACTCGAAACGCTGTGCGAAGGCAAGCATCTGGCGTTGCTCGGCCCGGAGGGCGGCACCGTCCTGCTGCCCGGTTCGTCGGCTACCGCACTCATCGACGAGTTCCGGGAGCGGATCGGCACCGTCGCGGGGGTGGAGGTGACCGTCGCGCTCGTCCACGCGGAGGTTCCGGAGATCCCGTCGGCCGCGAAACAGTCGCACGAACTCCTCGATCTGGTGCGCCGCCTGGGCCGGCCGGCGGGGGCCTACAGCATCGCGGACCTCGCCCTCGAGTATCAGCTCACCCGGCCCGGCCCGGCGCGTAAGCATCTCGCCCGCGTGCTCGAACCGCTCGACGACGCCGCAGAACTCGTCGAGACCCTCGAGACGCACATCGCGCACGATCTCAGCCGGCAGCTCACGGCGCGCACGCTGCACGTGCACGCCAACACCGTCGACTATCGCCTCAAGCGGGTCGCGCAGCTCACCGGCTTCGATCCCACCCGCCCGTCGGGCCTGCGGCAGTTGCAGGCCGCTCTGATCGCCCGCAGGCTCGAAGGGCTGTATCCCGAAGCGAGCTGACCTCACCGTCTCGTCACGCATCGGAAGTTCACCCGATACCATGTGGCCTAGTTCACACGGGTCGGGGTGGACGGCCGATCGTGGCGGGAGGGGAACACGTGACGGACGAACCCGGCGCGACGTCGCGGCGTCGGAGAAATTCCGATCGTGCGCGAATGGTTCTGGTGGGGATCGTGGTGGCGGCACTGGCCGTCGCGGCGCTGTCGTTCGTGTCGGGGCAATGGGGGATCGGATGCTCCACGACGGACGAGTACGCGCTTGCGGTGGCGCCTGCGCTGGCTCCCGCGGTCGGTGAGGCGCTCGCTCGTGCCGACACCGGATGCGCGGCCTTCGAGATCACCGCGGAGGAACCCGGCGACGTCGCGAGCAGGCTGGGAACCGGGGCCGGCGCGCCCGACCTGTGGATCCCCGAAGGGGGATGGTGGGCGCGACGGGCCCAGGACAACGCTGCCGGTTCGGTGCGAACGATCTCGTTTCCGCTCGCGACGTCGCCGCTGGTTCTCGCGGGTGCCCCGGACGCCGTGCCGGTAGCCCCCAACTGGCGGTCGGCACTCGGTCTCGCCGGCCTCGACCTCGGCAACCCCCTGCGCACGGGTACGGCAGCAGGCGTGATCCGGGCTGCCCTCGCCGAAACCGCCGACAACCCGGTCGCCGTGGGGACCGTGCGCTCGGCGCTCGCCGTGCACGCTCAGCGTGAGGGTGCACGCCGAGAGGAACCGCCGACCGGTCAGGCGGCACTCGAGCGCATCGAGGGCGACGACGTCATCGTGACCACCGAGCAGCAGGTGCAGGTGCACCGCCGGACCCGTGAGCGGGACCTCGACGTGTGGATACCGGAGAACGGCACCGTGATGGTCGACTATCCGATCGTGGTGACCGCACCCGACCCGGACCGCAACGCACGTGCGGCGCGCACCGGCGCGGCGCTCGCCGACGCGCTGCACGCGGCGGATGCGCGCGCGATCCTGTCGCGCGAAGGCTTCCGTGACGGAGTAGGACACGCACTGCCCGATATCCGCGGACTGGGAACCGTCCCGGTGCTCGAGCTTCAGGACGACGCGATCATGAGCGAGGCGATGCGAACCTGGACTCTGCTCGCGCTGCCGGTGCGCACCCTGATCGTGGTGGACGTCTCGGAGTCGATGCGGCGGCCGGTGGACGGCACCACCCCGCTCGAACTCGTGGCGCAGGCCGCGCAGGCCGCCGACGACGTGTTCCCTGACAGCGTGTCTGCCGGACTGTGGATGTTCGCCAGCGACATCGGCGTCCCGGGACGCGACTACGTGGAGATCGCGCCCGTTCGCCGCTTCGACACGATGATCGGAAGCGAGACCCAGCGCGAGATCGTGACCTCGCTCGACAAGTGGGTTCCCGACTCCACCGGCACCGGTACGGCGCTCTACGACACCGTGCTCGAGGCCTTCCGTACGGCTCAGGCCGGATACGACCCGAGAGCCGTCAACAGCGTGATCGTGGTGACGGACGGAGGGAACGATGATCCGGGCGGGATCGGGAAGGACGAACTTCTCGCCGCTCTGGGCCGACTCCGCGACCCCGCCCGGCCCGTACCGGTGCTGACCGTCGGAGTGACCGACACCGCCGACGGAGACGTTCTCGCCGAGATCGCGACGGCAACCGGGGGCTCGAGCTACCTGGCGGGCGACCCCAGCGAACTGGCCCAGATCCTCGTCAGTGCCTTGGCAGACCGAAGTCGTCGCTGACCCGTGCGTCCTGCCTGCGATGCCACAGGAAACCGAGTGCGGTGATGAACAGGAACAGGACGAACGTCGACGCGAGCTGAACGCGAGCGTTGCTGTCGGACAGCATCAGGGCGATGAAGCCGATCAGCATCGCCAGGGTGAACCAGCTCAGGTAGGGGAAGGCCCACATGCGCAGCCGCAGCGTTCCCTCTTCCTCGAACCGTCGCCGCAAACGCAGGTGCGCGACCACGATGAAGATCCAGATGGCCAGCAGCGCCGACCCGACAGCATTGAGCAGGATCTCCAGCAGGGTGTCGGGCAGCAACCAGTTGAGCAGCACGCTCACGAAGCCGAAGAACACCGAGAGCAGAACAGCGTTGCGCGGAACACCACGGTGGGTGAGCTTGCCGAGGAATGCCGGTCCGTCGCCGCCACGGGCCAGCGAGTACGCCATCCGCGAGGTGCCGTACACGTTGGCGTTGAACGCCGAGAGCAGTGCGACCACCACGACGAGTTCCATGAGCCCGGATGCGTAGGGCAGGCCCGCGACGTCCAGCACCGCGATGAACGGAGACGTTTCGCCGCTCGCCGTGGTCCAGGGCAGGACCAGCACCATGATGGAGATCGCGCCGAGGTAGAACAGCGTGATCCGCCAGACCACCGTGCGCACGGCCACCGCGATGGACCGCTCGGGATCCTTGGACTCGGCCGCGGCGATGGTCACGATCTCGATGCCACCGAACGCGAAGGCGACCGCGAGCAGGCCGGCCGCGATTCCCGCCATGCCGTTGGGTGCGAATCCGTCGCCGTCGCCCAGCAGATGCTCGGTCCCCACCGGTTCGGTCCCCGGGAGCAGCCCGAACACCAGCAGGACGCCGATGATCAGGAAGCCGATGATGACAGCGACCTTGAGCGCGGCGAACCAGAATTCGAATTCACCGAAATTCGCGACCTGGGCGAGGTTGATGACCGCGAAGAAGCTCACGAACACCAGCGCGACCGTCCATTGCGGCACCCCCGGCAACCAGGACTGCACGATCGCCGACGCACCGGTGATCTCCACGCCGAGCACCATGATCAGCATGAACCAGTAGAGCCAGCCCATCGAGAAGCCGGCCCAGCGGCCGATACCGATGCGGGCGTAGTGGGAGAACGATCCGCTGACGGGCAGAGCAGCGCCCATCTCGCCGAGCATCCGCATCACGAAGATGACCATGATGCCGGCGAGAATGTAGGAGACGAGCACGGCCGGGCCGGCCGCCTGGATACCGACGCCGGACCCGAGGAACAGTCCGGCACCGATCGCTGAGCCGAGTCCCATCATCGTCAGATGCCGGACTTTCAGTCCGCTCCCGAGGTCCTCGGGATCGTCCGTTTGTGGAACTTGGCTCACTATCTTCCTCAGTCGTTGGCGTGCAGTGCGGCGTTCAGTTCGACGCCGGTGCCCTTGTTGGGCACGACCTCGACGGCACCGCTCACAGAGTTGCGGCGGAGCAGCAGGTTCGACGCTCCGCTCAGGTCCTTGGCCTTGACGACCGTGCCGTCCGGGCCCGTCACCTTGGTGCCGGCGGTGACGTACAGGCCGGCCTCGACGATGCAGTCGTCGCCGAGCGAGATGCCCACACCGGCATTCGCGCCGAGCAGGCAACGCTTGCCGACGGAGATGACTTCCTTGCCGCCACCGGACAGCGTGCCCATGATCGACGCGCCGCCACCGACATCGGAACCGTCGTCGACGACGACTCCCGCGGAGATCCGGCCCTCGACCATCGAGTTTCCGAGAGTGCCGGCGTTGAAGTTCACGAAGCCCTCGTGCATCACGGTGGTGCCGGAGGCGAGATGGGCGCCCAGTCGCACGCGGTCGGCGTCGGCGATGCGGACTCCCGTCGGCACGACGTAGTCGACCATGCGCGGGAACTTGTCGACACCGAAGACGGTGACGGGTCCGCGGATGCGCAGACGCGATCGGACGGTCTCGAAGTTCTCGACCGCGCACGGGCCGTAGTTGGTCCACACGACGTTGGCGAGCAACCCGAAGATGCCGTCCAGGCTCTGTCCGTGCGGCTTGACCAGGCGGTGGGAGAGCAGGTGCAGACGCAGGTACACGTCGTGCGTGTCGACCGGCGGCGCGGACAGATCTGCGATCGTGGTGCGCACCACGACCTGGTTCACGTCCCGCGCCTCGTCGGCGCCGGCAACGAGCGCCAAGTCGGACGGGATGTCGGTGCCCTCGAGCCGCACCGTTCCCGTTTCGGCGTATTCGCCCAGCGTGGGCGCCGGATACCAGGTGTCGAGAACGGTCCCGTCGGCCGCAATGTTCGCGATGCCTACTGCTGCTGCTCCGTGTGCACTCACGGTCGAGAATCGTACTTGAGCCCAGGATCGGGCCGATCAGGCCCTGGGAAAACCCGACGCGGCCCGCGCGGGAGACACCGTGCTCCGTATCGTTCACATATGGCCGTACCGCACCTGGACCTGCATGCCGATCCGATCGAACTGACCGCCGCCCTCGTCGATATTCCGAGCGTGTCGCAGGACGAGACGCTCATCGCCGATGCGGTCGAGAAGGCGCTGCGCGAGCAGACCGACGGGTTCGAGGTCGTGCGCAGCGGCAACTGCGTGCTCGCCCGTACCCACCGCGGGCTCGGGAGCCGGGTGATGCTGGCCGGGCACCTCGACACCGTGCCCATCGCCGACAACGTGCCCTCCCGGCTCGACGGTGGCGTGTTGTGGGGCTGCGGCACCTCGGACATGAAGGCCGGCGACGCGGTGTTCTTGCATCTGGCGGCCACGATCGCCGACCCGGCGCACGACCTGACCCTGGTCATGTACGACTGCGAGGAGATCGCGGCGACCTACAACGGCCTCGGACGGATCGAGCGTGACCTGCGCGACTGGCTGGACGCGGACGTCGCGATTCTCGGCGAACCGACGGGCGGCGAGATCGAAGCCGGGTGCCAGGGCACGTTGCGGGTGCGGATCACGGCCGACGGTGTCCGCGCGCATTCCGCGAGGTCGTGGCTGGGGGAGAACGCGATCCACAAGCTCGCTCCGGTGCTCGAGCGGCTTGCACGCTACGAGGCGCGCTCGGTCGATATCGACGGGTGCGTGTACCGCGAGGGACTGTCGGCCGTGCGTATCGGCGGTGGCGTTGCGGGCAACGTGGTTCCCGACGCGGCCGAACTCGATGTGAACTTCCGATTCGCGCCCGACCGCAGTCCCGACGATGCGCTCGCCCACGTCGAGGAGGTCTTCGCCGGCCTCCCGATCACGATGGAAACGACCGACATGTCGCCCGGCGCGCTTCCGGGCCTGTCCCACCCGGCTGCGGCGGCCCTCGTCGACGCTGCCGGTGGCAAGTTCCGGGCGAAGTACGGCTGGACGGATGTGGCGCGCTTCGCGGCGCTGGGGATACCGGCGGTGAACTACGGTCCGGGCGACCCGAATCTCGCTCACAAGCGCGACGAGCACGTCGAGGTTCAGCGCATCACCGACGTCACCACCGTTCTGCGCGACTACCTGACGCGATAGCGTTGCCGTCATGCCCGGAGATACGAATTCCTCCTCCGATCGGTCCGGCTCGCGCGACGATGTCGTGCAGCGTGGCCCCGTTCAGTTGCGCGGTGAGCGTGCCCGCGACACCACGACCCGCGATCAGCGGTTGCTGGACCGGCGGGGCCCGTCCGATTGGGTGCATACCGACCCGTGGCGGGTGCTGCGCATCCAGAGCGAGTTCATCGAAGGTTTCGGAGCACTGGCCGAGGTGCCGCGCGCGGTGGCGGTGTTCGGTTCGGCCCGCACTCCCGTCGACCATCCCGACTACGAGGCCGGCCGGCGGCTCGGTGAAGCGCTCGTCGAGGCGGGGTACGCCGTGGTCACCGGCGGTGGCCCCGGGGTCATGGAGGCCGCGAACCGCGGCGCGTGCGAAGCCGGGGGTTTTTCGATCGGGCTCGGCATCGAGCTTCCCTTCGAGCAGCGTCTCAACGACTGGGTCGACCTCGGCCTGAACTTCCGGTACTTCTTCGCGCGGAAGACGATGTTCGTCAAGTACGCACAGGCTTTCGTGTGCCTGCCGGGCGGCTTCGGCACCATGGACGAGTTGTTCGAGGCGCTCACACTCGTCCAGACCGGCAAGATCACCCGTTTCCCGATCGTGCTGTTCGGCACCGAGTACTGGTCGGGGCTGGTCGACTGGCTGCGGGCGACGATGGTGCGGGAGGGGAAGATCTTCGAGTCGGATCTCGATCTGCTGTCGGTGACCGACAGCGTCGACGAGGCGGTCCGGATCATCCGCGAGGCACATCGCGGCAACGAGGAGACCCTGCTGTTCGGAGAGGAGACGTCGTGGTGAGCGAACCGCGGCGGGTATCGGTGTGCGTGTACTGCGCGTCGGGACCGGTCGACCGCAAGTACCTCGAGCTCGCCTCGGCACTGGGAACGGAGATCGGCCGGCGCGGGTGGCAGCTGGTATCCGGCGGCGGCAACGTGTCGATGATGGGCGCTGTCGCCGAGGCGGCCCGTGAAGCGGGTGCTCACACGGTCGGCGTGATCCCCAAGGCGCTGGTGCACCGGGAAGTGGCGGACGTAGACGCCGACGAACTGATCGTCACGGAGACGATGCGGGAACGCAAACGCATCATGGAGGATCGCGCCGACGCGTTCGTGACGCTGCCCGGCGGCATCGGCACGCTCGAGGAACTCTTCGAGACATGGACCGCCGGGTACCTCGGTATGCACGACAAACCGGTCGTGATGCTCGACCCGCTCGGGCATTTCGACGGACTGCTCACGTGGCTCGAGTCGATGGTCGACACGGGCTTCGTGGCGCGACGCGCGCTCGACGGGCTTCATGTCACGTCCGATCTGGAGGACGCTCTGGACCGGTGTGCGGAGTCGAGCGGGGAGCACTGAGGGACCGAATCGACCATTCGTTCCCTACTCTCCGGTAAGTTCGGGAGGCATTGCCGCCGTAGTCCCGACAGACCCGACGTCGCAGTGAGGATCCGCCAGTGAAAACCGCCCCCGCCGAGAGCACATCGACCATCTCCCTTCCCGGTCTTGTGGCCGCGCTGCCCGGGATGCTCCCCGACCTGCCGAGTCTGTTGCGCGGCGCCGTTGGGATGACCCGGAAGCCGAGTGCGCGGGAGACCATCGGATCGGTGTTCCAGAAGCAGGCCGCCCGCCGGCCCGACAGCCCGTTCCTGCGGTTCGAGGGCGACACCCTGAGCTACGGCGAAGCCAACGCGCAGGTGAACCGCTACGCCAACGTCCTGACGGCGCAGGGTGTGCGCACCGGAGACGTCGTGGGCATTCTCATGGAGAACAAGCCCGAGGCGCTGCTGCTCGCGCTTGCCACCGTCAAACTCGGTGCCGCGGCAGGCATGCTCAACAACAACCAGCGCGGCGAGGTGCTCGAGCACAGCCTGTCGCTGCTCGACTCCCGCGTTCTCGTCGTCGACGAAGAATGCGCAGAGGCCCTCGAGACGCTCGACTCCGAACCGCAGGCCGGGTCGGTGATGCGTCTCGCCGAACTCGACGCACTCGCCGCGGACGCCGACTCGGCGAACCCGGCAGTGACGGAGACGCTCTCGGCGTCCGAGATCGCGTACTGCATCTTCACCTCCGGAACCACCGGCTTGCCCAAGGCGAGCCGGATGTCCCATTTCCGCTGGCTCAAGTCCATGTCGGGACTGGGCAGTCTCGGTGTCCGGTTGCGCCGCAACGACACTCTCTACTGCTGCCTGCCGCTCTATCACAACAACGCGCTGACGGTCGCGCTGTCGTCGGTGCTCGGTGCGGGTGCGACCTTCGCGCTGGGCAAGAAGTTCTCGGCGTCGAAGTTCTGGGAGGACGCCGAGCGCAACGGGGCGACGGCGTTCATCTACATCGGTGAGTTCTGCCGTTACCTGCTCGGGCAGCCCGAGCGGCCCACCGATCGCGACCACGGCATCCGGCTGATGGTGGGCAACGGCCTCCGCGCCGAGATCTGGGACGAATTCACCGAGCGCTTCGGCATCGACCGGGTCGCGGAGTTCTACGGCGCGAGCGAATGCAACATCGCCTTCATCAACGCGCTCAACCAGCCGCGCACCGCGGGCGTATGCCCCTTGCCGTACGCGGTCGTCGAGTACGACCCGGAGACCGGTTCGGCCCGGCGAGACGCGAACGGACGACTGGTTCGCGTGGGGCGCGGCGAGGTCGGGTTACTGCTCGCGAAGATCACCGACCGTGCACCGTTCGACGGGTACACCGACCCCGACGCCACCGAATCCAAGCTCGTCCGTGACGGGTTCGACGACGGTGACGTGTGGTTCGACACCGGCGACCTCGTCCGGAGCCAGGGCTACATGCACGTCGCGTTCGTCGACCGGCTCGGTGACACGTTCCGCTGGAAGGGTGAGAACGTCGCGACCACGCAGGTCGAGGGTGCGATCTCGTCGCACGACTCGGTTTCGGGTGTCGTCGTCTACGGCGTCGAGGTGCCGGGCACGGACGGACGCGCGGGCATGGCAGCAGTGACACTGAAGGAAGGCGCGGAACTGGACGGTGCCGCACTCGCGGAGTCCCTGCATCGTTCCCTGCCGGGATACGCGGTCCCCCTGTTCGTCCGGGTCGTCGAGGAACTCGAGTACACGTCGACGTTCAAGAGCCGCAAGGTGGATCTGCGCGAGCAGGGGTACACCGACATCGGGTCGGACGAGCTGTACGTCCTCGCGAGCCGCAGCGAAGGCTTCGCGCCGATCTTCGAGGGGTACGTCGACGGGGTGGCACGAGGGGATCTGCCGAAGCCCTGAACGGGCCGGACACCGGGAGGGCCCGAATCGGCGCTCGTGTCAGGATGAAGGCATGAGCGGCTCCGCTGTCGATGTTCCCGAGCATCCGCCCGTCACACCCGGCGGCGACGTCCCGACCCCTCCGGGACCTCTACCGCCGACGCTGTGCGGGCGTCCTGTCGCGACCGATCGCGCACTCGTCATGGCGATCGTCAACCGCACACCGGACTCGTTCTACGACCGCGGCGCCACCTTCAGCGACGACGCGGCGCTCGCGGCCGTCGACCGCGCCGTCTCCGAGGGTGCCGACCTGGTCGACATCGGCGGGGTCAAGGCCGGCCCCGGTGACGTGGTCGACACGGCGGAGGAAATCCGCCGCGTCGTCCCGTTCGTGGCTGCGATCCGCGAGCGGTACCCGGACGTGCTCATCAGCGTCGATACGTGGCGCAGCGAGGTGGCGCGTCACGCGGTCGCCGAGGGCGCCGACCTCATCAACGACACATGGGCCGGGGCCGACCCGCAGCTCGTCGAGGTCGCGGCCGAACTCGGCGCCGGCATCGTGTGCTCGCACACCGGGGGCGCGATCCCGCGTACCCGGCCGCACCGGGTCCGGTACGAAGACATCGTCGCGCAGGTGACCGGCGAGGTCGTCGCGGCGGCCGAGAGCGCGGCGCGAGCGGGTGTCGCGACCGATTCGATCCTCATCGATCCCACCCACGATTTCGGGAAAAACACCTATCACGGGCTCGCTCTGTTGCGGGGCGTGGAAGTTCTTGTAAACAGCGGGTGGCCTGTGCTTATGGCGCTGAGCAATAAGGACTTCGTAGGCGAGACTCTGGGTGTCGAACTCGAAGACCGGTTGGAGGGCACCTTGGCAGCGACAGCATTGGCCGCAGCAGCAGGAGCGAGAATGTTCCGGGTACACGAGGTCGCGGCCACCCGCCGGGTGGTCGATATGGTGGCGGCCATCGCGGGCACACGTCCGCCGGCCCGCACAGTGAGGGGGCTGGCATGAGCGCACCGACTCGCATCTGGACAGAGGCGAACAGCTGGGACCAGCCGACATGGACCGTCGCCGAACTCGAACGGGCCAAGGCGGGACGCACCGTGACCGTGGTGCTGCCCGCGCTCGACGAGCAGGAAACCGTCGCGGGGGTGATCGACACCATCCACCCGCTGCTCGGCGGACTCGTCGACGAGCTCGTGGTGCTCGATTCCGGATCGACCGACGAGACCGCGGCCCGCGCGCGTGCCGCGGGAGCGCGCGTCGTCTCCCGCGAGGAAGCAGTACCCGGACTCGCCCCGGCACCGGGCAAGGGAGAAGTGCTGTGGCGGTCGCTCGCCGGCACATCCGGCGACCTCATCGCGTTCGTCGACTCCGACCTGATCAACCCCGATCCGGCGTTCGTACCGAAACTGCTCGGACCGCTCCTGCTCGGCGACGGCATCCATCTGGTGAAGGGCTACTACCGCCGTCCCCTCCGGGTCGCCGGGGGAGAGGACTCGAACGGGGGAGGACGCGTCACCGAACTCGTCGCCCGGCCGCTCCTCGCGGCCCTGCGACCCGAGCTGACCTGCGTGCTTCAGCCACTCGGGGGCGAATACGCCGGCACTCGGGAACTGCTCGAGGCGGTGCCGTTCGCGCCCGGGTACGGCGTGGAGATCGGGCTGCTGCTCGACACCTACGACCGCCTCGGACTGAACGCGATCGCGCAGGTCAACCTCGGTGTGCGTAAGCACCGCAACCGGCCGCTGTCCGAGCTGGGCGCAATGAGCCGGCAGATCGTCGGCACGATGCTCGGCCGGTGCGGAATCCCCGACTCGGGGGCACCGCTGACCCAGTTCCTCGTCGAGGGTGAGTCGTTCGTGTCGTTCGACACCGATGTGAACCTCGAGGACCGTCCGCCGATGAAGACCATCACCGGCTGATCTTCTTCGCACGGCCCGCCGACCTCGAAGCCGCCGGCGGGCCGTGCCAAGATCGGTACATGGTGACGGTTCTGGTGTACGTGGTCGTCATGGTGGTTGTCGGCGCCGTGCTGTTCTTCATCGCTTCCGCTGTGTTCGGCCGAAGCGAGGTTCTCGCGCCGATCCCGCCCGGCACGACGACGACGGTGCTCCCGGCAGCCGACGTCACCGGCACGGACGTGCGCGACCTGCGTTTCCAGCAGACGTGGCGGGGCTACAAGATGAGCGAGGTCGACTGGGCCCTCGACCGTCTCGCCCGCGAAATCGACGATCTGCGTGCCGAACTCGCACGGACCGCCGGAGAGCCGCTGCCCGGGGAAGACTCCGCGCCCGAGCTGCCCGCGGCGCCCGAGAACGCCGCCGAGCTCGAGGACAGCGCCGAGTTCGAGGACAGCGCCGAGTTCGAGGACACCGCCGACACCGAGGCCGACGATCGCGCCGGGGACGCGTCCGGCGACGATGCGGTCACGGAGGAAGTCCGCGTCGTCGACCACCCGGAGAAGCCGTGAACGACGACGGACTCGTGCGGTGCCCGTGGGCTGTCGACCGCCCGGGGAGCACGATCTACCGCGACTATCACGACGAGGAGTGGGGGCGCGAACTCCACGGCCGCGACGCGCTGTTCGAGCGACTCGCCCTCGAGGCATTCCAGTCGGGCCTGTCGTGGCTGACGATCCTGCGGAAGCGAGCGGCGTTCCGTGAAGCTTTTGCCGGCTTCGACGTCGATGTCGTCGCCCGCTTCACCGAAACGGATGTCGACCGGTTGCTCGCGAACGCGGACATCATCCGCAATCGCCGCAAGATCGAAGCGACGATCGCGAACGCACGAGCGATCCTCGAACTGCCCACCGATCTCGACACTCTGCTGTGGTCGTTCGCGCCCGCACCCGCGCGGCGCGCGCGACGTCCGAAAAGTGTCGAATCGATTCCGGCGGTCACGGAGGAGTCCACCGCAATGGCCCGTGAACTGAAGCGACTCGGACTACGTTTTGTGGGCCCCACCACTGCATATGCGTTGATGCAGGCCACCGGAATGGTCGATGATCACCTCGCCGGGTGCTGGGTGTCGCAGGCCCGAGAAGGGGCACGACCGGCCCTTACGGCGGAGTCAGCTACCCGACGCACACCGCAATAGGGAAGAATGGGATAGCGCGCATCATCGAGGTCGGTGGTGCAACCACACGGTAACCCACGCGCCCGGCGGTCGGGTGCAGATTTGGAGGGAGCAGAGGATGGCGGCCATGAAGCCCCGGACCGGGGACGGTCCCCTCGAAGCAACCAAAGAGGGACGAGGAATCGTCATGAGGGTTCCACTCGAGGGCGGCGGACGTCTGGTCGTCGAGCTCACGCCGGAAGAGGCTGCGGCCCTCGGCGACGAACTCAAGAGTGTCACCAGCTGATCGGCCCCTCTTCGGGCAACCCGGGCCCCGCGCTCCTCGGCGCGCGGGGCCCGGAGCTGTCCGTACCGGGAACGGGTGAGGAGTCCGCGTGCTCGATGCCGTCATAGACCTTCTCGCGTGCCCGCACTGCGACGGTTCGATGGATCTCGACGATGCCGCGGTGCTGTGCGAACGCGGCCACAGCTTCGACGTGGCGCGCCAGGGTTACGTCTCTCTGCTCACCGGATCCGCCACGCCGTTCACCGGCGACACCGCCGACATGATCGCGGCGCGCGGCGACTTTCTCGACACGGGGTATTACGACCCCGTCCGCACTGCCGTGGCGTCCGCGTGCACGAGTGCCGCCGGCGACGACTCCCGCATTCTCGAGGTCGGCGCCGGAACGGGCCAGTACCTCGCAACCGTCCTCGACGCCCTGCCCGCCGCGCGGGGCATCGGACTGGACGTATCCAAACCCGCCGTCCGGCGTATCGCGCGCGCTCACCCGCGCGCGGGTTCGGTGCTCGCGGACGTGTGGCGGCAGCTACCCGTGCGGTCGGGGTCGCTCACCCACGTGCTGTCGATTTTCGCGCCCCGGAACGCTGCCGAGAGTCATCGGGTACTCGCGCCCGGCGGCGTTCTCGTCGTGGCGACGCCCACCACGGAACACCTGCGCGAACTCGTGTCGCTGCCGGGGATGGTCAGCGTCGACGAGCACAAGACCGAACGGTTGTCGGCGGCGCTGTCGGGGTTGTTCGAGCGCACGGAGCGGATTCCCGTGCAGTTCTCCGCGGCGTTGCCGCGTCGAGCACTCGCGGACCTGGCGGGAATGGGCCCGTCGGCCCATCACCTGTCCGCCCCGGAGCGCACGGACCTGCTGGCAGCGCTCCCGGACCCGTTCGAGGTCACCGTGTCCGTCACGGTGTCGACATGGACCCGGCGGGGAGACGTGACGGTGCCCGGCGGGCACGGCGACACCGCTGTCAGGGGCGGTTGATCACACCCTGGTAGACCGTGAGGGTCTGCCGGGCGATCTGCGCCCACGAGAACTCGGAGATGGCGCGGTCGCGACCTGCCCGGCCGTACTCGGCGGCACGGGCCGCGTCGCCGGCAACCTCGTTGAGGGCTGCGGCGAGAGCCCGCTCGTACGCCTGCGGCTCGTACGAGTCGTAGTGCACCAGGACGCCCGTGACGCCGTCCTGCACGACCTCCGGGATACCGCCCACGTCCGACGCCACCACGGCGGTCTCACATGCCATCGCCTCGAGGTTGACGATGCCGAGCGGTTCGTAGACGGACGGACACACGAACACGCGCGCGGCGGAGAGGATTTCCCGCACCGACTCGACGGGAAGCATTTCCTGTACCCAGAAGACGTTCCCGCGTGCCGCCTGGAGTTCGGCGACGGCACGTGCGGTCTCGGCGGCGATCTCGGGAGTGTCGGGGGCGCCCGCACACAGCACCAACTGGATGTCGGGGTCGAGGTGATGCGCCGCGGCGATCAGGTGCCCGACGCCCTTCTGCCGCGTGATACGCCCGACGAAGGCGACGATCGGACGATCGGGATCGACCCCGATGCGCTCCAGCGCCGACTCGGTGCCCGGTTCGGCCGGGCCGGGATGCCACGTCGTCGTGTCGATCCCGTTGCGCACGACGTGCACGCGAGCGGGGTCGACGAACGGATAGGCGTCGAGGACGTCGAGCCTCATGCCTTCGCTCACCGCGATGATCGCGTCGGCGTACTGCACGGCGTTGCGTTCCGACCACGAGGAGATCCGGTAACCGCCGCCGAGTTGCTCGGCCTTCCACGGCCGGCGCGGTTCGAGCGAGTGCGCGGTCAGTACGTGCGGCACGTCGTAGAGTTCGGCTGCCAGATGCCCGGCGAGACCGGTGTACCAGGTGTGCGAGTGAACGACGTCGACGCCCGCGGCCGCGTGAACCATGCGCAGCTCTGCCGACAGCGTCGTCAGAGCGGGATTCGCCCCTGCCAACGCGGGGTCGGGCGCGTGCACGGTCGCGGTGTCGCGGGGTGCACCCATGCAATGCACGTCCACAGTGCACAGTCTCCGGAGCTGCGCGACGAGCTCGGTGACGTGAACACCCGCACCGCCGTACACTTCCGGCGGATATTCCCGCGTCATCATCGCCACCTGCATCGCCTCAAACTATCGGGCCGTTCGAGTTACAGCCAATCGATCCCCGCCGCAGGCGCGAATGCGGTTCAGGACTTCACGAGGCGTGCAATCGCGGCCGATGCTTCCGCCAGTTTCGCCTCGCCTTCCTCGCCTCCGAGTTTCGCGGCGTCCACGACGCAATGCCGCAGGTGATCGTCGATCAGGTTGAGTGCGAGGCCTTCCAGGGCGCTGGTCAACGCAGCGATCTGAGTGAGGATGTCGATGCAGTACTGCTCCTCGTCCACCATGCGGTGGATGCCCCGGGCCTGCCCTTCGATCCGCTTGACGCGCGCGAGATATTTCTTCTTGTCGCCGATGTAGCCGTGGGTGTGGCAGGAGCCGCCGTCCTCGGTGGTCTCGGTCACCGGGCTAAGTGAGTCGTTCATAACACCCATTCTATACCCCAGAGGGGTATATACCCTGGCTGGACGTTGTGCGCTCGTGTCCGGAACCTCTCGCCGGGCGGGACGGAGATCACGCTTCGCTGGCGGCAGTGTTGGGCGACCGATAGGTTGGGCGTGTGAGGAGCCAGCCACATGTGCTTGGAATCGTGCTTGCCGGCGGCGAGGGTAAGCGTCTTTACCCTCTGACCGCAGACCGTGCGAAGCCGGCAGTGCCCTTCGGGGGCGCATATCGCCTGATCGACTTCGTGCTCAGCAACTTGGTGAACGCCGGTTACCTGCGCATCTGCGTACTCACGCAGTACAAGTCGCATTCCCTCGACCGCCACATCTCTCAGACGTGGCGTCTGTCGGGCTTCACCGGGGAGTACATCACCCCGGTGCCGGCCCAGCAGCGACTCGGACCGCGCTGGTACACCGGTAGCGCCGACGCGATCCTGCAGTCGCTCAATCTGGTCTACGACGAGGACCCCGAGTACATCGTGGTGTTCGGCGCCGACCACGTGTACCGGATGGACCCCGAACAGATGGTGCGTCAGCACATCGAGTCCGGAGCCGGTGTCACGGTGGCGGGTATCCGGGTGCCGCGCAACGAAGCCTTCGCGTTCGGATGCATCGACAGCGACGAGCAGGGCCGAATCACCCAGTTCCTCGAGAAGCCTGCGCACCCACCGGGGACGCCCGACGACCCCAATGTCACCTTCGCCTCCATGGGCAACTACGTGTTCTCGACGAAGGTTCTGGTCGAAGCGCTGCGTGCCGACTCCGAGAACCCCGATTCCGATCACGACATGGGCGGCGACATCATTCCGGCACTCGTCGCCGACGGCGTCGCACACGTCTACGACTTCAACGACAACGTCGTTCCCGGCGCGACCGAACGCGACCGGGCCTACTGGCGCGATGTCGGGACGCTCGACGCCTTCTACGACGCGCACATGGACCTGGTGTCGGTCCACCCGATCTTCAACCTCTACAACCGGCGCTGGCCAATCCGAGGCGCCGCGGAGAACCTGCCGCCCGCGAAGTTCGTCCAGGGCGGTCTCGCCCAGGAATCCATCGTGGGTGCGGGGAGCATCCTGTCCGCCGCCACCGTCCGCAATTCGGTGCTCAGCTCCAACGTCATGGTCGAGGACGGCGCCACCGTCGAGGGCAGCGTGCTGATGCCGGGTGTCCGGATCGGCAAGGGCGCGGTGGTGCGACGCGCGATCCTCGACAAGAACGTGGTGGTGGGCGACGGCGAGATCATCGGCGTCGACCTCGAGCGCGACCGTAAACGATTCGCTGTCAGCGGCGGCGGCGTGGTCGCCGTCGGCAAGGGCGTGTGGATCTGACCGGAGCTGTGCGACTCCGCGGGCCGGTGCGACTCCGCGGGCCGGTGCGACCCGACGGGCCGGGAGTCGTGCGGCCCGTCGGGCTCAGCTGAGCCGCACCGCGCACAGGAGCCCGTCTCCGAGCGGCAGGACCACCGGAGCGAGCCGTTCGTCGTCCGAGACGGCCCGTGCTGCCTCTCGGACGGCCAGCACGGTCGAATCGCGTGCGGACGGATCGGCGACCCGGCCGCCGAGCAGCGCGTTGTGCAGCACGATGACGCCGCCCGGCCGCAGCAGACGCACGCCCTCGCGAACGTAGTGCGGGTGGTCCGACGGGGTGGCGTCGACGAACACCAGGTCGTAGCCGGAGTCGGCCAGTCGCGGCAGTACGTCGAGCGCACGGCCGTTGATGAGCCGCGTGCGGGAAGCGACGACACCGGCATCGCGGAATGCGAGCTTGGCAGCCCGCTGATGTTCGGGTTCACTGTCGATCGTGGTGAGGACGCCGTCCTCGCGCAGGCCGTGCAGCAACCACAGCCCGCTCACTCCCGCACCTGTACCGATTTCCACCACGGTCTTCGCGTCCAGCATGCGGGCGAACATCGCGAGAGCAGCCCCCACCGACGGGGACACCGGATCCGCGCCGAGGTCCTCGGCGCGTTCCCGCGCGACGGCGAGCTGTTCGTCCTCGACGACGATGTTCTCCGCGTGGGTCAAAATGCGGTCTGCATTGGTCTGCACGAGACCGAGGCTATCCGCGCCGGGATGTTTGTGCGGGCAGGCTCGCAGATGTGGGCAAGGATGTGGCGATGTTTTCTCAGCTTCGTTTCAGGTAACTCACACGACCAGCACATCCCCATAGGAAAGACTCGGGTCACGAAGTCGAAGGCCGGCAGGACACGGAGCTTCGGTGGAGTAGGCCTCATGGGACCCTGGTGGTGAGGAACAAACCTCAGGGCCCGGATGTTGAACCTTCCACCACTGTTCCGCGTAGCGGTCCCGAAGAGGAGGATCCAGCGATCCACATGCCCGAATCCCGCACCGTTCTCCCGCCCGATGCCGTCCCGTTCGACGAAGCCTCCCTGGAAGACCTGAGCGGAACCGCGGTGTTCGACGCGACGGGAGATCGTGCGTCCATGCCCTCGTGGGACGAACTCGTCCGCGAGCACGGCGACCGCGTCTATCGGCTGGCTTACCGGCTCTCGGGTAACGCACAGGACGCCGAAGACCTCACCCAGGACACGTTCATCCGTGTCTTCCGTTCACTGCAGGACTACCAGCCCGGCACGTTCGAGGGCTGGCTCCACCGCATCACGACCAACCTTTTCCTCGACATGGTGCGTCGCCGGAACCGCATCCGGATGGAAGCGCTGCCGGAGGACTACGATCGGGTCCCGGCCCAAGGGCCGAACCCCGAGGAGATCTACCACGACGCGCGACTCGGCGCCGACCTGCAATCCGCCCTGGATTCGCTCGGTCCGGAGTACCGCGCCGCGGTGGTGCTGTGTGACATCGAAGGTCTGTCCTACGAAGAAATCGGTGCCACACTGGGGGTGAAACTCGGGACGGTGCGCAGTCGCATCCACCGAGGTCGCCAGGCACTCCGCGAGTACCTGCGCGAGAATGGGAAGGCCGA
This sequence comes from Rhodococcus sp. 105337, assembly GCF_012844225.1. Taxonomy (GTDB): domain Bacteria; phylum Actinomycetota; class Actinomycetes; order Mycobacteriales; family Mycobacteriaceae; genus Rhodococcus. The sequence continues at coordinate 69,458 of NZ_JABAGQ010000008.1, forward strand.
AGTCGTTCGCGTCGATGCGGGGTAGCCGCCGGGAGGTTTTGATGACGATGGTGCAGCCACCTCGCAGGTTCGGTTCCACGGAGCACTTGGCTAGCGAGGCGGTTGCCGCGTACGTCGACGGCGAACTCCGGATGGCGCCGTACCTTCGGGCTGCACAGCATCTGGCGGAATGCCCCGAGTGCGCGGCCGAAGTCGAGGCGCAGCAGCAGGCCCGTCGCGCACTGCGTGCCGCCGCCGAGGACGCACCCGAGATGTCGAGTTCCCTCCGGGGCGCACTCTGCAGCATCCCCAGCCACCTCTTCGACGTCCCCGGAGCGGATCGGACCCGGAACGGCGCAAAGGCCCCCGAGGTCGACGCAGCGCAGTCCGAGGCGTGGTTCGCAGCGCGGCGATGGGCGATCCGTCGCAGGCGGTGATCGGCAGGAAGGTCACCACAGCCCGGCCGGTCGGAGACCGGTCGATCACAGGGCACCCGAGGCCATCGGTGATACTGGGCTCTGTGACGGACCTACACGGGGGAGACGGGTACGCGTGACCGCGGATTCTGTGGAGCACAACGGCCGACGCGCGAGCGACGACACCGACCTGCCGGACGCCTCGTCCGGCAGGCAGGAACAGGCGAACGGCGCCATCGAGCGCCCCGCCGACGCGCCGCGCCTCGACCCGCGACCGGTGTACCGGCCCAGGGTGGACCCCGCCGCCGAGCGCGTCTTCGGGCGACCGGCCGGTACCGAGGGCCCCTTCGGGACGACACCCGGCGCGCGGGCGTCCGAACCCGGAATCCGGCACGCCCCGCCGACCGACGCCATCCTCGCCGAGGCATACGGAAAGCCGGACGCGGCGGACGAGACGCTGCAGCGGCCGCCCTCCACACCCGACGACGGCTCCGGGGACGAGCCGGTCCCGTCCGACCCGTGGCGCGACCCCGACTCCGCCGTCCGGCTCGGTGCGCCGCTCGAAGCGGAGGACGAAGAGGATCTGCCGCCGGCCCCCAAGCTGACTCTGCGTGAGGTCCTGTTCGACCGTCGCGTCGAGCCCCGCGCCCTGGTCTCCCTCGCAGCGCTCGCACTCGCGATCGCGGTCGTCGGCGGGCTGGCCGTGGCGGTGGTGACGTCCGACAACGGCTCACTCACCAGCCGAGGCGTGTCGCTGTCGCAGGTCGCGTCGGACGGGGAAGTGCCCGCCGGGACCGTCGCGCAGGTTGCCGACGCCGTTCTGCCGTCGGTCGTGTCCATTCAGGTCACCATGGGTGAAGAGGCAGGAACAGGCTCCGGCGTCGTGATCGATGGAGCCGGATACATCGTCACCAACAACCACGTCATCTCCATGGCGGCGACCAATCCCGACGCGAAGGTTCAGGTCACTTTCGACGACGGCACCAAGGTCCCCGCGACGGTCGTGGGACGGGACATCAAGACGGATCTGGCGGTACTTGCGGTCAAGGACGTCGACAACCTGGTCGTGGCCGAACTCGGGCGATCCGAGGACGTGCAGGTCGGTGAGGACGTCGTCGCCGTGGGTTCCCCGCTCGGCCTGAGCAAGACCGTCACCCGCGGCATCGTCAGCGCGCTGCACCGGCCCATGCGGCTGAGCGGCCAGGGCACCGACACCGACGCCGTGATCGACGCGGTCCAGACCGATGCCTCCATCAATCCGGGTAACTCCGGTGGGCCGCTCGTCGACATCGAAGGTCGCGTCATCGGCATCAACTCCGCGATCAAGTCCGAAACCGGCGGGTCCGTCGGTCTCGGCTTCGCGATCCCCATCGATGACGTGACCGAAGTGGCGGGGGAACTCATCCGCAACGGTGAGATGCGCCATCCGGAGATCGGTGTCAATGCCCGCTCGGTGGTCAACGAGGTCGCCAGCGGGGCAGAGGTCGCGAACGTCCAGAGCAACAGCCCGGCACAGCGTGCGGGAATCGTCGAGGGCGACGTGATCGTGCGGGTCGGCGACCGCGAGGTCACCACCGCCGACGAGCTCGTGGTTGCGGTGCACGCTCAGGAGATCGACCAGCCCGTGACCGTCCAGATCGTCCGGAGCGGACGTCTCGTGGACATCGAGGTCACCCCGGAATCGGACTGACGTCCCGGTTCCGGAGGTGCTTCCGGTGTGAGTTGAGCCCGCTCGCGCTGAATTCCGGCGGGAAACACGTAGTCTTGACCCGTGTTCGGCAACATCGGTTGGGGTGAATTCGTAGTCCTCCTCGTGGCGGCCCTCGTGGTGCTCGGTCCCGAGAGGCTGCCAGGTGCTGTCTCCTGGGTGACCAAGTCACTGCGACAGGTGCGCGATTACGCCTCGGGCGCACGGGATCAGCTGAAGGAAGAGCTGGGTCCGGAGTTCGACGATTTCCGTCAGCCGCTCGCCGAACTCAACCAACTCCGCGGCATGACCCCCAAGGCCGTCATCACCAAGCACCTGCTCGACGGTGACGGTTCTCTGTTCAACGACATGGGCAAGACACCGGGTGCGCCGGTAAACGGATCGTCGCCCTCGACGCCCAACCTGACGAAGCCCCTCGCACGCGACGAGAGGCCCCCGATCGATCCGGACGCGACGTAGGTCGTCGCTCCGCCGGAGTTCCCCGGCCCGGACTTTCCACGGTCGCCGCAACATCGTTGCGGCGACCGTGTGCGTTTACAGGTGCCGGGTGGTGTCGATCCCCAGCGACATGCCGGCCAGTCCACGCTTGCGCACCGCGAGCTTGTCGGCGATCTCCGACATCGCGATCGCAGGCGCCGACTCCGGAGCCGACAGCACGATCGGCGTTCCGGCGTCACCGGACTCACGGACGGCGGGGTCGAGCGGGATCTGGCCCAGCAGGGGCACTGTGGCCCCGACGGCGCGGGTGAGGCGCTCCGCGACGGCCTGGCCGCCACCGGTGCCGAACACGTCCATGCGCGTCCCGTCCGGCAGTTCGAGCCACGACATGTTCTCCACGACGCCCGCGATGCGCTGGCGCGTCTGCAAGGCGATCGAGCCTGCACGCTCGGCCACCTCGGCCGCGGCCTGCTGCGGGGTCGTCACGACCAGGATCTCGGCACCCGGGATCAGCTGGGCCACCGAGATCGCCACGTCACCGGTGCCCGGGGGCAGGTCGAGAAGGAGCACGTCGAGGTCGCCCCAGAACACGTCCGCGAGGAACTGCTGGAGCGCGCGGTGCAGCATCGGGCCGCGCCACACGACCGGGGTGTTGCCCTCGGTGAACTGCGCGATCGAGATCATCTTCACGTCGTGCGCGACCGGCGGCATGATCATCCGCTCAACCTGTGTCGGCTTCGCGGAGGTGCCCAGCATGCGGGGGATCGAGTGGCCGTAGATGTCGGCGTCGAGGACACCGACCGACAGGCCGCGTGCGGCCAGCGCCGCCGCGAGGTTCACGGTGACCGACGACTTGCCGACGCCTCCCTTACCGGACGCGACCGCATACACGCGGGTCAGCGATCCGGGCTGGGCGAACGGGATGACGGGCTCGGCGGAGTCACCGCGGAGGGACTTGCGTAGTTCGGTGCGCTGCTCGTCGTTCATCACGTCGAGAGTGACGCGGACCGGGCCGACTCCCGCCACGTCGGCGACCGCCTTGGTGACGCGATCGGTGATCTCGGTGCGCATCGGGCATCCCGAGGTGGTCAGGTACACCTCGATATCGACGCTGCTGTCGTCGCGGATCTCGATGCTCTTGACCATGCCGAGATCGGTGATGGGTTTCCGGATCTCGGGATCCTGTACCCGGGCGAGTGCACTGCGGACGTCGGACTCACTGACTGCCATGACGCCCATGGTAGGTGGGTGCCTGTCAGTGGATGCGCGGCAGGTCGGCCGGACTCGGCGTCACACCGGTCGAGTAGGCCGCCGACCACGCAAGCACGTTGGCGACGTAGGCCATCGAGTTGTTGTACCGGTGGATTGCCTTCGTCGCATGGCCGAGGTTGTGCATGTCGAGGCCACCGTCGCACAGGTACCGCGCGGTCGTGAGCGTCGAGTCGTAGAGGTTCTGCGGGTCGGCAACGCCGTCGCCGTCGCCGTCGCCCGCGTACTGATTCCAGGTCGTGGGGATGAACTGCATGGGCCCCACGGCGCGGTCGTACACGGCGTCGCCGTCCAGAACGCCGCCGTCGGTGTCCGCGATGGTGGCCTGGCCCGGGAGGCTGCCGTCGAGGGGCAGGCCGATCACCGGTTCGAAGAGGTTGCCCTTCTCGTCTGCCTTGCCGCCGTTGGCATGACCGGATTCGACCTTGCCGATACCGGCGAGCAGTGTCCAGTACATCCCGCAGCCCGGGTTCTCCTCGGACAGGATGCGCTCGGCATTGCGGTATGCGTCGAAGTTGATGCCGGGGATACCGAGAGGCCCCTCGGTAAGCACCTTCGTCTCGGGTGCGGGCGCCGGCTGGGATGCGGACTTCGGTGCCAGCGCCGGTGCCGGGGCGGGCTCGAGCATGATGGACTGCGCCACGGATACGGCTTCGGGGACCTGGGGGAGCGTCTCGGGGACTGCGTTCCCCATCGTGGTCGCCTGGGCGTCCTGGTGGACTCCGAGCAGCGCACGCGGTGATGCACCCGCAGTTGTCGCGGCGGCGGCAACGAGGCCTACCGGTACCAAACCTGTCATCGCGATCACTGAATTGCGGCGGATCTTGGAATCCGTCGGTCTGGCGTGCCGGCCCACTCGTACCTCCCTCGGGCGAATCTCGAACCCGAGATGCCTCCGTTATTTACGGGGCTGACAGTACACGGTTCGTAGCCGTTCCGTTATTTAAACGTGATGTAACGCCTGGTTTAGGGGTGTGCCAGAGGGGTTTGTGCCGTTGAGGCGGCTCCGCGGTTATCCAAGTGTGACCCGCGTCATAATATGGGCGGCGTGTCGCCTCGGGCCGCGCTGGGTACCTGCACGCCCCCGGCAGCAGGTCCCCCGGGCAGTGTCTTGCTACGGGCAGTGTCTCGGTACAGGCAGTGCCCCGTTACGGGGTCATTCGCAGAAGGCGGGTACGAGGCAGGGAACCGGCGGAAGTTCGGGCAACTGCGGCAAGGGCGGAAGGGCCGGCGCCGGAGCGTCGCCTCCGGGCTCGCCGGTCTCGTCTGCTGCGGCCGGGTCGCCGGGAGCGCTCTGCGGGGCCGGAACGGGTGCCGGAGCGGCGATGTCGGAGGCGGCCGGAAGGGGCCGCGCCGGAGCCGGCGCCAAGGCGGACTCGGCGACTTCGGCGCCCTTGGCATACGTAGCCGACCACTCGCGCACGTTCGCGAGAAACTCGGGCGACCCGTTGAACAGTGCGACCGCGCGCGCCTCCCCGTCCGGCTCGCGAAGCCGGGCGCCGTCCGCGCACATCCAGGCGCTCGCGGCCAGCGTGGCGTCGAACACGTTCTGGGCGTCGGCGTTTCCGTCTGCGTTCCCGTCCGCGCGATGCTGCTCCCAGGCAGCGGCGGGGAGAAGCATCGGGCCGAGGGCTCCGGTGGGTGCGACGACGGGCGTGGTCAGCGTGCCGAGGATGTCCGTGCGTCCACCGTCGGCGTGCTGGGACGCGAGGCGCCCGAGCGCGGCGAGCAGGTGCCACGGCATTCCGCATTCGGGACTGTCCACGGCCATCTGCATTTCCGCGGCCCGGTACGCGTAGTAGACGAGTTCGGGAATTGCGGCCGGACCCTCACCGAATACGGAGGGGACGGCCCCGGCGGGTGCCGCTGGTGGGCGCTGGAGCACCGGATCGGACGGTTCGCCCGGGGTGCGGAACGTGATCGGCGACGCGGGTTCGGCAGGTACGAGGCCGACGGCGGTAGCAGGAGCCGTCAGCGCGGCCGCAGCAGGCTCCGGTACGTTCTCGGCGACGCTCGGTGCTGCCGACGACGCCGTCGCAGCCAGTCCGGCCGCCACGATCACCGGAATCGCCAATGTCGCCGTCCAACGCACCCGACCGCCCCCTTCTGTATCCGTCTGCCACATCGGTTGGTGTTGTGACGAACGTTACATAACCGGGTCGGCTTATGTGTAATTCCGGGTGTCAGCGCCTGGGCGTGCGTCCCTTTCCGGAACCGGATGCCGCGTCGTCCTCGTCCTCGTCGACGAGCAGCGACCGGAGATCGTCGAGTTCTCGCCGCAGGTAGTCGCGGGTCGCCACCTCGCCCACCGCGAGGCGCAGAGCAGCGAGTTCCCGTGCGAGGAACTCCGTGTCGGCCTTCGTCTGCTCGGCCCGGGCCCGGTCCTCCTCGAGCGACACCCGGTCGCGGTTCTCCTGCCGGTTCTGAGCCAGAAGGATCAGCGGTGCGGCATACGCAGCCTGGGTCGAGAACGCGAGATTGAGCAGGATGAACGGGTAGGGGTCCCATCGCCCGACGACCGCGGTCATGTTGAGGGCGATCCACACCACCACGAAAATGGTCTGGATCGCCAGATACCGCCCGGTGCCGAGGAAACGCGCGACGCGTTCGCTGACCCGTCCTACTGCCTCCACATCGAAGTTCCAGCGGAACCGGGACGACTGCGGTGTCTCGAGACGCGATCGGCCCTGCGAGAGTCGGTCACTCATCCTTCGGTCTCCTCGTCACGCCAGTCCTCGGGCAGCAGATGGTCGAGCACGTCGTCCACGCTCACCGCCCCGAGCAGGTGCTGCTCGTCGTCGACCACCGGACCGCACACGAGGTTGTAGGTCGCGAAGTAGCGGGTGACGGTCGTCAGCGCGTCCCCGGGATCCAGGCGCGGCAGATCGTTGTCGATGATGCCGCCGATCAGAGTCGCCGGGGGCTCGCGCAGTAATCGTTGCAGATGGACGCAGCCCAGATACTTGCCGGTGGGTGTCGCGGTCGGTGGCCGCACCACGAAGATCATCGAGGCGAGCGCCGGAGTGAGGTCCGGGTGCCGTGCCCGCGCCAGTGCTTCCGCGACGGTCGTCGCGGGACTGAGTGTGACCGGCTCGGGGGTCATCAGACCACCGGCGGTGTCGGGGGAGTGTTCGAGCAGGCGCCGCACCGGCTCGGAGTCCTCCGGGTCCATCCGCTGCAGGAACGACTCCGCATCCGTTTCGGGCAACTCGCCGAGAAGGTCGGCGGCGTCGTCGGGATCCATCGCTTCGAGCACCGACACCGCACGGTCGACACCCAGTTCGGTGAGCAACTCCGTCTGGTCGTCGGACGGGAGTTCCTGCACGATATCGGCGAGCCGCTCGTCGTCGAGGGCCACCGCGACCTCGGTGCGCCGTTTGGCGGGCAGATCGCGCAACGAATTGGCGACGTCGGCGGGCCGCATGTCCTCGAACTGCATGAGCAGTTGCGCGACACCCTGGCCGGGCAGGGACAGTGCCTGCTGTGTCAGACCGTGGACGTGCGGCCATTCCACGATGTGGATGGGGGCACGCCGCGCGAGCCGGCCGCGATGCCGGCGCACCGCAACCCGCGCGACCACCCAGTCCCGGGTGCGCGTGAGCTCGATGCCGAGGTCCACGACCACGGTGTCCACACCGATCAGGTCGGGCAGTTCCGGGTCATCGACGCGCACTTTCGAGTCGAGCACCTGTGCCAGTGCCAGCACCTCCGAGGGGCGCTGCGTGAACCGGCGCAGACTGACGTTGCCGGTCACGAGCGTGACCGATCCCGGTTCGATGGCCGTGACCCGCAGCATCGGGACGAAGATGCGTTTTCGCGTGGGCAACTCCACGACGAGTCCCAGGACGCGTGGTGCTTGACGACCGACGCGGATCGTGAGGACCACGTCGCGCACGCGGCCCACGGATTCCCCGTCGGGCCCGAGAACTACCAGACCCGTGAGCCTTGCGACGAAGACCTTGCTCACTGCTGCCAAGAGGTCACTCCCAACCGTATCGGTGCCGCGCGGAGCTCAGCATAAAAGCGGCCCCGGGCGGTGCGGACACACCGTCCAGGGCCTCTCGGCCACTGCGGACGGACGTTCGCGGTGGGCCGCATGAACCGTAGTCATCGTACGCATCGTCGCCCCGGCTTCCCGTGCGTCGGCATCGATCGGCAAAACCGATGCGCGTCGCCGGTTTCATGCAGCGGACGAGGGGTAGCCCGTGGACGTCTCATTCCTTCGTGATGGAGAAAGGACGGCCATGGCCGAACGGGTAATGCGAGCGAATCGAACGCCGATCCAGCTTGCCGCAATGGTTTTCGGGGTGGTGTTTCTGCTGGTGGGGATCCTGGGGTTCATCCCGGGAGTCACCACCGACTACGACACCATGACCTTCGCTGGCCACCATTCCGGAGCAATGCTGCTCGGAATCTTCGAAGTGTCGATTCTCCACAACATCGTGCATCTGCTCTTCGGTGTCGCGGGACTGGCCATGGGCCGGACGATCTCCGGCGCCAAGGCGTATCTCATCGGTGGCGGTGTCATCTACGCAGTCCTGTGGATCTACGGCCTCCTGATCGACAAGGACAGCGCAGCGAACTTCGTGCCGCTCAACACTGCGGACGATTGGCTGCACTTCGTGCTGGCGGTCGCGATGATCGCACTCGGGGTGCTGCTGCCGCCGCGCCGCCGCGCCGCCGTCTAGACGCGGGAAGGTGTGTCAGCGGGCCGACGTACGGTGTCGGCCCGCTGACGGACGCTTCACGGAGTTCGGGATCGATCCGGAGAACGTCATGAGCAGCACTCTGAGTGAAACACACTCTGTCCCAGGCGGAATCCCGCTCCTCTCGAGCTTGAGGGAGGTCGCCGACTTCGTCGCGGGAAACCCGGATATCCATGTCCGGTACTCCAAAGGTCCCGCCGCCGACGAGGCCGCGGGCCCGAGCCGGGACTACGAAGCCGGTGTCACGTTGCCCGGCTTGTCCGTGACCACCCTCGCCCCGGAACCGTGGTGGCCGGGACCGCTGGAGGATTGGCTGGCGCGCCGAATCTGCAAGTACGGCGAACTCGGTGAAGAGGACGGCAGATTCGCGTGGTTGCTGGAAGGAACGGTCGTGGGCCGGGGACCCGATCACGAGCCGCTGCTGACCGACATCCGTCCACTCGCACGACTGGGTCGTGCCGTCCTGGAAGAGGCGTCGCGCCGGTACCACGAGCGATTCGCAGTAGGGAACGATTCCCGCAGCGACACGTGAGGGCGCATTCGCGGTCCCCGAACGCCGGTCTCTGTGGTCCCGAACGCCGGTCTCCGCAGCGGTAGCATGAGCACCGCCGTCGGGCCGTGGGCTCGTGGCTCGTGTCGTTTCCGAACGTGGAGGTCTGTGCGGTCATGTCGTTTTCTTTCAGGCCCCGGCGGTCGGTACTCGCGGTTCCGGGCAGCAGCCGCAAGATGATCGACAAAGCCAAGGGTCTGCCCGCCGACGAGATCTTCCTCGATCTGGAAGACGCGGTGTCGCCGCTCGCCAAGGCCGAGGCCCGCACGACGATCGTCGAAGCGCTCAACGAGGACGGGTGGGGAGACCAGCTCAAGGTTGTCCGGGTCAACGACTGGACCACCGATTCGACGTACCTCGACGTCGCCGAAGTGGTCGGGGGCGCCGGTGCGCATCTGGACGCGATTCTGCTGCCGAAAGTGCCTGACGCGAGCCATGTCCACGCGCTCGATCTCCTGCTCACGCAGGTGGAGAAGGCGCACGGACTCGAGGTCGGGCGCATCGGCATCGAACCCCAGATCGAGAACGCTCTCGGCTTGACCAACATCGACGCGATCGCCACTGCGAGTCCGCGCGTACAGACACTCGTGTTCGGGCCCGCGGATTTCATGGCGAGCATCAACATGCGCACGCTTGTGGTGGGGGAGCAGCCCGACGGGTACGACCGTGGCGACGCGTACCACCACATCCTCATGACGATCCTGATGGCGGCGCGCGCTCACGGGCTGCAGGCCATCGACGGCCCGTACCTCCAGATCCGTGACGTCGACGCGTTCCGTCGTTCCGCACAACGGACCGCCGCGCTCGGTTTCGACGGAAAATGGGTACTGCACCCGAGTCAGATCGATGCCGCGAACGAGGTTTTCAGCCCGCGGCAGCAGGACTACGACAAGGCCGAGATGATCCTCGACGCGTACGAATGGCACACCTCGGCGGAAGGCGGCGCGCGCGGTGCCGCGATGCTCGGCGACGAGATGATCGACGAAGCCAGCCGCAAGATGGCACTCGTCATCTCGGCCAAGGGGCGAGCGGCAGGGATGTCTCGCACCGAAACGTTCGAGCCTCCCCGCGGCGAGTAATCGTGTTCTCGCCGCCGGTCCGGGCAGAATGGACAGCGGGCGTGCCGGTGAAGACGGCACGCGGCCATCGAGAAGGAGCCGAATACTCATGACCAACCCCATCGGACCTGGCGGACGTCAGGTGCCGGGCCTTCCGGAACCCCCGACCGGCTGGCCGGTCGGGTCGTACACGACCTACGCCGAGGCGCAGCGCGCCGTCGACCACCTGTCCGATCAGAACTTCTCCGTCGAGGACGTCACGATCGTCGGGGTGGATCTCATGCAGGTCGAACGGGTCACCGGACGGCTGACGTGGCCGAAGGTCATCGGGGGCGGAATCGTCTCCGGCGCCTGGCTCGGTGTGTTCTTCGGTTTGCTGCTGGGTATCTTCTCCACCGACTTCCTCGGCCCGCTGCTGGTCGGTCTCGTGGGCGGCATCATCTTCGGCCTGATCTCGGCCTCGATCCCGTACGCCGCGACCCGTGGGCAGCGCGATTTCTCGTCGACGATGCAACTCGTCGCGGGGCGGTACGACGTGCTGTGCAAGCCGAGGACGGCCGAGCAGGCCCGCGACCTGCTCGCCAAGCTCGCGCTGTAACCCTCGGTGCGGGCCGGGCGGCGACGAGGGCTGCACCGGCCCGGCCCGCGCCACTAGTGTCGGTCGTATGCCCGATCTCGATTCGGTGGCCGACAGGCTCTACGGTCTCGATCCCGGTGACTTCGTCTCCGCCCGCGACGAATGTGCGGCGGAAGCCCGCCGGGCGGGCGACCGTGAACTCACCGCCGCTATCGGCAGGCTCCGGAAGCCGACGGTGGCGGCATGGATGGTCAATCTGCTCGCACGCGAACGCGGGGACGAACTCGCAGCACTTTTCGATCTCGGTGACGCACTGCGCACCGCGCAACGGCGGCTGTCCGGCAGCGACATGCGTGCGCTGTCGGCGCAGCGGCGCAAGGTGGTGGCAGCGCTCGAGAAGGCGGCGGCCGACCTCGCGGACGACCACGGGCGCCGTGCCACCGAGGGCGCCCTCAGGGAAGTGAGCCAGACGCTCAACGCGGCGCTCGCCGATCCCGAGGTGGCCGACGAGGTCCGCGCGGGAAGACTCTCGTCGATAGTCGAGCACAGCGGGTTCGGTGACCTGTCCGCCGTGCCGTTGACGCTCGTGCCCGAGACCTCCGACGACGACACGACGGAGGCGCCCGCGCCCGAGCGGCCCAGGACCTCCGGGAAACGGACCGCCGCATCGAAACGCGGCCGGAGCGCCGGCGCGCGCGAGACGGCCGGGAAAGCCGCACGCGACAAGGCGGAACGTGAGGCACGACGGGCGGAAGTCGACGCGGTCGCAGCAGAGGTGGAGTCGGCGCGTGCGTCGGCCGAGCAGGCGCGATCTGCGGCCGGGGACGCCGATGCCGAGCTCGAACGATCCGAACGAGAGGTCGCCGACCTGCGCCGGAAACTCGACCATGCCGAGCAGCAACGGCAGTTCGCACGACGAGCCGTGGCCCGCGCAAAGAAGGAAGTGACGTCTGCGGAGCGGGTGGCGTCCGCCGCCGAGACGAAACTCGTTCGCTTGCAGAACGCGACACGGTGATGAGACACCGCTGCGGTGCCGAAGCGTCCGTGCCGCAGGCCGAATACCCGGTCGCGGGGAGGAGCCGGCGCGGGCTAGGGTCCCGGGATGGGTGAAAACGCAGAGCCGCAGGTGCGGGTCCTCGAGTCGGAGGCCGAACTGGTCCAGGCGATGGCATTGTTCCGGACAGCGATGGTGGGACTGCCGGCACCGACCTATCCCGACGGGACGATCCACGACTATCTCGAACCCGGCCGTACCTTCGGGGCGTTCGTGGACGGTGTCCTCGCCGGCACGGTCGATGCGTTCTCGGGGGAGATCGTCCTTCCCGGCGGCGCGCGGGTCGCCCACGCCGCCGTCACCCACATCGGCGTGCTGCCCACCCACACACGCCGGGGAGTCGTCACTGCGCTCGTCCGGCAGCAACTGCGCGACGCGCGTACCCGCGGCGACGTGGTGGCGACACTTCGGGCCTCCGAGGCGACGATCTACGGCAGGTTCGGGTACGGAATCGCCTCGTGGTCGGTTGAGTCCGAGGTGGACCTGCGCCGGGCGGCCTTCCGGCCCGGGGCGCCGGAAGGCGGCCCCGTTCGGCTGCTGACCGGATCGGAGGCATGGGATCTGTTGCCGCACATCCACTCCCGCCACCTTCCCCTTCGTCCGGGCACTCTCGAACGGTGGTCGCAGTGGTGGAACTCCCAGAGAATGCGTGCGCAGTCGACCTCGGGGGCCCGTTACGTTGCTGTCCACGGGCAACCCGGACACGAGGACGGGTTCGTGCGCTACCGCCCCAGCACCGCCGACCCCCACGACTGGTTCACCAGCGAGACCCCCACGATCGTCGTCGACGATTTCTTCGCACCGTCCGTGGAAGCGCACGCCGGCCTCGTGCGCTTCTTGCTCGGCCTCGACCTCGTCGCCCGCGTGAGATTCGCCGAACTGCCCACGGACGATCCGATGCCCTGGCTTCTGCGCGACCACCGTGCGGTACGCACCCGGTCGATCGAGGACGAGACGTGGCTGCGGGTGCTCGACGTGGAGCGGGCACTGGCGTCCCGCGTCTATACGGGAGACGGGACGGTGACGCTCGGCGTCGTCGACCCGATGTTCCCGGAGAACGAGGGTACGTACACGATCTCCGCCGACGGCGCGGCGCGCAGCGACGGGCAGGCCGATCTGCGGATCGGTGTGGCCGAGCTGGGGTCGCTCCTGCTGGGCGGCGTCGCCTGTCGCACGTTGGCCGCGGCGGGCCGGATCGAGGTTCGGCACGCGGACGCGGTGCCGGTCGCGGACCGGCTCTTCGGATGGGTCCCGGCACCGTTCGCCGGTACTTCTTTCTGAGCCTCCCGCACCTCCCTCCCGGCGGCATGCGCCCAAAGCCCGTTTTGCTCCGCTTGTGCGACCCCAAGCGATATTGTCGATTTCGGTGACACAAGTCACTGTCTCGGCAGTGCGGGCGGAGGCGGTATGCGACGGAAGTGGGCAAGGCACGTCACGGCCGGCGCCGTTGCTGTGCTTGTCGGAGCCGGTCTGACGGCCTGCGGAAACAGCAGCAGCGGTACCGTCCTGAGTTTCTACACGGCAGCGGACGGTGCCGAGCAGTACGCGCAGGCAGCGGCCGTGTGTACCGAGCAGGCTCAGGGGCGCTACACGGTCGAGCAGCGGACGCTGCCGAAGAACGCAGACGACCAGCGCCTGCAGCTGGCGAGACGGCTCACCGGCGGCGATGCGAGTCTGGACCTGATGACGCTCGACGTGGTCTGGACCGCCGAGTTCGCCGAAGCGGGATGGGCTCTACCACTTCCTCCCGACATTGCGGCCGACGTGACCGAAGGCACCCTCCGAGGGCCTCTGGAATCGGCCACCTGGCAGGACGTCCTCTACGCCGCACCGCTCAACACCAACACCCAACTGCTCTGGTACCGCCAGGATCTGATGCCGGACGGGCAGCCGCCGCAGACATGGGACGAAATGATCGAGATCGCGAGCGGCCTCGCCGAGGAGGGGCTACCGAGCTGGATCGGGGTCACGGGACGCCAGTACGAAGGTCTCATGGTGTGGTTCAACACCCTTCTTGCCAGCGCCGGTGGGTCCGTCGTCGCCGACGACGGCACCACCGTCACACTCGAGGACGGCGATGCGGCGGAGACGGCCCTCGACATCATGAAAAGGGTGGCGACTGCGCCGGGAGTCGACCCCTCCCTGAACCAGGCCGACGAAGCGGCAGTGCGACTGGGGATGGAGAGCGGCCGCACGGCGTTCGAAGTGAACTGGCCGTTCGTGCTTCCCGGGATCCTCGAGAATGCCGCCGACCTGCCGTTCATCGACGAGAACGGCAATGTCACCACCGAGAACACCGGCAACACGGTCCTCACCGTCGACGGGGAGCAGAACTTCCTTCCGGCGCCGTACCCGTCCGTGATTCCGGGTGAGCCGGCGAAGGTCACGATCGGTGGATTCAACATCGCCGTGGCGCGGACGAGCACTCATCCCGACCTCGCCTTCGAGGCGATGACGTGCCTGCGCAACGAAGAGAATCAGCGCAACAACGCCATCGGCGGTGGCGTACCGCCGACTCTGGAAGTGCTGTACGACGACCCGGTTTTCCAGGAGGCGTATCCGGCGTGGCGGGAGGTGCGGGCCAGTCTCGAGAACGCGGCCGTACGCCCCGCTTCGCCTGCATACCAGAGTATTTCGACGCTGGTGACCTCCATCCTCAACCCGGTGGACCGGATCGACCCGCCGAAGACCGTCGGCGAACTCGCCGAACAGGTCCGCAAGGCGGTCAACTCGGAAGGGCTGGTTCCGTGACGGCAGTCGAATCGCAGAAACAGAGCGACGAGCAGGACGACAGCGCTCGCCCGGCGAAAGTTGCTCTGTCCGAAGGGAAGAAGGCAGAGCGGCGCCTCGGTCTCTGGCTCGTCGCACCCGCTGCTCTGGTGATGGTCGCGGTGACGGCCTACCCGGTCGCCTACGCCGTGTGGCTGAGCTTGCAGCGTTACGACCTTCGCTTCCCCGACGACCGGACGTTCGTCGGCCTGTCGAACTATGTCGACGTGCTCACCGACGGGTTCTGGTGGCAGGCGTTCTTCGTCACGCTGGGGATCACCGTGGTCTCGGTGGCGATCGAGTTCGTCCTCGGCCTGGCAATCGCTCTCGTCATGCAGCGCACGATCCTCGGCAAGGGACTGGTACGCACCGTCGTGCTCATCCCGTACGGCATCGTCACCGTCGCGGCCGCCTACAGCTGGTACTACGCGTGGACGCCGGGAACCGGGTACCTTGCGAACCTGTTGCCGGACGGCAGTGCGCCGCTCACCGACCAACTCCCGTCGCTGGCGATCATCGTGCTCGCGGAGGTCTGGAAGACCACACCGTTCATGGCGTTGCTCTTGCTTGCAGGGCTCGCCCTGGTTCCCGACGACCTGCTCAAGGCCGCGCAGGTGGACGGCGCGGGAGCATGGACCAGGCTGATCCGCATCATCGTGCCGCTCATGAAACCGGCGATTCTCGTCGCGTTGCTGTTCCGCACACTCGACGCGTTCCGGATCTTCGACAACATCTACGTGCTCACGCGCGGCTCCAACGGCACCGGCTCCTTGTCGATCCTCGGCTACGACAACCTGTTCAGGGCGTTCAACCTGGGTATCGGATCTGCGATCAGCGTGCTCATCTTCGTGTGTGTGGCCATCATCGCGTTCGTGTTCATCAAGTTGTTCGGTGCGTCGGCGCCCGGGTCGGACGAAGGGAAGCGGTGACGATGGCGGATACCCGCAACAAGACCGTGTCGTGGTCCGCGGTCAACGTGCTCGTGCTCCTCTACGCGCTCGTGCCGGTGCTGTGGATCGCCAGCCTGTCGTTCAAGCCGCCCGGCACCATCCAGGACGGCAACTTCATCCCGCAGCAGTGGACCCTCGACAACTATCGGGGCATCTTCAAGACCAACGCGTTCACGAGCGCGTTGATCAACTCCATCGGGATCGGGCTGATCGCGACGTTCATCGCCGTGATCCTCGGGACGATGGCGGCGTACGCCGTCGCCCGCCTGGACTTCCCGGGCAAGAAGGTGCTGGTCGGGGTCGCCCTGCTCATCGCGATGTTCCCGCAGATCTCCCTGGTCAGCCCGCTGTTCGAGATCATGCGCAGCATCGGGTTGTTCGACACCTGGGCCGCGCTGATCATCCCGTACATCACCTTCTCGCTCCCACTCGCGATCTATACGCTCTCGGCCTTCTTCCGGGAGATCCCCTGGGAGCTCGAGAAGGCCGCGAAGATGGACGGCGCCACCCCGGCGCAGGCGTTCCGGAAGGTGATCGCGCCACTGGCTGCACCGGGAATCATCACCGCCGCGATTCTGGTGTTCATCTTCTGCTGGAACGACCTGCTGTTTGCGATTTCGCTGACATCGACGGAGCGGTCGATCACGGCACCTGCGGCGATCGCGAACTTCACCGGGGCTTCGCAGTTCGAGGAACCGACCGGTTCCATCGCCGCTGCCGCGATGGTCATCACCATCCCGATCATCGTGTTCGTACTGATCTTCCAACGTCGTATCGTCGCCGGACTGACGTCCGGCGCGGTGAAGGGGTGAGCGTCATGGCCGAGATCGTGCTCGACAAGGTGACGAAGGAATACCCTGACGGCGCCAAAGCCGTCCGCGACGTGGATCTGACGATCGCGGACGGCGAATTCATCATCCTCGTGGGCCCGTCCGGTTGCGGAAAGTCGACGACGCTGAACATGATCGCCGGCCTCGAGGACATTTCGAGCGGTGAACTGCGGATCGCGGGTGAACGCGTCAACGAGAAGGCTCCGAAGGACCGCGACATCGCGATGGTGTTCCAGTCGTACGCCCTGTATCCGCACATGACGGTGCGCGAGAACATCGAGTTCCCACTGACTTTGGCGAAGCTTCCGAAGAGCGAGATCGCGGAGAAGGTCGACGAGGCCGCGCGCATCCTCGATCTCACCCAGCATCTCGACCGCAAGCCCGCCAATCTCTCCGGTGGTCAACGGCAGCGAGTCGCCATGGGACGAGCCATCGTTCGCAACCCCAAGGCGTTCCTCATGGACGAACCGCTGTCCAACCTGGATGCGAAACTCCGGGTGCAGATGCGGACGGAGATCGCCCGGTTGCAGAAGAGGCTGGGCACGACCACCGTGTACGTCACGCACGACCAGACCGAGGCGATGACACTCGGTGACCGAGTGGTGGTCATGCGCAGCGGACTCGTGCAACAGGTGGGTGCACCGCAGGACCTGTACGACCATCCCCGGAACCTGTTCGTGGCCGGGTTCATCGGCTCACCCGCGATGAACTTCACCTCGGGGCAACTGGAGTCGGGCAAGATACGTTCCGCCTTCGGGGATTTCGCGCTCCCGGACGACCGGTGGGAGATGGTCCGGCAGCACAATCCTTCCCGCGACGTGGTGCTCGGTATCCGTCCCGAGCATTTCGAGGACGCGGCGCTCCTCGAACCCGCGCAACGGGAACAGGGCGTGACCTTCACGGCCGATGTGGACGTCCTCGAATCGATGGGGTCGGACAAGTTCGCGTACTTCACCGTGGAAGGCCCCGAGGTGCGGTCGAAGGAACTCGACGAACTCGCCGCCGCGACGGCCTCGGTCGATCTCGCCGGCGGCACGCTGGTGGCACGACTCCCCGTCGAATCCGGGGTGGCCAAGGACAAGCCGGTGGATTTGTGGTTCGACCCGGCCAAAGTCGCGCTTTTCGACCAGGAAACGGGAACCAACGTCACGCTGCAGAAGTGACGCAACCGCGGTGACGGCCGGACGGACCGTCACCGCGGATTGCGTCGCCGCAACGTCTCCACGATGTCGTCGTTCCACACGTGGCGGCGGACGAGGCGATAGCGTTCGCGCGCGATCCAGAGGTATGCCTCGGCGTCCGTCCGGTTCGGCAACATGCCGGCGGCGCGGACCAGCGCGACCACGGGCACGAACTCGTCCTCGTACCAGCGCCGCGCGACATCTTCGCGGGTCAGAAACTCACCGAGGTCCTGCATGAGACGGAACCCCCACGCCTCCACCGCTTCGGACAGTTCGGCGTAGTCCCACGGGTCCGTGACCCGCACGGCGTCAACGGCGTCGGCGGGCAGGGGCACACGCGTGCAGAACATCCGGTAATGGTCCTTGCGCACGAGGTCCGACTGCCCGGTGATCCCGTCGGCGGAGATCCGGGTGATGATCTCGGTGACGTACGCGTCGATGGTGCGGTCGTGCTGGGCGTAGGCGATCGACACGCGGTGGTGCCCGTCCTGCACGAAATGCAACGAGCCGACCCGGTACACGGAAATGGGCGGCATCGCCTCGCCTCGCCGCCGTGCGACAGCGATCCTCTCCCAGCGTTCGCGCAGACGCGCCGACGTGGGACGGAAACGCCGGTCGAAGTCGTCGGTGCGGTCCACGCTGCCGACGATCGACGACACCTCGATGATCTGCAGGCCGAGTCGGCGCTCGTCGACCCTGCCGAGCGCACGAACGACTTCGTCGAACGGCAACACGGTGTTGACATCGTCGGGTTCGCGCCGCAGCCATGCGATCAGCCGGGCGTACTCGGCGCGGCGACGTTGCCGCGCGAAATCGTCACCGGCATCGGAAACCGGAAAACCGGTGTCGCGCGCCATTCCTCGACGGTACCGGGTGCTGGGCCGCAGCGGGGGCGTCCTGCGTGTCGGAGACCTGTGCGACAGTCGACCCGTGACGAACCGGACCCTCACCGTTCGCGAACTCGGTCGCGCCACCCTTGCCCGCCAGCACCTGCTCAGGCGGAGCGACCTTTCCACCGCGGAGATGCTCGAGCACCTGATCGGGTTGCAGGCGCAGGCGCCCGAGCCACCGTATTTCGCGTTGTGGACACGGATACGCGGATTCACACCCGACCGATTGTCGGATCTGATCGCCTCCCGCGAGGTGGTGCGCATCGCGCTGATGCGCGGAACCGTCTTCGCGGTGACAGCGCCCGACGCCCTCGCGCTGCGGTCCTGGATGCAGCCTCTGCTGACGCGCGCGCTGCGCACCGATACGCAACACGCCGCGGGCCTCGCGGGCATCGACCACAGGGCACTGTCCGATTTCGCCGCAGAGCTGGTCCGCCACGAACCGCGCACCGGCCAGGAACTGGGCCGTCTGCTCGCAGAACGTTTCCCCGGTTACGAGCCCGGTGCCCTCGCCTACGCGGTACGCGGATTGCTACCGCTGGTGCAGGTGCCTCCGCGCGGACTGTGGGGGCGATCGGGTCTACCGCGACTCGCGCTTCTCGACCATTGGGTCGGGCGCGGCGGCGAATCCCTTCCTCCGCTCGCACCGGAACCTGTCGCGCTCGTACGCCGGTACCTCGCGGCGTTCGGCCCCGCGAGCGCACGCGACGCGCAGGCATGGTCGGGGCTCACGGGTCTCGGCGAGATCTTCGACGCGCTTCGGCCCGATCTCACCGTCTTCCGCGACGAGAACGGGGTCGAACTGTTCGACCTGCCGGACGCTCCCCGTCCCGATCCGGCGACGCCGGCACCGGTTCGCATCCTCGCGCAGTACGACAACGTGCTGCTCTCGCACGCCGACCGCACCCGGCTGGTGTCCGACGCCGACCGCCGCCGGCTCGTCACGAAGAACGGGATCGTCCACGCGGCCGTCCTCGTCGGCGGGACGGTCGCCGGGTCGGTCCGCCGCACCACGACACGTCGTTCGGCGGTCCTCGAGGTCACGCCGTGGCGCCGTCTCACCAACGCGAACCGGTCGGCGATCGAGGCCGAAGGGATGCGCCTGCTGAAGTTCTCGGCGCCGGGCGCAGACGACCGCGAGGTCCGGATCCTGCCCGAGGCGCACTAGTGGCACGGACCGAGACCCGGTCGCGGGCGCAGACTAGATTGCAGGGGTGACCGACGCAGTGCTCGACGCAGTCCGCGCCCATCTCACCGCCCACCTCTCCGGCCCCGGCGGTGGGGAACCGGAGTCCGCGTCGGTGACGTTCCTGGGACTCGAACCCATCGATGTGCTGCGGTTCCGCAGTCCCGAGACCGGACTTCTGCGGTTCGCCACGTTGGGATGCTCCCGGCATCCCATGGGCGACCCGACGGAGATGGTCGCGGACCCCAATCGTGGGCCGCGTGCCGAACTGGTTCTGAGTCTGCGTAATGCGGAGGGCCTGACGACCGGGGTGCACCGCACGCTCGCGTTGCTCGCCGCGCTTCCGGCGGTGGAGGGAGTCGTGCTGACCGACGACGCCCTGCTCGATCTGGGTGAGCCGCTCTGGGAGGGTGCACCGTTCACGGCGGTGCTGCTCGGCAGCGGCGACGTGCCGGATCTGGTGTTGCCCGAGCCGGCCGATCCGGTGCGGTTCTTCGACGCGATTCCGCTGACCGGCACCGAAGCGGCGTGGAAGCGGTTACGCGGCGCGGACGCACTGCGCGAGGCGTGGACGGAGGCGGGCATCGACCTCCGCGACCCCAAGCGAGCGCAAGCCCGCTTCTGAATGCGGGTGCGTCAACGCGGTACGACCACTCCCACCGGCCCCGCACCGACGCACACGCTCATACCGGGGGTAGCGGTGCGAACCTGTAGACCGTCGCCGCCGCCGGGCACCCGCACGTACACCGTGCCCGGACCCTCGGTGACCTCGACGCGAGCCGGTTCCCGCGACGGGAAACCCACCTCGATCTCGCCGTCGGCCGACGCCAGATAGTTCAGCTGGACGGTCCACGTCGCTTCCAGCATCGGCCCGGTCGGCAGCATCGTGGTGGTGCCGGGCACCACGTGACGACCGCATCCCGGTTCGGGGCCCGGATCGACCCAGCGCACCGCCATCAGATCGGCGGGCACGAGTGCCCCCGCCTCGTCGAGGACGCGTAGTTCCGTCGTGCTGTCGCCGATGTCGGACCGGTCGGGGAGCGCGGCGAACACCGATCCCATCAGGTTGTGCGGAAACGTCACGGGAAGGAGGACCCACACCGAGACCGGATGGTCGAGTACGGCCACGTCCGGGCGGGAGACCAGACCGGAGCGAGCGTTGTCCAGGTACTCGCCGGTCGGATTATCGGTCCAGCTTCGGGCGAAGGTCACTGTGGACCACAGGGAACCGACGGCGAACGTTGCTGCGGCCACGGCCGCGACCGCCCGCACCACAGTCGTGGGGATCGCCGGCGCATCCGGCCGGGGTGGCGCCCGCAGGATCAGTGCGGCCGCGACAGCGACGACGACAGCGGAGTCGGCGAAGTACCGCAGCGTCTGGGCGAGTTCGTATGTGGTGCCGGGGCCGAACCGGGTACTGATCATCGCGACCATCGATGCCGCGACGTATGCGCCGGTCGCGGCCCAGACGAATCCGGTGCGCTGCCGTGTCCGCAGGCTCCATGCGAGCGCGCCGGCGAGCGCGGCCCAGGCCACGACGACGAGCACTACCGGTGGGTCCGCCCACGGTGGTCCGGGGTTCCACCGGTCCCACTGCCACGGGCCACCGACCAGGGAGGGGAGCAATCCGTACGACAGGCCGTGGTGGCTCAATCCGAGCGCCATGTCGGCGGTCGGTACGCCGAACCGTGATTCGACCGTGGAGACGTAGAGACCGCTCCACACCGCGAGCACGACGGCCGAGGCGAGCCACAGCGGTGCCGCCTGCCGCAACGCGGTCCGCACCGGCCGGCGCTGCCCGTCGACGCGGTAGGTGAGGGCGAGCACGGTGAACGCGACGAACGGAACGAGGATCGCCTTCTCGAAGAACATCAACGCGAGGGCCGTGACGAGTACGCCGCTCACGAGATACCGGCGCCGGCCGGAGCGGGCGTACCGAAGGGCGTCGCCCGCGACCCAGGCGAGAGCCGCCTGCATCGGTAGCGAATTGAGTGCCGCCGCCCACCATGCGAACGCAGGCAGGGTCAGCGGGGTGAACAGGTAGAACAGGAGAGGCGCCCAGAGTGCGCGCCGTGCACCGAGCAACAGCCACAGCACGCGGAGCACCGCGAGCGAGGCGAGTGCCTGCGCCAGCACGAGAGTCACCGCGGCAGGCCACCACTGCAGCGGGGCGATCATGGTGGCGAGCCCTGCGACGAGAAACGCGCCGGGCATGAGATGGCCGTCGTGGTCGTACCGCAGGAAGGACTCCGACAGCAGCGACTCGGTGCCGGCCCGCCCGATGAGGATCAGGTCGTCCCAGTAGAACTCGCTCGTGACCGCGATCGCGGTCCGGAGCGCCACCTGCGCAGCGATCAGCGCGAGGGCGACGACCAGGACGATCCGGCCCCGGTCGTGCTGCGCCGCAGGACTTCCCGGCCCGCGTTCGAAAAGTGCGGTCGTCACAGCCACTTGTTGCGTCGGAACGTGACGAACAGTCCCACGGTGATGACGACGATGACACCCCACACGAGGAAATAGCCGTAATCCCAGTGCAACTCGGGCATCTTGTCGAAGTTCATTCCGTAGATACCGGCGATCATCGTAGGCACCGCGGCGATCGCGACCCACGCCGAGATGCGTCGCATATCTGTGTTCTGTTGCACGGTGACCTTCGCGATGGCCGCGTCGAGCAGCGTGCCGAGAGTCTCGTCGAACGCGGCGATGCGGTCGGAGACGGTGGTGTGGTGGTCGGCGACGTCACGGAAGTAGCGGCGCACGTCCTTCGGCACAGGGTTGCCCGGCGACCGGATGAGTAGCTGCAACGGTTCGGCGAGCGGGACGACCGCGCGTCGCAACTGCACGATTTCGCGCTTGAGGAGGTAGATCTGTTCGACCGCGATATGTGTGTCGGGGGTGAAGACGAGTTCTTCGAGATCGTCGACGTCGGGTTGCACGGCGGTGGTGACCGCGAGATAGGAATCGACGACGTGGTCGGCGATCGCGTGCAGCACCGCGGCGGGACCGAGCATCAACCGCGCCGGATTCTTCTCGAGCCGGCTGCGCACCCGGGAGAGTTCGGAATGGTCGCCGTGTCGCACGCTGATGATGAAGTCCGGCCCGGTGAACAGCATGATCTCGCCGGTTTCGACGATGTCCTTGGTCGTGGTCACGCTCTCGTGCTCGATATAGCTCACGGTCCGCAGAACCAGGAACAACAGATCGTCGTAACGCTCGAGTTTGGGGCGCTGGTGCGCGTGGACCGCGTCCTCCGCCATCAGTTCGTGCAGGCCGAACGTCCGGGCCACGCTCGTCATCTGCTGTTCGTCCGGTTCGTGCAGGCCGAGCCACACGAACCCGTTTCCGCGGCGACGCACTTCGGCGAGCGCCTCGGAGTGTGTGTACTTGCCCGGTTCGCGCCGGCCGTCGATATAGACCGCGCAGTCCACCACGGCCTGTTCGGTGGGCACCGGTGGGGGCGGCCCGGCCGCCTCGGGTGGTGCCACCGAGATGTGCCGATCCGATCGGGAGGGCAGGTTCGCCATGGTCTCCCTCCCTCCGTTGTGGTCGAGCGGCACGAGATGTCGCGCCGTCATGTTAGTCGCCACACCTGACAGACTGGTGACGTGCGCATAGATCTGCATTCCCACTCCACCGCGTCCGACGGCACGGACAGTCCGTCCGCGCTGGTTCGCGCGGCTGCCGAGGCAGGACTGGACGTGGTGGCACTGACCGACCACGACACCACCACCGGATGGGACGAGGCGGCCGCGGCGACGCCGTCCGGACTGCGACTCGTGCGCGGGATGGAGATGTCATGCACGGGGCGCGGTGAGGATGGCGCGCCTGTCGCGGTGCACCTGCTGGCGTATCTGTTCGACCCGGACGACCCGGACTTCGTGGTCGAACTCGGGCGGTTGCGCGGGGAGCGCGTGTCGCGGATCAGGACGATGGCCGAGCGCATGGCCGACGACGGGCTCCCGATCGATGTCGACGCGGTCCTCGCACAGGCGGGGCCGGCGGCGGGCCGGCCGCATCTCGCCCGTGCGCTCGTCGACGCCGGGGTGGTGGCGACGGTGGGAGACGCATTCACCGAACTGTTGTCGCCGCGAGGCCGCTATTACGTGTCGAAAGCGGACACGCCGCTCGCGGACGCGGTGCGGATGGTGACGGCCGCGGGCGGTGTCACCGTGATCGCGCACGCTCGTGCGCGCGCACGCGGGCGCCTGCTGGCCCTCGACCACATCGAGGAACTCGCGGAGATCGGCCTGGGCGGACTCGAAGCGGATCACCCGGACCACAGCGACGCGGATGCCCGGTTGATGCGCGACATGGCTGAACGCCTGGGGTTGTTCGTCACCGGATCGTCGGACTATCACGGACGGAACAAGGACATCGCGCTCGGACGGTTCACGACCGACCCCGGCGCGTACGAAGCTCTGCTCGACAGGGCGAAGGGAGTCGAGGTGGTCGTGGGATGAGGACGTCGGGGACGGGGCATCAGGGCGCCGGACGGGACGACGAATTCGCCGCGGCGCCGGAGCATCACGACAGCCGGGCGTACGACAGGCGGCAGTACGACAGGCGGCAGTACGACAGGCGGCAGTACGACAGCAGGCAGTACGACAGCAGGCAGTACGACAGGCAGCAGTACGACAACCGGAAGTACGGCAGGGCCGGGCACTCCGGGCACTCCGGGCAGCCGCGTAGGGCATCGTTGCCGGTTCGTGCGGGGCGGGTCGTGTCCGGCGTGGTCGCCGGGGCAGTGCTCGTGCTGGCCGCGGTGGTGGTCGGCGCGCAGTATCTCGGCGGCCAGCGGGGCTTTCCCGGACCGGGCTCGGCTTCGGTGGCGGCCCACGTCGTCGCGGCACTCGTGGCCGTCGGCGCCCAAATCGTCGCCGACCGCGCACGGGGCTTCGCCGCGTTCGCCGCACCCGTTGTGGTCATCGTCACTGCATCGATTCTGTTGATCACGCAGTGGTGGGGCTGAATCGGCGGCGCTCCGGTGCTACCGACCGGTAGCACCGGAGAATCCCCAGGAACCGGGTTGCGCCGTCCCCGGGGTTACCGCAAACTCACAGGTGAGACCACAAAAAGGTGAAACCTTTGCAATCGATGCCGATTTGATTGTTGGTCTGTAAAGGTGGCAAACTCGCCACCACGACCGAGGCCGGAGTCACCCTTCCGGTATCGGAAGAAAGATGGCAGAGCCGCTCGAGGGCTTGTCGCCGAGGCCACCCGCCCCGGCGCCATCGCGCTCCGGAAGACGTACAGCGTTCCACAGCCGTAACCATGATCGCGCGCCGGATGCTTCATCGAATATGTCCTTGGCGGAGCACTGTATCTCCATGTGAAACGCATGAGAGTGCAGTTTCTTCGCAGTAACCGAGGCCAGGACTGGTCTCGGAACACGCAGGAGTGTCATCGTGTCAATTGTGTCTGCTGCACATACCCCCGAGAAGCTCGAGCTGACCGACGAAGAGATCTTCGCAAGCCATGTGGGCGGGAAGCTTTCGGTCGAGCTCGCCGCGCCGCTCGAGACCCAGCGCGACCTCTCCATCGCCTACACCCCGGGCGTCGCCCAGGTCAGCCGTGCGATCGCGGCCGACGAGACGCTCGCCGCGCGCTACACCTGGACGAGCCGGCTCGTCGTCGTCGTGTCCGACGGCACGGCCGTGCTCGGACTCGGCGACATCGGCCCCCGCGCGTCGCTGCCCGTGATGGAGGGTAAGTCCGCGCTGTTCAAGAAGTTCGCCGGGCTCGACTCGATTCCCTTGGTGCTCGACACGAAGGATCCCGACGCGATCGTCGAGACGCTGATCCGGTTGCGTCCCAGCTTCGGTGCCGTGAACCTCGAGGACATTTCGGCGCCGCGCTGCTTCGAGATCGAGAAGCGCGTCATCGAGGCACTCGACTGCCCCGTCATGCACGACGACCAGCACGGCACCGCGATTGTCGCGCTGGCTGCGCTCAAGGGCGCCGTGAAGGTGCAGGACCGTGACATCAAGACGCTGCGCGTGGTCATCTCCGGCGCCGGTGCCGCGGGTGTCGCGTGCGCGAACATCCTTCTCGCCGCGGGCATCGAGGACGTCGTGGTGCTCGATTCGAAGGGCATCGTCTCGTCGGATCGCTCCGACCTGCACCCGATCAAGGCCGACCTGGCTTCTCGTACCAACCCGGCGGATCGTCGCGGCGGTCTCATCGAGGCTCTCGACGGGGCCGATGTGTTCCTGGGCGTGTCCGCGGGCACCGTCCCCGAAGAGATCATCGCGACGATGGCCGACAACGCCATCATCTTCGCGATGTCCAACCCCGACCCGGAGATCCACCCCGACATCGCGCGCAAGTACGCCGCCATCGTCGCCACCGGTCGCAGCGACTTCCCGAACCAGATCAACAACGTGCTCGCGTTCCCGGGTGTGTTCCGGGGCGCGCTGGACGCCGGTGCCCGGCGCATCACCGAGGGCATGAAGCTCGCGGCCGCCGACGCGATCCTCTCGGTCGTCGCCGACGAACTGTCCGTCGACAAGATCGTGCCGAGCCCGCTGGATCCGCGGGTCGAGCCGGCCGTCGCGGAAGCTGTTGCGGCAGCGGCCAAGGCCGAGGGCGTCGCCTGATCCGAGCTGTTCTGTTCGCCGAACGCCCGTCCGGGACTCCGGGCGGGCGTTCGGCGTCGGTGAGAGGAAGCGGTGCTGCGGTGCCTCCCGCCGATGCTGCCGCAACCGGATGGGACGATAGGAGGCGGCCTAGCAACGGGCGAGTTCGAGGAGTGTGACGATCGGTGAAGACACGGATGCTCGGCGTCGCGGCGATGATGGCGACGGCCGCGACACTCGTCGGATGCTCGACCGGCCAGGTCCTGTCGGCGGATTCGGGTCCCGGTGTGCTCACCGTCGGCTCGGGGCAGTCGCCCGACAGCCGGGTTCTCGCCGAGATCTACGCAGCAGTGCTGCGCGGCACCGGGTCGCCCGTGGATACCCGGCTCGGGCTTTCCGAAGGCGAGGATCTGGCGGCGCTGGATTCCGGCGCGGTCGACGTGCTGCCGGAATACATGGGAGGGCTGCTGCTGCGGTTGCAGCCCGGCGCCACTGCGGTCGAGCCGGACGACGTGTTCGAGGAATTGAACAGATCGCTGCCGCAGGGGCTCTCGGTCTCCGATTATGCGGTCGCCGAGCAGCCCGGGTCGGGAGATGCAGGGGCCGCCGGAAGCTCCGCGGCGGCCGCGAATGTCGTCCCGCTGATACGCAGCGGTGCACTGACACCGGAGCAGGTGAAGGCGCTGAACGTGGTGGCAGGGGAGCTCACCACGGACGAACTCGCCGAGATGGGGGACGCGGTGCGACGCGGGGAGCTCGAACCCGGCCGCGCAGCGGACGATTGGCTCGCCGCGCGCTGAGACTCAGGCCGAGGGCGGGCCTCACTTCTCTCGTTTGCTGTCGCCGCTCTCGAGCTGCCGGATCCGTTCCGCCGCTTCCCGCAGGCGCGCTTTGCGCTCATCGGCGCTCGATTCCTTGAGCTCCTCGTAGAGCTCTTCGTCCTCGTCGCTGAAACCCAGGATCATGCGGGGCACACTCAGCGTGACGATCAGCGACGGCCATACCACCCAGGCGTACTCCCAATCGACGATCATCTGCAGCACGAGAAACGTCATCAGGGTGATGCCGATGATGATCCAGTCGAGAGACTCGACGACGCTTCCCCGTTGGCGCAGCGAGACGAGTTCGGTTTCCGGATCTGTGGGTGCGGGCGCATCGTTCGGGCGCACCGCCGGAACGGATGCGGACCCGTCGACCACCCGGATATGCCCGTCGGCGATTTCCAGCGGCACACCACCCGGAAGGCCGTCGAAGGCCGGCCGGGCGGCGGACAGGCTG
This sequence comes from Rhodococcus sp. 105337, assembly GCF_012844225.1. Taxonomy (GTDB): domain Bacteria; phylum Actinomycetota; class Actinomycetes; order Mycobacteriales; family Mycobacteriaceae; genus Rhodococcus. The sequence goes on from NZ_JABAGQ010000008.1 coordinate 96,872, forward strand.
CGTGCCTGCGCGACCCAGCCGGATCGGTCGTAGAACTCCGACGAGTCGAGCCGGCCTGCGGCGTAGTGCTCACTCAGGACGTTGAGCGCGTGCAGACGCTCGCTATCGCTGAGCAGGATGTCCGGGGTGTTCGGGTCGTCCGTCATGAGATCCGCCGTCCGGTCGAATTGTCGGATCTCAACTATAGAATTAATCGGCTCTTCCGGTCGACTGTCAGTCGTGTGTGCCTGCCGGTGCCGCACCGGACATGTGCCGTCGCAGGAACGTTCCGACATCGTCCACCGCCTCGGCCGCCTCGCGTACGAGTCCGGCCTGCAGGTGCGCGACGTGCCACAACTCGGGCTGTTCGGTGTACTCCAGATCGACGCCCGCCGCACGCAGCTTCTCCGCGAACTCGGAGATCTGCGGGTACAGCACTTCCCTCACGCCCACCTGGATCAGCGTCGGGGGGAGTCCCGTGAGGTCTCCGTGCAGCGGCGCGTAACCGGGATCGGCCGGGTCGCCTGTGCCGAGGTAGGCCTCGGCGGACGAGAACGCCCAAGCGGTGTTGACGACGACGTCCCGGTCGAACGGCACGGTGCGGGAGCCCGGATCGACCCACGGCGACAGCAGGCCCAGCGCTGCCGGTGTGACGCCGTGCCGGTCGATGAGCCGGCGCGCGGTGGCGACCGACAGGCCGCCGCCCGCGGAATCACCGGCGAGCGGGGTGGTCGCCGCATCTGCGCCGTGCTCGGTGATCAGATCGATGTACGCGGCCACCGCGTCGTCGAGAGCGGCCGGGTACGGGTGTTCCGGAGCGAGGCGGTAGTCGAGTGCGTACACCACCGATCCGGTCGCGGCCGCGAGATGCGCGACCAGCGATCGGTGGGTGGCGGGGGAGGCGCAGGTGTATGCGCCGCCGTGCAGATACAGCACCGCTGTGGGTCGCTCCGTCGCCCCCACCGTGACCCGTTCGGCGGGTCGTCCGCCGAGCGTGACCTTCCGGACGACGGTGCCCTCCGGCAACGGCTGGATCGGTGCGGCGGCTTCGAGCAATCGCCGCTGCACCGAGTACGGCAGCCGCGCGTTGAGAGTGAGCCGGTAGAGGGGACGCAGGGTCGTCCGCACGAGGCGCAGTGGAAGCTGTGGCATCGGCGCAGCCTAGTTCTTGGGCATGATGCGACCCGCCACCGTCGCTAGGACACGCTGGTAGGACGGACCGACGATCCGGACCCAGCCGTCGAGCAACTTGGCGTCGGCGCCGATGAGCACGCGGGGGCGGTTCTTCCGGACGCCCCGGAGGATCGTCTTCGCGGCAGCCTCCGGGGTGGTACGGGCGAGTTTGCTGTCGAAGAACTGCGCGAAGCTCTGCTGGTCGTCGCCGTCGGGCACTGCCGCGTTCCGTGCGATGGCGGTCTTGATACCGCCCGGGTGCACACAGGTCACGCGGACAGGATGCTTGGCGATCAGCATTTCCTGGCGCAAGGATTCGGTGAATCCGCGAACCGCGAACTTGGCGGCGTTGTATGCCGTCTGGCCGGGGATGCCCAGGAGGCCGAACAGGCTCGAGACATTGATCAGGTGCCCGTCTCCGGATGCGATCAGGTGCGGCAGAAAGGCTTTGGTGCCGTTGACGACGCCCCAGAAATCCACATCGACGATCCGTTCGATGTCCTTGAACTCGGACCGTTCGAACTCACCGTGATAGGCGATCCCCGCGTTGTTGTACAACTGGTTGACCTTGCCGAAGCGGGCGACGACGGCGTCGGCGTACGCGTACACAGCTTCCCGCTGCGTGACGTCGAGGTGATCGGACTTCACCTCGGCACCGAGACTGCTTGCCAGGCGCGCGGTTTCCGCGAGACCCACCGTATCGACGTCGGACAGTGCGAGTGCGGCGCCCCGACCGGCGAGGTCGACGGCGAGCGCCCGCCCGATTCCGGATGCGGCTCCCGTGATGACGACGACCCGGCCCTCGAATTCGCTCACTGGAGTGCAGCCTTCCTGGATGCGGGCGCGGTGCGCTCGGTGGTGGTGCCGGCGGATTCGACGGCTTCGGCAGGTGCCGGGAGATCGGACTCGGCCACGCTACGGTACGCGTCGAGGTCGAAATGCTTGGTGATGCGGCGGAATTCGAAAGTGAAACCGGGCCAGAGCGTCGTGTTGTTGCCGTGCTTGTCGAGGTACCAGCTAGCGCAGCCGCCGTTGTTCCACACGCTGTTCTTCAGTGCGTCCTGGATTCCCCGGTTGTACTCGTCCTGGGCGTCCTGGCGCACTTCGACGGTGCCGAGACGATGCCGATCGATCGTGTCGATCGCGTCGACGAGATAGTTGAGCTGCGACTCGATCATGTACACCATGGACGTGTGTCCGAGGCCGGTGTTGGGGCCGACGAGGAAGAACAGGTTCGGGAACCCCGCGACCGTGGACCCCTTGTATCCCTGCATGCCGGTTTCGTCGAATACGTCTGCGAGAGAGCGACCGTCCTTGCCGAAGATCCCCGCGAACATCGGGGAGTCGGTGACGTGGAATCCGGTGGCGACGACGATCGCGTCGACCTCGCGGGTGGTGCCGTCCTTCGTCACGATGCCGTCGGTGGTGACCTCGGCGATGCCGTCGGTGACCAGGTCGACGTTCGGGCGGTCGAGTGCCGGGTAGTAGTTGTTGGAGATCAGCATGCGCTTGCAGCCGATTCCGAAATTCGGGGTGACCTTGCGCCGCAGTGCGCGATCGGAGATGCCCCGGCGGATCTGCGCCCTCGCGGCGAGTTCGAGCGGCTTCATGAAGACGGGTGCCTTGGCGAGCCCGACCACCTGTGTTTCCCGCATGAGGTACTGCAGGGTGCGTGAGAGTCGCTGGAAGCCGGGAATGTACCGGAAGGCGAACTTTTCGGCCTTCGTGTATTCGCGGTCGGCGCGGGGGAGGACCCACGGCGCGGTGCGCTGGTACACGTCGAGGTGCGCGACCGTGCCGGCGATGGCGGGCACGATCTGGATGGCAGACGCGCCGGTCCCGATGACGGCAACCCGCTTACCGGTGAGGTCGGCGTCGTGGTTCCACCGGGCGGAGTGGAAGATCTCGCCACCGAAGCGGTCGATTCCCGCGATGTCGGGAAGCGAGGGTTCGCACAGGGCGCCGACCGCGGAGACGAGGTTCTTGGCGCTGAAATCGCCACGGGTGGTGCGCACGTCCCAGCGGTGCGTGTCGCCGTTCCAGTGTGCGTCCTGGACGTCGCAGCCGAACACGGTGCGCCGGCGGACCTCGTACTTGTCGGCCACGGAGGTGATGTACGCCTGGATCTCGGGCTGGGGCGAGAACGAGCGTGTCCATCCGGGATTGAGTGCGAACGAGTAGGAGTAGAGGTTCGACGGCACGTCGCACGCGGCACCGGGATAGGTGTTGTCGCGCCAGGTGCCACCCACCTCGGCCGCGCGTTCGAGGACCAGGAATTCCTTGCCGGCCTGCGAGAGCTTGATGGCGGCGCCGAGTCCGGCGAACCCACTGCCGATGATCAGCGTATCGATCCGGCGGGTGCTCTCACCGGCGGAGGTGTCTGTAACCGGAAGACTCATGTATCTGAGATTAAGGGGTCGGCGTGACGTGGTCAATAGGTTGTTGACCATTATTCAATAAGAATGCTTGCATGGAACGGTGAAAGGCAACAGTTCCGTGAAACGAGGGCGGCGAACCCGCCTGAGTCCACAGCAACGCCGTGCTCAACTGATCGAGCTCGGCGTGGAGCTACTCGCCAGTCGCTCCCTCGACCAGATCTCGGTCGAGGACATCGCCGACCGCGCCGGGGTGTCGCGCGGACTGCTGTTCCACTACTTCGGGTCCAAGCACGATTTCCAGGTGGCGGTCGTGCAGCACATCAGCCGCGACATGCTCGAACGGACCGCTCCCGACGAGAGCCTGGATCCGATGGAGATGCTGCGCGGCACCGTCGTCGCGTACGTCGACTACGTCACCGAACGCCCCGCCACCTACGTCTCGATGCTCCGGGGTTCGGTCAGCGGCGACCCCGACATGCGGGCGGTCTTCGAGGAGACTCGGCGCGCCATGGTCGAGCGCACGGTCACGCACCTGCCGAGCATCGGTATCGATGTCGACGCAATGGTCCGCCTCGCGGTCCGCGGCTGGGTGGCGTTCGTCGAGGACATCACGATCGCGTGGCTGCAGGAGCAGGGCATCTCGCCGTCTCCGGCGCACGACCCGGACACCGCGCCGAACCACGACTCCGCACTCACCCGCGAGCAGTTCGTCGATCTGGCGGTCGCCGCGCTTCCCGCGGTGGTGGCGTCGGCTCAGCCGGACTCGATCGGCGGGCTGCCGTCGGAGCCGATCGCCGTCGAAACCTCGCGAGCCGGGCCGGTCGTCCCGTAGGACGAACCGACCCGGCTCGCATGAGAACCGTCAGGCCCCCGTGAGGGACCGCAACGGGGCTTCTTACCGCGTGAAGGCCTTCTCGAGGATCTCCTGCTGTTCGACAGCGTGGACCTTGCTCGATCCCGAGGACGGCGCGGACATCGCGCGACGCGAGATCCGCTTGATCCCGGCCAGCTTCTCCGGGAGCATCTCGGGCAGCGCCAGACCGAAGAACGGCCATGCACCCTGGTTCGCCGGCTCTTCCTGGACCCAGAAGAACTCGGACGCGTTCGGGTACTGCTCGAGCGTCTCCGCGATACGGCGACGCGGCACCGGGTACAGCTGCTCGACACGGACGATCGCGATGTCGTCGCGGCCTTCCTTCTGCTTCTTCGCGAGCAGTTCCCAGTAGATCTTGCCGGAGGTCAGCAGGACACGTTCGACCTTCGAGCGGTCGGCAGATCCGTCCTCGAACGGGACCTCTTCGAGGACGGAACGGAACTTGCCCTCGGTGAAGTCCTCGATGTTGCTGACCGCAGCCTTGTTGCGCAGCATCGACTTCGGCGTGAACACCACGAGCGGGCGGCGGATGCCGTCCAGGTGGTGACGGCGCAGCAAGTGGAAGTAGCTCGCCGGGGTCGACGGCATCGCCACGGTCATCGAGCCCTCGGCGCACAGCTGGAGCCAGCGCTCGATACGGCCCGAGGTGTGGTCGGGGCCCTGACCCTCGTGGCCGTGCGGCAGCAGCAGCACGACGTCCGAAAGCTGGCCCCACTTGGCCTCACCCGACGAGATGAACTCGTCGATGATCGACTGCGCGCCGTTGACGAAGTCGCCGAACTGCGCCTCCCACAGCACGAGTGCATCGGGGTTGCCCACCGAGTAGCCGTACTCGAAGCCCAGGCCTGCGAACTCGGTCAGAGCCGAGTCGTACACCATGAAGCGTCCGCCGTTACCGGCCTCGGCGGCGACTGCCGCGAGCGGGCTGTAATCCTCGCCCGTCTTGCGGTCGATCAGCACCGAGTGACGCTGCGTGAAGGTGCCGCGACGCGAGTCCTGGCCGGCCAGGCGCACGAGTGCGCCCTGCTCGACGAGCGAGCCGAATGCGAGGAGCTCGGCGTAGGCCCAGTCGATGTGGCCCTCGCGCGACATCGTACGGCGCTTCTCGATCACGGGCTTGACGCGCGGGTGCACGCTGAAGCCGTCGGGCACATCGGCGAACGCGTCGCCGATCCGCTCGAGCACGTCCTTGTCGACAGCAGTCTTCAGACGCGCGGGCGGAGTCTGGTCGAGCTCGACCGATTCGGACGGTTCCGGCTGGTACTTCTCCAGCTCGCGCACCTCGTTGAAGACCCGCTCGAGCTGACCCTGGTAGTCGCGCAGGGCGTCTTCGGCTTCCTTGAGCGAGATGTCCCCGCGGCCGATCAGGGCCTCGGTGTAGCTCTTGCGGACGCTGCGCTTGGTGTCGATGACGTCGTACATCGCCGGCTGCGTCATCGAGGGATCGTCGCCCTCGTTGTGGCCGCGGCGGCGGTAGCAGATCATGTCGATCACGACGTCCTTGTGGAACTTCTCGCGGAAGTCCACGGCGAGCTGCGCGACCCACACACACGCCTCGGGGTCGTCACCGTTGACGTGGAAGATCGGCGCACCGATCATCTTCGCCACATCGGTGCAGTACTCCGACGAACGCGAGTGTTCCGGGGCGGTGGTGAAGCCGACCTGGTTGTTGACCACGATGTGCACGGTGCCGCCGGTGCGGTAGCCGCGCAGCAATGCGAGGTTGAGCGTCTCCGCCACGACACCCTGACCCGCGAACGCGGCGTCGCCGTGCAGCAGCAGCGGCAGAACGGTGAAGCCGCTCTCGCCCTTGTCGAGGATGTCCTGCTTGGCGCGAACCAGGCCCTCGAGCACCGGGTTGACGGCTTCGAGGTGCGACGGGTTGGCGGTGAGCGACACCTTGATGTCGTTCTCGCCGAACATCTGGATGTAGGTGCCCTCGGCGCCCAGGTGGTACTTCACGTCGCCGGAGCCGTGTGCGGCGGCCGGGTTCAGGTTGCCCTCGAACTCCGTGAAGATCTGGGAGTACGGCTTGCCCACGATGTTGGCGAGCACGTTGAGGCGGCCACGGTGCGGCATCGCGATGGCGACTTCGTCGAGCTGGTGCTCGGCGGCCTGATCGATGATGGCGTCCATCATCGGGATGACCGACTCGGACCCCTCGAGCGAGAAACGCTTCTGGCCGACGTACTTGGTCTGCAGGAACGTCTCGAACGCCTCGGCGGCGTTGAGACGGCTGAGGATGTACTTCTGCTGGGCGACCGTCGGCTTGACGTGGTGCGCCTCGACGCGTTCCTGGATCCACTGCTGCTGCTCGGGCTCGAGGATGTGCGTGTACTCGATACCGACGTGGCGGCAGTACGCGTCGCGCAGCACCGACAGGACGTCGCGCAGCTTCATCTTCTGCTTGCCGTGGAAGCCGCCGACGTTGAACTCGCGATCGAGATCCCACAGCGTCAGATCGTGGGTGATCACGTCGAGATCCGGATGCGACCGGAACTTGTCGCGGACGAACTGCAGCGGATCGGTGTCGGCCATGAGGTGGCCGCGGCTGCGGTAGGCGGCGATGAGCTCGAGCACGCGGGTGCTCTTGTCGACCAGGCCCTCGGGCACGTCCTTGCGCCAGCGGACCGGCTCGTAAGGAATGTGCAGCGTGTGGAAGATCTCGTCGTAGAACTCGTCGGAGATCAGCAGCTGGTGGATGGTCTTGAGGAACTCACCCGATTCGGCGCCCTGGATGACCCGGTGGTCGTAGGTCGAGGTCAGCGTCAGCAGCTTGCCGATGCCCATCTCGGCGATACGCGCATCGGATGCGCCCTGGAACTCGGCGGGGTACTCCATCGCACCGGCACCGATGATCGCTCCCTGGCCGCCCATCAGGCGCGGCACCGAATGCACGGTGCCGATGCCGCCCGGATTGGTCAGCGAGATGGTGACGCCGGAGAAGTCTTCGCCGGTGAGCTTGCCGTCGCGCGCGCGGCGGACGATGTCCTCGTACGCCGAGTAGAACTGCGCGAAGTTCATCGTCTCGCAGTTGCGGATTGCGGCGACGACGAGCGAACGCGAACCGTTCTTGCCCGGCAGGTCGATCGCGAGACCGAGGTTGGTGTGCGCGGGGGTGACGAGGTTGGGCTTCCCGTCGATCTCGGCGTAGTGGTTGTTCATGTTCGGGTACGCCTTGACCGCCTGGACGATCGCGTAGCCGAGAAGATGAGTGAACGAGACCTTGCCGCCCCGGGTGCGGGCGAGGTGGTTGTTGATGACGATGCGGTTGTCGAACATCAACTTCGCGGGGACCGCGCGAACGCTGGTGGCCGTCGGGATCGACAGCGAGGCGTTCATGTTCTTCGCGACGGCAGCAGCCGCGCCCCGGAGAACCTTGGTCTCCTCGGACTTCTTGTCGGAAGAGGTGCTCGCCGGCTTCGGAGCAGGCTTGGACGCGGTCGCAGGCTTGGACGCGGTCGCAGGCTTGGCCGGTGCGGCCTTCGCCGGCGCGGCAGCCGGCTTCGCAGCAGAGTTACCGGCGTTGTCGGAGGACTTCGCGGGAGCCTTGGTAGACGAGGCGGACGCCTTCGGCGCTGCGGGTGCAGCAGCCGGGGCAGTCTTGGTGGCGGAGGGCTGAGTGGACTTCTCGGGGGTCTTCACCTCGGCGCCGTTGGAGCCTCCGGCCACGTGTGCCTCGGGAGAATAGTCGGTGAGAAACTCGTGCCAGCTCTCGTCCACGGACGACGGATCGTCCTGAAACCGCTGGTACATCTCGTCAACCAACCACTGGTTCTGTCCGAACTGTGATGTAGAGCTGCTGCTCACGGCAGTTGTTCGCCTCGTTTCTTTCTTCGGTACCCGATCGGAGCGCCTATGCATATGAGGCTAGCTGGTGGGTGTGTGACGATCCGAACTGATCATCCATGCCCGAGAGCCACCTCACAATCTGAGTCGACGGGGTCACCATCGACGACGGTTCTCGACCGCCGATTATTCCCTCAATCGTGCATCGCCGCAGAACGGACCCCGTTACAAATGCGAGGACTCACGTGTGATCTGTGACGAAGACGGGTGTACGACGCCGTCGCCCACCGTCTCCGGCACGAGCGCTCCGCTGGCGAGTTGCCACAACGTGGTGTACAGACCGCCCGCACGACGCAACGTCTCGTGGGGTCCGGCTTCGACGATCCGTCCGCCGTCGACCACCACGACGAGATCGGCGCGCGCTGCCGTTGCGAGGCGATGCGCGACGACGACCGCGGTGCGCGAACGCGTGACGGTCGCCCCTGCCTCGAGCACCGCGCGTTCCGTGGCGGGATCGAGGGTCGCGGTCGCCTCGTCGAGCAGCAACAGGTCGGGGTCGACCAGTTCCGCGCGGGCGAGCGCGATGAGCTGGCGCTGCCCCGCGGACAGTCCTTGCCCGCGCTCACCGACGGGATGGTGCATACCGCCGCTCAGCCCGGCGATCATGTCCAGAGCACCGACGGCCCCGGCCGCACTCTCGATGCGCTCGCGACTCGACTCGGGCCGGCCGTAGGCGATGTTGCTCGCGATGGACCCGGTGAACAGGTGCGCCTCCTGCGGCACCACGCCGAGCCTTGCGCGGTAGTCCGGCAGGCGGTAACGCCTCACATCGGTCCCGTCGACGCGCACCGCACCGGAGGTGGGGTCGTAGAACCGCGCCAGCAGTTTGACGACCGTCGACTTTCCGGCGCCGGTGCGGCCGACCAGTGCCACGGTCGCGCCCGCGGGAATGTCGAGATCCACGTCGGTGAGCGCATCGCTGTCGGCGCCGCTGTACCGGAACCCGACGCCGCGAAGGCTCACGTCGCCGTGCAGGTGACCGGAAATGGGAACGTCCCCGGTCGGCCCGGTTTCGAGGGAACTCTCGGTGCGCAGAAGGTCGCCGATGCGGCGGAGCCCGACGCGGGCCTGCTGGTAACCGTCGAACACCTGCGACAACTGCTGGATGGGAGCGAAGAGCAGGTTCAGATAGAGCACGAAGGCGATGAGCACACCGGGAGTGGCAGCACCCGACGCGACCTCGCGCGCGCCGACGAACACGACCGCCGCCAGCGCGAGGTCCGAGAGCAGCGAGATGAAGGGGAAGTACAGCGAGATCGCTCGCTGCGACCGCATGCGGCTGCGACGGTACGAGTCGGCACGCTCGGCGAACAGCCGGGCCGCGTTCTCCTCACGGCGATAGGCCTGCGCGGCCCGCAGACCCGTCACGTTCTCCTGGAACATCGCGTTGACCTGCGATATACGTTCGCGGGACTGCGCATATGCATCGCGTGAGACAGCCCTGAACCAGAACGTCACCGCGATGAGGACGGGGATCGCCGCCAGAACGACGAGGGCCAGCGACCCGTCGGTCACGATCAGTGCGACGGAGATGCCGGTCAGCGTCAGCACGCTGACCACCGCGGTCGACAGACCTGTCTGGATGAACTGGGACAGCGCATCCACGTCCGTCGTCATGCGCGTCATGATCCGGCCCGACAGTTCCCGTTCGTAGTAGTCGAGTCCCAGTCTCTGCAGGTGCGCATAACTGCGCACGCGCAGTCCGAACAGGACCCGCTCGCCGGCCCGGGCGGTCAGGATCGTCAGGATCGCCACCGCCGCCCAGCCGAGCAGCGCGAGGACTGTGCCCGCGAACGCCGCTTCCCACAGCGCCTGCGGGTTGCCGGGCGTCACGCCGCGGTCGACGGCGAATCGCACGATCGTCGGAAACGCGATTCCGATGAGCGACTCGACCGCCAGGCACACTGCCACGGCGGCGAGCAACAGCCGCACCGGCCGCAGGGTGGTCCACAAGCGGAACTCGGGATCCGGTCGGCGCAGCGCATCCGAACGCAATGCCGGGGCGTCACCCGGGGTCTCGGTAGCCGGTGGCAGTGCGGCCACCGCTGCGCGCAACTCCGGTGTCGGAGCGACGGCGCCGAGTGCGCCGCTGCCCGGTCCACCGCCTCCGGGGCCGCGTGGAGCGGGCGGTGCCCCGGTGGCCGCCGGTGTGGTGGCCTCGGGCTCGAATTCCGTGGGCCAGAGGACATGGGCGTCGAGGGGTTCCGGCTCGCCGGGCAGGTCCTCGTCGAGAACCTCACTGCTCGACAGAAGCCGCCGGAACACGGGACTGCGTGCGTCGAGTTCGTCGGCGGTGCCCACGTCGACGATCCGGCCACCGTCGACCACCGCGACGCGGTCGGCGAGAGCCAGCGTGGAGCGGCGGTGGGCGAGCACGAGGGTGGTGCGCTGGGGCTGTGCCCGGAGCGCGGCGTAGATCGCGGCTTCGGTTTCCGCGTCCACCGCGGACGTCGCATCGTCGAGAATCAGGACACGCGGGTCGACGAGCAGAGCCCGGGCGAGTGCGACGCGCTGTCGCTGTCCGCCCGACAGCGTCAGGCCCCGTTCGCCGACGACGGTGTCGTACCCGTCGGGCAGCGCCTCGATGAACTCGTCCGCCCGTGCCGCCGTGGCGGCGGCGCGGATCTCCTCGTCGGTCGCATCGGGACGACCGAGCGCGATGTTGGAGGCGACGGTGTCGGAGAACAGGAACGGTTCGTCGAAGACCAGGCTCACCGCCGAACGCACGTCGGCGGCGCGCAGCGATGCGACGTCGACGTCCTCGCCGTTCGAGGTCACGCACACCGATCCGGCGTGAGGCGCGTAGAACCGCGGGACGAGCAGCGACATGGCAGTTTTGCCGGAACCGGCGGGGCCGACGACCGCGACGGTCTCGCCGGGGGACAGTTCGAGGTCGACACCGCGCAGGACATCGCGGCCGGGTTCGAAACCGAAGGTGACGTTGCGGAAGGCCAGTCCGAGCGGACCCTCGGGGAGAGTCGCAGGATGCGGGGGATCGGCGACATCGGGCTCGGTGTCGATCACTTCGTACACGCGCTCGACGGCCGCGCGGGAGAGTTGCGCCATGATCACGACCTGGGCGAGGGTCCGGGTCGTCGCGGTGGTCGTTGCGACATAGGCCGTGAACGCGACGAACGTACCGACGGTGATCGTGCCTTCGAGGGCGAGCCAGCCGCCGATCGCAATGGTGGCTACCAGTCCCAGCTGGGGGATGGCGCCCATCGGTGCGGCGAACCGGGAGTTCACCCGGGCCGCGCGCAATCGTTCGGCGTAGAGCCGGCGCCCGTGATCCTCGAGTTGATCGACCGCCCGGCTTTCCTGTCCGAAACCTTTGACCACCCGCACGCCGGTGACCGTTTCCTCGACGTGCTGTGCGAGATCCGCCGCGCGCTGCTGCGCCGACCACGTGGCCGCGAACAGTGTGGGACGGACGACGCGGACCACCGTCACGATGATCGGCACCGCCACCACCGCGACGAGTGTGAGCAGCGGGGACAGCGCGAGCATGATCACGACGGAGAGAACGAACTGCAACAGCGCACCCGCGGACATCGGTACGAGTGCGAGCAATCCCTGGACGAGTTGCAGGTCCGTGATCGACCGGGACACCACCTGGCCGGTCCGGATCCGGTCCTGTCCGTGACCGTCGAGCCGTTGCAGCGATCCGAGCAGCCGTAGCCGAAGGTCGTGCTGGACGTTCAGAGACAAGCGTCCGGCGAGCATGCGCCGGCCGTACTGGCATCCGAACCGGACGACCGCACCGGCAGCGATCGCACCCGCGGCCAGCCCGATCAGTCGCGTGTCGTCCGGGGCGACGTCGCCCTGTCCGGTCGCACTGTCGAGGGCGACCTTCGTCAGCAGCGGGAACGCGATATCGATCAGTGCAGCGACGATCGTGACCGCGAGAGCCCCCAGCGCCTGAGTGCGGTGGCGCAGGGCTTCGCCTCCGAGCCGGCGTATCCAGCCGGTCGGAGGCGACTCCGGTGCGGTGAGGTGTGCCATCCGATCGACACTATCGCCGCCCGGCGACACCGGTGAGCGCGCGGGGTCAGACGAAGTCGCGGTTGCGGGTCCGCCACCAGCCGAGGCCACAGAACAGCACCGTCCAGAGAATCAGGACGAGGGGTGCGAGCGGCCACCGCACCGCCATCTCGACGTCGTCCGGCATTTCGACCACCGAGAACAGCGTGTACCAGGTGACCTGTCCGGGCAGGTACTGCGCGATCGCGCCCAGCCCGATCCCGTGCAGGACCAGCGAGACGATCAGTTCACCGAACGGGATCCACGCGCAGATCGCGAGAACGGAACCCGTCATCGAGCCGGTGAGCAGTCCGAGTCCCGCGCCGATCAGCGCCCACAGCACGGCGCAGAGCAGACCGGTGCCGAGGACCGCGCCGACCGTTCCGAAATCGGCACCGCTGAACCCGCCGCCGAACAACAAGATGGTCAAGGCGGAGATTGCTTCGGCGACGAGGCAGTACGCCAGACCGAAGATCGCGACGACCGCCAGCTTTGTTGCGAGAACCCGGTCGCGGCCCCGCGTGGTGAGGAACGTCGTGATCACCGTGCGGTGCTGGAATTCGCTGCCGGTGTTGACCACCCCGAACAATGCCGCGAAGAGGAACACCAGTGCCAGGGCCAGTGAGATGCCCACTGCCGCTGCGGCGGCCTCCGCGAAGTCCTCACCGACCACGTCTTCGAGTTGACGCATCACCGGCAGCGTCAGCGCCCCGCAGAACAGTCCGACGAGGAGCGGAGCGATGCCGAGAATCCACCAGTAGCGCAAGCTCAGCACTTTGCGGAACTCGGCGGTCAGGAGCGCGGTCATGCGGAGGGTCCTTCTGATCCGGTCGGCTGTTGCTGCGGTGGGCCGTAGTACTGCTGTGGCGGGTTCGGCTGGGCGGGATACGGCTGCGGGGGGTACGGCTGCGGGGGGTACGGCTGCGGCGCGTACTGCTGGTGGGGCCCGGGGTGCTGGGGATTCGCGTATTGCGGCGGGTGAGTGATCTGCGCGGGTCCCGGATACTGCTGGTAGCCCGGGTACTGCTGGGCCGGGTGCGGCGGCTGTCCCCAGCCGGGGCCGTTCCACGGGCCGCCGGGCCCGGGGTGCGTAGCCGTGTAGCGACCGGCGGTCATCGACAGGTACACCTGCTCGAGGTCGACACTTTCGACGGTCGTGCCGAAGAGGGTGACCTGTGATTCGGCGGCGAGCGTGGTGATCCGGTCGACCGAGAGGCCCACGACCGCCAGACGCCCGTCGGGCTGGACCTGCGCGTCGGTGTGCCCGGCCGCGGCGAGGGCGGTGGCGAGCCGGGCAGGGTCCGATGCGGCCACCAGGACACGTGGCCGGTACGTCGCACGGAGTTCCTCCATGCTGCTCGCGGCCACCAGTGCTCCGTTGCTGATGATGACGAGGTGGTCCGCCATCTGTTCGACCTCGCGCAGGATGTGGCTCGAGATCAGCACGGTCCCGCCGTTGCGGGCGTAGGAGACGAGGAAATCGCGTAGCCAGGCCATGCCCTCGGGATCGAGACCGTTGGCCGGTTCGTCGAGGACCAGGTACCGCGGCTGCCCCAGCAGCGCGGTCGCGAGCGCGAGGCGCTGCCGCATGCCGAGCGAGAACTCACCGATACGGCGCTTCGCAGCGGGCGCCAGGCCGACCAGGTCGAGCATCTGGGTCGCGCGGGTGTCGGGAACCCCGATTGCCGCGCAGTACACGCGCAGGTGTGTCAGAGCCGTGTGTTTCGGGTGTGCGCTGCGCGCGTCGAGTACCGCGCCCACGGTCTGTGCGGGGTGCTCGAGGTCTGCGAACGGGACACCGTCGACGAAAGCGGCTCCGGAGGTCGGGCGGATGAGGCCGAGCACCATGCCCAGCGTGGTCGTCTTACCGGAACCGTTGGGTCCGAGAAAACCGGTGACGGAACCGGGAGGAACCGTGAAACTCAGCTCGGCCACCGCGGTGTGAGTGCCGAACGCCTTGGTCAGTCCTTGGACGACGATCCCCGCGGGCGGCACAGACGGCTGCCCACCGAATCCTGCACCGCCGTACGGCGTGTGCGCTGACGGTGTTGTCACCGGTGAGAACCCCCTTGCACTCGGCCACGCGGCACCGTGCCACGAGCCTTCGTGAGCTTACGTGCAGGACCGCGACGACTCACGATGTCCGCATGGCGGGAATGGGCACACGACGAGTTCACGAGGGTGGACGCAAACGCACCCGGGGAGCGGTTCAGGGCGGCACACTGGACACGCCCGTACCGCTCCGACGAGGAGGGCACATGTCCGACGAAATGCCCGTGGACTGGGACCCCCGCTCGTCTGCCGTTCAGGACAACCAGATCGCCGCCTACGACGACATGCGGCACCGGTGCCCCGTGGCCCACAGCGCGTATGGCAATTGGGCGGTGTTCCGCCACGCCGACGTGGTGCGCATCCTCGACGACCCCGCGGCCTTCAGCAATCGGGTCTCCCCTCGACGGTCCGTCCCCAACGGCATGGACCCGCCCGAGCACACCCTGTTCCGCGACATCAACGACCGGTACTTCACTCCGGAACGGATGCGCGCCTTCGAACCCGACTGCCGTGAGGTGACGCGCGGACTGCTGGACGCGCTCGGCGACGGGGACGTGGAAATCATGTCGGCTCTGGCCGAGCCGTTCGCGAACCACATGCAGTGCCGATTCATGGGCTGGCCCGAACGGTTGCACGAACCGCTCCGCGAGTGGGCTCGCAGGAATCGCGAGGCCACGCTCGCACTCGACCGTGAGGCGATGGCCGCCGTCGCCGGCGAGTTCGACAGCTACATCCGCGAACAACTCGACGAGCGGCGTGAGAACCCTACGCACGACGTGACCTCCGAACTGCTCGCAGAGCGGGTCGACGGAAGGCCGCTCTCCGACGACGAACTCGTCTCCATGATCCGCAACTGGACGGTCGGGGAACTGAGCACCATCAGTGCGGGTGTCGGCATCGTCGCGTCATTCCTGGCATCCCGCCCCGACGTGCAGAGTGTGCTGAGAGCCGAGCCGGACCGAATCCGCGCCGCGTGCGACGAGATCCTGCGAATCCGGCCGCCGCTCATCGCCAATCGGCGTCGCACGACGCGCGATGTCGTCGTCGCCGATCGCGCCATCCCGGCGGGCGAACGCGTCCTGGTGCTGTGGGCGTCCGCCGACCGTGACGAGGAGATCTTCGGCGATCCCGACGAATTCTCATTCGACCGTGACCCGGAACCGAACCTGCTCTACGGACGTGGCGTCCACGCGTGTCCCGGAGCACCGCTCGCGCGACTCGAACTGACCGTGCTCGTCGAGGAACTGCTCGGCGCGACCACCTCGCTGACCGCGGCCGAGGGCGCCCACCTTGTCTACGCCACCTATCCGGCCGGCGGGTACAGCGAGGTTTCGGTCTCGCTCGTACGGAGGTGAGCCGGGACCGTATCGGTACCCGGGTGTGGGACAGCCGCCGGACGTACGCGGACGGCACGTCCACCGTCAGGCCACGGGAGGCACCGTCCGGAGTTCGCTCCAGGTCGCGGGCGGCGGGCCGAAGGCGTCGCGGGCGTTGGTGATGGTGCGCTTCCCGATCGCACGGTTGCCCGCGCCACCGATCGCGGCACCGATTCCGGCGGGGACCAGTTTGCCCAGCACCAGTGCGCTCCGTTTGGCGAGGTACTTGCGAACGAATCCCTTCACGAGCGAGTTGTTCACGACCTTCAACTGCTTGTTGTCGAGTTGGCCGGTGAGCGCTTTCGGCAAGTTCTTCATCGACGTACCTGTGGCCGCCGCGACGATCTCCTTGCCGGTGTCGCCGAGCGCGACCGCCAGCACGAGTGCCCGTCGCTGTTCGTGGTCGTGGGGTTCGATGCCGTGTACGGCCGCGATCGCGAGGGTGAGCAGAGCCGACGCTTCGAGAAAGAAGATCGTCTCCGCGCCCACCGCGCCGAGTGCCGCGACGGTACCCACTCCGGGGAAGGCTGCGGTCGCGCCCACCGCGGATCCGCTGCCCGTGACGCCGAGCAGGAACTGCTTTTCGAGACGCGTGATGATCTGCGCGGGGGATTCGTCCGGATGCGCACGACGCAGGAGGTCGACGTACTTCGCAACTGCGGGTCCCTGCAGCTTGCTGCCGTTGTCGAGCAACCGCACGAGCATTTTCTCGACGGGTCCCGTGGTGTCCTTCATTCGGCTTCTGTCCTCTTTTCTGCGGGAGCTGGTTACGCTTGTCGAGTGACCGGCTCTTCTGGCGCAGTCGGGGTTTCCCAGGGTGCTCGGCAGCGGCCTGCGCCGCTGCTGAGACCGTTCGTGCGTTGGTACGAAGGATATCGGCTGGCGGGCTTTCCGCCCGGAATCCATCGCGGTATGCCGTCACCGGAAGTTACGGTAATTATCACGTTTGGCGAGCCGGTTGCCTTGCTTCCCGACGTCGGACCGCCCGACACATTCGACGCACTCGCGAGTGGTTTGTCGTCCGCGCCGGTGATCATCGCGCACACCGGATTCCAGCACGGAATCCAGTTGTCGCTCACGCCCGCCGGCGCCCGCGCCCTCCTCGGCGTACCTGCTGCCGCACTGGGGTCGTGGGCTGTCGATCTCGAGGACGTGCTGGGTGTGGACTATCGGGAATTGAACGACGGTCTGGCCGGCACGCCGACGTGGCCGGAAAGATTCGCGATTCTCGATCGCATCCTCGCCAGACGCCTCGTGGCGAGTGGCGAGGTGGGAATCGACAGCGCACTCTCGCAGGCGTGGCGGATGCTGGTGTCCGACCCCGGACGTCCGGTTCGGACAGTGGCCGACGAACTCGGCTGGAGCCGTAGGCATCTCACCGGCCGGTTCGTCGCAGAATTCGGCCTGCCACCCAAGGAGGTCGCGCGGGTCGCGCGTTTTCACCGCTCACGAAGTCTGTTGCGAACCGCGGGACCGCACCGCCTCGCAGACGTCGCCGCTGTGTGCGGCTACTACGACCAAGCCCACCTGGCCCGGGAGTGGCGCGACCTCGCCGGTGTGCCGCCGTCCCGCTGGCTGGCCGAGGAAGTGTTCCCAATCGTCCAAGACGAGTGAGCCACCGGCGCGAAGACTGGGGTCATGACGAACACATCGGAGACCACAGCAACCACGACAACCACCAGCAGCGGCCACGCCCCCGGAGTGTGGCCGTGTCTGTCCTACAGCGACGCACGGGCCGCGATCCGGTTCCTCGTCGATACCCTCGGATTCGCCGAAAGCGCCGTCTACGGGGAGGGGGACCGCGTCGACCACGCCGAACTGACGTGGCCGTACGGCGGCGGACTCATGCTCGGGTCCGTCAAGCGTGAGACCGAGTTGAGCCAGCACCCCGACGACGGCTCGGTGTATCTCGTCGTTCCCGAGGACTCCATAGCCGACGACCTGTACCGGAAGGTTGTCGACGCGGGGGCGACCATCACCGTCGGACTCCGTGACGAGGACTACGGATCACACGGGTTCACCTGCCGCGACCCGCACGGCGTGTACTTCAGCATCGGCACCTACCCCGGTCACGGATTCGGAGAGTGACGACGCGGCGCGTGGTCGGGAGGAACACTCTCGGCCACGCGCGGCGGCGGTGGCGGAGTGCCGTCGCCGAACGGCCTCCCGCCCAGGACGTCGCGTCCGTGCGGGCTGAGCCAATTCGCCAGATCGGGTCCCCGCGGAACGATCCGGCTCGGGTTGATATCGGTGTGCACCAGGTAGTAGTGCTGTTTGATCTGCACGAAATCGACGGTGTCGCCGAAACCGGGCGTCTGGAACAGGTCTCGGGCGTATCCCCACAACGCGGGAAACGCCGTGAGCGGATTCCGGTTGCACTTGAAGTGGCCGTGATAGACCGGATCGAAGCGCACCAGAGTCGTGAACAGCCGCACGTCGGCCTCGGTGATCGACTCGCCCACGAGGTAACGACGGGTGCCCAGTCGTTCCTCGAGCTGATCGAGTCGCGCGAACAGCCGGTCGAACGCCTGGTCGTACGACGCCTGCGAACCTGCGAACCCGCACCGGTACACGCCGTTGTTCACATCGCGGTACACGGCGTCGGACACCTCGTCGATCTCGTCCCGCAACCTCTCCGGATACAACTCGGGTGCACCGTCGCGGTGATACCGCGTCCACTCGGTGGAGAAGTCGAGCGTCATCTGCGCGTAGTCGTTGGTGACGACTTCGCCGGTCGGGACCTCGACGATCGCGGGAACGGTGATCCCCCGGTCGTACCCGGGGAACCGGGCGAAGTAGGCGTCCTGGAGCCGCGGGATGCCGAGTACCGGGTCGACACCGCCGGGATCGAGGTCGAAGGTCCAGCTGCGTTCGTCGTGTGTGGGACCGCACAAGCCGAGCGACAGCGCGTCTTCGAGTCCGAGCAGTCGCCGCACGATCACGGCGCGGTTCGCCCACGGGCACGCCCGTGCCGCGACGAGCCGGTAACGCCCGGGCTCGACGGGATAGCCGTCGCGGCCGTCGGCGGTGATGCGGGTGTCGATGTACCGGGTGTCACGGGTGAAGCCGGAACCCGGCTCGACGTAGGTGCCGCCGGTCTTCTTGTCTGATCCGCGGTTCTCGGCCACGGCGCACCTCGCTCTGTCTCGTGCCGACGCGTATTAGGGGTCGGCGGGTAGTCGCACGGTCATCTGTGTTCCCCATTCGGTGTACCCCGACACCGCAGCGAGTCCACGCGCGGCGGCGTTGCCCCGCCGCACACGGGACATGGGGATCAGGCCTGTGTCGAGCGCGTCGTGGGTCGCGAGCGTTGTCACGGTCGCGGCGAGTCCGATCCGCCGGTACTCGGGTGCGGAGATCACACGCACGTCGGCGAGCAGCGAATGCAGTTCGCGGTAGCCCGCTCCGGCGAGGGGCCGGCGATCGTCGTCGAGCAGAACGAACGATCGGCTCGGCCACGCGAGCGGCAGATCGGTTTCGGTCACGTCGTCGGGAGGGCAGTGGCGCAAGAGTTCGGCGAGGTCCTCGGCCTCGTGGGAGACGAGGGGGTCGCGTACGCGCGTCGCGTCCACCCAATCGGCGCACAGTCCCAGGTCCTCGATGCGTACCGCGCGCCCGCCGGTGGCGTCGCGTACCGCGGTCTCGTCGATTCGGTCGGGCGTGAGTTCCGCGATCGCCGACACGGCCGATTCGGGACCGACCACCGCGACGGCCTCGCCCACCCGCAGGATGCGAAGGGTGCGCGTCGTCGCGTCCACGCGCAGTACCGCACCCGGCGTGGTGAGTGCGTTGTCGGCGAGTCCGAGCGCACGGCACCATGCCAAGGTGGCGATGCTCGAGAGATGCGGGTCCACCGGGATACCGTAGACCTTCGAGGAGCGGAGGGGTTTTCGTGAGCGGTGTCACCGAGGGGAGCGGTACGGCCACACCGGAGGGGGCCGGCGGGCAATGGGCGGCCTTGGCCGCGCTGTGCCTCGGGTTCTTCATGATCCTGGTGGACAGCACCATCGTCGCCGTGGCGAACCCGGCAATCCTGCGTGCGTTCGACACCGACATCGACAGCGTCGTCTGGGTCACCAGCGCCTACCTGCTCGCGTATGCGGTGCCGCTACTGGTCACCGGACGCCTGGGTGATCGTTTCGGCCCCCGGCGGATGTACCTGGGCGGTCTCGTCGTGTTCACGGGAGCGTCGCTGTGGTGCGGCATGTCGTCGACGGTCGAGATGCTCATCGTGGCGCGCGTGTTCCAGGGGTTCGGCGCGGCGATGATGTCCCCGCAGACGATGACCGTGATCACCAGGATTTTTCCGCCCGACCGTCGTGGCAGTGCCATGGGGTTGTGGGGCGCGGTGGCAGGCATCGCGACGTTGGCGGGTCCCCTCGCCGGGGGCGTTCTGGTGGACACCCTGGGGTGGGAGTGGATCTTCTTCGTGAACGTCCCCGTCGGCATCGTCGGTTTCCTCCTCGCCGTACGGTATGTGCCGGTTCTGCCGACTCACGCCCACCGCCTCGACATTCCAGGCGTGATCCTGAGCGGACTGGGCTTGTTCTGTCTCGTGTTCGGCATCCAGGAAGCCAACTCGTACGACTGGTCCGCGCGGGTGTGGTTGCTGATCGGTGCCGGCATCGCGTTGCTGGTGGTGTTCGTCCGGTATCAGGCGGTCACCCGCGGCGAGCCACTCGTGCCGCTCGTGTTGTTCCGCGACCGAAACTTCTGCCTGGCGAACGTGGGAATCGCCTCGATCGGCTTCGCGATCACGTCCGTGATGCTGCCGTTCATGTTCTACGCCCAGGCGGTGCGGGGACTGAGCCCGACCGGCGCGGCAGTGCTCATGATTCCGATGGCCGTGCTGAGCGGGGTGCTCGCGCCGGGCGTGGGCCGTCTGGTCGACCGGGTGCATCCGAGGGTGATCGCGTCCGCCGGGTTCGCCCTCCTCGCCGTCGCGTTCGCGTGGCTGTCGCTGGTCATGACGCCGGACACGTCCAGTCTGCAGTTGTTGCTGCCGATCGGGCTGATGGGTGTCGCGAGCGCCGCTATCTGGTCGCCGTTGTCGGCGACCGCCACCCACCACCTCTCGCGGGCCCTGGCCGGTGCGGGTTCCGGCGTGTACAACACCACCCGGCAGGTCGGGGCGGTACTCGGCAGCGCGGCACTGGGATCGCTCATGGCCGCGCGACTGTCGGCGAACGGCTTGGGCAGTGGTGGTGCGTCCGAGATGGATGCCCTCGAGATGCCGGTCTCCTTGCACGAACCGTTCGCGGCGGCGATGGCCCAGTCCATGTGGCTGCCGACGGCAGTCCTGCTGGTGGGGCTCGTCGCGTCGCTGGCGTTCGAACGTCCGCGGAGCCAGAGACTGCGCCGCGAGGCGGGCGCGCAGACTGCCGCCGAGAGCGCCGCACTGTGACCCGGCGTGTGCGTTCTACGCCGCTTTGTCGTTCACGCCCCCCGAGTGTGACGCGCGCCATATAGTTCAACCACGCGCAGCCGTGGGAGGTGGCATGTCATTGGCGGTGGTGGAGATTCCCGCTGGGGCCGGGTGGTTGAGGGACGAGCGTGTCACGCGCCGTTCCGGAGGCATCCTCCAGTACGAAGGGCTCGAACCGTGCCTGGCGGAACTCCTCGACCGCAGTGCGCTCAGATTCTCGAACAATGTTGCGGCGGTTGATCGTTCGGGACACACCCTGACCTACCGCGAGCTGTGGTCGGCTGCCGCCAGGGTGGCGGGCGGGTTGCTCGACCAAGGTGTCGGACCGGCAGACCGGGTGGTCGTGGACTACTGCAACGGCTTCGAGTGGCTGCGAGCGTTTCTCGGCGTCGTACTCGCCGGTGCCGTACCCGTTCTGCCCGATCCGGCATGCAGCGAAGCCGAACTCGAGTGGATCGTGGCCGACAGCGGTGCGGTGCTCTGCCTCCAGGGCCCGCCGCCCGACGGCATCGCGTTCCTCGACGGCGGAGCGTCGCCGGACGAACTCGCGCTGCTGTACTACGTGCGCAGATGGGGCGGAGGCATGCACGGGGTCGAACTGACCAACACCAACGTGCTGTCGACGATCGAAGCAGTTGCGCGCGCGATGAATCTGGCGGGCGAGAGTGCCCGCACGGTCATCACCGCGCCGCTGTCGACGTCGGTCGGGTGCAGTGTGCAGTTGCTGCCCACCTTGGCGTTCGGCGGCACGGTGGTCGCGTCGGGTTCGCGCGGAATCAGGGTGCCGTGGCGGCATCCTCGTGCGTCGTTCCCCTCCGCGCGATGCGTCCGCGGGTGGGGAGTGGCCGAGACGGGCGGCATCGGGCTGTTACTGCCGTCCGAGTACCGCAAGCAGCATCCCCGCAGTGTGGGTGTCCCGTTCGGGGGAATCGAGGTGGGTCTCCTCGGTCCCGGTGCCGAAAGCGGTGTAGGTGAGTTGCTGTGCCGGGGCCCCAGCGTCGCGAGACGCTATTGGAACGACCCGGTAGGGACGGCCGACACGTTCTCCGACGACGGGTGGTTCCGTACCGGCGACCAGGTGTACATCGACGACGAGGGGTTCGTCTATCCGGTGGCCGTGCGGGTGGCGTGAGCGGTGGGACACGGCATTCTCGCGACCGCCGGCGTCCGGTATACACCGGGTAACCGAATTCTCCGGCCGAGCGAGCGGGGACGGTCCGCACCCCACAACAGAAGGATGTTTTCATGTCCGACGAAGTCCTGCTCGAGCGTCGTGGCCGAGTCCTCGTCATCACCATCAACCGGCCCGACGCCCGAAACGCGGTCAACGCGGCGGTCAGTCGCGGTCTCGCCGACGCGGTCGACACCCTCGACGAGGACGCCGGACTCTCGGTCGGTGTGCTGACCGGCGCCGGCGGGAACTTCTGCGCCGGCATGGACCTCAAGGCATTCGTCGCGGGTGAGAACGTTGCGATCCCCGGCAAGGGACTCGGCTTCACCGAAGCCCCGCCCCGCAAGCCGCTCATCGCGGCAGTCGAAGGTTTCGCGCTCGCCGGCGGCACCGAACTGGTTCTCGCGACCGATCTGGTGGTCGCCGGGAAGAACGCGAAGTTCGGCATTCCCGAGGTCAAACGAGGTCTGGTCGCGGCAGGCGGTGGCCTGCTGCGGCTTCCGTCCCGCATTCCGTACCAGAAGGCGATGGAACTGGCTCTGACCGGCGACTCCTTCACCGCGGAAGAAGCCCACGGCTTCGGTTTCGTCAACACCCTGACCGAGCCCGGCGCGGCACTCGACGGCGCCCTCGCGCTTGCCGAGCGCATCACCGCCAACGGCCCGCTGGCGGTGGCGGTGACCAAGGAGATCATCGCCAAGTCGGTGGACTGGGCGGCGGACGAAGCGTTCTCGAAGCAGATGGAGCTGGCCGCTCCCGTGTTCGTCTCCGAAGATGCGCGCGAAGGTGCGACGGCATTCGCGGAAAAGCGGCCACCCGTGTGGCAGGGCCGCTAGTGCCCTGAGCAGGGCCGGAAGAGCCGACAGAGAGGACACGCCCGTGACATCGAGAGACGATCTCGGCGACGTGGATCGGCACGCGTCGCCGGAAGATGCACTGGCCGAACTGCACGTGCACATCGAGGGCACGCTCGAGCCGGAACTGATGCTCGAACTGGCCGAACGCAACCACGTGACGTTGCCGCACGGAGACGTCGACTACCTTCTGTCCGGGCACGAGTTCTCGGGGTTGCAGTCGTTTCTCGATCTGTACTACGCGAACATGGAGGTTCTCCGTACCGCCGAGGACTTCTCCGATCTCGCGCGCGGCTACCTTGCGCGCGCTGCACGCGCCGGGATCACCCACGCCGAGTTCTTCTTCGATCCGCAGGCGCATGTGGTGCGCGGAGTCCCGCTCGAGGACGTGGTGGAGGGACTGTCCGATGCCGTCGCGGTGTCCCGCCGGGAGTTCGGTGTCGACGCGGCCATGATCGCCTCGATCGTGCGCGACCATCCGGTACCGGACGCCCACGCGATGTTCGGCGAGCTGATGCGGCTTCAGGCCCCGATCGTCGCGCTCGGCCTCGATTCGGCGGAGGTCGGGTACCCGCCGTCACTCTTCGAAGACGTCTTCGCGCGCGCCCGGGCGGAGGGTTTGCACATCACTGTGCACGCCGGCGAAGAGGGGCCGCCCGAGTACGTGTGGCAGGCACTCGATCTGCTCGGGGCCGAACGCATCGACCACGGGATTCGTTCGCTGGAAGACCCTGCTCTCGTCGAGCGCCTCGTCGAGGAGCAGATCCCGCTCACCACCTGCCCGTTGTCGAACGTGAGGTTGCACGTCGTCGAGTCGCTGTCAGTGCACCCGTTGCACCGGATGCTCGATGCAGGCTTGGCGGTGACCATCAACTCCGATGATCCCGCGTACTTCGGCGGTTACGTCGACGACGTGTTCGCTGCCTTGCACGACGAGCTCGGTCTCACCGAAGAGGAGCGGAAGCTCCTCGCGCGCAATTCGATCCGAGCCGCGTTCACCTGAGCGCGGCGGCGCCGGTCATGCGCCGAGCACTCGGTCGAGATACGGATTGGCGAACATGCGGGCGGGGTCCACGCGATCGCGGACAGCCAGGAAATCGTCGAATCGTGGGTAGGCCGCACGCAGGTCGGCGGCGGCGCGTCCGTGCATCTTTCCCCAGTGCGGACGGCCGTCCACCGCGCGCATGATCGACTCGACCGCATCGAAGTACGCGCGGTGATCGCGCCGGTGATACTGGTGCACTGCGACGTACGCGGTCTCGCGGCCGTACGCGGTCGACAACCAGACGTCGTCCCGTGCGGCGAAGCGCACCTCCACGGGGAACCCGATCCGGGTGCCGCTTGCCTCCAGCCAGGAGTCGATCTCGTGGAGCACCTCCGGCAGGGCCTCGACCGGGACGGCGTATTCCATCTCGCGGAAGCGGACCCGGCGCGGGGACGCGAACACCCGGTAGCTGCGGTCGACGAAGGTGCGGGCGGACAGGGCACGCGAGGCGATCCGGTTGAGCTGCGGGATGGCGCCGGGAGCGCGGGTGCCGACGTGCTGGAAGGCTCCGAAGACGCCGTTGGAGAGGACCTCGTCGTCGAGCAGTCCTCTGAACCGTCCGACCGGCTGGGTGGGCGCGGCGCCGTCGAGTCGGGTGTTGTGTTTGGTCAGCACACCGTCGGTGTGGGGAAACCAGTAGAACTCGAAGTGGTCCACGCCGGTCCGCAGCGACTCGATGTCTTCGAGTGTCTCGTGCAAGGACGACGGCGCTTCGTGTGCGCGCAACCGGAACGCCGGCACGCAGTCGAGGGTGACCGTTGCGAGGATACCCAGTGCGCCGAGGCCCAGCCGTGCGGCTTCGAACAGCGCCGGGTCGTGCTCGGGTGAACATTCCGCCACGCTTCCGTCGGCGAGGACGACGGTCAATCCCTGCACCGAAGCCGCGAGGCCCGTGAAACCCGTTCCGGTGCCGTGTGTTCCGGTCGAGATGGCGCCCGCGATGGTTTGGACGTCGATGTCGCCGAGGTTGGGTACCGCCAGTCCCATCTCCCACAGCATCGCACTCAGGTCGCGCAGGCGCGTGCCGGCGGACACGGTCACGAGGGCTCCGGTGGGGGTCTGTTCCGTCGAGAGGATCCCCGAGAGAGCGCCGAGCGACACCAGCGTGCCGTCGGTGACGGCGACGCCTGTGAACGAATGGCCCGCGCCCACCGCCTTGACGTGCTCGCCGCGCCGGGACGCGCGCGCAACCACGGCGACGAGGTCGTCGATCGTGCGGGGGGTGTCGAAACGCCGGGGTGACGCCGCTTCGGTCCGCGCCCAGTTGTGCCAGGTTGCCATCACACAATCATGATCTTGGACAAGCGTTCAGGTCAATAGCCACACCGGAGTGACGCCGGGATCTACGATCGGACCATGCTGAATCGGTTGCCCGCGGATGAGCGCCGGACACAACTCGTCGAGTCGGCGCTCGCGCTCGCCGAGCAGGGAGGAGTGGGCGCGGTGACCGTCCGTGCGGTCGCCGAGAAGGCCGGCGTATCCCTCGGCGTCGTGCACTACTGCTTCGAGAACAAGGAAGCGCTCGTCGTCGCGATGGCGGAAACGCTCATCGACCAGCTGGGAGAGGCCATGAACGCGGCCTTCGACATTCCCGACGACGTGCCCGGCCCGGAGGGGCTGGGCGGACTCCGTCAGCTTCTGCACGCGGGCCTCACCGCGATGTGGCCCGCTCTCGAGTTCACGGCCGGACGCCAGCTGCTCACCTACGAGATCACCGCGTACTCGTTGCGGCACCGGCCCGCCGGGATCGCGCCCACCGGTGCGGGTTCGCCCGTTGCAAGCGGCGACATCGCGGCACTGCAGTACCAGCGGATGGACGACCATGCCGGCCGCTTCCTGCTGGCGTGCGCCGACCGATCCGGCACCGAATGGATCGAACCCGTCCCGAGCCTCGCGCGACTTGCTCTGGCGTTACTCGACGGGCTTGTGCTCCGCTGGCTCGTCGATCAGGACGACGACGCGGTGACCATCGAACTGGACAACCTGGCGGAGATCATCGCCTCCCGCGCCATCGAACGACCGTGATCGACCCGACCGACGTTTCCGACCGACAACCGGATGGATGTGCCTTGCTCCACGCTGCCCTCGACCGACTCGACGCCGCCACCACCGAGCTCGATCCGCCTTTCGCCGCACTCGACCTGCAGACCCTGCGCGGCAATGCGCGGGACTTGGTCCGGCGTGCGGGAGGCACGCCCGTCCGGGTCGCGAGCAAATCGGTGCGGTGCCGCGCGGTCCTCGAGGAGGTTCTCGGCCCCGGACTGACGGAGCGTGAGGGATTTCGGGGGATCATGGCGTACTCCCTGCGGGAGGCGTTGTGGCTCGTGGAACAAGGAGCGCGCGACGTACTGATGGGCTACCCGACCGTCGACCGGGGCGCACTGGCCGAATTGGCTTCCCGCCCTGCCGCGCTCGACTCCATCACGTTGATGATCGACTCGGACGCGCACCTGAGCATCATCCGTAATGCCATGGGGGAGGCGCGTGTACGGCCGCGGGTGTGCGTGGATGTCGACGCATCGCTTCGCGTCGGACCGGTGCACCTGGGGGTGCGGCGTTCGCCGCTGCGCACCCCGGACCAGGTGGCCGCGCTGGCGCACCGTGCAGACTCCGCCGGCTTCGCCGTAGTCGGAGTGATGTTCTACGAAGCCCAGATCGCCGGTCTCCCGGACTCTTCGGCTCCGGTCCGCTGGGTCAAGCGCGCGTCCGCTGCCGAACTCGCCACCCGGCGCGGCGCCGTGGTCGACGCGGTGCGTGCCGTCGTCGGCGACCTCGAGATCGTCAACAGCGGTGGAACGGGTTCTCTCGAGGTCAGCTCCGCCGATGCGGTCGTCACCGAGGTCACCGCCGGATCGGGACTCTACGTCCCCACCCTGTTCGACCACTACCGCGCGTTCACGCCCCAGCCGTCGCTCTTCTTCGCGTTGCCCGCGGTGCGGAAACCCGCAGCGGCGATCACGACCTTGTTCGGCGGCGGGTACATCGCCTCGGGACCGGCCTCCACCTCGCGGGTGCCGCGCCCCGTGCGCCCTGCGGGACTGAGATTGCTCCGTAACGAGGGTGCCGGCGAGGTGCAGACACCGGTGACGGGTCGTGCGGCACGGGACATCCCGATCGGCGACCGGGTCTGGTTTCGGCACGCGAAGGCCGGTGAACTGTGTGAGCGTTTCGACCGTTTGTACGTCGTGGACGGCGAGACCCGCGTCGAGGTACCCACTTACCGTGGCGAGGGTCATTGCTGGTGAACGGCCGGCGGTGACCGGATGGAAGGATGCGCCCATGCCTTTCTTCCCGGGAAGCACCGGCCGGATGCATTGGCGGCACTGGTCCGTCGACGAACCCCGCGCCGGAGTGGTCTTCGCGCACGGGATGGGGCAGCACACCGGTCACTACCACCGATTCGCCGGGGGACTCGCCGCGCACGGTATCGCACTTTGGGGCCTCGATCTGGCGGGCCACGGATTGTCGGAAGGGCAACCGGGGCAGGCCGGAGACACAGCGGACCATGCCGCGGATCTGGCGACACTCACCGCTGTCGCCGAACCGAGTGGAGTGCCGCTCGTGCTCATGGGCCATTCGCTCGGCGCGGCGTCGTCTCTGGCACTTCTGCGCTCCGATGCCGCACGGTTCCGCGGTGTGGTGCTGTGCGGCACGCCGCGCCGGGCTGCGGTTCCGGAGACCGCGGCTCTGCTCTCCGCGACCGGCCTGGCGGCCCTCGCACTGCACGGCCTCGACGACAGGCTGGCTCCCGTCGGACCCGTGCGCGAGTGGGCCGCGTCGATCCCCACCCTGCGCTGGCGGGACTTTGCCGATGCCGGGCACGACCTGCTGCACGAGCCCGGACACCGGCTCGTGACGGACGAGGTCGCCGGCTTCGTGCTCGAGGTGTCGTGAACGCGCCGGGCGGCGGCGTGCCCGATGGTGTGACCCAGCTGGTGTGAAACGCACTGTGCCCCTCGCCGGTCGGGCGAGGGGCACAGTGCGCAGTGTTGCTACGAAGCTGTCTCGATCAGTTGTAGATCGAGGCGATCTCCGAGCCGTGCTTCTCGTGGATGATGTTCCGCTTGAGCTTGAGCGTCGGCGTCAATTCGCCTGTCTCGATGCTGAAGTCGGTATCGAGAATCCGGTACTTCTTGATCGCTTCGGCCTTGGACACCTTCTTGTTGGTGTCGGCGACCGCAGTGTCGATCTCGGCGATCAGGTCCGCGTTCTTGATCAGGTCGGCGACGGGAGTCCCGGCCGGCAGGCTGTGGCGCTCGAGCCAGCCCGGCAGCGCCTCCTGATCGATGGTGATCAGTGCGCCGATGAAGGGCTTCGAATCACCGACGACGAGCACCTGGCTGATCAGCGGGTGCGCACGCAGCGAATCCTCGAGGATCGCCGGAGCGACGTTCTTGCCGCCCGCGGTGACGATGAGTTCCTTCTTGCGGCCCGTGATCGAGACGAAACCGTTCTCGTCGATCGCACCGATGTCGCCGGTGTGGAACCAGCCCTCGCGGATCGCGTCCTTGGTGGCTTCGTCGTTCTGCCAGTAACCCTCGAAGACCTGTGGGCCCTTGAGCAGCAGTTCGCCGTCTTCGGCGATCTTCGCGGCGCAGCCGTTGAACGGCTTGCCGACACTGCCGATCTTCTGTGCGGCGGGGGTGTTCATGATGATGCCGCCGGTGGTCTCGGTCAGGCCGTAGCCCTCGAGCACGTTGACGCCGACTCCGCGGAAGAAGTGTCCGAGGCGCGCGCCCAGTGCGGCACCGCCGGCGACGGCCATGCTCGCCTTGCCGCCGAGAGCAGCACGCAGCTTGCCGTAGACGAGCCGGTCGAAGACCGCGTGCTTGATCTTCAGGCCCAGGCCCGGTCCGCCCGTCTCGAGCGACTGGCTGTACTGGATCGCGACGTCGGAGGCCTTCTCGAAGATCTTGCCCTTGCCGCCGTCGTAGGCCTTCTGCTTCGCGGAGTTGTAGACCTTCTCGAAGACCCGGGGCACCGACAGGATGAAGTCGGGCTGGAACTCGGCGAACTTGTCGAGCAGGGTCGTCAGATCCGAGGTGTGCGCGACCGTCACCCGGCTGTCGAAGGCCGAGAACGAGATCAGACGTGCGAAGACGTGCGCGAGTGGCAGGAAGAGCAGCGTGCGACGGCCGGCTTGCATGCTCTCGGGCAGGGCGATGGCGCACGCCGTCGACTCGGCGTAGAGGTGACGATGCTTGAGCAGAACACCCTTGGGGCGGCCCGTCGTGCCCGAGGTGTAGATGAGGGTCGCGCCGGATTCCGCGACGACCTGAGCCCGGCGTTCCTCGACCTGCTCGTCGGTGATCGCCGCGCCGCGGGCGATGAGTTCCTCGACGGCGCTCTTGCCGCCGGAGCCGGGCTCGATCGTGAGCATTTCGCGAAGGGCGGGTGCGGCGTCGGCGACCTCGCGCACGACGTCGGCGTACTCGTCCTTCTCCACCACGAGAATCGAGGTGCCCGAGTCTTCGAGGATCCACTTGGACTGATCGGCGGCGGAGGTCTCGTAGATGGCCACCGTGACGCCACCCGCGGTCCAGATCGCGTAGTCCAGCAGGACCCACTCGTAGCGGGTCCCGGAGAGGATCGCGACGCGGTCACCGAACTCGACGCCCGAGGCCATCAGGCCCTTGGCGACACTGCGGACCTGGTCGGCGAACTCTCGTGCGGAGACCTTCACCCACTTGCCGTCCATGGGCCGCTCGAACGCTACGAACTCCGGGGATTCCTTCTCGTGCCGGAACACCGAATCGGCCATCGAGACGTTCTCCGGAATCGAGAACGACTGTGGTACGGCAATCTCACTCACTGCGACCCTCCATCTTTTTGAATCTGCGGTGTGCATTGCATCACAGTTCATTGGGATTTGCATCACCCGGGCGTCCGAATTGCGAATAATTTACAGTCCGATAAGCGTGATGTGCACAACACAACCTACCGCCGGGTAATGGGCACGATGCTACATGGTCTATGAGTTGCAGATCACAACCGAGTGCTGCGAAGGATCCGGACGGCCTCGTCGTCCTCGAGCTGATGGAAGTCGTCGTACGCGGCACCCACGCTGTTCGTATCGCGCGGAATCCACGGGCAGAGCACCTCGTCGGCGACCCGGGCAACCCGGCGGGCAGCCTCGGGGGAGGCGACGGGCACGGCCACGATCACGACGACGGCGCCGCTCGCACGCGCCGCCAGGCACGCCACCGCGACCGTGGCGCCGGTAGCCATCCCGTCGTCGACGATCAATGCGGTGCGGGCCGACAACTCGAGTCGCGCGTGCCCGGCGCGGAGCAGGGTGGCCCGCCGCTCGAGTTCCGTGCGCTCTCGCGCTTCGACTGCATCGATCGTGTCGTCGTCGATCCGGCTCACCCGGACGACGTCCTCGTTGAGGACGCGGAACCCGCCCTCCGCGATGGCTCCCATCGCAAGCTCGGGATGCCACGGCACCCCGAGTTTGCGCACCACCAGAACGTCGAGCGGTGCGCTCAGAGCGAGGGCGACTTCCCGCGCGACGGGGATCCCCCCGCGCGGCAGAGCCAGCACCACGGGATCCCGAGTGTCGCGCAGGTGCCTTGCCGCGCGGGCGAGCTTCCGCCCGGCGTCCTCTCGAGAGGCATACGGCACCTCTCCAGTATGGGCCGGACGGCACGTCGTGGACCGCGTGCCGCCCGGATCGGCTACCGCCCGGATCGGCTAAGTCAGGCGCCCGGAGAGATAGGCGTCGTAGGCGGGCAGGTCGAGCTGGCCGTGTCCGGACAGGCCGATCACGATGACCTCGGGCTCGGTGAGCCCCCGGGCGTAGTCGGCGGCTGCCGCGATCGCGTGGGACGCCTCGGGGGCGGGAACGATTCCCTCGTTCCGCGCGAACTCGACCGCGGCGGCGAAGGCGTCGGTCTGACGGACCGCGCGGCCTTCGACGTATCCGAGTTCGACGGTGTGGCTCAGCAGCGGCGCCATGCCGTGGTACCGGAGCCCACCCGCGTGGATCGGATCGGGAATGAAGTCCTGTCCGAGGGTGTGCATCTTCAGCAGCGGCGTCAGTCCGGCGATGTCGCCGTGGTCGTACCGGTACTCACCCTGCGTGATCGAGGGGCACGCGGTCGGCTCGACGGCCACGACACGCGTTCTCGCTCGACCGTGGATCACTTCCCGGATGAAGGGGAACGCCAGGCCGGCGAGGTTGGAACCGCCACCGGCACAGCCGAACACGACGTCGGCGTTGTCCTCGCCCGCTGCGCGTAGCTGTTCGACCGCTTCCAGCCCGATCACCGTCTGGTGGAGCACGACGTGGTTGAGCACGCTGCCGAGCGTGTACCGGGCGTGCGGGTCCTTCACCGCGACCTCGACGGCTTCGGACACGGCGATGCCGAGCGAGCCCGGGGTGTCGGGGTCCCGGGCGAGCACCGCACGCCCCGCCTCGGTCAATTCCGACGGGCTCGCGTGGACCGTGCCGCCGTAGGTCTCGATCAGGAAGCGCCGGTAGGGCTTGGAGTCGTACGAGGCGCGCACCTGCCACACCTCGAGGTCGATACCGAACTTGGCGCACGCGAACGCCAGTGCCGAGCCCCACTGCCCGGCGCCGGTCTCGGTGGTCAGCCGGGTGACCCCGTCGAGGGAGTTGTAGTAGGCCTGCGCGACGGCGGAGTTGACTTTGTGACTGCCTACAGGGCTGACCCCTTCGTACTTGACGTAGATGCGGGCCGGGGTCCCCAGTGCCTTCTCGAACGAGCGGGCGCGGATCAACGGCGTGGTGCGGTAGTTCGCATACGCCTCGCGGACGGGGTCCGGGATCGCGATGTCCGTCTCGGTGGACAACTCCTGTTCGATCAAGCCTGTCGCGAACAGTGGTGCGAGATCGTCGGCGGTCACCGGTTCGCGGGTGCCGGGATGCAGGTGTGGAGGAGGCGCGACGTCCAGATCTCCGGCGATGTTGTACCAGTGGGTGGGGATGGCCTGGGAGTCCGGCACAGCGGCGGTCCTCTCGTTGTCGGGGAAGGCGTGGTCGCGTGCCCTAAGGTGTGAGCGAACACGCCCTGGCAGGGAGGTGAAAGCACTCTCATAGCCGGGGTATGGCGCGGCAAGCCGCACCGATCCGATAAACTGCTGGTCAAATGAGTGAAATCGAAGACGCCCCCAACCAGGAGACCGCAGCTATCACGTTTGCCGATCTCGACATCGACCCCCGTGTGCTGCAGGCCCTTTCGGACGTGGGTTACGAGACCCCGTCGCCGATTCAGGCGGCGACCATACCACCACTGCTGGAGGGACGGGACGTCGTCGGTCTCGCTCAGACCGGCACTGGCAAGACTGCCGCATTCGCGGTGCCGATCCTCTCGCGGATCGACACCACGAAGAAGCGGCCGCAGGCGCTGGTCCTTGCGCCGACCCGCGAGCTTGCACTGCAGGTCGCGGAAGCTTTCGGCAAGTACTCCACACACATCCCCGGGCTGCATGTGCTGCCCATCTACGGCGGCCAGGCCTACGGCGTTCAGCTGGCCGGATTGCGCCGCGGCGCACAGGTCATCGTCGGTACCCCCGGACGTGTGATCGATCACCTTGCCAAGGGCACCCTCGACATCTCGGAACTCGAATACCTCGTCCTCGACGAGGCCGACGAGATGCTGACGATGGGCTTCCAGGAAGACGTCGAGCGGATCCTCGCCGACACCCCGGAGACCAAGCAGGTCGCGTTGTTCTCGGCGACCATGCCGGGCGCGATCCGCCGTCTGTCGAAGAAGTACCTGAAGGACCCGCAGGAAATCACCGTCAAGTCGAAGACGACGACCTCTGCGAACACCACCCAGCGCTGGGTGTCGGTATCCCATCAGCGCAAGCTCGACGCCCTCACCCGGATCCTCGAGGTCGAGTCGTTCGAGGCCATGATCATCTTCGTCCGCACGAAGCAAGCCACCGAGGATCTGGCAGAGAAGCTGCGCGCCCGTGGGTTCTCCGCCGCCGCGATCAACGGCGACATCGTGCAGGCGCAGCGTGAGCGCACCATCGGCCAGCTCAAGAGCGGTGCGCTCGACATCCTCGTGGCGACCGACGTCGCGGCACGTGGCCTCGACGTCGACCGCATCAGCCACGTGGTCAACTACGACATCCCGCACGACACCGAGTCGTACGTGCACCGCATCGGCCGTACCGGTCGCGCCGGACGCACCGGTGACGCGCTGCTGTTCGTGACCCCGCGTGAACGGCATCTCCTCAAGTCGATCGAGCGGGCCACCCGCCAGCCGGTCGCCGAAATGCAGTTGCCGAGCATCGACGATGTCAATGCGCAGCGTGTGTCGAAGTTCTACGACGCGATCACCGAGGCGCTCGCGTCCGAGAACCTCCAGTTGTTCCGCACCTTCATCGAGGACTACGAGCGCGAGCACGACGTACCGCTCGCGGACATCGCGGCCGCTCTGGCCCTGATGTCGCGCGACGGCGAGTCGTTCCTCCTGGAGCACGAGCCCGAACCCGTCGCCGCTCCGCGCCGTGAACGCGACCCGCGCGAGCGCCCCGCGCGTCGATTCGACGACGGTCCGAAGGTCGGTCGCGACGGCCAGGAGATGGCTACCTACCGGATTTCGGTGGGCAAGCGGCACCGCGTGCAGCCGGGTGCGATCGTCGGTGCCATCGCCAACGAGGGTGGCCTCCGCCGCGGCGACTTCGGACACATCAGCATCCGCGCCGACCACAGCCTGGTGGAACTCCCGAAGGATCTGCCGGCGCAGACGCTCGACGCGCTGCGGGCAACCCGCATCTCGGGTGTGCTCATCCAGTTGCAGCCCGATTCGGGTGCACCCGGAGGCCGGCCGAGCAGCAACTACCGTGGTCGCGACGACCGCGGCGGCGACCGGCGAAGCGGTGGCGAGCGCCGCGGCAGCGGAGACTTCACCCACCGCAAGGACCGCGGCGACCGTCGCGAGCAGAGCGGCGGCGGATTCCGTGGCCGCGACTGACCGTCAGGTCACCACGTCGCACCGCTGAGCGTAGCGGCGGTCGCGCCGTCGATCGATTCACGAATGACGTCGGCATGACCGGCATGACGAGCCCACTCCTCGATCTGGTGTAGAGCAAGAAACCGGACGGTGAGTGGGCCGTCGTGTATCAGCCACCGGGCGACATCCGCCGGCAGGTCGACGACACGGTCGAGGTCGGGCTCGGCACGCAGCACCGCGGCGAACTGTTCGGCGACGGCGTCGAGTCGTGCGAGCCGGCCTGCCGCGCTGTCGGTGTCGTCGACCAGCCACGCCGACTGCCAGTCCTCGACGGGATCGCGGTCCGGGTTCACCGTGCCCGCGATCCGGTCGGCGGCAGCGGCATGCCCTTGCACGAGATGGTTGTGCAGTGACGCGAGGCTGAGCGACGACGCGCTCGGCACAGAACGTGCCTGTTCCTCGGTCAGGTCCGACACCGCATTGCGAAGCGCCGAGTACTGGTTGTCGAGCAGTGAGAGGATCAGTTCCGATTCGTTCGTAGTCATGACCCCAGTGTGGGAACCAACGCGGACGACTTCGGTCCTGAATCGGCGAACTGGGTTCGGTGGAGTTCTTCGTAGCGGCCCCCCGCCGCGAGGAGTTCGGCGTGGGTGCCGCGCTCGACGATTCGGCCGTCCTCGACCACCAGGATCTGGTCGGCGGCCCGGATGGTGGACAGTCTGTGCGCGATGACCACCGATGTCCGTCCCGCGAGTGCTTCGGTGAGTGCTTCCTGCACCGCGGCTTCGGACGTCGAGTCCAGGTGCGCGGTGGCCTCGTCGAGAATCACGACCTGCGGATGGGCGAGCAGCAGACGCGCAATGGTGAGCCGCTGGCGTTCGCCGCCGGACAGGCGGTAGCCCCGTTCGCCCACCACGGTGTCGAGTCCGTTGGGCAGTGACCCGATCAGGTCGGCCAGTCGCGCGCGGCGCAGGGCGTCGAACAGTTCGTCTTCGGTGGCGCCGGGCCGGGCGAGGAGCAGATTCGCTCGCACACTGTCGTGGAACAGATGTCCGTCCTGGGTCACCAGTCCCACGGTGCTGCGGATCGAATCCGTGCTCAGGTCGCGCACGTCGACCCCGCCCAGCGACACGGAGCCGGTGTCCACGTCGTAGAGACGCGGAATCAATTGTGCAACAGTCGATTTACCGGCACCGGACGATCCGACGAGGGCAACCATGTGCCCCGGCTCCACCCGGAACGACAGATCGTGCAGCACCGTCTCACCGCCGCGGGAATCGAGCACCGCGACTTCCTCGAGCGACGCGAGCGACACCTTGTCGGCAGAGGGATACGCGAAGCTCACGTCTCGGAACTCCACCGATACCGGGCCTTTGGGCACGTCGCGGGCGTCGGGGGACTGCTTGATGAGCGGTTCGAGATCGAGAATCTCGAAGACCCGCTCGAAGCTCACCATCGCGCTCATCACGTCCATGCGGGCACTGGCCAGCGCGGTGAGCGGGGCATAGAGGCGGGTGAGCAGCATGGCCATCGCGACCACCGACCCGGGGTCCAGTTGGTCGCGCAGCGCGTAGAAGCCGCCGAGCCCGTAGACGAGCGCGAGCGCGAGCGCGGACACCAGCGTCAGCGCCGTGACGAAGACGCTCTGGAGCATCGCGGTACGCACGCCGATGTTGCGCACCCGGCGCGCGCGGACGGCGAACTCGGTGGATTCCTGGGACGGCCGGCCGAACAGCTTGATCAACGTGGCGCCGGGCGCCGAGAACCGTTCGGTCATCTGGGTGTTCATCACCGAGTTGTGGTTCGCCGCTTCGCGGCTCAGTTGCGCGAGCCGAGTCCCCATGTGGCGGGCGGGCACGATGAAGATGGGGAGCAGCAGCAGTGCGAGCAGGGTGATCTGCCAGGAGATCCCGAGCATCACCACGAGGGTGATGACGAGGGTGACAAGGTTGCCGACCACCCCGGACAGGGTGTCGCTGAAGGCGCGCTGCGCGCCGATCACGTCGTTGTTCAGACGAGAGACGAGTGCGCCGGTGCGCGTGCGCGTGAAGAACGCGACGGGCATCCGCTGTACGTGGTCGAACACCGTGGTGCGCAGATCCAGGATCAGGTCTTCGCCGATGCTCGAGGACAACCACCGGTTGGCGATGCCGAGGCCGGCCTCGACGAGTGCGAGTGCGGCGATGATCACGGCGAGCCACACCACCACCGATACTGCGGCGTTGTCCACGATCGCATCGACCACGCGGCCGGCGAGGACCGGTGTCGCGACGCCGAGCGCGGCGATCGCGACGCTCAGGAGGAGGTAGATGGTGATGTTCCGCCGGTGCGGACCGGCGAACGCGGCGATCCGCTTCAGCGTGGCGCGCGAGAACGGGCGTCGATCGCTCTCTGCGTGCATCGCGTTGTACATCGCGTTCCACGCGGTGATTTCCATACTCATGGACGGGGCCTCCTCAGCTCGCACCCGACGGTAGAACCTCGAGTGCGCTAGAGGTCAAGCCTAGGGTTCCGGGCGCTCCGGGACCCAACCGTTTTTGCTCTCTCCGCCTCA
Source organism: Rhodococcus sp. 105337 (assembly GCF_012844225.1). GTDB lineage: Bacteria > Actinomycetota > Actinomycetes > Mycobacteriales > Mycobacteriaceae > Rhodococcus. Next base: position 133,551 of record NZ_JABAGQ010000008.1, read on the forward strand.
GCGGGCGACGTCGATCACCACGCGCTGCGGGTCACTGAGCGAATAGACCGCGAACGGGGTGCCGGATTCGGAGACGCCGACGAACGACTGGGTGACGCCTTCGAAGACGCCGGAGCCGGTGACCTCGACCACCGAACCGCCCGGTGCGGCGAGGACGGGATCGGGCCCCGCGTACGGCTCGACACCGCTGTCGAACGGGTAGGCGGATCCGTCGATCAGGACCTGCAGGACGGCATCGCCGGCGACGGTGACCTCGTTGCCGCTCCCGTCCTGGACGGCCTCGGCCACGTAGCCGACCCGCCATCCGGGAGTGCCTTCGCCGTCGAGTTCGTACACCACGCGGTCGAAGCCCTCGTGCACGCCGGTCCGGATGTCCGTGACCGTGAGTTTCGCTCCCGCACCCGCGGGGGAGACCTTGTCGGCCGCATCGGTGGGGGTGTTCGAGGAGTCCGGCTCGGGCGCTTGCGTGGTCGGCGTGTTCACCGACACGGCCGGCGAGGGTGCCGGATCGTTGTCCGAAGCGGAGCAACCCGCGAGAACCAACGCGGCGGCGGAGACGGCGAGGCCGATACGGGTGCGAATCATGGGGCACATGGTACGGCGCGCGACTCGGGAATCCGGGAAGGCGCTCGGAGGCATTGACGTCGATCACATCACGGCGGACAGTAGCCGTAACGCATATTTCAACGCTCGATGAATTGAGTCGCGATGAATACTCCACCGAACTCCCTCGCCGTGGATGTGCACGATCTTCGCGTTCGCCGCGGTCCCCATCTCGCCCTCGACGAGGTCTCTCTTCAGGTCACGCGCGGCTCGATCACCGGGTTGCTCGGCCCGTCGGGCTGTGGCAAGACCACGCTCATGCGCTCGATCGTGGGCGGGCAGATCGTCGAATCCGGCACGGTGACCGTGCTCGGTCTCCCCGCCGGGACAGTCGAACTCCGCCGTCGCGTCGGGTACGTCACCCAGTCGGCGAGCGTCTACCCGGACCTGACTGTCACCGACAACGTCGCCTACTTCGCCTCCCTCTACGGCAGACCTCGCTCCACCGTCCACGAGACGATCGAGGCAGTCGGGCTCGGAAGCCACGCCCGTACCCGCGCCGACGCGCTGTCCGGTGGGCAACTCGGACGCGTGTCGCTCGCGTGCGCGCTCGTCGGGGATCCCGAACTCCTGGTGCTCGACGAACCGACCGTAGGGCTCGACCCGCTGCTGAGAGTCGAACTGTGGGAACACTTCCGCTCACTCGCGCGACGTGGCGTCACCGTGCTCGTATCCAGTCATGTGATGGACGAGGCCGACCGCTGCGACGACCTGCTGTTGTTGCGCGAAGGCCGACTCGTCGGTCAACTCACCCCTGCGCAGTTGCGCGACCGGACCGGCGAAACCCGCCTCGAGGACGCGTTTCTCCGGTTGATCCGTACGAGCACGGAGGCACCGTCATGAATGCGGTTGCGTATGCGGCGACCACCGAACGAATCCTGCGGCAGTTGAAGGCGGATCACCGCACCGTCGTGATGATCGCCCTGGTACCGAGCCTTCTGATGATCCTGCTGTACTTCATGTACCAGAACACCCCGGCCGGCCCAGACGGCCGGACCCTGTTCGACCGTATCGCGATCGTCATGCTCGGGATACTGCCGTTCGTAGTCATGTTTCTCGTGACTTCCATTGCGATGCAACGCGAACGAGTCTCCGGAACTCTGGAGCGGATTCTCGCCACCCCGCTCGCGAAACTCGATCTCCTCGCCGGATACGGGAGCGCGTTCTCCGCGGCGGCGGTCGTGCAGGCCGGCCTGGCATGTGTCGTCGCGTTCGGCCTGCTCGGTGTCGCCGCCGAGGGTCCGGTCGCATGGGTTCTCGTGATCGCGATCCTGGTGGCAGTTCTCGGCGTCTCGCTGGGATTGTTGTGTAGTGCGTTCGCCCGCACCGAGTTCCAGGCTGTGCAGTTCATGCCGGTACTCGTGATTCCGCAATTCCTGCTGTGCGGCCTGCTCGTGGCGCGCGAGGATCTCCCGGACTGGCTGCGCTGGATCAGCAATGTCCTTCCGCTCAGTTACGCGGTCGAAGCGTTGCAGGAGGTCGCGAGTCGGCAGGGAACGACGGGTCCGATGCTCCGCAATCTCGTCGTCGTCGTGGGGTTTATCGCGGTGGCGCTGGCGCTGGGGGCGGCGACACTGCGTCGTCGCACGCAGTGAGCCCGCGGTCGGGACGGCGGCCGGGAACGTCCGGCGCGCGTGAGACCATCCTCGACGCCGCACGGGAACTCTTCGCCGCCAACGGGTTCGAGAAGACCACGATTCGTGCGGTCGCCGCGAAAGCGGATGTCGACCCGGCCCTCGTGCATCATTACTTCGGCTCCAAGGTCGATCTGTTCACCGCGTCGATCGCACTGCCCGTCGATCCGCACGACGTCCTTGCGCCGGTGTACGCGTCGCCCCTCGAGGGCCTCGGACACGCTCTCGCCGCCGCTGTCATCGGGCTGTGGGACTCCGAGCACCGCGACGCCGCTGTCGCGATGTTCCGCTCGGAGATCGCGGGTGGCGAGGGCAGTCTGATCCGGACCCTGCTGCTCGAGGTCGCGCTCGAACCGCTGCTCGCCCGGATCGACCACCCCGCCGGAACGGGACGACTTCGGGCGGAACTCGTGGCGACCCAGATGACCGGGATCATGCTCGTGCGGTACATCCTCGCCTTCGAACCGCTCGCGTCGCTGCCGTCGGGACGGATCGTGGAGATCGTCGCTCCGACGCTTCAGCGCTACCTCACCGGCGACCTGCCGGGCTGACCGACCGCACTCGCCCGAAGGGATCGACGAAAATACCCGACGCGGACCAGCCCGTGCTGGTCTACTCGGCGGCGCCGATACACCCGCTGCGGAAGCCCTCGCCTTGCTGAGAGTGGTGGGCATCGGACAGTGGCGCAGCGACGCCGCGACCTCCTGAGCCCTACGCGGTGTGCTCGCGCAGGTACGCGATGTCGTCGGCGATACCGGCGCCGGGCGTCTCCAGGACGACGGGCGCACCGGACGCCACGGCGATCTCGGCGAGCAACTGCGGATCGATGGTGCCGTCCGCGAGATTCGCGTGCCGGTCGCGTGCCGAATCGAATTCGTCCCGCGAATTGTTCAGATGCACCAAGTCGATCCGCCCGGTGACGGCCTTGACCCGATCGACGACATCGGCGAGATCTTCGCCTGCTGCCCAGGCATGGCACGTGTCGAGACAGAAGCCGGCGCCGTAGTCGCCGATCGCGTCCCACAACCGGCCGATCGCGTCGACGTATCGGGCCATCGCGAAATCGCCACCCGCCGTGTTCTCGACGAGGATCGGAACGGCGAACCCGCCCTTGTCCTCCTGCCGTTCGAACAGCTTCCGCCAGTTCTCGACGCCCGCCGCGACATTCTCGCCGTCGCGCACGTGCCCACCGTGCACCACCAGCCCGAACGCCCCGATCTTCGATGCGGCGTCGGCATGTTCGGCGACGGCCTTCCGGGACGGCATCCGCAACCGGTTGTTGAGGCTCGCCACGTTGACCACGTACGGCGAATGCACCACCACGTCGATGTCGGAGGCGAGAATCTGATCCTTCCGCGGGTGCTCACCCGGGGTGTCCCATTTCTGCGGATCCGAGAGGAACAGCTGCACCAGGTCGGCGCCGAGCCGCTCACCCTGCCCGATGGGGTCGTCGTCCTGACGGACGTGCGCGCCTATCCGCATGGACCAAGCGTAGGGGAGCTTCCCGGTCACCGGGACCGCAATGCCGCGTCGGGTCGCGGGATCTGCTTGATTCGGGGCGACCGGCGACCGCCGAGGGGCAGCAGCGCCTTCGACGAATCCGACCTGTCGCCGACGACGGGAGATCTCATGGGGAAGCTGGACGGCAAGGTCGCGCTGATCACGGGTGCCGGGCAAGGAATCGGTCAGGGCGTCGCGCTGGCGATGGCCCGCGAAGGAGCGGCGATCGCGGTGACCGGCCGCACCGAGAGCAAGCTCGACGACACGGTCCGGCAGATACGGGAGATCGGGGGCACCGCAGAGCCTCTCACGTGCGACATCGCCGACCTCGACCAGATCACAGCCACGGTGGAGCGGACCTCGGAGCTGCTCGGCGGCGTCGACATCCTCGTCAACAACGCCAGTCTCAACCCGCTCGGACCGGTCCTCGACCTGACCGCGAAGCTGATGGAGAACGCCTATCGCACCGGGCCGATCGCGGCGCTGCACGCGATGCAGACGGTCCACCCCATCATGAAGGCGCGCGGCGGAGGCTCGATCGTCAACATGGTCACATCCGCGGCCGTGCGCTGGGACATGTCCGGATACGGCGGGTACGCCTCGGTCAAGGAGGCATTGAGGTCGTTGACCCGGGCCGCCGCATCCGAATGGGGTGTCGACGGAATCCGGGTCAACGCCGTCGCCCCCCACGCCATGTCGCCGGGATTGGCGTGGTGGACGGAGAACCGCCCCGAGGAGGCCGCGGAGTTCGTCGCGACCATCCCGCTGCGGCGCATCGGCGACTGCGAGGAAGACATCGGCCGTGCTGTCGCGTGGATCTGCAGCGACGACGCCCGCTACCTGACCGGCGCGACGGTCCCGCTCGACGGCGGCCAGGCACGCTGGGCATGACCCGCAGCATTCGACTGTCGTAGTGGCTGCCCACCCGGCGATTCCCTGAAAAGGGGATCAGGGTCCTCCCCGATGGTGCAAGACGGGGGAGCCGAGGAAGATGGTCACATGCCATCGCACTCGGCTCCCGCAGCCCGATCCCAGGATCTCAAGAAAATCTACGGAACCGGCGACACCGCCGTTCACGCACTCGACGGTGTCACGGTGGAATTCGCCGCCGGCGAGTTCACCGCCATCATGGGCCCGTCCGGATCGGGCAAGTCGACACTCATGCATTGCCTGGCCGGCCTCGACAGCGCGACCTCCGGACAGGTATTCATCGGCGACACCGATCTGACCAGCCTGTCCGACAAGGAGATGACGCAGTTGCGGCGCGACCGCGTCGGCTTCGTCTTCCAGGCGTTCAATCTCGTTCCCACGCTCACCGCGCTCGAGAACATCACGCTGCCCGTCGACATCGCCGGCCGGAAGGTCGATCAGGAATGGCTGGACACGGTCGTCGGGCGCCTCGGCCTCGGCGACCGGCTCGGTCACCGGCCGGGTGAGTTGTCGGGTGGGCAGCAGCAGCGCGTCGCGTGTGCCCGCGCACTGGTCGGCCGTCCCGAGATCATCTTCGGTGACGAGCCGACCGGCAACCTGGACTCGCGTTCGTCCGGGGAGGTGATGTCCATCCTGCGCGCCTCGGTGGACGAGTTCGGGCAGACGGTCGTGATCGTCACGCACGACCCGCGTGCCGCCGCATACGCCGATCGCGTCGTGTTCCTCTCGGACGGCAGCGTTGTCGACGAAATGCGCGACCCGACCGCCGACTCGGTTCTGGATCGCATGAAGCAGTTCGATCCCGCCGCCATGTCACCTCTGGCGAAGTAGGAGCGTTCCGAGCATGAGTGGAAATCCCATCCGCAAGGTGGCGCTGCGCAACCTTGCCGCCCACAAGGTGCGGCTCGCGCTGACCGTGCTGTCGGTCGTGCTGGGCACGGCCTTCATCACCGGTTCGTTCGTCTTCACCGATACGTTGCAGCGCACGTTCGACGGGATCTTCGGCGACGTCGCGCAGGGAGTCGATGTTCGCGTCAGCACGGAGGAATCCGGTTCGACCGGCGTGCCTGTCGAGGACATCGCGACGGTCGAGGCGCTGCCCGCGGTCGAGCGAACCACCCCGTACATCGGCGGCGCGCTCGTCCTCCTCGGCTCCGACGGTGCCGCGATCCAGACCGGGGGCGCCCCTGTGGAGGGTTACGCCTACTTCCCGCCCGAGGAATTCGTCGGAGAATCACAGGAGTTCATCGAGGGCACCCCGCCACTCGAAGACGGCCAGATCGCGCTCAACGCCAGCGCCGCCGAACGCGGTGACCTCGCCGTCGGAGATCAGACGTCGATCCTGTCCATCGCGCAGGGCATGGTTCCCGTGACGGTGAGCGGCATCTACAACCTCGAGACCGACACCGGCGGGTACGTCGGGGCGATGTTCACCGAATCGCAGGCGTCGTCGCTGTTCACCGATGGCCGGCACGTCGGATACCTCAACATTGCGGGAGACGGCTCCCTGTCCCCGGACGAACTGCGGGACGAGGTCGCGGCGGCTGTGCCGGGCATGAAGGTGCAGACCGGGGCAGAGGTCACCGAAGAGACCAAGTCGGAGGTCTCGGAAGCACTGAACTTCCTCAACTACTTCCTGCTCGCCTTCGGTGCGATCGCATTGCTGGTGGGGACGTTCATCATCTACAACACCTTCTCGATGATCGTCGCGCAGCGACTCCGCGAACTCGCGTTGCTCCGGGCCATCGGCGCGAGCCGGAAACAGGTCGGCCGCTCCGTGACGCTCGAGGCGCTCGTCGTCGGACTGATCGGCAGCGTCATCGGTATCGCCGCGGGTGTCGCGCTCGCGTACGGCCTGCGTGCCGCACTGAACGCCGCGGACCTCGGATTGCCGTCCGGTCCGCTGCAACTGGCGCCGCGCACGGTCCTCGTGGCCCTGATCGTCGGGGTCGTTGTCACCGCGATCAGCGCGTATGCCCCGGCACGCCGCGCGACCCGGGTGCCGCCTGTCGCCGCGATGCGGGAGGAGTCCACCGGGACCGTCGAAGGCCTCCGGGTACGGACGATCGTGGGCATTGTCGCGGCGGTCGTGGGTGTCGTGCTCGTCGTGTTCGGCGCGCAGGGCACCGGTGGAGGGGCGGCCTCCGCCGTGGGCGGTGGGGCGTTCCTGCTCGTCGTCGCGGTCATGCTTGCCTCACCGGCGCTGTCGCGGCCCGTCGTGGGTGCTCTCGGTGCGGTGTTCGCCCGCCCGTTCGGCGCCGTCGGCCGACTGGCGCGTACCAACGCGACCCGCAACCCGCGGCGCACCGCAGCCACCGCATTCGCTCTCACCCTGGGCCTGATGCTCGTGTCCGTGATCGGTGTCTTCGGCTCGTCGGCGAAGGCCAGTGTGGACGCTGCCGTCGACAACGGTGTCCAAGCAGACTTCATGCTCACCGGACCGCAGATGTTCGGAGTTCCGCTCCCGGCGGCCGACGCGGCGCAAGGGGTCGACGGTGTGGTGGAAGTGGTGCCGGTCCACGGTGTCCGGGCGAACCTCGACGGAGAGGACGGTTTCGGCACGGCGGTGACGGGCGTGCTCGACGACGTGATCGATCTGCAGATGGTGGAAGGCGTGCCGGAGGCCACGGGCAACGAAATGCTCGTGAACCAGAGCACCGCGAGTGAGAAGGGCTGGACGGTCGGCTCGACGGTCCCGGTCACGAGCCGTGACGGCAACACCGTGGACGCGACCGTGGCCGGTGTCTACACCGACAGTCAGATCATCGGCCCCTGGGTGATGTCCCAGCAGATCTACGAGCAGTTCACACCCCCGGCGACCCGGTCGGCGATCGTCGTGCTGATGAACGTCGCGGACGGGGCGGACCCGAGTGCCGTGCGGTCGGGCCTCGAGGCCGCCACCAAGGAATACGTGATCGTCCAGGTTCTCGACCGTGAGCAGTTCAAGGGTCAGCAGGCACAGCAGATCGATACTCTGCTCGCCATCCTGTACGGGTTGCTCGCTCTCGCCGTGGTCATCGCGATCCTCGGCATCGTCAACACGCTGGCGCTGTCGGTGGTCGAACGCCGACGTGAGATCGGGATGCTGCGCGCGGTGGGGATGCAACGCAACCAGGTACGGCGCACCATCTATCTCGAGTCCCTGCTGATCGCGGTGTTCGGTGCGATCGTCGGGGTGATCCTCGGCCTGTCCTTCGGCTGGGCGTTCGTACGGACTCTCGCCGACCAGGGACTCGACATCATCTCGGTGCCGTGGTCGCAGGTCGTGGGAATGCTGCTGGCCTCCGGAGTGATCGGCGTGCTGGCCGCGTTGTGGCCCGGTAATCGTGCCGCGAAGACCCCTCCGCTGGAGGCGATCTCGGACCTCTGACGGGGAGACGATCCACAGTCTTCCTTTTCATCCACAGCGTCCGGCCCGGCGGAGACACTCCGCCGGGCCGGACGTTTTCTGCCCCTACGCTGCCGCGGCAGGGGGTGGAGCATGAGAATGCACGATCTGATCCGGTGGGACCCGGACGCGCTGAGCGACTTCGAGGAAACCCTGGGGCGATGTGCTGCCGATGTGGAGCACGTGCGCGAGGCGGTGACTATGCGGGCGCGGTGTGAAGGCCGCTGGGGCGGTGACGCGCACGATGCTGCCGGCCGGCAGGTCGCCCTGTGCACCGAGGCGCTTGCGGCCCGGTCGGATTCGCTTCTCCGGGTGCGGGACTGCGCGCTCCTGGTCGCACCGAGACTGCGGACGCTCCGCGCCGAGCTCGAGGCGATACGGTCCGACGCCGCCGCGGACGGTGTCGTGGTCGCCGACGACGGCACCGTGCGTCCGGCGCCGGGCGCGTCGCCGGTCACCGCCGTCCGTGCCGGAGTCCAGGGTCGGGTCGCCGCGCTGCTCGCGCACGCCGCCGAACTCGACCGCGAGGCGGCGCAGATGCTCTCGCGGGAACTCGACGAGCCCGGCCGCGCCGAGAACGCGACATCCTTGCGATTCGGTGGCACCCGCACGGAGGTGCCCGACCTGCCCGGTCCTCCCGCGCCGGGTACCCCACCCGACGTGGTCGCGCGCTGGTGGGCCGGGCTGGACGAGCGCGACCGCACCGCCCTGCTCTCCGGGCACCCCGCGCTGATCGGAGCGCTGGACGGAATTCCGGCCGGCGCGCGCGACGCCGCCAACCGCGCGCTCCTCGGCATCGAACGCCGGCGACTCGAAGGAGTCGCGGCGCAGTTGCAGGCTGAACTCGGCGGCACCGTGTTCGGCGGCCTGTTCATCGACGCGGACGCCGGACTCGAGCAGACGGCCAAGAAACTCGCGGCGATCGACGCGCTCGACGAGGTGCTGGCACGAGGGGACCGGCATCTCCTGGCCCTCGATCTGACGGGCCGGGAGGCGATGGCCGCGGTCGCGGTCGGGAATGTCGACGACGCCGACCGGGTGGCTGTATTCGTGCCGGGTGCGGGCTCCACGCTCCAGGGCAGTCTCGGCGGGTACGACACGCAGGTCTCGGCGTTACGCGACCAAGCACATCAGCACCTCGGTGACGCCGCGGAGAACGGCGGCAGGGTCGCCGCAGTCACGTGGCTGAACTATCAGGCGCCGCAATGGGGTTGGGGGCTGGCGTACACCGAGCGCAGCCCCGTCTCCGATCTCGCGGCGCAGATCGCGGCACCACGCCTGTCGGGTTTCCTGGACGGTCTCGGGGCATCGAGGGCCGACACCCCCGACATCACCGTGGTGGGGCATTCCTACGGCGCCGTCGTCGCGGGTCTCGCGCTCCAGCAGGGTGCCGACGCCGACGCCGCGGTGTTCCTGGGCGCGCCGGGGATCGGCACGGACGACGTGCGCGATCTCGGATTGTCCGAGGGTGCAGCATATCTGGTGGAGGCCAGGTGGGATGCGTTCGCCGACGTGGGAACGTTCGGCGGCGACCCGAGCTTCCTCGACGGGCTGACGCACCTGCCCTCGGGTGCGGGCGCGTCGGCCACCGGAGAACCACTCACCGCGATCACCGGGCACAGTTCCTATCTCCAACCCGGTTCGACGAGTTCCTACCAGGTCGCCGCGGTCGTCTCCGGTGCTGCGGGACGAGGTGCAGCATGAGGCGCGCGGTGATCCGCGCCGCGGTACTGCTCGCTGTTCTCGTTGCCCTACCGGCCTGCGGTCCACGTCCGGTCCCCGTCGCGAAGCCGGAACCGGTGGCATCGACGAGCAGAGGTGCCGTCGCGTTCTACACCGGCGCGCAGCGCACCGTCCTCACCGCGCTGTCCGCAGAATTTCCGGACCTGCACTTCACGCCGCGGTTCGCGCGCACGGCGACGGCGTGCACGCTGCCCGACGGCGCCGTCGGCGTCCTCGTGCACCTGCCCATCTACGGATCGGAGGTGCCGGTGCCCGCCGACGCGCTGAGCCGGGCCGCTGCCGTCGTCGAGAAGGTCGCGGCACGTTCGGGATTCCACGAACCGCTCGTCATGCCGCCGGATGTGGGATTCGCGTTCCGGATGTTCGCCGCGGACGGTTCGTACATCACGTTCGGGAGCTACGTCGCGTCGACGGTCGCACTCACCACCGGCTGCTACCGGCAGTGACCCCGGTGGCGAGTTGTCCCCGATTGTCTCCGGGCCGTCGGCTACGCTCGTGCTTTCCGTGCTGAAACCTGCGAGTCGGCGAGGGGACAGGATATGCGTCCGATGCTCGGCATTGCCGTGGACGACGGTGAGGTGTGCGCGGTACTCGTCGACGCCGACGTGCCTTCGCTCGGACCGTTCGACTCTCAGCGGCTGGTTCCGGAACGCGGTGCGGCCGCTGCAGACACCGCGGCGCGAGCCGTCGTCGCAATGACGGAGCGAGCCGCGACGGCCTCGTTGGCGATCCAGGCGATCGGGCTGACGGTGACGCCCGGCGGCGCCGACGAGACCCAGGACATCGCTGCCGCGATCGGGGCTGTCACCGACAGCGCCGTCCAGGTCGTCGACCTCGACGACGCGCGGCTGGCGTACCTCGCCGGTGCTCCGGAACTCTCGTCGACCCCGGTGCTCGCAGTCCACACCCGCACCGGAGGCGTCGAATCCGCCTCGATCGTCGACACGGGGTCGCGTGCCGTGCTCGCGTCGGTCTCTCCGTCCGGCGATGTGTTCGGCGGGTACTCCGAATCGCTGCCGGAGGCGATGGACGAAGCGATCGCCCGCGCGGGACGGACGCCGCAAGCCCTGGTGTTCCTCGACCTGCAGCCCGGCGACGCCGGACCGGCGAGGGAACTGGCAACGATCCTGGGCGTCCCGTTCGTCACTCCGCACGGCGTGCCCTGGCATCGCGCGACCGGTGCATCGCTCGTCGCGGCGAAACGGACCGAACCGGTGGCCGCCGCCGCGCCTGCATCCGGCCGGGGCAGGGGAGCGGCCCTCCTCGCCGCTCTCGTCGCACTGGTCGCGATTCTCGGTGGCGGCCTCGCCGTAGCCGTCGGCGGAATCGCGCAGACGAACGGTTCCACGCCGGACGATCCGGGCACCTCGATGTCACCCTCTGCACCCGCGCAGGAACCTGCACCCGCGCAGGAACCGGCGTCGGTGGCGGTGCCGGTACCGGAAACGCCTGTCGCGGTGACACCGGACCCGTGCGAAGCAGCGCGGCCGGTGTCGTGGCCCGCCCGCGCGTCCGACCCCGACCTACCCGTCCCCTCCGGAACGGATCGCGGCCCCGGTATCACCGGCCCCGGCGCCGTCGGTCCCGACGGTGCCGTACCCGCAGAGCCGGATCCCTGCGCACCGGAGCGCCCCGTCGTGCCCTGACGCCGAACGCCGTGTCAGAGGCGCAGTCCCGCGCCCGCCCGAACCATCGCGTCGGTGTCCGACGCGACCACGACATCGGTGAAGCGGGTGCGATAGTCGCCGAGATCGTCGCCGACCGAGCCCACGACCGCGACCACGGGCACGCCGTCACAGCGCGCGAGAATCGCCGAGACGATCTTGCCCGCGCGCGACTGCCCGTCGAGCCTGCCCTCGCCCACGACCACCAGGTCCGCATCGCGCACGGCAGCGTCGAAACCCACGGAGTCGAGCACGAAGTCGGCACCGGAGCGCAGTTCCGCCCCGAACCGTGCCCACATGCCACCGGAAAACCCACCCGCGGCACCGGTTCCGGCGACCTCTCGCGGGTCGCGGGGGAGCGACAGGGCAGTGTCCTCGAGGCGGCGGGTCAGGGCCTCGACTGTCGCGGGATCGGCGCCCTTCTGCGGTCCGAACACCCGCGCCGCATCGGTGTACCGGGTCGTGACGTCCGTCAGGACCGTCACTCGTGCGCCACCGAGGCCGCCGGCGTCGTCGATCGCGGCGATGGCGCCGAGTCCACCGTCCGTGGTCGCAGATCCGCCTGCCGCCACGACGATGTGCCGGGCACCGCGCTGCGCCGCTGTGGCCATGAGCATTCCGGTGCCGTAGGTGTCCGCCGTGACCGCGTCGCGCGGGCCGTCGTGTGGCGTGGTGATGCCGCTCGCCGCGGCGAGTTCTACGACGGCGGTGCCGTCCGGGCCGATGCCGAAGACAGCCCGGCACGGCACCCGCCACGGATTCACCGCGGCGGCCTCGACGCGCTCGAGACCGAGGGGGCCGAGCAGTGCGTCGAGGGTGCCTTCACCACCGTCGGCGACGGGCATGCGCACCGCACGGTGTCCTGCGGACTCGGCGCCGGTGGCCACGGCCTCGGCAACGTCGGCCGCGCCGTACGTGCCCTTGAAACTGTCGGGTGCGATCAGAATCCGCACGGCACCCGCCGATCGGTCGCCGGACGGTGCGCCGTCACCGCAGTACCCACTCGAAGGCCTGCGCGTCGGAGCGCGCGCCCTGACGCGCCCGGGAGCGATTCGGTTCGCCCAATTCGGTGACGAGGTCCTCGCCGAGGTGCACGAGCGCACCGAGACCGGCCGGTGTCAGCCACGACGGACGTGTCGCGAACAGCAGGTCTTCGCTCGCGGTGTTGCCGCTTGCTCCCGGCGCGAACGGGCAACCGCCGAGTCCAGCGAGCGCGCCGTCGACCACGCTCGCCCCGGCCGCCACCGCTGCGAGACTGTTCGCGACACCGAGGCCCCAGGTGTCGTGGCCGTGGTAGACGATGCGCCGCTGCGGTGATTCCGTGCGCACCCGGGTCACCAGTGCCGATACCTGACCGGGTACCGCCTGACCCAGGGTGTCGGCGAGGACGATGTCCGCCGCGCCGTCGGTACGCGGGTCGTTCGCGATCTCCAGCACCCGGTCGGGGTCGACCGGACCGTCGAACGGGCAGGTGAACGCCGTGGCGAGACACAGTTGGATGCTGCCCCCCACGGCGTGTGCTTGGTCCACGGCAGCCGGCATCGCCTCGAGGCTCGCGTCGGTGTCGCGGCCGATGTTGGCTCGGTTGTGAGCGTCCGACACCGAGAAGCAGTATTGGAAGCGGCGTACGCCTGCCGCGATCGCCTTCTCCACGTGCCGTGGGGTCGCGACCCACACCCAGCACCGATCGAGTTCTTCCGGGGTGAGTGCCGACACCAGTTCGAGGGTGTTGGCCATCGGAGGAACGAGATCGGGGCGGGCGAGCGACCCGATCTCCAGTTCCGGTACCCCTGCGGCGAACAGGGCCCGCACCACCTCGACCTTGCGTTCGGTGGACAGCATCTTCCCGGTGAGCTGCAGGCCGTCACGCAGCGTCACGTCCCGCAGGATCGCCACGTCCGCCTGAGGATCGTTGCCGGTCTTCGGATCGGTCAACCTCGTGCCTCCACCCTCTCGCGCATCGTTCTCGTCGGACCCAGTATGGTCGCGCGGCAAGACGAGCACGATTCGTGGACACACCGCGTGCCCGGCGAAGGATCTGTGACAAGTGACACTATCCTTCGGATCGGATGGAGACTTGCCGGAAGGTACGGGGAAATGAGTGTGTTCGTAGGGAAAGCGCTGCTCTGGTTCGCGCTGCTCATCGGTCTGGTCGGAGCCGGCATCGCCGTGTACGCCCTCCATGTCCACGGCGCGGTGGGCTCGCTCATCGTGGCCTCGGTTGCGGGGCTGGTGTTGCTGCGTTTGCGGTCGGAAGCTCAGAGCGACACCGAACGTGATGCCGCCGCGACGTGATGCGAGCTCGTCCCGCTGAGCGTGCACGCGTCGGCGGAAGGCCCGCCGACAGGCCGAAATGTATGCTTGGCGGCCGGGTGTCCTGATCAGGGCGTCGGTCGCGGAAACGGTGTCCGCGGCCGTCCCCTCGGTCGTGGAAGAGGAGCAACAGGTCGTGTCGCTGTGGTCGCGGGCATTGTCGGTCGAGGAACTCGAGGACCGGCCGTGGAGTGAGCTGATGCCGTGGCTCGATCGGTACGGGTCGGCGCGTACTGTCGCGCTCTCGGCGCTCGCTCCCACCGCCCGCTGGTGGGAGGTCCAGTCGCCCGCCGACACCGCGCACGAGGCGGGCATCCCCGAGATGTGCGCGGAACTGGCCCGGATCTACGTCACCGATCACCCGGACCTGCGCTTCGCGGATGCGTTGCGTCGCGAGGTGGAGGTGCCGGTCTCCGCGCTCGACCTCGATGCCGCTGCGGCAACGGTGATCGCGCGTCTTCCGCACGCGCCCACCACCGCCGAGTTGTTCAGCCGCAGTCCGGCGGACCTGTTCGTGATGCGTGGTTCCGACCGCGAAACCGTCGACGAGATCGTGTGTGCGGTCCTCGTCGCGACGGTGCTGCGGGACTCGGACTCCGCTGCTTCCGCGCCCGGGACCGCCGAGATGTCTGCGGGTTCGAGGACAGATGTTCCGGCGCTCGACCTGCTCCTCGAGGACCTCGCGCAGCTGGCGCGCTGGCGCATGCTCAGCGGCGACCACGAGAGTCCCTTGCTGCGTGTGGAACTCGACGAGGGAGCGCCCGAGGAGGTCCGGACCGTGGCAGCGCGTATCCGTGCGCTGACCGCCCTCGATCTCCCGGTCGCCCCGCCGGGCGACCCCATTGCCGAGCTCGGCGACTACATCGAGGCGCTGCCCGAACCGGAACGTCAGGCGCTGCGACGACGGGTCCGGGACGGCGTCGACGACCCGGCGGCACCGTCGACGTTCCCGTTCGGCACGGCGGTCGGTGATCTGCTCGCGGCGTTGCGCGTGCGGGTGCGGCCGGTCGCCTCGTTCGACCGGATCCTGCGCGACTTTCCGGTCCTCACCCGTCCGGTCCCGGCGCTCGACGCCCCGTTGTGGAAGGTATTGCACCGCCTCGACGACCGATTCGAGGTGGCCGACGGATGGGTGGCGGTTCCCGATCTGCCCGACGCGGAGAAACAGACCCGGGCACTGCTCGCGGAATTCGAATCCGGCAACGGGGTCGTCGAACCCGCCGCGGTGCAGGCGACCTGGACGCTGCCGCCGGACGAGTTCGCCGCGTGGACGGAGTACTGCGGGACCGCGATGTTCGAGGGCAGGCTCCTCGCGCCGCGCGACGACCTCCCCGGCCGCGCCGCCCAGGTGCTCGAAGTGCTGGGTGATCCGCACACCGCCGATGAACTCGTCGCCCGCATGGGCGTGAACGCCGACGTGCACACTCTTTTCGCGGAACTGTCCGACGACGAGCGTTTTGCGGTCGCCGACGACCGGTGGTCGCTCGTGGAGTGGGACACCGATGTGGTGACCGCGATCCGCAACCGCATCGCGCGTCTCGTCGACGATCGACACGGCAGCGCTCCGGCCGACGTCGTCGAGACCGCGCTGGTGGAGCGGTTCGGGATCTCCGGCGATTCGGCCCGTACCTTCGCTGCCGGGGGCGAATTCGAGGTGGTCGACGGTCGCGTGCGACGCCGGCCGCGTGCCCACGTGCCGGTGTCGAAACCCGAGCGGACCCGTCGGCTCTACCGGCTCGACGACGGCTGGCGCCTGCGCATTCCGGTCACGCGTGATCACGTGCGTGGTGCCGAGTGTGCTGTGCCGTCGGCGGTTGCCGCGATCGTCGGGTGCGATCCGGGGAGCGAGATCGTTCTGCCTTCGCGCCTGGGAGGGCAGACGCTGCGCTGGGCCGGGCCCGCACCGCTACTCGGGTCGATCCGCAGATTCCTCGAGGACCTCGGGGTGGATGCGGACGGGGAACTCTTCCTCGATTTCCGCGCCGACGGCCATTTCGACGTGCTGCCGCTGCGCACGGTCGCCGACAACGCCGAACCGTTGCGCAAGGCGCTCGCGCTGGTCGGGCACACGACTCCTGAGGTAGTCCCCGAGGACCGAATGGCCGAGGCGTTCGCGACGGCCCTGGGCCTGGGTGCGGAAACCCGGCCTCGTCGAATTCTGTCCGCCTACCGGGCCCGACGGGAGACCGACGTGGTCGCCCTCCTCGAAGAAGCGTGGATACGCGTGCGGAGCTGAGCACGCTCACCGGACGATCGGTCGCGGCTACTGCGCCGACGTGCCGCCGACTGTGATCGCCTGGAACTGTTCGTGCAGGGCTTCTGTGAGTTCGCGAACCTCGGGAACGAGGTCGGGATCGACGATGATCGTCACTGTCAGGGTGCCGGCATACGACAGTGCCACGAAGGCGACGCCCACGTTTCCCGTATTGACGATCAGCGGCACAATCGCGGTGACCCTGGCTCCGGCGACCCTCAGCGGTGACGACGGGCCCGGCAGGTTGGACAGAAACGAATTGACCAGGTGCTGCCGAGCCACGAACCAACGGAAGATCCGGATGGCTGCCAGGCCGCGGAACAGCGGGCCGAGCAGGGTCGCCGACCGCCCTCGCACGCTCGATTTCTGTGCACGGGTGCTGCGAGAAACGGAAACCAACCGCTGCGCCGGAGTTCCGGCCAGTGGTACCCGGACAGGCATGACGCCGACCTGATTGCCCAATTCCCCGTCCGTGTTCGCACCGCGAGCAGAGACCGGAACCGAGATCACCAACTCGGACGGGGACTCGCCACGCGTGCGCAGGATGTCGGCAAGCGCACCGGAGGTGGCGACCAGCAGCACATCGTTGACAGTCGCGCCCCATCGCCGCCCCTCCACACGGGTCGCGTCCAGATCCACCTCGACCCTCCCGACCGCACGTCGAACACCCGTGGGCGCATTGAACGAACATCGGGGGGCACGTCCACCGGTGCCCCGTCCGAGTTCCGCCCACGCCGCAGGAAGACCCGCGACGGACTGTGGAACTCGGCGCAGGCTGCGAAGCCGTTCGATCACGTTGTCGGCGAGCAATTCTCTCGTCCTCGGCTTCGGACAGGCCCGGTGCCGGTCGGGCGGAATCGAGCGGCCCAGCTCGTCCGAGACGTCTGCTCCGTCGACCAGATGCGCCAGCACGGCCAGTCCTCCGATCCCGTCGGCCAGCACATGATGCATCACCATCACCAGTGCTGTGTTCCCGTGCGGATCCGCGATGTCGGTGACGAGAATCGCGCGCCACAGCGGCCGCGACCGCGGCAGCGGCCGGGTAAGTGCGTCCACCGCGAGGGCCATGGCGGCATCCCGGCTGCCGGGAACCGGGCATCGCACCTGCGACAGGTGAGCATCGACGTCGAAGTGCTCGTCGTCCAGCCAGTAGGGTCGGCCGAGCCCGAGCGCAGGTTCGGACAGGCACTGCCGCAGTCGCCGAATCCCGGTCAGTCGTTCGGTGAGCGCGGCCTGCAGCGCCACCGGGTCCGGCTCGACGCCACCGGCGAGGAAGATCACGGCACCGACGTGGAGGGGCGCCGGCCCGACATCCGAGACGAGTTCGGTCAGGTCGCCGGGACCGATGCGCTCTATCCGACTCGGGTCCGCCACCCCTCCAGGATCGCAGGTATCGCTCTCTGCCATGGGTGCACCGGACCGGGCGAGCCGGACTCGGCCCGGACACAGAACCCAGGGGGTCCGGTAAAGGTGACTCTGCGCCGCCGCCGGCTGCCGCCCACGATCGAGGGCACCTGATGCGATCGGTTCTCGTCCGTAGCACGATGGAGCAATGACCGACGCGAGCACCGAACCCACCGCCACCGATTCCGTCGTGGACGCGCTGCGCGGGGCCGTGGCGTCCGTGGAAGCGGCCATTGTCCGTCTCGAGGGCGAAGACGCGGCTCCGGACACCGTGGAAAGCGTGCTCGCATCCGTAGGGGCGCCCGCCCTGGGCGATATCGTCACGCGCCACAACGCCCTGACCAGGGCTGCCGCGATAGTCGACCACCGCGGCACGCTGCCCGACGCAGATTGGACGCCGCTGGCCGAACTCGGGTCGCGGCTCGACGAGACCGTCGCGCGCGTGCAGGCTCACGCGTCGGCCCTGCTCGACGGAGCCGACGCGGACAGGCCGGTGCCGGAGCACCTGGAATACCTGCACACGATCGCGGTCGAGGAACGACTGGGCGAGACACTCCAGTTGCTCGTGCTGGTCGAGGACTGTCTGTTTCTGTGGCATCGCGTTCGCATCGCCCGGGAGGGTTCCGATCCGGGGGTCGTCGCGGCTGCCCGGTCCGCGCTCGCGCGGCACTTCGAGGGGGACGCCGACCTGTTGCGACGGGCGCGCAGGACCCTCGCGCGGTTCGCGGAGGGATCGCCGCTGGAGGTGGTTCGCCGGCTGTCCTCGAGCCGCACCACACGCGCACTGTCGACACTGCGGCGCGATCTCGACGACTACCGCGCGGCCTTCCGGGCCGATGACGCCGGCTGGCTCGCGGACGAAGATCCGGATGTCGCCGAGGCACTCGACTCCATCGACAGTCCCCTCAAGGCGGTCGGCGGAGCGCTCGGCGACGTCCTCGAGCGCGGTCGTGCCCGGGTGACGGAAACGTTGAGCCGCGACGACGGGGACAGGGCAGACGGGGACAGAGCAGACGAGGACAGGGGATCTGCCGCGGATCCCGACCGGGCGTAACGCCCTCTAGCCCACGGATACCTCGAGCTGCTAGGTTCGCTTTATCTCCCTAGATGCTCTAGGTATGGAGGGTTCGTGTTCATCGACAAGGATCTGGTCGCAGCCTCGGCGACGCCCCTGGTACTCGGCATACTCGCCGAGGGCGAGTCCTACGGATACGCAATCCTCAAGCGGGTCAACGAGCTGTCCGGCGGTCGCATCCAATGGACCGACGGAATGCTCTACCCCCTGCTGCATCGCCTCGAGCGCGCGGGCTATGTGGTTGCGAGCTGGCATATCGCCGAGAACGGCCGTCGGCGCAAGCACTACACACTCACCGATGCCGGCACCGAGATCCTCGTCGAACGCGCGGCGCAATGGTCGGTCGTCGCCGCGGCCCTCGAGAAGGTGTGGCAGTCCGCGCTGCCCCCGGCGGCAGAAGGGTTGACGTGATGGACGCCGACGCCCAACTCGAATCCCAGATCGCCCGCTGGCGCGGCTACGTCTCCGGTCACCGGGTGATTTCCCCGCTCGACGTCGACGAGATGGAAGGCCACCTGCGGGATCAGGTCGAGGATCTCTCGGCTGCCGGGCTGACGTCGAGCGAAGCGTTCCTGGTCGCGGTGGGACGCATGGGCAGCGTGGACGAGATTTCTCGCGAGTTCGCCCGCGAACATTCCGACCGCCTGTGGAAGCAACTCGTGCTCGTTCCGGCAGGCACCGAGTCCGCCTCCGGCCGGCATCCGCGTGAGATGGGCGTGGTGATCGCGCTCGCGGCCTGCGCGGGGGTGGCCGTCAAAGCCGGACTGGAGTGGCTCCCGGAGCAGGCACTGGTACGCAATGCCTCGCTGTTCGTGTTGCCGTTCCTCGTCGCATACTTCGCCTGGAAGCGCGACATGCCGGTGCGCGCCGCGGCGGCCCTGGCGATTCCGTTCCTGCTCACGGCGTCGGCGCTGAACCTTTTTCCGTTCGTCGCCGTCGGCTCCACCGAAATCATCGCGGCGATCCACGCCCCCATTCTGTTGTGGCTCGTCGTGGGAGTCGCGTACGTGGGAGGCGAGTGGCGATCCCAACGGCGGCGGATGGACTTCGTGAGGTTCACCGGAGAGTGGGTCGTCTATCTGACCTTGCTCGCGCTCGGCGGCGCGGTCCTCGTCGGACTCACGCTCGGGGCCTTCGGTGCGCTGGGCGTCGACGTCGAGTGGTTCCTCGAACAATGGGTCGTGCCCTTCGCGCCCCCCGGGGCGATGATCGCGGCGGCCTGGCTCGTCGAGGCCAAACAGGAGGTGATCGAGAACATCGCTCCCGTCCTCACCCGGGTGTTCACGCCGCTCACCGTCGCGATGCTGCTTGCGCTGTTCGTCGCGTCCGTGGCATCGCGCAGCATCCTGGGCGTCGATCGCGAACTGCTCATCCTCATGGATCTGATCCTGGTGCTGGTGCTCGGGCTGTTGCTGTATTCCATCTCCGCCCGCGACCCGCACGCGCCTCCGGACGTGTTCGACACTCTTCAGGTCGTTCTGGTCGCCGCAGCGCTGGCCGTCGACGCACTCATGCTCGCCGCGATGCTTACGCGGATCGCCGAGTTCGGATTCACCGCCAACAAGGTGACGGCGCTCGGGCTGAACCTGGTCCTGCTGGTCAACCTGGTCGGGGCCGGATGGTTCGGCGTCCGCTTCTTGCGACGCCGTTGCGGTTTCGACGCCGTGGAACGCTGGCAGACGCGGTACCTGCCCGTCTACGGCGTGTGGGCCGCGGTTGCGGTCGTCGTCATCCCGCCGCTGTTCGGGTTCGGGTAACGACCGGGGTCTACCGATCCTCCGGCGTGACGAGGCCGGTACGGAAGGCGATCGCGACGAGTCCGGCGCGGTCGCGCGCACGCAGTTTGGTGAGGATGCGGGTGACATGCGTGCGGACCGTTGCGGGACTGATGAACAGCTTCGAGCCGATCCCCTCGTTCGACAGACCCAGGCCGACCTCGGCAAGGATCTCGCGTTCCCGGTTCGTGAGTCCGTCGAGTTGCCCGGTGTCGCGCGCGCCCGCCCCGCGTGCGGCGGCCTGCATCACGCGCCGGGTGACAGTCGGCGAGAGCATGGCGTCCCCGCCCGCCACGGTGCGGATCGCGTTGCGGAGATCTCCGGGTGCGGTGTCCTTCACGAGGAAGCCGACGGCACCCGCACGGATCGCGTCGAGCACGTTGTCGTCGGTGTCGAATGTCGTGAGTACCACCACGTGCACGTGGGAAAGCGCCGGATCGCCGATGATCCGGCGGGTCGCGGCGATTCCGTCGGTCCCGGGCATCCGAATATCCATCAGCACCACATCGGGACGCGTCTCGGTGACCACGCGCACGCCTGCGTCCCCGTCGTCCGCCTCGCCCGCCACCACGATGTCGTCCGTGCGCTCGAGCAATGCGCGCAGTCCTTCACGCACAAGAGCCTGATCGTCGACGAGCACGACCCGGATCATGACGGACCTCCTGCGGGAATGCGGGCATCGACGACGAATCCTCCGCCGTCCGGAGTGCCGGTGTCGACGGTCCCGCCCAGCAACGCGACGCGTTCGCGCATGCCGGTCAGGCCCCATCCGGTGGTGCGGCCACCCCGCGACCCGCGGCCGTTGTCACTCACGCAGACTCGCAGTACATCGTTGTGGTGGTCCAGGGCGACAACGACTCTCGTCGCATCGGAATGACGGAGGACGTTGCTCAGAGCCTCCTGGATCACCCGGTACGCGGTCGCGTCCACCACGGCGGGCAGTGTTGCCGGGGTGCCCCGGGATTCGATGTGCACCGCTACGCCTGCGTCGGAGACGGTGTCGACGAGTCGAGGGATCTCGGCGAGTCCGGGTGTAGGCGAGTGGTCCCCGCGTGCTGTGGTGCCGGCGGGGGAGCGGAGTGCCTCGACCGTGGCATGCAGTTCGGACACCGCGCGCGAACACGAGTCGCGAACGGCCACCAGCGATCGGCGTGCGAGGGCGGGATCGTCGTCGAGGGACTCGGCAGCCACGTCGGTGTGCAGCGAGATCACGGACACGGTGTGCGCGAGCAGGTCGTGGAGATCGCGTGCGATCTGCAGCCGTTCGCGTTCGACGCGACGGGCGGCCTCGCGTTCGCGCTCGAGGCGGGCCGCGTGTTCCCTGCGGACCAGTTCTCGGCCGAGTGCGCGTCTGGACCGCACGCTGTCGCCCAGTGCGATCACCGCCGCCATCAGACCCACCGACCCCGCCGATTCGAATCCGAGCAGGTAGGCAAGATCATCGCCCTGGAACATCCTGACCGCTGTCGAGAGGATCACCAGCGCGCCCGAAACGGCGATCGCCCATCGCAGGTGCCCGGACTCCGCGGCCGAGTACAGCGCCACCGCAAGCGGGAGGGCCAAGCCGATGGGCGGGAACCCCAGGGCGTAATACGCCACCAGGACGGCGGCCGTGACGAGCAGAACGGTGACCGGGCGCTGCCGGCGGAAGAAGACCGGTGCGGCGAACAACGCGCCGAACAGGAAGGCGAGCGCAGGTGGCCCCTGCTCGCCGCCCCCGAGATCGGCGGCGATCGCGATGCAGATGATCGCGAACAATCCCCCGGCGAGGAGCGCATCGGTCGTGCGGTCCTGCCGGAACATATTTCCGGCTGCTGGGCTGGTCTGCGCGGAGATGGTCGGTGCCTTTCCTCCGGTCGTGCGTGTGATCACCGTTCCGGGCGGCAGTGACGGAGTACCCGGCGATCCCGCCCGCACGTGTGGCGATCGGCGCTACGTCGGCGAGATTACCGGCGGCCGCCTGGACCCGGACCAGAAATGCGCGTACGGCGAGGGGTCGTCACCTCGCCGTACGCCCGTGAGCGGAACTACCGGGCGTGTCACCCGACCCTAGCCTCGACCGGCACAGGCGTGGACGTGCGAGCCGCGAGCACCTTGAACAACGCGACGAAGGCCAGGACGGCAGTCACGCCGCTCATGGTCAGACGAACCCAGTGGCCTGTCTCGAACTCGACCGCGGTCTGTCGGAGAACCTCGACAGAATGCACGGCGGCCCCTTCGTCGAACATGATCGTGTTCCGTGGCCAGAAGTAGAAGGCCGAGAACGCGAACTCGCCGAAGACCAGCGAGATCAGGCTCGCCACCGCCCACGGCCGGACCTTCTTGTCGCGCCGGAGCAGGAACACGGACGCCACTGCGAGGGCTACCGTCAGCGCACCCAGAGGCGGGAAGAAGTCCGACGGACCGGCTTCCGACATGAACTCGACGGTCAGATCCAGAGACGCCGGGGGATCGTGGAAAACGTTGGGGTAGAGGATGACTGTTTCGGTGAGGATTGCACCGAACGCGATGAGCGTGACCCAGCTGTAGGCCACGATCACCGCGGTACGGGGCGAGAAAGTGTTGTGTGTCATGGTGACGACGCTAGTTTTCCGGCGTGTCACCGTCGTCCGTCCGGCGACGTAACCGCAGTACGACTTCCGACGTAGGCCGGATTACCGGAGTGCGTCCAGCGCCTCGCCGATCGGCGTGTCGCCGTTGTTGAATTCGATGGTGAGACCGGCGGTTTCGGGTCGCTCGAGTACCGCGGCGGCGACGGCTGCCACATCTGCACGCGACACTTCGCCCGGTTCGGTCGCGCCGTGACCCGCGATGTCGATGCGGCCCGTGGGCGGATCCAGCGTGAGTTTGCTCGGCCCGAGGATCGTCCAGTCCAACTCGGCGGCCCGCAGATGCGTGTCGGCCGCGGCCTTCGCCTCGGCGTAGGCGTAGAAACTGTTGTCCTCCGGCACACCGTGATCCGGACGCGACCCGTAGTAGGAGATCATCACATACCGCCGGACACCCGCCTGCTGCGCCGCCGTCATCGATGCGATGGCGGCGTCGCGATCCACGGCGTATGTGCGGAGCGCGCTGCCCCCGCCTGCGCCTGCGGACCACACGACCGCATCGTGACCCTGCAGCAACTCGTTGAACGCGAGCGCATCGAGTTGTTCGACGTCGGCAACCACCGGCGTGCCGCCGGCGGCGCGCACGTCGTCGGCGTGGTCGGGATTGCGGATGACCGCGCTGACCTCGTGGCCGGCGTCGGAGAGGAGACGTTCGAGGTGGAGCGCCACCTTGCCGTGTCCGCCGAAAACCGCGATACGTGCCATGTCGATGCTCCTAGCGTCGTGGGAAGTCCTTCCGGTGAGCATGCCCGTATCCGGTCGTCTCTACGCGTGGGTGTCCTCAGCGCACGCGTTCGAGGGCCGTCGCGACGAGGTGTTCGGCAATGGCGAGGGACGACGTGGCGCCGGGTGACGGGGCGTTGCACAGGTGAACGAGGCGTCCCTGTCCGGCGATGACGAAATCGTCTTCGAGGCTGCCGTCGGCGTTCATCGCCTGCACCCGGACACCGCGCGGTCCGGCGTGCACGACACCGCTGTTGTGGCCGGTCCAAGAGCAGCACCGGCGACAATACCGTTCCGGTGTTACGTAAAAGTGTTACGGTGTGCGGTATGGCCTACAAGTACGAAGCCGTCGCAACCGATCTCCAGCACCGGATGACGTGGAACGAATGGGCAGTCGGCGACCAGCTCCCGGGGATCCACGAGCTCGCGGCTCACTACGCCGTGTCCCCGTCCGTCGTGAAGGACGCGCAGGAAGTGCTGCGGAAGGAGGGGTTCATCGAGACGCGGCAGGGGAGGGGCTCCTTCGTCGTCTCGATCCCGGAACCGGGGGACATGACGCTCGGCATCCGACGGCACCTCGAGGCGATCCGGGCGGATCTTGCCGAGGCCCGCGACGCGGTGGTGCGCGCGGAACGCCGACTCGCGGAGCTGAGCGAAACAGTCGTGTAGGACGCGTGACAGGCCTGTGGCCCGCAGATCTTCCGGATCTGCGGGCCACAGGCGTGATCGTCGCGCGGGGGTGTCCCGGCTCAGCGGTTACGGTCCGAGGAGTAACCCCACAGCCAGTCCGTGTACTTGTAGCTCGAGGTGTCGCGGATGCGGAACAACTCGTTGCGAGCTTCGCGGCCGGCACCGTCGAGGTGCCACAGGTCGCCCCACATCCGGCCGGTGGTGAGGATGCGGTTGCAGCGCGGCGCGCGCTCGGCGTTGACGTCCTGCAGGATCTTCGGCCAGTTCGCGTTGTCGCCCTTGTAGTCCTCGGACGCGTAGTCGGCGAGGCACTTGGCATCCTCGAGGGCCATTACGGCGCCCGACGCGAGGTACTGCAGCGGCGGATGTGCGGCATCGCCGAGAAGGAGCATGCGGCCGTCGACCCAGTTGTCGATCGGATTGCGGTCGAACATCGGCCACCAGCGGTCCGTCCACAGGTACTTCAGGGCGGAGCGGACACTTTCGTGGCAGTGGTCGTAGGCGTGCGCGAGTTCCTCGGGGCTGCCCCACTTCTCCTCGCCGCGCAGGAACGCCGGCGACTGGAAGACGGCGACTTGGTTGAGCATCTCGCCCTGGCGAAGCGGGTACTGGATGAAGTGGCAGCGCGGGCCGATGTAGCCCACCACGTCCTCGATGTCCTCTTCGAGGGGGACTTCGTTCATCGGGAAGGTGCCGCGGAACGCGACGTAGCCGGAGCCGACGGGCTTGTCGTCGGACAGCTTGGGACGCAGGCGCGAGTGCAGCCCGTCCATCCCGAGCGCGATGTCACCGATGTGCTCTTCGCCGTTCTCGAGGATGACGCGCACGGTGTCGCCCTCGGTGACGACATCGGTCACCGTCGAATCGGTGCGGAGGTCGGCTCCCGCGCGACGTGCAGCGGCAACGAGTACCGAGTGCAGGTCGGAGCGGTGTACCACGAAGTACACGCCGCCGTAGTGCTCCTGGTAGTCGCGGCCGAGGTTTACCTTGGTGAGGATTTCGGCGGTCACAGCGTCGCGGAAGACGAGGTTCTTGGGCAGCACACCCTTGGCGATCACCTCGTCGTAGACGCCGAGCGACTGGAGGATGCGCGAGCCGTGCGGTCCGATCTGGAGTCCGGCGCCCACCTCACCGAACTCGGCGGCGCGCTCGAAGAGCGTGACGTTCGCACCCTTCAAGGCGAGAGCGAGGGCGTTGGCGACGCCACCGATGCCGCCGCCGGCAATCAGTACTCGCGCGTCCTTCAGATCGGACATGACACTCCTTCGGGTGGGGGGAATTGTGAGATCAGTGAGTGAGGATCGGGCCGCGCGGCGCGTCGTGGCGGACGGGGAACTTCTGCCAGATCACCGTGAGCAACAGCGCCGAGATCAAGGCGCTGACGCCGAAGAGGATGAAGTTCGAGTGGGCGCCGAGTCCGGCGGCGAGCAGCCATCCACCGATCTGTGGGGCGGCAACGGCACCGATCCGGCCGACGCCGAGAGCCCAGCCGAGCGCCGTGCCCCGCAGGTGGTCGGGGTAGTACGACGCGACGGCCGCGATGATCAGTGCCTGGGTGCCGTGGGTACCGACACCGGCGATCACGAAGATCAGGTACACCGCGGCGACCGGCGGATCGAGCAGCAGGGTCAGCAGCGCGACACCGGCCATCAGCGCGGCGACGATGCTCGTCGGCACCGAACCCCAGCGCACGCCGCCCCAGGCGGTGACGAACGAGCCGACGACGGCGCCGAGGTTGAGCGCCAGCGCGAAAGTCAGCGCGTTGCCCAGGTCGGTGCCCTCACCTTGCATGAGCTTGGGAAGCCAGGTGCCGAGGCCGTACCACGAGAGCAGGGTCACCACGGTCACCGCCGCGAACATGATGCTCACGGCGCGGAAACGGGTACCGAGCAGTTCCTTGAAGCCGCCCGCGGCGTTGCCGGGATGGGCATCGGGGGCGTGCTTGGGCAGCACCTTGATCGCCAGCGGAACGAGAATGAAGAGCGGGATCAGCGCGAAGAGGAACATCGGGCGCCAGCCCCAGTGGGGAATCACCGGGATGCCCACGAGGGCCGCGATCGAACCGCCGATCGGCACGCCGGACATCATCATCGTCGCGACGGCGGCGCGCCACTTGTTCGGCACCAGTTCGGCAGCCAGGGCGTTGGACGTCGGCACCAGTCCGCCGAGGCCGATTCCGGCGATCAGGCGCAGGATGCCGAAGACCGCAGGTCCGGGAGCGACGGCACACAACGCGGTGAACACGGAGAGGACGACAACGCAGCCGACCACCGCCTGTTTGCGTCCGATCGCGTCGGACAGCCGGCCCGCGAGAACGGCGCCGATCATCATGCCCAGGAATGCCAGGCTGCCGAGTGTGCCGGCCGTCGAGGAACTGATTCCCCATTCGTCCTGCAGGCTGGGGATCACGTTGCCGTAGACGATGAGGTCGTATCCGTCGAATACGACGAACAGCCAGCAGACGACGACTGCTGCGATGCTGCCGGGAGCCATGGGCAGACGGCGTGCACCGGAGGCGACGGTGGCCCCTGGGGAGATGTGCATGAATCCAACGTTGATGCGCTCACGTGCTCGGTGCAATAAAGTTCTTCTATGCAGAATGCGCCGAAACCAGGCAAACGCATCACGAAGCCGTCGTACTCGCTCGAGTCCGTGGACAACGCGCTGCACCTGCTGCAGTTGCTCCGCGACGTCGGAGCACTGCGGGTGAAGGACGCGGCGGAGGCGCTCGGCACCGCGCCGTCGACCGCGCATCGGCTCCTGGCGATGCTCGTCTACCGGGGCTTCGCCGTGCAGGACGAGAAGCGCCGCTACCACCCCGGTCCCGCGATGGGGGCCGGGCCGGCGAAGCACGGATGGACCAGAGAGCTTGCCGATATCGCGCGTCCGCACATGGAGGCGCTCGCGATGATGACGGGCGAGACCATCAACCTGGTTCTCCGGATCGGGTCGCAGGCACGTTTCCTGTACACGGCAGAAGCGGCAACGATGCTGCGTGTGGGGGACAGGCAAGGCCAGGTACTCCCGGCGGAACTCACCGCGGGCGGGCGCATCCTGCTCGCCGAACTCCCCCGGCGCACGCTCGAACAGCTGTACCTCCGACCGGCGGGCCCGCCGACCATCAGCCAGGGCCCGACCGCATCCGAGACGGACCGGCGGCTCGCTCCCGGTGAGTTCGAGATCTTCGTCAGTGAACTCGAAGCGGCCCGGCGCGTGGGATTCGCCGTCAACGTCGAGCAGACCGAACAGGGCGTCGCGGCATTCGGGGTCGCGGTGCGGAACGGTCGTGGGCACGCGATCGCGGCGCTCACCGCAGCGGTACCCGCGACCCGGTACCGGCAGCACCTGCACGGGCAACTGGTGCAGCAGATGCGGGCGGCGATCCGGGGCCTCGAGGTGGACGTCGCACACATCGAAGGATGAGATTTACGTCAAGATTCCACAGGGAAGAATATTGTGTGCTCTGGCGGACGGTGCGGCATAGGTTGTGATCAACGCCCAACGTGTGTGTCGTTTCGCGAGGAGAAATCATGACCGAGCACGACCCGGAACTGCAGAAGCTCTACGACGATTTCGAGGCCGAGCATCTCGATCCGTTGTGGACGCAGCTCGGGGACCTCATGCCGATGGCGCCGACCTCCAAGGCGGTTCCGTTCGTCTGGAAGTGGTCGACGCTCTACCCGCTCGCGCAGCGCGCGGGCGACCTCGTGCCCGTCGGGCGCGGTGGTGAACGCCGTGCGATCGCCCTGGCGAACCCCGGCCTCGGCGGAGTCCCGTACATCACGCCCACCCTGTGGGCAGCGATCCAGTACCTCGGCCCGAAGGAAACCGCACCGGAGCACCGCCACTCCCAGAACGCCTTCCGATTCGTCGTCGAGGGTGAAGGCGTGTGGACCGTCGTCAACGGTGACCCCGTCGCGATGCGCCGCGGTGACTTCCTGCTCACGCCCGGGTGGAATTTCCACGGCCACCACAACGAGACCGATCAGCCGATGGCGTGGATCGACGGTCTCGACATTCCGTTCGTTCACTACACCGACACCGGATTCTTCGAGTTCGGTTCGGACGGCGTGACCGACGAGGGAACGCCGGACATCTCACGCTCCGAGCGACTGTGGGTCCATCCCGGTCTGCGTCCGCTCGTCGGGCTCGACCGCAAGACCAGCTCGCCCATCGCCTGCTACCGCTGGGAGCACACCGATCGCGCCCTCACCGAGCAGCTTGCGCTCGAGGACGAGGGTTACGCCGCGACGCCCGAGCCGGGCCACGCCGCGATCCGCTACACCAACCCGACCACCGGCGGCGACGTCATGCCGACGATCCGCGCCGAGTTCCACCGTCTTCGCGCCGGTGCGCACACCCGGCCCCGTCGCGACGTGGGGTCGCTCGTCTTCCAGGTGTTCGAAGGCCAGGGTCGCTTCGATCTCGGCGGAACCCCGCACGAAGTTGCCAAGGGCGACATGATCGTCGTCCCGTCCTGGGTCGAGTGGTCGCTCGAAACCGATGAGGGCGTCGACCTGTTCGCGTTCTCGGACGCACCCATCGTGGAGCGTCTGCACTTCAACCGCACCATCATCTCCGAAGGAGCCTGACCCACCATGCGACTTGCAACTCTCCGACTCGACGGCGCAACCGCTGCGGTGCGTGTCGACGACGACTCCACCGCCACCGTGATCGACGGCTACGCCGATCTGTCCGAACTGCTGAACGACGCAGACTGGAAGGCCGTCGCCGAGAAGGCAACGGGCAAGACCGTCGACCTCGCCGATGCCGACTACGCACCCGTCGTCCCCAGCCCCGGCAAGATCGTGTGCGTCGGACTCAACTACGCCACCCACATCCAGGAGATGGGTCGCGAACTCCCCGAGTTCCCGACGCTGTTCTCGAAGTTCAAGGAGGCCCTCACCGGCCCGTACGACGACGTGATCGTCCCGGCGTACGCCGGTTCGCAGCTCGACTGGGAAGCCGAACTCGCCGTGGTCATCGGCAAGCAGGCGTACCAGGTGTCCGAGGCCGACGCCGAGGAGTACATCGCGGGTTACTCGGTCATCAACGACTACACGATGCGCGACTACCAGTACCGCACGCTGCAGTGGGACCAGGGCAAGACCTTCGAGAAGACCAGCGGCTTCGGCCCCGTCCTCGACACCGACTACAAGCTCGGCACCAAGATCGAAACCCGCCTCGAGGGTGAGGTCATGCAGTCGTCGAACACCAACGATCTGGTGTTCACCCCGGCCAAGCTGGTGGACTACATCTCGCACATCGTCACGCTGCAGCCGGGCGACGTCATCATCACCGGCACCACAGGTGGCGTGGGCCATGCCCGCAAGCCGGCACGCTACATCCAGGACGGCAACGTCTGCGAGGTCACCATCGAGGGCCTCGGGTCCGTCAAGAACAAGACGATCATCAAGTAGGAGAAGGAAGACCGTGGGATTCAACGATCTCGAACTCTCCGAACGCCTGCTCATCGCACGGCGCGGCACGGCGTACCTGTCGCAGCGGCTCGCGGAACTGACCGACGACGAACTCGCCGGACCCACCCTCCTCGACGGGTGGACCCGCCAGCACCTGACGGCGCATATCGGGTACAACGCGGCCGCACTGTGCCGGTTGATGGATTGGGCTGCCACCGGTGTGGAGACCCCGATGTACGCCTCCACCGAGCAGCGGGCGCAGGAGATCGCCGAGGGCGCCACGCTGAGTCCCGCCGCGCTTCGTAACCTGTTCGCTCACACCGTGGCCCGGCTCGACGAGAAGTGGCGTCACCTGCCGGAGTCCGCGTGGCAGGCGCAGGTCCGGACCGCACAGGGCCGCTTGGTTCCTGCCGAGGAAACTGTCTGGATGCGCACGCGTGAGGTCTGGATCCACGCGGTGGATCTCGACAACGGCGGACGCTTCGGTGATTTCCCGAAGGTGGTCCTCGAGTCGCTGCTCGACGACATCGTCGGCATGTGGCGGAAGAAGGAACTCGGCGCGGGTATCGCACTCGAGGTCGACGGCGGCAGCACGATCGCCGTGACGCCGGACGCGGAAGCCATCCACGTGGTGCGCGGTTCGCTTCCCTCAGTGGTGCGGTGGGCTGCCGGACGCGGCGCCGTCGGCGTCGAAGCCGGAGACCTGACGCCCCCGCGCTGGCTCTGATCCGATCGAGACGAAAGGCCCCTTCCATCCGAGATGGAAGGGGCCTTCGCCATGGTGTGACCTAACCGGTCGACAGCGACCGAGGCACGAAGAGCCCTCCGCGCACGCGCGGAAGGGCTCTTCGTTCCGGTGGTCCACCTCGCCGGACGGCGAGCAGGGGCCTAGGTGTGCGTACCGTCCTGCTCGGTGTCCTGAGGTCCGGAGTCGTGGTCCGGGTGCTCCCGGTCGTGCTCACGATGGTGGGCACCGGGTCCGCGCTCGTCGCGCAAGCCGTCGCCCGGTCCGCGCTCTGCACGAGGTCCGCCACCCTCCTCGGGTCCGGTCTCGCGGTCCGAATGCGGTCCTCGCGGTCCGTCGGGCCGCTCTCCGCCGTGGCGCGTGCGGTCACCCGGTTCGCGTTCGACATCACGCTGCGCGTCCGGAGCCGTCGCCGAGTCCGGACGTTCGCGGCCCCGATCGGTGGAGTCGTGGGTGTCCTGGCCGTCCTCCGCTTCCTGCGTGCCGTCCTGGGTCTGTGCCGTCACCTGGCCCGGACCTGTGGGCTCGTTGGAGTCCACTGCGGTTGCGATCCCCACCGAACCGGCTGCCACGGCCACTGCCGCGACACCCGCGATGAGCCATCGCTTGTCGATGCGCATTTCCGCACCCCTTTCCTTACTGGTCCTCAGTACCGAAGGTAGGAGCGGGACATGAAACATTCCTGAGAAAGAAGTCAGAAATCGACGTGCATTTCGGACCGGATGGGTTGTGCTGCACAGGGTCTTGTGTCCGGAGGCACACACACAGGGGGCCCGCACCGATCGGTGCGGGCCCCCTGTGCTCGGCCGTGTCAGGCGAGCGATTTCGCCATTCCTCGCTGCACGGCAGCGATGATCTGCGGGCGCAGTTCGGCGGCGGGAACGATCCGGTGCACCGAGCCCATCCGCTGGGCACGCTGGATGTTGTGGATCGCCTCGAACTCCGCAGCGACCTCGCCGAGCTTTTCGGACCGTACCGCGACGCGCAAGGCGCCCAGTTCGACACCGAGACGGGACTTCTCCCCGTCTTCGGCTGCCGCCAGACGTGACTCGATCTCCGTGATGCGGGGATCGCTCGCCGTGCGCTTGTTGACGTCCCGGGTGAAGACCACCGCGGCAGCGGGAGCGCCGCCGAGAACGGACGCGAACGAGCCTTCGACCGCAAGTACTTCCATGTTTTCGTTCAGTGCGCCCGAGAACACGACGAATGCTCCGCCGTGGTACCGGGACACCACCACGAAGACGATGGGACCGTCGAAATTGACGATGGCCCGGCCGATTTCGGCGCCGTACTCGAGCTGCAGGTTGCGCAGCGACTCGGGTGATCCGTCGAAGCCCGACAGATTCGCGAGCACCACGAGCGGCCTGTTTCCGCTTGCGGCATTGATGGCGCGGGCCGTCTTCTTCGACGACTTCGGGAACAACGTCCCGGACGTCCATTGGTCCGGCCCGTCTGTCGGGAACCAGCCCTTGCGGGGGATGGCGCGCGACTCGATCCCGATCACGCTGACCGGGGTACCGCCCAGGTGCGCGTCGAAGACCACCGAGGTGTCGGCGTCGGCCATGTCGGCCCACCGTTCGAGCACGGCGTGGTCCTGGTCGACGACCGAGCGCATCACGGTGCGGATGTCGAACGGCTTTTTGCGATCCGGATTGGTGTCGGACGAGAAGATCTCGCCGACCGTGGTGAAGTCGCTCGACGGGTGGACGTGCGGGTAGAGGCGCACGTCGCGATCGACCGGGTCGGCGGAGTCGGCTTTGCGCGGGAAGCGCTCGCCGGGAGCGACATAGGCGTGCGCGTAGTGCGCAAAGAGGGTTTCGACCGCTACTCGGAGATTCGGCGCCCAGTACTGGGCCTGGCCGTTCGGACCCATCACGCGGTCGTATCCGCCGATACCGAAGTTGTCCTCCGCGGACACTCCACCGGAGTAGTCGAGCGACTGCTTACCGGTGAGCACCATCGCGCTGTCCGGGGTCATGACGAGAATGCCCTTGGTGTGCATGAGCATCGTCGCCTCGGCGTTCCAGTACGGCTGCGCCCCGACGTTGATACCGGTCACGACGATGTTGATCTCGCCGCCGTTCTGGGTGAACGTGATGATGCGGCGCAGACCCCGCGACACCCAGTCCATGTTCTCGGTACCCGAGTCCATCGAGATCGTGGCACCCGACGACAACGCGAACCACTCGACCGGCGCACCGAGACTCTCGGCAAGGTCGATCGCGGCCACCAGGCGCGAGCACTCGGCTTCGGCGACGGTGCCCAGTGCCTTGGTGGGATCTCCGAACAGAGCAACCCGGGTCATGCCCTCGGGATAGCGGGGCGTCGGAGTGTCCACGATGCCGACGATGAGGCCGGCGGTGTTGCGGCCGTACGGGCGGTCGACGGCGCCGAACTGTCCCTGCTCGTCGAAGTCGTACTCGACGAACGTACCGTCGCTGCCGGTCAGCAGCGGAATCAGCTCGTAGGGGTACACGGTTCCGCGGGCCCGCGAGCGCTGCACCTTCTGGGTGTACTCGTCGAGCGGCTTGAGCGGTTCCTTGGGCGGCTCGGTGACCCGCACGACGACACCGGCGCCGGAGCGGTACGAGAAGCGCAACGCGACTTCACGCGCGGGCTGACCCGGGTTCTCGCGCAACCATCCGATGACGGTGATCTCCTCGAGGCCCGCACCCACGGTCAACGGTGCGGCACTGCGGGCGATCCGGCGCAGATCCTTCACGTCGAGGTCGACGACGGGCCAGACGTAGAGGACCACACGGTTCGTATCGAGGCGTCGTCCACCGCGTGCGGCCTGGGCGCGGCGCATGCCGTCGAGCGAACTCGCGAGGGCACGTTCGAAGGCGGGCAGGCTCACGATCCGGCCGCTGTCGTCGCGCTGCTGGGTCAGATCCCGCACCTCGGTGAGGGCGATGAAGCGCTCGTCGGACGGATTGTCCCGCGCGACAATGTGATAGAGGTACGTGTCCGGGTTGGAGGGCAGGCGCGTGCCGTCGAAGTTCTTCAGTCGCCACAGATCGAGACGCTGCCCCGTCAACGGGTGGATGTCGCGGATATTGCTTTCCTCGGCGTACCCGGATTCGTAGGCGCGGAAGGTGAATACGTGCTCTTCGGCGATATCGGTGTGGCACACCGTCACCGTCACGCGTCGTGCGCGCGCGATGATCTCGCGGGTGGACAGGACCGAGGACAGCGCCGCGGCCTGAGCGTCCGCGTCGGCCGGCGCGTCCTCCCAGGCGACGTACAGGTCGATCACCAGGTTCTCGACACCGGGCAGCGTCGACGCCGATTGCTCGATTGCGTCGAGTACCGAGGTGAGGCCGGAATGCGATGTCTCCGCGGAGATCAGGTACAGCCGGGTACCCCGCAGATCGAAGTTACCGGTGACGAATTGGCGCCCGTCGACGACGCACGACCGCACGTCCTCGAGGGTCCGGATCTTGTAGGCGCGTCGCGTGATGACTTCGAGCAGCGGACCGGGGACGGTGCCGGGGCGTGAAATCTGCTGGGCGAGAAGGTCGATGAGAGGTTCGGGCGTGGTGACGAGGGACTCGATGCGCTGCGAGTAGTCGGCAGCCTGCGGGTGCTCGGCGAGGTAGGCGAGCGAACCGCGCACCCCGTCGTACACCTGCTCGCGCGCCTTCCGGATCATCGGCTCTTCGAAGTAGCTGTAGCGCAAGTTGCGTGCGGTGTCGCCGATGACCGGGAAGCGGACCTGCGTCGCGACGATCAACCGGTCGAGGACTTCGTTGAGTTCGTGGGAGACGCCGGCCTCCGTGTCGTGGCGGTCGGTCCAGCGCTCGAGCAGTGCGGTGACGACCGGCACGTGCGTCTCGATACGTTCGAGCGCGAGGAACAGCCGGTATACGGCGTCTTCGAGGTCGGGGGTGCGCGCGAGGTCGGTCACGTCGTAATGGCGCAACGCGCGCGAGAGGCGAGCACGGAAGCTGTCGGGCAGACCGCCTACTTCGACGTCGAGCGACTGCAGATAGCCGTGGAAGAACTCGCGGGGGCTGTGCACGCGGTCTTCGGTGTTCCGCTCTTCGTCGGTCGGACGGTTGCGCGAAAGGTCGCAGACGTCTGCGAACGTGGTCAGCAGAGCGAGTTCGGCGCGCACGAGATCACACGACCGCACACCTGCCGAGAGACGCTCGTACTCGGCGAGAAGCGCCGCGGTCCGTTTGGCCGAGACGTCGTACCCGGTGATGAGCGCTCCGAGCGAATCGAGCCGCGCCAGCGCATCCGCAGCGAGATCGTCGCTGAGCGCCGGTCCGGGGGTGGGGAACTCCACGCGCTCGACGGCTTCGGTGACGACTTCTTCGACGATCTGGTCGACGCGCAGCAGCGGGGCGCCGGCGTCCACCTGGGCGTTGACGACGGCGAGGATCTCGCGGACCTTACCGGCGAACGGAGCGCGGACCGCGGTCTCCATCTTCATCGACTCGAGAACGACGAGCGTCTGCCCGGCTTCGACCTCGTCGCCGACCGCGACGGGGACGGCAACGACGACAGCGGGCGCCGGAGTGCGGACGACTCCGGCCTCGTCCTGGCTGATCTGGTGGCTGATCCCGTCGACCTCGACGAGGAAATGGGCGGGCCCGGCTATCGAGACGACGTGGTGGCGGCGACCGTCGAGCGTGAGCCGCGATTCGTAGTCTCCGAGACGTTCGAGTTCGACGTCGAACTCGGTCACTCCGGTGTCGAGCCGGTAGCGGTGCGGTCCGACCTGGCCGACCACGAGTTCGTACGCCTGACCCTGGTAGCTCAGTTCGATCTTGCGGCCGACGGCATGTCCGGCGCGTGGCCGGCCGCCGCGTGCGGACGCGAGGAACGCGGTGCGCTCGCGGGCTTCGTCGGCGTTGTAGACATCGACGGCGGTTGCGACGAGTGCGATGTCGGCGACTCGCGTCGGCCCGGACTCGCTGCCGGCACCGGAGCGGTCGAGCCAGCCGGTGTCGGCGGACGCGTCGACGACCTCCGGGCGGTCGAGCAGGTCGAGCAGGAACGATTTGGTCGTGGTGCCTCCGTCGAGGACGACCGTGGTTTCTCGCAGGGCGGTGCGCAGGCGTGCGAGCGCTTCGCCGCGGTTCCGTCCCCAAGCGATGACCTTGGCGACCATCGAGTCGTAGTCGGGAGGAATCACGTCTCCCTGCGCGATGCCCGTGTCCACCCGCAGGCCGGACCCCAGCGGGAATTTGAGCAGTTGCACCGTGCCGGGCGCGGGCGCGAAGCCGTTGGCGGCATCCTCGGCGTTGAGCCGTGCCTCGACCGCGTGGCCGAATTCCGGCGGGCAGTCACCCACGAGGGGCTCTCCGGAGGCGACGAGGATCTGGAGTTTGACGAGGTCGATGCCGGTGGTGACCTCGGTGATGGGGTGTTCGACCTGCAGGCGGGTGTTGACCTCGAGGAAGGTGAACGTCTTCAAGTGCGGCTGGTAGAGGTACTCGACGGTTCCGGCGCCGCAGTATCCCGCGGCCCGGACGAGGTCGGCGGACACCGAGCGCAGGTGGTCGGACTGTTCCGCGGTGAGCAGCGGGGAAGCCGATTCCTCGATGACCTTCTGGTTCTTGCGCTGGATGGAGCAGTCACGCACGCCGGGAGCCCACACGTTGCCGTGCGTGTCGGCGATGACCTGCACCTCGACGTGGCGCGCGTCGGTGACGAGGCGTTCGATGAAGACCACGGGGTCGCCGAAGGACCGTTCGGCTTCGCCCTGCGTGCGCTCGAGTGCCAGTTCGAGTTCGTCTTCGGCGTAGACCTTGCGGATGCCGCGACCGCCGCCGCCGGAGCGCGCTTTGATGATGAGCGGGTAACCGATGGCCTGGGCATGACGACGCGCATCGGCGCGGGACTCCACGGGTCCGCCGGACCACGGGGCGACCGGCACCCCGACCTTCTCGGCGAGCAGTTTGGCTTCGACCTTGTCACCGAGGAGACGCATCGCATCCGCGGACGGACCGATGAATGTGATGTTCAGCCGCGCGCACAGGTCGGCGAAGACGGGATCTTCCGCCACGAATCCCCAGCCGACCCAGACTGCGTCGGCTTTCGCTTCGAGGAGTGCGCGCTCGAGTTCTGCGTGATCGAGGTAGGAAGTCGCGGCCGTCGTCGAAGGGCGAAGGGTGACGCCTTCGTCGGCCTGACGGACGAACATGGCACGGCGTTCGGCGTCCGTGTGCAGAGCGATCGTCTTGATGCCGTAGCCGTGTTCGGAGTTGAGCTCCCGGACTGCCCGGATGAGGCGGACTGCCGCCTCACCCCGGTTGACCACTGCGATCCGCTTGAACATACTCGTTGCCACCGTTCTCCATGGTTGTGCGCGTGGGTGCCGCGCGTCGAAAGCTCCACCCCGATGAGGAAGACAATTTATCCGGTCTTCGGTTCCTACGTCACGGATCGGTAAACGTGAGCGGGAACATCGATCGGTCGGCTCCTCGTGCTGTGTGGTGGGCATGCGTGTGTCGATCGCCGACGCTGTGGTTCTGTCGAACCGAATCGTCAAGGCGGTGCGAACGCGCCCCTGTCCTCATCCGGTGGCCGTCGCCATCGACGACACACACCCCCGTGCGGATGGAAACGCCCCGTACGGGTAACAGCATGGCCGAAACATGAGGCTTTGTCACGTTTGGCTTCCCGAATCGGCGTGACCTGCGGAAACCGTTCCTTTTTCGGGTCTCGAACGTTGCCGTACAGGGCTTTTCGGGGGTCGTCCGCGGGAAAGAAGGCCGGCTGCGGTGGGCTCGTTCGCTCGTACCGCGCGGTAACACCGGTGGGTAACTTGCAGCGGGGCCGACTGCCCTCGTCGTACCGCCGGGTAGGCGTTTGTGCCGCAACGATTTTGACAATCCACGAGCGCATGTGGACCGATGGAGGATCGTGCCCGGCTCTTTCTGTGACATCGATCACGAATGGTGAATACGGCGTCCGCTCAATCGAACTGATGCGCCCGCACGCGCGTGCCGAAGTCTCGTCCGGGCAGTGCGAGGTCCGTCGCCGGGCCGATCGAAGACCGCGGTTTTCTGGGACAGTGGAAGACAGTAAGGCGACGAGGAGGCCCCGATGCCCGGCTCAGACCGACCCGAAGTATCCGACGAGTTCGAAACGCCCGGCCTGCGACGGAAACGCATCGCGGGACAGGTGCGCCGCTGGTGCGACCGGTGTGCCATCGACGGCAGGCACGGCCCGCTCTCGGATGCGGCGGCACTCGCGCTGGCCGCGGGTCATCTCGACGAATCGGCACGCACGGTCCTCGCGAACCGGCGGCGTGCCGGTCGGCGATTCCCCACCGTCGACGGTTTCGGAGCGTTGCGCCTTCTCTCCGACGAGCATGCTCATCTCGTGGCCCGCCTGGGCAAGCAGCGTCCCGGGGCCGCCCGCCTGGTCCTCGAATACCGCGCGAACGAACTCGCCAAGCGCCT
The DNA here is from genome assembly GCF_012844225.1 of Rhodococcus sp. 105337. Taxonomy (GTDB): domain Bacteria; phylum Actinomycetota; class Actinomycetes; order Mycobacteriales; family Mycobacteriaceae; genus Rhodococcus. The sequence continues at coordinate 171,439 of NZ_JABAGQ010000008.1, forward strand.
CCGCGCTGCCGAGCAGACCATCGTGCATTCGCCGTCGCACTACGCGCAGGGTGTGCGTGCGGTTCGCAGGGATCGCCGCGATGGGCTCCACCTCGAACTCGATCAGCGAGAAGCGTTGTTCGCGGCGTTGCGGCAGACTCCGGCGCCGCTGCCGGTCGCGCCCGCCGAACAGGCCCGAGGTGCCGCCCTGTCCGTGGCGGTGGACCGTGTGTCGCGGTGGTCGGAGCGCACCCCCGCCGCAGACGCCGGCCGTCGAGCGGCCGATCTCCTCGCGCGCCGGATGCCGGAGGACGACGACCGGTTCGTCGACCGGTACGACACCCTGTTGTTCCTGGCGGGCTCCCTCTACGACCGGATCGAGTCGTCGGCGGCGTGGCGCTCCGAGTACTTCGCGGTACAGCGGGCCCAGCTCGATCTGGCCGAGGAAATCACTCAGATCGCCGTCGATACGGTGTCGTTGCGCGGACTGCTCGCGGAATTGGGCGCCGCGATCGGGAGTATCCCGGGCGAACGGGGCGCCGGCGCACGGGCTGCGCTGGACGCGCGGGTCGCGGCGCTCGATCCCGTGTGGGACCAGCTTCTCGCCCGGGTGGCGGCGCTCGCCAGGATCGGCGATCTGCTCGGAAACGCGGAAAGCCGGATGGGCATGGTCGATGTCGCACGCCGCACCGCGAGCCTCGACGAGCGTATCGACGATCTCATCGGGCGGTCGGGCGCGCGCGAGCTCTCGGCCGAGAACACCGACTTCGTCGGCGACCAGTTCGGGTCGGCCGCGGAACTCATCGGTTCGCTGCACACCGCGCTCCGGAGCGACATTGCGGAGCTCACCGGCAAGGATTGACCGTGTCCGTTGTGTCCGGTCACAGGTTTCCCGCGTGTGGCAGGGTCCGGCCACCCAGTCCCCAAAATGTGAGACGCCTCACTGGTGCAAATGTCCGATTCGGTGGTAACTTCCTCGCGTTCATCTGGGGGTCGAATGACGGGGGTGGCGTGGGTGTTTGCACGACGGGTATCGGCAGGGGTAGCAGCCGGAGTCATGGCGATGGTCATCGCAGGATGCGGGGGGGATCCTGCGGTGACGGTGGTCGACGATCCCCAGCTCGAATCAGCGTTCAGCGAGGTGCTCGCCGGCGGTCAGGAACGCACGCTGGGTGATCTCGCGCAGGTTGCGGACCTGCAGGGGGAGGACTGGGACCGGATGTACTACTTCCGTGTTCCTCTGCTCATGAGCGAGGTCAACCGCATCCTCGATACCTCGGGTCTCGTGTGGAAGGACCTCCCGACGGTGGGCGCCGAAGGGATGATCGTGTTCATGTCGGAAGGGCGCGTGGTGCACGCGGTCGTCGACCGCGCGCCTGCGCTTGCGCTCAGCGGGTTCGCAACTGCCGACTCGGTCGTCCGCGCGGATACCTCGGGCGGGCTGGAGAGAGTCGGTGTCGAGGCGAAGGGCAGATAAGACCGGACGTCATGTTTGTCCGGATCGCGGTGTACGTTTCTATCGGAAGAGCAGTCGATCTTTCCGAAGAGGTGCACGGTGGCGCGGGTAATCGCGACGATCAACCTGAAAGGTGGCGTCGGTAAGACCACGACGACCGCGGCGTTGGGCGAGTTCATGGCCGCCGAGTTCGGGCAGCGGGTACTGCTCGTCGACCTCGACCCCCAGACGAACCTCACCACCATGATGATCGGTGAGGAGCGCTGGAAGGAACTCAACGAGCTCGACCGCACCCTTGCGGCGCTGTTCCGGGGTGCGATCGAATCCGATACCGCCTCGTTCGACATCGAGAAGGCCCTTCAGCACGACGTCTCGCCGGTCCGGGCCGTGCGCGGGGTGGATCTCCTGGCGTCCTCGCTCGATCTCATCGAGATCCAGGAGGGTCTCAGCCACCGGCAGTATGCGGACCCGGGGTCGCATCGGCCGATCGAGATCCTCACGAAGGCGATCGAACCGATCGCCGATCGATACGACTACATACTCCTCGACTGCCCGCCCAACCTGGGCATGCTCACGCTTAACGGTTTGAGATCGGCCGACGGGTATCTGATCCCGACTATCCCGGACATCCTGTCGACGTACGGAATTCCCCAGCTGCAGAAGCGTATTCAGGAGTTTGCGCAGCGCACGGGTCATCCCCTCCGGGAAATCGGTCTGGTCATCACGAAGTATCGCAGCGCTTCCAACCTCCACCGCAGCATCATCGAACAGTTGCAGCGTGACGACCGGATCGCCGATGTCGTACCCGCGTGGGTTCCGGAAGCGAACCAGATCGCCGCCTCCGCGGAGTTCGTGCCGTACGGCACTCTCAAACGCAAGTACGGCAACACGGGGCAGTTCGACGCGCTGCGGATTCTCACCGAGACGATTCTGATGAACGCGCAGGTGTACCTGTGACGAAACCGGACACCGGCGAGGCTCGTCTGCGCATGCAGATCGGCGAAGCGACCGCGGCACTGCTCAGGCTCGACGACACCGCGCCGGGGACGGCGGGACAACTCGTCGCGCTCGTCCGGGTCGTCGCCGACGAAGCGGCCCGTACGCCCCGCTTCGCGAAGTCGCTGTCGACCGTGCTCTCGCAGGGAGCGTTGTCACCGGGAGCGGGACCGGCATCCGGGCCAGGAGGCGCCTGGAACGTCCGATATGCGCTCGGTGCGGCGGACCCCGAAAACACAGCCCCGGCTCACGACACAGCCCCGGAAGGGAGCGTAGCCCCGGCGCAGAAAGCGCCTGCTCGTCGCGGCAAGCGCGCGCCCGGCCCGTTCGACCCGTTCGCTGTCTACCGCGAAGCCGGCGAGCCCGGGCTGCGGGTGCAACTCGACGTCCTCGACGCGGAGCGGCTCAAGGACATCATCGCCGAGCACGCGATGGACTACGACAAGCTCGCGATGCGGTGGCGCACGCCCTCGAAACTGCGTGATCGCATCGTCGAACGGGTCAAAGCCCTGACCACGAAGGGGGACGCATTTCGGTGATGCTTCACAGAAACTGTCGTTACCAGGCTGAGACCCGTAGGGTTACCAGCAGACCCCCCGAGTTGTGCGGCGACGCCGTCACGCCACCTCGCGTCGGTTTTCGTGCACGAGAGAAGGACAGCAGGCATGGGTGATATCGCAGGTCAGGGCATGGCCGCTTTTGTGACGGACGTTCAACAGCGCGGCGGACGCGCAGAACCTCTCGACGACCAGCGCACCGTCAAGGTCCGCGGTACGGACGGGGTCAAGCGGGTGGTCCGCGTGCGGACCACCGAGGGCGGACCGTGGCTCGCACGTCGGCAGGACGGCATCGCCGGCAGCGACGAGACCGGGTCGTCGCACTGGGTCTTCGTCGACCTCGGGCAGAAGCCCCCCGCGTTCTATATCGTCGAGTCGGCCGAGATCGAGGCCGGGATCGAGGAAGAGGTCGCGCTGTGGCTCACCGAGCGCCCGGGCCGGACCGCGACCGGGAGTCATCCCATCCCGCTCAGTGGCGTTGCGCACGGCCTCGACCGCTGGGACCTGCTGGGGCTCGACGCGGTCAAGGACACCACTCGTACGTGCGCTCCCACGCGGCGCAGCCCCCGCCGGACGGCAGCCCCCGCAGCGCGTCCCGCAGCGCAGCCGGAAGAGGTCGACCCGCGCGTCGCGGTGTGCGCCGATGTCGGCGGTTACCGCGTGCAGGGACGCTTCGACACGACTACGGGCGCGCTCGAGATCACGCGGGGACCGATGGAGGGGCGACGTTTCCCCGACCCCACCACCGCCGCCGACGCTGTCGCGGGTTTCCTCAGCGGCGACATCGAGTCGCACGACGGAGACACGTTCTGGCGTCTCGACGGACCGAAGGCCCCCGCGCTCGGTGAGTACCTCGCACGTAGCAGCTGAGCGGTCGGCGAGCGGCCCTGCGCGACCCGTGCCCGCGTGGCCGGGCGGTTACGACACCGGGGTGTAGTCGGTACCCGTCCGCAACCACAGCGCGCCGGCTCCGGCGGTTGTTCCCTGCTCCTTCAGTTCGCGTTTGAGGATCTTGTTGGTCGCGGTGACCGGCAGGTCGGCGTCGATCCGGACGTGGCGCGGCCACGCCTTCGGTGACAGATCTGCCTGAGCAGCAAGGAATTCGGAGAACTCATCCGGGGTGAGTGTGGTGTCGTCGCGGAGCACCATGGCTGCCATCACCTGGTCGCCGACGTGTTCGTCGGGAACACCGTAGACCGCGACCCGGCTCAGTTGCGGGAGCCGCTGGAGGATCCGTTCGATCGGTGCCGCCGCGAGGTTCTCACCGTCCACGCGCATCCAGTCCGCGGTGCGGCCGGCGAGATAGATCCAGCCTTCGGCGTCCTTGTATGCCAGATCTCCCGACCAGAACATGCCGTGCCGCATCCGCTCGTCGGTCGACTCCTGATCGTTGTAGTAGCCGGTGAAGAAGCCGCCCCCTTGCGTGTTGACGAGTTCGCCGATGGCCTTGTCCGCGTTGCTCAAGGCACCGTTGTGGTCGAACTCGGCAGGTGCGCACTGCGTGACGGTGACGGAGTCGTACACCTCCACCCCGGCGAGTCCTTTTCCGATGGAGCCTTCGGGCGTGCCCTCCTCGCGGGTGATGATGACGGCTGTCTCCGTCGAACCGAAGCCGTCCCATACGGTGCACCCGAACCGCCTCGCGAACTCGTCGATGTCGCGGTCGGTGGCCTCGTTGCCGAAGGCCACCCGCAGCGGATTGTCGGCATCGTCCTTCTGTTCGGTCGTCGCCAGAAGGTATGCGAGAGGCTTGCCGACGTAGTTCATGTATGTCGCTCCGTAGCGGCGGATGTCGTCGAGAAAGGCCGACGCGGAGAACGTCGCCGGCGCCATGGCTGCGCCGCTGCACAGCGACACGCACCACCCGGCGAGGATCGCGTTCGAGTGGAACATCGGCATCGACAGGTAGGCGATGTCGTCCGAGGTGATCGAGAAGCGCGACACCAGGTTGTTGCCCGCGAAGATCACCATGATCTGAGCGAGCAGAACGGGTTTGGGGTCGCCGCTCGTACCGGAGGTGAAGATCAGCATGAACGGGTCCATCATCTCCACCTCGCGGTACGGCTCGAGGGGAGGCGCACCTTCGACCAGCAACCGCCACTGCGGGCTCGCGACGTCGAGCACCGTGATGTCGCCGAGATCGAGTCCGTCGAGGAGCGGGGCATGCGCCGGATCGGTGAGCACCACCTGGCAATCGGCGCGTCGGATGTCTCCGGCCAGGCTCTCGCCGCGTCGCGTGGTGTTGATGCCGACGAGGGGGAACCCTCCGAGCCCTGCGGCCGCCACAGCGTGCAGCATGTCGGGTGTATTGCCGAGTAGCGTGCCGACATGCACCGGCCGGGTGTGGTCGAGAATCGAAAGCAGTGCCGAGGCCTGAGCCGACGCCTCCGTCAGATGCTCTCGCCAGGTCCAGCGTCCGGTGTCGTGAACGATCGCCGCGGTGTCGTCGTCGAGTAGTGCGCGCAGTGCCTGCTGAACGGTGTCGGCCATGGTGATCGTCCTCAGTGTGGTGGGAGGGGAGAGACGGGGTCGCCGGAGACCTCGGGGGTGTCCGGCTTCGGAGTCGAAGAGTCCGCGAGATGCCTTGTCAGGAAGAAGATCTGGTGCGTCACTGCCGGCTCGAACCAGTCTTTCCCGGGCCACACGTCGAAGTGGTCGCAGGGATAATGGCGAACCTCGGCGCGCGCCCGGAAGGCCGCCTGGGCAGCGGAGTGGGGTGGCGCACTGCGATCGAAGTCCGCGATCTGCACCAGTACCGGGCACCGGATCGACGCGGCGTGGCGGCCGGGGCGGTAGGTACCGAGTTCCAGCACGATCGTCGCGTCGACTTCGTTGCGCCACGTCGGGCCCGCGATGGCGAGATAACCCTCGCGATGCCCGTCGAGATTCAACGCTGCGATGTCGCCGGGTTCCCCGACCAGCGGAATCATGTTGGCACCGCGACCGATTCGTGACCCGATTTTGCTTCGAACGCCCGTGGCGGTGGATCTCAGCAGGCTCGCCGCCGGTGTGTGGCGCGCGGCGAGCAGTCCGGCGGCGAGGCCGTCGACCAGCGGTGTGAGTGCCACAACCGCTGCGATACCCGAGTCGTGTGCGGCGATCGTCAGGACATGACCGCCCGACAGCGAGACACCCCACAGTACGACGCGATCCGGGTCCACTCCGTCGAGGCGCCGCGCCGCGTCGATCGCGGCGCGGTAATCGGCCAGTTGGCCGTCGAGGTCCACGCGCTGACGGTCGTCCCCGCCGGACGAGCCGAACCCCCGGTAGTCGAACGCCACGACGTGCATCCCCGCATCGGCGAAGCGTTCCGCGAACGGGGTGAGTCCGGAGTCCTTCGTTCCTCCGAGTCCGTGCGCCATGATGACGACCGGCGCTCGTCCGGACGCGTCGAGCCGTCCCGGTTTCGCGGGGAAGTGCCAGGCGTCGACATCGGCGTCGCGTGACCGGAACTGCAAGGAGTGGAATGTCATCGGTCGCCTCCGTGGGCACGGGCAAGTCCGGCCGGCAGTTCGTGTGTGCGGATGTCGTGCTCGTACGCGAAATAATCGAGTTGCTGGGTGTGCCGTGGACGATCCAGCATGTGCCCGGTGAATTTCTGCTGGTCCGCGACGATGACCCGTTCCATCTCGTCGTCCGCGGGCAGTGCGTAGCGGCCGACGGCATACGCGGCGATCACCCGCGCCTGACATTCGACGAAGGGGAACAGCGTCGGCGTCGCCTGTGCGAAACCGGCGAAGGCGAGGTCGGGGAGTCCCGGTGCGAAGATCCGTTTGTAGAGCGCGATGTGATTGTCCGGCGCACTGAGGAAAGCGGGTTCGAAGAACGGGAACGTGATGTTGTAACCGGTCGCGTAGACGGCGATATCGATCTCGGTCGAGCTACCGTCGACGAAATGCACTGTGCGGCCGTCGAACCGCTCGATGTCGGGTTTCGGGGTGATGTCGCCCGACCCCAGACGCAGTGGCAACTCCACCGACTGCGTGGGGTGGGCTTCGAAGAATTTGTGGTTGGGCGACGGAAGACCGTACAACTCCGGCCTGCCGGAGAGCAGGGGTTGCCCCCACTGTGCGAGCTTGCGCTGCCAGGCCAGCGGTACGTAGGGCACCGTCCGGTAGTACTTGTCGGCGGGGCGCCCGGCGATGTACTTGGGAACGATCCACGCACTCGACCGAGTCGAGAGCGTCACCTCCGTCCGAAGCGTTCTCGACGACAGTTCGACGGCGATGTCGGCGGCACTGTTGCCGATGCCGACGACAAGAATGCGCTTGCCCGCGAAATCGAGCGGGGTCTGCGGATCGATGTAGTGGTGGGAGTGCATCGCCACCCCGGTGAAGTCGCCCGGAAATCGGGGGACCCGGGGGTCCCAGTGATGGCCGTTGGCGACAACGAGGAACTCGAACCGCCGGGTGCCGCCGTCTGCCAGGTCGAGTTCCCAGCCCCCTTCGTCCAGGCGCCGGGCGCGGAGCACCTCGTTGCCGAACTCGATGTTGTCGCGGAGGCCGAAGGCGTCGGTATATCCGTCGAGGTAGTCCTTGATCTGGGAGTGGTGAGGAAAATCGGGATACGACGCCGGCATCGGATAGTCCTTGAACGACAACTGATGCTTCGACGTGTCGATGTGCAGCGAACGGTAAGCACTGCTGCGTCCGTTGGGGTTACCGAAGGCCCAGTTCCCGCCCACGCGATCGGACATCTCGAAGCACGTGTAGGGCACGCCGTAGTCGGACAGCATCTTGCTCGTGGTCAGGCCGCTGATTCCCGCGCCGATGACAGCGGTACTCGGTGCCGACATGTATGACCTTCCCCCAACGTCGGGTGAATCCGGAGTGTTCGGTGACGACGGTCACAATGTAGAACACGTTCTCGGGTAGAGCCATGCCTTGTCCGCGCCGCCGGGACCACACCGCCGCACCGGCGTGGATCGCGGTTACTTTCCCGGGTTCGTGGCGTCCGGCAGCGGCGATGCCATCGCGGCGAGGTGCGCGAGTAGATCGGGGTAGCGGCGCGTGTGGGCGCCGCCGTTGAGGTCGATCGTCGCTCCGGTCATCCAGGTCGCCGCATCGGAGGCGACGAACGCGACCACCTCGGCGACCTCCTCAGGACGTCCCGCGCGTCCGAGAGGGGTGTTCTCGAGATAGTCCTCGCGCAGACCGGGCACCAGTGCGACCCCCGCCGTGAGCGGGGTGTCGACCAGTCCCGGGGAGACGGCGTTCACTCGTACTCCTCGTGCACCGAGTTCGAGCGCCGCAACCTCGGTGAGCATGAGGACGCCCGCCTTCGCCGCACAGTACGCAGCCATTCCGGGAGCGGGTTGCCGTCCGTTGAGCGACGCGATCGTGGTGATGCTGCCGCCGTCGCGCACCACGCGCCCCGCATGCTTCATGACCAGAAAAGCACCGGTCAGGCACACGTCGACCGTGGTCTGCCAGTCCTCGAGCGCGAGGTCGGTGATGCGCCCCGGCATCGACACCCCGGCACATTCGACGACCGTGTCCGGAGCGCCTTCGCTCGCCACCACCTCGGCGAAGAGCCTTTCGACGCTGCTCTCGTCGGTGACGTCGGCGGTGCTCGCCCGGGCGCCTGCGCCCAGTTCGCCGGCCCGCGCGCGAGCGGCGGCCCCGTCGATGTCCGCGATCACCACGGTCGCTCCGCGAGTGTGAAGAAGCCGGGCCGTGGCCCAGCCGATTCCCGACGCCCCGCCGATCACCACTGCTGTCCTGCCGTTCATGGACCGATCCTCCTCGAGCCGACACCCGGAACACGCGTACCGAGGAGTCTGGACAGTTGTCCGGTGATTCGGCAAGGTAATCGCCCACAGCGTGAAACGACGACGCTGTGGCTGTTCCGAGTTACGCCGGAGAGAAACGAGTGGCTGCCGTGTCCAGAACCCTGTTCGCGACCCGTTTCGACTTCCGTGCGCCCGGTGCGACACCACGCGACCGGCAGGCGCTGTTCGCGCGCGCACTCGAACAGGTCGAGTACGCGGAATCCACCGGGCACGACGTCGTCATGCTTTCCGAACACCACGGTTCGGAGGACGGGTACCTGCCCAGTCCGCTCCCGGTCGCCGCGGCGTTCGCGGCCCGGACCCGCACGATCCCCATCACTGTCTCTGCGCTGATCGTCAATCTTTACGACCCCGTGCGGCTCGCCGAGGACATCGCGGTGATCGACCTGCTGTCCGGTGGCCGGGTGTCGTATGTGTTCGCGCTCGGATATCGCACCGAGGAGTACGCGCTCTATCGCCGACCGTGGACCAGTCGCGGGCAAGACACGGAAAACGCACTCGAACTGGTGCTCGAGGCACTGCGGACCCAGCGAGTGGACCGCGCCGGGCGGGTCGGCGCCGTGACCCCGGCACCCTTGTCCCGCCCGCACCCCGTCGCCTATTACGGCGGTGGCACACCGACCGCTGCGCGCCGGGCAGCAAGGCTCGGCCTCAATTTCCAGCCCCAGATCGCCGACGAAGCGCTACGCGACCTGTACCGCGCGGAATGCGAGAGGCTCGGGCGCCGGCCCGGGCACGTGATGATGCCCCCGCCCGGACCGGCAACGGTGTTCTGCGCAGCCGATCCGGACGAATTCTGGGCGCGGTACGGGGATCATCTGCTCGCCGATGCCCGGGGCTACGCCGCATGGCACCAGAGCGGTACGGCGTTGTCGCACGTGTTCGACCGATCCACGACGATCGAAGAACTCCGTGCCGCGGGCACCTATGTCGTGGATACGCCCGACGGCCTGATCCGCCGGTGCAGGGAGGGCTTTCTCCCGGTCGTCACCACCCATCCGCTCTGTGCCGGAATGCCGGAGGAGCCCTCGTGGGAGAGCATGCGGTTGCTCGGCGAAAAGGTCGTTCCGGCACTACGTGAGGATCGAAAACTAATCACCGAGAACCGCTCCGCGGGATAGGTACACGCCTTACTCTGGGACGCATCTGCTTGCCCCGCAGGCTGAGGACGCACGCCGTCGAACGCGTGCAGGTCCGTCTGCATCGTCGAGATCGTCGCCCCGTGCGGCGTGAGGAGGCCCGATGAACGCGGTGATTGCTCCGGTCGAGGCGAAGCGGCCGTATCCCCCTCGACGCAAGCCGAAGGGCGCGGTCATTCGCGACCTGATCACCACGACCGATCCGAAGACGCTCGGGTTGATGTACATCGTCACCTCCTTCGTCTTCTTCCTCATCGGCGGGCTGCTGGCGTTGCTGATGCGCACCGAGCTCGCGCGTCCCGGCTTGCAGTTCCTGTCCAACGAGCAGTACAACCAGCTCTTCACCGTGCACGGCGGAATCATGCTGCTGATGTACGCGACCCCGGTGGTGTTCGGGTTCGCGAACTACATCCTCCCGCTGCAGATCGGCGCCCCCGACGTCGCGTTTCCCCGGCTGAACGCGTTCAGCTACTGGCTCTTCCTGTTCGGCTCGCTCACGGTGGTGTACAGCCTGGTCACCCCTCGGGGTGCCGCCGACTTCGGGTGGACGTCGTACATGCCGCTGGCGTCCGAGGAACACACGCCGGGTGTCGGCGCGAACCTATGGTTCCTCGGCCTGGTCATCACGGGTCTCGGCACCATCCTGGGCGCGGTCAACATGATCACCACGGTGGTCTGCATGCGCGCTCCGGGCATGACGATGTTCCGCATGCCCATCTTCACCTGGAACATCTTCATCACGATGATCCTGGTCCTGCTGGTGTTCCCGCTGCTCGCGGCAGCGTTCATGGGGGCGATCGTCGACAGGGTGCTCGGGGGCCACATCTACGATCCCGCGACCGGTGGCGCGATCCTCTGGCAACACCTGTTCTGGTTCTTCGGCCACCCGGAGGTGTATGTCGTCGCGCTGCCGTTCTTCGGCATCGTCTCGGAAATCTTCCCGGTCTTCAGCCGCAAGCCGATCTTCGGCTACAGCGGCCTGGTCTACGCGACGATCGCCATCGCGGCGCTGTCGATCGCCGTGTGGGCGCACCACATGTATGCGACCGGCGCGGTGCTGCTGCCGTTCTTCGCGTTCATGACGTTCCTGATCGCCGTCCCGACGGGCGTGAAGTTCTTCAACTGGATCGGCACGATGTGGAGAGGGCAGATCACCTTCGAGACACCCATGCTGTTCGCCGTCGGTTTCATCATCACGTTCCTGTTCGGCGGTCTGTCCGGCATCATCCTGGCGAGCCCGCCGCTCGACTTCCACCTGCACGACTCGTACTTCGTCGTGGCGCACTTCCACTACGTGCTCTTCGGCACGATCGTGTTCGCGACGTACGCCGGCATCTATTTCTGGTTCCCGAAGATGACCGGGCGCATGCTCGACGAACGCCTCGGCAAGTGGCACTTCTGGCTGACCTTCATCGGCTTCCACACCACCTTCCTGGTGCAGCACTGGCTCGGTAACGAGGGCATGCCGCGTCGCTACGCGGATTATCTGCCCTCGGACGGGTTCACCACGCTCAACACGGTCTCGACGGTCGGTGCGTTCATAGTGGGTGCCTCTACGCTGCCGTTCGTGTGGAACGTGTTCAGGAGCTACCGCTACGGCCAGGTCGTCACGGTCGACGACCCGTGGGGCTTCGGTAACTCGCTCGAGTGGGCAACGAGTTGCCCGCCGCCGCGGCACAACTTCACCGAACTACCGCGGATCCGGTCGGAGCGCCCCGCGTTCGAACTGCACTACCCGCACATGTCCGAGAAGATGCGCACCGAGGCGCACGTCGGGCCGGGCAGCAACAAGCGCGAGGTCAACGTGCTCGAAGGGGCCAACCGTTCCCCGTCGGACAGCACCGACGAAAACCGGTGACCCGGCCTCCCGTGCCTCAGTGCCCGGGAGGCAGATCGGGGACCCCGATCACGAGAGCACGTGCGTGCCGCTTCACAGCGGCGGTGTCGCTCACGCCGAGAACGTCGAGCGACGCCGTCGCGAGCATCTCGGGGAGCTTGGCGTCGACTCGTTCGTCGTCGGCGCGGATCGCGATGGCCGACTCGACGAGCCGGAACGGTAGGCCCGCCCGGGGATCGTTCTCTCCGACGATCTCGGCCGCCAGATCCCGATAACGAACCGCCAACTGCTCCCGCTCTGCCCGGAAACGCCCGAACTGCTCGGTGCGCACTTCGGGCAGCAGATACAGCGCACCGAGATTCCATCTGCCCGCGCACAACTGCGCGGTGTCGAACCAGGCCAGTGCGCACAACCGCACCGCCGCGGGGTGATTGTCATCCAGGCCCGCGTCGAATTCGATCGTGGGCTCGACGGTGTCCTCCAGCAGTGCGACGAGGATGTCGTTCTTCGTCGCGAAATGGTTGTAGAGCGACGCCTGACGGATGCCCACCGCGTCGGCGATGAGCCGGGTCGATGTCGACGCGAACCCCCGGGTGGTGAAGAGTTCGGCTGCGGCATCGAGGATTTCGGCACGCGCGGTGGCGCCGGGGCGACGTGGTTCTCGTAGCCGGGGACGGCCCGGTCCTGCGTGGGTCACTCCCTCACCATGGCACAACGGTCGTGTGCGCCGCGCGGTCGTGTCCGGCCGTGAGAACTCCGAAATCCGGACGAAACATGGGTCACGGAGTTGTTACGCCGCGGCAATTCCCCGAATATGCGCGCTCGGAAAACTGTCGAGTGACAGTTTCCCCGAGCGCCACGATCGGAGCACCATGACCGAGACCCTCGCGACGGCCACCACCCACGCCGCCCGCGCCCACGCACGGGCACAGTCGGGCATCGTCACCGACGGCATGCCCACCGTTCCGGCGTCCGCGTGGCCGGCCGCTCCCACCGGACGCGCCGCCTCCCTCGTCTGGGCCGAGACCGTGCCCGGTGGCCGCTACACGAGCAAGGTGCTTGCCCGGGGAACTCGCCTGCGACTCCGCGACATCCACGGTGCGGCCTGCGCGAACCTCCTGTTGTTCCGCGCCGACGCCCCGCACGAGCGGCTCAACGTCGCCGACACGCTGAAAGTGCCGTGGCAGGCGTATCTGGGAACCGGCCATCCGCTGCTGTCGGATCAGGGCCGGGTGCTCGCCACGATCGTCGCCGATACCTCCGGCCGCCACGACGCGCTGTGCGGCACCACGCACCTCGCGGGAAACACCGCGAAATACGGAGCGGGAGAGTTGCACTCGGAAGCTCCCGCCGGACGGGAACTCTTCACGGTCGCCGCCGCGAAACACGATCTCGCCCCGCGCGACCTGCCCCCGTCGCTGTCGTTCTTCCACGGCGTGCGCGTCGAGGACGACGGCACGCTGACGAGTACCGGCTCGGCGGGGCCCGACACCTACGTCGAATTGATTCTCCACCTGCCGGTGATCGTGCTGCTCGCCAACACCGCGCACCCGCTGGACCCGGCAGAGGACTTCCCGACCAGCACACTCGAAATCCTCGCGTGGCGTGCCCCCGCCGACCTCGACTCGCTCCCCGCTACCGACCCCGAATACCGACGCGCCGTGCTCAACACCGAAGACGCCTGGGCTGCCGCTGCTTCCGGAATGGAGAACTGACATGACCGCCACGCTCGACTCCACGGACCTCGCCCTCGTTTCCGGCCGCGTCCTGCTCGACGAGGTCGTCGGGGTCCGCGGACCCTGGTCCACTGTCGTCGCCGCGGGCGACGTGCTCACCATCGTCGATCTCCACGGCAACCAGGCCGTCGACACCCTCGTCTACGACGCACACGACCACACTGCCCGCTACAGCGCCGCAGCCACCGTCGCGGGGCAAGGAAACCTGTTCCTGACCACGGGATCGGTACTGCGCGACGCGGACGGCGGACCGCTGATGACACTCGTCGCGGACGAGGTGGGCATCCACGACACGGTCGGCGGCGCGTGTTCGCAGGAATCGAACACCCTGCGCTACGGGCATCACACCAAGCACCAGCATGCATGCGTCGAGAACTTCCTCATCGAAGGCGCGAAATGGGGCCTCGGCAAGCGCGACCTCGTGTCCAACATCAACTTCTTCATGAACGTGCCCGTCGAGCCCGACGGCACCCTCGGCATCGTCGACGGTCTGTCGGCTCCCGGCAAGCGCCTCGCGATCCGGGCCGAACGCGACGTACTCGTCCTCGTGTCGAACTGCCCCCAGATCAACAACCCCTGCAACGGTTTCGATCCGACTCCGGTGCGGATGATCGTCACCCGGCCGCGGGAGGCATGAGACGCCCATGACCACCAAGATCACTGTCGAACGACCGGGAATGCTCACCACCGTCCAGGACTACCCGGGCCGCACCGGCTACTGGCAGCTCGGAGTCCCTCCGTCGGGGCCGATGGACGACCTGTCGTTCCGGCTCGGCAACGTCGCGCTCGGAAACCCCGAGGGTGCGCCCGGGCTCGAGACCACCATGGCCGGCCCGGCGCTCCGCTTCACCGAAGCCACCGAGGTCTGCGTGACCGGAGCGCCCGTCACGGTGCGCGTCGACGGCACCCCCGTCCCGCAGTGGCGGCCCGTCGTCGTCCCCGAGGGTGGCCTGCTCGACGTCGGGGCGGTGACCGGCCCCGGGCTCCGCGCCTACATTCTCGTACGCGGCGGACTCGACGTACCCGAGTTCCTGGGCAGTGCCTCGACATTCACCCTCGGCACGTTCGGCGGACACGAAGGCCGCACTCTCCGCGACGGTGATGTGCTCGTCGTCGGCGACGTCACCGCGGGGCGCTGCGCCGCGGTGCCCGCCGAGCACGTGCCCGCGTTGAGCAGCCACTGGGAAATCGCGGTGACCGAAGGGCCGCACGGAGCGCCCGAATTCTTTACACGCGACGACATCGACGCGCTCTACGCCACCGAATACGAGGTGCACTTCAACTCCGACCGCACCGGCGTCCGGCTCATCGGGCCGAAGCCGCAGTGGGCGCGCGCCGACGGTGGGGAAGCGGGCCTGCACCCGTCCAACATCCACGACAACGCCTACTCGATCGGCGCACTCGACTTCACCGGTGACACTCCGATTCTGCTCGGTCCGGACGGACCGAGCCTCGGCGGCTTCGTGTGCCCGGTCACGGTCGTCGCCGCGGACCGCTGGAAGCTGGGGCAACTCGCCCCGGGCAACACCATCCGTTTCGTGCCCGTGCGGTCGGAGCACGCGGCGTCACGCCGCGACCTCGGCGTTGCGCGACGCGCGGGTCTCTCGCTCGTGTCGTCGGCCGGAGGAGACGGCGACGACGGCGTGCTCGCGCGCCGCGACGGCAACACCGCCGTCACCTACCGGCGCAGCGGAGACGACAACGTGCTCGTCGAATACGGCGACATGACACTGGATCTGGCGCTGCGGGCCCGCGTCCACGCGCTGCACCAGCGTCTCGAAGGGGAGCGTCCGTCCGGCCTTCTCGAACTGACTCCGGGCATCCGGTCCCTCCAGGTCAAGGTGGATCCCGACGTGCTGCCCGTCCCGAAGCTTCTGGGTCTGCTCGCCGAAGCCGAGGCTGCCATCGGTGACAGCGACGAACTCGAAGTGCCGAGCCGGCAGGTGCGCCTGCCGCTGTCGTGGGACGACCCCGCGACGCGGGAGGCCATCCAGCGCTACATGCACGGCGTGCGCGCCGACGCACCGTGGTGCCCGTGGAACATCGAGTTCATCCGCCGGATGAACGGCCTCGACACGGTTGCCGACGTGTTCGACACCGTCTTCGCTGCCGACTACATGGTGCTCGGTCTCGGTGACGTCTACCTCGGAGCGCCGGTCGCCACGCCGCTCGACCCCCGGCACCGTCTCGTCACCACCAAGTACAACCCCGCCCGCACGTGGACACCGGAGAACGCGGTCGGCATCGGCGGCGCCTACCTGTGCATCTACGGCATGGAAGGACCCGGCGGCTACCAGTTCGTCGGCCGGACCACCCAGGTGTGGAACCACCGGCACCCGCAACCCGCGGGCGCGTTCGAGAACGGCACCCCGTGGCTGCTCAGGTTCTTCGACCGTATCTCGTGGTACCCGGTCGACCCCGAGGAACTCCTCGATCTGCGGGCCGACCTCGCGGCCGGCCGAGGCGGAGGCGTGGACATCACCGACGGTACGTTCTCCCTCGCGCAACACCGCGAATTCCTCTCGGAGAACACCGAATCGATCGAGTCGTTCCAAGCGGTCCAGTCCGTTGCCTTCGCGCAGGAACGGGCGCGCTGGGAAGCCGGCGGCGCATGACTGCCGCCGACACCCTCACGATTTCGGGCACCCGCTTCGAGCGCACCTTGCTGGCGCGCCCGGGCGCGGCGCCCGACACCACCAGCCGGGTCGTCTGGCTGCAGGGTGCGAGCCTGTACTGCGATCTTCGTCGGCCCGCGGCGGAAGTCCCGGTGCAGGCCCGGTCGCTGGGCGCGACGAGCATCGACGACCTGCTCGTCCTGGCAACCCAGGACGGGTTCGCAGGGCGTCTGCTCTCCCACGGCGGGCATGTGGAATGGACCCGCACGGTGGCGATCCACCCACCCGGCCCACACCCGGACGCGGGCAGTCTGGAACTGCTCGACGCCACGACCGTGGCCGAGCACGGTGTCTTCGAGGACTACCTCGAGCACTGGCGGATCGGCGCCACGTCGTCGAGCATCGACGAATACCTGCTCGAAGACATCGAGACCGGTGCTCCCGGCATCCTGATCCGCGTCGGCGAAGACTTCGCCTTCGCCCGCGGCCGAACCCGTCCGATCGGCGGGGCGCCGTTGCACGAGCAGGTCCGGGGCGCCGGCACGTTGTCGGCGGCCCGGGAATTGATGAACTGTGAAATATCGTTCGGGAGTATTGGACTCGGGGAGTGGCGTATTACCGCCTCCACGCTCCCGTTCCGGGTCGGCGACACGCTCGACCCCGTGCCGGGCGAAATCCTGTCGACGTCCGACATCGACGTCGACGGCCATCCGATCGTGCGCCGCTGGCGCCGACTCGATCTTCCCGAGACAGAACAGAAAGGCATGGCGTGACGTTCACCAGCATTCCGACCATCGACGTCACAGGACTCGTCACCGGCGATCCGGTGCACCGCGGCGCCGTCATCGCCGAATTGGGTCGTGCCGCAAGAGAAGTAGGGTTCGCGCAGATCGTCGGACACGGCATCGACCCCGCGTCGTTCGCGGCGGTGCAGCGTGCCGCCGAGCGGTTCTTCGCGCAACCGGACGATGTGAAAATGAAGGTGTACATCGGTAATTCGACCAACCACAGAGGATACGTCCCCGCCGGTGAGGAAGTGTTCGCGGGTGCGACTCCCGACCACAAGGAAGCCTACGACCTGTCGATAGACCTCCCGTCCGATCATCACCCGGACTATCTGGCCGGTAACCCCCTGCTCGGTCCCAACCAATGGCCCGAATTGGACGACTTCGCCGAACCCGTCTCCACCTACTACGACGCGGTCTTCTCGCTGGGACGACTGTTGTTGCGCGCCTTCGCCGAAGCGCTCGGAGAACCCGCGGACCTCTTCGACAAGCACGTGAGCACCCCGCCCGCCCAGCTGCGGTTGATCCACTACCCGCACGACCCCAGCGCCGCAGACCGTCCCGGCATCGGCGCCCACACCGACTACGAGGTGTTCACGCTGCTCCGGCCCACCGCCCCCGGACTCGAGGTCGTCAACGCAGACGGAACGTGGATCGACGTTCCCTACGCCGACGATGCGTTGGTGCTGAATATCGGTGACCTGCTGGAGATCTGGACCAACGGAGAGTTTACGGCGACGTCACATCGGGTGCGTAAGGTATCGCACGAGCGTTATTCGTTCCCGTTGTTCTTCAACGTCGACTACAACACGTGGGTCGAGCCGTTGCCTCAGTTCGTCACCACAGACGGACCGCGATACGACGGTGTGCGGGCAGGCGACCACCTGTTCGCGCAAACCGCGCAGAGCTTCACCTACCTGCAGCGCCGACTCGCCTCGGGCGAGATCACCCTTCCCGACAACGCACGACCCCTCTACTCGCTCGGACGCGAAGCTCAACGCAGCGCTCCTGCCGTCTGACCTCCTCATCTGGAGTTGCCATGATCATCACCGGTGTTGCCGTATGCCTCGTCGTTCTTCTCGGCGCAGGCTTCTATTCCACCCGTAAGGTCCGGGGCGATACGGGGAACTTCCTCCTGGCAGGACGATCCCTCGGGGCGCCGATCCTCGCGGTGCTGCTCATGTCCCAGGTCATCGACTCCAACGCGACACTGGGCAGCGCGGATCTTGCTGCCGGGTTCGGGTTCTGGGCCGGTGCCGCGATGCCGCTGGGCGTCGCGTTGAGCGTGCTGCTCGTCGGGCTGTTCTTCGCGAAGAAGCTGAGGGCTACCGGTGTCGTGACCCTGCCCGAGTACTTCGCGCAGCGTTTCGGGCGCGGCACCGAGATCACCGCTTCGGTCCTGACGGTCGGAAGCTTCGGCATCCTCCTCGCCGGCAACCTCGTCGCGCTCGGATACCTTCTCGAATACTTCGTGGGGCTCGACTACACCGTCGCAGTGCTGGTTCTGATCCCGTTCGTTCTGGCTTACACGATGGCCGGGGGAATGTTCGCAAGCGTCTACACCGGTGTCGTGCAGTTCGCGGTCATGGCGGTCGGCATCGTCTGCCTGCTGGGATGGGTGGCGTTCGGTCCCGGATTCTCGGCTCCGGAGGGGCTCGGCATCGGCGGTCTCGGGCAGCTCACCGATCCGGCGCAGGGTGCCGCGATCAACTGGGCAACGCTGATCGCCCTCGGCCTCGGCAACATCGTCGCGATCGACCTGATGCAGCGGGTGTTCTCGGCGAAGAGCCCGCACGCCGCGCAGCGGGCCTGCTTCTCGGCGGCTACCGGCATCCTCGTTCTGTGCGTACCGCTCTCGTTCGTCGCACTTGCGGCAATCTCCATCGTCGGGGACAGCGCCGTGGACGGCCCGATCCTGTACGTGCTGCTCGGCGAGTACGCCCCGAAGTGGCTGTCGATCCTGGTGCTGTCCGGACTCGTGACGGCCTCGCTCACCACCATCAGCGGCGTCCTGCTCTCCACCGCAACTGTCCTGGTACGCAACCTCTTCCGCGTCGGCGGCGAACACGCCGCCATGTCCTCGGACGTCATGCGGGCCACCCGGCTGTGCATGCTGCCCATGGCGGCGTTCGGAGCGCTGGTCGCGCTGCGCGTTCCGCAGACCGGCATCCTGCTCACCCTGACCTTCGACCTGCTGCTGGCGTCGCTCGTGGTGCCGTTCATCCTCGGGTTGTTCTGGAAGCGGGGTGACGGCCGGGCCGTCGCCGCGGCAGCGATCTGCGGCATCGGCGTGCGCGTCGGCTTCTTCGTACTCACCCCGACGATCTACGGCGTCGACAACACCCTGTTCTACATCCCGAACGACCTCGTCACCGCAGCCGCCGACGGCTGGACAACCTTCCTCGGGGCGATCGTGGCGCTCGTCGCCTACGTGACGGTTGCACTGGTCACCCGGCCTGCGACGAAGCCGCAGCCGCCGGTGGTCGTGCCGGTCGTGGCTCCCGAGCGGCAGCCCGTCGCGGTGTAGACGTACCCCAGATACGACGGCGCCCACCGGGAAAGATTCTCCGGTGGGCGCCGTCGTGTGTAAGAGGGTGTTGCTACTTCTCGAAGACGATGTCCTCGACGAGCGTGTGCTGCTCGACGGCGGACGGCGCCTGCATGCCCGGTGCCTGATCGTCGGAGTGCGCGGCCTTGAACGAATCGGAACGCAGCCAGGCGAGGAAGTCGTCTTTGGAATCGAACTCCATCGTGGACAGGTAGGGGAGACCGTCGGCCGCCGGACGGAGGAGAGTCGTGCGGTTGAGGCCGGGAACGCCGTCGAGGGTTTCGCGCATGCTGTCGACGAAGACCTTCTCGAATGCCTCTGCCGTCTCGGCGGGAACCTCGATGCGGTTGGTGATGACGTACACGATGGGGCCTTTCTCGACGGGCAGGACTTCTCCGGGAATCATACGCCGCAGGTGAACTGGGGTATTTGCGCGGTAAGTGGGGATCGACTCGCGGAACAGCGTGCGCAACTCTCCACTCACCGCGCGGCTGCGGCAATCCGGGAGCGTGCACGGGTGACGGCGCGTGCGAACCGGCCCGCGACCACCTCGAACCGCTCCAGCTCTGCCCAGTTCCAGCGGACTACTTCCAGTCCCAGGTCGCGCAATGCGTCTTCTCGACGTTTCTCGGCGAGGAGGTCACGACGGTCCCGGTATTTGATGCTGCCGTCGAACTCGCCGACGATGCCGAGGCCGTCCCAGAAGAAGTCGAGGCGGTACCGTCGTCCGTCGCGCACGACCACCTCGCGTTGCAGATCCGGTGCGGGTAACCCGGACTCTCGCATACGGATCCGCGACAGCGATTCACCGACGCTCTCGCTTCTCCCATCCAGAAAATCCAGAACCGACGCCGCGGCAGTCGTACCGGTGTGGTGTCGTGCCCGCGCGAGTACCGGGGCCAACTGCAGGCGTGTGTTCGGGTGAAGGCGTAGAGCGGAGTCTCCGGTTGCCACCGCCTGGTCGCGCGGCAGCGTGCGGGCGAGATCGACGACCGTCCTGGCGACCGACGTGACGGCGACTCCGCAGATATCCACGAGATCGTCATCGCCCCACGTCGTGTGGTGCGCGTGCAGGTGTGGCGTGATCCGCCCGTGTCGCGCCGGACGCGAGACGTGCACGCGGGTCAGAGGCACCTTCCAGATATCGAGACGATGGAGAACCGCCGCAGACACATGGCTGATCGCTTCACCCGGCTCGAGAAGCGAACCGACGTGGCGCGCGTGCACGCGGTGGCGCCCCGCCTCGTCGAGCGCGTCGTACTCGGTCCGCCGCAGGTAGACGCCGCGGGCAAGCGGGACGAGTGTGCCCGCGCGCAGCGCGTGCCGTATGTCGTTGTCCGACGCCCCTGCGGCCGTGAGCGACGTCCTCGTCAGCACTTCCGGCTCGTCCATGCAGCGGATCGTGCCCGATCAGGTCACGGGTCCGAGCGTTCGAAGGCAACGTACCGGCGCCCTTGTGGACAAATGCCGTGTCTGCGGACAAGTACGCGCGGATCAGAACAGGCGCGGAGTCGCGTGGGATCCGTCCCGGGCTTCGACGACCCGCGCATGCCACCGATCGACGAGCCACATCTCGACCAGCTCCGGTCGCGTGGCCATGGGACCGGCCCACGTGTTGAGCAGTTCGACGTACCGGTGATAGCGACGCACAGTGAAGTCTGCGACCGACGGGTCCTCGAGCCATCCCTCGTGCACGAGCGTCGACACGCCGTACTGGTCCAGCATCTGCGCGGGACCGGTGTCCGTGCGCGCCTCCACCGCCCACAGGTAGGTCGCCATCAACGGCACACCCACTCCCGGAGTGTCGGGCCAGCCCGACCAGGTCTGACGAGAGGTGTCGGGCAGCCCTTTCGTCTTGGCGCAATAGTTGAGGACACCTTTGATCTTCGCGAACGGGTGGCGACCCGCGGGGGTACGTACGTCGCGGACGTCGGGGAACCGGCGCACCGCTTTTCGTCGTGGATGCGCGCTGCGCCATGCCGCACACAGGAACAACAGACCGAGACCCTCATGGTCGGCATCGATCAGGTCGCTACCCAACCGAAGGTCGTTGCGCTGCACCACCGCAGTGCCGGTGGTGACGATGCGGCCGTCGAGGTTTCGTCCCCGCAACCGGATCTCGTGTCCCGCGTCCTCGAGATGATCGTTCCACCACTGCAAATCGACGGTCACGCCGTCGTCGAGCACCTGAAGGTCGAAGGGCCGTGCCCGGCACCACTCGGCACAGGCCTTCGGAGGCTCGAATCCTTCGTCGTACAGATGCATTCTTCCGAGCCTGCCACGTACGTCCGGAGTCACCGAGTCGACACACGCGGCAGCATCATCACAGCTCGGTTTCCATCCCCCGGAGTTGCCGTGCCCAGTCGAACTCGGCCTCGAGAAATGCTTCCCCTCCCGAAGCGAAAGCGTCGCGCAGGTCGGTGAGGGTGGCAATGAATTGGTCGATGCGCTCGCGTGCGGATTCCGGGGTTCCGGCGGCCTTGCGGGCGTAGCCGTCGGCGAGTTGTCGGGCGGACTCGAGGTCGCCGAAACCGCGGGTCTCGAGCAGCCTGTTTGCTGTCTCGCGTGTCGCAATCAATTCCTTCAGCATCGTGTTGCAGATTGCGACGATCTCGTCGACGACGTCAGGGTCGAGGCGGACGAACTCAGCCATGGATGTGATCCTTCCGAGTCAACCGTGTGTCAGGTCGAGAAGCGGTTCGATCGATGACGCGAGGTCATCGAGACCGCTGCACCATTGCTCTCTGGGTACGCCACGTGTGTGATCGGGGTAGTACGTGCGGCTGAAGATGACAATGCCGAACTCGGTCTCCACGGCGATCGAACAGGAATTCTGGTTGTTGTTGTCGACTTCCAAGAGCGCTTGCCGGCCATTTATGGTTGTTTCGGTTGCAATGAGTCGGTCTTTGGCGAGCTCTTCTTCGAGGGTTACGTTGCCTGCCAGAACGTTGAGCCCGTATCGGAAGAGCACGCCGGGGATATGAACGGTGCCATCGTATCCGCACGCCAGGAACGTATAACTTCCCATCGGATAGTCGGCTACTTTTCTGCTTCGCGGGTCGTACCCAGCCGCGATAAGAAGTTCGTCCGGAATATCCAGACACGGGTCGAACGTGATCTGCGGGCGACCCGAGTCGTCCACGACCCGCGGCGTCCTCGTCGTCGAGGTCGGGGTTTCGACAGCTTCCGGCTCGCTCGGCGTCGCCGCGCCGGATGCGCATCCCACCGCCGTCACCACGACAGCCAGCGATGCGACCGCTCGCACGACACGATTCCGCCCACCCACGCGACCCCCCGATCCGCTGATTGCCGCAGACGCTAGCACAGGGAACGCAGCGCCGTATCGCCGCGATTTGCGCGCTCAGCCGGGATCTACTCACTCAATAGCGTTGGCAGATAACAATCCACCGCGCAAATTGGATTGGAAGATTACCCGTTGGCGGCATCGAGCAGGCGCTGAATCTCGTCCTCGCTGATCCCGACACACGCGGCGGCATCATAGCTCGGTTTCCATCCCCCGGAGTTGTCGTGCCCAGTCGAACTCGGCCTCGAGAAATGCTTCCCCTCCCGAAGCGAAAGCGTCGCGCAGGTCGGTGAGCGTGGCAATGAATTGGTCGATGCGCTCGCGCGCGGATTCCGGGGTCCCGGCGGCCTTGCGGGCGTAGCCGTCGGCGAGTTGTCGGGCGGACTCGAGGTCGCCGAAACCGTCTGTCCGTGTGAGCCGCTCGGACTTAGCCCCCGCGGCCTTCAGCTCCGCGAGCATCGTGTTGCAAATTGCGACAAGTTCGTTGACGACCTGCGGATCAAGCCTTGTGTATTCGGCCATGATGACGCCTCCTCACTTCTCGATGAGAGGTTCGATTGCCATGACGAAGTCTGCGAAACCCGCGCACCACTCATGTTGGGGAACGGCCCGACTATGGTCTGCGTGGTAGATGCGACTCAGTATCACGATTCCGAAGCTCGACTGAAGGACATAGGCGCACGAACCCTTCAGGCTCGGGTCGATCTCCTGAAGCGCTCGTCGCCCGTTGACCGTCGTCTCGATAGCCACGTGCCCGTTCTTCGCGAGCTCTTCCTCGAGGGTGACATTGCCCGAAAGGATGATGAGGCTGTAACTGCTCAGAACACCGGGAATGTGGAGTGTCCCTCGATAATCGCAGCCGAGAAAGCTGTAGGTGCCCATCGGCATCTCTATCGGCCCCTTGCTCCTGGGATCGAAATCCGAAGACGCGAGCAGTTCGTCCGGGATATCCAGACACGGGTCGAACGTGATCTGCGGGCGACCCGAGTCGTCCACGACCCGCGGCGTCCTCGTCGTCGAGGTCGGGGTTTCGACAGCTTCCGGCTCGCTCGGCGTCGCCGCGCCGGATGCGCATCCCACCGCCGTCACCACGACAGCCAGCGATGCGACCGCTCGCACGACACAGCTCCACCCACCCACGCGACCCCCCGATCCGCCGATTGCCGCAGACGCTAGCACAGGGAACGCAGCGCCGTATCGTCGCGATTTGCGCGCTCAACCGGGATCTGCTCACGCAATAGCGTTGGCAGATAACAATTCACCGCGCAAATTCGACGGATTACCCGTTGGCGGCATCGAGCAGGCGCTGAATCTCGTCCTCGCCGATCCCGAAATCGCCGAAGCTGAGAATCCGGCCGATGGGCATCGACGCTGCCATGGCGAGGACCGCAGGATCGAGGGCCGGAGCCTGCCGGTCTCCCGATGCCACGAAGATCGTCGAGAGTGCTTCGGCAGCAGCAGGGTTGGCCAGAACTTCACCGATCGACGACTCCAACGTCAACGGCACGTTCACGGTATCGCCGGCGACTTCCGCAGTTGCCGTGACCCGGATGTCGCGGCTCGACGCGCCGACCTCCACGGTGTACACGCCGCCCTCCACCACCCACGTATCGACACGCGTGTCCCAGTAGGCGAGGTCCGATCGACGAACCGCGATTCGGACCTCCCGCGACTCGCCGGGTCCGAGAAATACCTTCGCGAATCCCTTCAACTCGCGGGGTGCCCGCGACACGGCGGACGACGGCAGCGAGACGTACACCTGCACGACTTCAGACCCGGCGCGGTCGCCGGTGTTGGTCACCGCGACGGTCACGGTCGGATCGTCACCAGCGGTTACGGCCGCGGCACCGTACTCGAAGGTCGTGTACGACAAGCCATGTCCGAACGGGAACGACACATCTTGGCGTCGTGCATCGAAGCCGCGGTAGCCGACGAACAATCCTTCCCCGTAGCGGACGTGCCCGTGCTCGCCCGGGAAGTTCGTGAACGAGTGAGTGTCCTCGAGCCTGAGCGGGATCGTTTCGGCGAGACGCCCGGACGGGTTGACGATGCCGAACAGCACGTCGGCCAGCGCGCCGCCCCCCGCTTGTCCGAGCAGAAACCCTTCGACGATCCCGGGCACCTTGTGCGCGAAGCCGGAGACCCGCACGACACCTCCGTTGGAGAGGACGACCACCGTGTCGGGGTTCGCCGCAACCACGTCGTCGAGCAGTCGTAGTTGCTCGGACGGGAGTTCGAGATCGGGGCGGTCGAAGCCTTCCGATTCGAGTTCGGAGGGGAGTCCGAGGAACAGAACAGCCACCTCGGCGCCGGCAGCGGCGTCGACGGCAGCCGTGCGGAGTGCGTCGTCGGCGGTACCGTCGAGCAAGTACCCCGCGGCAAAAGCGACATTCCCGGACGCGAGTGCGTTGATCTCGTCGAGCGGTGTGTCGATCCGGGTGGGATTGATCCGCGACGATCCCGCTCCCTGATACCTGGGAGTGCGGGCGAGTTCGCCGATCAACGCAACGTCGACGTCGAGAGGGAGTGGAAGCAGGGCGCGCTCGTTCTGCAGGAGCACGACGCTCGCTGCCGCAGCTTCCCGTGCGAGGGCATGGTGGTCGTCGGCGTTGTAGGTCGCGTCGGCGTCGGCGCGCGAGGCGACGCGGCCGACGAGGTCGACGACCCGCGCTGCTGCCGTGTCGAGCACCGTTTCGTCCAGCGCGCCCGACCGCACCGCGTCGACGATCTCCTGATCCGTGCGACCTCCGCTCGACGGCATCTCGAGGTCGAGGCCCGCTGCCACCGCAGCGACCCGATCGGCGACGGCGCCCCAGTCACTGACGACAAGACCGTCGAATCCCCACTCACCTCGCAGCACGCCGGTGAGCAGCCACGGATTCTGCGACGAGTAGACCCCGTTGATGCGGTTGTACGAGCACATCACCGTCCAGGGACGTGCATCCTCGACGACGCGCTGGAAAGCGCGCAGGTAGATCTCCCGTAAAGGTCGCGGGTCGACGTCCGCCGACACACGCATCCGGTCGGTTTCCTGGTTGTTCGCCGCGAAGTGCTTCAGGGACGCACCGACACCCTGCGACTGGATGCCCCGAGCCAGCGCGGTGCCGAGGATGCCGGCGAGCAACGGATCCTCCGACAAATATTCGAAGTTCCGTCCGCACAGCGGCGACCGCTTGATGTTGATCCCCGGACCGAGCAGCACGCCGACCTGCTCGGCGCGGGCTTCGGACCCGAGCGCAACGCCGACACGTTCCAGAAGGGCCGCGTCGAACGAGCAACCGAGCGCGACGGCGGGCGGAAAGCAGGTCGCCGGTACCGAGTCGGCGAGCCCGAGATGGTCGCCGCCCTCGGACTGCTTGCGGACACCGTGCGGCCCGTCTGTGAGCATGATCGACGGAATGCCCAACCGGGTAAGCGGTTTGGTGAACCAGAAGTTCAGCCCGCTGGTCAAGCCCGCCTTCTCTTCGAGAGTTGCTCCGGCGACGATGCCGGCGGGGGAGCGGTTCGGTGCGTCCTCGGTCATCGGGCTCCTTCGACGGGGCTTCGCAGCAGCGTATCCCCGTCGAAGTGGGTGAGTGTGTGGGTCGGGAATTCGGGTACCACGACAGGACCAGCCGCTTCCAGGAGGATGTCGATGGACACCGTGACAAAACTGCTCGATCGCGCCGGACGAACGTACGCGGAGGATGCGGGCATCACACTGAAAGACACCCCGAAGCCCTTGTTCGAGCTTCTCGTCCTCGCGTTGCTGTCGAGTACGCGAATATCGGCGGATATCGCCGTCGCTGCGGCGAAAGAACTGTTTCAGGCAGGATGGCGTACCCCGGAGGCAATGGCGAAGGCGCCACGTCCGGACGTGATTGCTGCGCTCGGACGCGGTCACTACGTTCGGTACGACGAGAGCACTGCCACTCGGTTGCGCGAGATGGGCGAACGAGTCGAATCCGAGTACCAGGGCGATCTGAGAAAACTGGCACAGCGTGCTGACGGTGACGCTGCGGCAGCGGCCCGTCTGCTGGAGGAATTCGACGGAATCGGACCTGTGGGAGCGGAAATCTTCCTGCGCGAAGTCCAGGACGTGTGGACCTGGCTCCGGCCCTACCTCGACAAGCGTGCCCGGCAAGGCGCCGAAGCGCTCGGTGTGCCCGCAGAGTCGGAGAAATTGGAGAAGCACGCGCCCGACGGCCGGTTCGCTCCGCTTGCCGCGGCGCTCGTACGCGTCTCGCTGGACGACGACCTACTCGAGGATGTGCGCGGCTGATCGGTCACGCACCTTCGACTGCCGCCAGGAGCATCTTCGCCGCTACCGAGATCAGCTTCGTCCGGTCGGCATCCGGGGGCCGGAGCAGGGCGATCCGGGAGCACAGACTCGCGGTGGCACCCATGACGATGAAGACCAGGTCGTCGAGTGCGTCGTCGTCGAGATCGGGGCGCAGGCGTGTGGGAATGATGCGCGCCAAGGGGCGGAGGGGGGCCTCGATGTCGGCCCAGGCGAAGCCGAACTCGGCCTCGTTCGAGGTGTAGGACACTCGCAGGACCGGGGCGTGCTTCTCGAATGCCGAGGTGAGCCCCTCCACGACCGTGACCATAGCGTCGAGAGACGCCTGGTCCATCGCGCGGGCGATTGCCGTCGACAGCGCCGTGGTGATGTTGTGGACGGCCGTCATCCTCAGTTCGTCGATGATGGCGTCCATGTCCGGGAAGTAGCGGTAGACGGTGCCGATGCTCACGTGGGCGTGTTCGGCGAGAGCCGTCGTACTGACGCGTGCCCCGGGCCGACGCTCGAGAAGCTCGTGCGTGGACGTGAGAAGGTGCGTACGCATCTCTCTGGCACGGCGCTGAGTCGGGGATGTTCGTACCCCTCTACCGGCCGAATTGCCGTTCGGTGTGCTGGTCACAAGAAATGAATAGTAAGTGAGGATTTCTCGTGTTTGCATGGAATGTATGAATCGACGCATTCCGCGCGAACTTGTCAACGCAGATCTCGCTGTGCGTCGCTACGGCGACCTCGGAAGCAGGTGGCTGGACGGGATGTGGCAGGCCGACCCACTGGCCGACGCGGTCGTCGCCGACGATTTCGGTTCCTCCTCGGCCACAGCCGAAGTACGCAGGGCGTTGGCAGACGGTATCCACGCTGTCCCGAACGCTCCCGAGTCGCTACGAGCGCTGTTCACACGCCTCGACGACGAACCCGAGTGGCTCGACCACGACCGCCTGGACCACGCTGCCGATGCCCTCATCCGTCACACCCCCGTGATGGGCATGGTGCTCGGGGCGGCGTCGCTGCTTCGGGGTGCCGCCAGTGAGATCGCCGGGAAGCCTCTCGCGCTGACCGGTCGTTACGTGAGTCAGCCGGCGGTGCGCTCCGTCGAGGTGGGGGAGTGGCTGCGGCATGTGATCGCGCGAGACGGAATGCGCCGCAACGGAGAAGGTTTCGCATTCACCGTCCGGGTGCGGCTCATCCACGCACACGTGCGCCGGGGCATCGTCGCGAGCGGACTGTGGGACGAGGACGCATGGGGTGTGCCGATCCCTCAGCCCTATATGGCGTTCACCATCGCCGAATTCGGGCACATCTGTGTCGAAGCGATGCAGACGCTCGGCGTGCGTTTCACCCGCACGGAACTCGACGACATCTACCACCTGTGGCGCTACGTCGGGCATGTGATCGGCATGAGCGACGAACTCAACCTGTGTAAAGAAGCCGATCACGTGCTCGTCGAGGAGTTGTACCGGTTGACCTCTCCGGGACCGAGCCAGGACGACCGAGATTTCGTGGCCGCACTCACCGACGACTATCTCGTCCCGGAACTCGCGAACCTCCTGCCCGGAAACGACCGTGTGCGAACATCTCTCGCTCGCACGCTGATGCACAGCCTGCAGCGTGTCTTCGTAGGTGACGCGGAGGCCGATGCGCTGGGGATCCCGGACAGCCCGCTCAAGCACGTGGTGCGCCGGGCCGGCCCCGCGCTCGCCCTCGTCAACCGGATCCAGGAGCGGCGCTACCCGGACAAGGCTCGGACCACAGCGCGGGCGTACAAGGTTCGGGACGCAGCGATGGACCGTATGCGCGTGGACTACGGCGTCGCCCACGACCTGGTGGACGCCGCTCCCCGTTAACCATCTGAAAGAGAGGAAATGCTCGCCGAATGGAGATTTGCGCGGCGAATATCGTGAGCGAATCTCCGTTCGACGCGCAGATCAGGATCTACACGTCCCTGTCCGCGGTATCGAGTGCGCGTGCCCAGTCGAATTGCGCGTCGAGGAAGTCCTCGCCTCCCGCCGCGAACGCGTCGCGCAGCTGGGTGAGAGTGTCGATGAATTGCTCGATCCGTTCGTAGGCGGATTCGGGTGTGCCGGCCGCCTTGCGGCTGTAACCGGCGGCGAGTTGCCGGGCGGATTCGAGGTCGCCGAAGCCGTTCGCGGAGACGAGATTTTTTGCTTTGATCCTTGAGTTTTCGAACTCGGCGAGCATCGTCTCGCAAATGGCGACGATCTCATCAATAACGGGTGGGTCGAGTCTCGTGAATTCTGACATGGCTCCCTTTGGGGTGGGCGGATCAACTACCGATGAATGGTTCAGCCGCTCGCACGAGAGGTTCCATATCTGCGCACCACTCATTCTGTGGAACCGCGCCGGCATGATCCTTGTTGTAGAGCCTGCTGAATATGACGATTCCGAACGTGCTCTGCAGGACGTATGTACATGCGTCCTTGATGCTCGGGTCAAGTTCTAGGAGCGCGGTTCGGCCGTTCACGGTGGTGGCGGTAGCCACGTGTCCGTTCTTGGCGATCTCTTCGTCGAGGGATACGTTGCCTGCAAGAACGCTGAGGCTGTATCCCCGTCTTACGCCGGGAATCGGGTCGGACTTCCGGTACGTGCAACCCAGGAACGTGTACGACCCCATCGGCATATCCGAAAACTCTTTGTGCGCCGCGTTGTAACCGGCCTCCGTCATCACGTCGTCGGGGAGGTCGAGGCACGGATCGAAGGTGACGGGAGGACGTCCGGAGTCGTCGACGACGCGCGGTGTGCGCACTTCCGACGTCTCGACAACCGTCTCGGCTCGAGCACGTTCGTCGGGGGGTGGTGGAGACCCGCATCCTGTCGTGACAGCTATTGCGGCCACGAGAGAACACGTCGCCAAGCCCCGCCTGCTCATGAGCCCCCCCGGATCCGCAGTTGGCGCCAGACGCTAGCACACCCGGTTCGGCGGAGCGGAACGAACTTCGGCGGAGTCCGCGCCCTCAGCCTGGTCCCGCAGAGAGGGCATCGAAGACGCGCTGAGCGAATGCCTGGTCCTCAATTCCCAGGATGTCCGCCCAGAAATACGCTGCTTCGGTGCCGTAGTCATGGCCGTGGCCACTGGGTACGTCAGCGGCGAACACCATGTCCAGGGTCACCTGCCAGAACGTCACGAACGGGATCCACGACATGCTCTTGTCGACATCGGCGCCGCGCTCTTCCCGGAGCCAATCGGGGCGGTTCAGGATCAGGTCGGTGGACCACCAGACGATCGGATCGCTCGGGTGCTGCCAGTACACGATGCGGGGGAACTCCCATTGGCGCAGTCCGGGAAGGTCGGTGAGATCTGCAGGTGTGGCGGCGAAGCGCACATTCTGACCGCCGTAGACGACGGGGAGGATTTCGCGGCTGCCCGGATCGCGCGAGTCGGTGATCCTGCGCCACTGCTCGGTGAAATCGGGGGTGCCCACCCACAGGGCGCCGTCGGTGCGGGTAATCATGTCCTGCGCCCCGGAGAACGCCGACTGGCCGCCGTACGATCCGAGGGATTCACCGAAGACCAGTAGCTTCGGCCGTGTGTTCGGGTCCAGGTCGCTCCAGCGGTCGTACACGGCTTCGAACAGTGCGCGACCGGCGTTGCGTGGGGAAACCCGGTCGGCGAGGAACGCCAGCGGACTCGCCAGAAAGGAGTACTGCATCGCGGCGATCGCCGAGTTCCCGTCCGCGAGGTATTCGAGGCTGGACGCGACGTCTTCGTTGACCCATCCACGTCCCGTCGTGGTGGCGACGGCCAGATACTCCCGATCGAATGCGTTCGTGCGGTCGAGTTCCGCCACCACACGTGAAGCCAGGGTGTCCATCTCTTCGGGTTCGGACTGTCCTCCGGCGTTCTCGATCGAGCGGTAACCCGCGTAGACCCGGATCGGCATCATGGCCGGCCTACCGGTGACCGCGCCGATCTCCTCCGGTGTCGGTCCGCCGGCGACGAACGTCCGGCCTTCGCGTCCGAGCGAGTCCCACGGTTGTTCCGACGCGTCGGATCCGGACCGGTCGGGCGACTGCGGTTGCACGACACCGGCTGCGGTGCCCTCGTCGACCACCTTCGCCGACCCGTCGGCGATACGCGTGATCCCGGCCGCGAGCAGGCCCTCGAGCGCAAGAAATACGACGGCTCCCACCACCACGACACTCACTGCCCGCGCGACGGGCACCGGCAGAATCCGCACGACCTGCCGAGTGATGAACTGCGCGACACGACGCAGACCTCGCCCTATGAGAAGGAGGATCAGCGAGAGGAACAGGGCTACGGCCAGCACGCCGGGATAGTCCCAGTTGCTTCCGCTCTCGATGCCCACGAGTTCGCGGCTGATGTTCTGCCAGCGCGACCCGAGCGCGAGGAACGTCGGCACCACCACGATCGCGACCAACGCGAGCAGTATCCAGAGGACCTTTGCGGCTTTCGGTGGCACTCGGACGTCGAATCCGCATTTGCGTATCCCCCATGCCACCAGGACGCCGATCCCGTAGCCCGTCACGATGCTGATTCCGGTGGCGACCCCCTGCAGATACCACGCACGCGGAAGTAGCGAGGGCGTGAGCGACCAGCAATAGAATAGCAACGCCACCACCAGCCCGAGGAAGCTGAACCGACTGAGCCACTTCATGATTCCATGCCGCATTCGCATGGGAAGGGAGACGCGTTCATGAGGCGCGGGGGCCGGAGTGGTGTCGGTCGTCGTCGTCACGGGCGGGTCGCTTTCGTCGTAGGACGTTCTGCCGGCGGGCTGTAGTTCGTCCATTCCGTTTCGACTTTTGCGCCGGAGCCACGTCGAGGGGACGGAATTCGATGCCGTGCGACGAAAACTAGCAGAATGAGGGGGTAATTCTCGGGAGAAGAGGCCATGGAATTCCGATCGACAGCGACGGTTTCCGGAAGGCGCGTCCCGGCACAGTTCCGCGCGGCGATGAGGACTGATCTCGTCCGCACCGGGTCGCTGCGTCTCGATGCGGACGGAAGCGGCATATCGGTTGCTCCGGACCGGATTCGGCGTGATCGGCATGCGTGCGGTCGCGGCGTCCGAAAGCCCGGATATGCCCCGGAGACGTCCCGGCCGGTGTCATTCTGGAGAGTGAATCGCCATCGATCGGCGGGAGGCCGAGGATGAAAGCACTGGTATTTCATGGTCCGGGACAACGCGCGTGGGAAGACGTGCCCGACCCCACGATCACCGAACCGACCGACGCGATCGTGCGCGTCGACGCGGTGACGATCTGCGGCACCGATCTGCACATTCTCGGTGGTGACGTTCCGGCGGTGACGGACGGACGAATTCTCGGTCACGAAGCCGTGGGCACTGTCGTCGAAGTCGGCTCCGGCGTTCGCAATCTCATGGCCGGTGACCGCGTACTGGTCTCGTGCGTCTCCGCCTGCGGCCGATGCCGATACTGCCGCGAGGCGCGGTACGGCCAATGTCTCAACGGAGGCGGCTGGATTCTCGGACATCTGATCGACGGAACCCAGGCCGAACTGGTGCGAGTTCCGTTCGCGGACAACTCGACCTACAAGATCCCCGAGGGGGTCAGTGACGAGCAGATGCTCATGCTCGCCGACATCCTGCCCACGTCGTACGAGGTGGGAGTACTCAACGGGTGTGTGCGTCCGGCCGACGTGGTGGTCATCATCGGCGCCGGGCCGATCGGTCTCGCCGCGATTCTGGGCACCAAGTTGTTCAGTCCCAGCCATATCGTGGCCGTCGACCTCGCCGACAGTCGCCTGGAAGCCGCGAGATCCTTCGGAGCGGACATCGCTCTGAACGGTGGACGCGACGATGTCGCAGCGGTCGTGGGTGACCTCACCGGTGGGCTCGGAGCCGACGTCACGATGGAAGCGGTCGGCGTGCCGCAGACGTTCGAGCAGGCGGTGGCGCTTGTCCGGCCGGGCGGACACGTCGCGAACCTCGGCGTCCACGGTTCGCCCGCGACACTGCATCTCGAGGACATCTGGATCAAGGATCTGACCATCACGACGGGCCTCGTCGACACGTATTCCACTCCGACGCTCATCGGGCTCGTGGAGAGTGGACGGCTCGACACGTCGCCCATGATCACCCACAGGTTCAACCTCGACGACTTCGAAGAGGCATATGACGTATTCGGCCGGGCAGGGGAGACGGGTGCGCTGAAAGTGCTGCTCACGGCACATTCTTCGACCTGATCGCTGGGCGGTGGAACCACATATATCGACGGGATGAGCGACGGCGTTACAGCGCCGGCAGAAGTGCAGGGGCGAGTTTTCAGGCGCCTGATCCTCCGGTAAGAATGTCCGATCGGACCGAGTTTCAGCTCGGCCGGGAGGACATCCGGAGGGGTAGACGTGATCGATCTTCGTGCGCCGGCGAGTGGAACCGTCACGCTGCCCCGAGGGCATCGCTGGGTGGTGGTCGATGTCGAGACCTCGGGTGTGCGTGCAAACGCCCACCGCGTGCTCAGCGTCGCCGCGCTCGCGTTGCGCGAGGACGGTTCGGTCGAGCGGGAGTTCTCGTCGCTCGTCGATCCCGGTTGCGACCCCGGGCCGGTGCACATCCACAACCTCACCCGCGAGCGGCTCGCGGGAGCGCCGCGCTTCGAAGACATCGCGTCGGAGCTGGCGGACATTCTCGCCGGCGGCACCGTCGTCGCCCACAACGCGTCGTTCGACTACGGCTTTCTCGACGCCGAGTTCCGGCGGGCGGGAAGGACACTTCCGGTGCAGCAGCGGCTGTGCACGCTCGCGTTGTCGCGCCGCCTCGACCTGGACCTTCCCAACTACCGGCTCGCGACGCTCGCGGAGCACTGGCAGATTCAGCAACTCCAGGCACACGACGCGTACGACGACGCGCGTGTGCTGACCGAAATCTTTCTGCGCAGCGCCGGAATGGCACAGACACTGCAACTTCCGCTGCCCGTCGTGAACTGCCGGAGCAGCAAGTCGGTGTACCCGGCATCGGTGACCCGGGTTCCCTGCCGGTGGAAGAACCCGGGCAAGCTCACGGACGCCGGTCTCGTGCAGGGTATGAAGGTCGTGATCAGCGGGTCGACCGCCACGCCGCGGACGGCACTCGCCGAGCGCCTCACCGAAGCAGGGCTCGACGTCCTCAACCAGGCGAGCCGGCAGACCAGTGTGCTGGTGTGCAACGACCCCGTCGTGCAGACCGCCAAGGTGCGCAAGGCGATGGCCGAAAGCATTCCCGTCATCAGCGAGCGACACCTCGACGACCTTCTCACCCGGGTCGCTCCCGGCGAGCCCAAGGTCGCCACCGTCATCGATGTCGTGCCGCAGGCACAGATCCCGGTGGAGATTCCGCAGGTCGTCACCGCCCCCGCCCCCGACGACACAGCGCCGGCACAGGGCTGGGCGCTGCAGGGCCACAAGCCCAAGTTGTGGTCGGGCCGAAAAGTACTGTTGCTGGGCGGAACCCATCTCGAAGCGGTGATGATGCGGTCACGCATCGCGCAACTCGGTGCCAGGCCCGCCCTCAACTTCACGGCCGCGGTCACCGACGCGCTGGTCCTCGGCGGCGGCGAAAGCGACAAGCGGATGCCCCGGGTGCTGCAACGCGCGCTGCCCGTCCTCACCCCCGACGACGTCAACGCCGCGGTGGAGAAGGGTGTGATCCCACCGCACATGCGGACCGAAGCCCGAATGACGGCGCCGGTGCTGTCGCTCGGCGAGGTGACCGACCTGCCCGCGAAGATCACGTCCTGGTCGGTGAACATCGCGTGGAAAGCCGAAGCTGTCGACGACGAGTTCGACATCGACATCGTCGCATTCCTGCTCGGTTCGGACGAAAAAGTCGACACCGATGACGATTTCGTCTTCTACAACAACCCCGTGTTCGACGACGGGGTGGTGGAACTGACCATCGACGGCAGCAGTGAGCAGTGCGTCCGCGTCGACCTCGCGTCGCTGCCCGCCGAGTGCGAGCGCATCGCCATCGCGGCGGCTATCGACGGCGACCGTACCTTCGGTGACCTCGGCGCCGTCTCCGTCAGCGTCGACAGCGACGACGGCACTGCCGCGACCTTCGTTCTCGACGCCGGGACCACCGAACGCACGATGGTGCTCACCGAGATCTACCGCCGGGCAGGCAAGTGGCGTCTGCGGGCGGTGGGGCAGGGCTACGACGACGGCCTTGCGGCCCTTGCGGTGCGGTACGGGGTCGACGTCGATGCCTGAACGGTCACGGGTACTGCCGTCGCGAGATCTGCGATGAGCATTCGTATTCCCCAGGAGCCGAGGTTCGCGCATGTCACCGAAGAAGTGGTGTGGCGGGCGCTGATCGATCAGCTCGGGCCGAACGACCTCGTGGTCGCGAACCAGCGCGTCACCGACCACGACAAGGACCACGAAATAGATTTCGTCGTGGCGCTCGAGGGCTACGGTGTGATCTGCCTCGAGGTCAAGGGCGGGGGAGTCTGGTACGAGAACGGCGCGTGGTATCAGCGTCGCCCGGGCGGACCCGCCGTCATCGATCCGGTGGGACAGGTGCGGGGTGCAATGTACGCGTTACGTCGGTACGTCGACGACGATCCCCGTCGCCCCGTCGGCCACGTGCGCTGGGATCACGTGGTCGTGTTCCCCAACAGTTCGTTTCCCGCAGACTTCGCCTTGCCGGAATGTCCCCGCTGGAAGGTGGTCGACCGCGACGGTCTGAGCGGAATCGTCGGCAAGCTCATGAAGGTGCTCATCGATCAGCACGTCGCGAGAACCGGGATCGACGCGGATTCGATCCTCGAACTCGCAGATGTGCTGTCGGGGCGTGGATTGCCTCAGCGCGACGTGGTCTCGCGCGCGCTCGAGAACGAGGACGCCGGCAACCTGCTCACCCAGCAGCAAGCGGCGGTACTCGATGCGGCGCGTCTGCTTCCCCGCGTCGAGATCCGCGGAGGAGCGGGAAGTGGCAAGACCTTCCTCGCGATCGAAAAGGCTCGCAGGCTCACCAAGGAGGGTAAGCGTGTCGCGCTGATCTGCTATTCCCACGGGCTCGCGTCCTACCTCGAACGCGTCACCAGGGCACTGCCACGGAAACAGCGTCCCGCCTATGTCGGTGAATTTCACAAACTCGGCCGACGCTGGGGTGCCCCGGAAGGTCCGCCGGAGAGCCTGCGCACGGAAGAAACCGTGGCGTTCTGGGAGCATGTGCTCCCGGCGCGGATGGCGGAACTCGCAGCCGAACTTCCGAACGGGCAGCGGTTCGACGCCGTGGTCGTCGACGAAGCGCAGGACTTCGCCGACGATTGGTGGCGGCCGGTTCTCGCTGTATTGAGAGACGAGGATGCCGGCGAGATCTACGTGTTCAGCGACGAAGGGCAGCGGGTCTTCGATCGGGAAGGTGTTCCCCCGGTTACGCTGGTGCCGTTGGTGCTCGATCAGAACCTCCGCAACACCAAGCAGATCGCCGGGTGTTTCACACCGCTCGTCGGGCAACGCATGCGATTGCTCGGCGGCGACGGGCCCGAGGTCACCTTCGTTCCGTGCGCACCGGAAGATGCGCTCGATCGCGCCGACGACGCCATCGAGACTCTGCTCGAAAGTGGCTGGCGGCCCGAAGATGTCGCCCTCCTCGCGACCGGAAGTCGGCACCCCGAACAGGTCGAACGGCAGCAAGCCGGGCCTGAAGCGTACTGGGAGAGTTTCTGGGACAGCGACCAGGTGTTCTACGGCCACGTCCTGGGATTCAAAGGACTCGAGCGCCGGGCGGTCGTACTTGCCGTAAACGAATCACGGCCGCAGGAGCGATCGCGGGAACGATTGTATGTGGGGCTGTCCCGGGCCCGCGACCAGTTGATCGTGTGCGGCGACCCGACATTCATACGGACGGTCGGTGGAGGGGAGTGCTGAAACGGTTGGGCGGGGTGTGAAGCCCCGCTGCCCACGACTACCAGCCGAGCGTAGCCTTTCAGCTTCTCCCGGTGCGGACTCGTCTCGAGACTGTCGCGCACTCGGCAGAATTGGCGGTGACGCCGGCTTCGATTCCGCGGTTGTACGTGAATCTTCACTCGCCGCGGGAGCTGGTTAACAAGCCGGTGCCTTCTGGTTCGCGCTTTGTCGAAGCCACCGGCTAGGGACGCAGCCAGGTACCGGACGCGGACTTGGCTCTATCGGGCGGACACCAGGGGTGGTTGCTCCGACCGACGAATGGGGATGCGGTCGCCTGCTCAGTGAGGGTTGATGAGCCGAACCGTTGTCGATCTGCGCGCTCAATGGTGATTCGCTCGCGCATTTCCGTGCGCGGATCCCCGTTGGGCGAGCAAATAGCATGCATGGAAAGCCCGGCGTCGGCTGATTGCTCGCAACGGGTGCCCCTGCACTGTCCTGGCGGTAACAGCAGGGGATTTTTACGCAGGTCGAAGGGTAGTGTCGGCGGAATTCAATGCACTTGTGCGGGGACGAGGCGGGACCGGACGCGGACTCGCCGGAGACAGTTTCTAAGGTGGTGGGGTCCGTTGCCGTCGGCGGGTGGAAGCAGGGTGTGGAGTGGACGTCGCGTCGAGGGACAACGATCCCGAACTGAGGGACCGCGTGCAACGCCTGCTTGCCTTCATGGCAGAGCTCGTCAAAGCCCGCAGCGCACCGGTTCGCATCGTCGACAAACACCGTGCCGTGATGTCCCTCGAGGAGGGAAACATCAGGGCCGGCCTGAAAGCTCACGCCGCGTCGGGTGAGGTCTTCCTGCGCGCGCGTCGTGCTCAGCTCGAAGACCCGCCACTCCCTTCCGGAGAGTTCGCGACGTATGTTCGCGGCGACATCGGCGACTCCGACATCGAACCCGCACTCGACCCGACGGCCCCCGCCACCGCGGCAGGCTTCGACGCCTGGCTCACGGACTGGCGGACATGGGCGGCCGCCGACCGTGAACGACGAGCCGCATCGCATCTGTACACGTTCCTGCAGCGAACGATGCTCGACCTCGAAGACCAACCCGAATCGCTGGAACTCGTCGTCGCGTCGGGTTTGCTGCATCTGTCCGAGCGGGTTGCGGGCGCGCGGGTTCGCACGCACCTGATCACGCAGTCCGCTGTCGTCGAGCGGCACGGCGACTCCGGCGACCTGGTGGTCCGGCTCGATCCCGGCGCCGGCCCGTCGTTGGAAGACGTCCAGATCCTCACCGGGCTGGAGGTGTTCGACCCGTCGAGTGTCCGCGAACTGCACGACTCCCTTGTCACTCAGGTCGCATCGCCCCTCGATCCCGCCGCCCGGGCGTTTCTGAAGAGCTGGGCCGAGCGTGCGCTCACCCTGCGCGTCGAGGTCGCCGACCGTGCGGAGGAAGCATCGTCGCCCGACGCATTCGTCACGCCGTCACCCGCACTCGTCCTGCGCAAGCGCGGTGCCCACGCACTCATCGAGTACTACAACCGCATGACCGAGGCCGCGGCCGACGACGAGAATCCGGTTCCGCTCGGTCTGGCGCAGCTCGTCGAAGCAATCGAGCCGGCCGACCGTGTCGCATGGCTCGACCGCATCGGCACGCCGTCGGGCCTCTTCACCGGGGATCCGCTGCTTCCACTGCCCGCCAACGAAGAACAACGCGAGATCCTCGACCGGCTCGCCGGCGACAGCGGCGTCGTGATCGAGGGCCCACCGGGTACGGGCAAGACCCACACCATCGCCAACATCGTGTCCGCGCTGCTGGCGCGTGGCCAGCGCGTGCTGGTCACCAGCGAGAAGGCGCAGGCGCTGCGTGTACTCCGGGACAAGCTCCCGGACGAACTTCAGGACCTGTGTGTAGCGGTGACCGACCCGGTCGACGGCGGGTCTGTGGAACTCACCCGCAGCGTCAGCGAAATCGCCATCCGCAAAGCGCAATTCAACGCGCGACGCGCGCAGGAACGCATCGACGAACTCACCACGCAACGCAACGATGCACTCGGCCGTCGAGCGACGCTGATGGAACAGATCCGGCAGGCGCGAGCCGAGGAAGCATCGGTCCATGCAGAGGTCGCTGCCGGCTACGAGGGGACGGTTGCCTCGATCGTCCGACGGGTCCGCGCACAACAACCCAAATACGAGTGGCTGCCCGCACCTCTCCTCACCGACACCGCGCCGCTGACGGTCGACGAGCTCGTCACCCTCCATGCGCTCCATCAGCGGTCGAGCGTCGAGCGTGCGCGACGCCGGCACCAACGCTTCCCGGAGCTGTCCCTCCCCACCCAGAGGGAACTGCAGTACGCGTGTGCGGCCGTCTCACAGGCATCGAGCGGCACCGCGAACGACGAGATGCAGGGATTGCTGCGGATACTCGAGGGCGCGTCCCTCGAGGCACTCGCCCACATCCGTGACCGCTGCGAGCAGTTGCAGGGTGCCCTGAAGGATGCAGATCGGCTCGACGTTCGAATTCGTCGCGTCGCCGACGACGTCCTGTCGGGGAAGGCTCAGCATCTGTGGGGAAAGACCGCCGAGCTCGCAGGGCTCGTGCAGGCCGCGCAGGACGCCGACCGGATCGTCGGTGCCAGCTCGGTCCAGGTGTCGGTAGCGGGACCGCTCGCCTTCGAGGCGTACGACGCGCTCGCCCGCAAGCTGGAGGCCGGGGAAACGTGGCGCAACGGTTTCGCTCGGTTCCTGAGAAGCGACGAACAATCCGCAGTCGAGGCGCTCGGTGAACTTGCGACCGTCGACGGCGTCGCGGCTACCACCGCCCACACGGTGCGCATCGTCGCTGAACACCTCCGTGTGCTCGAAGCGATCCGGGTGGCGGGGGTCGTCCTCCGCGATCTGGGCATCGACATCGAGCTCGACGAGTCG
This sequence comes from Rhodococcus sp. 105337, assembly GCF_012844225.1. Lineage (GTDB taxonomy): Bacteria > Actinomycetota > Actinomycetes > Mycobacteriales > Mycobacteriaceae > Rhodococcus. Next base: position 211,209 of record NZ_JABAGQ010000008.1, read on the forward strand.
CGCAGCCGTGCTGTGGGCACCCTCGCCTTCATCGACCGGGACCGCGTCATCATCGACAGTCTCGTGGCACGGGTGCGAGACGTCGAATCGGCGTTACGCGATGTCCATCCCGGTGCGCCGCGGATCGCGAGCGTCGAACAGGCGCGGTCCATCGCGGAGTCGGCACGGGCCATCGCCGCGACGGGCACTGCGGAAGCAAGCAAGAACTGGCTCGAATCCATCGGAATGTATGTGCGGGGCCAGACCGCCGGGGGAGCGTCGCCCGAAGGACGCGCGCTGGCGCGAGCCTTCCACGAAGCGGACTTCGAGGCGATCAATGCGGCGTTGGACGCGTGGGACCGTGCGGTCGGTGAACAACGTGAGGAGCTGGAACTCGTAGCCCTGCAGGCGCGTTTGACGACTGCTGCACCGGCACTCGCGCAGACGCTCGGAGACAATCCGTTGAGCTTGGCATGGCCGGTTCGTCTCGCCCACATCGAGGATGCGTGGGCGTGGCGACGCGCAGACGCCTGGGTGCGGCGCTTCCACGAACGGAGCGACGACGGGCAGCTCGAACGTGAACTCGACGCAGTCGAGAAGGACATCACGCGTCTCACGACGCAGCTCGTCGAGGAGAAGGCGTGGAGTACGTGTCTCGCCCGCACCACGGCCGAACAGGTCCAGGCACTCCATTCGTACCGTGACCATGTCGCGAGTATCGGTAAGGGAACCGGGCGGTATGCGGAGCGCTATCGGGCGGCGGCGCGCGAGGCCATGCAGGTTGCGCAGGGCGCGGTGCCGGCGTGGGTGATGCCGTTGCAGCAGGTGCTCGCTTCGGTTCCACCCGAGCAGAGTTCGTTCGACGTCGTCATCGTCGACGAATCGAGTCAGGTCGACATCAGCAGTCTGTTTCTGCTGTGGCTCGCGCCGCGTGTGATCGTCGTCGGCGATGACAAGCAGTGTGCACCGAGTGCGGTGTCGCTGGGTGCACTCGACGGCGTCTTCACCCGTCTCGATTCGTACCTGCCCGACATTCCGAATTACCTGCGCGACAGCTTCACTCCGCGGTCGAGTCTGTTCTCCTTGCTACGGTCACGGTTCGGAAGCATCATCCGGCTGCGGGAACACTTCCGGTCGATGCCGGAGATCATCGCGTGGTCCAGCGAACAGTTCTACGCAGACGACCCGCTGGTTCCCCTGCGGCAATACGGGTCCGACCGCCTGCCGCCACTGCGCACCACATACGTCGAGAGTGGCGCCGTCACGGGACAGAACTCCACGTTGGCGAACCACGCCGAGGCCAATGCCCTCGTCGACACCCTCGTGCAGTGTGTCCAAGACCCCGCCTACGACGGCAAGACATTCGGCGTGGTCGTTCTGCAGGGACAGTCGCAGGTCGACGTCATCCAGAACGAACTGCTCGACCGTCTCACCCCGGCCCAGTGGGAGCAACGCAGGCTGCGCGTCGGCACGCCCCCGGATTTCCAGGGCGACGAGCGGAGTGTGGTGTTCCTGTCGATGGTCGTGGCGCCCGACCAGAACATCGCGGCCATGACGCGGACCGAGTACCAGCGACGATTCAACGTTGCGGCGTCGCGTGCTCAGGACCAACTGTGGTTGTTCCATTCGCGGACGCTCGACACGCTGCGGCGGACCGACCTGCGGTATTCGCTGCTCTCCCACATGCAGTCGACGTCGACGACGCCCGCCGCACCCATACCGGACGGCGTGACGCGCGACGAACGACACGAGGCGTTCGACAGTCTCTTCCAGCAGGAGGTGTTCCTCGACATCGTGGCCCGGGGATATCACGTGAACCCGCGGGTCGAGGTGAACGGCCACTTCATCGATCTGGTGGTGACCGGAGCGGCGGGCAAGCTCGCGGTCGCGTGCGACGACGGGCAGTGGCACACCAGCGCTGACCGGCAGCGCGCCGACCTCGAGCGGGAACGTGAACTGCACCGGAGTGGGTGGAAGTTCTGGCGGGTCCGGGAATCGGAGTACTACCTCGACCCGGTCGCGGCGATGGCCGGGCTGTGGGACGAACTCGAGCGGCGTATCTCGCCTCGTGTCTCGGATGTGCCTGCTCGAATGTGACTCGTCGCGCGTCGCAATGACCGCCGTGAGCATGCTTCGTCGCCTCGGTGCGTTCGGCGGCAGGCAGTGGTAGTCGGCTTCGTCCAAACGGAACGGTGCGGACCCTTCCGCTACCACTGCCGCGCAGGTCTGGGAAGCTGGATTACGAGGGGCACGGAATTAAGAGCGCAGGGACGGAGCTGGAAGTGACGACCATCGACGAGTTGCAAGCAGCGGTGCGTGCCTTCACCGACGAACGCGAATGGGGACAATTCCACACTCCGAAGAACCTGATCATGGCACTCACCGGAGAACTCGGCGAGCTCGCAGAGATCTTCCAGTGGCTTACTCCCGAGCAAGCGGATCAACTCGATCCGCAACAACGGAAGCAGACCTCCGACGAGCTTGCCGATGTGTTCATATACCTGCTCCGGCTCGCCGACGTCCTTGACATCGACCTGGCCCACGCCGTTCGGAGCAAGCTCGCCTCCAACGCCAGCAAGTATCCCGTCGACCAGGCGCGCGGCAACGCCACCAAATACACAGAACTGAGGACCTCGTCAGGTACCGACTGATAAACGCGGTAAGGGGCGCGATCCGGAGGTGTGAATGCGCGTCGATCCGTTGCCCTGACGATCGAAACCGAGGAGACCCGACCGGTTGCGTTCCGAAGATGCACACCTACACGATCGCCCGAGCTGTTCAGCGAGAGTTGCTTAGGCGTTCTGCGTTGTCCATTGGCAGGCTTTTCGGTGCCGGCCGAGGGCGGCACGGTCTGGACGCTGCCTCGGATTCGCGGGTACCCGGAGTGGTCTGCCATCGAACGATGCGTACTCGCTGCGTTTCAGCATCGGTGAAACTTCGATGGTGAGCAGATCCGTGACAGTCCACATCTGCAAGTCGAAGAGAGTGTGGAGATCAGCGCGAAGCAATATTCCATTGGTGACGTGGTTGCTGTGATCGCCGAAGTATCGGTCGATGTGTGCTGCTTCGAGAACCGATTCGACGTTCGATCCTGTTACAGCGCAACTGTGTTCGTACGCAACGAGGAGTGATTGGCGAAACCTACGCTGGCCCCGTCGGGCTGCGATCTCGCGTTTCGCTCGCTCACGCAGATCGTCGCCATGCGTATACCCGGGAGAGTACTCGAGCTGGGTGTCGTCCGGTAGCGGGAGACTCGCAAAGGCGATATCGCTCCGATTGTCGAACAGGGATCTAAGGTGCGATTCGGCTACCGGACCATCGATTTCGTTGGCTGGGGCTTGCGCGGCGTAGTTGCGTCCGTGCTCTCGTTTGAGCTCGCCCCACGTCAAGGAACGCTGGGGAACCTCGCTAATGGTCTCGAAGTCGAAGCGATGGGTGTAGCCGCCGTCGTCTCTGTCGATCCAGTGAGCCGAACGCGAGCCGGGGGTGAGTTCGTAGAGAGCGCTGGTTGCGCGAACCCTGCTGAGTAGCCCGGTCCCTGACAGCCAGAAGTAGATATCGTCTCCAGGCTCGATGCGTCGGAAGAACCCGGGCTGGCGGACATCCCAGAACCCGTCGTCGCGCGCGAAATCCCAATGCTGTGGAGTGCCCTTGCCGATTTTGACGATCCAACTGGTCAATGCCCATGCGCCTTTTCAGGTTCGCATCGGGTGGGGGCATGTCCTGTGTCGGAAGCCCGTCGGGCCGTGCTCGTGAAGTGTTAGTGGTGAGGAGATAGTACTGGGCGATCAGGTCGCGTATCGCGTCCCGACCTGGGTTCTCGGCCGTGGATCGTGGATCGGGGTAGATGTGGCTATACGAACCCCTCCTCGACGAGGGTGAACCCTTCGGTGGTGACGACGTGTGCTTGCCCGGATCCTCCGGCGACTCGGCACCAACTTTCTACGAACAGATAGCTGCGCATAAGTCGGATGGAGAAGCCGCCGTACATACCCGGGATGGGGAACCATAACGCTTGGTCGGTGGTCTCGGCGAGTGCCTCGGTGGCAGGGTGGCGGAGCCGTACAGGCAGAGCAGGGCGGATTCGAGATTCGACCAACCGCGCCAAGTGTTCGTCGAGCTTGCTGAAGACGTCATTGTCGACACGCTTGGATGTGGGTGGGACGAGCGAGTCGCCAAGCGTGATGTGTCCCTTCTTCACAGCAATATCGTGTGCAGTTTCGCCGGACGCGGTGCGTAATGACGGCCATCCGCCACGTTGGATGAGTTCCTCGACAACCGAAACCGGCGCGTTGTGCCAGGCGGCTTGGTGAAGTGGTGTGTACCAGGACTTTCCATACGCACGCCACGAGTTCGGCGACAGGGTGTATCTGTGGGTATCGAGCAGGCCGAACACAGCCTCCCAGTTTGCGGCTCTGGCTGCATCGGCAAGTGCGTTTCGAACCGCGATTTCCTCTTCGGAGAAATGATCGAGTCGCCCATCCCACACAGTCGTTTTGGGATGGTCGGGATTTTCAGCCCCGTCGAGGCGCGCAGGAGCGCTGGTGTCGCCCGCCGACGTGTCACCGTTTATCTCGGCCACTTCTGAACTCCGTTCCTTGATGTTCGCCTGCACTTTCAGATATCGAAGTGCCAGGACAATTGCAACCTCCGCGATGTGGGCTTGCGTGCCCTCAGAGTTGCGTGTTGGTTTGGAAGGTCGAACCGAGCAATAGCGTCACACGTAGCTGACATGCGAGTCAGCCGGCTCACTTGGTGTCATCTGGAGCTGTCACGGAGCTGCTTCGCGAGATCCATTCCGGCACGATCCAGGTACTGCGCGAACGCAGCGTCGGTCCGGACATCGCCAGGTTGAGGGAACGGAATGCTGTAGGCATCGAGCGGGATCGTGCTATCAGGTCCTCGATACCATCGTGCAGTCGGTCCAGTTCCTGGGTAGATGAGCATGACCCGGCTCGGACGCCGCCCTTCGTCCGCCACGAGGTGGCTGTAGGCAAACATTTGGTATTGGTCGTCGCGGCTCGGTGCCACGAGACTGCTACGCAACTTGTATTTCGCATCGATCACCACGAGATCGTCGCCAAACTGGGCCACGAGATCCGGGAATGTGCGGGATCCGCTGTCCGCCTTGCCGGACCAGGGGTCCGCCACCACCCCCGTACCGAGTCTGCTTTGATTCCGCACGGCGTCGAACCCCGCGCGTTGAAGCAACTCCTCGACAATGCGTTCCCACAGCTTGTCGGTGCGTGTCGACAACTCGAAGGCATCGGTTTCTCGGGAATGCGCCTTGCCTGCGATGTGCTCGCGTTCGCTCAGGACTGCCAGGCTCATCGCGAGCGCGTCGGACCACGGGCGATCCAGACGGGACAAGTGGAGGCGCGGCCCGTCTGTAAGTGCGGCACGAAGCGGTGTCGAGGTGACCTCGCTGAGAGTCCGCCGCAGACCGACGGCATCGTGCCGCAGCCGTGTTGTCGAGTATTCGGCAGAGAACGGGGACGGAATCGAGCCGCCATCGGAGGGTAAGTCCCGGGGAGTGGTGGGAATCGGCTGAGCGCATCCGGCCAGGTCCGCGGCGTGTCGCTCCCTCGCCGAGGGTGGGCCATCGCGTA
>NZ_JABAGQ010000009.1 GCF_012844225.1 Rhodococcus sp. 105337
AGTATCCAGCACGACTCGTTGATCACTACGTCTACTGCAGAGCCGATCCGAAGTCCACCACTCCACGGGGCACTATCCCATCGGAAATCCAGTCGAGCGCCGCACACACGATGCCCAGTAGGGCAGTGGATCCGGTCAGTTCCGCGTAGCGGCATTCGATTCTCGGGTCTCCGGTGGCGTGGTAGCGAGCCAGACCGGCCGGAACCACCCGACCTCGAATCGTTGTATGCGCCGCAACAACCGGGCGAAATCCGCGACGGGCGGAGGAGATACGACGTTGAACCTCGTCGAGAAGGCGGCGATAAAGCATAGGTCGGTGAAGCTGTGATCGAGTAAATTCGGCTGAAAGTGGTTCGGATTCGCGCCGGAGCAGATTCACACGGTTGCACAATCGGAGCAGATCGGTTGCCGCGTGAGTGTCGACCGCGGGGAGTGTGGCGAGCAGACCCGTCCGTAAAGGTGAGACGTCGGGGTGGAGTAATGCCTCTCCCCACCTTCGTTTCGACTTCTCTGATTCGATCACTGAACGCTGTAGGCATCGCTCAGTGAGGTTTTGGAGGTCGGGGTTGTCACGGACGTGAAGTCGGTCGGTTTCGTAGACGGTTGCGAGGTAGTGGCCATCCGCTCGTCGTGGTCCCGCCATGTGGAGCGTCCCCTGATGTTCAGGACGCCAGGCTTTCGGCGCGACTGTCAACAGCAGTTGTGTCCCGTCCACGCTCGCCGAGGAGAACCCGACGCGGGCGCCACGTGGTGACGCTGCAATCGTGACTGTCACGAGTCCATACCGGCCGCTGCGTCGAAGTCGTCGAGAACCAACTCGTCATCAGAGCCCGGGTCGCCGACCTCGATTCCCGCGATCCGCGCCCCTCTCGCCAGCCCGGTGCCTTCGACGACAAGCATGAGTCCGAACTGGGCCAGATAATCGTCCAGGGCGCCGAGAGCATCCATGGCACGGTCGAGAGCTTTTTTCTCGATCTCGGAATGGGTATCGAACCATGCGGGTCGGGTGTGGCTGTCGAGAATATCGTCGGCATTGAGTGCTCGGACCGAATCGATCAATTGGGGGAGGATCGTGTACCTCCAATAGCTTGCAATCACGTCTGCGGGATTTCGGGAACGATCATTGAGTGCGTCGGCAATCGAGTAGAAGTAGGAGTGTCCGAGTAGTGCGTCGGGGCCCAGGCAGGGCCGCAACGCATGTTCGTTCACATTCTCCAGAATCCGAGCCCCGCTGCGGAACAACTCGCGATCAGCGGAGGACAAGATGGATGGCGCAGTCACTTCGCCCAACTCGGGTTCCAGCCGGTGGAATGCGAACCGGCGACGTAACGCAGCGTCGAGCGGTGCCACCGACCGGTCCGTTGTATTGGTAGTTGCCACGACATACACGTTGTCCGGGACGAAGAACGTGCGACCGGAGTAGGGCAGTCGAGCTGTCGTCGTTGCCGACCAATCGTGGGCCGATCCGCTACTTGGTCCGGCACTGCGTAATCTTGCGCGACGGGAAGACTCCAGTGTCAGTAGCAAGTCGCCGAAGACGCTCGGAATGTTGCAGCGATTCAACTCGTCGAGCAGGACAAGCACGTCCTCGTGTGGCGCGCGTACCGCCGCACGGCACACCTCGACAAAGAAGCCGTCGGCGACTGCGAACGAGGTATCCCGAGCCGGAGCTTCGTCGAAATATCCGGGCGCATCCACGCGTACAGACGGGACGGGGCGCAACCCCTCGATGAAGTCCTCGTAAGAAGTACTCGGGTGCATCACTGTGGTGCGGTACGGGCGCCCATCAAAATCGTGTAGCGACCGACCGGTTCGGGAACGCCATTGACGTGCAATGTTCTCGATTGCGTATGATTTCCCCGTGCCTGGAACGCCTTCGAGGACGATGTTCTTGAACTGCAGTAAGGACTCGAGGATGGGATCGGATTCGTAGGAGCCGGCGAACTCGTCGGAGTGCTGATCCTCGTAGTGTGTCCGATGGGTGAAGGTGCCCTCGAGCAGGCCGGGTATGCGGGCGTCGAGGAACGCAAGCACGTCAAGAATATGGTCGTCGCCGATCGGGTAGAGATACCCCTGGTTGACCTTGCCGTTCTTGTCGAACGGCGCAGTCGCGAGAAGCTCCTCAGGGAACTCCGACGCGGAAATAGGGTTGGCGAGTTCCCTGTAGTCGATGGGGCAGAGGTATCCCGCAGGTGCGTATTGTTCGAAGAGATTCGACTCGGGATCCGTCGCCTCTCGCGGGTGCCCGTGAACAGTGCCGACGGCGGTGATCTGCTTGTTTGTGTAGTGCAGGACGAGTTGCCCCTCCTGCAGTTTCATGACATTCGACCAGGACGGGACGACCCTCCCGTTCTTCGCACGTTGCCCGGCCCACACGTATCCGCCATCACGCTCAGTTGCGTAGTTGGCGCCTTGGTTGACCCACCACAGCCCCTTGAACTTTACGACCGGTACGCGGAGCGCCTTGAGTTGGGCTCGGGCGTTGTCCGTGACAAAGTCGGACGCTGTGAGCGGGCGTCCGGTCGCATACTTGTGCGCGACGCCGATGAGTGCTTTGGGATCGTAGAATCGCCCGTTGAGATGCACGAGATACCCGGTGGAGACACCGAATCCGTAGGTGTCGAGCATCGCCTTACGGTCGGTCGTGTCGAACTCGCTGATGGCAGCGTCGAGGTGCTTTCGTTCGATATCGCGGATTGCCATGTGGTCGCTTTCATTGGACGTGATGTGGGCTTCAGGCGGGGTCGAGAACTGTCGCATCCAGAGCTGCTCGGGCCAGTTGAGCGCAGTGGGACCGGATCTGTGAGCTTCTGCCCTTGCGCATGAGCGCGAGATTCAAACTGGCCGCGGCACGCATGATCACGGGGTCTTCCGTCATTGTTTCGATTGCTTTGTGACCGCGGGCAATCAGTTGTTGCTGCGACGCGCCACCTGGTGCGTGCTTGATCTTGCCGCGGCGTATTCCACGCCGACGCAGATAAATTGCGCATCGGGATGCGCCGTGCGGAAGTTCGTCTTCGAATCGAAGGGCGTGTTCGCGGTTCCGTACGACGAGTCCGGACTTCTCCGCGTCGTGAATCAGTGAACGTTCGCGGTCTCTCAACGCGGAGTATGATCCGGCGAACCGCTGCAGCCGGAAGCCGGTGATGTCGTCGTACGTCTTGCCGTGGGCAATCAGGCGGCTGGCGCAGTCGCTGCCGGAGATGCCGATGTAGCACGCGTCGTTAGCGAACTCCACCAGGTAGATGCCGCGCAACCCGCGGGGACCACGGCGTGAACGTGGGACCGACATAGCCGTCGGCGTGTAGGGAATGTGAGGTCCAAACCCGTTGGCAGCGGCCCATGAATCTGCTGAGTGCACCTGAATGTCCTGTCCGATCAACCCTTGAACTGCGCTGCGGGGGCACAGTTCAGATGAAGCACGTGTGCTGCGACGAGGTCGTTCTCGAGTTCCAGCAGCTGATTTGCCGGTCGCTGCGGCGCCGCAACCCAGGAGACTTCGAGTCTGTGCTGTGAGGCGAATGTCGCGCCTTGCGCATGACCGGCTGTGGCGATCTTCGCGAGGTGCGCGAGAGGTCGATTCGGGAGTACGCCCTGCCCGATATATAGCAGGGCGTCGTCACAGTCGCCCCTGATGCGATACAGGCCGACGGCCTTTGTGGGGATTGTGCTTCGAGCATCCGACAGCGCTACCCACTCACTCCAGTTATGGCCACACCACGACTGACTCTGGGTCGCGGGGGTCAGAGGACCAACCGGGGGTGCCCCGACACTGTGTTCCGCGAGCGACGGGCCGACGTACAGGCCGCCACGAAACCTGGCCCCTGCAGCCACGAGGCGTGAGTTGTTCGGCGATGAGGCGCGATAGCCGTTCGGGACACGGCCGAACTGTACGGTCGGGGAAGCGCCGAACTCCTGGCGGTACAACCCGATCGCCAACGCTTCCTGTCCCTTCCGAATATGCGAATCTCCAGCGACCGTTATGTACGACGTCTCGAATTCACAGCCGGTCGCATGGCGTAACGCCCACAGGGCGGGTGCCGCGGTGTGCGGGTCCCGATAGGGCATCTGCTCCGCGTGGCACCGGGACAGTGCGCCCAAGCGCTCGCGAAGACTCCGTCCGCTCTGCCCGATGTAGTCGAGACCGTCGAAGTCTCTGCGGCGAACACGGTAGATGCCAGGAACTCGGGGGACAGAGGCAGTGCGGGAGATCCCCAGCAGTGGAAACCAGCTGCTCCAATCAGGTGTTGAGCCCGTGATCATCCGATCTGTGTCTTCTCGCCGAGCACCGTGTCCGCTCCGGCTGCGTCGATGGCACGGACAGCAAGGGTTGCCCGTGCCAGGTGTTCGGGCAACGCCGCCGAGAACTTCAACCCCCGCAGTGCGCCCGCGTCCACCGCCGGGAGAGGCCTCGAAGGTCCAGTGCGTAGTGCGGCGAGTCCTTCACGGATATCAGCGACCGTCAGGTCGGCGTGCAACCGCAGCGACTCAGCCCCGATCCGCTGCCGCGGCGGAATTAGATCCGGGGCCCACGCCGCGAGGGTTCGGTTCGCCTTCGAGCCTGCCCACGTCCACCAACGCCAATCGTCCCGATCGTCGCGAGTGATGACGAATGCACCATCGGTGACGTGGCAGGAGCGCTGCAGACGCTGGTCTTCCAACGTCGCTATGGCTCGTCGCGTCAACGTCACCCCGGAGGGCATTGCACCGAGCAGCACATCACGAATACCGCGCGCGATCTCGAATGAGGCACCATCGGGCATCGAACTCCACTTGGCGCGACCTTGGATATGGGTGGCCTCGACGAATACGTGCCGTCGCTTCCAATCGATGTGAGTGACCTTCCATGACCGCCCACCGAGCAGCAGAATGCGCGGTCCCTCGACATCGTCGGTGAGCACACTCGTCTCTACCGAGCCGATTTCTTGTCGACCGGCCCATACCTTGAACTCCGGAGCGGCGGTGAACACCGCGAGCAGCTCCATGAAATGCCGCCGCCCAAAGTATTTTTCGGCCTCAGGTCCAATGAATGCGCTGCCCGCATCGTGTTCGAGGAATCCTTCGGCGAGCAGGTGGTCGAAAACCTCCTGCCCGTCGCAGCCGAACAGCGGCAGCGATCCCCATGCCCGCTGCCAATCGACGAGCGGAACGCGGCGGGTCTGCAACGCGGCGGCGAGCAACTGTTGGGCTGCGATATGCCGGGGTTGCGGCGTCGGTAACACCGGCTCAACCCACCCGCGAGACCAGCACTGCAACATACCGAGGGTGTCGAGTACTGCCTGATCGGTAAGAGCAAGGAACAGACAGTTGCGGGTGGTACCGGGGCGGCGGCCTGTGCGACCGAGTCGCTGGAGGAACGACGACACCGTCCGAGGAGCATTGATCTGGATTACTCGGTCGAGGTCGCCGACGTCGATACCGAGTTCGAGAGTGGAGGTGGCAACAATGACGCAGTCGCGACCATCGGCGAACGCTTCCTCCGATTCACGGCGCTCGGCCGCGGACAACGAGGAATGCGAGATGAAGGTGGTGATGCCACGTCGACGCAGTTGGGTTCCCAATTCTTCGGCGAGCCTCCGCGAATCGACGAAGACGAGTCGCTTCTCCCCGGCGTGCAGCGCGGCGATCACTTTTGCGGCATTCTCGATACCACCTACGGAGTCGACGGTGATCTCGGGAATCACTGCAGCGCCTGAGACTGCGGGGGAGATGACGCGGCCGGGGGCGGTCGTGCCACCCTGCAACCAGCCGAGCAACTCCTCCGGATTCCCGACGGTGGCGGACATACCCACCCGTTGCAGACGTCGTCCGAGCAACGTTTCGAGTCGTGCCAGCACCGCCAGTAGGTGCCAACCGCGATCGTCCCCCGCGAACGCGTGCACCTCGTCGACCACTACCGCTCGTACTCCGCCGAGTAGTTCTGCCGCGTCGACGCTTTCGGAGACGAGCATGGACTCGAGCGATTCCGGAGTGGTCAGCAGGATGTCGGGTCGGTCGCGCTTGATACGACCGCGGACGGACTGACCGACGTCTCCGTGCCACGTCATCGCATCGCGGCCGAGCCACGTCGCGTAGTCCGCCAGACGCGGCTGCAGGTTGTTCAGTAGCGCCTTGAGCGGGCAGATGTACAACACGGAGATACCGGTCCAGCGATCGGACTGCATACGGGTCAGCAACGGGAACATTGCCGCTTCGGTCTTCCCGCCTGCGGTCGGAGCGAGAAGAATCGCGTCCGATCCGGTGACGATCGGCGCGACCGACTCGTCTTGTAGCGGCCGCAGACCAGGCCAGCCGAGCGAGTTGACGATGTGATGCTGCAGCACCGGATCGAGCAAGTCGAAGCCGGTCATGTGTTAAAGCTCCACGTCGTCCGCGGAAACCGCGGCGCGCTCGGTGTCCGTCAGCTCGGTCGACGCGACCGTCAACGCGTAGTGCTGTCGCGGATCGAAGTCGTCGAACTGGTCGACTCGGTCGAGCACGTCGAGCACAAGCTTCTTGAGGAAGAGCCGCGGTGAGATTCCCACCTGCCCTCCGAGTTTGCCCGCCACTGCGGATGCGAGGTCGCGCAAGTAAGAGTCGTCGACCAGCGCGCGAATCCGCTCGGGTGCCGAGGCGCCATTCGCATACACGTCACGCACTCGAATGCCCACTTCGACGAGCTTCTCCAGGTCGAACCCGGCAAGACGGATCTGTGGAGCGCGCGGGTTGTCGAAGCGAGCGTCGGTGGTGAAGTCGGTGTGAAGGCGCTGCGCAAGTGGCGGCAGCGACTGGATGCCGAGTCGACCGTCGAAGAATGCAGGTGTACCGGTGATGAGCAGATACAACCCCGGATATCGACCCGAGTCGAGCTCGTCGATCCACTGACGCAGCGCGTTGAGCGCCTTGGCGCGACTGTCCGAGCGCATCCGCTGCAGCGTCTCGACCTCGTCGATCACCAGGAGCAACCCCGGGTGTCGCGCTCCTTCGAGCACTGCGAGCAAACCCTGAAGAAATCCCATGGCGAGGAAGTGGTCGACGTCTTGCCGAACACCGGCAGCCCGTTTCGCGGCGGCACCCACGTGAGGCTGCCCTCCGAGCCAGGCGACGAGCGCATCCGCGGTGGCGGCGTCTTCGCGGGCGAGAGCGGCACGATAGGCGCGCAACACCATCGGATACACCGGTGTCACAGTCGCAACGGCCGCGAGGCGCTGCTCGAGCAGCGCGTCTATCTGTTCCTCGGTCGCTTCGTCCACTCCCGCCGCAGTCGCGGCGTCCTCCTCGACACCGAACAACCAAGCGTCGAGCACGCTGCGGAACGCAGAGGGAGGGAACGCGGCGGTGCGCAGGGACTCGGTAGTCCGGCGATACACCGTTTCCAGCTTGTGGAGGGGTGTTTCGAGTTCGCTGATCTGGACCTCGGCCACCGCCAGGCCGCGACGCATAGCGCGCTGCTGTATCCACCGAGCAAAAAAGGTTTTACCCGAACCGTATTCGCCACGCACAGCCTTGAACACCGATCCACCGGCGGCGATGGCGTCGAGGTCATCGTCGACGGTCGGAGCAAATCTGTCGATGCCTACGGCAAGTACATCGAGGTTGCCGGCAGGAACGGTTCCCTGTCGCAGCGCCTGCAGGATCTCTCGCCGACGGACCGGCGACAACGTGGTCACGGCGCAACCCCGTACTGCTCGAACAACAACGCGGATTCGAGCTCGACCTCGGTGCCGTTGTCGGAGAGCACCACCACCCCGTCGGTGTTGAGTACCTGTGCGAGCACTGCAATCGCGGCGCGAGCGCGTGCCGGCTTCACGTCGAGGACGTCCGCAGCTCGGCTCAACGCAAGCCGACCGTTAGCGTCGAGCATTTCCTGCAACAACTTGCCGATGACCGCCTTGGTGAACTTGGGTCGGAACTGCGCGTACTGCTGCTTGAAGAGCTCGCTGCCGAGGACCTCCGCGATCCGATCGCGGCCCATGGGTGCCGTGGCCGCAGGACCGGCGGCGGGCGTGCCGACATCGAACAGCGCATCGGCCTGTGTAACGGGTTTCGTGGAGGCTGGCGGCTTCTTGCGTTTCGGAACCGGTGCCGCGGCGACAGGAGGGGCGGCCATGGGTGTCGGTGCGGTACGCGCCGTTTCCCACCATGCGGGTTGCGGCGCAGGTGCCACTTCGAGCCCGAGGTGCTGTGGTATCGCACCGTTGACGAGGATGGACACGGGGATCACCACTTCGGCCAGTGAGCCGCCGCCGTGGTATCCGGCCTTGAGGCCCGTGTAACGCACTTGCTCGTCGACAGCGAGGATCGCGCGCTGGTGTCCGGACAGTACCCGCTCACCGATGACGAGCACTTCGTCCTCACGGGGTTCAGGGTCGAGGTCGGAGGCAGACCGGTATCTCGCGGAGATCTGCTGCCCGCGTTGGACGCTCGGCTGCTCGCGGCGTTCGACGACATGCCCGTGATCACTGACCAGCACTACAGTTCGGCCCACGGCTGCAGCGGCAGTGAGCAGTGGATCGAGATGCTTGAAGCTTGCAGTGCTCCAAATGGCGCCGATGGGATCGGACCGATCGAGCGCATCGTCGATGTCGTTCAGGACGCACGCCACGACCGGGCGATGCTCTGTGTCGTCCACCGCATCGCGGACGACGTCGGCAAGTGCGTGATTTCGGGAGACCAGATCCAGATCGGCCTTGTGGAACAGGACCTGTCCAGCGCCTTTCAACCCGTTGCGCTGCAACCATTTGGCAAACCCGGATCGCTCTTTGTCTTGCCCACCCTCGGCGAGACCTCCGGTCAGGAGCGAGCAGCGCGAGAAGCGTGTCACGGTGGGCAGTGCCGCGAGTGCTGCGTGCGGCTGGTCTGCGCCGGCGAACCGGCATTCCTGCCATTGTGGCCGGTGTCGCCGCAGCGCGTCGGCGACAACTTCATTGGCGACCGATCCGCTCATCCCGTCGGCGATCACGAGCAGTACAGGCGAGGGCTTCGGTCCGCCTGCGGAGACGCTGCCGAGCCCACCGGTGGGTCCCGGTGCCGGCACCGTCAGCGGTTTCACGATTCGGTCGAGCACATCTTCGATGTAGAGCGGGCCGCCCGAGCCGGCGCGATGGCCGCCGCCCGAGGCGAGTTGGCGCGCGAATCGGCGATCCGCCTCGGACCGCTGGTTGCGCACCGCAGTGACTATTCGATCGGCCACCGTTGCCAGGGCTCGGTCGTCGGCACCGACGAATGCATCGTTGACGGCGTCGTCCACCCACGACAGGTCGCGCCGGTAGTACGAGAGCCAGTGGGTCAGACCGGCAGGCTCGGACCATTCGAGGTTCCGTCGACGGAGCAGACGCAGCGCAGCTGCCCCGACCTGTACATTCCGTGGTGCATCGGCTGTGCCGACGTGCGCACTACGGTGGGCGACTACGTCTGCCCACGCGTTTTCCGCTGTCGCCAGATCATCGGAATCGACGGCTGCTCCGAGGGCCTTTGCGAATTGCGCAATGCGCGGGGCAAGTGCCATCGGTAGGACGTCGGACCGCGCGACCAGCGGCTCGGCGTGCAGGCGTCGCACTGCATCTTCGGCCCGGCGCAGCACCTCGTCGGGAACGTTGGTGCCCGACACCGCAAGTGCGGCGGCGTTGCCCCACGCGGTGAGCTGCTGCTCGGTGAGGGCACGATTTCCGAGCTCGACCTCGAGCAGGGTGCGGACTTTGACGATGGTGTCTCGCGCCGCGGGAAACGCTACAGCGGCCGCGCTACCGTCGCCGATGAGCGCTGCGACGAGACCGAGCGGGACGAGGTGCCCCGGGCCTCTGCTGCGCCACACTGCGACGAAGACCGGGCCGAGCGGGCCGAGCCGGGTCTCGATCCAGCTGTAGAACTGCTCGAGAAGCACCGGATCCGTGTGCTGGCGCCACACCTCGAACCGGGCGGTGATCGCGTCGTCCATCGACCACAACGCGATGTGGTGAGGGGTGTACTCGGCTGGGCGTAATCCGAAGTTGCGGTCGGCCAGCGTCGCGAACAGGTGATCGTTGGTCAGTACACCACCGGGCGCGGGCGCGCGCACGCCGTCGAGGTCGCGCAAGGCGGCGCGGGCGGCATCGTTGCTCAGCGAGAGCAGGTGAAACTCCTGCCTGGCAGCCTGGAACAGCTCTCGCAACGCCGGCCACGGATCCAGATTCGACAGCCGTCCGGCGGTGAGGTGTTCGAGCACACCAGCAGGTAGTTCGGCCGCGTCACGATCGGTCAGAATCACTACCCAATCAGCACGGTGTCGCTCGGTGAGTGCGTCGCGGATCGCCAGAACACTTGGCGCCACACGCACCCGCACCGATTGGCCGTTGAAGTCGATCTCGTCCGGTCCCGACCATACGGGGGCGGCGGCAAGAGCAATCACTCCGTGGGAGTAGTTCTTGCTGCGCAGTCCAGCGACGAGACTGCGTACTGCCGCGATGTCCGCCTCGGGAAGACTGGCAGCGACGGTCACGGCTCCACCTTGGTGATCGTGACGGTGTAGGTGGCGTTCGGATCCGCATCGAGTAGTTCCCGCAGACGGCTTTCGGCGGCAGAGAATCCGCCACGAGCGGTGAAGGTAACCGCTGACGGCGGCGGTGGCGGGGGTGGCGGTGGCGGGTGTGGCCCGTCTGACGTAATCCACTTCTCTATCCATCGATCCCGTGCCGCATCAGCGGTTCTAAGGGCTCCAGCCAGCGGGCGCGAAAGCTCATGGTCGGCGAAGCTGCCCGCAACAGCATCGATGATCACAGCCGCCTCGCGGCCCCGCTCATCGTCCGCTGTTGCCGCATTTCGTAGCACGGTGAACTTGTCGAGCGAATAGCGACTGACAGCGTCGGCCACCGAGACCGCCGTGGTAAGGCACTTGCCGGCCTCGAGGTCTGTGCCGGCGAGGGGAGCATTCGCAATCGCCTCGACCATGGCGATGTTGTCCAAGTGGTTGAGTTGCGAGTCGAGCATCTCGGTCAGGTCTCGCGCCAGGTCGAAGCGCTTGCCGGTTTGGAGCCCGAGGTAGCCATATGCGCGAGTAAGAACATCGACGAGACGTAACCGGTCGGCGCGTCCGCTCGCTGCGTGGTCGCGCACATGCTGAACGAAAGCCGCGACGTTGGTGGCGGTGAGGTAGTCGTTGACAGTGACCCCGGTCAGCGTCTTCCACCGAGTGCACGCCCGGGTCCACACCTGACGGTCCGGAAGGGGCTCGAGGCGCAGTGTGGTGCCACGTCGGAAGTCGCCGATGGCCGGTTCGGTGATGGGAGACGAGTGCAGGAACCACGACCGTTTGCCCTGCGCTGCCCACGCGCCCGCCACCAGATCGACCATGTCATCGGTCAAACCCCGCTTCGGTCCGCTCGCGACGATCGCATTGCGCAGATCCTCGATGTGAACATCCCCCGACTCGTCGAATCCGGCACGTGAGAGTTCCTGCGTAATGCGGTTGCGCCAACTCGCGAAATGTTCAGGGCCGAAGAGCAGATGGGTGTCATTGGTACGCGCGATACCGAGCGATTCGACGACGCGTCGTACAGTGTCGCGTTCGCCGCGGTCGAGGGGGATGCGTCCGTCTTCCACCGCCTGGGCTTCCCGCAACCGTGTCAACGTCGTATTCAGCTGACGCCGGGTGATGAGCTGATCGGCAGGAGTGAACTCGGGGTGATCGGGATACAGCGCGGCGAACGCGTCGGCGATCAACCGGTTGGCGGCCTCGCCCAGGTCGTGTCCGATCGGAGGCTGCACGGCGAAACCAGCGTGCAGCGACCGCAGCGGCGGCTGATCGGGTGCGAAGGCCGAACCGGATCCGGCTGCCACTCCGTAGGCGACTTGAATGGCTGTCCCCAGCTGGCCACGCACCTGTGTCTGCTGCTGTTGCAGGATCGATCTGGCCGCGGCCCGGTCCGCGTCGGACAGCTCGTTCGCGTAGGACGCCCACCGGTCCCCGGCGAGCACGTAGTTGAGGATCACGAGCCGGCCGAGCTGCCGAGTTACCTTTTGGCTGAAGAAGTTCGGCAACCATGCCACGGTGAACCGATCCTGCCCGGTCCGCAAGAGTTGGTCGATGCGGTCGTGGTCCTCGCCGGTGGTGTGGCCGGCATCGTCGAACGGTAGGTCGACGACGAGCCGCAACGCCCCGTCGATCGAGGGCCGGAAGGCTTCGTCCGGCAGGTAGCCGTGGTCGCGGATGTTGCCGAACACGATCTCCACTTGCCGTTGGGTTCCGCGCCAGATCACCTGGCGGAGCAGTGCGTTGTCGACGGTGTGGTCGGCTCCGACCACACCCAGCTGCTCGGAGAGCATCTCGCGCATCAGCTCGCGGCGACGGCCGTCGGTGTCCTCGGCCTGGGCGCGGCGAACGATCCGCTCATAGTCGACCGATTCGAGAGTCACCGAGATGATGGGGTTCGCGTCTGCCGTGACGGACAACTCGGGGATCTCCGCCGCCCACGCCTTGACCTTGCCGGTGATCTGTCCGATCTGGTCACCCGGGATGAGGCTGATGACGCTGCCGTGATTGAGCGAGGCCAACCGAGCGGCGTCGATCTGCTTGAGCGCAGGCACATTCGGGGCCACCGCCGACATCAGCAACGTCTTGGCGATACGGATATCTGCGCGCAGACCCGGCGGCACGTCCTTGTCCGGTGTGGACTCGGGAACATTCGCATTGCGGAAAAGCAACGGACGCAACTTATCGGTCCACAGCGAGCGCGCAGTCTTGAACGTCTGGGTGGCGGCTTCGTTGATGGGGGTCGCGTTTGCGCTGTCGATGATGTAGTCGAACGCCTCGCCGACAGGAATCACATTGTCGATAGTGAGCCGGTCGGCGTTGTCCGAGAGCATCTGCTGCATGACCTTCAGCGCGGTGCGCTCGCGCTGCATCTGTCCCGACAACTCGCGCAGCGTCGCGATGAGCGCAGGCGAGAACGGGTAGGTCAGCTTGAAAGCATCGGCGTCGGAGCCGCGGTGCCGGTCATCGGTGTTGACACCGTCCAGGAGCACATCCCATACCTGCGGGCTGCGGTCGAGACGAGCAAACGCGGCGTCGAGGGCGGCTTTGGCCTCGGCGTCCCGCGGCTGCAGCAGCCGCTTGTGGGCGATGTAGGGGAGGTTCTCATCGCCGAGGGTGACGAGCCCGAACCGTCCCTCCTGGTGAGCGAATGCCCGTTCGACCGCCTGCTGGATGGCACCGGCGTCGGGGCCGCTGGCGACCCACTGGGCGAGGTTGTGCTGCCGGGCGACGTACGAGATGACCGGGACGGCAAGGCGCCCCCTGCTGGTCTCGACCAGCTTGGTGATCTTCTGAACCTCGGCGTTGAAACGTTCGCGTTCGGTGATGAGGAACGTCAACCACAGCACGAGTTCGTCGAGCATGAGAACGACGCCGTCGTAACCGAGCGATTTGGCGTGGTCGGCGATGACGGCGAGACCGTCTTCGAGAGAGAGCCAGTCGGTGTTGCGCGAGTAGCTGGTGAAGTAGGTGGATACCAGGGCCTGCTGTAGCCGAGCGCGCTCGGCGGGATCTGCACCGGGAGCGCTTGCGGCTGCGTAGGTCTCGGGTGTCCACGCCCCGGTCGACTGACCCAATGCGGACCAGTTGACCGTGGTGCTGGCCTGCGGGCCCCCGGCGCTGTTGAGCGCGGCGAAGAACTTCTCGTCGCCCACCTCGCGGCGTCGGTTGTCGGCGTCACCGAACAAGCCGCCCGCGGAGTGCAATACCGGGGGAAGCACGTCGGGGTGTGCAGCGGCGATCTGCCGCAGATACTGGTCGAACAGCGCCGATTCGACGCTCGTAGCGTCGAGGAAGTGGAACGTGAGCCGCAGCAGGTTCGCCTGGTTCACCGTGGGGTGTTGGGCCACGATCGGCTGAAGCTCCGGTACGGACAGAGCTTTGGGGGAGTGTCCGAGGATGCCGTGCAGCACGGCCATGAAGTGCGATTTACCGGAGCCGAAGGAGCCGTGGAGGAACGCGGCCTTGTTTTCACCGGAGCGCAGTGCCTCGTCGACTACCGATAGAGCCGAGTCGAATGCTTCAACGAGGGCGGGAGTGACGACGTACGAGTCGACGGTTGCGGCGAGGTGGTCTTCGCCTACCGAATCGGACAGCCGCAACACGTAGTCGTTGGTGCCGTGTGATTCGGGGATGTCGAATGTCTCGCGCAAGGTGCGCGCGGGAGTCGAGGCGCCGGGGAACACTACTGGCCTGCCTTTCCGGTTGCTGCCTTGCGGCCGCGGGTCTTCTTTTCGGGTCGCCACGCCGGCAGATCTTGCACCGGAACACCGACCGCGGCGGATTTCTCGGCGAGTTGGGCCGTCAGGTACTCGGCGAGGTCGACCCCGAGATTCGGGTCGACACCGGCGTGCCACTGTTTGACCCAGGGCAGCACCTCGGCGATGCCCGCGACGACAGGCACCAATGCGGTCAACGGTGTGCCCTCGGACTCGCGCATGGCATAGATGGTGGCGAGCGCCAAACCCTGCTGAGCATGGTTCCAGCCTGCCCATCCGAGCAGCGGGGTCGGGTCGGTGGCGCGCCCGGCGTGGGGGTAGGCGATGAACCGTTCTTTCGGCACATCGAGCTTGCCGCGATGCGACCAGTACGACGATTTGAGGAAGTCCGCGTTGGTGTACTTCGGGGGTACGGGGATGTCGGTGGCTTTGATCAGCCCCGCGTCTTCGTCACGCTGCAAGTCCCACACCCTCTCCCATTCGGCGCGCTTGCGCAGCCCGGAGTCCTTATAGCGCAGTGCGGCGAGGTAGGGGACGGCTTGGTCGGCGAGCAGCTTGACGAGAGTAGCGGTGACCGGTGCGTCCTTCTGGCCTGCCCACAGATCCAGGGCTTCGATGAACTCCGGATTCTTCTCGACGTGTCCGGCCAGTTCGCTGACGGAGCGGGGCAGCGGCGTGCCGTGCGGCGTGAACCACAGAGTCGGGTCTTCGAGTTTGTCGAGCAGCCAGTCTCGCAGGGCACGCTGCAGCTTCACGTCCCACGAATCACCGGCCCAACGGCGCTTGTATTCGGGGCGCTCCAGCAAACGAATGAACGGGTTGGATTCGATAACGGCTATGCGCTTTTCGACGAGTTCCCGGTACTCGGTAGGCCAGTGCGTAGGAATCTCGGTGATGGGGCTGAATTTATGATTGTGGTGGTCGAACCAGCTGGTCTCGATTTCACCTGCTGCGACCTTTCGAGCGAGCAGGATCGCAAAAGTGCGCTCCGCAGGTGCCACACCGGGTGCTCGCCCGACAGGCATCGTAAGGTCTTTGTCGATCAGGCCATATTGGTGGTAGACCTCCCAGTCGAGCTCTTCTTGCTCGGCGACCATCTGAGCGCGGATTTGAGCATGTTCAGCGCGGGCGTTATTGATAACGGTGCGGCACACACCCCGGGCTTCGATCATTGCGGGTGGTTCCTGTGTGGCAAGCTGCCGAGCCAGTGTGTCGAGGTAACGGGCACGCTCAAGGGGAGCGTCGGCCGTCAACGGGTAGTCCTGGAGGGTGGTGCCGGTGAACTCGAATCGGCGCTCCCACGGTTCGTCGGCCCCGGCTGCCTCTGCCCCAGGACGGCCCTTATCGTGGCTGTTCTGCTTGAGCCAGAAGCACGCGGTCGAGCTGTTGAGGGTACCCAGC
The DNA here is from genome assembly GCF_012844225.1 of Rhodococcus sp. 105337. Taxonomy (GTDB): domain Bacteria; phylum Actinomycetota; class Actinomycetes; order Mycobacteriales; family Mycobacteriaceae; genus Rhodococcus. The sequence continues at coordinate 15,607 of NZ_JABAGQ010000009.1, forward strand.
AGCCGCAGGTGATCGTCCTCGCTCGCCCCCTCCGGCAACTTGATCACCGGCGCGGACTGCTTGAACACCTTGCCGCCACGGTCGAGCACGAAGTGGTTGTGGGTGGCGACGAACGCGAAAGTGATGGAGAAGGGGGTTGCGTGGCGTCGGGCAAAGAACATACCGATGTCGAACCATCGCAGACCCCGCTCGGAGGGCACCTGTCCGAAGTAGAGCCGTCGAGCGAGTCGAGTTCGGTGCTGCCATAGGTATCTCGCTGTAGGGGCGGAGGGTTCTCTGTCCTGGCCAGACCATGAGACGGGTGCGAGGCCGTGGCTCTGATAGTCGATTGAGTAGTCGCGGACTTCGTCGCCGAGAACCACCGGCACAGTATCTTCAGCGAGTTGTCGCCCGAGTGGTGACCTAGGGGGCACCAAGAAGACGTCGTCTTCGAGGGTGAGGTAGGTCATCCCGATGTCATTGGTTTGGTCACCTAGAACTGATTTTGCGGTCTGGTGTATTGCTGCCGAAACTTCAACGGCACCACCGCCAGAAAGACTCCACGGGTGCTGGCGCAGATTCTCGCGCGGAAGATCAGTGATCGACACCCATTGGTCCTCGTAACCCGGCTGGTCGATGTGTTCGACGATCGATGTCCAAACTAGACCTTTGGCGGGATTCTCCGGCGCCCCGGGCTCACCTTGAATACCGAGCACGGCGCGTACCGTATCGTGGACCCTGCCTTGATTTCGTCCGACAATGATGACGGTTGGAGTCCCATGCCCGGGTATGTAGGCACCGGAAGTGTCAGCAACTAGACGGAGATCCTTATTTGCAAGGAATTCTGTAATTAGGGGGACGCCGAATTCTCGCTTCATGAACGAATTCGAGGTGATTTGCCCGACCCAGCCGGTACGTCCAGCCGCGGCGTCTACGCCTTGCCATTCCTTCTGTCGGGCGAGCCGGAAGAACTTTTCCATGAATGGCACTGTGAGCGCGTACTTTCCCTTGCAGTACGGGTATAGCTCGCGGTACCGCCGATTGAGTGCTTTGTCGCTGACAGCGATATATGGCGGGTTGCCGACAACAACGTCATAGCTACCGGGTGTGAGGAGTCGTCTGAGCAGAGGCGCATCTTCCGTGCTGTAGCTGAAGTTGGACGCGATTGCGTCCTTATCGAGCTGGCGATCGCCAAAGTCGAATGAATCCGAACCATCCTGCTCGGGCCCGTGCAGAAGTGAGTCGCCAGCGGCGAGATTGAGCGTGAACTTCGGGGCATGCACCAACGATGGTTCGTTGCATGCCTTCATCGCCGCGACGATCAGCCGGAACTTTGCGATCGCGACTGCGAACGGGTTCAGGTCTACGCCATAGATAGAGGCGAGCGCGTTGTCGACGCGCGTGCGCAACTCGAGGCCCGGGGCGTGCCGGTGCCAGCGTTCCACGAGCCGGTCGAAGGCGCCGAGCAGGAAATGGCCGGAGCCGCAGGTGGGATCGATGAGTTTGAAACCTTCGAGCGGGCGGTCTCTCAGCGCAGGCTCAAGGGTTTGGTCGAGGATGAATTCTTCGACGAAGTCCGGGGTTTGGAGAAGCGCGTACTTCTTCTTCGCGAAATCCGACAGGTCTTGATACAGGTCGCCGAGGAATCGCGTCGAGAGGCTCTCGTCGTCGAACGACCACACCAACTCGCCCACGTCGTCGGTCCGTCGCCAGAACCCGAGCAACTGCTGCACGACGTCTGAGGACGGGGAGATGATGTTGAGCGCAGCGTGTTCGTCGACCAGCGCCTGGGTGGCGGGGTTGCGGCGCAAGGCGTCGAAGGACTGTTCGAGCCACTCGCGGTAGGAGCAGTCCTGGTGTTCGCGGTAGAAGGCGTTCTCGGCATCAATGGCACGTTGCCGCAGCAGAGGGGTGGGGCCGGCGATCCACACCGCGGTGTCGCCGAGCAACAGGTTGTCTTCGCAGAATCGCACGAACACGGAGGTGAGCAGCCAGCCGACGGCGGCCTGGGTGAGCTGGTCTTCGGACCAGTCGGTCCACGACGTGGCGGTGCGCTGTTCACGCACGGCCTCGCGGTGGGTGGTGCGCCAGTTTTCGAGTTCGTGCGTGTCGGCGTTCAGCCGTGCCCGCATGTCATCGACCAGCAGGGTCAGTTGCGGCTTGAGTGCGGCCGTCAACTGGGCTCCGGCGATCGTGGCCAATGCCATCAGGCGTGCTCCTTTACTGTCGAATCTTCGGGCTGGACTGTGACGCTGAGTAGCGCCGATACTTCTGTGTCGTCGATCTGCGCGAATTGTTCCGGGCTGTTGATCGGCAACCTCGTGCCGTCCACCTTCGAGCCGGGACGCCCGCCAGCCTCGTTACGCTGCGGCACCAGCGCCCACACAGCATGTGGAGGCGGGGTGGTCAGATCGGTCCATCTGCCGAGCACGTCGAGCTGCCCGTACGCGGCGAGTGTCGACAGGTCGGTGAGGACCACTGGACCGCTCGCTGCCGAGATCGCCTCGATGAGTGTCGGAATTGCTTGAGCGACAAATCCTTTCAGCCCTTCACGGTCGGCGGTAGCGCCTGCGTCTGCAGCGAGAATCATGTTCCAGTCGATGCCCGCAGTCGCGGCCTTCGATCGCAGCGAACCGAGTAGAAGCTCCGTCACGTCGATGTGGGTTGCCCCGAATCTCTCAACCAGCGCCGCAGCCACCGCGTCGGAGGTACCCAGAGGAACACCGAGAGCCCGGAACGTTCGTTCCTGCACGCTCGAGGCCAGAAGGTATTCGACATCGGACGTTCCGTGCTCCCGATGCACAGGAGCGGGGGTGCGAGTGTGGCGTGTGGGCACGTAGGAGGCCGCGGCCTGCTCCTGCACGAACTGGTAACGAGCGCGGGCGTCGTTCCACTCCATGTCCGGTACGAGAGACAGCACCACCGCGTCGAGCTCCGGGCGGCGGGGCAGGGACTTCGCCAACGCTGGGAAACGCGCTGCGAGACGCGATTCCAGTTCGGACCGGCCGAAGGAGTCCGTTGCCGAGAGGCCGCGCAGTAGCATACGCAACGCCTCGAGAATCGGCATCGATCGAGCGTGCAACTCGTCACGAGACGACAAGGCAACCTGCGTCGACGATGCTGCAGCCATACGCAGCAGCGCGTGGCCCGGGATCTCCACGTCGCCGGCAGCGACATCCAACAGTGCTGCTGTGGCGTCGCGCAGCGCCGACTCGGACTCCGCAGGTGCCACCAGCAGCGACCCCTGAGCCTGTGCGGCGTCCACCAGTGCCTCGGCACGCGCCGCCAGCACCGCGGGCAGCTTGCGTGAGACCCCGGGCAGCGAGATCATCGCGACTGTGCCCGAGCCGTGCCGCCGCACCATGTGCACTGCGGCGACGGCCGCGCCCCCTTCGTCGTTCTCGCCGTGTGGAGGCGACGCCAGTAGGAGCCGCAGCACACCGAGCGCGGTCCGCTGCGGGTTCTCGACCCCGTCGGTGTGGAGCGCGCCGGCGAGTTTCTGAGCAAGCAAATCCGGCGTCGAAGCACCACCGGACAATTCGAGCAGCGTAAGCATGCGCCCGTACAAGTCCTCCACGGTCGCCGCGAGCTGCGGGTTCTTTGCCCACAGCGACGGGAACTCACCGAAGATCTGGGCGATGCGACCCGAGGAAACTCCGGCGCGCGGTGCCACCATCTGATAGGTCATGAACGGATCGTCGGTGCTGTTCGGATGCGACCCGAGAACCAGCTCCACTACCTGTCGACGGATCGCCGAAGGCTTCGTCGCGGCTGCGCGAGCGAACTCGTCTGCCAGCGTCGCGAGCGAGGTGTACGTCGCTGCGGAACCGATGGGTTGCACGGGTTCCGGAACGGGCGGCGGGGCGGGCTTTTTCTTCGGTGTCGATGCCGGTTCGATCGTCTGCGCCTTGAAGACTGCGGTCCAGGCGTCCCGCATGGTAGCGGCGGTATCGAACCGCTTTTTCACGTCGCGTGCCAACGCGGTCCGGAAGAAGTCCGCGAGCGCATCGGCGCGGGCGGCGCTCACGCCTCCTGCAGTGAAGTCTTCCGCCGAGACGGAAACGTCGTCGTCGAGAACACGTGGGTCGCTCAAACCGTCCCCGTATACGGGAGTTCCGGACGTTGCCATCTCGTACAACACCACGGCCGCCGAGTATCGCTCCGCCGCGGAGTCATAGGAGGTGCGAATGCCGGTGCCCAAGAATGGATCCCGATATGGCGGAGTACCTGCGTCGATCTGCTCGACGGGGGCGCGTGACAACGAGAAGTCGAACAGCGCGAGCCTGGCTTTCGCCTTGGCTTTGCCTTCGGGCTTTGCCAAACCCAGATTGGAGGGTTTGAGGTCACGGTGGGTGATGCCGGCCGCGTCGAGCGCGACCACCACGTCCAGCAACTCCTTGCCCCAGCTTCGCAGCTGCGTTTCCCCGAGCGGGGTGTAGCGCACGACGTCTGCGAGTGTCTGCTCGCCGCAGTTGCTCAGCAGCAGCGCTGTGCGGTGCGCGAGCTCGATCGGTCCTTCGATGAGCTCCACCACGCCGGGCACCGGCGGGGACTGGCGGGCCAGCTCGGTAAGGACCAGTGCCTCATCGTGGAGGCGAGAGGTGGCGGCGTCGTCAAGTCCCACCTTGAGTACCCGCAGTTGGTCGTCGTGCTCCCGGTCGGTGACCAGCACGCCGCGTGCAGTGGAACCGGCGCCCAGCACTCGCACCACGTCGAAGCGGCCGCCGAGGAGCGCACCAGGAGCGGGATTGAGCGGATCCGCCTCCGGAGCCGCCGACGTGGCCAATCGGTCGTGCCGGTAGTCGGAAAGTGCGGCGACAAACTGCTGCGCACCGAACTCGGGACGGCCGGTCTTGCGATCCGTCTTCATGCGCGCCGATACCGACGGAGCTGTCGCCTGCAACACGAGCGCGCGCAACGTCTCGTCGACGAACCCGCCTCCCGAGGCTGCCAGATCCAGGCCCTGTTCGAGCCGCAGTCGTTCGAGCAACGCGGCACGGTCGCGGGCCGGTGCCTGCCCACCCGAAAGCAAGTAGTAAGCGAGCGCCCCGAGGGAGAACACGTCCAGCGCGAGCCGGTCGGCGTCCGGGGCCCATCGATCCTCCGGGGCCTGGTAGACGGCATCGGCCGGGGCACTGCCCGGCGCGACCGCGGTGCCGAGCATCGTCGCGGATCGGGTATCTCCTGTATGCACGCGACCGGCCCACGACCAGTCGGCGAGACGCACGCGTACCTCGCCTCGATCGAGAGCATCGGTGTGGACGAGCACGGTGCTCGGACCCAGGCCTCGGTGTGCGACGTGATTGCGGTGCGCGTAGGCGACGGCCTCGGCGGTCTGGGTGAGAATCAGCAGTTGCTGCTCCGCGGTGAGGGTGCGCGTCGCCAGGGCTAGATCAAGGGGTTCGTAGCCGGGGATGTCCGGGTAAACGATGACGGTGTTGCCGTCGTCGTCCTGAACCAGATCACGAGGCGCGACAATCGCGTCGTGCCGCAGCGAGGAGAGCAGCGAGAACTCCCGTTGCATTCGTCGGTGCGACGCCGCCCGTGCCTGCACCGGGGTACCGCGGTGGAACGAAACGATCCGCGCGCGTGCGCGTTCGTCTGTGCCCTTGTGGGTGGCGGCCCATTCCTGCCAGTCGTCGCCGCTGGCCAGGGGGGTGCCGGTGATCGTCCACGACCCCGCGTCGCGTTCGGTGCGGCGTGCGATGCCCAGGTTCTTCAGTGCGAGGGCGATGATGACCGACAGGTCCTCGTCCACGCGCTTGGTCTCGGTGGGCGGCTCCAGTAGCCGGGTCGAGATGCCGGGCAGACCCGTCTCGTCCTCGAACCCGTCCGGGCCGAACAGCCCCGACTTCGCCAGGTCCGGCATGTCGACCTTGAAAGGGGCGCCATGAAGGAACACGGACTCCTGCACGAACGGCAGAGCGCGACGCACCTTCTCTGCGTTCAGGCCCGCTTGCTGAGCAACCTTGCGGGCCTCTTCCTCGATCCGTGTCGCCAACCGCTGGGCCTTGCGGCGAGTAACCAGCAGCGGGGAGCGCTGGGTACGGGTCTTGCCGCCGAGGGTGGTGCGCACCCAGCTGGTCTCTGTGCCCTGCAGGACGCCGGTGTAGTGCTTGAGTTCGACCAAATGCAGTCGGCGCCGGCCGAGAACCAGCGCGTCGATCTCGTGCCACTGTCCGTGGTTGTCCATGAACTCGAAGTTCGTCCACGCGCGGTAAGGGGACGCCTTGGGCACGATGTACCGAAGCATCGCCAGACCGTCGGTCTCGTGCGCGAACGCCGACTTCGAGACCTCGACCCAGCGATCATCGCTCTGTGCCACGTCACCGCCTATTTCTCGGTTCGAATCGCGGCCGAACGAGGGTCGCGCAAGTCAGAGCGGACTTTACCAACCAGTGGACACGTCCTCCGAGTCCACCACTGACGCCTCAACCCCAGAACCTCCCCACCCCGTTACTGCCGGACACAGGAGTGTCGTATGGGACTCGATGTGCGTTACAACCGTTGCTCCGGCGAGTCGGATTCCACGTCCGCGCCTGGCAGATCTCGTCGCGGAGGACTGCGTGACGGCCTGAACTCGGCACCACCTGCACCCTTACAGGTGCGTTCCGGTGGACCCTGTGTGGAGCGCATGAGTCGCGAACCTGCCACCCGTGCCAGTTGCTATTCCGAGATCAAATCGCGGAGAGCTGCTCGGGTCTCCGCGTCCGTGGAATAGATGACCGTACCGATCATGCCCCTGGTCAACAGGACCTTGTACACGTTGCGCACGAGCCGATCGAATCGCACGTCGGAGATCTTGGTGCGGTTCTTGAAGTCGGGGTCGCGGTTCGCGGCGCGGTCCGTCGTAAAACCACCGTTTCGCCACACCAGGTCGGGTCCCAGGATGACGCCGTTCCAGTCGTACTCGAATCCTTGTGCTGTGTAGACACACCCGACCTGTCCGAAGCCGCCGTCTTCGGTGGCCCACAACGGAGCCGGCGGAGCATCGCCCGTGCGCCGATCGCTCTTGCTGTTCCAGGGCCTCGCCCAGCTTCCGATCTGCACGTCGGGAACGAGGTTGCCGTCTTTGTCGGCGTTGCTCCAGGGCCAGCAGTAGCCGGCCGTCATTCGAGCCGAATAGCCGCGTTCCATCTGCTGCGAAAGCAGATGCTCCATCTCCTCGGGAGTGTCGGCAACGCGCACAATGAACTGAGGGTCGGGGGTCCACTGGAATGCACCCCCTTCGGTGAGGCCGAGGAGTCGCTTCACCCACAGGACGTATTCCTCGCTCCCCCCACAACGGAACTGTTCGCCCAGGTGGACATGCTGTGTTTCGATTCCGAGCGACGTCGCATAGTGCTCGATCTGCTCGAGCGACCCCATCTCACCGGGACGCACGACTTGATGTTCGTCGAGGAGAAACACAGGTACTCGTGCCGCTGCGATGAGTTCGTCGACCTGAGGTCGATCGGTCCGCAGTTCGGCCCGGGTGTATCGATCGACCGATGTCTCCCGGATCCGGTGGGCCTCATCGAGAATCAGGACGTCCAGGCCGTTCGGATCGGCGGACATGAACTGGTTGAAGTACTTGAACATCTTCTGCACGCGCGGTGCTCGATGCCCCGCTACCTTGCGAAGTGTCTGAGTGAAGGACCGTGACCCGGTGGCGTGCAGGACGGTTCGTCCTCGACGCGCCAATTCGCCGAGCAGAGACAAGGCGATGACGCTCTTTCCACTCCCGGGGCCGCCGGTGACGATGACGATCCGTTTACTGTTCGACGCACGCGAATTCTCCACCGCGTGCAGGACGAGGTCAACGGCCAATTTCTGGTTGCCGAGCAAGTGGAACTGTGGTCGGTCTCGCACCTCGGCAGCCGCGACTTTCAACAACTGTTGAGACGGTGCGACCGCCGACTTCATCAGCGTGTCGCCGGCGGCGTGGCCGGGAATCGGTGCGAGGCGGGCACGGAGAAAATCCAGCAGGTCGCCACGCTCGGCCGCAGTAAACATGCGTCCGGTGATCCCGGTGGGGTATGCGCGCAGGTCTGCGACTGTCCCAGGGTCGGTTGCGTTGTGGAGGTATGCGATGCCGGCCAACGAGTCGGGTTGATCGGCCAACGCACGAGCAAAGTCGGAGAGGTAGTCGCAGTAGCCCTTTACCTGTGCCACCGGGTGAAGTTTCGGGCCGCCAGGCATACCGGGCACCTCGACCAACTCAGGGCTGTCCTCGTAGCGGTATGCGGCTGTCCACTGCTTCAGCTCGACCACCACGTACGATGCAGCACCCGTCCGTGGATGGACTCCGGCGAGAACCACATCCGCCCGCTGTGAGGTGAGGGGGAGGTGGTACTCGAGGAGCATCTCGACTTCGCCCAGGCCCGCTTCGACGAGGTCGTGTGCGAGAGCCGGCAGGCTGCGTCTCCACGAGCGCTGCTCGGCTTCGCTGGCGCGGCGCCCGGTCTTGAACAGCATCTGCTCCAACAATTGCTCCACGAGCGAATCGGGTTGTTCGAGGTCCACAATCCGGCGGGCGGAAGTACGAAGCAGCGTCACAGTCAAGTCCCCAAGGCAGCACGAATTCAGTCGTGCGGGTGGGGGCATGTCCGTGGCTGCTTATCGCAGCGGAAGTCCGTCGGGCCGCGAAGAGGAGCGTATCGGAGAAATCGACTCGGTTCACGCCGAGATTGGATACACAGCTTTCAAGAACAATGCCTTACAAGGAACGCGGGTAGTGCCGTGCGCACTGTGGGCCTCTGCAGCACACAACGCCGAACCAGGGCCCGCTCAGGTCGTGCTGGAGAACGCTCGAGAGCCCGGCGCGCTATCCCTGCCACAACTCGGCTCCGGGGCCGGTCACGCGGCTTGCAGCAGCCGGCCCTGGATAGTACTCGTCGTGTCGGGATTCGTTGCACCACGCAGGGGTGCCACCCCTCGACACCGGATCCAAGGGCTGCTCCAAGAGGGCTGCACGAAAGTTCCTCGGCTCCAATGGAGCCGAGGAACTTTCCTGCCAAACGCCGGCTCTTCCATCGATGCTGAGTGAGCGCCGTTATCCCGTCAGTACGCGGAGGCGTAATTGAATCCGCCGTAGCTGCTGTAGTTCTCGTCCCGCGCAACTTGCGTGTACTGCGGAGGCGCACCGGTGCTTCCCGAGAACATCGGATACGAGACAGAATAGATCGCGGCGTAGACGTAGCGTGAATGTTCATTGGTGATGCGTGCGGACACGTACGAATCAGGTTCGATGCTGACCTCGATGCTTCCGCAGTATTGGTTTGTATTGGTTTCCGTCGGCTTTAGTGGGCAGGCTGACGTACTTGTTTACCCTGCCGTACCTGTCGTAATAGGCGATTTCGTTGTTGTGCTGGTTAGCGCTGCAGAACACATGCACCCACTGCTGGAGACGGTTTTTGCGACAGTGGTGACGGCGACGCCAATTTGCACGGCTCGACCATGCGATTGCTCTGGCAACTCGAGTATCGCGGGATCGGCACGTGTGTTCAGGCGGGCAGCCTAGAGGCAAGCAACAATTCGAGTCTCAACATCTGCACCGCGGGAAATTCGATCTGGGCGGGGTGGGAGGCCCGTGATCGATGGGAAACCGCAGTAAACGTTCCGCCGTCACGTTGGGAGAGTATACGTCCACTTGCGGCGGATTATGCAGTGTCCCAGTGCGTATCGTCCGATCAGACGACATCAGGGCCCCCCGACAATAAAGGATCGGACGAATTCGTGTGGCGCTGCGAGACCTATGGCTGCGGGTTCCTGTGAGCTGCTGTCCGCGGCATGCGTAGCTCGGTGGAAGATTTGGTTCCCGCTGCAGGTCGACGGTTCGAATCTGTAGCGGTTATGGAAGGACCGGGAGGGCGGTCCGGCATCGCGTTCGACCGAGACCGGCAGCCCGCAGGCCAACGGAGCCTCATGGATCGCTACGGGTACCTCCCGACCTCGCACTGACGCGCGCATCCCGCTATCGGTTACCCTTGGCGCCGAAAACCGGGTGGGGGAACACCGATGGGGATCGGTGGTCGGGATCTAGGGGGTTCAGTGACCAGTGCTGCGCGAGAAGTACCGCCCATTGTCTATCTGCCGTGCATCGAGAGGGTGACCGATCCGGCGGATGCAGTGATCGAGTTGAGACGCACCAAGGACGGCCGGACGGCGCTTCTGGCCTATTCTGCTTTCGACAGGTTCCAGAGGTGTTGCGGTGACCTCAAACCGTGGGTCGCGCTGCCGTCGGCTGCACTCGAGGCGCTGCACCGCACGGATCCTTTTGACCTGCTTCTGCTGGACGTCGTCATGCCGGAGGGCCAGGTGCCGGGCCAGTGAGCCTTTACGTCGATCACGCTGCACTCGACGAAATAGCGGCGATCTGCAGCACTGCCAGTAGGACCGTCGGGGAAGTGGGCGAGACTGTCCCGTTGTCGGTCGACGCAGGGGACGCGACGGCAGTCGTACTGGGGATAGTTGCGCTGTTGATGGCAAACGGAGGCGACCTCGTCGCTGCGCTGTCATCGACGAGCAATGTCGTGGAAGAGGCGAACGCCGCTTACCGCACCGGAAATGATGAGCTCGCTGCCGAGCTGACCAAGGTATGGAGCGAATGAACGCACCGCTCGATACCCGTTTGCCGGGCGACCCCGAATCCGTTCGCGCGGCAGGACGATGGCTCAGCGAGAAACTCGCGGCCGAAGTCGACCGAGCGGTCGATGCGATGTACTCGGCGCGGCGCCTCGCGGACGGTGGATGGGAAGGCCCGGCAAGCGAGGGCTTTCGGAAGCTTCTCACCACGGACGCGCAGAGCGCAGAGCGCTTCGCTGAGGCCGTCACCGACTACGGACGGCACATCGACCGCCTCGCTGCCCAGCTTCGATCCGTACAGTCGGATCTCGCGCATGCCCGCGACATCGCGCGGGAATCCGGGCTAGCGGTGGAAGGCGGGTTGATTCATCCGCCCGGAAACCCACCTCCCGTTCCGGCTGTACCGCCGGAGGATGCGTTGCCGAGCGTTGTTTCGGCCTATGACGCCGCTGTGTCGGCACGACGTCGACATGACGAGCTGACCGCAGCCTTCGAGATCGCCGACGCCGCAGTGAGAGCCGCGAGATCTGTCTGGATGATCGCGCTGGAATCGACCCGCAACGTTGGGGCGGAGATTACAAGCAAATGGTTCTTCTTTGCCGCCAACTCGGTGAACGGCATATCCGGTGCACTCGCTGTTGTGAACGCGGCCGCATTGAGGAAGAACGCAGCGTTCTTGGCCGGAGAAGCGCAGAAGTACGTCGACCTGGCGCGATCGGGAGTACCCGGTACACCAGCCTCGGTGATCTACCGAGATTTTGATCTCGGGAGGGCTCTGGCCCATCGTGCCGACGACGCGGCAGCCGCGGCTGTCAGGTCTGACGGCCTGGCGCGAATGAGTGGTATCAAGCTCGGCGGAGCTTTGGCGGTTGCAGGCGTGGCATACGACGTACTTGCCACGGACAAACCGGTTGGTCAGGCGGTTGTTTCCGGGGCTGCGGGATTCGGCGCCTCGTTGGCAGCGGGTGCGGGGACCGGTGCCTTTTTGGGGTCGGCTGTGCCGATCCTGGGGACAACGGCAGGGGCGATTGTCGGCGCAGCCGTGGGATCAGCCGCAGGGCTCGTCACATCAGGTTCGGTAGACGCTGTGTACGCCAACGGGATCGGGGATGTGGGAGGTGCTGTTTCAGCCGGTGTCGACGCGGTCACCGAGGCCGGATCAGCCGTTGGCGATGTTGTGGAAGGTATCTGGGATGCACTATTCTGATCAGCTCTCACGACCGATCGAATGGTCGGCGCGAAGATGGACTCGACGCCTGGTGCTCTCGGTGATCGTCATGTCGGCGTTTTCCGTTCCCGCGCTACTCATTGCGGCAGGTGGACTCGTGATCGGTGATCCATACCTGGCGAAATATGGAGTGTTGTTCAGTTGCGTATTAGTGAGCGCGATTCTGATGCCCTTCGCGGCGAACGCGCGCAGGAATCGGATGGGCTCTATTCACACCATCGAGTGGAACGGTGTGCCGGCGACTGTCATCGAAGGGTCGCGGATCGTATTCGCAGTGGTGACGACATTTTTCCTCGCCGGGGCTGGACTCTGCCTGTCGGCTGCAGCGGACATTCTTCGTCATGGCGGTGGTGGAGGAACGATAGTGCTCGTCATCTTGTTGAGCGTGTTCGGATGTGTTGTGGGCTTCTTCCTTCCCATGATGCTGGCCGGAAGAATCCGCCGTGGACGACTTGTACTGACGCCAAACGTAATCCACCAGCGAGGCTGGAGTCTGGAATCGACGTTGGACTGGCATTCCATCCTCACCGTCAGGCCCGTAGTACTCGGGAACTGGGCGGTTGTGCTTCTCGGACACCCTGCAGCACAGTGGGAGCGACGTGCGACGGTGCCCCGGGGTTTAGGTTGGGGTGGGTTGCCGATCACGCCGATGATCGAAGTGCATTGTCACATGCACCCCGTCGATCCGACGCTTCTCTATACGCTGTTGCGGTTCTATCTCGAAAACCCGCAGGCTCGAACCGAACTGGGGACCGAGGCTGCGCTGGAGCGGATCAAGGCAAGAAGATTCGCGTGAGTAGCGCCGACGAGCAGAGTTCGTCGGCGTCTCACGTCCTTCCCGATCGCGGGAGCGCTACCCGTGGAGGTTGGGCGACCATGGCGTCAGCAACGGAACCGACTGGTGGCCCGTCCACGCAGAATCCGGTTTCGATGCCGAGGCCGCTGCAGCGTGTCCCACCGCCGCGTCTCTAGCAAATGTCGCTGAGCGCCGGAGTAGAGCGACCCGTTGCCCTCTACTTACTGCCCGCTGTCCATCGCATCCTCCACTTGTACGCTTTGTCGAGGTCCGACTGGCTGCCGCGGATGTAGCGGACCTCGCGCTTGATGTCCATCTGTCCGTTCTTGTTTTCCAGCAACGCAATCGCACACATGGGGGCGCGGTTGTCACCAGAGTCGAGGCGGACCTCGATTTCCGGGCCGGACGTTCGGTACAGCGTGACCACTCCATCTGCTGCAGCCCAATTGGGCACACCTTCATAGATATACGCAAAGATAAGGATGCGCTTGAACGCTCGCGGGTTCGACAGGTCGATGTAAAGGTTCTCGCCACCGGCCACGGAGCCTGTTCGGTCGTCGCCGTCGAGCTCGATGAACGGGTAACCGTATCTCGATCCGAACGCTTCCCCGAGGGCTTGGATGACGCCCTTGCTGCCGTCGGCCATTTCGTAGAGGCAGCCGAGATCGAGATCGATGCCGTTGGTACCGGCAAGGCGCCCCAGGAACCCCTTACCGGAGCCTCTGGTCGTCCAGTTCAAGTTCACGCGCATGACTCCCTGCTCCTCACCGGCCTTTACGAGGCTCACCGAGGGAGTGTTCTTGTCGAGAGTGATCTTGGAGAGCGTGACAGGCGGTGAGGCGGGTGTTGATGGCCGCGGCCGGGACGGAGGCACACCTCGGCGCTCGGTTGTCGGTCCGGGCATCGGCGCAGGCGGAGGAGTGGGCGCGGGCGGAGGAGTGGGTGCAGGTGCGGGGGCCGGCGCGGGCTGGCTGACGTCCACACCGTAATTCATGGCGAGGGTCGAAAGTCCGGTGTTCCATCCCTGCGAGACGTTTCGCACCTTCCATGTCCCGTTGCGGCGATAGACCTCCATGAGGATCGCTGCCCGCTCGGAACTCAACCCGCTTGCAGGTGCCTGAACGACCAAACCTGTCGGTTGTTCGACGGTGACGCCGAGGCCGGGGACTGTCGCCAGAGTGCCGCTCACGCTCTCATCCAGAGCCACCGCGATCGACAGTGTGTGAATGCGTGCGGGAATGAGGGACAGGTCCAACGAGATTCGATCGGCACCGATCAGCCGAATAGCGCCTTCGGGCGATTTGGGCTGGTTGAAGAAGATGAAGTCGTCGTCGTTTCGTACACGCTGGTCTTCCGTCAACTGGAAGGCCATCAGATCGACCGTGCCCTGTCGTGCGCCGGACACGGACAGTGTGACGGCGCCGTCGTGGATTACGGTATTCGCTCCGGGGGGAAGTGCAGGCATGGCGTGTCCGGCCCGACGGCCGACTCCTTTCGGCGGAGGGATGTGGCCAGCCGGGTGCCGGCTGGCCACACTTCCAACTGATCAGGCGTTCACAGTGAGCGACTCGGGTCGGGGATCTTCGTCCGCGTCCGCGTCTGTGTCCCCGGGGTTGTTCTTGTTCCGGATGATGCTGGTGGCCAAGGCCGCGAGGATCAAGAACACGCCGGTCAGGCCGGTGACGATCTCGCTGACGTGGTTGCCGATCGAGTACAGCAGGATGAGCGCCAGCGCGCCGATCGCCCAGTGAGCGCCGTGCTCGAGGTAGACGTACTCCGCGAGGGTGCCCTTCCGGACCAGGTACACCGTGATCGAACGAACGAACATGGCGCCGATGAAACCGAGGCCGAGAGCGATGATGATCGGATCGGACGTCACGGCGAATGCACCGATGACTCCGTCGAACGAGAACGATGCGTCGAGCACTTCGAGGTAGAGGAACAGGAAGAAGCCCGCCTTACCCGTTGCCTTCGCGAGGTCGCTGGGACCACTCGACGATTCTTCGCCCTCCTCGTCGACGTTGAACAATTCGCCGAGGCCGTTGACCAGAATGTAGGTGATCATGCCGAGCGTGCCGGCGATCATCACCGTGGATGACTTGCCGTCGGGTGCGAGGAAAAGCGCAGTGAGAACGAGGAGCCCGGATGCAACGACCACCGAGAGCTGGTCGAGCTTACCGATACGTTCCAGCGGACGCTCGATCCAGGACAGCCAGGTGATGTCCTTCTTCTCGAAGACGAAGCCCAGGAACAACATCAGCAGGAACATGCCGCCGAACGAAGCGATCTGCGGGTGCGCGTCCGTGATCAGGGTTTCGTAGCTCGCCCTGCCATCCGGGAAATATGCGGCGCCGTCGGCCGGCGGGTTCAGGGCTAGGTCCAGAGCCGCGACGGGGCCGAGACCCGAGGCGACCCAGACGATGAGGAGCGGGAACACGAGTCTCATACCGAAGACGGCGATGAGTATGCCGATCGTGAGGAAGATCTTCTGCCAGAACTCACTCATTCGCCGCAGCACGGTTGCGTTGATGACCGCATTGTCGAACGACAGTGAGACCTCGAGGACGCCGAGGATGGCTGCGAGCAGGAGGGCCTGAGGGCCGCCGTAGAGGAAAGCGACGACCAGGGCGACAACGGTGACGGCGAATGATGCGCCGAATATGCGCAGAACCACGGACGTGGCCTTTCTCTATGGACGCTTCAGCGCCGGGACGCCCGATGTCGAGCGTCCCGGTCGCTTCGTGTAATCGAAACTGATGAACTCAGGCGACGTTGACGCCGTAGTCGAGGGCGATTCCTCGAAGTCCGGATGCATAACCCTGCCCGACAGCGCGGAACTTCCACTCGGTGTTGTGGCGGTAGACCTCACCGAAGATCATCGCGGTCTCGGTGGAGGCATCTTCCGACAGGTCGTAGCGGGCGAGCTCGATCCCCGTGACACGGTCGATGATTCGGATGTACGCGTTGCGGACATGACCGAAGGACTGGCCGCGGACGTCCGCGTCGTAGATCGACACGGCGAAGAAGATGTTGGTCACCGACGGGGGGAGCGCAGCGAGGTCGACGTGGATGGATTCGTCGTCACCGTCGCCGTCACCGGTCAGGTTGTCGCCCGTGTGCTCGACCGTGCCGTCGGGCGAGGAAAGGTTCCCGTAGAAGACGAAATGTTTATCCGAGAGAACCTTGAATGCCGGACCGGTGATCAGCGCCGACGCATCGAGGTCGTACGGCGCACCCGTGGTGGTGCGCTCGTCCCAGCCGAGCCCCACCGTGATGGTGGTGAGGTTATCGGTGGCCTTGGACAGAGATACGTTGCCGCCCTTGGCAAGCGAGACGCTCATGTCAATCCTTTCGAGTTCCTGCGGGGAGGTCTGTCAGGACGACGCCTGGGCCCGAAATGCACCACAGGTGTCGCCGGGGTGGGCGAAGATATCAGAAGAAATGAGCGAGTAGACGGGTGGATGCCCTCGATCTACAGGTGAGCACTCCGGGACGAATCTCCGGGGCTCGGCGGAATGGTTAGTCCACGCTGCTTGATTGAACTCCTTCTGCGGGGGCACTTCTGGGCATGCCACGCAAAGGCAACAACGTGCCGTACGTCACCTGCTCCAGCCCCCGACAGACTGTTCGGGGCACAACATAGCAGGTGCAACCGAGTCTTCGGAAGTTCCGGTTATTCCTGTGCTCTCGGGCCGGTTTATGCGCGGAGTAAGGGGGTGGACGCGCGGCCGTGCGCTGAGCAGATGTAACAATTGCGGAGCTGGAGAGATGTACCCCGAAATGGATCGGGACGGATCGGGAGGTACGGGCGGAGAAGCACAGTGGTGGAAACCCGACAGTTCTGTCGTAGGTGCTGTTTATGGTGGTCGGCATTTCCTCCGTTCGCCTACGGAGTGACTTCATCGCGCAAATGGGGTGGTTGTGGATTCGAGGGAGAACGATCCTGAACTGAAGGATCGTGTCCAGCGACTGCTGGCGTTCTTGTCCGAGCTCGTCAAAGCACGAAGTGCTCCTGTTCGAGTCCTCGAAAGGCACCGAGGCGTGATGGCACTCGACCAGGGCAACCTGGAGGTTGCTCTCAACACGGATGCGTCCGCGGGTGATGTCGTGATCCGAGCACACCGTGTGCATCTCGAGGACCCACCTCGCCCGCCCACCGCCATCGCTTCCTCCGTTCTGGGGTCGATCGCGGACTCGAGTGCCGAACCGACGCTCCACCCCGATGCGTCGGGGACGAGTGAGTTCGAACGATGGTTGGATAAGTGGCGTGCCTGGGCCGAGCTCGATCGGCAGCGCCGGCCCGCCTGGGATCTCTATGTGTTCCTGCAGCGCGCGATGCTGGAACTCGAAGCGCAGCCGGAATCACTGGAACTCGTGGCTGCGTCGGGACTACTCGAGCTCCCGCCCGACATTGCGGGAGAACGGGTACGCACGCACCTGATCACGCAGTCAGCGCTGGTCGAGCGGGACGCAGCATCGGGTGATCTGCTGGTACGACTGGATCCGGAATCCGCGCCCAGCCTCGAAGACACGCAGTTGCTGACGGGGCTGGAGGTTTTCGATTCAACCGGTACCCGAAGCCTGCACGAATCGTTGGCTGCCCGTGTGTGCTCGCCCATCGACCCTGCCGCCAAGATTTTCCTCAAGGATTGGTCGGACCGTGCCTTGACGACCCGCGTCGACGTCGTCGACCGACCCGACGACGCCCCGTCCAAAGACCGGTTGCTGACGCCGTCTCCCGCATTGGTCCTGCGTAAAAGAGGCGCGTACGCGCTGATCGAGTACTACGACCGCATGACCGCAGCCGCTGCAGACGAGACGGCAGGAGTCCCCCTGGGCTTGGCGCAACTCGTGGAGGCGATCGAACCCGCTGATCGGGTCGCGTGGTTGGACCGGGCAGGCACGTCGACATCTTCGCTGCTTGCCGACGACCCGCTTTTTCCGCTTCCTGCCAATCAGGAACAGCGAGATATCATAGACCGCCTCGCCGGCGACAGTGGTGTAGTGGTCGAGGGCCCGCCCGGTACGGGAAAGACTCACACGATTGCAAACCTGGTGTCGGCGCTGCTGGCGCGCGGCCAGCGTGTACTGGTCACCAGCGAAAAAGCACAGGCGCTTCGTGTGCTCCGAGACAAATTGCCCGCCGAACTACAGGACCTGTGCGTTTCGGTGACCGACACAGGCCGTGGAGGATCTGCCGAGCTGAACCGAAGCGTCAGCGAAATCGCCACCCGCAAGGCACAGTTCGACGTTCGGCGAACCGCCGCTCTCATCGACCAGGTAGCGCAGCAGCGTGACGCCGCGTTGAGTCGCCGAGCCGTACTGACGGAGCGGATCCGGCAGTGTCGTGCTGCGGAAACGCTCTCGCACAACGATATCGCGGCGGGCTATGCAGGAACACCTGCGCAGATCGTGCAGAAGGTTTCGGCACAGAGCGCCAACCACGATTGGCTGCAGGGCCCGCTCCATGCGGATAGCCCACCGCTGACGCAGGAAGAGTTTCAGACACTGCTCGCGCTGACCGAACGGTCCAGACCCGGACGTGCGGAGCGCCGACGGCAGTGGTTTCCGGATCTAGGTCTGCCGACACTGTCTGACTTCGAAACTGCATGCGAAGCGATTCGAAACGGAACCGGGTCGGATGACCTTCCCTCCTCTGGACTGGTTCGGACCTTGGAAGGTGCCGCCCCAGAGGCGCTCGAACGGCTCCGTGAACAATGTGAGTACTTGCAGCAGGCTCTGAGCGATGTCGACGGGCTCGAACCTGCGTACCGGAACCTCGCAGATGCGGTGCTGTCCGGGGGGATCGACTACCTGTGGGAAAAGACCAGCCACATCCGCGAGCTGGTCACCACCGCGTACAACGCGGACATGTTCCTGGGGACAACTACTGTCGTCGACGCCCCGGTGCTCGGACGATCTGCGCTGCACGCGTACGACGCGCTCGCAAGGGCACTCGAGGGCGGTGAGGTGTGGCGAAGCGGTCTCGGACGTTTCCGCAGGAGCAACGAGCAGACCGCGGTGGAAGCACTGGGCTCAGTCGCTACCGTCGACGGCCTCGAAGCCACTACTGCACAGCGCGCCCGTGCGGTTGCGGAGCATCTTCGTGCGCTCGATGCCATCCAGTCCGTGGCGCTGATCCTCCGCGATCTGGGCATCGATATGGAGACCACCGGCTCTCGTAGCCAGATTATCGGTGCAGCCGCGCGGGCCGCGCGGGCACGCGACCTGATTGAAGTGCTCGCAGCGCGAACCAAGGAAGTCGAGCTCGCGCTGCGGCAGGTGAGCCCCGGAGTACCGCGTATCGCGAGCCTGGACCAGGCCAGATCGGTGGCGACCGCGGCGCAGGCAATTGCCGCAGCTGCTTATGCAGAGGCAAACCGTATCTGGCTGACGGACACTGCGTCTCGTATTCGAGCCGAGCTGACCCACGGGGTTCCCCCGGAAGGGCACCTCCTCGCCCGGGCCATCGAGTCCGCCGAATTCGGAAGGATCCGCACGGCGATCGATTCCTGGGAAGCCGCGGTCCGCGAATATCAGGAGGAACTCCATCTCGAATCGCTGCACACGCGCTTGACGGAAAAGGCGCCCGCGCTGGCACAGGCGATCTCCGAGAACCCTTCGTCGTCGGAGTGGTCGGTGCGCCTGACCTACATCGAGCAGGCCTGGGCGTGGCGTCGTGCACACGATTGGGTCCGGCAGAACTCCCGAGGCGTAGACGACGACAACCAGCTCCAGCACGAACTCGACGCGACCGAGAACGACATCGCCCAGTTGACCGCGCGATTGGCTGCCGAACGAGCATGGAGTGCTTGTCTCGGGCGAACGACGGCTGAGCAGGTGCAAGCACTGCAGACGTATCGCGACCACGTGTCCAGTATCGGTAAGGGGACCGGCAAGTACGCCGAGCGGTTCCGGGCGGGCGCACGTGAAGCGATGCAGGTGGCGCAACGCGCGGTTCCGGCGTGGGTCATGCCGCTCCAGCAAGTATTGTCATCCATTCCGGCCGAACAGAATTCGTTTGACGTTGTGATCGTCGACGAGGCGAGCCAGGCTGATATCAGCAGTTTGTTCCTGTTGTGGCTCGCGCCCCGGGTGATCGTCGTGGGTGACGACAAGCAGTGTGCACCCAGTGATGTGTCGTCAGGTGCTCTCGACGGTGTGTTCACCCGGCTCGACTCCTACTTGCCCGACGTGCCGAAGTACCTGCGCGACAGTTTCACACCTCGATCCAGTGTCTTCTCGCTGCTCCGCTCGAGGTTCGGAAGCGTTATCCGCCTGCGGGAACACTTCCGGTGCATGCCTGAGATCATCAACTGGTCCAGCGGTCAGTTCTACTCCGACGCACCGTTGGTGCCCGTGCGCCAGTTCGGTGCCGATCGGCTGCCGCCCCTGCGCACCACCTTCGTCGAAGGTGGAGTGGTCACCGGGCGGAATGCGACCCTCTCCAATCGAATCGAAGCTCGCGCTATTGCCGACGCGATCAAACGGTGTCTGTCGGACGAAGCGTACGACGGCAAGACGTTCGGTGTCGTGGTGCTTCAGGGACAAGCGCAGGTCGACATCATCACGAACGAATTGCTCGACCGGCTGACACCGGAGCAATGGGAACAGCGTCGATTGCGAGTAGGTACGCCACCGGATTTTCAGGGGGACGAACGTCACGTCGTCTTCTTGTCGATGGTCGTGGCGCCCGAACAGAACATCGCCGCGATGACGAAGACCGAGTACCAGCGCCGCTTCAACGTTGCTGCGTCGCGTGCCCAGGATCAGATGTGGCTGTTCCACTCACGGAGCCTGGAATCGCTGCGCTCAACCGACCTGCGGCATTCGCTGCTCACCTACATGCAATCGACTTCTCCTGCGCCGGCAGAACCGATGCCCGAAGGCGTGAAACGCGACGAACGCCATCAAGCGTTCGACAGTCTCTTCGAACAGCGCGTGTTCCTCGACATCGTGGCGCGTGGTTATCACGTGAATTCGCAGGTCGCGGTGAACGGTCGACGGATCGATCTCGTAGTCACGGGCGCGGACGGAAAATTGGCGGTCGAGTGCGACGGCGACCACTGGCACACGAGTCCCGAACAGCAGCGTGCGGACCTCGAGCGGGAACGAGAACTGCAACGCTGCGGATGGCAGTTCTGGCGTATCCGCGAGTCGGAGTACTACCTCGATCCGGTGGGATCGATGATGGGTCTCTGGGAGGAGCTCGACAGGCGCGGCATCAGGCCGCACGTTGTCGGTGTGAACGACGTCGTAAAGTCCCTGCAGGAGAGCTGGACTCCGGTAGAGCTCGTGGAGGATGACTCGCCGGTCGATGACGTAGTGGATGTGGCGGAGCAGCCGGTCATTCGTCCGGTGCCCACCGTCGTCGAGCATGCTTCGGTTCCTGTTATCGAACACTCGGAGGAACGTGCAGAGCCGCCCGCCTGCACGGGTGAGGTCGAACATCTTCCGCTGGAGGAAACCGCGACGCCGACACTCGTGTCACCCGCCCAGACACCGGTACCGGTGGTCGACCCGGCCGTCGAGAGCGGACCGGTGCGCACACTACGAGCCGCCATCCTCGAAGAACTGGAGCGCGAACCCCTCCCCGTACGTGCGCTTGCGCAGCGTCTCGGCGAAGACTGGCGGAGCGTCCAGACAGAGGTTGATCGCCTTCAGCACGACGGACGCGTCGAGGAAGTCAACGAGTTCGGGAAGCTGACCCACTATCACCTGATCGGTGGTCTCTCCCCGGTTGAAGACCTTGAGCTGTCGCACGGCGTCGAGAACGTGACACCGTCCGATCCAGGCGTAGCAGTTCCCGAACCCTCTGCCACACCGACATTCGTACGTGGCTGGGAAGTAATGCCCGCGGCGGCTACCTCGATACTTCCTCCGAGCCTCGGCTCGCGCATCTTGGAACGCCTCGCCGCCGATCCGGTTTCGCTGGCAGACCTCGAATACCGGTTGAACGAACCGAGAGACCGGATCGAAGCGATCATGGGGGAGCTGATTGCCCAGGGTCGCGCGAAGTGGATGCCCGAACGTGGCCCGCGTGTATACGGATTGGCAGACGAGGTGTCGCCTCTCATCGACGCCGCTCCCCCTGTGCACCCCGCGGCCCAGGAGGCAGTCACCCTTGCGGATCTGCCGCCGGCACACCTCGATTCTGTCGCCGACGTGTTGGTTACGGCTGCCGGATTCGCTGCTTTGTCGTTGGAACGGGCACGGAAGCTGACCCGACTCGACGATGAGCGCCTTCTCGTCGTTCTCGAAGATCTGGAAGCAGAGGGCCGGTTGCGCAAGAACTCCGCCGGTGCAGGAGTCACGTGGACCGAGGCGGGCCGATGACGACGGTTACCCCCGCCGGGACGCCTCTTCGTGCCTGGCAGCGCGAAGCCTTCGATGCCTGGGTGGCGGCCGACCGAAGTGCCGTGGTGGAAGCCGTCACGGGCTCCGGAAAGACAACGCTCGGTATCGCGGCGGCCGCGGACGCAGTCGCGCGCGGCCTGGACGTCTTGATCGTCGTGCCCGGGATCGAACTGCTGGACCAATGGCATCGATCAATTCGGCGCGTTCTCCCGGATATCCCCGTCGGTCGACGTGGCGGTGGGTACGCGGACAGTTTCGATGGCAAGCGGATTCTCGTCAGCACGGTGCAGTCGGCGATCAGTAGATCGGCGCCGCGTCCGGTCGCGCCGACGCTGCTGGTCGCCGACGAAGTGCACCGATACGGCGCGCTGACGTTTTCGCGACTGCTCACCGACGACTTCACGGAACGGATCGGTCTCACCGCCACGTTCGAGCGGTCCGACGACGGCGTCGAACGGCATTTGATGCCCTACTTCCGCACGGTCATCAACGGTTGTGATTACGAGCGTGGTCATGCCGACGGCATCCTCGCGCCCGTGCGAGTCATGCTTGTCGCGGTGCCGTTCGACGAGTTCGAGGCGGCCGAATACCAGGAATACGACGAGCTGGCACGCAAGCTCCGGGGTGATCTCACTGAGAAGTTCGGATGCGCGGGGGAGCCCTTCGGTGAGTTCATGCGCGACGTTCAGCTGCTCAGTGGAGGGGAGAGCGCCGAGGGTTCGACATGGGCCGCCCGGAAGTATCTTTATGCGTTCTCGAAGCGTCGCTCGCTGCTCGCCGAGTGCCGCGGAAAGCTCGAGGCTCTGAGGGGCCTCGGTACCGTGCTCAAGGAGACCGGGCAGGCACTCACCTTCTCGGAGACGAAGGATTCGTCGCGTGCCGCCGCTGAGGTGCTTCTCGAAGAGGGTGTGCTCGCCGCACCGTTCACGAGCGACCTGAAACGTGCGGACCGAGCGCGGCTCCTCACCGAGTTCAAGAACGGTACGGTAACCACGCTCGTCGCTCCGAAGGTTCTCGACGAAGGTGTCGATGTTCCCGAGGCGGACGTCGGAATCATTCTGGCGAGCAGTAAGAGTCGCCGACAGATGATTCAGCGTATGGGGCGAGTCATCCGGCCGAAATCCGATGGCCGACCGGCTTCTTTCCTGGTGATGTTCGCGGAGAACAGTTCTGAAGATCCCAGGAACGGGGCTCACGGAACCTTCCTGGAACAACTCACGGGAATTGCCTCCGAAGTGGTGACGGTCGGTCCTGGCGATGCACCTGCGCTGCTTCGTGAATGGATGCAAGCCGCTCCCCAGGGCCCGGACACTCTGTTGCCACTCGCTGAGCCTCCACGTCCCTCGGAGTCGCGAGTTGATTCGCCAACGGCCGAAGAAGTCGTCGCAATCGCGCAGCGGTTGGTTGACGATGACGCGCCCGAAGACGTAGTCACTGGTAGCGAACACGCCGAGATCGGTCGTGTCCTGCTCGAGGTGGGTGAACGGGGAACTGTCGATGATTTCGACACGGTTTTGGCATGCTTGTCGATCCTCGAACCTCGGCAGGTCTCCGTGCTCGTCATGCGTTTCGGCCTCGGTGGTGAGCGACCGAAGCGCCAGGCGGAGGTCGGAGCACGGCTCGGTGTCTCTTCGAGTCAGGTGAGTCGAATAGAGAGGACGGCCATCGAGTACCTGGGAGACACCGTCGCGGGTGAGCTGCTGTCGGACGTGATGGTGCGGATGGAGGCCGTGTAATGGCGCAGTGGTTCGAAGGGTTCGACGGCCAGGTCGTCCTCGAGGACGATTACGTCTGGATCGTGCGTGAGGGAATCCCCAGCGGTTGTTTCTCAGAGCCGACAGCGCGGCCGATCCGCGCGCTGCGCGGCGACGTCGTCGGCACCGACTTCAAGTCTGCGACCGAATCCAGTTTCGGCTCGTTACGGATCAATGTCTCAGCGGGAGCCGCTGCCACTGACTCAGTTGTACACAACGACGTCGTGCGCTTCTCGGCGGGAAGTAACGACCGATTCTCCGCGCTCAACTTGCTATTGGGCGGGAATCCCGAAGTGGTAACAGAGCCGATGAGCATCGGTGATCAGCTCCGTGCCGCGCTCGACGCGTTCGAAGGAATCGCCAGTCAAGCCGAGCTGGCCGACTCGCTCGGTGAAGTCCCTGACGTTGTGCAAACCCATGACGGCGTCATATGGAACTCGGTCGGGTCGCTGTGGATGGCTGCAGGCGGGACCGAGGGTGCGGCCGCTGCTGTACAACTGGAGCGGATCCGAACTCTGAACGATCTGACTCGACGATTGCCGGCGAACTCCGGGATAAAGGTGTTGCAGAAAGCCGTGAAGGGAACACCCCTTCACCACCTCGGCGCCCAGCGTCTCGGCACGCTGTGGGAAGCCGTCATGTCGGAGGCATTGCCTGACCCTGTGCAGTCTTCCGGTCCCTCGGGTCTCCGCGCGAATTCGAAGCCGGCACCGGCAGCTTCTCGACGCGCCGCGACCAAGCACACGGCCCGTCCGCGAACGCAAGTGTGGAACAAGGAGGACAGTGTCGAGACGCGCGATGGTTCACCTCGTCCGAGTGGGGCGCGTGTTTCGAGTCCGACGGACGCCTCGAACGCTCCGACCACCCTGTCCCGTGTCGCCGAGTCGGGGCCGGCCCGGGCTCGATCTACACGAGTCATCAGTGCGCTCAGTGGCAAGAGGATTCGCGTCTACCTCGACTGTGATGGTCACCGAGTGAAGGCGTTGTTCGATCCCGATAGCAAGAAGATGGATGTGACGGTCGCGCCGGTTCGCGCTCTCTTGGGTGCGACATACCCGGACCCCGACGCCGCCGCGGCGGCCGTGGTGTCGGCGTTCAGGCTCGGTGATGAAGGTCCGTTCGACGGGTGGGAACTGTGGAAAGTGGACGACACCTCGATGCGGACGCTGCGGGAGTCCGTGAGCAAGTCGTTCGAGTAGGTAATGGTTCAATAGGGACCGATCGACCATCCCATGATGATGGCGTCGGTGTGGTCTCGGGCGGCATCAGGAGGATCTGTGAGTGACAGTTTGTGGCGCGGTGACGGGTTCGACCTCCGGCTTCGTCGTGAGGCAATGGCCTGGTTGACCGTGCGAACAAACGACGGACTCGATCCGATCAGTCGCCAGGACTTACTCGACTTCACGATCGATGGGAAGATGTTCCGGCTGATGGACCCGACGCGCGGGATTCGGAAACCCAAGGAGCTTTCTTCTGCTTTGTCCATCAGCACGACGTACCGCGCGCCCGGTGCGAAGCGTCCGTACGAGGATCAGGTCGGCTCGGATGGGCTTCTCCGCTACAAATGGTCGACGACCGACCCAAACAACATGGACAACAGGGGATTACGCGCTGCCATGAATGAGGGCGTTCCGCTGATCTGGTTCTACGGCGTGGGGCCGAGTTTGTTCCAGCCCATCTATCCGGTGTTCATCGTCGGGGAAGAACCTGGCGAACATCAGTTCGTCATCGCCACAGAAGTCGCTCGCGATCTCCACCGTCCCGATTCGCAAGCCGAGGCGCAGCTTCGGCGTTACGTAGTGGCCGAGACGAAACGTCGGCTCCATCAGCCTGTCTTTCGTGCCACTGTCATGCGTGCATATGAAACGCGATGCGCGGTCTGCGCTCTCGGACATAGCGAGCTGCTCGATGCTGCGCATATCGTGCCCGACTCGCACGACGCGGGTATTGCGTCGGTGACCAACGGGCTTGCTCTGTGCAAGATCCACCACGCCGCATACGACGTGAACATCCTTGGCATTACGCCGGATTTGGTCGTAGAGATCCGGAAAGATCTTCTCGACGAGATCGACGGTCCGATGCTCGAGCACGGTCTCAAGGAGCGGCACGGCCAGAAGCTCATGGTGGTTCCGCCGGCTCGCAATGAACGCCCTGATCCAGAACTCCTGGCGACAAGTTACAAGCGTTTTCTCAGCGCCGGGTAAGAAAAGGCGCTGGACGCGGTGGACGCGCTTCGCCGCCTCGATAGCTCGAGTGACGTCTGACGAGTGAAAGGGTGTGCGAGGGCTGGTCCCTCGCACACCCCTAGCTCATCGCTTGTCTGCCGAAGGGGCAGATCGGTCGAGGTCGGTGACGCCGAAGAACTCTGTCACTCGGTTCAGGGTGTGCTCGTCGCGGAGCCTGCAGGCAGAATTCTGGTTCGCGAACAAACCGGCCTCGCGCAGTGCAGACTCGCGGTCGACAGTCCGTTCCCAAACGACGGGAACGATCCACTCCTGGTAGTCCTCGTCAGGGTCCGGGTTGTCGATCTCGTGCGTGTACGGACCGACCAGGTCGAGACTGCGGAAACTGACCTGCTTGCCGTCGACCTCGAGTGTCGCTCGGTCCGCCGGAGCGGCGGAGCCGGCGACTGTTCCGGCACCGACGTAGCCGACCTTCGGGACGTAGACGAAAACGCGATCTCCGACCTGAAGGTTCTTGAGGGTGTCGGAATACCAACGGCCTCCGCCGGCTGACACGAACCCGTACTTGCGCGCGTCGTCCCAGTTTCGGGAATCGTTGACTTCGCCCAGGCAGACGTACCAGTCCTGCCCGTTCCACTCGGGCTTTTCCGAGGTCGGCGTCAGGTTCGTGTTTTCCGTCGTGGCCGGCTTTTGCGACGTACGGGTCGAGGGAGATGCCTTCGAGGCGGATTTGTTGGCCGTGTATCCGAACTGTGTGAGTCGATGCCGGGCGACATCGAGCTCCGTGTCGGTGAACAGTGTTTCGAAAGTGGGCTCGATGACGAGCGCCTCCACTGTGAGGTCGATGCGTCCTCGTTCCCACAGCTCGGAGAAGCCGTCCGAGATGGTCCTCGAGGCAAGGAGCTTCTTTGCTGTACCCAGAGGACCGATGTTCGCGACCATGCTTATGAAGTGGGTGGCGTTGTAGCCGGCTTCGCGTCGAGCACGGTCATAGAGCTCGCGGATGCGGGAACCGAACTCCGACTCGAGTTCGCTCGTTTTGTCGCCAGCTTCCTCGAGCAACTCTTCCGGTTCGGTCGACTCCGGGACGCCGGCAGCGGCCTCGTTGAGGTTGTTGACGAAACCGAGCAAAGCGTCCACGGATGTGAACACCTTGTAGCCGAGTTCCTCGAGACGTGGCAGGTCGGCTTCATCGGGATCGAGTTCGAGGATGACAGGATCGCCGACGCCGTGCTGCAGGCCGTCGGGCCAAAACGCTTCTGCCATGGACAGGAAGCGCCCGTTCGCGGGATCGGTGATCTCGGTGTCGACCTCCGGTTCCGCGAATCCGAGGTCGCGAAGCTCCGCGATCATTGCCTGAATCTGCAGAGTTCTCGGGTCATCGGGCTCTGTTTCCGTGACGGCGAGCGGCTGCAGCGACTCCTCTGCGCTTTGAGAACCGGACCGGAGCTCTTCCAAGAATGATTGGGCTGCCTCTGCGAGAAGTTCACGCCGTGCTGCGAGGAAGTCCGGGTAGCGGTCGACGGTCCACAGTGCCGGATCGGTCGGAATCCACTGAGACGCGAGTACACCGGGATTCTTTGCTTCGACTTCCGCAAAGTACTTCTCCGGCGCACTCTTGCCAATCTCCAGGTTGGTGGCTTGGGTGAGGAAGCAGAAGTTCGCGATCGCATTGATCTCGTTGCGGTCGTATCGATCGCGCAGCAGGGCCTTCGGGAAGATGTGGTGGACCTGCAGACTGGTGAGTTTTCCGAGCAGCTCTGCACGCAGTTCCAGCCCGCTGCCGAAGTCCCGGGCGCCCTTCACACGGGTGAGGAGGTAGAGCAAGGGGTAGAAGCGGGAGCCTCGCGTGGATCCGTCGAAGTCGTGCGGAAGCAGTTCGAGGTTTCCGCCGCGGACACGTTCGAGCGTGGCAATCAAACCGTCGACTCCGGAGTCTCGCACGGTGTCGTAGTCCTGTTGAAGGTAGCTCTCCGTCGACCCGCTGAAGCGACCCCAGAGCGCCGAGTGGACATACCAGTACAGGACTTTGTCGCGCTGAGCGGCGTCCGTGAACTTACCGCCGTTCAGTTCGAGCAGACGCGACACCACCGGGATCGCGTAGCGCCCCATCAGTACCCTGTCGTGGTCGAGACCGAGTCGTCCGGAAACTGCGTCGAGGAAGGTGCCGATGTGGGCGACCGACGATGTGAGCGCGCGCTCGAACTCGTCGGCTTGCACGCTGCTCAGTGCGGTAAACAGTGCACGCCCCCTCGCAACCGCGGTTGCGTTGCGCAGCAGCCAGTCCAAAGTGAAATCGAAGCCGGCCTTCTTCCACACCGCGAGGCTGTCGCGCATCACCTGACGGGCGGGTGGCCACTGTGCGCACAACGACGCGAGCGCAAGGTCGCCCTTCGAGAGTTTGGTGCCACCGGAGTTCACTCGGTTGAAGATGTCGACCACCTCATCGACGGACTTGTCCAAACCGGTGATCTTCTCGACGTTGAACTCACGCTGCATAATCTGCGACAACGTGTTCAGGCGGTCGAGGTAGGTACTGGCCTTCTCGGCGTGGTTGGTAAAGGCGGTGAAGAAGGGCTTCAGACCCTCGCGGAACAATTGAGTGACACTCACCCAACACGGGTCCTCTGCCATGACCATCGGGCGATAGAACTCGAAGACTTCCGACTCGACGTTGAAGTACAAACCCGTGAACGCAGAGGGATCGCCTTCGAAGAATGGGGGAGGGGTGCCACGCACCACGCCGTACAGAGAGGTGACGCGCTGTTGCCCGTCGAGCAGAAGCTGCCGAACACCACCACTGGTGACCTCGCCACGTACAGCGATCTCATTGGTCGCGGTCTCCCACATCAACAAGCCGCCCACGGGATAACTCCGGTAGAGCGAGCGCATCAGGCCTCGGACCTGATCCCGATTCCAGACGTAGCCGCGTTGAAACTCGGGGAGAAGAACGGTGCCCGAGTCGATCTCGTCGAGCAGGGTGGACAATTTGGGCATTCGAAACCTCTCGGGAAAACAGAACTGTAGAGCGGGAAGTCAGATAAGCGGGGTGAGGAACGGGCTGGGTTCGCCATGCCAAGTCACCGACAGTTGCTCTCGCGCACGAGTACATGCGACGAACAGGAGAGAGCGTTCGCGTTGTACGTCGCGCTCGTGGCTGTGTTCGTCCTCGCTCACCGGGGTAACGGCATATGGAGCGGGAATCTGTTTACTGGTAGCGGCACCGACAGCCAGGCAACGAAACTCGAGACCTTTCATGCGGTGCATCGTTCCGATCGAGACACCGTCGTTGCCGTTGCGCGAGTCGGACAAGTCGGAATTCGGGATGCCCTGTTTCGTGAGAACACCCGCAAGGGACTCCCCGATTTTTTTGGACCGTACAGCGATCCCGATCTCCGACGGCGCGATTCCGCTTTCGATCCACTCCTGCACTTTGTCGGCAATGAAAGCGAACTCGACATCTCGCGTTCCGAAGCCTCGAACGGCGGGGTGATCGCCGTGAATGTCCGAGCGACAGCCGGCAATCGAGTCGAACTGGTCGTTCATGTCGTCGATGCGACATCCCTGTATCAGGCCGAGACTCCACCGCAGAATCTCTGCAGTGGTGCGGTAGTTGATAGACAGACGGTTGGATCTTCCCGTTACCTTGATGCCGAGCTCGCGCAGACTGACATGGTTGTTGTAGATGCGCTGATGGGTGTCACCGGCGAGGAACAGGTCGTCTGACGCTTCCGGCACGGCAGCACGCAGGAACCGCCACTGATCGGGGCTCAGGTCCTGAGCTTCGTCGACAACAATGTGGCGGTAGGGCTTGTAGTCGCGTTGTTCGAGAATCTTCGTCGCTTCTCGACGCACGGTTTCGTGCGTGTGCAGCGCACGTGTCTTCAGTGCTTCTTCGAATTCCCAGACTGCTTGCCACACCTGTGCTTTCTGAGTGGCACCGAGTCGCCGCCCTCTACCTGTTCGCTTGGCAGCGAGGTACTCAGTTGCAGAACTGACACGTTGCGCGAGCACCACCTGGCGCCACTCTTCGCCGAGAAACGCTTCGGTGAAATCGATGTCCAGGTCGTCGATGATGCTTCGCCAGAGCTTCTTCTCGTCCGCGGAACTGACCATGTGGGGGCTACCGTGCACATCGCGGAAAACACGATGAGCGAGACGGTCGACGTGCTGGACGTCGATGCGGGACGTGACGTCGGAACCCTCAGCGAGCAGTTCGATGCCTTCTCCGAGTGAATCGGACAAGGTCGAGGTGAAGGTTGTCACGAGGACTTGTCCTTCGCCCCGTTCAGCCAATCGGCGTGCACGATGCAGCGCGACGACGGTCTTACCGGTTCCCGGCCCGCCCGTTACACGCGCCGGTCCCCGATAGGTTGCATCCACCGCGGCCCGTTGCGCGGGGTGGAGATAGATCCGCCATAAAGCGAAGGGGTGGGCGAAGACCGCCATCATCTCCGCAGGACCGTCGACGAGAAGCACGCGGTCGGAGCTGCGTTTGATTGCGGCGTCGAGGTCGTCGGTGTCCACGGGTCCGTCGAGGATTTCGGCTCCGAGATCTGACCACACCTCGTCGGGAGTCATGCCGGCAGCGAGGCCGTAGAGGACCTGCCACTGGATAGTGGGGAAGTAGGGTTGGGCTGCGTCGAGCTGGGAGTCCTCAGCCAGCAGCCGCGCGAAGCGTATTGCCTTCTCGTCCAGTCCGAGCCGGGCAAGTTCGTTGTCCTTGACGTGCTCGAACAAATAGCTGGCAGAGACATTCTCGGATTCGTGATCGAGATGAGCCAGCTGCTCGTCAAGTGCGGCGTCATCGCGGACTTCGATGCCGCCGGTCGCTTGGTTGACGGAGACGTCGCGACGCTCCGCCCACACATACGCATCGTCGTGGGGTAGAACTTTCAGGAGAGTGTAGGTGTCCCCGTTCTTGGGGGCCAGCACGATGCCACGCCAGAACTGCGTGATGCGGATCGACCGGAAAAGGGGATTGCGTGCGTTCTTGATCTTCTCGAGATGGAGACCCGAGTGTGTGGCGGAGTCGAACTTCTCGAACACCTCTGTGACTCGAGCTTGGACTGTCGACTCGAGCTTCGTGAAGTCGAGGAGGAAGCCCTTGTCGATCGCAAGTGTTGCCAATATGCCAGCCCTCGTTCCCCGCTCCGCTGATTACCTGTTCATCGTGTTGTCGTTCCGACGAACCGAGACATTACGGATATGGGACGACAGGATCGCACTACACCCTGAACACGAATGACGGGTCGGGCTGTCGGGGTGGGTGCGAAGCGACCGGTAGCCCGGGGAGACTAGGAATCGCGTGGTCTTGTCTCGGCACCGGGCCGACCGTCATAGCCCCTCAACCTTTGGCGCGTCCGGCTATGGGTACCGCCCACCGACGCCCGGATTTGCCAGTACGGGGAGCGCCCGAGCACGCGTACGCGCATCGCTTCG
Organism: Rhodococcus sp. 105337; assembly: GCF_012844225.1. Taxonomy (GTDB): domain Bacteria; phylum Actinomycetota; class Actinomycetes; order Mycobacteriales; family Mycobacteriaceae; genus Rhodococcus. Next base: position 46,912 of record NZ_JABAGQ010000009.1, read on the forward strand.
GATCACACTCATTCGCGCCGCAAAACGGCAGTTAGCGTTACCGGAAATATTGAGCGGCAACACCAACTTCCCGAACAGCCGTGACTCGAGCTCCCAGGGCGCATCGTCCGCAATCCAGGACACACGAGCATGCTCGTGCATCCACCGAGACAGTTCCCGCTCGCCTTCGCCGAAGTGCATCCGAGTGCCGGAACCGAATCGTCGGAGTTCGAACCCGAGCGTAGGCGCCAAGAGGCACCCGAGGCTCAGACGTAGCGTCGAACCTTCCGCGTTGCCGGCATAGTGCGTCGTGATCCTGGAGCGAAGTGTTTGGCTGCTGACGAGAGTTCCGGTCTTCGGCGGAGCTTTAGGGCTGATGCCCACATACAGAAGTGTCAGGCCGTCACGCTGGATACAGCCGGAAGCCTCCACTTCGCCTGGTAGCTCATCGAACCACCATGCATATACCCCGCCCTCCTTCGGAACCGGAGTGCCGCGCCCGACCGCTACGTCGCGGCGCACCGGTCCGTTTGACAAGATCCCTTGGACATCGACGTCCACTTCATAGATATCAGAAGCGCGTTGGTCAAGCTGTTGCGTCACGGCGATGAACATAACAACGGCTTACGAAAGGATCGAGCACCTACGCCTCGACCTCGTCACACGCGGTGATGCTATGGGCCGGGCTGAGACCTCGACCTCGCGCTAGTGAGCGCGCACGGGACACGTCGAAAGGTGCTTGTGACCAGAGTATTAGCGATCAGCACCGCGATTATCGCCTCAGAGCGATCGTGCTTCACTGCAGATCTCGCAGCGACCGCCCGTCGGTCAGCCTCCAATCTCGCCATCCGTTCCGGCTGCGACCACACTTCTCGATCAGGGGAGTCGACGGGTCGTCGTACTCTTTGTCCTCGAAACGGATTCGTCCGTCACCGGTCACCGTCGCGGTGTGAACGAGACCTGCCGGGGCGTCGCGATAGCAAAGGGTTTCGCCGGCACGCAGTCGGCCGTCCTTCACGTGCTCGTACAAGGACCCAACTGCGGTGGAAGCCTCTCCGGCCGTCGCCCATTGCTCGATCCGGACTTTGTTTTCGGCCTCGGGACGAGATCCCCCGACCAGCTGGCCGACGCCTCGTCCCACGAATCCCAATCCCGCTCCTGCGCCGGCGAGTCCGGCGCCGAGTGCTCGGCCGGCTCCCGCTGCGGCCGACCCTCCTACCGACAGGGCTCGGCTACCCACTTCTGCGAAGGCGTCAGCGATAGAAGGTTTCTCGACTGCCACCCACTCGGTGATCTGTCGACCGCGCGCCTCGGCGAACCCTTCGAGATCGTCCCGGAGCTTGACGATGTCGTGGGACAGATTGTGGGTAGCGCCCCACCGGAAGCCGTCGAGCCGGTTCATACGTGTGAATTCGGACAGATGCTCGCGCGCGTGGTGTAACAACGCGCCGTCCTGGTCGGCGTTGTCCTCGAGGAGTCGGCGGGCGTCATCGAGCACCATCTGAAGATGATTGGCCTCGGTTGCCTGAACCCGTGCTATCCGGAGTCGCTGCCACAGGTATAGCGATTGCTCGCTGACAACCAGAAGATGAAGAGTCTCGCCGAGACGGTTGTCGTCGAGAGCCTTTCTCAGATAGTCGGCGCGCTCATGTACAGGCTTCGTCGAGTCGAAACCGCCGAGAGTACGTTTCGCGTGTTCGCGTAGGCGCTCGATGGTGACGACGAGCTTCGGCCCGAGGCCTGCGACGGATTCCCAGTCGGTGTTCGTGAGGATCTGGTGTTCATCGAGTTGCGTAGTGAGGCGACTCAACACGACGTAGTGGCCGCGGACATCGCCGGCACGGGAAGCCTCGGCGAGCATAAGGACTCGTTCGACCTTGCTCTCGACACGGGCAACTGATTTTTCCACGGACGCGATGGCACTGGCGAGTGCAACTTGGACCGCCAACAATTGGACAGACGCCATTCGTCCAGGCGCCATGGACACCTTCTGCCACTGCATCTGATGCGAGAATTTTCCTGCGCTGTCGACCAACGTTCCGCGGAAGAAGCCGTTGCCGACGGGGAGTGCGCGCGCCGTCTTCAATGCCTCGACGGTTTTGGAGGAGAGCCGTACGAACTCACCGGCGTGTGACGACATCGCCACACCCGCCGCCGCAATCGCACCAGCGTGCGCTGCGACCACGGGAGAGACGTCGGCGGTCTCAATCGCATCCGACACAAGCCCGCGAAGTTCGGTCACATACCTGGCAACGGCGCTCGGATCACCACACACGAGCAAACCTTCGGGCTCTACACACAGTGCGACGTCGGTGCCGGGCTCGTCGCTTGCCGGCACAACGGCCGCACCCATCGTCCGTGCCAACTCGTTCATCCGCTTGCTCTCCTCCGATTCGGCCCGACGGACCGAGAACATACCCTGTAATTCCGACATTGGGACGAGGCGGATGGACGTACGGGTCGGGGGCATGACTCGACACCTGATCCGCAGCGGCGAGTCTTTTAGCGGTCGCCGAAACGTTCTGCCCAGAACGGCAGGTTGCGGACGTAGTCGACGTCTTGCTTGCTGTCGTCGAAAACGAAGCCGATCAGGTCGTTTGCCAAACTGTGGACGCCTCGCGCGAGAGCCCAGACGGTGTCTTGACTTGTGTAGAGGTAGTACTCGCGAGGAATCGGGAGTAGGGGCTCCCAGGACACCCGCACCGAGCAACCGTCACCCGGATTCTCGGTGATCGTTCCGCGGAGGTAAAAATCCATCACGGACACGCGGTGACCTCGGCGATCGAACGGAAGGTGGTCGGCGGTTGTATTCCGGCGTGTGCGAACGGCGATGGGTTCACCGGGGAGCATGTCTGCGACTTTCGCTTCGTACCGCGGGTCGGGATCCGTACGCCATTCGCCTTTCGCGATGAAGTCATCGACCTGGTTTCTCCCTGATGCGCGTGGCCCGCACCCGACGATCCAGTACAGGTCCACGTCGCCGAGTTCCTCGACGTCGATGTTCGTCTCGGGCTCTATGCCGATGCTCACGGACTCGACGTACGGGACGGAAGAATCCCACTGCGTAGTGGCATCCTCTTGCAAATCGTCTGCCGACCTTCGATATTCGGGATAGGCCAACTGCACCAGCTGCGGGCAGTGATACCGCGTGTAGACACAGAAGTGCTTACGCATGAGGTCGAGAACGAGCTGTGCAGCTGCGGCCGTGACGTCGGGATCGGCTAGCAGTCCTTCGATTGCGTTCAGATCTCTCGGCTTGAGGCAGAGCAGGTCGCCGCCGGCATCAACGTACTCGCGCACTTCGATGCGAAGCCCGGGATGCCTGCGTCGTAGGGAATGCAGCGACCCCACTCGCGACAACAGCGTGCTTTCGCGCACGTTCAAGATCCCCTGGACGGCGCCGGGGGAGTCCTTGACGCCGTGGACGACGAGCACTTCCATCATTCCGACGCTGATGCAGAACCGGCGAGGAAACTTGCTGCCCCCAAACGTTCCGGTGCTCACCGACCAGTACTGGAATTCCGTGGCCCGCGGCGACGGCACACACGCTTCGAGGAAAGTGCGCAGCAGCGCGGTCAGCGCAGGCGCTTCGGGGAGGTCGCTGAAGCGGCGAGCAGCCGTGGAATACCGCACCTCCTGCTCGGAAAGATTCTTGAGGGGAGTGGTGTCGCGAGCATTGACTCCGCGCGGGTCGCGGATCCACTCCTTCTGCATTTCGTCGCCGAACAGCTCGTCGAGTGCGTCGCGACCGGTCGTAACATCGGAATGTACGACATTGCGCAACGGAATCTTCTGTGTCCTCAGTTCACGAATAAGCGTGCGCTCAAGGACGCGAAGCTGCTGCTTCGATGCGGCTTTCGGCAGGAGGCGAACACTCGCAATCTCGTTACCCCACTTCGCCGCATGCCCTCCCATTCGCGAGCGGAGGTCGACTGATTCTCCGAGGTAGTACGTGTCGTCGCTGAAGCCGAGCAGGTACCAACCGCTCCGTTTCGGTCCGTCGGCCGGCAGCGCGGACCGTCGCACATCCGCAAAGCTCACAGGAGCGCGGAACTTCCAGCGGTCTGCCCATTCATCGACACCACGAATCGTCACGGGCGAATAGTAAGACTCCGCACAACGGGAGTTTCACGCGACCTGGTCGTATCGGATAAATGTAACGAAGTGCGGAGCAGCGTCGATAAAGGGCTCTGTGGTCGAATGCCAGAGGTCCCGGCCATGTGATGGAATGCGAGCCCGAATGACGCCGCTGCTCGCGGATCATAGGTCCCGATAGTCACCACTCGTGTGTGTGGGACGGGTCGTGTTTTTCGTAGCTCCCGACTCCCCGCCACAGTACTGATCCGGTGGGCAGCGCAGCGTATGCTCCGCGCGCAGCCGACTCGGTGCGCTTGTACAACACCGGTATCCGCGATACCGAAGCGATGGCGGGCAAAGACTCCCGACTCAGCGCGCGCGACATGTGTTCGAGTACGGGCATACTGGCGGATTTTCCGAGATTGCATCGCGGATCGGTGGCGACCAGATTGGCGACGCCATCGATCGGGAGAAGCGACCACGGCAGGACGTGGTCGACGTGGATCTCGGCCATTATGCGGCCGTCGCAGTAGAAACACCGATTGTTCTGCAGTTCTCGGAGCGGCTCCGCGAGTGCGCGCAGAGCAGTGCGGTCTGAGCCGAACAGGAATCCGTCTAAATCTTCCGCATCGAGTTCCGCCCGGTTGAAACCGATCACATCTTGGGCCCAGCGCGACCGCAAGAAGGTTCGGAGCAAAGTCGATGTCCGCCGCAGTCCCTCGGGCACGCCTGGCCGTAGAGTGATGACGCCGATTCGATCGATCTCGACAACCGTCATCTTCTTGTGGAACTCGCTGGCATCGAACAGGAAGTCGTCGCGAAGACGACTGCGTGGCACCGTTTGAAGGTGGGTAAGCGGTTGTTGGGCAATAATTGTCCGGAGCGCCCGAACCAGTGAGTGGTAAGCAGGGTGATCGACTTCGCGTGCTGCCTCCGCTGTGCGAAAACCGTCGCGCAGCAGTACCTCTTTCGCGTCGGCGATCTTGTCCGGAATCGATCGTCCTTGGCGTGACTGTGCGAGCCGACCGTGTTGGTGGAACACCCGAACCTGCGTCCAGTAGTACGCGACGAACCGATGAGAGATCTCGTCGATAGGTACCGTGAGGGCTCCGTCGGGGGCCGGCGAGTGCTCGACGCAGATGTCGATCAGCGCCATCAAGGTCGCGAGCTTGTACGTCGACTCTCGACGTCCGGTTTCCACCAGTTGAACCACCCGGGCTGCGAGGTCCACCGCGTCGAGGGGGCCACCGATAGCCTGCTGAAGATCGCTCATTCGCGATTCCATCACGCGCAATAGTCGCAACGCCCGCTACGGGGAAGGGCAGTGTGATGTTCCGGGCACAGCTCGATCTTCTCGGGACGAGCTGCCGCAGCCTTACGCGCTGCCACTTCGCGTGACGCGGTGACCTGGGGCGGGAGCGTAGGAGTGCCTCCGTCCGAAGGCAGATCGGTGCTGAAAGCGCGGTAGCACCTGAGGCGGGCTTCGGCAGCGTGATGATCGAGGTCGTCCGGAACGGGCTCACCTGCTGTCTCGAGGACGAACCGGTACCCGTCGCCGACCGTCTGGTTCTGGGTGACGCACAGAGCGGTGAGCGGCGGTTCGCCCCGGCGGGCACATTCTCCGACGACGACTGCCAGTACCTTGCCGATCCAATTGCGCATCTGCGACCTAGTCCGAATTCCCGAGAGTTCCTGGACCTTTTCCGCCAGCTCCTTGTAGGTGACGAAGTCGTTGTAGCGGGTAGCGGTCTCCAGCAGGACGTCGTGCGCGACCCTTCCCCACTCAGCGATCGCATCGCGGAAGGACACAGCAGATCCGTCGGATACACGCCAGGTGCCCGGTGTCGTTGCGGGAGCGGGCTCGACATGGTCGATCTCGTCGGCAGTGCTCACGGGTTCGTCGGTCGAAGGATCTGTGCTCGAGACGGCCCGCGGCGTGTAGGTGCTCGTGGCGAAGCCGAGCGTGCGGAGCTGAGCCAACGCATGGTGGGTATTGAAGGCGGAGCGCGGCTGCCCTGTGATCAAGTGGTACGCCTGTTTCGGAGGATAGAGAACACCGTCGACGTCTGCCCAGTGTTCCTGGAGAGGTTCGGGGGCAGCCTTCCGGATCAATGCGGCGGTGGTTTCGATGTCCGAATCGGGCGTATCACTCATGTGCCCAATTAGAGCGCGTAGTGCCGACAGTCTTCGCTTCGACCCCGCCAGGGTGCGTGAATTCTCGGGACTCACAGCGGCAGATGCACTCTCGCACGATCCGAAAAGGTGTCAGATATGGAGTACTGTCCGCTGGTCGACTGTTCTGTCGGCGGTCGAATCAATACGGGCATAGGGGCCTTGAACGCCGACAACCGCGTGCTGGAATCGATCATTCATTGCGAGATCCTGGCTCGATGCAAGGCCGGTGAGGACTTGACGTGTTCGAAGGTCGTTTCCGTGCAGGATGTGCCTCTGTCCGAGCACCAGGTGCCCGAACCGTGGACAGGGCATCTCGATAGAGCTCGTCTGGTTTTCATCAGTAGCAATCCCTCGATCGACCCGCGAGAGGCGTATCCGAGTTGGGAGACGATATCGCCGGATCCGTTCGATACTTCACCGACCGGTTCGACGGAGGGCACGGGCAGATCCGTGACGGCATCTACAGTCCGTTGCCGGAGGGCGGATGGTCCGGCGCGGTCCGTTTTTGGGCAGCGGTAAGGCAACGGGCGTTTGAGCTGATTCCCGGGGCTACTCCCGGGGTCGACTATGCGCTCACGGAGGTCGTGCACTGCAAGAGCACGAATGAGATCGGTGTGGAGGAGGCACGTCATACGTGTGCGACGAAGCACCTTCCCAACGTGTTGGCGGCTGCGACGGAAGCGCGAGTCGTTGCGGTGATCGGTGTGCACGCCGCCCGTGAGGTCTCGCGTCTGTTCGACCTGGGCCTCGACGGGAACAGCAGGTACGCGGAGCTCGATCTGGATGGCAGCCGCCGCGTATTCGTCTACCTGGATCATCCGTCGAGCTGGGGAAAGAAGAAGCGTTTCGCTATGGCTCTAACGCATGACGAGCTCGACCGAGTGCGCATGGCGCTCGCAGACAGCACTCTCGAGTAGGATCGCGGTCACGCCGGCGACGGACTCCGACCCGTGCGTACCACCAACAGCCCCGCCGCCACCATCACCTGGCCCACCATCAAGGCTGCCGGCAGCGCGATGAGTTCCCACCCGGTCGAGGCGAACCCGAAAGCCCACACCAGGATGGCCGCGGCCAGAGCCACTGTGGTCACCTGTCCGAGCGCCATGAGGACTGTCGCCCTCCCTCGAGTGCGTCGCCGGAGAACGCAGGCGGTCCCGACGATGGCTCCGGCGAGAGAACAGGGCAATCCGACCAATGTCGGCAGCACCACCAGCAGTTCGAGACCACGGCCGCCGACTTCGACCACTCCCGACGCGACCAGCTGAGGCACCACGTAGATCAGGACCGCAACCGTGCACAACACCGAGGTGATCGAGACGGTCAGGAGCATCTTCATGCAGGGAAGGTAACGGACGAGGGGATCCGTTCGAGGATGCCCCGGACGGACCGCAGAGTTTCGGTCGAAAGCCGCCGCAACCGAGGGGCGAATGGCACAGAATGGAGCGGTAACCAATAGCAGGCAAGTGGGAAAGGTGCTTGCAGGATCCATCGTCCACCCCGCTTCTCGGCGCTTGAAAGATGCTGGGGGACTAGCAGTTTCAGGATGTGCGATGATCGAGGCACTCGTGGGGATCCACGCGACGGATGGTGAGCCCGACCAGGCTCGGCCCGGACTGCCGACGCGAACCGAGGACGATCCAGGTGGCGCCGGCGTCTCCGTGGAGAGGCTGCTCGCGATCGCGAAGCTGACCCCTGCGCAGGCGGCCGTGCTCGTCACCGATGTGGTCGATCAGGTCGGGTCGGAACACGAGCCGGGGCGTTCTCGGGCGAGTTTTCGAGCAAATGCCGTGACGGTGTCCGACAGCGGGCACCTCACGATCGAGCGCGGCGGGAACGCGGGATCCCGGGACGAGGTCCGTGATGCGCTCGCGGTCCTACTTCGAGAGGTCGCGGCGAACTGTCGCAGCGCCGCATTTGCGGACCGGCTGGACGAATCGATCGCCGAGGCGTCGGACCCGGTCGTCCTCGCGCAGCTCGTGCGTAGCACTGTCGCAACAGAATTCGGTCCGGACGAGGTGGAGGCGACGCGGCGTCAGCTCGCCGCGCTCGTCTCTGCGGTGCTGGGACGTGCCCGTCCGGAGGGTCGAGCGCACGAACGGCCGGACGCGCCGGATCAGCCGCCCCCGGCCGCCGGGTCCTCTCTTGCCTCGACCGGCTGGCAGCCACCCACAGGGAAGATCTGGCATCGCAGGAGAAGGCGACCGTCGTGGCGCCGAGGTCTGCTCGCTCTGCTCGCCCTCCTCGTACTCGCCGGGATGGTGTGGGTGGCTCCGAAAGCATGGTCGGAGCTGCGGCAGGGATGGAACACCCTCCTCGACCCGGGGGAGTCGTCGATGGACGATCAGATCAGTCCGGTTTCGCCGCCGCCCCCGGCGCCCGACGCCGCATCCCCTCCGGCCGAGCCGGGGTCCACCGAGCCGGGCCCCGTCCCCGTCGATCTTCCGGGTGAAGCCGGACCGATCACCCGGATGGTCGCGAGCTTTGCCAACGGTGCCTGTGAGCCGGGGCGATCGTGCAACCTGCGGGTGGACGTCGGCGTCGATCCCGCAGCGAATGTCGGTGCGGTGACCTGGAATCTGACCGTCTACGACAGATGTACGGGTGCTGTCGGTCCCGGTGGTGCGGTCACGGTGCCGGTACCGCCCGGCACGCAGGAGGCCTACGGCGTCGGTCGCGTCGATCTGCCACCGGGTTCTGCCCTGGCGGTCGCCGCGGTCAGCACGGCTCCCGCTGCCGCCGCGTCGGAGCCGCTGTACGTGCCCACCGAGAACGTCACCTGCCCGCCGGGAGGCTCTGGTGCAGGCGGATAGGCGCCGATCCGATCCCTGGCTCGTCGCTGCGGCAGTCGTCCTGGTCGCTCTCGGCGTGCTCAACATGTGGACGACGGGAATGACGGCACCGGCAGTGCGTCACGCGGTTCTCGCCGGCGTGGGCCTCGGCGCCATGTGGGCGACCTCGCGAATGCGGATCGCTACCCTGAGCCGTTTCGGCTGGATCCTGTACATCGTCTCGGTTGTCCTGCTGGTGGCGGTGCCGCTGATCGGTATCGCGACGATGGGCGCGCAGCGCTGGCTGAATCTCGGCGTGTTCACCCTGCAACCCTCCGAGATCGCCAAGCTCGCCCTGGTTCTGGTGCCCGCATCGATACTGGCTCGTGACTACACGGTCCGCAGGTTCCTGGCGGTCCTGGCGGTTGCGTGTGTGCCGATCGCGCTGGTCGCACTGCAACCCGACCTGTCGACGGCCGTGGTCCTCGTCTTCACCGTGGTGCTCATGTTGATCCTTGCCCGGGTGCCGATGCGGTCACTGCTCCCGCTGTTCGCGCTCGGCGTCGCCTCGTTACCGCTGGCGTTGCTGTTCCTCCGCCCGTACCAACTCGATCGGATCAACGTCTTTCTCTCGCGCGACGCGGATCCGCAGGGTTCGGGCTGGGCTGCCTGGCAGGCGGACATCGCGATCGGCAGCGCGGGATGGTGGGGCCTCGGCCGGGAACCGGACTACGGCCTCCGGGCCACCTACCTGCCTGAATCCGAGCACGACCTGGCCTTCGCGAGCTTGGTGTACGGATGGGGTCTGGTCGCCGGGCTGGCTGTCGTGCTGGCCGTCGTGATCATCGTGTGGCGCGCCGTCCTCGCTGCCCGACACGCACGGACGAAGGAAGCGGCACTCGTCGCGGCGGGTGTCGCCGGACTGTTCGGAATTCACACGGTGGTTTCGGTCGCCCAGAGCCTGTCGCTGCTGCCGCATACGGGCATGCCCATCCCCTTGTTCAGTTACGGGGGCACCGCCTCGATCGTCGGGTTCGTCTCCCTCGGCCTGGTGCTCGCGGTGCGGCGCGACGGCGTGACGCGTTCGCTGTGGGCCACCGAATCCCGGAAGCGACGGCTCCCTCGCGGAGTGTCGACGAGCGCGGTGGCGGTGACCGCGTCGCTCGTCGCGATGTCGATGTTCGCCTGGCAACTCCAGACCGCTCACGGCGGCGATCTGCGGGCCACCAGCGACACGCAGATGCTGCGCTGTCTCCGACTGCCCGCCGAACGAGGTGACATTCTCGACCGAAACGGTGTTCCGGTCGCGGTCAATGTCGCCGAATACTCCGTTGCGGTGGTTCCGCGGATGTTCGCCGACGGTGACCCTGGGGTACGCGACGAACTCGCCGCACTCCTCGCCGTCACGCCTGACGCACTCGCGGACGACCTGACGAGCGCGGAAGAGGAGATGCAGCTCGTGCTCGGACGCGTCGGGGCCGAGCAGGCCCGGCGAATCGTGGATGCCCAGTTGCCCTGGGTGCTCGTGTATCCGACCGGACGCAGGCAGTATCCCCAGGGGGAGTCGCTGGCGTCCGTCCTCGGGTACGTCGGGACCGCGGACGAGCAGGGCATGCAGTACTGGCCGAACCTCCCGCTCGGAGCGCGGGTGGGCAAGGCGGGACTCGAGATGCAGTACGACGCGTTGCTCCGCGGCGTCGACGGCCGGCAGTGCATGTACGTCGATCCGTCCGGGCGTCCGGTCGGCACAGGGGAGAGGGTGGACCCGGTACGGGGTCACGACCTGCGGTTGCACCTCGACCTCGGCTTGCAACAGGCCGCGACCGATGCGCTCGCACAGGCGATGCGCACCAGCGGAGGCGACCTCGGTGCCGCAGTCGTGATGGATGCCCGCACCGGTGGGGTGCTGGCACTGGCAAGTGTTCCCGGCTACGACAACAACGTCTTCGAACCACCGGTCGACCCGGTCGCGCTCGCGGCGCAAACCGAGGGCACGGGGCCGGGGCGGATGCTCAACCACGCTGCGCAGACCGCCGTGCCTCCAGGCTCGACGTTCAAGATCGTTACCGCCGCGGCGAATGCGGCGTCGCACGTGCTGTCGCCGGACACTGTGCTCGCGGGCGGCGCCTCCTATTCCTACGGAGGGCACACTTTTGCGAACTGGCAGCCCATGGGAGGCAACAGCCTGCTGGGGGCCATCCAGTGGTCGGACAACGTCTACTTCTACCAGCTCGCCGACCTCCTCGGCCCCGAGCGCATCGCGACGACCGCGGGTGAACTGGGCGCCGGCTCGCCGACGGGCATCGATCTGCCCAACGAGTCCGCGGGTTTCCTCGGCACACCGGAGAACGTCAGCAGCATCGGTGGGGCCTGGTATCCGGGGTCGACCCTGCTGATGGGAATCGGTCAGGGCACCGTCAGCTCGACCCCGCTGCAGGTGGCTCGCTGGACGTCGGGCATCGCCTCCGGCGCGATGGTGACGCCCCAACTCGCGGCGTCCTACGGGCCGGCGGAGGGCGTGCCCGTTCCGACAGAGGCCCCGCATCGACTGTCGTTCGCGGACGAACTCGGACCTGTGCGAGCGGGGATGCGTGCATCGGCCGCCGCCGGTACCGCCGGTCAGCTCGCGAGCCTGCCGGTGCCGGCCGGGGCGAAGACCGGTACCGCCGAGGATCCCTCGGCCCCCGGAAAGGGCCTCAATGCCTGGTTTTCCGCGGTGGCACCCTTCGATGCACCGGAGGTCGTGGTGACGGCACTCGTGCGGGGTGGTGGATTCGGTTCGGCGACATCAGGTCCGGTGGTCAAGACTCTGCTCGAGCGCTATCTCGCCCAGACCCGCTGACCAACCAGACCCGCTGACCAACCAGACCCGCTGAACATCAGGCGCTGTAGGCGGCGACCACCTCGGGGTGGTCCATGCAGGCGGTCGCGCCTTCCGCAACGCAGGTGAGAGGACGCTCCGCGGCCTTCACGGGAAGGCCGAAGGCTTCTTCGAGCAGTTGCGGCAGACCGCGAAGCATCGATCCACCACCGATCGCCAGCATGCCTTCGGCCATCACGTCACCGATGGCCCGCGCCGGAAGGTCGTCGAGGCACGCGGAAAGCGTCTGCACGATGCTCGTCATCGTGGGCCGCACCGCATCCATGATCTCCTCGGTTTCGAGAGTAACCAGCCGGACCCGGCCGGTCGCGGCGTCGCGGCCCTCCACCACGAGCGGCTGTTCCTCGGCGACCTCGGGCGCTCCCACCTTGGCCCGCTCCGCGGTGAATTCGCCGACGACGAGTTCGTGTTCCGCGCGCAGGTAGCGGAGTATCGCCCTGTTCAAGTCGTTTCCCGCAATTCGGCAACTGCGGTGCGACAGGACACCGCCGTAACAGAGTGCAGTGACTTCCGAAGTGCCGCCGCCGATATCGACGACGAGATGGGTCGACGGCTCGAGCGGGTTGAGACCGCAACCGAGCGCGCCGGCCACCGGTTCCGGCACCAGACCGACCTTCCGAAGACCCGCCTCGTGTGCGACTTCGAACATCGCGCGACGCTCGAGCGGGGTCGCGCCGGCGGGAACCGCGACGACACCCGTCGGCCGTGTACCGAACCGGCGGCGGGGGGCGGCCCGCTCGAGAACGGCACTGACGAACGTCCGAGCCGTCCCGAGATCCACGATGACACCGTCACGTATCGGGTGAATCGCCGTGATTCCGGAGGGAATGCGGTCGACGAGGTCACTCGCGTCATGGCCGATCGTGAGCGCTTTGTGGGGTTCCCTCGTCCGAACCATCAACAGCGACGGTTCGTTCAGGACTATGCCGTCTTCGGGAGTGCCGACGACAGTGTTGGCTGTTCCGAGATCGATACCGAATCCACGCACGTCGGCCTCCGAGCGGATCACCCGCGAGAGTGTTCAGATGGTGTTCAACGGCATCCGAAGATGTCGAATAGACCAAGGTTACCGCTGTCGAATTCGCCTCGGCGCGTTGTTCGCCGGAATGGGTGACATGGACTCTCGTAGAGCGTCCCGCTCGTCGTGGATGACCGGATACGGGGATGCGCACCCCTGCCTTCGGGGGGGTCGGCTACTTCTCGTCGGGAGCGACGGGCGGGGGAGTGGGAATCACCGCGGTGGTCAGATCGACGCGCATTCGGTCGCCGCCTGCATCCGTTCGGTAGGGGGCAAGGATCTCGCCGAGTCGCGCCTGGATTTCCGCAAGATCGTCGGTGGTGACGTAGAGCGGAGTGGTTCCGAAACCCAGATAGTGCCGGAGCTGTCGATCGTCGTTCTCGACGAACGAGTCGAAACTCTTGCCGAGTGATCCGAGGAAGGCGAGAAAGGCATTCCGTAGTTCGGCTTCGTCCATGGCGGCGAGCTCGTCGTGTCCGACATGGGCCATACGCTCGCCGAGCGCGAGGGTGCGTTCGATGGTGCCGCGTACGCGGCGTTCGTCGACGACGGTAACGATCTCGGCGTCGATCAGGGCCGCGATGTGCCGATAGAGCGTGGCCTGGGTGACGTCGGGGAGCTCGGCCCGGAGTTGTGCGGTGGTCAGCCGGCGCCCGCCGAGTTGCTGCACGATCCGCAGGCGAACGGGATGCAGCACCACCTCGGCAATCGGTGAGGTCTTTCCCATCGGCACCCTTCCCGCATTATTATCAGTCTGATAATGTTCTCAGTACTACATCGAGCTTACCGTCGACGGGAGACCTGACGTTATGGCGACATCGACCATTCGAGACAACGCCCTTCATCTCTCGTTCTCCTGGTGGGAGGCGATCATGGTCCACCGGAGCACGATGGAGGTGCCGTTGTCGGAGATCTCGAGCGTCGAGGTTCTGCCGGGCTGGACGTCCGAAATACTCGGCATCAGATCGGGATTGGTGATCTCCGGATATCTCAAAGTGGGCACCTTCCGGCATCCGCGCGGCACACGGCGCCTGGTCGCGATGAAGCGCGGATATCCGGTGCTGCGCATCGGGGTGCGCCGGGCCGGCACCGAGTTCGACGAGCTTCTACTGAGTTCTCCGAATGCGTACGCACTCGCGAACGCCGTGGACCCGGCCGGGGCTCACTGACCACCGACGCTGTCCGGCTCAGCCGGCGAGTTCGGCGAGTCATACCGGCGCTGCCCTGCATCCAGACCGTCGAGTCCGGGGGATTTTCTAGGGGCCGATTTCCGGGTCTTCCCCGATGTTCGAGGTGGCGTTCAGGCGGTTGACTGGGCGAAGGGATTCGGGTGCTGCATCCGAATGCTTGCCATCTCGAGACGGTGATCGGAATGTTGCCATGAATCTGACTGCGCAATCCCGGGGCGCGGACCGGGTGTTGCCGCTCCGGCGCTGGATATGCGTCGCCACCGTCGTGTCGTGCCTGCCCTACCTGCTCCTGAAGATTGCCTGGATCTTCGGCTGGACGATCGGTGTCGACGACGCCGAGTTCGCCGACACCATGCGGGTCGCCAACATCGCGACGGCGGGTATGGAACTGACCGCGATCCTGATCGCGGTCGGGTTGGTTGCGCCGTGGGGAAAGTGAATCCCCGCCGTCCTCCTTGCTTTCCCGATGTGGGTCGCGACCGGACTGCTCGTCCCCGTCGCGGTGGGGTCGGTTCTGGGCGGCGCCATTCAGGTCGTCACGGGCGGCGGAAACGCGTACAGCGGCAACGACGCCATGGAGGGGTGGGTGTTCGCTGTCGTGTACGGAGGCTTCGCGACGCAGGCTGTTCTCCTGCTCGCCGGATTCGTTCTCTACGCGCGGGACAGGTGGCACGTGGTGGTCGACGGTGGCGCCGACAACGGCGGAGGACGAACCGGCCGACTACAGAACCACCTCGGTGCCGTATTCGTCGCTGCCGCTGTGATATTCACCGGACAGCAGCTGGTGTGGGCGGTGTGGGGGAGTGCGGTGTTTTCGGACCTGACGACCGCGCAACGAGTATTCCTCGTCGTAGGAGCGTCGGCGGCTGCCGCAGGTGCCGCGGCTGCGACGGGTCTGCTCAGGGGAAAGCGGCTTACGCCGGCTCGTCTCGTGTTGCTCTGGCTGGGCACCGCAGTAACCTTCACCAGCGCATTGAAGGACACGGTGACGTACCTCGCCCTCGACACCGAAGCCTCGGGAGGGTCGGCACGCGACCCCGGTAACGGCGCACTCACCCTGCTCGTACTCCTGGGTTCCTTGGCTGGTGCCATCGGAGTAGCGATGCGACTCGCTGAAGAATCCGCGGGCAGCGAACCCACGAGGAACGCGCCGCTGTCGCTGCCTCTTGCGTAACGGGCACCTGGGCGGCTTAACTTCGTGGACCGTCGTCCGGGGGAAGGCCACTCGATGAAGTTCAGCCGGTATGCAGGGGCACTGATCGCTGCGGTGATGATGACGGCGACGGCACCCGTCGCCTATGCCGGGCCCTTCGCTCTCCCGGACCTGGTCGGTCCCTACCCGTCCGATCTCCCCGCGCGCGTCAACTACATCTCCGTGCTGGACGGGTTCACCGAACTTCGCGAGAGTCGTCCCGACGTTGTGCAGCAGAACCTCGGTACCGCCGTGGCGATCAACAATGCGGCGTCGCCCGTAGAGCAGCAGCGCGCGTTGTTCGACAGTCACTACGACCGGCTGCTGTCGTTGTCGGATGGGTTCGGCCACGGCCTGGGCGAAGCGTTCCGCGTCGCGCTCGACGAGGGACGTCTACCGAAGACCGAGACTTTGCTCGGAGGAGACCTCGCTCGGGCCGGCGGCATCGCCAATTCGACGCTCCTGGAAAAGCAGCACTGGAACAACCCGCGGCCGTTCGAGGCGGCACCCGAGCGGATCCACTACTACTTCGGCGACGGAACCGGCGGCGCTGCCGACCCCTATGCAGAAGTGTTCGGTACCAGTTCGTACCCTTCGGGTCATACGGCGCAGGCGTATTGGAAGGGAATCCTGCTGGCGGACATGCTTCCTGAGCTTGCTCCGCAGATTCTCGCCCGCGCCTCGGAGGTGGGGAACAGCCGCATCGTGTTGGGTGTGCACTACCCGCTCGACGTGATGGGCGCGCGCATCATGGGCCAGGCCGCAGCGGCCGACCGGCTGAACGACCCGGCGTTCGTCCGTCTCGTCGACGAAGCGAAGGCCGAACTCCGGTCGGAACTCGAACGGTCTGTGGGTGCACCCCTGGCCGACTACATCGAGTCCGACCTCCGGTATCGCTCACTCGATGCGGCGCGCGGCGAATACCGGAACCGGTTGACCTACGGGTTCGAGCCGGTCGATCCGGCGATAGTGAACGACATTCCCGCGGACGCCGCGGTGCTGTTGCGGAGCGTCGCGCCCCATCTCACGGACGAGGAGCGCCTCGGCGTGCTCCGGGACACCGCGCTACCTGCGGGATACCCACTCGATCGCGCCGGCTCCGACGGCGGGTGGCTACGCATCGATCTCGCTGCCGCGTACGCGACTGTGTAGGAGCCTCGCCGCGTACGATTTGGTGGTTCGGACCTCGCGCGCCGGGGTCGAGGCCAGCACTGCCGTGGGACGGCAGAAGGAGTGCTCCATGAGCGACCCGACACCCCAGTCCGTCACTCCCGAGTGGTTGCACGAGCACCTCGACGACGAAGACCTCGTCATCGTCGACGCCACGACACACCTGAGCATGCCGCCGGACGGGTCGGTGCACATCGAGCCCGGTCTCGACACGTACGCCGAGGCGCACATCCCGGGGGCGGTTTACGCCGACCTGTTCACCGACTTTTCCGACCATCAAGCGCCGCAACCGTTTACCGCTGTGTCGTCGGACCGGTTCGCGATCGCGGCGGGTGCGGTGGGTATCGGGGACGGACGACGGGTGGTGATCTACGACCAGTCGAGCGGAATCTGGGCCGCCCGATTGTGGTGGCAGTTGCGGCTCGAAGGATTCGACGACGCGGCAGTCCTCGACGGCGGCCTCCCCGCGTGGCGTGCCGCGGGGTATCCCGTTTCGGAAGAGCAGGTGATTCCGCACGCCGCGACCTTTACGGCGCATCGTCGTCCGGACTTGCTGACGTCGACGCAGGACGTTCTGGGCGCTCTCGACGACCCCCACACCCTCATCATCAACGCTCTCGACCCGGCGACCTACCGAGGTGAAAGCCCGTCGTATCCGCGTCGTGGGCACATCCCGGGCAGCATCAACATCCCCTTCGGCGACCTCGTGGACCCGTCCACCGGCCGCCTCAAGCCCGCAGCCGAACTGAGGGAGATCTTCGAGAAGGCGGGTGCGCTGGACCCGGACGTGCGACCGGTGACGTACTGCGGTGGCGGCATCGCCGCGTCGGGCGTCGCCCACGCGCTTGCCGTGGCGGGTCGCACCGACGCCGCGGTCTACGACGGTTCGCTCAACGCCTGGACCGCCGACGAGTCACTTCCGCTCGTCGAGGGACCCGACCCTCGTTGACCCGCTGAGTTATTCGTCTCCTGCGCCGACGGAGCATCGAGGACGGCGAGGATCGTCGTGGTGATGCGTTCGGATGCGTCGTGGGGGTCGAGGCGTGCTATCGAGATCTCGGTGGCGGCGCCGTGCAGGATCTGGTGGATCACGGTGACGAGCCACGACGTCGGCATATCAGTTCGGAACACGCCTTCGCTTCGTCCGCGTTCGATGAGCGCCTCGACGCGCGCAGCCGGGTCGGTGTGCAGTTCCTGCATTCTCCCGGGCGGTAACTCGTCTTCGGCGGCGGCGATGATCGAAGCGGCCTGACTGGTCAGGAGCCAACTGCTTTCGATCAGGCGGCTCAGCGCATCGCGCGGGTTGCCGGATAGATCGACGGCACCGAGGGCACGTTCGCCCTGTTCGAGGACACGCACGACCACAGCTTCGAGTAATTCCGCGCGTGACGCGAAGTGGCCGTACAGGGTGACGCGGCCGAGACCTGCTCTTTTGGCGATATCGGCCATCGACGCGGTGGGCCGTTCGGTGAGGCAGGCGATGGCGGCGTCGAGGATGCGCTCCACGTTGCGGACGGCGTCGGCTCGTTTCGTCGCGCGAGGTGTCGGTGCTGTCATCATTCCTCTTCCCATACACGGCTGTACGAGTTACGGTAGCAGGGTCCTAAAGTAGACAGCACTGTTCGACTTATGTGAGGCCCAGGGGGAAGGCGCCTCGACGATCGGAGTTCGCGATGCTCGACAGGACGGAACCCACACAACAGCTGCCCACGGCAGCTTCGTCGGACAATGCTCCCGAGGCAGGACGGATTGCGCGCTGGTTCGACAGACTGCCGGGACCTGTGCGGTGGACTCTGCGCCGTTGGCCCGCCCTGCTCGCCCTCGCCCTGGTCGGACCCGACGTGGTGGCGGCAGCGCTCGGAGAGAAGGGCGGTTCGGCCCAGTTCCTGGGCGAGGCGCTGCCGATGCTCGCGCTGATCTATCTGATCATGGCCAAGATCGGCAACCGGAAGATCACGTGGCCGGTCGTGGTGCTGGTGGCGGGGACGGTCGCGGTCACCGAGGTGACCGGGATTATGGCGCCGTCCACCCTTCTCGTCGGTGCCTCCCTCGTCCTGCTGGTGTGGGTGATGTCCACAGGGGAAATCGATTCGACGCCGAACATGCGCCTTCAAGCGGTCGGAATCGTGTTTTTCTGCGGTGTGGCGCTCGCCGGTCTCGCCGTCGATCCGACCATCGGGGTGTACGTGATCGCGGCCGGCTGGTTCCTGCATGGGATGTGGGACTTCGTGCATATCTGGCGGGACCGGGTGGTCTCGAAGACCTTCGCCGAATGGTGCGGAGTGCTCGACGTCCTGATCGCCGCCCAGCTGGTTCTGATGTGACGCAATTTGGGTGCGATAGTGCCCGCCTAGCGGGCACTATCGCACCCAAGTTCGTCGCAGGTAACCACTATGGTGGCGCCATGACGCTGCGACAGATCGACGCAACCGAACGCAGGGCTCGCCTGGCCGCACGACACTGCCTCGCTCCGGAATTTCACGCGAAGGATGCCGTCGAGGCCGCGACCGGCATGGTCTGCCTGCACGGCACCGACCCGGCGACCGTCTATCTGTCGGCCTGGGCGCGCGTCGACGATTTCCAGGTCTCCGACCTCGACCGCGCGCTCTACGTCGACCGTTCGCTGGTCAAGCATCTCGCGATGCGGCGGACGGTCTTCGTCTTCCCACGGCATGTTCTGCCACTTGCTCAAGCCGGCGCGAGCAACCGGGTCGCAGCGGTGCAGCGACGCAGCGTGGCCAAGGATGTCGAGGCCGCCGGTCTGCACGTCGACGGCGAGCAGTGGCTGACCGAGGCGTGCGCGCACGTCCTCGACGCGCTGTCCGGTGGCAGGGAAGCGACCTCCACCGAACTGCGGAAGGAGATTCCCCATATCGACAGTGCGATCGACTACGGCACCGGGAAGTCGTGGGCCGGGAAGGTCGCCTTTGCTCCCCGCGTGCTGACGGTGTTGTCGGCATCGGGAAAAGTGGTGCGCGCCTCCAACAATGGAGCGTGGCGAATTTCGCGGCCGAGTTGGGCCACCACGGAGTCGTGGCTCGGCGCGGAGATACAGCCGTGCACCGAGGACGACGGCGTGCGCGGCCTGGTGAAGTTGTGGCTGCGGCGTTTCGGTCCCGGCACCGAAGCCGACATCAAGTGGTGGCTCGGCTCGACGTTGAAGGCGGTGCGCGCGGCGCTCGCCGAATTACACGCGGTGGAAGTGGATCTCGGCGGACGAACCGGTTACCTGATGCCCGACGATGTGGACGAGGCCCCACCCGTCGAACCGTGGGGCGCGTTGCTGCCGGCGCTGGACCCGACGACGATGGGCTGGTTCGAGCGCGACTGGTATCTCGGTTCGTACCGGCAGGCGCTGTTCGACTCCAACGGGAACGCCGGACCCACCGCGTGGTGGGACGGGCGGATCGTCGGAACCTGGTGGCAGGACGACGACGGTGCCGTCACCCTCCACCTGCTCGAGGACATCGGCGTAGAGGGTTCGGCGTTTCTGGAACAGGAAGCCGCCCGCCTCGACGACTGGCTCGGGGGTGTGCGCGTGATGCCGAGGTTCCCGTCGCCCCTGGCCAAGGAACTGTCGCAGGGCGCGGACCCCGGTCGCCGAACGCGTTAGGGACGGTCCCGCACGGCGAGCCGCCACAGCGACGTCACTTCCCGCTTGCGCGCGGCGTAGAGCGCATCCGACCGGTCCTCGATCTTGCCGTGCCGCGGCGCCACATCTCGGCGTTCGAGCACGACGAGACCGGCATCGCCGATCAGAGCGAGTAGTTCCTCGCGGGTCCGCAAGCCGAGATGTTCGGCGATGTCGGACAGGATGAGCCAGCCTTCTCCCGAGGGTTCGAGGTGCTCGGGCAGTCCGCGAAGGAAGCCCCGGAGCATCGCACTGTCCGGGTCGTAGATCGCGTACTCGATCGGCGATGTCGGCCGGGCGGGAATCCACGGCGGATTGCACACGACCAGCGGTGCCCGGCCCTCCGGGAAGAGGTCCGTCTGCACGACCTCGACCCGGTCGCTGTAGCCGAGCCGGTCGAGGTTCGCCCGCGCGCAGGCGAGGGCTTTCGCGTCGATCTCTGTCGCGACGACCTTCTCGACGCCGCGGTGGGCGAGGACGGCGGCCAGCACGCCGGTGCCGGTGCCGATGTCGAACGCCTTGGTGAGCGAGGGCAGCGGGGTGTCGGCGACGAGGTCGACGTACTCGCCGCGAATCGGTGAGAACACGCCGTATCCGGGGTGGATGCGCGCGCCGAGGGCGGGGATCTCGACGCCCTTCTTCTGCCATTCGTAGGCGCCGATCGCGCCCAGCAGATCCCGCAAGGTGGTGACGGTGGGCTGATCGATCGGCCCGTACGCCTCGTGGACGGCCTGCCGCACGTCGGGGGCGCGTCGAAGCGGGATCGTCTGGTCCGCGTCGAACGGCACCAGCAGCATCCCGAGGATGCTCGCTCGCCGGGATTGCGTCTGCCGGTGCAGGTGGAACGCGGTGGCGGGGTCCGTCGACGTCTTGCGGGGCTTGCGCGTGGCCCGGGCGGCGACGGCGGTGCCGAGTTGGCGGGCGTTGTGGAAGTCGCCGCGCCACAACAGCGCCGTTCCCTCGCACGCCAGGCGGTATGCCTCGTCGGCGGTCATCGAGTCGTCGGCCACCCGGACCTTTTTCGGGGGCGTCGCTCCGCTGGTGGACCGCCACACCGCCGACTGCTCGGTGCCGTCCTCGGTCCAGCGGACGAACTCGGTTTCCATCGCACAACCATATGCACTGCCGTGATGTGCCCGACGACCGCACGGGCAGATGGTGACGCTGCGGACATAATGGGTGCCCATGGAGACCAGGACGCTGCCGGTGTACGAGGCCGGAGCGATCGACGTGCCGTTCGTCATCGCCGGCATGGACGAACTCGTCTCCCGCGACACGCGGTTCGAACCGCACTCACACCCCACCCACGAACTGCTGTGGAACGAACGCGGCGCGTCGAGTGTCACGGTGGGGGCACGGACCTGGACGGTGACACCGACGATCGGGTTGTGGATACCCGCCGGGCTGCTGCACTCCGGCATCACGCCGGCGGGCACGTGGTATCGCACGGCGCACTTCGGCATCGGCGCGACGCCCGCACTCTCCGAGCGCCCGGTGTCCGTCGAGATGACGCCGCTGCTCCGGTTACTGCTCGACCGTTTGACGCACGAGTCGCTCGGAAGTGAGTCGCGAGCGCTGACCGAGAAGATGGTGATCGACGTGCTCGCGCCGTCGGACCAGGAACTGCTGGTGCAGATGCCGACATCCCCGCTGTTGCGGCCGATCGTCGAGGCGGTCGATGCCGACCCCGGCGACCCGCGCACGCTCGCGGACTGGGCAACGGCGCTGGGGGTGAGTGCCCGGACCATCACTCGCGTGTTCCGGTCGGAGACGGGAATGAGTTTCGGACGGTGGACCGCAGCGGTTCGGGCACAGCGCGCCGCGATCCTTCTCGGCGCCGGTCTCGAACTCGGCGAGGTGGCCCAGATCATGGGTTATCGGTCGGTGAGCGCGTTCGGCGCGGCGTTCCGCCGAATCATGGGAAGCACACCGGGCACGTTCCGATTGACGGGGTAGCTGTCCCGAACGCGACATCGGATGTCCCGAACGCGCGATTGCGCCCGGACCGGACAAACATTACGGTTTAGGCAAACCTCACCTAATTCCCGCGGTTGTGGGAGTGTGGTCACCCCTTGCACGAGAGCGAGTAATACCCCATGCGTTCCAAGCGCTTCCTGACAGTGGCCGCGGCGGCAGTCGCGGTCACACTGGGCATGACGGCCTGTGGTTCCGACTCGTCGGAGTCCGCGGACACCGCGGCCTCCGAGACCGGACCCGGCGCATTCCCGGTCACGATCGAGCATGCCTTCGGCACCACCACGATCGACGAGAAGCCCACCCGCGTCGCGACCGTGAACTGGGCCAACCACGAGGTGCCGCTTGCCCTCGGCATCGTCCCCGTCGGTATGGCCGCAGCGAACTTCGGCGACGACGACAACAACGGCATGCTGCCGTGGGTCGAGGAGAAGCTCGAGGAACTCGGCGGCGAGACCCCGGTGCTCTTCGACGAGACCGACGGCATCGACTTCGAAGCCGTGTCGGACACCGATCCGGACGTAATCCTCGCGGCCTACTCGGGATTGACGCAGGAGACCTACGACACGCTGAGCGCCATCGCGCCGGTGGTCGCATTCCCCGAGGCGCCGTGGGCGACGTCGTGGCGCGACACCATCCTCTACAACAGCATGGGCCTCGGCATGGAAGACGAGGGCAAGGCCCTCATCGCCGACTTCGAACAGCAGATCGCCGACGAGGTGGCCTCGCACCCGGGTCTCGCGGGCAAGTCCACGATGTTCCTCACGCACGTCGACACCGCCGACCTGAGCCAGGTCAGCTTCTACACCGCCAAGGACACCCGTTCCGCATTCTTCGAGGACCTGGGTCTGTCCACTCCGAAGAGCGTCGCCGAGGCGTCGACCGGTGAGGAGTACTCGCAGAAGGTCAGTGCCGAGCGCGTCGACGTCTTCGACGATGTCGAGATCATCGTCACCTACGGCGACCAGGCATTGGTGGACGCGCTGAAGGCCGACCCGCTGCTCTCTCAGATGCCGGCTGTTGCCAACAACTCGATCGTGTTCCTCGACGGCTCCGGCCCGCTGGGCACGGCCGCGAACCCGACTCCGCTCGCTATCTCGTGGGTGCTCGGCGACTACGTCGACCTGCTCGCGAAGGCTGCCACCGGCTCACCGGAGTGACGGTAACCCAACCGGATTCGACGTCGGGCGCTCTCACCACGGGACGCCCGACGTTCGGCCGTCTGCTGTGGCTGCTGGTTCTTACCGGTGTGCTCGTCGCGCTGACCGTGATGTCCGTCGTCATCGGTTCACGCGACGTCGAATGGTCCGACATCGTCGCTGCGCTCGGCGGCTCGACGGACAACATCGGTCAGGGCGCCGTGGCCAAACGCATCCCGCGCACTGTGCTCGCGCTCCTCGTCGGCGCCGCTCTCGGCCTCGCCGGCGCGGTGATGCAGGGCGTCACCCGAAACCCCTTGGCCGACCCGGGAATTCTCGGAGTCAACATGGGGGCCTCGCTCGCGGTGGTCGTGGGCATGGCGTACTTCGGTCTGTGGACGCAGACGAGCATGATCTGGGTGGCGATTCTCGGAGCGGGCATCGCCGCCCTGTTCGTCTACACCGTCGGCTCTCTCGGGCGCGGCGGCGCGACACCCCTCAAGCTTGCGCTGTCGGGCGCGGCGACGTCGGCGGCCTTTGCGTCGTTCATCACCGCTGTCGTGCTGCCGCGCAACGACATCGCCGGCAGCGTGCGGTCGTGGCAGATCGGTGGTGTCGGCGGCGCGAGCTTCGACGCCGTCGGGCAGGCATTGCCCTTCCTCGCCGTCGGGTTCGTGGTCTCGCTCCTTTCGGCGCGCAGCCTCAACTCGCTCGCACTCGGCGACGAGGTCGCGGCCGGTCTCGGTGAGCGAGTCGCGATCGCGCGCGGTATCGCGGCGCTGGGAGCGGTACTGCTCTGCGGCGCCGCGACCGCCATCGCAGGACCCATCGCTTTCGTCGGGCTCGTCGTGCCGCACCTGTGCCGCATGCTGATCGGGGTCGACAACCGATGGCTGCTGCCGTTTTCGGCGCTGACCGGCGCCGGCCTGCTCACTGCAGCCGACATCCTCGGCCGGATCGTGGCGAGGCCCAGCGAGATCGACGTGGGCATCATCACCGCCCTGATCGGGGCACCGTTCTTCATCTACATCGTCCGACGCCAGAAGATACGCGAACTGTGACCGCCACCCTCGATACCTCCACCTCCGGAACCGACACCCTTGCGGCAAACCGCGTTCGGCGGGGACGACGCAGACGCGGCATCATCGCGGTGCTGGTCGTGCTCGTGGCCGCCGCGTTCGCAGCAAGCCTGATGTTCGGCAAGACGTTCTATCCACCGTCCGACGTGATGCGGGTGATCCTGGGGGAGGACGTGCCCGGCGCGTCCTTCACCGTCGGCACACTCCGGATACCTCGCACGGTGCTCGCGGTGGTCGCCGGAATCTGCTTCGGCCTCGGCGGCGTGACCTTCCAGACGATGCTGCGCAACCCACTCGCCAGCCCCGACATCATCGGCATCAGTTCCGGCGCGAGCGCCGCCGCAGCCTTCGCCATCATCGTGCTCTCACTCGGCGGGTCGCAGGTGTCCGCGGTCGCGATCGTGGCGGGCCTGGCGGTCGCGGTGCTGATCTACGCGCTCTCGTTCCGGAACGGTGTGGCGGGCACCCGGCTGATCCTCATCGGCATCGGTATCGCCGCCATGCTCGACAGCCTCACGTCGTACCTGCTGAGCACGGCGGCGACCTGGGACCTGCAGGAGACCACCCGGTGGCTCACCGGCAGCCTCAACGGAACGACGTGGACCGCGACCGTTCCGGTGCTCGTCGCGCTGGCAGTGTTCGGACCGGTGCTGCTCGGTCAGACACGCAACCTGTCGATGCTCCAACTCGGCGACGACACCGCGCAGGCGCTCGGCGTCCGGGTCGAGCGCACACGCATCGTGCTCATCATCGCCGCGGTGGGGCTGATCGCGTTCGCCACCGCCGCCGCCGGCCCGATCGCGTTCGTCGCGTTCCTGTCCGGGCCCATCGCAGCGCGCATCGTCGGACCGGGCACGTCGCTCGTCGTTCCCGCGGCCCTCGTCGGGGCGCTGCTCGTACTCGTCGCCGACTTCTGCGGTCAGTACGCGTTCGGCACCCGCTATCCCGTCGGTGTCGTGACGGGTGTGCTCGGCGCGCCGTATCTCGTCTACCTCATCATTCGTTCCAACCGCTCGGGAGGCTCGCTGTGACCGCAGCCCACACCCTCGTCGTCGAAGACCTCGAACTCGGATACGGCGGACGTACCGTCGTCGAATCCCTCGATCTGGTGGTGCCGCCGGCAAAGATCACGTGCATCGTCGGGGCCAACGCGTGCGGAAAGTCGACGCTGTTGCGGTCGATGTCGCGCCTGCTGGCGCCGCGCTCGGGGCACGTTCTGCTCGACGGCAAGGACGTGCACCGGTTGCCGGCCAAGCAACTCGCCCGCACTCTGGGTCTGCTCCCGCAGTCGCCGATCGCGCCGGAAGGAATCGTCGTGGCGGATCTGGTCGGGCGCGGCCGCCACCCACACCAACGAGTGCTCTCGCGGTGGAGTCGTGAGGACGATGCCGCGGTGGCGGATGCTCTCGCTGCGACCCACACGACCGAACTGGCAGAGCGGCACGTCGACGAACTCTCCGGCGGGCAGCGGCAGCGCGTCTGGATCGCCATGGCACTTGCCCAGCAGACCGACGTGCTGCTGCTCGACGAGCCCACGACCTTCCTGGACGTGAGCCACCAGATCGAGGTGCTGGATTTGCTCACCGATCTCAACCGGAGCCGGGGCACGACGATCGTCATGGTGCTGCACGACCTCAATCTTGCTGCGCGGTATGCGGATTACCTCGTGGCCATTGCCGCCGGTGATGTCTACGCGGCGGGTGATCCGTCCGACGTTCTCACCACCGAGACCGTGCGGGCGGTGTTCGGGCTCGACAGTCACGTGATCTCCGATCCGGTGTCGGGCAAGCCCCTGATGCTGCCGCTCGGACGCCACCACGTCGCGGAGGGCGCCACGGTCTGAACGCTCGTTGCGCACTTAGCGCAATACTGATCTAATCACTGGCACCAGTGAAAGGATCGCCATGCTCACATTCCTGAACTCGACGGCGTTCACCGCCCTCGGCGCTCCCACCACGTGGGCGGAGGTCCTCGGTTTCCTCTCCGGTGCGTGGTGCGTGTATCTGGTGGGCCGGCAGTCCGCGCTGAACTGGCCCATCGGCATCGTCAACAACCTGGTCTGGATCCTGCTGTTCGCCACCGCCGGCCTCTACGCGGATTCGGGACTGCAGATCGTCTACATCGGGCTCGCGGTGTGGGGCTGGACCAACTGGGTGCGGGGGCACGACGGTGGGGTGCTGCCCGTGACCGGCACCAGTGGGCGCGAGTGGCTGTGGCTCGTCGGCGCGGGTATCGCCGGCACCGCCGCGCTGACCGTCCTGCTCGACACCGCCACCCCGTCGACCGTGCCGTTCTGGGATGCGGCCACCACCGTCCTCTCGCTGCTCGCGACGTGGGGCCAGGCCACCAAGCGGTGGGAGTCGTGGCTGCTGTGGATCGCCGCCGACCTGATCTACATCCCGCTCTATCTGCACAAGGGCCTCACCCTGACCGCACTGCTCTACATCGGTTTCCTGGCGCTCTGCGTACGCGGCCTCATCGCCTGGCGCAGCACCCGCGTGAAGACGCCCGAGTTCGCACGGGTGGCGTGATGTACCGACACGCGCTCGTCATCGGCAAGTTCTACCCGCCACACATCGGGCACCACCATCTGGTGCGCACCGCAGCACAGGTGGCCGACCGCGTCACCGTGGTCGTCATGGCGTCCGCCGCAGAGTCGATCCCGCTGGGCCGGAGAGTGGCGTGGATGCGCGAGACGCATCGCGCCGACCGCGGAGTCACCGTCACCGGAATCGTGTGCGACGCCCCGATGGACTTCGGCTCGGACGCTGTGTGGGCGGCGCAGGTCGCCTGCATGCGCGCCGCGGTGCGGACGGTCACCGGCATCCCGGTCGACGCGGTGGTGTCCAGCGAGAAATACGGTGACGAACTGGCGCAACGCTTTTCGGCGACCCACGTCTGCGTCGACGTCGATCGCATCGCGTATCCGGTATCCGGAACGGCGTGTCGCGCCGATCTCGCGGGATGCTGGGACCACCTCGACTCGCCTGCCCGCGCGGGTCTGACGACGCGCATCGTGGTTCTCGGGGCCGAATCCACCGGCACCACGACGGTGAGCCGCGCGTTGTCGGAGCGCTACCGTGCCCGCGGCGGGGTGTGGGAGCGGACTCGGTGGGTGCCGGAGTACGGGCGACAGGCCACCGTGGACACCCTCGCTCGAATGAAAGAGCGTGATCCGGCCGCGTCGATGCACGCCCTCACCTGGACCGGCGACGACTTCGCGCACATCGCCGCGGAGCAGACCCGCCTCGAGGAGGAGGCGGCACGGACCGGATCACCGGTGCTTCTATGCGACACCGACGCGGTCGCGACCACCGTCTGGGAGCGGCGCTACCTCGGCCCGGAGAGCCGGCGCGCGTGGACGGAGGTTCCCGACCGGGATGCCCTCTACCTCGTCACCGATCACGTGGGAGTCCCGTTCGTCCAGGACGGGATCCGCGACGGGGAAGACATCCGGGCGGAGATGACGGAGTGGTTCGTCGACATGCTCACGGCGACCGGCCGGTCCTGGGTGCTGCTCACCGGAACCCTCGCCGAACGCGTGCGGCTGGGGGAGCGGGTGATCGACCAGGCGCTCGGGCTGCGGATGCAGTTCGGCGCTCCGCTGTCGGCGGACCTGCCGTCCGGGGAGGTGGGCTGAGCCGCGGCGGAGCGTTTCGGTCAGTACACGTGCCGGATCGCGTCCAGTGCATTCGTGCACGGGATGTGGGCGGCACGCAACGCATCGACCATCCGCGACGGCGTGCCCGACGCCGTGCTGTCGAGGACACCACCGGGCACTACAGCCCAGACGACCTCACCGGGTTCGAACTTGCGGGTGGGGACCAGTCCCCGCTGAGGAGCGAGATCGCGCAACGCACTCCATTGCGCGACTTCTCCGGCGTCGGGATGGCCGATGAACAGCAACCGGTCGTGTGCCACGATGAGCCCTTCTTTGTTCCGCTTAGCTTCGGTAGGGATGTCGCGCCGAATGTGTTCTTCGTTACATCCGGCGTGAGACCGCGACGACAGCGGCCTCCGGCTTTGTCCCGAAACCGTCCTGCTGGGACGGCGCCGGGACATACCGTGATCCGGTGACGTGCGGTTCGACGACCCAGGACGGCCGGGCACCGTGACGGCGTGGGTGCTCCACGTCGACCTCGACCAGTTCATCGCTGCCGTCGAGGTCCTGCGCCGGCCCGAACTGGCGGGAAAGCCGGTGGTGGTCGGTGGCCGCGGCGATCCGACGGAGCGGGGTGTCGTATCCACCGCGTCGTACGAGGCGCGTGAACACGGGGTGGGATCCGGGATGCCGCTGCGCGTCGCGGCGAAGAAGATCCCGGATGCGATCTTTCTCCCGGTCGACAAGGACGCGTACAACGAGGTCTCGGACGTGGTGATGAGCACCCTGCGCAGCTTCGACGCCGTCGTGGATGTGCTGGGGTGGGACGAGGCGTTCCTCGGCGTCGAGACCGACGACCCGGAGTCGTTCGCGCGCAGCGTCCAAGCCGGCGTTCTGGATGCGACCGGGCTGCACTGCTCGGTCGGCATCGGGGACAACATCCTCCGCGCCAAGATCGCCACCGGGTTCGGGAAGCCGCGCGGAGTCTTCCGCCTCACCCGCGACAACTGGTTCGCGGTGATGGGGGAGCGCGACCCCGCAGCACTGTGGGGTATCGGTTCTCGCACCGCGAAGAAACTCGCCGCGCACGGCATTCACACGGTCCGTGAACTCGCTGAAGCCCCGGTCGATGTCATGGCGCAAAATTTCGGGCCGAAGATCGGTCCGTGGCTGGTCGGTCTCGGTCGCGGGGCGGCCACCGCGACGGTCACGGGGGAGCCATGGGTGGCCAGGTCGCACAGTCGAGAGACCACGTTCCAGCACAATGTCGCCGATTGGGACGAACTCGCGCAGCACGTACGGCGGCTCGCTGCCCAGGCGACAGACGATATTCGTGCCGAGAACAGGGAGGGCGTCCGTGTCGGCCTGAAGATCCGGTACGCACCCTTCATCACGCACACGGCGAGCGCGCCGCTTCCCGGACCGACGTTCGACGCCGACCGGATCGGGGACGCGGCCGTCGCTCTGCTCGATCGGTTCGATCACGAACGCGAGGTGCGTCTGGTGGGCGTCCGGGTCGAAATGACCCCTCCGCGTTAGACCGGAGCGGTGAACCGTTCGGCGGGTGCGCCTTTCAGGAGTCCAGGGGGAAGAGAGCGACCCGTGAGCACGAGCAGCAGGTGCTGCGCGTCGCCGCTGACGGTGTCCCCCGATCCGTACTCCCAGTCGTGATCGTCGGCGCACAGGCGGATGCCGTCCAGGTCGGCTCCGAAGTAGCGGACACTCTCCGGTGAGACCGACCCGAGCAGCATCGCGATCCGCTCGTCCGGCACCCGCCGGTCGGCTCCGAGGGCGACGGTGATGTCGAGTCCGTGGATCACTTCGTGCCACAGCGCGGCGGAGGAGTCGCTGCGCGGTGGCTGCCAGGGATGCGCCACATTGCTGCGCAGGCACTCGAGCAGTTCGGTATCGGTCATCGCTCGCGCGTCCGCGCGGGCGCACGCGTCGGCGGCACGATCGAAGTTCCCGCGTGCCTTGAGCATGGCGAGCAGGAGCCGCGGTATGCCGTATCGGTACGGCATCGTCGTGTGCGCGACCACCTCTCGGACTCTCCATCCGCGGCACAGGGACGGGGCGCTCCACTGTTCCTCGGTGAGTTCTTCGAGCACGGAGACGAGATCGCGTCGTTCGGCTTCGACGAGCGGGTGTGCGGTCGCGGGCATGAGTGGGTCCTTCCGTCGATGGGGCCCGTACGGACTCTCTGCGTCCGTGCACGTACCGACTCGTGCGGGCGCGGGAAGTCATCGTTCGCACGAGTGACCTGCGCTGGCACACTGGGACCGGTGCACGCGCAAACCGCTCCCCGGACCAGGGGACCCCTTCGACCGGCCGAAGCAGCCGCTGCGGCGGTGTTCGGATCACTGACCGCGGTGCTGACCGTGATCACCGGATTCGTTCCGGTCGGGGTGGCGCAGGTGCTCGTGGCATTGCCGATCGCATTTCTCGCAGCGGCCGGACGGGTGCGATCCGTGGTCGCGGCCACTGTCGCGTCGGGTGTCGTGGCCCTCATCGCGGCGGGACCGTTCGCGGTGGCCACCGTGTTCGTCCTCGCAGCGGTGGGGGCGCTCGTCGGATTCGCCGACCGAAGGTGGGGCAAGTCGGCGGTGTTCGTCATCTTCGCGGGCGCCGTGCCGATCGGTCTGCTGCTTGCCGCCGGGGTGATCGGTCTGCTGCTTCTGTTCGAGCAAACCAGAGTGTTGCTGCTCGATGCGCTCGCGTCGTCGATGCGGGGAACGGTCCGGGCGTTCGAAGCCGCGGGAGCCGGCGACGACTTCGTCCGCACCTTCGAGCAGACCATCGACCTGATGGTGCGTTTGTGGTGGGTGTGGATCGGCAGCGCCGTGGTGGTCGGCATCGTCGGCACCGCTCTGCTGTGCTTCGGGATCTTCCGGCTCGTGTCGATGCGCAGCACGTGGAGTACACAGTCGGCCGAGTGGCCGTCCGGCGCCCACTCCGGTGAGCCGAACCCTCTCCCGGTGGCGCTTCGCCTCGTCACCTACCGCTATCCCGGTGCGAGCGTCGACGCGCTGTCCGACATCGACCTCACGATCGGTCCGGGCGAGTTCGTGGCGGTGGTCGGCAGGAACGGGTCCGGGAAATCGACACTCGCGCGCATCCTCGCCGGTCTCGAGCCCACCGCCGGGTTCGTCGACCGGCCCGGCCCCGTCGGCCTCGGGCAACCCGGTGGCACCGTGACGGTGTTCCAGCATCCCGAAAGCCAAGTGCTCGGCCGCACGGTCGAGGAAGACCTGCGCTGGGGAATCGACGACGTCGACGCCGAGGCGGTGCTCGCGAGGGTGGGTCTCGCCGGCATGGAGGACCGGCCCACCGAAGACCTCTCGGGTGGTCAGCTTCAGCGACTCGCCCTGGCCGGTGCGCTCGCCCGCCGCCCGTCGCTCCTCATCGCCGACGAGATCACCGCGATGGTCGACGCCGCCAGCCGGTCGGCGCTGATCGACCTGCTGGCCGAGGTTGCCAGAGAAGGCACCACCGTCGTGCTCGTGACGCATCTCGACGACGAGGCGGCTGCGGCCGATCGCGTCGTGCATCTTGCGGGAGGACGGATCGTAGCGGCACCCGCCGCGGAACCGCGTCCCGCGCCGGTGGTCGCCGCCGCGCCGACGTTCCCGCAACCCGTCCTCGAACTCCACGACGTCACCTACACCTACGCGGACCGCACACCGTGGGCACACACCGCGCTGGGCGACGTGACTCTTACCGTGTGCCGTGGGGAGGGCGTGCTGGTGGTGGGTGCGAACGGCTCGGGCAAATCCACACTCGCGTGGATCATGGCGGGGCTGTACCGGCCGACACACGGATCTTGTCTCCTGCAGGACACTCCCACGGCGGACCTGCACGGCGACGTCGGGTTCGTCTTCCAGCAGGCCCGGTTGCAGCTCCAGCGTCCGACGGTCGCGAAGGAGATTTCGGAGGTGGCGGGCCTGCCCCACACCGACCGGCACTACGTTGCGGCGGTGCTGCACCGGGTCGGGCTCGGACCCGATCTCGTGGACCGCCCGATCGACCGGCTCAGCGGTGGTGAGATGCGGCGGGTCGCACTCGCGGCTCAGCTCGCCCGCACTCCCCGCGTCCTGATACTCGACGAACCCCTGGCGGGCCTGGACGTGCCCGGCCGCCGCGAACTGGTGTCGATCCTCGCTCACCTGCGAGCGGTCGACCACGTCACGATCGTGGTCATCTCCCACGACCTGCACGGAATGGAAGAGGTGTGTTCACGCACCGTGGTGCTCGACGCGGGACGGATCGTGGACCAGATCGGTGTGGTGACGACATGAAAGAACGTGGCACGAAAGAGCAGCGCCGGCCGCTGATCCTGTTGCGGCCCGTACCGCGTGTCACCGCACTTCACCGAGTCTGGGCGGGCACGAAGATCCTGGCGGCCGTCGCGCTGTCGGTCGTCGTGAGTTTCATCCCCTCCTGGACGGCGCTCGGGATCATTGCGGCGGTTCTCCTGACCGGCCTGCTGGTGGCCCGTATTCCGCGAGGAGTGGTCCCCACGATTCCGTGGTGGGTGTTCGCTTTCCTGGCCTTCGGTGCCGCGCTCAACGTTGCCGGTGGCGGACTGACGAGCTACGTGCGGGCGTTGCTGCTGGGGGTGTGCCTGCTGGTGCTGGCGTCGCTGGTCGGCTGGACGACGAGTCTGTCGCAACTGGTCGACGCCCTGCCTGTCCTCTTGGCACCGTTGCGGTTGCTGCGGCTCCCCGTCGACGAGTGGGTGACGGTGTGCGCGCTCGCGCTGCGAATGTTGCCGACGATCCGCGGCGAGATGCGCATGCTCTTCGCTGCACGCCGGTTGCGCGGACGGCCCGGCATCCGCAATCCCAGGGGGTGGTGGCCCGAACTGATCGACACGGTGGGCGCGGTGGCGTCGGTGTCCATGCGGCAGGTGCGCGACCTCGGCGACGCCTTGTCGGTGCGGGGCCCGCGTCCCGTCGTCCGGACCCGGCCCCGCCTCGGCGCGGGGGACGCGGTGACCGTCCTGATCGTGGGCGCGGCGTGCGCGGCGATCGTGGTCTGGGGCTGAGCGACGTCAGTTCGCCTGGGCGGACAGGCGAGTCAGGAGGGTCGGGACACCGGGGCCGTCGAGGTGGTCGCAGTAGGCGGGGCGACCGGCCATGACCATGGTCAGGGCGAGAGTCGTCCCGGTGACCGCCGGACCGGAACCGGCAGCGAACGTGCTGTCCGAGGCCTCGACTCGCAGACCGTCCACGGTGCTCCGGCTGTCGACCGCGAAGTTGCGTCGCGCGTAGAACTCGGCCACCGGGCGGACCACCTCGGGTGAGGGTGTGTAGGGCAGCCCCAGCGGATGCCGGATGTCCTGGGAGTGGACGATCACCTCACCGAGCCACGCCGCCGCCGGTCCGGGTGGCGCGGCCGTCGCAGCAACGACGTTGTCGAAGCGGCCGAGCGTCTCCGCGGGCGTGGCACCTTTGTGCTCGGCCATCCGGCGAGCGTTGTGGCGGTCGAAGTCGAACCGTGCACCCAGCACGCTTCGGTACCAGCGCATCGGCCCGATGCTCGCGACTGCGGTGAGATGCGCGAGAGTTTCTTCGACGGTCCACCGATCACACAGCGACTGCGTTGCCCACTGCGTGTCGTCGATCTCGGTCAGGTCGGCCGCGAGTGCGGCACGTTCGGCGCGGATGAGGGACCACGTGTGGGCGTTGCGTCCGAACATCGGGACCTCCCGTGGGTCAGGCGCTGGTCTTCTGGGCGCGCCGCGAGCGGACCCGG
Source organism: Rhodococcus sp. 105337 (assembly GCF_012844225.1). GTDB lineage: Bacteria > Actinomycetota > Actinomycetes > Mycobacteriales > Mycobacteriaceae > Rhodococcus. Next base: position 80,540 of record NZ_JABAGQ010000009.1, read on the forward strand.
CGCTGCACCCCGTAGCCGACGACCACGACGACCACCGCGAGGACAACGTACTGGAGGATCTCCGCGTACGGCTCGACCTTCTGCCAGTTCTCCCCGAGCTGATAACCAGCGAACACGAAGATCGTGTTCCACACCAGACTGCCCGCGGTGGTGAAGGCGGTGAACTGCCACAGCGGCATTCGCGTTACACCAGCGGGAATCGAGATGAGGCTCCGGAAGACGGGAACCATGCGGCCGAAGAACACGGCCTTGCGCCCGTGCTTGCGGAACCACTCCGCCGTGCGGTCGAGGTCCTCCACGTCGACGAGGGGAAGTTTGTCCATCACTTTCCGCAGGCGGTCCTCACCGACCCACCGTCCCAGCGAGTACAACCCGAGCGCCCCGAGCACCGAGCCGAGGGTCGTCCAGAACAGCGCCCCGAACAACGTGAAGCTGCCGAGACTCGCAGCGAACCCGGCAAGAGGAAGGATGACCTCGCTGGGAAGCGGAGGAAAAAAGTTCTCGAGAGCGATCGCGAGACCGGCCCCGACACCGCCCAGCCGATCCATCAGGTCGAGCGCCCATCCGGCGAGTCCGTCGGTGGGCGCTGATGGAGAATCCGCAACACTCATCCGGTCAAGGTTACCGATCGGCTACGAGACGACTCGGCCGGGCGGGTGAGCGCCTCCTCCGGCAGGTGGGCCACGCGGAAAGTTTGACCCGGCCGGTGCCGGGGAACCGGCCGACCGGCGTCGGAGCGTCGGTGCCTCGATCACCCGAGGGACGCGAGCAAGGTCCGGCATGCCTGTTCACAGCGCCGGCACGCGTCGGCGCAGATCCTGCAGTGCTCGTGGTGAGAGCTGTGCCGGTCGCATTCGTCCCCACACGCCTTGCACGCCGCAGCACAGGCTTCGAGGACCGCTCGAGTCACCGAGGCGTTGTCGCCGGTCTGCCGGGACAGCACCCGGCCGGTCGCTTCGCAGAGGTCGGCGCAGTCGAGATCGGTGCGAATGCATTGGGTCAGTTCTGCGACCGATTCCTCGGCCAGACACGCATCGGCACATGCCGTACAGGTCTGCGCGCATTCGACGCACGCCTCGATGCACGCAGCCAGTTTCTCGTGGTCGATCGCGCCCATGTCGTGCGGGTAGGTGCCGAGCATGCTCGCTGCGGTGCTCATGAAGAGTTCTCCTCTCGTCGTTTCCGGGGAGTGGATCACCGCCCGGGTCGACGGGTTGCGTACCCGAAGAAGTCGCGCTCTAACGGACGAATCGGATCTTCGCGGTTACGAGGAGGGCTTCGATTCCGGCCGGTGCGTTGCGCGGATCGTCGGTGGCACGGGCCGGCGGTCCGCTAATGTCTCGAGTACATTCACGGTGTGAAAGGTAGTGGCTCGCAGGGTGAGTCCGGGTTCGTATGGCCGAGAAGATCGACTTCAAGAAGACGCTCGACGCCTACCGCGCGACGCGCGGTGAATTCCGCATCGTGGACGTGCCGGACATGTGGTACCTCATGATCGATGGTGTCGGCGACCCGAACACCTCACCTGCCTTCGCGGACGCGATCGAGTCGCTCTACCCCGTGGCGTTCACGCTGAAATTCGCGAGCAAGCGTGAGCTCGGCCGTGACTATGTCGTCCCGCCGCTGGAGGGGCTGTGGTGGTCGGAGGACATGGCGTCGTTCACCTCTGCACGCGACAAATCCCACTGGAACTGGACGTTGATGGTCATGGTTCCGGAATGGATCGAACGCGACCTGGTCGCCGCCGCCCTCGACCGGGTTGCCGCGACGAGCACGCCGGTGCGACGCGGCGACGTCCGCCTCGAACCCCTCGTGGAGGGGCGGTGTGTGCAGACGCTCCACGTCGGATCGTTCGACGACGAAGCGGACGTCCTCGCGGAACTGCACGACGAGTTCGTCCCGGGCAACGGGCTGCGCATTGTCGGCAAGCACCACGAGATCTACCTGAGCGACTTCCGCAGGACCGCGCCGGAAAAGCTGCGCACCATCCTGAGGCAACCGGTCGCGGCTGCCCGGGAGTGAAGCGGACGGCATCTGGTCCTACACTTCGGCGACATGCATGACGGGAGAGCTGCCGTGGATCTGTCCGATGTCGACGCGTTGAGTTTCGATTGCTACGGCACATTGATCGACTGGGAGACGGGCATCGCCGCCGTCCTCGCCCCGTGGGCACAGGACGCCGGACTGGAACTGTCCGACGAGGAATTGCTTCTCGCGTACGCCGAGAACGAGGCGCAGGCCGAGCGCGACACTCCCGACGCGTTGTACCCCGCGATCCTCGCCGAGGCATCTCGGCGCACCGGCGCGGCACTCGGCGCGGAAGTCTCCGACGAGTGGGCGGCGCGGCTCGGCGCATCCGTTCCGGACTGGCCGGCGTTCCCGGACTCTGCCGAGGCCCTCGCGGCACTGGCCGAGGACTACACCCTGATCATCGTGTCCAATGTCCATCGTGACGGCTTCGCCGGTAGCAACGCGCGCCTCGGCGTCGAGTTCGACAAGATCATCACCGCCGAGGACGTGCAGGCGTACAAACCTGCTCTCGACCACTTCGAGGCGCTCGACGACGCCCTCACCGAATTCGGGATTCCGCGCGAGCGCCTCCTGCACGTGGCGCAGTCGCTGTTCCACGACCATGTCCCCGCCGCCCGGCGAGGATTGCGCTCGGTATGGATCAACCGGCGCCACGACCGCCCGGGGTGGGGTGCGACACCGGCACCCACCGGCGAATACACCTACGATCTCGAATTCCCGACCATGCAGGCATTCGCGGATGCGGCCCGCGCCGCGAAAGCCCGTGGCCCGGCACGGCACTGAGGAGCGTCGTCAGCGGGCGATGCCGTAGAACCGTTCGACCCGCACCCGCAACAGCAGACGTCCCTCCGCGACCATGGCATCCCGGAACTCATCCCAGTCGGGGTGATCGCCCTGCACCGCCCGGTACAGCGCGACGAGCTCATCGACGGTGGTGTCGTGGGGATCCGCTGCCACATCGGACAATTCGGCGTGTCCTTCGGCTACGGCGTACGACCAGCCGTCCCGAGTGTCGACGAACACGCTCACGCGCGGGTCCCGCCGCATGTTGCGGGTTTTCGCCCGCGTGTCGGTGATCGAGACCGAGAACGTCCGCGCAAGGAGGTCGTAGGAGTACACGATGTTCGAGAGCTGTGGCCGCCCGTCGTGTTTCAGGGTGGCGAGCGCCGCGATACCGCTGGATCCGAACAGTGCCTCGAGCGGCACCTCCGACTCTCGGCTCATGTGGGTCCTTCCTGATCGCGGTAGGTGAACACATCTTGCCGCGCTGGGACCTTCGCGCGGGGCGGAAATCGTTACCTGCCAGCGTAATCATGCGGGTGCCTGTTGTCTGCCGCTCCGTTTCGACCACGATGATGTCGCTCGGTGTCACGGATGCACTGTGCTAGCGTCTGCGGCACTTCAGCGCATCGGGGGGTCGCGTGAACGGGTGGGGGACTGTCGCAAAAGCAGTGGCGTGTGTCGCGATCGTGGTGTCGGCAGCATCGTGCGGGTCAGGATCGGCCGCGACCGGCGAGTCGGAATCCGTCTCCACGGAAAGCGCGACGTCGGCCACCCGCACACCGCGCGTCGTGGATGATTCGGGCCGCCCGCAGATCACGTTCGATCCGTGCCTGGACATTCCGGACGATCTGTTGACCGAGGCGGGATACGACCCGCGGAGCAAGGAGCCGACCGACTATCCGATGGGTGACTACTCCTTCCTGGGGTGCCGGTTCAAGGGCACCGTCCATATCCCGGGATTTCTTCGTCGATACGGACTCAGCGTGCTTTCCGGCAACGTCAGTCTGGAAGAAGAAGCCGCCAAGAACGGTCATATCGCGACCGAGGTCAGTGTGAATGGACGTCGCGCACTTCTGGAGATCGATCCAGACATGCACGGCTCGTGTGCGTACGTCCTCCAAACAGGATTCGGGATCGTTATCCTGAGCAGGACATACCATCCTGATCACTCCCGGGCGGTGCCCGAAGCGGAGTGGTGCGCGGGTTTCGACCAGCTCGTTTCGACGATTGAGCCCGGAATACCGGCATGAGCCGGACACGGGGTGATGGGAGTCCTCGATTGACCGAGTTCGTACGGCTCGATCCACACGTGATCGACGAAATAGTCGCCATTTGCGACACGATGCTCGCAGCCTTGCACGAAACGAAGGACGCTGCGGTTGACCTCGTCCGCACCGACGGCTTCGGCGACCTCGAATCCGCCAGGCAACTCGCCGCCGGTTACGCACGCAAGGCCGCCGGAACCCCCGCGTCCGCCCGCGAGCGCATCGACCAGTTCATCACCACCCTCACAGACCTGCGCGACGCGTTCGCTTCCGGGGGCGAAGCGTTTCTTGATTCGGAGTTCGACTGGGCAGGGCGACTCCAGGCGACAAACACCGAGCCGTGAGCTGGGTGAGAACCTGATCGACTCGGACCGTGAGAATCTCGGACCGGTACGTGCACGGGCCACGGACGAGAGGATCGAGATGCTGGATTACACCAGGTACTGCGGGGAGATCACCGCACAGACCGAGTTACTGTGCTCGGTGCTGCCGGGACGGGACATGAATACCCCGGTGCCGACGTGTCCGGGCTGGAATGTGGGACAGCTGGTGCGGCATGTGGGATACGGCCACCGCTGGGCTGCCGAGGCAGTGCGTACCGGAGCGACGACGCCCCCGGACGACTCGGCGATGCGTGAGCTGTCCTCGTACGTCGACGAAGATCCTGATCAGCTGGTGCCGTGGTTGCTTGCGGGCGCACTCGATCTGGAATCGTCCCTGCGCGAGGCCGGTCCCGAGCGGGCGGTCTGGACCCCGATGCCGGTCGGCCCGCAGACCCCGCAGTTCTATGCGCGACGCTTCACCCAGGAGACTGCAGTGCACCGTGCCGATGCCGTGCTGGCGCTGGGCGAGGGGTTCGATCTCAGCCACGATGTCGCACTCGACGCCGTCGACGAGTGGCTCGATCTTGCTGTGGTGACGTGGCCGAGGATGAGCGACCGCCGGCACGCGCTGCACGGACCCGATAGCACTCTCCATTTCCACGCGACCGATTCGCATGCGGAGTGGGTCGTGGACCTCACCGGCGACGAGTTCGTCTGGCGCCGTGCGCACGAGAAGAGTGCGGTGGCGGTGCGGGGACCGTTGGTCGAGTTGATGCTGGTGCTTTATCGCCGACGAGCAGTCGCCGACGCCGAGGTCGAGGTGTTCGGCGATGCCGCGCTGCTGGATTCATGGCTCGATGTGGTCGCGTTCGGCTGAACGGTCAGAGAATGTCCCGCAGGATGCCGGCGAGTTCCCGGGGCGCGTCGCTCTGTACGGAATGCCCGGAGCCCGGTACCACGTGCACATCCAGCCCGGGGACGCGTCGACGCGCCTCGTCGACGTCCTCTTCGGTGACGTAGGCCGAAGCGCCACCGCGCACCAGCGAGACGGGTCCGTCTAGTGCGGCGAGGTCGTCCCACAGCGGGGTGAAGTCGCGCATGGTGCGCATCCGGTCGTAACGCCACTCCCATCGTCCGTCGCTGCGCTGCCGCGTGTTGTGGACGACGCCGCGCCGGATCGACGACGGTGATCGGTGCGGTGCCGCCGCGGCGGTGAGGGCGACGATCTCGTCGAACGTGTCGAAGACGGCCGGTCCCGCCGCGAGAGCGACGGTTCCGCGTTGATTTTCGGCCATGCCCTGGTGCCGCCGGAACGATGCCGGGGTGACGTCGACGAGGACGGTGCGGCGCACGAGTTCCGGTGCGAGGGAGCCGAGCCGGAGGGCGGTCAAGCCCCCGAGCGACATGCCGACCACGGCCTCCGCACGAGGCGCCCAGCGGCGGACGGCGTGCGCCACCGCTTCGGCGTTCGGCCACGGCGAGTAGTCGCCGTCGTCGCGCCAGGAGGAGTGGCCGTGACCGGGGAGGTCGACGGCGAGCGCGGGCACCCCGAGTGCGAGGACCACCGAGTCCCAGGTGTGTGCGTTCTGGGCTCCGCCGTGCAGGAACACGAGGCGGGGAGAGACGTCGCCCCACAGCAGCGCGCTGGTGTGCCCGCCGTCGTGTTCGGCGCGCACCCGCCGCACGGTCGGCGGTACGGGGAGTTCGAGGCCCAACTCCGCGGCGTTCTCGGGAAGCAGCGCGAACTCGTCGGTGCGGTGCGGATCCATGAGGACTTCTCTACGCGACTACCGGGCGAGAAGCCAGATGTGGCTCGGCGCGAACGGAACCGCATGTTGTCAGGGAGTGGAGCGCGGCAGGGACGATCGCGCTGCGAGGCGCGGGCTCCGTCATGCCCGGGAGGACGGTCCGGAGTAAAGATCGGCGAACGCGCCGGGCGTCACGCCCACGGCGTTCTTGAAGTCGCGCACGAAATGCGGTTGGTCGGCGTACCCGAGGACGGCGGCGACCTCGGACAGCGAACCGGACTTCTCGCGCAGGCGGCCCGCGGCCTCCTGGAGGCGCCGCCGCTGGATCAGCCATTTCGGGGTAAGTCCGATGCGCCGGTGGACGAGTCGCTGCAGCGCGCGCTCGGAGAGACCGAATTCGTTGCGTACCTGTTCTACGCGCAACACGTCCGGGTTGTCCTCCACGAACGCCACGACACGGTTGACGAGGCGGCCCTCGTCGTCGACCGGCAGGTAGCGCCGGAAGACCTCGTCGTAGACGCCCATCACCGCGTGGTGAGCCTCGGGGGACCGCGGATCGCGGCGCATCATCTCGCGCACCCGATCGACGACACGGACGCCCGCGTCGCCGAGGACCTCCGGCACCTCCACGATCCGGTCGGTGAACGACGCGAGTGGCCCACCGGCCACGAGGGCACCCGCCGCGGGGGCGAGCATGACACCGGCGGCCCAGCCCTCACCTGTCAGAACGGTGGTCGACAAACCGGACTCGACACCGTAGAAGCGGGCGTAGTCCTCGGTGATCACGACCAGGCATACGGGATACCGCAGCACGTGCTGCGGAGCCTCCCGACCCGGAGGGACCCGCCACACGGGAATCCAGTAGCGCCGGACCACGTCGCCCAGATCGGGGGATGCCGGGTATCGGAAGATGGTGTGCGTTGTGTCGTTCGGGTGTCTCAGGTGTGCGCGCTCGATCGGCTCGCCGTCGTCTGGCTTTCCGGAGTCCCCGGTGTCGGATTTCATCAATACCTCGCACTGGGCGATCGATAGCGTCGCACCCATGAATACAACAGCGATCCGACACAGCGAAGCAGAACAGCGACTCGGCGCGGTCGTGGGCGCGTTGAAGGCCGAGGACTGGGACCGCCCGTCACCGTGCGAGGGGTGGACCGCGCGCGACGTCCTGAGCCATATCATCGATACCCAACGCGAATTCTTCACCGGCCGCGACCTCGACCTCGGTGATCGGCCCTCCCTCGACGACCCGGCCGGTGCATGGCAGAAGCACAACGCCCGGGTGGCGGACATCGTCGCGGACGACGCCCTCGTGAACACGCCCTACGACGGGTACTTCGGACCCACGACCATCGGAGCGACCTTCGACCAGTTCTACGTCTGGGACATGATCGTGCATCGATGGGACCTCGCCACCAGCGCAGGCCTCGAGGAGACGTTCAACGACGCCGAACTCGAGCGGATCGAGGCCGGAGCGGACAGTTTCGGCGACTCGCTCTACATGGACGGGGTGTGCGCACCGGGTGTCGAGGCACCGGAGGGCGCCGACCGGTCGACTCGAGTGCTCGCGCGCCTGGGGCGCCGTCGTCCCCACGCCGTGTGAGAGTGCAGGACACGGCCGGCGCGCGGCCCGGCCGTTAGTCTCGGGCGTATGAGCGAACCGATCGTGGTGTCCGGACCCGTGCGGGAGGCGCTGGCCGAACGTCGCCCCGTAGTCGCGCTCGAATCGACCATCTTCACGCACGGCCTGACCCGGCCCCGAAACGTGGCGGTCGCTCTGGCCGCCGAACAGCAGTTGCGTGACGCGGGTGCTGTCCCGGCAACCGTGGGCGTCGTCGACGGGGTCCCCACGGTCGGCCTCTCCGAGGAGCAGATCGTCACACTCGGAGACGCCGAGAGCGAGGTGGTCAAGGTCGGGATACGCGACCTGCCGATGGCCGCGCTCAAGCGGACACACGGCGGCACGACGGTCGCCGCGACCGCGTTTCTCGCGCATCACGCCGGGATCGGGGTATTCGCCACCGGCGGTCTCGGCGGCGTACATCGAGGCGCCGCCACCACCTTCGACGAAAGCGCGGATATCGTTGCGCTGGCGTCGATTCCGATTCTCGTTGTGAGCGCCGGTGTCAAATCGGTCCTCGATGTCCCCGCCACGCTCGAACGTTTCGAAACACTCGGGGTGGTGGTCGCCGGGTACCGCACCGCCCGCTTCCCCGGGTTCTACGTGCGGGACAGCGGCTGCGTCGTCGACGACATCACTTCACCCGAAGACGCGGCAGCGCTCGCCCGCGCCCGCAACGCTCTCGGGCTCCGTTCGGCGGTGGTGGTGGGCAATCCTGTGGACGCGTCGGCTCAGGTGGACCCGGAGTTGCACGACCGGGTCCTCGTCGAGGCGGAGCGTGAGGCAGCGGTTTCGGGACTTCGCGGCAAGAGTCTCACTCCGTTCCTGCTCGAGCACATGCATCGCGCGACGGACGGCCGTACGCTCGAGACGAATATCGCTGCGTACCAGGGCAATGTCGCTCTCGGCGCGGCGATCGCGAGGGCATTGGTGTCCTGACACGCGCACGTCACCGCACCGGGAATGTCACCGCACCGGAAATCTCACCACACCGGGAATCTCACTGCAGCAGAAATGCGGTGGTGGCGGGCGGCAGCGCGACGTCGCGTCGCCGGTAGATTTCGGCAGGGCGGCCGGTGCCTTCGCGGCGGAGCTCGCCGGTGGGTTCGAGCCCGTGCAGCAGATGCCGCCGGAACGTGTCCTTGGGGTAGCGGCGGTCGAAGACGATTTCGTAGAGACGGCGCAGATCCAGCACGGTGAACTCGTCGCCGAGAAATCGGGCCGGGTCCACGGCGGCCGAGTAACGGGCTCGCAGGTCGTCGACGGCCAGTTCCACGATGGTGGCGTGGTCGAATGCGAGATCGGCGATGCCGGTGACGGGGGTGAGCTGGGCTTCGGCTGGGATCTCGGCGACGGGAACGGCCGCTCCGTGCGCCATCGACAGCACCCACCCTCGATCGTCGCGTCCTGGGTCGTCGAGCATCGCGAGCTGGTGGAACTCGATCCCCGAGAGCGAGGCCTTGTCGCGCAGAGCCCGGCGAGCCGCGTCGGCGAGCCGTTCTCCGGGACGGAGAAACGTCCCGGGAAGTGCCGATGTGCCGTCGGGTCGCTCGATGACCAGTACTTTCAGCGTTTCGTCGACGGTGAGTACCGCGACGTCCACCGCCACGGACGGGCGCGGATAGTCGGTGAGGGACTTGCCCCGAGGATCGGTCCAGGCCTGCATCTCCCCATTCAATCAAATGTGCGCTAATATTTGCGCAGAATTGATCGAAGGGGAGACGGTATGAGGCTGACGACAGCACAGAACGACCGGGCGGCAGGGGTCCTGCTCGCCACCGCAGCGGGTGACGCACTCGGCGCGGGCTACGAATTCACCTATCCCACTCCGGAGACAGCGATCCGCATGATCGGTGGGGGACTCGGTCCGTTCGCTCCCGGTGAGTGGACGGACGACACGTCCATGGCGCTCGCGATCGCGGAGGTTTCCGCCACCGGAGCCGACATCGGTGCCGGCGACGGACTCGACGCCGTCGCCGCCGGGTTCGCACGCTGGTATGCGTCCGGGCCCAAGGACATCGGAAACCAGACCTGCGCGGTGCTGAGTACAGCGCAGCCGACCGCAGCGTCGATGACCGAGCGGGCGCGCGCCCTCCCCGGCAGGAAGGGCGGCAACGGGTCGCTCATGCGGACCGCGCCTGTGGGGATTGCCTACCTCGCCGACGGCGAGCGATGTGTCGCGGCAGCCCGCGACATCAGTCGTCTCACGCACGACGATCCCGAGGCCGTCGAGGCATGCATGCTGTGGTCGTTCGCGATCCGGCACGCCGTCCTCCACGGCACGTTCGACGGCGTCGACGCCGGTCTGGAAACGCTGCCGGGAGACGCGGCACGGCGCTGGTCGACCTTGCTCGACGATGCCCGCACAGCTTCCGACCCGCGGGTCTTCGACAACAACGGGTGGGTGGTCCATGCGCTGCAGACGGCGTGGTGGGCCGTGTGCCATGCCGACGCGACCGGCCCCGGTCATCTTCCCCAGGCACTCGAACTCGCCGTACGTGCCGGGCGCGACACCGACACCACCGCGGCGATCGCCGGTGGGCTGCTCGGCGCCCGGTGGGGTGCGTCGGCAGTACCCGCGCAGTGGCAGCGGATCCTGCACGGCTGGCCCGGGTACCGGTCGCAGGACCTCGTGCGCCTCGCCTTGCGCACCGCATGGGCGGGCGCGGGCGACGACCGCCACCGGCCCGACGCCGAGATCGACTACGCGCAGTTTCTCGTCGAGGAGTGACTCGGCCCGCTCGTTGGGGTAGACATCCTTCGGACCGAATTGTGACGAAGGGATCCACGTGGCCGCACACATTGCTCTTCCCCGCGTGATGCGGATCGGCGGGGGCGCCGTCGACGAGATCGGTGAGGTGGTGGCCGGGCTGGGGCTGTCCCGGCCGCTCGTGGTGACCGACCGGTTCATGGTCGGGACCGGCGCAGTGGATCGCATGGTGTCACGGCTCGGCGCGGCCGGACTCGCAACGGCGGTGTTCGCCGATACCGTTCCCGATCCCACCACCGACTCCCTCGTCGCGGGTCTCGAGGCAGTCGCCGCCCACGATGCCGATTGCGTCATCGGTTTCGGTGGCGGCAGCCCGATGGACACCGCCAAGGCGCTCGGGTTGCTGGCCGTCCACGGTGGGCAGATGAGCGAGTACAAGGCCCCCCGCATCAACAACGGTCCGGCGCTACCCGTCGTCGCGGTTCCGACCACGGCCGGGAGTGGTTCGGAGGCAACGCAGTTCACCGTGATCAGCGACAGTGTCACCAACGAGAAGATGCTGTGCCCGGGCGCGGCGTTCCTGCCGATCGCGGCGGTGGTCGACTACCGGCTGACGTTGACGATGCCTCCGCGACTGACTGCCGACACCGGGGTCGACGCGCTCACCCACGCGATCGAGGCGTACGTCAGCAAGAAGTCCACTCCGTTTTCGGACACGTTGGCCCTCGCTGCGATCGAGACCATCGGAAGAGTTCTGCGACGCGTCTACGTGAACGGCAACGACGAAGACGCCCGGGAGCAGATGATGCTCGCGGCCACCCAGTCGGGGATCGCGTTCTCGAACTCGAGCGTCGCCCTCGTCCACGGGATGAGCCGGCCGATCGGCGCGCATTTCCACGTCGCGCACGGTTTGTCGAACGCGATGCTGTTCCCCGCGGTGACCGCCTTCTCGGTGCGGGCTGCCGAATCCCGCTATGCGGACTGTGCCCGCGCGCTGGGCGTCGCCACCTCCGGCGACCACGACGCCGCTGCGGCGGACAGCCTGGTCGCCGCGCTGGCGGAACTGTGCCGCGACGTCGAAGTGCCCACGCCTCGTGCCTACGGCATCGACAGACGTGACTGGGACTCGCTGATACCGCTCATGGCGGAACAGGCCCTGGCATCGGGATCGCCGAACAACAATCCGCTCGTGCCCACGGCGGAGGAGATCCGCGACCTGTACGCCCGGATCTACGACTGACGGCAGATCCGGGCGTGGAGGCAGGGGGAAACGGTTTACTCGGGTGCCTGGTCGTCGGGCTCGACAGGCTCGGTTTCCTCGCGATCCGAAGGGCTACCGGCCTTACCTTCCCGCTCGTGCTCGGCTTCGACGCGTTCTTCCATGTCGTCCACCAGTCGAGAGATCTTCTCGCCGGTGAGGTCGTCGTTGTCGGCAGGGGTGCCCGGGCGCTCGGATTCAGCCATCGAAATCCGTCCTTTCGTGAAGTTGCCCGGCACGGGACCGCGCCCGTGCTCGGGACAGCACTTGCGATACCCGGGCAGATCGTCGACGAAACCGGCACGAGGCGAATCCCACACCGGGCCGAATTCGGATCAGGGTGATCGGCACGCTGGCCGGGCGGGTGAGACCGGAGGAGGATGGTACGACCGTGCCCGACGACGTGGAGATGAGCGCGTGACAGTCACCGACGAATATCTGAACAACAACAAGTCGTATTCGGCCGGGTTCACCGGCCCCCTGCCGCTGCCCCCGAGCAAGCACATCGCCATCGTGGCGTGCATGGATGCGCGGCTCGACGTGTACCGCGCCCTGGGCATAGCGGAAGGGGAGGCACACGTGATTCGCAATGCGGGCGGCGCGGTGACCGACGACGTGATCCGTTCGCTCGCCATCAGCCGGCGACTCCTCGGCACCGAGGAGATCGTGCTCATCCACCACACCGACTGCGGCGTGCTGACCTTTACCGACGACGAGTTCACCCGCGCCGTCGAGCAGGACACCGGGATCCGGCCGCAGTGGGCCCCGGAAGCGTTCCGCGACCCCGAGGAAGACGTGCGTCAGTCGCTGCGCCGGATCGAAGTGAGCCCGTTCGTCACCGAACCGACCTCACTCCGCGGGTTCGTCTTCGACGTCGCTACGGGCAGGCTGAACGAGGTGGCGCACGAACGGACCTCGTGACGAGATCCCGACGTGCTCGCCGAGAGAAGACTCAGCTCGCCGACGACGAGGTCATCCGCGCAGCGAGGTTGTCCGGCATCGGCTCGTGCCGAAGGTACATCCGCGCGAACTCGGCGGTGCCCTGAGTGATGGCCCGCAGTTCGACGGGATAGCGGCTGAGTTCGATTTCGGGAACCTCCGCGCGCAGCAGGGCTGTTCCCGGTTCGGGAGATTCGGTGCCGAGGACGCGACCGCGCCGTGCGGAGAGGTCGCCGAGCACCGCGCCGAGGAACTCCTCCGGCACGATCACACGGACCGCGGCTACCGGTTCGAGAATGCGGACAGTGCTGTGCGCCGCCGCATCTCGCAACGCGAGCCCCGCGGCGGCCTGGAATGCGGCGTCGGAGGAGTCCACCGAATGAGCCTTGCCGTCGACGAGCGTGACCTGCACGTCGACAAGGGGGCATCCGGCCGAGGCGACCCCCTTCTCTGCCTGTGCGTACACACCCTTCTCGACCGACGGGATGAACTGCCGCGGTACCGCGCCGCCGACCACGCGTTCGGCGAACACCACCCCGCTTCCCATCGGCAAAGGCTCGACTTCGACGTCGACCACCGCGTACTGGCCGTGCCCACCGGATTGCTTGACGAGCCGCCCGTGTCCGGGCGCGGGCGTCGCGAAGGTTTCGCGGAGCGCTACGGCAAATTCCACCGGATCGACCTGAACTCCGTGCCGGGTGCGGAGACGGTCGAGTACCAGTTCCGCGTGCGCTTCACCCGTGCACCACAGCACGATCTGGTTGGTATCGGGATTGTGCTCGACGCGCACGCCCGGATCTTCCGCCGCGAGCCGTGACAACGCCTGCGACAACTTGTCGTCGTCGGTGCGAGTGTGCGCCTCGATCGCGACGGGCAGCAACGGTGTCGGGGTCGGCCACATATCCAGGTGCGCAGGCCGATCCGGCTCGTGCAGCACGTCACCGGGCTGTGCGGTCGCGAGTTTCCCGACCGACACCAGGTCGCCCGCGACGGCCTCTCCGACGGGCCGCTGCTGTTTGCCGAAGGGACTCGACAACGAGGGGATACGGTCGCGCGAATCGCGGTCGCCACCAGTGAGCGCAAGCGTCGAATCCGGACGGAGCGTGCCGGCATAGACGCGCACCAGGCTGATCCGGCCGACATACGAATCTCCCGCGACGCGGACGATCTGTGCCACCAGATCCGCGTCCGGGTCGCACGCAGGTGCACCGCGCGACCGCCGGGTGGGATCGGGGAAACCCGTGGTGATCAGCTCGAGCAACTCGACGGCACCCACCCCGTACTCTGTGGCGGGAACCGCGGGATGTAGCGCGCAGGAGAGGAATTCGCGTGTCAGCCCTTCCTCGAGCGAGGCGGTGTCGAGTTGTTCGCCCGCGATGAACCGTTCCATGAGCGTGTCGTCCTGCCCCGAGATGGCCTCCACCAGCGCTTCGCGTACGTCCTCGGACACGGGGGACGGGCCCGGTTCGCCGTAACGGCGTCCGGTCAGCAAACCCATCGAGCCGACCGGCCGGTCACCGTCGTACACGGGGTAGAACAGTGCGCGCAGCGTGTCCGGGCCGAGGCCGAACGCGTCGTGGCATTCGGAGAGGACGTCGTCGTAGCTGCGCCGGGCGATGTCCAGTTTGTTCACGACGATCGCGCGGGGAATCTTCTCCTCGTCGCACTCGCGCCACAACGCGCGGGTCGCGGCGGAGATCGGGTCGGTGGACGAGACGACGAAGATCGCGGCGTCGGCAGCGTGCAAGCCCGCCCGGACTTCGGCGTCGAAATCGGGGTGACCCGGTGTGTCGATCAGATTGATCTTGATGCCCTTCCATTCGAGCGCGAGCACCGTCAACTGCACCGACCGCTGATGTCTCTGCTCGATCTCCTCGTAGTCGGACACCGTGGTGCCCTCGGCGACCCGCCCGGCGCGTCCCACCGCACCCGTCGCGGCCGCCAGCGACTCGGCGAGGGTGGTTTTCCCGGTGCCGGTACACCCGACGAGCGCGACATTGCGGATTCGATCGGGGCTGTCGGCGACGGGCGCCTGCCTGCTGCGTGCTGCGGTGCGATCGGGCATCGGCGTGCTCCTCGGGTGGCCTGAGCACAGTCTAAGCGGGTTCTCCCCAGCTCACGGCCGAATATTGCCCTCGGTCAATCGGGTTGGCGGAGCGGCCTATCGGGCGATGTGCAGTCGTGAGAGAACAGAGCTTCGTACACTCGGTGCATGACGGTGGACGCGGTGTTCGACTCCGACGATGTGCGCCGCGCGGCCGCCGCCCTCCGGACGCCGGACATCGCGCGGTGGGCGGATCGTTTCGAACTGTTGTCCGACGTCAACCGGCTGCGGTTGCTGATGTGCCTGCACCATGCCCCGGGGATCTGCGTCACCGATCTTGCCGCGGCCCTCGAGATGACCGGGACCGCCGTCTCCCACGCGCTGCGTTTGCTACGAAATCGTGGCTGGGTCACCGCGGAGCGGGAAGGACGCCTGGTGCGGTACCGGCTCGCGGACACCACGGTGCACGAACTTCTCCATTCCATCGGGGCCACGCACGAGCAGGCGGGCCATTCGCACACGCACCGCCATCGCACAGTGCGTTCCTGAGGCGGGTCTCCGGCGTCATTCCCCGTCGTGCGCGTGTGCCGCCCGCGGCGTCAGGCTGAATCCCCACGGGAGCTCGAGGCGGTTCTGCGCGAGCAGACCGGAGTCGGACAGGATCGTCTCGATCGGGCCGTCCGCCGCGAGGCGTCCGTCGTTGAGGATCACCGCCCGGGTGCACAGTTGCGCCGCGTAGGGCAGGTCGTGGGTGACCACCAGCATCGTGGTGCCCAGGCCGAGCAGCACCTCCGCCAGTTCCCTCCGGGACACCGGGTCGAGATCGTTGGACGGCTCGTCGAGCACGAGTACCTCGGGCCGGCAGGACAGCACCGTCGCCAGCGCGACTCGCCGCTGCTGCCCGGCCGAGAGATGCATCGTCGTGCGCCCGGAGTGTTCCTCCATCCCCACCGCCTCGAGCGCGGACTGCACCCTCGAGCCGAGTTCCGGTTCCGGCACCCCGAAGTTGGCCGGTCCGAACGCCACGTCCTGGGACACGGTGGGCATGAAGAGCTGGTCGTCGGGGTTCTGGAACACAAGGCCGACGCGGCTGCGAATTCCGCGCAGCGTACGGCGCGTCACGGGCGTTCCACCGATTCGTACGGTCCCGGACGACGGAGCCAGAACGCCGTTGAGGTGCAGCATGAGGGTGGTTTTGCCGGACCCGTTGGGACCGAGGACGGCGACCCGCTCGCCGGGCTCGACTGCGAGGTCGATACCGCGCAGTGCGTGACGGCCGTCGGGATACACGTGCTGCACCCCCTCGAGTTCGACGGCGGGGGACGTGCTCACAACCCGCCCCACGCTGCCGCGCACACCGCGCCGGCGAGTGCCGCGGGCATCAGGCCGAATGCCCACGCTGTCCGGGTCGCCGCCGATCCCGTGGCGGGCACGGCACCGGTGAAACCCCGGGAAAGCATCGCCCAGTGCACCCGCTCGCCGCGTTCGTACGCGCGCACGAACAACGACCCGACACCGCGTGCCGTCGCCCCGATGCGGTGGAGCATCCGCGGATCGTCGCCTCGCGAGCGCCGCGCGATATCCATGCTCTTCGCTTCGGCGGCGAGCAACGTGGCATAGCGCAGCATCAGCAGGACCACGGTGGTGATGAGCGGCGGGACGTGTAACCGTGTCAGACCGCCGGGCAGATCCTGAACCGGTGTGGTCGCGGCGAGGATGAGGGACGCGAGCACACCCAAGGTGCCCTTGACCACGATGCCCCACGCCGCATACAGGCCCGGCACCGACAGGGACAGCCCCAGCCACTCCACGCGTGTCCCGGACTCCGCGAACGGCAGCAGCACCGCGAGAACCAGGAACGGCAGTTCGATGGACATACGGGGCAACAGCCACGACAGCCGGATACGAGCAGCGACGCAGACCGCCGCGACGATCGAGAAATACAGCGCGAACGCCCACATCGCTTCACGGGGTGTCGCGACCACCACGAACGTGAAGACGACCGCACCGACGATCTTCACCTCGGTGGGGAGCCTGCGGGCTGCCGCGGTGACGGTGGCCGCACCGTTCTCGATCGTCGGGGTGCTCACGGCCCGGTTTTCCCGAGGGGCGCGTCGCTCCGGGCGGGCTTCCGGCGGCGTGCCAGCACCATGAACAACCCCGCTGCGAACACCAGCGTGGCGACCGCGCCGACGATCCCGGCCACGCCGGTGGTCCCTTCGCGTTCGGCGACGGCGTAGTCGGCGAGCGGGCTCGTTGCCAATGCGTGGTCTTCGGCGCCGATCGCGGGACAGTCACCGGCGAGGGACTCGCTCGTATCGCTCTCGGCGACCTCGCAGCCCCGCACGGTCGCGGCTTCGAGCCCGTCGGGATTCGGGTCGGCGAACGAGGACACCACCCCGGCGAGGAGCAGCACCGCCGCACCCAGCACGATCAGAACGGCTTTTCGGCTCATACCGGACTCCGATCACCTTGACGCAACGGCCGGAGGAGATAGACCAGGTCGGGGCGCGCTCGTGCCACCGCCATCACCGTCACGGCCGTGATCACTCCTTCGCCCATGCCGATGAGGACGTGCACGCCGATCAGGAACGGTGCGATGGTCCCGATCGAACCCGCGGTGCCGCCGACGGCGTATTCGACGAGGAAGCCCGCGGCCGCGACCACCGTGGCGACCACCGCGGCCACGAAGGATACGACGCCGAGGACCGCGACGCCCGAGGACCGGCGCAGAAGCGGACGCAAGGCGACGGCCGTTCCGTACCCGGCGGCGACTCCCAGCAACGCCATGTT
Organism: Rhodococcus sp. 105337; assembly: GCF_012844225.1. GTDB lineage: Bacteria > Actinomycetota > Actinomycetes > Mycobacteriales > Mycobacteriaceae > Rhodococcus. Next base: position 98,052 of record NZ_JABAGQ010000009.1, read on the forward strand.
GGTGACGTTGGTTCCGAGTGCGGTGAGCCCGCCGTCGGCGAACAGCAGTGCTTGCACGACGAGCACGACTGTCAGGCAGAGTGCGGCTGTCGCCGGGCCCACCAGGATCGCGGCGAGGGCACCTCCGAGGACGTGCCCGCTGACACCGGGAAGCACCGGAAAGTTGATCATCTGCAGGGCGAACACGAACGCGGCGACGAGACCGGCGAGGGGAGCGGTTCGTTCGTCGAGTTCCCGTCGTGCGCGGGGCAGCGCCACCGCGAGCCCGAGCGCGGCGATCACGAAGAACACAGCCGATGTCGGTGCGTTGATCAGACCGTCGCTCATGTGCATTGCCGAGACGTCCATAGAGTTCCCTCCGACGTGGAAGATCATTCGACCCTACCTGCCCGACTGAACAGTCGGACATGTTTTACGCCGACCCTCCGACGTGAAATATGCGCCGAGAACGCATGATTCGGACATCTCGCACAACGAGGACGGCGTCACGCCGGTCGACGCGGATGCGGGCGCGCATCCGCCGGACGAATCGGCGCCGGGATATCGCGCCAGCGGCACGATCGTGCATGTTCGGAGAAACCCGGTCGTTCCTGTAGAATTCTCGGGTTGCTTCGGGTCGGGCACGGCGGGAGGTCGGGACGCCGTGCATCTGTTTTGTGCACGCAGAAAAGTCTTGTGCACGCAGAAAGTCCCGAAAAGGTATCGATGTCCCGCAGTTCACGTTCCGCCCCCTCGCATTTCCGTGTCATGCACGATCTGGTCGGGTCGGCGTACTTCCCGATCTCGGCGCTGGCCCGGCTACCGCTGTCCATGCTGGTGCTCGGCGTTCTCACCTATGTCGTCGCCTCGTCGTCCGACTTCGCCGCCGCCGGCATCGCTGCGGCGGTCACCGGCGTGGGAGTCGCGGTCGGGGCACCGCTGTCCGGTATCGCCTCCGATCGCTGGGGCCAGCGGCCGACGCTGCTCGTCTCGACCGCCGTCTATGTGGTCGCAGTCGTCGCGGTGCTCGCCGCCGGAAGTTCCCACGGCGTAGGCGAGGCGTTACCGCCGACCCTGCTGGCCGCCGCGTTCGTCGCCGGTCTCGTCGTTCCGCAATGCGGTCCCATGACACGCGTGCGCTGGATTCGCGGTTTGTCCGCGCGCGGCGCGGACGAGGCGGTGGAAGAAGCCCAGGGGTACGAGGGAACCATGGACGAACTCGGATTCGTCCTCGGCCCCGCGGCGGTCGGCATCATCGCCGCGGCGTTCGGTGCTGCCGCACCGTTGTACGTCCTGATCGCCCTGACGGCCGTCGTCGTGCCCTGGTTCGCGGTACACCCCAGTGCCCGATTCGCGGCGCCCGTGCACCGGTCCGGACCGGTCGGCGGCAGCGCCCCGGACACCGGACCCGCCGCAGTGTCGTGGGGTCCGGTGGCAATTCTGCTGACCGGAATGCTCGGTATCGGAACGATTTTCGGGTCGCTCGCCACCATCACGACCGTCTTCGCCGACGAGACCGGGCACCCCGGCAGCGGCGGACTGATCTACGCCGCGCTCGGGCTTGCCTCCGGCGCAGCGGCGTTGAGCGTGTCCCGGTGGAGTGGACGCTTGACCGTTCCGGTGCGGTGGCTGGGGTGCGCGGTGCTGCTCGTTCCCGCACTGGCGTTGCTGTGGCTGCCGAGCGCGCCGTGGCAGATGGCCGTTGTCCTGTTCCTCATCGGCGCGCCGATCGGTCCGGTCCTGGTGACGATTTTCAGGGTGGCTGGCGACTACACGCCGGCACGGCGACTCGGACTCGTCATGACGTTGCTCAGCGCCGGGATCACCTTGGGCACCTCGATCGGTAACTGGGTCGGCGGCGCACTCGCCGATGCCGGAGGGCACTCGGCCGCCACCTGGGTGGCGCTCGGCGCGGGGCTGGCTCTGTTAGCGTCCGGGGTGGTCTTCACCGCCGTGCGCTCCCGCGCCGCGACCCGCACGCCCGAACCGCCGACGACCCGGGAACTGCTCGAGTCCGTTTACTGATCCGTCTCCGGAGTCAGTAGGCGTCGCGAACGTACCGCTTCTCCCGTTTGAGGGCGGTGACGTACTCGGCGGCCTGCTCCGGGCTCATCCCACCGTGCTCGGCGACGATCGCGTGGAGCGCGGCGTCGACATCCTTCGCCATGCGGGAGGCGTCACCACAGATGTAGAAGTGACCGCCTTCCTCGAGCCACGCGAACAGCTCTGCCCCGTGTTCTGTCATGCGGGTCTGCACGTAGATCTTCTCGGCCTGGTCGCGGGAGAACGCGAGGTCGAGCCGAGTGAGTACTCCCGACGCTGTGAACTCGGCGAGTTCGTCCTCGTAGATGTAGTCACAGTCGCGGCGCTGATCGCCGAAGAACAGCCAGTTCTTTCCGGTCGCGCCGCGCGCACGCCGCTCCTGGAGGAATCCGCGGAACGGGGCGATGCCGGTGCCCGGCCCCACCATGATCATCGGTGCGGTGTCGTCGGACGGGACACGGAACGCCTTGTTCCTCGTGACGAAGATGCCGACGGTGCCGTCGCCGACGCGGTCCGCGAGGTAGGTGGAGCACACCCCGTGGCGTTCACGGTCGTCGTCGCCGTACCGCACCGACGCGACGGTCAGGTGTACCGAACCGTCGCACGCGTTCGGACTCGACGAGATCGAGTACGCACGGTGCTGCAGCGGCCGCAACAGCGACAGGAACTCCTCGGCCGACAGTTCCGGCGCGGGTTCGAGCAGCAGCACGTCGAGTATGTCGCGGCCCCACAGCCATTCGTCGAGTGCGGCCTTGTCGCCGTGCCGCAGCACATACGTCAATTCCTCGTTGCGGGTGCGCTTCTCGATTTCCTCGAGCAGGTCGACCGTCGGCGCGGTGATCTCGAAGTCGTAGGTCAGCAGATGCGTGAGGGTGCTGCCGAAACCGGCGGGCACGACGGAACCGTCGAGGCGCAACCGGTCGAGCAGCGCCCGCACGAGCGCGGGGTCGTTGAGGGGGACGACGTTCAGCGCGTCGCCGGCCTCGTACTCGATGCCCGACTCGCCGAGCGCGAACTCGTAGTGCCGGATCTCCTTTGCCGAACCCGCACCCGACAGCACCCGGTTGGTCGTGAGCGTCGCGGGGTAGGGGTTCTTGCGGGTCCACTGCGACTTCGGACGTGCCGGTGCCGTCGGTGCGGGTGCGGCGGGCGCACCCGGCCCCACGATTCCCTCGACCGCCGCGACGAGCGGCATCGTCTCGCTGATCCACGCGGCGGCGGCATCCTCGAAATCGACGTCGCAGTCGACGCGCGGGACGATGCGCTGCGCTCCGAGTTGTTCGAGACGGGTGTCGAGCAGTTTGCCCGCCTGGCAGAAGCCGTCGTAACCGGTGTCGCCGAGCGCGAGGACCGCGAAGTGCATGCGCTCGAGCCGCGGGGCCGACTCCGCGGACAGAGCGTCCCAGAACAACTCCGCGTTGTCGGGCATCTCGCCTTCGCCGTACGTGGAGGTGACGATCAGGACGTGCCCGGCCGAGGCGAACCGGTCGAGATCCATATCGTCGAGTGCACACACCACCGGAGCGAACCCGTGCGTGCGCGCCGCGGCGGCCGCGTCCTCGGCCACCGCTTCGGCATTGCCCGTCTGCGAGCCGTAGAGCACATGCAGCACGGGCGCCGCACCGGCGGTTCCGGCATCGTCGGCGGGACCGCCGGAGAACAGCCGGGTCTGCATACCGGCGAGGAAGCCGGCGAGCCACGACCGCTGGTCGTCGGTGAAGGGCGCATCGAGTGGGATGAAAGGAGTTGTCACGCGGGGACTCCCATCGTGGAGGCGAGGACGTTCGGCACGGCGTTGCGGGCGAACAGTTCTTCGTAACCGGGCAAACGACCGATCGCGTCCAGATTCTTGCGGCTCTGCAGGAGAATCCAGCCGTATGTTCCGGGGGCGTCGACCGAACGGACATTGCGCAGTGCGAGCGCCTGCTTGTAGTCGCCGAGTCGCTTGTCGGCGACCAGCACCGCCAGTTGCTCATCGGAGTGATCGGCGATCGCGGCGAGTGCGTACCGTTCGAGCTTCGCGACGAGGAAGAAATCTTCGGTCAGCAGCAGATTGCGCGCAGCCTTCTGCACCGCCGGATCCGAGACGTCCGACGCGCCCGGAACCTTCTGCAACGCCATCTCCTGCGCGGCGGCGAGCACCGTGTAGTTGTTCAGCAGCGCATACATCGTTTCGGTATCGGTGCCCGACGGGGTCAGTCCACCGGCGACGGGCGCACCCGAGCGGTAGCTCTCCTTGAACTTGCGAACCTGATGGGCCACCAGCGCGGACGCAACCTCGGAGGCGAGTTCCCTGCGCGACGCGGCGGCCAGGATCTCGTCGGCGTCCTGGTACTGCAGCAGTGCGCGCGGCATCCCGTAGGCGAAGTGGTGTTGCTCGGTCTGCCAGTTGTCCAGCAGGAACCGCGCTTTCACAGATCCGGTCGACTCGACGTGCAGGTGCAGCAGCCGAAGCACCGCGGCGCTGTGCAGCGCGGCCTGCGGATCGTCTCCGGTGATGGACCCGAGCAGGATCGAGTCGGCGCTGGCCTTGGCGGGCAGCAGTCCGTCCGGGTCGTACTGGTAGACGAAACCGCCGGACATGCCGTTGCCGAGTCCCTTGCCGAATCCGCCGAGGTTGAGTACCGCACCGTTGGTCATGTACTCGCAGGCGAAATCGCCGACACCCTCGACCACGGCCGTCGCGCCGGAATTGCGGACTGCGAAACGGTCACCTGCCTCGCCTTCGACGAGCAACCGGCCACCCGTCGCCCCGAACAGGGCGAAATTGCCGATGAGTACGTTGCCGCCGCGCTCATCGCAGCCGCCGCCGGGGGAGCGCAGGACGATCTGCCCGCCGCACTGACCCTTGCCGACACCGTCGTTCGCGGTGCCGATGTGCTCGAGGTGCATACCGTCGTTGCAGAACGCGCCGTACGACAAGCCCGCCGATCCGGTGGTGGTCACGGTGACGGTGCCGTCGCGCAACCACCCGCGTCCGCGCTCGTCGCGCAGCACGGACGGAAGGTCGTCGAGATCGTCGTGGTTGAGCATCCGCTCGATGTCGATCGCCAACTGCGCGCCGACGCTCTTGTTGTTGTTCGTCAGGCGGACCCCGTCGCCGAGAGTCACGGTGCTCTCGCGTGCCTCGATCAGGGCCTCCCGCAGCCGGACGAGCCACGCGTCGTCGAGCGAGTAGTCCTTCTCCAGGTAGACGGGGTTGTCGACGCGAACCTCGGGCAGGACCGTGAGCATGGCGCGCAGGTCGAGCTGCCCGATGCTCGAGGGGTGATCGAGCAGGTGCAGCAGGTCGGCGCGGCCGCGGGCATCGCGCAGCGAGCGCAGGCCCAGCCGGGCGAGCACTTCGCGCGTTTCGTGGGCGATGTTGAGCAGGTACTGCGCCATCGCGCGCGGGTCGCCGTCGAAGACCTCGGGATTGGTGGTCAGTCCGGCGGGGCACTTGACGTTGCAGTTCTTCGCCATGACGCATCCGAGCATCATCAGTGCGGTGGTGCCGAACTCGAAGCTGTCGGCTCCCAGCATCGCGGAGACGATGACGTCCGACGCCGTCTGGTGCGCACCCGAACACCGGAGCACGACCTTGTCCCGGAGTCCGTTCGCGGTCAGGGCCTGATGAACTTCGGCCACGCCGATCTCGGCGGACCGGCCCGCGTACTTCAGGGACGTCACCGAGGCGGCCCCGGTGCCGCCGGTGTTACCCGCGACGTTGATGACATCGGCGCCGGCTTTGGCGACGCCGACGGCGATCGTGCCGATACCTTCCGAGGACACCAGCTTGACGACGACGCGCACCCGGGCGGCCTTGCAGTCGTGGATGAGCTGCGCGAGGTCCTCGATGGAGTACGTGTCGTGGTGTGGCGGAGGCGAGATCAGTTCGACACCCGGGGTCGCACCACGGGCGGCCGCGATCTCGACGGTGACCTTCTTCGCGGGAAGCTGGCCTCCTTCACCGGGTTTGGCACCCTGCGCGATCTTGATCTCGATCTCCTCGAGCATCGGATCGGCGAGGTACCCGGCCCAGACACCGAAGCGGCCCGAGGCGAACTGCTTGATGCGGGAACCGCGAATCGTGCCGTATCGCGAGATGTGTTCGCCCCCTTCGCCGCAGTTCGACATGCCACCGACCATGTTGGTTCCGTGCGCGACGGCTTCGTGCGCGTTGGAGTTCAAGGCGCCGTGGCTCATCGCACCCGAGGCCAGGGCGCGGGTGATCTCGTGTGCGGGCTGCACCTGATCGAGACGCACCGCCGCCGGAGCCTGACGGACCAGACTCAGGTAGTCGGCGGCGTCACCGACCGCGTGCACGGTGAGAGTGTCGCCGTAGCAGCGGTGCGAGACGATGGCGTCGCCGAACCGCGCGACGAGAGACCGGCCGAGCGCTGCGGGCCGGGTGTGGTCGTCGGCGAGCGGTCCGGTCAGCCGGAGCACGAACTCGTTCTCGCCCACGCGGGCCGCGGCCAGGCCGCGCACGCGCATCGAGTTGTTGCCGTACCGCGAGAACCGCCCCATCTCTTTGTGGAAGTCGTCGGTGGTGACCGCGTAGGTGATGTCGGACGGCAGGGCGAGGACATCGCGCAACGCGGCGGGGCGGCGGGAGCGCTCCTCCGCCATGGTCCGCGCGAATGCCCGGTAGCCGGGGGTGATCTCGAAGGAGTCGATTTCGGCGTCGGTCAGTGCCCGGAAACCGCCGTAGCGGTACGCCTCGTCGTCGAGACCGTGTGCGTCGGAGAGGCGGTGCAGCGGCAACAGGCGCAGCGAGTCCGTCAGGTCCGGCTCGGCCTCGCGCACGGCGGGCACGGCGAGGGGTTCTTCGGTCATGTCGACGAATCCGCGCACGGCGGTGGTGCCGAACGAGTGTCCCGCCCCTTCGGCGCGTTCCTTGAACAGGCCGAGCAGGGGGACGTCCGCCTCGGACTCGACGGCCGCTGCGCGTCGATGCCAGTCGGCTACGGCTTGGGCGACGGTGGTGAACCCGACGCCTCCCACCGGGGTGGCCACGTTCGGGAACCAGCGGCGGAGCACCTCGTCGTCGGTGTCGAGGTAACTGGGCTCGAAGAACTCACCGCCGATGTACGACTCGACGGTGCACAGCCCGACCCTGCCCATCGTCTTCATCAGCGACTTCTCCGCGGCCTTGCGGAACTTCAGGAACGCGAGGTCGGCTTCGTCGCCGTACTTCTCCTCCGCGCGCATCTGCACGGTGAGCGGGTACACCGCCGCAGCGCCGAAACCGAGGGTCGCGGCGATGTGGTGCGAGGAGCACAGCTGACCGGACTCGACGATCACCGACACGCGCAGGCGCACGCCGTCGTCGATGAGTCGTTGGTTGACCGCGGCGATCGCGAGAATCATCGGCAGCGCGGCGCGGTCGGTGGCGACGTGCCGGTCGGTGAGGACTGCGATGCCGCCGGACTCCCGCGCGAAATCGGCGATGCGGTCGGCAACCCCGTCGATCGCGGCGGCGAGTTGAGCGGCGTTGGCCTTCGTGTCGTCGAAAACCGGGGTGTAGAGCATCTCGAAGCGCCGCACCGGGGTGTCGGTCTGCTCCCGGATCCGAAGCATCTCGAGGTGGGTCAGGATCGGGGTGGGCACCACGATCTGGGTCGCGGTCGACGACGGTGCGCCGCTGCCGGGGCGTGCCCCCAGCGCGACGCGCAGGGTCATGCCGTCGGCCTCACGCAGGGAATCGAGCGACGGGTTCGTCACCTGGGCGAAGCGCTGCGAGAAGTATTTGGCGACACCGCCTTCCTGATCGGACAGGGCGTTGATGGCGTTGCCGTACCCCATTGCGGAGATCCGTTCCTGACCGGATGCGAGCATCGGGTCGAGCATGAAACGGAACGACTCCTGGTTGAGTGCGTACGAGACGTACCGCTGGTGCCGCCCGAGATCGCCGTTGTAGCGCAGCGGTGAGCCCGCCTTTTCCGCGGGGACGGGCGGGAGCGCCTCGATCTCACGTCGTGCGGCATCCACCAGAATCGAGTAATCGCGCTCGGCCGCAAGTAGTTCGAGCGCTTCGACGGTGCCGTACGAGCGCCGGGTGCGATGGTCGAAGTACAGCATGCCGCCGGCCTCGATGCGTCCGCGGCGCAGTACCGTGCTCGGCGCGAAATCGAACTGGCCGGCCTCCGACGTGACGGCGAGGTAGTCGGCGGTCTCGACGGACCGCAGCGGGCGCAGGCCGAGGCGGTCGAGACGTGCGCCGACCACGGTGCCGTTACCGAAGATCAGCGCCGCAGGACCGTCGTTCTTCTCCTCGTAGAGGGAAAAGAACTCGAGCATCGCACGTACCTGCGGGGACAACGTGGTGTCGTTCTCCCACGCCGGCGGCATCATCTGCACGACGGCGGTGACCAGGTCGAGACGGTCGAATGCGATCCGGGATGCGAGCGTCTGGTCGAAACGGCAACTGTCGGACTGGCCGGGAGGCCGGACGATGTCGCGGCCCATCGCCCGGGCCAGCGCACCCTCGAACAAACGATTCTTGCGGTCGGTGTTCAGTTCACCGTTGTGCGCCATGAGCCGGAACGGCTGCGCCATCGTGGGGTGCGGGTCCGTGTTGGTGGAGAACCGCGTGTGGAAGAACAAGGTGTGGACCGAATGCCGCGGATCCGTCAGGTCCCGGAAATAGGGGATGACCTCATGGGAGTTCAAGCGTCCCTTGAGAACCTGGGTACGGCAACTGAGCGAGAGCGGATACAGCCCCGTGAGATCCGGATCGGGGTACGCGCGCGCCTCGACATCGAGGAGCACGTCGTGCAGGAGGCGGTCGAACTCGTCGGCCGACGCGCAGGTGCCGGGGCGGGTGAAGATCCACTGCCGGATCGGCAGTTGGTACCGGACCGCGGCGGCGCGCAGCACGCTGTCGTCGACCGGGACGTCGCGCACCGCGAGGACCGGGATTCCGGCGTGGGCGAGTGCCGCCGAGATCAGGCTCTCGGCAGCCGCCCGGGCCGCGTCCTCGGAGGGGAGAAAGAAGTTGCCGACGCCGAAATGATCTTGCTGCAGCGGTGTTCCGGCGATCGCGGAGAAGAATTCCACCGACAGGTCCACGTTGACGCCGGCCCCGTCGCCGACCCCCTCCGCGGACATGCCGCCCCGGTGCGGGACCACGCAGAGCGCCTCGTGCCCGCGAGTGAGGATGTCGTGGGTCCGCACACCGTCTTTGCGGGTGATGAAACCTACGCCGCAGCTGCTCTTGTCGAGACTGCTGTCGTACAGCCCGGTGTTGTCGGCGTTCGTCAACGGAATGCCCTCCTCGGCGGATCGAGTGCGACGTCGTCCGACAGTGAGGGACGCGAAGGGGGAGGCGAAGATTCGCACTGATCCGCGATCGCACAGAGCTCTGCCGGAGACGGTGATGAAAGGCAGACGACGTTGTCCGGATGTGCCGAGCGATGCGACGGTGGAGCGCGCGAGCAGCGAAACAAATTGTAGCCTACGTGTTAACGCCGTGTTCGGCGCCGTGCATCACACCCGCCGTGCATCACACCCGCCGCGCTCACCTCCGGATGTCCCGCCCGGCAGCGCGGGCACCGATCCCGTCGAACAGCCGGCCCACCGACGCGACTTCCTTCGATACGCTGCGCCGGAGAGACGCACGACACACACGGAGGCGCGCATGACCGACATTCTGGACCGCACGCAGATCTACATCGACGGACAGTGGGTGGCATCGGACGGGCCCGGGCGCATCGAGGTCCGCGACCCCGCAACGGAAGAGGTCATCGCCGAGGTGGCCGAAGGAACCGCCGGCGACGTCGATCGGGCCGTGGCCGCTGCCAGGGCGGCATTTCCCGCGTGGTCCTCCCTCAGCGGTGCGGCGCGCGGCGCCCACCTCGAGAAGATCTCCGCCCTCGCGAACGAGCGTGCCGCGGACCTGACCGCGACCGTCTCCCAGGACATGGGGATGCCGATGAGGCTCGCCGCCGCGGTCCAGGTGGGTATGCCACTGAAGAACATCGCGAGCTATGCGGCGCTGGCCGCGGACTACGAGTTCGACGACCGGCAGATCGGCAACGCACTCGTGGTGCGCGAACCGATCGGGGTCGTCGGCGCCATCACGCCGTGGAACTACCCGCTGCACCAGGTGGTCCTCAAGGTGTTCGCGGCACTCGCGGCCGGATGCACCGTGGTCCTCAAGCCGACCGAGGTGGCGCCGCTGGTGACCTACGCGCTCGCCGACATCGCGGACGAGGCCGGTCTGCCGCCCGGGGTCTTCAACGTGGTGAGCGGATACGGTCCGGTCGTCGGTGAGGCCATCGCGGCGCACCCGGACGTCGACATGGTGTCGTTCACCGGTTCGACCCGCGCCGGTAAGCGGGTCGCGGCGGTCGCGGCGGAGACGGTGAAGAAGGTCGCGCTCGAACTGGGCGGCAAATCCGCCAACATCATCCTCGACGACGCGGATCTCACCGCGGCCGTCGCCGACGGCGTGAGCAAGTGCTTCCTGAACTCCGGCCAGACCTGCACAGCCCTGACCCGCATGCTGGTCCCGGCCGAGCGAATGCCGGAAGTCGCCGCGCTCGCCGAGCAGGTGGCACGGAAATTCACCGTCGGACACCCGGGCGACGCCGCATCGAAGCTCGGCCCGCTCGTGAGTTCGACGCAGCAGGCGCGTGTGCGGGCGTACATCGACACGGGCGTCGCCGAAGGCGCAGAACTGGTGCTCGACGGCCGCGACACCGGGCTCGGCACCGGATATTTCGTCGGCCCCACGATCTTTTCCGGAGTCACCGAAGAGATGACGATCGCCCGCGAGGAGATCTTCGGGCCCGTGCTGTCCATCATGGGCTACCGCGATGAGGACGACGCCGTGCGTATCGCGAACACCAGCGAGTACGGCCTGTCCGGAGGCGTGTGGTCCGCCGACCCGCAGCGTGCCGAGGCGGTAGCGCGCCGGATTCGGACCGGTCAGGTCTACATCAACGGGGGAGCGTTCAACACCGACGCCCCGTTCGGCGGCTACAAGCAGTCCGGCATCGGCCGGGAGGGCGGCGTGTTCGGTCTCGAAGAGTTCCTCGAGATCAAGACAATCCTGCGTTGATGCAGCCCGGTCTACCGCGCAGATGACGGCTCCCGGCACGACGCAGCCCCCGCACCGTGGGTGCGGGGGCTGGAAGTGGCGTGACGGGTCTCAGCGTCGGCGCGTGCGCCCGAGGCGCAGCAGCGTCATCGCGAGCGTGTTGCCGTCGGCGCCGAGTTCGTGGAATCGGTCGAGAACCGCCATCTCCTCGGCCTGCGCCTCGCGGGTCGCGCCGGACTTCTTCGCGACAGCACCGATGCGTTGTGCCAGCTCGGCGCGTCGCTTGATGACGTCGAGAATCTGGGCGTCGAGCTCCTGAACCTGTTCGAACAACGTCCCCAGTTCAGCTTCGGTCGTCGACGCTGCGCCCTGGGTGCCGATGCCAGGCGAATCAAGCTGGACAGTCATGCAGACTCCTCCGGTCTCGTCTGAATCGTCAGAGATAATGTCGTGTTCCTCGCCGGAGGTGTTACTCGGCCATACCAAAAAATCTCCGGAACCCGTATTCGCCCCTGTTCCGACCCCCTGAAAACGCCGTGTGAACTGGCGTAACACTACAACTGACCAGTAAGTATGGTAATCGTCACATTCTCGCCTGCCAACCGAATTGCCGACCGCGAGACCCTTCGCCGTCCGTGGCTCCCCGGATCACCGACCCGCGGCGGCGCCTACCCGTTCAGGTAGCGTCGGGCTCCGACCGGCGCGGGCCGGGGGCGTCGGGGCTCCTGGCAGACCCGGAGGGGAGACCGATGCGACGAACATACGTTCGGCGGGGTGAAGACGGAGAGGCCGACAGCATTCGGACGGCTCCGGAACGCCCCCCCGAATGGCCGACGCAGAAATGGAACGTGCCGGCGACCGTGGCGACGGGAGCCGCTGCACTGACGGGGCTCGGTGCGCTGTGGGGAGGGTTGCGAGCTGCGGAGTCCGGCGCCGGAGGCGAGTCGCGATTCTTCGTGATTCTCGCGGTGCTCATGCTTCTCACCGCGTTGTTCGGAGCGGTGTACTGGTGGCCGGAGCGACGCGAGCCGAAAGTGCGGTACACGGAGACCTCCGGTCGCGGAACCACCGAGGTGCAGGCCCGCACGGCCGTATTCCTGCTGCTGGTCGCCATGGTCGGATGCGCGGCGGCACTGTCGCTCGGTGCCGCGGTCGAAGTGCTCGTCACCAACGGTGGTGTACCGCTGGTCAGCGTCGTGCTGGCAACGCTCGGGTCGGTCTGCGTCGTGTTCCTCGGAGAAGTGGCACTCGGCAGGATCCGCGCCGGAGCGCTGACACTCGGCCCCGACGGGATCAGGCACCGCGGCTGGTTCGTGGAGTCGTATCTGCCCTGGGTGTCGGTGGCGCGCCTCCGCGCCGTTCATCACGGTTATCCCGAAATGTGGGTGGAGGGCACCGAGACCGCCGCGTGGGCACGTCGCCGGACGAGCAAGATCTTCCGCCTGGAATCGATACCCGCCTCCCCGCGGATCGTGGTCGACTCCCGGCGCTTCGATATCGACGCCTCGCTCCTGTATCGCGTTCTCGAGCTCTACGTGGGGCGCCCGGACATGCGTGCCGAACTCGGTACCCCGGATGCGGCGACCCGCGTACGCAGCGGTGACCTCGCTGCTCCGGAGAAGAAGGACGGTAGCGATGGCGGGCACAGGCACCCGGTGTCGTAATATCCGTCACGGATTTCCCTCGTGCGACCAGGCCACATCGGATTGCGGTTCGGAGCGTCGGCGTCGCGGACAACGGTGTTCGATCAGATAGGACGAGAACATGAGTACTCCGGAACCGATCGTCATCATCGACGGCGCACGTACGCCGATCGGTAGCTTCGGTGGCGCCTTCAAGGATGTGCCCGCCCACGAACTCGGCGCCACGGCTGTGCGCGAGGCTCTGAAGCGTGCCGGGGTGGCACCGGAGGACGTCGACGAAGTCATCATGGGATGCATCGGCCAGGTCGGGGCGGACGCCTACAACGCGCGCCGCGTCACCCTCGCCGCGGGACTGCCGGTCGAGACACCGGCCCTGACGGTCAACCGCTTGTGCGGCTCCGGGCTGCAGGCCGTGTGGTCTGCGGCGCAGGAGATCCGCTGGGGCAGCGCCGACATCGCCGTGGCGGGTGGCGACGAGAGCATGTCGCGCATGCCGTTCTACGACTTCGGTGCGCGCAACGGCTACAAGCTCGGCAATCGTGAGCTCGTCGACGGCACCGTCGGCATGCTGACCGACCCGTTCAGCAACCTCCACATGGGCGTCACCGCGGAGAACGTCGCCCGCGAATACGGCGTCGACCGCGACCAGCAGGACGCCTTCGCTGTCGAATCGCAGCGCCGTGCCGCGACCGATGCCGCCAAGGCCGTGTTCGCCGAAGAAATCACCCCGGTGGAGATCGGTGGGCGCAAGCCCGTCACCGTCACCGAGGACGAGCATCCCAAGCCCGGCACCACCGTCGAAACACTCGGGAAGCTGCGCGCCGCCTTCACGAAGGACGGCACGGTGACCGCCGGTAACGCGTCGGGCATCAACGACGGTGCCGCCGCGCTCGTGCTCGCGCGTGAGTCGGCCGCCCGCGAGCGCGGACTCGAAGGCTCCGTGGTTCTCGAGGCCGTCACCACCGCCGCGATGGACCCGCAGCTCATGGGCTACGCGCCGACCTTCGCCCTGCGCAAGCTGTTCGAGCAGACCGGCACGTCGCCGGCCGACATCGGCACCGTCGAACTCAACGAGGCGTTCGCGTCGCAGGCGATCGCCGTGATGCGCGACGCCAAGCTCGATCCGGAGAAGACGAACCCGTACGGTGGCGCGATCGCCCTCGGTCACCCGGTGGGAGCAACCGGCGCCATCCTCACCCTGCGCGTCGCGAAGGACCTCGTTCGCCGCGACCTCGAGCTGGGCATCGTCACCATGTGCATCGGTGGCGGGCAGGCTCTCGCGGCTCTGCTGCGCCGCGTGAACTGACGAGCGCGTGAACTGACGACACCGCCACACAGTGGGACCGGGGCCGAGCGACGAGATCGCCCGGCCCCGGCCCGTGTCACGGCCGGGAAGAGCTCCGGGTCACGGGAGTGACGGACGCACGTGGCGCGTGCGACCGTCCCAGTGCACCCGCGTGGTGACCGCAGACCCGTCCTGGAGGCGGCGTACTTCGTAGATGTCGAGTGCCGGCACCCCCGGGACGCAGCCCCACAGGGCATGGCCGGTCATCACGAAGTCGATGTCCTGCCGTACGAGCAGGCCCATGAGCTCGCCGATGGTCGGCTCGTCGATCTTCGCGAACGCATCGTCGAGCAGAACGAGGCGCAGCGCCAGATCGGTATCGGGCAGTCCGGACAGGTAGCCGTCCGCGGCGGCGAACAGCGACACGTACGACACGAACCGGGTCTCGCCCTGGGAAATCTTGGCGCGCGTGGAGATCCTGCGTTCCTGATCGGGTTCGGGACCCAGGATCGTCACCTCGACCGTGTGCCACTGGCGGTAATCCAGCGCCTGCGACAGGTGCGTGGCGTATCCGGCCGACGGATCGGTGGCATGTGACGCTTCCACCCGGCGACGCAGCAGCTCGAGGAGTTCCTCGCTGTCACCCGGTGACCGCTCCCCGGTGAGCAGACGGGTCACCAGAGCCGCGTCCGCATCCTCGCGCACCGGGCGCCACGCGATGCGCACCCCGATCCCGTGGGTGGTGCGGCTGTCGGCCAGGCTGGTGTTCATCGCAGCGACAAGCTGTTCGGCCTGGGTGATCCTGCGGCGCAGTTCGTCGGCGACCCCGCCCAGCACGAAACCGGTGAACACGTCGCGTTCACGCTGGGACAGTGCACGACTCTCGTCCTCGACGCGCTTGGTGAGCTCGGCCAGCACACCGGTGGGTGTGGTGTCGTCGCCGACGCCGCCGATGTTCACCACATGCGCGGACTCGGTGACGGTGTGCCGGACCTCGAGACGATCGGAGATGTCGCGATCGAACCGCTGCAGCGCGGCGAGCATCCGGTTGTCGCCCGTCCCGGTGCTCGCGGGCAGCACGCTCAACAGTGCCTGTGCAGCGGTGCGCACGTGGTCGGGGTCGTCGAGGTGCGCGAGCGGCTCCGCCTGAATGTCGGCGGCTGCGGCGATTTCGGGGAGTTGCATCTGTGCCGACAGCCGGCCGGCCGCGGCGGCGAGTTCGTCGCGGTCGCGCCGGAGCCGCTCCCGCACGGCGGCGCACTGCTGAAGGACCTCCGCGACGGCCTTCCCGAGGTGCTCACGATGGGTCACGGTGCGTCGGCACTGTTCTTCGGTGCGCGCGCGTTCCGCGTCCGAATCGCGCAGCTCGCGAGCGAGATCGGCGGCATCGACGTCGAGTGCCTCCACCTGTGCGGCCACGACGGCTGCCTTGCCGTGCCACTCGTGCCAGCACGACTCGGCGTTCTCCTCTGCCTCGGCACGCACGTCGGACGCGGACGCGAAACGGTCGGTGGCCGCGGCGAGTCTGTCCCGTGCGGCAAGCACGTCACCGACATCTCGCGACAGATCCAGGCAGGTTCTCTCTGCGACCGCACAGGTCGAGACCACCGCTTCGAGGTCTGCCACGTCCCGCGGCAAGGAAAAATGGGTGCAGGTGGCTCGGTGGGTGTCGAGATCGGTGGACCATTGGGTCCGCAGTGTCGCGGCGTGCTTTCTGAGTTCGGCCGCGGCGGCGGCGCTGACCTGCGCGCGGCCGTCGGCCTCTCGGTACCGGTGCAGCGCTTCCTCCAGGGCTCCGGTCGTGGGAGCCGACGACGCATGAGCATGCACCAGGGCCCGGCTCGTGGCCGGATCGCCGCGCTCGGCGGTCCGGCGCTCGGCGGCGAGGTCGAGTGCCGCGAGGTCCGCGGTGATTTCGTCGAGCCGGATGCGCCGGAGGGCGGTGGCGGCGTCGCGGGCACCCGCGCCGATATAGCGCGCGGACTCGGCGGTGTGCCGGCCGCGCAGAACCCCGTTGTGCCATCGTCCGTCCCGCGACACCGACGCGACCGCAGCGGCGTCTTCGAACCCGATCGCGGACAGGACGGCCGTGATCGCGGTGAGCGGTACGTCCGTCTCGGGGGCGGGTACGAGCACCGTCGACAACGGTTGCCGCGGCGGTTCGCCGCGAGGCGAGACGAGGACCTGGCCGGTGTGCGCCCGGAGCCTGCCCTCGCCGTCCACGGTCGCGGTGAGGAAACCGGCGGCGAGCAGCGCCGCTTCGATGCCGATGCGGTCGTCTTCACCGAGGGTGTCGGCGAAGTCGACTGCCTGCCACAGCGGTACACCGTTGCTCGGCGACTGCCACGGCGCCCCCACAGGAGTCCCGTCGTCGGCGTCGAGTGCGTCGCGTTCCTCCGCCAGTGCCCGGCGCCGGGCGTCGTCGGTGCGGTCCTGCGGCGGCGCGACAGCGGTCTCGTCCAGCGCGTCGACGGCTGCCTCGGCCGCGAACGCCGGCAGGGCGCCGAGTTCCGAGAGGATCGGGTCGGCGTCTGCATCGGTGTCGGTGTCGGCGTCGGTGATCGACTCCAGATACGCCGACAAGCGGCGCATCAGCCCGACTGCGTCGAGATCCGGCAGGAGCGCGGACGTCGAGTCCGAGGTGAGCCACTCGCGCCAGCCGTGCCGCAACGACAGTGTCGCGTCGTCGAGCCGGGTGGCGGCCTCGAACCGCTGAGCGGAGTCGCGTTCGGCTTCCTGGGCGGCGCGCTCGGCGGCTGCCTCCGCTTCGCGTACGCCGCGCCCCCATAGGTCGAGTCGCCGGGCCTCTCCGAGTCGCCGGGACGCCTGCTCGCGGCGACGCCGGGCCGCCGCGGCCGCGTATTCGGCTGCGGCCCTGGCCTCCTCGCATTGTTCGGGGACGAGCGTCGCCCGCGCGATCGTCGGTCGCGGCGCCGACTCGGGGGGTGCGTCGCGGTCCGTGCGCACCGGGTGCAAGGCCGGCACTTCCCGGTCGACGTCCAGGCGGACGTCGGCGGGAAGTGCGCCGTGCGGGACGGTGGCGGCGGTGAGTTCACGTTTCGCCAGCGCGAGGCGTTCGGTCGTCCGGTCGACCGCCGCGGACAACTCGTCCAGGAGTTCGCCGGCACGGTCTGCTTCGAGGCGCTCGTGGGTGCGCGCTCGCGTCGCCGCGGCGATCGCCTGATCCGCGGCGAGCCCGAGAGCGTCGACCGCGAGCTGACGTTGGGCAAGGTCGTCTGCGGTGCGGAACAGTTCGTGGGTCTCGAGTCCCCGCATCGCGCGCTCGAGTTCGGAGAGCTGATCGCGGCGCTCGCGCAGTCGTGTCTCGGCGGCGGCAGCCTGCGTATCGAGATCGGTGGCGTCGGCTTCTGCTGCTGCCAGTTCGCGCCGGGTGTCGGATACGCGGTCGGCCGCGGCGACCGCAGCGTCGGCGCTCGCGCGCAGCAGGTCGGCGGCGTAGCGCCGATACACCGCGTGGAACTGGCGCACGCGCGTCAGCGATGCCTCGAGCTGAGCCTGCGCTCGACGGCTCTCGCCGAGCAGATCGAGCTGACTTCCCGCTTCCACCAGCATGTTGTCGGCGAGCGGGGGAAGCGCATCGGAAAGGATCTGCGGCAGCCGGCCTTCGTCGATCCGGTTGCCCACATCGGGCGACCGCAATGTGTGGAGCAATTGCAGCAGCCCGGTGTACCGGTCGCGGCCACCCTCGCCTCGGAGCCCGAAGACCAGGTCACGGACCGTGTCACGATGCCGGTCGGGTTCGCGGGTGAGCTTGTCCGCGCCGATCCGGGCGGCGAGATCGTCACGCGAAAGCGGAGCACGGAACTCGTCGACGAGCACGAGGTCGTGCCCGATCCGCAGGTCGGTGGTGAAGAAGTGCACCTCGCTGCGGTGCGCCGTGGCGCTGTACCGGATGTGCGCACCGATGGTGAGGTGACCGTTGGGGCGTGCCAACTCGATCCACAGATAACCGATCCGGTTGGTCTGTCCGGCAGCGCCGGTGCGCATCAGTTCGTCGAGGTCGACCTTGGCGGCGCCGGTCGCATCCATGCGTTTGCGGTCGGCGTCGAGAAGAAACGGCAACAGCATCTCGAGGGCACGCGACTTGCCGGATCCGTTGGTGCCCCGCAGGATCATCCGGCCGCCGGGCAACGTGAACTCGGTGTCGAGGTAGTGCCACACGTTGACGATTCCTGCTCGCGACAGTCGCCAGCGATGGGGATGGCGTACCGGAACGCTGTCGTCGTGGAGCAGAGCGTCGGAGGAGTGGGTCATGTGGCAGATCTTTCGGCGGCGGTGGGGCGGTAACGGGCGGCGGGGGCGGCCAGCATCAGTCCGTCCTCCGAGGGTCGGGCGAGGCCCAGTCGCGTCAGCAGCGACGTCACGTCGCGTCGGAGCAGCGGAACATCACGGACGTAGTCACGGCGCCACGTTCGTGCATGCGCCGCCACGAACTCACCCAGCAGGGCATCGAGGGCAGCCGTGTCGACGTGCAGGTCCGCACCCGGTTCGGTGTCGTAGCGGTCGGTGAGTTCGGAGACGAGCAGCAGCGCCGCCTGCTCGACCGTTCCCGCTCCTGGAAAGGGCGCGTCGGTGAGTTCACCGTCGGGGTCGTAGGCCAGGGCGCCTTCGGTGCGCACCTCGAGCACCAGTCCGAAGTCCTCGTCGAGCCGCCGGGTGAGCTCGGCCCGGTCGCGGACGAGCACGTCGACCGCGTCTGCGTCCAGGTCACGGCGAGCGACGAACGGGTCTTCCACCAGGCGGCGGTACAACCGGCGCGCCGCCGGTTCCTGCGCGGGCGACGCGACGATCGCCGCCGGTCCGGTGGCCTTGTGCAGCGGACCGGACATCAGATGGGGGAGCAGCGCCCGGTCGACCGTGAGCGGAACGTCGCCGGGGAGATCGTCGACGGCAGTGCCCTCGCCGCCGGGTTCGGTGAGGACGCCCCACTCTTGGAGCGTCTGCAACGCCGACACCAGGTGCCGACGCTCCGACAGCGTGTCGCCGAGCGCGATTCCGTGTTCGTCCGCGTCGGCGCGGATCTGGTCGACGAGGTGCGAGACGAGCACGCGGTCGTCCGCGCCGGGCGCGAGCAGGGCAGCGCAGACCAGTGCGAGATACATGTAGGCGGTGGCCCCGAACTCGTCTCCGTTGCCGCGACGCACGGGCCGGCTCGGGGCCGAACCGTCGAGCGGTGCTTTCGTCAGCCGCGCGAACGAGGTGTCGACGACGAGTGTGTATCCCAGTTGCTCCGCGAACATCGACTTCAGAGCCGTGGCGTGTCGCCGTACCAGTTCGAAGGTGTCGGGGTCCTGCGCCGCGGTGAGGATCGGCTGCTGGAGCAGTACCCGGGCCGCATGCCGGCGGCCGGTGGTGTCCTGGGCCACCGTGCCCGTCGTTGTGGTCACTCCGTACCTGTTCTCTGCGAGTCGGTGTCGGTCTGTGCACGGGTGCCGGTCGGTGCACGGCTGGCGGGCACCGAGGCCCGCAACGAGAGCGCGTGCACGGTGAGGTCACCGTCGGGGCAGTGCACCACCGTGTCGGGCCCCGGTTCGGCGGTGAGGGAGAGACCGAGGTCGTGGTCGTCGACGCGTGCGGGGCTGTCGAGCGACCGCGAGCGGGCCAGCAGTTCCCCGAGCGCGTCGAGCAGCAGGGTGCGGGCGAGGTCGGAGACATGTGCGCCGTTCAGGTCTCCCGCATCGCACAGTTCCTCGACGGCCGCGGCCCGCTCCTGCGACTCCTGGGTCGCGAGCGCGTCGGCACGTGTGCGATCGGGCGTCGGATCGGGAATGCGCGCCGTGCGTCCGCGGGGGGAACGGTCGCCGCGTTCGCGGAGCGAGACCGGAACATGCACGGGATCGGCGTCCCACCACGACGTGCCCGGCCCGACCCGGGGGTCGGGTTCGTCGGGGCCGAGAAGAAGATGCCGGCTGGGGTAGGCGCCGAAGGTTGCCGCGAACAGGCGGTGCGCCTGCTCGTCGGAGGATTCGGCGAACCATCCGGCGAGCCGCAGCAGGTCGGCGCGGTGGGAGAAGCCCGGTGTGGCCGACGTGAGTCGCCGCGTGTGTACCAGCAGGCGGGTCAACGCGTGCGCTGCCGCGTCCCGCAACCGGCGCGGTCCCGAATCCTCGTCGTACCACCGGGCGAGTTCGTCCCAGTCGCTGCGGGTGCGCCCCGGCGACCGCACGACACCGGCCGGGTCGGGCAGGCCTGTGCCGGGCAACGCGGCGAGCAGCAGGTCCAGCCGGGGTGCCAGATCGCGCAGCCGGGTAGCGACGAGCGGAGCGTACTGCGCGACATCCGAGGTGACGACGTCGAGATACTCGAGCAAGACGAGCTTGAATTCGGTGTAGTCGTCGTCGGACAGGTCCAGCCGGGCGAGGACCCCGCCGAGGTAGGTATAGAAATCGGCGACGCTCTCGGTGAACATCCGGTGGTGTGCGAACACGCCGGTGACGTGGCCTGCGAGCGCGTCGGGATCGGCGACGGAACCCGAGTCTCCGACCAGGGCGTCGATCAGGACGAGCGCGTCGGCGATGCGCCCGAGCGACTCGCGTGCCACCTCGCGCGCGCCGTCACGCGACGACAGCACCGCGGCGGCCTCCCGGTGCACCCGGGCTCCGGGAACGGTGGTGCGATAGCGGGCGCGGGCACGGACGTAGTCGGTGACGGCGCTTCCGCCGGTGTCGCGTCCCGACGCCGCGAGATTCCCCCAGTGGACGAGCCGGCGGCAGCGCGCCTCGACCACGTCGGCGTGCAGCGGGGTGCCCGTGGCGGCGAGGGCCGACGCGATGTCCGCGGCGGACAACTCGGCGAGAAGGAGACCGGAGAAGCAGTCCATCACCGCGGTGTAGTCGTCGGCTTCGTCGGCGACCAGATATCGGAACAGGTCTCGGCCGCCCCCATCACCCATCCGAACCTCCCTGCACGTGCGCCGTCACGGTAGGGACAGGCTAGCGGTGCGGACCGTCCCGGTATCGGTCGCCCGGCGGCGCCTCGAGAAGCGTGACAACGGTCCAGGCCTGCTCGCGCGCCGGTCGTGGACGGATCACAGGGACGGGTCGTACCGATTAGTGTCGCAGCACACCCCGCGCCTATAGTTGCCCTGTGCAACACGAGTGGCAGGCCGGGACGCCGGCCGAGACCGAAGTGGCGCAGGTCTACGACGAGTTCGTGCACCTCGTCCGCTTCCTGACAGCCGGGGAGCGCGCACACGACAGCGCGCTCAGTCTGGCTCAGCACTCCCTGCTCGGATTCATAGCCCGCCATCCGGGCTGCCGTGCCACCGAGATCTCGGAGACCTTCGGCGTCAACCGGTCCACCGTGTCCCGCCAGGTGCGCAACGCGGTCGAGGCGGGGTGGGTCGAGGCCATGGCAGGCCCGGTCAGGACGGGTAACCCCCTGCGCTTGACCGACCGCGGCCGGGCGATCCTCGACGACACCGTGCTGCGCAGGCACGGCGAGATCCGGGCGGGTCTCGCCGGATGGGAAAAGGACGATCTCGACCGGTTCGTGCACCTTTTGCACCGCTTTCGAAGCGGCGTCGAGTGGGGCACCACCCGGACTCCCGACCAGAACGATGGAGATATCAGTGCGTGAGTACTCGACCCCTGCCCAGTACACCATCGGTGAGGACGAGTCCGTGGTCCACACGGTCTTCGAACATGCGGAGAAGACCCCGCACCGAGTGATGTATTCGCGCCCGGTGGGCGACGAATGGATCGGTGTGACCGCGGGTCAGTTCGGGGAACAGGTCAGCGGCGTCGCCAAGGGCCTGATCGCCGCCGGCGTCCGCCCGGGTGACCGTGTGGCGCTGCTGTCCGCGACCCGGTACGAGTGGTCGCTGTTCGACTACGCGATCTGGGCGGCCGGTGCGGTGTCGGTGCCGATCTACGATTCGTCGTCGACCGAGCAGATCCGCTGGATCCTCGAGGACTCCGAGGCGTGTCTGGCCATCGTCGAGACCCCGCGTCACGAGGCACTGTTCGTCGGCATGCCCGAGACGCTGCGGCGTGTCGTGCAGATCGAGGCGGACGCGGTCAACACGCTGCTTGCCGAAGGTGCCGACGTCGACGATGCGGAACTGAAGGCGCGTCTGGCGGGTATCCGCTCGGCCGACCTCGCCTCGCTCGTCTACACCTCCGGCACCACGGGTCGGCCCAAGGGCTGCATGCTCACGCACGCCAACTTCCTGTCCGAGGTCCGCGCGATCCTCACCTCGTCGGTAGGCGCGGTCGCCAAGCCCGGAAACCGCGGCCTGACCTTCCTGCCGCTCGCCCATGTGCTCGCTCGCGCGGTCTCGCTCGCGTTGTTCGAGGCGGGCGCGGCGCAGGCCCACTGGGCGGACTTCTCGACCGTCTCGGGACAGTTCACCCGGTACTCGCCGAACATCATCCTCGGCGTTCCGCGGGTCTTCGAAAAGGTGCGCGACGGTGCCGCGGCCAAGGCCGCCGCCGGCGGCAAACTCAAGGGTGCCATCTTCGCGTTCGCCGAGCAGACCGCAGTCGAATACAGCGAGTCGCTCGACCACGGCGGCCCGACGTTCACCCTCAAGGCGAAGCACGCGCTGGCCGACAAGCTGGTCTTCTCGAAGCTGCGCGAGGCGATGGGTAACCAGTGCTGGTACGCCATTTCGGGTGGAGGGGCACTGAGCCCCAAGCTCGGCCACTTCTTCCGTGGCGTCGGCGTTCCTATCTACGAGGGTTACGGACTGACCGAGACCACCGCCGCACACAGCGTCAACACCCCGGGCGCCCAGAAGATCGGCACCGTCGGTCAGCCGATGGGCGGCAACAGCGCGCGCATCGCCGCCGACGGGGAGATCGAACTCCGCGGCAACGTCGTGTTCAACGGGTACTGGCGTAACGATGAGGCCACCGCCGAGGTGTTCGACGACGGCTGGTTCCGTTCCGGAGACCTCGGATCGATCGACGACGAGGGATACGTGTCGATCACGGGCCGCAAGAAGGACCTCATCATCACCGCCGGAGGCAAGAACGTCTCGCCCGGGCCCCTCGAGGACCGCATGCGGTCGCACACCATCATTTCGCAGGCGGTCGTGATCGGAGACGGACGGTCGTTCATCACCGCGCTCCTCACCGTCGACCCCGACGTCTTCGAGAACTGGAAGACCGAGAACGGCAAGCCGTCCACCGCGACGATCGCCGATCTCCGCCACGATCCGGCTCTCCGCGACGCTCTGCAGACGATCATCGACGACGCGAACACGATGGTGTCGCATTCGGAGTCGATCAAGAAGTTCGTCGTGCTCGAGCGGGATCTGACCGAGGAATCCGGCGAGCTGACGCCGACGCTGAAGATCAAGCGCAATGTCGTCACCGAGCGGTTCGCCGCCGATATCGAGGCGATGTACCGCAAGTAGTCTCCTGCCGTGCAGCCACCCGGTCCGAGGATCGGGTGGCTGCACGGTCAGTCCCGAGCGGTAGCGGGCGGTGAGAGTGCCGCTGCGAGTGCGGCGAAGCGCTCGTTGCCCGCGAGATCCTCGAGCAACACCGCCTTGCCGTGCTCGTCGGCGAGCGGAATCCGCCAGTTCGGGTACTCGTCGACGGTGCCCGGCTGGTTCTGACTGCGTCGTTCGCCCACAGCGTCTGCAAGCGAAAGCCCCAGCAGCACAGAAGGACTGGTCGCGATCAGGCGATGCAGCGACTGCACAGTGACCGCGTCGTCGGAGTCGTCCTCCGACACCGGGAACCCGTGTTCCCTCGCGAGCCGCAGCACCGCATCCCGTGCGACCGCTTCGTCGGCCAGTTCCGTCTCGAGGTCGCGTTCGAGCAGTCCGAGCGCCGACCGCAACGTGATGTGCTCGGCAGCAAGGTAACCGGACGTGGGCGGCAGGTCATGGGTCGTCACGGAGGTCAGGCACAGCCTGCGGTAGGTCTCGGGGGAGCGAGGGGTGTCGCCGTCCTTCTCGAACCACAGGATCGACGTGCCCGCGATTCCGCGCCGGGCCAGATACTCCTGCACCCACTCCTCGAACACACCGAGATCCTCGCCGATCACCACGGCATCGGCACGCTGCGCCTCGAGCGCGAGAATGCCGATCAGGGCCTCGTGGTCGCTCCGTACATAGGCGCCGTCCGCGGGGGAGAAGCCTTCCGGGACCCACCACGTACGGAACAATCCGAGGATGTGATCGACCCGGACACCTCCCGCGTGACGCAGTGCCGAGCGCACCACATCGCGGTACGGAAGGTAGCCCACCTCCGCGAGTCGGTCCGGCCGCCACGGTGGCTGATTCCAGTTCTGCCCGTTGCGATTGAAGTCGTCCGCGGGAGCGCCGCCCGTGACGCCCGAGGCGAGCACATCACCCAGGGTCCACGCGTCGGCGCCGTCCCGGCGCACACCGACCGCCAGGTCGTGAACGATCCCGATGTCGAGCCCGGCGGCGCGAGCGCTGTCCTGTGCGTCGGTGAGCTGCTCGTCGCACACCCACTGCAACCACCGATAGAAATCGATTCGGCCGGCAAGTTTCTCCCGGAGTTCGCCGACGCCCGGGGCGTCGGGGGACGGCGCGCGGGTGAGCCATTGCGACTTCCGGGAGCCGAACTTCTCGGCCAGCGCACACCACAGTGCGAAGTCGTCGAGCGCCGCTCCGCCCTGGGCGCAGAACGCGTCGAACCGTGCCTGCCGCGCGGGGCCGCGAGGCACCCGGTACACATGCTCGAGCATGTCCAGCTTCGCCCGGTACGTGGTGTCGCGGTCCAGTTGCGCCGCCTTCTTGTTCACCTTCGTGAAGCGGGCTGCGCTCTCGTCCAGCTTGGCGCGGTGCTTGCGCGGCAGATACGCGGTTTCGGGGATGTTCTCGACCCGCACGTACAGCGGGTCGACGAACCGGCGGGACGACGGGAGATAGGGCGACGGCTCGTGTGGCGGGACCGGCTCGGCGGCGTGCACCGGATTGACCAGGACGAAATCTCCGCCGTGCCCGCCGGTGACGGCCGCGAGGTCGGCGAGATCGGCGAAATCCCCGATACCCCACGAACGGCGTGACCGTACCGAATGCAACTGCGCCGCAAGGCCCCAGCGTTGCTGTTGCAGGATTCGGTCGGCTGTCGCCAGTCGCACCGGCGTGACGACGAGTGTCGCCGTGCTCTCCACGTCGTTGCTGCGCGCGTGCAGCGTGTGCCAGCCGAGGGGCAGGCGGGGCACCGCGAAGGTGGCCCGGCCGACGAGCCGGTCGTCGACGAGACGCGGGTCGACCCAGATGTCGAGTTGCTCGACGGCGACCTCACGGCCGTCCTCGTCGACCACCCACACCGACACCGGGTCGCCGTGCGGGACGTGGACGGGAAAGGTCCGTTGTTCGTTCTCCGTGACCACCAGGGACGGCGGCAGCATCTGCCGCCACGGCCGGTCGGGTACATCGGCGAGCGAGGCCGAGATCTGCTCGGGAGTGGCGGCGGGAACGTCCAGCGCTGCCAGGATCCGTTGCAGCGTGCGGTCCGAAACATCGTGCTCGTCGCCGTCCCAGCCGACGTAGGTCGTGGAGATCCCGTGATGGCCGGCCAGTTCTCGTAGATTTTCCGTCGACGTCACGATGTCGAATCATGCCAGCAAGCCGGGCCGGTCGCAGACGCAGACCCGTTAGCTGCCGACGGTCAGTCGCCGAAGCCGTCGAACAGGGTGGGTTCGTCGGGGTTGTCGAACAGGGCGGGCTGGTCGGGCGGGAGCGGCTTCGAGCGGGGCGCGCGCTGCTTCGGCTCGTCGCCCTGTCGCTCGAGGAGTTCGAGTGCGGCGGTGAGCGAGCGGCCGGTCAGCTCCCACTGGTGTGCCTTGGCGTCCGCCTCGGCCACGCCGTCGTCGTTCCCGGAGGCAGCGCGCGCGAGTGCTTCACTCGCCCAGCCGACCTGCTGTTCGTTGCTCATGTCGAGGAACGCCTGCAGGTGCTCGGACTCCCAATCGCCGATCGCGGCGACCGTCCTCGTGGGGATTTCGACCTTGCCGTCGAGGTGGAAGTCGCGCAGTGCCAGCAGTGGCAGCGGAAGATCTTCTTCTCCCGCGGGTGTCCACGGCGGATCCTCGAACGATTCGGGGACACACTCGTGGTCGGGTTCCTGTTCGCGCAACGGCATGCCGCCGACGTGCGACGCGAACGCGTTGTCGACGGTTTCGAGGAACTGTGCGAGCCCGTCGAGTGCGGACACCAGGTGCGCGGGTACGAACGGTGACGCGGGCAGGTGGTTCACCACGGCGAGACGGTCGTCGACGAGGACGAATTTCTGGTGGGGCCAGCGCCGATTGAGATCGGACGCCACTTCCGCCGCCCGGGTGCGGCCGGTGATGGAATGGACGATCGGGGCGAACAGGTCGACCGACGCGCCACCCGGACCGACGCCGACGAACACCAGCACTCCGTCGATCTTGAGAATCAGATCGCCGTCCTCGTCCCAGGCGGGGCACTCGCCGATGCGGTCGTGCACGGTGGATTCGATCAGCTCGCGGATGTGGTCCTCGCTCACGGGTTCGACGGCCAGTTGGGAAAGCACCGCCGGGCGGCTCTCGGCCCGTGGCCCGGGCGGCTCGAACACCGGTGTGCGTCCCGCGCCGAACGTCTCGGACCGCAGGAACAACGGATGCGGCACGCCCCAGACCTCGCGCAGCGCACGGACGGACAGTTCGGCGAGCTGATCGGCCCACGCCAGCGGCCGGTCGATCCAGAACGCGGGGGATCCACCGTCTTCCGGGTCGTCGGCGCCACGCGACGGCGCGTGCAGCCCGAGTTCGAGCAGCAACGCCTCGTCCTCCGGGCGCAACCTGCGGTTGTCCGCGAGATGGGTGTTGGACGGCACCTCGCACCGCACCTGGTCTTCGTCCCATGCGTAGAACTGCACGCACGGCCCGGCGGGCCCGGCCGACTCCTCTGCGAGAGGCTCGAGTACCAGGCCGTCGCCGTCCTGCATGGCGGCGACGTGGTCGGCCAGTCGCGCGCGGAATTCCCGCCACGCCAGATCGACGTCGCGGTCGAAGCGGTTGTGCGCCTCGGACATGTTCGGCCCCCTTCCTTGCTTCGGTCCCTTCTCAGGGCTTCGACCCGTGCCAAAAAACACTAGTCGCCCCTACCGACACCGCGCTCGGCACACCGCACCGACCGCACCGCTCCTGGCCGGACCGGCGGGAATGGGAGACAGGCAACCCGACCGGTGCGCAACCGATGGTTGCACTGTAGTGAGGGAAGGGCTAGCGTGATGTGCAACCACCAGTTGCATATGGAGCATGTATGGACAGAAAACCGGTTGCCGTCGAACTCGCCCCGTTCGGGGCCGAGACAGGCTGGGGGACTGTCACTCCATGAGCGTGTCGGTCGACGACGATCTGTGGTCGGCGATAGGGGATCCGACCCGTCGGCGGTTGCTCGACCTGCTCCTGACGGAGGGCGAGGGCACCGCAACAGGTCTCAGCGAACATCTCCCCGTGACCCGGCAGGCCGTCGCAAAACATCTCGGTGTGCTGGACCGGGTCGGCTTGGTGCACGTCGCGCCTGCCGGGCGGGAACGCAAGTACCGGGTTGACGAGGTGCAACTCGCTCGCGCAGTCGCGCAGCTGTCCTCGGTGGGGTCGGGGTGGGATGCCAGGCTCCGGCGCATCAAGCGGGTCGCCGAGGCTCTCGAGCGTGAGACGGACCGGAACGGCACATCGCCGTGACGTGACGGAGACGCAACAACACCGGAAAGGAAGTACCCGAAATGGTAGACATCCTGCACAGGGTCGGGATCGAGGCGCCGGTGGCGCAGGTCTATGCCGCCCTGACCACCGCCGAGCGGCTTGCCGGCTGGTGGACGACCGACACCCGAGGTGACGGCGACGACGTCGGCGGCACGCTGCGATTCCGGTTCGGGGCCGGAGGATTCGACATGAAGGTCCTCGAACTCGATCCGGATACGCGGGTGCTCTGGGAGGTGATCGACGGACCCGAGGAATGGATCGGCACACACGTGTCCTGGGACCTCGAGCAGGTCGGCGACTACACCATCGTGCTGTTCGGCCATCGGGGCTGGAAGGAACCGGTGGAATTCATGCACCACTGCAGCACCAAGTGGGCACTGTTCTTGATGAGCCTGAAGTCGTTGATCGAAACCGGCACGGGCACTCCGGATCCCCACGACGTCAAGATCGACAACTGGAACTGACGTCTCTCTCGTCCCGTACGGCGCGGGTTCCTCGTCACCCCACCCTGATCCCCGTGGGAATCGTCAACCCAGGGCGCGGACGAACCGCCCGACCTCCGAGAGTGCGCGCGTCCCCTCGGGGACCACTCCGGCGGCAGCCTGGAACACGTGGATCTGCTTCTCCCAGACCTGCACTTCCGCCGGCACTCCGGCCGCTTCGAGGCGCTCGCCCATCAATCGGGCATCGGTGTAGACCATCTCTTCCGAGCCGGTCTGGATGAGCGCGGGCGGCATGCCTGTGAGGTCGAGGTCCACGGGCGACACCACGGGCGCGTAGCCCTCGCCCCCGCGGCTCTCGGCGCGCCGGACGAGGCCGAGAAGGACGGGGACGGCACGTCGCGGAAACAGGGCGCACCGGTACGAGTTCGGGTGATCGAGTTTGGGGAACGGGTCGAGGTCGGTGAGCGGCGACAACGCGACGGTGCCGGCCACCCGGCCGAGCCCGAGGCGCAGCGCCTCGTGTGCGACGGCGAATGTCAAGAAGCCGCCGGCAGAGTCGCCCGCGACGACGATCCGGTCGATGGGATATCCGCGGGAGAGCAACCACCGGAGGCCCGCGATCCCGTCCTCGACCGACCGGCGGATCGGATGACGTGGCAGCATCCGGTAGCCCACCGACAGCACAGGGGCCTGCGTTGCCGACGAGATCCGCGAGACGAGATTGCGGTGGGTCGCGAGCCCGCAGCACAGGAACGCTCCGCCGTGGAGGTAGAGAACGGCCTGCTGGTCGCCCACGTTGCCGGTGTACAGGAATTCCGCGCGGCAGTCGGGCAATCGCACCTCGTGTCGACGGGTGCCCTGGACCGGACGAACCGAGAACGCGGCCCGGTCGACCAGCGACGCGGGCCACGGAAGCGACGGCGTGAACGCCCATGCCTCGATGAACGGCCGGACAGTGCGCCGGACGGACATCGACAGTGCACGGGACTGCAGACTCACCCCGGCGAACTCTCTGACGAGCGGCGGCCGGTCGGGGGACGGGATCGCTGCCGTGTTCGGTACTGCTGCCTTCGTTACTGCACTGCGCATGGTCGCCGGCACCTCCTTGTACCGCTGCACCCGTGCGGCGGTACCCGTCGCTCGGCGCCCGGCGATGCGCGTCCGGTTCGGAAACGTGCGAACCCCGGATTTTCCAGAGTACCCCCGACGTACGATGCCGTGTGACGTGCGTTACATGAGGGACTGGCGAAGGGGGCAGAGCCCGTGGGGATCATGCCGGTGACCGATTCGATCTTCTTGCTCGCAGAATCGAGAGAGCATCCGATGCACGTGGGATCGCTCGAAGTGTTCACTCCACCGGAGGGTGCGGGTCCGGACTACGTGTCCGACCTGTACGCGCAGTTCCTCGCGACCGAGGTGGTGGACGAGGCGTTCCGCAAACGCCCCGGGCATCCCGTGTCCAGCCTCGGCTACCTGTGGTGGTCGGTCGACGAGGAGGTCGATCTCGAATACCACGTCCGGCACTCGGCGCTTCCCGCGTCGGGACGGTCCACGGACCTGTTCGCCCTCGTGTCCCGGCTTCACGGCACTCTGCTCGACCGGCATCGGCCACTGTGGGAGATGTACCTCGTCGAGGGGCTCGAAGGTGGGCGGTTCGCGGTGTACACGAAACTGCACCATTCGCTGATGGACGGTGTGACGGGCCTTCGTCTGCTGCACCGCACGCTCGATCCCGATCCGGATTCCTCCGAGACGAGGGTTCCGTGGAACCTGCCGCATCACGAGCGCCCCACCACCGCGGCGACCGGCGAACAGGGCAACGGGCTGCTGTCCACACCGACCGCACTTGTCGGGGCGGTGCGGGGACTGGCCGGTGACGCGGTCGAAGCCGCCGCGGGCGTCTGGCGGGTCGCAAGCACCCTCGTGGGGCAGCGCAGCGTCGCGTTACCGTTCGAAGCCCCCCGGTCGATCTTCAACGTGCCGATCGGAGGCGCGCGGCGGTTCGCGTCGCGCTCGTGGCCGCTCGACCGCATCGCACGGGTGCACGACGCGGCGGACGCGACCGTCAACGACGTCGTGCTGGCCGTGTGTTCGGGTGCCCTCCGCGCGTTCCTGCTCGAACTCGACGCACTGCCCGAGGATCCTCTCGTCGCGATGGTGCCGGTCTCGTTGCGCACAGCCGACAGGATCGATGCGGGCGGGAACTCGGTGGGGGTGACGCTGTGCAATCTCGGAACCGATTCCCCCGACCCGGCCGAACGGCTTCGGGTGATTCGTGCCTCGATGAGCGAGGGAAAGGCGCTGTTCCACGGGCTGACGCCGGTCGAGGCTCTGGTCTGGTCGGCGGCCAACATCGCTCCGCTCGGTCTGACACCCGTACCCGGCGTCGTACGCTTCACGCCCCCGCCGTTCAACCTCATCATCTCCAATGTCCCCGGTCCGCGAGAACCGCTGTACTGGAAGGGATCACGGCTGGACGGGGTGTACCCGACCTCCGTGGTGCTCGACGGGCAGGCCCTGAACATCACGGTCACCAACACCGACGGCTCGCTCGACGTGGGGATCGTCGGATGCCGCCGCACGCTTCCGAGTCTGCAACGGTTGCTCGGGCATATCGAGCAGTCGCTCACCGATCTCGAGGAAGCGTTCGGCGTGGTGTGAGACGCGTTCCGGCCGTGCGTCACCGGCCTTCGTGCAGCATCGACACCAGTTCGCGTTCGACGTCGACGAACGCAGGGTCGGTGAGGGTCCGTAGCGACCGAGGCCGCGGGAGCGGGACCCGGACCTGGTGACGGATGGTGGCCGGCCGGGCCGAGAGAACGAGGACGCGGTCGGAGAGCAGGATCGCCTCCCGGACGTCGTGGGTGATCATCAGCACCGTCCACCGGTCGCGGTCCCGGACGCCCTGTAGCCACAACTGCATGTCGGTGCGGGTGAGCGAGTCGAGGGCGCCGAACGGTTCGTCGAGCAGCAGTACATCGCGCCCCTGAAGGACGGTGCGGGCGAGTGCCGCTCGTTGCCGCATCCCGCCCGAGAGTTGACCCGGCCGCGCGTGTTCGAATCCGGAAAGTCCGAATGCGGGAAACAACGAGCGGGCCCGCTCCCGGGCCCGGCGTCGCGGGGTGCCCTGGACCTCGAGTCCGAGGGTGCAGTTGTCGAGGACGCTGCGCCAGGGAAACAGCAGATCCTTCTGTGGCATCAGCGCCACCCGGCCGGGTGCTGCGGGAGTTCCGCCGATGGAGACGGCGCCGGCGTCGGGCGTGTCGAGTCCGGCGATCACACCGAACAGCGTGGATTTGCCCGACCCGCTGGGTCCGATGACGGAGACGAACTCTCCGGCCGCCACGTCGAAGTCGATACCGTCGAGGACGGTGTTACCGCCGAACGACCGGCGTAGGCCGGTCACGGACACCGCGCTCACGGCCGGGTCTCCGGCGTCGATGCCCACGGCGCGACGAGTCGCTCCGCGGCGTAGGTGAGCAGATACAGGAGCAGAGAGACGGCCGCGGTGACGGCGACCGCCGCGAGCACCAGGTCGGTGCGGAAGGAGTTCTTCTGTGTCGCCATATAGATACCGAGTCCGGAAGTGGCACCGACATATTCGGCGAAGACTGCTCCGACCACCGCGTAGGTGATTCCGATACGCAACGACGTGAAGAAACGGGGCAGTGCCGAGGGGAGTCGCACGTACCTGAACTCCTGCCGGCGACTGGCGCCCATGCTTCGCATCAGCGCGCCGGCTTCCCGGTCGGCTGCCGCGAAACCCTCGATCAAACCGATCGTCATCGGGAAGAACGTGGCCAGGGCAATGACCAGGATCTTGGGCAGCAGACCGAATCCGAACCAGATGATCATCAACGGTGCGATCGCGATGATCGGGAGCGTCTGCGACACCACGAACAAGGGTACGAACGCGCGCCGCAGCCAGCCGGAGAAGTCCACCGCGACCGCGAGTATCCACGAGATCACCAACGACACGGCGAACCCGGCGAGGGTGACCTGCAAGGTCGCCGCGGCGTGGCCGGCGAGATCGGCGCGATGCGCCCATCCCTGCGTGAGAACCCGGCTGGGAGGGGGCAGGACCTGTGGCCGGATGCCGGTCGTCCGTACGTACCATTCCCACCCCGCGACCATCAGCACGGCCACGGTCGCGGCGGGCAGCAGGGCGTGCAGACGTCCGGCTGTGCCCCTCCGCCAAGTCTTTTCAGGGAGCAAGGTAGGCATCGGTGAAGTAGGCCGACCAGTCGGGCTCC
This sequence comes from Rhodococcus sp. 105337, assembly GCF_012844225.1. Taxonomy (GTDB): domain Bacteria; phylum Actinomycetota; class Actinomycetes; order Mycobacteriales; family Mycobacteriaceae; genus Rhodococcus. The sequence continues at coordinate 130,406 of NZ_JABAGQ010000009.1, forward strand.
TCGGTCAGTGTGGCGCCGTCCGCTCCGGCGAGCAGGCCCGCCTCGAACAGGAACCGGGAGTATCCCGACCAACGCTCGAGATCGAGTGTGCCGACCTGCCCGCTGTCGTCGCGCATGTAATCCGCCGACAACATCTGCTGACTCTCGAAAACGAGCGATTCGTCGGTGAACAAGCCGGGATCGGCGTCGATGAGGTGTTGCGCTCCGCGCTGCGGATCGTCCGCGGCTATCCGGTACCCCTGCTGCAGGGCCTGGATGAACGCCCGGGCGCTGTCGGGATGCTCCGACATCCAGGTCTCGTTGCCGTCGACCACGATCGAGTAGGCGTCGGGGAACCCGTAGTCGCTGTGCGCGAAGTACCGCATGGGCAGGCCGCGGTGTTGCGCCTCGAGGCCTTCCCAGGCGACATACGACACGGTGAAGTCGGCGGTACCGGAATACACCGCCTCGTACGCGGAGGTGCCCAGCACGACCGAGGTGAATTCCCCTGTGCCACCGTCGTTGCGGATCACCTGACTCAACGTTTCGTTGTCCCCGGGATCGCCGAACCCGGCATAGGTGAGACCGTCGAGGTCCCGGGGGGACTGCAGGTCGGCCCGGTCCGCCCGCACGCCGATCGCGGTCGCGCGGTGTTGTAGCGGGGCCAAGACGGTGACGGTGTCCGACCCCGCGGCGCGGGAGAACGTCGCCTGCGAGTGTGTCGAGATTCCGAACTCGGCGGCCCCGGCGTCGATCAGCAGATCCGGCGTGGTGTTGCTGTACGGCAGGATTTCGACGTCGAGTCCGGCCTGCTCGAACAGTCCTTCCCGAATGGCCACGTAGAGCCCGGTGTGGTTGGTGTTCGGAGTCCAGTCGAGGGCGAACCGGATGGTGCCGTCCGAGGCGGGATCGTTCGCGCACGCGGGCACGGTGGCCAGCGCGCCCAGAGCGACGAGCAAGACTCCGAGGCGGTGGCCGAGCCTCACGAACCGGGCCAGGGACGAGTGTCGAGGGCGTCGGCCCAGAACATGAGTTCGTACCGGGTGGCGATCGTGAACGCCTCGGCCATTGCCTCGCGGTCGCGGTCCGTGGCGGCTGCGCCCGCCGCGTCGACGAGTTCGCGGGCCGTCGTGGCCGATGCCCGGAACGCCTCGTCGTCGTATGCGGCCACCCACTGTGCGTACGGGTGTGCGGGATTCGCGGAGAGGACATCTGCCGCGTGAACTGCGAGGTCGCGGGCTACTTCGGCATAGATCCAGAAGCAGGGCAGCACGGCGGCGGCCCCCACCGGATACGGCGCGGTGGCGACAGTCGCCGTCAGATACGACACGTAGCCCAGGCACGCCGGGGAGTGTGTGATCGGCCCTGATGACGGGGGCAGCACGCCACCGGAGAGCAGGGTGTTGTGGAGAACGGATTCCTCGGTGGCCGCGGTGGCGGCACTCGTCGCCCAGAACGCCCCGGTGCCGGCGTCCGGCGACTTCGCGGAGAGCAGCGCGAGGGCCTTCGAGTAACCCGCGAGGTACAACGCGTCCTGCTCGATGTAGGTGCGGAACGCGTCGAGTGGCAGGGTTCCGTCACCCAGGCGACGCAGGAACTCCAGGTCGTCGATCGCGGCCCGGAGGGGACGCGTGTGGTCGTGGAGAAAGTCGGTGAAACGGCCCGGGGCCGGGGAACTGTGTGCAGGCACGGTCATGCCGAAACATCCCTTCGTCAGAATTACCTGATCAGGTTCGACGGGTGTGATCTCAGCCCCGCAAATGCGGAGCACCCCGTGTCGGTCTCCGCGACCATAGCACCAGTTGCCGGCGGCACGAAGCCCCCTGCCCCTGCAGTCCCATTCTGCTCGATTCGGACCAAACTCTCTGTATGTTAGTGGGACCGAGAACGACCGTTCGACGAAGGCGGGGATGTGCAGAAGTTCGAAACCAGTTGGCCCGCAATGTCGGAACTTCCCCGAATGCTCGCCGGCGCCGTCCGCTGCGAGCCGGAGGGGGTCGCGCTGACCCGGGGTTCGGTGGCAGTCACCTACCGCGAACTGCACCGTGAGGTCGAGGCACTGAATGCCGCGATGGGCGTTCTGCTCGGCCCGGCATCACTGGTCCCGATCGCGCTGGCCACCGTCCTACCCGAACTGTCCGAGACGCACACCGGAGAACTCCGTCGCGCTCTCGACGAACTCGTCTGCAGGCTCGTCGACCACGAGTCCTGCCCCCAGGCGTCCGCTTCCTGACCTCCCGTCCCACCCGGTCTCACCGGAGTCGGTCTGCCCGCGTAGCCGTGATTGGTACGTTGGCGAATGGTCGGGTCATCGGGAGGTCACGTGGACACTGCAACGCTCACCGTCGACTGCAAGTACGGGCAGGTACGCGGATACCGCGACGGCCCGGTGTTCTCGTGGAAGGGCATCCCGTACGCAGCGTCCACCGGGGGCGCCCGGCGTTTCCGCTCGTGCGAGCCACCCACACCGTGGGACGGCGTGCTCGACTGTGACAGATACGGGCCCATCGCTCCGCAGAGCCGCCAGAGCCCCATCCGCATCGAGCCGGGGATGACGATGGGGGAGGACTGCTTGTCCCTCAACATATGGGCGCCCGAACCCGACGGCCGAGCACGGCCCGTGATGGTGTGGATCCACGGCGGCGCGTACGTGCTGGGATATTCGGGGCAGAAGATCTACGACGGGCGCCTGCTGTGCGAGACCGGCGACGTGGTGGTGGTGACTCTCAACTACCGGCTCGGGCCTCTCGGGTTTCTCGACCTGTCGTCCTTTTCCACTGAGGAGACCACCTTCGAAAGCAACGTCGGACTGCGCGACCAGATCGCAGCGCTCGAATGGGTGCGAGACTGTATCGCAGGATTCGGCGGAGATCCGGACGACGTCACCTTGTTCGGGGAGTCCTCCGGAGGCGGTTCCGTCACCACCCTGATGACCGTCCCTCGAGCGGAAGGCCTCTTCCACAAGGCCATTGCGCAATCGCCTCCCGCTACCTCCGTCTACGGGCGCGAACGCGCCGCCATGGCTGCCGAGCGTTTCCTCGAGATTCTCGAACTACCGCGATCCCGCGTCGGGGAGTTGCTCACCATGCCCACCGATACGCTCGTCGAGGCATCGGAAATCCTCGTCGGCGAAGTGCCGACGAAGGTGCCCGGCACCCTGGCGATGACGCCCGTCGTAGACCGCGATCTGGTGCCGAAGTATCCGGTCGCCGCGTTCCAGAAGGGTCTGTCGCACCGCATTCCGCTCATCATCGGCTCCAACAAGGACGAACCGTCCATCTTCAGATTCATGAAGTCGCCTCTGATGCCGGTGAACGACACCGCGATCCAGGCAATGTTCAAGGCGCTCGCCGACGACCGGCCCGACCTCGAACCGGACCGCCTCGCCGATATCATCGCCGCATACCCGGACCTCACGAAAACCAGTGGCGCGCTCGCACTCTCGGGCGACGCGGGTTTCCGGATGCCGGTGGTCTGGGTTGCCGAGGCGCACAGCGTGCACTCTCCGACATGGGTGTATCGCTTCGATCACGCCACCCCGATCCTGCGCGCCGCGCGGATCGGCGCGGGCCATGCCACCGAATTGCCGTATGTGTTCGGTAATTTCGGAACGCTCGGGCGGGACCCCACGTTCTGGCTGGGCGGCAGGAAAGCGGCGTCGGAGGTGGCGGAACGTATCCGGCGGCGGTGGCTGGCGTTCGCACACCACGGTGTGCCGGCGGCGCTGGACGGATCCGCGCACTGGCCGCCCTACGAGCCGGAGCACAGGCTGACGCTGCTGCTCGACGCGCAGGACTCCGTCGTCGCCGACCCGGACGGTGCGTTGCGGCAGGCATGGGGCAGTCAGGTGATGGGCTTCAACTGACGCCGGGCCGTCCGGGTGCGGCGCCCGGCCGGTCAGTTGCGATATTCGGGGTGCTCCGCGACGAACTTCTCGACGTACGAGCACGACGTCCCGATCTTCAGACCTTCCTTGCGGGTCTCGTCGAGGGCGAACCGCACGATTTCTGCGGCGAGCCCCCGGCCCCGGAAGTTCGGGTCGGTGACGGTGTGGTCGAAGTCGCGCAGGTCGCCGCGCTGCGAGTAGTCGGCGTAGGCGGCGAGGGAGTCGCCCAGGTAGAGCGCGAAGCGGGACTGTTCGGGCAGATGCTCGACACGGGTGTCGGTGCTGCCGGACTCGGTGTGCTGTGTCATGTTCTCACCGTACCGCCGGAGTCACCGCGGGTCGGTCTCCACGACGAGCGCGTCGTCGTCCGTCAGTGCGACGAAGGGAATTGCGTTGTCGCGCATGTACCGCAGGCTTTTCTCGATGCCCTCGTCGCCCAGTGCGGACGCGCCGGCGTGCGGAACGACGGCATGATCGATCCATCCCAGACCATCCCAGACGACCTCCGTTCCGCACGCGGTGCGCACCTCCTCCGGATCGTCGGAGAACTCGATTCCCCGCAGCGACGGAGTCACCACGCAGGCACCGGCGCTGTACCCGGCGTACGCCAGTTCGTTGCTGCCGACGAGATCGGTGAGCACTGCGTCTGCGCCGCTACGCGCCAACTGCGCGCGCAGCACGAACGTGTTCCCACCGCGCACCCACACCGCTGCGAACCCGCGCAGCCGGGCACGCAGCGAGTCGGGGTCGCCGAGGTGGTCGCGCAGATCGATCTCCTCGGGGACGAATCCCCGCGAGCGAAGCGGTTCCCTCTCGCTCGTGACCGCGGAGCGGCGAGCGGCCGGCGGCCACGCGTCGGCCGCGTTGGCGATCACAGCGATGCGGCCCGGGGGACCGACCACGCGCAGGAACTTCGACGGGTCGGACCCGAGCCGGTACGACGAGAGGAACAGTCGCACGGGAATCAGATGGTGAAGGCGAGGTTCTCGACGAGGCGGCGCCCGACGGCGGTATCGCCACCGAGCGTGATCTCGTCGAGTCGGTCGACTGCGCGCACCCGTCCCCCCGCCAGTCGCACGAACAGACTCGAGTCCATCGCGATCGTCGTCGTCGGGGGGCCGGACAATTCGGGTACGGCCGTGGCGCGCCCGTCCACCTCCACGTGGATGGTGCGAGCGAGCGGTCCGCTCAGCTCGAGGGTGATGCGCGCGCCGTCGGGTGCCTTACCGAGTTTGCCGAACACGAACGGCACCGCACCGAAGATCTCGGCAGAACCCAGTTCGCCCCGCGGGCCGCCTTCGTCGCCGGGCGCACCGATCGCATCCCGGATGTCGAGTTCGTGGAGCCAGCAATCGAAGATGCGGATGCGCATGAAGCGCCCGTAGGTCGCCCGGCCCACCGGCGTGTCCGCGGGCGCCTCGAAATCCTCCTGCGTCATCGCCGACAGTTGCTCGGTGCGGTGCGCGACGATCTGCCGATACTGCGCGAGCACCTCCGAACCGGGCGTTCCACGCAGCGACTCGACCCAGTGTTCGTTGAAAGCACCGATCTCGTTGCGCACGTGGGCGAGCGCATGCACGTCGATGTTCACGTGCGGCGCCTTGATCCCGGCCAGCATCGACTCGGTGCCGATCAGGTGAGCGACGATGTCCTTGACCGTCCAGCCCGGAAGATTCGTCGGCGTGAACCACCCGTCGCTGTCCAGGGCGGCCAGCAGCGAGTCGATCACCGCGAATTCTTCGAGCAGGAGCGGCCGGATGGTGTCGACGGGAAAATCGACTGCGGTGCTGCCCGGTTGTGACGTCATGAGTTCTCCTCGGAGGCGAGACGGTCGAGTCCTGCGCGAATTGCCGCCGCGGTGGCGTCCGGATTCTGGGCTCGCCGGCGGACCAGGCCGACGCCGAGGCGAATACGGTCACCCTTCCTGCGGGGAATCACGTGCAGGTGCGTGTGGAAAACGGCCTGGAACGCGGCGCGGCCGTCGTTGAGTACCAGGTTGGTGCCGTCGGTGGTGAGATCCGAGCGGCTGAGTGCGCGCGAGAGACGATGTCCGGCGCGGAACATCGAGGCACCGAGTTCGGGTTCGAGGTTCTCGAGCCGGGAGACGTGCTCACGCGGCACGACGAGTACGTGTCCCCGCGCAACCGGGCGGGCGTCGAGGAAGGCGACCACATCGTCGTCCTCGTAGACCCGCGCGGCCCGTGCGGACCCTGCCACTATGTCGCAGAACACACAGGAACCCATCGCGTCACTCTAGCGTCCCCGCAGCAGCCACCAGACCGGGCAGCCCCACCGCTGCCGTGGTCCGCCAGACCGCCTCGACCCGGGACGACAACTCGGTGTCCTGGGGGTTGATCTCGACGACCGGAACGCCGTGGCGGTCGGCCAACTCGGGCAGCTCCGCCGCCGGGTACACGATCCCCGAGGTGCCGACGACGAGCAGCACATCCGCGACGCGCAGGGCGGCGACTGCCGCGTCCCAGGGTTGCCGGGGCAGCATCTCGCCGAACCAGACGACCCCCGGGCGGCCGGCTCCTCCGCACGTGTCACACGTGGGGGGCGCGATGCGCTCGAGGGGTTCGCCGGGCGGTGCGGGCAGGTCCATCGGGCGCTCGCACTCGCTGCACCGGGGTTCGAAGAGGCTGCCGTGGAGGTGCGCGAGAACGGTGCTGCCGGCGCGCTCGTGCAGGTCGTCGACGTTCTGGGTCACGATCGCGACCTTTGTGGTGCGTCCCCATTCGGCGAGCGCGTGATGACCGGCGTTGGGAGCGACGTTGCGTACGAGCGCGACCCGCCACTGGTACCACGCCCACACCGCGTCCGGATCGGCTTTCCAGGCCTCGGGGGTTGCGAGGGCAGCAGCGTCGAAGTTCTCCCACAACCCCGTCTGCGCGTCACGGAAGGTGGGCACGCCGCTCTCGGCGGACATTCCGGCGCCCGAGAGCACCGCTACGCGGCGCGCGCCGCGGGTGAGATCGAGGACCGCGGCAGGAACATGCATGGAGTCAGGGTAGAAGAGTGCCCGGGCCTCCGGACGGATTCCCGGCACTGCCTGGATCGGTGGGAGCGCGGACGCAGCGGGAACACGGCGACTCCGGGTCGTCGAGGACCAGGCCGCAGTCGGGGCAGACGAGGTGCAGCAGGCAGGCCGGCTCGCCCCCGTCGTCCTCCCTCGGTACACCGGTCATTGCAGGGCGTCTCTTTCCTGTCAGTGCTTCCTCTGATGCGTCAGTGTTCTCTCAGATAATCGGCGAGTACCCGCGCGCCGCTGTGCTCGACGTCGCGTGTGGCGGTGAGCAGCACGAGTGCCCGTCCGTCCGCCTGCTCGTCGAGACGGGCGATGGCGTCGCCGGCCGCAGGAGATGCCAACTCCGTGCGGTAGCGGTCGCGGAATTCCGTGAACAGAGAGGTGTCGTGGGAATACCACTTGCGAAGATCTGTCGAGGGAGCGAGGTTCTGGGCCCATTCGTCGTAGTGGAAGGCGTCCCGTCGGAGGCCCCGTGGCCAGAGACGGTCCACGAGAACCCGGAACGGCTCCTCGTCGGCGGGGTGGTCGTAGACCCGTTCGACGGTGACCGTGCGGTGTGGCATGGCGTTTCCTTTCCGCGTCGTGCGCTCACAGAATGTGCGGCAACCTTGTGAAGTGAGGTGTGTCACATTCTTGCATCATCTTGCTGTTCGGACTCGATTCAGACGATTCGTGCAAGTTGCAGGTCGCGTGCCGTCCCGGTAGGCCTGCATAGAGTCACCACGAGTGCAGGCCGTCACATGGCCCGATCGCACGCACATCTCGCCGCCGATCGCGGCGCCGCGCACTTCATCGACGCAGGAGTCAGAGAAATTGAGTACCGAAGGATCGAATACGGGGAGCGGAGCGCACCGCCGTCCGACCGTCGGCGTGGTTCGTGAAACCCACGGCGGTGAGCGGCGTGTCGCGCTTGTTCCGAAGATCGTGCCGTCGCTGATCGCCAAGGGCCTCGACGTGATCGTCGAAGCCGGTGCGGGTCTCGGCGCCCTCATACCCGACGCCGCTTACAAGGAAGCGGGCGCTCAGATCGGCGACGCCTGGTCGTCCGACGTGGTCGTCAAGGTCGCACCACCCACCGACGCGGAGATCGCCCGGCTCGGCTCGGGACGCCGGCTCATCGGTTTCCTCGCGCCGCGCAACGCCGACAACCAGATCGGTGCGCTCGCTGCTGCCGGTGTCGAGGCGTACGCCGTCGAGGCCATCCCGCGCATCTCCCGCGCCCAGGTCATGGACGCACTGTCGTCCCAGGCCAATGTGGCCGGCTACAAGGCTGTCCTGGTCGCCGCGAACGAATCCACGCGGTTCTTCCCGATGCTCACCACCGCGGCGGGCACCGTCAAGCCCGCCACGGTGCTGGTGCTCGGCGTGGGCGTCGCCGGCCTGCAGGCACTCGCGACCGCCAAACGGCTCGGCGGCCGGACCACCGGCTACGACGTCCGCCCCGAGGTCGCAGATCAGGTGCGCTCGGTCGGTTCCCAGTGGCTCGACCTCGGCATCGACGCCGCGGGCGAGGGCGGATACGCCCGTGAACTCAGCGACGACGAGCGTGCCCAGCAGCAGCAGGCGCTCGAGGATGCCATCAAGGGCTTCGATGTCGTCATCACCACCGCGCTGGTGCCCGGCCGTCCCGCTCCGCGCCTGGTGACCGCCGCGGCCGTGGAGGGAATGCGGCCGGGCTCGGTCATCGTCGACCTCGCCGGCGAAACCGGCGGCAACTGCGAGCTCACCGAACCGGGGCAGACCGTCGTCAAGCACGGAGTGACCATCTGCTCGCCGCTGAATCTTCCCGCGACGATGCCGGAGCACGCGTCAGAGCTGTACTCGAAGAACGTTGCGGCCTTGCTCGAGCTCATGCTCGACGAGAACGGCACGCCGGCCCCGGACTTCTCGGACGAGATTCTCGCCGAGGCGTGCGTGACCCGCTCGAAGGAGACCCCCTAGATGTACAACGAACTGTTGGCGAACATCGCGATCCTGGTTCTGTCCGGGTTCGTCGGTTTCGCAGTGATTTCCAAAGTCCCGAACACCCTGCACACCCCATTGATGTCCGGCACCAACGCCATTCACGGCATCGTCGTGCTCGGCGCCCTCGTGGTGCTCGGTCACCTCCCGGCCGACGCGCCGTGGAGCATCAAGGTCATCTTGTTCGTGGCGCTCGTGTTCGGCACGCTCAACGTGGTCGGCGGCTTCGTCGTGACCGACCGCATGCTCGCAATGTTCAAGCCCAAGAAGGACTCCGGCAAGGCTGCCGCGACCAAGGGAGCCGACGCCCGATGAGCTACCTCGTGTCAATCCTCTACATCATCGCCTTCGGCATGTTCATCTACGGTCTGATGGGCCTGACCGGCCCGAAGACCGCGGTGCGCGGCAACTACATCGCCGCAGTGGGCATGCTGCTCGCCATCGTCGCCACCCTCATCGACATTCGTGACACCGGCAACTGGATCATCATCGCCGCCGGCCTGATCGTCGGTGTCGTGCTGGGTGTCCCGCCGGCGTTGCGTACCAAGATGACTGCGATGCCGCAGTTGGTCGCCATGTTCAACGGCGTCGGCGGCGGCACCGTCGCGCTCATCGCCTGGGCGGAGTTCCTCGACACCGACGGCTTCACCCGGATCGACGGCTCGCCCACCGTTCACATCGTCATCGGTTCGCTCTTCGCCGCGATCGTGGGCTCGATCTCCTTCTGGGGGTCGATCGTCGCGTACGTCAAGCTTCAAGAACTCCTGAACAAGAGCGTCGAGAAGAAGCTCGTCGGAGGCGCGAAGCTGTTCCAGGTCGCCAACGTTCTTCTCGCCGTGGCGTCGCTGGCGATTGCCGTCTACATCGGAATCAACGCCGATCCCGCGAACGATCCCATCGCGGGCATCTGGATTCTCGGATTGCTGGTCGTCGCCGGCCTGATGGGTCTGTTCGTCGTGCTGCCGATCGGCGGCGCCGACATGCCGGTCGTCATCTCGCTGCTCAACGCCCTGACCGGTCTGTCCGCCGCGGCTGCGGGCCTCGCACTGAACAACACCGCGATGATCGTCGCGGGCATGATCGTCGGCGCCTCCGGCACGATCCTCACCAACCTCATGGCCAAGGCCATGAACCGCTCGATCCCCGCGATCGTGTTCGGGTCGTTCGGCGGTGACGGCGGAGCGGCGGGCGTCGCCGGTGCAACCGGCGGCACCGTCAAGGCGACCTCCTCGTCCGACGCGGCGATCCAGATGGCCTACGCCAACCAGGTCATCGTGGTGCCCGGCTACGGCCTCGCCGTGGCGCAGGCACAGCACGCGGTCAAGGAGATGGCATCGCTGCTCGAAGAACGCGGTGTCGAGGTCAAGTACGCGATCCATCCCGTCGCGGGACGGATGCCGGGTCACATGAACGTCCTGCTCGCCGAAGCCGAGGTGTCCTACGACGCGCTCAAGGAGATGGACGACATCAACGGTGAGTTCAACCGCACCGATGTCACCATCGTCATCGGCGCGAACGACGTCACCAACCCGGCCGCGCGGCACGACTCGTCCAGCCCGATCTACGGAATGCCGATCCTGAACGTGGATCAGTCGAAGTCCGTCATCGTGCTCAAGCGGTCGATGAGTTCCGGCTACGCGGGTATCGACAACCCGCTGTTCACGGCGGACAACACCTCGATGTTGTTCGGCGACGCGAAGAAGATGGTCGCCGAGGTCACCGAAGAGCTGAAGGCTCTCTGACCCCTCGCTTCCACCCGGCGCCCACGCGGATCACCGCGTGGGCGCCGGTGTCGTCGGGGCCGTGAGCACCGGGGCGAGCAGCGCCGCGACGAGTACGCAGACGAGCGGCACCGCCATCGCCGTGGTGAGAGACGTCGCCTCGGACACCCACCCGATACAGGCCGGTCCCGCCAGGAACCCGAGATAGCCCAGACCCACGACGCGGGACATGTCGGCACCGGGGGACCCGGAGTCGAGATTGCCTGCCGCGGTGAACAGCTGGGGTACGGCACCGGACAGTCCGAGACCGAAGAGCGCCCACCCGGCGAGCGTCAGGGGGAGAACCGGCGACGCCATCACCGTGCCCATGCCGACGGCCGCCATCAGCGTTCCGTACCGGATCACGCCGGCGCTGCCGATACGCGCGCTCACCCGGTCGGCGACGAACCTGCCGAGCGTCATCGTCGCGGAGAACGCCCCGAACGCGAGCGCGGCCACCGACGCCGGACTGTCGAGTCGCTCCTGGACCTGGAGGGCACTCCAGTCGTTGGCGACCCCTTCGCAGAGCATCAGCGCGAACGCGACACCACCGAGCAGCACCACCCGCCGGGAATAGCCGCCGCGTCGCCCGGACGGCGACCGGCGGGGAACGGGCGTGGTGCGCACGAGATGCCGCCCGGCCCATGCGACCAGGCATACCGCCACTCCTCCCGCCGCCGCAAGCGTGACGGGAGGACTCACCTCCATCGCGAGGGTGGCCGCACCCACCAGCGACCCGGCGATGCCCCCGGCGGAGAACACTCCGTGAAACGCCGACATGATCGGCCGTTCGTACCGTTGCTCGAGCACCACGGCCTGCGAGTTCATCGAGACGTCGAGTGCGCCGTTCGCCAGCCCGAAGATCGCGAGGGCCAGGCCGAGTTGCCACGGCGCGGTCGCGAGTCCCGGCCCGACGGCCACGACCGCCAGCGCGAGCGCCGACACGATCGTCGTGCGGTGGCTGCCGAATCGGTCGGCGAGCCGTCCCGTCACCTGCATTCCGCACAGCGCACCCGCCGCGAGCAGCAGCAACAGCGATCCGAGAGTCGCGTACCCCGTCCCGACCCGCTCCAGGATCACCGGGATGTGCACCACCCACATGGCGAGCAGGAACCCGTTCACGCCGAACACCGTGAACACCGCGACGCGCGCGCAGGCGAGCCGGGCGTTCTTCCGCACAGAATCGGTCACGCGGGCACGGTACCGATTTCGGCTCCCGAAGCCGGGCACCGGCTCGTTACGCGCCGCCGAGCAGCGCGGGCACCGGGTCTCCGAGGAAGCGGCCGATCGCGGCGAGCGCGCGGCCGCCCTGCTCACCGTCGACGAGGCGATGGTCGAACGAGAGCGACAGGCTCGCGACCTTGCGGACGGCGAGTGCACCGTCGATCACCCACGGACGATCCGCGATGGCGCCGACCGCGAGGATCGCCGCTTCGTCCGGGTTGAGGATCGGTGTGCCCGCCTCGATGCCGAAGACACCGATGTTGGTGACGGACACGGTGGAACCGGTCAGCTCGGTGGGCGTCGATCGGCCGGTCCGGGCGCGATCGGCGGCCTCGGCGATCGCACCCGCGAGGTCCGGGAGCGCTAGATGCCGGGCGTCGCGCACGACCGGGACCTTCAGCCCGTCCGGCGTGGCGGCGGCGATCCCGAGATGGACGTCGTGGTGGACGACGATCTCCTGGGCGTCGTCGTCCCACCGTGAGTTGAGCGACGGTTCCTCGGCGACCGCGCGCATCAATGCCCGGGCAACGACGGTCAGCGCGGTGAGGTGACGGCCGTCGAACGCAGGTTCGCGGCGCAATCGCGTCACGAGGTCGACTGTGGCCGTCACATCGCAGGTGAGGAACACCGTCGCGTGCGGTGCGGTGAACGCGCTGCGGGTCACAGCGTCGGCCGTGCGTTTGCGGACACCGCGGATCGGCACCCGGCTGGTGGCCGACGCGGGTCGCATTGTGCCCGTCTCGGTGTGCCCGGCATCGGGTCCTGCCGCGCGCCGGACATCGTCCCGGGTGATCGCCCCTCCCTGCCCGGAGCCCTCGACCTCCGCGAGATCCACCCCGAGCAGGGCCGCCTCCCGGCGCGCGCCCGGTTTCGCGTCCGGGCGGTGCGCGGGCGCGCCGGTGGTGCTCGACGAGGTCCCGGCAGAGTTGGTCCGTGTCGCGCGCCGGCTGACGGGTGCGGCGCCCGGGCCGTAGCCGACCAGCATCGCCGGACGCGCTTCGGCGGGCGCCTCGTCGGACGCCGGGGACGCCGCGGGTTGTGCGCCGTCCGACGGCTCCGCGCCGACCGCGATCCGCAACAGCGGGCTGCCCACGGGGATCGTCTGGCCCGGTGCGACGAGGAGTTCGGCGACCGTGCCGGCATGTGGCGACGGCAACTCGACGGTCGCCTTCGCCGTCTCCACCTCGCCGATGACCTGATTGAGCTCGAGGCGGTCGCCGATCTGCACCGACCACGACACCCACTCGGCCTCGGTGAGTCCCTCCCCGAGATCGGGCAGGCGGAACTCCTCGACGGACTGTGACATCGCCACTCCCTTCGTCATGCCGCGAGTGCGCGATCCACCGCATCGAGGATGCGGTCCGGGTCCGGCCGGTGGTGGGATTCGAGTTTTGCCGGCGGGTACGGAATGTCGAATCCGCCGACGCGGAGGACCGGCGCTTCGAGTTGGTAGAAGCAACGCTCGGCGGTCCGGGCGGCGATCTCGGCGCCGATCCCGCAGAACACCGGCGCCTCCTGCAGCACCACGAGGCGTCCGGTGCGGCGCACCGACGCTTCGACGGTGTCGAAATCGATGGGCGAGAGCGACCGCAGATCGATCACCTCGAGTGACCGGCCCTCAGCCGCAGCGATGTCCGCAGCCTGCAGGGCGGTGGGCACCATCGCGCCGAAAGTGACCACGGTGACGTCGCTTCCGGCTCGCAGGATGCGCGCACGGTCGAGGGGAAGATCGGGTCCGGTGTCCACATCGACCTCGCCGCGTTCCCAGTACCGGTGTTTCGGTTCGAGGAAGACCACGGGGTCGTCGAGCGCGACAGCCTGCTGAATCATCCAGTACGCGTCGGACGGGCTGCCCGGACTGACCACCCGGAGACCGGCGGTGTGGGCGAAATATGCCTCGGGCGATTCCGAATGGTGCTCGACCGCGCCGATGCCGCCGCCGTAGGGGATGCGGATGGTCAGTGGCGCGGTGACCGCTCCCGCGGTGCGGTAACGGATTTTCGCCACCTGCGAGACGATCTGGTCGAACGCGGGGTAGACGAATCCGTCGAACTGGATTTCGCACACCGGGCGGTAGCCGCGCAGGGCCATCCCGAATGCCGTTCCCACGATGCCGGATTCGGCCAGAGGAGTGTCCATCACTCGCGCTTCACCGAAATCCTTCTGCAAGGTGTCGGTGACCCGGAAGACGCCGCCGAGCCTGCCCACGTCCTCGCCCATCAGAATTACTTTCCGGTCCTGTTCGAGTGCGCGGCGCAAGCCGGCGTTGAGTGCCGCGCCGAGCGCCATCGTCGTGGTGGTCATCGCACTGCCTCCTCGTCGGCGCCGGTGAAACTCGCGAGATAGTCGGTGTAACCGGCACGTTCGTCCGCGAGCAGCGCATGGTCGGTGGCGTAGACATGGTCGAACATCGTCAGCGGATGCGGGTCGGGCAGTTCGAGCGTGCCGCGCCGCAACCGCGTCGCCGCGTCCTGCGCGGTCGTGTCCACGTCGTCGAAGAATGCCCGATCGGCAAGGTTTTCGCGTTCGAGGAGACGTCGCATGCGGTCCAGCGGATCGCGTACCTTCCACGCTTCGAGGTCTGCGGGTGTGCGGTACCTGCTCGGATCGTCCGATGTGGTGTGCGGTCCCATCCGGTAGGTGAGCGCTTCGACGAAGAACGGTCCGGAGCCTTCGCGCGCGTGCCGGGCGGCTTGCCGGGTGACCGCGAGAACGGCGAGGACGTCGTTGCCGTCGACCTGCACGGCGGGCATTCCGAAGCCCGCGGCGCGCTGTGCGAGCGGCACCGGGCTCTGCATCTGCGTGGGGGCACTGATCGCCCAGTGGTTGTTCTGGCAGAAGAAGACGACGCCGGCGCCCCAGCCGACCGCGAATCCGAGCGCCTCCGACAGGTCGCCCTGGCTCGTCGCGCCGTCGCCGAAATACACGATCGTGGCGATGTCGGCGCCGTCGAGCTTGGCTCCCATGGCGTAGCCCGTCGCGTGCAAGCCCTGTGCCCCGACGACGATGGCGGGATTGGTCGTGTTGACGGTGGCCGGGTCCCATCCCGAGTGGGCACAGCCGCGCCACAGGGCGGTCATGTCGGCGGGATCGACACCACGACACCAGGCGACGGCGTGCTCGCGGTAGCTCGTGAAGACGTAGTCGTCGGTTTCCAGTGCCCGGGCCGACCCGACTTGTGCGGCCTCCTGGCCCGTCATCGGCGCCCAGAGGCCGAGTTCGCCCTGGCGCTGCAGCGCGATCGCCTCGTTGTCGAGCCGGCGGACGACGACCAGGTCGCGGTAGAGGTCGCGGAGTCGGGCGGGTCCGATATCGGCGACCAGTCCGCTGTAAGCGGGGTTGTGGACGCGTTGCCCGTCGGGCTGGATCAACTGGACCGGGTGGGTCGTGGGTGCAACCATCGGGTCACCTCGTGGGTGCTGTCCGGGTGAGCCGGGTGGGCCGCGCCGGAATGTGAGTGGTGTACCTCACATGATCCACTTCTGGGACGAGTGCGCAATCGATGCGTCGCGCAGTGTGCAGGAAGCACGGTCGCCGGGCGGTTCGGAGTGGCACACTGCGAAGAATGACCAGTCTGGACGGGACGGACGCACGTTTGCTGCTCGAACTCGCTCGTACGCCGAGAGCAACCGGGGTGGAGTTGTCGCAGCGACTCGGACTCTCGCGCAACACGGTTCAGGCGCGGCTGAGCCGGTGGGAGTCGGAAGGGGTCCTCGCCTCGTTCGATCGCCGCGTCGACCCCGTCGCGCTCGGGTACCCGCTCGCGGCCTATGTCGCCACCCAGGTCGATCAGCACCGGCTCGACGCGGTCGTCGAGGAGTTGGCACAGATCCCCGAGGTCACCGAGGTGTACGGGGTGACCGGTCCGATCGACCTGTCGGTGAAGATCGTGGCGCGCGACGCCGACGATCTCTATCGGCTGGCGGAGCGGATTCTCGGGATTCCGGGCGTCGAGCGCACCGACATGTCGCTCGTGATGCGCGAACTCGTCCCGCAGCGCACCGAGCCGCTCCTTCGGCGTGCGGCCGGAGCCCGATAGCGTCGGCGGTGCGCTGCGCGCCGGTGACCCTACGTGGCGGTCGAGGTGACCAGTTGCATGACCGCTTTGCGGATCTGTTCGGGAATCGGCACCGGCCGCCGCGTCTGCATGTCGATGTACACGTGCACGAAACGGCCTGTCGCGGCGGGCTGCAACGAGCCTTCCGACTCGCGGAAGATGGCGAGCGAATAGGTGACCGACTGCGTACCGAGGCGCTCCACCGCGAGACCGACCTGGAGCCGGTCGGGGAACGACAGCTCGGCGAGGTAGCGGCACGAGGTCTCCGCAACCACACCGATCGCGTCGAGTTCCCGGATGTCGACCCCGGTCGTGGCCATGAGCCAGCCGTTCACCGCGGAGTCGAAGTACGAGTAGTAGGTGACGTTGTTGACGTGGCCGTAGTGGTCGTTGTCGGCCCACCGTGTCTGCATGGGCCAGAGCACCGGGAAGTGCTCCGGATCAGGTTGTGCGGCGGGTCTCGTCGGCTGACTGTTGCTCACTCCTCGACGATAGTGCTCCCCGGACGGCAAGTCCGATCAACAGCGCCCAGAATGCAGAACCGACGCCGAATATCGACAATCCGGATGCCGCGACCAGGAACGTGACGACCGCGGCCTCGCGATCGTGCAGGTCTCGGAGGGCGGCGGATAGTGCGCCGCCGAGGGTGGCCAGCAGCGCCAGCCCCGCCACGGTTTCGACGACTCCTGCGGGTGCGAGCGCCACCAGAGCGGCAAGGCCGGCCGAGCACAGGGCGAGCACCAGGTACGACCAGCCCGCGGACCACGCGGCCACCCAGCGGCGCTGCGGGTCGGGATCCGCGTCGGGTGCGGCGGCGAGTGCGGCACTGATGGCTGCCAGGTTGACGGCGTGGCCACCCGCGGGAGCACCGATCACCGTGCCGAGGCCGGTCACCGTCATCACCGCGCGCCACGGCGTCCGGTACCCGAACGAGTTCAGCACCGCGGTGCCGGGAATGTTCTGCGAGGCCATCGTCACGATGTAGAGCGGCAGCGCGATTCCCAGCAGTGCCTGCCACGTCCAGGCCGGTGCCGTGAAGTCGAGACGGGGAGCGAGGTCGGTGGGCGCGACGGCGGTCCCGGTACGGACGAGGTGCACGACGATCACCACCGTCGCCGCTGCGAACGCGCCCGGCACCGCCCATCGGGGCCGCACGCGTTGCAGGATCAGCCAGACCAGCGCTACCGGTGCGATGACCGCGGGGGAGTCGGCCAGTGCGGTGACCGGCGCCAGGCACAGCGGGACGAGGATGCCCGCGAGCATCGCCTGCGCGAGGGACGTGGGAATGGACGAGATCAGTCGTCCGAGCGTCGGCCAGAGTCCGGTCAGCACGACCGCCACGCCGACGACGACGAACGCGCCCACCGCCGCGGGCCAGCCTCCCACCACGACACCGGTACCCGCGAGCAGTGCCGCGCCGGGCGTCGACCACGCCAGCGTGATCGGAGTGCGATACCGGCGCGACAGCCAGAGGATGCCGGCACCCTGGGTCAGGCACAGTGCGGCCAGGCCCGAGGCGGCCTCTGCAGGGGAGGCGCCGACCGCGCGCAGGCCGGTGAGCACGACGGCGAACGAACTGGTGAAACCGACGAGTGCGGTCACGATTCCCGCTGTGACGGGCCGCGATATCGGTGACGTGCCGCCGGTCGGCGTCGCTGCGGCGTTCGGCGGGGATTCGGTCACGGAGCGGCATTCTGCCGGATCGCGCGTGGGTGATGCGGAGCGCTCGTGTTCCGTGCCAGGATCGAGACATGCCCGACACCAACGTGCTCATCTCGGCGTCCGACCTGGCGCACCTGATCGACATCGGGAAGCCTCCGGTGCTGCTCGATGTGAGGTGGGCACTCGGGGACTCCCACGGCATCGACCGGTACCACCGGGGGCACATCCCCGGAGCGGTCTACGTCGACCTCGATTCGGAGCTGGCGGATCCGCCCTCCCTGGAACGCGGCCGCCATCCGCTCCCCGATATCGGTCGCCTGCAGGACGCGGCACGACGCTGGGGCATCTCCGACGGTGATCCGGTGGTCGCCTACGACGCGTCCGGAGGACTCGCGGCCGCTCGCGCGTGGTGGTTGCTTCGCTGGGCGGGGCTCACGGACGTCCGTCTGCTCGACGGTGGGTTGTCGGCGTGGACCGCGGGCGGCCACGAGGTGGCCGCGGGTCCCGGGGAACGCCCTCATCCGGGGACGGTGTCGTTGAGTCCGGGGCACCTGCCGACTGTCGGCCCGGACGAAGTTGCGCGTTTCCCTTCGCACGGAGTTCTGCTCGACGCGCGGTCGTCGGCCCGGTTCCGTGGCGACGAAGAACCCGTCGATCGCCGGGCGGGACACGTTCCGGGCGCGGTCAGTGCGCCCACCACGGAGAATCTTCGCGACGACGGGTCGTTCCGCCCGCCGGATCAGCTCGCGGCGCGTTTCGAAAGGCTCGGTGTCACCGGCGGCGACGTCGCCGTCTACTGCGGTTCGGGCATCAACGCGGCCCACGAGATCGCGGCACTGGCGATCGTCGGGATCGACGCGGCCCTGTATCCGGGTTCGTGGTCGCAGTGGGCGGCCGATCCTCGGCGGCCCGTGGCGACCGGCTAGATCCCGGGCGTAGGGGGCGGCACGACGGATCCGCACGCACGTTCCATTGTTCCAACTTCTGTGTAAATTCGGAACAATGACGCATTTCGTACGGAGAAGTGTTGCCTTGTCCCTGAGTGCGGCAGCCGTCGCGGCTGCGGTCGCCGGAGCGCCGGCCGTGTCGGCAGCGCCCGCGGCACCCGCGCCGTCGGCCTGTGTGTCCACGGTCCCCACCGCCGACATCGCTGCGCTTACGGACCCCGCCGGGATCGAGACCTTCGACGACGCCAGGTCCCGTATCGCCGCGTTGCGGGAGGTGCTCACTCGTAGCGACGACTACCGCGGCACCTTCGTCCTCGCATTCGACGAGATTCTCGCGCTCACGGAGCCGACTCTGGACTCCGGCATCTACGACGACCCGGCGTGGGCGAATGCGCTGGCGGTCGAGGTGGTGCGGCTGTATCTGGCGAATCTGCACGAGCACGTCACCGGCGGTACCCCGGCGGCGCATTGGGCGGAGGCACTCGCCGAGACCGAGCGGTGTGACCGCAGCCCGGGCCGCGTCCTGGTCGGCGCCGTCGTCGCGCACCTGGTGATCGATTTCCCCGAGGCGCTCGTGACCATCGGATCCACGCCCGAGCACACCCGGGACTTCTACACCTTCGGTGGTGCCCTTGTCGATGCCGCGCCCGTCATCGCCGACGAGTTCGAGGTCACCTACGGCACCGATCTGCGTCCGTTCTTCACCGGGTGGTTCGTCGGTGATCTGCTGGGCGAGACGGAGACGACCACCTTCATGTTCCAGTCGGCGCGAACAGGGGCGTGGGTCAACAACTTCGGACTCCAGAACCCCGACACCCACCACCTCACCCGGCAAGGGATGAACGTGGCCTTCGAGGCGGCGAACGTCGTGCTCGACGGGCTCGAAGCAGTCGGCACCATCTGAGCGACCGCGCCCGGGTCACGGCCGCCGAGGGTGGGCGGTGGTGGTCAGGACCGTGAGTACTCGGACGCGCGCCTCACCTGATCCGGTGTCGGTGTGACACCCGTATAGAGGGCGAACTGCAGGGCTGCCTGGAGGGCGATCACCTCGTCGCCGGTGATCACCGGGATCCCCTGCTCGCGGGCGAACCGGACGAGGGGCGTCTCGGGCGGCACCGCGACCACGTCGAAGACGACGGTGGCAGCGGCGACGACCTCCTCCGGGACGGGGAGACGGTCGGCTTCCGGCGCACCGGCCATGCCGACCGGCGTGGCGTTGACGAGCAGGCCCGGCGGTGTCGCGGAGGCGTCCGCACGCCAGTCGTATCCGTACTTGCGGGCGAGAGGGCGGCCGGTGCGTTCGTTGCGCGCCACCACGACGCCCTCGGCGAAACCGCTGTGCCGCAGCGCCGCCGTGACCGCTTTCGCCATACCGCCGCTGCCGGTGATCGTCACCGGCAGTGAGGAATCCACGGCGTGGGCCGCCAGAAGATCGGTCACCGCTTGGTAGTCGGTGTTGTAGGCATGGAGGATGCCGTCGTCGTTGACGATCGTGTTGACCGACTCGATCGCGCGTGCGGAATCGTGCAGGACGTCGACGAGCGGCAGGACCGCTTCCTTGAACGGCATCGATACCCCCGCGCCGCGGATACCGAGTCCTCGGATTCCGGCGACCGCGTCCTCGATATTCGTGGGCGCGAACGCCTTGTAGACGAAATCGAGTCCGAGTTCGTCGTACAGGTAGTTGTGGAATCTGGTTCCGATGTTGCTGGGGCGGCCCGACAGGGAGATGCACAGGCGGGTGTCCTTGGTGATGCGCGAGAGCATCCCTCCACCGTAGTGGTGGTGTTCGGCGCCGCTACGACAACCACATGAACACGCCATTCTCTTTTGGCGAGAATCGTATATGCTGCGGCCATGGGAGACGACCTCGGTGCCGGTGGTTTGAGATTCGAGCGGGAAGGCGCGATCGGCTGGTGCATCATCGACCGTCCCGCGGCCCGGAACGCGTTCACCCCCGCGATGTACTACGGCCTCAAACGGGCGGTTCGGCTGGTCAACAGCGACCCCGACCTCGCGGCCCTGATCATCACGGGCGTCGACGACGTCTTCGCGCCCGGCGGTGACCTCGGCGGCCGGTCCGAACCCGGCGACGATCTGCCCGAAGGGCTCGCCGGCAACGATGTGGTGCCGTTCCTGACCATCCGGGACAGCCGCGCGCCGGTGATCTCGGCGGTCAACGGCATCTGCCAGGCCGGGGGACTGCTCGTCGCGATGATGTCGGACATCGCCGTGGCGAGCGAACGGGCCACCTTCCGCGTCCCCGAACTGCTGCGCGGCATCCCCGACGCGACGTTCGCGGCGGCGCTGCCCGCCCACGTCGGAATCGCGGCGGCGCGTGACCTGCTCCTGTCCGCGCGTCGCTTCGACGCCGCAGAGGCACTGCGGCTCGGTGTGATCTCACGCGTCGTGCCGCACGACCAACTGCGAGAGGCCGCGCTGACCGCGGCACGCGAGGTGCTGCAGACCGCGCCGCTCGCGCGCGCCCAGGTCAAACGCATGCTCAACGAGCGGTACGGGCAGTTCGACTATCAGACGATGTTCGGGTCGCTCGAGACGTCCCCCGAACCGCGAGAAGGCATGCGCGCCTTCATGGAAAAGCGTGACCCCGAATGGATTCCGCAGAATCTCCCCGTATGACCCGAGCGGTGCCCTCCCGGCGTCGTCGCTGCGGCCGGCGGAACATGTCGCTGTCACGGGTCGGGGCACGACCCGGCGGCGTCCGCCAACGCGCGATGGTCGCCGGAGGTGATCGGTAGTCCGTATCGCACTGCGACAGTGAGGTATCGGCCTGCGAACCAACACCGATATCCCGCGGCCGGTGGCATCCAGTGCGCGGGGGTGTGGTCGCTCTTGTCCTCGTTGGCCGGTCCGTCCACCGCGACGAGGTTGTACGCGATGTCGTTGGCGAACTGTCGCCGCAGATCGGCCGGCCACCGTGCCGCGCCGAAATCCCATGCGGCCGCCAGCGGGTAGATGTGGTCGACGTGGACGGCGCGCGCCTCGGAACGGCGAAAATCCACGCGCGCACCGGTGTACGGATCGTGGAGAGTTCCGGAGACGACGACGCACGCGTCGGTGCCCGGACGGAACGCCGGTTCACGGAGGTCGCGTGCGAGCACGTTGTTCCGCGTGTCGCACCCGTCGTGACCGCCCTCACCGGCGTGGTCGTCCGACCACGCCGGGCCGAACACGCATCCTTCGCCCGGCCCGCAGCCGCGCTCGTATCCGCTTTCCCGCGGCCGGTCCGGCCACACGGTCACCTGCCCGAGCAGTGCCGCCAGTTGCTCTCGCGGCGGGCTACCGGGCACCGGGTCGTCGGCCGGATCGGAGACGCTCCGGAACCAGGACGTCCCGATAGCCGCCACCACGACCCATATCCACCACTTCGTTGCGCGTCCCCCCGGCACCACGGCATGGTGACAGCGCGCACCGACAGGGGGCTACCGGTCGGCCGGTGCGGTGAGAACCTGTGGACCGTCGTCGGTGATCGCCACGGTGTGTTCGCTGTGCGCGGTGCGGGAGCCGTCGGCGGAACGGATGGTCCAGCCGTCCGGGTCGAAGACGATCTCGTCCGTGGTCGGTGTCCACCACGGTTCGAGTGCCAGGGTGAGGCCCGAGCGCAGCACGAGGCCGCGTCCGGCGCGGCCGGTGTTGGAGACGTGCGGGTCTTCGTGCATGGTGCGGCCGAGGCCGTGGCCACCGAACTGGGTGTTGACGGGATAGCCGTATTCGGCGGCAACCGCGCCGATGGCGGCCGAGATGTCGCCGAGCCGGTTGCCCGGCTGCGCGGCGGCGATACCCGCCGCGAGTGCGCGTTCGGTGGACTCGATGAGGCGGCGATCCTCGGGCCTCTCGGTTCCGACGACAACGGTGCGTGCGGAATCGGCGACCCATCCGTCGATCGAGACGGCGATGTCCATGCTGAGCACGTCCCCGTCCTGCAGCACGTAGTCGTGCGGCAGTCCGTGCAGCACCGCGTCGTTGACCGACAGGCAGATGACGTTGCGGAACGGACCACTCCCGAACGACGGCGCGTAATCCCAGTAACACGACACGGCGCCGCGCTCGGCGATCAGATCACGCGCCCGGTGCTCGAGGTCGAGGAGGTTGACGCCGGGTGCGGCTCGCTGCGCGAGGTCGTCCAGGAGGCCGGCGATGAACGCGCCGGTGGTGCGCATCGCGTCGATCTCCCGCGGGGTTTTCAGTTCGAGCACTGCACGTGTCCTTCCGGAAGGGCTTGTCAATCTTGGTATAAAAATACCAGACCCGGATCGTTGTTCGGTATTTTCATACCGGACCCGTCGTCCGACGCGACTCCGATACGCTGGCATCCATGGTGCGTCTCCCGTTGTCACCGCAACAACTCGCCGCCGGTAAACGGCTCGGCGGGCTCCTCCGTGAGGCACGACGCGACCGCACGCTCGCCGACGTCGCCGCATCCGCGGGGATCTCTCCGGAAACGCTGCGGAAGATCGAGACCGGCAGGCTGGCGACACCCGGGTTCGTGACCGTCGCGGCACTGGCGCGCGCACTCGCGCTCCCACTCGACGACCTGGCGCGGGTCTGCCTCGACGCCGAGGAATTCGAGGATGCCGGCTAGATCGAGCGCCGGTCGCCGCCCGACGCGGGGAAACGCGCGGCGCTGATCGATCCCACGGTGGCCCCGTCGTGTCCCACGATCCACGACCCGCCCGCCTCCGAGCACTCCGCGATCTTGTCGAACACATTGAGAAGGAAGAAGATCGCCTCCTGCGACGACGCCGTGGTCGCGAGCCGGTGCGACTCGCCGGTCCTGGTGCCGTCCAGCCACACCCCGCAACGTCCGTCGAGGCGAAGCGTGGTCACGTGATCCCAATCGACGAACCCGTACTTCACCTGTTCCCACGGCGTGCGAGTGCTGGGCGTCTGTTCGAGAACCTGCACCAGAATGGACATCGCGGCTCCTCGGGGGTTCGGATGTGTACCGACCAGTGTGCTCCACGTGTTCGGTGCCCGACCGGCAGTTGCGGTGCGAAAGCGAGAACCCTGCCATGAGCCGCCCGGGCGCGGCTGGCACCATGGAGGGCATGTTGCACGGGCTGTGGTCACCGGGATCAGGCCTGATGCTGTGGCGAGATCCCGCGGTCGACGCCGACGACGAGGCATTGCCGTCGGCGCTGCGGCGATGGATCGACCGGCCGTTCCGGCACCGCGTGGAATTGACGCTCCCGGGTGACGCCGCGCCGCGAGTCGTTCCCGCCGTGGCTGTGGCGCCACCCGACGCCGCCGCACTCCTCCTCGATCTCCCGCGACGCCCGAGTGGCGTCGCGGGTGACCTGCGGTACCTCGCGCACGTGGCTCGCGGCATCGAACGCTGGGCGCAGGCAGGTCGCGTGGCCCCCGAACTCGTCCGCGCCGAAAAGCAGTGGTGGGCGCGATGGCAACTGCTCGGCGGGGAGAAGAATCGCGCGTGGTCTGCCGAACTCGCCGCCGCGATGCCTCCCGTGCAGCGTCAGCTCGGTCGCCCGTCGGCATTGCTCGACAACATGTGCGAGGAGCTGACGGACCCGATCGTCCGCGCCCTGCACGGCTCGTCGACGTCGCTGCATCCGCTGGTCGCGGCGCTCGCGGAGGGCCGTCCGCACCCCCGTGGCACCCAGCGCATGGCGGACGCGCTCGACGAATGGCGCGCCAGCCTCGCCGGGTACGAACCCGACCTCGTGCTGCGTCTGGCCGAACCCGAGGACACCGATGACGACACCGACATCGGTGTGGCCGCGTTGTGGCGGCTGGAAGTCTGCCTGCGCTCGGAGGGGCAGGCGCCCGTGCCGGTGACCGTCGACGGCACCGATCCGCATCTTCTGCAGATCGCGATCCGCAAGCTCGGCGCCGCGATCACCGCCTACCCGAGGCTTCAGGACGTGCCGCGCGACGTCGATACCCTCGACCTGCTGCTGCCCACCCCGGTCGTGATCGACCTCGTCGAACACGGCGCGCGTGCGTTGCAGGCGGCGGGCGTCGCCCTTCTGCTGCCGCGGGCCTGGGCGACGGTCGATCCGTCGTTGCGGCTGCAGGTCGACTCGCCGGTCGCGCCCGTGAGCGCCGACGACAGCGTCGTGGGGATGAGCGCGATCGTGTCGTACGAGTGGCAACTCGCGGTCGGCGACATGCTGCTCACCCGCACCGAGATGGAGGAACTGGTCGCCGCGAACAGCGACCTGGTCAAGCTGCGTGGCAAGTGGGTGCGGGCCGACGCCGAGGCACTCGCGCAGGCCGCGCGCTACGTCACGGCGCATTCCGAACGCGACGCCACGCTGGGATCGCTGTTCGCACAGTTCACCGGGGAGGACGCCCCACCGGTCGAGGTCACCGACATCGCCGCGTCCGGCTGGGTCGAGACGTTGCTCGACGGCCAGGCTCAGCCCGAGGAGATCGCACCGCCGGCCGGACTGGTGGCAGAACTGCGCCCGTACCAGCAGCGCGGTCTCGAGTGGCTCGCGTTCATGAGCCGGCTGGGACTCGGCGCGGTCCTCGCCGACGACATGGGGCTCGGCAAGACCGTGCAGGTGCTCGCTCTGCTCGCGCACGAACGCGAGGCCGGAACCGCGGGTGCTCCGACACTGCTCGTGTGCCCGATGTCGGTGGTGGGAAACTGGCAGCGCGAGGCCGAGCGATTCGTCCCGGACCTGCGTGTCTACGTTCACCACGGCGCACAGCGACTGCGGGGAGAAGCCCTCGCGACGGCTGTGGCCGACGCCGAACTGGTCGTGACCACCTATGCTATCGCCGCCCGCGATGTCGCGCAGCTTGCCGAACTTCCTTGGCGCCGTGTCGTTCTCGACGAGGCGCAGCACGTGAAGAATACGGCGACCGCGCAGTCCCGGGCCACCCGCGCCATCCCGGCGGCGCATCGCATCGCCCTCACCGGCACCCCCGTGGAGAATCGCCTCGAAGAACTCCGCTCGATTCTCGATTTCGCGAACCCGAGGTTGCTCGGCAGCGCCGCCTCGTTCCGCGCGAGATTCGCGGTACCCATCGAACGCGACCACGACCCGGTGGCGGCCGCGCGACTGCGCGCGTTGTCTGCGCCGTTCGTGTTGCGGCGCGTCAAGACGGACCCCGACGTGATCTCCGATCTTCCCGAGAAGTTCGAGCAAACGGTCCGGGCCAATCTCACGGCCGAGCAGGCTGCTCTCTACCGCGCGGTGGTCGACGACATGATGCGCAAGATTCGCGACAAGGAAGGCATGGCGCGCAAGGGCGCCGTCCTCGCGGCGCTGACCAGACTCAAGCAGGTGTGCAACCATCCGGCGCACTACCTCGGTGACGGGTCGCCCGTGCTGCGCCGCGGCCGGCACCGCTCCGGCAAACTCGGACTGGTCGAGGACATCGTGGAATCGGTGCTGGCCGAAGGCGAGAAAGTCCTGCTGTTCACGCAGTTCCGCGAGTTCGGTGAACTCGTGGCACCGTACCTCGCCGAACGGTTCGCGACGACGGTGCCGTTCCTGCACGGGGGCGTGACCAAGTCGAAGCGCGACGACATGGTCGCCCGGTTCCAAGGGGACGACGGTCCGCCGATCATGTTGCTCTCCCTCAAGGCGGGCGGCACCGGGCTGAACCTGACGGCCGCCAATCACGTCGTGCATCTGGACCGGTGGTGGAACCCGGCGGTGGAGAACCAGGCCACCGACCGCGCATTTCGCATCGGCCAGCAGCGGAACGTGCAGGTGCGCAAACTCGTGTGCGTCGGCACCGTGGAGGAACGAATCGACGAAATGCTCACCGGGAAGCAGGAACTGGCCGATCTCGCGATCGGGGTGGGAGAGAACTGGATCACCGAGCTGTCCACCGACCAGTTGCAGTCCCTGCTGTCCCTCGGCGATGAAGCGGTGGGTGACTGATGGCGCTCGGCAACAGGGTCGAGACCCGCACCAAACGCGGTGCGATCGGCCGTAGCTGGTGGTCGAAGGAACTGATCTCGACCATGGAACAGGTGGCCGACAAGGCCCGGCTGACGCGGGGTCGCGCGTACGCGCGTTCCGGTCAGGTGGTCTCGATGCGCATCGAGCCCGGTGCAGCGGTAGGAGAGGTCCAGGGCAGTCAGTTGCGCCCGTTCACCTCGACGGTGACCGTGCGCCGGCTCGACGACGACGCGATCGACGAACTGATCCGGGAGGTCCGGGCTTCCCCGGGCATGCTGGCGCGACTGGCCGGAGGAGTGCTCCCCGAAGAGCTGGGTTCCCTCCTGCTTCCGCGGCGCGCGGGGGAGTTGGACTTCGATTGCACCTGCCCCGACGACGGCTGGCCCTGTAAGCACGCCGCGGCGGTCGCGTACCTGCTTGCCGAACACGTCGACGAGAAGCCGCTGGACGTACTCACCCTGCGCGGAGTGGATCTGACGACGCTGATCGGAGGCGTCGACGCCGCCATCGCCACCGACACCGCTGACTTCTACGGCGAAGACACCGAACTCCCCGATCTGCCCACGGAACGGTTCCGGCCCGCGATCGAAGACCTCGACCCGATGCTGCTGCGCCGCGCGTTGCGGGCGGGGGGCACCGACGAAGCCGTCGTCATCCGTGCGATGACCGACCTCGAGGACCTGTACCGCAGATTGCGCTGAAGACGGTACCGGGATCGTCGGCGCGTACTCAAAGAATCAGTGCCAGAAGAAGTCCCGCAGCGACAAGACCGTCCGGCCCACGCATCCACTGCCGGATCAGGTCGACGGGTACCTGGCCGACGGCGGTCTCCAGCACGAGTCCGTCGTATGCGGTGGCGGGGCGGGTCCGCAGCCGGTAGACCGCGACGCAGGCTCCCGCAGCGACGATCGCGGACACGGACGGCGACCACCCCGTCGCCGCCGCCGTCATCGCCGTCACCGCAGCGGCGGCGCACGCCGGAACCACCATCAGCGGCCGGTACAGGGCACGATCGGCATCGCCGAGCATCGCTCGCAGGTCCGGCTTGCTCGCCAGGTCGCGTAATCCGGTGCTGAACACCAGAGTCGCGGCGTACACGGCCGACAGTTGCACCCAGCCCGCCACGACCGGCTGTGTCGTCGTGCCCAGCGCCCAGGTAGCGCAGACGGCGACGGCGGTCGCCGCGAACGGTGACGGACGGCGCAGATTCCGGAGCAGGTCGGCGCGGACGAGTGCGCGAGTCCGGCCGGGCGGCAACGCCCGTGAGCGCCGGGCGGCGACACGTTTCCAGGCGGCTGCGTCGTGGACGCCGACGACGAGCGTCGGGTCCAGGCCGACCAGGGAGGTTCGGGCTGCCGCGGCGATCGCGGCGCGTTCGTTCAACTCCGCCGCCGTGATGCGGCCGCAGCGGAGCAAGGCGGCGCAACACATCACCAGGGCGGGCACCGCGAGGACTGCCGCCGGAGGCCAGTTCGCGAACACCGGTACCACTGTTCCGGTCGCGCACACCGCCGCGACTGCTCCTCCCAGTGCGGCGGTGAGGATCTGCACCGCCGGCAGCGTGCGAGTCGGCAGGACCCGCGCTTGGACGAGGAGCGCGAGGGCGGCGATGCCGAGCCCGATCACCGCCCCGCACGCGGTCAGGGGTAGCCACTGCTCGACCGTTCCGGCGAACGCAGCCAGCCGTCCACCGGCTGCCCCCGCGCCTGCTCCGGCGGCGAACACCGCTACGACTCCGGGACGGAGCATCGCCGCCCGGTCCACCGGGGTGGACAACAACCAGAAGGCGCGTTCGGCGCTCGCGGTCAGAGGTCCGAGCGCGCGTGCGACCGCGATGCCCGCGACGAGCACGGCTGCGCCCACCACCCAGGCCCAGCCCGGGTTCCAGGACGCTGCATCCCAGTTACGACCGGCCGTGGTGTGGAGCGACCCGATCAGGGAGGTCGGCGGACGAGTGGCACACCACCACGCGAGCCCCGAGGCGACATAGGCACCCAGCGCCGACAGCACCACGATGCCGGCCCGATCGGTCCGGGGCGCATGAACACGGCCGAACCCCCGCCTTGCTCTCCGAAGCGCACGGGCGCCGGCGATCGCCGGAGCCCGTGCGGTCAGCGCCACGAGTCGGCGTCCACGGTGTCGTCGGCGACGGCTGCCACCAGGTCCGGGTCGTGCGAGGCAAGGACGACCGCGCAACCGCGATTCTTCTCGTCGGCGATCCGCCCGGCGAGCCATGCCCGTCCGGAAGCATCGAGATGGTGTTCGGGTTCGTCGAGCACGAGCAACCGCCGAGGACGGACGAAGGCCGATGCCAGCGCCAACCGGTGGCGCTGACCGCTGGACAACGTGACCGGCAGTTGATCGGACGCGTCCGCAAGGCCGACGTCGCACAGCGTTCGGCTCGCCACACCTGCAGGGTCGGGCATTCCGTGCGCGAGGGCGACGAGTTGCAGATGCTCGTGGGCCGTCAGATGCGCGAACGTGGCGACGTCGCCCAGGACGGATGCGACCGCTGCGCGCTGGGCGGGTGAGGATTCGTCGGCCGCGGAACCGTCGATCGTGACAGTGCCTCGATCGAGACGGTCGGCGCCCACCAGGCACCGCAGCAGAGTGGATTTCCCGGCGCCGTTCGAGCCGGTGACTGCGCAGCATGTCCCCGCGGCCACGTCGACATCGACGGCGGTGAACACGAGCAGGTCGCCGAACCGGCGTTCCGCGTCGCGGACGGAGAGAACGTGGCTGTCGCGCCGTGCCGAGGCGCGTTGGGATGATCTGGGCACAGGGACTCCCGGTTTTCCTCGTGAGGGGTGTGGTCGCGAGGAAGCAGGGACCGGTCAGGCGAAACGAGACGTCGCGGCCCCTGCACCGGGGCCGGGCGCTCGCGGACGCGGGCGCCCAGGGGCATCGGGACGTGATTGCCGCCGGAACGCGCCGCGCAGCCGTTGTTCCGCCACGGTGGGCCCGCGAGGTGTGCGGGACAGTCCGAACAACAGATCGTCGGTGCGCCGGACGGTGAGTGCGGCGACCACGACGAGGGTGACGAGAACACCGGCCAGTAGCGAGCCGAGCGTGTCGCCCGGGACGGCGGGAGAGAACGCGAGTAGCGAGACCAGCGCCCACAGCAGCAGGAACCCGAGCACATCGGTGCTGTTCCTCCGCGTGCGGGTCATGATGCGGAGCGTAGCAGACGGGGTGTGACCCTGGACATACATGGACTTCCAACTATAGGATGAGCGAAGACTTCGGGTTCTTCACGGCTGCCACGACGCAGCCACCACTATCGAGCAAAGGACGGGTTCGCGCATGAGCATTCGAGAACTGACCCACTTCGTCGGCGGCAAGCACGTCTCCGGCACATCCGGCCGTTTCGCCGACGTCTTCGACCCCAACACCGGCGAAGTCCAGGCGCGTGTTCCGCTCGCCACGCGCGCCGAAGTCGAGAACGTGATCGCCGACGCCGAAATCGCACAGAAGGAATGGGCGGCGTGGAACCCGCAGAAGCGGGCTCGCGTACTGATGCGCTTCCTGCAACTCGCCCAGGACAACATGGACGACCTCGCCCGGCTGCTGTCGAGCGAGCACGGCAAGACGATCCCCGACGCGAAGGGCGACATCCAGCGCGGCCTCGAGGTCGTGGAAGTGGCGCTCGGCGCTCCGCACCTGCTCAAGGGTGAGTTCACCGAATCCGCCGGTACCGGCATCGACGTATACTCGATGCGCCAGCCGCTCGGTGTGGTCGCGGGCATCACCCCGTTCAACTTCCCGGCCATGATTCCGCTGTGGAAAGCCGCTCCGGCGCTCGTGTCCGGCAACGCCTTCGTCCTCAAGCCCTCCGAGCGCGATCCCTCGGTGCCGCTGCGCCTGGCCGAACTCTTCCTCGAAGCCGGACTGCCCGCCGGCGTGTTCAACGTCGTCAACGGCGACAAGGAAGCCGTCGACGTACTGCTCGAGGATCCCCGGGTCAAGGCCCTCGGATTCGTCGGGTCGACCCCGATCGCCCAGTACATCTACGAGACCGCCGCGAAGAACGGCAAGCGCGCCCAGTGCTTCGGCGGCGCGAAGAACCACGCGGTGATCATGCCCGACGCCGACCTCGACCAGGTCGCGGACGCGCTCGTCGGTGCCGCATTCGGCTCGGCCGGCGAGCGCTGCATGGCACTGTCGGTTGCCGTCCCCGTCGGTGAGGAGACCGCCGACCGGCTCGTGGCCAAGCTCCAGGAGCGCATCGCCGAACTGCGTATCGGGACGAGCTTCGACGAGAAAGCCGACTTCGGTCCGCTCGTGACGGCCGCCGCCCGCGACCGTGTCCACAACTACATCGCCCAGGGCGTCGAGGAAGGCGCCGAACTCGTCGTCGACGGCCGCGGTTTCGTGCTCGAGGGCAACGAGGGTGGCTTCTTCTCCGGCGCGACCCTCTTCGACCGGGTCACCACCGACATGTCGATCTACAAGGAAGAGATCTTCGGTCCCGTGCTCACCGTCGTGCGCGCACGCGACTACGAGGAGGCACTGCGACTGCCGTCCGAGCACGAGTACGGCAACGGCGTCGCGATCTTCACCCGGGACGGTGACACAGCCCGCGACTTCACGACCCGCGTCCAGGTCGGCATGGTGGGCGTGAACGTTCCCATCCCGGTTCCGATCGCGTACTACACCTTCGGTGGCTGGAAGGCGTCGGGCTTCGGCGACCTCAACCAGCACGGGGCGGACGCATTCCGCTTCTACACCAAGACCAAGACCGTCACGCAGCGCTGGCCGTCCGGTGTCAAGGAAGGCGATATCGAGGGCGCTCACGTCGCGGACACCGATCACTTCGTCATCCCGACGATGAACTAGGCGGTACGCCGATGTTCACCCTCTCCGACGACGACAAGGCGATTCGCGACACCGCCCGCGACTTCGCCTCCGAGTATCTGGCACCCCACGCGGTGGAATGGGACCAGAACAAGCATTTCCCGGTCGACGTGCTCCGCAAAGCCGCAGCGCTCGGCATGGGCGGAATCTACGTCCGCGAGGACGTGGGCGGATCGGGGCTTCGCCGCCTCGACTCCGTCCGCATCTTCGAGGAACTCGCCACGGGGTGCCCGTCCATCGCCGCGTACATCTCGATCCACAACATGGTGACGTGGATGATCGACAAGTTCGGCGACGACGACCAGCGCCACCGCTGGGTGCCGAAGCTGACCTCGATGGAACATCTCGGTAGCTACTGCCTCACCGAGCCGGGCGCCGGCTCGGACGCCGCCGCGCTCAGCACCAAAGCGGTGCGCGACGGTGACGACTACGTGCTCACCGGAGTCAAGCAGTTCATCTCCGGCGCAGGAACATCCGACGTGTACGTGGTGATGGCCCGCACCGGCGACACCGGTGCGCGCGGCATCTCGGCGTTCATCGTCCCCAAGGACACGCCGGGCCTGTCGTTCGGTGCCAACGAGAAGAAGATGGGCTGGAACGCGCAACCCACCCGCCAGGTCATCCTGGACGGCGTGCGCGTGCCGGCCGCGAATCTCCTCGGCACGGAGGGCGGCGGATTCCGTATCGCCATGCACGGCCTCAACGGCGGCCGCCTCAACATCGCCGCGTGTTCCGTGGGCGGCGGCCAGGCCGCGCTGGACCGGACGGTCGCCTACCTCGCCGAACGCAAGGCGTTCGGTGACCGGTTGCTCGACTCGCAGGCGCTGCAGTTCCGGCTCGCGGACATGCGTACCGAACTCGAAGCGGCACGAACACTGCTGTGGCGGGCCGCCGACGCCCTCGACACCGGTGCCCCGGATGTCGTGGAGCTGTGCGCGATGGCCAAGCGCTTCGCCACCGACGCCGGGTTCGAGGTTGCGAACGATGCGCTGCAACTCCACGGTGGATACGGTTACCTGGCCGAGTACGGGATCGAGAAGATCGTGCGCGACCTGCGCGTGCATCAGATCCTCGAAGGAACGAACGAGATCATGCGGGTGGTCGTCGCGCGCAGCGTGGTGGCCGCGGCGCAGAACGGAGCGCAATGACCGGGCACGAACCCGAGGTCCTCGTCGAGGCGAAGAACGGACTGGGACGCATCACCCTCAACCGACCCAAGGCGATCAACGCGCTCAACCACGACATGGTGCGTGCGATGGCGGAGACGCTCTCGGCGTGGGAATCCGACGACTCGGTCCGCGCCGTTGTCCTTCGTGGCGCGGGGGAGCGAGGACTGTGCGCCGGCGGCGACATCGTGTCGATCTATCACGACGCACGTGACGGCGGCACCGGCTCCCAGGAGTTCTGGCGCGACGAGTACA
This sequence comes from Rhodococcus sp. 105337, assembly GCF_012844225.1. Taxonomy (GTDB): domain Bacteria; phylum Actinomycetota; class Actinomycetes; order Mycobacteriales; family Mycobacteriaceae; genus Rhodococcus. The sequence continues at coordinate 163,090 of NZ_JABAGQ010000009.1, forward strand.
TCCTCAACGCCGCCATCGGCCGTTACGCCAAGCCGTACGTGGCGATCATGGACGGCATCGTGATGGGTGGCGGCGTCGGGGTGTCCGCACACGGCAACGTCCGGATCGTCACCGAACGCTCGACGATCGCGATGCCGGAGACCGGTATCGGGTTCATTCCCGACGTGGGAGGGACCTACCTGCTCTCTCGGACACCCGGCGAGATCGGCACCCACATCGCGCTGACGACGGGCCGGATGAAGGCAGGCGACGCCATCGCGCTCGGCTTCGCGGACCACTACGTGCCATCCGACGCCCTCGACAAGTTCGTCGCAGCACTCGAGACGGGTTCGGTCGACGACGCGCTCGCCGAATACTCCCAGCCGGCACCGGATTCGGCGCTGCTCGCGCAACGCGACTGGATCGACGCCGCATATTCCGCGGACACCGTCGAGGAGATCGTCGAACGCCTGCGCAGCAGTGATGTTCCCGAGGCTCGCACCGCCGCCGAGCAGATCCTCGGAAAATCCCCGGTTGCTCTGAAGATCACGCTGCGTTCGCTTCGTCACGCACGGCAGCTCGGCAGCCTCGAAGAGGTACTGAACGAGGAATTCCGGGTGTCGTCCGCGTCCCTGACGTCGCACGACCTCGTCGAAGGCATCCGTGCCCAGGTGGTCGACAAGGACCGCACTCCGCACTGGTCGCCCGCGACCCTCGCCGACGTCACCGCTTCCGACGTCGACGCATACTTCCAGCCGCTCGGCGACCTCGAACTCGGGCTCGCCGCTCCGAAGGAGAACGACCGATGAGTGAACTCCCCAACGTCGCCTTCCTCGGTCTCGGCCACATGGGTGGGCCGATGGCCGCGAACCTCGCGAAGGCGGGGTACTCGGTGACCGGGTACGACCCGGTGCCCGCCGCGCAGGAGGAAGCAGCGAAGAACGGCATCACCGTCGTCGGGTCCGCACTCGAAGCCGTCCCCGCCGCCGATGTCGTGATCACCATGCTGCCCAACGGCACGCTCGTCCTCGATCTGTACGACGAAATCCTCGGAGCCGCAAAGCCCGACACGCTCTTCGTCGACAGCTCCACGATCGACGTGGCCGATGCACGCGACGCCGCCGGTCGTGCACAGGCCGCCGGTCATCGTGCGATCGACGCCCCGGTGTCGGGCGGTGTGGCCGGTGCCGCCGCGGGCACGCTGGCCTTCATGGTCGGAGGAACCGAGGAGGACTTCGCAGCCGCGCAGCCGCTCCTCGACGTGATGGGCCGCAAGGTGGTGCACTGCGGCGGTTCGGGCAACGGCCAGGCTGCAAAGATCTGCAACAACATGATTCTCGGCGTCTCGATGATCGCGATCAGTGAGGCGTTCGTGCTCGGCGAGAAACTGGGACTCGAGAATCAGGCGCTGTTCGACGTGGCGTCCAACGCCTCGGGCCAGTGCTGGGCGCTGACGAGCAACTGTCCGGTTCCCGGCCCGGTGCCCACGACCCCGGCCAACAACGACTACCAGCCGGGCTTCGCCGCCGCCCTGATGGACAAGGATCTCGGTCTGGCGTCGAACGCGGTGCGCTCCAACGGGGTCGAGGCCGAACTCGGCCTCCGTGCTGCCGAGCTCTATCATCGGTTCAACACCGGTGGTGGTGGCGGGCTCGATTTCTCCGCCATCATCAACGACATTCGTGACCGCTCGAACGCAGAGGACAGCAAGTGACCGATTTCGAGACCATCCTGCTCGAGCGCAAAGGCCGCGTCGGCGTCATCACGCTCAACCGGCCCAAGGCGCTCAACGCACTCAACAGCCAGTTGATGCGCGAAGTGGTCGCGGCGGTCGAAGAACTCGACGCCGACCGTGAGATCGGGGCGATTCTGCTCACCGGGTCGGAGCGGGCCTTCGCGGCCGGCGCCGACATCAAGGAGATGGCGCCCAAGACCTTCTCCGAGGTGTACGCCGAGGACTTCTTCTCGGAGTGGGACCGGCTGTCGTCCGCTCGCACCCCGATCATCGCGGCCGTGTCGGGTTACGCACTCGGCGGCGGTTGCGAGCTGGCGATGTTGTGCGACTTCATCATTGCCTCCGACACCGCCAAGTTCGGCCAGCCCGAGATCAAGCTCGGTGTCATTCCCGGCATCGGCGGCTCGCAGCGTCTGACGCGCGCGGTGGGCAAGGCCAAGGCGATGGACATGTGCCTGACCGGACGCAACATGGACGCGGAGGAAGCCGAGCGCGCCGGGCTCGTCTCGCGGGTCGTCCCTGCCGACGAACTGCTCGACGTCGCTCTCGACGCTGCCACGACCATCGCGTCGATGTCGCTGCCGGCCGCGATCATGGCGAAGGAGGCGGTGAACCGGTCGTTCGAGACGACCCTCGCCGAGGGGGTGAGATTCGAACGGCGCGTGTTCCATTCGACGTTCGCCACCGCAGACCAGAAGGAAGGCATGGCGGCTTTCGTGGAAAAGCGCACGCCCGATTTCAAGCACGCCTAGATCGCAGCGAGAACGACGACGCCGCCCCTTCCCCGAGGAAGAGGCGGCGTTTTCTTGTGTAGCGGCGGCCGTCCGGTGCTCACCACTTCGAGGGCGTGCCCCCGGTGTCGAAATCTCCTGCGTCGTGACGCATCGTCGCGAGGATGCTCAGCAGCGTGTCGATCTGCTCGGACGGGATCCCGGGACGCGCGAACACTTCGGTGTTGAGTTTTTCCGTGGCCTCTATCGCGAGCGCGCGACCGTGGTCGGTGAGTTCGATGAGCGTTGCGCGCCGGTCGCTCGGGTGCGGGGTGCGTCGCACGAGACTCGCGGCCTCGAGTCGGTCGACCGCGTTGGTCACGCTCGTCGGGTGCACCTGCAGACGCGCACTGGCCTTCGCCATGGGGAGAGCCCCGGCCTTCGTGAAATGCAGCAGCGTCAGCAGTTCGTACCGGGCGAAGGTCAGACCGAACGGTTTGAGGACCTCTTCGACACGGGCCATCATGATCTGCTGCGCACGCATCACCGAGGTCACCGCGGCCATGCCGTCCGCGACTTCGCCCCAGCCGTGGGCCACCCATTGACGGTGGGCTTCGGCGATGGGGTCGAGGGGAAGCGGTGCGGGCATGTGTCCATCATCCCATGCGGGAACGCGCAGGTAGATCGGGCACACCGGGGGCCGCTCGGCTTTGTGCAACAGGCTCAGCGGTACGCATACGAGGGGAATCGCTCGTCGACGTCGCGCACCGACAACCCGAACTCCTCGAGTGTGTACTGATGGGCGGGTTTCCGGGCCCCGTTGCGACTCTCGTCGTGCAGCGATGTCATCGCGCGTTCGGCGCCGGCGGTGAACGGGATGCCGAACCGGTCGTACAGGGCGCCCACGCTGCCCAACGGGTCCGCCACGAAATCCCGGTAGTCGACATCGACGAATCGGGCGGGATCGTGACGGGCGCGTGCCCGGGTGAAGTCGTCGAAACCGCGTGCCCACAGGTCGAGCTGACTGCGGCCGATCGTCTCACCGGTGAAGGCCTCGGACCATCCCTCGGTGGCGTGCGCCGCGAGGCTGCACACGGAAGGAATCACCGTCCGGGGGTCGCGGTGTGTCACCACGATCAGTGCGTCCGGGTAGACGGTGAGGAGTTCGTCGAGCGCGAACAGGTGACTCGGATTCTTGAGGACCCAGCGCTTGTCCGCGTCGGGAAGCCCGATGAGCTGGAGGTTCTTGCGGTGCCGGGCGTAGGCGCCGGTCCAGTCCTGCCCGGCGAGCCAGCGCGAGTACGTCGGCAGATTCGCGAGGCATTCGTACGAGATCGACCGGAACGACTGACGGAGCAGCTGCCAGCATTCCTCCACCTCCCCGGCCGACATGTAGTGCACACCCATGAACTCGGGATGCTCCACGTGGTGCTGGGCGAAGCCGGCCTCGATCCCCGCGAATACCGGGTTCTGTTCCCAGGTCTCACGAGGCGGCCGGGGCTGGGGCATCTCGGTGAGCCACATCTCGAGGCCCTGATGCGCCGGGTCGGCCGCCAGGAGGCGGTGCAATGCGGTGGTGCCGGTGCGAGGCAGACCGGTGACGAAGATGGGTCGGGTGACCGGAACGTCCCGGTGCTCGGGATGCTGCGCCCAGGCGGCTTCCGAGAGCAGACGCGCGACCAGCGCACCACGAAGGAACACCCGCGACATCTTGCTGCCGAGCGGGGTGAGTGTTTCGTCCCGCGCGTACGACTCGAGCAGTATCTCGAGTGCCTCGAGGTACTCGTCCTCGCCGAAATCCGTCAGGCCCGTCATGCGCGTCGCCGAGGCATGCAGGTCGTCGGTGGTGCCCACGGTGGTGCGTTCGCTCATCTCGTATCCCGTTCAGTGGTGGTATTCGCCGCAGTTGACGTCGATGCACTGCCCGGTGATCGCCGACGCCATCGGTGACGCCAGGAAGATCACCGTGTCCGCGATCTCCTCGGTGGTCGGCAGGCGCCGCAGGTCGGAGGCCGCGGCGGTGTGCTCGTAGATCTGCTCGACGGTGGTGCCGTACTTCCCGGCCTGGTGCTCGAAGTACCCTCGAAGGGTTGGTCCCCAAATGTATCCCGGGGCAACAGAGTTGACCCGTACGCCGTGCGGCCCGAGTTCGGTGGCGAGGGACTGCGACATCGCCAGCAGCGCCGACTTCGCGAGTTTGTAACTGCCGTAACGCTCTTGGGAATGACGCAGGACCATCGAGTTGATGTTGACGACCGAACCGTCCGATTCGGTGAGCGCGGGCGTGAACGAGCGGGTCAGCCGCAGCGCAGCGAGCACCGTCAGCTCCACGCTGTCACGGATCTGCTGGAAATCGGTGTTCGCCAACGGCTTCATCGACGGAACGGAGAATGCGTTGTTGACGAGAGTATCGACGCGACCGAACTCGCCCTCCGCCGCGTCGACCAGTTCCGAGACGGAATCGTCGTCGGTGATGTCGGTCGGTACCGGCAGCGCGCGACGTCCCAGCGCCTCGACTTCCGCAGCCACCTTCTCGAGCCGTTCCCGGGTGCGGGCGGCAAGGACGACGTCGGCACCGTGCGACGCACATCGCAGGGCGAGGGTGCTTCCCAGGCCGGGCCCCACACCGGAGATGACGACGACGCGATCCTCCAACAAGCCGGCGGCGCTCATCCGAGCATCCGATCGGCGACGGCAGCCTGGCGTGCCCCGATGCGCGCGGCCCAGTCCTCGGGGGTGATGCGGTTCGACTCGTGGAACGGCAGCGCGCCGGGCAGTTCGTCGAACGGGACGACCTGTGCCACCGGTCCGTCGGCAGGAGAAAGCTCGCGATCGAGCCGTTGCCAGCGGAACTGCAGGATGCCGCGGCTGCGCCCGAGGGTTTCCACCCAGTTGGTGAGACCGGGATTGCGGGCCGACACCACGATCCGGACCATCCCGTCCGGATCGACCTGTGCCTGAGTGTTGTTCAGCGATGTCTGGTGATGGATGTACTCCAGCGAGATGTACCAGAGGCTTCCGATCTGGAAGCCCAGATACGGTGCGTCGGTCGCGGGCAGGGTCAACACCATCGCTTCGTCGTCGGCCAGGTCGAAATGACCCACCGACGAGTACTGGGTGTCGAGCCCGCCCGGTGTCCGCCGCGGTTCGGTGACGGTGTTGACCGGAAGCTTCAGGTAGAACCACTCGGGGAACTGCAGCCACGTCTTCACTCGCGAGACGAGGGCGCGACCGGCACGCTCGTACCGTGTCACCGCGTCCTGGCGGGTGAGCTCGGGAGGTGCCGTGCCGAGGGTGTCGAGGCGGTCGATGCGCAGGGTGCCGCGTCGCTGCGTCCAGTCGCTGTAGACCTCCCGGACAACGAGCTGGGACGATCCCGGCGCGAGCGTGAAGTAGTTGCGGTCGGGATCGCGTGGCCCGGGCCCGAACCGGACTTCGAAACTGCCGTCGTCCTCGATGCGCAGGGCGCGGTCGTCGAAGGCGGTGACGTTGCCGGGTACCGCGGCGTCGGTGTAGTTGCCGGCGAGAACCTGGAAACTGAGGTCGCACGTGGTGCCGCGACGTCCGGTGACGACGTATTCGGCGTTGTCGCGCACCACCGCACCCCAGTACAGGGTGTCCGGGTTGTCGAGGCCCATCTTCGCGTACGGGCCGGTGCCGGTGACGAACACGGGATGGGTGCTGCTGTACGCCCACGTGGCGTGGACACACGCGGCGATCCCTCCGGCCAGGTAGCCGTAGCCCTCGGTGAGGTCGGCCTCGGTACGGATGTGCGGGGCGGTGGCGACGATTTTTTCGGCCTCGGCTATCGCCGCGGTGAGTGGATCGGTGAGCACGTCGATCTCCTGTGGTCCATATATGTACCGCTGCGGTAGTCTCCGGTGCGCCGACGATAGAACGTGTTCCAGGGAGGGGTCAATGGTTCGTCGCAGTGACAGCGGCGAAGCGGGGATCGGAGTGCCCCTGCCGGGTGCCGCTCGACGTTCGCCGCCCACCGAGCGTGTCGTCCAGGTCCTCGATCATCTCGTCGCCCGGCCGGGTCTCAGGTTCGGACTCTCGGAGCTGGCGCGCGAACTCGGGCTGAGCAAGCCGACCTGCCTGGGCATACTCACCGCACTCACCGACGCGGGCTACCTCATCCGTGACCCGGCCGACAAGTCCTACGGCCTCGGCCCGGCGCTGATCGTCGCGGGCCGGGCCGCGCAGCGGGGGTTCGCGTCGGGACCGGTCGCACACCGCCACTTGGCTGCCCTGAGCTCCGAGTTCGGTGTGATGTGTACAGCGTCGGCGGTGGTCGGCGACCGGATCGCGATCCTCGACGTGGTCGGGGGAGCCGGCGCCGCCGCGGCCGCCCGCGTGGGGGAGGTCTACCCCTTCGCGCCGCCGGTCGGGCTCATGTACGTGCTGTGGGATACCGACGAACGTATCGAGCGGTGGCTGCGTCGCGAACCGACCCTGCCGGTGTCCGTCGATCGCGCACACCTGCGGCGCGTGATCGAGGAGTGCCGCCGCACCGGCTATCTCGTCGAGTCGCTCACCCGCGGCGGCCGGCGCCTCTACGCGCTGATGGCCGGTGTGGTGTCACACGACCTGGCCCCCGATCTCCGGGAGATGCTCGCAGAACTGGTGTCGAGTCCGGGCGAACGAGTGCTGCTGCCCGCCGATCTGGACACGGAACGCACACATCCCGTCAACCTGATCGCCGCGCCCGCCTTCGACCCGGACGGTCATCAGTCGCTCGTGCTGGCACTTCATCTCGAACGGGAGGTCGACCGCGCGGAGGTCGAGCGATGCGGATCGGCATTGCTGAGAGCCGCCGAGGCCGTCACGGTGGACCTCGGGGGCCGGCGTCCGTAGCGAGATCGGGCGTCGACAGCGAGATCGGGGCGTTGACCCGGAATTGAAACTCGTTCTATTCTGTGGCAGTCCTTTTCGACCGACTCGGTACAAATATGGACCGAGAACTCCGGGCTGGGAGCGCACGATGACGACGGTGCCGCCACGACGACCATCTCGGGACGGTGCACGTCGGGATCCCTCCTACGAGCTCAGCCTGCTCGGCGCCCTCGAAGCCGAGTCCGTGCACATCTTCCGCGAGGTCGCCGCGACCTTCGCGAGACCCGTGCTGTTGTTCTCCGGCGGCAAGGACTCGGCGGTGATGCTCCACCTCGCGACGAAGGCGTTCTGGCCGGCGCCGCCGCCGTTCCCCGTCCTGCACATCGACACCGGACACAACTTCGACGAGGTGATCGAGTTCCGCGACCGGACGGTCGCGCACCGGGGAGTTCGCCTGGTGACCGCCTCGGTCCAGGATGATCTCGATGCCGGACGGGCCGTGGAGGACGCCGGGCCCCGCGCGAGTCGTAACCGGCTGCAGACCGGAACCCTTCTGCGGGCGTTGAGGGACGGAGGATTCGACGCCGTGTTCGGCGGCGCCCGCCGCGACGAGGAGAAGGCGCGCGCCAAAGAACGCGTCTTCAGCCTGCGCGACGAGTTCGGGCAGTGGGACCCGAAGGCCCAGCGCCCCGAACTGTGGCACCTCTACAACGGCCGGCACCGCGTGGGCGAGCATGTCCGGGTCTTCCCGCTGTCGAACTGGACCGAACTCGACATCTGGCGATACATCCGGGACGAGCGCGTCGACCTGCCGTCCCTGTACTACGCCCACCGGCGTCCGGTGGTCGAGCGAGACGGAATGCTGCTCGCGCACACCCGTTTCCTCACCCTGCTGCCCGGCGAAACCCCCCGCGACACCCTGGTGCGATTCCGGACGGTGGGCGATGCCACCTGCACCGGATGCGTCGAATCCGCGGCCACCACGGCCGACGAGGTGGTCACCGAAGTCGCGGCGAGCCGCGTCACCGAGCGAGGCGCGACCCGCGCCGACGACCGCATCTCCGAAGCCGGAATGGAAGACCGGAAGAAAGAGGGTTACTTCTGATGCCGGGTCCGCTGCGCATCGCCACCGCCGGCAGCGTCGACGACGGCAAATCCACCCTGATCGGACGGCTCCTGTTCGACTCGAAGGCGGTGTTCGAAGACCAGCTCGACGCGGTGACCCGCACCAGTCACGACCGCGGTGCCGACCGCGCCGACCTGTCGCTGCTCACCGACGGCCTGCGGGCGGAACGGGAGCAGGGCATCACGATCGACGTGGCCTACCGATACTTCGCCACGGCGAACCGGACGTTCGTCATCGCCGACACTCCGGGCCACGAGCAGTACACCCGGAACATGGTCACCGGCGCGTCCACCGCGGATCTCGCGCTCGTCCTCGTCGACGCCCGCAACGGCATCGTCCGCCAGACGCGCCGCCATGCCTTCCTCGCCGGTCTGCTCGGCGTGCGCCACGTGGTCCTGTGCATCAACAAGATGGACCTGGTGGACTGGTCGCAGCAGCGGTACGACGAACTGTGCGACGAATTCCGGCAGTTCGCGACAAAACTCGACATTCCCGATCTCACGTTCGTTCCCGTCTCCGCGCTGCACGGCGACAACGTCGTGTCCCGGACGGCGAACATGCCGTGGTACGAGGGGACTTCGCTGTTGCACCACCTCGAACAGGTGCACGTCGCGTCCGACACCAATCTCATCGATGCGCGCCTGCCCGTGCAGTACGTGATCCGGCCGGCACACAGCGGCGATCGCCCCGGCTTCCGCGGATACGCCGGGACCGTCGCGGGCGGCGGATTCGCGCCCGGAGACGAAGTCGTGGTGCTTCCCTCCGGCTTCGGCACGCACGTGCGCAACATCTGGGGACCGGGCGGCACCGCGCTCGATCACGCGTATGCGGGCGCCGCGGTGTGCATCGACCTCGAGGACGACCTCGATGTGGGCCGCGGAGACATGCTGTGCAGGCCCAACAACCGGCCACTCGCCGGACACGAGATAGACGCGATGGTGTGCTGGCTCGACGACCGCGCCGCGCTTGACCCGGACGCCCGCTACGTCCTGCTGCACACCACCCGGTCCGTCACCGCGCGGGTGGTGCGTCTGGACTACCGGCTCGACGTCGATACCCTGCACCGCGACGAGACAGCCACTTCCCTGGCTCTCAACGACATCGGGCGGGTGCAACTGCGAACGCAGCAACCGTTGTTGTTCGACCCGTACCGGCGCAACCGGACCACCGGCAGTTTCGTACTCGTCGACGACAGGACCGGCAACACCGTCGCAGCCGGGATGATCACCGGCCCGACTCTCGGTGAGGCCGGGGTGGTGTGGCACTCGGCGGAAGTCGCGCGCGCCGACCGGGGACGATCGGGTGCGACCGTGTGGCTCACCGGGCTGTCCGCGTCGGGCAAGTCCACGGTGGCCGTCGAACTCGAGCGCCGCCTGATCGCGGAGGGCATCCCCGCCTACCGCCTCGACGGTGACAACCTGCGGCACGGACTCAATTCCGATCTCGGGTTCGGCCCGGCCGACCGGGCGGAGAACGTCCGCCGCGTAGGAGCGGTCGCCCAGATGATGGCCGACGCCGGCCTGGTCGCGATCTGCGCGCTCATCAGTCCGTACCGCGCCGACCGCGAACGCATCCGGCAGCAGCACGAGGACGCCGGCATTCCGTTCGTCGAGGTGTTCGTCGATACACCGCTGGCGGAATGCGAAGCCCGCGACCCGAAAGGCATGTACGCGCGCGCCCGGGCGGGGGAGCTGACCGGGTTCACCGGAATCGACGACCCGTACGAACCGCCCCGTGCCCCGGAGCTGGTCCTGCGCCCCGATGACGGCACCGCGACAGCCCAGGCAGCGCTCGTCGTGCAATTGTTGACGGCATGACCGACGACGCCCACCACGAAGACGCCCGACTCGCTGCCGAGATAGCCTCAGGCGCAGGAGAATTGTTGTTGACCGTGCGAGCGATCGAGGGTGATGCCCTCGGTGGTCGTGAGCTGGGCCGTCGCGGCGACCACGCGGCCGACACCTACATCCTCGAGAGGCTCGCCGCGGCGCGTCCGGGGGATGCGGTGCTCTCCGAGGAATCCGCCGACGATCCGTCCCGGGTGGACGCGGACCGCGTCTGGATCGTCGACCCCCTGGACGGCTCGAAGGAATACGGTATGCCCGGCCATAGCGACTGGGCGGTGCACGTCGCACTGTGGGAAGCCGGTAAGGGGCTCACCGCGGGAGCGGTCGCACAACCGGCCATCGGCGTCGTACACAGCACCGACGATGCGGCGCCGGCACCGCGACCGATGCGCCGGCGCCCCCGCATCGTCATCAGCGGAAGCAGGCCACCCGCGTTCGTGTTCGACCTCGCACGCGACCTCGGTGCGGACCTGATCCGGATGGGGTCGGCCGGCGCGAAGGCGATGGCGGTGGTCCGTGGAGAGGCCGACGCCTATATCCACGCGGGCGGCCAGTGGGAATGGGACTCGGCGGCACCGGTCGCGGTCGCACAGGCCGCGGGCCTGCACTGTGCCCGGATCGACGGGAGCGCACTGGAATACAACCGCCCGCACCCATACCTGCCCGACCTGGTGATCTGTCGCGCCGACTGGGCGCCGGCCGTGATGGCTGCTCTCGCCGAGCATGCCACCGCGCCCGGGGAGAGCCCGCGGGTGGCGATGGCCCGTGCGTACATCCGGTCCCTCATCCGGCACGACGCCACCGACGTGCGTCTCGCGGCAGATGCGTGGCGGGTGGAGAACGGGCAGCGCACCGGCGACAGCGGCGCGGAGATCCGTCACCGACTCGAACACGGCGCCGAGTACCTGCCCATTCGGAGGGTGCGCGACCTGCAGTTCCACGAGTGGCACCACAGCGTCGTCGCACGCTTCGTGCTCGATGTCGCAGCGGGTCCGACGTCCGAGACGTCCGTGTCGGTCACCGAGCACTTCGAGATTCCGGCGGGGGAGATCCGCTCGATCGTGGCGATCATCGAACCCCTTCCTCAAAATAGTTGAACCTTTTGTGTAGCTTCGATCGGAAGTCACACTTCTTTGGGAGGAATCACGGATGACCGAAGCGCGCGATATCGGAGACGGCATACATGTCGTACCGGTCCCGGTGGCAGACCTGCCCGTCGGAGACACCCAGGTCTACGTGATGGAATCGCCTGGCGGAGTGGTCCTCGTGGACGTCGGATGGGACGACGACAGGTCCTGGGCGGCCCTGCAGGCCGGGCTGGCGGTCGCCGGGTTGTCGGTGACCGACGTCGAAGGCGTGGTGGTCACCCACTTCCACCCCGATCACGTGGGCCTCACCGGCAGAATCCGTGAGGCGTCGGGGTGTTGGGTCGCCATGAACGAGGCCGATTTCGCGCACCTCGAGGCGATGACCTCCGGAGCCGACCGGAGCGCGGAGGAGGCGGAATTGCTGCGCCGCGCCGGGGCGCCCGAACCCGAGATCGAACGGCACAGGGAAACGGCGGTCTACCCGCCCGGCCGTCCGGACATCCTTCCCGACCGCAAACTCGCGGCGGACGAGGTGATCCCCCTGGCGGGCCGCTCGTTGCGCACCGTCCTGACTCCGGGGCACACGGCCGGCCACGCGTGTTTCCTTCTCGAGGACCACGGAGTGCTGTTCAGCGGAGACCATGTGCTGGCCACCACCACCCCGCACGTCGGTGAATTCGACTTCCCGCTCCCGGAGCGCGACGCGCTCGGCGAGTATCTGGACTCGCTGCGGGCCGTGTCGACACTGCCCGTCCGGCGGACCCTGCCCGCGCACCGTCAGGAGATCGACGATCTGCCCCGCCGGGCCGGGGAACTCATCGCGCACCACGACCAGCGCCTCGACGACCTCTACGACGCGTTCGGCGACGAAGAACTCACGCTCTGGGAGGCCACGTCGAGGATGCGCTGGTACCGCCCGTGGGACGAGACGCCCATGCAGGGCAAGAAGATGGCACTCGCGGAAGGGTCCGCACACGTGCGGCAGCTCATCGAGCGAGGCCGGGTCCGCCGACTGCCCGGCACCGAACCGGCCCGGTTCGCGCGCGCCTGACGAACACGCCGCCACCCGGCAGCAGAACGACGACGGCCCCGCTTCGAAAACGAAGCGGGGCCGTCGTGGTGGTGCCCTCGGCAGGATTCGAACCTGCGACTTCTTGCTCCGGAGGCAAGCGCTCTATCCCCTGAGCTACGAGGGCAATCCGGGCCCACCGGCTGACCGGCGGTGCGGAGCTAGCCTAGCGCATTGCGCGCTCAACTCCACATCCGCAGGTCAGCGCGATAATCCGGGCCCGAGGTGTCCGCGATGATCAGTTCATCGGCAACGGTTGACCGCCGCGCTCGGTGAGCATGGACGTGATCAACTCGGATTCACCCGTCTGGGTGTCGACCATCTTCTGGGCGATGTTGCGCACCACATCCGTGCTCGCGTACTGAGCTCCGTACTCCATCATGGGCAGGCCGCCCTGGTGGTGGCGCAGCATCAGCTGGAGGAAGAGCACATCGAGTTCGGGGCCGCGTGCCGCGCGCAGTGCGGTGAGCTCCTCGGACGATGCCATGCCCGGCATCCTGCTCGCCCCGCCCGCCGCGTGCGCGGCGTCGTCCGACCCGTGGCTGTGTCCGTCACTCTCGGCCATCCACGTCATGTAGTCGCCGACCGGGAGCAGCGGGCGACCCCACAAGCTGAGCCAGCCCTGCATCTGACCGACCTGATTCTGCTGGGTGGTCAGGATGTCGTACGCGAGGCTGCGCACCCGGTCGTCCTCGGACTGCGTCACCGCGACCGCAGCCATCTCGATCGCCTGGTTGTGGTGCACCGACATGTCCTGCAAGAACCCCGCGTCGACCGAATCCGCTGCCGGTGTCGCAGGTGCCCGGTCCTCGAGCGGGATCCGTGCGAGGAACCCGGCGAGAAATCCCACGGCGACGGCAGCCACGGTCAGAAGCGCCAGAAACAAGCGCCCGTGCCCGCGGTCGGTGCTCTGCTCGGTCCGGTCGGCAGTGACGTCGCTCATGGTCAGCTCCCGGCCGGTACCTGCATGTCGGTGGGGAACTGTCCGGCACCACCGGCAGGGATCTGCTCGGTGCCGTCGACGGTGCCGCCATCCATCGGGACCGCATCCGGGCCGGGCTCGGACGCATCGAACGGCGGCGGGTTCGCGGGATCGAACGACGCGGGAAGCGTCGAGCAGCTGGCGCCGACCTCGGGGTAGGCGTACTGGTTCAAACGAAGCGACGCGATGAACTGGTCGATGCGCTCGTCGTCGGCGCTGTCGACCTTGAGCTGGTGACCCCACGACTGCAACGAGATCGGGGAATCGAGACCGGGGTACGGCGACATCATCGTGTAGGTGCGGCCGTCGACCTTGCCGGCGAGTGCGTCGCGCGCGGCGTCGTCGACCAGATCCGGGTTGTAGGCGATCCACACGGCGCCGTGCTCGAGCGAGTGCACCATGTTCTCGGTCCGGACGGGCTGGTCGTACACGGTGCCGGTGCAGGTTGCCCACACCGAGTCGTGCGGCCCACCGAACGGCGGCGAGTAGTCGTACGCCACCCGCTGCGCGGGATCGACGTGCTGGCCCGCCTCGTAGTCGACCGTGACGACACCGTCGATCGCCGAGGAAGGATCCTGATTGGACTCGGACGGCGACCACGCCGCCATCTCCTGCTGATTCTGGTATTTCGGCACGATGCTCACCGCGATGACCGCGATCAGGAGGACGACGAGAGCGACGCCTCCGATCATCACCCACGGGATCTGGCGTTGGGAAGGCACGCCGCGCGAACCGCGGCTCTGCTTCTTGGCGGCCTGGATGGCCTTCGACGACTTGGCTCCGGTTTTCTTGTTACCGGACCCACCACTGACAGAACCGCTGGGCATCGCTGGTTGCTCTTTCGACGGGCGGACAAAGAAGATGCGAGCCGCCGAAGCGCGCACGCAACGACAACTCTACGGGCGTCGCGGTGACAGCGGCCCCGGCGTCGGCTATGGGGGAGCGTCGGCGGCCCTTCGGACGAGCCAATAGGATGAATACCTGTGACTCCTTCCGACCTTGCCGAATTGCTCCACGGAACCGCCGCGACCGTCCTCGCCGATCGTGGTCTCGACGTGTCCGTCCTCCCCGAGACCCTTACCGTCGAACGCCCGCGCAACCCTGAGCACGGCGACTACGCGACCAATGTCGCCATGCAGGTCGCGAAGAAGGCCGGAGTCAACCCCCGTGAGCTCGCGACGTGGCTCGCCGAGGCGCTCACCGCCGCCGACGGCATCGACTCGGCCGAGGTCGCCGGTCCCGGCTTCCTCAATATCCGCCTCGCTGCCGACGCGCAGGGAGCGATCGTCGCGAAGGTCCTCGACGAGAACGACGCGTACGGCGCCGGGGACGACCTCGCCGGTAAGAAGATCAATCTCGAGTTCGTCTCGGCGAACCCCACCGGACCGATCCACCTCGGTGGCACCCGCTGGGCAGCCGTCGGTGACGCGCTCGGCCGGATCCTCACCGCACAGGGCGCGGAGGTCACGCGGGAGTACTACTTCAACGACCACGGCACCCAGATCGACCGCTTCACGCGGTCTCTGGTCGCATCGGCGCTCGGCGAGCCCGCCCCGGAGGACGGATACGCCGGTGCATACATCGTCGACATCGCCGACGAGGTGCTGAAGCAGCGCCCGGACGTGCTGGATCTGCCCGACGCGGAGCGCGACGAGGTCTTCCGCTCGATCGGGGTCGAGCTGATTTTCGCCCACATCAAGCAGACCCTCCACGAATTCGGTGTCGACTTCGACGTCTACTTCCACGAGAACTCGCTGTTCGAATCCGGAGCGGTCGAGAAGGCGGTCGAGACACTCAAGGCGTCCGGCAACCTGTACTTCTCGGACGGCGCGTGGTGGCTCAAGAGCACCGATTTCGGAGACGACAAGGATCGCGTCGTCATCAAGTCCGACGGCAACGCCGCCTACATCGCCGGCGACATCGCCTACTTCCAGGACAAGCGGTCGCGAGGCTTCGACCTGTGCATCTACATGCTCGGCGCCGACCATCACGGCTACATCGCGAGACTGAAGGCAGCCGCCGCCGCGTTCGGTGACGATCCCGACACCGTCGAGGTCCTCATCGGTCAGATGGTCAACCTGGTGCGCGGCGGCGAGACCGTCAAGATGAGCAAGCGGGCAGGCACCGTGATCAGCCTGGACGACCTCGTCGAGGCGATCGGTGTCGACGCTGCCCGCTACGCGCTCGTGCGTTCCTCGGTCGATCAGAGCATCGACATCGATCTCGAACTGTGGACGAGCACCACCAGCGAGAACCCGGTGTACTACGTGCAGTACGCGCACGCCCGGCTGTCGTCGATCGCACGCAACGCCGCCGACCTCGGGCTCGGCACCGAAGGCGCCGACCTGTCGCTGCTCACCCACGAGCGCGAGGGCGACCTCATCCGCACTATCGGCGAGTACCCCCGCGTCCTCGCCAAGGCCGCCGAACTGCGCGAACCGCACCGCGTGGCCCGCTACCTCGAGGAACTCGCCGGCACCTACCACCGGTTCTACGACGCCTGCCGCATCCTGCCCCAGGGCGACGAAGAACCCGGCGCCCTGCACACCGCGCGCCTGGCACTGTGTGCCGCCGCCCGCCAGGTGCTCGGCAACGGCCTCGGACTGCTCGGCGTCTCCGCTCCGGAGCGGATGTGAACGCGCACCCGGCCGGGCCCCGGCACGCAGAGATTCCCCACGCCCCGACCATCGCGGAACGCCCCCGCGACGCGGGTGAACTCAACAATCTCCATGCGCACGTGTGGCCCCGCAACGCGAGTCGCGGCGACGACGGTGTCCTGCAGATCGCGGGAGTGCCGGTCACCGACCTCGCCGAGAAGTACGGCACGCCGCTGTTCGTCGTCGACGAAGACGACTTCCGGTCGCGGTGCCGCGAGATAGCCGAGGCGTTCGGCCCGACTGCACGGGTGCATTACGCGTCGAAGGCATTCCTGTGCACCGAGATCGCGCGGTGGGTCCACCAGGAGGGGTTGTCGCTCGACGTGGCGTCCGGCGGCGAACTCGCGGTCGCGCTGCACGCCGGCTTCCCCGCCGACAAGATCGCCATGCACGGCAACAACAAGTCCGTGCACGAACTGCGCAGCGCCGTGGGCGCCGGTGTCGGGCACATCGTGCTCGACTCGATGGCCGAGATCGACCGCCTCGACGAGATCGCCGGTGAGCTGGGTGTCGTGCAGGACGTCCTCATCCGGGTCACCGTCGGTGTCGAGGCACACACCCACGAATTCATCTCCACGGCGCACGAAGACCAGAAGTTCGGTCTGTCGCTCGCCGGTGGCGCGGCCATGGCCGCCATCCGCCGCGTGTTCGCCACCGGCAACCTCCGGCTCGTCGGGCTGCACAGCCACATCGGCTCGCAGATCTTCGACGTCGACGGATTCGAACTGGCCGCGCATCGCGTGATCGGACTGCTGCGCGACGCCGTCGCCGAGTTCGGACTCGACCGGACGGCGCAGATGAGCATCATCGATCTCGGCGGTGGCCTCGGCATCTCGTACATCCCGAGCGACGACCCGCCGCCGGTCGCGGACCTCGCCGCGAAGCTCACCGACATCGTGCGCAACGAGTCGGCCCTCGTCGGCCTTCCCGAACCCACGATCGCCGTCGAACCCGGACGCGCGATCGCCGGACCGGGCACCGTGACCCTGTACGAGGTGGGCACCGTCAAGGACGTCGGAGTGGGGACGGGCCACACCCGCCGCTACATCAGCGTCGACGGTGGAATGAGCGACAACATCCGCACCTCGCTCTACCAGGCCGAGTACGAGTCGCGGCTCGTCTCGCGGGTCAGCGACGCGGAACCCGTCGTCGCCCGCGTCGTGGGCAAGCACTGTGAGAGCGGTGACATCGTGATTCGCGACGCGTGGATGCCGTCGGACGTGGGCGCCGGTGATTTACTGGCGGTAGCGGCGACGGGTGCATACTGCTACTCGATGTCCAGCAGGTACAACCTGCTGCCTCGTCCCGCCGTCGTGGCTGTCAAGGACGGCGTCTCGCGTGTCCTGCTACGTCGGGAAACCGTCGAAGATCTGCTCAGCTTGGAGGTTACGGAGTGACCAACTCAACGGTGACCGATGCACCGGGGCAGCGCCCCGTCGGTGTAGCGGTGCTCGGCCACGGCACGGTAGGAGCCGAGGTCGTGCGGATCATCCGTGATGATGCTTCGGATCTCCGTGAGCGCATCGGCGCCCCGCTCGAACTGCGCGGGATCGCGGTGCGGGACCTCTCCTACGACCGGGGCGTGCCGGCGGAACTTCTCACCACCGACGCCGAGGCGTTGATCACCCGCGACGACGTCGACATCGTCGTCGAACTGATCGGCGGAATCGAACTGCCCCGCACTCTGGTGCGTGCGGCACTCGACGCCGGCAAGTCGGTCGTCACCGCCAACAAGGCGCTGCTCGCCGCGTACACCGGTGAACTCGCCGAGGCTGCCGAGTCACACAACGTCGATCTCTACTTCGAGGCCGCGGTGGCCGGTGCGATCCCCGTCATCCGTCCTCTGACCCAGTCGCTCGCGGGTGACCGGGTCGACCGTGTCGTCGGCATCGTCAACGGCACCACCAACTTCATCCTCTCCGCGATGGACGACACGGGCGCCGACTACGCCGAGACACTCGCCGAGGCCGGCCGCCTCGGGTATGCCGAAGCGGACCCCACCGCCGACGTCGAGGGCTACGACGCCGCGGCCAAGGCCGCGATTCTCGCGTCGATCGCCTTCCACACGAGGGTGACCGCCAGCGACGTGTACCGCGAAGGCATCTCGAACATCACGGCGGCGGACCTCACCTCTGCCCGCGCCCTGAACTGCACCATCAAACTGCTCGCACTCTGCGAACGGGTCTCCGATCCCGACGGCAAGGACCGCGTCTCGGCCCGGGTGTACCCCGCCCTCGTGCCGCGCGAGCATCCCCTGTCGACGGTGAGCGGTGCGTTCAACGCGGTCGTGGTCGAAGCCCAGTCCGCGGGACGGCTCATGTTCTACGGCCAGGGCGCGGGCGGCGCCCCGACCGCGTCCGCGGTGATGGGCGACGTCGTGATGGCGGCCCGGAACCGTGTGCACGGTGGCCGCGGACCGCGCGAGTCCCGATACGCGAAGCTCGATATTGCCCCGATGAGCGACATCGTGACTCGGTATTACGTGAATCTGCAGGTCGCCGATCGTGCCGGTGTGCTCTCGGCCGTCGCTGCCGAGTTCGCGAACCGCGGCGTCAGCATCTCCGCTGTGCGACAGGAGGGTGCCGCAGAAAGCGCCCGCCTGGTGGTGCTCACGCATCGCGCCACCGATCGGGCGTTGGCGGACACCATCGCCGCGCTCGACAAACTCGAATCCGTTATTGCTGTGACCAGCGTCCTGAGACTGGAGGGATCCGCCGAATGAGTGCGGCCGAAAAAAACACTGCTCCCGTGCACACCCCGTGGCCCGGGCTGATCGAGGCGTACCGCAGTCGCCTCCCGATCGGTGACGGCTGGAAGACGGTGACGCTGTGCGAGGGCGGTACGCCGCTGCTCCCGGCCCCCCGGCTGTCGGAGATCACCGGGTGCGACGTCTACATCAAGGTCGAGGGCCTCAACCCCACGGGGTCGTTCAAGGACCGCGGCATGACGATGGCCGTCACCGAAGCACTCGCGACCGGCAAGCAGGCGGTGCTGTGTGCGTCCACCGGCAACACGTCGGCGTCGGCGGCGGCGTACGCGTCGCGCGCCGGGATCGGCTGCGCGGTGCTCGTGCCGCAGGGCAAGATCGCCATGGGCAAGCTCGCACAGGCGGTCATGCACGGCGCGAAGATCGTTCAGGTCGAGGGCAACTTCGACGACTGCCTCGAACTCGCCCGCAAGACCACCGCCGAGTTCCCGACCATCGGGCTCGTCAACTCCGTCAACCCGGTTCGCATCGAGGGCCAGAAGACCGCGGCGTTCGAGATCGTCGACGCACTCGGCGATGCACCCGACGTGCACGTGCTGCCGGTGGGCAACGCAGGCAACATCACCGCGTACTGGAAGGGTTACTCCGAGTACTTCGCGGACGGCCTGAGCTCGCGCAAGCCCCGGATGCTCGGCGTCCAGGCAGCCGGTGCCGCCCCGCTCGTGCTCGGACACCCGGTGAAGGATCCCGAGACGATCGCCACAGCCATCCGGATCGGTGCACCCGCGTCGTGGAACGGTGCGGTCACCGCGAAGGACGAGTCCGACGGCGCGTTCCGCGCGGCCACGGACGAGGAGATCCTGGAGGCCTACCACCTGCTCGCGAAGTCCGAGTCGATCTTCGTCGAGCCCGCCTCGGCAGCATCGATCGCCGGCTTGCTCGCGGCCTCCAAGGACGGATGGCTGCCGCGCGGACTGCGGGTGGTGTGCACGGTGACGGGCAACGGTCTCAAGGACCCGGACACCGCGCTGCGCGACGTTCCCGTCGTCGAGCCGATTTCGGTCGATCCCGTCGCAGTGGCGTCGGCGCTCGAGTTGGTCTGAGTTGACCGCCACGGCTTCCTCTGTTGGGAATCAGAACATGACGCAAACGCTGCCCGTAGGAATCTCGGTGACCGCCCGGGTTCCTGCTTCGAGTGCGAACCTGGGGGCCGGGTTCGACTGCCTCGGCCTCGCACTCGGGCTCTACGACGAGATCACCGTGACGACAACCGGTTCCGGTCTCGACGTGCGCGTCGAAGGGGAAGGTGCCCAAGAGGTCCCTTGGGGCCCGTCGCATCTCGTGGTTCGCGCCGTCGAGCGCGGTCTCGAAGCGGCGGGCATCTGGGCCGACGGTCTCGACGTGGTGTGCCGCAATGTGATTCCTCATTCCCGCGGCCTGGGGTCGTCGGCATCGGCTGCGGTCGGCGGACTCGCCGCCGCCAACGGTCTGGTGCGTAAAGTCGCGCCCGAGCGGGTGCTCGACGACGCCCAGCTCGTCCAGCTCGCCTCCGAGTTCGAGGGGCATCCCGACAATGCGTCGGCGAGTGTGCTCGGCGGTGCGGTGGTCTCGTGGAGCGAGGTGGACAGCGGCTGCGAACAGCGGCGGTTCCGCGCGGTGTCGCTGAGCGTGCACCCCGGCATCAAGGCCGTCGCCCTGGTGCCGTCGGTTCGCTCGTCGACCGCGCACACGCGCGGGCTGCTGCCTGCGCTCGTCCCGCACCGCGACGCGGCGTTCAACGTGAGCCGCGCTGCCCTGGCGGTGGTCGCCCTGACCGAGCGGCCGGATCTGCTCATGGCGGCCACCGAGGATCTTCTGCACCAAGCCCAGCGCGCTCCCGCCCTGCCGCTGACCACCAAGTGGGTGACCACGCTGCGCGCTGCCGGGATTCCCGCCATGGTCTCGGGTGCCGGCCCCACTGTGCTCGCGCTGACCACAGAGCCGTTCCCCGACGAATTGCGGGCTGCGGCGGAGGCGGACGATCTCACTGTCCTTCCTCTCGATGTGGCCGAGGGAGTGCAGGTCGACTGACGCGGTTCGTGTCACATCGCACACCGCTGTGCGTGCGCGTCGATTCTTGCCCTGCGTCCAGTTCGTCGCTATCCTGTGGGAAGTCCGCACGTCGTGCGTCCGAAGTCGCCGGATTCTCCAGGACACTCACTCCAGCTCCATGGGGCGTCGATCCCGGGTCCATCCTCACCTGCTCCCGATTCAGGGGGAGGGCCAGGCCGCACCCACCGGATCGGTGTGGTGGCGGACGTGCCGACCGTTCGATTCATGAACTCGTACGGCAATCCCAGCTCAGTGCCAGGAACTGATCTGCGGAACGAACCCTCGGCTCTGTGTAGAGCAACGAGGGAAGGAAAGGATCTCCGTGACAGATACGGACCTGATCGCCACATCCGCTCCCGACACCACCGAGTCTGCCGGAGATTCCGCACAGTCTCCGGTTCGCGCCGGTCGGCGCGGCACCGGCCTGTCGGGCATGGTGCTCGCCGAGTTGCGGACTCTCGCCGCCGAACTCGGCATCAAGGGAACCTCGGGTATGCGCAAGGGCGATCTCATCGCTGCGATCAAGGAGCGGCAGGGCGCAGGCGCCAAGCCCGCCCCCGCTGCAGCACAGCCCGCGACCGAGACGCCCGACGAAGCCTCGGCTCGCCCCGCGCGTGCTCGCCGTGCCCGCGCCGCCGCGCAGGATGATGCTGCCGTGACTCCGGTCGCCGGCACCGAGCCTGCGAGCGACAAGCCTGCCGAGACCGGCGCTGTCGCCACCGACACGAAGCCGGAGCGCAACGCCGAGACCGGCGCAGATTCCGAAGGCGAGTCCGACGGACCCCGGCGTGGACGCGGCCGACGCGGCCGTCGTGGCGCGGACCAGACCGACCAGGGTCAGACCGATGCCGGCGCACCGGCGTCCGAGGGCCACGACCGCGACTCTCAGGAGCGCGGCGACGGTCATTCTCGTGAGAAGTCGCAGGACCGCTCCGAGGGTGACGGTGGTAACCGGCGCGACCGCAACCAGGGTGACCGCAACCAGGGTGACCGCAACCAGGGTGACCGCAACCAGGGTGATCGCAACCAGGGTGATCGCAACCAGGGTGACCGCAACCAGGGCGACCGCAACCAAGGCGACCGCAACCGGAACGACCGCCATCAGGACCGTGACCGGAACGATCGTGACCAGGGTGATCGCAGCCAGGGCGACGGCAACAACGGTCCGCGCCAGGACAACCGGGCGGGCGACGACGAGGAAGGCGGCCGCGGCCGTCGTGGGCGTCGCTTCCGCGAGCGCCGTCGCGGACGCGAGCGCGGCGAGGGCGGCGGCAGTGCCGATCGTGAGCCCGAGATCCGCGAGGACGACGTGCTCCAGCCGGTCGCGGGCATCCTCGACGTGCTCGACAACTACGCGTTCGTCCGGACCTCCGGCTACCTGGCCGGCCCCAACGACGTCTACGTGTCGATGAACATGGTGCGGAAGAACGGCCTGCGCCGCGGCGACGCCATCACCGGTGCCGTGCGTGTGCCCCGCGAGGGTGAGCAGGCCGGCAGCCAGCGCCAGAAGTTCAATCCGCTCGTGCGTCTGGACACGGTCAACGGTGGGGACGTCGAGGCGGCCAAGCGCCGTCCCGAGTTCAACAAGCTCACACCGCTGTACCCGAACGAGCGACTGCGACTCGAAACGCAGCAGAACATCCTGACCACTCGTGTGATCGACCTGGTCATGCCGATCGGCAAGGGACAGCGCGCGCTTATCGTCTCGCCGCCCAAGGCAGGTAAGACGACGGTCCTGCAGGACATCGCGAACGCGATCGCCGTCAACAACCCCGAGTGCTACCTCATGGTGGTGCTGGTCGACGAGCGTCCCGAAGAGGTCACCGACATGCAGCGTTCGGTGAAGGGCGAGGTCATCTCCTCGACCTTCGACCGTCCGCCGTCAGACCACACGTCCGTGGCCGAACTCGCGATCGAGCGCGCCAAGCGCCTCGTCGAAATGGGACGCGACGTCGTCGTGCTGCTCGACTCGATCACTCGCCTCGGCCGCGCGTACAACAACTCGTCGCCGGCGTCGGGACGCATCCTGTCGGGTGGTGTCGACTCGACCGCGCTGTACCCGCCGAAGCGGTTCCTGGGCGCGGCACGCAACATCGAGAACGGTGGATCGCTCACCATCATCGCCACCGCGATGGTGGAGACCGGCTCCACGGGCGACACTGTGATCTTCGAGGAGTTCAAGGGCACGGGTAACGCCGAGCTCAAGCTCGATCGCAAGATCGCCGAGCGTCGCGTGTTCCCGGCGGTGGACGTCAATCCGTCGGGCACTCGTAAGGACGAGCTCCTCATGAGCCCCGACGAGTTCGCGGTCGTGCACAAGCTGCGCCGCGTGCTCTCCGGTCTGGATTCTCATCAGGCGATCGATGTGCTCATCGATCGGCTCAAGAAGTCCAAGACGAACATCGAGTTCCTGATGACGGTCGCGAAGACCGCCCCGGGAGCTCTGGAAGACTGACATCGGGGCCCGGGAATTTTTCCCGGGGCCAGGTGTTTGGCATAATCGAACGGCTCAGTCCGGCTCCGGTTCACGTCTTCGATCCGCGAAGGCGACCCGGCGGCCACGAAAGGGACACCATGAAGGCAGGAATCCACCCCAACTACGTGGCGACAACCGTCGTCTGCGGTTGCGGCAACACGTTCGAAACGCACAGCACCAAGGAGTCGGGACGGATCACCGTCGAAGTCTGCTCCAAGTGCCACCCGTTCTACACCGGCAAGCAGAAGATCCTCGACACCGGCGGCCGCGTCGCCCGCTTCGAGGCTCGCTACGGCAAGCGTCCTTCCAAGAAGGCCGACGCCGACAGCTAGCTGTCACGCCGACGCCCGGTTCTGTCTTCGTCACAGGCCGGGCGTCGGCTTTTTTGTTCCACCGGTGTACCGGCGCGGCCGGGCACCCCTCGATACACACTCGTCGAGCGCCGCAGCACCCAAGCAGGCGCACGGCATCGAAGCACACAGCATCACAGAGCGGAGCGACCCATGGCGGGGCAGACCAAGCCGTCGGCCATCGACGACATCCTGGCCGAATACGCGGGTCTGGAACAGCAATTGTCCGACCCGGCGCTGCACAACGATCCGTCGATTGCGCGCAGGGTAGGGAAGCGGTTCGCCGAGCTCGCCCCGGTCATGGCCACGTACACCAAGCTGACGGCCGCGCGCGACGACCTCGGAGCCGCCCGTGAACTGGCCGCCGACGACTCCGCCTTCGCCGACGAGGTGAACAAGCTCGAAGAGCAGGTCGCCGAACTCGACCGCACGCTCACCGATCTCCTCGCGCCCCGCGATCCGCACGACGGGGACGACGTGGTGCTCGAAGTGAAGTCCGGGGAGGGCGGCGAGGAGTCCGCCCTGTTCGCGGCCGATCTCGCGCGCATGTACACCCGCAACGCCGAGAACTCCGGCTGGCGTGTGGAAGTCCTCGGCGCGACCTATTCGGATCTCGGCGGCTACAAGGACGTCACCCTGTCCATCAAGTCGAAGACCGACGTCCGGGACGGCGTATGGTCGCGGCTCAAGTTCGAGGGTGGGGTGCACCGGGTGCAGCGCGTCCCGGTGACCGAATCGCAGGGCCGCGTGCACACCTCCGCGGCCGGCGTCTTCGTCTATCCCGAACCCGACGAGGTGGAAGAGGTGCAGATCGACGAGGGCGATCTGCGCATCGACGTGTACCGCTCGTCCGGCAAGGGTGGGCAGGGCGTCAATACGACCGACTCCGCCGTCCGGATCACCCACCTGCCGACGGGGATCGTCGTCACGTGTCAGAACGAGCGGTCGCAGTTGCAGAACAAGGCCCGTGCGATGCAGGTTCTCGCCGCGCGTCTGCAGGCCGCAGCCGAAGAAGCAGCGGACGCGGAGGCCTCGGCGGGCCGTGCGAGCCAGGTGCGCACCGTCGACCGCTCCGAGCGCATCCGGACCTACAACTACCCCGAGAACCGCATCACCGACCACCGCATCGGCTACAAGGCGCACAATCTCGACGCTGTGCTCGACGGAGACATGGATGCGCTTCTCGACGCGCTCGCGGCCGCCGACCGGCAGGCCCGGCTCGCCGCCGAATAAGCGCGTGCCCCGCCGCGTCGGTGGCGAGTCCCCTGTGCGAGGTATGCCTGGGGGACCTCGTGGCATCGGAGCGGCCGTGGGCATGGCACGCTGTACTGCGTGAGTCGTCAACCCCTGCGCCTGGCCATCATCGAAGCAGCGTCGGTGCTCGAGGAAGCGGGTGTCGCGAGCCCGCGTGTCGACGCCGAACTGCTTGCCGCGCACCTGCTCGGAATCGAGCGAGGCCGGCTCGGGCTCGTGCCCCTCGTCGATTCGGCCATGATCGAGGCCTACCGCGCGATGGTGGACCAGCGCGCCAAGCGCATTCCCCTCCAATACATCCTCGGCACGTCGCCGATGGGCGAGATCGACCTCGCCGTCGGGCCCGGCGTGTTCGTGCCCCGGCCCGAGACGGAACTGCTTCTCGGTTGGGCGCTGGCATTTCTCGAACGCCACGGACGCCGCAATCCCGTCGTGCTCGATCTGTGTACGGGATCGGGTGCGCTCGCACTCGCTATTGCCCATGCCCGGCCGGATGCCGTCGTGCACGCCGTGGAACTCGAGCCGCGGGCGCTCGCCTGGGCGCGGCAGAACGCCGAGACCCGTGCGAACGACGGCGACACGCCGATCGTGCTGCACCAGGGTGACGTGACCGACCGCACCCTGCTCGCCGCGCTCGAGGGCGCCGTCGACATCGTGGTGTCCAACCCGCCGTACATCCCCGAGGGAACCGCCCTCGAGCCCGAAGTCGCCGAGCACGACCCGCATTCTGCGTTGTTCGGCGGCCCGGACGGACTGTCCGTCATCAAACCGATGATCTCGAACATCGCGCGCTGGTTGCGAATCGGGGGAGCGGCGGCGGTGGAACACGACGACACCAACGGCATGCTCGTCGCCGAGCTGTTCGCGCAGCGCCGCGTCTTCGACGACGTCGTCGAGCATTACGACCTGGCGGGCAAGCCCCGATTCGTGGTCGCGCACCGGGTGCCGACCGACGTCGAAGCGAGTCGTGCGGCAGTCCGTTCCTCGGCTGGTGGTTAGCCCGGGCGCCGAGCCCCGCGACGGAATACTCGAGCGCTAGTGGAAGGATGAGTGCGTGAGCACCGTGTACGACTGCAACAAACCAGATTCGCGCGCCGCAGGATTGAACGCGGCGCGGGGCGCGCTCAAGGCAGGACGCCTCGTCGTCGTGCCCACCGACACGGTGTACGGCCTCGCAGCCGACGCATTCGACAGTTCCGCTGTCTCCGCGCTGCTGAGGGCGAAGGGACGCGGACGGGACATGCCGGTGCCCATCCTCGTCGGATCGTGGACGACGATCGACGGCCTCGTCAGCACCGTGCGCCCCGAAGCGCGCGAACTCATCCGTGCGTTCTGGCCCGGCGGCCTCAGCCTGGTGGTGCATCAGGCACCGTCGCTCGCGTGGGATCTCGGCGACACCCGCGGAACGGTGATGCTGCGCATGCCCCTGCACCCGGTGATCCTCGAGTTGCTGCGCGAGGTCGGACCGCTCGCAGTGTCGAGCGCCAACATTTCCGGTCGCCCGCCCGCCACCGACGCCGGTCAGGCGCGTGAACAGCTCGGGGAATCCGTCGGGGTGTATCTCGACGGTGGACCGGCCGAACACGGCGTCGCGTCGACGATCGTCGATCTCACCGGTGACCGCCCCCGGATCCTGCGCGAAGGCGCGGTGTCGGCCGAGGACGTCGCCGAGGTTCTCGGCGATGATCCCGAACGCCTGCGCTCCGGCGGGGAGTAGCGGGCGGAGGAACGGAGCACGTGACTTCAGCCGACTCGGTCGTACTGCTCGCGCAAGCGGGACGTGGCGCGGGCGTACCCATCAGGGAACTGCTTCTGGTGCTTCTCACCTCTGCGGTGGTGACCTTTCTCGCCACCGGAGTGGTCCGGATCCTGGCGATCAAGCTCGGTGCGGTGGCGATCCCTCGCGATCGTGACGTGCACGTCACTCCGACGCCGCGTCTGGGCGGGGTCGGGATGTACATCGGACTCGTGGCGGGCATCGTCTTCGCGCAGCATCTGCCGGCGCTGACCAGAGGTTTCGAGTACACCACCGAGATGGGTGCCGCGCTGGTGGCGGCGTCGATCATCGTGCTCGTGGGCATCATCGACGACCGGTGGGGACTCGACGCCCTCACCAAGTTCGTGGGGCAGGTGACCGCTGCCGGGGTGCTGGTGGTGATGGGCGTGAGCTGGATCGTGATCTACGACCCCTTCAGCGGTTCCACGCTCGTGCTCGACCAGCTGCAAGGGGGACTCATCACGGTCGCGGTGGCCGCCGTGATGATCAACGCGATGAACTTCGTCGACGGCCTCGACGGTCTCGCGGCCGGTCTCGGACTGATCGCCGCGGTCGCGATCTGTGTGTTCTCGGTGGGACTGCTGCTCGATCAGGGCGGAGACGTCTCGGCGTATCCGCCGGCGCTGATCGCGGCCGCGCTGGCGGGGGCGTGCCTGGGGTTCCTGCCGTTCAATTTCCAGCCCGCGAAGATCTTCATGGGGGACTCGGGCTCGATGTTGATCGGCCTGATGCTCGCGGCCATCTCGACCAGCGCGTCGGGCCGAATTCCCCTCAGTGCCTATGGTTCCCGCGACCTTCTCGGTCTCCTGTCGCCGCTCATCCTGATCGGCGCTGTCATGTTCATCCCGATTCTCGACCTCCTCCTCGCGATCGTCCGGCGCACGCGCGCCGGCGTGAGCCCGTTCAGCCCGGACAAGATGCACCTGCATCACCGGCTGTTGCAGATCGGCCATTCGCACCGGCGTGTGGTGCTGCTCCTCTACTTGTGGGTCGGTGTCCTGGCCTTCGGAGCCGTGGGTTCGTCGCTGCTCGACCGCAGGGTGGTCGTGCTGATGACCGCCGCCGGCCTGTTGTTCGCGCTCGTGGTGACCGCCGTCCCATCGCTGCGGCATCACGACGGTGACGGGGATGCACCGCCGAAGCGCTTCCGCCGGGTCCGTTAGGCTCGATTACTGTGACCTCCCCGGATCTTCCCGAACCCGAACACTCCCTGCCCACCCTGCCCGACGCGTCGGCACCCATGCGCGCGGCCGTCCGGTACGGCGTACTCGGACTGCTCGCGCTGGCCGTCGTGGCGTCGATCGTGTCCGTGCTCGTCGCGGGAACGCCCGGCCTGTGGGGAGCGCTGATCGGTGCGGCCGTCGGCGGCGGGTTCATCCTGTTCACCGCGCTCGGTGTGCTGCTGACCGCGAAACTCCCGGCGATGACCGCGGGCGCGGTACTGCTCGGAACGTGGCTACTCAAGCTGATCCTCGCCATCGTGGTGATGGCGACGCTCGATCCGCTGGACTTCTACAACCGGAACGCGCTCGTCCTGACGATCGTGCTGGCGCTGGTGATCGTGCTCGGTGCGGAAACGTACGGCGTGGTGTCCCAGCGCGCGCTCTACGTCGATCCGGAGCCGTCGGCCGGCAGCGGAAACGACGATCAGTAGTAGATACGTGTGTCAATTACCCGCGGGTAGGTACCCACCTACGCACTGTCGTAGAGCAGTTGGTAGTGTGGTTTTCACGAAGGTGACACTGCACGCGAGGGCCCTGGGCCGAGCACGCGGTTGTGACTTCATAGGCGGTCGTGTTCAATGACCGCCGAGTCGACGAGAGTCGCCGACACCGGCAGGACGCGGAACCGCTTCGGCGGTTCGGAACACTGGCGAATACGCGAGCCGACCTGGTCGACTTGTTGGATCGTCAATGTCCGATCGAACCGCAGACGGCAATGCCTGCGGCCGACTACGGGAGAGAGCGCTGAGCGTCACCACCTTGGCAGCCGGAGAATTCCACGCGCCGTCACTTGCTGATTTTTTCCCACCGCCAATCCTCTTCGAGGGCACCCCCTTCGAGATGGATCGACTGATGCTTATCCGCGTCGTCGTTGCACTGCTCGTCGCAGTCTTCTTCTTCTTCGCCATGCGGAGTCCGAAGATCGTGCCGCGAGGCGTGCAGAACGTCGCCGAGATCATGCTCGACTTTGTTCGTATCCACATTGCCGAGGACATCCTCGGCAAAGAGCAGGGGCGCCGGTTCCTGCCGGTGATCGTCACCATCTTCTTCTTGGTGGTCGGGCTCAACCTGACCTCGATCATCCCCTTCCTCAACATCTCGTCGAATGCGCGAATCGGCATGCCGATCGTCCTTGCTGCGCTCGCCTACATCGTCTTCAACTACGTAGGCATCAAGAAGTACGGATTCTTCCGCTACGTCAAGAGCAGCATCGTCATTCCGAACCTGCCGCCGGCTCTTCACCTTCTGGTGATCCCGATCGAGTTCGTCTCGACATTCCTGCTGCGGCCGTTCACCCTCACCATTCGTCTCATGGCGAACATGCTGGCCGGACATATCATGCTGGTGCTGTTCTTCAGCGCCACGCAGTTCTTCTTCTTCGACTCCGACGGCATCATGAGGTTCTTCGGTATCGGTTCGCTCATCGGCGGAGTCGCGTTCACCTTCTTCGAGCTTCTGGTGATCGTCCTGCAGGCCTACATTTTCGCGCTGCTCACAGCGGTGTACATCGATCTGGCGCTGCACGCCGAAGAGCATTAGCTCCCCGAACTGCACGACCTACATCTCTACACACAGACTGACTCGGTCGCCGATCCCCGGGGCCGGGCCACAAGAAAGGGAATGGAACACCAATGAGCGTTGCGCTTCAGGCAGCAGACGTCCTCGCCCAGTCGGAGACCACCATCAGTGGACTCGGTGCGGTCGGCTACGGCCTCGCTGCGATCGGCCCCGGCATCGGCATCGGCATCGTCGTCGGTAAGGCGATCGAGGGCATGGCTCGTCAGCCCGAGATGGCCGGTCAGCTGCGTACCACCATGTTCCTCGGTATCGCATTCACCGAGGCACTGGCGCTGATCGGTATCGTCGCCGGCTTCATCTTCTGATTCGACGACAACCATGGCTGACAGCATCCTGATTCTCGCGGCAGCGGAGGGGGAGACACCCAATCCCCTGCTGCCCGCGACATACGACATCGTTTGGTCGCTCGTCGCCCTGATCATCGTCGGCATCGTCTTCTGGAAGTTCGTACTTCCGATGTTCCAGAAGGTTCTCGACGAGCGTTCGGAGCTGATCGAAGGCGGCATCAAGAAGGCAGAGGAAGCTCAGGCAGAGGCTGCGGCCGCGCTCGAGCAGTATCGTGCCCAGCTCGCCGAAGCCCGTACCGAGGCGGCGCAGATCCGTGAAGAGGCCCGTACGCAGGGCCAGCAGATCATCGCCGACATGAAGGCACAGGCTCAGGAAGAGAGCGACCGCATCGTCGCTGCAGGTCACAACCAGCTGCAGGCCCAGCGCCAGCAGATCGTGGCCGAACTGCGCACCGATCTCGGACGTAGCTCGGTGGATCTCGCCGAGAAGATCATCGGCGAGACACTCGCCGACGATGTGAAGCGTGCCGGCTCGATCGATCGATTCCTCGACGAACTCGACTCCCTCAGCGCTGACTCTGCATCCGGAAAGTGAGCACCATGTACGCAGCAAGCCGTGAGGCACTCGCTCATACGCGTTCCGCGTTGCAGTCCGCCCTGGGCTCGGGTGCCGCGACTGCCGCTGCGGCTCAGGCCGGTTCCGAACTGTTCTCGGTGGTCGAGGCGCTCGACAACCAGCGGGCTCTCCGGAGCGCGCTGGCAGACGCCTCGGCCCCGGTCGCCGTTCGGGTGACGCTGGCCGAGCAGGTCTTCGGGGGGAAGGTTTCGGCCTCGACCCTCGCGACCGTCAAAGCCGCGGCGGGGCAGGACTGGTCGGCACAGTCCGACCTGACCAACTCTCTCGTCCAGCTCGGTCGTGAGGCGTTGCTGAAGGCGGCAGCGGAGCAGAACCAGCTCGACACCGTCGAGGACGAGCTTTTCCGCCTCGGACGCATCGTGGCCGGTAACCCGGACCTCGAGCGGACACTTTCCGACCGCAGCACCACGGTTACGGCCAAGCGGGAGCTGCTGTCGCGTCTGCTCTACGGCAAGGTGACCGCGATCACCGAAGCGTTGGCGGTTCATGCCGTCGGTCGGCTCCGCAAGCCGCCGGCCGAGACGCTCGACGAACTGTCGGCGCTCGCCGCAACACAGCGCGATCGTGCCGTTGCGCACGTCCGAAGCGCGGCACCCCTCGATGCGACGCAGGAAGAGCGGCTCGCCGCTACCCTGGGCCGTATCTACGGGAAGCCTGTGACGGTGCACGTCGAGGTCGATCCCGAGCTTCTCAGTGGATTGGTCGTCCGGGTGGGCGACGAGGTCATCGACGGCAGTGCTGCGGGTCGACTCGCGGCAGTGCGCAAGAGCCTCACGTAGTCCACTTCCGAACACACACATAGATCTTTCCGAAGACCTGATACCGAGAGCAGGAAGAACATGGCGGAGCTGACGATCTCCTCCGACGAGATCCGTAGCGCGATTGACAATTACACCGCGAGCTACTCCCCGGAGGCCTCCCGCGAAGAGGTCGGCGTGGTCGTCGACACCAGTGACGGCATCGCGCACATCAGCGGCCTCCCGTCGGCGATGTCCAACGAGCTGCTGGAATTCCCCGGCGGCGTTCTGGGCGTGGCCCTCAACCTCGAAGCCACCGAAATCGGTGCCGTGATCCTGGGTGACTTCCAGTCCATCCAGGAAGGCCAGGAAGTAAAGCGGACCGGCGACGTTCTGTCCGTCCCGGTCAGCGACAACTTCCTCGGACGCGTCGTGAACCCGCTCGGTCAGCCGATCGACGGCCTCGGCGACATCGAAGCCGACGAGACCCGTGCGCTCGAGCTGCAGGCCGCTTCCGTGCTGGAGCGCCAGCCGGTCGAGGAGCCGCTCCAGACGGGCATCAAGGCCATCGACGCGATGACCCCGATCGGGCGTGGCCAGCGCCAGCTCGTGATCGGCGACCGCAAGACCGGCAAGACCGCGGTCTGCATCGACGCGATCCTGAACCAGAAGGCCAACTGGGAGTCCGGCGACGCGTCGAAGCAGGTGCGCTGCATCTACGTCGCGATCGGCCAGAAGGGCTCCACCATCGCGGGCGTCAAGCAGGCCCTCGAGGAGAACGGCGCGATGGAGTACACCACCATCGTCGCAGCTCCGGCCTCCGACTCCGCCGGCTTCAAGTGGCTCGCCCCGTACACCGGTTCGGCCCTCGGCCAGCACTGGATGTACCAGGGCAAGCACGTCCTCATCGTGTTCGACGACCTGACCAAGCAGGCCGAGGCATACCGTGCCATCTCGCTGCTGCTGCGTCGCCCGCCGGGACGTGAGGCATACCCCGGTGACGTCTTCTACCTGCACTCGCGTCTGCTGGAGCGTTCGGCGAAGCTGTCCGACGCGCTCGGTGGCGGTTCGCTGACGGCACTGCCGATCATCGAGACCAAGGCGAACGACGTCTCGGCCTACATCCCGACCAACGTCATCTCCATCACCGACGGTCAGGTCTTCCTCGAGTCGGACCTCTTCAACAAGGGCGTTCGTCCCGCGATCAACGTCGGTATCTCGGTTTCCCGAGTCGGTGGCGCCGCACAGACCAAGGGCATGAAGAAGGTCTCCGGCTCCCTGCGTCTGGAACTCGCTCAGTACCGCGAGCTCGAGGCATTCGCGACCTTCGCTTCCGATCTCGATGCCGCGTCGAAGGCGCAGCTCGAGCGCGGACAGCGGCTCGTCGAGCTCCTCAAGCAGGATCAGTACTCGCCGATCGCCGTCGAGGACCAGATCATCTCGATCTACCTTGCCGGTGAGGGTGTCTTCGACTCCGTTCCCGTCGGCGACGTCCGTCGTTTCGAGACCGAGCTTCTCGAGGATCTGCATCGCAACGCTTCGGGCGTCTACGAGCAGATCGCCGGTGGCAAGGCCCTGACCGACGAGTCGATCGAGGCACTGACCGCCGCGACCGCCAAGTTCAAGGAGGGCTTCCTCGCCTCCGACGGCAGCCGCGTCGTGAACGAGGCCGAAGCAGAGGCTCTCGGCGCCGACGAAGTGGCGCAGGAGCAGGTCTCCGTCAAGCGCACCTCCGTTCGCAAGTGAACGGGGCGGCCATGACCCAGCGTCCAGTGAAGGGAGTGTGATCGACGAATGGCGAACTTGCGTGAGCTGCGCTCGCGGATCAAGTCGGTCAACTCGACCAAGAAGATCACCAAGGCGCAGGAACTGATCGCGACGTCGCGTATCACGAAGGCTCAGGCCCGAGTGGCGGCATCGAAGCCCTACGCCGAGGAGATCACCAAGGTCCTCTCGGAGTTGGCCAGCGCGTCCTCGTCGCTGGATCACCCCCTGCTCAACGAGCGCGAGAACCCGAAGCGTGCGGCAGTGCTGGTTGTGACCAGCGACCGCGGTATGGCCGGTGGTTACAACTCCAACGTCTTGAAGGAGGCGGAGGAGCTGCGCCAGCTGCTCGTCAGCGAGGGCAAAGAGCCTGTGCTGTACGTGCTGGGCGGTAAGGGCCTGTCGTTCTACACCTTCCGTGAGCGTCCCGTCGCGGGTGCCTGGACAGGCTTCTCGCAGGAACCCCGTTACACGGATGCTGCGAAGGCGAGCCGGCACCTGGTCGAGCTGTTCATGGCCGGATCCGGTTCCGAGGTGCCTGCACCCAACGGCGAAGGCACCATCGAGGGCGTCGACGAGCTGCACATCGTCTACACCCGGTTCGTGTCCATGCTGACCCAGATCCCCGAGGTGCGTCGTATGGCGCCGCTCGAGGTGAGTGTCACCGAGGACGAGATCGAACTGGGTTCGGACATGCTGAGCGACGGTCATCGTGTATCCGAGGGACCCACGGCCGACTACAACTTCGAGCCCGAGGCGTCGACGCTTCTGTCCGCGCTTCTGCCGAAGTACGTCAGCACGCGGATCTTCGCGTCGCTGCTGGAGGCCGCAGCCTCCGAGTCGGCTGCCCGTCGTACCGCGATGAAGGCCGCGACGGACAATGCCACGGATCTGGTGAACACCCTCAGCCGTCAGGCGAATCAGGCCCGCCAGGCCCAGATCACCCAGGAAATCAGCGAGATCGTCGGCGGTGCCGGTGCGCTCGCCTCGAGTGCAGGAAGTGACTGAACCACAATGACCGCAGCAGTTACCGACAAAAACGCCGGTGCGGCGTCGGCCCTTGCCGGGCGCGTCGTCCGCGTCATCGGCGCCGTCGTCGACGTGGAGTTCCCGCGTGGCGCCGTACCCGAACTGTTCAACGCCCTGCACGCAGAGGTCACTCTGCCGTCCGTGGCGAAGACCCTGACCCTCGAGGTCGCGCAGCACCTGGGTGACAACCTGGTCCGCACGATCTCGATGCAGCCCACCGACGGTCTGGTGCGCGGCACCTCCGTCACCGACACCGGTCGCCCGATCTCCGTGCCGGTCGGCGATGTCGTGAAGGGCCACGTCTTCAACGCCCTGGGCGACTGCCTCGATGCACCCGGAACGGGTCGCGACGGCGAGCAGTGGGGCATCCACCGCAAGCCCCCGGCCTTCGACCAGCTCGAGGGCAAGACCGAAATCCTCGAGACCGGCATCAAGGTCATCGACCTGCTCACCCCGTACGTCAAGGGCGGCAAGATCGGTCTGTTCGGTGGTGCCGGTGTCGGCAAGACCGTTCTGATCCAGGAGATGATCACCCGTATCGCGCGTGAGTTCTCCGGTACGTCGGTGTTCGCCGGCGTCGGCGAGCGCACCCGTGAGGGCACCGACCTCCACCTCGAGATGGAAGAGATGGGCGTCCTCCAGGACACCGCCCTTGTCTTCGGCCAGATGGACGAGCCGCCGGGCACGCGTATGCGCGTCGCCCTGTCCGCACTGACCATGGCGGAGTACTTCCGCGATGTGCAGGGCCAGGACGTGCTGCTCTTCATCGACAACATCTTCCGGTTCACCCAGGCCGGTTCCGAGGTGTCGACCCTTCTCGGTCGTATGCCTTCGGCCGTGGGTTACCAGCCGACGCTGGCCGACGAGATGGGTGAGCTCCAGGAGCGCATCACCTCGACGCGTGGTCGCTCGATCACCTCGCTGCAGGCGATCTACGTTCCCGCCGACGACTACACCGACCCGGCGCCGGCCACGACGTTCGCGCACCTCGATGCGACCACCGAGCTCTCGCGTCCGATTTCGCAGATGGGTATCTACCCCGCTGTGGACCCGCTGACGTCGACCTCGCGCATCCTCGAGCCCGGCATCGTCGGCGCGGACCACTTCCGTGTCGCCAACGAGGTCAAGCGGATCCTTCAGAAGTACAAGGAACTGCAGGACATCATCGCCATCCTCGGTATGGACGAGCTTTCCGAAGAGGACAAGGTCACGGTCAACCGTGCCCGTCGTCTCCAGAAGTTCCTCGGCCAGAACTTCATCGTTGCCGAGAAGTTCACGGGTCAGCCCGGTTCGGTCGTGCCGCTCAGCGACACGATCGAGGCGTTCGACCGCGTCTGCAAGGGCGAGTTCGACCACCTTCCGGAGCAGGCCTTCAACAGCTGCGGTGGACTCGACGATGTCGAGGCCGCGGCCAAGAAGATCTCCGGGAAGTAGGCCGGCGTGGCTGAGATGCGCGTAGACATCGTTGCCGTCGAGGAACGTGTCTGGTCGGGAGAGGCGACTCTCGTCACCGCCCAGACCACCGAAGGCGAAATCGGCGTCATGCCCGGACACGAGCCGGTCCTCGGCCAGCTCGTCGAGGGCGGTGTCGTGTCGGTCAAGACCGCCGACGGGGAGCGTATCGTCATGGCAGTCGACGGCGGATTCCTCTCGGTGACCGCCACGACCGTGACGGTTCTTGCCGAAGCGGCCGTTCTTGCCGAAGACATCGACGTCGAGGCAGCGAAGTCGACCCTGGCCGAAAGTCAGGACGAGGCGGCAGTCGCAGCGGCCAAGGGCCGCCTGCGGGCCGTCGAACGGGCCTGATCGTCGGATACACAACGAAGAGCCGCGACGGAGCCGACAAGCAGTGTCACTCGGAATGATTGTTCTCATCATCCTTGTGGTGCTGCTTGCGGTTGCCGTCGCGGCTCTCGTTTATCGTGCCTTCTCCCTTCGTGGAGGGGGCACTGCTGCGATTCTGCGGGTTCTCCCGCGCAGTGACTGCGCCGGATGGCGCCACGGGATCATCCGCTACGGCGACGAGACGCTCGCCTTCTACAAGCTCTCGAGTCTGCGTCCCGGGCCGGATACGCGGATTTCCCGCCAGGGCATCGAGGTGCGTTCGCGCCGGTACGCCACTGCAGCGGAGACGGACATCATGACCGAGGACATCGTGATCCTCGAGATCGTCGACGGCGACGGATCCTACGAGATCGCTCTGGACAGCGGCGCGAAGACGGCGTTCCTGTCCTGGGTGGAGTCCAGGCCGTCGGGACGCTCGCAGCGCCGCCGTCCCTACTAGATCGACCTACCTACGCGCCCGCTCCGGGCTTCCACAGGACGTCGCCCTCCGGATTGGTGACCCTGCTGAGGATGAACAACAGATCCGACAGACGGTTGAGGTACTTCGCCGGCAAGACTGTCGTGGTCTCGGGTGCGGCGTCCACCGCAGCCCATGCCGAACGTTCCGCCCGGCGCGCCACCGTGCGAGCGGTGTGCAGGAGCGCCGCGGCCGGGGTTCCGCCCGGAAGAATGAACGAATCGAGCGGTCCCAGCTCTTCGTTGAATTCGTCGCACCACGCCTCGAGCCGGTCGATGTACGGCTCGGTGATGCGCAGCGGCGGGTACTTCGGGTTCTCCGCGATCGGCGTCGACAGGTCGGCGCCCGCATCGAACAGGTCGTTCTGGATCTGCTGCAGCACGGGAACGAGCCGCTCGGGGACGGAACCGAGTGCGAGCACTACCCCGATCGCCGCGTTCGTCTCGTCGCAATCGGCGTAGGCGATCAATCGCGGGTCGTTCTTCGATACCCGGGAAAAATCACTGAGGCCCGTCGTACCGTCGTCTCCGGTACGGGTATAGATCCTGGTGAGATGCACTGCCATGGCCGCCACGGTACCGGTTCCGCTGTAGAGACAGACACGACGTTAGGCTGTGTCGCTGTGAGTGAACGCTTTCTTGTCACCGGGGGAAACCGGCTCGTTGGTGATGTCGTCGTCGGTGGTGCCAAGAACAGCGTGCTCAAGCTGATGGCTGCCGCGCTTCTCGCCGAGGGCACCACGACGATTACGAACTGTCCAGACATCCTCGACGTGCCCTTGATGGCGGAGGTCCTGCGGGGTCTCGGCTGCGAGGTCGAACTCGACGGTGACGAAGTACGGATCACGACCCCCGCGCAGCCGTCGTACCACGCGGACTTCGCCGCGGTGAAGCAGTTCCGTGCCTCCGTATGTGTCCTCGGACCCTTGGTCGCGAGATGCCGCCGCGCGGTGGTCGCCCTGCCGGGCGGAGACGCGATCGGCTCCCGCCCGCTCGACATGCACCAGTCCGGTCTCCGTCTGCTGGGGGCGCACAGCACCATCGAGCACGGCTGCGTCGTTGCCGAGGCGGACGAACTGCACGGCGCGACGATCCGGCTGGCCTTCCCGTCGGTGGGTGCCACCGAGAACATCCTCATGGCTGCTGTCCTCGCAAAGGGCGACACCACTATCGACAATGCCGCGCGTGAACCGGAGATCGTGGACCTGTGCACCATGCTCGTCCAGATGGGTGCCCGGATCACGGGCGCCGGGAGCACGACTCTTCGGATCTCCGGCGTTCCTGCCCTCTCGCCCACGAGTCATCGCTGCATCGGTGACCGCATCGTGGCGGCGACGTGGGGGATCGCGGCGGCGATGACGCGCGGGGATCTGACCGTGCGCGGAGTCAATCCCAAGCACCTCGCACTCGTGCTCGACAAGCTGCGGGGAGCCGGCGCCGAAGTGGCTCCGCTCGTGGACGGGTTCCGCGTGGTCCAGAGGGAGCGTCCGCGGGCGGTCAACTTCGCGACACTTCCGTACCCCGGTTTCCCTACCGATCTTCAGCCGATGGCCATCGGGCTCGCGGCGGTGGCGGACGGCACGTCGATGATCACCGAAAACGTCTTCGAGGCGCGGTTCCGCTTCGTGGAGGAGATGGTGCGTCTGGGCGCCGATGCGCGGACGGACGGACACCATGCGGTGATCCGCGGCGTGGAGGAACTGTCGAGTGCTCCGGTATGGGCGTCGGATATCCGTGCAGGGGCCGGACTGGTGCTTGCCGGGCTGTGCGCAGACGGGGTGACCGAAGTGCACGACGTCTACCACATCGATCGCGGCTACCCGAGGTTCGTGGAAATCATCCAGGAGCTGGGCGGCAACATCGAGCGGGTCGGGGCCGGCGAGCCCACTCTCCTGCGCGGATGAGGCCCGGGGTGGCATGTGTGCGGCGTCACGATTGAAGATCCCGGTCCACGGGGTAGACGCTAGGCCCGTTCACCTGGGGTTTCCTTCCCCGAATGGCTGCTGACCAGGGGATTTGCAGGGCAGTTCATCGTCGCGTAACTTAGTCCAAGTCAGAGCGACACGGACACCGACCCGGACCTGAGGGACTGGGACAACGAGGTTGGACGAAGGCGCCTGCACGTTTACACGACACACAATCTTCTGGTAAGGTTGGTGTTCGCCCCAGGGAGCCGATGAGGAACCCGGTGGGACAACAAACCCCGGATCGAACAAGTTGAGAAACTTGCAAGTGATGGTGTGTGCGTGTTCTTTGAGAACTCAACAGTGTGCCGATGAATGTCAGTGCCAATTATTTGGTGCGATCA